>NZ_PEFF01000001.1:0-2557500 GCF_002754375.1 Variovorax sp. 54
AAGTCGCGCACCTGGGCCAGCGGGTGCAGGTCGTCGCCGACGATCTGCACGTCGGGGCGCTTGGTCTTGAGGTTGTCCTTGGCGTACTTGGAGACCTGCTGGCCGTGCGAGTAGTTCTGGTTGATCAGGTAGACCTTCTTGATGTCGGCCTGGTCCTTCATGAAGGTGGTCAGCGCTTCCATCTTCATGGAGGTGTCGGCGTCGAGGCGGAAGTGCCAGTAGCTGCACTTGCTGTTGGTCAGGTCGGGATCGACGGCCGCGTAGTTGAAGTACACGACTTCCTTGCCCGGGTTGCGGGCGTTGTGCTTCTCGAGCGCGTCCATGATGGCCAGCGCCGGGCCGGAGCCGTTGCCCTGCACCACGTAGCGCGCGCCCTGGTCCATGGCCGAGCGCAGCGCGGCGGTGGTTTCCTGCGGGCTGAGCTTGTTGTCGATGCCGATGACCTCGAACTTCACGCCGGCCACGTTCTTCTTGTTGAACTCTTCGGCCAGGAACTGGAAGGTCTTGAGCTGGTTGGTACCGACCGCCGCCATCAGGCCCGACAGCGGGTCGAGCCACGCGATCTTGACGGTCTCACCCTTCTGGGCGAATGCACCGGCGGCAGTTGCCGCGAGCACGGCGGCGGTAGCGATCTTCAGAGCGAACTTCAATCTATATCTCCTGGTCAAACCGATATCAAAAACGCTGCACAAGCGTACAAGTCTTTGCCACCCCACCCCTCAGGGAATGCCCGTAAGGAGGGGGCCGCAAGGGCACGTATCTATCGCGCAGGCGACAGTGCATTTCCTGATTTGCTACCCATCGGTAGGTTTCTTCTACCGATGGGTAGGAAATGCGTTCACAAAGACGCCTAGGGGCGCTTCATCTGGCAGGTCGTGGGCGTGCTCGCCACATACGACTCGTAATACTTCACAGGGACGTTGGTGTAGCCGGTGTTCTCGGCGTCGTAGGGGTACTTGGCGCTGGCCTTCTCCCAGCGCGAGATGTACAGGCCCTGCTGCAGCTGGTGGTCGGCTTTGCGCATCTCGACCTCGCCGTTGAAGCTCTTGATCTTCATGCCCTCGAGCGCCGCGGCCACCTTGACGGGGTCGGTCGACTTGGTCTGCACGAAAGCGGCATCGAGCAATGCGAACGTGTGATAGATCGACGACTGCGTCAGGTCGTCGTTCATCTTCTTCTTGTAGCCGGTCAGCAGCCTCTGAATCTCGCCGCCCATGTTGTAGTGGGCATAGGCCACGGTGTAGACCTTGCCTGCCGAGGTGGCGCCCATGGCCGTGGGCGTACCGGCGCCCGGTGCGTAGTACGTGAGGAACTTGACGTCCAGCCCCGAGTCGTTCGCCGCCTTGATGAGCAGCGAGAGGTCGGAGCCCCAGTTGCCGGTGATGACCGTGTCGGCGCCCGAGGCCTTGATCTTGGCGATGTACGGCGAGAAATCGCGCACCTGCGCGAGCGGGTGCAGGTCGTCGCCCACGATCTGGATGTCCGGGCGCTTGATCTTCAGGTCTTCCTTGGCGAACTTGGACACCTGTTGGCCGTGGGAGTAGTTCTGGCCAAGGATGTAGACCTTCTTGATGTCGGTCTGGTCCTTCATCCAGGTGGTCAGCGCTTCCATCTTCATGGAGGTGTCGGCATCGAGGCGAAAGTGCCAGTAGCTGCACTTGCTGTTGGTGAGGTCGGGATCGACCGCCGCGTAGTTCAGGTAGAGCAG
This sequence comes from Variovorax sp. 54, assembly GCF_002754375.1. Lineage (NCBI taxonomy): Bacteria > Pseudomonadati > Pseudomonadota > Betaproteobacteria > Burkholderiales > Comamonadaceae > Variovorax > Variovorax sp. 54. The sequence goes on from NZ_PEFF01000001.1 coordinate 1,709, forward strand.
TTCCTTGCCGGGATTGCGCGCATTGTTCTTCTCGACGGCGTCGATGATCGCGAGCGCCGGGCCCGAGCCGTTGCCCTGGGTGATGTAGCGCGCGCCCTGGTCCTGCGCCGAGCGCAGCGCCGCGGTGGTCTCCTGCGGGCTCAGCTTGTTGTCGATCGCGATGATCTCGAACTTCACGCCCGACGCATTCTTCTTGTTGAACTCGTCAGCCAGGTATTGGGTGGTCTTGAGCTGGTTGGTGCCCACGGCCGCCATGAGACCCGACAGCGGGTCGAGCCAGGCGATCTTGACGGTCTCGCCCTTCTGGGCGAAGGACGCTGAAACGCTCACCAGCATGGCACAGGCTGCCACTGACTTGATACCGAAGTGCATGAAGAGTCTCCTGAGTGAAAGAGGCGGGACGCCAGCGTACAAGCGCCCTTTTCTTCGCCGCACAGGGAATGCCCGGAAGGAAAGCCGCCGGGGCGGCCTTCCTATCGCGTGCGCGACAGTGCGGGTGGGCTTTGGCCGTGCTTCAGAGGCCCGGCAGCTTGTAGTCCTTGAGCAATTCGCGAAGCTTGGTCTTGAGGATCTTGCCGGTGGCGCCGATCGGAATGGCCTCCACGAACACCACGTCGTCGGGAATCTGCCACTTGGCGGTCTTGCCCTCGTAGAACTTCAGCAGCTCTTCGCGGGTGACTTCGGCGCCGGGCTTCTTCACGACGGCAATGATCGGGCGCTCGTCCCACTTGGGGTGGAACACGCCGATGCACGCGGCCATGGCCACAGCCGGGTGGGCAACGGCGATGTTCTCGATCTCGATGGAGCTGATCCACTCGCCGCCGGACTTGATCACGTCCTTGCTGCGGTCGGTGATCTGCAGGTAGCCCTCGGCATCGATGGTGGCCACGTCGCCGGTGGGGAACCAGCCCCGGCCCGCGCCGTCGGCGACCAGCGGGTTGCCGCCCTCGCCCTTGTAGTACTCCTTGACGACCCAGGGGCCCTTGACCAACAGGTCGCCGTAGGCCTTGCCGTCCCAGGGCAGCTCGTCGCCGTTGCCGTCGACGATCTTCATGTCGACGCCGAAGATGGCGCGGCCCTGCTTCATGCGGATCTGCAGCTGCGCGTCGGCCGGCAGCGACAGGTGCTTGTTCTTCAGCGTGCACAGCGTGCCCAGCGGGCTCATCTCGGTCATGCCCCAGGCATGCAGCACCTCGACGTTGTAGTTCTCCTGGAACGCCGTGATCATGGCCGGCGGGCAGGCCGAGCCGCCGATGACGGTGCGGTTCAGCTTGCTGAACTTCAGGCCGTTGGTCTGCATGTGGCCCAGCATCATCTGCCACACGGTGGGCACGCCGGCCGCGAAGGTCACGCCTTCGGCTTCGATGAGTTCATACACCGACTTGCCGTCCAGCGACGGGCCCGGGAACACGAGCTTGCAGCCCACCAGCGCGGCCGAGTACGGAATGCCCCACGCGTTGACGTGGAACATCGGCACCACCGGCAGCACCGAGTCTTGCGCCGAGATGCGCATGACATCGGGCAGCGCGGCAGCGTAGGCGTGCAGCATGGTCGAGCGGTGGCTGTACAGCGCGGCCTTCGGGTTGCCCGTGGTGCCGCTCGTGTAGCACATGCTCGAGGCCGAGTTCTCGTCGAAGGTGGGCCAGTCGTACGCGGTGGGCTGCGCGCCCATCCAGGTTTCGTAGCTCACGAGGTTGGGCACGCCGCTGTCGACCGGCAGCTTGTCGGCATCACACAGTGCAACCCATTTCCGGATCGTGGGACAACGCGCATGCACCGCCTGCACCAGCGGCAGGAAGCTCAGGTCGAAGCACAGGATCTGGTCTTCGGCATGGTTGGCGATCCACGCGATCTGGTCGGGGTGCAGGCGCGGGTTGATGGTGTGCAGCACGCGGCCGCTGCCGCTCACGCCGTAGTACAGCTCCAGGTGGCGGTAGCCGTTCCAGGCCAGGGTGGCGATGCGGTCGCTGAACAGCAGTTGCTCGCCGTCCAGCGCGTTGGCCACCTGTCTGGCGCGCGATGCGATGTCGCTCCAGGTGCAGCGGTGGATATCACCCTCGACACGACGCGAGACGATCTCGCCGTCGCCGTTGTGGCGCTCGACGAACTCGATCAGCGACGAGATCAAAAGCGGTTGGTCTTGCATCAAACCCAGCATCTACGGACTCCTATGTGAAATGACTTCAGAAAGCTTTGCGAACGAGAGATTCACGCAAGCTTCGGCCACTTGCACAATGACACAAACCCGCACTGCATGATTGAACGAAGCGGCTCTTCAAGGGACGGTCACCGGCGTGATCTTGGCGGCCGTCGGCGTCGCGTCGAGCAGCATCTGCGAAGGCCACGTGCCCCAGGTTGCACCGAGTTCGGGCGTGTTCGGATCGCCGTTGCGCATGAACGCGCCCACGCTGGCCATGACGGCCTTCGACAGCGCCAGGCGCCCCTTCTCGTTGGCCTTGCCGCCCATCACGTTGCTGAGCAGCGAGCCCTCGAAATTGCCGAACACGAACGGCAGGTCGAAGGCGTGCGCGGCGCCGTACACGTCGTTCCACGGCGCGGCCTCCTGCGACCAGTCGAGGCGGTAGTGCCAGATGTTCGACTGGCGCGTCTTCATGGTGTTGAGCAGGTTGTCGCGGTTGGCGCCGAACAGGCCCTGCGTGATGGTGTCGGTGGCCGCGTTGTAGCCCAGCCCTGGCGCACCTACCGGCAGGTAGGTCGGGTGAATGATGTCGGCCACCGTCAGCGTGGGCGCGGCATCGGGGTTGAAGCCGGACATCATCGTGAAGCGCTGCGCGTCGTTCACGATCCAGCCGACGTCCGGGTAGCCGATGGTCTTCAGCAGCGAGGCAAAGAGCTTGCCTTCGTCGCGCGTGTTGCCCGCGAGCATGGGCACCTTGACGTACTTGTCGGCCGCGATGGCACCGATCGGGTCCGACGGCAGCACCGTGCCGTCCGGAATGGGCGCAACGGAACCCTGCCCGGCCGCAGTGACTTTGGTCAGCAGCGCCCCACCCTCCTGCGCACGCAGGTACTCGGCGATCTGCGCCGGCGTGCGCGTGCCGATGTACACCTTGGCCGCCGCGTCGTCGGCCACGGTGCCGTCGGCGACCAGCAGCTTTTCGAGGATCGTCTGGCCCTGCGTCAGCGACACCGACGCTGGCTGCAGCGAAGGCAGCGTCTTCACCGGCAGGTTGGTCGCGAGCGAAATGCCGCCGCTCATCTCGAAGGCCTTGTGGAACAGGCCCTTGGCCATCGGCGAGGTCATCACCGACAGCAGGTTGGTCGCGCCGGCCGACTCGCCCGACAGCGTGACGTTGCCCGGGTCGCCGCCGAAGTTGGCAACGTTGCTCTGAATGAAGCGCAGCGCCGCCATGTTGTCCAGCAGCGCGAAGTTGCCCGAGTCGTCGCCCGCCGTGCCGCCCGGCCGCAGCTGCGGCACGTTCAAAAAGCCCAGGATGCCCAGGCGGTAGCTGGCGGTGATGACCACCGCGTTGGTGGCCTTGGCCAGCGCCGCGCCGTCGTACAGCGGATCGGCCGTGTAGCCCGAAATATTGCTGCCGCCGTGGATGAACAGCAGCACCGGCAGGTTCTTGTCGGTGGTGGCCGGGCGCCAGATGTTGACGAACAGGCAGTCCTCGCTGCCGACCGGCTTGCCCAGGTTGGTGCCGATGGTCGCGTCGTAGGTGTTGTGGGTGCCGGGGCTGAAGAGCCGGCCGATCTGCAGGCAGGCGTTGCCGAAGGCCTTGGCGGGGCGGATGCCGGTCCAGGCTTCGGGCTCGACCGGTGCGCGCCAGCGCAGCGCACCGACCGGCGGCTGGGCGAACGGAACACCCTTCCACGACCAGGTGCCCGTCTTGGCGCTGTCGTCGACGCCCTCGACCTTGCCGGCCGTGGTCTGGCGCACCATGGGGCCGTCTGCGGCGGGCGCCGGAGCAGGCGCCGGTGCCGGTGCCGGTGCGGGCGGCAGGATCGGGAAGCCTGGCGATCCCGACGAGCCACCGCCGCAGGCCGCGAGCGCCGCCGCGGCGGCCAGCGTGGCCACGGTTGCAATGGCGCGCGCCATCGCCGTTTGTGCTGCCGCACCCTGGTTTTGTGCTGTTGTCGTTGTCTTCATGTTTTGTCTCCACACCGGGTTAATCGGAATTCCTGGCTCGGTGCGCGCCGCCCATACTGCGGGGCCGCTGTGCACTGGAAAAATTCTAGGAACCGGCGCCGTTTTCACCGCTATCGCAAGCGAGCCAATCGAATGACTTCAGAAGCCTCCCTGCCGCGCCATTCGCGCCGGCCGTCGCGCCGCCCCGGATGTCCGCAGCCGGAGTCGCGCACCAGTTCCGCCGCGTGGCTGGAAGGCGTGCTGTCGATGTTCCAGGCCGAGGGGCTGCACGTGCCCTCGCTGCTGCGCGACGCCGGCTTCGACCCGGATTCCCTGCACCGCCAGAACGCGCGCTTCCCCGTCGACGAGATCTCGGTGCTGTGGCAGGTGGCCGTGGCGCACGCCGGCCGGCCCACGCTGGGCCTGGACCGCGACCTGGCCGCCGCCCACAGCAAGCTGGGCACGGTGGGCCATGCCATGGCCTGCAGCCCCAACCTGGGCGCGGCGCTCACGCGGCTCACGCGCTACATGGCCGTGATTTCCGACGCTACGGCCTTCTCGCTGCAGTCCGATGCGCGCGGCTGCTGGATGGTCATGGAGCACACCGGCGGCACCCTGCCGATTCCGCGCCAGCGCGTCGAGTACGCCCTGCTCACCGTCTTCATGCAGTGCCAGTGGCTCACGCGGCGCGAGCTGCAGCCGCTGGCCATGGAGTTCGTCTACCCGCCGCCGGCCAACGACCGGCTGCACCGCGAGGCCTTCGGCTGCGAAGTCCGCTTCAACGCGCCCGCCAACCGCCTGCTGTTGTCGTCGGCCGACATGACGATGCCGCTGCCCACCCACCACGCGGCGCTGGGCGAGATGCAGGAGCACCTGCTCGACGACCAGCTCAACCTGCTGGGCCAGACCACCACCGCCAGCCTGGTGTGCGCCGAGATCGCGCGCCGGCTGCAGCACGGCGAGCCGCGCCGCCAGGACGTGGCCTCGGGCCTCGGACTGGCCGACCGCACGCTGCAGCGCCGCTTGCAGGAAGAGTCGGTGTCGTTCCAGGCGCTGCTCGACCGCACGCGCCGCGAACTCGCCAGGCAGTACCTGGCCGAACAGCGCCACACGCTCGCGGACGTGGCCGACCGGCTGGGCTTCGTGGACGTCAGCAACTTCTTCCGCGCCTGCAAGCGCTGGTTCGGCCTGCCGCCGGCCCAGTACCGCGCCAGCCTCGCGCTCGACGGCGCCGGGGCGCTGCGCGGCGCGCTGCTGAACTGATCGAAGGCATCCACCCCACGTCCCCGATGGCCTCTGCGGCCCGGGGTTTCGTGGGCTGCCGGACAATCCGGGCATGAGCTTGTTAGCCGAAGACACCCCGGTCGCCGACCTGGGCCTGCGCTGGAAGCCCGGCTTCTCGACGCTGGGCCCCGCCTTTTTCACCGAACTGCGCCCCACGCCGCTGCCCGACCCGTACTGGGTCGGCCACAGCGACGCCGTGGCGCGCGAACTGGGCCTGCCGCCCGGCTGGCGCGACTCGGACACCACGCTCGCCGCACTCACCGGCAGCCTGCCGGTCGCCGGCACGCGGCCTATCGCCACCGTTTACAGCGGCCACCAGTTCGGCGTCTGGGCCGGGCAGTTGGGCGACGGACGGGCGATCCTGCTCGGCGAGACCGAGGGCGGGCTCGAAGTGCAGCTCAAGGGCGCGGGGCGCACGCCCTACTCGCGCGGCGGCGACGGCCGCGCCGTGCTGCGCTCGAGCATCCGCGAGTTCCTGTGCAGCGAGGCCATGCATGGCCTGGGCATTCCGACCACGCGCGCGCTGTGCGTGACCGGCTCCGACGCCCGCGTGCGTCGCGAAGAGCTGGAAAGCGCCGCCGTCGTGACCCGCGTGGCGCCGAGCTTCGTGCGCTTCGGCCACTTCGAGCACTTCGCCGCCAACCAGCGCGAAGACGAACTGCGCGCGCTGGCCGACTACGTCATCGACCGCTACTACCCCGAATGCCGCACTACCGCGCGCTTCAACGGCAACGCCTACGCGGCATTCCTCGAAGCCGTGAGCGAGCGCACCGCCGCCCTGCTCGCCCAGTGGCAGTCCGTGGGCTTCTGCCACGGGGTGATGAACACCGACAACATGAGCATCCTCGGGCTCACCATCGACTACGGGCCGTTCCAGTTCCTCGATGGCTTCGACCCGCGCCACATCTGCAACCACAGCGACACCCAGGGCCGCTACGCCTTCAACCAGCAGCCCAACGTCGCCTACTGGAACCTGTTCTGCCTCGCGCAGGCGCTGCTGCCGCTCATCGGCGAGCAGGAAGTCGCCGTGGCTGCGCTGGAGTCGTACAAGACCGTGTTCCCCAACGCCTTCGAAGACCGCATGCGCGCCAAGCTGGGCCTCACGGCGCCCGCCGAGGGCGACCGCGCGCTGATCGAGCGCGTGCTCAAGCTGATGGCCGCTGAAAAGGTCGACCACACCATCTTCTGGCGCCGCCTGTCGAACCAGATGGCCGACGGCAACGTCGAGCCGGTGCGCGACCTGTTCCTCGACCGGGCCGGCTTCGATGCCTGGATGCTCTCTTTTTCAGAGCGGCACGCGCAGACCTCGCGGCCGGATGCGGCCGATTTGATGCTCCAATCGAACCCCAAGTTCGTGCTGCGGAACCACCTGGGCCAGCAGGCCATCGAAGCCAGTCAGCAAAAGGACCACACGGGTGTGGCAACCTTGCTGGCGCTGCTCCAAACCCCATGTGAAGAACACCCCGGTGCCGACGACTACGCCGGCTTTCCGCCCGACTGGGCATCCACGATCGAAATCAGCTGCTCATCATGACCACGCCCGTACAGAAAACCGACGCCGAATGGAAAGCCCTGCTCGCTGAAAAGGGCGCCGAACCCGCCGCCTTCGAGGTGACGCGCCACGCCGCCACCGAACGCCCCTTCACAGGCAAGTACGAAGCCCACTGGGACGACGGCACCTACCACTGCGTCTGCTGCGGCGCCAAGCTGTTCGAAGCCGCCACCAAGTTCGACGCCGGCTGCGGCTGGCCCAGCTTCTCCGAAGAAGCCGTGCCCGGCGCCATCCGCAACATCGTCGACCGCTCGCACGGCATGGTGCGCACCGAAAACGTGTGCGCCAATTGCGGCGCCCACCTGGGCCACGTGTTCCCCGACGGCCCCACCGAAACCGGCCTGCGCTACTGCATGAACTCGGCGTCGCTCGACTTCCAAAAGAAATGAAACTGCTCCTCGACTTCTTCCCGATCCTGCTGTTCTTCGGCGCCTACAAGTTCGCCGACATCTACACCGCCACCGGCGTGCTCATGGCCGCCACCGTGGTGCAGATGGCCGTCATCTACGCCATGGAACGCAAGCTGCAGGCGATGCAGAAGGCCACGCTGGTGCTGATTCTTTTGTTCGGCACGCTCACGCTGGTGCTGCACGACGACCGCTTCATCAAGTGGAAGCCGACGGTGCTGTACGGCGCCATGGCGATCGCGCTGGCGGTGGCGCTGTGGGCGCTGAAGAAGAACTTCCTGAAGATGCTGCTGGGCGCGCAGCTCGAGCTGCCCGAGCGCATCTGGGGCCGGCTCAATGTGGCGTGGATCGGTTATTGCCTGTTCATGGCGCTCATCAACGGCTACGTGGCGGCGTACTTCACGACCGAGGCCTGGGTCAACTTCAAGCTCTGGGGCTATGTGTTCCCGATCGTCTTCCTGGTGGCGCAGGGCCTGTACATCGCGCCGCACCTCAAGGAAGACAAGCCGACCGCATGACCGACGCCACCACCTTTCCCCTGCCCACCGTGGCCGCGCTCGAGGCGGCGCTGCGCGCATCGCTTGCGCCCACGCAGCTCGAAGTGATCGACGAAAGCGCGTCCCACGCGGGCCATGCGGGCGCCAACGCCGAGGGCTACGGCACCCATTTCCGGGTGCGCATTGCATCCCCTCTGTTCGACGGAAAGCCCCGCGTGGCGCGGCATCGGCTTGTGTATGATGCCCTCCAAGTTTTTATCGCACAGGGTCTGCACGCCATCGCCATCGAGGTGCTCTGAGTCGTCCAATCGGTTGCTTGCCGCGTTTGCCGCGGCCGCCCGCCCTCTCCTTCTTTCCTCCTGATTCCTGCTTTCTTTCCCGCGCCTTTTCCTACACGCGCATTTCCTCTCCAGCCTGATATTCATTTCATGAAAAAACACATCTTGCAGGCCGTTGCGGCCGCAGCGCTGATCGGTGCATTCCCCCTGACGGCCCTGGCGCAGAACGCAGCCATCGTCAACGGCAAGGCGGTGCCCAAGGCCCGCATGGACGTTCTGGCCCAGCAGCTGGCTGCCGCCGGCCGCCCGGTGACGCCTGAAATGCAAAACCAGCTGCGCGAGGAAATCGTGGCGCGCGAAGTGTTCATGCAGGAAGCGCAGAAGCAAGGCCTCGACGCCACCGAGGACTACAAGAACCAGCTCGAGCTCGCCCGCCAGGCCATCATGATCCGCGCGCTGTTCGAGAACTACCGCAAGACCAACGCGGTGTCCGACGCCGACGTGAAGGCCGAGTACGACAAGTTCGTCGCAGCCAACGGCGGCAAGGAATTCAAGGCCCGCCACATCCTGGTCGAGACCGAAGACCAGGCCAAGAAGATCATGGCCGACCTGAAGAAGGGCGCCAAGTTCGAAGACATCGCCAAGAAGCAGAGCAAGGACCCGGGTTCGGGCGCCAACGGCGGCGACCTCGACTGGGCCAACCCCGCCAGCTTCGTGCCCGAGTTCTCGGAAGCGATGATCAAGCTCAAGAAGGGCGAGACCACCCCTGCCCCGGTCAAGACCCAGTTCGGCTACCACATCATCCGCGTCGACGACATCCGCCAGGCCCAGCTGCCGAAGCTGGAAGAAGTGAAGCCGCAGATCACGCAGCAGCTGCAGCAGCAGCGCCTGCAGAAGTACCAGGAAGACCTGCGCGCGAAGGCCAAGGTCGAGTAAGCCTCAGGCCATCGCCCCCAGCAAAAAGCCCCGCAGTCGCGGGGCTTTTTTCATTGCGGCGTGATGTTGAAGTCTTTCACGAACCGGGCGTAGTCGTTCGACTCCTTGTGCACGAAGCCCGTGAAGTCCGGCGCCGAGCCGCCGATGACCTCCAGGCTGAGGTCGGTGAACTGCTTCTGCGTGTCGGCGTTCTTGAGCAGCGCCTGCACCTGCTCGTTGAGCTTGGCGATGACCGGTGCCGGCGTTCCGGCCGGCGCCACCAGGCCGACCCAGCCCATGAAGCGGTAGCCCGGCACGCCGGATTCGGCCACCGTCGGCACGTCGGGCAAGGTGGGAACGCGCTTGTCGCCCGTGACCGCCAGCGCCTTCAGCTTGCCGCTCTTGGCATAGGGCACGGCGGTCGGCGAGGTCTCGAACATCATGTCGATCTGGCCGCCGACCAGGTCGGACAGCGCGGGCGCGCCGCCCTTGTACGCCACGTTGAGCAGATCGGTACCGGTCATCTGCATGAAGCGGCGCGCGGCCACGTCCTGCGGGCCGCCCACGCCCGAGGTGCCGACGCTGAGCTTGCCGGGGTTGGCCTTGGCATAGGCCACCAGCTCGCCGACGTTCTTGAACGTCCACTTGGGATTCATGATGAGCACGTTGGGCTGGTCGGCCACGCGGATCACGGGCGCCAGGTCCTTGATCGGGTCGTAGGGCAGCTTGGCGAACATGTGCCCGTTGGAAGCCAGGCCGGTGTGCACCATCAGCAAGGTGTAGCCGTCCTTGGGCGCCTTGGCGACGTAGTCCATGCCGATGTTGCCGCTCGCGCCGGGACGGTTGTCCACCAGCACCGGTTGGCCCAGTGCCGTCGAGAGCTTCTGGCCGACCAGGCGCGCCGTCATGTCGATGCTGCCGCCCGGAGGGAACGGCACCACCATGCGGATCGGCTTGGACGGGTAGGCGTCCTGCGCGTGGGCCGCGGGCACGATGCACGCCAGGCCGGCGGCAAAGCACGCGAACGAGGCGAGCGAGAAACAAAAGCGCTTGTTCATGAAGTTCTCCGGAGTTTCTTGAGGGTTGGCAGACGGGTCAATCGACGGTGGCGCGCAGGGCGCGTTCGATGTCGGCGGCCCAGCCGAGCAGCGCGGCATCGCGCATCGCCAGGCCTGCAAGGCTCAGGCCCACGGGAGCTTCGCCGGCCGCGTGGCAGGGCAAGGAGATGGCGCCGCCGTCCATGAAGTTGACGATGGAGGGGTTGCGCAGCATCGCGGCGTTGACCGCGAAGTACTGCGCCTCGTCGGCTTCGAGGGCCTCGATGCGCGGCGCCACCAGCGGCACGGTCGGCATGAGCCAGCCGTCGAACTCGCCCAGGCGCGCCGCCACGCGGCGCTGCCAGTCGGCCCGCTGCGCCTGCAGCGTGAGGTAGGCGCGCGCCGTGAAGTCCTTTCCGCGCAGGATGCGGTTGAGCACCCGCGGGTCGTAGCCGCTGCCGCTGCGTTCGATCAGCTCGGCGTGCCACGCCCATGATTCGGCAGCGCTGAAGCCGCCTGCGGCGTTGATGGCGGCGAGCTCGTCGAACTCGGGCACCGCCAGCTCGACCAGTTGCGCGCCGGCGGTCGAGAGACGCTGCAGCGCACGTCGGAACGTGGCAGTGACGTGCGCGTCCATGCCGTCCTGCACCAAGGTGGTCGGCACCGCGAAGCGCGCCTGGCGCAGGTGCTGCGGCCGGGTCGTTTCGGACACGCCGGACAGCACCGCATCCATCGCCACACAACCGGCCACGTCGAGCGCCATCACGCCGACCGCGTCGAGGCTGTGCGACAGCGGCACGAGCCCGGTGCCGGGCATGCGGCGCGCCGTCGGCTTGAAGCCGGTGATGCCGCACAGCGCCGCCGGAATGCGCACCGAGCCGCCGGTGTCGCTGCCGACGCTCGCAACGCACATGCCGTCGGCAACCGCCACCGCAGCGCCCGAAGACGAGCCGCCGGGAATGCGCCGCTCGCCGCGCTGCCACGGATTGGCCGGCGTCCCGTAGTGCGGGTTGAGGCCGAGGCCGGAGTACGCGAACTCGGTCATGTTCGTCTTGCCGACCAGCACCGCGCCCGCAGCCAGCAGGCGCTGCACGGCCTCGGCGTCGTGCGCGGCGGGCGGTGCGTCGCGCAGCACGACGGAGCCGGCGGTCGTTGTTTCGCCGGCCACGTCGAACAGGTCCTTGACGGAGACCGGCAGACCTTCGAGCGGCGAGCGCACGAGGCCGGCTGCGCGCAGGCTGTCGGAGGCGCGCGCCAGGTGCTGGGCACGGTCTGTCAGCACGCGGGTGAAGGTGCGAGCGCCTTCACCGGAAGGATCGGCGATGCGTTCCAGCGCCGACGCGGTCAGCGCGGCGGAGGTGACGCGGCCTGCGGCCAGGTCGGCGCGGGCGGCTTCGAGGGAGATCGGGGCGGGCATGTGCGGTCCTTGTGCGTCAGGCGACGATGGGCAGCGAGACCGCGCGGTACTCGTGCGCGATGCGGCGGCCGGTGTGTTCATCCACCAGCTCCATGCGAAAGCGCGCGGCCGGGCGGATGCCGCCGATGGCGCCGACCGTGCCGCAGGTCATTGCGAAACCCTCGCCCGGTTCGCCATCGGCCGCGGCGCAGCGCGCCAGCAGATCGGCCGGCGGGCGCAGCGCGGCCAGCGCGCCTTCCTGGTACAGGCGCCATTCACCGCCCTCCTCGATCCACGAACGCAGCACCAGCGTGTCCCAGCGCTCCTGCACGTCGGCCAGCCGCCAGGCGCTGCGCGCCACGGGCTTGACGCAGATCTGCTTGGACAGCGCCACGCTGTGCGCTTCCAGCGCGCGGTCGGTGTGGTCCGAACCGATCGAGACGAAGAACTCGCCCCCGTGCAGGAACAGCAGCGGTTCGACCTCGCCCGAGGTGTCGGCCCCCACCACCTGCACGACGTCGGCCTGGCTCAGCTGCTGGGTGGCCACCCGGTAGAACAGCGGCACGGCACTCGGCGCGGGCACGCCGAGCTCGGCGAGTTCCTCGATGTGGTGCTCGATGGCGGCGGTGTCGCGCCCGGTCCAGCCGGCGATCACGAGGTGCCTGGCCTCGAAGCTCATCGTGTGCGGGGCATTCCCCTCGGGAAGTTCGAAAGACAGGTTCATGGCGGTGCTTCGTTGAAGTTTCAGTGAAATTTCACAACGATATTACAGTGACTCCACAAAAACTTCAAAGGGATTTCCCACAGGTACCATCAGGGCACCCCACCATGAAGACCCTCGCGCCGATGAAAGCAGCCACGCCCGCCCGCAAAGCCCCCGCCCGGCGGCCCGAAGCAGCCATTTCCCTCAACGAGACGGCCTACCTGCGCCTGAAGGAAGCCCTGGTGACCCTGGCCTACAAGCCCGGGGAGTACCTCAACACCGCCCAGGTGATGGAGCGGCTGGGCGTGGGCCGCACGCCGGTCAACCAGGCGCTGCACCGCCTGTCGGCCGAGGGCCTGGTCCGCATCATTCCGCGCAAGGGCGCGATGGCCTCGCCGCTGTCGATCAACGACGCGCTGGAACTCATCGAGGTCCGGCTGGTGAACGAGGTGCTGTGCATGCGCCTGGCCGCAGCGGCCATCACCGAGGCCGAGCTGGCCGAGCTGCAGGCCGTCGCAGAGCAGTTCGAGGCCGCGGCGCAGCGGCGCGATGCGATGTCGGTCATGAACCTCGACCGGCTCTTCCACGAGAAGATCGCGGCTGCCGCGCGCAACACCATGCTGCAGGATATCCTGAGCGTGCTGCATGCGCGCTCGCAGCGCTTCTGGGCGATTTCACTGGCCGCCGAGGGGCATCTGGCCGAAGTGATCGAAGAGCACCGCACCATCGTCGCCACGCTGCAGCGGCACGACGCCGACGCGGCGGCCGAAGCGGCGAAGACGCATGTGCTGTCGTTCAAGGCGTCGATGCTGAACAGCCAGCGCTGATCGACAGCGCTTCAGGGGCACCATCCCCATGAAAAATGCCCTCCAGACCCAAGCTTGGAGGGCATTTTTTGTTGACCTGACTCAGGCCGTTTGCACGGCCTGAATGCGCCCGATCACCCCACCCACTTGCGCGCGTTGCGCCAGATCTGCATCCACGGGCTCAGTTCGCTCTTGTCGCCCGACGTCCAACTCGTCTGGATGTTGCGGAACACGCGCTCCGGGTGCGGCATCACGGCGGTGAAACGGCCGTCCGGCGTGGTGACCGAGGTCAGGCCGCCGGCGCTGCCGTTCGGGTTGAACGGGTACTGCTCGGTCGGCTGGCCGTAGTTGTCCACGAAGCGCATCGCGCCGATGGCCTTTCCGGCGTCGCCGCGATGCTTGAAGTTGGCATAGCCCTCGCCGTGCGCCACCGCGATCGGCAGGCGGCTGCCGGCCATGCCCGCGAAGAAGAGGCTGGGCGACTCGAGCACTTCGACCATCGACAGGCGCGCCTCGAAACGCTCGCTCTGGTTGGTGGTGAAGCGCGGCCAGGCGTCGGCGCCCGGAATGATGTCGGCCAGCTCGGCAAACATCTGGCAGCCGTTGCACACGCCCAGGCCGAAGGTGTCGGTGCGGCCGAAGAAGGTCTTGAACTGCTCGGCCAGCTTCGGGTTGAAGGTGATGCTGCGCGCCCAGCCGATGCCAGCGCCCAGCGTGTCGCCGTAGCTGAAGCCACCGCAGGCGACCACGCCCTTGAAATTGGCGAGGTCCGCCCTGCCCGTCTGCAGGTCGGTCATGTGGACGTCGAAGGCCTCGAAGCCGGCTTCGGTGAAGGCATACGCCATCTCGACGTGCGAGTTGACGCCCTGCTCGCGCAGGATCGCGACCTTGGGGCGCGATTGCAGGATGGCGGGTGCCACCGGGGCGTTCGGCAGGAACACATGCATACCCGGATCGCTCGGCACACCGGCCGCGGCGTGCTCGGCGTCGGCGCAGGCCGGGTTGTCGCGCTCGCGGGCGATCTTCCAGCTGACCGAATCCCAGACCTGGTGCAGGTCGTGCAGCGATGCGCTGAACACCGACTTGGCATCGCGCCAGACTTCGAGCTTGCCCTTGCCTGCGTCCATGGCCGAGCTGGCGGGGCGCGTCTTGCCGACGAAGTGGCTGTGCGCGCTGAGGCCGTGGGCACGCAGCACCTGCATGACCTCGTTGCGCTCGGCCGTGCGCACCTGCAGCACCATGCCCAGCTCTTCGTTGAACAGCGCCTTGAGCGTGAGCTCTTCGCGGCGCGCGCTGACCTGCTGCGCCCAGTTCTTGGCGTCGCCGGTTTCCATGCGGCTGTCGGAAATGCCGTCGCCTTCGGTGACGAGCATGTCGACATTCAGCGCCACGCCGACGTGGCCGGCAAAGGCCATTTCGCAGGCGGTGGCGAACAGGCCACCGTCGCTGCGGTCGTGCATCGCGAGGATCTTGCCGTCGGCGCGCAGCGCGTTCACGGCGTTGACCAGCGCGACGAGCTGCGCCGGGTCGTCGAGGTCGGGCACGGTGTCGCCGCTCTGGTTGAGCGTCTGCGACAGGATGCTGCCGGCCATGCGGTGCTGGCCACGGCCGAGGTCGATGAGCACCAACGTGGTGTCGTCTTCGGTCGCGTCGAGCTGCGGCGTGAGCGTGCCGCGCACGTCGGCCAGCGAGGCGAAGGCGGTGACGATCAGGCTGACCGGCGACGTGACCTTCTTGGCTTCGCCATCGTCCTTCCACTGCGTGCGCATCGACAGCGAATCCTTGCCGACCGGAATCGACACGCCGAGCGCCGGGCACAGCTCCAGGCCCACGGCCTTGACGGTCTCGTAAAGCGCGGCGTCTTCGCCGGGTTCGCCGCAAGCAGCCATCCAGTTGGCCGACAGCTTGACGCGCGACAGCTCGATCGGCGCGGCCAGCAGGTTGGTGATGGCCTCGGCCACGGCCATGCGGCCCGAGGCCGGCGCGTCGAGCGCGGCCAGCGGCGTGCGCTCGCCCATGCTCATGGCTTCGCCGGCAAAGCCCTTGTAGTCGGCGAGCGTCACGGCGCAATCGGCCACGGGCACCTGCCACGGGCCGACCATCTGGTCGCGGTGCGTCAGGCCGCCCACGCTGCGGTCACCGATGGTGATGAGGAAGCGCTTCGAAGCCACGGTCGGGTGCGCGAGCACGTCGATGGCGGCCTTCTGCAGGTCGACGCCCGTGAGGTCGAGGGGCTTGAAGCTGCGGGCCACGGTCTTCACGTCGCGGTGCATCTTGGGCGGCTTGCCGAGCAGCACGTCCATCGGCATGTCGACGGGCTGCACCGCTGCGCCTTCGTCGGCCACCAGCAGCTGGCGCGCTTCGGTCGCCACGCCGACCACCGAGAACGGGCAGCGCTCGCGCTCGCAGAAGGCCTTGAACTGTTCGAGCGACTCCGGCGCGATGGCCAGCACGTAGCGCTCCTGGCTTTCGTTGCACCAGATTTCCTTCGGCGCCATGCCCGATTCTTCGAGCGGCACGGCGCGCAGGTCGAAGCGCGCGCCGCGGCCAGCGTCGTTGGTCAGTTCGGGGAAGGCATTGCTCAGGCCGCCCGCGCCCACGTCGTGGATCGCGAGGATCGGGTTGGCCGCGCCCTGCTGCCAGCAGTGGTTGATGACCTCCTGCGCACGGCGTTCGATTTCGGGATTGCCGCGCTGCACCGAGTCGAAGTCGAGCTCGGCCGCGTTGGCGCCGGTGGCCATCGAGCTGGCGGCGCTGCCGCCCATGCCGATGCGCATGCCGGGGCCGCCGAGCTGGATCAGCAACGAGCCGGCCGGGAACAGGATCTTCTTGGTCTGCGTGGCGTCGATGCTGCCCAGGCCGCCCGCGATCATGATGGGCTTGTGGTAGCCGCGCTGCACGGTGTCGAGGTCGCTCGTCACGGCCTGCTCGTACTCGCGGAAGTAGCCCAGCAGGTTGGGACGGCCGAATTCGTTGTTGAACGCGGCGCCGCCCAGCGGGCCCTCGGTCATGATCTGCAGCGGGCTGGCGATGTGCTCGGGCTTGCCGTAGTGGCCGTCTTCTGGCCACAGCTTGGAAACCGTGAAACCGGTCAGGCCGGCCTTGGGCTTGGAGCCGCGGCCCGTGGCGCCTTCGTCGCGGATCTCGCCGCCCGCGCCAGTCGAGGCGCCGGGGAACGGGGAAATGGCGGTCGGGTGGTTGTGCGTCTCGACCTTCATCAGCACGTGGCTCAGGGCGCTCTCTTTTTGATAGCTCTGCGAGCCTTCGACGGGAATGAAGCGCTCGATGGTCGCGCCTTCCATCACCGAGGCGTTGTCCGCATAGGCGATCACCGTGTGCTGCGGGTTCTGCTTCTCGGTGTGGCGGATCATCGAGAACAGGCTCTGCGGCTGGGCCACGCCGTCGATGGTGAAGTTGGCGTTGAAGATCTTGTGGCGGCAGTGCTCGCTGTTGGCCTGCGCGAACATCATCAGTTCGACGTCGCTGGGGTTGCGGCCCAGGCGGGTGAAGGCTTCAACGAGGTAATCGATTTCGTCTTCCGCCAGGGCCAGGCCGAAGCCGGTATTGGCTGCCACAAGAGCTTCGCGGCCGCCGGTTTGCACGTCGACTTGCGCCATCGGCTGGGCTGGCAGTTCGCTGAACAGGCTCGCCGCCTGTTCGACGGCGGCGAGCACCGATTCGGTCATGCGGTCGTGCAGCGGGCCGGCCACGGCAGCCAGGGCGTCGCCCTCGAGCACGGGGGCCTTGCCGATCAGCGGCGCCTTGAGCTTCAGGTGGTACTGGGTGACGCGCTCCACGCGGCGCAGCGCCAAGCCGCAGTTGTGGGCGATGTCGGTGGCCTTGGAGGCCCACGGCGACACGGTGCCCAGTCGGGGCGTGACCACGACCGAGGCGCTTGCCTTGGCCGCCAGGGCTTCGAAGGGCTCGCCGTAGGTCAGCAGCGCCGCAAAGCGCTCGCGGTCGGCCGTGGCCAGCGACCCGTCGGTGACCACCAGATGGACGAAACGGGCCGAAATGCCCTCGATGCGCGGCTCGATGGCCTGCAGCTTCGGCAGCAGCTGGCGTGCACGGAAATCGCCGAGTGCGCTGCCGCCCTCGAACAAGGTTACGACGGGAAGGGCTTGAGGTGCGGGCTGCGTCACGGTCGATGGGGGGCCTGGGGGCCGCGTTGGGAATCAAGGAATCTGGGCGGAGGGCCGCTGACTGGGGTCATCCGCGTTAACCCGGAATTTTAGGCCATCGCCGGGCCGCCCCAAGATGGCCGCCCCCCTCGGGGGGCAACGGAACACGAAGTGGTCCGTGTTGGGGGCAGGTTCATTTGCCGAATGGGATAATTCGGGGCATGAGCATTACCTACAAAGACGCCGCAGGCATCGAAGCCATGCGGGTCGCCTGCCGCCTCGGTTCCGAGGTGCTGGACTACCTCACGCCCTTCATCAAGCCCGGCATCACGACCAACGACGTGGACCGGCTGGCCGCCGAATACATGGTCAAGCAGGGCACCACCTCGGCCACGGTGGGCTACATGGGCGCCAGCAGCGTCCCGTTCCCGAAGTCGCTGTGCACCTCGGTGAACCACGTGGTGTGCCACGGCATCCCCAATGACAAGCCCCTGAAGAAGGGCGACATCATGAACGTCGACGTCACCGTCATCAAGGACGGCTGGTTCGGCGACAACAGCCGCATGTTCGTGATCGGCGACGCTTCCATTGCCGCCAAGCGCCTGTGCAGCGTCACCTTCGAAGCCATGTGGCACGGCATCCTGCAGGTGCGCCCCGGCGCTCACCTGGGCGATGTGGGCCATGCGATCCAGAAGTTCGCCGAAGGCCAGGGCTTCTCGATCGTGCGCGAGTTCTGCGGCCACGGCGTGGGCCAGCGCTTCCACGAAGAACCCCAGGTGCTGCACTACGGCCGCCCGGGCACCATGGAAGAGCTCAAGCCCGGCATGATCTTCACCATCGAGCCGATGATCAACGCCGGCAAGCGCGACGTGAAGGAAGACTTCAAGGGCGGCCAGTACGACGGCTGGACCATCGTCACGCGCGACCACTCGCTGTCGGCCCAGTGGGAGCACACGGTGCTCGTCACCGAAACCGGCTACGAGGTGCTGACGCTCTCCGAAGGCAGCCCGCCGCTGCCGGCCTTCGTCACCTCGACCAAAACCTGACGCGCCCCAGCGCGCCCCCGCCGTGATCGAAGCAGCCAAGATCGACGTGGCGACGCTGCGCGAAGCCTATCGCGCGAAAAAGCTCGCCCTTTTCGACACCCTGCGCTTCGCACGCGCGCCCACCCGCAGCGTCCACACGGTGCTGCGCCAGCTCTCGGCGCTGGCCGACCAGACGCTCACTGCCCTCTGGAACGAAGCCGGCTTCGGCGACGCCTTCGCGCTGGCTGCGGTCGGTGGTTTCGGGCGCGGCGAGCTGTTCCCCTACTCCGACGTCGACGTGCTGCTGCTGCTGCCGCCCGACGGCCATGACAGCGGCATCGACCCGGCCCGCATCGAGGCCTTCATCGGCCAGTGCTGGGACGCCGGCCTCGAGATCGGCTCCAGCGTGCGCACGCTCGACGAGTGCCTGGACGAGGCCGCCAAGGACATCACGGTCCAGACCTCGCTGCTCGAATCACGCCTGATCACGGGCGACAAGAAGCTCTTTGCGTCCTTCCGCCGCCGCTTCACGCAGGCCATCGACCCGCAGGCTTTCTTCGTGGCCAAGTCACAGGAAATGCGGCACCGCCACCAGAAGTTCGACAACACGCCCTACGCGCTCGAACCCAACTGCAAGGAATCGCCGGGCGGCCTGCGCGACCTGCAGACCATCCTCTGGATGAGCAAGGCCGCCGGCTTCGGCAGCCGCTGGGACGACCTGGCCAAGAACGGCCTGGCCACGCCTTTCGAGGCACAGCAGATCAAGCGCAACGAGGCCCTGCTCTCGCTGATTCGCGCCCGCCTGCACGTGATTGCCAACCGCCGCGAAGACCGGCTGGTGTTCGACCTGCAGACCGCCGTGGCCGCGAGCTTCGGCTACGAGAGCGAGTCGCAGCGCAAGTCGAGCGAGGCGCTGATGCGCCGCTACTACTGGGCGGCCAAGGCGGTGTCGCAGCTCAACCAGATCCTGCTGCTGAACATTTCCGAGCGGCTGCAGCCCATCGACGAGCAGCCCACGACCATCAACGAGCGCTTCTACGAGCGCGCCGGCCTGATCGAGATCGCGAGCGACGACCTGTACGAGCGCGAGCCGCATGCGGTGCTCGAGACCTTCCTGCTGTACCAGAAGACCATCGGCGTGAAGGGCCTGTCGGCGCGCACGCTGCGCGCGCTGTACAACGCGCGCCACGTGATGGACAGCAAGTTCCGCAACGACCCGGTCAACCACGTGACCTTCATGCGGATCCTGCAGCAGCCCTACGGCATCACGCATGCCTTTCGGCTGATGAACCAGACCTCGGTGCTGGGCCGCTACCTGCGCGTGTTCCGCAGCATCGTGGGGCAGATGCAGCACGACCTGTTCCACGTGTACACGGTCGACCAGCACATCCTGATGGTGCTGCGCAATGTGCGCCGCTTCTTCATCGCCGAGCATGCCCACGAGTACCCGGGCTGCTCGCAGCTCGCGGCCGGCTGGGACAAGCCCTGGATTCTTTACGTCGCCGCCCTCTTCCACGACATTGCCAAGGGCCGCGGCGGCGACCATTCCACGCTCGGCGCACGCGACGTGCAGCGCTTCTGCAAGCAGCACGGCATTGCGCGCGAAGACGGCAAGCTCATCGAGTTCCTCGTGGCCGAGCACCTGGTGATGAGCCAGGTCGCGCAAAAGCAGGACCTGAGCGACCCCGAGGTGATCGGCGCCTTCGCCAAGCGCGTGGGCAACGAGCGCTACCTCACCGCGCTTTACCTGCTGACGGTGGCCGACATCCGCGGCACTTCGCCGCGCGTGTGGAATGCCTGGAAGGGCAAGCTGCTCGAGGACCTGTACCGCTTCACGCTGCGCGCACTCGGCGGCCGCATGCCCGACCCGGACGCGGAAATCGAATCGCGCAAGCGCGAAGCGCTGGTGCAGCTCGCCCTGCACGCCCAGCGCTTCGAGGCGCACAAGGCGCTGTGGGACACGCTCGACGTCGGCTACTTCATGCGCCACGACGCTACCGAGATCGCCTGGCACGCCAAGCAGCTCTCGCGCTTCGTGCCGCCGAAGAACGTGCCCATCGACCCGAAGGCGCTGCCCATCGTGCGCGCGCACCTGTCGCCGGTGGGCGAAGGGCTTCAGGTGGTGGTCTACACGCCCGACCAGTCCGACCTGTTTGCGCGCATCTGCGGCTACTTCGACCAGGCCTCGTTCAGCATTCTGGATGCCAAGGTCCACACCACGAGCAACGGCTACGCGCTCGACACCTTCCAGGTGGTGACGACTTTCCAGCCCGACCACTACCGCGACCTCATCAGCATGGTCGAGACAGGCCTGGCGCAAACGCTCACCGAGGCCGGCGCCCTGCCCGCGCCGAGCATGGGACGCGTGTCACGGCGGGTTCGCAGCTTTCCGATCAAGCCGCGCATCAGCCTCGTACCCGACGACAAGGCCCAGCGCTGGCTGCTCAGCATCTCGGCCAGCGACCGTGCAGGGCTGCTGTATTCGGTGGCGCGCGTGCTCGCGCGGCATCACCTGAACCTGCAACTGGCGAAGGTGACAACCCTGGGCGAACGGGTGGAAGACACGTTCCTGATCAGCGGGCCGGAACTGCAGGGCCAGAAGACTCAGCTGGCCATCGAGACGGACCTGATGGAGGCGCTGGCCTCCAAGTAAGGCTGCGTGAGGCCGAGGGCTTTGCGTGTGCGGTTCAGCCGCAGTACGCGCCGAGGATGCGACCCGTAGGATCGACCTGTGCATTGAGCCGTGTCGCATCCTGCGCCGGGTCGGCCGGGGCCGTGGCCGGCACCGTGCGGGCGGTTTTCGCGCCGGCGCGCTGGCGCATCTCTTCGAGCAACGGACGCGTCGCCTGCAAGCCGAGCGCAAAGCGCACTTCCGGGGCCTGGCAACTTTCGGGCGGCGGCGCGAAGCTCGGCGGGGCAGGCACGTCGGAGGTGAGCGGCCGGTCTTTGGGCGGGGCCTCGCAGCCCGCGAGCACTGCAGCCAGGGCCACAGCCATCAGAAGAACCCCGTGCCGGCCAAACGTCATGCGCATCTTGTCTTGCTCCTTGAAACCAGCCCGAAGCTTAGCCGCCCGCGGCGGCCGGTTCATGACCCCTTGCGCTGCAACGGGGACAGCAGCCCCAGGCGGATGCCCGTGATCACGGCCTCGGTGCGATTGTGCACACCCAGCGCCTGGAACAAGGTGCCGATGTACTCCTTCACCGTGTGCTCCGAAAGGCCGAGCTCGCGCGCGATCGACTTGGTCGGCAGCCCGCGCGCCAGGCCGTGCAAGGTGTCGGTCTGCCTCGGGCTGAGCGTGGGCCTGTCTATGCTTTTCGGCCCCAGGTGCAAGATCTCTTGGGGCAGGTAGACCTCCCCCGCGAGCACGGTCTCGAAGGCCCGCTTCAAAAAGTCGGCCGGCATGCTCTTGGGCACGAAGCTCATCGCGCCGGCCTCCAGACAGCCACGGATGATGTCGACATCGGTCGACGCCGACACCACCACGGCCGCGATGTCGGGCGCCCCCGCTTTCAGACGCACCAGCGCGTCCAGGCCGTACTCGCCCTTGAGTTCGAGGTCCAGCAGACAGATCGCCAGGTCGGGGTGGCGCAGCGCCAGGGCGCAGGCCTCGTCGACCGTGGCAGCTTCGAAGATCTCCGCGCTGTGCTCCATGCTCTCGAGCAGCATGCGCAGGCCGGCGCGGAACAACGCGTGATCGTCCAGCATCATCACTTTCATGGCACACCCCCTTCGACCTTTGTGGTCGATATGCAGCCCCATTCTGACGCTGGCGTGCAAGGGTGCACCCGCCGCGCGTCGGAACTAGATCACCCTCCACGCAAAAAACTACCAGCCCCCTGCGAAGGAGGGGTTGGGCCTGTGGCCCGTTTGGAGGAGATTCGCATCCGACCGCTGTTGCGGCCAAGGGAGTCCGACCATGAACGCCAGCTTTCAAGACCGCTTGATCTCGCTCGTCGCCGGATCGCAACCCCAGTGGAAATCCGAGCTCGCCCGACAGTGCGGCGTCAGCGCTCCCACGGTGATCCGCTGGCTCACCGACCGCCACAGCTGCGCCGGCACCCTGCATCTGCACACGATTGCCGCCTACTTCGAAGTGCCCGCTCAATGGCTGGCCACAGGCGATGGCCCGGAGCGGGTCCGCGCACGGCGCTCACATTGAAAGGGTTGTAAGCGAACCGCTGCGAACGGGCGCGCAGACGGCAAGCCGGCCCCGGTCATGGCGTATGCTGAAAGGCCGCGCACGGCACCGCCGGCACGCTCCCTTTCATCACCCGCTTTCGACATGAGCACTTCTTCCCATCCCCTCGCGGGCCAGCCGGCCCCGTCTGATCTGCTGGTGGACGTGCCGCGCCTCGTCTCGGCCTACTACACCGGTCGCCCCGACCCGGCCGTGCCGAGCCAGCGCGTGGCCTTCGGCACCTCGGGCCATCGTGGCTCCTCGTTCGACGACGCGTTCAACGAATGGCATGTGCTGGCAATCAGCCAGGCCATCTGCGATTACCGCAAGCAGAAAGGCATCGACGGCCCGCTGTTCCTGGGCATCGACACGCACGCGCTGTCCACGCCCGCCTTCGCCAGCGCGGTCGAGGTGCTGGCGGCCAACGGCGTCGAGCTGATGCTCTCGAAGGACGACGAGTACACGCCGACGCCGGCCGTGTCGCATGCGATCCTGGTCTACAACCGCGGCCGCACCAGCGGCCTGGCCGACGGCATCGTCATCACGCCCTCGCACAACCCGCCCGAGAGCGGCGGCTTCAAGTACAACCCGCCCAACGGCGGACCCGCGGGCACCGACATCACGTCAGCCGTCGAAGCCGCCGCCAACAAGATGCTGGCGAACAAGCTCGAAGGCGTGAAGCGCCTGCCGCTCGCGCAGGCGCTGAAGGCGTCCACCACGCACCGCCACGACTACCTGAACACCTACGTCGAAGACCTGGCCCAGGTGCTCGACATGGACGCGATCCGCGGCGGCACCATCGACCTCGGCGTCGATCCGCTGGGCGGTGCCGGCGTGCACTACTGGCCCGCCATTGCCGCGCGCTACAAGCTCCAGCGCCTGAACGTGCTGAGCCAGGCGGTCGATCCGACCTTCCGTTTCATGTCGCTCGACTGGGACGGCCGTATCCGCATGGACCCGTCGTCACCCGATGCGATGCACGGACTGGTCGCGCTCAAAGACCGCTTCGGCATTGCCTTCGCCTGCGACACCGACCACGACCGCCACGGCGTGGTCACGCGCAGCGCGGGCCTCATGCAGCCGAACAACTACCTCGCGGTGATGATCGACTACCTCTTCACGCACCGCCCGCACTGGCCCGCGCAGGCGGCTGTCGGCAAGACCGTGGTCAGCAGCCGCATGATCGACCGCGTGGCGGCGCAGTTGGGCCGCCCGCTGTACGAAGTGCCCGTGGGCTTCAAGTGGTTCGTCGACGGGCTGGTCGATGGCTCACTCGGCTTCGGCGGCGAGGAAAGCGCAGGCGCCACCTTCCTGCGCCACGACGGCAGCGCGTGGACCACCGACAAGGACGGCATCGTGCCCGCCCTGCTCTCGGCCGAGATCGCCGCGCGCGTCGGGCGCGACCCCGGCGAGCGCTTCAACGAACTGACGCAGGCGCTGGGACGCCCGGTGTCCGACCGCGTGGACGCGCCCGCCACGCCCGAGCAGAAGAAGCGCCTGTCGGCCCTCTCGCCGCAGCAGATCACCTCGACCACGCTGGCGGGCGAGAAGATCGAGAACGTGCTGAGCCACGCACCGGGCAACGGCGCAGCCATCGGCGGCGTGAAGGTCGTCACCGAGAACGGCTGGTTCGCCGCGCGGCCTTCGGGCACGGAGAACATCTACAAGATCTACGGCGAGAGCTTTCTCGGCGACGACCATCTCGCACGCATCCTCGGCGAGGCGCAGCAGGTGGTCGACAAGGCGCTGTCGGCGAGCTGACGCGAGGCAACAGCGCATGGACACGCTCGTGCTGCGGCTGCAACCCGGCGACGACCTGCGTGCGGCACTCGATGCCGTGCTGAAGCAAGACGGCATCGGCGACGCGGCTTTCGTGGTCTCGGGCATCGGCAGCCTGCACGGCGCGAGCATCCGTTTCGCGGGCGCCGAGACGGCGACGCGGATCGAAGGCGATCTTGAAATCCTCACGCTCGCGGGCACGCTGACACCCGATGGCTCGCACCTGCATCTCAGCGTGTCGGATGCCAGTGGCCGGGTGTCGGGCGGCCATGCCGCGCCCGGTTGCGTGGTGCGCACCACGGCCGAGATCCTCGTCGCGGTGCTGCCCGAATGGCGTTTCTCGCGCGAACCCGACGCGCAGACCGGCTACGCCGAGCTGGTGCCCAGGCGCCGCTCGAGCCAGACGCTGTAGCGCGACAGCCCGAAGCACAGCAGCCAATAAACGGCTGCCACGAACAGGTAGCCCTCGAGATAGAACGGCCGCCAGACCGGATCGCCGCCCAGCGCCAGCCCGAGTGCGCCGGTCAGCTCGAACAGACCGACCACGGTGACCAGCGAGGTGTCCTTCAGCGTGCCGACCACGCTGTTGGTCAGCGCCGGCACCACGAGGCGCAGCGCCTGCGGCAGCACGATGTCGCGCTGCACCGGCCAGCGACCGAAGCCCAGCGCCATCGCCACCTCGGTCTGGCCACGCGGCACGGCCTGCAGGCCGCCGCGGATGATCTCCGCCAGATAGGCCGCGACGAACAGCGTGAGCCCCATCAGCACGCGCACCAGCACGTCGGGCTGCCAGCCTGCGGGCCACAGCAGCGGCAGCAGGAACGAGGCCATGAACAGCACCGAGATCAGCGGCACGCCGCGCACCAGCTCGATGTAGCTCGCGCTCAGCGTGCGCACCACGGGCCATTCGGAGCGCCGCCCCATCGCGAGCAGCAGCGCCAGCGGAAAAGCCAACGCCAGCCCGACCACAGCCAGCCCGATGGTGAGCGGCAGGCCGCCCCAGCGGCTGGTCGGCACCACGCTCAGCCCGGCCACACCGCCATGCATCAGCCCGACGAACAGCAACAACGCCACGAGCCACAACGGCACCAGCCACCAGCGCCAGCTGCGCGGCCAGGCGCTGAGCACGGTCACCGCGGACAACACGACCACCGCGATGGCCGGACGCCATTGCTCTTCATACGGAAAGCGGCCGAACAGCATCGGCCGCCACTTCTCGGCCACCACGCCCCAGCAGGCGCCATGCTGCACCGCGCGGCAGGCGTCGGCGTCGGGACGGAACACGGCATGCACCACGCCCCACTCGAACGCATGGAACCCGGCCCACGCGAGCACGCCCAGCAGCAGCACCGTGGCCAGCGCGCGCAGCGGTGAACCCCACAGCTCGCTGCGCCATGCGATGGGGCCTTGCGCGACGTTTCTCATCGCCAGCCTCGCAGCGCGACGCGCGCGTTGTAGCGGTTCATGCCGAAGGAGATCACGAGCGACAGCAGCAGGTACACCGCCATGATGATCGCGATGCACTCGAAGGCGCGTCCGTTCGAGCCGATGGTGGTGTTGGCCACCGACACCAGCTCCGGGTAGCCCACGGCCACGGCCAGCGACGAATTCTTGGTGAGGCTCAGCAACTGGTTGGTGAGCGAGGGCACGATCACGCGCAGCGCCTGCGGCAGGATCACGATGCGCAGCTGCTGCACCGACGACAGCCCCAGGGCCTGCCCCGCCAGCACCTGCCCCTGCGAGACCGAGAGGATGCCGGCGCGCACGATCTCCGCCACGAAGGCCGCCGAGTACAACGACAACCCGGCGACGATGGTCACGTACTCCGGGCTCAGCGCCGCGCCGCCGCTCACGCCGAAGTCACCGCGCTCGGGCCATTCGAAATGCGTGGGCCACCAGCCACCCTCGCCCGCCACGGGCCAGGGCACGCTGAGCCCGCCCTTGCTGAGCCACACGCCCGGCAGCAGGTGCACGGGCTCGGTCGGGTCGGGCAGCAGGTTGGCCATCGCGAAAGCCAGCATCAGCAGCTGCACCAGCAGCGGCACGTTGCGCAGCAGCTCCACGTACGCGGTGCAGATGCCGCGCAACAGCACGTGCGGCGCGAGCCGGCCGATGCCGATCAGTGTGCCGAGCACCACCGCGAAGATGGCCGCCGGCACGGCCGCGCGCACGGTGTTGATCAAGCCCGCAAGGAACGCGCGCCACGACGGCTGGCTGGCATCGAAGTCGAGCCAGCCTTCGCTGATCGAGAAACCCGCGGGCTCGGTGAGAAAGTCGAAACCCGAGCGCACGCCGCGTGCGCGCAGCACGTCGAGCGCATGGTTCACCACCCAGACGGCGCCGGCCACGACGGCCAGCACCAGAAGGGCCTGCACGAGCCAGGCCAGCCAAGCGCCGCGGCGCGAGGCGCCCTCCTGCCTCATCGCACGGGTGGTGCGTAGATCAGGCCGCCTTTGCTCCAGAGGTTGTTGGAGCCGCGCGGCAGCTTGAGCACCGACTTCGGTCCGACGTTGCGCTCGAACATTTCGCCGTAGTTGCCCACGGCCTTGATGGCGCGGTACGACCAGTCTTTGTCCAGGCCCAGCAGCTTGCCGAGGTCTTCACCGGCGCCGAGCAGACGCTGTTGCGCCGGGTCTTTGCTGGCGGCCTTGAGCTGGTCGGCATTGGCCTGCGTGACACCGAATTCTTCGGCCTCGATGAGCGCGTTGGGCACCCACTTGGCAATGGCGAACCACTCGTCGTCACCGCGGCGCACCAGCGGCGCGAGCGGTTCCTTGGAGATCAGCTCGGGCAGGATGAGGTAGTCGTCGGGGTTCGGCGCTTCCTTGTTGCGCAGGCCGGCCAGCGCCGAGGCGTCGGTCGTGAAGGCCTGGCAGCGGCCCGAGAAGAAGGCCTTGAACGAAGCTTCGAAGCTCTCGAACACGACGGTCTTCACGGGGATGTTCTGCGCGCGGAAGTAGTCCGACACGTTCTTTTCGTTGGTGGTGCCCGACTGCGTGCAGATGGTGGCGTTCTTGAGCTGCTTGGCGCTCGTCACCTTGAGCTTCTTGGGCACCAGGAAGCCCTGGCCGTCGTAGTAGGTGATGGTGGTGAAGTTGAAGCCCAGCGACGCGTCGCGCGTGAGCGTCCAGGTGGTGTTGCGCGCGAGGATGTCGATCTCGCCGGCCTGCAGGGCCGAGAAGCGCTGCTGCGAGTTGAGCGGCACGAAGTCGACCTTCTTCGGATCGCCCAGCACGGCCGCGGCGATGGCGCGGCAGGTGTCGACGTCCAGGCCCGACCAGTTGCCCTGCGTGTCGGGGGCCGAGAAACCGGCCACGCCGTTGGTCACGCCGCACTTGACGGTGCCGCGCTGCTTGACCGCATCGAGCGTCTTGCCGGCAAAGGCCGGGGCCGCGGTGGCCAGTGCGAGAACGGAAGCGGCGGCGAGCAGTGCCGGGCGCAGTCGGATGGTTGGGGTGGTCGTTGTCTTCTTCGTCATTGGTGTGTACTCCTCAACAGTAGGCAAAAGGCAGTGTACGGGGCGATGCAGGTCGGCGACAAAGAACCCCGCGTTGGATACATATGTCGATTCCTTCGCGGGCGATCGGTTGGCGGCGCGGTCAGTTTCACTACCATACGGCCCTTTCATCACTCCAGAACAGGAATCACACCATGGTCAAGTCCGACGACACCGGCAAGCTCATCCTGCGCGTTGCGCTGGGCATCCTCATCCTGCTGCACGGCATTGCCAAAGTCGGCAAGGGCGTCGACGGCATCGGCGGCATGCTCGCGTCGCACGGCGTGCCCGCCGTGCTGGCCTACGGGGTCTACGTGGGCGAGATCCTGGCGCCGGTGCTGCTGATCGTCGGCCTGTTCACGCGGCCCGCCGCGCTGGTCGTGGCGATCAACATGGTCGTGGCGATCTGGCTGGCGCACCGCAAGGACCTGGGCGCTTTGAACGGGCAAGGCGGCTGGGCGCTGGAACTGCAGGGCATGTTCCTGTTCGCGGCGATCTCGCTTGCGTTCATGGGTGGCGGGCGCTTCGGGCTCAACAACAAGTAAGCCAGTCAACAGACGGACGACCCGTCAGTCGTCGTCGGCCGCATCGAGGCCTGGAAACAGGACCTCGGTGTAGCCAAAGCGCGAGAAATCGCGCACCCGCATCGGGTACAGCTTGCCGAACAGGTGATCGACCTCGTGCTGCACCACGCGCGCATGGAAGCCGTCGGCGGTGCGATCGATCGGGTCGCCATACAGGTCGAAGCCCGTGTAGCGGATGTGGGCGAAGCGCGGCACCACGCCGCGCAGGCCCGGCACCGACAGACAGCCTTCCCAGCCCTCTTCCTCTTCATCGCCCAGCGGGGTGATGACAGGGTTGAGCAGCACGGTGCGTGGCACCGGCGGTGCGTCGGGGTAGCGTGGATTGACGGTGTCGGTGCCGAAGATCACCAGTTGCAGGTCGACGCCGATCTGCGGCGCGGCAAGGCCGGCGCCATTGACCGCTTTCATGGTCTCGAACATGTCGCGCACCAGCAGGTGCAGTTCGTCGGTGTCGAAAGCGACGACCGGCTGCGCAGTGCGCAGCAGCCGGGGGTCGCCCATCTTGAGAATTTCGCGGAAGGCCATCGCGGGATTATCGCGAGAGCCTCACCCCATGATCACGGGATACCCCCGGGGTTGTTCTTCGAGTCTGGCGAGGTCCACAGCCGCTCGCGGCCGCGCGGCATCTGTTGCGGTTGCGACGGCGTGATGCCAGGCACGCCACCCGCGCCGGGTCGCACCGGCGGCACCACGGCAACCGGGGGACGGCCACCGCCCCAGGGCGGGCGCGTCGTCGGATAGGTTGGTCGCACGCCAGGGTACGGATAGGCCGGCCGGTGACCGTCGTAGTACGGACGGCGGTCGTAGTACGGACGGCGGTTGTCGTAGTAACCGCCACCCTGGATGTAGACCGGCGCCGGCACCACCACGGGACCCGGATCGGCGTAGTACGGGTCGGAATAGCCGCCGGAGTAGTACGGATCGCCAGGAACAGCCACGCAGCCGCTCAGCAGCGCGATGCCGCCGAGTGCGAGGCTGGTAGCGAGAACACGAATTTTTTGCATGAGGGACTCCTTGTCGGCCTTCTGTCATCGTTCAACGTCCGCTTGTAGACCCTGTTGACTGCGCGGATGTGAAGTCGCGTAACGGCCGGTAAAGGCCCCAGTCAACGCCGCCGACCGGATCAGGCCTCGGGTGCCGGTGGAACCCCGTTCGCGAGGATCTCCAGCATACGCGCCTCGTCGATCACCGTGACGCCGATGTCGCGCGCCTTGTCGAGCTTGCTGCCGGCCTCTTCCCCGGCCACGAGGTAGTGGGTCTTCTTGCTGACGGAGCCGGCCACCTTGGCACCGGCTGCCTCCAATTTATCCTTCGCTTCGTCGCGGCCCAGCGTAGGAAGGGTGCCGGTGATCACGAAGGTCAGGCCCGCCAATGGCTTGGGCGCACGGGCTTCGGGCTCGAACTCTTCCCAGGTCAGGCCGCAGGCACGCAGCTGCTCGACCACCTCGCGGTTGTGCGGTTGGTCGAAGAAGGTGCGCAGGCTCTGCGCCACCACGGGGCCAACGTCGTTGACCTCGAGCAACTGCTCCTCGGTCGCATCCATGATGGCGTCGAGCTTGCCGAAATGCTTGGCGAGGTCTTTGGCCGTGCTCTCGCCCACGTGGCGGATGCCCAGGCCGAACAGGAAGCGCGGCAGCGTCGTCTTCTTCGAGGCTTCGAGCGCATCGACGAGGTTCTTGGCCGACTTCTCGGCCATGCGGTCCAGGCCCGCCAGCGTGACGAAGCCGAGCTTGTAGAGATCGGGCAAGGTACGGATCAGGTTGGCATCGACCAGCTGTTCGACCAGCTTGTCGCCCAGCCCGTCGACATCGACCGCGCGCCGCGCCGCGAAATGCAGGATGGCTTCCTTGCGCTGCGCCGCGCAGAACAGGCCGCCGGTGCAGCGGTAGTCGACCTCGCCCTCCTCCCGCACGGCTTCCGAATCGCACACGGGACACTTGTGCGGCATGGTGAAGATGGCGCCGCGCTGGTCGTCGGGCTTGGCCAGGCTGTCGGGTGCGACGCCGACCACTTCGGGAATCACGTCGCCGGCACGCCGCACGATCACGGTATCGCCCACGCGCACGTCCTTGCGGCGGGCTTCGTCTTCGTTGTGCAGCGTGGCGTTGGTCACGGTCACACCACCGACGAACACCGGCGCCAGCTTGGCCACCGGCGTGAGCTTGCCGGTGCGGCCCACCTGGATCTCGATGCCGACCACCTCGGTCAGTTGCTCCTGCGCCGGGTACTTGTGGGCCACGGCCCAGCGCGGTTCGCGCGAGACAAAACCGAGTTGCCGCTGCAGCTCCAGGCTGTCGACCTTGTAGACCACGCCGTCGATGTCGTACGGCAGCGCATCGCGCTGGCGGCCGATGGTTTCGTGGAATGCTATCAGTTCAATAGCACCTGTCGCCCGCGCCGTCTGCGTGGCGACCGGAAACCCCCATGCATGGAACTGCTGCAGCCAGTCGAACTGGGTGGCAATCTCCGGACCGCCTTCGCTCGCAGACGAAACCTCGCCAAGGCCGTAGGCGAAGAAGCTCAGCGGCCGTGCCGCTGCGATCGCCGGATCATGCTGGCGCACCGCGCCGGCCGCCGCATTGCGCGGATTGACGAACACCTTCTCGTTCTTCTGTCCGGCGGCGATCTTCTCGCGCTGGCGCTCGTTGAGGCCGTCGAAATCGGCGCGCTTCATGTAGACCTCGCCGCGCACCTCGACCACGGGCGGCGCCGTGTCCTTGAGCTTCAGCGGAATCTCACGGATGGTGCGGATGTTCTGCGTGACGTCCTCGCCCACCTCGCCGTCGCCGCGCGTGGCGGCCTGCACCAGCACGCCTTGCTCGTAGCGCAGGCTCATGGCCAGGCCGTCGAACTTGAGTTCGCAGACATAGGCAATCTGCGGTGCGTCTTCGGCCAGGCCCAGTTCGCGGCGCACACGTGCATCGAACGCGCTGGCGCCGGTCGGCGTGATGTCGGTCTCGGTGCGGATCGACAGCATCGGCACCCGGTGGCGCACCTTGGCCAGCCCGTCGAGCACCGCACCGCCCACGCGCTGCGTCGGCGAATCGGGCGTGCGCAGTTCGGGAAACTCGGTTTCCAGCACCTGCAGACGCTGGAACATCTTGTCGTACTCCGCGTCGGGCAGCTCAGGGGCGTCGAGCACGTAGTACAGATGGGCGTGGCGATGCAGCTGCTCGCTCAGTGCGGCGGCTTCGCGTGCCGCTTCGTCGCGCGTTGTCATGGGGTGTCCCTCGGGAAAAAGACGGATCAGCTGAAGAGGCGTCGCGCCAGCGGCGAGCCGGCGGCGAGGTCGCGTGCGTCGAGCGTGTCGTACAGCTGCTCGAGGTCGGTGCCGATCACGTCCATGGTTTCGTCGCGCAGCAACTGGCCGTCGCTGTCGGTCACCACGCCGTCCATCTCGCGGGCCAGCGTGGCAGCAGCTTCACGCATGCGGCGGAACGGCTCTTCGCCGCGATCGACCTGCGGCACATCGAGGCTCAGGCTGAGTTCGCGAATCGCCGATTGCGCCGGATCGTCGGCCAGCGCGGCCTGGGTGTCGAACGAGAGCCCGAGGATCGGCGGCAGGCCGGCTTCGCTGGTCGGCAGCACCATGCGACCCGGAATGATCCCGGCGACAAAGCCCAGCCGTGCGGCGTTCTGTTGCACGTAGCCCGGGCTCCAGGCCGCATGCAGCGCGCGCAGCACGAAGCCCAGTTGCGCGTCGTGGGCGCTGGCGAACTGGTCGAGTTCACGGGCACGTGCCACTTCGTCGAGCATCTCGGGAAACTCGGGCGCACCGTTCACAGCGTCGGCAAAGGCCTGCGCCTTGACCACGAACTCGGAGTACTCGATCTCGTTGAGCGCCCCGGTGCGGTTGGCCAGCTGCACGCCGACCTGGAACGCACGGTAGCGCTGCCCGGGCGCCGGCGGCTCCCACTGGCTGGTGAAGTCGTTCAGGCCCTCGATGGCCACCGGCTTGCTGCCCGCGCGGCGCGTCGACGGCATGGCCGCGAGCGCAGCGTCGCCCGAGGCCAGGCCTTCAAGCGAAATGGGCGCGATGACGTCGATCAACGGATCGAGCCCGCCGCGGCGCTCACCGGTGGGCACGGGCACGCCGCTGGGCGCGGGCAGGTCGGGGTCGAACAGTGGCTCGTGGCGGTCGCTTCCGGCCACCTGGCTCGGGTCGGCATGGAGCATCGGCTCCACGCCGCCGTCGCTGCCGCCGGCCAGCGCGCGTTCGGCTTCTGCCAAGGCGACATCGACCGCGTCGGGCTGGCGCGGCGCATTGCGACGCGACATCAGGGTGTTGTAGGCCACGACGGCCGCGAGAACGAGGCCGCCAAGGATCGCCAGGGCGAGGGTGAGATTGCTCATGCGCGCGCCTGCCTTATGCCGCTTCGACCATCGAGGCCGCCGACTCCATGTCGACCGCAACGATGCGCGACACGCCCTGCTCCTGCATGGTCACGCCGATCAGTTGTTCGGCCATTTCCATGGCGATCTTGTTGTGGCTGATGAAGAGGAACTGGGTTTCACGGCTCATGGCGGTCACGAGTTTGGCGTAGCGTTCGGTGTTGGCGTCGTCCAGCGGCGCGTCCACTTCGTCCAGCAGACAGAAAGGCGCCGGGTTGAGTTGGAAGATGGCGAACACGAGCGCAATGGCCGTAAGCGCCTTCTCGCCGCCTGAGAGCAGGTGGATGGTCTGGTTCTTCTTGCCGGGTGGCTGCGCGAGCACCTGCACGCCGGCATCGAGGATTTCGTCGCCGGTCATCACGAGACGTGCATTGCCGCCACCAAACAGCTCGGGGAACATGCGGCTGAAGTGCTCGTTGACGATCTTGAAGGTGCCGCCGAGCAGGTCGCGCGTTTCAGCGTCGATCTTGCGGATGGCGTCTTCGAGCGTGCCGATGGCTTCGTTAAGGTCGGCCGACTGGGCGTCGAGGAAGATCTTGCGCTCGCTCGCAATCGCGAGTTCATCGAGCGCGGCGAGGTTGACGGCGCCGAGCGCGACCACTTCGCGGTTCAGGCGGTCGATTTCGCTTTGCAAGCCCGTCAGGCGCACCTTCTCGGTCTCGATCGATTGCGCGACCACTTCGAGGTCGGCACCGGCATCGTCCAGCAGCTGCTGGTACTGCTCGACACCCAGGCGCGCGGCCTGCTCCTTGAGCTGGAACTCGGTGATGCGCTGGCGCAGCGGATCGAGTTCGCGCTCGAGCTGCAAACGGCGTTCGTCGCTGGCGCGCAGCTTGAGCGTGAGGTCGTCGTACTGGCTGCGGGCTGCGCCCAAGGCGGTCTCGCGCTCCAGCTTGAGCGAGAGCGCGTCCTGCAGCCCGGCTTGCGCGGCAGCATCCGACAGGCGGCTCAGCTCGGCGCGGGCGCGCTCGTCTTCGTCGGTGAGTGCGACGGTCTGCTGCGAGGCGGTTTCGATGCTGCGGTTCAGCTCGCCGCGGCGCGCTTCAAGCGTGCGCTGCGAGAAGGTGGCTTCCTGCGCCTGCCGCTCGAGGCTGCGGTGCTGCTCGCGGCTGGCATTCAGCGTGCGACCGGCTTCGATCACGCGCTCGTCGAGCTGCGCATGGCGCTCCTGGCTGTCGGCCAGTTGCATGTCGAGCTCTTCGAAGCGGCCTTCGGCGGCGATGCGCTTTTCTTGCAGTTCTTCGAGCTGGGCATCGACCTCGCCGAGGTCGGCGGCCAGCTGCTGGCTGCGCGCGCGAGTTTGTTCCGCGAGCTGCGTCATGCGCAGCGTTTCGACCTGCAGCTCATGGGCGCGCGACTGCGTTTCGGCGGCTTCGCGGCGGGCCGTGACGAGGCGTTGTGCGGCATCGCCGTAGGCAGCTTCGGCGCGGACCAGCGCGGTGCGCGCCTCTTCGTTGATGAGCGTCTGGGCCTTGAGCTGGCGCTCGAGGTTTTCCATTTCCTGCTGGCGGGCCAGGAGGCCGGCCTGCTCGGAATCGGGCGCGTAGAAGTTCACGCTGTGCGACGACACGGCATGGCCGCTGCGCACATAGATCACTTCGCCGGGCTGCAGCGTGGCGCGCTGGGCCAGCGCCTCTTCGAAGGTCTCGGCCGTGAAGCAGCCATGCAGCCAGTCGTTCAGCAGCGCTTGCTGGCCGGCGTCGTTCAGGCGCAGCAGGCTCGACAGCTTGGGCAGCGCGCCCGCGGCTTGCGGTACGCCTGCGGCAGGCGCGCTGTAGAAGGCCAGCTTGGCGGGCGGTGCGTCGTTGCCGAAGGCACGCACCATGTCGAGCCGGCTGACTTCAAGCGCGCCCAGGCGCTCGCGCAGTGCGGATTCGAGCGCACTCTCCCAGCCCTGTTCGATGTGGATGCGACTCCACAGGCCCTGCAGGCCGTCGAGGCCATGTTTGGCGAGCCACGGCGCGAGCTTGCCGTCGGTCTTGACCTTTTCTTGCAGCGCACGCAGCGCTTCGAGGCGGGCCGAAAACTCGGCGTGGCGGGCGCCTTCGGTGTTGACGGCCTGCTGCTTGGCGCGACGGTCTTCGTCGAGCTGCGGCACGGCTTCCTGCAGTTCCTGCAGGCGGGCGTCGGACTCGCTGGCGGCTTCTTGCGCCGCGGCCAGCTGCTCCTGCATTTCGGTCAGCCGGTCTTCGTCGGGTGCGGCCAGCGCGTTCTGGTCGGCGCGCAGGCGTTCGCCGCGCAGCGTGAGCTGACGGCTCTGGTCTTCGATGTTGCGCTGGTCGGCGGCCAGCACCTGGATCTGCTGCTGCACCTGCGACACGGTGGCGCGCTGCGTGTTGGCTTCGTTCTGGGCACGCTGCACGGCTTCTTCAAGATCAGGCAACCGTGCGTCGTGTTCTTCGAGCTGCGCGGCCAGCAGGATGGCCTGCTCCTCGGCATCGACGCCGGCACCGGCCAGCGTCTCGATTTCGGCTTCGGCTTCTTCGCGGCGACGGCCCCACTGACCCATCTGTTCGCGCAGTTGCACCAGGCGCTGTTCGACGCGTTGGCGGCCTTCGACCACGAAGCGGATCTCGCCTTCGAGCCGACCGACTTCGGCGCTGGCTTCGTAGAGCTTGCCCTGCGCCTGGTTCACCAGGTCGCCGGCGCCGTAGTGGGCCTGGCGCACGGTTTCGAGTTCGGACTCGATGCGGCGCAGATCGGCGGTGCGCGATTCGAGGTCGTTGATGGCCTTTTCCGAATCGGCCTTGATCTTGGCCTGGTCGGCGTCGCTTTCGCCGCGCTTCAGGAACCACAGCTGGTGCTGCTTCTTCGTGGCGTCGCCCTGCAGCGCGTTGTAGCGCGCCGCCACCTCGGCCTGCTTCTCGAGCTTTTCGAGGTTGGCGTTGAGTTCGCGCAGGATGTCTTCAACGCGCGTGAGGTTCTCGCGCGTGTCGCCCAGACGGTTCTCGGTTTCGCGGCGACGCTCCTTGTACTTGGAGACGCCCGCGGCTTCTTCGAGAAACAGGCGCAGCTCTTCGGGCTTGGACTCGATGATCCGGCTGATCGTGCCCTGGCCGATGATGGCGTAGGCGCGCGGCCCGAGGCCCGTGCCCAGGAACACGTCCTGCACATCGCGGCGGCGCACCGGCTGGTTGTTGATGTAGTAGCTGCTGGTGCCGTCGCGCGTGAGCACGCGGCGCACGGCGATTTCGGTGAACTGGTTCCACTGGCCGCCGGCGCGGTGGTCGGCGTTGTCGAACACCAATTCGACGCTTGAACGGCTGGCCTGCTTGCGGGTGGTCGTGCCGTTGAAGATCACGTCCTGCATCGACTCGCCGCGCAGTTCCGACGCACGCGACTCGCCGAGCACCCAGCGCACGGCATCCATGATGTTCGACTTGCCGCAGCCGTTCGGCCCCACCACCCCGACCAGTTGGCCCGGCAGCAGGAAGTTGGTGGGTTCGGCGAACGACTTGAAGCCCGAGAGCTTGATGGAGTTAAGACGCACGACTTGTCGCCCTGCCTTGGCATAGCGCCAAGGTATTGATTTGTAAGGAAAATTGCACGGGCCCGCAGCTTGAAGCGGGCCGCCGCCCCAGCCGTGGATGATAACGTCAGGGCATGAGCGATTCCTTGGCTTCTCCCCTCGCGGCGCGACGCACCTGCCTGCTGGCGGGCACCGCGGCCGCCCTGCTTGCGCCGCTGGTGCTGACGGGCTGTTCCTCCCTCCGATCCACCGAGCGCGCCGAACCCTACGGTAACCAGGAGTGGCTGCAATCCGCCACCAACCGCATCGCCAACCTGTCGCTGCGCGACAACCTGCAATCGGTGCGCCGCGTGCAGACCACGCTGTACCGGCGCAACCCGCGCGAATGGCGCAAATCGGCCGCCACCATGGAGGAAGCCACGCAGCGCACCTGGGACGCGATCCTGCAGGGCACGCCCCTGCCCGAACTGCGCGGCGCCATCGGCATCGACGCCATCCGCCTGGCCTTCGAGACCGGCCCGCAGGCCTACCAGGGCGACCGCGTGGCGGCACTGGTCGTCGGGTGGGCCACGATGCTCAAGCAGGCCAACGGCGACACCTGGGACCAGACCATGATCGACGGCGTCAACGCCGAGAACAGCTACCGGGCCGCGCGCAATTTCGAGATCTCGCTCTGGCTGATCTCGTCCAAGACCGGCCCCGACGGCCAGCCGCTGCTCCTGGCCACCGAGATCAGCGACCGCGGACGCAACCTCGTGGCCGACCGCGAGCTGTCGAAGGTGGTGGCGCGGCTCGACCTGCTGGCCGCGCAGGCCGACGAGAAATACCGCCGGGCGGCCCTCGATTTCGGCCAGAACTGGGTGATGGGCGTGGTCATGCCGCTCTTCACGCTGATCCCCAAGTAGGTTGTTCACATCGGAAATATGTTTCCCAAATAGGCATTTGCGGTAATATATTTCCGTGGACAAGCAGGAACTCATCACCGCCCTCACGGCGCGACGCGCGGCCACCGGCCTCACGAACGCCGAGATCGCGCTGCGCTCGGGGCTCACCGAGCGCTCGGTGCGCAATGCCCTGAGCCTGAAGGGCAATCCCCAGCTGTCGTCGCTGCTCGCGCTGGTCGATGCGCTGGGGCTCGAACTGCAGCTCGCGCCCAAGGGCTTCGGCGAAGGCACCGCCGTCGATCCCGGCTACCGCCCCGTCGCCACGCGCGTCGGCCGGGCACTGGCTGAAGCGCCTGCCGCGCCGCCCTACGTGCGAGGCCGCCGCTCACCGCCATGAACGTCAAGATCCTCGAGATTTCGCTCGGCGCACACCGCCTCGGCAAGCTGTTCCAGTACGCCGACCTGTGCCGCTTCGTGGCGGAGCCCGAGCTGATCGCCAGCCCGCCGCCAGGCGTGCTTTCGCTGTCGATGGTCGCGAGCGACCCGGCGGCCCAGGCTGCGCTGTGGAGCGACGTGAAGAACCCGTTGTTCAACGCCCAGGGCGGCCAGTTGCCCGGCTTCTTCCAGAATCTGCTGCCCGAAGGCGTGCTGCGCAGCCACATCGCGCAGCTGCGCGGTTGCCGCGACAACGACCACTTCGAATTGCTGGCGGCCTGCGGTGGCGATCTGCCCGGTGCGGTGGCCGCACGCCCGGTATCGGTCGACCGCGGCACGCTGCAGCGCCTCATCACCCAGGACCAGGACGCGCTCGAGATGTCGGTGGTCGAGCTGCCGATGCCGCAGGGCATTTCGGTCTCGGGCGTGCAACCCAAGCTGGGCCTGCGACGCCAGGGCGGTCGCTATGTAGCGCGCGTGCGCGCTGGGGCGAGCACGCGCGTGATCGCCAAGCTGCCGGTGGCGGGCCGGCCCCACATGCCGCAACTCGAAATGCTTTCGTTGCAGATGGCCGGGGCGGCGGGCGTCGAGGTGTGCCACGCCGAGCTCGCACCGCTGTCGGCCATCGCGGCGGAGCACAGCTATGCGCTACCGGATGAGCCCGAGTTCCTGGCCGTCACGCGCTTCGACCGGGACGGTGCGCGCCGCATCCACTTCGAGGATTTCGCCCAGGTGCTCGCGG
This sequence comes from Variovorax sp. 54, assembly GCF_002754375.1. Lineage (NCBI taxonomy): Bacteria > Pseudomonadati > Pseudomonadota > Betaproteobacteria > Burkholderiales > Comamonadaceae > Variovorax > Variovorax sp. 54. The sequence continues at coordinate 39,782 of NZ_PEFF01000001.1, forward strand.
TCGATCCGATGCACAAGTACAGCGGAAGCTATCTCGACATGGCGCTCGCGATGCGCGCCTTTCCGTCGCTGGGCGAAGACGCCGTGCTCGAACTGGTGCGGCGGCTCGTGGTCAACGATCTGTTGGGCAACCCCGATGCGCACCTGAAGAACTTCGGCGTGCTCTACCCCGACGGCATCGCGCCACGGTTGGCACCGGCCTACGACATCGTGGCCTACGCAGCGCTGCAGGGCGTCGAGGGCCACGCACTCCCGCTGCTGCCGGCCCCAGTGAGCGCCACCGCGGCCCGTCGCACCGCGATGTTCACCCCGGCCAACGTGCGCGCGTTCTGCTTCTCGGCCGGCCTGCACGAGCCGCGCATGCGACGCGTGGTCGCCGACGCGGCCCGGCTTGCGCGCGACCAGTGGCCCGCGATGATCGACGGCTCGGCGCTGCCGGCTCCGTGGAAGAAACGGCTGCAGCTGCGCTTGCAGGCACACCCTTTGCTGCAGGGCATGAGCAAGCGGGGCCGCTAGCCACAGTGGCGTGACAGGCGACCCCTAGAATGAATCCGCCCTCCCCCTCCCCTCAACCCATTCGAGGCAGCAACCACTCATGAGCTCCATCAATTTCATCGGCGGCGAAAAAGGCGGTGTCGGCAAATCGGTCACGGCACGCGTGCTGGCCCAGTACTTCATCGATCGCAGCCGGCCCTTCACCGGCTTCGACACCGACCGGTCGCACAGCTCCTTCACGCGCTTCTACGAGGGCTTCGCCTCGCCCGTCGTGGTCGACAGCTTCGAAGGGCTGGACACGGTGGTGAACGGCTTCGAGACCAACCCGAAGCAGAGCGTGATCGTCGACCTTGCGGCGCAAACGCTGGCGCCGCTGTCGCGCTGGATCAAGGAATCCGACCTGTTCGACGTGTTCGAGGAGATCGATGTCACGGTCAACTTCTGGCATGTACTGGACGACGGCAAGGACTCCACCGACCTGCTCGGCACGCTCATCGACACCTTCGGCAACCGCCCCAACTACATCGTGGTGCAGAACTACGGACGCGGCAGCGACTTCGGGATGCTGCTGGCATCGCAGTCGCTGTCGAAGGCCAATGCGAATGGCGCGCGCGTCATTGCATTGCCGCGACTGCACGAAGCCAGCATGCGCAAGATCGATGCGCAGAACACGAGCTTCTGGAAGGCGGTGAACGACCGCGAAGGGGCGCATGCGCTCGGGTTGCTGGAGCGGCAGCGCGTGAAGTCGTGGCTGGCTACGGCTTACGCTGCGTTCGATACGCTGCCGCTTTAGACCTTTGGGGGGCGCCCGACAGGCGGCACGGCGCGGGCGGCCCCACTGTGCCGGCCGGGCTCCGGGGATGAATGAGTGCCCCGTCCTTCAACGAGAAAGACGAATGCGGAGCGCTCCAGGTTGGAGGCTCCGATGCCTCAAATCATCCCGCCGTTGATCGAGATCACCTGCCCCGTGATGTACGCGGCTTCATCGCTCGCCAGGAACGCCGCCAGCGCCGCCACTTCCTGCGGCGTGCCGGCGCGCTTCACGGGCACCATCTGATTGATGAGCGCTGGGTCGAACACCGCATCGGCCATCGGCGACGCGATGATCCCCGGCGCAATCGCATTCACCGTCACGCCACGCGACGCCACTTCGAGCGACAGCGCCTTGGTCGCGCTGTTCAGCGCCCCCTTGGCTGCCGCGTAGTTCACCTGCCCCCGGTTCCCCGCGATGGCGGCGACGGACGAGATGTTCAGCACGCGCCCCCAGCGGGTGCGCATCATCGGCAGCAGCAGCGGCTGGGTCACGCGGAAGAAGCCGTTCAGCGACACGTCGATCACCTTGTGCCATTGCTCGGTGCGCATGCCGGGCAGCACCGCGTCGTCGTGCACGCCCGCGTTGTTGACGAGGATCTGCACCGCGCCGCCTTCGAGGATGCGTGCGCAGCCGGTCGCGCAGGCCTCATCGCTGCGCAGATCGAACACATGGCATTCCGCCTTGCCGCCGGCTGCGGTGATTGACGCGGCCAGTTGCTCGATCGCCTCGGGCCGCGAATTCGCGTGCAGCAGCACGGTGGCGCCGTCGCGTGCAAAGCGCTCCGCCATGGCCGCGCCGAGCGCCCCGCTGGCGCCGGTGATCAGTGTGCGTTTTCCTTCGAAACTCATGACGGTGTGCTTCCCATGTCCGCCAGCGGCGTGTTCAAGACCACCACGGCCCGGCCCTCGGCCAGCAGGCGGCCGTCGTCGGCCGCCACCGTGAATTCATACAAGACCTGCCGGTCGTCGCCGGACAGTCGTTTGGCGCGCACCTGCAACGCCCCGTCGATGTCGTCCAGCCGCGCCACCGCCAGCTTCACGTTGCGTGCGCTGGCCAGGAAGCCGGCCGATGGCCTGCTGCCCTCGACAGCCAGCAGGCCACCGTGTAGCGCCATCGCCTGCGCCGCGTACTCGATGGCGTTCGGCGCGAGCAGCCCGCTGTCGGTGCGCAGCGGGTTGTCCGCCTGGCGGTGCGTCGTGGTGCTGCAATGGATCGATTCGGCGTCCCAGCCTTCGAGCAGCTCCAGCAGGCACATGCTCCCGCTGTGCGGAATGCGCTGCGCAATGCCCGCGCGATCGAGCGTCTGCGGTGCCGTCAAGCGACGGCCTCCAGATCGGCCACCAGCAGCACGTTGGCAAACGGCGTGCCTTCGCTCATCGGAATGCTCTGCACGCGGAAACCCAAGCGCTGCAGCAATGCCGTCCATTCGATCAATGGCCGGCCCCAGGTCGGCGACACCTTGTGGCCGCGGATGCGCGTCACGGTGCGATCGACCCACTGGCTGATGGCGAACCCACGCGTGCTCGACGCATCGCCCACGCGCAGCAGCAGGCGCGCCTTCGGGTTGCCACCACGGCGGAGCGCATCACGCACACGCGTCAACACACCCTCCTGCGCGGTGAGGTCCACGTAGTGCAGCACGTCGAGGATCACGACCAGGTCGCAATCGGGCAAGGTGGCCGAGCACATGTCGGCGCACACGAGTCGCGGCGTGGGCTTCAGGTGACCGACCGACGCCTCGGCGCGCGCCACATCCTTCGGCATCAGTTCGATACCCGTGTAGTCCGCGGCGGCCGGCGTGGCGGCCCATGAAGCGGGCCAGCGTCCCTGCTGTTGCATCGCGCTCATCGACGCCAGCAGGCTCACGAAGAGGCCTTGCCCGCAGCCGATGTCGACCACGCGCCGATGTTGCGCATCGATCAGGCCGCGTTCGAGCAGGCCGCGGAACACCGGGTCGCGCCCGAGCTTGCCGCGCGCGAACTGCCAGGCGAAGGTGCCGCCCTTCTTGTAGGGCACGGTCGCGGCTTCGTGCAGCTCGCGCCAGGCTTGGTCGGTGGTCATCGTCGATGGCATCACGGCGCTCATGCGGTCTTTAATCCTTCAGGCAGGGTCACGGCACGCAATCCGTCGGTGCGCAAGCGTTGGAACAACAAGGGCAGGACATCCAGCAGAACGGGTTGCCCCGCAGCGGTGCGCGCGGCGTTGCCGTCGTGCAGCAGCAGGATGTCGCGCGCCTGCAGGTTGCGAGCGAGGCGCGCCATCACCTTGGCGGCGTCGCCTTCGCGGGTGTCGAAACCGCGCCGCGTCCAGCTCACGAGCGAGAGGCCGAGGCGGTGCAGCACGGGTTCGAGGAAAGGGTTGCGCAGGCCGGCAGGCGCGCGGAAACAGATCGGGCGCTGACCGGTCACGTCGGTCAGGATGTCCTGCGCCCGAGCGATCTCCTCCGCGAAGCCGCGCGGCCCGAGGAAGGAGAAGTTGTGGCGATGCTGCGCCGTGTGGTTCTGGATGCTGTGGCCGCGCGCGACGATCTCGCGCGCCAGCGCCGGATGCGCCTGCACGCGCTCGGCGATGCAGAAGAAGGTGGCGCGCTGGCCGTGCGCGTCCAGCAGGTCGAGCACGCGGGGCGTGACCTCGGGCTCGGGGCCGTCGTCGATGGTGATCGCCACCTCGCGCCGCGCACCCGCCGCCTCGGGCAGACGCGTGACGTTCGGACCCAGCAGGTTGCTGCGCGGGGTGAGCCCCGCGCCGGTGATCAGCGCATGGTTCAGCACCACCGCGCCGAGGGCCCAGGGCCATGCGCCCGGCACCAGCACGCCCGCGCCCAGCGCCGCCACATGCACGGCCGCGCTGGCGCGCATGGCCGGCGGCCAGGGCCAGGATTCGGAAGCAGCGACAGGGGCGGAAGGCGACGACATGGTGCGTCCGGATTTTCCCATCAGCGCGGTCGCTGTGGGCTCGGGCCCTTCCCGGGCACCACGTTGCGCGCGAACGCAGCCGACAGCAGCAGCGCCAGCAAGGCGCCCGGCGCCACCACGCGGCCGATGGACGACAGCGCCGGAATGTCCGAGATCGCGATCAGCCCGAACGACACCACCGTCGTGAGGTTGGCCAGCATCAGCGAGGCCAGCGTGTCTTCATCGGCGCGCCCGGTCGTGCGCAGCTGGTCGAAGAACAGCGCGTAGTTCGACCCCACAGCGACGATCAGCAACAGGCCCACGAGGTGCAGGATGCCGAGCGCCGCCTGTGCCAGCGCCATGCCGCCCAGCGTGAGCACCACCGCGAACAGCAGCGGCTGGCACACGGCCAGCAGCCGGCGCCACGAGCGCAGGTACACGCCCAGCAGCACCACCACCGCCAATGCGCCCAGCAGCACCTGCACGAAGGCCTCGTGCAGGTAGCGTTGGTAGAGGCCGCCGAGTTCGCGGCCGACGTCCACCACCTGCACCTCGGGCAGGCCAGCCAGCGCGGCTTCGAGCCGACCCTGATCGAAGCCCGGACCGGGATGCAGCACGACCAGCGTGGACCAGCCACCGCCCGGTCGCTCGTACATCAGCGTGTTCACCACGGAACCCAGCGGACCGCCCATGAGGTCGGCACGCTGCACGGGCGCCTGCTTGCGCGCGGCTTCCACATCGGTCACGAAGGCGCCGAGCCGTGAGGCCGGTAGCGGCAAGCCCTTCGTCGCTTCGGCCAGGTTGGCGCGCAGCGTGTCGGCATCGGGCAAGCTGGCCAGGCGTGCGGTCTGCGCCGCCACGCTCGGCAGCACGCGGGTCACGGTTTCGTAGCCGCTGAGCTCACCCTTGTCGACCAAGGCGTCGAGGCGCGTTGCTGCGGCCTCGGTGTGGCGCAGCGCGGCCTGTTCGTCGTCGCCGAAGGCCACGACCAGCACGCCGCCGTCGCTGGCGCCGATGTCCTTGCGCAGCATTTCGTCGAGCAGCTGGGCCGAGCGCGGCACCGGGCTCATGGCGCTCAGGTCGGCGCGCCACAGATGACCACCCTGCCACAGCACCAGCGCCAGCGCCGCCACGCCGAGCGCCACCAGCGGCCAGCGCAGGCCCGGCAGGCCGCGCACCAGCACGCCGGCCAGCCGCGCCATGTGCCGCCGCATGCCCATGCCGGTCGCGCCATCGGGCGCCAGCACCGGCAGCACGTAGCGCGTGGCCAATGCGGCCGACACCAGTCCGGCGATCGAGAACACACCCAGCTGCGCCAGCCCCGGGAAGCCCGAGAACACCAGCGCCGCGAAACCGCACACGGAGGTCAGCAGGCCGAGCCGCACCGTGGGCCAATGCACCTCGCGCCAGCGCTGCCAGCCGGTGCCGGCCACGTTCGCGCCGCGCGCCTGGATCAGGTAATAAATGGCGTAGTCGACCGTCTCGCCGATCAGCGTGCTGCCGAAACCGAGCGTGAGCCCGTGCACCGAGCCGAACACGAGACTGACCGATGCCGTGCCGACCACCACGCCCGTGGCCACCGGCAGGAAGGCGATGACGAGCGCACGTGGCGAGGCAAACGCCAGCAGCAGCAACACGCTCATCACGATGCCACCCACCACCGCGAGGTGGATGGCTTCGGTCTTGATCTTTTCGCGGCTCATCACCGAGAACACGGGCGGTCCGCTCAGCAACAGCTTGGGAGTGGCTTCACCCATGCCGCGCGCGGCAGCTTCATAAGCGGCCTGCACGCGCGCGATGGCGGAGGCCTGCGCATCGAGGTCACCGCCAGCCGCACGCGTCGTGGCGATCATCAGCGCACGCGGCGCATCGCGCGACATCCAGACGCCACCTTCGCTGCGCGGCGCGCTCGCCGGCACCAGCTCCATCGCCACGCGCTGGGTTTCGCCGGTCGGGTCGCGGTCGAGCAAGGGCTTGATCGCGTTGCCGGCCGGCGTGCCGAGCATCGACAGCGTGTCGATGATGGCGTCGCGCAGCCCGGCCACCGTGAACTGCCCGGGCATCACGCCGGGCGACAGCTGGTAGCGGTGCTCGAACACCCAGGTGCCGGCCTCGCTCCAGTCGCTCACGTCGCCGTTTTGCACCAGGTCGAAGAGCTTGCTTTCGCGCATCGCCTTGCCAACGGCACGCGAGACTTCAGCACGCTGTTCGACGCTGCCGCCTTCGAAACCCAGCATCAGCGTGCGCGAGGCGACGCCGCTTTGCAGCTGCTCGATCAGCACGCGCTGGCGCAGGTCCGGGCTCTTGGGGAGAAAGGCCGACAGGTCGGCGCCGATCTGGGTGCGCGCGATGACGACCGCGCCCAAGCCCACGACCAGCAGCCATGCCAACAGAACCACGATGCGGCGCGACCACCCCGGCGGCCCGCCCGCCTGCGCCAGGCTCACGGCGTCGCGCGCCGGGGAGCGCCAGCCGGCACCGCCGACGGTGGCGCGTTGGGCGAGATGTTCATGACCGAGCGGTCGCCGCCCACGAACTCCATCTCCAGCCCCAGCACCTCGCCGCCGCGGCCCGTGATACGCATGCTTCGCACCTGCGCGGCCAGCCGGCTGTCATTGGGAGTCAGGTCGAGCGTCCATTGATTGGCGACGCCGGTCACGGTGCTCTTGAAATAGCGCTGCAGCGTGGTGCCGTCGCCGGTCAGGGTGCCGCGCATGGCTTCGACCAGGCCCAGCAGCTCGGGCATGCTGTCCAGCGCGAGCGTGCGGTTGCGGTTGCCGCGCGACAAGGTCAGCGTGTTGCCGTCCACCGCCATGGTTTCGATGCGCGGCGACAGCGTGCGGCGCACCAGCTTGTCGGGCGCCTCGAAGCTCAGCGTGCCGCTCGCGTCGAGCGGGCCTTCGAGGCCGTGCACGAAGCGCTGTTCGGTGAAGCGCGCCTCGCCGCTCTTCTGCTTGGACAGCAAGCCCATCAGTTCGGGCAGGTCGAACGCCGCCCACGCGGGCGCGGCGCAGAAAGCCACGGCGAGCACCACCACCCTGCAAAGCCGATCAAGCCGCATCTTCGAGCCAGAAATCATGAAAATTGAACCAGTTGTACGGGTAGGCGCGGCACAGCGCCTCGAGGCGGGCCACATAGGCTTCGACTGCGCTGCGGATACGCTGTTCGCGCTCCGCGGCATCGGTGAACGGCGTGCCGAAGTCGGCCAGCGGGTCGAACCGGACATCGTAGCGGGCACCGCCGCCGTACATGCCGGCCATGAAGAACACCTTGCGGCGCAGCAGCGCCGCCAGCCGGAACGGGCCGTCGTTGAAGACGGCCGGCTGCCCCAGAAACGACAGCACGATGTTGTTGCCGCGCTGGTGCGCCGGCTGCTCCTCGCTGCCCGGCAGCGTGCGGTCGGCCAGCATGCCGCCGAGGCCGCCGCCGTCGAGCCAGTCGCGCAGCGCGAGCATCGAGTGCGGCCGGCCCAGCGAGATCACATGGGGCCGCATCTCGGGCAGCGCGATGGCGTTCAGGATGGCGGTGATGCGCTGCGCGTTGTCGGGGTACATCAGCATCGCCAGCCGCATGCGGTTCTGGTGCGCCTGCTGCTTGCAGGCGCCGAGCACCTCGAAGCTGCCGATGTGGGCGCCGAGCAGGAAAGCGCCCCGCCCTTCGGCCGCCTCGGCCTCGATCGGGCCGTTGCCTTCGATCTTCACCTGGAACAGGTCCATGCGCCCGCGCAGGAAGTACACGCGGTCGAGCACGGTCGAGGAAAACGCGTGCAGCAAACGGTAGCCGTCGACCCAGCCCGCGCGCGGACCGATGGCGCGGAACAGGTAGCGCTTGATGTAGCGGCGCGGCGCCGGCGCAAACAGCAGGAAGTACAGGCTGATCGGCGGCAGCAGCAACCGCGTGACATGCCGCCCGCACACCAGCGCCATCAGGCAGATGAAGCGCAGCGCGAGCATGTTGCTGCGCTCGGGCGCACGCGCCCAGTCGCCCTGCTGGGGCGTCGCTCGGGCGGTCTGCCGCGCCGCTTCGTCCACGGCGCGCGTTTCGGCGTCGGTGTGCTTCATCCCGCCGACTCTGGCACAGCCGTCCAGCGGCCGGTGACAGCCACCACGCCGTCGCAGCGCACGTCGAAACGCACGCCGCGGCCCGTTCCGGCCTCCGGCTGCAGCTCGATGGACAGCGTGCTGCCGGGGCGCACGGGCGCAAGGAACTTGGCGGCTGCGAGCGTCGGGCTCGGGCCGAGCCGCGCCGACAGCGCCGGCACGCGCCGCACGACTTCCATGACTTCGGCCAGCAGCAGCGCGCCGGGCACCAGCGGCTGGCCGGGGAAATGACCGGCAAAAGCGGGGTGGTCAACCGGCACCGTATGCGCCATCTGCACCGGCGTCTGGTCGTCGGCGAGCTGGGCCAGCGCAAATTCGCGCAGCGCCCGCACCGTCAACTTGCCCGTGCCTTCGCGCGGGAAGGCCTTGACCTGCACCACGCGGCGCGGCACGAACACGGGTTCCAGGCGTTGCCGCAATGCAGCAATGATGTCGGTCGCCGACAGCGTGGGTGCAACCACGAATGCCACCGGCCGCACCACGCCGTCGGCCACCTCGTCGGGCAGCCAGAAGGCGCCGTCCTCGACGCCCGCGATGCTGTTGAGGTGGTAGTTCAGGTGCGCGAGCGAACTGCGCCGTCCGGCGACGTGGATCAAATCGTTGGCGCGGCCGAACAGGCGAAAGCGGCGCGCATCGAGCAGTTCGAGCACGTCGGCCATCGGCGTCGGCTCGGGAATGAAGTCGCCGCTGAAGATGAAGCGCTCGGGGCCATCGCCCTCCCCCGGCTCCGCGTGCACGCGGATCTCGCCGAAGGTTTCCCAGATCTCGCTATGGGTCGTGCGGCGCGTCGCCACCTGGCCCGATTCGGTGCTGCCGTAGATTTCGAGCAACACGCCGCCCAATGCCTGCTCAGCCTGCAACGCCAGTTGCGGCGACAGCGGCGCGGTGGCCGACAAAATCAGGTCGACTGGCGGCAGTTCGATGCCCGACAGCAGCAAGGTCTTCAGATGGAACGGCGTGGTCACGAGCGCGCGAGGCCTCGGCACCGAGGCCAGCGCCTTCGCCACGTCGGCCGGGAAAAACGGCCGCCCGGTCTCGAAGGCCGCGCCGCCGAGCATCGCGAGCAGCACCGACGATTCGAGTCCGTAGCTGTGCTGCACCGGCACGGTCGCGACCAGCGTGAGCCCTTCGAGCGTGGGCCGCTGCAGCACGCGGCACAGCCGCTCGACCGCCACTTCGACGTCACCGACCAGCGTGCGCCAGGCTTTTGCGTGCGGCTGCGGAACGCCGGTGGAGCCCGACGTGAGCAGGCTGGCCGCATGCCGGCCGCCGTCGATGGTGGGCACGGGCGCATCGCCAGCCGGACCGGGAACGGCCTCGACCTGCAGGCGCCGCATGCCGGGGGTGTCGAGCTTCGCATCGTCGGTCAGCGCGAACAAATGGGGGCCGCCGGTTTCGGTCAGGCGCGCCAGCGTGTCCGGCCGCGCATCGGGCGGCAACAGGCTGGCGTGCCCGCGCACCAGCGCGGCGCCGAGGCTCACGGCGAAGGCGTAGCGGTCGAGGCACAGATTGACGGCAGGACCTTCGGCAGGCAGTGCGGGCGCCAGGCGCGCAACGTCGGCCAGGAACTGGCGCGCACTGACCGGCTGGCCGCCGCGCCACGCCAGCGGGGCGTCGGGGTTGCGGTCCGCGAGCAGCGGCAGGAAGGAAGAGGAAGAAGCGGTGTCGGTCGTCACGCGGGCTGCCTGCGCCTGTTTCATTGGCCGCCGGCGCCGTTGTCCACCGTCGAGGTGCCGTAGAACGCGCGCACCGCATCGACGAGCCGCGTGCGTTCGAATTCGGGGTGCAGGCGGTAGCGCACGAGGTGCTCGCCCACGAACAGCAGCGCCACGCTCAGCGGCGACAGCACGTTGGCCAAGAGCGACCAGGCCGAGAACGGCATCGTCAGGTAGACCACGATCGACGACACGACCACGACGGCGAAATACACCGTCCACACCTGCGTGAGGTGCGTCGTATAGGACAGCATGTGCCCCTTCAACGGGTGCACACGCTGCGCGAACTGGGTGATCAGCGGCAAGCCCTTGCCGCGCAGCGTCGAGCCGAACCAGCCACAGAGCGCGCCGTTGATGCCGATGTGCTGCAGCACATACAGACGATTCGTGTCGCCCGCCTCACCGAGGAAGACGAGCGAGAAACCACCGATGCCCAGCGCCGCCGCGGCGGCAAGGCCCCAGCGGCCGAACCAGCTGGCAGCGCAGCCCATGGCGGCGATCCACAACGGGCCGAGCAACACCACCACAGCCCAGGGCTCGGTGGCGTGGAACAGCGTCATCCAATGGGAGAGGCCGGCATACGTGACCCCCACCAGCAGCAGGAGGACGAGTCGCCATCGAGACATGGATCAGGTGGCGCTGCGGTGCTCGGCGACGTGGGTCGCGAGCGTACGCAGCGACTGGAAAATCTGCTGGTTGCGCTCGTCGTCCGAGCGCAGCTGGAAACCATAGCGGCGCGAAACTTCGAGCGCGACTTCGAGGATGTCGATGGAGTCGAGGCCCAGACCTTCGCCGTACAGCGGGTCGGTGGGAACGATCTCTTCAGGTGCGACCTCGAGATTGAGCGCGTTCACGAGCAACACGGCCAGCTCTTTTTCGATCGGCGACTGTTCGGATGCATCGCCAGTGGCGGGAATGGGGGGCTGAGCAGTCGATGACAAAAAAACCTCCTGAACTTTTTTCCTGAACGACCGTGCGGGGTCGTGAATTATAGGAGTGGCGGTTGATTAGACTGCGCGCTTCGATACGACCCGGAGCGCCCCATGGCCGACCCCCTTCTGATCGCACGCCACGACACCATCGAGTGCGCCCTCCTGCCCGGCCTGGCCAACCGCCACGGCCTGATCACCGGCGCCACCGGCACCGGCAAGACCGTCACGCTCCAGACCATCGCCGAACAGCTGTCGAACATCGGCGTGCCGGTGTTCATGGCCGACGTCAAGGGCGACCTGACCGGCATCAGCCAGAAAGGCGCCGTCGGCGACAAGCTGGCCGCCACGCTCAAGGAACGCGGCATCGAGGTGCCCGAGCCCGCCGCCTGCCCCGTCACGCTGTGGGACGTGTTCGGCGACCAGGGCCATCCGGTGCGCGCCACGGTGTCCGACATGGGCCCGCTGCTGCTGGGTCGCATGCTCGACGTGAACGAAACCCAGGCCGGCGTGCTGAACCTGGTGTTCAAGATCGCCGACGACAGCGGCATGCTGCTGCTCGACCTGAAAGACCTGCGCGCCATGCTGCAGTACGTGGGCGAGAACGCGAGCCAGTTCACCACCGAGTACGGCAACATCAGCGCCGCCAGCGTGGGCGCCATCCAGCGCGGCCTGCTGCAGATCGAGACCCAGGGCGGCGACAAGTTCTTCGGCGAGCCGATGCTCAACATCTCCGACTTCATGCAGACCGTCGGCGGCAAGGGGGTGGTGAACATCCTGGCGGCCGACAAGCTCATGAACTCGCCGCGCCTGTACGCCACCTTTTTGCTGTGGATGCTGTCCGAGCTGTTCGAGCAATTGCCCGAAATCGGCGACCCCGAGCAGCCGAAGCTGGCCTTCTTCTTCGACGAGGCCCACCTGCTGTTCAACGAGGCGCCCAAGGCGCTCGTCGAACGCATCGAGCTGGTGGTGCGGCTGGTGCGCTCCAAGGGTGTCGGCGTGTACTTCGTGACGCAAAACCCGCTGGACATTCCCGATTCGGTGCTGGCCCAGCTCGGCAACCGGGTGCAGCACGCGCTGCGTGCCTTCACGCCGCGCGACCAGAAGGCCGTAAAGGCTGCTGCCAGCACCATGCGCCAGAAACCCGGCCTGGACATCGAGACCGCCATCACCGAACTCGCCGTGGGCGAGGCGCTGGTGAGCTTCCTGGATTCCAAGGGCCGCCCGAGCATCACCGAGCGCGTGTACGTGCTGCCGCCGGGCAGCCAGCTCGGCCCGATCACGCCCGACCAGCGCAAGGCGCTCATTGCCGGGTCGCTGGTGGCCGGCGTGTACGAAAAGACGGTCGACCGCGAATCGGCCTACGAAAAGCTCAAGGGCCGCGCCGAGAGCGCACCCGATGCGCCGGCCGCAGCCGGCAAGGGCGCAGCGGCGGCAGAAGAGTCGTCCGGCATGGGCGGCATGCTCAACGACATGCTCTTCGGCAGCACCGGCCCGCGCGGCGGCAAGCGCGACGGCCTCGTGCAGACGATGGCCAAGTCGGCGGTGCGCACCATGGGCACCTCGGTGGGCAAGGAGATCCTGCGCGGCGTGCTGGGCGGGATCTTCGGCAGCAAGAAGCGCTGAAGCAGCGCCCTTACCAGCGCAGCAGGCGCGGTCCCAGCATCGCGCCCAGCAACACCGGCACAGCAATCCCGCTCACGAACCAGACCGCGAGAAACGGGGCCGCGAGTTCGGGACAGCGCAACGCATACACCGACGCGCCGATGCCGCCCGCCAGCGCCCCGGCGGCAGCGCCCGCCCATGCGGGCCGCGTCGGGGCCAGCCCGCGCAAGGCCACGAAGGCGCCCACGAACACGGGCAGCGCAATCTGACAGATGTTGATCGCGCACAGGCGCCACGACCTCCCCATCAGCAAGGCCATGCGCTCCTCCTGCGGCGCCGAGAACCAGACCACCGCCGCCAGCACCCACAGCCCCAGCACCGGCAGCACGGGGATGAGCCAGGCCTGCCGCACGGGCACGCCGGGACGGGCCAGCCGCTGGACGACCACGAAGGCGCCCACGGCGATGCCCAGCGGAAACAGCAGCTTGACCCAGAACATGGGCGAGGCCATGGCCTTCATCCCGAGCATGTCCAGCCCGTACTTGGCGAACAGGACCATGAAGGACAGCGGCAGCGCCAGGGTCAGCGCCTGTGCGAGGCGCTCGCTCGCGCCGCGCCGCCGCTCGGCCGTGGCGCCGGTGGCCAGCAGGGCCACGAGGTCGTCGGTCTTCACGCGGTGCCTCCGGTGGCGAAACGGGCCGCCAGCGCCTTGAGGCCCCGGTGGATGCCGATCTTCACGGCCGACTCCGACATGCCCGTGAGGCTGGCAGTCTCGGCCACCGACAGGCCTTCGAGCTTCACGTGCACGATCGGCAGACGCTGGCGCTCGGGCAAGGTCTGCAGCAGGCCCCCGAGGTCGCGCTTCGCGTCGCTGGCCTCGGTGGCGGAATCGGCGAACACGGCCAAGTCGTCGTCCAGTGGGTCATGCAGGTCTTCGCGGACGGCCTTGGCGCGCAGCAGATCGATCATCTTGTAGCGCGCAATCGCATGCACCCAGGCCGTCAATGGCTGGTCGCTCTGGTACGTGTGGCGCTGGTTGTGCATCGCGAGCAGGCATTCCTGGACAAGGTCTTCCACTTCATCGGGCCAGCCAAAGAGGCGTTTGCCCAGAAAAGCGCGCAGGTGCGCGCTGAGCTTCTGCAGGAATTCGCGGTACGCCCCGGCGTCGCCGTCCAGTCCCCGAAGGAAAAGGCCGCGCAGCGCCACTTCCGCGTCGCTCGCGCCTGTCCTGCTTCCTAGAAGGGTTCGTTCCATCGGGCGCGTCGGTTACAGACTTTGTAAAAAAGATTGCAAGCGATTGTGCGCGCCCCGGCGGGGGCTCCGCTAAGCTGCGCCGATGCTGGCCGGACTCGTCTCGCACCCCTGGGCCTACCCGGCGCTGGAGGCCGTGCACATCGTGGGCATTGCGCTGCTGTTCGGCGGCCTGCTGGTGTTCGAGCTGCGCGCCCTGGGCCTGGCCCGCGAGCTGCCGGCGCCGCTGCTGGCCCGCCTCACGCTGCGGCCGGCCCTCGTCGGCTTCGGGCTGTGCGCCGTCACCGGGCTCACCATGTTCTCCGGCCAGCCTGACGAACTGCTCGCCAACAACGCCTTCCGCGTCAAGCTGGCCCTGATCGCGCTGGCCGGCGCCAATGCGGCGCTCTTTCACTGGCGCAGCGGCGTGGCCGCCATCGACCGTTTCGGCCAGGCGCAATGCCTTCTCTCCCTGGGGTTTTGGCTCGCTGTCATCATCTGCGGGCGCTGGATTGCCTATGTCTGAACAAGGAGAACGCGATGCTGCATCGACGCATGTTCGTGGCCGGTTCGATCAGCCTGGCCCTGCCCGCCTGGGCCCACCACGGCTGGAGCCGTTTTGACCAGGAGCGCCCGCTGTATGTGGAAGGCCGCGCCACCAAGGTGAGCTGGCGCAATCCGCACGGCGAGCTGGAGATCGAGCTGCCCGAGAACCTCGCCCTGCCGCCCGACCTGAAGCAGCGCGTGTTGCCCAAACAGAGCGCAACGGTCGACGGCGCGGCGCTGCTGGCCAAGGCGCAGTTGCCGACACGCCGCGACCGCAAGTGGCAGGTCGAGCTGGCCCCGCTCACGCGGCTGCAGGCCTGGGGCGTCGAGGAGATCAAGCCCGGCACGCCCGTGGCGGTGCTCGGCTTCACCTTCACCGGCGAGAAAGGCGACGCGGTGCTGCGCGCCGAGTACCTGTTCGTGCACGGCAAGACCTACGGCCTGCGCTCGTCTCCGGCCTGACCGTCAGTGCGGCCAGGCCGCGCGGGCCCTCGCTTGCCAGCCGCACAAGTGCTCGGTACATTGCATTTTTTGAGGGCCTCAAATGTCTGCAGACAGTACCGCGATCCCTTCCGCCCTGCCGACCGCGACCGGCGCCAGCCCGACGCCCTACCCTCCGCTCCACCCCTCGTCCTCGACCGGCCACATCCGCCTGACCTCGCATGCCGGCGGCTTCGGCGCGCTGCCCATCCAGTGGGGCGCAGCCACCGCCCCCGAGCGCGGGCCGGTGGTCGGCACCACCACCAAACGCGCGCACCGCAACGTCATCGGCACCCACAGCGGCTCGTACAGCGTGTACCGCGCGCTCGCCGTGGCGGCCGGCGCCCTGAAGCGCGAACACAAGGCCGACCTCACCAACACCGCGCCGACCGACGTCATCGGCCCCTACCCGCAGTGGAGCGAGCCCGGACGCATCGTCTCGCTCGACCCCTGGGGTGCGCTGGTGGCCGATGTGTTTGCTACCGAACTCGCGGCCGGCTACGACATCCGCCCGACCATCGCGATCACCAAGGCCCATGTGATCCTGCCCGAGGTGATCGAGGCGCTGCAAAGCGGCCGCCTCAAGGCCGACGGCCACTTCCTCACCACGGGCGGCGCCGCAATGGTGACCAAGGCTGCCGTCGAGCCCGTGTGGTTCCTGCCCGAGGTGGCGCGCCGCTTCGGCTGCTCCGAGACCGACCTGCGCCGCACGCTCTTCGAAGAAACCGGCGGCATGTACCCCGAACTCGTCACGCGCTCCGACCTCGAGGTGTTCCTGCCGCCCATCGGCGGGCAGACGCTCTACATCTTCGGCAACCCGCGCGACCTGGCCAACCCGGACGTGGAGCTCACCGCGCGCATCCACGACGAGTGCAACGGCTCCGACGTGTTCGGCTCCGACATCTGCACCTGTCGCCCCTACCTCACGCACGCCATCGAGGAATGCATCCAGGGCGCGCAGCGCGGCGGCGTGGGCCTCATCGCCTACTCGCGCAAGGAAGGCCGCGCGCTCGGCGAAGTGACCAAGTTCCTGGTCTACAACGCCCGCAAGCGTCAGGTCGGCGGCGACACGGCCGACCAGTATTTCGCGCGCACCGAGTGCGTGGCCGGCGTGCAGGACATGCGCTTCCAGGAGCTGATGCCCGACGTCTTCCACTGGCTGGGCATCAAGAAGATCCACCGCCTCGTGTCGATGAGCAACATGAAGTTCGACGCCATCACCGGCTCGGGCATCGAGATCGGCGAGCGCGTGAACATTCCCGACGCACTGATCCCGGCTGACGCCCGCGTCGAGATGGACGCCAAGATGGCGGCCGGCTACTTCACCCCCGGCCCGGTGCCGGACGCAGAGGAACTGAAAAAGGCCAAGGGCCGGGGACTGAGCGAATGAGCCGCAGCACCGACATCGACCTGCCCGCCGACGGTTCCGGCAGCCTGCGCCCCGGCGGTGCGGGCCATGTCGATCCGTCGATCGAATTCACGCCCGACACCGGCCACGCGGCCGGCGCCGCCAGCCTGCTGCGCACCACCGCCGCCATCCGCCAGCGTGCCGGCGCCCTGCTGGCGCGCGCGCGCCGCGGCGAGTCGCAGTGGTTCCGCATCGGCAGCGACGACGCGCTCGAAGACGCGGCGCGCACCGTGGCCGAGGTCACGCGCGAGCGCTATCCGTGGGACACCATCCCGTACCACAGCCGCTGGCGCCACTTCGAGGCCGGCGGCGTCGACCGCCGCCAGCAGCTCGATGCATTGCTCGGCAAAGGCATCGACGCCCGCCAACGCGCCCGCGTCTACATCGACCTCACGGTGGTGAGCGTGCTGCTCGACGCCGGCGCCGGCCCGACCTGGCACTACACCGAGTCGGCCACCGGCCAGCGCTTCACGCGCTCCGAAGGGCTGGGCGTGGCGTGCTTCCATGCATTCACCAGCGGCCTCTTCTCGTCCGACCCCGACCATCCATTGCAGGCCGACGCCGCCGGCCTGCGCGGCCTCGTCACCGACCGGCTGGGCGATGCCTTCCAGGTGAGCGAGGTCAATCCGCTGGTCGGCCTCGCGGGCCGCGCCACGCTGCTGCGCCGGCTCGGCGAGGCCATGAACGAACAGCCCGAGACCTTCGGCGACGACGGCCGACCGGGCCGCCTGTTCGATGCGCTGGTCGGACCCTTCGGCCCGGCTGCGCCGCCCACGGCCGAGATCACCGCGCACCAGATCCTGTCGCTGCTGCTCGACACCCTCTCGCACATCTGGCCCTCGGCCAACGCCATCGACAGCCTGGCGGCCGACGGCAGCGACAACGTGGGCGGCACCGGCGACCCGGCCTTTGCGCTGGGCGACTGCTGGCGCCACAGCGCCGTCACCGGCCCCGGGCTCACCAACGGCTGGATGCCGTTCCACAAGCTGTCGCAGTGGCTCACCTACTCGCTGCTCGAGCCCTTCGAATGGGCCGGCGTGAAGGTGCGGCATCTCGACGCGCTCACCGCCCTGCCCGAGTACCGCAACGGAGGCCTGCTGATCGACAGCGGCGTGATCGTGCCGCGCGAGGCGGCCTTTCTCACCCGCCGCTGGAAGGCGAGTGACGAGTTCATCGTCGAATGGCGCGCCCTCACCGTCGCGCTGTTGGACGAAATCGCACCGCGCGTGCGCAAGGTGCTCGACCGCACCGCGGAAGAGCTGCCCCTGGCCTGCGTGCTCGAAGGCGGCACCTGGGCCGCGGGCCGGGTACTGGCACAGCGTTTGCGAGACGGTGCACCGCCGCTGCAGATCGAGAGCGACGGCACCGTCTTCTAGTCTTTTAGACTCTCCTGTTTTTCCGCAACGGCACACCAAAAGAAGACTCCAATGAGCAACGTCCACCTCGTCGACCACCCCCTCGTCCAGCACAAGCTCACGCTGATGCGCCGCAAGGACGCCTCCACCAACAGCTTCCGCCGGCTTTTGAACGAAATCAGCATGCTCATGGCCTACGAGGTCACGCGCGACATGCCGATGCAGGACATCGAGGTCGAGACCCCGCTGGAGACCATGCAGGCCAAGGTCATCGACGGCAAGAAGGTGGTGCTGGTGTCGATCCTGCGTGCCGGCACCGGCATCCTGGACGGCATGCTCACGGTGGTGCCGGGCGCGCGCGTCGGCCACATCGGCCTGTACCGCGACCCCAAGACGCTGACGGCCGTCGAGTACTACTTCAAGATGCCCGGCGAGATGGACAGCCGCGACGTGATCGTGGTCGACCCGATGCTGGCCACCGGCAACTCGGCCGTGGCCGCGGTCGAACGGTTGAAAGAGCTCAACCCCAAGTCGATCAAGTTCGTCTGCCTGCTGACCTGCCCCGAAGGCGTGGCCACCATGCAGAAAGCGCACCCCGATGTGCCGATCTACACCGCCGCCATCGACCGTGAGCTGGACAGCCACGGCTACATCCTGCCGGGCCTGGGCGACGCCGGCGACCGCATCTTCGGCACGAAGTAGGCTCGCCCCCAGGCTTCGCGCACTTCGTGTCGCTTCGCCAACCCCCTACCGGGGGCAACACCAGAGGCCCGGCAAAGCCGGTTCCTCGGTGTTTGCTGGAAGGGAGCCCGCCACTAGGGCGGGCTCTGTTCGGTTTTGTGGGCATGGGGATTGCAGGTTGGTTCTTTCATTTCAATCGAGGAGAAGACCGTGACAGCACGCCGTCAGTTGATCGTTCGTTCCATCGCCGTCGCCGCAGCCCTTGCGGCCGGTGCCCCGGGCCTTGCGCTCGCGCAGGCCAAGCTCAAGGTGGCGGCCGTGTACACGGTGCCTTTCGAGCAGCAATGGGTGGGCCGCATCCACAAGGCGCTGAAGGCGGCCGAGGCGCGTGGGGAGATCGAATACAAGGCGACCGAGAACGTGAGCAATGCCGACTACGAGCGCGTGATGCGCGAGTACGCGACGGGCGGCAACCAGCTGATCCTGGGCGAGGTGTTCGGCGTGGAAGCGGCGGCGCGCAAGGTCGCGAAAGATTTCCCCAAGGTCGCGTTCCTCATGGGCTCGTCGCTGAAGCCGCAGGCGCCCAACTTCTCGGTGTTCGACAACTACATCCAGGAACCGGCGTACCTGAGCGGCATGGTCGCGGGCGGCATGACCAAGAGCAACCGCATCGGCATGGTCGGCGGCTTCCCGATTCCCGAAGTCAATCGCCTCATGAACGCCTTCATGGCGGGCGCGAAGGAAACGAATCCGAAGGTGGAGTTCAGCGTGAGCTTCATCAACAGCTGGTTCGACCCGCCGAAGGCCAAGGAAGCAGCCTTCGCGATGATCGACAAGGGCGCGGACATCATGTACGCCGAGCGCTTCGGCGTGTCCGACGCGGCCAAGGAAAAGGGCAAGCTCGCCATCGGCAACGTGATCGACACGCAGGCCCAGTACCCCGACACGGTGATCGCCTCGGCACTGTGGAATTTCGAGCCTTCGGCCGACCGCGCGATCAAGCTCGTGAAGGAAGGCAAGTTCGCCGCCGAAGACTACGGCGTGTACTCGCACATGAAGCACAAGGGCTCCGAGCTCGCGCCGCTGGGCACCTTCGAGAAGAAGGTGCCGGCCGACATCGCGGCCAAGGTGAAGGCCAAGCAGGCCGACATCCTGGCCGGCAAGTTCACCGTGAAGGTGGACGACGCACAACCCAAGTCGACGGCCAAGTGAAAAAGCCGATGACGACGGTCCGCTGCCGTTCCCTCCTCGCGGCCGGCGTGCTGGCCGTGGGCCTGTCGGGCTGCGTCGGCGTCTACAAGGGCACCGGCGCGAGCATCAACAGCAGCACGCGGCTGGACGACACGCCGCGCCTGGCCGTGATCTCGGCCTTCGAGCCCGAACTCAAGCTGCTGCTGACGCGCCTGCAAGGTCCGAACAAGCACAGCGTGAACGGCGTCGAGTTCACCTCCGGCACGCTCGAAGGCAAGCCCGTGGTGCTGTTCCTCTCGGGCATCAGCATGACGAACGCGACGATGAACACGCAGCTCGTGCTCAACCGCTTTCGCATCACCGGCATCGTGTTCAGCGGCATCGCGGGCGGCGTGAACCCGTCGCTGCATGTGGGCGACGTGACGGTGCCGGCCCAGTGGGGCCAGTACCTCGAAGTGCTCATGGCGCGCGAAACCGCGCCCGGCAAGTACAGCGCGCCGCCCTTCATCACCGACGCCACGCTGCCCAACTTCGGCATGAACTTCCCGCGCCCGGTCGAGGTGCGCTCGGCCGCCAATCCGGGCATCGAACGCAAGTTCTGGTTCGCGGCCGATCCGAAGATGCTCGAGGTGGCGCGAAGCATCCGCAACGTCGAGCTGGCGAACTGCGGCGCCGGCAAGTGCCTGCCGCGCAAACCGCAGCTGGTGGTCGGCGGCAACGGCGTGTCGGGCCAGGCCTTCATGGACAACAAGGCCTACCGCGAATACACCTACAAGACCTTCCAGGCCAACGTGCTCGACATGGAAACCGCCGCCGTGGGCATGGTCGCCTACAGCAACGGCGTGCCCTACATCGCCTTCCGCTCGCTCAGCGACCTCGCGGGCGGTGGCGACGGCGAGAACGAGATGGGCACCTTCATGAGCATCGCGGCCGACAACTCGGCCAAGGTCATGCTGGCATTCCTGGCTGCCTGGAAGTGACGCTGGCGCCCACGGGCCCCCTTCGCCTTGTGCTGCTGCCGGGCATGGATGGCACCGGCGATCTCTTCGCGCCTTTGACGCAAGCCCTGGGGCCACAAGCCACCGTCGACGTCGTGCGCTACCCGGGCCGGCAAGTGATGGGCTACGACGAACTCGAACCACTGGTGCGCGCGCAGCTGCCCACGCAACAGCCCTTCGTGCTGCTCGGCGAATCGTTTTCCGGGCCGCTGGCCATTTCCATCGCAGCCTCGCGCCCGCCGGGGCTGCAAGGCCTCATCCTGTGCTGCAGCTTCGCGCGCCGGCCCGCGCCCGGCCTGGCGTTGATGCGCGCGGGCCTTCTCGACCTGTCGATGCGCCTGCTGCATTCGAAGCTGATGCGCGCGCCGATGCGGCACCTGCTGCTGGGTGGCTCGTCAGCACCGCACCTGTCGGACATGCTCCAGGCCTCGCTGAAGCAGGTGTCGGTCGCCGTCATGACCCGCCGCATGAAGGAAGTGCAGCGCGTCGATGTGCGCGACAAGCTGCCGCTGGTGCGAGTGCCCGCGATGTACCTGCAGGCGCTGCAGGACCGCGTGGTGCCGCGCCGCGCAGCAGCGGCGATCCAGCGCGGGCTGTCGGCGCTGCACCTCGTGCAGCTCGACGGTCCGCACGGACTGCTGCAGGCCTCACCCGCAGCCTCCGCCCGGGCCATCGAAAATTTCTGCCGCGGCCTGCCTTCGCCATCTGTGTCCCCATGAACCCCACCGTGCTTCGCCTCCAGGGCATCACCAAGCGTTTCGGCCCCCTCGTGGCCAATGACGCCATCTCCCTCGACCTGCAGGCCGGCGAAGTGCTCGCGCTGCTCGGCGAGAACGGGGCCGGCAAGTCGACGCTGATGTCGATCCTGTTCGGTCACTACGTTGCCGACGAAGGCCGCATCGAAGTGTTCGGCTCTGCCCTGCCGCCCGGCAACCCCAAGGCCGCGTTGGCGGCGGGCGTGGGCATGGTGCACCAGCACTTCACGCTGGCCGACAACCTCAGCGTGCTCGACAACGTGATGATGGGCACCGAGCCGCTGTGGCGCCTGCGCTCGCGCCGCGCCGCCGCCCGTGCGCGGCTGCTCGAGGTCGCACAGCGCTTCGGCCTGCCGGTGCAGCCCGACGCGACCATCGGCCGCCTCTCGGTCGGCGAGCGCCAGCGCGTGGAAATTCTCAAGGCGCTGTACCGCGGCGCGCGCATCCTGATCCTCGACGAGCCCACGGCCGTGCTCACGCCACAGGAGAGCGAGGCGCTGTTCGCCACGCTCGCGCAGATGGTGGCGCAGGGCCTGTCTGTGATCTTCATCAGCCACAAGCTCGGTGAGGTGCTGCGGGTGTCGCAGCGCATCGCGGTGCTGCGCGGCGGCAAGCTCGTGGCCGAGGCGCGCACGGCCGACACCACGCAGGCGCAGCTTGCGCTGTGGATGGTCGGCCATGCGGTCGAGGCGCCGCAACGCCGGCCCGCCAAGTCGGTGGGCGACGCGGTCTGCGTGCTCGACCATGTGAGTACCGCATCGGCGAAAGACGGTGGACAAGACCGGCTGCGCGAGGTGTCGCTCACGCTGCGCGCAGGCGAGATCACCGCCATCGCGGGCGTCTCCGGCAACGGCCAGGTCGCGCTCGCCGAGCTGCTGAGCGGCACGCGCCGCGCCGTCTCCGGCACCGCGCAATTCATGGGCCGCGCGCTGCCGCCCTCGCCCGCCCGGCTGGTGCAGCGCGGCGTGGCGCGCATTCCCGAAGACCGGCATGCGGTCGGCGTGGTCGGCGACCTGCCGGTGTGGGAGAACGCCGTGTCCGAGCGGCTGCGCAGCCCGGTGTTCTCGCGCTGGTCGTTCATCGTCCGGCGTGCGGCCGCGCGGCTGCATGCCCGGCGCATCGAGAAAGCCTTCGACGTTCGCGGCGCCGGCCTCATGGCGCCGGCCCGTTCGCTGTCGGGCGGCAACATGCAGAAACTGATCCTGGGGCGGGCGCTGCTGGCGCCCGAGCCAATGGAACAAGACATCGACAACAAGAAGTACCCGAACCGTGCACCGCGCCTCATCGTCGCGCACCAGCCGACCTGGGGCCTGGACATCGGCGCCGTCGCCTACGTGCAGCAGCAGCTCATTGCCGCGCGCGATGCCGGCGCGGCGGTGCTCGTCATTTCCGACGACCTCGACGAAGTGCTCGCGCTCGGCGACCGCGTGGCCGTGATGCACGGCGGCCACCTCGGCGAAGCGCGCCCGGCCGCGGCCTGGACGCGCGAGGCCATCGGCCTGGCGATGGCCGGCGCCACGGCGCCGCAACGCCCGGGAGCCGCCGCATGATGCGCCTCGAACGACGCCACGAAAGCTCGCGCGCCGCGCTGGTGCTGGCCCCCATCGGCGCGGTCGTGTTCACGCTGCTGGTGAGCGCGCTGCTCGTGCGCTGGGCCGGCGCGCCGGTCGGCCGCACCTACGCGCTGCTGCTGCAGGGCGGCTTCGGTTCGGTGTTCGCGTGGAGCGAGACGCTGACACGGGCCATTCCGCTGATCCTCACCGGCCTGGCCGCGACGGTCGCGTTCAAGGCGCGGCTCTTCAACATCGGCGCCGAGGGCCAGCTGTTCGCGGGCGCGCTCGCCGCCGTGGCCGTGGGCGGCATGCACGGCGGCACGGGCTTCGAGCTGTCGCCGTGGCTGCTGTTCCCGCTGATGATGCTGGCCGCTGCGGTGGCCGGCGCGCTGATGCTGTTGGGCCCGGCGCTCATGAAGAACAAGCTCGGCGTCGACGAAGTGGTGACCACGCTGCTCATCAACTTCATCGTGCTGCTGGGCGTGTCGGCGCTGCTCGACGGGCCGATGAAAGACCCGACGGCGATGGGTTGGCCGCAGAGCGTGTCGCTGCAACCTGACCTCGAGCTGGGCAAGCTCATCGCGCAGACGCGCGTGCACACCGGGCTGCTCTGGGCCGTGTCGCTCGCAGTGTGCGTGTGGGCGATCTTCAAGTACACGGTGCTGGGCTTCGACATCCGCGCGGTGGGCGCCAATGCCCGCGCCGCCGCCTTCGCCGGCGTGCCGGTGACGCGCACCGTGGTGATGGTCGCGCTGCTCTCGGGCGCACTGGCCGGGCTGGCCGGTGCCATCGAGGTGGCGGGCCGCACCAGCTACGTCACGCTCGACATGTCGCCGGGCTACGGCTACACCGGCATCGTGATCGCGATGCTCGCGGGCCTGCATCCGCTGGGCGTGATCGCCGCCGGCGTGTTCGTGGCCGGCGTGCTGGTCGGTGCCGACACCATGAGCCGCGCCGTGGGCGTGCCGACCTACATCGCCGACGTGATCGTCGCAGCCTCGCTGATCGCGGTGCTGGTGGCGACATTGCTCACGCAGTACCGCGTGCGGGTGACCAAATGACAACGCCCGTGACTTCGGTCTTGCCCCTTCCCCTCCCGGGGGAAGGCTGGGATGGGGGCATCGGCTCCCGAAGCGAGCGCCGCGTGCCCCCACCCCGGCCCTCCCCCGGAAGGGGAGGGAGAAATACCCGATGACCGACCTGCTCGACATTCTTTCCAACCCCGCCTTCTGGGTCGCGGTGCTGCGCATCGCCACGCCGCTCATCCTGGGCACGCTCGGCGTGCTGCTGTGCGAACGCGCGGGCGTGCTCAACCTCGGCATCGAAGGGATCATGGTTGCGGGCGCCTTCACCGGCTGGCTCGCGGTGTATGCCGGCGCGCCGCTGTGGGCCGGCGTCGGCGTGGCCGCGCTCACGGGCATGGTGTTCGGGTTGTTGCACGCCTTTTTGACCGTCGGGCTCGCGCTGTCACAGCACGTCTCGGGGCTGGGCATCACGCTGCTGGCGACGGCGCTGAGCTACTTCGGCTACCGCGTGAGCTTTCCGAAGGTGAACACGCCGCCGACCATCACGCCCTTCGCGCCGATGGACTGGCTGCCCGTGCCCATCCTCAACGCGCAGACCGCGCTCACGCTGTTCGCGCTGCTGCTGGTGCCGGCGGTGGCCTGGGTGCTGTACCGCACGCCGCTCGGCCTGGCACTGCGCATGGTGGGCGAGAACCCGCAGGCGGCCGAGAGCCAGGGCGTGTCGGTCGCGGCCACGCGCACCGGCGCCATCGTGGCGGGCTCCGCGCTGATGGGCGTGGCGGGCGCGTTCCTCACGCTGTCGGCCTTCAACGCCTTCTTCTTCAACATGGTGAACGGCCGCGGCTGGATCTGCGTGGCGCTGGTGGTGTTTGCCTCGTGGCGGCCCGGCAAGGCCCTGCTCGGCGCGCTGCTGTTTGCGTTCTTCGACGCGCTGCAGCTGCGGCTGCAACAATCGGGCGATGCCGTGCTGCCTTACCAGCTGTACCTGATGCTGCCCTACCTGCTGTCGATCCTGGCGCTGGTGCTGGTGGCGCGCAAGGCCAGCTATCCGCAGGCGCTGATGAAACCCTACCGCAAGGGAGAACGCTGACATGCCGATGACGCGGCACCGCCTCCGCTGCCTGCTGGCCGCCACGCTGCTCGCCATGGCCGGCAGCGGCGCCCATGCACTCGGCGCCGACTACGGCGCCGAGCGCTTCGCCACCCACGATGCCGTCACCTGGGTGCAGACCTGCGGCACCTGGGGCCCCGACCACCACGGCACCTACCGCGTGGTCCACGCCGAAGCCTTCGCGCAATCGTTCCTCTACGTGCAGTGGATGGCACGCGGCGAGGCCGACCGCAACTACAGCCTGTACGCCGTGCACACCACCGCCATCGCCGAACTCGACAACGACCACGCAGAAATTTCGCTGAGCGACCTCACCTGCCGCGCCACGCCGCGCGGCATCGTGGTGACGGCCAAAGCCGACTCGGGCCACGGCAACAAGCTGCGCCGCGTGACCATCGAGGTTGGCCCGGCGCTCGGACAGTACCGCTTCCGCGCGCAGCGCACGCGCTGAGCGCCCCCTCAAAAAAGACACCCCACCGATGCTCGACCTCCTCATCACCAACGCCACCCTCCCCGACGGCCGCACCGGCATGTCGGTTGCCGTGCAGGACGGCCGCATCGCCGAGGTCACGCCCGGCCTTGCTGCACCCGCGCACGAAACGCTCGACGCGCAAGGCCTGCTGCTCACGCCGCATTTCGTCGACCCGCATTTCCACATGGACGCCACGCTGAGCTACGGCCAGCCGCGCGTCAACCAGAGCGGCACGCTGCTCGAAGGCATTGCGCTGTGGGGCGAACTCAAGCCGCTGCTCACGGCCGATGCACTCATCGAACGCGCGCTCGCGTACTGCGACTGGGCCGTGGCCAAGGGCCTGCTGGCGATCCGCTCGCACGTGGACACGAGCGACCCCAGCCTGCTCGCGGTCGATGCGCTGCTCGAGGTGAAGCGCCAGGTGGCGCCGTACCTCGACCTGCAGCTGGTCGCGTTTCCGCAAGATGGCGTGCTGCGCTCGCCGGGCGGCGTCGACAACCTCACGCGCGCGCTCGACAAGGGCGTGGACGTGGTCGGCGGCATTCCGCATTTCGAGCGCACCATGGCCGACGGCGCCGCCAGCGTGAAGCTGCTGTGCGAGCTGGCCGCCGAGCGCGGCAAGCTGGTCGACATGCACTGCGACGAGTCGGACGACCCGCACTCGCGCCACATCGAGACCCTGGCTTCCGAGACGCTGCGCCTGGGCCTGCAAGGCCGCGTGACGGGCTCGCACTGCACGTCGATGCACTCGATGGACAACTACTACGTGAGCAAGCTGCTGCCGCTCATCGCCGAAAGCGGCGTGAGCGTGGTGTCGAACCCGCTCATCAACATCACGCTGCAGGGCCGCCACGACAGCTACCCCAAGCGCCGCGGCATGACGCGCGTGCCCGAACTGCTGGCGGCCGGCGTGAACGTCGCCTTCGGCCACGACTGCGTGATGGACCCGTGGTACGGCATGGGCTCGGGCGACATGCTCGAGGTGACCCACATGGGCCTGCACGTGGCGCAGATGACCGGCCAGGCCGGCATCCACCAGTGCTTCGAGGCCGTGACCACGCGCGCAGCGCGCGTGATGCACCTGGACGGCTACGGCCTGGAGGCCGGCTGCGACGCCAGCTTCGTGCTGCTGCAGGCGCGCGACCCGGTCGAGGCCATCCGCCTGCGCGCGACGCGGCTCAAGGTGTTCCGCAAGGGGCGGCTGCTGGCCGAGACGCCCGCGGCCACCGCCGCGCTGCACCTGCCGGGACGCGGCGACCGCACGCGCTGGATGCTCGGCGAACACTGAGTCGAAGGAGTCCTGACATGAGCGCCCCACCCTTGCTGCGCACGCTGTTCCAGTACCACGCGTGGGCCAATGACGAACTGCTGGACCGCATGGCCAGCCTCGACCCCGTACAGCATGCGGACGCCCGCCATGCCGCGATCCGCGTGGTCAACCATGCCCATGTGGTGAACCGGATCTTCGCGGGTCACCTCACGGGCACGCCGCACGGCTTCACCGACGACAACACGCCCGGGACACCCGCGCTGGCCGACCTGCGCGCGGCCGTGGCCGAGTCCGACCGCTGGTACCTCGCCTACCTCGACACGCTCACGCCAGCGCTGCTGGCCGAGTCGGTGCCCTTCGTCTTCACCGACGGCGACAAGGGCTGCATGACGCGCGAAGAAATGCTGGCCCACGTCGTGACGCACAACGGCTACCACCGGGGCGAAGCCGGCCGGTTGCTGGCGCAATGCGCGGTGCGCCCGCCGCGCGACACGCTGGCGGTGCACCTGCACCGCAGCGAACCTGCGCGCCGCGAACGCGGCTGACTCAGGCTGCGTGAACGGTCGCAACCGTCATTTCGACCTCGACCGTCGCATTCTTCGGCAGAGCATAGACGCCGACCGCCGTGCGCACATGCACGCCGGCCTCGCCGAACACGCGATGCAGCAGATCGGACGCGGCATCGGCCACCTCGCTCTGCTGCGTGAAGTCGGCCGTGCATTGCACGAAGACGCCGACGCGCAGCACCTTCTCGACCGCGTCGAGCGAACCGAGTGCCCGGCGCAGCAGCGCGAGGCTGCGCAGCGTGCAGATCTGGGCGCCCTCACGCGCGGTGTCGAGCGACACGGCATCGCCCACGCGGCCGGTGACGACCACCGTGGTGCCCACGCGTGGCACCTGCCCGCTGAGGTAGACGGTGCGGCCATCGCGCACCAGCGGCACGTAGTGGCCGCCGGCCAGGATCTCGCCGTCGAAGCTGTGGCCCAGCTCGGCGGCGATGCGGTCAGCGATCTGGTCGCGGCTGTGTGGTTCTGTCATCGGATGTCCAGGAAAACGGGCCTCGATTGTCGCCAACCGGTCTGGCACGAACAGAGACAGATGGCCCCCGTAGGAGGCAGAACAGTTCAGCCCTCGAACGCCAGGAACACCCGCCCGCCCTCGATCTTCACCGGGTAGGTGCGCAGGTCTTCCGTGAGCGGCGCGCACATGGCCTTGCCGCTGCGCACGTCGAAGCGACCCTGGTGCAGCGGGCATTCGATTTCGTGCCCTTCGAGAAACCCATCGCACAGCCGTGCATGGCCGTGCGTGCAGATGTTGTCGGTGGCGTGGATGCCGTCGTCGGTGCCGTACAGCGCAATGTCGCGCCCCTGCACCTCGATGCCGACCACGTCGTCGGCGGGAACGTCGTCGACCGCCGCAGCGTCGACCCAGGTCATCGTGCTCATCGTGGGGTGTCCTCTTTTTCTCTCAATCGGGCTTGAGGCCGGCGCGGTCGATCACCGGCTTCCAGCGGCGCAGTTCCTCGTCCATGAACTTCGACAAGGCTTCGGGCGTGCTGCCCACGGGGTCGAAGTACGCGGTCTCCAGGCGCTTGACCGTCTCGGGGTCTTTCAGCGTGGCGGCAATCTCACGGCTCATGCGCTGCACCACGTCGTTCGGCGTGCCCTTGGGCGCCATGTAGGCGAACCATGGCACGGCCTGAATGTCGGGCAGGCCCGATTCGCGCAGCGTGGGCAGGTCGGGCAGCAATGCCGAGCGCTCGGCCGAGGTGACGGCCAGCGCCTTGATGCGGCCGGCCTTGGCCTGCGGCATCACCGTGACCGGCGGCAGGCAGGCGTACTGCACATCGCCCTGCACGATGGCGGTCACGGCCTGGCCCGACGACGCGTAGGGAATGTGCACCGCGAACGACTGCGTCTTCGCCTTGATGAGCTCCACGCCCAGGTGCGAGATCGAGCCGTTGCCGGTCGAGGCGAAGTTGAACTTGCCGGGGTTCTTCTTCATCGCAGCGAGCCAGCCCTTGACCGAATCGACGCCCATCGAATTCGAGACCGCGCAGACGTTCGGCGTGGTCGCGGCCAGCGACACGGGCATGAGGTCCTTGAACGGGTCGTACGGCAGGTTCTTGTAGAGGATGGTGTTGTAGACCAGCGGCGCATTCACCGACAGCAGGAAGGTGTAGCCGTCGGGCTGCGCCTTCGAGACCGCGTCGGTGCCGCTGTTGCCGCCCGCGCCGGGCTTGTTCTCGACGATGAGCGGCTGGCCGATGCGCGCCGCGAGCTTGTCGTTGACGATGCGCGCCAGGATGTCGGGCGACGAGCCCGCCGCGAACGGCACGACGATGCGCACGGGCCGCTGCGGCCAGTCCTGCGCATGGGCAGTCGCGGCCATCGCCACGGCGGTGAAGGCGACGAAGAAGCGTGCGCGCGTCATGGCTGCATCTCCACGTCGGCCATGCCCAGGTGGTCCTGCTGCTCGCGCGCGATGAAGCCCGCGATGAGCGCGCGGTAGGCGGCCTCGACCACCTCCGGGTAGGCGCCCTCCTTCTCGGCCAGCGCCTTCACCTTGTCGATCACCTCCTGCTGGCGCTGCGGCGCCGACACCTGGAAGGCATCGCGCTTGAAGCGCGCCGCGTCTTTCACGTAACGGCCGCGCTCGGCCAGCAGCGTGACGATCTGGCGGTCGAGCCGGTCGATGTTCTCGCGCACCTCGGCGAGGTTGGCGCACAGCGGCACATAGGCCGGGTCGGTGAAACGGCGCAGGGGCGCACCGTGGGTCTCTGGTTCTTTTTCTGGCATGGCTGGGTTTCAGATGGGATAGATGATGGAGTTCGGGATCATTTCGCTGTCGAACACACACAGGCGCGACGCGAACTTCAGCCCCTCGGGCGTGGGCACGACCTTGTCGATGTAGCGCCCGACATTGAACACGGTCGAGGGCCCGTCGAGCTTGGTGCGGAACACCGCGTAGTTGGCTTCGCTGTGAATGGCGCCGTCATCGTCGACACGGTGCACCAGCGGCAGGCCCACCACGTGGCGCTGGTAGTACGGGTCGTGGAACAGCGTCTCCTTGATGCCGTAGACGCGGTCTTCGAGCATGCCCCGGCTTTCGAACGAGAGCGTGGCCAGCGGCAGGCCGCGTTCGTGGTTCTCGCGCGGCTGCAGGCGGTAGCTGCACTGCTCGGTGAAGAACGCGGGCCACAGGTCCCAGTCGCCCGAATCGACGGCGTGCGCGTAGGCCGCATACAGGCGCGACAGGTCGAGGTAGGTGGCGGTGTCGAGCGTGCTCATGCGGCCTCCATCACTTCGCGCCAGTAGCGGTACATGCCGCGGATCAGCGTCTCGGTCACCATGTGGTCGGTGTTCTCCACCTCGCGCCCGCCGAGTTCGGCCAGCGTGCGATGAAACGGCTTCTGCTCGAAGCCTTCCTGCGAGAACTCGATCACCTCACCGTCGTCGGCCGACACGAAACCCGCCGGGCCGAACAGGTTGGCCTGGCGCAGGCGGCGCTGCGTCATCTCGGGCGTGTCGTCCTCGAAGCCGAAGTGCGTCCAGACGAAATCGAAGGCGTCGTGCCCCACGGGCTGGATGTGGCGCGTCGACACGCTGTTGACCTGCTGCTGCAGGATGAGGCTGGGGAACAGCGTCATCATCACCGCCGTCGGCCCGCCCCACCAGGGCTCGGGCACGATGTCCAGAAAGCGCGGGTCCTTGAGCTGCATGCTCTCCTTGAAGCTTGACACCTGCGTCACCTGTGCGGCCTTGCCGGCGCTGCCGCGCGTGGAGATCATCGCGGCGTGGCGGCCGCGCGCGTCCATCTTCAGCTCCGACTTGTTGTCGGCGCGCCAGAGCCCGAAGGTCACGAACCAGGTGTGCAGCAGGCCCGGGTGGTAAGGGTCCTTGATGTTCTCCTGCATGAGCTTCCAGTTGCCCGGAATGCGCTGGCGGCTGTAGCCCAGGATGGTGAGCTTGCGACCGTCGAACAGGCGATCGAAGTAGTGAAGGATGTCGGGGCCGAGAAAGTCTTCGAACGATTCGATGTCGTGGTCGAACGACGCAAACACCACGCCGCCGCGCGAGGCCACCTTGAGCTTGGTGAGCCCGTGGTCCTCGGTCTTGAAGTCGGCCGGCATGCCGCCGTGCACCTTGCCGTCCTGCTTCACGCCGCGGCGGAACGGCACGCCCTGCAGGTCGCCCTTCAGCGTGTAGTTCCACTGGTGATAAGGGCAGACGAATTCTTTCTTGTTGCCATGGCGCTCGCGGCAGAACTGCATGCCGCGGTGGGCGCAGACGTTCTCGAACACGTGGATGGCACCGGCCTCGTCGCGCGACAGAATGACCGAGCGCTCGCCGATCGCGGTGCGCTTGAAGTCGCCCGGGTTCGGAATCTCGGCCTCCAGGCCGACGTAGCACCAGTGCTTGTCGTAGAAGAAGCGCTGAAGCTCCTTCTTGTGCAGCGCCTCGTCGGTGTAGGCCATGAAGGGAATGCGGCTGGTCTTTTCGCTCTCCCAGCGCAGTTCGATGGGGAAGACGGCTTGCGTGGTCATCGGGTCTCCTTTTCTTGTGTCGGTTTCAGGTGCCTTGCAGGTAGAAGGCATCGGCGTGCGTCTGCTCGGGCGCCAGGCCGTGCGCCTGCACCAGCCGGCTCGCGGCCTCCACCATCGGCGGCGAACCGCAGAGGTAGGCGCGCCAGCCGTCGAGCCCCGCGGGCAGGTCGGCGCGGATCGCGTCGGTGATGAGCCCCAGCCGCTGGCCGTCGCGCGCAGGCCCGGCGACCACCACCACGTGCACCTTCAGTCCCGGGTGCTGCGCCTGCAGTTCGCGCAGCTCGGGCAGGCCGTACACGTCGGCGTCGGAACGCACGCCGAGGTAGAGATGGATCGGCTGCATCAGCCCCGCCGCGACCGCGCCGCGCACGATCGACAGGATGGGCGCGAGCCCCGTGCCGCCCGCCGCGCAGAGCATCGGCCCGCGGTGCTTGGTGCGCAAATAGGCGGTGCCCAGCGGGCCGCTCACGCGCACGGTGTCGCCCACGCGCAGCTGTTCGAAGATGTGCGCGGTGACGCGACCGCCCGGCACGCGGCGCACATGAAATTCGAGCTCCGCGTCGCGGCTCAGCCCGGCCATCGAATACGGCCGCGCCAGCTCGGGGCCGAACTGCAGCTGCGCGTACTGCCCCGGCGAAAACTCCAGCGGCTTGTTGGGCTTGAGGCGCAGGCGGCGGATGTCGTGCGTGAGCACGTCGATGCCCGTCACCGTGGCCTTGAGCACGCGCGCCGGGTGCACCACGACCTCGTCGGGCTCGGGAATCTCGATGGTGCAGCTTTCGGTCAGCGTGCTCTGGCAGGCCAGCACGTAGCGCTCGCCCTGCCCGTCGGGCCGGATCGCGTTCTGGCCGCCGTCGAGCAACTGGCCGGACACCACCTTGCAGCGGCAGGTGCCGCAGCGCCCCGACATGCAGCTGTACGACACCGGCACCTGGTGCTCGCGCAGCACCTCGAGCAGGTTCGCGCCGGGGCGGACCTCGAGGGTGCGGGCAAGGGGGTGAATGTGCAGGTCCATCGTCGGGCTCTCTTTTTCTGGCGTCGGCGGCGGGGCCGGCTTGTCTCTGGGACGGATGATGCGCGGCGCTTGAAAATTGACCAATAGAATCTGGTGAATCGGATGTATCACCAGCGTGAATAAAGGTGCGCCATGCAACTCAAGGACATCGACCTCAACCTGCTGCTGGTGTTCGACCGCATGCTGGCCGAGAAGCGCGTGTCGGCCGTGGCCGCGTCGCTGGGCCTTTCGCAGCCCGCCATCAGCAACGCGCTGGCGCGCCTGCGCAAGCTGCTGGGCGACGAGCTTTTTCTGCGCACCGCGCGCGGCATGGAGCCCACGCCCTTCGCGCTGCAGCTGGCCGAGCCGGTGGCCTACGCCATGGGCGCGCTGCACACGGCGCTCAACCAGCAGGTGGTGTTCGACCCCGCCACGAGCACGCGCAGCTTCACGCTCGCGATGACCGACATCGGCGAGATCTACTTCACGCCGCGGCTCATGGAAACGCTCTCGGTCGCCGCGCCGGGCGTGACCATCAGCACGCTGCGCAACAACACCGCGACCAACCTGCGCGACGAGCTGGAGGCCGGCCAGGTCGACATCGCCATCGGCCTGCTGCCGCAGCTCAAGTCGGGCGTGTTCCAGCGCCGGCTGTTCCTGCAACGTTATGTGTGCCTGTTTTCCGGCACGCATCCGCTGGCGCGCAAGCGCAGCGTGTCACTGAAAGACTTCAGCGCGGCCGACCATGTGCAGGTGCAGGCCGCCGGCACGGGCCACGGCAAGGCCGACGACGTGATGGCGGCGCAGGGCATCCAGCGCCGCATCCGGCTCAAGGTGCCGCACTTCGTGGCCATCGGCCACATCCTGCAGTCGAGCGAAATGATCGCGACCGTGCCCGAGCGCCTGGCCCGCAGCATCGCCGAGCCCTTCGGCCTGGTGTGGCGACCACACCCGGTGGCGCTGCCGCAGATCGCGATCAACCTGTTCTGGCACGCGAAGGTGCACCGCGACCCGGGCAACCAGTGGCTGCGCGGGCTGCTGTTCGACACCTTTGCGGACGACGACGGCGCTTAGGCGGCCACCTCGGCGGGCCACCTGCCCAGCACCTCGTGCACGCCCTCGCCCACGTGGCTGTCGATGAGCACCAGTGAATGGGCGGTCCACCGCACGGGCGCTTCGAGCGCGTGCTTTTCGAGCTTGCGCCGCGCATAGGCGACGGTCATGTGCGGCGTGAACGCGCGCGAGGGCTTCAGGCCGACATCGGCCAGCGCTTCGCCCAGGCGTTGCCTGAATTCCCGCAACGCCGCGACGTTGGCTTCGTCGTCGGCGCACAGCACCAGCGCGCCCTTGGCGTAGCTCATGGATTTTTCGAAAACGACATCGAGTGCCGGCACAGGCACCGCGGCGGCCGCCGTCGATGCCTGGGCTACCTTGTCGGCCGGCACCTGGTCGTGGTCGCCGAGGTCGAACAGCGTGACATGCAGGCGCTGCGCCTCGACCACCGTGCCCTTCAGGGCGTGTTGAGAATTCATGCGCTCGCCGAGCGCGGCGATCGCCAGAGCGTCTTGGGTGGCGGGGAGCAGTGCGAAGAAAAGCGAGTGCGACAGCGGCGCCTTGCGAGGTGCCTTGGTGCCGCGCGGTCGCGGCAGGGGCCGCGGCGGGGGATCGATTCCGGGAAGAAGAAGCTGGGCTGACATGCCTCGATCATCGCCCATGGCAAGAGCCCTTCATGAGACCTTCAGCAAACGCGAAGCTCGCCTTCAGGTTGGTTTTTGAGAATCGTCTCACGGTGGCGGCAAGGCGAACAACGCAAAGCCTGCCACCCGACGAACCACCGTTCATCCACGCAATCAACCAACCCAACAGGATTTCATCTTGACGAAAACGCAAGCCCGCCTCGCACTCGCAGCCCTCTGGCTCGGCACCGCCTCCGTCGGCGCCTTCGCCGCCGGTCTCGACAAGGACACCGGGTTCTATGTCGGCGGCGCCATCGGCCGCTCCAGCTACAGCCTGTCGTCCTCGAAGAACCACGTGCCCGTGCCATGGGGCGGCAAGAAGGCCAACAAGAGCGGCACGTCCTACAAGCTGTACGGCGGCTACCGCCTGACCGAATACTTCGGCGTGGAAGCCGGCTACGCCCGCCTCGGCAACGTGAGCCAATGGAGCTCGGCCTACGGCGGCTCCCGGCTGCAGACCGGCACCGGCCAGGTCTTCTACGCCGCCGCCACCGCCCGCATGCCGCTGAGCGACGCCTTCGCCCTCAACGGCCGCCTCGGCGTGGCACGCGGACGCATCTCCGGCGACAACAACTGGGCCCCGGCCAACCAGCGCCTCTCGGGCACCAGCACGGGCCTGATGGTCGGTGTCGGCGCCGAGTACCGCATGACGCAGAACCTCGCGATCACTGCCGACTACGACTACTTCGGCAAGCTGTCGAAGCAGGCCAAGGGCGGAATGTTCACGGTGGGTCTGAAGGCGAACTTCTAAGCGGTCGCCGCCCAGGCGCCGACGCCGGCCAGGAACCGGTCGGCGGCGCGCAGTTCGCTGGCGGCAATCCACTCGTTGGGCTGGTGGGCCTGCGCGATCGCGCCGGGCCCGCACACCAGCGACGGAATGCCCGCCTGCTGGAAAAATCCGGCTTCGGTGCCGAACGGGATCTCGCCCGGAGGCCACAGTGCGCCCCAGCGCCTGGCGGTCTCCGCGGCAACGCCCTCACCTTCCTGCGCACAGAGCGCCGGCACGCCGGCCAGCTGCGTCATCTCGACGGCCACTTCGGGCGACACGCCTGCGAGCAGCCGCGCCAGTTCTCCCGTCACCATCGCCGTGCTGGCTGCATCCGTCGGCCGGAACTCCCACGTCACCTCACAACAGCCAGGGACGATGTTGATGGCCGTGCCGCCATGGATGCAGCCGACGTTGAAGGTCGTGCGGTTGCCTTGCGCGCGCAACGTACGTCCGAAGCGCGCAAGTTGGGCGATCAGTTGCGCAGCCGGCTCGATCGCGCTGACGCCCAGGGCCGGATCGCCGGAGTGGACCGGTCGGCCGCTGAAGGTGATGCGATGTCCGAAGAAACCTCGGTGGGCCAGCCCCGCGCGCATCTGCGTCGGCTCGCCAATGATGGCCAGTGCTGGCGCGGGCACATCGGCGCGCATCGCGGCGATGAGGCGTGGAACGCCGAAGCACCCCACCTCCTCGTCGTAAGACAGCGCCAGATGAATGGGACGCTGCAGATCGAGCGCGCGCCACACAGGCACTGCGGCGAGGCACGCCGCGATGAAGCCCTTCATGTCAGCGGCGCCACGGCCATGCCACCGGCCCTCGCACTCAACGAGCGTGAAGGGGTCCGAGTCCCAGGCCTGTCCGTCGACGGGCACCACGTCGGTGTGGCCGGACAACACGATGCCGCCTGCCACCTCAGGGCCGATCGTCGCCAGCAGGTTGGCCTTCTGGCCGTCATCGCTGGGGATCAGTCGCACCGTGATGCCCTGCGCCTGCAGGTAGTCGGCCACCCAGTGGATGAGGCCGAGGTTGGAGCGGTGGGAGGTCGTGTCGAATCCGACCAGGGTGCGCAGGAGTTCGACGGTGTTCATCGGTTCAGACCGCGACCTTCGCGCGCCTCGCCGGCTGCAAGGTCGTGACGAAGAAGCCGAGCAGGATCAGCGCGATGCCCGCGATATGGAAGCCGCGCACGGGCTCCCCCAGCACGAGAAAAGCCAGCAACGCAGTGAACAGCGCGACGAGATGGAACGACACGCCCGTCACCGTCGCCCCCAAGGTCGCGACGCAGCGGCTCCACAGGATGAAGGCGAACAGCGACGCGAAGAGACCGATGTAGAGCACCGCGCCCACCGAGGCCGCATCGGTCGGAATGCGCGCGCCGCGAGCCAGCTCGACCACCCAGAACGGCATCAACACCACCAGCCCAGCGGCCATGGTCGCGGCCAGGAACACCAGTGGACTGATCGCGGCCGGCTTGCGCCGCAGGAGCACCGAGTACACGGCGTAGTTGGCCACAGCCAGCAGCACCAGCAGCTCCCCGCCGCCCAGCCGCAGCGCCAGCAGATGGGCCAGCTCGCCGCGCGCCACGATCCAGGTCACGCCAAGGAACGAGATGCCGATGCCGACCAAGGCTTTCCAGGTGATGCGTTCGACACCGAGCACCACCGCGGCAAGTGGCACCATGAGCGGCAGCGTCGAGTTGAGAAACGCGACGCTGGTGGCAGGCACCGTCTGCAAGGCGAGGTAGCCGAGCGCGTTGTAGCCGGCGATGCCGAAGGCGCCGCAGGCCGCGATCAGCCGCCAGTGCCGCGCGAGCAGCGCGCGCTCGCGCCATGCCTGCGCCCCGACGAACGGCGCCAGCACCGCCAGCGCCACGACCCAACGCCCCACCGCCAGAGACACGGGCGGAAAGACCGGCCCGAGCGCGCGCCCCAGCACGAGGTTGCCCGCCCAGAAGGCCGGCGGCACCCAGAGCAGCCACACCGGATGCGCCCAGAGCGCCAGCAGCGATTTGCGCATGCTCACAGCCCCTGCAGCCCGATGCGCACGCGGCGGTTGGAACGGCCCTTGTTCTCGATCTTGAGAATCCGCACCGGGCGCGAGGCGCCCGTGGACGCGAGGTGCGTGCCGCCGCAGGCCTGTCGGTCGAGCCCGGCGATCTCGACGATGCGGACCAGACCTTCGGCCGACGGCGGCGGCGCCACCGAGCGGGAACGCAACAGCCCCTGCTCGCCGTGGGCGGCGGTGACCGACACGTAGCTTGTCTCGACTGCAAGGTCCTGCGCGATCACGTCGTTCAGTTCGGGCTCGAGTGCCCGCAGGCGGTCGTTGTCGGCACCGGGCAGATCGAAGTCGATGCGCGCGGTGCCGTCGTCGTTCATCTGCACGCCGGTGACCAGCGCGCCGTCGAAGTCACGGAAGACGAGCGCGTTGAGTACGTGCAGGTCGGTGTGCAGTTCGCGCATGCGTTGCCGGAAGACCGGATCGACCTCGGTCTGGACGTCGCCCGTGATCTCGATGCGATCGGCGAGCTGTATCCAGACAAGGCCGCCCTCTTCGGAAAAGCCGGTGACGGGCACGTCCCCGCCCTGCCAGCGGACGATGCCGCGGTCCGGCAACTGCCCGCCGCCGCCGGGATAGAAGGGATGCTGCGACAGCCGCACGGCGCCGGGCCGCGATTGGAGGACCTGGGCGTCCAGCCGAAGGATGTCGGAATGTTCCTGGCAGAAGAGTCGTGTCATGGGTGGCCTTGCTGATGGGTTTCAGCATGGCAGGACGACTCGAAACGCTATTGGTTGAAATTGCGCCCGCTATTCAATCAGTCAGTTCACCCGTGCGCGCACGTACTGCAGCGGCGTCATGCCGAAGGTGCGCTTGAAGTGCTTGTTCAGCGCACTCTGGTCGTAGAAGCCCGACGTGAGCGCGGCCTCGGCCACGGACTGGCCTGCATCGAGCTGCCGCAGTGCGGCCCGCAGGCGCAACTGGGTCAGGTAGGTGTGCGGCGTCAGCCCGAGCGTCCGGTGGAAGGCGCCGATCAACTGGAAGGTCGTCAGGTCGGCCACCTGCCCCATCTGCTCGAGCGTCAGGCGCTCGGCATGGCCCTCGCGCATCAGATCGAGCACGGGCGCGAGCACGCGCGCATCCGAGGGCGCGTGCGGCACGCGGGGCCCGGCCTGTCCGTGCGCGGCGAACAGCGCACCGAAGCTGCGCACGAGCAGCTCCTGGTGCAGCAGCGGATCAGGCTCCCCGTCGAGCGCGCGGTGCAGCGCCAGGAAGCGGGCGATGAGGTCGGGCTCGCGAAAGAC
Organism: Variovorax sp. 54; assembly: GCF_002754375.1. Classification (NCBI taxonomy): domain Bacteria; kingdom Pseudomonadati; phylum Pseudomonadota; class Betaproteobacteria; order Burkholderiales; family Comamonadaceae; genus Variovorax; species Variovorax sp. 54. The sequence goes on from NZ_PEFF01000001.1 coordinate 77,752, forward strand.
GTTCGATGTGAAGTGCTGCGGCTGGTCGATGCCCAGCGACGTCAGCACGCCCTGGACGCCCTGCCCGGCCAGGTAGAACGACCGGTAGCGCCAGCGCGGACTGCCGGCCATGCGGCCCGAGTGCGGCTCGCCGGGGTTGAAGACCAGCAGTGCCTGCGTGTGGGCCACATCGGTGCGGCCACGGCTCCTGAACTCCGAGCCGCCCACTTCGGTGACGGCGACCACGAGGGAATCGTGCACGTGCGGGGCGTAGTCGTGCGTCGTGAAGTCGGCATGGAGCATGTCCATGCCCGGCACGCCAGGTGCGTGCCAATACCGCGAGGTGTTGCGAGGATCGGAGCGGGCCAATGGGCCTCCTTTCGCACGAAAGGCGGCGGCACTGTCGGCCGCCGCATCAGGTGCGATTAGATCGCAAGCGGTGTGCCAGCGCGTGCTTCAGCAGCCCGCGCGACGGGGATCACTCCCATTCGATCGTCGCCGGCGGCTTGCTCGACACGTCGTATGTCACGCGATTGATGCCGCGCACTTCGTTGATGATCCGGCCCGACACCTTCTTGAGCAGCGCGTACGGCAGCTCGGCCCAGTCGGCGGTCATGAAGTCACTGGTCTGCACGGCGCGCAGCGCGACCACGTAGTCGTAGGTGCGGCCGTCGCCCATCACGCCCACGCTCTTCACGGGCAGGAACACTGTGAAGGCCTGGCTCGTGAGGTCGTACCAGCTCTTGCCGGTTTCGTCCTTGAAGTTGCGCAGTTCCTCGATGAAGATCGCGTCGGCGCGGCGCAGCAGGTCGGCGTACTCCTTCTTCACTTCGCCCAGGATGCGCACGCCCAGGCCGGGGCCGGGGAACGGATGGCGGTACACCATCTCGGGCGGCAGGCCGAGGGCCACGCCGAGTTCGCGCACTTCGTCCTTGAACAGGTCGCGCAGCGGCTCGAGCAGCTTGAGGCCGAGCTGCTCAGGCAGGCCGCCCACGTTGTGGTGGCTCTTGATGGTGACGGCCTTCTTGCTCTTGGCGCCTCCCGACTCGATGACGTCGGGGTAGATCGTGCCTTGCGCGAGGAAGGTGGCGCCCTTGTGGCCGCCGTCGCCTGCCTTGAGCTTGGCGGCTTCCTGCTTGAACACGGTGACGAACTCGCCGCCGATGATCTTGCGCTTGGCTTCGGGGTCGCTCACGCCCGCGAGCTTGCCGAGGAACAGGTCGCTGGCATCGACGCGAATCACCTTCGCATGCAGCTTGCCTTCGAACATCTCCATGACCATGTCGCCTTCGTTCAGGCGCAAGAGGCCGTGGTCGACGAACACGCAGGTCAGCTGGTCGCCGATGGCGCGGTGGATGAGCGCGGCAGCCACGCTCGAATCGACACCGCCCGAGAGGCCGAGGATGACTTCTTCGTCGCCCACCTGCTCGCGGATCTTCTGCACCGCTTCGGCGATGTGGTCGCGCATGACCCAGTCGGGCTTGGCTTCGCAGATGCCGAGCACGAAGCGGTCGATGATGGCCTTGCCCTGCACGGTGTGCGTGACTTCCGGGTGGAACTGCAGCGCGTAGTAGCGGCGCGCCTCGTCGGCCATGCCGGCGATGGGGCAGCTGTCGGTGCTGGCCATGAGCTTGAAGCCGGGCGGCAGCTCGGTGACCTTGTCGCCGTGGCTCATCCACACGTTGAGCATGCCGTGGCCTTCCGGCGTGGTGAAGTCGGCGATGTCCTTCAGCAGCGCGGTGTGGCCATGGGCGCGCACGGCCGCGAAACCGAACTCGCGCTTGTGGCCGCCCTCGACCTTGCCGCCGAGCTGGTGCGCCATGGTCTGCATGCCGTAGCAGATGCCGAGCACCGGAATGCCGAGGTCGAACACGGCTTGCGGGCACTTGTCGGTGGTCTCTTCGTACACGCTGGCGTGGCTGCCCGAAAGAATCACGCCCTTGAGGTGGCCGTCGGCCGCGTACTCGCGCACCCATTCGTCGGTGACGTCGCAGGGATGCACTTCGCTGAGCACGTGGGCTTCGCGCACGCGGCGTGCGATGAGCTGGGTGACTTGCGAGCCGAAGTCGAGGATGAGGATCTTGTCGTGTTGCATGGCGAAAGGACTCAGAGCGTTGAAATGTCGAACAGCTTGACGCCCGCTTGCGGCGCCGCCTGGATGAGGTGCTCGTCGAAGGTGGCGAGCGGAAGATTGAGCGACTTGGCGAGCCAGAGATAGCCCGCATCGTAGAGCGAGACGCCCGCGTCGATGGCCACGGCGAGCACGGCCTTGTGCTGGGCCGGCGCGAGGTCGTGCAGCTCCACGCGGTGGCGGATGGCGTCGAGCACGCTCCACAGGCCTTCGACGGCCGACGCCGGAATGCGGCCGCTGCGCACGCCGTTGGCGAGGATGTTGGCGCACTCCCATTGCCAGGCATTGGGCGCCTGTGGCTCGACCTCGTCGCGGCGGATGGCGGCGTAGAGCTTGCGGGTGTGCTCGCTGGCCTGGTCGGGCAGCAGCCAGGCGGCGGTGACCGAGGCGTCCATGACGAAGGCGGTCATGGCTGACGTCCTTGGTTCAGAAGCTCGCGGGTCGTGGGGCCGGGCTGGATGGTGGCGTGCAGTGCGTCGATCTGCCCGAGCTCGCGGGCGATCTGCTCGTCGGTGATGACGGGCTTGCGGCGCACCGGCAGCATGCGCACGACTTCCTTGCCGTGGCGGGTGATGCGAACCTCCTCGCCCTTTTCGACCGAGTCGATCAGGGCCGAGAAGTTGTTCTTGGCTTCAGCGATACCGATGGATTGCATTTGGGCCAGAAATTTTGAATCTGGCCCAAATTCTAATCCCAGTCTGGCCTGACTTTCAAGGTCTGGCCAGATTGGGGTTATTCAGCGCGGTAGTTGGGCGCTTCTTTTGTGATCTGCACGTCGTGGACGTGGCTCTCACGGATGCCGGCCGTGGTGATCTCGACGAACTCGGCCTTGTTCTGCATGTCCTCGATGGTCGCGCAGCCGCAGTAGCCCATGCTGGCACGCACGCCGCCGGCCATCTGGTAGACGATGGAGACGATCGAGCCCTTGTAGGGCACGCGGCCTTCGATGCCTTCGGGCACCAGCTTGTCGGTGTTGGGGTTGCCGGTGGTCGATTCCTGGAAGTACCGGTCGGCACTGCCCTGTTGCATCGCACCGATGGAGCCCATGCCGCGGTAGCTCTTGTAGCTGCGGCCCTGGTACAGCACGATTTCGCCCGGTGCCTCTTCGGTGCCGGCGAACATGCTGCCCATCATGACGGTGCTGGCACCGGCGGCAATCGCCTTGGCGATGTCGCCCGAGTAGCGCACGCCGCCGTCGGAGATCAGCGGAATGCCCGTGCCGTGCAGTGCGGTGGCGACGCTGTCGACCGCCATGATCTGCGGCACGCCCACGCCGGCCACGATGCGGGTGGTACAGATGGAGCCCGGGCCGATGCCGACCTTGACCGCGTCGGCGCCGACGTCGGCCAGCGCACGCGCCGCGTCGCCGGTGGCGATGTTGCCGCCGATGACGTCGACCTGCGGGTAGTTCTTCTTGACCCAGCGCACGCGCTCGATCACGCCGGCGCTGTGGCCGTGCGCGGTGTCGACCACGATGGCGTCGACGCCGGCCTTCACCAGGGCTTCGACGCGCTCTTCGGTGCCGTCACCCACGCCGACCGCCGCGCCCACGCGCAGGCGGCCACTGGCGTCGCGTGCGGCGTTGGGGAAGCTGGTCTGCTTGGTGATGTCCTTGACAGTGATGAGGCCCTTGAGCTCCCAGTCGCTGTTGATGACGAGCAGGCGCTCGAGCTTGTGCTTGTTCAGCAGCGCCTTGGCTTCGGCCAGCGTGGTGCCGTCGGGCACGGTGATGAGCCGGTCGCGCTGCGTCATGATTTCGCTGACGGGCACGTCGTAGCGGTTCTCGAAGCGCAGGTCGCGCCCCGTGACGATGCCGACGACCTTGCCGGCGTCGATCACCGGGAAACCCGAGATGCCGAGCTGGTCGGACAGTGCCATCACCTGGCGCACGGAGTGCGTCGGCGTGATCACCACCGGGTCTCGCAGAACACCCGACTCGTAGCGCTTCACACGGGCCACTTCGGCGGCCTGCTGTTGCGCGGTGAGGTTCTTGTGCACGATCCCGATGCCGCCTTCCTGCGCGATGGCGATCGCAAGGCGGGCTTCGGTCACGGTGTCCATGGCCGCAGAGACGAGCGGCAGGTTCAACGTGATGTTGCGGGAGAACTTGGTGGCGAGGGACGTGTCCTTGGGCAGGACTTGGGAGAATGCTGGCACCAACAACACGTCGTCGAAGGTGAGCGCTTTGCCTAGAAGGCGCATGGGTGAGGCTCCAAAAGACGGATTGTAACGAGGGCTCCGCCCGCTTCGCCGGCGCGGGTTTTTTCTGACCGTTGCAAAACCGCCCACTACGGATGTTGCCAAACGTAAGGCAAAGCTAAACTCCGCGCATGAATTTCCTGCATTGGCTGGTATTGGGTTGCGCGTGCGCGCTGCCGCTCTCGGCGAGCGCGCAATGGCAATGGGTCGACAACAACGGCAAGAAGGTCTTCAGCGACCAGCCGCCGCCCACCGACATCCCCGAAAAAAACGTCCTGCGCCGCGCCGGCCCTTCGCCGTCCGCCCGAGCGCCTGCCCCGGCCACGCCAGCCCCCGAAGGAAGCACCGAGACGGCCGCAGCCCCCAAGCCCGCGCCGCCGAAGCCCGCGGGCGTGGACAAGGAACTCGAAGAAAAGACCAAGAAGGCCGAGGCCGAGCAGAAGGCCAAGGAAGCGGCAGAAACAGCAAAGGTCGCCAAGGCCAAGGCCGAGAGCTGTGCCCGCGCACGTGAAGGCAAGGCCACGATCGACAGTGGCATCCGCCTTGCCAAGGTCAACGCCAAGGGTGAGCGTGAAATCATGGACGACACTGCGCGCGCAGCCGAGCAGAAGCGGGTTCAGTCCGTCATCGACAGCGACTGCAAGTAAGCCAGCGTCGGCAGCGGCTCAGTAGCCGTCCTTACCACCCTTGCGCTTGTTCGCGAACAGCCCCGTGCCGCGCGCACCCTGACGCTGGAAGCGTTCACGGCGCGCCACCTTCGGATCGACCGTGAGCGGCCGGCACAGCTCGACGCGGTCACCGTCCTTCAACGGTTGCTCCCATGCCACCGCGCGGCCCCAGACACCGGGCGTCATGGTGTGCCGCCAGTCCAGATCGGGAAAGCGCTGTGTGAGGTCGCTGGCCTTCACCGCCTCGCTCAGCGCGGTGCCGGGCGCGAGCTGCAGGACCTGCTCGAACACCTCGCGCGCCGCCGGCGAACAGCTCAGCGTGACCTCGATACGGTTGTCGGCCATCAGCCTTCGCCGTAGACCTGTTCGGCGCGCTTGACGAAGGCCTCGACCAGGCTCGATGCAATGGTGTCGAACACCGGCCCCACCATGGCCTGCAGCGCGAAGTTGGCGAAGCCGTAGCTCATCTGCAGCTCGACGCGGCAGGCGCGTTCGCCCTGCTCGCCCACCGGGTGGAATTTCCAGGTGCCGTCGAGGTTGGAGAACGGCCCGTCGACCAGCTTCAGCTGGACTTCGCGGCCCGGGATGTGGGTGTTGCGGGTGGTGAAACTCTGGTGCAACCCGGCAAAGGCCAAGCCGACTTCGGCGGTCATGCCGCCCTCGTCCTGCTCGATGACGCGCGACTTGTTGCACCAGGGCAGAAACTGCGGGTACTTCGCCACATCGGTGACGAGCGCGTACATTTCTTCGGCGCTGTACCAGATGAGGACGGACTTGTGGACTGTTTTCATAGAATCGGCACCGCGTGCGCGACGGATTGTATTGAAGCCATGCGCCCCCAACTTCTCGAGCCATGGCCACCAAGAAACAAGACACCTCCTCCCGCATCGCCGACAACAAGAAGGCCGCCTACAACTATTTCTTCGAAGAACGCTTCGAGGCCGGCCTAGTCCTCGAGGGTTGGGAAGTCAAATCGCTGCGCGAAGGCAAGGTGCAACTGACCGACGGCTACGTGGTGATTCGCGACGGCGAACTGTTCGTCGTGGGCCTGCAGATCAACCCGCTCAAGAGCGCCTCGACGCACGTCAATCCTGACTCGATCCGCACCAAGAAGTTGCTGCTGCACAAGGAAGAGATCAAGCGCCTCGTCGGCAAGGTCGAACAAAAGGGCTACACGCTGGTGCCGCTGAACCTGCACTGGAAGGCCGGCAAGGTGAAGTGCGATATCGCGCTCGCCAAGGGCAAGGCCGAGCACGACAAGCGCGACACCATCAAGGACCGCGAAGGCAAGCGCGAGGTCGAGCGCGCGATGAAGAGCCGCAACCGCTGATCATTCTTTTTTGGGGCGGCATGGAATAAAACGCGCTCTGCGGGCGTTTGTGCGGTGTCATCGATCGGTCGATGCCATCAACCCAGGAGTCTTTCCATGTCGCCTCTCCGTATGTCCTCCGTCGGCGTCGCCGCCGCACTGCTCGGCAGCCTGCTCGCCCTCCCCGCGTTCGCTCAGCCCAAGGCCGCCGATGGCGCGCTGGTCGGTGCGAACGGCATGACGCTCTACACCTTCGACAAGGACACGGCCGGCAACGGCAAGTCGGCCTGCAACGGTGGCTGCGCCACCAACTGGCCGCCCTTCATGGCTGCCGACGCCGACAAGCCGAGCGGCGACTTCACCCTCGTCACGCGCGACGACGGCAAGAAGCAATGGGCCGCCAAGGGCTGGCCGCTCTACTACTGGGCGAAGGACACCAAGCCGGGCGACAAGACCGGCGACGGCGTCAACGGCACCTGGAAAACCGCCAAGCCCTGATCCGGACAGGCTCCCGGCCCACCCATGGACGCCCGCCTGCTGGTCGACCACATCCCGAGCCTGCGCCGCTATGCGCGCGCGCTCACGGGCGATGCGTGGGCGGCGGACGACCTGGTGCAGGACACGCTCGAGCGCGCCTGCAGCAAGTGGCGGCTCTGGGTGGTGGGCAGCGACCTACGCGCCTGGCTCTTCACGGTCATGCACAACCTCTTCGCCAGCCAGGTGCGGCGCCGGCCACCGCCGCATGCGGTCGTGCCGCTGGACGACGTGGCGCCCGAGCTGCTGCAGGGCGGCGCCGATCCGGGCCGCGACCCGGGCCTCGGACTCGACCTGCAGCGCTGCCTCATGCAACTGCCCGAAGAGCAACGCGCCGTGCTGCTGCTGGTAACGCTCGAAGACCTGTCCTACGCCGAGGTGGCAAAGGTGCTCGGCATCCCGATCGGCACCGTGATGTCGCGCCTCTCACGGGCCCGCCTTCGCCTGCAGGAACTGATGGACGGCGCCGCAGCACCCAACCGCCCCGGCCTGCGCCGCCTCAAGTGACGTGAAGCATCCCGCCATGAACCGCCCCACCCTGCCCCCCACCGACGACGAACTGCACGCCTGGGTCGACGGCCAGTTGCCGCCGGAACGCCGTGAAGCGGTCGAGGATGCGATCGCGCGCGATCCGGCCGTGGCGGCCCGCGTGGCGGCCTGGCATGCCCAGCGCGATGCGCTGCGTCGCCTGCATGGCGGCTTGCTCGACGAGCCCGTGCCTGCGCCGCTGATGGGCGTGCTCGAACGGCACCGTGCCGAGACCGGTCGCTCTGCTCTCTGGCTGCGTTGGAGCGGCATGGCCGCGGGCCTGTTGATCGCCTTCGCCGCGGGTTGGCTTGGCAATTCCCAGTGGTCGACGGTGACGCATGCGTCCGGGGCCTCCTTGGCCCGCGCACCGGCCGTGCGCGAGTTCGTCCGCGACGCCTCGGTGGCCCACGTCGTCTACACGCCCGAAAAACGGCACCCCGTCGAAGTGGCCGCCGCCGAGCAGCAGCACCTCGTGCAGTGGCTGTCCAAACGCCTGGACCACCCGCTCAAGGTGCCCGACCTGTCCTCGCTCGGCTACACGCTGGTCGGCGGGCGCCTGCTGCCCGGCGAAACCGGCGCGCGCGCGCAGTTCATGTTCGAGGACGCGGCAGGCGAACGCATCACGCTCTACATCGGCACGCTCGATGCGCAGGCCGCGGACGCCGCTGCATCGCGCGAAACCGCCTTTCGCTTCGCCTCGGACGGTGCCGTGCCGAGCTTTTACTGGGTCGACCGGGGCTTCGGCTATGCCGTGGCCGGTCGCCTGCCGCGCGATGCGCTACTGCGACTCGCGACCCTGGCCTACCGCGAGTTATCGTAGCGACGGCATAAACTGCCGGTTCGCGCATTCACCTGGCTTGTTTTCGCGATTGATTTTTCAACTGAAGGAGAAACTGCATGAAATTGCTCAGCGCCTCGATCCTCGCAGCGGCCCTGCTCGCCGGCTGCGGCGGCATGTCCACCAAGACCGCTGGAGCGCCCGACACGCCCACCCGCACCGCCGACGGCGTGCTGGTCGGCCCGAACGGCATGACGCTCTACACCTTCGCCCGTGACACCGCCAATGCCGGCACCTCGGCCTGCAACGCCCAATGCGCCGCCACCTGGCCCCCGCTCGGCGTGGCCGATGCCGCCAAGCCCATGGGCGGCTACACCATCGTCGTGCGTGAAGACGGCAAGAAGCAGTGGGCCTACAAGGGCTGGCCGCTGTACTACTGGGCCAAGGACACCAAGGCCGGTGACAAGACCGGCGACGGCGTGGCCAACGGTGCCTGGAAAGTCGCCCGCCCCTGATGCCGTGGATGTGATGGCGTCGGTCTGAACCGACGCTTCCATCGACCCAAGCCTCGGCATCCGCCGGGGCTTTTTTCATGACGCACGGCAGAATCGCCGAATGACTTCTGCCGACACCCACCGGGATGCCTTCCAGGTACTCCTGTCCCACGGCCTCATCACCGACGCGCAGCACGATGCCGCGCTCGCGCACCCCGAGGCCCCCGCCCTGCCGCCGATTCCCGGCCCCGCGCATGCACTGGCCTGGATGCGCCTCAAGAACCTGATCACCGAGGAAGAAGTCGATGCCGCCGTGGAGCGCCTCGAAGACGCATCGCCAGCGGTCGCGGCGTTCACCGAAGCGGAAGACATCGCCTACGACGCAGACGACCTGCTGGACCTCGGCACGACCGGCATCACGCACGAGGCCGTGGTCGCGCTGTTCAACGAAGGACTGATCGACACCGAGACCCGCGACCTGGCGCTGAGTGCCGCGCCTCTGACCGGCGCGCCCGCCGCCCTGGGCCCCACCCTGGGCTGGCTGGTGACCGACGGCCTGCTCGATACGGAGCCGTTCGAAGCGCTCCGCGCCCGTGTCGCCGCCGAGCCGGCCTTTGCGACGGCCGCCGACCATCGGCGCATCCTCGACGAAGCCCAGGCGCTCGTTGCCGCCGACGTGCAGGAGACCGCCGACATGCTCAAAGAGTTCGCGCGCAGCCAGCAAGCCAGCCTGCGCAACTTCGGAATGATCGTGGTGGCCGTCGTGATCGTGATCGGCTGGTACCTCTTCGGCCGCTGAAGGCCGCTGCGGATCAGTGCGCGCCCGGCAGCGCGCTGTCCGCCAGCGTGGTGCGGCGCCCGCGCAGCGCGAGCAGCTCGTTGAACACCAGCGCCCCGATCACGAGCACGCCGCCGGTCAACACGCTGGCCGCGGGCGTTTCGCCGGCGCCGAGCCAGGCCAGCGCGATACCGAAGATCACCTCGAGCAGCGCAAGCAAGGCCACCTCAGGCGCCTTGAGCACCTGCGCGCACAACACGGAGAGCACGCAGGGAATCGCCAACTGAAAGACACCGAGGAAGGCCAGCAAGCCCAGGTCATGCGGGCCGGCACGGAACGGCCAGGCCAGCGGCAAGGTGACGAGCGCACAGAGGGCCGCACCGATCAGCACCGCGGGCACGAGGTCGACCTCCTGCCCCTTGGCGTGCGCATGCTGGACCACAGTCCATTGCGTCGCGCCCGCCAGCGGCACGCACAGCGCCACCAGCGTGCCGACGAGCGACCCACCGCCGCCCAGCAGCTGCGTGCCGTACATCCAGCCGATGCCCAGCCCGGCGACCACGATGGCCGCCCAGGTGCGTGCAGGCAACCGGTGCCCGATGAAGAAGCGTGCAGCGAGTGCAGTGAAGAGCGGCCCGAGCGACATCGTGACCAGCACGCTCGCGGTCGATGTCAAGGTCAGCGCCACCATGAAAGCCGTGAACATCACGGCCCAGCAGACGCCCGAGATCCAGAGCGACTGCCCGCCGCGGCGAAGCTGCGAGAACACCGCCCGCCCCCGCCAAAGCGGCAAGATCACCAGCAGCGCCAGCATCGTGAAGAGGCTGCGCCAGAAGGTGATCTCGAAACTGTGCGCCTGTGCCAGGTGCCGTGTGACGACGCCCGCCGTACCCCACATGAGGGTCACGACGACCATCAGCCCGACTGCGGCGCCGTGCGTCAGGCGCATGGCCGGTCGAAGGCGATCAGCCGTTCGACGTGTCGCGGCCGGCGCGCTTGCGGTCGCTTTCCTTCAGGAAACGCTTGCGCAGGCGCACGCTCTTGGGCGTGATTTCGACCAGCTCGTCGTCCTCGATGAACTCGACGCCGTATTCCAGCGTGAGGTCGATCGGGGGCGTGATCTTGATCGCGTCTTCCTTGCCGCTCACGCGGAAGTTGGTCAGCTGCTTGGTGCGCGTGGCGTTCACCACGAGGTCGTTGTCGCGGCTGTGGATGCCGACGATCATGCCTTCGTACACCGGATCGTTCGCCTTCACGAACATGCGGCCGCGGTCGTCCAGCTTGCCCAGCGCGTAGGTGAAGATTTCACCGTCGTCCATCGAGATCAGTACGCCGTTCTTGCGGCTGCCGATCTCGCCCTTGTGGGCTTCGTAGCTGTCGAAGATGTTGCTGATGAGGCCCGAGCCGCGCGTCAGGTTCAGGAATTCGTTCGTGAAGCCGATCAGGCCACGCGCCGGAATGCGGTACTCGAGGCGCACGCGACCGCGGCCGTCCGGTTCCATGTTGACCAGTTCGCCCTTGCGTTCGCCCAGTGCCTGCATCACGCCGCCCTGGTGACCTTCTTCGATGTCGGCCGTGACCAATTCGATGGGCTCGTGCTTCTCGCCGTTCACGGTGCGGAATACCACGCGCGGCTTCGACACGGCCATTTCATAGCCTTCGCGGCGCATGTTTTCCAGCAGGATGGTCAGGTGCAGTTCGCCGCGGCCCATGACTTCGAAGATGCCTTCTTCGTCGGTCTCGCTCACGCGCAGTGCCACGTTGTGCTGCAGTTCCTTTTGCAGGCGGTCCCAGATCTGGCGGCTGGTCACGAACTTGCCTTCGCGGCCGGCCAGCGGGCTGGTGTTCACGCAGAAGTTCATAGTCAGGGTCGGTTCGTCGACCTTGAGCATGGGCAGGGGCGCAGGCTTGTCCTTGTCGGTCACGGTGACGCCAATGCCGATGTCGGTGATGCCGTTGATCAGCACGATTTCGCCGGGGCCGGCTTCGGTCGATTGCACGCGGTCCAGGCCCTGGAAGGTCAGCACCTGGTTGACGCGGCCCTTGACGGTCTTGCCGTCCGGACCTTCCATGACCAGCACGTCGGTCATGGGCTTGAGCGTGCCCTGGCTGATGCGGCCCACGCCGATGCGGCCGACGAAAGTCGAGAAGTCGAGGGCGGAAATCTGCAGCTGCAGCGGCGCGTTCGGGTCACCCTTTTGCGACGGCACGTGCTTCAGGATGGTGTTGAACAGGGCCGACATGTCGGGGCCCCACTGCTCACCGGCTGCGCCTTCTTCGAGCGACGACCAGCCGTTGATGCCCGAGGCGTACACCACGGGAAAGTCGAGCTGTTCGTCGGTCGCGCCGAGCTTGTCGAACAGGTCGAAAGCGGCGTTGACGACCTTGTCGGGGTTGGCGCCCGGCTTGTCGACCTTGTTCACGACCAGAATCGGCTTCAGGCCCAGGGCCAGTGCCTTCTTGGTCACAAAACGCGTCTGGGGCATCGGGCCTTCCTGCGCGTCGATCAGCAGCACCACGCCGTCGACCATCGACAGCGCGCGTTCCACTTCACCGCCGAAGTCCGCGTGGCCCGGGGTGTCGACGATGTTGATGTGCGTGCCTTCCCAGGTCACGGCGCAGTTCTTGGCCAGGATCGTGATGCCACGTTCCTTTTCGATGGCGTTGTTGTCCATCACCGTGTCGACGACCTTCTCGTGTTCGGCGAAGGTGCCCGACTGGCGCAGCAGCTGGTCGACCATGGTGGTCTTGCCATGGTCCACGTGGGCAATGATGGCGATATTGCGGATTTGCTTGGTACTCATGGTGTCGCTTCGGTCTGTGGTGCGTTCAAAAGAATTTGCTGAATTTCGATGGGGTTCAGCAAGCGCCCCGGGATCAGTTCGCCGGCGTTCACGTGGGCGGTGCCCAGGAACGCCTGCGGGTCGGTGCCGAACACGGCCACCGCTTCGGCATCGGCCCAGCCGCCGCGGCGGCGCAGGCCTGAAAGAAAACGTGCCGCATCTTCGGCGGCGAGCGTGACGCGGCTGTGGCCCTCGACCAGCGCTTCGGCAGGCAACAGGCGTGCCAGGCGCTCGTCTTCGGTCATGGCTTCGAGCGCCTCGATCGTGACGCACTGCGCCTCGCCGAAACCGCCCGTCGCTGTGCGGCGCAGGAAGCTCAGGTGCGCGCCGCAGCCCAGTGCCTCGCCGATGTCCTCGCCCAGGGTGCGAATGTAGGTGCCCTTGCTCACGCTCGCAACAATGCGGATGCTTGTGTCGTCCAGCCGCGTCAGCGCGAGCTTGTAAATGACGACGTCGCGCGGCGCGCGCTCGATCTCGATGCCTTCGCGTGCGTACTCGTACAGCGCCTTGCCGTCTTTCTTGAGCGCGCTGTGCATCGGCGGCACTTGGCGGATCGGGCCGGTAAACAGCGCTTCGACGCGGGCCAGGTCTTCTGGCGAAACCTGCACCGGGCGCTCGGCGATCACCTCGCCCTCGGCGTCACCGGTGGTGGTCTTGACGCCCAGGCGCGCAACCGCCTCGTACGTCTTGTCGGCGTCGAGGTGCAGTTGACTGAATTTGGTGGCGGCGCCGAAACACAGCGGCAGCACGCCTGTGGCGAGCGGATCGAGCGTGCCGGTATGGCCCGCTTTTTCGGCGCGCAGCAACCACTTGGCCTTTTGCAAGGCCTGGTTGCTGGAAAACCCCAGCGGCTTGTCGAGCAGCAACACCCCATGCACAGGGCGCCGCTGCACCCGTGTGCGTGGCGCGTTCATCGCTAGTCGTCTTTCGAGCGCGAAGCAACGGCCTGTGCGATGAGCGCATTCATGTCGGCCGCACGCTCGGTGGTGCGGTCGAACAGGAAGTGCAGCGTCGGCACGGTGTGGATGTGCAGGCGCTTGAACAGGCCGTTGCGCAGGAAGCCTGCGGCCTGGTTCAGCGCTTCGGTGGTCTCGGCCACGTCGCCTGTGAGCAAGCTGAAGAAGATCTTCGCGTGCGCATAGTCGGGCGTGACCTCGACCGCCTGGATCGTGACCATGCCCACGCGCGGGTCCTTCAACTCGCGCGCGATCAGTTCCGTCAGATCGCGCTGGATCTGGTCGGCAACCTTGAACGCGCGGTTGGGTGCGGCAGCTTTTCTTTTGGGCATTTATTCAATCACTAGCGTCGCGAAATCGGGCTCAGTGCAAGGCGCGCCGTCGCAGACAGTACTTCAGTACGGCCAGACGGCTGCAACGCGGCAATGAGCTCGATATCGTGGCGCGCGTTACAACGTACGCGCGATCTCCTTGATTTCGAAGAACTCGAGCTGATCGCCTTCTTTGATGTCGTTGTAGTTCTTGAGCTTGATACCGCACTCAAAACCTTCGCGGACTTCGCGGACATCGTCCTTCATGCGCTTGATCGAGTCGACTTCGCCGGTGTAGATCACCACGTTGTCGCGCAGCAGGCGGAAATGCGCGCTGCGGTTGACCGAGCCCGAAGTGACGTACGAGCCGGCCACGGTGCCGATCTTCGAGGCCACGAACACCGTGCGGATCTCGGCCGAGCCGATGATCTCTTCGCGGCGCTCCGGTGCCAGCATGCCCGACATCGCGACCTTGATCTCGTCGACAGCGTCGTAAATGATGCTGTAGTAGTTCAGCTGTACGCCATTGCCTTCGGCCAGCTTGCGCGCACCGGCATCGGCCCGCACGTTGAAGCCGATGACCACAGCCTTCGACGCGATCGCGAGGTTGATGTCGCTTTCGCTGATGCCGCCGACGCCGGCGTACACGATCTGCACCTTGACCTCTTCGGTCGCCAGCTTGAGCAGCGACTGGGCCAGTGCTTCCTGCGAGCCTTGCACGTCGGCCTTGATGATGATGCGCAGCGTCTGCACTTCGCCCGCCGACAGGTCGGTGAACATGTTCTGCAGGTTCGCGGCTTGCGCCTTCGCCAGCTTGGTGTTGCGGAACTTGCCGGCACGGTAGGTGGCGATTTCGCGCGCACGGCGCTCGTCGGCCATCACCATGAACTCGTCGCCCGCTTGCGGCACTTCGGTCAGACCCTGGATTTCGACCGGGATCGATGGACCTGCCGACTTGGTGGCCTTGCCGTCTTCGTCCAGCATGGCGCGCACGCGGCCATAGGTCGAGCCAGCCAGCACCACGTCGCCGGTCTTGAGCGTGCCGGACTGCACCAGCACAGTCGCGACCGGGCCGCGGCCCTTGTCGAGCTGCGCTTCGATGACCAGGCCCTTGGCAGCGGCTTCCACCGGCGCCTTGAGTTCCAGCACTTCGGCCTGCAGCAGCACCTGCTCGAGCAGGTCGTCGATGCCCTGGCCGGTCTTGGCCGACACGGGCACGAACGGCACGTCGCCGCCGTACTCTTCAGGCACGACTTCTTCGGCCACCAGTTCCTGCTTCACGCGGTCCAGGTTGGCGTCGGGCTTGTCCACCTTGTTGATGGCAACCACGATCGGCACACCCGCCGCTTTCGCGTGCTTGATGGCTTCCTTGGTCTGGGGCATGACGCCGTCGTCGGCCGCCACCACCAGGATCACGATGTCGGTGGCCTGCGCACCGCGGGCACGCATGGCGGTGAACGCCTCGTGACCCGGGGTGTCGAGGAACGACACCATGCCGCGCGCGGTTTCAACGTGGTACGCACCGATGTGCTGCGTGATGCCGCCGGCTTCGCCCGCAGCGACCTTGGCGCGACGGATGTAGTCCAGCAGCGAGGTCTTGCCGTGGTCGACGTGACCCATGACGGTCACGACCGGTGCGCGCGGCAGGGCTTCGGCCTGTTGCGCCGACACGTCCTCGTCGGTGAAGGCTTCCGGGTCGTCCAGCGCGGCAACCACCGCGTTGTGGCCCATTTCCTCCACGATGATCATCGCGGTGTCCTGGTCGAGCGACTGGTTGATGGTCGCCATCATGCCCAGCTTCATCAATTGCTTGATGACTTCCTGCGCCTTCACGGCCATCTTGTGCGCGAGCTCGGCGACCGTGATGGTCTCGGGCACATGCACTTCCAGAATGCGCGCCTCGACCGGTGCGGCCGGTGCGTGCTGCTCGTCGTGACCACCGCGGTCGTTGCCGCGACGGCCGCGCGGGCCTCCGCGCCAGTTGCCACGGCTGACACCCCCGCTGGCATCGCCGCGGGTCTTGATTTCCTTCTTCTTGGCAGGATCGCCAGCCCAACTCGACGAGAGCTTGGCGGACTTGACTTCCTTGCCGGCACCGGCAGCGGCCGGCGCTGCGGCGCCAGGGGCCGCAGGAGCACCCGGGCGGCCCGGCGGCGTGGCAGGCTTGTGCAGCGTGCCCTTGACCGTCGACTTTTCGGGTTGCGGCTTCTCGGGCGCCTTGTGCGGCACCAGCACGCGCGCCGGTGCGTTCATCATGGCGCGAATGGCTTCGGCCTCGGCGAGGGCCTTGCGGCGACGCTCGTCGAGGTCCTTGGCACGGGCGGCTTCTTCGTCGGCACGGGCCTTCGATTCGGCGGCGGCCTTGGCCTTGGCATCTTCCTTGGCCTGCGTGGCGGCGTTCTGTGCGGCCAGCTTCGTGTCGGCAGCCTGTTTTTCGGCCGCGGCAGCGGTTTCTGCGGCAGCGGCAGCGGCAGCAACAGCGGCCGGCGCGGCGGGGGCAGCCACCGGCTGCTTCGCGGCTTCCTTGGCGGATGCGGCAGCGGCTTCAGCGGCCTTCTTCTCGGCGTTGAGGCGTGCAGCTTCCTGCTCGGCCTGTTCAGCGCGCTCGGCCTTCTCTGCCTGCTCGCGTTCGCGGGCTTCGGTTTCTTCGCGCTGGCGACGCTTCTCGGCCAGCTCCTCTTCCTGGCGGCGGATCAGCTCGGCCTGGCGGCGTGCGTCTTCCTCGCGACGGGCCAGTTCGGCTTCGTCGATCTGAGGTGCGGCCGGTGCGGCGGACGTCTCGGCCGCCTGCTGCTGCGAGCCTTCGGCCGTGGCTGGATGGCCTTCATCGCGCTGGATGAAGGTGCGCTTCTTGCGCACTTCGACCTGGATGGTGCGGGCGCGACCGGTGGCGTCGGCCTGCTTGATCTCGCTGGTCGACTTCTTGGTCAGCGTGATCTTCTTGCGCTCGGGCTCGGTCGTGCCGTGGCTGGCCTTCAGGAAACCGAGCAAGCGCTGCTTGTCGGCCTCCGTGAGTGCATCGGTGGCGGCCGCTTTGGGCACGCCTGCGCTCTTGAGCTGGTCAAGCAAGGTTTCGGGAGTCTTCTTGAGCTCGTTCGCGAACTCGGCGACAGTGGTACTGGACATATTGCTTTCGTGCCTCCATACCGTCACTCTTGGCCGGCGAACCAATGTTCGCGGGCTTTCAAGATGAGGGCTTTGGCGTCATCGGCGCTCAGGCCGGTGATTTCGGTGAGTTCATCGACCGCGAGGTCGGCCAGGTCGTCACGGGTATTCACACCCGCTTCGGCCAACTGGGGAATCAGGTCGGGGTTGAGGCCTTCGAGGTCGCGCAGGTTCTGCGAAACGGTTTCGACGCCCTCTTCCTTGGCGATTTCCATGGTCAGCAGCGCATCCTTTGCACGGGCGCGCAGCTCATTGATGGTGTCTTCGTCGAAGGCCTCGATCTCAAGCATCTCGGAGATCGGCACGTAGGCCACCTCTTCGAGGCTGTTGAACCCCTCCGAAATCAGGATGTCGGCGATTTCCTCGTCGACATCGAGCTTTTCCATGAAGAGCTTGCGGCTGGTATCGGTTTCGACGGCCTGTTTCTGGGCCGACTCGTTGGCGTCCATGATGTTGATCTTCCAACCGGTGAGGTCAGAAGCCAGACGCACGTTCTGGCCGCCGCGGCCGATGGCGATCGCGAGGTTTTCCTCATCGACCACCACATCCATGGCGTGCTTTTCTTCATCGACCACGATCGACGAGACGTTGGCCGGCGCCAGGGCACCGATCACGAACTGGGCCGGGTCTTCGCTCCACAGCACGATGTCCACGCGCTCGCCAGCGAGTTCGTTGGTCACGGCGTTGACGCGGGTGCCACGCACGCCGACACAGGTGCCGATCGGGTCGACACGCTTGTCGTGCGAGAGCACGGCGATCTTGGCGCGCGAACCGGGGTCGCGGGCGCAGCTCTTGATTTCGAGCAGGCCTTGTTCGATCTCGGGCACTTCCTGGCGGAACAGCTCGATCATGAACTCGGGGGCCGAGCGCGACAGAATGATCGGCGCGCCGCGCAGCGTCAGGTCGACCTCCATGATCATGGCCCGCACGCGGTCGCCGTTGCGCAGGTTTTCCTTGGCGATCATCTCGCTGCGGCGCAGGCGGCCTTCGACGCGCCCGGCTTCCACGATGATGTCGCCCTTGTCCAGGCGCTTGACGGTGCCCACGAAGATCTTGTCGCCGCGCGACATGAAGTCGTTAAGCAGCATCTCGCGCTCGGCGTCGCGGATCTTCTGCAGGATCACCTGCTTGGCAGCCATGGCGCCGATGCGGCCGATCGGCACCGAGTCCACCGATTCCTCGATGTACTCGCCGACTTCGATGTCCGACATTTCTTCCTTGGCCTCGAACAGGAGGATTTCCTGGTCGGGCAGTTGCAGGCCGGCCTCATCGGGAACGACGTGCCAACGGCGGAAAGTTTCGTAGTCGCCGCTGTCGCGATCGACCGCCACGCGGATATCCACGTCACCCTGATGGAGCTTCTTGGTGGCTTGCGCCAGTGCGGATTCGACCGCGCCGAAGACCACGTCGCGTTCGACGTTCTTCTCGCGCGAGATCGCATCCACCAACATCAACATTTCGCGATTCATGCCACCACTCCTCTTGTTCAGTCCGGAACGTTCGTTCCGTCGTCAATATCTGAAAAACCCGGTTGGGTTTTGGCCTTGCGGCCCTTGAAATCCACAATCGGCGCGAGCCGCGCATCGCGCAGCTCGTCCAATACGAAGCCCAGCGCATGCAACGGTGCAGGCGCGCGCTTCTTGCTCACTTTTTGACCGGGCTTGGCCTTGGGCTCGTCGCTCCAGACGATCTGCCAACCCGAACCGCTTTCAGCACGCTCCAGCGTGCCGCGAAACTTCTTGCGGGTGGCCGACACCTGACCCGCCGCGGCAGCGCCCATGGGCGCCTTGAGGGTGAGGTCAATCACCGCACCCACGAATCGCCCGAAATCCTGTTCATTGCGCAAGGGGCGATCGATACCGGGCGAGGAAACCTCGAGCCGCTTGTAATCGACCGCATCGACTTCCAGCGCGAATTGCAGCTGGCGCGTGACCTTCTCGCAGTCTTCCACCGTCACGAAGGGCTCGGGCACGCCGGCCGCCACATCTTCGGAGGTGGGGGGCGTCCAGGGCAAATCAATCGTCACGCGCAGCAATCCTCCGGCCGAGCGCTCGACCTCGACCAGGTCGTAGCCGAGACCGGCCACGGTTTGTTCTACTGTTTGCTGCAATGCCACGTGTTTGAAAGCGCCTTCTGAATCAATGCCCAAGCCGCAGCACCCGCCCACCACGGATGCCACGACGCCAAATAATTGCTGCTTGAGAATGCATAGACCAAAAAAAACGGGCGGTTGGTACCCGCCCGTTTGGTCGTGAGCCTCGAATTATATGCTATTCGCGTGCATAAATGAAGGACATCGGTATTCAAACGGCCAGCGGGCGTCTGTATTTCGACCAGACCACGGCAAACAACACCGCGCCCAGCGCCAATGCGGCCGCGGCCACCAGCAAAGGCAGCTCGAAAGAGCCGGTGCGCTGCGCCAGTGGCGCCGCGAACAACGGCCCGATGATCTGCCCCACCCCGTAGGACGCCGTGGCATAGCCGATCAGCCCGGCCGCCGCGTTGCCGCGCAGCCGGCGAGCTTCCCGCATGGCGAAAAGTGTGATGGCGGTGAAAGGCATGCCGAGCAGCAGGCTGCCCAATGCAAAACCGGCAATGGTCGGCCAGGCCACCGAAAGCACGACGCCAAGTGCCTGCAACGCATAGGCGGCGGCCAGCAACAGCCGGTTGTCCCAATGCGCCGGGGCGCGGGCACCGATCAATGCGCCCGGAATGATGGCGACCCCGAACAACGGCCAGAAGAAATCCGGCCACGACGAACCTGGCAATGCCTGCCGGGCGATCACGGGCAGGAAGGTGGCAGTGATGATGTAGCCAAAGCCTGCCAGCCCATAGAGCGCGACCAGCCAGATCGCGTCGCTGCGCGCCGAGGCCGATCCGGTGGCGCCAGCGGTCGCGGCCGGGCTGGCAACCGTCCCGCCCGCCCCCGCCCCCACCCGCTCGCCATCGTCGAACACCCGCCAGATCACCGCGATCAGCACCACGGCCAGCAATCCGAGGCCGATCCAGCCCGCTTCCGAACCCCAGCGACCCAGTGCACCGCCCAGCAGCCCTGTCATGGCGATCCCGATGCCCGGCCCGGTGTAGATCACGCCGGCCAGCGCGGGCGAATTCGTCTCGGCCAGCCGGCGCAGCCCCCAACCCGAGGCGAACACGAAGACCCAGGCGCTCATCACCCCGGCCGCCGCGCGCAGCACGCCCCACCCGATGAAGCTGTGCAGCAACCCCATGCCGACCAGCAGCGCCGCCGTGGCCAGCAGGCCACCGCGCACCATGCTCGACGCCTTGATGCCGATGGCTGCGCAGCTCACCGCGCCGAAGAAATAGCCCAGGTAATTAAGAGAAGCCAAGAGGCCGCCGCCAGCCAGCTCGAGTTTTCCCTCGCTCAGCATGATGGGCAGCATGGGCGTGAAGGCAAAGCGCCCCAGGCCCATGGCCACCGCCAGCGTGACCATGCAGGCCAGTGCCGCGCGCCAGGCGCCGCGCCGGTCGCGTCCGATTCCCGACATTTTTTGCAATCTCCGTGTTTTATTCCAGCAGCGCCGCCGCCACCAGTTTCTGTGTGTAGGGATGCTCGGGAGCGTCGAGAACGCGCAGGGCTGGTCCGGATTCGAGAATCGCGCCGTCCTTCATCACGATGACCTGGTGCGCCATGGCGCGGATCACCTCGACGTCGTGCGTGATCAGCAGGTAGCTCAGCCCCCGCTCGCGCTGCAGCCGCTGCAGCAGGCCGAGCACCTGCTTCTGGATGGTCACGTCGAGCGCGCTGGTGGGCTCGTCGAGCACCAGCAGCCGCGGATCGACGATCAGCGCCCGGGCGATCGCCAGCCGCTGGCGCTGCCCGCCCGAGAACTCGTGCGGATAGCGGTCGAGCAGCGCGGGAAACTGAGCCTCGCTCAGTCCCACGTCGGCCAGCGCCGCGAGCGCGCGCACCCGGCGGGCCGCAGTGTCGAGCTCGGGTGCGTGCACGCGCAGCCCCTCGCCCACGATCTGCTCCACCGTCATGCGCGGCGAGAGTGACGAGAACGGGTCCTGGAACACCACCTGCATCGTGCGGCGCAGCGCGAGGTCGGAGGCGCGGTCCACCGCCCAGCCCTTCCCCGTCACCTGCAGTTCGCCCCGGTGCTTGAGCAGGCCGAGCGCGGCCAGTGCCAGCGTCGACTTGCCCGAGCCCGATTCGCCGACCACGCCCAGCGTCTCGCCCGGCGCAATCCGGAAATCGGCGCCCTGCACGGCGACGAACTCGCCCTTGCGGAACCAGCCTGCAAAGCCGGGGCGCGACACCGGATAGCTCACACGCAGCGCCCGCGCCTCAAGCACCGGCGGCGCCGCGCCATCGGCGGCGGCCTCGGCCACGTCGCGCGCCGGATGGCTGTCGATCAGCTTGCGGGTGTAAGCGTGTTGCGGCGCCTCGAACACCGTGCCCACCGGGCCGTGCTCGACGATGTGGCCGCGCTCCATCACCGCCACGCGGTCGGCGAAACGGCGCACCAGGTTCAGGTCGTGGGTGATGAGCAGCACGGCCATGCCGTACTTGCGCTGCAGGTCGGCCAGCAGTTCGAGGATCTGCGCGCGCACCGTGACGTCGAGCGCCGTGGTCGGCTCGTCGGCCAGCAGCAGGCGCGGCTTGCAGGCCAGCGCCATCGCGATCATCGCGCGCTGGCGCTGACCGCCCGACAGCTGGTGCGGAAACGACCTCGCCCGCCGCGCCGGCTCGGGAATGCCGGTATCGGCCAGCAGTTGGACAGAAGCCTCCTGCGCGGCGCGGGCCGACAGCCCTTCGTGCAACTCCAGCACCTCAGCGATCTGGTCGCCCACGGTGTAGAGCGCATTGAGCGCGGTCATCGGCTCCTGGAAGATCATCGCGATCTCCTTGCCACGGATGCCGCGCAGTTCGCGCTCCGGAATCGACAGCAGGTCGCGCGCACCGCGCTGATCTTGCGAACCCGACAGGGCTGCCACGCCGGCGAGATCCGCGTTCTGCACCAGCCGCAGCAGCGAGAGCGCCGTGACGGTCTTGCCCGAGCCCGACTCGCCAACCAGCGCGAGCTTTTCTCCCGCCGCAATCTGCAGGTCGATGCCGTGCACCACCGGCTTGCCGCCGAACGAGACACGCAGCCCCTTCACGTCGAGCAAGGGTTGGTTCTTCGTCGTATCGCGCATCGTCGTCATTTGTCGGCCTTCCGGGGGTCGAGCGCATCGCGCAGTGCGTCGCCCATGAAGGTCAGCAGCATCAGCGTGACGACCAGCACACAGAAGGTGGACAGCGAAATCCACCAGGCGTCGATGTTCCCCTTGCCCTGGCTCAGCAGCTCGCCGAGCGACGGCGTGCCGGGCGGAACGCCCAGGCCAAGGAAGTCGAGCGAAGTCAGCGCGAGGATGGCCGCGCTCATGCGGAACGGCAAGAAGGTGACGACCGGCACCATGCTGTTGGGCAGGATGTGACGCCACATGATCTGCAGGTTGCCCACACCGAGCGCGCGCGCGGCGCGCACGTAGTCCATCTGGCGGTTGCGCAGGAACTCGGCGCGCACGTAGTCCGACAGCCCCATCCAGCCGAACAGGCTCAGCAAGATCAGCAGCAGCGACACGCTGGGCGTGAAGATCGCGCTGAAGATGATCAGCAGGTACAGCTCGGGCATCGCGCTCCAGATCTCGATCAGGCGCTGGAAGGTCAGGTCGATCTTGCCGCCGAAGAAACCCTGCACGGCGCCGGTCGCGATGCCCAGCACCACCCCGACCACCGTGAGCGCGAGTGCGAACAGCACGCTCACACGAAAGCCGTAGATCAGCTGGGCCAGCAGGTCGCGCCCGCGCTCGTCGGTGCCCAGCAGGTTGGCGTGCGAAGGCGCCGCGGGGTTCGGCGGCTTCGAGAAATAGTTGAGCGTGGTCGGGCCGTAGCGGTTGGGCGCATACAGCGCCCAGTTGTCGCCCTGGGTGATGCGTTGCTCGATGAACGGGTCGAGGTAGTCGGCGGGCGTTTCGAAATCGCCGCCGAAGGTCTTCTCGGAATAGTCGCGCAGCACGGGGAAATAGGTCTGGCCTTCGTAGCGCACCACCAACGGCTTGTCGGTGGACAGCACATCGGCGAACAGGCTCAGCACCACCAGCGTCGAGAAGACGACCAGGCTCCAGAACCCCAGCGGGTTACGGCGAAAACGGTGCCAGGCACGGCGCCCGGGGCTCACAGACACGGCGGCGGCTTCAGTCAAACTTCACCCTCGGATCGACCCAGACGTAGCAAAGATCGGAAATGAGCTTGGTCACCAGCCCGATCAGCGTGAACAGATACAGCGTGCCCAGGAACACCGGGTAGTCGCGCCGCAGCACGCTCTCGTAGCTGAGCAGGCCCATGCCGTCGAGCGAGAACAGCGTCTCGATGAGCAGCGCGCCCGAGAAAAAAGCGCCGATGAAGGCCGTCGGAAAGCCCGTGATGATCGGGATCAGCGCATTGCGGAACACGTGCTTCCACAGCACCTGCCGCTCGGCCAGCCCTTTGGCGCGCGCCGTCAGCACGTACTGCTTGCGGATCTCCTCGAGGAAGGAGTTCTTGGTGAGCATCGCGGTGATCGCGAAGCTGCCCAACACCATGGCCGTCACCGGCAAGGTGATGTGCCACAGGTAGTCGACGATACGAGCGCCCCAGCTCAAAGACTCCCAGTTCGGCGAGGTCAGCCCGCGCAGCGGAAACCACTGCAGCTGGCCGCCGAAGATCACCAGGAGCGCCACGCCCAGCACGAAACCCGGAATGGCGTAGCCGACGAGCACCAGCAGCGTCGTGAAGAAGTCGAAGCGCGAGCCCGCGCGCACCGCCTTGGCCACCCCCAGCGGCACCGCGATGAGGTAGCTGATGAAGAAAGTCCACAGCCCCAAGCTGATCGACACCGGCAGCTTCTCCTTGATGAGCTGCCACACGTCCTTGCTCTGGAAGAAGCTCTTGCCCAGATCGAAGCGCGCGAACTGCTTGAGCATCTGCCAGAAGCGCTCGGGCGCCGGCTTGTCGAAACCGTAGAGCGCCTTGATCTCGGCCACCTGCTTGGCATCGAGCGTGCGGCCGGTGGGGCCGCCGGAGATGCGGTTCTCTTTGTTGGTGAGTTGCGAGAGCAGCTGCTCGGCCGGACCGCCCGGCACGAACTGCACGATCGCGAAATTGAGCAGCAGCACGCCGAACAGCGTGGGAATGATCAGCAGGAGGCGTCGGATCAGGTAGGCGGCCATGCGTGTTCTTCTACTTGACGCTCGGGTCGATCCACCACATTGTCAGCATCGCCGACCCCGCCAGCAGGCGCTGCGGCAAGGGCGCGTCCGGGCGGCGCAGTTTGCGCTTGTGGGCAATGAAATACTGCTTGCCGTAGTACATCGGGGTCATGTAGTGCTGGTGGAGCAAGTAGCGGTCCAGCAGCCGCGCGGCCGCCGCGAGCGAGGCGCGGTCGTGGCTGTTGACGATCACCTCGACGATCTCGTCGACCACCGGATCGCTGATGCCGCTCAAATTTTGGCTGCCCTTCTCGCTCGCCGATTTCGAGCTGAAGTCGTCGTACAGCTCGTTGCCCGGACTCGACGAGCCGCCCACAAGGCTGATGGCCATGTCGAAATCGAAGTCGTCCAGTTTCTTCTTCAGCAGGCTCGGATCGCGCAGGCGGTACTCCAGCCGGATGCCCAGCTTGCCAAGGTTGCGCGCATAGGGCGCAAGCACCACCCCTGAGCTGCGGTCTGCGATGTCGATGGTGATCACGAACGGCGTGCCGGCCTTGTCGCGCAGCGCGCCGTCGCGGTAGGTCCAGCCGGCCTCCTTCAGCAATTCTTGCGCCTTCACGAGGTTGCGCCGCAGACCGTCAGCGGTGTCGCCGCTGCTGTCGGGGCGCGGCAGCTCGCCCTGGGTGTTGTCGATGTAGCGCTGCTTGTTCTTGAGCTTGTCGATCAGCGCCTGCTCCTCGGGGCTGACCGCGGGCCGGGCCATGAGGTCATCGCTGTTCTGGAAGTAGCTCTGCGTGCGCCCGCGGCGCCCGTAGAACAGGTGGGCGTTGAGCCAGTCGAAATCGAAGGCCAGCGCCAGCGCCCTGCGCACGCGCATGTCGGCAAAGCGGGGCTGCCGCAGGTTGGGCGCCAGGCCCTGCATGCCGGTGAAGCGCCGGTGTTCGATCTCTTCCTTGACCAGTTCGCCGGAGTCGAAGCGACGTCCTTTGTAGCGACGCACCCACGCGATGATCGAGCGTTCTTCCATTGCGTCGAGCGCGCCGGCCTTGAGCGACTCTTCCTCACCGAGCGCGTCCTTGAAGTACTGGTACGACACCGTGTCGTAGTTGAACATTCCCTGGCGCACGCCAAGGTTGGCGGCCCAGTAGTCCGGGCGCCGGCGGTACGAGATGAACTTGCCGTAGTCGACCTTGTCCACCACGTACGGCCCGCTCGCGATCGGCGGCTCGGTCACGATCTGGTCGAAGGGTTTGCCCTTGCCCCAGGCGCTGGAGAACACCGGCAGCCCGCCGATGATCATGTGCAGCTCGGCGTTCTGGCGCACGAAGTCGAAACGGATGGTGCGCTCGCCCGTCACCACGGCCTCCTTGATGTCGGCCCAGTACGAGCGAAAGGTCGGCCCGGCCAGCTTGCTGCGCAAGGTGTCGAAGGAGTACTTCACGTCCTTCGCCAGCACCGGCGAGCCATCGGAAAACCGGGCCTTGGGGTTCAGTCGGAACGTGACGCTGAGACGGTCGGGCGCCAGCTGGATGTCTTCGGCCAGCAGGCCGTACTGCGAGAAGGGCTCGTCCTCGCTCGGTGTGGTCAGCGAGTCGAAAAGCAGGCCGTACTCGGAGAACACGAAGCCGTTGGCGCTGTAGCCCATGCCCACCGGCGGCACGCCGCGCAAGGTGAAGGGGTTGAGCTTGTCGAAGCCGCCGGGGGCCGACAGCGTGAGGTCGCCGCCCTTCGGCGCGTTGGGGTTCACGTAGTCGAAATGCGTGAACGACGCCGGGTACTTGGGCTCGTAACCCATGCCCAGCCCGTGCGCTGCCCACGAGGGCAGCGCCAGGAGCGTCAACATCCAGAGCAGCCAACCTCGCATGCGAGAATTCTGCCCAAGATTTTCACGAGGCAACTTCATGGGCTTTCTTTCCGGCAAGAAACTGTTGATCACCGGTGTGTTGAGCAATCGCTCCATTGCATATGGCATTGCCAAGGCCTGTCACGACCAGGGCGCGGAACTCGCCTTCAGTTATGTCGGCGAGCGATTCAAGGACCGTATCACCGAATATGCCGCAGACTTCGGCTCGAAACTGATTTTCGACTGCGACGTGAGCGACGACGCGCAGATCGACAAGCTCTTTGCCGACCTCGCCCAGACCTGGCCCACCTTCGACGGCTTCGTGCACAGCATCGGTTTCGCCACACGCGAATCGATTTCCGGCGACTTCCTGGACGGCCTCTCGCGCGAAGGCTTCAAGATCGCGCACGACATCAGTGCATACAGCTTCCCGGCCATGGCCAAGGCGGCCCTGCCCTACCTCAACGCCAAGTCGGCCCTGCTCACGCTGACCTACCTGGGCGCCGCGCGCGCGCTGCCCAACTACAACACCATGGGCCTGGCCAAGGCCTCGCTCGAAGCCTCGGTGCGCTACACCGCCGCCTCGCTCGGCCCGAAGGGCATGCGCGTGAACGGCATCAGCGCCGGCCCGATCAAGACGCTGGCAGCCAGCGGCATCAAGGGCTTCGGCAAGATGCTCGCGGCCGTGGCCGACGCCTCGCCCATCGGCCGCAACGTGACCATCGAGGAAGTCGGCAATGTGGCCGCCTTCCTGCTGAGCGACCTCGCCAGCGGCGTGACCGCCGAGATCACCTATGTGGACGGCGGCTTCAGCAACGTGGTCGGAGGCATGGCGGAGTAATTCGCACCCTCGGGCGCCCCACTCCAGTGCAATCACCGTGTTGAACCGACGCTCCCTCCTCCTGTTCGCGGGACTGGGCGCGGCCCTCCCCGGCCGTGCCGTGTTCGCGCGCGCCGCCGCGCCCGCCCTGATGCTGGCCGAGGTGTACCGCCCTGGCATGTCGCTCGCGGGCTACTGGGTCAGCGAGAAGTTCGACGGCGTGCGCGGTTACTGGGACGGCCAGAAGCTCTGGACCCGCGGCGGCGAGCCCGTCGTGGCGCCCATCTGGTTCACCGCCTCGCTGCCCAAGCAGCCGCTCGACGGCGAACTGTGGGCGGGGCGTGGACGCTTCAACCACGCGATGTCCACCGTGCGCAGCCAGACGCCCAATGACCCCGCCTGGCAGGAAATCCGCTTCATGGTGTTCGACCTCCCGGCCCAGGGCGGCGACTTCAACACCCGCCTTGCAGTGTTGCGCAAGCTGCTGCCGATCACCGACGCGCCGTGGGTCATGCCCGTGCCGCAGCAGCCCGCGACGACACACGAGGACCTGCAGGCACTGCTCGACAAGACCGTGAAGATGGGCGGCGAAGGCCTGATGCTGCACCGGGGCAGCTCGCTCTACCGCGGCGAACGCAACAACGACCTGCTCAAGGTCAAGCCCTATGAAGACGCCGAGGCGCGGGTCGTCGCGCACGTCGGCGGCAAGGGCAAGCACGGCGGCCGGCTCGGCGCGCTCGTGGTCGAAACCCCCGAGGGCAAACGCCTCAAGCTCGGCACCGGATTCACCGACGCCGAACGCGAAGATCCGCCGGCCATCGGCACCTGGGTCACCTATCGCTACAACGGACTCAACCCGGGCGGGTTGCCGCGCTTCGCGCGCTTCATGCGCGTGCGCGACGACATGCCGACACGCTAGGGACAAGCCCGCGTCAGCGGGCAAGTGCCGCTCACTTGGGCAGCAGCACCTTGTCGACCACGTGGATCACGCCGTTCGACTGGTAGACGTTGGGGATCGTGACCGTCGCGGTGCCGCCCTTCTCGTCCGTGATCGTGAGCTTGCTGCCCGCCATCTTGGCCCACAGCATGCCGCCGGCCACGGTCTTGAGTTCGGCGGTGCCTTTCCCGGCCTTGATCTCCTTCTTGAGCTCGGCCGCATCGAGCTTGCCCGACACCACGTGGTAGGTCAGCACGCCTGTGAGCGTGGCCTTGTTCTCGGGCTTGAGCAGCGTGTCCACGGTGCCGGCCGGCAGCCCATCGAAGGCCGCATTGGTCGGCGCGAACACGGTGAACGGACCCGCCCCCTTGAGCGTGTCGACCAGGCCCGCGGCCTTGACCGCGGCCACCAGCGTGGTGTGATCCTTGGAGTTGACCGCGTTGTCGATGATGTCCTTGGTCGGCAGCATCGGCGCACCGCCGACCATGACCGAAGCGGCAACGGCGGAGAAGGCACCGGCCGAAAGCGCGATGGCGAGTGCCACACCCGCCATGCGGCGGTGTTGAGAAAAACGGATCATTGAAAGCTCCTGGTTGAGGAAGGAAGCCGCTGGCCAAATGCAGCGGCCTGCTTTCAATACGCCTCGATCCCCGGAGTGGATTCGCCTTCGCCGACTACTTCTTCGGCACTGCGCGCACGCAGTCCGCGTAGTAGCGCTTCTTGCCGGTCTCGTCGACGCGCGCCACCAGACCGTGGATGTCGGTTTCGAAGCCCGGGCACTGCAGGTTGAACTCGCGCGAGAACTTCAGGTAGTCGACGATCTTCTTATTGAAGACTTCGCCCGGAATCAGCAGCGGAATGCCCGGCGGGTACGGCGTGATCAGGCTGGTGGTGATGCGGCCTTCGAGCTCGTCGATCTCCACGCGCTCGGTCTTGCGGTGCGCGATGTGGGCGAAGGCGTCGCTGGGCTTCATGGCCGGCGTCAGGTCGCTCAGGTACATCTCGGTCGTGAGGCGCGCCACGTCATAGCGCGCGTACAGCTGATGGATGTGCTGGCACAGGTCGCGCAGGCCCAGGCGCTCGTAACCCGGGTGCTGCTGGCAGAACTCGGGGAGGATGCGCCACATCGGCTGGTTGCGCGCGTAGTCGTCCTTGAACTGCTGCAGCGCCGTGAGCAGCGTGTTCCAGCGGCCCTTGGTGATGCCGATGGTGAACATGATGAAGAAGCTGTACAGGCCCGTCTTCTCCACGATCACGCCGTGCTCGGCGAGGAACTTGGTCACCACGCTGGCGGGGATGCCGGTCTCGGCAAAGTTGCCTTCCAGGTCGAGGCCCGGCGTGACGATGGTCGACTTGATCGGGTCGAGCATGTTGAAGCCGTCGGCCAGGTCGCCAAAGCCGTGCCAGTTGCGCGGCGACGACTTCTTGCTCTTGGCACGCTTGGAAGGCTGGGCGTCTTTCTCGCCCTTCATGATCCAGTCTTCGGCGCGGCCAATGCCTTCGTCGACGAGCTTCTCGGGGCCCCAGACCTTGAACCACCACTCGTCCTTGCCGAACTCTTCCTCGACCTTGCGCATGGCGCGGCGGAAGTCGAGCGCTTCAAGAATGCTCTCTTCCACCAGCGCGGTGCCGCCGGGCGGTTCCATCATGGCGGCGGCCACGTCGCAGCTCGCGATGATCGCGTACTGCGGGCTGGTCGACGAGTGCATCAGGTAGGCCTCGTTGAAGAGGTCGCGGTCGAGCGCGCGGTTCTGCGAGTCCTGCACCAGCACGTGGCTGGCCTGGCTGATGCCGGCGAGCAGCTTGTGCGTCGACTGCGTGGCGAACACCAGCGAATCCTTCGGGCGCACGCGGCGCTTGCCCATCGCGTGGTACGCGCCGTAGAACGGGTGGAAGGCGGCGTGCGGCAGCCAGGCTTCGTCGAAGTGCAGCGTGTCGACGTAGCCGTCGAGCATGTTCTTGATGGTCTCTGTGTTGTAGATCACGCCGTCGTAGGTCGACTGCGTGAGCGTCATCACGCGCGGCTTGACCTTGTTCGGGTCCACGTCGGCCAGCAGCGGGTTGGCCTTGATCTTGGCCTTGATGGCGCTCTGCTCGAACTCGCTCTTGGGAATCGGACCGATGATGCCGAAGTGGTTGCGCGTGGGCTTCATGAACACGGGAATCGCGCCGGTCATGATGATCGCGTGCAGGATCGACTTGTGGCAGTTGCGGTCGACCACCACCACGTCGTCGGGCGCCACCGTGTGGTGCCACACCATCTTGTTGCTGGTGCTGGTGCCGTTGGTCACGAAGAAGCAGTGGTCGGCGTTGAAGATGCGCGCCGCATTGCGCTCGCTGGCCGCTACCGGGCCGGTGTGGTCGAGCAGCTGGCCCAGTTCTTCCACGGCGTTGCAGACGTCGGCGCGCAGCATGTTCTCGCCGAAGAACTGATGGAACATCCGGCCCACCGGGCTCTTCAGGAACGCCACGCCGCCCGAGTGGCCCGGGCAGTGCCACGAGTACGAACCGTCTTCGGCGTAGTCGATCAGCGCCTTGAAGAACGGCGGCTGCACGCCTTCGAGGTAGCTCTTGGCCTCGCGGATGATGTGGCGCGCCACGAACTCGGGGGTGTCCTCGAACATGTGGATGAAGCCGTGCAGCTCGCGCAGGATGTCGTTCGGGATGTGGCGCGCGGTCTTGGTCTCGCCATAGATGTATATCGGCACGTCGGCGTTCTTGCGGCGCACCTCGCCGATGAAGCTGCGCAGGCTCAGCACGGCCGGGTCGAGGTCGGGGCCGACCGTGAACTCCTCGTCGTCGATCGACAGGATGAAGGCGCTGGCGCGGCTTTGCTGCTGCGCGAACTGGCTCAGGTCGCCGTAGCTCGTGACGCCCAGCACCTCGAAGCCCTCGCTTTCGAAGGCCTGCGCGAGCGCGCGGATGCCGAGGCCCGAAGTGTTTTCGGAGCGGAAGTCCTCGTCGATGATGACGATGGGAAAGCGGAATTTCATGAGCGGGGCTCCGGACAGGCAGTCAGACAGGCAATGAGCGAGGCGCGAAGTGTACGGAATTCGGATGACGGATTGCGCCGGCCGGGTTCAAGCCCGCAGAGGCGCACGACTGCGAAGGGCTCCACCGGGCGCCATACCCCTACGCGATACAGGCGCTTGGCACGCCATGCCGCAGAATGGCGACGATCCGAGTAACAAGAAAAGAGAGGAGTTGCCATGGGACATCCCACCTTCTGGTGGCTGATCGCAGGAGCGGCCATCGTGGCCGAGTTGTTGTCCGGCACGGTGTACCTGCTGCTGCTGGCTGCCGGCTTCGCCGCCGCGGCCATCGCCGCGCACCTGGGCTTCGACCTCGTCACGCAGCTGCTCGTGGCCGCCGTGGTCGGCGTGGGCGCGGTCGTGACCTGGTACCTGATCCGACGCAACCGTCCGGCCACGCCCACCAGCGATCTCAACCTGGACATCGGCGAGAGCGTGTTCGTCGATGCCTGGAACCCCGACGGCACCGCCACCGTGCGCTACCGCGGCTCGCAATGGACCGTCGTGCTGCGCGCGGGCCATGCGCCTTCCACCGGCGAACACCGCGTGGTCGAGATCATCGGCAGCCGCCTCGTGGTCGACAAGATCTAGCAGTTCAATCCGTCCGTCAGAAAAACGCATTCGAAAAGGAAGCACACCATGGAATTTTCCGTTCCTCTCATCATCCTGGTCATCGCGATCATCTTCATCAGCCAGTCGGTCAAGTTCGTGCCGCAGCAGAACGCATGGGTGCGCGAGCGCCTGGGCAAGTACCACGGCACCATGACGCCCGGCCCGAACTTCCTGATCCCGTTCATCGACCGCGTGGCCTACAAGCACAGCCTGAAGGAAATCCCGCTCGACGTGCCCAGCCAGATCTGCATCACGCGCGACAACACGCAGCTGCAGGTCGACGGCATCCTGTACTTCCAGGTGACCGACCCGATGCGCGCGAGCTACGGCTCGTCGAACTACATCGTGGCCGTGACCCAGCTCGCGCAGACCTCGCTGCGCAGCGTGATCGGCAAGCTCGAGCTCGACAAGACCTTCGAAGAGCGCGACGTGATCAACGCCCAGGTGGTGGCCGCGATCGACGAGGCCGCGCTCAACTGGGGCGTGAAGGTGCTGCGCTACGAAATCAAGGACCTGACGCCGCCGAAGGAAATTCTGCTGGCCATGCAGGCGCAGATCACCGCCGAACGCGGCAAGCGCGCGCTCATCGCCGCGTCCGAAGGCCGTCGCCAGGAACAGATCAACATCGCCACCGGCGAACGCGAAGCCTTCATTGCCCGCTCCGAGGGCGAGAAGCAGGCGCAGATCAACAACGCGCAAGGTGAAGCCGCCGCCATCACGGCCGTGGCCACCGCCACCGCAGACGCCATCGAGCGCGTGGCCGCCGCCATCCAGAAGCCGGGCGGCGAACAGGCCGTGCAGCTGAAGGTGGCCGAGCGCGCCGTCGATGCCTACGGCAAGGTGGCCGCCGACTCGAAGACCACGCTGATCGTGCCGAGCAACATGACCGAGACGGCCGCGCTGATCTCGTCGGCGATGCGCATGATCCAAACCGGCAAAAGCTCCGGCCCGACCTGAAATCGGCCGAAACCCACGCTACAATCGTGGGCTCAGGAGCGGTGGATGAGCGGTTTAAGTCGCACGCCTGGAAAGCGTGTGAGGGTTAATAGCCCTCCGCGGGTTCGAATCCCGCCTGCTCCGCCAAAACGATGCCCCAGTAGCTGTTCAGCTGCTGGGGCTTTTTGTTTGTAGGGCGCCCGCAATGGGTTTGCCTGTGCCTTGCGAACGCCGGGCATGCCGTTGCCCGACCTCCTCCGGCTCAGCTGAACACGCTTTCGAGATCGACCTCTTCCGCGCTGTCGTCCAGCTTCAGGCTCTGCTCGATGTGATCGAGGTGATGCAGCATGAGCTTCTCGGCCTGCGCAGCATCGCCGCGGTTCACGGCGGCGACGATTTCCTCGTGCTCGTCGGCGCGGCAGCTGGTGGCCGTGGGCGCGTCGTACAGCGAGATGATCAGGCAGGTCAGCACCGACAACTCGCGCATCGAGCGCGCCAGCGCCGAGTTGCCGGCCAGCTCGGCCAGCAGCACATGGAACTCGCCCGACAGCCGCACGATGGCGCGCTTGTCGTCGCGGCGGCGTGCGTCGGCTTCGAGTTCGATGTGGCGTTGCAGGCGCTCCCGCTTGGCGTCGTCGAGCGTGCGGATCAAACGGCGCAGCACACCGGGTTCGATGAGACGTCGCGCCTCAAACACATCCTGCGCCTGCTCGATGGTGGGCTTGGCGACGAAGGCGCCGCGTTGCGGCACCAGCTCGACGATCTGTTCATGCGCCAGCCGGGCCAGCACTTCGCGCACCTTGGCGCGGCTGGTAGCGAAGATCGTGGCCAGCCGGTCTTCGCCCAGCTTCGTGCCCGGTGCGAGACGGTGTTCCAGGATGGCGGCCGAAATCTTCTCGGCGATTTCATCGACGCTGTGTTCGCGGGCGTTGGGGGCACCGGTCGTGCCGGTGGCGCCAGCGGCGCCGTTCGCGCTGGTCTTGCGGGCTGGGGCTTTGGTGGGCATCGGCGCCGATTCTATCGACGCCCCCTCCAGGCTGCAGTGCGCCACGAGGCCCACCACCTCAGCCCGGAGCGCGTGTGCTGTCGCGCGCCAGCAGCCGCGCCAGCGCCTCGGGCAACCCCTGGTTCGGCTTGATCGGCGGCGGTGCAAAACTGCCCAGCCGCGCCGGCGCGGGCGCCAGCGACACGAGCGTCTGCGCATGGCACACGGCACTCGACACGCCGTCGACCACCGGCACCGGTATGCGGTCCTTGATCGAGCGCGCCAGGCCCGCGAGCGGCGCGCCGGCAATGATGATCACGTCCGCGCCGTCGTCCTCGATGGCCGACATGCACAAAGCCTCCAGCCGCTGGCCGTGGTCGTCCTGCACATGCCCGATGTCCTTGAGCGGACCGTCGAGGCTGCGGATACTCGCGAGCCGGTCGATGAGGCCGTTGGCCTGCACGCACTCGCGGTACCAGGCCGTGATGCGGCGCGAGATCGCGATGATCGAGAAGCGCTTGCCGAGCAGGCATGCGCTCATCAAGGCCGCTTCGGTCAGGCCGACCACGGGAATGTCGAGCGCCTCGCGCAGGCCGTCGATGCCGGGGTCGCCGAAGGCCGCAACCACGATGGCGTCATGCCGCGTGTGGTGTTCGGCCGCGAGCGTGGCGGCGGCGTACGCACCGATCAGCGATTCGAAGCGGGTCTCGATGTAGGCCACGCCGAAGGGCGCCGTGAGCACCTCGATGCGCGTGTCGCTCGCGGCCGCGCGCCGGGCTTCGGCCGCGATCAGGTCGGAGACGCTTTGCGAGGTGTTGGGGTTGATCAGCAGCAGGTTCATGGCAATGTCTCCAGGCGAAAGGCTCAGGACGGTCGGCGGCTCGGCAGCAAGGTGGGTTCGCCCCGGCGCAGGAATTCTCCGCGTCCGGCGCGTGGATGGAAACGTTCGCCGTCCCACACGACTTCGCCGCGTGCCAGCGTCAGTGCCGGCCAGGCTTTCACCTCGATGCCCTCGTAGGGCGTGTAGTCGACATCGTGGTGCAGGTCGGCGTTGCGAATGGCGCGCGGCGTGGTGCCCCAGACCACGAGGTCGGCATCGGCGCCGACAGCGATCGTGCCCTTGCGCGGGTGCAGCCCGTAGGCCTTGGCGGGGTTGGTGGACGTCAGCTCGACAAACTTGTTGATCGTGATGCGCCCGTCGAGCACACCGTGCGAGAACAAGAGCGGCAGCCGCGTCTCGATGCCCGGAATGCCGTTCGGGATGTGGCGGAACGCCACCTCTTCCCCGCCGGGCTTCTTGCCCTCGGGCGCGTCGTAGCGGAACGGCGCATGGTCCGACGAGAAGATCGTGAACAGTCCATCGGACAGCCCGTTCCAGATCACCTGCTGGTTCTCGCGGTTGCGCGGCGGCGGGCTGCAGACGCAGCGCGCGCCCTGGTAGCTGTCGTCGATGCCCAGGTCTTCGGCGGTCAGGAACAGGTACTGCGGACACGTTTCGGCAAACACGCTCAGGCCGTGCGCGCGCGCCCAGCGGATCTGCTCGACGGCTTCGCGCCCCGACACGTGCACGATCATGATCGGCACGTCGACCAGCTCCGACAGCGCAATGGCGCGGTGCGTTGCTTCGCGCTCGACCAGCATCGGACGCGAATGTGCGTGAAAGCGCGGCGCGGTGCGCCCGTTGGCTTCGAGCCGCTTGGTCAGCCACTCGATGCAGTCGGCGTTCTCGGCGTGGATCATGGCCATCGCGCCCTGCTCCCGCGCCACCGACAGCACGTCGAGGATCTGGCCGTCGTCCAGCTTCAGATCGTCGTAGGTCATGTAGATCTTGAACGAGGTGTAGCCCTCGGCGATGAGCTGCGGCAGCTCATGCTTGAGCACCTCCTCGGTCGGGTCGCTCACGATCAGGTGAAAGGCGTGGTCGACGTGGGCGCGGCCCTCGGCGCGCTGGTGGTAGTCCTGCACGGCGGCGCGCAACGACTGGCCCTTCTGCTGCGCGGCGAACGGGATCACGGTGGTCGTGCCGCCGCAGGCTGCGGCGCGGGTGCCGGTGTCGAAGTCGTCGGCCATGCGCACGGGCGGCTCCATCGGCTGGTCGAGATGGCAGTGGGCATCGACACCGCCCGGCGTCACGTAGCGGCCGGCGGCGTCGATCTCCTGCCGACCGGGCGGCAGGCCGAGGCCCAGCTGCACGATGCGGCCGTCGCGAATGCCGATGTCCGAATCGAAGGTGTCACTGGCGGTGGCAACGCGGGCGTTGCGCACCACGAGATCGAGGTCGCGGAAGGTCATGGTCTTTCTTTGCTTTTCTGTCTGTGTCTGGTGGTCGTCGGTGGCGGCTGTTCAGGCCTTCGCGTCGAACAGGCGGCCCCAGCCCTTCACGGCGCTCGGTTCGACGCCGACCGTCTTCAGTGCGCGCCAGACCACGGTGGCCACCGAGTCGTAGATCGGGATGCCGAGCTCGCGCTCCATCTCCTCGACCAACTGCGCGCCGCTCAGGTTGGTGCACATGATCGTGATGGCGTCGGGGCGCTGCTGCGCCACTTCGCGCAGCATGCGGCGCAGCGTGTCGGGTTCGACCTCGCTGAAGGCGAAGTTCACCGTCAGGTCGAGATGCCGTTCGGCCACGCAGTCGATGCCGATGCCCGCGTAGTTGGCAACGATGCGCTGCTGCACATCGTCGACGTACGGCGACACCAGGCCCAGCGTGCGCGCGCCCTGCGCGGCCAGCAGCTCGTTGAGCGCCAGCACCGAGGTGGTCGCCGGGATGCCGGTCGCCTCGGTGATGCGCGCGCACAGCGCCTGGTCTTTCTCGAAGCCGAGCCAGCTCGCCGAGGTGCCGCTCCAGCAGATGGTGTCGACGCGCGCGTCGGCCAGCAGCCGTGCGGCCTCGAGGATCTTGCGGTCGTCGAACTGGTTCAGCGATGCGTCGCGCATCGAGATCTCGGTGACGGTGAAGCGCGAGAAATGCGCCGAGACGCCGGGCACGCCCGCGACCATCGCGCTGGTCAGCGGCTCGAGCGCGGTGTTCGACGAAGGCGTGAGCACGCCGATGAGTTTGCGAGGGGTCATGGGAGTCGAGTGGGTGGGATCAGACCGGCAGCTTCTTGCTGTAGTCGATCAGCATCGTCGAGCAGACGAACAGGCCCGCGCCGGCGGCCGTGAACAGCATCAGCGCCATGAAGTACGAGCCCGTGGCCTGCACGATGAGGCCGACCACGATCGGCACGCCGATGCCCGCCACGTTGCCGCCGAGGTTCATCGTGCCGCCCAGGAAGCCGACCCGGGCACGCGTGCCGAGGATCGAGGGCACGCACCAGAACAGACCGCACCAGCGCAGGAAGAACAGCGTGACCGACAGCAGCACGACCACGGCGATCGGGTCGGTGATGCGCGTCACCATGAAGATGGCGATGGTCGCGATGATCGACGAGATGCCGAACAGCGTGCGCAGCACCTTGCTCTGCGAGGCGCCGGCGGCCATCCATTTGTCGGCCAGCCAGCCGCCGAACATTTCGCCGACGAAGCCCGAGAAGAACATGATGAACACCGCGCCGCCCATCTGCTTGATGTCGAAGCCGTGCACTTTCGACAGGTAGTTGGGCATCCAGGTGAGCAGGCCGTAGAACAGCGCGTTGAAGCACATCCAGCCGAAGAACATGCCCCACACCGAGCGGTAGCGGAAGAAGTCGAGCACGCGGCCGCTTGCATTGGCCGATTCCTTGGCGGCGTCGGCGGCGTGGCTGGCCTCGATGTAGCGCGCCTCGGCTTCGTTCACGTCGGGATGCTGGCGCGGGTGGTTGCGGATGTAGCGCCAGGCGAAGTAGCCGGCGATCACGGTGCCGACACCGGCGATCACGAAGGCCAGGCGCCACGAGCCGAGCACGGCGATCAGCGCCGAGATCAGGATCGCGCCCAGCGCCGCACCCAGCGGAGCGCCGCCGTCGAGCAAGGTGGCGCCGCGCCCGCGTTCGGTCTGCGTCATCCAGATGCCGTTGAGCTTGCCGCCCGCGGGGTAGATCGGCGCTTCGGCCGCGCCCAGGCCCAGTCGCGTGAGCAGCAAGGGCACCCAGCCCGTGCAGACGGCGGCGATGGCCTGGAAGAAGCCCCAGCCCACGGTGGCGCCGGCGATGACGACGCGCGGGCCGAAGCGGTCGGCCAGCATGCCGCCCGGAATCTGCATCAGCGCATAGGTCCAGAAGAACGAGCTGAGCAGCAGGCCCTGCACGGCCGGGCCGATGTCGAATTCCTTGGCGATCAGCGGCATGGCCACCGAGAGCGAGGCCCTGTCGATGTAGTTGATCGAGATCAGGAACAACATCATCAGGAAGATCTTCCAGCGCACCTTGGTGGGCTGGATCGTGTCGTCGGGCGCTGCGGCGGTCGCCTTGGCGCCGTCCGTCATGGTGTTTTGCATCGGTTTGTCTCCTTGCAGTGGCACGGATGCCAGCTTGCAAGGAAACGACCCGGCACGCTGGCGAACTTGGCAGTCGCGGGTCGGGCTGGTCCGGGCCAGTGCACCACCGAGGCTGTGGAGCGGAATTTAGGTGCTGTCGAAATTAACGTCAACAACAATGTTGACAATATTGTTGACGATAATGGCAAACACCTAGCCCGCAGCCCCTTCCCGAGGGATCACGCGGCGTGGACGGCCGGTGTTTCCGCAAAGTACGTCATGGCCGCCGCCACCCCGCTGGCGGCCATCGGCACGCCCGCCAGCTTGAAACCCATCTCGACGCCGGTCAAGGCGGCCATGAGCGTCAGGTCGTTGCAGTCACCCAGGTGGCCGATGCGGAACATGCGGCCCCGGAGCTTGCCCAGGCCTGCGCCCAGCGACAGGTCGAAGCGCTGGTGGATGAGGCGGCGCAGCGCGTCGGCATCGACGCCTTGCGGCGTGATGACGCCGGTCAGCACCGGCGAATGCACGCGCTCGTCGGCGCACTGCGTGGGCAGGCCCCAGGCCTGCACGGCGGCGCGCACGCCGCGGCCCCAGCGCTTGTGGCGCTCGAAGATCACGGGCAGGCCCTGCTCGAGCACCATGTCCAGCGCCTCGCTGAGGCCGTACAGCAGGTTCGTGCTCGGCGTGTAGGGCCAGTAGCCGCCCTGGTTCATCTCGATGATCTCGTCCCAGGCCCAGAAGGCCTTGGGCAGGCGCGCCGTCTTCGCCACCTCGAGCGCCTTGGGCGACACCGCGTTGAAGCTGATGCCCGGCGGCAGCATGAGGCCCTTCTGCGAGCCGCTGATGGTGACGTCCACGCCCCACTCGTCGTGCCGGTAGTCGGCGCTTGCGAGGCCCGAAATGGTGTCGACCATCAGCAGCGCCGGATGGCCCGCCGCGTCGATCGCGCGGCGCACCGAAGCGATGTCGGAGGTGACGCCGGTCGAGGTTTCGTTGTGCACCACGCACACGGCCTTGATGTGGTGCGTGGTGTCCTGGCGCAGGCGCTGCTCGATCAGGTCGGCCTGCACGCCGTGGCGCCAGCTGCGCGGCAGGCCGGTTTCGTCGGTGCCTTCGAGCGCAAGGAACTCGGGCTCCAGGCCGAGCCGGTGCGCCATCTTCTGCCACAGCGTGGCGAAGTGGCCGGTCTCGAACATCAGCACGTGGTCGCCGGGGCTCATCACGTTGACGAGCGCCGCCTCCCATGCGCCGGTGCCCGATGCGGGATAGACGACGACCGGATGCCGGGTCTGGAACACCTGCTGCAGCCCGCTGATGACCTTCTTGCCCAGCGTGGCGAACTCGGGCCCGCGGTGGTCGATGGTCGGCAGGCTGATGGCCCGCAGGATGCGGTCGGGCACGGGGCTGGGGCCCGGAATCTGCAGGAAGTGGCGGCCGCTGGGATGGTTGTCGAGCGCGATCATGGGTGTGTCTCCGTTCTGTGTTCTGGATGGATGGACGAAAGGTTCTAGAGCTGCACCGCCGCGTGGCCGATGCCCGGGAATTCAGCGGTGACGAGGTCGCCCTCGCCCGCTTCGAGAATGCCGACCCAGGTGCCGGTCGTGACCACGGTGCCGGCCGCGACGGTCTCGCCGTGGCGCGTGGCATGGCGCAACCACACGGGCAGCAGCCAGGCGGGGTCGCCGAGCGAATGCGTGCCGCGGCGCATCACGGCGGCGCGCGCGCCGATGCGCACCTCGCACGCTTGCGCGGCCCAGTCGCGTGCCACGAACGGCACCCACTCGCCGAGCACCAGCGCGCCGTGCGATTGCAGGTCGGCCAGCTTGCACAGCGCGGGCGCGTCGATGGGCTCCTGCCAGCGGGAATCGACGATCTCGATCGACACCGCCATCGCATCGACCAGGGCGCGTGCGCTGTCGACAGCCAGCGTCGATGCCAACGCCGGATCGACATCGCACCCGATCCGCAGCGCGATCTCGGCCTCGATGCCGCGGATGTGGAACGGCCAGTCGCCCGCCGTCGCCGGGCTGGGCCACACGCCGCGCGGCGGCAGCGGTGCGTGGGTCAGCACGGCATCGCGCGACGGGCCACCGGCTTTCCAGTACCGGGGCGGCGCAGTGCCGAACCAGCCGAGCGCCTGCGCCACCTGCTGCTGCACGGCGTAGGCATCGTTGGCCTGCGTCAGCAGGTCGGCCATCGACGCCGCGGGACACGTGGCGTGCGCACCGCGCGCACGAACCAGTGCCTCGGCCACAGCGTCGATTCTTGAAAGGGACATAGCGGTTGCCTCCAGTGATCTCGGAAAAACAGACAGGAAAAATTCAGAAGCTCGCGCGCAGCGGCGCGAGCCCCTTCACGTCCACCCGCACGGCCGTGCCCTGCGAGGCGAACAACATGCCGGTGCACGACCCGGTCGTCACGACCTGGCCGGCCCGCAGGCCCTGGCCTCGGGCCGCGCCCTGGTTGGCCAGCCACACGAGCAGCGCACCGACGTCGGGGTGCGTGTGCTCCCCGACCGTGTGCGCGACCACCTGCTCGTCGAAATGCATCACGACCTCGGTCTGCGCCAGGTCGAGCCACGCACGTTCGAAAGGCGCGGGCTCGCCGAGCACCAGGCCGCCGTGGCACAGCAGGTCGGCCAGCAGCGCCGAGGGGCTGGCGTCGAGCCAGTCGATGAGGCGGGTCTCCGCCACCTCGATCACGGGCAGCACCGAGACGATGGCATCGGCGACCTCGTCGCGGGTGTAGGGCGCCGCGCGTGGCGGCAGGTCGGTGCCGAGGCGGAACGCGAGTTCGGCCTCGACGCCGCGCAGATGCCATGCGCCGCCGACCAGCGACGCGCCGCCGGGCAGCAGCCCCTCGGCCGGCAGCGGTGCGCACGCGGGCTCGCGGCCCGGCGCGCTCGCACCGACCTTCCAGCCGCCGACAGTGCCGAGCACCGCCAGCGTCGCGTCCTGGATCGCGTAGGCCGTGTGCCGGTCGTGCGCAGGCAGCAGCGACGACATCACGCGCCGGCCGTCGCGCCGCGCGCGGCACAGCGCCTGCGCGGCCTCGGCCGGCAAGAGCTGCGGCGCGACGGCCTCGGCCAGCGTCACAACACGGGGAAGCGCTGCCACGGATGGGCCTGTTCGAACGAGCGCGCGAGCGCGAGCAAGGCGTCGTCCGCCCCTTCGCGCGCCACGAGCTGCACGCCGACCGGCAGTTGTCCCGCAAAGCCGCACGGCAGCGCGATGGCGGGCAGGCCCACGGCGTTCGCGAAGCCGGCGAACACCGCATGGCCGCGCGGGCCGACCTCGCGCCCGTCGATGCGCGTCGGATGCGTCTCGCCAGCGGGCCACGGCAACGCGGCCGCGGCCGGCGTCAACAGGAAATCGTAGCGATCGAACAACTGCGCCAGCGTGTTGCGCAAGCGCTCGGCCTCGTACAGCAGCTCGAACAGCTCGGCCGCGCTGGCCTTGCGCCCGTTCTCCGCATTCGCCTGCATCACCGGCCCGAACAGCGACGGATCGAAGGGCCGGCTCGACAGCTCCTGCGGATGCGCCACCAGCCACGCCAGCCCGACCTGCGCCAGCAGCGGCCAGCGCTGGTTGACTGCTTCAACGAGGCCGAAGTCTTGCGCCGTCGTGACCTCGTGGCCCAGCGCGGCCATGTGGCGCGCGGTCGCTTCGGTCAGCGCCGCGATCTGCGGATCGACCGGGTGATCACCGAAGCGCGGAATGAAGAGAATGCGCGCGCGTTGCGGGCCCGCGCCCTCTTCCACCGGCCGGTCGCCGATCACCTGCATCACCGCCGCCACGTCGGCCACGCTGCGCGCGATCGGGCCCGCGACCTCGAAGCCCAGAAAGATCGGCGGCAGCCCGTCGCCGCGCGGCACGCGTCCGCGCGAAGGCTTGAAGCCGACCAGGTTGGTGTGCGAGGCCGGCCGGCGGATGGAGCCCCCGCCGTCG
Organism: Variovorax sp. 54; assembly: GCF_002754375.1. Lineage (NCBI taxonomy): Bacteria > Pseudomonadati > Pseudomonadota > Betaproteobacteria > Burkholderiales > Comamonadaceae > Variovorax > Variovorax sp. 54. Next base: position 119,133 of record NZ_PEFF01000001.1, read on the forward strand.
GTGCCCAGCGCAATCGGGCAACCGCCCGCGGCCACCAGCGCCACTGCGCCACCCGACGAGCCGCCGGGCGTGAGCTTCGGGTCCCACGGGTTGCCGGTGGGGCCGAACACCGGGTTGTCGGTGTAGCCCTGCATCGTGAACTCGGGCACGTTGGTCTTGCCGAAGATCAGGGCACCGGCCTCGCGCAGCTTCGCCACCGGCAGCTCGTCGCGGTCAGCCACCACGCCGGCCAGCGCGCGGCTGCCCCAGTGCGTCGGCAGGCCGCGCACCTGCAGGTTGTCCTTGATGGTGACGGGCACGCCGTCGAGCGCGCCCAGCGCCCGGCCGTTGCGCCAGCGCGCGGTGCTTTGCTCGGCCGCGTGCGTGGCGCCTTCGCTGTCGAGCGTGATGAGCGCGTTCAGCCGCGGGTTGACCTCGGCGCTGCGCTGCAGGCAGGCATGCAGCGCGTCGGTCGGGGTGAACGACGCCTCGCGGTAGCCGGCCGCGAGCTGCGCGGCGTCGAGTTGCCAGAGCGGTGTGGTGGTGTGCATCGCGGCGGGCCTCACATGTGCGCCGGCAGCCACGTCACCAGCTGCGGCACGGCCATCAGCAGCAGCGTGAACAGGATCATTATCAGCGCGTACGGCATGGCGCCCCAGATCGCGTCCTGGATGCCGCCCTTGTCGGGACGGATGCCATGCACCACGAACAGGTTCATGCCCACCGGTGGCGTGATCAGGCCCAGCTCGCACATCAGCACGATGAAGATGCCGAACCAGATCGGGTCGACGCCCACGGCGATGGCGATCGGGTAGGTGATCGGGATCGTCGCCACCTGCATCGACAGCACGTCCATGAACATGCCCAGGATCAGGTAGAACACGATGAGCGCCAGGATCAGCCCCGTGGCCGACAGGCCCTGGCTCGCGACCCACTTCGTCATCGCTTCGGCCACGCCCGTCAGGCTCACCGTCAGGTTGAGGATGAAGGCGGCCACGACGATCAGCAAGATCATCCCGCTCACGCGCGCCGTCGAGATGAAGCAGTTGCGCATCAGCTCCCAGTTGAGCTTGCCCGACTGCCAGACGAAGCCCAGCGCCGCGAGCACGCCCAGCGCCGCGCTCTCGGCCGCCGTGGCGATGCCGAAGTACAGGCTCCCCATCACGATGCCGAACACCACCGCCGGCGGCACCAGGTGCACCAGCACGCGCAGCCGCTCGCGCATCGGCACCTTGGGTTCGCGCATCGCGTTGCCGCTGGCCAGGCTCGACACGGCGATCCAGAGCATGAAGCTCAGCGTGAGCAGCAGGCCCGGGATGATGCCGGCGACGAACAGCTTGCCGATCGAGTTGTTGGTGAGCGAGCCGTACACGATCATGTTCACGCTCGGCGGGATCAGGATGCCCAGCGTGCCGCCCGCGGCCAGGCTGCCCAGCGACGCGCGCATCGGGTAGCCGCGCCGCTGCAGCGACGGCAGCGCCACCGTGCCGACCGTGGCCGCGGTGGCCACCGACGAGCCCGAGGTGGCCGCGAACAGCGCGCAGCTGCCGATGTTGGTGTGCAGCAGCCCGCCCGGCAGGCGGCCCAGCCACGCCGACAGCGCGATGTACATGCGGTCGGCGATGCCCGAGCGCAGCAGCAGCTCGCCGAGCAGCACGAACAGCGGCACCGACGTGAGCAGGCTCTCGTTCTGCACGCCCCACACGACCGGCGCGATCGAGTCCATGAAGGGCGCGCCGTAGGCGGCAATGCCGCCGATGATGCCGATGGCCGCCATCGACACCGCGATCGGCAGGCCGAGCAGCATCAGGGCGAGCATCGCGAAGAATGCGAATCCGATCAGGGCAATGTTCATGGTGCGGCTCCTTCGGCGTGCTGCCGTGCCTTGAGGTCGTCGAGTTCTTCCTTCAGCTCTTCCTTCGCGCTCTTCGGATGGAAGTCGCTGTTCAGCGTCCGGATGTCGCCGCTGGCCAGCAGCCGCGTCGCGCGCCAGGCCAGCGCGCAGGCCACGAGAGCGAAGATCACCAGGCCCGCGTACCACACGCCCTGCGGAATGATCAGCGGCGTGGCCCAGGGCGTCTGCGCGGTGCTGCGGTAGGCCGTCGTGTCCTGGATCACCTGGAACGCGACCCACGCGATGAACAGCGCGAACACCGCCAGCGAGACGATCGAGAGCCAGTTCAGCAGCGCCTGCACGCGCGGCGGAAACTTGTCGTGGAACACGTCCACGCGGATGTGGTTGCGCCCCAGCAGCGACAGGCTGAAGGCCAGCGTGGAGCCGACCGCCAGCGCGTAGCCGCCCAGCTCGTCCGCGCCCTGCAGCGAGACGTTGAACAGCTTGCGCGAGATCGTCTCGATGGCGACGACGAACGCCAGCCCCAGGAAGATCGCGCCGAAGGCCGTGGCCAGCACGGTCTCCATGCGGGCTCTGAAGTCGGCGCGCGGGGCGGCGGCCTGGGTGGGTTGCCGGTCGCGGGTCATGGCGGCGCTGTTCATTGCAGGCCCAGCACCGGTGCCACCGTCGCCTGCCAGGTCTTCAGGCAGCTCGGGTTCGACTTGTTGCACACCTCCGCCCACACCGGCAGCGACACCTTGGTGACGGCGCCGCGCAGCAGCTCGGTGTCGGCGGGCGTGACGGGCACGTCGACCAGCTTGAACTTCTTGCCGGTGGTGCACGGCTCCTTGCCGGCGTTGCAGTTCAGCGCGTCCTTGAAGAGCTCTTCGGAGTACTTCCACATGTCGTCGCTCAGCGTGTCGAAGGCCTGCTTCATCTTGACCTTGGCCTCGGGCGCCAGCGCGTTCCACGACTTCATGGTCATGCCGTAGCCGTTCAGGGCCATCTGGAAGCCGATCGGCATCTGGTGCGTCGTCACCTCGGGCCAGCCCGCCGAGTTGGCCGAGCTGGGCCCGGTGATGGCGCAATCGACCACGCCCAGCGACAGCGACTGGTGCGTGTCGGCGAACGACACCGGCACTGGCGTGCCGCCCACCATCTCGATGAACTTGGCCAGGTTCTGGTCGTACACGCGCACCTTCAGGCCCTTGATGTCGGCCAGCCTGGCGATCGGCTTCTTGCAGAAAAGGATCTGCGGGCCGAAGGGCCACACGGCCAGCAGCTTCACGCCGAACTGCGCCTGCAGGCGCGCATCCGCCGTGTCGAAATAAGCCTTGGCCACCTTGCGGCCCGTGACGTAGTCGGGCGCCGCGCCCACCAGGTCCAGGCCGAGGATGGTGGGCTCGTCGCGCGAGTTCTGCGACACGCGCAGCGAGACGAGGTCGAACAGGCCCGCCTTCATCACGCGCAGCTGCTCGGTGTCCTTGATGCCCAGCGTGTCGATGGGCTTGTAGTCGACATCGATCGGCAACCCGGTGCGGGCCGCGAAGTTCTCGAAGAAGGGCTGCTCCTTGTTCTTCTGGAGCAAGCCGGTGGCCAACGGCTGGCCGATGGCTTTCATCTTGATGCGGTCTTGCGCGTGGGCCGCGGGCAACGCGAGCACCACGGCCAAGGCAACTGTGGCGAAGGACTTGAGGCGAAGGTGAAACGGCATGAAAACTCCAGCAGAGGTGAGTCGAAGGGAACGGGACGGCATCGAATGAAAGACGTGCCATTGAATCCCGCAGCGGCGCCGCGCAGCGGACTATTCCGCTGCGCGGGACAGTCGAAAAAACTGGTTTGGAATCAAGCACTTGGCGCGTTGCGCCAGTGGAAGACGCGCCGCAGGCGCGGGCCTTCAGCGGCCGCCGTAGGCGGCGGTGATCTCGTCGGCGGCGGCGCGCACGGTGGCGCCCAGCTGCGGGAAGTCGGTGCTCTTGATGCGCTGCGTCGGGCCGACCAGCGAGATCGCACCGAAGGGCTGGCCGTGTTCGTCGCGGATGGCTGCGGCAATGCAGCGCAGGCCGACCGCGTTCTGCTCGTCGTCGATCGCATGGCCCGCGCGGCGCACCTCGCCCAGCGTTTCATGCAGCCGCGAGGCGCGCGCGATCGTGTTGTTGGTGAGCTTGGGCAGGCCGTAGGTGCGCAGGTACTGCAGCACGTCGTCTTCCGACATCGCAGCCAGGATCGCCTGCCCCATCGCCGTGCCATGCAGCGGTGCGCGGAAGCCCGGCTTGCCGATGGCGCGCATGAGTTCGCGGCTCTCCACCTGCGTGACGAACACGATGTCGCCCAGGTCGGCAATGCCCAGGTTGATGCTCTCGCCCGTGCTGTCGCGCAGCCGGCGCATCACCGGCAATGCGAGGTGCGCGATGCGCCGGCGACGGCCGAAGGCCGCGCCCACCGAGAAGCAGCGCACGCCCACGTACCAGAGGTTCGTCTCCCGATCGAACTGCACGAAGCGCCGCTGCTCGAGCGTGGTGAGCAACCGGTGCGCGGTCGACGACGACAGCCCCGTGTGCGCCGCGATGTCGACCAGCCGGAAGCCCTCGTCGTCCTCGGCGAGGAGTTCGAGCAACTGCATGGCGCGCGTGAGCGACTGCACCGTGCTGTCGTTGTCTCGGTCGATGCGGGTGACCTTCGGGGTCTTGGCGGAGGTGCGCGGCGAGCTGGCTGTCATGGCGGGCCTTGTGCAAATTGCGTGCCATCCGGCCTGCCCGTCCGGCGCGCGATCTGGCCGCCGATGGTCTGCGACAAACGCCCTGTCAACTACAGTGTTTGCACCAATGTCGACATTTTGAAGCACGTCGATCGCCGGATTCGCCCCACACCCGTGCGTCCTGCGCACGGCAGTGCCCTACCATCGCGGGCATCTTCCTGTCCGCGCCGGTCACACGGATGCCATGATGCCCAGCGACCTCCCGCGCTTTTTCGGTTTCGGTGCCTCGCGCGCCACCCCACGCGGCGTGATCAGCCTGCTGAACCGCTACCAGCGCGCGCTGCTGTACGTGGGCGGTGCGGTCACTTCGCTGGTGCTGATGGCGGCCACCGCTGTCATGCTGAATTCGCAGGTGCGCGACTACGTCGTCGAACGGCAGGCCGAGTTCAATGCCCGCCGGGCCCTGCTCCATCTCGAACTCTTCGTGCGCCACGGCTCGGTGCGGATCAACATCTTTCACGAAGAAGGCGCCTGGGAGCGCCGTGCGCGCGCTCCGCAATCGCTGGTCGACACCTTCGCCGCGCACGACGGCCGGATGGTGCTGCCGAGCAACAAGGACTTCCCGCCGATGCTGCTGCTCGGCGACCTCTCGGCGCAGCGCCCGGCCAGCGACTTTGCGCAGTACCTCGGGCTGGCCGAAGAGGTCGGCTACCGCTCGGCGGCCTACACCAAGACGCTGACGCTGCACTCCAGCTATTTCTACGCCCCCGACCTGAGCTTTCTTGCCGTGGTGCCCGCCCCCGCGGCGGCCGACCTGTTCGAGCGCCACGGCGCGCACAGCACCGAAGACTTGTTGAAGCGCATCGCCCCCGACCTCGGTGACCTGAACGACCCGGTCGTCGTCGCCCGGTTGCGCCACAGCGGCACGGCGGTCTGGCTGCCGCCGGTGGTCAGCCCCTTCACCGGCGAGACCGTGCTGCGGCTGGCGCAGCTCGGCTTTCATGACGGCAAGCCCTTCGTGGTGCTGGTGAACGACTACCCGCTGGACATCATCTCCGCGCACCTGTCCAACGACCGCCATGACGAGACCTCGATGTTCGTGGACCCGTCGGGCCGGGTGATCGCCGAAACGCACGGCCCCACCGGCACCAAGGACCTGCAGGCCCGCGCGCTGGCGCTCTCGCAACCCTCGCTGGCCGCGAACGGCGCGACGCTGCAGTACCGCGATGGGCTCTTCACCCTGCGCGCGCCCATTGCCGATGCCGACTGGACCTACCTCTACGCCTTTTCGTGGCGCACCATCGCGTCCGAACTCGGCCCCCGGCTGGCGATCTATTCCGCCGCCATGCTGCTGCTCATCGCCTTCGTCTGGAGCGCACTGCTCCTGCTCGACCGCAAGGTGTTCCGGCCCGGCTACGCGCGCTCCCAGCGCATCGTCGAGAGCGAGAACCTCAACCGCACCATGGTCGCGACCACGCCGTCCGGCCTGGCGCTGCTGCGCTACCCGGGCGGCGAGGTGCTGCTGCAGAACCAGGTGATGCAGACCTGCACCGAGAACGCGCAGCCCGAAGACCTGCCGCTGCCGCAGCGCCTGCTGCGCCTGTACGACGATGCGTCCGGCGCGCCCGAATGGCTGCCCGATCTGGAACTGCCGGTGACGCTGGCCAACGGCGAAGTCAACGAGCTGCTGGTGAGCGTGGTGCGCACCAAGTACCAGGGCAGCGACGTGCTGCTGTGCAACTTCTCCGACATCACCACGCGCAAGAACGCCGAACGCGCGCTCGACAGTGCCCGCGAGGCCGCCCAGCAGGCCAACCATGCGAAGTCCGCCTTCCTGGCCATGATGAGCCACGAGATCCGCACGCCGCTGAACGCGATCATGGGCAACCTCGAACTGCTGCAGCGCTCGCCGCTCTCGCCCGCGCAGAACGAACGGCTGAGCGCCGTGACCTCCTCGTCCACCGCACTGCTGGGCATCATCAACGACATCCTCGATTTCTCGAAGATCGAGTCGGACCAGATGCGCCTCGAATCGATCCGCTTCGACCTCGCGGACACCGCGCGGCAGGTGCTCGCGGTCTTCACGCCGCTGGCGCACGCCAAGCGCCTGGCGCTGGACTGCGTCATCGACGACGCCCTCGCGCCGCACTACCTCGGCGACCCGACGCGCATCCGGCAGCTGCTCATGAACCTGCTGAGCAACGCCATCAAGTTCACCGACACCGGCGACGTGCTGCTCGAGGTCTACCTGAAGGACGACGGCGACGCCGACTCCGCGGTGGTGATCGGCGTGAGCGACACCGGCATCGGCATGACGGCGACGCAGCAGAAGGCCCTGTTCGAGCCCTTCACCCAGGCCGACAGCACCATCGCGCGCCGCTTCGGCGGCACCGGGCTCGGGCTGGCGCTGTGCCGCCGGCTGACCGGGATCATGGGCGGCGACATCCAGGCCGTGAGCGCGCCGGGCAAGGGCAGCACCTTCCTCGTCACGCTGCCGCTGCGCAGGGCGCCCGCCCTGCCCCCGCGCGCACCCGCACAGCCGTCGGCCGATGCCGATGCCGATGCTGCCGCGCCGACCGCACACATCCTCGTGGTGGACGACCATCCGGCCAACCGCGAGCTGGTCAAGATGCAGCTCCAGGCACTGGGCTACACCTCCGACCAGGCGTCGGGCGGACTGCAGGCGCTCGACCTGTTCGCCACCCGCCGGCACGACCTGATCATCACCGACATCAACATGCCGGGCATGGACGGCTACACCCTCGCACGCGCCCTGCGCGCGCAGGGCTCGCGCGTGCCCATCGTGGCACTGACCGCCGACGTGGCGGTGCGCGAGCGCGACCGCTGCGAAGCGGCGGGCATCGACACCGCGCTGATCAAACCCATCCTGCTCGACACGCTCGACCGGACCGTGCGGCAGCTCACCGCCCGGGACGCGGCGCCGCGCACCGCCGCAGCGCACCGGCAGGACATCGCCCAGGGCACCCTGCCCGCCTCGGTGCACCAGGCGCTCGCGCAGTCGCTGGCCGACACCGCCGTCGCCATTCGCGCGGCCCTCGAGGCCCGCGACACCCACGCGCTCGGCGCCGGCTTGCATTCGCTGCGTGGCGCCTTCGCACTGATCCACGAAGCCGCGCTTGCCACCGACTGCGCCGCCATGGAAGCCCAACTGCACGACGCAGACTTCGCAGCCCTGGCGCAGGCCTTCGAGCGCTTCGAGCCGGCCGCGCGCGCCGCGCTCGAACGCCGTGCACCGCAGGCCGCTTCACCCGTCTGACCCCGCTTGACGCCAGGCCGGTCCGAACCCGTTTTCGGACCCGATCCGATCTTCAAGCGCCCCGGTCCTAGCCCGCAGCGCCCTGCGTCTTACAAATTAAGACCAGTCCTATGCATTTGCGCCCCGCATTCGGATCAGGCCGCTTAACGGCAGCGGCACGCCCCCCTAAAGTTCAGCCATCCCCTGCTGGAACCGCCTGAAGCACTCGCAGCCAGCCCCCAAGCGTCGTTGACGCCGGGGCGCAGCGATCGACAGCAGCCCTTCCTGCCGCACTCACTGCGCGCGCAGGCACGACAACTCTGTTCAGACAGGTCCGCCATGAAGCCACTCAACCTCCGCGTCCTCATTGCGGACGATCACCCCGCTGTTCGCATCGGCATCGAAAGCACGCTGCGCGAAAGCAACGCCGTCACCGTCGTGGGCGCTGCGCGCGACTCCACCGAAATGATGGAGCTGCTCAAGCTGCACGACTGCCAGATCCTGGTGTCCGACTACGCCATGCCGGGCGGCCTGCACGGCGACGGCATCGCGCTGTTCGCGCTGATCCGCCAGCGCTACCCGCTGCTGAAGATCGTGGTGATGACCATGCTCGACAACCCCGGCATCATCCATTCGCTGCTCGACCTCGGCGTGCCCTGCATCCTGAACAAGGCCGACTCGGTGAGCCACCTGCTGCCGGCTGTGCATGCCGCCTATGCGAACGGACGGTACCTCTCGCCGAGCATGGCGGAGATCGCCGCGCGCACCGCGCCGCACCGCACCGACGCGCAGCCCCACGCCATGCTGTCCAAGCGCGAACTCGAGGTGGTGCGCATGTTCGTCTCCGGCCTGACAGTGACCGAGATCGCCACGCTGCTGCATCGCAGCAAGAAGACCATCAGCACCCAGAAGGGCTCGGCCATGACCAAGCTCGGCATCCTGCGCGACATGGACCTCGTGCGCTACGGCATGGAGATGGGGCTCACAAACACCTCGGCGGCACCGATGCCGATGCCGCCCAGCCCGGCAGTCGCCGTTCTCTGACTGAACCCCACGCACGCCGCAGGGCGTGCGTCCCGGGCCGCCCGCGCCCGGTGCGTCAGGCCTGCGGCGCCGCGGTCGTGGCCGTCGACGTCAGGCCGTTTTCCATCGCATAGCGCAGCAGATCGACATCGCGCTCGATGCCGAGCTTTTCCATCGCCTTGGTTTTCTGCGTGCTGATGGTCTTCTTGCTGCGATGCAGCTGCTCGGCGATCTCGTTGATCGTGAGCCCCGACGCATACAGCCGCACCACCTCCGACTCCCGCTGGCTCAGCACGCCCGCGGCGTTGCGGCTGCGCACGTCGAAGTCGATGGAGCGCACCACGGCGTCCATGGTCGGGGAGTAGTACGTGCCGCCGGTGCGGGCGGCATGAATGGCGGGAATCAGGTGCGCCACCGCATCCGACTTGCTCACGATGCAGCGAATGCCGCTGGACACCAGCGAGTGCAGCACCGCCGGGTTGTCGAGCATCGTGATCACCACGATCTGGATGTCGGGAAAGCGCCGCTTGATCAACTTGAAGAGCGGCACGCCGTCGCCGAACTCGCCGGCGGGCATCGCGTAGTCGGACAGCACCATGGCGCACACAGGGCTCAGGTGAAGGTGCTGGCGGGAAAGACGGGGTTGAAAGTAGCTGTTCATGGCGGTAAGGGGTGCAAAGGAAGTCGGGGCTGGGCGCAGCCTTCCCCGGGAGGCCGGTCAACCGGCGTCCGAAAATGGCGTGTCGTGGGAAGGGGCCGGCAAGGAATCTCCCGGCCTGCGGGCCGTGCTTAGCGCGCGGGTGCTGCGCCGAGCGGGCGTTGGCCCTTCACGGGGCCGCCGAAGTCGTTGATGGACGAGTAATCGACCCGTGCATCGCCTGCGGGACGCTCGTTCAGGTCTGCGAGCGGAAACACCTGTGAGCCGCGCGGCGGGACATAACCGTCGCCGGCGTCGAAACGCTTGCCGCCGACGACCAGCTCGAGCTCGCCCAGGTTCACGTGGAAAGGCGTGGGGTTGCTCGCACGCAGCGCATAGCCCTTGGCGCCTTCGGCAGGAACCACTTCCCAGCTCACCTGGGCAGGAGCGTCTTCCGAGGCACCCGGCAGGCCCTTGGGGCGGAACATCAGCTTGATGCGCGAACGGAAAGCCAGCTGGAGCTGGTTGGCCTCATCGCTCTTGGGCGGAACCTCGAGCACGTTGAGCCAGAACAGCGATTCCATGTCCTGCGCCAGCGGTTCCTTGCTGTAGATGATGCGCAGGGTCTGGCCCTTGTCCGGATCGAGGCGGAACACGGCGGGCGTCAGGGTGAACGGCACGTCGAGCTTTTCGGGCGCCACGTTGGGGTCGCCCTTGTCGAACCAGGCCTGCACCAGGGCGGGCTGCTTGCCGGTGTTCTTGAGCTTGAGGGTCACTTCGCGCTCCTGCCCCGGGAAGATGACACGCGTGCCTTCGATGATGACGTTGGCCTGTGCGACGTTGGCGGCCAGCGCCGCGCCCAGGGCGGTCAGGAGGCACAGCTTTCGGAAAATCTTTTTCATGGTGTTTGTTCCTTCTCTCGTGTGGGGGTGGCGGAATGTGCATATAGCCCAGCAACTCGAAGGCGCTGGCCAGCATGCGTTCCGTCAGCGCTTCCAGCAGACCCGCCTGCGCCATGGCAGGCACGAATTCAGACGCCGGCAGCCAGGTGTCGTCGGGCCGGTACCAGCACGCGTGCAGCTCGGCGCCGCGCAACGCACCGGTGCGCGTGCAGTGCCGCGGCTCGAAGTGGGCCGTGATCTGCCGCGAGGCCAGCGCCTCGCGCAGGATCTCCGATGTGAAAGCCGGCTGTGCCTGCTGCGACGGCGCGGCCGTGCGGCGCCGCAGCTCGACCTTGCAACGCCCCCGCGCCATGGCCTGCGCCGCCGACACCATCGTGACCATGGTGCACGGCTTCGCGATGACCGAGAGCACCCGCGCGCCCCGGGCCCGAGCGTAGTCCGCCGCCGCCTGCAGGATGCGCGGCGGCTGGGCGCTCATGAGCACCAGCGCGGCGGGGCTGCCGGCCTCGACCACGGCGTCGATCATCTGCAGGCCCGTCACTTCAGGCGTGTCGATGTCCACCACCAGCAGGTCGTGGCGGCGGCGCTGCACCGCCTCGACAAAACCGTGGCCGCTGCGCGTCACGTCCACGCGGGGAATGCCGGCGTAGCGCATGAAGGTGGCCAGCGCGAAGCCGGTGCGTTCGACCTGGTCGATCACGAGTGCGTTTCTGATCATGGCGGGCTTGGGTGTGTGAAGAGGATGGTGTTCTGCATCTTCCCGGGCACCGCCCGAATCCCCCATCGGCCCCGTCCTAATCTGGCGGGCCGGAGGCTAGGACTGCGCGCCAATCTGCGTCGCTTCACAACAACTGTTGTCCCGGCGCACACGTGGCGATGCGCTCCCTGGAAGATGTGACCAGAAAGGCCGGGCAAGGCCGGGGCAGCGTTCATTGCTGCACGCTTTCCATGCGTCCATCTCCTTTCTCCTACGCGGAGTCGGCGTGCGCCACGCTACGCTATTGGTTCACAGAACAAAACCCCGGCATGGCCCTCATCACGTTCCTCGTCGAGGACAACAAGACCATCAGGGACAACCTGGTCCCGGCCCTCGAGGACCTCGTCAACGGCCATGTCGTCGGCTTCGCGGAAACCGAGTCGGGCGCCCTTGCCTGGCTGGCCGCCCACCCCGACGCCTGGCAGTTGCTGATCGTCGACCTGTTCCTGAAGGAAGGCTCGGGCCTTGGCGTGCTGGCGGGCTGCCGCAAGCGCCGGCCGGGCCAGCGGGTCGTGGTGCTGAGCAACTACGTCACCGCCGACATCCGCGCGCGCTGCGAGGCCTTGGGCGCCGACGCGGTGTTCGACAAGTCGCGCGACCTCGACGCCTTCATCGAGTACTGCAACACCGACCGCCCTTCGGGCTTTGCAGCGCTCTGACACCGGACGCGCGCCGCGCACCATCCGTCCACCCATCCATGAATGACAAAAGGGCCCGAAGGCCCTTTTGTCGTGAAGCGGTCCGATGAAGGACCGTTGGCTGCAATGCGATCAGCGCACCACGGCGATCTGCGTGCGCACGCCACCCTTGTAGGTGAAGAGCGTCAGGGCGCCGTTCTTGATGTCGCCCTTTTCGTCGAAGGCGATCGGGCCGGTCACGCCCTTGTATTGCACCTTGCCGACTTCAGGCAGGTACTTTTCCGGGTCGGACGAACCGGCTTTGACCATGGCTTCGGCCAGCACGTTGACCGCGTCGTACACGTACGGTGCATAAATCTGCACTTCGACGCCGTTCTTGGTCTTGAACTTGGCCTTGAAGTCTTCCAGCGGCTGCTTGAAGTCGCCGTCGACACCGCCGGCCTCGGCGCAGACCACCATGTCTTCACCGATGGCATCGCCTGCCAGCTTCGGCAGTTCGCCGGTGCACAGGCCGTCGCCGCCCATGAACTTGACGTTCAGGCCGAGTTGCTTGACCTGCTTGAGCATCGGGCCGCCCACGGCGTCCATGCCGCCGAAGAACAGCACGTCGGGCTTGGTGGCCTTCAGCTTGGTCAGGATGGCGTTGAAGTCGGTCGACTTGTCGGTCGTGAACTCGTGGCCCACGATGGTCGCGCCTGCCGCCTTGGCAGCCTTCTCGAACTCTTCGGCAACGCCCTGGCCGTAGGCCGTGCGGTCGTCGATCACGGCGATGTTCTTGCCCTTGAGCGTTTCGACAGCGTACTTGCCCAGCGTGCCGCCGAGTTGCGTGTCGTCGGCCACCACGCGGAACGTGGTCTTGAAGCCTTGACGCGTGTACTTGGGGTTCGTGGCCGACGGCGAGACCTGCGGAATGCCGGCGTCGCTGTACAGCTTGGAAGCGGGGATGGTGGTGCCCGAGTTCAGGTGACCGACGATGCCGTTGACCTTTTCATCGACCAGCTTCTGGGCGACGGCCGTGCCTTGCTTCGGATCGCCTGCGTCGTCTTCGGGAACCAGCACGAACTTGGCAACCTTGTCGCCGATCTTGAGGCCCTTTGCATTCAGGTCTTCGATGGCCATCTTGGCACCCAGCTCGTTGTCCTTGCCAAGGTGGGCAATGGGACCGCTGGTCGGGCCGACGTGGCCGATCTTGACGACCAGGGCATCAGCCGGAGGCGCAGCGGGGGCCGGAGCCGCAGCCGTGGGTGCCGGCGCCGCCGGAGCAGCAGCTTCTTCTTTCTTGCCGCAAGCCACGAGCGTGAGTGCAGCCAGTGCGACCGCAGTCCATTTCAATTGCATGAGAACCTCCAGAACTTGGATGAAAAGATATAAAAACCGGTCGTTCGATCCGGGCGTTCAGACCTCGCAAGTTTCGCGCCGCAGACCAGCGGCACCCTCACGCCATCCCGACCTGCGGCGCAGTTTAGCCGAGGATTTATGCGCCGGAAGTTGGCGTAGACCCTGTGTTTTCCCCTGTGTTTTCACAGAGTTCAGCGGCCATGGATTCGATGACGAGCGCGCGCAGCACGGCCTCGATTTCGCCGCGCAGGCGCGGCACCATTTCGTCGAGCTGATGCTGAACGGCAGCTGACACGGCGTCGCTCAATCGCTCTTCCAGCGACAGGTCGACGCGCTGCAGCACGCGGTGCAGCAATTGCTCTTCGAGGCTGACGATTTCGGCCGGCGTGAGCGACACCGACGGCGGCAATGCAACAGCGCTCGCGGGGTCCGGCTGCGGAGGCTGCGACACCGGTGCGCCACTACTTGGAACTAAAGGGCGCACCGTCTCGGCGACCGGCACGGGCTCGGCCGGAATCTCGAGCACGGTCGTCAGCGTCGGGACGAACCGGGGCGGCGTGCGCAGCGTGCTGGCCATCAGGAAGCGCTCCTTGCGAAATCGTGCGGCTGGATCGTGTAGCCCCGGTCGGCGTAGTGGCGCCAGCGCGTGCGGCCGACCTGCCGGTCGCTGGCCTCGTCGCTCACGATGTCGATCATGCGTTCGAAGCGCTCGAAGCCGGCCGGCACTTCAAGGCCGAGGTTGACCAGCATCTCGCGGTGCGCCAGCGAGGCCGCGTCCGAACCTTCGGCGCACAGGATCACGGGCGAGCGCACCACCACATGCGCCGGCGCGTCGGCGCGGCAGTGCGCGACGAAGTCGACCGGCGACAGCTGCCAGAGCGCGGCGTCGACGGTGTCGAGCGCACGTGCATCGCCCACCACCACCACGCGCAGGCCGCGTGTGTTCACGGCCTTGCGAACCAGCCGGCAAGCGTAGGTGAGCTTGTCGGGCGCGTTGTAGTGAAAGCCGATGTCGGTCACTGCGCGGACCGGGCCTTTCGGGCCGGCTTGGCCGGGGCCTTCTTTGCAGGCTTGGCGGCCTTCGGCGTGGCAACAGCGGCGTGGCTGCTGCCTGCGCGGTTCGTCAGGTACGAGACCAGCAGGCCGACAGGCCGGCCGGTCGAGCCCTTGGCCGCCCCGCTCTTCCAGGCCGTGCCTGCAATGTCCAGGTGCGCCCACGCGTAATCGGCCGTGAAGCGCTGCAAAAACTTGGCCGCGGTGATCGCACCGCCGGCGCGGCCGGCGATGTTGGCCACGTCGGCGAAGTTGCTCTTGAGGCCTTCGGCGTAGTCGTCGTCCAGCGGCAGGCGCCAGCAGCGGTCTTGCGAAGCCTCGCCGGCCGACTCGAGTGCGGAGGCCAGCGATTCGTCGCTCGCGAACAGGCCGCTGCGCACGCCGCCCAAAGCCACCACGCAGGCGCCTGTGAGCGTCGCGATGTCGATGACGGCGGCCGGGTCGAAGCGCTTGGCATACGTGAGCGCGTCGCACAGGATCAGCCGGCCTTCGGCGTCGGTGTTCAGGATCTCGATGGTCTGCCCGCTCATGCTGGTGACCACGTCGCCGGGCTTGACGGCCTTGCCGTCGTTCATGTTCTCGCACGAAGGGATCAGGCCGACCACGTTGATCGCCGGCTGGATCGCGCCGAGCGCGCGGAAGGTGCCGAGCACGCTCGCGGCGCCGCACATGTCGAACTTCATCTCGTCCATCTCGGCCGCAGGCTTGAGCGAAACGCCGCCGGTGTCGAAGGTGATGCCCTTGCCGACGAGCACCACGGGCGCCTCGTCCTTGGCGCCGCCCTGGTAGCGCAGCACGATGAAGCGCAGCGGCTCGGCCGAGCCCTGGGCCACGGCGGCGAACGCGCCCATGCCGAGCTTTTCGACTTCCTTCGGGCCCAGCACTTCGCACTTGATGCGCGGCAGCTTCGCCAGCCCCTTGGCGGCTTCGGCCAGCAGCGTGGGCGTGGCGTGATTGGCGGGACGGTTGCCCCACTCCTTGGCCAGCTCGATGCCGGCGACCGTGGCGCGGGCGTCGTCGAAAGCCTTGGTGACGGCGGGGCTGGCGGCCTCGGACACGCCCAGCGTCAGATGGCGGATGCTGCGCGGCTCGGCCTTCGACTTGGTCGTGGTGTAGACATAGCTGGCATCGGCTGCGGCCGTGACGGCAGCGGCCACCGCGGCAGCGTCGGCCGGCTGCGCGAAGACGATCACGACGCGCTTGGGACTGTTGGCCTTGGCCGCGGCAACCGCCGCGCTCACGGCGCTGCGCACTGAGGCGGCCTTGCCGTCGCCGATGGCCGCGAGAAGCACGCGCGACGGCACCACGGCCTCGGGGCGGTACAGCGCGAGCAGCTTGCCGGCCTTGTCGGGCAGGTCGCCGGCCTTGCGGGCGCTGGCGGCGAGCACGGAAACGGGGTCCTTGGCGGTGGGGAGAGCGCTGCCGACCAGCACGATGAGGAGGTCGGATTTCTCGGCGGCGGCCTGGGCGACGGTGAGGGTCTTGAGTTGAAAGTCCATAATCCTTTTTTTCCTCGAACGATGTTATTCCATTCTTCCCTACGCAAGGAGCTGTCGCGCAGCTTCGGAGCGACCCTCGTCGTCCTGGTCACCATCGTGATGACCATGATGCTCATCCGTACGCTCGGGCTGGCGTCCAAGGGCAGCGTGAACCCACAGGAGGTGTTCCTCGTGATGGCGTACACGGTGCTCGGCTACATGCCGACCATCCTGAGCCTGAGCCTGTTCATCGCCATCGTCGGCACGCTCTCGCGCATGTACCGCGACAGCGAAATGGTGATCTGGTTCTCCAGCGGGCGCGGTCTGGCCGATTTCGTCCAGCCGCTGTTCCGCTTCGCCTGGCCGGTGCTGCTGCTCATCGCGGCCATGGCGCTGGTGGGCTGGCCCTGGGCCAACTCGCAGACCATCGGCATGCGCCAGCAGTACGAGGCGCGCAGCGACATCGAGCGCGTCACGCCCGGTGAGTTCCGCGAATCCTCGGGCCGCCTGCGCGTGTTCTTCATCGACAAGGACACGCCCGACGGCGCCACCGCCACCAATGTGTTCATCTGGGCCGTCGAGCGCGGCCTGCAGATCACCACGTCGGCGCGCAGCGGCCGCATCGAGGACATCGACAACCACCGCTTCCTGCTGCTGAGCAACGGCCAGCGCCTGGAGCGCCCGCTGTTCGAAGCCACCGGCCTGAAGATCAGCGAGTTCAAGACCTACGGCACGCGCGCCGGCGGCAGCTCGAATGCCACGGAAGACAGCACGCCCACGCGCGCCCGCTCCACGCTCTCGCTGCTGCGCGACCGCAGCGACGCCAGCCTGGGCGAACTGGGCTGGCGCTTCGGCATGCTGCTGGCCGGCATCAACTTCGTGCTGCTGGCACTGACGGTGTCCAGCGTCAACCCGCGCGTGGGGCGCAGCGGCAACCTGGTGTTTGCGCTGTTCGCCTTCGTCGTCTACTACAACCTGCTGAACCTCGGCCAGAGCTGGATCAGCTCGGGCCGCTACGGCCTGGGTTCCTTCATGCTCCTGCTGCACGGCGGCGTGTTCCTGTTCGCCACGGCCTGGCTCACGCTGCGCAACAACAACTGGTCGGCCCGCCGCCAGGCCCGCGCCAGCGCTGCCGCCACCACCGGCGTCCCGCCGGCCGCACCGCCTTCCCGGATCGACCCGACCTCGTGAAAACCATCCGCCGACTGATCTATGTCGAGGCACTGAAGGCCGTGGCCTTCGTGACGCTCGGCTTCCTGAGCCTGTTCTTCTTCTTCGACTTCGTCGACGAGCTGCAGTCCGTGGGCAAGCCCGAAAGCCTGGCCTATGGGCCGGTGCAGGCGCTGATCTACGTGCTGCTGCTGGTGCCCAGCCACCTGTACGAACTGCTGCCGATCACGGTGCTGATCGGCTGCATCTTCGTGATGGCACGGCTGGCACAGAGCTCCGAATACACCATCCTGCGCACCAGCGGCCTGGGCCCGTGGCGCGCGCTGCGCACGCTGCTGTTGCTGGGGCTGGGCTTCGTGATCCTCACCTTTGCCATCGGCGACTACATCGCGCCGCTGTCGGGGCGCACCGGCCAGCTGCTCAAGTCGCGCTACCAGGGCACCTACTCGCTGGTCGGCAACACCGGCGCCTGGCTCAAGGAAAAGCGCGGCGACACCTCGTATGCGGTCAATGTGCTGTCGATTTCGCGCGACGGCTCGCTGCAGAACACCCGCATCTTCGAGTTCGACGGCAACGGCTACGTAAGCAAGCAGCTGATGGCCAAGTCGGCCCGCATCCTCGACGACAAGTGGGTGCTCTCCGAAGTCGAGCAGCAAGACTACGAAACCCGCACCGCCGACAAGGCCCGCATCACGACCACCCAGGTCGACTCGATGGACTGGCCCACCTCGCTCACCGCCGAAATGGTGTCGGTCGCGCTGCTGCGGCCCGACCGCATGAGCACCATCGACCTGTTCGACTACATCCGGCACCTGAACGCCAACGGCCAGACTGCGCAGCGCTACGAGATCGAGTTCTGGCGCAAGGTGTTCTACCCGCTCTCGTGCCTGGTGATGGTGGTGCTCGCCCTGCCCTTCGCCTACCTGCACTTCCGCCAGGCCGGCATCACGACCTACGTGTTCGGCGGCGTGATGATCGGCATCAGCTTCTTCCTGCTGAACAACGTGTTCGGCTACCTCGGCAACCTCAGCAACTGGTCGCCCTGGCTCACGGCGGCGGCGCCGGGGCTCATTTATTCGGTGCTGTCGCTCACAGCCTTCAGCTGGCTGGTCCTGAGGCGATGACCGCGCAGGTGCCGGGCACGGTGCTGCTCGCGCACGGCTCGCGCGACGCCCGCTGGCGCGAGCCCATCGAGGCCGTCGCCGCCCGCATGCGCGCAGACGACCCCGCCGTGCGCGTGCTGTGCGCCTACATGGAACTGGCCGCGCCCGACCTGCCGAGCGCCGCCGCCACGCTGATTGCCGACGGCGCCACGGCGGTGCACGTGGTGCCGCTGTTCCTGGGCATGGGCAAGCACGCCCGCGAAGACCTGCCGCTGCAGCTCGACGCCCTGCGCCAGCGCTGGCCCGAGGTCGCGTTCTCGCTCGCCCCGATCGTCGGCGAATCGCCCGAACTGGTCGCTTTGCTGGCCCGGATCGCCATCAAATCCTGAAGTCCCGGTCATTTTTATAGACTTCAAAGGCATAATGAATTCCGCAATCAGACGGAATTTGATATGAATCTGCACCAGTTCAAGTTTGTTCAGGAAGCCGTGCGGCGCGGCCTGAACCTCACCGAGGCGGCCAAGGCACTGCACACCTCGCAGCCCGGCGTCTCCAAGGCGATCATCGAACTCGAGGAAGAACTCGGCGTCGAAATCTTCGCCCGCCACGGCAAGCGCCTGAAGCGCATCACCGAACCCGGCCAGCACGTCATCGCGAGCATCGAACTCATCATGCGCGAGGTGGGCAACCTCAAGCGCATCGGCGAACAGTTCAGTGCGCAAGACAGCGGCACGCTCTCCATTGCTACCACCCACACCCAGGCGCGTTATGTGCTGCCGGTGCCCGTGGCGAACCTGCGCGAGGCCTACCCGAAGGTCAACGTGAGCCTGCACCAGGGCTCGCCCGACCAGGTGGCGCGCATGGTGATCGACGAGATCGCCGAAATCGGCATCGCCACCGAATCGCTCGACGGCTACGCCGAGCTGGTCACGCTGCCCTGCTACGAGTGGCAGCACGTGCTGGTGCTCCCCAAAGACCATCCGTTGGCGGCCAAGGAGCGCGTGTCGCTCGAAGACCTGGCGCTCGAGCCGATCATCACGTACCACCCGTCGTTCACCGGCCGCACGCGCATCGACCATGCGTTCGCGCAGAAGAAGCTCACGCCGCGCATCGCACTCGAAGCCATCGACTCCGACGTGATCAAGACCTACGTGCGCCTGGGCCTGGGCGTGGGCATCGTGGCCGAGATGGCCGTGCGCGACGAGTCGAACGCCGACCTCGTGGTGCGCCCGATGGGCCACGTGTTCGGCCAGAACATCGCGCGCGTCGCCTTCAAGCGCAGCGCCTACCTTCGCAACTTCGTCTTCAAGTTCGCCGAGCTGCTGTCCGACCGGCTCGACCGCAACCTGATCGCGAAGGCCCTCAGCGGCCACCAACAAGATTACGAACTCTGACCTTCCGCTTTTTCCCCGCGACGACCGACCATGAGCACCGCCACCCCTTCGCCTTCTCCCCGCACGCCCGAGATCACCACCAAGCTGCCGGCTGTCGGCACCACCATCTTCACCGTGATGTCCACGCTCGCGGCCGAGAAGAATGCCGTGAACCTCGGCCAGGGCTTCCCCGATTTCCACTGCGATCCGAAGCTGCTCGAAGACGTGACCGCCGCCATGGCGGCCGGCCACAACCAGTACCCGCCGATGCCGGGCATCCCGTCGCTGCGCGACGCCATCGCCGCCAAGATCGAGGCGCTCTATGGCCGCAGCTACAGCGCCGCGACCGAGATCACGGTCACGGCCGGCGCCACGCAGGCCATCATCACGGCCATCCTGGCCATCGTGCGTCCCGGCGACGAAGTGATCGTGCTGGAGCCCTGCTACGACAGCTACGTGCCCAACATCGACCTGGCCGGCGGCAAGGTCGTGCGCGTGCCCCTCGTGCCCGGCACCTTCCGCCCCGACTTCGACAAGATCGCCGCCGCGCTCACGCCGAAGACGCGCGCCATCATCATCAACACGCCGCACAACCCGAGCGCCACGGTCTGGACCGAGGCCGAGATGCGCCAGCTCGAAGAGCTGCTCGCGCCCACCGACGTGTTCGTGATCAGCGACGAGGTCTACGAGCACATGGTGTTCGACGACGCACGCCATGAAAGCGTGGCCCGCTTCCCGGGTCTCGCGGCGCGCAGCTTCATCGTCAGCAGCTTCGGCAAGACCTACCACGTCACCGGCTGGAAGGTCGGCTTCGTGGCCGCGCCCGCGCCGCTGATGGCCGAGTTCCGCAAGGTGCACCAGTTCAACGTGTTCACCGTGAACACGCCGATGCAGCACGCGCTCGCGCAGTACATGGTGCGGCCCGAGCCTTACCTGGAGCTGCCGGCCTTCTACCAGCGCAAGCGCGACCTGTTCGCGGCCGGCCTGGCCGAGAAGACCCGCTTCAAGCTGCTGCGCAGCGAGGGCAGCTACTTCCAGTGCGTGGACATCTCGGCGGTGAGCGACCTGTCGGAATCGGAGTTCTGCCTCTGGCTCACGCGCGAGATCGGCGTGGCGGCCATTCCGCTGTCGGCCTTCTACGGCGACGGCTTCGACCAGCGCGTGGTGCGCTTCTGCTTCGCCAAGAAGGACGAGACGCTGCTCGCCGCGCTCGACCGCCTCGCGAAGCTCTGACACCGGCCGCCGCGATCCGGGCACCGTGATGACGATGAACCGGCCGCGCTGGATCCTGCAGGCCCTGGCCCTCTCGTTCCTCGTGGTCGGCGTGGCCGATGCCTTCATGCCGCCGCTGCGCGGCAAGGACTACACCGCGCTCGACGTGGTGCATGTGTTCCTCATCTCGGCGCTGTGCTACACGTGGTGCCGGGCCGACGGCCTGGTGCGCGGCGTGCCCGCGCCCGGCCGCTCGGCGCTCCTCGCGGGTGTCTTTCCACTGCTGGGCATTCCGGTCTACTTCTTTCGCACGCGCCCCTGGCGACAGGCGTTGTTGGCCACGTTGGGAGCGGCAGGCTTCCTGGTGATGGGCCTCGTGCTGGCCGCCATCGGCACCCTGTCCATCGAGTGGATGCAAAGTTGAAAGCCGCCGAATGAAATCCACCCGCCTCATCACGCGCATCTTCGCGCTCGTCGGCGTTCTGATGCTCGGGGGCGCAGGGCTGCTGTACCAGAACACCACGAAGTTCATCGCATCGGCCGGCAAGGCACAGGGCGAGGTGACCCAGTTGCTGCGCGTCGAGAGTTCGCGCCGCAACAGCTCGGACACCTGGCGTCCGCTGGTGCGCTTCAAGGCGCCTTCGGGCGAAATCATCGAGTTCTCGCCCCCGAGCAGCAGCAACCCGCCCGCCTACGACAAGGGCGAGGTCGTGGGCGTGTTCTTCAACCCCGCCACACCGCAAGATGCCCGGCTCGACGGCTTCTTCGACCTGTGGGGCGGCGCCACCATCGTCGGCGGGCTCGGCGCCGTGTTCCTGGCCTTCGCTGTCGGGCTGAACGTCCTGCTCTCCGACGGCGCACGCGCCAAGCGCCGACGCCCACGGTAGGACAGCCCTGACCGCCGAAGGGGCGGCTCTCCGGCGCTTGCGGCGCCCCGGGGCGATGAGCATGAAGGCTCGTTACAACAAACGCCCAGGAGAAAACCATGTCCCTCTCGCTCATTCTGCTGATCGTCCTGATCCTGATGCTGATCGGCGCGCTGCCCAGCTGGGGACACAGCCGGAACTGGGGCTACGGGCCCAGCGGCGGCCTCGGGCTCGTGGTGCTGATCGTGGTGATCCTTGTGCTCATGGGCCGCATATAGCGCCCGGCCCCCAATGAAGAAAGCCCGCGTCGACGCGGGCTTTTTTTACGCCTGAAGCTGCGCCCAGGCCTTGTCGAGCCGCTTCACGCTCACCGGCTGCGGCGTGCGCAGCTCCTGCGCGAAGAAGCTCACGCGCAACTCTTCGAGCAGCCAGCGGAATTCGAGCATGCGGTCGTCCACCACGCCCTTGCGCTCGGCCACGAGGCGCCAGTAGCGCTGCTCCTGCGGCTTCAGTTCGGCCAGCTTGGCCGCGTCGCGCGCGGGGTCGGCACGCAGCTTGTCCAGCCGCAGCACGATGGCCTTGAGGTAGCGCGCGAAGTGCTGCAACTGCGTCCACGGCGCGTCGGCGATGAAGCGCTTGCCGACGAGCTTCTGCAGCTGCTGCGCCGCGTCCTGCACCGCCTCGGGCTGGATCTTCGTGTCCTTGATCTTGCGCGCGGCGGCTGCGTATTCGACGAGGATGACGCCCGCGAGCCGCGCCACTTCATTGGCAATCAGCGTGAGCCGCCCGCGCCCTTCTTCGAGCCGCTTCTTGAAAGCGAACTCGTCGGTCGGCAGCGGCTCCTGCAGGAAGGCGCGGTCGATCGCCACGTCGATGATCTGCGTGCGCAGTTCTTCCGACGTGCCCAGCGGCATGTAGGCGACCGACATCTTCTGCAGGTCGGGGATGTTCTTCTCGAGGTACTTGAGCGCGTCCTTCAGCTGGAGCGCGAACAGGCGGCGCAGGCCAGCGCGGTGCTTCGCGGCGGCCACGGCGGGCTCGTCGAACACCTCGATGGTCACGGCGTCGCCCTCGTCGCGCAGCGCCGGGAAGCCGATGAGCGACTGCGAACCGCGCCGCACTTCCATCAGTTCGGGCAGCTCCCCGAAGGTCCAGCTCGTGTAGCGCTGGCCAGCGGGCAACGTGGGTGCAGCCTTCTCGGGCGCAGTGTTTTTCGCCGGTGCCTGGCCTTCGGCTGCAGGCGCAGCCTTGGCGGCCGGCGACGCCTTCACGTTGAGCCCCGCCAGCGCCTGGAACGCACCACGCGCCTGCGCGCCCAGCTCGGCCTTCAGCGCGCCGAGGTTGCGGCCCATGCCGAGCTGGCGGCCGTGCTCGTCGACGATGCGCAGGTTCATGAACAGGTGCGGCGGCAGCATGTCGAGCTTGAAGTCGGCGCGCTTCACGTCGATGCTGGTCAGGTCGCGCACGCGCTTGAGCAGCACGTCGGTGAGCGAGCCGGTGCCGAAGAGTTCGGGCGCCGACAATTCCTCGGCCAGCTTCGTCGCCGACTCGGGCAGCGGCACCAGCCGCGAGCGCGGGCGCTGCGGCAGGCTCTTGAGCAGCGCCTGGATCTTGTCCTTGAGCATGCCGGTCACCAGCCACTCGCAGCGCTCCTCGTTCACCTGGTTGAGCACGAACAGCGGCACGCTGACCGTGAGGCCGTCTTTCGCGTCGCCCGGTTCGTGCAGGTAGCTCGCGGCGCAATCGACACCGCCCAGGCGCAGCGTCGGCGGGAACGACTGCGTCGTGATGCCGGCGGCCTGGTGGCGCATCAGCTCGTCGCGCGTGAGATACAGCAGGCGCGGCTGGTCTTTCGAGGCGTGGCGGTACCAGTTCTCGAAGGTGATGCCGCTGGCCACGTCGGCCGGCAGCTGCGCGTCGTAGAAGGCGAAGATCAGTTCGTCGTCGACCAGCACGTCCTGCCGGCGCGCCTTGTGCTCCAGGCCTTCGACTTCGCGCACCAGCTTGCGGTTGGCCGTGAGGAAGGGGAACTTGCTTTCCCACTGCCCACCGACCAGCGCTTCGCGGATGAAGATCTCGCGCGCCGACACCGGATCGACCTTGGTGAAATCGACACGCCGCCCGCTGTAGACCACCAGGCCGTACAGCGTCGCGCGCTCCAGCGCCGAAACCTGCGCGCCCTTCTTTTCCCAGTGCGGATCGAGCAGCTGTTTCTTCAGCAGATGCTCCGCCACCTGCTCGAGCCACTGCGGCTCGATGTTGGCGATGCCGCGCCCGAACAGGCGCGTGGTCTCGACCAGTTCGGCCGCGACGATCCAGCGCCCGGGCTTCTTCTTCAGGTGCGCGCCGGGATGCTTGTAGAACTTGATGCCGCGCGCGCCGAGATACGCCTCGTCGTCTTCGAGCTTCCAGCCCACGTTGCCCAGCAGGCCCGCGAGCATCGACAGGTGCAGCGGCTCGTAGCCGGCCGGCGTGGCGTTGATGCGCCACTTGTGCTCGGTGACCACCGTGAGCAGCTGCGAATGGATGTCGCGCCATTCGCGCACGCGGCGGATGTTGATGAAGTTCTGGCGCAGCAGCTGCTCGTACTGACGGTTGCTCAGCTTGTGCGTGTCACCGTGGCCGCCGCGCGCGTCGGCGATCCATTTCCACAGGCGCAGGTAGCCGCTGAACTCGCTCTTTTCGTCATCGAACTTCGAGTGCGCCTGGTCGGCCTGCTGCTGCGCTTCCATCGGCCGGTCGCGCACGTCCTGCACGCTGAGCGCCGAGGCAATGATGAGCACCTCTTCGAGCGCCCCACGCGTGCGGGCTTCCAGGATCATGCGGCCGACGCGCGGATCGAGCGGCAGCTTCGCCAGCTCGCCCCCGGTGGCCGTGAGCTCATTGGCGTCGTCGACCGCGCCCAACTCGTTGAGCAGTTGGTAGCCGTCGGCAATCGCGCGCGGCGACGGAGCTTCGAGGAACGGAAAGCGCGCCACGTCGCCCAGTCGCAGCGACTTCATGCGCAGGATCACGCCCGCGAGCGACGAACGCAGGATTTCCGGATCGGTGAAGCGCGGGCGGCCCGCAAAGTCTTTCTCGTCGTACAGGCGAATGCAGATGCCGTTCGCCACACGCCCGCATCGGCCCGCGCGCTGGTTGGCCGCGGCCTGGCTGATCGGCTCGACCAGCAGCTGCTCGACCTTGCTGCGGAAGCTGTAGCGCTTGACGCGCGCCGTGCCGGTGTCGATCACGTAGCGGATGCCCGGCACGGTGAGCGAGGTCTCGGCCACGTTGGTGGCCAGCACGATGCGACGGCCGTGGTGGCTTTCGAAGATGCGGTCCTGCTCGGGGCCCGAGAGCCGCGCAAACAGCGGCAGCACCTCGGCATTGCGGAACAGCGGCTGGTGGCTGACGTGGCGGCGCAGGTGGTCGGCCGCCTCGCGGATCTCGCGTTCGCCGGGCAGGAAGATCAGGATGTCGCCCGCGTTGTGCGGGTCGCGCCAGAGTTCGTCGACCGCGTCCGCAATCGCGTCGTTCAGGTCGTGCTCGCGCGACTCCTCGAACGGCCGGTAGCGCTGCTCGACCGGAAACGTGCGGCCCGACACCATGATGGTCGGCGCGGGGCCTTTGGCCGAAGCGAAGTGCTGCGCGAAGCGGTCGGCATCGATGGTGGCCGAGGTGACGATCACCTTCAGGTCGGGCCGGCGCGGAAGAATCTCGCGCAGGTAGCCCAAGAGGAAGTCGATGTTCAGCGAACGCTCGTGGGCCTCGTCGATGATGAGCGTGTCGTAGGCCTTGAGCAGCGGATCGGTCTGCGTCTCGGCCAGCAGGATGCCGTCGGTCATCAGCTTGACCGAGGCATCGCGGCTCAGCCGGTCTTGAAAACGCACCTTGAAGCCGACCACGTCGCCCAGCGGTGTCTTCAGCTCTTCGGCGATGCGCTTGGCGACCGAGCTTGCGGCAATGCGGCGCGGCTGCGTGTGGCCGATGAGCCGGC
The DNA here is from genome assembly GCF_002754375.1 of Variovorax sp. 54. Lineage (NCBI taxonomy): Bacteria > Pseudomonadati > Pseudomonadota > Betaproteobacteria > Burkholderiales > Comamonadaceae > Variovorax > Variovorax sp. 54. Next base: position 144,429 of record NZ_PEFF01000001.1, read on the forward strand.
CCTTGCCGGGCTCGGCATTGAGCTTGCCGCGCCCGAGCGCCAGCGCAATCTTCGGCAGCTGCGTGGTCTTGCCCGAGCCCGTTTCGCCGCAGACGATCACGACCTGGTGCGCCGCAATGGCGGCCATGATCTCCTCGCGCCGGCCGGAGACCGGGAGCGATTCTGGGAACTCGATGCGCAGGGGGGCGGGAGGTGTGAGGGTCGTCAAGGCAAGGCAGTCGTCGGTCGTTGCGCGCGGCGGCAGGCGGGCAAACCGCCAATTATCGCGGGGCCCCGCCGCTGTTGCATGGCATCCACAGCGAAGCCGCATGCAGCAGGTGGCGCAGAAAATTTCGTAAAGACTCTTTACTCTACCGCATGCCGCCGCTACGATCGCGGCATGACCTCCTTCCTTGCCCCCCTCTCGATGCGCATCCGCTGCGCAAGCCACGTCGCTGCACGTGGCGGGGTCAAGGCGACCCGCCCGGCCTGACGAAGCCCGCGCGCCGGCTTCAGCTTCCTTCGCGGAACTGAACGCCCACCGCTCGCGTGCTTCGCATCGGTCGAAGCGCGCCAGCCTGACCCGCACAGCGCCTGCACCACCGCCCTCCTCGCCCTGCTCACATGCAGCGAGGAGCAGCGGCCGCATTCCTGTTTCCGTGTCCCCGAATCATTCGAAGAAAAAAGAACCTCATGTCGCAACAAGACATTTCCCGTGACCTGCACGCCACGCTGGCCGAGCGCACGCGCCACCTGCAGGCCATTGCCCATTCGCTGAAGGCCGAGCTGTTCGGCATCGACGAGATCATCGATCGCGTGATCGATTCGCTGCGCGCCTGGTACGTGCTGCCGCAGCTCATCAGCCGCCCGGTCGTCATCTGCCTGTGGGGCCTGACCGGCACCGGCAAGACGCAACTCGTGCGGCGCCTGGCGCAGCACCTGGGCTTCTACGACCGCTTCATCGAAGTGCAGATGGACGGTTTCAGCCACGGCTCGGGCCACCGCACCGCCGGCTCCATCTCGGCCATGCTGGCCGAGTCGGGCATCGCCGAGGGCGCGCCCGGCATCCTCGTGCTCGACGAGTTCCAGCGCTTTCGCACCGTGGACGCCAACGGCAAGGAAGCGCGCGTGGAGCGCTACCAGGACGTGTGGGCGCTGCTGTCCGACGGCCGCCTGCCGCCGTCGCTGTCGGTGCTCAGCGAGATCGAATCGTCGCTGGCCTGGGCCGAGTACGACCAGGACCGCCGCACCGATGACGACGACGATGAAGACGAAGAGGAAAGTGCCAAGGCTGGCAAGACCAAGCGCAAGCGCCGCCTGCAGCTCTCGCCCTGGGAAGCGCAGGAGTTCAAGCGCTGCCTGAAGCTGCGCGAGTCGCTGCTCGAAATCATGACCTGGAAGCCCGACGAGATCCAGGCGCGGCTGCGCGCCTTCCGCGCCTCGCAAGACAACTGGGAAACCGACTATTCCAAGCTGCTGGTCTTCGTCTCGGGCAACCTCGACGAGATGTACGCCGAGACCGCCAAGCGGGTGGAAGACTGCGACACCGACGCCGACATCTTCCACGCGCTGACCAAGAAGCTCTCGCTCATCGACGTGAAGAAGGCGCTGGCCGAACGCTTCAAGCCCGAGCAGGTGGCGCGGCTGGGCAACAACCACGTCATCTACCCGTCGTTCAGCCGCGCCACCTATGTGCGCCTGATCCTGTCGATCTGCGACCGCTACGTGGGCGAGATCCAGGAAAGCTCGGGCGTGCGCTTCGTGCTCGACGCGAGCGTGTACGAGCAGATCTACGCCAACGCCGTGTTCCCGGCGCAGGGCACGCGCCCGCTGTTCTCGTCGATCCACGCGATCCTGAGCGCGACGCTGGTCAACGCCGCGCTGTGGGCGCTCGAACAGGGCGCGCACGGCAACGAGCCCGTGTGGCTGATGCTCGACCCCGGCGAGGTCACGCCCGGCGGCCCGCGCCTGGTCGCGCGCTTCCGGCTGGCGCGACGCGAGTTCCCGGTGGCGCTGGAGCTGAACCGGCTCAAGCAGCGCGCCAACGCCGACTTCCGTGCGCTGCTCGCGGTGCACGAGGCCGGCCACGGCCTGGTGTACGCCCTGCTCTTCGGCCGCGCGCCGCAGGAGATCCGCATCAACGTGGCCTCGTTCGAGGGCGGCTACAACAGCTACGTGAAGCGCAAGGCCTGGTCCAAGCGCAACCTGCTCGACAGCGTCTGCGTGAGCCTGGCGGGCCGCGCGGCCGAGCGGCTGGTGTTCGGCGAATCGGGCTGCACCACCGGCGCCGAGCGCGACCTGATGCAGGCCACGGCCACGGCGGCGCGCCACGTGCGCCACCTGGGCTTCGGCACCCGCTGGAGCCGCACCGACGTGACGACCGATGCGAACGACAACCTAAACACCGACGTGGCCGCCACCAACCGCGAGATCGAGGCCCTCCTGGCGCGCGAACACACCCGCGCGCTCGGCCTGCTCGAAGCGCACGCAACCGCCTTCATGGCGGTGGTCGATGCGCTGATGGCGCACGGTTCGATCGCGCCGGACGAGCTCGCGGCCCTGCTCGGCCTGCCGCTGGCGCCGGTCACGCCGGCAGGCTCGGCCGAGGCGGCCGTGGAGCCGCTGGACGCCTACGCCGACCAGCTCGAGGCCTTCAAGGCCCGCGGCACGCCCGCCGCGGCCGGGGCCGGCCGGCTGCTGCGCGCTTTGGCATGACGCGCTGCACCAAAACCTTGCCAAGAATGCACAATCACGCCCCATGTCCACCGTCTTCAATTTCACCTTCGTGCCCTGGTTCCGCTCGGTCGCGCCCTACATCCACACGCACCGCGGCAAGACGTTCGTGGTCGCGCTCGCGGGTGAGGCCATCGCGGCGGGCAAGCTGCAGAACATCGCGCAAGACCTGGCCCTGATCCAGAGCATGGGCGTCAAGATCGTGCTGGTGCACGGCTTCCGACCGCAGGTCAACGAACAGCTCGCGGCCAAGGGCCACGAGGCGAAGTACTCGCACGGCATCCGCATCACCGACGCCGTGGCGCTCGACTCGGCGCAAGAGGCCGCAGGCCAGCTGCGCTACGAGATCGAGGCCGCCTTCAGCCAGGGCCTGCCCAACACGCCCATGGCCGGCTCGACGGTGCGCGTGATCTCGGGCAACTTCATCACCGCGCGCCCCGTGGGCGTGGTCGACGGGGTGGACTTCAAGCATTCGGGCCTGGTGCGCAAGGTCGATGCGTCCGGCATCCGCCGCACGCTCGACTTCGGCGCGATGGTGCTCATGTCGCCCTTCGGCTTCTCGCCGACCGGCGAGGCCTTCAACCTGACGATGGAAGAGGTCGCGACCAGCGTGGCCATCTCGATCCAGGCCGACAAGCTGATCTTCCTGACCGAAGTGCCGGGCATCCGCGTGGACAGCGAGCTGCCCGAAAGCGAAGACAACCCGATCGACACCGAGCTGCCGCTGGCCGCCGCCGAAAAGCTGCTGGCCTCGCTGCCACCCGCGCAGAAGCCGACCGACACCGCCTTCTACCTGCAGCACTGCGTGAAGGCCTGCAAGGGCGGCGTGGAGCGCAACCACATCCTGCCGTTTGCGCTCGACGGCTCGCTGCTGCTCGAAATCTACGTGCACGACGGCGTCGGCACCATGGTCATCGACGAGAAGCTCGAGAGCCTGCGCGAGGCCACGGTGGACGACATCGGCGGCATCCTGCAGCTCATCGAGCCCTTCGAGCGCGACGGCACGCTGGTCAAGCGCGACCGCACCGAGATCGAGCGCGACGTGGGCCACTACACGGTCATCGAACACGACGGCGTGATCTTCGGCTGCGCGGCGCTGTACCCGTACCCCGAGGCGAGAACCGCCGAGATGGCCGCGCTCACCGTGTCGCCGCAGTCGCAGTCGCAGGGCGACGGCGAACGCATCCTCAAGCGCATCGAGCACCGCGCCAAGGCCATGGGCCTGGAAAGCATCTTCGTGCTCACCACGGTCACGATGCACTGGTTCCTCAAGCGCGGCTTCCAGCAGGTCAACCCCGACTGGCTGCCCGAGGCGCGCAAGCGCAAGTACAACTGGGACCGCAAAAGCCAGGTGCTGGTCAAGAAGATCTGAACCTCCCCTAAGAAAGAAAGACGCCCCGATGACGCTCGCCACCGCCCTGCTGTTCGCCATCGTGGCCTTCGCGGCCATCGCCACGCCCGGCCCCACGGTGCTGCTGGCACTCAGCAACGGCTCGCGCCACGGCGTGCGACGAGCGCTGCCGGGCATGCTCGGTGCGGTGCTGTCCGACTTCGTGCTGGTCGGCGCCGTGGCGCTCGGCCTGGGCGCGCTGCTCGCGGCTTCGGAGTTCTGGTTCTCGATGCTGAAGTGGGTGGGCGCGGTCTACCTGGCCTGGCTCGGGCTGCGCATGCTGCGCTCCAAGGGCGGCTTCCAGCTGCCGAACGCAGACGCCGCGGCCACCGTCACGGCAGGCGAAAGCCGGCGCATCTTCTTCAAGTCGTTCCTGGTGGCGGTGACCAACCCCAAGGGCTACATCTTCTGCTCGGCACTGCTGCCGCAGTTCATCGACCCGGCTACCGCGCAGGCGCCGCAGTACGTGGTCATTGCGCTGATCTTCGCGGGCCTCGACATGGTCGTGATGCTGGGCTATGCCTTCGTCGGCGCCCGCGCGATCCGGCTGCTCACGGTGTCGGCCACGCGCTGGATCGACCGCGCCTGCGGCGGCATGCTGCTGGCGCTGGCGGGCTCGCTCGCTTTCTATCGGCGCAGCGCGGCCTCCGTCTGACCCGCCTCGACCGCTGTCCTCAGGCAGCGGCGCTCCCCCCACGATGTGTTCCCGGCCGGCCGTGCCATCCCGCGGCCTGCCCGTGCTGTTTTTTTCAACGGAGGAAATGAAAGAATGAAGAAGTACCAAACCCTTCTGGGTGCCACCCTCGTCGCCGTGTCGGCGCTCGTCGCGGGCTGCGGCGACAAGGCGGACAAAACCGCCCAGCCCTCTGCCTCGTCCACCGAAGCCAAGCCGGCCGCCCCCGCCGCCAACGACCAGCAGCTCGTCGAAAAGTACAACCTCTACGTCGACGTCTCGAACAACCTGCGCACCTCGTTCCAGGAAGCACGCGAGAGCTACGTGACCGGCCAGGTGCCGCTGCTGCAGGCCAAGGCGCCGCTCACCAGCCTGCGCATCCAGAACGACATCCTGGTCGACCGCTCGGCCCAAAAGCTCGATGCCGCCGCCGCCATCGCCGCGCCGCTGCCCGAGATCGACGAATCGGCCAAGGCCTTCTCGGCCGCCCTCAAGGTGCTGTCGCCCCTGAGCCGCGAGCTGAACGACTACGCCAACTCCAAGGGCTACCTTGCCGACAACGGCGACAAGGCACGCCAGATGAGCGCCGACTATCTGGCCGCCCTCACCACCGTCGCGCAGGCCGAAGCGGCCTTCGACAAGGGCCTGAGCGCCCGCGACCAGGCGCTCACCAAGGAAGCCTTCGAGAAGGCGCCCAAGGACACCGCCGCCCACTACCGCGCCGGCTTGATCTACCACGGCAAGCTCAACCACGCCGACGCCATGGCGCTGTTCGCCGCGCCCAACGACCCGCAGGCCCTGGCCGCCTTCGAGGCCTCGCTGGCGCTGGTGGCCGACTCGGCCGCGGGCTGGAGCAAGAAGACCGGCGAGCAGTCGGCCCAGAGCGGCAAGAGCTGCAGCGGCGGCATGCTGCAGATCAACGAGTTCATCGGCCAGTCGCGCTCGGTGATCAAGGACGCCAAGGACGGCGTGTTCAAGCGCAAGGAAACCGGTGCGATGGCTCGCATGGGCCGCTCGGGCATCGTCGACGCGGCCAACCGCTACAACCAGAACTTCGCCAACATGATCGGCCAGTTCAACCGCCCGCTTTGCTGAGCGGGACAAGGGGTGCGGGGCGTGCGGGCCACCCGGCCCGTCGCCGATAATCCGGGGCATGAATCCCTTGCTTTCCAAATTGCAGCCGTACCCCTTCGAGCGGCTGAAGCAACTGTTCGCGGGCGTCACGCCCGCCCCCGAATTCGCCCCCATCAGCCTGGGCATCGGCGAGCCCAAGCACGCCACGCCGGCCTTCATCAAGGATGCCCTGAGCGCCGGCCTCGGCGCCCTCGCCGCCTACCCGGCCACCGCCGGCGAACTGAAACTGCGCACCTCGTTCACCGACTGGCTGCATCGCCGCTACAGCTTGGCGCTCGACCCGGCCACGCAGGTGCTGCCGGTCAACGGCTCGCGCGAGGCGCTGTTCGCGCTCGCCCAGACCGTGGTCGACGCCAGCGCCAGCCCCAAGCCGGTGGTGATGTCGCCCAACCCGTTCTATCAAATCTACGAGGGCGCCGCGCTGCTCTCGGGCGCCGAGCCGTACTACGTGCCCAGCGTGCCCGCGCGCAACTTCGCGGTCGATTGGGACAGCGTGCCCGAGGCCGTCTGGGCCCGCACCCAGCTCGTGTTCGTCTGCTCGCCGGGCAATCCCACGGGCGCCGTGATGTCTCTGGACGAGTGGAAGAAGCTCTTCGCGCTGTCCGACCGCCACGGCTTCGTGATCGCCGCCGACGAGTGCTACAGCGAGATCTACTTCCGCGACGAGCCGCCGCTCAGCGGCCTCGAGGCCTCGATGAAGCTCGGCCGGCCCGACTTCAAGAGCCTGATCGCGCTCACCTCGCTGTCCAAGCGCAGCAACGTGCCCGGCCTGCGCAGCGGCTTCGTGGCCGGCGACGCGGCCCTCATCAAGAAGTTTTTGCTCTACCGCACCTACCACGGCAGCGCCATGAGCGGCGCCGTGGCCGCCGCCAGCATCGCGGCCTGGGGCGACGAGTCGCACGTGGTCGACAACCGCGCCCAGTACCGCGCCAAGTTCGCCGCCGTCACGCCGCTGCTCGAACCCGTGCTCGACGTGCGCCTGCCCGACGCCAGCTTCTACCTCTGGGCCGGCGTGCCCGAAGTGTGGGCTGGCGACGACGAAGCCTTCGCCCGCGCGCTCTACGCTCAATACAATGTCACGGTTTTGCCGGGGAGCTATCTGGCGCGCGACACCGACCACAGCGCCAACCCGGGCCGCGGTCGCATCCGCATGGCGCTGGTGGCCGAAACCGCCGAGTGCGTCGAGGCCGCCCAGCGCATCGTCCGTTTCGTCAAAGACGGCCGCCGCTGACCCCCTGTCGCCCCGCTTCCCTGCCCCCTTTTTCACCCGAGACTTTCTCCATGACACAGCAACTGCAACAGACCATCGACGCCGCGTGGGAAGACCGCGCCAACATCTCGCCCGCCGCCGCGCCCGCCGAAGTGCGTGACGCCGTCGAGCACGTGATCACCGAGCTGAACAACGGCAAGCTGCGCGTGGCCACCCGCGAAGGCGTGGGCCAGTGGACCGTGCACCAGTGGATCAAGAAGGCCGTGCTGCTGTCGTTCCGCCTCAAGGACAACGAGCAGATCCAGGCCGGCTCGCTGGGCTTCTACGACAAGGTCGCGACCAAGTTCTCGCACCTGTCTGCCGCCGAGCTGAAGGAATCGGGCGTGCGCATCGTGCCGCCGGCCGTGGCCCGCCGCGGCAGCTTCATCGCCAAGGGCGCGATCCTGATGCCCTCCTACGTGAACATCGGCGCCTACGTGGGCGAAGGCACCATGGTCGACACCTGGGCCACCGTCGGTTCGTGCGCACAGATCGGCGCCAACGTGCACCTGTCGGGCGGCGTCGGCATCGGCGGCGTGCTCGAGCCACTGCAGGCCGGCCCGACCATCATTGAAGACAACTGCTTCATCGGCGCGCGCTCCGAAGTCGTCGAAGGCGTGGTCGTCGAAGAGAACTCGGTGCTGGGCATGGGCGTGTACCTCGGCCAGAGCACCCCGATCTTCAACCGCGAAACCGGCGAAATCTCGTACGGCCGCGTGCCCAGCGGCAGCGTGGTCATCAGCGGCAACCTGCCCAAGAAGACCAAGTCGGGCCAGGACTACAGCACCTACGCCGCCATCATCGTCAAGACGGTCGACGCGCAGACGCGCTCCAAGACCAGCCTGAACGACCTGCTGCGCGACTGATCCGCAGACCTGCCGGCCGCTTGAACGCTCGCGGCCGGTTCCGCTTCTTCCCTAGAAAAAACAGCACCGAGGAGAGAGACCGATGAACATGATGGAACGGATTCTTCGTTTGATGGCCGAGCGCAAGGCCTCCGACATCTACCTCTCGGCCCACTCCCCGGTGATGATCCGCATCAACGGCAACTGCCTGCCGATCAATGCGCAGGTGCTGCCGCCGACCGCGCCGCTGGCGCTGCTGTCGGAAGTGGTGCCCGAAGCCCGCATCCAGGAACTGGAAAACACGGGTGAACTCAACATGGCCGTCGCCCTCGAAGGCGCCGGCAACTACCGCATCAGCGCCATGCGCCAGCGCGGCAGCTACGCCGTGGTGGTGCGGCACATCGCCTCGATCATCCCCAGCTTCGACGAGCTGAACCTGCCCGACATCCTGAAGTCGCTCATCATGGAAAAGCGCGGGCTGATCCTGATGGTGGGCGCCACCGGCGCGGGCAAGACGACCACGCTGGCCTCGATGCTCGACTACCGCAACGAGCACGCCAGCGGCCACATCCTCACGGTCGAAGAGCCGATCGAGTTCACCTACACCAACAAGAAATCCCTGGTGAACCAGCGCGACGTGGGCAGCGACACCACCTCGCTGCAGGTGGCCCTGAAGAACGCGCTGCGCCAGGCGCCCGACGTGATCCAGATCGGCGAAATCCGCGACCGCGACACCATGACGGCCGCCATTGCCTACGCGCAGTCGGGCCACCTGTGCGTGGCCACGCTGCACGCCAACAACAGCTACCGCGCGCTGAACCGCATCCTGAGCTTCTTCCCGGTCGAGGTGCGCCCCACCCTGCTGGGCGACCTGGGCTCGGCGCTGCGCGCCGTGGTGTCGCAGCGCCTGCTGCGCACGCCGGCCGGCGCGCGCGTGCCCGCACTCGAAGTGATGCTGAACACCGCGCTGGTGGCCGACCTGATCGAAAAGGGCGACTTCTCCGGCGTCAAGGAGGCCATGGAGCAATCGATGGCCGAAGGCTCGCAGACCTTCGAGGAAGACATCGCCCGCCTCATCACCGAAGAACGCGTGACCCGCCAGGAAGGCCTGGCCAACGCCGACTCGCCCACCAACCTGATGTGGCGCCTGCAGAACCGCGACGCGCCCAAGAAGCAGGCCGAGGATCGCGACCTGACCGACCAGCTCGACGAACCGACTTTCACCGACATCACGCTCGACGTGAAGTTCTGACCGCCCTTTAATCCCCGCTCCCTCGATGTCCCGTACGCTCCAGCTCGCCGAACAACTGATCTCGCGCCCTTCCGTCACCCCCGACGACGCGGGTTGCCAACAGATCCTGGGCGAACGCCTCGCCGCGCTGGGCTTCACGCTGGAAACCATCGAGAGCGGCCCGGCCGATTTCCGGGTCACCAACCTCTGGGCCGTGCGCCGCCCCACGAACGGCAAGGCGACGAAGACGCTGGTGTTTGCCGGCCACACCGACGTGGTGCCCACCGGCCCGCTCGACCAGTGGAGCAGCCACCCGTTCACGCCCACGCACCGCGACGGCAAGCTCTACGGCCGCGGCGCCTGCGACATGAAGACCTCGGTCGCGGCCTTCGTGACCTCCATTGAAGAATTCCTGCAGGGCGAGCCCGACCCGGCGCTCACGCTGGCGCTGCTGCTGACCAGCGACGAGGAAGGCCCGGGCGTCGACGGCACCGTGATCGTCTGCAACGCGCTGGCCGCACGCGGTGAAACCATCGACTACTGCATCGTCGGCGAGCCCACCTCGGTGGCGCGCTGCGGCGACATGATCAAGAACGGCCGCCGCGGCACCATGAGCAGCAAGCTCACGGTGAACGGCGTGCAGGGCCACATCGCCTACCCGCACCTGGCGAAGAACCCGGTGCATGCGGTGGCGCCCGCGCTGGCCGAGCTGGTGGTGATCAATGCCGCCGGCGGTTGGGACGCGCAAAGCAACCCCTACTTCCAGCCCACCAGCTGGCAGATCAGCAATTTCCATTCGGGCACCGGCGCGAGCAACGTCATTCCGGGCAGCGCGGTGATCGACTTCAACTTCCGCTTCTCGACCGAATCCACGCCCGAGTCGCTGCAGCAGCGCGTGCACGCCGTGCTCGACGCACATGGCGTCGACTACACAATGGCCTGGACCGTCGGCGGCCTGCCCTTCCTGACCACGCCGGGCGAACTCGTCACGGCCGTGCAGGCGGCGATCCGCGAAGAAACCGGCCTGGACACCGAGCTGTCGACCAGCGGCGGCACCAGCGACGCGCGCTTCATCGCCAAGATCTGCAAGCAGGTCGTCGAGTGCGGCCCGGTGAACGCCAGCATCCACAAGATCGACGAGCACATCGAGGTCGCCGAGATCGAGACGCTGAAGAACATCTACCTGCGCACGCTGCGCGGGCTCGACGCAGCGCTCGCATCATGAGCACCGTCATCGAACTGATCGAAGCCGGCGCAAAGCGCCTGACCAATGCCGGCGTGGCCTTCGGCCATGGCACCGCCAACGCCTTCGACGAAGCCGCCTGGCTCGTGCTGTGGCGCCTGAAGCAGCCGCTGGACGACATCGACGCCGTGGCCGACACCCCTGTGTCGCCGGCCGATGCGGCCAAGGTGGCCGCGCTCATTGACGAGCGCATCGCCACGCGCAAGCCTGCGGCCTACCTCACGAAAGAAGCCTGGCTGCAAGGCGTGCCCTTCTACGTGGACGAACGCGCCATCGTGCCGCGCAGCTTCATTGCCGAGCTCATCGCCGACGGCAGCATCGACTACTGGCTGGGCGAACACACGCAGCGCGTGCTCGACCTGTGCACCGGCAACGGCAGCCTCGCGGTGCTCGCGGCGCTCACCTACCCGGACGTGACGGTCGATGCGGCCGACCTGTCGGTCGAAGCGCTCGAAGTGGCCGCCATCAACGTCACGCGCCACGCGCTCGACGCCCGCGTCAAGTTGATTGAATCGGATGGCCTGAAGAACGTGCCCGGTACGTACGACCTCGTGCTGTGCAACCCGCCCTACGTGAACAGCGCCAGCATGGCCGCGCTGCCCGCCGAGTACCGCGCCGAGCCCGAACTGGCGCTGGCCGGCGGCACCGACGGCATGGACTTCGTGCGGCAATTGTTCGCCGACGCGCCCGCCCGCATGAGCGAGCAGGCCGTGCTGGTGCTGGAGATCGGTAACGAGCGCGACTACTTCGAGACGGCATTTCCGCAGCTCGAGGTCGTCTGGCTCGAGACCTCGGCCGGCGAAGACCAGGTGCTGCTGGTCACCCGGACGGCGCTGCTGGCCGGCGCCGGCGTGCGTTAGCGGCGCCCGACCAAGCCCCCTTTTTTCGCCTTGCATGCAGCCTCGTGGCTGCGCCCCCTTTCATCGGGTGATGTCCGCCTTTGCCCCTTCGCGCCGGCTCGCTGAAGGTCGGACGGGATAATCCCCCCTACGGTTCCTATTTCATGATTACTCTCAAAAACGTCATTCTTCGCCGCAGCGCCAAGAAACTGCTCGACGGCGCCACCGTCAATCTCAACCCCGGCGAAAAGGTCGGCCTGGTGGGACGCAACGGCGCCGGCAAGTCGTCGCTGTTCGCGCTGTTCAACGGCACGCTGCACGAAGACGGCGGCGATTTCTACATTCCCAAGCAGTGGCGCATGGCCCAGGTCGCGCAGGACATGCCCGAGACCGAGGAGTCGGCCACCGACTTCGTGGTCGGCGGTGACACCCGCCTGACCGAGCTGCGCGCCACGCTGGCGGCCATCGAGGCCGCCTACGCCGAGAACCCCGACGATCCCGACATCGGCATGGAGCTGGCCCACGCCTACACCGACCTGGCCGATGCCGGCGAGCACGACGCCGTGCCGCGCGCGCAGGCGCTGGTGCTGGGCCTGGGCTTCAAGTCGCACGAGCTCGACGAGCCCGTCAACAGCTTCTCGGGCGGCTGGCGCATGCGCCTGCAGCTGGCCCGCGCGCTGATGTGCCCGAGCGACCTGCTGCTGCTCGACGAGCCGACCAACCACCTGGACTTGGACGCGCTCGTCTGGCTCGAAGCCTGGCTGCAGAAGTACGCCGGCACCATGATCGTCATCAGCCACGACCGCGAGTTTCTCGACGCCGTGACCGACGTCACCCTGCACATCGCCAACGCCCAGCTCACGCGCTACGGCGGCAACTACAGCAAGTTCGAAGACATGCGCGCGCTGCAGATGGAGCAGCAGCAGGTGGCCTTCAGCAAGCAGCAGGACAAGATCGCCCACCTGCAGAAGTTCATCGACCGCTTCAAGGCCAAGGCCAGCAAGGCCAAGCAGGCGCAAAGCCGCGTCAAGGCGCTGGAGCGCATGGAGCGCGTGGCGCCGCTGCTGGCCGAAGCCGACTTCACCTTCGAGTTCAAGGAGCCGGGCAACATCCCGAACCCGATGCTCTCGATCGACAAAGCGAGCTTCGGCTACGAGGTGGAAGGCGAGGCGCCCAAGACCATCCTGCGCGGCGTCAGCCGCTCGGTGCTGGCGGGCCAGCGCATCGGCATCCTGGGTGCCAACGGCCAGGGCAAGTCGACGCTGGTGAAGACCATTGCGCGCGAAATGGGCGCACTGGCCGGCGAAGTCACCGAGGGCAAGGGCCTGAACATCGGCTACTTCGCGCAGCAGGAACTCGACGTGCTGCGCCCACAAGACAACCCGCTCGAGCACATGGTGCGCATGGCGCGCGAACTCGGCAGCAATGCCAAGGAAGCCACCGGCGAGCAGGCCCTGCGCGGTTACCTGGGCAGCTTCAACTTCAGCGGCGACATGGTCAAGCAGCCCGTGGGCACCATGAGCGGCGGCGAAAAGGCGCGCCTCGTGCTGGCCATGATGGTCTGGCAGCGCCCCAACCTGCTGCTGCTGGACGAGCCCACCAACCACCTGGACCTCGCCACCCGCGAAGCCCTGGCCGTGGCGCTCAACGAGTTCGAAGGCACGCTGATGCTGGTGAGCCACGACCGTGCGCTGCTGCGTTCGGTGTGCGACGAGTTCTGGCTCGTGGGCCGCGGCGTCGTCACCGACTTCGACGGCGACCTGGACGACTACCAGCGCTACCTGCTCGACGAAGCCAAGCGCCTGCGCGAAGAGGCCAAGGTGGCCGTGCGCGAGGCGGACGCCGTGGCTGCGGCAGCCGCTGCCGCAGCAGCCGCCGCCCAGGCATCGACCAAGAGCAGCAGCAACAACCACACCCCCGAGCAGCGCAAGCAGGACGCCCAGGAGCGCCAGCAGCGCAGCGAGCAGGCCAAGCCGCTGAAGAAGGAACTCGCCAAGATCGACGAGCGCATGGCGGCGGCCGGCACCGAGCGCGGCACGCTCGAAGCCAGGCTGGCCGAACCGCTGCCGCCCGCCGAGATCGCCGAGGCCGGCAAGCGGCTGAAGGCGCTCAACGACGAGATCGCGCAGCTCGAAGAACGCTGGCTGGCGCTGTCCGACCAGCTCGAAGCGCTGGCCGCCTAAACCCTTTGGCCGCGCGCGGCTGGCCACCGGCCGGCCAGCGCGGGCCGGGTAGCATGGCAAGGTCAGGGAACCCGCCAAGGAGCCACGCTGCATGCCTTCTTCGATCGAACTCGCCCGGGGCGATGAAAAACTCATCGCGGCCATCCACCGCAGCCGACGCCTGATCGGCCGCAAGGCCCTCATGGCCGCCGCCGCCAGCGCCATCCCGCTGCCCGGCGTCGACTGGATGGCCGACGCGGCGCTGCTCTCGCGCCTCGTGCCGCAGATCAGCGCCCAGTTCGGTCTCTCGGTCACCCAGGTCGAAAAGCTCGCGCCGCACCAGCGCGAGCGCATCCAGAAGGCCGCCACCACGCTCGGCGCCCTGCTCGTCGGGCGCCTCGTCACGCGCGAGCTGCTCATGAAGCTCGCGCGCCACGCCGGCATCCGCCTCACCGCCAAGCAAGCCACCAAGTACGTGCCCATTGCCGGGCAGGTCGTGTCGGCCGCGCTCGGCTATGCCGCGCTGCGTGCGCTGGGCGAACAGCACATCAAGGACTGCGTGCGCGTGAGCACCACGCTGGCCCTGACACCGCCCGAGCCTGCCGAACGGCTCAAGCCGGCCTGAGCCTCCCGCACCTGCCTTAGTCGCCCGCCGGCGGCGGCGCAAAGGGCACAGCCGGCCGCAGCGCCTCTTCCTTCATCCGCTGCTCGTAGGCCTTCAGCAGCGCGACGTAGTGGCGCGACATCACGTCGCTCACCCGCCCCAGCCCGATCTTGCTGACCGTGGGCTGCGGAATGCCCGTTCGTTCCTGGATCTGCTTTTGCGTCAATCCCAGCGCTCGCAGCGCCTGCACCAACTCGCGTGGCTTCATATCGAACCCTCCCTTTTTTTAATATTCTAGAGTCCAATACGAATATTCATCTGCGCTTGAATCTCCACCCCATGGAGACTATTGCTTCTCGTGCCCTGGCCGCACGCAAATTCGCCAAGATGACGCAGAAGCAGGCCGAGGCCGCTTCGGGCGTCAAGCAGTCGAGCATTTCGAAAATCGAGCGTGGCGACACCAGCCGATCGATGAGCGTGCTCGCCCTGGCACGCATCTACCGCGCCGACCCCAATTGGCTCGACACCGGCGACGGCCCCGCCCCGTGGGACGAGGTGCAGATTCGCCTGGCACGCGACAACGCCCACGAGCCGCCCGGCCCCTACCGCGTCACCCGCATCCCGCCTGCGGGCCCGGGCTTTGCGCCGCAGACGCCCGGCACCGTGCCGCTGATCACGTGGGACCACGCGGGCGAATGGCGCGGCGCCGAATCGCCGCCCCGGCCCACGCTGGCCGAGCGCTGGATTCCCTGCATCGCCCACCACAGCGCGGGCACCTACGCGCTGCGCGTGCGCGGCGACAGCATGACGTCGCCGCACGGGCACCTGAAGAGCTATCCGGCCGGATCGATCATCTTTGTCGACCCGCAACACACCACGCCCGACGACGGCGAGCGCGTGATCGCCAAGCTCGACGACGACACCAGCGGCGAAGTCACTTTCAAGGTCTACAAGGCGGACGCAGGCCGCCGCTGGCTGCTGCCGCTGAACCCCGCGCACGAAGCGGTGCGCGTGCCCTTCACCGTGCTGGGCACCGTGATCGGCAAGTGGGAAGACGAAGACTGAGGAACTAAAGAGCCTCTTTTCGCGAGGTCAGGTTGCGTACAGATTCGCCGGGCACAGTGAGGTTTCTCCCGGTGGCTTGCACCTCTGATCCTCCCTCCTCCAGCAAGTCACCCTTCCAGCCCGCCCTCGTGCGGGCTGTTTTTTTGCCTGCATGCTGCGCGCCGGCACGGAGGTTTTGGAGCGGTCGATTTATTTTGGTATATAATCTGCGGTTGCCCGAAACGATCGGGCATTTGCCTGGCCAGGCAAGCTGAATCTCATACCAGCGCGTCGAAGTCACAGCGACGAGAAAAACAACAATGACTTCCGCAAACGAATCTTTGCCGTAGCGTGGACCGCGTAAGAGTTCACGACCAAATTCCGAACAAAGCCCTCCTCGCGAGGGCTTTGTCATTTCCGGCCCGCCGGCGCCCCCAAGGCGTTTGCCTGCCGTCAACCCCTCTTCTTTCCTACACGATGTAACGGAATGCGGCCTACGCGGTTCCACGGGGGCGCGGGAGACGATTCGTTCACTGTCAGCACAGGGAACAAAAGGGAACGACATGAGCCTCAGGGACATCCACGAACGCTACGGCGTCAGCTTCGAAAGAGGAACCCGCGTCATCTGCGGCGGCCGCCTCGGCACCGTCGCCGGCGCGAGCAACTCGCACATCCGCATCAAGTTCGACGGACGCCAGATCAGCAGCCCGTGCGATCCGCTGGAGGTCCAGCCCTGCCATGACGGCGCCACGGGCCCCACCGGCCTCGTGGACCTCGCGCCGCAGGCCGCCGCGCAGGACTGGCACGCTCCGGCCTGACACCCGGACAGGGGCCTTGAGGGCCCCTTCTTTTCGCCACTTTTCAGATTTCGCTCAGCACGCCGAAATCGCTGTCGCTCTGCTGCACCGCGTTCACCAGCTGCACGCGGTTGCGCGCGGCAAAGCGGCGACGCAGCTGGCGCATGTGGTAGTCGACCGTGTGGGACGACAGGTCCAGCCGGTTGGCGATTTCCTTGTCGCTACGCCCTTGCAGCAGGTGCTGCAGGATGTCCTGCTGCGTCGCCGAGATCTCGATGCGCCCCGTGCCCGGCGCGCCGACGATGCGCGTGTGGCGCGTCACGTACTCGTGCACGCTCAGGCCCAGAACCAGTCCCTGCCCGATCACGCTGTCGGTGATCCAGTCGCGCCCGGGCCGACGCGACAACAGGCTGATCACGGTGTGCTGGTTCACGTGCGTGGGCGAGGCCAGGCGAAACATCAGCCCGCTGCGGATGCCGCTGGCCTCGAGGTCGTCTAGAAAGCGCTGGCGCTGCCCGCCCGGGTCGTCGGGCTCCTGCGCGGCCAGGGCTTCGAGCTGCGCCACGTCCCATGCCAGCGGCACGCTCGACGCGGGCACGCCCTGCTGGCGCAGGTCGCCGCCGCAGTAGCTGTGCGCGAAGTAACGCTGGGTCCACTCGGGGTTCGCGTACGCGGTGAAGAAGCTCAGCGGCCACCAGCGTCCCCGCATGTACGCCACCGCGCCGTAGCCCAGCCAGTCGAAGTCGAGCGTGTGCAGCATGCCGCGCACCAGCGCCGCGCGGGCCTCGATGTCGGGTGCGTCCAGCAGGTCGCCGACGATGCTGGGCACGCTGCCGGCGGGGCGCTGCACGGTCTGCGGCAGAAACAGCTGCTCCTCGCCATAGAACTGCGGAATCGGCTGGGTGCACTGAAGCTCGGCATCGGACAGCGGCGCGGGATCGACATCCTGCTGCTGCTGCGGCGCCTGCGACAGCGACGCCAACGGGGCACGATAGAACAAGGTAGACAGAATCATGGGAGGCCTGATGGATGTGCCGCCGGCACCAGACAGTGTTCCGTGGGGCGGACTGGGAGCCAAACTACCAAAAGGGCGGAGACACCGCCTTGTAAATTCTTAGCAACCGACGGGCGCGCAGCCTGCCGCGCAGGCGGTGCGCGGCAATGTCCTACAGCCCGCGCTTCCAACTGAATACCTTCGCCTGAAGCACGCGCGGCACCGGTCGATTCCTGTGCGATCGAGGCTTCACAGATGCAGACCTCGCTGGCATGCTGCGCACCGCACGAAGCAATTGCCCGACGTTCGCAAACCCCCGTCTCCCGATGGAACCCGTTGCCTCCCGCTACTGGCGAGACGCCGATCTCGCAGGTCTTCAATTCACCGCCAACCGGTTCCGCCATCGCGAGGTGCGGCCGCACCGGCACGTCGGCTTCACGCTCGCGGTGGCCGACACCGAACTGCACGTGCGCAGCGGCACCCGCGTGACCGTCGTGCCGCCCGGCACGCTGTTGCGCATCGCGCCGCATGTCTGGCATTCGGTGCAGGCGCGCACGACACCGTGGCACGAAGACGCGCTCTACTGCAGCTTCGCCGTGGCGCGCTGCATCAGCCCCGCGGACGACGCCCTGCCGCGTGCGCGCGTGCAGGACGACGCGGGCATCTCGGTGTTCCTCGATGCCGCCGCGGCGCTCGAATTCCTCGAATGCCATCGCCTGCTCTTCGCACCCACGCGCAACGGCAACGCCGACGACGTCGTAGCGGCGCGCACACTGCTGCGCCGGCGCCTGGCGCAATGGATTCCCGCCGAGCCGCCGCCCGCGCACGGGCACGGGCCCGACGACGCGCCACCGCTGCCCGACAGCGGCGACGAACGCCTGAACCGGCTCTATGCCCTGATCGCGTCGGGCTTCCACCAGCGCATGACGCTCGACAGCCTCGCCGACGAAGTCGGCTGGCACCCGGTGCATCTGCAGCGGCGCTTCCGGGCCGCCTGGGGCTTCACGCCGCACGAGATGCTGGTGGGCCACCGCATCGAGTACGCACGCGACCTCATCGCCGGCGGCGCACACGTCACCTACGCGGCGCATGCGGCGGGCTTCACCGACCAGAGCCATCTGCACAAGACCTTCATGACCACCTACGCCGTGCTGCCCGGCGACTACCGCAAGCTCGCCGCGCTCGACGCGCTGCAGCCGCTGTCGGCCCGCAACGGCATCGCCGGGTAGGTGGCGCGTGTTCATTGCGCGGCAACGATGGACACGCCGTGGTCCGCCAGGTACAGGCTCACCGGCGCGCCCTGGCTCAGCGGCTGGCGCACCTCGGGCGACACCACGAAGATGTCGCCCAGCGGGCTGCGGAAGGTGTATTCCACGAGGCTGCCCACATAGGTCTGCTTGAGCACGCGCGCCGCCAGGCCGGTGCTGGCGACGGGCCCGATCACCCAGGCCTCGGGCCGCACCGCGATCTTCACCGGGCCGGGGCGCACGCCCGGCGCAGCCACCACGGTCAGCGCGCCGAGCGACACGCGCCCGTCTTCGCCGCACTCGCCGTCGAACAGCATCGCCTCGCCCATGAAGCCGGCGACGAACTCGGAGTTCGGCGCCTCGTACAGCTCGTGCGGCGTGCCCTGCTGCGCGATCACGCCCTGGTCCATCACGATGATGTGGTCGCTGACGGCCAGCGCCTCGTTCTGGTCGTGCGTGACGTAGGCCACGGTCAGCGCCAGGCGCTGCTGCAGCGCGCGGATCTCCTCGCGCATCGAGCGGCGCAGGCGGGCGTCGAGGTTCGACAGCGGCTCGTCGAACAGCAGCACCGCCGGCTCCAGCGCCAGCGCGCGTGCGAGCGCCACGCGCTGCTGCTGGCCACCTGACAGCTCACTTGGCGTGCGCTCGTTCATGCCGCGCAGGCCGACCGTCTCGAGCATCAGCGCAGCCTTCTCGCGCGCCTGCGGCACCGGCAGGCCCGACATGCGCAGCCCGTACGAGACGTTCTCGATCACGTTCATGTGCGGGAACAGCGCGTAGCTCTGGAACACCAGGCTCACGTTGCGCTGCGCGGCGCCCAGCGCGGTCACGTCCTTGCCGTCGATCAGGATGCGTCCGGCGCTCGGGCTCTCCAGCCCCGCGAGCATGCGCAGCGTGGTCGTCTTGCCGCAGCCCGAGGGGCCGAGGATGGTGGTCAGCGTGCCCTTGGGCACGCCGAAGCTGATGTTCTTCACCACCAGCGGCGCGTCGGAGGCGGTGCCGTAGCGCTTGGAGACGTTCTGGAATTCGAAGCCGTACATCTGGATCTGTCTTTCGCTTGTGAAAACTCAATCAAGGCTGCGCGGCCACCGGCGCTGCGCGCTCGGGGCCGGCGGGTGCAACGTCGGCATCCGGGCGGGCCGTGCCCGCCGCACGCCGGCCCAGCTTGCGGTCGCCCACCAGCCACTGGATGGCCGCGGTCGCCAGCGCCATGAACACGATGAGCGCGGTGCTGTAGGCCAGCGCCACGCCGTAGTCGCCCTGCCCCACGCGCCCGATGATGAAGGTGGTGGCCAGTTCAGTCTCGGCCGTCACCAGGAAGATCACCGCCGACACCGTCGTCATCGCCCGCACGAAGCTGTAGATCAGCGAGGCCGTGAGCGCCGGTTTCAGCAGCGGCAGCACCACCGACCACAGCGTGCGCGCGGTGGAGGCGCGCAGCATCAGCGAGGCCTCGTCGAGCGACTTGTCGAGCTGGCGGAAGGCCGCCGAACCGGCGCGCACGCCCACCGGAAGGTTGCGGAAGATGAAGCACATCACGATGATCAGCCCGGTGCCCGTCATCTCGAAGGGCGGCACGTTGAAGGCCACCACATAGCTCACGCCCAGCACGGTGCCCGGGATCGCGAAGGCCATCAGGGCCGAGAACTCGAAGGCGCCCTGCCCGCGGAACTGCACGCGCGCCAGCAACCAGGCGATCAGCAGGCCCAGCCCGGTCGTCAGCGGCGCCGCAATGGCCGCCAGCTGGATGGTGGTGAAGAGCGAGTTCCACGCCAGCCCCACCCACTGCAACCCGCCGCCCTCGAAGGTGATGGCAAAGGCCGAGCGGAAGTGGTCCAGCGTGGGCGTGTAGTTGCGCCCCCAGGTCTGCACGAAGCCGCCGGTGAAGGCAAAGCAATACACCACCAGCGTGAAGACCAGCCACGGCACCGCGATGGCCAGCGCCACCCGGCGCAGGCCGTGGGGCAGCCGCATCGGAATGCCCGCGTCGCCCTTGCCCGACACCGTCGTGTAGTTCTTGCGCCCGAGCACGCCGCGCTGCAGCGCGAACACGCCCAGTGCGAACAGCGTGAGCACCCAGGCGAGCGCTGCGGCCCGGCCCTGGTCGAACTGCGCGCCCACGATGGCGAAAAAGATCTCGGTCGACAGCACCGAGAACTGGCCGCCCGCCACGATCGGGTTGCCGAAGTCGGCAATGCTCTCGATGAAGCCCACCAGGAAGGCATTGGCCAGGCCCGGCAGCATCAGCGGAAAGGTCACGTGGCGGAAGGTGCGGCCCGAATCGGCGCGCAGCGTCTGCGACGCTTCTTCCAGCGACGGGCTGATGCCCTGCACCACGCCGCGCACGATCAGGAAGGCAATGGGCGTGAAGGCGAACAGCTGCGCCAGCCACACACCGAACCAGCCGTAGAACCAGCGCCCCGGCTCGATGCCGAAGGCCCATTCGAGGAACTGGTTGACCAGCCCGGCGCGCCCGAACAGCAGCACCAGCCCGAGCCCGACCACGAACGGCGGCGTGATGATCGGCAGCGGCGCCAAGAGGCGCAGCGCGCGGCGCACGCGCGAGTCGCTGCGGTCTTCGATCAGTGCCAGCAAGGTGCCCAGCGCCGTGGTGCTCAGGCCGGTGAGCACGGCAAGAAAGAGCGTGTTCCAGGCCACGCCGCAGTTGCGCGCGGAGTTCAGGCAGCCCAGGCCCCAGGTGCGCTCGTTGCCCACGCGCGCCAGCCAGGCGCCCAGGCTGATCGCGCCGCTCTCGTCGACGAAGGCGCTCGCCAGCGCGCGCAGCACCGGGAAGGCCACGAACACCATGAGCAGCCCGCCGCTGCCGACCACCGCCGCCGCCACGAACAGGTCGCCCCGGAAGGCGCCCGAGCGCGCGAAGCCGAAGGCGCTGAGCATCATCAACGCCGTGAGCACGCCCACGGCGCCCCAGCCGAAGCCGGGCTGGCCGATGCCCGCCGTGCCGAACAGCCCGGCCCAGGCGCCGGCATCGGGCGCGTTCGGCAGGCCGATGGCAAAGCCCTGCGCCAGCACGCCGAACACGCCCAGCGCCCCGCTCCACGCGAGCAGGCGGCCTTGGGTCTTGTCCGGTGCCATGCCCAGCGCCACGAGCCCCGCCAGCAACGGCCACAGGCCCAGCAGCAGCCAGGGCCGGTGGTGCAGCAGCACCTGCGCCAAGGCCGACGAGGTGTCGTGCCCTGCTGCCAGTTCGCTCAGCCCCTGCAGCCCGAACAGGCCATCGGGCAGGCTGTACCAGGGCAGCAGCACGAAGGCCGCCAGGCCCAGCGCAGACCACAGCCCGATCGCGCGGTTGTTGTTGTCCTTGAATTTCATGGTGTCGGCTTTGTCCGGTCGCTTGAACTCAGCGCGGCAGCGCGTTCACTTCGCGCTCCCAGCGTTCGATCAGGCGCTTGCGTTCGGCCGACTGGCCGTACTTCGCGTAGTCGTAGTGGATGAACTTGATCTTGCGGAAATCGGGAATGCGGCTGTCCAGCGGCGTGGTCTTGTTCGAGGGCAGCTGGAACTGCTTGGCCGCCACGCCCAGTTGCTGGGCAGCGGGCGTGAGCGCCCATTCGTAGAACTTCTTCGCGTTCTCCAGGTTGCGCGAGCCCTTGACGATCGACAGGGAGCCGATCTCCGCGCCCGTGCCTTCGCAGGGCGTTTCGGTCGCGATGGGAAAGCCCTGCATCTGCTCGCCCGGCGCGTCGTGCACGAAGCTGATCGACACCGTGGTCTCGCCGCGTGCCGCGGCCTTGATCGGGCCGGTGCCCGAGCGGGTGTACTGGCTGACGTTCTTGTGCAGGCCCTTGAGGTAGTCGTAGGCCTTGTCCTCGCCCATCAGTTGGACGATGGTCGCGATCATCGTGTAGGCCGTGCCCGAGCTTGCGGGGTTGGCCACCTGCACCTCGCCGCGCAGCGCGGGCGACAACAGGTCTTTCCAGCACCTGGGCACCGGCAGCTTCTTCTTGGCCAGCAGCTCGGTGTTGTAGGCAAAGCCCAGCGGCCCCGAGTACACGCCCACCGTGCGCCAGCCCGACTGCTCGGCCTGCGCCTGCGCCCACGGATGCAGTTGCGCCAGCGACGGCGACTTGTAGGCCAGCGTGAGGTCCTGCTCGGCCGCCTGCAGGTGCGGGTCGCCGGTGCCGCCGAACCACACGTCGCTCTTCGGGTTGGAGCGCTCGGCGATCAGCTGCGCCAGCGCCTCGCCGCTGCCGCGCTTGAGCACGTTGACCTTGATGCCCGCGCTGCGGGCGAAGGTGGTGCTGATCAGCGAGCACCACTCGTCCTGCACCGAGCACACCACGTTGAGCTGGCCCGAGCCCTGGGCCCGTGCGTCGGCCTGTGCCAGCAGGGCTGCGGCGGCCAGCGCAGTGGCGCTCATCAGGATCTTTCGTGTGCTTGCGGTCGTTGTCGTCATCGTCGTCATCTCCGGGTTGTTCTTCATCAAGGTTCTTGCGGCGACACCTGTCCCCCGGCTGCGATGGCGCCGGATGGAACGGGCAGGAAAAGGAAGGAAAGAAAGAGGCGCGGGAAAGCGCGCGTCAGGGCCCCTGGCCCCAGGTGACCACCGCGTCGACACCGATCACGCGGCCGTCGTCGATGCGGTTGTAGAGGTCCATGCGGGCGCCCATCGCATCGGCGATCTGGCGACAGATCGACAGGCCCAGCCCCACGCCGCCCTTGGCGGCAGAAAACGCCTGGAACAGCCGGGGCCGCACCTCGTCGTCGAGGCCCTGCCCTTCGTCCCACACCACCAGCTCGGTGTTGCCCGCATAGCCGCGCAGCAGCACGCCGAGCCGGCCGGCCACCGGCGTGTGATGGATCGCATTGGCCAGCAGGTTGCGCAGCAGCTCGCCGAGCATCAGCGCGTCGGCCGGGGCCCACATCTCGTCGCCTTCGAGCGCGAAGTCCAGCCGCTTGGCGGCGATCAGCGGCGACAGCTCCATCACCGCATCGCGCGCCACGCTGCGCAGGTCGATGGGCTTCAATTCGCCGGCGCGCTTGATCTGTTCCAGCTTGGTGAGGCTGAGCAACTGGTTGGCCATGCCCGTGGCCCGGTCGACCGTGTGCAGCATCTGCGGCAGCACCTCACTCAGCGGCACGTCGCCCGCCATGGCCGACTGCAGCTGCGTGCGCAGCACCGACATCGGCGTGCGCAGCTGGTGCGACGCGTCGGCGAGGAAGCGACGCTGCTGGCCCACCCATTCGCGCTGGCGCCGGTGCAGGCCGTGCATGCGTTCGACCGCAGGGCGCAGCTCGGCCGGGCCGTCGTAGTCGAGCGCATCGACGTTCGGTGCATCGAGCGCCTGCCGCGCGCGCTCGAGCCAGCGCGCGGCCACGGCCACGCCGCTGTAGACCACCACCGACATCAACGCGGCACTCGCGTAGAGCCAGGCCAGCAGGCGTTGCGGCAAGGCCTGCCACAGCGCGACGCGCTGGCGCAGCGGCTCCGCCACCTGCACGACCACGCCTTCGGCCGTCGCCGCACCCGGCACATGGCGCAGCGCCGCAGCGGCACGCATCGGCGCGCCACCGCGCTGCGTGATGTACAGCGCCGGCAGACCCGACGCCGGCAACGCGCCGCGCCAGGGATACGCCGCCAGGGCGCGGTCGCCCGCGAGCCAGTCACCCTGCATGCTGCTCACCCTGTACGCCAAAGGTTCGAGCGTGGACGCGAATGCCAAACCTTCGGCTTGCACCACGGCCTGCTGCACCACCTGCGAGATCGCCGCGCCCAGGCGCTCGTCCTGCGCACGCGCCACCTCGGCGAACGCCAGCAGCACATGCCACAGCGTGACGGCCGCCACGATCAGCCACAGCCCGCCGAGCATCCAGGCCAGCAGGAACTGCCGCAGCGAGGCCGCGCGAATGAGGCGTTGCACCCATGCCTTCACCTACCGCGCCGCTCGTTGCTGTTGTTGCAGCGACGACTGCTGCTGCTGCTGCACCGCCGCGCTCGCGTCGTCGCACAGCAGGTAACCCACGCCGCGCAGCGTCATGATCTCGACGCTCGCGCCGGCCAGCTTCTTGCGCAGGCGATGCACGATCACCTCGATGGCCTCGGCATGGGCCGTGTCGTCGGCGCCGAACACCGCGTCGCGCAGGGCTTCTTTCGGCACCACGTGGTCGACGCGCGACATCAGGCTCTTGAGCAGTTCGGCCTCGCGCGGCGACAGCTCCAGCGGGCTCTCGTCGCGGTAGAAGGCGTTGGACGCCGCCTCGTAGTGCAGCCGACCGCAGCGCAGCTCGCCGTCGCGCCCCAGCCGGCGCGTGAGCGCGCCCAGCCGCGCGATCAGCTCGTCCAGGTCGAAGGGCTTGGCCAGGTAGTCGTCGGCGCCGGCATTGAGCCCGACGATGCGCTCACCCACCGCGCCGCGCGCCGTGAGCACCAGCACCGGCGTGCGGTTGCCGTCGCCGCGCAGGCGCTGCAGCAGCTCCAGGCCATCCAGGCCGGGCAGCGACAGGTCGAGCACCACCACGTCGAAGCGCTTCTTGCGCGCCGCCGCCAGCGCCTCGATGCCGTCGGCGCAGCACAGCACCTCGAACCCGCGCGACGAGAGGCTTCGGCCCAGCACGCCCGAGAGATCGAAATCGTCTTCAACCAGCAGCAGCTTCATGCCTTGCATCGTGCCATTCCTCTGCCGGCTGCGAACCGGGAGTTGCCCGCCTGAACGGTGAAAGGGAGTCGAAAGGCAGGCACCCGGCGTGTGGCGCGGTTCAGGTGGCCGGCCTCTGTCCGACCTCGATCTGCCAGCCGTTGAGCAGCGTGTCCGGGTCGCCCGCGACATTGCTGGCCACACCGTCCATGAGCCGTCGGTCGAAGCGTGGGTTCAGGTTGAAGAGCTGCGACAGGGCCTCGTTGATCACGCGGACCTCTCCGCCCTCGCGCCGTGCCTCGCCGAGTTGAAGCGGCGTGAGCAGCGTCTGCTCGTTGTGCTCGGAAATGCCCCAGAGCGTGGCGGTGTCGGGGTCGTTGCCGTCGACGGTGACGAGGATGGGCGTGGGCTTGCCGGAGGGCGGTGGGGTTGTCGTGGTCGGGGGCGGCGTCGTGGTCGGCGGTGGCGTTGTCGCAGTCGCGCTCGGAGACGGTGTCGTCGCGCTCGGCGATGGCGTCTTCGCAGTCGACGGCGTCGGTGTGACGGTCGGCGTCGGCGTGACCGGCCTCTGCTCGAACAATCCCGTGAAGCCGTTCCACACCATCTTCACCACGCTGTCGGACTTTTGCTGGTCAGTGCCGAAAAAGGCCTTGTACAGCGCTGTGGCCGCAGGAACGATCGCGATCGCACCGACCGCCAACCACTTGAGGGACTTGGTGAGATGGGGTGCCGCGCCGTTGCGCAGCTTCGGAATCTGCTGCAGGCCGACCCAGGTGAGCGTGAGCCCGGCCTGCGCGAAGGCGCCGTAGGCCAGTATTTCAGGCCCTGCTTCCAGCAACCCCAAGCCCACTGCGGTGGCCCGCGCGGCGCTCAGGCCACCCGCGAAGTCGCGGTACTTGTTCCAGTTGTCTTTCTCCTTCTTCGCTGCCGTCTGCGTCTCCTTCAGCGTCGGGTTGTCGTTGAGGTACTCCTTCTCCGATTTGTTTGCCGCCCTGGCCCCCTCGGCGACGGTCCGGTCGATGGTGGCGAGCTTGTCCACCTTGTTGTTGTAGATGTAGTTCGCACCCAGGGTTCCGATCGAGAGCGAGTCGGCAAAATTGCCCACGTCCGTCCTCCAACCGCCACCCGCGTTCAGCGGCTTGAAGGCGACGCCGACAAAGGTGTTCATGCTCACGAGGATGGTCGCGCGCCGGCTGACCAGCCCGAGGCGCGTGTTCGGCGAATTGGTGCTGCCACCCATGCTTTCGGCCGCCTGCGGATCGATGCCCGTCTTGTCCTTGAGCATCGACGCCACCTTGATGTAGAGCGCACCATGGGGCTTGCCCGGCACATCCGGATCGTCGGGGAACATGGATTTCAGCTGGGTGTAGAGCGCTTCATGTGCCTCCCGCATCTTGGCGCGCTCGTCGAGCGTGTTCCTGAATTTCGCCTGCACTTCGGGGAACTCGCGCAGCAGTTGCGCCTGCGGCGAATCATCGGGATGCGAAGGATCGGCCGCGCGCTGAAGTTCGTCGGCGCTCATCCGGTCGATGCGCACGAGCAGCTGGTCGCGAATCTTCGACGGGCGCTGGCCGTGGAATTCGCCCGCGGGATCGGCGCCTTGCAGGCCCAGGAAATCGCGCATGCCCGGCACGCCTTTGAGGTAGCCGGACGGCGCCAGGGCCAGGGCACTCTCATCGGTCGGGAGGATCGTGTGCAGCTGAAAGTCCTTTTCCGACGGGCCGCCCGGCACCGCCCTGCGCGCGTCCGCAAACTTTTCTCCGAGCGTCGCCACTTTGTTCACGTCGCTGCGCAGCGAGGCGATTTTCTTCGCGTCCATGATCTTGTCGCCGCGCCAGCCACTGCCGCTGATCACCTTGTCCATGAGTTCGTCGGCCTTGCCGCGGTCTCCTCGCGTGGCGGCGGCCATTGACTCTTTCGCGCGTTGGGAGGCCTTGAGATAGGCCGCGCGGCCGAAGCTCGACAGCGGATAGCCCGCGTAACCCGCCGTGCGGCCGCCGGCCCAGTCGGCCGGCACGCCGAAGACGGGCTTGACCGCCTCGAAGACGACGCGCGTGCCGCCGGCAATGATCGTCATCCCCTTGGCGCGAATCAGCGCGTCCTTCGGCTGGTCCGACAGCAGGCCCTTGGTGCCCTGCTTCCACGTCGGCACACCATCGGTCGCGGCCAGCGCGGCGGCATCGCGTGCGTTGGGTATGCCCATCGGCAGCACCTGCCCTTCACCGTTGACGTGCAGCGCACCCACGATCTCGTCGGCGCCCACCTTGCGGCGGGCGTTGAGCGGCAGCTTGTTCGGATCGGGCTTCACGCGCTGTACCCAGCCGCCGCCTTCGCGCACCGCGGTCGCGCTGGCATCGGGGAAGTTGTCGAAGGTCCTGTTGTTGGGTACGCGCATGTCGGCCCGTTTGCCCTCGGGAGTCTGCTTGCTGTAGAAGGTGTCGCGCGGCCCCAGCCTGGTGAACACGAAGCGCTCGGCCGAACCCGCGGCCGGGTCGGCCATCAGCGAATTCGTCACTGCCGTTTCATCGGCCGAAGGCTGCAGCGGCGCCAACGTCGAATCCGGGTCGGCCGCCGCTCGTTGCCTTGCAAACAGATCGCCGACATGCGCGGCCGTGCCCTCCCAGTCGGGGCGGCCCGACGTGGTCGGCGGCTTGGGCACGCCGTCCGCGTCGAAGCCCGGCCGCCCGCCATTGGCCGGCGTGCCCGCCAGCCGACCCTGCGGACCATTGGCCGGCACCTTGTCCGCAGAAGCGTCGAGAAAACGCGCCAGGCGCGGGCCGGACAACACCGTCTGGTCGACCCGGGGCTGGCCGCCTTCGTGCGTCACCATCACTTTGACATCGGCGGCGTCGAAGCTGTCGACCAGCCTTCCTGCCTGGGCATCGATGAGTTCCGTGCGTCCACCGCGCCGCACGAAGTTGACGACATGGGCCTCTCCGTTCGGATCGCCCATGAAGACGAAGCCGCGCGAGCCGTCCGGCAGCGCCGACATCGCGGCCCCCGCCTCTCGCGAACTGCCGAACGATGACAGGGGCGCATCGCCGTACAGCGCAAGGATCTGCGCCCAGGTCTTCGGTCCCGAAGGAACGGCCTGCATCTTGATGCCGGGCGCACTCAGCATCCGGTCGAAGGTGACGGCGCTGTTGACGCAGTTGGTGTCGGAGCCGGTCGGGTTGATGTCGCGCGCCAGCGGGACCGCGTCGCCGTGCGCCACGCGCCAGGCATGGCTGTTGCCGCCGGTATTGCCACCCAAGCGCTGGCGCTCCAGCGCGGCACGCTGCGGTGCATTCGCTGCGGGGCCCTTGTCGTTGGCCGCCGTTGCCGCGCGCTGGACATCGGGCCTGCGCGCCGAGGCGGGCACTGCGCCGCCACCCGTGCCGGGGTCGTCGCTGGAACGTCGCAAGGCGAGCGAAACCACCGGGTTCAGCGCGGTGTCGGCCGGCACCTCCGCCACCGGCTTCGATGGCGCCTTCGCGACGGGCGCATCGGCCCCGACCGGCGGTGTCGCGCGCACCGGCGGCACCCGCCCACCGCTGTTCAACGGAGCGACAGCGGCATTGACCGGGGCGTCGGCCGGCAGCGACGAGACTTCGCGGAAGTCGGTCAGGGCGTCCTTCTTTCCGGCGGCCGGCAGCATGTGGGCGGGCGTGCGCGCATTGCCGGATGCCGCGACATCCCCGCCCGGCGTCCCGTTCGTCACGTGGCTGGCGGGCACGGCGTCAGGGCCGCCCTTGCCGGCAAGCCACTTCTTGAACGCGTTGTAGCCACCCTGAGTGCCGCGCACAGCCACCCCCGTGGCAAAGCCGCCCGCGTTCAGGCCGAGCATGCCCAGCTGCTGGTTGCGCTCGGAGGGGGTCATGTGGTCCCAGTTCTCCATCAGATAGCGCGCGCCTTCCTCGAAGGCATAGACACTGCCGACGGTCAGCGGCACCGCCGCCGTCGAGGCAGGCTTTCCCCAGGCCTTGGCGCTCTGCAGGTAGCGATTGGCATCCGCAAGGTGGCCCTCGGCCGCCGCCCCTGTGGCGCTGTTGGCCGACTTGAAGGCCCTGCCGGCGCGCACCGTCTGCATGGCCGCCCGGGTGGATGCACCGACCACCGGCACGCTGAATGCAGACAGGCCCAGATTCAACCAGTCCAGGCGTGCCTGCGTGTTCGTGAGGGGGTTCACGCTCTGCCCGTGGTCGGCCTGCCGGACCAGGCTTTGCCGCGAGGTCTCGACGCCGTAGCCGGCCGTGAGCACGGTGAGCGAACCTGCCGCGAGCATCATGCCAGGGCCCACCAGCGTCCCGAACGAGCCCACGGTCAGCACCACGCCGGCGACGAGCCCGACGCCGCCCGCGATCCAGTCGAGCTTGTAGCGGCGCCGCGCGGATTCAAAGCCGGTCTCGGTGCGCGCGTCGCCGCTGAACAGCTCGACGTTGCCCTTGTCGTCGACCGAGAACTTGCCGTCTTTCGCCGTCACGAGGTTGACGTCTTCCACCGGCAGGCTGTTGTTGGCCCGGTAGTCGTCAAGGTCGTCGTAGCGCCAGGCTTGCTCGTCGACGAATTTCACCTGCCCCGGCTTGTCCCGGCTCTCCACCTTGAACAGGGCCGTCTTGACAATGCCCCCCTTGTCGCCGTCGAGTGCATAGACCACCGGGAGCACCGTCACGCGGGCCTTGTCGCCGCCGGTCTCCACCAGCTTGTCCACCACCTTGTCCAGCATCTCCCGCTGTTCCCTGGGCAGGTTGCCGAACAGGTTCTGGGTCTGGCGGATCCTTGCGTTGTCTGCGGCGGTTTCACCGTCGAGCGGTTTTTCGGGGCCCCAGCCCAGTGCCAGCGCCACCTCGTTCTCCAGGTGCAGGCGGCTTTGCATCTGCATCGGCTCGGGACCGTATTGCAGATAGTGGCTGTTGATGATGGACTGCGCCATCACCTGCGGATTTTTCTCGAACAGGCTGTAGAGCGCACGCGGGTCCTGGAACTTGTCGGGCGTGAGGTTCTGCGAAATGAAGCTCTTCTCGCGCGCAATCGCACTGTCCGCGGCGCCGGCCACGTGGTTGACGTCGGCGACATTCATCTGGAGCCTGGCATCCTGCAGCGCCGTCCAGGTGGCCGAGCCGGTCTCGGCCAAGGTCGGGTTCGCACTCTTCCATTGGTCGTGGGCCGTCTGTGCCTGGCCCAGGTCGCGCTTTGCGGTGTCGACCAGAAACTTGTTGCGCGAATCGATCCAGTCCTTGCGTGCCAGCTCCGCCTTGTCGCGCGACTTGTCCGCCGTGACCGTCGGCAACTCGGCATAGCAATACGCGGTGCGCCCCGCGCGTTCGTCGGCTTGGTAGATCTGGCGATTGCGGTTGTCCGTCTGCCAGGCGAGCACGGCATTCACCGCCGTCTGTTCGTTCTGGGCGATCTGCACGCGCGACTTGGCGTCCGCGAGATCGTTGCCGAGCTTGGCTCGGTCGCCGGTCGCTGCGTCGTAGGCCGTCTGCGCCTTGTCCCTTGCGGCAATGGCATCGACCACGCCCTGGTCCACGGTCTTCTTGCGCGGTGCCAGGTCGTCGTTCATGCGCAGGGTCGGCACGGGCTTTCCGTCGGGGCCCGGTGGCAGCAGCGCATTTTCTGCGGGCGGTGCTTCCGCCGCCGCCTTGGCCAGTGCGGCACTGACTTCGTTGCGGGCGTCGTTGGCTTTCGCAAGCCGCCCGCCGCCCGTGTCCGAGGTCTGCCACACGTGGGCAGCGACAGGGTTCATTTCGTAGGTGCCGGCCTTCACCACGAAATTGCGCATGCGTCCGTCGATGGGCGACTCCTGCACACCCACGCGCTTGGAGTCCTTCTTGATCGTGACGATGTAGCCGCCGCCACAAGGGTTGGTCTCGATCTTCACGTCGTCCGGCGAGAGGCCCTCCGGCAAGGTCTTGGGATCGGCCTTGCCGTCGGCGCCGCGCCGGATCCCCGCCGTGGGGTCGTAGTTCTGGGGATAGACCTGGTCGCTGTGGGTTTCCCCGTCCTGTCTGTACATCCCCAGTTGGGGCTTGGCGAATGTCGTCTTTTCCAACCGGTATTGCGCTGCCCGGAAGTCGCGCTTCGCGTCGATCAGCTCGATCTGCGTTTCCTTGTCGCGCACCGTGAGCTTCAGGGTGTCGAGTTCGCCCAGCACCTTGTCGCGCGCC
This sequence comes from Variovorax sp. 54, assembly GCF_002754375.1. NCBI lineage: Bacteria > Pseudomonadati > Pseudomonadota > Betaproteobacteria > Burkholderiales > Comamonadaceae > Variovorax > Variovorax sp. 54. The sequence continues at coordinate 175,338 of NZ_PEFF01000001.1, forward strand.
GCCTTTTCCTCGGGCGTGTTGGGCTGCGGGAGCTTGCGGTATTCCTCGTCCTTGGCCTTGAACGCGTTGCGCGCGTCGGGCAGTTGCTTGTCGCGCAGGTCCTTCTCCTGCTCCGGCGTCATCGAAGGGGTCCACGCAACGTCCTGGCTCTGCGCCTTGCGCGCTGCCTCGCGCAGCATTTCGAGCCGGGCCTCGTCCACCGGCTTGCCGGCCGCCTGGTCGCGTTCGGCGCCGCGCAGTTCCTGCATCGCCTTCATGGCGTTGAAGGCGGCTTGCGCGTTGTATTGCTTCTCGACCAGTTCACCCAGCTGCAACGGCGTGGGGGGCGTGGCCACCGGCCCGACGAAGCCCGCAGGGCGCGGCCCTGCATCGACGTTGGCATAGGCGGCAGCCAGTGCCTTGTTGGCATCCAGGAGGCGATTGTTGATTCCGTCCGCGTCGGCGTAGCGGGACGCATCGAGCTTGGGTGCGCCGCCATCGGCACCGGGATACAGGTCGCTCACGACGCCGCGCAGCGCGTTGTCGGTCTGGCCGGCGCGCGTCGTGGCCGCATCGCGCTTTTCCTTCGCGGCAAACAGGCGGTTCGTGATCGGGTCCAGCTCCGTTTTCTTGTTGCCATCGACGTAGTAGCGCTTGCCGTCGATCAGCTGGACCTTCTTGCCCTCTTCGTTGTCGGGCTTGGCCCGGAACGCCGGGTCGTAGCCCTCCATCCTGACGGTCTTGGTCGTCTCCTTGCCGCCGTCGCGCTCGGTCACTTCATAGGTGCCGGGCCGCTGGGTGGCTTCCGCGTTCCAGGCCGCTTCCGCGTCGGTGTACTCCGTCGCGGCGTCGCGCAGGTCGACCTTGGCGGCCTGGTCGTCCCGGAAGGCATGGATGTGGCGCAGCGCCCCCTGCGCCTGGCGTAGCGCGGTGTCGGCCTCGTCGATCTTCTTCTTGTCGCCACCGGCCAGCGCCTTCTGGTACTTGTCTTCGAAGTCCTGCACCTGCAGGTCGGCCGCGCGCGCTTCGTAGTCGGTGTTGACGGCGCCGAAGACTTCGGCCTTGGGGTCGGTGCCTGTCGGATCGTCCGGGTGGTGGCCGCCGAAGGTCTCGACAAGCCCTTTGTATTTCGCCTCCGCCTGGTCCGATGCGGCGCCAAGCTGCGCCGCTTTGGCCCGGGCGTTTTCCCGCGCCGTGAACCGGCTGTCGCTGGTGATCGGACCATCGCCGTAGGTCGCGACATCCGCCTTGGCCTTGGCGGCCGCGTCCGCCGCCTTGCCCGCCTCGGTGCGTGCATCGGCAATCTGCTGCTTGCCGGACTGGTTGACGTCGTATTGCTCGCTGCGCAGTTGCCGGACTTCGGGCGACTCGGCCTGCACGCTGTCGCGCACCTCGGCAACGCTCTTTGCCATCTCCTTGGGCACGAACAGGCCGCCTGCCACGACCTCCTGGTTGACCCGTTCCCCTTCCTGGGCGATGGCCGCCTGCGGGTCCTTGCCCTGGGCCTGCGCCTTCAGCCCGGCCGTGCGCATGTCCTGTTGGGCGGCTTCCAGCCAGTCGCTGAACGCTGCGTTGCGTGCGCTCTCCTGCGCCGGCGTGGCCTTGTCGCCCTTCGCCTGTGCATCGAACACAGGCTTGGCGGCATCCTGGAGCTTCTGGAGGGCGGCCTTGGTTCCTGCGCTGGGCGGTGGCGGCGGCTCGGCGCCCGGCTGAGCCGCCGGTGCCTCGTAGAGTGCATTGAGTTTCTGCGCCGCAGTCACCTCGCTCTGCGCGGCGCGCGTCGCGTCCGACGGATTGCCCTTGGCGCGGCTCTGGCACACGTCGTCCAGCTTGCTGGCCGCCAGGGTCGATTCCTTGCTGCTCAGATTGGACGCAGCCTCTTTCTTCAGCGCATCGAGTTCGTCGGTCTTGGCCTGCGCGCGCGCCTTCTGCGCTTCGGCCTGGTCGGCTTCGGCCTTGCTCTGCGCGGCCTTGAGCTCGGCCGCCTCGGCGGCCTTTCTTTGCGCCTCCGCTTTCTTGCGGGCCTCTTCCGCCAGGCGCAGAGCCTCGGCCGCCTTGCGCGCGGCCTCTTCGGCGATCCGGCGTGCTTCGGCTTCGGCGGCGCGCCGCGCGTCTTCGGCGGCACGCGCGGCGGCCATCTGATCGAGGACGGACTGCGATGGGCCTGAAGATGAAACGGCAGCTGCGACCATGGGACCTCCGGATATGAACGGGTTCAGACAAAGAAGAAAGACGGCGGGCGTGCGGCCATGGCGTCACCCCTGCCCCTGCGCCCAGCGCAGGAGCGTGGCCACGGGCGCATACAGCGAGCGCGGAATCGGCTGGTCGACCGGCACCTCGGCGTAGATGCGCTCGGCCAGCGACGGCTCGAACTCCATCGGCACCAGGCCCTCGCCGGCAAAGCGGCGGATCTGCGCGGCCACCTCGCCCTCGCCGCGCGCGATCACGCGCGGCAGGTCGGTTTCGCCGAGGTACTGCAGGGCCACGGCGGTGCGGGCCGAATGGATCACGGCCGAGGCCATGCGCACGCGGTCGCCCAGGCTGGCGTACACGGCCTCGAAGTGGGCGGAGCGGCGGCGCGACTGGTTGATCGGGTCGCCCTCCACTTCCTTGTATTCCTGGCGGATGTCGTCGATCGACATGCGCTGCTGCTTCATGAACTCGAAGTGCTCGTGGGCGTAGTCGACCGCGGCCATCAGTGCGTAGATCACCACGGCCCAGCCGAAGGCCACGAGCACCATGTGCGCCGAGGCGGTCATGATCGCGGCCGGGGTCGCGTGGCCGAGCTTGAGCGAGGTGTCGACGAAGCCGCGCACCACCACGAACATCAGGCCCGCGAGCAGCGCGGTCTTGACGCTCATCTTCAGGAGGTTGATGAGATTGCGCGTGGAAAAGATGCGCTGCAGGCCCTGCGCCGGGTTCATGCGGCTCACGTCGGGCTTGAGCCGTTCCCACGCGGCCACGCCGCCCACCTGGGCCAGCGAGCCGACGATGCCGGCCACCGCCGCGATGGCCGTGACAGGCAGCGTGCCCCACACCAGCGCGGCGCCGGTATGCAGCAGCAGCTCCGCAAAGCGGTCGTCGGGTTGCGTGAGCAGGGGGGTGCTGGTGGCGTGCAGCCACAGCTCGCGCAGCAGGCTGTAGATGGCGCCGCCGCCCAGCCACATGCAGACCACGACCACGGCGAACACGAGGGTCGAGGCCACGTCGTTGCTGAACACCACTTCGCCGCGCTTGCGCGCATCGCGCAGGCGCTTGGGGGTGGGGTCCTGGTCTTTCTCGGCCATGGCGTGCGCTAGAGGGTGGCCCGCAGGAAATCGAGCACGCCGTTCTCGGGCCGCAGGAATTCCTGCAGCGACTCGTACACGAAGAAGACGAACAGCAACATCATCAGGTGCGCCAGCAGGCTCTTGAGCGGCTGCGAGAACACGAACACGTTGAGCTGCGGTGCCACGCGGCTGATGAGGCCCATGCCCAGCTCGACCAGCAGCAGCACAAAGACCACCGGCGACGCGAGCTTGACGATCCACAGGAACAGCGTGTCGCCCTGGCGAACGGCGAACTGCTCGATCACCAGGCCCAGGTTCGGAAAGAACGAGGCCACGGGCCACAGCCGGTACGAATCGACGATCACGCCCAGCATGGCGAGCAGCCCGCCGGCCGAGACGAACAGCGTGATGACCATCCAGCCGAGGAACTCGCCCGTGGGGCCGTTCTCGTGGCCCGCCACGGGGTCGAAGAACGAGGCGTTGCTGGAGCCGGTCTGAAAGTCGATCAGGTCGCCCACGCTCTGCACGGCCCAGATGAAGATGCCGAAGCCCAGGCCCAGCATGAGGCCGATGAAGGCCTCCTTGCCGGCAATGAGCACCCAGGTGCCGATGGAGGCCACCGGCATGTCGCCCGCCACCGGCGACATGAAGAGCGCGAGCAGCAACAGCAGGCCGTTGCGCACGGTGCCGGTGATCATGCCGCCCGACAGAAAGGGCACGACCGCAAAGATCGCGAACAGGCGCGGCAGCGTGAGCACCACCGACGAGAAGAATTTCTCGATGCTGGCGAGTTCGATGGTGGGGTCCATGGGCTGTGCCTGTCCTTCTGCCTAGGCCGGGCGCCGTGCGGCCCAGGCCTGCGAGGCGCTTTCCTCGGCCGCCTCGTCCAGCCGCTGGTCCTGCACGCGCAGCTGCTCGGTGCGCGCGCGTTGCTGCATCTGCTGCGCCTTCTCTACATCGCCGCTGGCGGCGCGCAGCTTCTGCCGGCTGGCACCGAGCGTCTGCTCGCGCAGTGCATGCGCCTGCCCGGCCTGCGCCGCAAGCTGGCCGGCCTGGGCGATCTGCGCATCGAGCGCGCCGCTCCAGGCACCGGCATGCCGCAGTTGCGCGACGCTGCATTGCCCGTGCGACAGCGCGCCGACGGTCGACTGCCAGTGCGCGGCCTTGTTCTGCACCTGCTGCTGCTGCCATGCCTGGGCCTGTTGCAGCTCGGCGTGGCTCTGCTCGGCGGCCGCGCGGTCGCGTGCGACGACGCCCATGGCGACGGTCTTCTGGCGTTCGCGCACGCCGACCAGCGTCTTCCAGTCGATGCCGCTCATCGCGCCACCTCCGCGCCCTCGCCCACCTGCAGCAGCTGGGCGAGCGACTGTTCGTAGGGCAGGCTCATGCCCGGCGGCTGCGACAAAAACGCGAGCATCGCCGGCCGCGCGCGGATCGCCTCGTCGGCCAGCGCATCGGCGCCGGGCTTGTACTCGCCGATCTGCACCAGCAGCTCCATCTCCTGGTACTTGGCCAGCAGGCTGCGGAAATGCGCCGCTGCCGCGCAGTGCTCGCGCGAGGCCACCAGCGGCATCACGCGGCTGATGCTGGCCAGCACGTCGATGGCCGGGTAGCGGTTGGCCGCCGCGAACTTGCGCGACAGCACGATGTGGCCGTCGAGGATGGAGCGCACCTCCTCGGCAATGGGGTCGTTCTCTTCGTCGCCCTCGGTGAGCACCGAGTACACGGCGGTGATGGAGCCGGTCTTGCCCTGCCCCGCGCGCTCCAGCAGCTGCGGCAGCATCGAGAAGATCGACGGCGGGTAGCTGCGCCGCGTGGGCGGCTCGCCGCTGGCCAGGCCGATCTCGCGCTGCGCGCGCGCAAAGCGCGTGAGCGAATCGACCAGCAGCAGCACCTTCTTGCCCTGGTCGCGAAAGTGCTCGGCGATGGTGGTCGCCACATAGGCCGACTTGATGCGCTCCATCGGCGGCCGGTCGGAGGTCGACACCACCATCACCGTCTTCGCCAGGCCTTCGGCGCCCAGGTTGTGCTCGATGAACTCCTTCACCTCGCGCCCGCGTTCGCCGATCAGTGCGATCACGTTCACGTCGGCCGTCGAGCCGCGCGCCAGCATGCCCAGCAAGGTGCTCTTGCCCACGCCGGGCGGCGCGAACACGCCGACGCGCTGGCCTTCGCCCAGTGTCAGCAGGCTGTCGAGGGCACGGATGCCGGTGGGCAGCGGCGCGTCGATCATGCGGCGCGCCAGCGGGCTCACGGGCTCGCGGTGCACCGGCAGCTGCATGTGGGTCTTCAGCGGGCCGCGTTCGTCGATGGGCTGGCCCAGCGCATCGAGCACGCGGCCCAGCAGGCTGGTGCCGACCGGGCACACATGGCCGCGCCCGGTGGGCACCACCTCGGTCAGCGCCGAGATGCCGGTGATCGGCCCCAGCGGTGTGAGGATGGCGGTGTTGTTGCGAAAGCCCACCACCTCGGCCAGCAGCGGCGGCTCGCCCGGCGTGACCAGCTCGCACAGCTCGCCCACGTGGGCCTGGATGCCCGAGGCGTCGATCAGCATGCCGACCGCCTTGCTGACACGCCCGCGCATCGCCACCGGCGTGACGCGGCCGAAGGCCTGCGCCAGGTCGGCGACGACGCCCAGGGCCGCATCGGACACCGGGTTCATCGGCCGCCCTCCGCGCCGTCGATGACGCCGCTGCGCTCCACCGCGCGGCGAAAGGCTTCGAGCTGCGCATCGACGCCGATCTCCAGCACGCCCGATGCGGTCTGCACCACGCAGGCGCCGGCGGGCAGTGCCGCGTCGGCCACGAGGCTCACGGTCATGGTCCAGTTGGCGTCAGCGCGCAGGCGCGCCAGCACGTCGCGCAAGGTGGCCTCCTGCGCGGGCGCCACGCGCACGGTGATGAAGGGTTCGTGGCGGATCAGCGTGTCGACGCGCAGCAGCGCCGCCTCGAACAGCGCCGCCGGTTCGGCGTCGGCGACGAACTGGCCCACGGCCTTGACGACGATCTGCGCCATGGACGCGCGCAGCGCATGCAGCTGCCGCTCGCTGGCCATGGTGTCGCTCAGCAACTGGCTCGCGTACTCGGCCTTGGCGCGCTGCAGGCCTTCTTCGTAGCCCTGCCGGCGGCTGGCCTCGGCGTCCTGCACGGCCTGCTGCACGATGCGCCGCGCCTCGCGCCGCGCAGTCTCGACCACGGCCGAGGCGTCGAGCAACGCGGCGTACTCGTTTTCCTTGAGGACCTTGCGCTCGCTCAGGAGCTGCAGGTTCTCGGTGGTGATCAGAAAAGCCAATCCCATTGGGGCAGTCTTTCGGGAACGATGCACGAGAGCACCAGTTCGTTGAGTTGTCGGGCCTGGGGCCGCTGCAGCAGCGGCACGCCCAGCGTCGAGATGCGCCGCGGCAGCTTGCGGCGCAGGCGATGCAGCACCGCCTCGCCTTCGGCGGCAGCCAGGCCCAGCAGCAGGCGGTGGCCCCGGTCGACGACCACCCGGCCCGTGGCCAGGGGCCGCTGCTGCAGCGCGGCGTTGTCCATGTGCAGCTCGGTGAGCTGCGGCACGCGGTCGAGCACGAAGTCCACCGCATCGGCGTCGAAGCGGCGGGCCTGGCGGCGGATCTGCGCGCCCGCGCCGCCGCGTTGCCTGAAGAGCGGCAGGTGCACGCAGAACCCAAGGTACACAGCGAGCCGGCGCAATGCGGTGGCGTCGAGCAGCGCCAGGCGCTTGAGGCGCGCGTCGAAGTTGTAGTCGGCGCTGGGCTCGCCCACCGGTCCCTGTTCGCGCCGCAGCTGGTTGGCGAGCACCGCGCGCCCGCCCTCGCCCAGCCGCGCCAGGCTGCGGTGGCGGGCCGGCCAGTGGGCAGGCAGCCAGCTCGGATGGAGGTCGGCCTCGGGGTGCAGGTTGAAGCGCATCACCAGGCGCACGAGGTCCATCGGGCCGTGCGCAACTTGCGCGGCCTGCGGCGTGTCGGGTGCAGTGACGGGTGATGCGGGCATCGGCGGTCAGCGCCTGAACACCTGGCGGCGCGTCCAGCTGCGCCAGTCCAGCCCCTGCCGGCGCAGCAGCGTGGGCAGCACCATCAGGCAGACCGCAGCCACCAGCAGCAGGCCCAGCAGCACCATCGCCGTCGAGGTCGAAAACAGGCCCAGCACCATCGGCTGGCCCCGACCGCCCTCGCCGCCCGGCGCCACCGCCGCGGGCTTGCGTGCCTCGAACAGCGACAGCGACACCTGGTCGTGCGTGAGGCCTTCGATGCTGTGCGCCACCATGTCCTTCACGGCCGGCGCCAGCAGGCGGATGTCCACGTCGGGCCGGTGCTTGATGAACACCGCCGCCGACGAGGGGCGCAGCTTCTCGCTCAGCGGATCGTTGGCCGGAATCACCACGTGCACGCGCGCCGACACCACGCCGTCGACATGGCGCAGCGTCTGCGACAGCTCCTGCGAGATGGCGTAGATGTAGCGCATGCGTTCCTCGGAAGGCGTGGACACCAGGCCCTGCTTCTGGAACACCTCGCCCATGGTGGCGAAGCGCTCGTTGGGCAGGCCCTGTGCGCGCAGCACATCGAGCGCGGCGCCCATGCGGCCTTCGTCGACCTCGACCTGCCAGTTGCTGCCTTCCACGCGGCTCTTGGACGCGTCGATGCCTTCGGCCGACAGCGCGGCGACGATCTCGTTGGCCTCCTGCTCGTTGAGGCTGGAATACAGGCCGACCTTGCAGCCGCCCAGCGCCAGCAACAGGGCCAGCGCCGCGAGCCATCGGCCGCGACGCGAAAAAACGGAAAGAGAAAGGGGGTGACGCAGCGGGTTCACGGCATCCTCATTGCTGGTTCTTCAGCAAGGTGCCGAACAGGCTGGTGGCGGCGCTCGCCAGGCCCGTGGAGATGTGCATCTTCGCGAACATGGTGTGGGCCTCCATCGAGTGGTCGGTCATCGCGAACATGGTCTTGATGGGGTCAGACATGTCGATCGACTCCAGCATGCTGCGGCGCATTTCCTCGTAGGAGCGCACGTTGCCCGAGAACTGCGCCGCCAGCGCCTTGGCGGCGTCGCCGAGCGCACTGGGCGCGGCCACGGAAGACGGCGGCGCCTGCACGCCCTGCATCATGTTGGCGAACATCCGGGTCTCGCCCGGATCGAAGCGCGAAGCGTTGGCGGCCTGCTGCGATGCTGCCGGCCCGGACACGTCGGCCGGTGGCGCGCCCGCAGCGACCAGCGCGGTGGGATCGGTCATGGTTCACCTCCTGGGGAAAAGGCCGCGCGATGCACCGGGCACCGCGCGGACCTGCTTACGAGGACTTGGCCGACTGGCGGATGTCGTTGCCGGTGGACTTGGCCACCTCGCCGCCCGCGGCGCTCGCACCGTTGACCGTGTGCGCGGTGGAAGCCGCGCCCTGGATGCTGGTGGAAGCGGCCATGCTGGCCGACATCAGCCGGGCGTTGTCCGCCGCGGCCTGGTTCATCTGCTGGATAGAGCTGTCAACTGCGCCTGCCATATGTATCTCCTGGTCAAGTGGAACGATTCACGAGGGTTGAAGCGCTCCGTCCCGGCGGGACGAAGCCATTCCACGCGGCGCACGAACGCGTCGCCGCATGAAATCCGGGGTGCGCGTGATGGCGGTGTGCGTGCCATGCCGTCATCTCGCGCGTCTGTTGTTGTGGTTGCCGGTGTCGGGCACGCCGCCGCTGAGCACCAGGCCGTCGGCGTCGATGCGCTTGAGCTCGGCGCCCGAGCGCAGCACCGAGCCTTCGTAGTAGCGGTTGCCGTTCGACAGCTGGATGTGGCGCAGGCCGTTGCCGTCCTCGGTGATGCTCACCATGCGCGCGGGCAACACGCTCTGCCAGCCGTCCCACTGGGCGCGAATGTCGGGCTCCTTGGCCTCGGCGGCGGGCTTCTCGCGGTACTGCACCTTGTCGGACACGAGCACCGAGGGATGCAGGTCTTCGCTCAGGCGGCGGATCTTCTGGCGCACCGAGGCGTCTTCCACCGTGCCGGACAGCACCAGCCGGCCCTGCCCCGTGTAGGTGACGGCCACGCCGGGGTCGGCCACGTAGCGGCGCGCCTGCTCGACCATGTCCTCGGCCGAATGCACGTTGACGCTGACCTTGCTGCCGAAGGGCGCCATGGCCTGCTGCAGGGCCTGGCGGCGCTGCTTCGATTCCACGTACCCCTTCACGCCGAGCAGCCCGCCCTGCGCGGCCACCACCTCGACTTCGGGGAACGGCACGAGGGCCTTCTCCACCTCGGCCAGGTTGACGCTGCCCTTGGCGCGCGCACCCGCGCCCGCATCGCCCAGCGACACGGCGGCCAGCCCGATCACGGCCAGCAAAGCCATCACGCCGCCCACCCAGTAGCCCAGGCGCCGCGACGACGGCGCGGGCTGACCCACCGGGGCGCCCTCGCCGGCCTGCGCCTCGCGGGCCGGGGCGAACATGCGGTCTTCGCGCGCGTTGACGGGGTAGCTGCGGTCGAGCTGGAAGTCGATCTGGCCCAGGCTCACGACATCGCCCGCCACCACGCTCTTGCGCGGCTGCTGCATCTCTTCGCCGTTGAGCCGCGCCGAGGCCGTGCCCAGGCGCTGCATCGACACCACCAGCTCGCCGACGGTGAAGGCCAGGTGGCGCGGCAGCACGTCGCCGCCGGGCAGCATCACTTCGCAATCGCCGCCCGAGCCCAGCACGTTGAGCCCGGGCTTGAGCGCGATGGTGCGGCCCTTCACGGCACCGCTCAGGAAGCGCAGGCACCAGCCCTCGCCCAGGGCCGGACCGGGCCGCGGGTCTTGCGCTGCGTCGCCGTCGCTGCCGGCGTGACTGCTGTTGTCGAAGGACATGTCTTCGGTCTCGCGCACGTTCAGCCTCCCACCGATGCAGGGGGCGGCAGCGGCAGCGTCGGCACGTTCGCCGTGGCGCCGGGCACCACGAGGCGCGGCGTCAGCAGGTAGAAGCGTTCCATGTTGGCCTGCTTCTTCTCGGTCGAGCGGAAGAGCCCGCCGACGCCGGGGATGTCCTTCAGCAGCGGCACGCCCGTGACGGCATTGGTCTTTTCTTCCGACGAGTAGCCGGCGATCAGCAGGCTCGAGCCCTCTTCCACCAGCGCCTGCGTGTTGACGGTGCGGCGGCGCACGATCGGGATCTTGTCGACCGACATCGGGCTGAGGTCGCCGTCGACGATGTCGATGGACATCATCACGCCGCGGCTGGCCTTCTCGTCGATGACCAGCGGCGTCACCCGCACGGCGGTGCCGGCGGTGATGCTGAACAGGCCTGCGTCCTGGAAGCCGTCCACCCGCACGTAGAACTCGCTCAGGTTCTCCAGCACGGCCTCGGTGTTGTCCAGCGTCATCACCTTGGGGCGGGCCACGAAGTTTGCATTGCCGTTGGTGGCCAGCGCCGTGACGCGGGCCAGCAGGTAGTTGCGCGCGCTGTTGCCGATGGCCGCGGTGAGCATGCCGCCCAACGGCGTGAGCGGGTTGCCCGTGCCGTCGAAGCTGCCGATCTGCCCGGCCTCGCTGCCCGTGCCGCCCCAGGTCAGCTGACCGCGGTCGCCGCGGCCGGTCTGGAAGTCGGCGTGCCGACCGTGCAAGCGCCAGTCGATGCCCAGGCTGCTGAGCGTGTCGGAGCTGATGTCCATGATGGTCACCTCGATCTCGACCAGGCGCGGGCGCACGTCCATCGATTCGATCAGCCGGGCGTACTGCGCCATCTTGTCGGGCATGTCGCGCACCAGCACGGCGTTCATGCGCGTGTCGGCCTGAAACTGCGGCAGCTCGCCGCCGACGATGCTCGACATGCCGCCCAATGTCGCGCCGTCGCTGCCGCCGCCTGCGCCGGCGATCTCGACCTTGGGCGCGTTGATGGTTTCGCCGCTGCGCAGCTTGATCTGCCGGTTCGGCCCGAGCGACATGCCGCCGGCCATGCCGCGGCCGCCGCTGCTGCCCGACGACGCATTGCCGGTGCTGCGACCGTAGAGGCTGCGCAGCACGTTGGCCACGCCGGGAATCACCGTGTCCTTGCCGGAGCGGTTGATGCGAAAGTCGGCGGCCCAGGCGTACTTGAGCGGGAACAGGCGGATCTCTGCGCCCTCGGCCATGGCGCTCTTCTGGTCGGCCAGCTTCACGGCCTGGCGCACCATCTCCACGTAGCGGCGCGGGCCGGTAACGTACACGCTGGCGTCGCGCTCGCTGATGCTCAGCGGGTAGCGTTCGTCGGAGATGTGCAGGCGCACCAGCGTCTCGGCGATGCGCCCCGCGTTCTCGCCGGCGATGGGCAGCACCTCGCTCTTGGCGTCGGCCGCCAGGTCGACGAAGAGGAAGGCGCCGTCGAAGTACCAGGTGAGCCCGTTCACCGAGCACACGCTGTTGAGAATGCCCAGCGCCGGCCCGGCGAACTTGCCGCTGATGACGCCGGCCACCTTGGGGTCGATCACCGCCGTGACGTTCTGCGACGACGCCAGCTCGCGCAGGAAGTCGGGCAAGGGCTTCTCGTTGGCGACGATCTGGAACGGCCGGTTGTGCCAGCGCAGCTCGGCGGCCTGGCTGTGCGGGTGCGCGGCCAGCAGCACCAGCGCGGCGCAGCCGAACAGCAGGAAGGCCCGTTGGCGCAGCAGGTGCAGGTGCGCGGCGATCACGGCAAGGAACTCAGTGTCTGCAAGGCGCGTTCGGCGAAGCGCATCACGTCGCGCCCCAGCCAGCCGGCCGTGGCGATGATCGCCACCATCACCGCAATCAGCCGGATCGACTGGCCGATGCTCTGGTCCTGCACCTGCGTCACGGCCTGCAGCACCGCCACCACCAGGGCCGTGAGCGTGGCCACCGCCACCACCGGCAACGAGATCCACAGCACGAGGAGCAGCCCCTCGCGCGTGATGTCCAGGATGTTCTGCGGTGTCATGGTGCTTCTTGGGGAGTGCCACGGAAGGCAAGGAAAAGTTCATCAATGGGCTTGCGGATTCGTGACCCAGCCCACCGGCTGCAGGGCCACGTCTTCGTCGACTTCCTGGTAGGACAACACGGGCAGCAGCGGCGCCACCGGCTCGATCAGCGTCTTGATGTAGCGGCGCACGTCCGACGAGGCGATGGCGACCACGCGCGTCGCGGCCGAGCCGAGGATGCGGCGCACCTGCTCGCGGATGTCCTGCGTGACGGCCGGGCTCAGCAGCAGCAGGTTGCCGCGCGGTGAACGTTCGATGGCGTTCTGCACGCGCTCCAGCAGGCTGGACTCGAACAGGATGGCTTCGAGCTGACGGTTCGGCCCCACGTAGCGGCTGGTGATGTAGCGGCCCAGGTCGATGCGCACCAGCTCGGTCAGCGCGATGGCGTCCTGCTCCTTCGGCGCCCAGATCGCGAGGCACTCGAAGATGGCGTGCAGATTGCGGATCGGAATGCCCTCCTGCAGCAGCCGGCGCAGCACCTCGGCGATGCGCTGGCTGGAGGCCGCGCGCGACACCTCGGCCGCCAGCTCGGGCGCATCGCGCTGCACCGAATGCAGCAGGCGCTGCACTTCCTGCAGGCCGATCAGCTGGCGCACGTTGCGGCGCACCGCATCCTGAAGGTGCTGGCCCACCACCTCTTCGTTGTTCCAGCTCTTGAAGCCGGAGGCTTCGCCCGGCGCCCACACCACGCGCGTGAACGGGCCGAAGGGCTCCGCCACTTCGGCGCCGGCCGGCGGCGCGGCGGCCTCCGCCGGATCGAGCATGCGCCAGCCCGGGCGCAGCGTGCCTTCGGTCACCGCCACATCGTGTACCAGCACCTGGTAGCCATGCACGGGCAAGCCGTCCGCATAGGCCACCTGCAGGCGCGGGAACACGGGGCCGAGGTCGGACTCGACCGCGGTCTTCACCGTGGCCAGTTGCTGGTCGAGCGCATGGCGGTCGACACCGCCGCGCAACCGGCTCGACAGGCGCACCGCCAGCGGCGCGGCGATGGCGTGGTCGCCCTCGTCTTCATCTTCCGGCGAGGCCTCGCCTTCGCGGTGCGAGATCCAGCCCGGCGTCTGGTTCTTTTGGCGCAGCATGCGCACCGCGAAGCCCAGCCCCAGCAGCACGGCCGCGAGCAGGCCGAACACCCACTTCGGAAAACCGGGCACCAGCAGAAAGCTCGCCACCGCCAGGCCCGCGATGATCAGCGCGCGCGGGTGCGCCATGAGCTGCTGGCCGATCTGGTTGGCGAGCTGCGTGTCGCGGCGCTCGCCGGTGCTCACACGCGTGATGACGATGCCGGCTGCGATCGACACCAGCAGCGACGGAATCTGCGACACCATGCCGTCGCCCACCGTGAGGATCGCGTAGCGCTGCAGCGCGGCGCCCAGGCTCATCTCGTGCATCAGCGTGCCGATGGCGATGCCCGCGAGGATGTTCACCAGCGCGATCACGATGCTTGCGATGGCGTCGCCCTTGACGAACTTCATGGCGCCGTCCATCGCACCGTGCAGCTGGCATTCCTGCTCCAGCATCTGGCGGCGCTTCTGTGCCTGCGCGGACGAAAGCACGCCGGCGCGCACATCGGCATCGATGCTCATCTGCTTGCCCGGCATCGCATCGAGTGCGAACCGCGCCGCCACTTCGGCCACGCGCTCGGAGCCCTTGGCGATCACGATGAACTGCACGATCGCGATGATGAGAAACACCACGCCGCCCACCACCACGTTGTTGCCGACGATCAGCTTGCCGAAGGTGTCGATGATGTGGCCCGCATTGGCATGCAGCAGGATCAGCTTGGTCGATGCGATGTTCAGCGCCAGGCGAAACAGCGTGGTGAACAGCAGAAGCGACGGAAAGGTGGAGAGCGACAGCGCCGAGGGCACGTACATCGCCACGATCAGCAGCACCAGGCTGATGGCCAGGTTGCTCGCGATCAGCAGGTCGAGCAGCGGCGTGGGCAGCGGCAGCACGAACAGCGCGACGATCACCACCAGCAGGCCGGCGAGCAGCAGGTCGTTGTAGCGGCCCGCATTGCCCAGCAGGTCGCGCACACCGCCCCGGTAGGTTGAAAGTGATCGCGGAGAACTCGCCATTGCTACTTTTCTACTTTCGTCTTGCGCTGTGTTCGGCGCAGTGGGCAATGCCGTTTGCATCGCTCGCCACACCCTCTTCGAACGTGAGGGATGTCACGTCGCGTCGGACTCTATGCGCCGCCCTCCATTCACGGCAACCACGAGTTTTCGTAGATGCCTTCGGTGTGTGGCGCGCGCGGCACTACGTGTTTGCGGACTACCTGCGCGAGAGGCCTCTGGCTAAGCTGCCGGTCCCGATGCGAGCTGCCTCGCGTTGCTTCAAGGCATGAAGAAAGTGACAAGACGTAGGACCGCCCGCATCGCCATGTCGAACGAAAGCGTGCATGCCGAACGCAGGCGCTGAATCGGTGACCGAGCTCGGCGAAGCCCGCGCATTGCCGCGTGCCGATGCCGCGAATGTGCGCGCGCTCAATCGCCTGTATGGCGCACCGCCGCTGCCCGACGCGGTGTCGGCGCGCGGCACGCGGTATGCCATCGGCTGGCACCACGACGCCGTGCGCGGCCACACCGCGCACGAGAGTTATCGCTTCAGACTTGGCGCGCACGTGGGCCACCTCGCGCTGGATGCGCCGAGCCTGCAGGTGCTGCTGGGCGAGCGCCGCATCGACCTGCTGCCGCGCGACCTGCGCTACATCCTGCTGGCCGATGCACTGCATCCGGTGATCGATGCGCTGGAGAAAACACTGCGCCTGCATTTCGAATGGCAGCCTTCGGAAGCCGAGGCGCGCGACGCGCAGGAGCGGCGCGAACACAACACCGCGTCGCGCGTGCACTGCGATCCCGAGCGCGCTGCGTTCTTCACGGCCACGCCCACCGAGGGCGGCGCGCTGCTGCGCGGCTTCGTCCAGTTCGAGGATGCCGCCACGCTCGACACGCTGGTGCCGGTGCGCGACGCCACGCACCGCCACAACGCGCATGCGGACGAGGCCTTCGACGCCTTGCGCCTGCCCGTGAACTTCAGCCTCGGCAGCACGCCCATCCAGCTGCGCGAGATCCGCAGCATCCGCCCCGGCGACATCGTCGGCATCGAGCAATGGCGCTCTTCGGGCGCCGCGATCGTGGTCACGGCCGAGCTGGGAGGCCCCGCGGGGCGGCATCTCTCGGCCTTTGCCGAGGGCTCGCGCATCACCGTTCAGCAATCGAGAGACAGTGCCATGAAGCCAGACTCCCCCACCCCGGCCGCGCCCACTGCGGGCGTCGCGGACAACACCCACCTGCCGATCGACCGGCTCGACGCGCTCGAGGTGACGCTGCGCTTCGAGGTCGGCGACCTGTCGCTGTCGCTGGGCGAACTGCGCAGCATCCGTGCCGGCCATGTGTTCGACCTGGGCCAGCCCCTCAACCGCAGCCCGGTGCGCATCCTGGCGCACGGCAATGTGCTGGGCAAGGGTTACCTTGTCGCGGTGGGCGACCGCCTGGGCGTGCGCGTGTCGGAGTTCGCCCCCGGCGAAGTCTGAGCATGCAAGGCGGCCTTCCCGAACCCCTCACGCTGGTCGCGCTCATCGTCGCCTTCGGCATCGCGCCGTTCGTGGCGCTGATGGTGACCAGCTACACCAAGCTGGTGATCGTGTTCGGCCTGCTGCGCACCGCGCTGGGCCTGCAGCAGACGCCGCCCAACATGGTGCTCAACGGCATCGCGATCATCCTGTCGGTCTACATCATGGCGCCGGTCGGCATGGACATCGGCGATGCGCTGCGCGGGCGCACCTTCGGCGCCAAGGGCGAAGGGCTGGGCGACATCATGGCCGTGGTCGATGCGGCCAAGGCGCCGGTGAAGGAGTTCCTGCAAAAGCACACGCACGAGCGCGAGCGGCAGTTCTTCCTGAAGTCGGCCGCCAACATCTGGCCCAAGGCGCGCGCCGAGCAGCTGAGAGACGACGACTTCATGGTGCTGGTGCCGAGCTTCACGCTCAGCGAACTCACGCGCGCCTTCCAGATCGGTTTCATCATCTACCTGGTGTTCGTGGTGGTCGACCTGATCGTCGCCACCGTGCTGCTCGCATTGGGCATGTCGATGATCTCGCCCACCACCATCTCGCTGCCCTTCAAGCTGCTGCTGTTCGTGATGCTGGACGGCTGGACGCGGCTGGTGCACGGGCTGGTGCTGTCGTACCGCTGAACGCGACGTCCGTTGCAACGGCCTCCCGGGCGTTGACGACCGAGTGCCTGCGGCGGCGCCGCAGGGCCGGGTCACAGTGGACAGCGGTCGCTATCTCGTGGTGTGGCGCAAGGTGGAAGGCCACTGGCTGATTCACCGCGACATGATCAACCACGGCGCACCGGCATGAAGCGGGCCGCCATGTCGATGTGGACATGGCGGCGGGCAGCCCGGCCGCGTCGACGCCGCCGATGCGGCACAGCGGTGGACGGAACCTCAGAAGCTGTGCCGAATCCCCACGCCGCTGGAGTTCACGCCGTCGCCGCTGTAGGGCGTGAACGCGATCCCGCCCGCCGAAGCGGTCGCCCCGCCCTTGTTCGACAGGTGCAGCAAGCGCCCGTAGAGCACGGTGCGTTTGCTGAGCGCGTAGTCGTAGCCCAGCGTGATGCCGAACTGGCTGCGCGGGCTGCCGCTCACCTTGCGCTGGACGATGCCCGCAGTCCAGCGCGACAGGCCGTCCTGGAACGACACGCCCAGATTCAGCAGCCGCGCGGACGGCGTCGACGCCAGGCCGCCGCCCACGCGCATGCCGTTCGCGGCCACGGCCCAGGATTCGCCCAGGTCGATGCGCGCGCTGAGCGCGTCGGCGCGGGTCACGACCGGCGACTTCACCGGCGCGGCGGCCGTGCCCGAGCGCGCGCGGTAGAAGGAATAGGCCGCGTAGTACGGCGCCTTGTCGTAGCCCACCGCCCCGCCGTAGAACTCGCCGCTGCGCTTGCTGGCGGCAGACGACTCGCCGAACGCGTACGCCAGGTCGAGCAGGAAGGCCTGCCCCGCCGGCGTGCGGTAGCGCACCATGTTGCTGGCACGGAATGCGAGGGCCGGGCCGAGCCCGGGTTGCGCGTCGGTCTGCGCCGCGAGCACCAGCGGCGAGTAGATCGCGTTCATTCCGAACGGATCGGCGCGCAGGAAGGCGTTGAACATCGGCGTGTACATGCGCCCCGCATCGACACGGCCCCAGCCGCCCGACAGCCCCACGTACGATTGCCGCGTGAACGAGATCTGCGGGCCGGGCAGCGTGCCCGTGCCGGTGTCGGCATTCACGCCGGCTTCGAGCAGAAAGTTGGCGGCGAGCCCACCGCCGAGGTCTTCGGTGCCCCGGAAGCCGAAGCGCGACGCGCCGTTGCCGCCGTCCGCCAGTTGCGTGACCGAGCGCCCGCCCGAACTCACGCGTTGCACGAACAGGTCGACCATGCCGTACAGCTGCACGGTGCTTTGCGCGCAGGCGAAGCCGGTCCCCAGCAGCGCCGAAGCGGCCAGAATTTTTTTCTTCACGATGTGTCTCCGTTGTTGTTTGTTTCTTCCGGCCCGCCCCCTCGGACGGGCCTGGGCTCTGGGCACATGACCCTGCGTGCGCCCGCTAGCTGCTGACCAGCCCAAGCCGCTTCACGATCTGCCGCTGGCTGGTCAGCTCCGCCTCGAGTTCCACCTTGAACTCGGCGCGTGAACGGCTCACGGTCGGGTACGAGCCGGTGGACGCAAGCAGTCGCTTGATCTCGTCGGTGCCCATCGCGTGCCGGAAGGCGACGAGCGCCCGCTCGGCGATGTCGTCTGGCGTGTCCGCGTGCATCGCCATGCCGCCCCACGACTCGAAGACATAGCGACCGCCCCCGCTCTCGGCGATCGTCGGCACCTGCGGGATCAGCGCCACGCGGCGTGCGCTGCTCGTGCCCAGCGCGCGCAACTTGCCGGCCGCGATCAGCGGCATGGCGGCGCCGAGCACGAGGATCGAGAAATCGATCTGCCCGCCGATCAGCGCGTTGATCGATTCCACCGCGCCCTTGTAGGGCACATGCAGTGCCTTGAAGTTGCCCGTGGCGTCGGCCAGGTACTCGACCGCCAGGTGCGCGGGCGAGCCCGCCCCCGCCGAGCCGTAGCTGAGCGAGCCCGGCTTGCTGCGCCCGGTCTCGATGAGCTCGCCCATGCTCTTGAAGCGCGAATCCGCCGCAACCACGCACACGAAGGGCGAGGTGGTCAGCCGCGTCACGGGCTTCAGTTCGGCCAGCAAATCGAACTTCGGGTTCATCGCCGACAGCGTGACGATGCCCGACGACAGCGACAGAAAGTTGTGCGCGTCGGGTGCGCCCTTCGACACCTGGCGCGCTGCGATCAGGCCCGACGCACCGGGCTTGGCCTCCACAACGATGGGCTGCCCCAGCTGCGACTGCAGCGACGGGCCGAGCTGACGCGCCAGCATGTCGGGCGTTCCACCCGCGGGATAAGGCACGACGATGCGCAACGGTTTGGTCGGCCATGCGGCAGCGGCAGCCAGCGCGCGGCCCGGCAGGCCGAGCACGGACGCGGGAGCGAGCGATGCAAGGGCCCAGGCCAGGCCTTGCCGGCGTGAGATGAGGGGGTTCATGGCGATCCTTCCTTCGTTCTTCGTGTGAGGGCGGTGGTCAGTCGAGCTGGGCCTGCGCTTCCGGCCGGTTGGCGATGCTGTCGGGAGCCTGCGCGCCCGGCGTCACCCAGACCCGCGCGATGCGGCCGGTGAACGCGAAGGTGCCCCGCCCTTCGTAGAGGCGGCTCACCTTGCGCTTGCGGTCGAGGCCGACGTCGACGCCCTCGCCGCCCAGGCGCAGGAAGGTCGGCGTCATGTCGAGGTGCAGGTTGTGGCGCTGGCCGTCGAGCACGAGCGTGCCCTCGCCCCGGCGCGCGCCGAGCGCCCGGTGTTCGAGCGTGAAGCGGTGCGTGCCCGCGCCCAGCGCGATGGCCACCGAGCGCTGCACGGATGCACCCGCCGTGAAGGCCACGTGCAGCTGCCCATCGAGCACGAAGGCTGCAAGGCCGTTCATGTTGTCGCCGATGGCGTAGAGCACGCCGGTGTCCTCTCCCGTGCATTCGAATTCGCAGTCGATGCGGTAGTCGCGGTCGGCGATGAGCGCCGCGATCACGATGGGCGACGCGGTGCCGGTGCCGGGGTAGAAGGTGCGCACACGCGCGCTCTCTTCTTCCAGGAACGGCGGCAGGCCCAGCACGCGCCGGTTGTCGCGGTTGTCCAGCGGGTAGACGTAGTTGGCCTCGGCATCGCGCTCGAAGGCCTCGATGAGTTCGCGCAGCTTCTGCGGCTCGTGCGCCGCGAGGTCGTTGCATTCGGTCGGGTCGGCCTGCAGGTCGAACAGCAGCCACTGGTCGAGCGCGATGGGCGTGCCCGGCGGTTGCAGCGACACGATCTTCCAGCGCCCGCTGATGTAGCCCCGGTTGCCTTCGAGTTCGAAGTGCTGCCGCTCGCGGGCAGACGGATGGGCGGGGTCGGCCAGCATGCCCTTGAAGCTCACGCCGTCCAGGCCGCGCGTGCGGTAGCCGTTGAAGGCCTGCGGGTAGTCGGTGCCCAGCACGTCGAGCAAGGTCGGCACCAGGTCGCTCACGTGAATCCACTGGCGGCGGATCGCGCCGGGGTCGGGCACCTTGTTCGGCCAGCTCGCAATGAACGGCACGCGGATGCCACCGTTCATGGGCGTGCGCTTGTAGAAGCGGAACGGCGTGTTCGAGGCGTTGGCCCATCCTGCCGGGTAGGCGGGGAACGAGTCGGGCCCGCCGAGGCGGCCGTCGAGGTAAAGCGAGTGCGCCAGCTGCGGGTCTTCGGTGCGCGTGACGCGCTTCTCGTAGATGTTGGCCGCGCCTTCCAGCCCGCCGATCGACGACGCGCCGTTGTCCGAGGTGAGCACGATCAGCGTGTTGTCGTACACACCCAGCTGCTTGAGCTCGTCCACCAGGCGGCCGATGCTGCGGTCGATGTTCTGCACCATGGCCGCGTATATCTGCATGTACTGCGACATCACGGGCTTCTGTTCGTCAGGCACGTCGGCCCACGGCTTCACGCCCGGGCTTTCGGGGGACAGTTGCCAGTCCGGCGGCACCAGGCCCGATGCGACCTGGCGCGCGAAGCGCTGCTTGCGCGTGGCGTCCCAGCCTTCTGCGTACACGCCGTCGTAGGCCGCGATGTCTTCGGGCTTCGCGTGCAGCGGCACGTGCGGCGCGTTGTGCGCGAGGTACAGAAGGAAGGGCTTGTCGGGCGCAGCGCTGCGGTGCGAGCGCAGGTACTTGATGCTGCGGTCGGTCCAGTCGTCGGTGCAGTAGTAGTCCTTGGGCAGCTCGTCGATGTCGGCGACGTCGTTGCCTTCGATGAGCTGGCCCGGCGAGAAGAAGTGCGTCTCGGCGCCGAGGAAGCCGTAGAAGTGATCGAAGCCGCGCTGCAGCGGCCATGCGGTGCGCGTTGCGGCGGAGCTCACGTGGTAGTCGGCCGTGTTGTGCCACTTGCCGACCGCGTAGGTGGCGTAGCCCGCCTCGCGCAGCAGCTCGGGCAGCGTGGGCGCGTCGAGGCTGATCTCGCCGGCCTGGTAGCCCGGGTAACCGGGGTTGTTGTGGGTGAGCCAGCCGCAGCCGACCGAATGCGGGTTCTTGCCCGTCATCATCGCCGCGCGTGCCGGCGTGCACATCGGCACCGTGGTGTAGCCCGTGAAGCGCAGGCCGTGTGCGGCCAGGGCGTCGATGTGCGGCGTGCGGATCTCGCTGCCGAAGCAACCGAAGTCCGAGAAACCGAGGTCGTCCAGCAGGATGACCACCACGTTGGGCGCACCGGCGGGCGCCTTCTTCTCAGGCCGCCACCAGGGCTTGGAAGTGCCCAGGGTCTTGCCGATGGTGGCGCCGTGGTCGCGGCCGGGGTCGGCGCTGCGCAGCAGGTCGTTCGTGTCGTGTGCGTGGGTCATGGGTGCTTCTCCAGGATGAGGTCGGCCGCCTTCTCGCCGATGGCGATCGACGCGGCATTGGTGTTCGATGAAGGCATCGTCGGCATGATCGAAGAGTCGACGACGCGCAGGCCCTGCACGCCGCGCACCCGCAGGCTGGCATCGACCACGGCCAGGGGGTCGTTGCCCATCTTGCAAGTGCCGATGGGGTGCCACGAGGTCTGGCCGCAGCCGCGGATGTAGGCCAGCAGTTCGTCGTCCGACTCGATGTTCAGGCCCGGGCGCGTCTCGCGCTTCACGTAGGCCGCGAGCGCGGGCTGGCGGGCCACGCGGCGCGCCAGCCGCAGCGCCTTGAGCATGGCCTCGATATCGGCGGGGTCGCTCAGGTAGCGCGGGTCCATCGCCGGGTCGTCGGTGGCGGAGCGGGTGACGGCATGCACCTCGCCGCGCGACTGCGGACGCAGCTGGAACAGGCCGATGCCGAAGCCCGGAAACGGATCGGTGCCCGCGCCCTTGCTGCGCGAGTAACGGTCCTTGCCGGTGATGTGGTGCATCTGGATCTTCACCGTCGGGCGCTCGTCGCGTGCATCGGCGCGGGCCAGCGCATGCGCCGTGGCCGAGGGCGTGGCCATCATGCCGCGCCCGGTCAGCAGGTAGCGCGCGCCCATCAGGCCCTGGCGCAGCGGGCTGCTCACCACCTCGTTCAGCGTGACGCGCTGGCTGCATTCGAAAGTGATGCGCGCCTGCAGGTGATCGATGAGGTTCTCGCCCACGCCGGGTGCGTGATGCGCCACGTCGATGCCCAGCGCCTGCAGCCGGTCGCCATCGCCGATGCCCGAGAGTTCGAGCAGCTGCGGCGACTTGATCGGCCCGGCGCTGAGGATCACCTCGGCTCGTGCGCGGGCCCGGCGCTTCACGCCGCCGTGCAGGTAGTCGATGCCCACGGCGCGGCGGTTCTCGAGCACGATGCCCAGCGCGACCGCTTCGGTGCGCAGATCGAGCGAGGCCGGCCGGCTGTCGCCCAGGTAGCCGCGCGCCGTGCCGCAACGGCGCCCGTTCGCGGTGTTCAGCTGCAGGTAGGAAACGCCTTCGTAGGCGCCGCCGTTGTAGTCCGGCGTGGCGGGAATGCCCGCCTCCACGCAGGCCTTCACGAACGCGCCGCCCAGCGGCTGCGGATCGTTGGCCAGGCTGGTCACGCCGATGGGGCCGGTGCGTCCGCGTTGGCTCTCGTCGCCGCCCGCATAGGACTCCATGCGCTTGAAGTACGGCAGCAGGTCGGCGTAGCCCCAGCCCGGGTTGCCGAGGTCGCGCCAGTGGTCGAACTCGCGCGGTTCGCCGCGCACGTAGATCATGCCGTTGACGGAGCTGGAGCCGCCGGGCAGCCGGCCGCGCGGCCAGTAGATGCGCTGGTTGCCCAGCCCCGCCTGCGGTGCGGTCTGGAAGGGCCACACGTAGTCCGGGTTGGTGAGCAGCTTCGCGATGCCCAGCGGCGTGCGCACCCAGAAGTCGTTCTGCCGCGGCTTCCCCGCTTCGAGCAGGAGCACGCTTGTCTGTGGGCGCTGCGCCAGGCGGTGCGCCAGCGCCGCACCGGACGAGCCGGCGCCCACCACGATGTAGTCGAAGTCTTCGGTCTGCATGGTCGGTGCGCTCACGAGGCAGACGCCTGCAGCCAGGCCCGCAATGCGCGTGCGCCGTCGCCCATGCGCGAGAACTGGAGGTCGGGAATTTCCGTCTGCACGCCGCCTGCGGCCAGGCGCGAGGGCAAGGGCTCGACCTGCAGCTCGGCGAAGCACGGACCCGGCAGGTCCTTCAGGCGGGCAAAGCCGGTGGCCCACTCGGCGGCGTTGTCGAAACGCTCGGCGTGCGCGTAGCCAGCCGCAAGGGCATGCGCGGCAAAGTCGCAGCCCTCGACGGGCGCCTTCAGGTTGGCCAGCCCGGTGAACTGCGTGCCGTTGCGCAGCACCACATGCAGCAGGTTGTGCGGGCGCTGGCTTGCAACGCTCACCAGGCCGCCCAGCTCCATCAGCAGGCTCGCATCGCCGTCGACGACGATCACCCGGCGGTCGGGCCGCGCCATGGCCAGGCCCAGCCCCAGGCAGGCGGCGCCGCCCATCAGCGGCACCGAGTCGACGCGCCCTTGGCGCACCTCCAGCGCATCGAACAGGAACATCGCTCCCATGGTGGAGACGATGACGGCGTCTTCGCGGCCTTGTGCGATGACGCGGCAGGCTTCGATCATTGGCATGCTCATGTGTGTCTCCTCAGTGCCAGGCCATGGGCGCGCCGACGATCAGCACGACGGGGCCGCCGCGCGCCTCGGACGCTTCGAACGCGGCATCGATGCAGCGCAGGTCGTCCTCGCCGTCGAGGCGATGGAACGGAATGTCGAGCGTCTGCAGCATGGGCTCGAGCAGGCGCACCATGGTGCGGCGCGACTGCGTGCTGGGCTTGTCGAAGTTGTCGAACTCGCGGCCGAACTGGCCGACCATGAGCACCAGCGGAATCTGCGCGTCGAGTCCGACGGCGCGCAACGTGTTGATGCAGTTGTAGAAGCCCTGGTTCTGCATCACCACGAGGGCGCGAGAACCCGCTATGTACAATCCCGCCGCCAGTGTCAGGCACTGGTTTTCGTTGCTGCAATTGGCGATATCGATGCCGGCTTCGGACGCATCCAGGTGCGAATGAAGCGAGAGCTGGACCCAGTCGGGGACCGTGACCACATGCCGCACGGCGCAGCGCTGCAAGGCGGCCACGGCGGCACTTGCGGGGATCGGATGGGAGACAGAAGCGTGCATGTTGTATCTCTGGTGTTCGGGTGCCGTGTAGTGTGGGCAGCCGCACTTTTTTCGTCTGTCGGGTACCCGACGTCCGCGGCTCGGGTTTACGCGCAATGAAGGCGCGCGCCGAACCGCTCGTGCAGGCCCTGGCCGCCGTGCCGTGGCTGCGCGCCAGCGGAGACGCCGCGGTCGAGTGCCTGGCCGACGCCTCGCACCTGCAGCACCTGGTCGACCGACAAGCCGTCGGCTCGCGCGGCACGCAGACGTCCCACCTCGTCGTCGTCGCGAGCGGCACGCTCGAACTCAGCATGACCAATGTGCAGGGCAAGCGGCACACCACGAGCCTGCTCGGCAAGGGGCAGGTGTTCGGGCTGATTCCGCTGCTCGACGGTTCGACGCTCATTCACGACGCGTGCGCGCGCGGCGCGAGCAGCATCGTCGTCGTGCCGCGCGATGCCATCCTGTCGACGATGGAGGCACAGCCGGCGCTGGCGATGCAGATGCTCCTGCTGATGTGCCAGCGGGCGCGCCACAACTACGAAGTGCTCGCGGGGCTGTCGCTGCTGCCGCTGCACGTGCGCGTGGTGCGGCTGTTGCTGGATCGGTCGTCGGAGCAGCGCATCCACCTGACCCAGGCCGCACTCGCGGAAATGCTGGGCGCGTCGCGCCAGAGCGTCAATCTCGAGCTGAAGAAGCTCGAACGCAGCGGCGCGATCGCCATCTCGCGTGGCGACATCGAGATTCTCGATGCCGGTCAGCTGCAGGCGATTGCAGGGAGCTAGCACTCCCGGGCTCAGAACTGCGGCAGGGGCGCGCTGGAGCCGCAGAAAAAAGAAAAGCCGCTATTCCTGAAAATAGCGGCCTGTCTAGTAGCTGGTAGCCAAGAAAAGGCTTGGTAGGACGTACTGGATTCGAACCAGTGACCAACGGATTAAAAGTCCGCTGCTCTACCAACTGAGCTAACGTCCCGGAACCATTTTTCTTGCTTCTTGCCGACGTTGAATCCGGCAAAGCCTTGGATTATAGCGTGGTGTTTCGCGCAATTTCGTCGAGCACCCATCCTGCCGCACATTGACCGAAGGTGGCGGTCACGCTGACCACCGATCCGTAGCCGTGGCAGTTGAGCGAACCGTCGCCCGAATCGATCTGGCAGGACGCATCGGGCGGCGCCACGCTCTCGCGGCTGAACACGCAGGCCACGCCGATCTTGCGGCCTTCGCGCGGTGCGCCGTGCAGCTTGCGCAGCCGCTGGCGAAGCTGGGCCAGCAATGGGTCGTGGGTGACGAGCGACAGGTCGTCGATGTCGACCTTGTGCGCCTGCCGCTTGCCGCCCGCCGCACCAACGGTGATGAATGCGGTGCTGCGCGACACCGTGCGCGCCCATGCGGCCATGGCGAGCTTGGCCTTCACCTGGTCGCAGGCATCGATGACCGCGTGAACGGGCCCATGAGTGGCTTGCGCGGTTTCGAGCAGCGAGGCCCAGTTGTCGGGCTCGACGAACTCGTCGATGGCGAGCACCTGGCACTCGGGGTTGATCTGCGCGATGCGTTCGCGCATGGCCTCGACCTTGGCCTGCCCCACGGTGGAGTCAAGCGCGTGGATCTGGCGGTTGATGTTCGACTCCGACACGTGGTCGAGGTCGATGAGCGTGAGGCGCCCGACCCCGCTGCGCGCCAGCGCCTCGACCGCCCACGAGCCCACGCCGCCGATGCCGACGACCAGCACATGGGCATGGCGGATGCGCGCGGCACCGGCCACACCGTACAGGCGCTCGAGGCCGCCGAAGCGGCGCGCAAAGTCAGGCGCCGCGGTGTCGATGAGGACATCCGCGGCGGCCATGGGGAGGGACGAGGCTTCGGGCGAAGCGCTCAAGCGGAAAGCTCCGCTGAAACGGTCATTGCTTCAACGCAGGCGCGACAGACGCTCGCGGCCGGCCTGTGCGGCTTCCGACTGCGGGTAGGCCTTGGCCAGGTCTTCCAGCGTGCGGCGTGCGGCGCGCGTGTCCTTCAGCTCGATCTGGCAGTTCGCAATCGACAGCACGGCTTCGGGCGCCTTGGCGTGGTCGGGTGCGAGCGAGAGCATCGAACGGAAATTGGCGATGGCTTCGTTGTAGTTGCGCGTGGCGTACTGCGCATTGCCGAGCCAGAACAGCGCGGACGCGTTGTAGCCGCTTTGCGGGTAGCGCTTCACGAACTCGGCGAAGGCAGTCTGGGCCTGCGCGAACTGGCCCGCGCGGAAGATGCCCAGGGCCGCTTCGAAGTCGGCCTTTTCCTTCGGATCGGCGTTGAACTCGCGGCCATCGATCGAGACCTTGGAAGGCTCGTTCTGCTTGAGCTTGTCGTCGATCGTGGTCTGGCGCGACTGCATGTCGCTCAGCGTGCGCGTGAGCTGCTCGTTCTGGCCGGTCATGCGTGCCAGTTCACCGCGCATCTGCTCGATCTGGCTTTGCAGGTCGAGCAGGCTGCGACGCAGCTGGCCGTTTTCATCGGCCAGGCGCTGGTCGGTCTGCTGGCGCATGGCTTCGACACGCTGGCGCAGGTCGAGGATGGCCTTGCGGGCCTCGTCGTCCTCGAACAGCGCAGCCTGCGAGCCGGCCGACGCGCAGAGCAAGGCGGCGGCGAGGGCCGCGCCTCGCCACAGGGCACGTGGTTGCATCACCGGGTGTAGCGGATTTCAGCGCGGCGGTTCTGCGCCCACACTTCTTCACCCGAGCCTTGAGCAGCAGGCTTTTCCTTGCCGAAGCTCACGGCTTCGATCTGGCTGTCGTTCACGCCCAGCAGCGTGAGCGCACGGCGCACGGCTTCGGAACGCTTCTGGCCGAGGGCCAGGTTGTACTCGCGGCCGCCGCGCTCGTCGGTGTGGCCTTCGATCGAGATGCGACGTTGCGTGGCGCCCTTGAGGAAGCGCGCATGGCCGTCGATGACCGACTGGAACTCGGGCTTGACCGTGTAGCTGTCGTAGTCGAAGTACACGATGCGTGCCACGCCGACCGGACCTTGCGCCGTGTTGGCATTGGGGTCGATGGTCACGGGTGCCACGGCGGTCGCGCCGCCTTGCTGGCCGCCGGCCGTGCCGGTGCGGTCGGTGACCGGCGTTTCGTTGAGCTTGGTGCCCGACGAGCAACCGGCGATGAGCGCCACGATGGCGAGCGAATAGATGGTGCGTTTCAACATGTGCGAACTCCTCAAGTAAATTTATCTGGTCAATGTTTATTGCTTTTGAAACGGACCCCAGTCCGGTTCGCGGATGTCTCCCGCCTGGCCCGCCAGGCGGGCTTTGATTTTTCCGTCCAGCGTGGTCGTCATGAGCGCCTCGCGACCTTGCAGGTGCGTGGCATAGACGATCAGCTTGCTATTGGGTGCGAAGCTCGGGCTCTCATCGGCCGTGGTGTCGGTGATCGCGGCGACATTGCCGCTGGCCAACTCCATCACGTGGAGTTTGAACGCACCACCGACCCGCGAGATGTAGGCCAACCACCGGCCATCGCCGCTGACAGACGGAGAAATGTTGTAGGTGCCGCTGAAGGTGACCCGCGTCGGGTTGCCGCCGCTGGCGCTCATCTTGTAGATCTGGGGCGCGCCGCCGCGGTCGCTCACGAAGTAGATCGTGCTGCCGTCGGCCGAATACACCGGCTCGGTGTCGATGCTCGAGCTCTGGGTGAGGCGGCGCGGCTCGCCGCCGCTGGCCGGAATGGTGAACAGCTGCGAGCCGCCGTCGCGGCTGAGCGTGACGGCCAGCGAGCCGCCGTCGGGTGCCCAGGCCGGGGCGCTGTTGGAGCCCTTGAAATTGGCGAGCAGCCGGCGCTGGCCGCTGGCCACGTTGTGCACGTAGACCACGGGCTTGCGCGACTCGAAGGACACATACGCCAGTTGCTGGCCGTTGGACGACCAGCAGGGCGAGATGATCGGCTCGGGGCTGGCCAGCGCGGCTTGCGCGTTCTCGCCGTCGGCATCGGCCACCCACAGCGAATAGCGGCTGCCGCCCTTGGTGACATAGGCGATGCGGGTCGAGAAAATGCCCTTGTCGCCGGTCAGCTTCTCATAGACGTAGTCGGCAATGCGGTGCGCTGCCAGGCGCAGATCACCCTGCGGCACGGTGTAGCTCTGGCCGCCGAGGTCGCGGTCTTTGACCACGTCCCACAGGCGGAAGCGCACGTCGTAGCGGCCGTCGGCCAGCCTGGTGACGCTGCCCACCACGAGCGAGTCGGCGGTGCGCTGGCGCCACAGGGCGAGGTCGGGGCGCGAGGATTCGTCGAGCGCCTGGCCCGAGGCATCCACGCCGCGGAACTGGCCGCTGCGCTCCAGGTCGGCCTGGACGATGTCGGAAATCTTCTGCGGCGAGGCGTCCTGCCCCTTGAAAGGCACGAGCGCGATCGGCAGCTGCGTCAGCCCCACGCCCGACACTTCGACCCGGAACTGGGCCATGGCGGGAAGCATGGGAGAGGCAGCAAGGGCCGCGATGAGGCTGCGGCGCGCAATCAACGATGAAGAAGGAGTTGGGGAAAGATCTGGCAACGGCTTGTTCATGCGGTTCGGAGAGGTTTCCGGGTAAAAAGTTTCTCCCCGGCGTTTCACGGGCCACATGTTACACACTGGGTTGAACCCGCCGTCACAAAACGTTTATCCGGCGAAATGGTCCTACAGCCCCTCCAAAAGACGGCCGGAGCCGCCCCGTAAAATCCGCCGCCATATGCAAGCATCCCCCGGCAGCGAGAGCGCCCGACCTCCCCTCATGCGCCGGCTGGCGCGACTCATGACCTGGTTCGGCAGTTCGCGCCAATGGTGGGCCGTGGGGCTGATCGGCGCCCTGCTGGCCGCCCTCACCGAGCCGCTCATGGCCGCCCTGCTCAAGCCGCTGCTCGACCGGGGCTTCACGCGCGGCGAGATGCCGCTGTGGTTCATTCCGGCCGCCGTGCTGCTGCTGTTCGCGGTGCGCGGCATCGCCCAGTTCATTTCGCAGTACGCGCTCTCGCGCATCGCCAACGAAGGCATGCAGAAATTGCGCCGCGTGCTGTTCGAGCGGCTGCTCGGCGCCGAGCTGGCGCTGTTCGCCCGGCAATCGGCCAGTGCGCTGTCGAACACGGTGGTGTACGAGGTGCAGACCGGCGCCATGCTGCTGGTGCAGGCGCTGCTCGGGCTGTCGCGCGACGGCTTCACGCTGATCGCGCTGCTGGGCTACCTGGTCTACCTGAACTGGAAGCTCACGCTCATCGTCGCCTTCCTGGTGCCCAGCATCTCCTGGATCATGAAGGTGTTCTCCAAGCGCCTGTACAAGCTCACGCAGCAAGGCCAACAGGCCACCGACGAGCTGGCCTACGTGGTCGAGGAAAACGTGCTGGCCCACCGCGTGGTGCGGCTGCACGGCGCCGAGCAGGCGCAGGAGCGCCGCTTCGAGCAGTTGAGCCAGCGCCTGAACCGCCTGGCCGTGAAGTCCACCATCGCCCAGGCCGCCACCACGCCGCTGACGCAGATGATGGCCTCGCTGGCGCTGTCGATCGTGGTGATGATCGCCCTCTGGCAAAGCGGCAAGCAGGGCTTCACGGTGGGCGGCTTCGTCGCCTACATCACGGCCATGCTGATGCTGATCGCGCCGATCCGCCGCCTCGCCGAAGTGGCCGGGCCCATCACGCGCGGCCTGGCTGCGCTCGAGCGCGGGCTGATCCTCATCGACGAGGTGGCACCGGAATCGCAGGGCGACTACCGCGTCGAGCACGCGAAGGGCCACATCGAGTTGCGCAATGTCGAAGTCAGCTACCGCGGCGAAGACGGGCTGCGCGCCCTGGACGGCGTGAACCTCGTCATCGAGCCGGGCCAGGTGGTGGCTTTTGTCGGGCCGTCGGGCTCGGGCAAGACCACGCTGGTCAACCTGCTGCCGCGCTTCGTGCAGCCCAGCGGCGGCCAGGTGCTCCTCGACGGCCACGACACCAGCGAATGGCAGCTCAAGAGCCTGCGCGCCCAGTTCGCGATGGTGAGCCAGGACGTGGTGATGCTCAACGACACGCTCGCCGCCAACGTGGCACTCGGCGGCGACATCGACCTCGCGCGCGTGCAGGAGTGCCTCGAGGCAGCCAACCTGAGCGCGCATGTCGAGACGCTGCCCCAGGGCATCGAGACCGTGCTCGGCCACAACGCCACGCAGCTGTCGGGCGGCCAGCGCCAGCGGCTGGCGATTGCTCGCGCGCTCTACAAGAACGCGCCCGTGCTGCTGCTCGACGAAGCCACGTCGGCGCTCGACACCGAATCGGAACGGCTGGTGCAGGACGCCCTGCAGCGCCTGATGCAGGGCCGCACCACGCTGATCGTGGCGCACCGCCTGTCGACCATCCAGCACGCGGATCGCATCATCGTGATGGAGCAAGGCCGCATCGCCGAGCAAGGCAGCCACGAGCAGCTCATGGCACGCGACGGGCTCTATGCGCGTCTGCAGACGCTGGCGGTGCGCAGCGCGGCGCCGGGGCAAGACCCGACGCTCTGACGCACGCTACAGCAGCACGATGTCGTACTGCCCCTGCCCGATCGCGGGCTCCGACTGCAGCGAAATCGGCTTGCCGATGAAGTCGCTCAGCCCCGCGAGGTGCTGGCTCTCCTCATCGAGAAACAGCTCGATGACTTGCGGCGACGACACGATGCGGAACTCGCGCGGCGTGAACTGCCGCGCCTCGCGCAAGATCTCGCGCATCACGTCGTAGGCCACGCTGCGTGCAGTCTTCACGATGCCCTGCCCGCTGCAGGCCACGCAGGGCTCGCACAGCATGTGGGCCAGCGATTCGCGCGTGCGCTTGCGCGTCATCTCGACGAGGCCGAGCTGCGAGAAGCCGCCGGCCGTGGTCTTCACGCGGTCGCGTGCGAGCTGCTTGCGGAACTCGGCGAGCACCTGCTCGCGGTGGTCGTCGCGCGCCATGTCGATGAAGTCGACGATGACGATGCCGCCCAGGTTGCGCAGCCGCAGCTGCCGCGCAATCGCCTGCGCCGCCTCGAGGTTGGTCTTGAAGATGGTGTCGTCGAAGTTGCGCGCACCGACAAAGCCGCCAGTGTTCACGTCGACCGTGGTCAGCGCCTCGGTCTGGTCGACCACGAGGTAGCCGCCCGACTTCAAATCGACGCGCCGACCCAGCGCTTTCGCAATCTCCTCGTCCACCGAATACAGGTCGAAGATCGGCCGCTCGCCCTTGTAGTGCTGCAGCTTGCCGGCCGCCTGCGGCATGAATTCGAGGCCGAACTTGAGCAGCACCTCGAACTGTTCGCGCGAGTCGATGCGGATGGTCTGCGTGTCTTCGCTCGTCATGTCGCGCAGCACGCGCTGCAGCAGGCTCAGGTCCTGGTGCAGCAGCGACATGGCCGGCATCCGGCCCGAGGCCTCGCGGATGCGCGTCCAGGTCTTGCGCAGGTAGGCGATGTCTTCGGCCAGCTCGGCGTCGGCGGCGTCTTCGCCGTTGGTACGCAGGATGAAGCCGCCCGTGTTCACGGGCACCACGCCGCCGCTCTCGGCAGCCGCAGCCGCTTCGATGAGCGCCAGCATGCGGTTGCGCAGCGACTCGCGCTGGTCGGGCGGGATCTTCTGCGACACGCCGATGTGGTTGTCCTGCGGCAGGAACACCAGCAGCCGGCCCGCAATGCTGATCTGCGTGGACAGCCGCGCACCCTTGGTGCCGATCGGGTCCTTGATGACCTGCACCAGCAGCGACTGGCCTTCGAACACCTGCTTCTCGATGGGCACCATCGGCCCGCCGTTGCGGTGGTCGCGCTCGGGCGGCGTGGCGCTCGGGCGCGAGCCCGGCGTGAACGGCGAGACGATGTCGGCCACGTGCAGGAAGGCGGTGCGCTCCAGGCCGATGTCGATGAAGGCCGACTGCATGCCCGGCAGCACGCGCGAGACCTTGCCCAGGTAGATGTTGCCGACCAGCCCGCGCTCGAGCGTGCGCTCGACGTGCAGCTCTTGCACCGCGCCGTGCTCGACCAGCGCCACACGGGTCTCTTGCGGAGACCAGTTGATCAGGATGTCTTGCATGGAATTCTTAAGTATTGAAACCGGCCAGACGCGCATCACGGAGCAGCTGCGCGGTCTCGAACATGGGAAGTCCCATGATGCCCGAATAGGAGCCGCTGATGTGCTCGACGAACGCAGCCGCCGCGCCTTGAATGGCATAGGCGCCGGCCTTGCCGAGCGGCTCGCCGCTGGCGGCATACGCCGCGATCTGCTTCTGCGTGAGTGTGGCGAAGCGCACGCGCGACACGCTCAGCGCCGCATGGCGACGACGGCCGTGTTGCAGCGCGACAGCGGTGAGCACGCGGTGCGTGGCGCCGGACAGGTGCGCGAGCATGCGCTCGGCATCGCGTGCGTCCTCGGGCTTGCCGAGGATGGTACGGCCGAGCGCGACCGTGGTGTCGGCGCAGAGCACGGGCGCATCGGCGAGGCCGAGGCGCTTGCGGCGCGCGACGGCCGCATCGAGCTTGAGGGCGGTGACGCGCTGCACGTAGGCGGTGGGTGACTCGTTCGGCAGCAAGGCTTCGAGCGCCTCGGCGTCTTCGTCCGGGCCGGCCAGCAGCAGTTCGTGGCGCACGCCGAGCTGGCCGAGCAATTGGGCGCGGCGCGGGCTTTGCGACGCGAGGTAAATGAAGTCAGGCAAGTTCAGGTCTCCGTGGAGGGCCCCACCGCCGGCCCCGTGGTCATTCCCGGTGGTACGGATGGCCCGCGTTGACCGACCACGCCCGATAGAGCTGTTCGACCAGCAGCACGCGCGCCATGGCATGCGGCAGGGTCAGGTCGGACAGGCGGATGCGTTCGTGCGCCGCGGCCTTGAAGGCCGGGTCGAGCCCGTCGGGGCCGCCGATGACCAACGCGACATCGTCGCCCTCGACCTGCCAGGTCTGCAGTCGTGTGGCCAGCGCCTTGGTGGTGAGTGCGGTGCCGCGCTCGTCGAGCACGACGATGCGCATGCCGCGGGCGATGGCGCCCTCGATGCGCTCGCGCTCGGCGGCATACAGCGTCTCGAGTGTCTTGGAGCCGCGCGGCTCGGTCTTGACGGCGCGCAGCTCGAGCTTGAGCTCGGGCGGGAAGCGCTTGGCGTAGTCGTCCCAGGCAGTCTGCGCCCAGTCGGGCATGCGCTGCCCGACGGCGACCACCAGCAGCTTCATGCGCGGCGGGCGGGTGCCTTCTTGGCCGGCGCCTTCTTTGCCGCGACCTTCTTGGCCGCCGGCTTGCCGACGACCTTCACCGGCACGCGTGCGGTGCCCGTGGCGGACTTCTTCGCAGGCGCCTTCTTGGCGACGGTCTTGCCCGCGGTCTTCGAAGGGGCGCGCTTTGCCGGGGCCTTGGCGGCCTTGGCTTCCTGCTCGGCCGCGCGGATTGCGGTCTTGGCGGCGCTCGAACGGCGCAGGCTCGGCGTCTTGGCGGCGGGCGCCTTCTTCTCTTCGGCGCCCTTGACGGACGACGCGGTGGCCAGCGCGGGCTTGGTGGCGCCGAGCTTGGCGCGCACCGGCTTGTCGCCCCAGATCTCTTCGAGGTGGTAGTACTGGCGGATGGCGGGCTGCATGATGTGCGCCACGGCCGCGCCGCAGTCCACGATGATCCACTCGCCGTTTTCCTCGCCCTCGGTGCGCGGCTTGGCAAAGCCGGCCTCGCGCACGGCATCGCGCACGCTCGAAGCGAGCGCCTTGGTCTGGCGGTTGGAGGTGCCCGACGCCACGATCACGCGCTCGAACAGCGGCGAGAGGTGCTCCGTGTCGAATACCTGGATGTCCTGCGCCTTGACGTCTTCGAGACCATCGATGATGGCTCGCTGGAGTTTTTGGATGTCTTTTTTGGCGGCGGCTTCAGTGGTCATCAGGCAGAACGGTAGAGGTGGTGTTGGTCAATATAGCGTGCAACCGTGGGCGGAACCAGCGAGGAAATGTCCACACCCGACGCCACACGCCGCCGAATATCGGTGGCGCTGGTGTCCATGGCGGCAGGCAGTTCAAGCGCCTCGAAACGCGCGCCAGCCGGGAGGCCGGGCAGCTGTTTCGGATCAAAACGAGTGACGTCACCCGTCGATAGTGCGCGATACGCTACAGAAACGATAGCAATGCCGAGTATATCCTGCCAGCCGTGCCAGGTCGGCAAGGCAGCTGCCTGGTCGGCGCCCATCACCAGAACGAGCTGTGCGCCGGGCTGTTCTTTCTGCAATTCATGCAGCGTGTCGAGCGTGTAGGTCGGGCCGTCGCGCAACACTTCGCGGCTGTCGATGACGACCTTGCCCGTCAGGCCACCGAAGGCCAGTTGCGCCATCGCGAGGCGATCTTCCTTCGGCGTGAGCGTGCGGCGCTTGTGCCAGGCCTGCCCCGTGGGAATGACGTGCAGCTCCGTCAGATCGAGTTGCGCCAATGCCGCTTCGGCCAGGGCGACGTGGGCGTTGTGCGGCGGGTCGAAGGCCCCGCCGAAGACGCCGATGCGCAAAGCGGAACCGGAGGGGCTCACACCCAGTCCCGGCGCACGATGAAGTCGCTGTACAGCGCGGCTTCGGGGCTGCCCGCTTCGGGCTGTTGCCAATAGGCCCAGCTCGCAAGCGGTGGCATCGACAGCAGGATCGATTCGGTGCGTCCGCCCGACTGCAGGCCGAAGTGCGTGCCGCGGTCCCACACGAGGTTGAACTCGACATAGCGCCCGCGCCGGTACAGCTGGAATTCGCGTTCGCGCTCGCCGTACGGCATGCCGCGGCGGCGCTCGACGATCGGCAGGTAGGCCTGCAGGAAGGCATCGCCGACCGAGCGCATCAGCGCAAAGCCGTTCTCCATGCCGCCCTCGGCAAAGTCGTCGAAAAAGATGCCGCCGATGCCGCGCTGTTCGTTGCGATGCTTCAGAAAGAAATACTCGTCGCACCAGGTCTTGAAGCGCGGGTACTTGTCAGCGCCGAAGGGTGCGAGCGCGTCGCGGCACGCGGTGTGAAAGTGCACCGCGTCGTCTTCGAAGCCATAGCACGGCGTGAGGTCCATGCCGCCGCCGAACCAGCACACCGGTTCGCCGCCGCCGGCGGGTTGCGCGGCCAGCATGCGCACGTTCATGTGGACGATCGGCACGTAGGGGTTGCGCGGATGGAACACCAGCGACACGCCCATGGCCTCGAACGGCGCGCCCGACAGCTCGGGGCGGTTCTGCGTGGCCGAAGGCGGCAGCTTGGCGCCGCGCACCTGCGAGAAGCCGACGCCGGCACGCTCGAACAGCGCGCCGCCCTCGAGGATGCAGGTCAGGCCGTTGCCCTGCAGCGGCTCGCCGGGTTCTTTCTGCCAGGCGTCGCGCACCGCGCTGCCGCCGTCCGCCGCCTCGACCGCCGAGATGATCGATTGCTGCAGTCCGCGCAGGTAGTCGCCGACCGCCTTCGGCTGGGTGGCTGGCATCAGGATTGGGGCGCGTTGCGCGCGTTCAGCGCGCGGTA
Organism: Variovorax sp. 54; assembly: GCF_002754375.1. Classification (NCBI taxonomy): domain Bacteria; kingdom Pseudomonadati; phylum Pseudomonadota; class Betaproteobacteria; order Burkholderiales; family Comamonadaceae; genus Variovorax; species Variovorax sp. 54. The sequence goes on from NZ_PEFF01000001.1 coordinate 210,625, forward strand.
GCCGATGTCCCTGCGGTACTGCGCACCGTCGAACTGCACGCGCGCCGCGACCTCGTAGGCGCGCTGCTGCGCCTGCTTGACGCTGTCGGCCAGCACGGTCACGCAGAGCACGCGGCCGCCGCTGGTCTTGAGTTCGCCGTTTTCCAGCGTGGTGCCCGCGTGGAACACCACGGCATCGGGCGCTTCGGCCGGAATGCCGCTGATGCGGTCGCCCTTGCGCGGCGACAGCGGGTAGCCGTGCGCGGCCATCACCACGCCAAGCGCGACGCGCCGGTCCCACTGCAGCTCGACCTGGTCGAGCGTGCCATCGGTGGCGTGCCAGAACACCTCGAACAGGTCGGACTTGAGCCGCATCATGATCGGCTGCGTCTCGGGGTCGCCCATGCGGCAATTGAATTCGAGCGTCTTGGGTTGGCCGGCCGCGTCGATCATGAGACCGGCGTAGAGGAAGCCGGTGAACGGAATGCCGTCCTTTTCCATACCGCGGATGGTCGGCAGGATGATCTCGCGCATGGCGCGCGCATGCACCTCGGCCGTGACCACAGGTGCGGGCGAGTACGCACCCATGCCGCCGGTGTTCGGGCCTTCGTCGCCGTCGAGCAGTCGCTTGTGGTCCTGGCTGGTGGCGAGCGCGGCGACGTTCTTGCCGTCGCACATCACGATGAAGCTGGCTTCTTCGCCCTGCAAAAACTCTTCGATGACGACGCGCGCGCCGCCTTCGTTGTGCGACACGCCGAACTTGTTGTCGACCAGCATGAAGTCGACGGCTTCGTGCGCTTCCTGCGCGGTCATGGCAACCACCACGCCCTTGCCGGCGGCCAGGCCGTCGGCCTTGACGACGATCGGTGCGCCCTTGGCGTCGATGTACGCATGGGCCGCAGCGGCGTCGGTGAAGGCCTCGTACTCGGCCGTCGGGATCTTGTGGCGCTTCATGAAGGCCTTCGAGAAGGCCTTGGAGCTTTCGAGCTGCGCAGCCGCCTGCGTCGGGCCGAAGATGCGCAGGCCATGCGCGCGGAACTCGTCCACCACGCCGGCCGCCAGCGGCCCCTCGGGGCCGACCACGGTCAGCGCGATTTTCTCGGCCATCGCCCACTCGCGCAGCGCGGCGGGTTCGGTGATGTCGATGCAGTCGTAGCGTTCGTCGCTCACGGTGCCGCCGTTGCCGGGCGCCACGTAGACGCGGCTGACCCGGTTGCCCTGCGCCAGCCGCCACGCCAATGCGTGCTCGCGGCCCCCTCCTCCAATCACCAGTACCTTCATTCGCGGGCTTTCGTTTGTCGCTGTGGTTCCATCATTCATTCGCTCAGTCGGACAGTGCGGCGTTGTGATAAACGTCCTGCACGTCGTCCAGGTCCTCGAGCACGTCGAGGAGCTTCTGCATCTTGGCGGCGTCTTCGCCGGTCACGTCCACGGTGTTCTCGGCGCGCATCGTGATTTCGGCGGCATCGGGCTTCAGGCCCGCGGCTTCGAGCGCGTTTTTCACGGCCTCGAAGTCGCCGACGGCGGTGAGCACCTCGATGGCGCCGTCGTCGTCAGTGATCACGTCTTCGGCGCCGGCTTCGAGGGCCACTTCCATGACCTTGTCCTCGCTGGTGCCGGGCGCAAAGATGATCTGGCCGCAGTGCTTGAACTGGAAGGCCACCGAGCCTTCGGTGCCCATGTTGCCGCCGTACTTGGAGAAGGCGTGGCGCACTTCGGCCACGGTGCGCACGCGGTTGTCGGTCATGGTGTCGACGATGATCGCCGCGCCGCCGATGCCGTACCCTTCGTAACGAATTTCTTCGTAATTGACGCCTTCGAGGTTGCCCGTGGCCTTGTCGATGTTGCGCTTGACGGTATCGATGGGCAGGTTGACCGCCTTGGCTTTTTCGACCGCCAGCCGCAGCCGGGGGTTGGCGCTGAGGTCAGCGCCGCCGGCGCGTGCCGCCACCGTGATTTCACGGATGGCACGGGTCCAGAGCTTGCCCCGTTTCTCGTCCTGGCGGCCCTTGCGGTGCTGAATATTTGCCCACTTGCTGTGTCCGGCCATGGCTATCTCTCTCGCTGTCGTGTGTTTTCAAAGCAAGTGTGGAGTTTACTGTCCGGCGCACACAACGCTCCCCCGGCGCCCGGGATTTCCGCCCGGACCTTTTGGTGATAATTGTTCGATGACGCCATCGCCTATTGCCGGTACGGGAAATCCCGACGCCCTGCCGCCGCACGCCCCGCTGCCGCTGTACTACAACACCGAAGCGGAGCACCAGGCGTTCCTGCGGCGCATCTTCGACAGCACGGCCGCGGACTACGACCGCATCGAAGCCGTGCTGGCCTTCGGCACCGGCCCCGCGTACCGGCGCGACGCGCTGAAGCAGGCCGGCCTCGCGGCGGGCGCGCAGGTGCTCGACGTGGGCATCGGCACCGGGCTCGTCGCCCGCGAGGCCCTGAAGATCATCGGCCCCACCGGCAAACTCACAGGCGTCGACCCCAGCGTGGGAATGATGGGCCAGGTCCGGCTGCCCGGCGTCGAACTGATCCAAGGCGTGGCCGAGGCCCTGCCCCGCCCCGACGCCAGCTGCGATTTCGTGAGCATGGGCTACGCCATGCGCCACATCAGCGACGTGGCCGCCGCCTTTTCCGAATTCCACCGCGTGCTGCGCCCCGGCGGCCGCGTGGTGGTACTCGAGATCACCAAGCCCGAAGGCCGCATCGCCACCGCGCTGCTCAAGGGCTACATGCGCGCCGTGGTGCCGCTGATCGCCCGCGTGGTCGGCCGCCGCAGCGACACCTCGGAGCTGTGGCGCTACTACTGGGACACCATCGAGGCCTGCATCCCGCCCGAGCGCGTCATGCAGGCGCTGGGCACCGCCGGCTTCGGCGAGGTGCGCCGCTACGCAAGCCTCGGGGTCTTCTCTGCCTACACCGGCCGCAAACCCGAATCCACCGCCGACAAGGTTCGCTGAACGTGCGCGCGCCCGACGACCACCTTCATTCCCCCCTGCGCGTGGAGCGCCTCTCGCTGCCGGACAGCCTCGCGCTGGCCACGCACAGCCATGCACCCTTTGCCGCGCTCGGCTACGGCACGCCGCACGGTGTCGCCTGGATGCCCACGGTCAACGCGCGCGTGCTGTCGCCGCAAGGCGCGATGGCCGACGTGTGGCACGTGGGCGACGGAACCCAGGTCCGGTCGGGCACCACCGGCATCGCGCGCTGGCGCACCGACGGGCACTGGCTGCTGGGCGCCATCGACCTCGATGAAGCCGTGGAAGGCCAGAGCCTGACCGAGCTGTCGCAGCGCGCCTACCGCGACCTGTTCCGCACGCTCGACCAGGCCGGCACGCCGCACCTGCAGCGCATCTGGAACTACCTGCCGCGCATCAACGCTGACGGCGGCGGGCTCGAACGCTACCGTCAATTCAACCTGGGCCGGCAAGAGGCCTTCTTCGAAGCCGGCCGCGCCGCCTTCGAGGGCGCCCCGGCCGCCTGCGCGCTGGGCATCCGCCAGGGCGCGCTGTCGATCCGTTTTCTCGCGGGACGCGCCGCGCCGCTGCCGGTCGAGAACCCGCGGCAGGTGTCGGCCTACCGCTATCCCGAAACCTACGGCCCGCGCTCGCCGACCTTCTCGCGCGCTGCGCTGGCGGACATCGGTGACGGCCAGGTCGCGCTCTTCATCTCAGGCACGGCGAGCATCGTCGGCCACGAGACCGTGCACCACGGCGACGTGCGTGAGCAGGCCCGCGAAACGCTGCGCAATCTCGAGGCCGTGATCGCCTCCGCCCATGCGCAGACCACGGCGCGCTTCTCGCTCGATGCGCTCGATTGCGTGGTGTACGTGCGGCATCCGTCGGACACCGACGCCGTGCGCGAGGTAATCGAATCCGCGATCGGCGCCCCCGCGCCGATGGCCCGCCACGCGGTGTACCTGGAAGCCGACATCTGCCGCAGCGATCTGCTGGTCGAGATCGAGGCCCACACGGTCGCCGCCGGCCGGCTGCAGGCCGCCTGAGCGGCCCGCCGTCCGCCCGTCCGACCGACACCACCATTCATGAACGTGCTGCGTTTTCTCACGTCGATCCCGCTCGCGCTGATGCTCTACGCGCTGCTGCTCTTCCTCGGCCTGATCTCGCTGGTCTGGAACTTCGCCGCCATGCTGCTGTACCCGGTGATGCCGGCCGCACCGGCGCGCACGCTGGGCCGCATGACCATCGCCTTTGCCTACCGGATGTTCTGGTGGCTCGCGTCCGTCACCGGCATGATGCGCATCGACGCCTCGTGCCTGGACCCGATGCGCAACGAACCCGGCGTGATCTTCGTGGCCAACCATCCGACCATGCTCGACGCGCTGCTGCTGGTGGCGCGGCTGCCGCGCAGCGCCTGCATCATGAAGGCCGAGCTGATGGGCAACATCTTCCTCGGCGCGGGGGCCCGGCTGGCGCGCTACATCAGCAACAAGTCGGCCCGCACCATGGTGCGCCTGGCGGTCAACGACCTGCGCCAGGGCGGCCAGCTCGTGATCTTCCCTGAAGGCACGCGCACGGTGACGCCGCCGCTCAACCCCTTCCGTCCCGGCACCACGCTGATCGCCAAGCTGGCGCAGGCGCCGATCCAGACCGTGTTCATCGACACCGACTCGCCCTACCTGGGCAAGGGCTGGCCGCTGTGGCGCGTGCCACCGCTGCCCATCGTCTTCACGCTGCGGCTGGGCAAGCGCTTTGCGCCGACGCAGGACAGCGATGCGTTGCAGGTCGAGCTGGAACACTATTTCCGTCAACACATGGAGCAGCGCGCCACCGACGCGTCCCCCGAATGCCAGCAGACGCCTCGCGCACCCACCTTGTCCTGATTCCCAGCTACAACACGGGCGAGCGCCTGTTCTCGACAGTCGCCGCCGCGCGAGCCCAATGGAACCCGGTGTGGGTGGTGATCGACGGCAGCGACGACGGCACGGGCGAGCGGCTGCAGCAGATGGCGGCCGGCGATCCGGGCCTGCGCGTGTGGGTGCTGCCGCAGAACCAGGGCAAGGGCTCGGCGGTGCTGCACGGCTTGCGGGCAGCGAAAGAAGCGGGCTTCACGCATGCACTCACGATGGATTCCGACGGGCAGCATCCGGCGGACCTGATCCCCTCTTTCATGAACGCCTCGCTGGCGCGGCCCGAGACGATGGTGCTGGGCCGACCGGTGTTCGACGCCAGCGCGCCGCTGCTGCGGGTGCGCGGGCGGCGGGTGTCCAACGGCTGGACGCAGCTCGAGACGCTGTTCGCGGGTGTCGGAGATTCTCTCTACGGTTTTCGCGTGTACCCGGTGGTCGACCTGATCGCTGTGATGGCGCGGCAACCGTGGATGCGGCGCTTCGACTTCGATACCGAGGCGGTCGTGCGGCTGGCCTGGCGCGGGGTGAAGCCGGTGAACATCGATGCGCCTGTGAAATACCTGACGGCGGAGGAAGGCGGGGTGTCGCACTTTCGCTATGGGCGGGACAATGTGCTGCTGACTTGGATGCACACGCGGTTGATGGTGGAGTTTGTTTTGCGGTTGCCTGGGTTGCTCTTTCGCAAATTGCGGGGGGCGCCGCCATTTCAGGCCTAGCCTCTTTTTGAGGGGCGCCCGACAGGCGGTACGGCGCGGTCGGCCCCACTGTGCCGGCCGCTTCGCGGCTGCCCTGCGGTGCTCGCGTTTCACGGGGTCTCGCAGAACTCGCCTGCGGCTCAAACAGCTGCGAGCCCTGATCCGCGAAACGCTGCGCTCCTCGGCGGCACAGAGGGGCCGCCCACACCGCACCGCCTGCCGGGCACCTGCCGTGGCGTGAAAGCCCCCTGTCCTTCTTCTGCTACTCGACGATCGCGCCTCCGCCCAGTGCCTTGTAGAGCGTCATCGTTGCGTTGAGCTGGTTCAGACGGTTCTGCGCCAGCGAGACCTCCGCAGCGCGGCGCTTGTCCTTGGCGTCGAGCACGGGCTGCAGCGCGGTAGCGCCGGCGCGATAGCGCACTTCCGACAAGGCCTCGGCGCGTTGCGCCTGTTGCAGCGCCAGGGCCAGCTTCACGCTTTCGTCCTGCAGCTGGGTTCGCGACGACAGCGTGTTTTCCACCTCGGACAGCGCGGTGTACAGCGACTGGCGGAACCCGACGACCGCTTCTTCGTAACGCGTCTGCGATACGGCGACGGTCAGCCGCGCGGTGTTCCATTGCAGGAAAGGCAGCACCAGGCCGGCACCGAGGGTCGCGACCGGGTTCTTCAGCACCTCGCCCAATGCATTGCTCCCCGCGCCCAGCGAACCCGTGAGGCTCAGCACCGGATAGAAGCTGGTGCGCGTGGCATCGACGTTCGCGAGCGAGGACCGCAGGCGCTGCTCCGCAGCGCGCAGGTCGGGCCGGCGGCCCAGCAGGTTGGCGGGCAGTCCGGCATCGATCACGGGCAAGGCGGTGTCCGGCAGTTGGGAGGGCTCGTCCCTCGGGGCGTCGGGCGGCATGTCGAACAGGATGGCCAGCGCGTTGCGCGCTTCGACGCGCTGTTGCAGCAGCTGCGTGTGCGCCGCCTCCTGGCTCGCGAGGTTCTGGCCGGCCTGCGCGACGTCGAGGCCGGACACGGCACCCGCCGCGTACTTGGCTTGCACCAGCGCCTGGATGCGCCGCGCATCGGCCATGCCGGCTTCGCTCAGTGCGATGCGGTGGTTCAGGTAGCCGGTCTGCCAATACAGCCCGGCCGTGGTGCCCACCAGCGCCAGCGCCGTGGCCTCGCGGTCGGACTGGGTGGCCTGCAGCTCCCAGTCGGCAACGCTGCGCTGCGCCGACAGGCGGCCCCACAGGTCAACTTCGTAGCTCAGGCTCAGCAAGGATCTCGCGCTCGAAGCGGCAACGCCGCCGCGCTTCAGGTCGAAGCTGCGTTGGGTGCCCAGTTGCCCCGTCACGCCCGGCGTGAGGTTGGTGTTCGCCAGGCCGGCCTGCAGCTGCGCCCGTTGCACGCGGATGCCGGCGGCAGCCAGGTTGTTGTTGGTGCGCAGGACGCTGTCGATCAGGGTATCGAGCCGCGCGTCGTGGAAGGCGGTCCACCAGCGGGCCTGCGGCACGGCCGCCGCGTTCTGCGGCAGGGGCAGTTGCTGCTGCCACGCCTGCGGCACGCCGAGCGGCCGTTGTTCGCGCCGCTCCGGTTGGAACAGCGTGCAGCCGCTAAGCGCCAGCGCGATGGCGAGCGTCCCGAGGGTCAGGCGCGCGCTACTCACGAGCCAGTGCCTCGATGGGGTCGAGCCGCGCGGCGTTGCGCGCCGGCAGGTAGCCGAACAGCACGCCGATGAGCGACGCGCACAGGAAGGCCGACGCCACGGCCCCCAGCGAAAAGATCATTTGCCATTGCTTCACGAACACCGAAAACAAAAAGCTGATGCCGTACGACAGCATCACGCCGATGAAACCGCCGACCAGGCACACGAGCACCGCCTCGGTCAGGAACTGCTGCAGCACGTCGCTCTGGCGCGCGCCCACGGCCATGCGGATGCCGATCTCGCGGGTGCGCTCGGTCACCGACACCAGCATGATGTTCATCACGCCGATGCCGCCCACCACCAGCGAGATCACCGCGATCAGCGACAGCAGCAAGGTGAGCGACTGGCTCGTGCGCTCGGCGGTCTTCACGATGCTGTCCATGTTGAAGGTGAAAAAATCCTTGCCGCCATGGCGCAGCGTGAGCAGCCTCACGATGCTCTCTTCGGCGGCCTTGGTGGGCTGGCCGTCGCGGATGCGCACGGTGATGTTGTCGAAGTGCTGCTGGCCGAACAGGCGGCTGGCGCCGGTGCTGTAGGGCAGCCAGATGTTGAGCGACTTGTTCTCGCTGAACATGGTCTTCTTTTCCTGCGCCACGCCGATCACCGTGCACGGCAGGCTGCCCACGAGGATGACCTTGCCGATCGGGTCGGTGCCCTCGGGAAAGAGCTTGCGCCGCGTGTTCTGGTCGATCACCACCACCTGCGACTGCTGCCGCACGTCGTTGGCGTTGAAAGCGGTGCCGCTGGCCATCTGGATGTCGCGCACGCTGAAGAAGTTGTCGCTGACGCCGTTCACGTTGCCGTTGACGTCGGCGCTGCGGTAGCGCAGGCGCAGGCCGCGCATGGTGGTGGGCGTGACGCTGTGCACGTAGGGCTGCGCGGCAATGGCCTGCAGGTCGGCGGGCAGCAGCGTGCGGATGCTCGCGGCCTTGTCGTCGCCGAAGTCGTGGCCCGGATAGATGTCGAGCGTGCTGGTGCCGATGGCCTTGATGTCGGCCAGCACGAAGCGCTTGGCGCCCTCCCCGATGGCCACGATCGACACCACCGAGGTGATGCCGATGATGATGCCCAGCATGGTCAGCGCCGTGCGCATGCGGTGCGCCATCATCGAGCGCCAGGCCATGCGAAAGGCTTCGGAAAAACGCGCCCAGCCCGTGCTGAAGCGCGCAATGCCGAGCGTCGGGCGGGTCATGGCGGGCGGTGCCGGGGCGTCCTCGCCGACCGCGTGTGCGGGCGCGGCCACGGTCGGCACGTTCGGCCGGTCGCCGACGATCACGCCGTCGGCGATCTCGATGATGCGCTCGGTGCAGCGCGCCACCTGCATGTCATGCGTCACGATGATGATCGTGTGCCCCTGTGCATGCAGCTCGCGCAGGATGCCCATGACCTCGTGGCCGCTCTTGCTGTCCAGTGCGCCGGTCGGCTCGTCGGCCAGGATGACCTGCCCGCCGTTCATCAGCGCGCGCGCAATGCTCACGCGCTGCTGCTGGCCGCCCGAGAGCTGGCTCGGCCGGTGCTCGGTGCGGTCTTCGAGACCCAGGCGCGCCAGCAGCTGCCGCGCCCGTGCATCGCGCGCCGTGCCCTCGGTGCCGGCATAGACGGCGGGCACCTCGACGTTGCCGGTGGCCGTCAGGTGCTGCATGAGGTGGTAGCGCTGGAAGATGAAACCGAAGTGCTCACGCCGCAGCGCGGCGAGCGCGTCGCTGTCGAGCGTGCCGACGTCCTGGCCCGACACGGTGTAGGTGCCGGTGCTCGGCCGGTCGAGGCAGCCGAGGATGTTCATCAGCGTTGACTTGCCCGAGCCCGAGGCGCCGACGATGGCCAGCATCTCGCCATGGCCGATGTCCAGATCGACGTCCTTCAGCACCTGGACTTCCTGCTCGCCCGAAGGAAAGCTGCGGCCGATGCCGCGCAGGGTCAAGAGCGGTTGCGTCACTGGCGCGGTCCCCGGTTGCCACCGCCGTTGCCGTCGGTCTTCTCCAGTGCCGAGGCGTCGCCCGTGATGACGTTGTCGCCCTCCTTCAGGCCTTCGAGCACCTGGGCCTGGAAGTTGTTGCTGATGCCGATGCGCACCGGCCGCTTTTCCACGCGTTGGTCGGGCAGGAGCACGCGCACTTCATGGCGGCCGTCCTTGTCGCGCGCGCCGAGCGCGGTGAGCGGCACGGTCAGCGCCTGCTTGGCCTCGCCCAGCATGATGGCGACCTGCGCCGTCATGTCGACACGCAGCGTGCGCTCGGGGTTGGGCACATCGAACAGCGCGTTGAAGAACACGGCGTTGTTGATTTTCTCGGGCGACGGCTGCACCGCGCGCAGCGTGCCGTGGTAGCGCGTGTCGGGGTCGCCGAGGATGGTGAAGTACACCGGCAGGCCCGCCTTCACGCGCACCACGTCGGCCTCGGACACCTGGGCCTTCACGGTCATGGTCGACAGGTCGGCCAGCTTCATGAGCGTGGGCACCTGGAACGAGGCCACCACGGTCTGGCCTTCGAGCGTGTTGATCGACACCACGTCGCCGTCGATGGGCGCCATGATGCGGGTGTACGACAGGTTGGTCTGCGCCGAGGCCAGGGCCAGCTTCTGCTGGCGGATCTGCGCATCGAGCGACACGGCATCGGCGCGCAGCGCACGCAGTTCGGTGTCGGCGCTTTCCAGGTCCTGGCGCGCGGCGGCGTCCTGCGCCAGCATTTCGCGCTGGCGTGCCCAGGTGAGCTCGGCCTGCTTCACGCGGACCTCCTTCGCGAGCTTCTGGGCCTGCAGGTTCTCGAGCTTGGCCTGCTCCTGCGCCAAGGTGTTCTGCGAAATGACGGGATCGATCTCGGCGAGCCAGTCGCCCTTCTTCACCGTCTGGCCGAGCACCACTTTCAGCGACTTGAGCTGGCCGGACACCTGCGCACCCACCTCGACCTGCTTGAAGGCCTGCAGCACGCCGGTGGCGAGCACCGCGTTCTCGAGGTCGCTGCGCTGCACGGTGGCGGTGAGGTAGTCGCTTTTCTTCGGCGGGCTCAACCAGAAGAAGGTCGCGACGGCCAGCACGATGAGCAAGGCCAGGCCGACAAGGAGCTTGCGCGATCGTCGCGAAGGAGTGGTGGGCATGCAGTGAAGTGGGAGTGGAAACGGGCGATGAGACCCTGGAAAGGATGCGATTGATCCTAGCCCCGCTTGCTGAAGGTCTGCTAAAGCATGCGTTTTGGTGGGCTTTTTGCACGAACCCCGCGAAACGCCCCACGAAAAACGGCGTGGCCCGCCGCCCTTAAAGGACAGCGGGCCACGCCGCAGAAACTACTGAAAAAGAACTCAGCGCGCCGTGCGTCGACGCAAGAGCAGCGTGAGGAGCAACAGCGCCAGCACCGTGAACGCAACGAACGACCAATTCGCCAGCGTCAGGCCGAACAGCGACCAGTCGATCTTGGAACAGTCGCCGCCGCCGCGGAAGATCATCGGCAGCGCGCGCTTGAGCGGGAAGGTCTCGATCATCCCGTACAGGTCACGCCCGCACGAGACGACTTCGGGCGGATACCACTGCAGCCAGCTCTGCTGCGCCGCCGTGTAGGCACCGCCCACCGCCGCCGCCAGTGCCAGCACCCCGCCCGTCACCTGCAGGCCCCGGCTGTTGAACAGCGCCGCCAAGCCGGTGAAGAGCGCCACGAGCATCAGCGCATAGCGCTGCACGATGCACATGGGACAGGGTTCGAGCCCGACCACGTGTTGCAGATACAGCCCGAAGGCCAGCATCAGGACACAGGCCAGGCAGATCAGCGCGAGCGCGCGGCGCGGTGCGCCGAAGTACCAATGGATCAAGGAGATACCCAATCTTCTTCTACGAACACCCTGGCCTTGCGGGGGTTGGCGACGACGGTGTCGCCTTCCTTCAAGTCCAGGTCGCGGAACTGTTGCGCAGGGAGTTGCGCTTCGATGATGGTTCCGGAGCCCGGATTATCTGGATTCGTTTCGGTGGGCTCAAGTTCCAGCCGCGCGATCGGTCCGACCACAATTGCGCGCGACAGCGTGGCGACGATGCCGGTGGCGCCTGCCACGTAGCGGGTCACGTCCAGGTCATGCGGGCGCACGTAGGCCAGCGCCTTGGCGTCGCGCGCGGTGCTGTGCTCGGGCGAGTCGATGCGCATGCCGTCCAGTTGCACGGCGCCGTTGTCGGCCCGGCCGTGGAACAGGTTCACGTCGCCCAGGAAGCCGTAGACGAACGGGCTCGCGGGCTTGTCCCACACGTCCTGCGGCGAGCCGACCTGCTCGATGCGGCCCTTGTTGATCACCACCACGCGGTCGGCCACTTCAAGCGCTTCTTCCTGGTCGTGCGTGACGAAGATCGAGGTGACGTGCAGCTCGTCGTGCAGCCGGCGCAGCCAGCGGCGCAGTTCCTTGCGCACCTTGGCGTCGAGCGCGCCGAAGGGTTCGTCGAGCAGCAGCACCTTGGGCTCCACCGCCAGCGCGCGGGCCAGCGCGATGCGCTGGCGCTGGCCGCCGGACAGCTGTGACGGGTAGCGGTCGGCCAGCCAGTCGAGCTGCACCAGCTTGAGCAGGTCGGTCACCTTCTGCTTGATCTGCGCGTCGCTCGGCCGCTCCTTGCGCGGCTTCACGCGCAGGCCGAAGGCCACGTTCTCGAACACGGTCATGTGGCGGAACAGCGCGTAGTGCTGGAACACGAAGCCGACCTGGCGTTCGCGCACGTGCACGTCGGTCGTGTCTTCGCCCGAGAAGTGGATGCTGCCGGTGTCGGCCGTTTCCAGGCCCGCGATGATGCGCAGCAGCGTGGTCTTGCCGCAGCCCGAAGGGCCGAGCAGCGCGACGAGTTCGCCCGACTCGACGTCGAGGTTCACGTTGTTCAGCGCCCGGAAGTCGCCGAACTGCTTGCTGATGTTGCGGATTTCGATGCTCATGGAATCTCTTCCTCTGCCTTCTTCTGATGACTCCCTCTCCCCGCGGGGAGAGGGTCGGGGTGAGGGTTCTCCCCTCACCACAGGACTTTCAAACCGCCGCGGGACGCTCGGGCGGCAGCTCGGCGATGGCTTTCATTTCGCGCTCATGGCGCCACTCGATGACCGACTTGATCACCAGGGTGACCAGCGCCAGGATCGCCAGCAATGAGGCCACGGCAAAGGCGGCCACCGACTGGTATTCGTTGTAGAGCACTTCGACGTGCAGCGGCATCGTGTTGGTCTGGCCGCGGATGTGGCCCGACACCACCGACACCGCGCCGAACTCGCCCATGGCGCGCGCATTGCACAGGATCACGCCGTACAGCAGGCCCCACTTGATGTTGGGCAAGGTCACGCGCCAGAAGGTCTGCCAGCCGGTCGCGCCGAGCACGATGGCGGCCTGCTCTTCGTCGGTGCCCTGCGCCTGCATCAGCGGAATGAGTTCGCGCGCAATGAAGGGGAAGGTCACGAACACAGTGGCCAGCACGATGCCGGGCACGGCAAAGATGATCTTGATGTCGTGCTCCGCCAGCCATGGGCCGAACCAGCCCTGCGCGCCGAACACCAGCACGTAGATCAGGCCCGCCACCACCGGCGACACCGCGAACGGCAGGTCGATCAGCGTGGTGAGGAAGGCCTTGCCACGGAACTCGAACTTGGCGATGGCCCAGGCCGCGGCCACGCCGAAGACGAGGTTCATCGGCACCGCGATGGCGGCGGTGATGAGCGTGAGGCGGATGGCGCTCCACGCATCGGGTTCCTTCAGCGCCTCGAGGTAGGCATTGAGGCCCTTGCGCAGCGCCTCGACCGCCACGGCCGCCAGCGGCAGCACGAGGAACAGGAACATGAACACGAGGGCGATGCCGATCAGCGTCCAGCGGACCCAGGCCGACTCGGTGGTGCCGGCCTGTGCGCGGCGAATGATTTTGGAAGGCGCACTCATTGCGAGGTCCCGATGGGGTTGCGCGAAGGAACACCGCAGAACCGGCTTTGCCGGGCTGCTGGTGTTGCCCCCGGCGAGGGGGTTGGCGAAGCGACACGAAGTGCGCGAAGACTGGGGGAGTGCAACATTGCTAGGCCCCCGCGCGCTTGCGCTGCCAGGCTTGCAGGCCGTTGATGACCAGCAGCAGGATGAACGACAGCACCAGCATCACCAGCGCGACCGCGGTGGCGCCCGTGTAGTCGTACTGCTCCAGCTTGCCGATGATGATGAGCGGCGTGATCTCGGAAATCATCGGCATGTTGCCGGCGATGAAGATCACCGAGCCGTACTCGCCGATGGCACGTGCGAAGGCCATGGCAAAGCCGGTCAGCAGCGCGGGCGCAATCGCCGGAAAGATCACCCGGGTGAAGGTCTGCAGGCGTGTGGCGCCGAGCGAAGTCGCGGCTTCTTCGAGTTCTTTCTCGGTGTCTTCCAGCACCGGCTGCACTGTGCGCACCACGAACGGCAGCCCGATGAAGATCAGCGCAATCACGATGCCCGCCGGCGTGAACGCCAGCTTGATGCCGTACGGCTCGAGCAGTTGCCCGACCCAGCCGTTGCCCGCGAGCAGCGCCGTGAGCGAGATGCCGGCCACGGCCGTGGGCAGTGCGAACGGCAGGTCGACCAGCGCATCGACGATGCGCTTGCCCGGAAACTTGTAGCGCACCAGCACCCAGGCCACGAGCAGGCCGAACACCGCGTTCACCATGGCGGCGATCAGCGAGGCGCCGAAGGTCAGGCGGTACGAGGCCATCACGCGCGGCGCGGTCACCGACACCCAGAAGTGCTCCCACGTCATCGTGAAGGTCTTGAAGACCAGCGCCGACAGCGGGATCAGCACGATCAGGCACAGATAGAAGACCGTGAAGCCGAGCGTGATGTGGAAACCGGGCAGCACGCGCTTGGCGCCCCCTGCCCGGTTGGCACGTGAAAAAGGCGCTCCCGCTGCCGGGAGCGCCGAAGAAGCAGCGCCGCTCATTTACTTCGCGCCAGGGGTGTACAGCTTGTCGAACTGACCGCCGTCATTGAAGTGCACCTTCTGCGCCTCGCTCAGGCTGCCGAACAGTTCCTGCACCGTGAACAGCTGCAGCGGCTTGAAGGTCGAGGCGTACTTCTTGAGCACGGCCTGCGAACGCGGACGCAGCGCGTGCTTGGCGGCGATTTCCTGCGCTTCTTCGGAGTACAGCCAGTCGAGGTAGGCCTTGGCGAGCTCGCCCGTGCCCTTCTTCTTGACGGTGCGCTCGACGATGGCGACAGGGTTCTCAGCCACGATGGAAATCGACGGGTACACCGAGTCGACCTTGCCGGTGCCGAATTCACGGTCGATCGAGACCACTTCGGATTCGAAGGTGATCAGCGCATCGCCGATGTTGCGTTGCAGGAAGGCGGTGGTCGCGTCGCGGCCGCCGCGTGCCAGCACCGGCACGTTCTTGAACAGCTTGCCGACGAACTCGGCAGCCTGGGCGTCGGTGCCGCCCTTCTTCTTGATGTAGCCCCAGGCCGCCAGGTAGGCGTAGCGGCCATTGCCGCCGGTCTTGGGGTTGACGATCACGACCTGCACGCCCGGCTTGATCAGGTCGTCCCAGTCCTTGATGCCCTTGGGGTTGCCGTTGCGCACCAGCAGCAGCATGGTCGAGGTGGTGGGCGATGCGTTGTCGGGAAACTTCTTGTTCCAGTCCTTGGCGACCACGCCGGTGCCGGCCAGGAAGTCGATGTCGGTCGAGGTGTTCATGGTGACCACATCGGCGTCGAGGCCGTCGGCCACGGCGCGCGCCTGGGCGCTGGAGCCGCCGTGCGACTGGTCGATCTTGACGTCCTTGCCCGTGGTCTTCTTGTAGTTCGCCACGAAGGCCGCGTTGTAGTCCTTGTAGAACTCGCGCGCCACGTCGTACGAGGCGTTCAGCAGGCCCGTGCCTTGGGCAAAAGCGGTGTTGCCGGCGAGTGCGGAGGACGCCAGCGCGAGCACGGCAGCGAAGGTCTTGATTCTGGAAGTCATGTGGTTGCCAGGTTGTCTGAAAATTCACGACCGGCCGACCAGGCGGCGGGTTCGTCGGTCAACGATTGCAGCAGGGCCAGGCCGAGCGGCCAGTCTCCGTGCCCCGAATCGATGTTGATGTGCCCCGCATTCTGCATGCGCACGAACTCGCTGCCCCAGGCGCGCGAGTAGGCGCCGGCCAGGCGGATGGGGCAATAAGGATCGTTGCTGCTCGCCACCACGATGCTGCGGTACGGCAGCGCCGCATACGGCACGGGCGCGAAGTCGGACAGCACCGCGCGGCGCTCCGGGTCGGCCGGCGCCACCAGCAGCGCGCCCTGGATGCGGGCGGCGGCCTCGGGCGGCAGGTGCGCCGTGGCAATGCAGCCCAGGCTGTGCGCCGCGATGACCACGGGGCCTTCGCTTTCGAGCACCAACTTGGCCAGTGCGGGCACCCAGGCATCGCGCTTGGGCGAGGCCCAGTCGTCCTGCACCACCCGCGCCGCGCCCGGAATGCGTTCTTCCCACAGGCTCTGCCAGTGGCCGGGCCCGGAGTCGCGCCAGCCGGGCACGATGATGACGCGGGTCTGCATGTGCGGGTGCCGCCTGTGCTTCTTACTTGTTGGGCTGCGGCGTGATCCGCAGGTAAGGCTTGACGGCCTTGAAGCCCTTGGGGAAGCGCTCGGCCAGCTCGGCCGGGTCCTGGATGCTCGGCACAATGACGACGTCGTCGCCGTCCTTCCAGTTCACGGGCGTGGCGACCTTGTGGCTGTCGGTGAGTTGCAGCGAGTCGATCACGCGCAGGATCTCGTCGAAGTTGCGGCCGGTCGATGCCGGGTAGGTGATGGTGGTGCGGATGACCTTCTTCGGATCGATGATGAACACGCTGCGAACGGTGGCCGTCGCCGAGGCGTTCGGGTGGATCAGGTCGTACAGGTCGGCCACCTTGCGGTCGGCGTCCGCAATGATCGGGAAGTTGACGGTGGTGTTCTGCGTCTCGTTGATGTCCGAGATCCACTCCTTGTGCTTGGTGGCCGGGTCGACGCTCAGCGCGATGGGCTTCACGCCGCGCTTGGCGAACTCGCCCGACAGCGCCGCCGTCTTGCCGAGTTCGGTGGTGCACACGGGCGTGAAATCGGCCGGGTGCGAGAAGAACACGATCCACGAATCGCCGGCCCACTGGTAGAAGTCGATCGGGCCTTCGCTGGAGTCCTGGGTGAAATTGGGGGCGGTGTCGCCGAGTCGCAGGGTTGCCATGGTCGCTCCAAGGAGGGGGTGAAGCCTGGATTGTGCGAACCGCTGCTTCAATGGCAAACGAATATCTGTTTGTTTGGATATGACGTTTTTCGCATATAGAACTTGCGAAGCCCTGGCGTGACGCTATCTTTTAGATAGCAATCCGACCTCAGAACATCCGCATCTGCTCGCTTTGCAGGTGCTCCGACAGGAAGTCGATCAGCCGTCGCACTGCCGGCACCAGCGCCCGCCGCGCCGGGAACACCATGTGCGCCACCACGGGCGACGGCCCCCAGCCGGGCAGCACCCGCACCAGCCGGCCGGCCTCGACGTCGGCGCTGCACATGTAGTCGGGCAGCAGCGTCGCGCCGACGCCGCCCAGTGCGCCGAACTGCAGCGTGGCGAGGTCGTCGGCCACGTAGCGCGGCGTGTGCACATGCAGATGGCTGCGGCCCTCCGGGCCTTCGAGCCGCCATTCGGCGCGCCCTTCGCCGTTGACCGACATGGCCGCGGTCGGCAGCTTCGCGAGATCGGCGGGCGTGTCGATCGGGCCGTGTTCTGCCAGCAGCGCCGGGCTCGCGACCAGCACGCCGCGGCTGTGGCCGAAGGTCTTGGCCACGAGCACCGTGCTGTCCTCGATGGCGGGGCGCACGCGCAGCGCGATGTCGATGCCCTCCTCGATCAGGTCCACCGGCCGGTTGATGACGCGGATGTCGACGCGCACCGCCGGATAACGCGCCATGAACAGCGGGATCAGCTGCGCCAGCCCGCTGTGCGAGATGGTGACCGGGCAGGTCAACCGCACCAGCCCGCTCGGCTCGGTCTGCACCTGCGCCACCGCCTCGGCGGCCGCCTGCGCTGCGTCGCGCATCGCCGAGGCGTGCCGCAGGTAGATCTCGCCGGCCGGCGTGAGCGACAGGCGCCGCGTGCTGCGCTGCATCAGCTGCACGCCCAGCCGCTCCTCGAGCTCGGCCACGCGGCGCGACAGGCGCGATTTGGGAATGCCCAGCGCCCGGCTGGCGGCGGCAAAGCCGCCCCGCTCGGCCACCTCGGCGAAGAACACCATGTCGTTGAGGTCTTGCATCGCTTCATTGTCCTGCAAACAGAACGATCTGATCAAATTTTGGCTACTTATCAATCACTCGCATCAAAAATAGAATTCTCCCAACGCCGGCCACTTCTCAGCGCCGACACCTTGCACAGAAAGTGATTGACTGACATGAAGCTGCTCCACATCGACTCCAGCATCCTGGCCGCCGGCTCCACCTCGCGCCAGCTGACCGCCGAAACCGTCGCCGCCTGGCGCGCCGCCCACCCCAACACCCAGGTCGAGTACCTTGACCTCGCCGTGGACGCGCCCTCGCACTTCGGCGCCGACGCCCTCGGCATCAAGACCGGCGTGCAGGCCCAACCGACCGAAGCGCAGCTGCGCGAGAACGCCCTGTCGGAAAAGCTGGTGACCCAGTTCCTGGCCGCTGACGTCGTCGTGATCGGCGCCCCGCTGTACAACTTCACCATCCCGACCCAGCTCAAGGCCTGGATCGACCGCCTCGCGCAAGCCGGCCGCACCTTCAAGTACACCGACAAGGGCGCCGTGGGCCTGGCCGGCGGCAAGACCATCATCGTGGCGTCGAGCCGCGGCGGCATCTACTCGACCTCCGAAGGCGGTCAGGCCGCGGAACACCAGGAGAGCTACCTGAAGGTGATCTTCGGCTTCTTCGGCATCACCGACGTGCGCTTCGTGCGCGCCGAAGGCATCGCGATGGGTGACGCGCCCAAGGCCGCCGCACTGACCGCCGCGCGCGCCGACATCCTCGTGGCCACGGCCGAAGCCGCGAACCAGAAGACCGTTGCGCAAGCTGCCTGAGTCTTCCCGCGCCGGAACGAAAAAGCCGCCCCACGGGGCGGCTTTTTCATGAGCGCTTGCCTGCGTTCAGGCTGCAGCGTGGGCCTTGACCCAGGCCACGTACTTGTCCATCCAGCCCTGCAGGAATTTCTGCGTGCCTTCGTTGCCGATGTGGCCCTTGTCGTCGAACAGGCCTTCCTTGGCCTGCAGGAACACCTCGGGGCCACCCATCGTGGGCGCGTCCAGGTAGGCCAGGATGTTGCGCAGGTGCTGCTGCGCCAGCGCGGTGCCGATGGCGCCCACCGAGATGCCGAGCACGCCGGTCGGCTTGCCGGCCCACACGCTCTGGCCGTAGGGGCGCGAGGCATGGTCGATGGCGTTCTTCAGCACGCCGGGAATCGAGCGGTTGTATTCGGGCGTGACGAACAGCACGCCTTGCGCAGCGGCCACTTCGCTCTTGAGGCGCTTCACCGGCGCAGCCTGGTTGCCATCGTCGTCCTGGTTGTACAGCGGCAGGTCGTCGATGCGCAGGGTCTCGAAGGTGAAGTCCGACGGCGCCAGGTGCGCCAGCGCCAGAGCGAGCTTGTGGTTGAAAGAATCCTTGCGCAGGCTGCCGACGATGACGGCGATCCGGGTCTGTGCCATGGGTGGAACTCCTTGAAATGAGAAAGGCGTCGGAATGACCGGGACGATTATGCGAAGCGCTCAAGACCTTTTCCAGAAAAGTTCATGACCACCGGCGCACGCGCCTGCGCGCGGCGCACGACCCCGTGGGCCAGCCGGTCGAGCCCGGTGCACAGCAGCCAGTAGATCGCGCCCACGAGCATGAAGATCTCCGCCGGATAGACCATGGTGCGCGCATTCACCTGCGAGGCCACGAACGACAGCTCGCCCACGCCCACCACGTACGCCAGCGAGCTGTCCTTCACGAGCGTGACCCACTGGTTGATGAACGACGGCAGCATCATCCGCAGCGCCTGCGGCAGCACAACGTGGCGCAGCGTGCCCCAGCGCGTGAGCCCGAGCGACAGCCCCGCCGCCCACTGCCCCGCACCGATGCCGCGGATGCCCGCGTGCACCGCGTGGGCCAGGTAGGCACCGCCCACCAGCGACAGCGCGCACATCACCGACAGCACACCCGGCACGCTGACGCCCAGCGCGAACGGCAGCAGGAAGTAGGTCCAGAAGATCAGCATCAGCACCGGGATCGCCCGCAGGAAGGCCAGCCCCAGCGTCAACGTGCGCTTCAGCGGCCCCCGCGCCATGGCCAGCCCGATGCCCCACGCCAACCCGAGCACCGCCGACGCAATGCCCGAGCCCGCACTGAGCAGCACCGTGAGCGCCGCGCCGCCCAGCTCGCCTTGCGGAAAGGCGCCCCACAGCAAGTACGGCAGGCTGTCCCACAGCGTGTGCAGCGCATCGCTCATGCAGCAGCCCTCCCCGGCCCCACCGATTGCCGACGCGCAGCCCACGCCGCCAGCAGCTCGATCGCGCCGATGGTCACGATGTAGAGCAGCGTCGCCACGCCGAAGGCCTGGAAGGTCTTGAAGGTTTCGGCCTCGACCTGGCGCGAGGCGTACGACAGCTCGACCAGCCCCACGGCCATCGCGAGCGAGGTGTTCTTGACGATGTTCATGTACTGGCCCAGCAGCGGCGGCAACGCGATGCGCAGCGCCTGCGGCAGCACCACCTGCGCCAGCACCTGCGCGCGCGTGAAGCCCAATGCCTGCGCCGCCAGCGTCTGCCCCACGGGCACGCCGCGGATGCCCGAGCGGATGTCCTCGCCCACGTAGGCCGCCGCATACAGCGTGAGCCCGAACAACGCCGACAGCAGTTCGAAGGAAATGAAGCGCCCCGCCAGCAGCCCTTCGCGCAGCGCCTCGGGCAGCACGCTGGGTGCGCCGAAGTACCAGAAGAAGAGCTGCACCAGCAGCGGCGTGTTGCGAAACAGCGAGACGTACGCGCCACTCGCGCGCAGCCACGCCGGCCGGCTGGACGAGCGCCCCGCGGCCACGGCAATGCCCAGCAGCGTCGCGCCCGCCGCCACCAGCAGCGAGGCCCCCACGGTCACGAGCCAGCCGTCGAACAGCCAGCCGAGGTAACGGGGCGCGAGCAGGTGCTCGCGCAGGAAATCGGTCAAGGCCGCATCGATCCGGTGATCGATCCCGCTCGTCAGTTGGCGGCCACGCGCTGGTCGCCGATCTTCAGCAGGCGCGGCAGCGGCGCCTTGCTGCTGGGGCCGAACCAGGTGTCGTAGATCGCCACGGCGCGGCCGTTCTTCTCGCTGTCGACCAGCCAGGCGTTGAGCGTTTCGAGCAGGCGCGTCTCGCCCTTGGCCACGGCCGCACCGAGGTATTCCTTCGACACCGTGATCGCCGGGATCTCGTACTTCTCCTTGTCGGGAATCGCGTTCCACTGCGCCGTGAGCTTCACGCCGTCGTTGGTGATGGCCTGCACGTTGCCGTTGCGCAGCGCGGCCAGTGCAAACGGCGAATCGTCGTAGAGCACGACCTTCGCGTCGGGGTAGTTCTTGCGCAGGTTCGACTCCATCGTCGTGCCCTTCTCGGTGCCGATGCGGATGTCCTTGATCTGCGCAGCCTCCTTCAGCACGCCCGTCTTCGCCAGGAATTGCTGGCCGACCAGGAAGTACGGCGTGGTGAAGTCGACGGCCTTGGCGCGCTCGTCGGTGATGGTGAAGCTGGCAAACACCACGTCCGCCTTGCCCGAGGTGAGCAGCGGAATGCGGTTGGCCGGGTTGGTCGGCACCAGCTCGATCTTCACGCCCAGGCTCTTCGCGAACTCGGTGGCCAGGTCGATGTCGTGCCCCACCTGCTTCTTGCTGGCCGGGTCGATGTAGCCGAAGGGCGGGTTGCCGTCGAACGCGGCCACGCGCAGCACGCCGGCCTTGCGGATGTCGTCGAGCTTGTCGGCCCAGGCGATGTTGCCCAGGGTGGTGAAGGCGCCGAGGGCCAGGGCCAGGCTGGTCACGGTGAAAGAGGGGGTGTTGCGGGTCATGCCTGCGCTTCGCTGGAAGTGGAAAAAGAGAGCGCGACTCTAGGCAGCGCTGCGTGCGGCACCAACGAAGCAATTTCCGCTTGCATATGCAGCGACGAGTTGCGCATGAACAAATGACAAAAGCTTCGTGGCGCGAGACAGCGTCGATCCCTAGAGTGGCCAGCCTCTGCCTTCCGACTGACTGCTTTTTTCTTCTTCGGCCGCGCGACGCGGCCTCACTCTCTTCATGCACTTCCCGACCTCTTCCTCGCCCGCCGTCTCCCGGCGCCTTCTGCTTCGCGCCGGTGTCAGTGCCGCCGCCGTGGCCGCGTCGGCCCCGCTGTTTGCCCAGACGCGCGCCCGCACGCTGCGCATCGGCTACCAGAAGTTCAACACGCTCAATATCCTCAAGGGCACGGGCCAGCTCGAGAAGGCGCTCGCACCGGCCGGCGTGACCGTCGAGTGGCGCGAGTTCCTCGGCGGCAGCCAGCTGTCGGAAGCGCTGGCCGCCGGCGCCATCGACTTCGGCCATGCCTCCGATGGCATCGGCGTGTTCCAGCAGGCCAGCGGCAAGGGCTTGGCCTACCTCGCGGCCGAAAGCCCCTACCCCGGCGGCGTCGGCTTCCTGGTGCCGCGCGACTCGCCGATCCGCAGCGTGCGCGACCTGAAGGGCAAGAAGGTTGTCACCGGCCGCGGCTACAACACGCAGTACGTGCTGATCCGCGCGCTCGAAGCGGCCGGCCTGCGCTACGAAGACATCGAGCCGGTCTACATCGTCACGGCCTCCGACACCGTCGCCGCCTACCAGTCGGGCAGCGTCTCGGCCATCGGCCTGTGGGACCCGTTCCTGGCCGGCGCGCAGGTGGCGACCGAGTCGCGCCTGCTGTTCGACGGCACCGGCCTGAGCGGCAACCGCACCTACCACTTCGCGCAACCCGCCTTCGCGCGCACCAACGCCGACACGCTGCGCACCGTGTTCGCCGAACTGCGCAAGGCCAACGACTGGGCGCAGGCCCACCCCGGCGACGTGGTGGCCACGCTCGCGCCACAGCTGAAGGTCGAGCCCAAGGTGCTGGCGCTGGCAACCGAACGGCGGCACTATGGCGTCGTGGCGCTCACGCCCGCCATCGCCCGCGAGCAGCAGGGCCTGGCCGACGTGTTCGCGCAGCTGAAGCTCATTCCCCAGCCCATTGCGGTGAAGGATGCTTTTCTCGACCTGAACCTTGTGTGACGACGACACCCCGCACCCCGTGACCCGTTCTTCCTCCCACTACGACGCCATCGTCATCGGCCTGGGCGCCCTCGGCGCGGCCACCCTCTACCAGCTCTCGCAACGCGGCGCGCGCGTGCTCGGCATCGACCAGTTCGCGCCGCCGCACGACCGCGGCTCCTCGCACGGCGATTCGCGCATCACGCGGCTGGCCGTCGGCGAAGGCGACGAGTACGTGCCGCTGGTGCACCGCTCGCACGCCATCTGGCGCGAACTCGAAGCGCGCACCGGCCGCACGCTGATGACCACCACCGGCGGCCTCGTCCTCGCGCCGCGCGACCGTGTGGCCGCACATCACGGCAAGTCCGACTTCGTGCGCCGCACCATCGCCTGCGCCGAGCGCTTCGGCATCGCGCACGAGGTGCTCGACGCGGCCGGCATCCGCGCGCGCTACCCGCAGTTCCATCTGCAGGGCGACGAGATCGGCTACCTCGAGCGCGACGCCGGCTTCGTGCGCCCCGAAGACGCCATCGCCGCCCAGCTCGCCGTGGCCCGCGCCGACGGCGCACAGACCCGCACCGGCGAGCGCGTGCTGAGCGTCGAGCCCGTGGGCAACGGCGACACCGTGCGCGTGCGCACCGAAACCGCGAGCTTCACCGCCGACCAGGTGGTGGTCGCGGCCGGCGCCTGGCTGCCCGAATTTCTCGGCCGCCAGGCACGCACCGACTGGCAGGCCGACTTCTCCGTGCACCGACAGGTGATGCACTGGTTCGACACCGGACCCGCCGCCGCGGCCGACTTCGCGCCCGGGCGTTTTCCCATCTTCATCTGGATGTTCGGCGACGCGCAGGAAGACTACATGTACGGCTTTCCGGCCTCCGACGCGTCGCAGCCCGCGCTGAAGGTCGCCACCGAGCAGTACGTCGACGCCACCACGCCCGACGCACTCGAGCGCGACGTGAGCGCCGAAGAAACCGCCGCCATGTACCGCAACCGCGTCGCCGGTCGCTTTCCGCAGATCAAGGGGCACGCGCTCAAGGCCCGCGCCTGCATGTACACCGTGACGCCCGACCGCCGCTTCGTGATCGACGCGCTCGACGGTTTGCCGAATGTGCTGGTCGTCTCGGCCTGCTCCGGCCACGGTTTCAAGCACTCGGCCGGGCTGGGCGACGCCATCGCCGACCGGGTGCTGGGCCGCGAGAGCGCGCACGGCCTCGACCTGCGGCCCTTTGCCCGCGAACGGTTGGTGGCCTCGCAACACCCCTGAGGCGCCCGCGCGCGATCCGGGGCATCATCGCTCCCGATCTTCAGTTTCTTCGGAGGCAGCGCGCGATGCGATTCCTGATGGTGGGTGCCGGTGCACTCGGTGGTTACTTCGGCGGGCGCCTGCTCGCAGCGGGCCGCGATGTGACCTTTCTACTGCGTCCCGGCCGCGCGGCCCAGCTGGCCACGACCGGCCTCGTCGTGCGCAGCCCCTGCGGCGACCTCGACCTGCCCACGCCGAAGCATGTGCTGGCCGAGCAGATCGATGGCCCCTACGACGTGGTCGTGGTCGGCTGCAAGGCCTACGACCTCGACGCGACCATGGACTCGTTCGCGCCCGCCGTCGGGCCCGACACCGTCATCCTTCCGCTGCTCAACGGCCTCGGCCACATCGACCGGCTGGCCGCGCGCTTCGGCGAGGCGCGCGTGCTCGGCGGCCTGTGCATGATCTCCGCCACCCTCGACGACGAAGGCCGCGTGCTGCACCTGAACGACATGCACAGCCTGAGCTACGGCGAACGCGTGGGTGGCCGCTCGGCGCGCATCGACGCCATCGCGGCCCAGTTCACCGGCGCGAACTTCGCCGCCACCGCGAGCGAGACCATCGCGCAGGACATGTGGGAGAAGTGGGTCTTCATCGCCTCGGCGGCAGGCCTCACGAGCCTGATGCACGCCTCCATCGGCGACATCGTGGCGGCAGGCGGCGAAGACGTGGCGCTTGCGATCTTTGACGAGTGCTGCGCGATCGCCGCCCACAACGGCTTTGCGCCACGCCCCGGCGCCCTCACGCGCGGCCGCGCGGTGGTCACGACCGCCGGCTCGCCCATGACCGCCTCGATGTACAAGGACATGGCCCGCGGCGCACGCGTCGAGGCCGACCACATCCTGGGCGACCTGCTGGCCCGAGCTCCGCGCACCGCATCGCCCACGCCGTCGGTGCTGCGCACGGCCTACGTGCACCTCAAGGCCTACGAGTTCCGCCGCGCCCGCGAAGCCGGCTGAACGGCCACCACGCCATGGCCGACACGCTCGCCTTCCTCCACACCGCGCAGGTGCATGTGCAGACCTTCGGCGGCCTGGCACGCGAGATCGCACCCGAGCTGCGCGTGCAGCACCTGGTGATGGAAGCGCTGCTGGCCGACGCGCGCACGCTGGGCGTCGATCACGCCGGCCTGGTGGCGCGCGTCCACAACGCCATGAGAGACGCCGCTTCGGACGGCGCCTCCGTGGTCGTGTGCACCTGCTCGACCATCGGCGGCATCGCCGAGAAGACCGCCACCGGCGGCGCCTTTGCAGCCCTGCGCATCGACCGCGCCATGGCCGACCGCGCCGTGCGCAACGGCCCGCGCGTGCTGATCGTCGGCGCCGTCGAGAGCACCATCGACCCGACCCTGTCGCTCGTGCTTTCAGCCGCGCGACAGGCCGGTGTCGGCATCCGCGCCAGCACGCTGCTGGTCGAAGACGCCTGGGTGTATTTCCAGTCGGGCGACACCCCGCGCTACCTGGCCACGTTGGCCGAATCGATCCGCGCCGCGGCCGATGGCACCGACGTGATCGTGCTGGCGCAGGCGTCGATGGCGCCGGTGACGGGGCTGCTGGCGGATTTGGGGGTCGATGTACTCAGCAGTCCGCAGTTGGGGGTGGCGCATGCGGTGGCAACAATGCGGGCCCGGCATGCGGCGTTGAATTCGTGAGAATCGGGCACGCTTCGGACCAAAAGTATCTATTCACTTAGAAATTCATTTGGTTTGAATTTCCCAATGGCGAATGGGATAATTTATCTATTCATATAGATATGCAATGCCGCCGTCCAACCCGTCATCCCTGAGCGCCACAGCCCTCGCCTTCATCCGTTCGCAAGGCGCTGCCACGAGCGCCGAGCTGCAGGCGCGGCTGGGCATCAGTCAGGCGACTGCCTCACGCACGCTGGCGCCGCTCGTTCGCAGCGCGCAGATCCTGAAGGTCGGTGCGGCGCGCTCCCAGATGTATGTGGCGCCCCGGCACGTCGAACGCGTCGGCGCCGAGGTGCCGGTCGTCGAGGTCGATGCCGCTGGCCAGGCCTCGCCCTTCGGACGCATCGTGCCGCTGCAGGGCGGACGTTGCTGGATGGACGAGCAGCAAGGCCGCAGCGCGCTGCATGACGGCCTGCCGTGGTTCCTTGCCGACATGCGCCCTCAGGGCTTCATCGGCCGCGCCTTTGCGCATGGGCACCCCGAACTCGGATTGCCGCCCAACCCCGAGCATTGGAACGACGACGACGTGCTGCAGGCGCTCGCGCTGTGCGGCGAAGACCTGCCCGGCAACCTCGTGGTGGGCGCCGAATCCTTTCAGCGCTTTCATGCATTGGGCGCACGCGCCGCTCGCCCGGTCTCGGTGAACGACTACCCGGCCATGGCGGAAAGCGCCATGCAGGGCACCCTGCCCGGCTCCTCAGCCGGCGGCGAACAGCCGAAGTTCTGCACGGCGCGCGACGGCCGGCAGGTCATCGTCAAGTTCTCGCTGGCAGGCGCGTCGGCGCTCGACCGGCGCTCGCGCGATCTCCTCGTCAGCGAACACCTGGCACTGAGCACGCTGGCGCAAGCGGGCGTCGCGGCGGCCGCCACGCGCATCTTCATCGAAGGCGGCCGTGTGTTCCTGGAGGTTGAACGCTTCGATCGCTCGGCCCACGGCCGCATCGGCATGGTGTCGCTCATGGCGTACGACGCGCAGCACATCGGCAAGATCGACAACTGGGCCGCCACGGCCAACCGGATGGCCTCGCGCGGCCTGCTGCGCGCAGACGATGCGCAGCGTCTGCGCTTTCTCGAAGCCTTCGGTCGCCTCATCGGCAACACCGACCGGCACTACGGCAACATCTCGCTGCTCATCGAAGGCAACGATTGGCGCCTCGCGCCCGCCTACGACGTGCTGCCCACGCTGTATGCGCCGACGAGCGGCGAACTGCCCGCGCGCGATCTGGCGGCCACCGGGCTGGCGCCTACTGTGGACACCCTGCAGGAATGGCCGCATGCCCGGCAACTGGCGGGCGTGTATTGGGAAACCCTGGCCGCCGACGACCGCCTCTCCGGGCCGTTCCGCACGCTGGCGCGACAGAACCGGCGGCTCATCGCCGAACTGCCAAGCGCGTGAACTGCGCGTTCAGTCCGCCTTCTGAATCGTCTCCCCCTTCAACGCCCCCATGTCGCGGATGTTGAAGCGGTGCTGCTTCCACCCCGCCATGGTGCGGCGGAAGTTGGCCAGGGAGATGCCGTAGTACAGCACCTTGAACATGCGCAGCGCGCCCCACATCGGCGTGCCCTTGTAGATGTCGCCGGCCAGCAGCGACATCAGCGCTTCCTTCACCCGGAACGGGTTGCCGGGGTACATGAACATGTCGCGGATGGTCGGGTTGGTCACGCGGTAGATGAACCACGAGTACTCGCGCGGGCCCTTGCGCATCATGGCCTCGAAGCCTTCGCGGGCACGGGCCAGCTCGGCCGGCTGGTCGAGCGCGGTGGCCACGAGCTCGGCGCCGTCGAAGGCGCTGTGCATGGCCAGGTACACGCCCGAAGAAAACATCGGGTCGATGAAAGTGAAGGCATCGCCCAGCAGCAGATAGTTGTCGCCCGTGGCGTGCGTGCTCGAGTACGAGAAGTTGCCGGTGGCGTGCACCGCGTCGTCGATCAGCGTGGCGTTCTTCAGGCGGTCGGCCAGCACGGGGCACAGCGCGATGGTGTCGTAGAAGAATTCCTTCAGCGATTTTTCGCGCGTCTTCAGGTAGTAGGGCCAGCACACCGCGCCCACGCTGGTCGTGCCGTCCGCCAGCGGGATGAACCAGAACCAGCCGTGCGGAAACCAGCAGATGCTGATGTTGCCTTCCTTCTTGCCCTCGAGCCGCTCGGCGTTGGTGAAGTGGCCGAACAGCGCGGTGCTGTTGTGGGCGGGGTTCTTCTGCTTGCAACGGAATTTGTTGGCCAGCAACGTGTCGCGGCCCGTCGCGTCGATCACGAAGCGGGCACGCCAGCTGCGCTTGGCGCCGTCGTCCATCACGGCCTGCACGGTCGCGCCGTCGGCGTCGAAAGCCACGTCGCGCACCTTGCAGCCTTCGAAGGTCTGTGCGCCGCGCGTGGCGGCGTTGCGGAACAGCAGTTCGTCGAGTTCGGAGCGGCGCACCTGCCAGGCGGAGTCGAGCGACTTGTCCCAGCCTTCGGCGAACTCGACGTAGCTGCGGTGCTCATGCTCGGGCGAGACGAACTCGATGCCGAACTTCGGCATGCCGATCTTCTCGACCTGGTCGCGCACGCCGAGCCTGTCGAACAGTTCGACGTTCGCGGGCAACAGCGATTCGCCGATGTGAAAACGCGGGTGGTGCTCTTTCTCGACCAGCACCACCTGTCGGCCCTGCTGCGCCAGCAGCGCCGCGACGGTCGAGCCGGCTGGGCCGCCGCCGATCACGAACACGTCGCACGACTCGTTGACAGAAGGAGCGCTGGAAGAAGAAACCTGAGGCTGGGACATGCAAGGACAAGCAGCGTGATGGACAGCGACAGAGCATAGCGCGCCCGCACCGCACGACGCAAAACGGGCTGGCAGCACGCCCCCGGAAACGGCACACTGGCCGCCTTTTCAGCCTTCGATTTGCGCGCCATGACCCTGCATCGCCTTGCCCTGTCCGCCGCCCTCTGTATGTCTGCCGCATGGAGCCATGCCGCAGGCTTCAGCTTCATCGAGGTGCCGGCCGACAAGGACGGGCCGGCCTTGCGCGGCGCAGTGTGGACGCCTTGCGAGACGGCGCCCGGCGAAATCGCGTTCGGCCTGATCGCGATCTCGGCCACCAAGGATTGCCCCGTCGCCGGCACGGGGCTGCCGCTGGTGCTGATGTCGCACGGCTCGGGCGGCTCGTTCCTCGGGCACCACGACACGGCGGCGGCGCTGGCCGATGCGGGCTTCGTGGTCGCCGCCATCAACCACCCGAACGACAACTTCCAGGACATGGAACGCCGGGGCCATCTCTCGACATTTGCCGCTCGGCCTGTCGACATGCGGCGGGTGACGGATCACATGCTGAAGACGTGGCCCGGGCGCAGGAAGCTCGCTCCCGAACAGGTCGGCTTCTTCGGCTTCTCCCGCGGTGGCTACACCGGCCTCGTGGCGACGGGCGCAGTGCCCGACTTCAAACTCGGCCAGCGCTTCTGCACGCCGACCTCGAAGATTCCGTTCTGCGGCCAGATCCAGCGCCAGGAACTGCCGGCGCCCCCGGTGCGCGATGCGCGCATCAAGGCGGCGGTGATCGTCGATCCGTTGAGCTTCTTCGATGCCGAAGGGTTGAAGCAGGTCACGGTGCCCGTCCAGCTCTGGGCTTCCGCCCGGGGTGGCGACGGGGTCACGCTGGACGACGTCGAAGCGGTCCGCCGCAACCTGCCTCCAACGCCGGACTGGCACATGCCCGCGAACACCGCGCACTTCGCCTTCCTGGCACCCTGCGCGCCCGCCATGGCCAAGGCCTTGCCGGAGATCTGCAACGACGCCGGCGGCTTCGACCGCGTCGCCTTCCACGCCGACTTCAATGCCAAGGTGCTCGCCTTCTTCAGGCAGCACCTGACATCGAAGCCCTGACCTGTGACCTGACCTCAGCGCGTGCGCCGCTGGCCGGCGAGCCGCCGCACCACCGTCACCAGCCGATCGATCTCGTCGAAGGTGTTGTAGAACGCCAGCGAAGGCCGCACCGTCGTCTCGACGCCGAAGCGCCGCAGGATCGGCTGCGCACAGTGGTGTCCCGTGCGCACCGCAATGCCTTCGTCGTTGAGCGCGTGGCCCACCTCTTCGGTGGTGTAGCCGTCGAGCACGAAAGACATCACGCTCGCCTTGTCGGCCGCCGTGCCGATGAGCCGCACACCGGGAATCGCCCCGAGCTGCGCCATGCCGTACACCAGCAGGTCGTGCTCGTAGCGCGCGATGTTCTCGATGCCGACCTTGTTCACGTAGTCGATGGCTGCGCCCAGACCCACCGCATCGGCGATGTTGCCGGTGCCGGCCTCGAACTTGTTCGGGATCGGCTGGAACACGGTCTTCTCGAAGGTGACGTCGGCAATCATGTTGCCGCCGCCCTGCCATGGGGGCATGTCTTCGAGCACCTCGCGCTTGCCCCAGACCACGCCGATGCCCGTCGGGCCGAACACCTTGTGGCCGGAGAAGACGAAGAAGTCGGCACCGAGGTCCTGCACGTCGACCCGCATGTGCGAGACCGACTGCGCCCCATCGACCAGCGCCTTGGCGCCGGCACGGTGGGCCAGCTCGACGATCTCCTTCACCGGCACCACGGTGCCCAGCGCGTTCGAGACCTGCGTGACCGCGACGATCTTCGTGCGGTCGTTGAGCAGCTTGCGGTATTCGTCGAGCAGCACCTGGCCCGAGTCGTCCACCGGAATCACGCGCAGCTTCGCGCCCTTGGCGGCGGCCAGCTGCTGCCACGGCACGATGTTGGCGTGGTGCTCCAGGTTCGACACGATGATCTCGTCGCCCTCGCCCACGTGCTGGCCGCCCCAGCTCTTGGCCACGAGGTTGATGGCCTCGGTGGTGCCGCGCACGAAGATCACTTCTTCGACTTCGGGCGCGTTGATGAACTTGCGCACGCGCTCCCGTGCGCCTTCATAAGCGTCGGTTGCGCGCGCAGCCAGCTCATGCGCCGCGCGGTGGATGTTCGAGTTCTCGTGTGCGTAGAAGTGCGCGATGCGGTCGATGACCGACTGCGGCTTGTGCGTGGTCGCCGCGTTGTCGAACCACACGAGCTGCTTGCCGTTCACGCGCTCCTGCAGGATCGGGAAGTCGCGGCGCACGGCGTGCACGTCGAACGGCGGGTGCTGGCCGCTGCCGGCGAGCGGTACGGCATCGGGGCCGCGCGGATCGGGCTTGGCTGGTATGACGAAGCCGCTGGGCAGACGCACGGCATCGACGAAGTAGAACTGCGGCTTCTCACTCCCCTGCACCTGGGATTGGCTCCCTCGCCCCTCTGGGGAGAGGGTTGGGGTGAGGGGCTGCGGCGATGGAACGCCAGCAAGTGATTGAACACCCCTGCCCTCACCCCAGCCCTCTCCCGCACGCGGGAGAGGGGGCAAGACCTGCCCCGGCGGCGAAATGGCGGAGGTCGCACCGGCCGACGGATGGCCATGGCTCTCGCTCAGGAAGTAGAACGGCGAGGCCGCCGCCTGCGGCGCCACAGGCGCGCCGACTTGCTGCGGCACGCCCTGCACCACACCCCCCGAGCGCGGCTCGAAAGCCGGCGCCACGGACAGCACGTTGTCCGGTACACCATTGCCCGCCACCGCATGCGGCAGCAAGGCCGGCGCACGGTTCGCGAGCGAGGGCAGCTGGGTCGGCGATGCGGCCAGCACGTTGGCGCCCGGAATCTGCCCTTGCGGAATCGGCGTGCCCGGCACGCTCGGCCCGAAGCCGGCGGGACTCACCAGCGGCGAGCCCGGCGGTGCGATGTTGGCGGGAAACTGCGCGCCCGGCGGCGCGGAGAACATGGCGCTCGCCATGCGCGCGAGAACGGCCGGATCGAACGGCGCCTCGCCCGGGAACGGGGGTGTGCTGCTCACCGCGGCTTACTTGTAGGTGTCGGGATAGTCGTGGTACTTGCCGATCTCGACGTCGTCGAGCACGGCCAGCGCGTCGGTGGTCAGCACCGCGAGCGAGCAGTACAGCGAGATCAGGTACGACGCGATCGCATGGTTGTTGATGCCCATGAAGCGCACCGACAGCCCCGGGCTCTGCTCGCCCGACAGGCCCGGCTGGAACAGCCCCACCACGCCCTGGCGCTTGTCGCCCACGCGCAGCAGCAGGATCTTGCTCTTGCCGTCGGCCACCGGCACCTTGTTCGATGGAATCAGCGGAATGCCGCGCCAGGTGATGAACTGCGAACCGAACAGGCTCACGGTCGGCGGCGGCGTGCCGCGGCGCGTGGCTTCGCGGCCGAAGGCGGCGATGGCCAGCGGGTGCGTGAGGAAGAACGCGGGCTCCTTCCACACCTTGGTCAGCAGCTCGTCCAGGTCGTCGGGCGTGGGCGCGCCGGTCAGCGGAAAGATGCGCTGCTCTTCGCTCACCTGCGCCAGCAGGCCGTAGTCGGGGTTGTTGATGAGTTCGCTCTCCTGGTTCTCCTTGATCGTTTCGATCGTGAGACGCAGCTGCTCCTTGATCTGGTCGTGCGGGCTGCTGTACAGGTCGGAGATGCGGGTGTGCACGTCGAGCACGGTGCTCACGGCATTCAGATAGTGCTCGCGCGGGTTTTCTTCGTAGTCGACGAAGGTGCGCGGCAGCTGGTTCTCTTCTTCACGCGAGGTGCACGTGACCTTGATCGACTCGGGGTTCTTGACCTTGTTGACGCGGTAGATGCCTGCCTCCACCGGCACCCACTGCAGCAGGTGGGTCAGCCAGCGCGGGCTGATGGTTTCCAGCTGGGGAACGGTCTTGGTGGCGTTGGCTAGCTGGCGGGCGGCGTTGTCGCCAAGGGCGGTGGTACCACCGACTGTTGCACTCATGGATCAAGGCTCCGTGGGTTGAGAGAAAGAAGAAAACACTGTGGTCCCCAGTGTCCGGGGACCACGGGTTTCCCCTCAACAGGCTATAGCCGCCAAGTTGATCCGCCGTGCAAGGCGCGACTGCTCCAGTTGCTCGCAACGTGCGAGCAGGTTGACGATGTTGATGCCCAGTGCAGTGGCCAACTTCTGCGCTGTAACGATCGACGGAATCACACGCCCGCGCTCGATCTCGCCCACGTACGAGCGGTTCAGATCGGAACGCTCGGCCAGCTGCTCCTGCGACCAGCCCTGCCCTTCGCGCAGCTGGCGCACGGTGACACCGAAGTCTTCGACAAAAGCCTTCATACGCTGCCCGCCTTCGGTGCACTGTTGTTCTGCAGGCTGGCCTGCGTGACGCTGGCACCGGGCTTCACGTCGTCGGTGATCCACACGTTGCCGCCGATGACCGCACCCTTGCCCAGGGTCACGCGGCCCAGGATGGTGGCGCCCGCGTAGATGACCACGTCGTCCTCCACCATCGGGTGCCGCGGCAAACCCTTCTGCAGGTTGCCTTCGGCGTCGGTCGGGAAGCGCTTGGCACCGAGCGTGACGGCCTGGTACAGCCGCACGCGCTTGCCGATGACGGCCGTCTCACCGATCACGACACCCGTGCCGTGGTCGATGAAGAAGCCGGCGTCGATCGTCGCGCCCGGGTGGATGTCGATGCCGGTCTGCGCATGCGCCAGCTCGGCCACGATGCGCGCGAGCAGCGGCAGGTCGAGCTCGTAGAGCCGGTGCGCGAGGCGGTGATGGATCATCGCGAGCACGCCCGGGTAGCACAGCAGCACCTCGTCGACGCTGCGCGCGGCCGGGTCACCCTGGTAGGCAGCGAGCACATCGCTGTCGAGCAGCCGGCGCAGGCCCGGCAACGCGTTCGCGAACTGGCGCACCGCTTCGGTGGCCGACGCATCGATCTCGCTCGCGGGGCGCGGTGCCAGCCGTGCATTGAAGTTCAGCTCGAGCCGGGCCTGCACCAGCAGCGCCTGCAAGGCGGCATCGAGCGTGTGGCCGACATAGAAATCCTCGCTCTCGTGGCGCAGGTCCGGTGGGCCGAGCCGCATCGGAAAGAGCGCGCCCTTGAGCGATTCGACGATCTGCGTCAGCGCATCGCGCGACGGAAACTCGCGCGCCCCGGGCTCGCGCGAACGGCGCTGCGAATCGCGCCACTCGTCGCGCACCTCGTGCAGTGCGCGCACGATGTCGCTCACTTCAAATTGAGCCATGTGTTTTTCCTCCCCTGTGTGTCTGCGTTTTTCGGATTCAGTCCTGCACCCACGGCAGGCCATGAAAGCGCCAGCCGTCGGACCCGCCGCGGTGCTGCCCTGCATCGATCTCGCCCTCGAAGCCTTCGAGCACATTGAACACATGCAAGAAGCCGGCCTTCGCTGCCGCCTCGGCCGCCAGTGCCGAGCGCTTGCCGCTGCGGCACAGCAGCAGCACCACGGCCTCCTTGCCGCCGTCCTTGGCCAGCTTGGCTTCGAGTTCGCGCACGAAGCGCGGGTTGCGCGTGAGCGCGGTGCCGGTGGCCCACGCCACGTGCAGGCTCTCGGGCACATGGCCGACGAACTTGCGCTCTTCGCCGGAGCGCACGTCGACGAGCACGGCCTGGCCGTTCTGCACCAGTTGCCAGGCCACGGGGGGCGTCACGCCGCCGGCATAGGGCCAGCCGGCTTCGGCCGCTTGTGCCTTGGCCTGTTCGAGGGCGGGCGGCAAGGCGATGACATCTTCAACTTCCACGGACATGCGGTTCGGCTCCTGTTGTACGTTGGTCATTCCATCTTCCTTGATGGCGATAACCACCACTGTAGGAGTGCAACGACGAAGGTCAAACGACTCAAAAGTCGATTCTTAACAACCTTGTGATCTATGGAGTTCCGGGCATGGGTGCTTCGGGGCGCGCTCCCGCCGACGGGGCACCTTGCTTCGCGAATGTCCCCCGGCCTGCGGCCTCCTCCTTGATTTCGCTGCGCAAGGCACCCCATCAGCGTGATCGTTGTTCAGTGCGGTCATTGATCGGAGAGCACCAGCAGCGCGTCCTCGTGCGCAGGGCATCGGGTACTCCCCGCAGCGAAATCAAGGAGGAGCGAAGCGGGGGACATTCGCGGAGGGGAGTACCCGGTGTCCTGCGCACGCGCCCTGAAACAGCGTCTCGAGCACGCAGACGTGAAAAACCCCGGCACCAAGACAGCACCGGGGAATCGCAAAGCCCGAGGGTCCGTCAGAGCTTGGCGATCGAAACTTCGGTCGACTTCACGAGGGCGACCACGTCGGAGCCCACCTTCAGCTGCAGCTCGTCGACCGAGCGCGTGGTGATGACGGAGGTGACGATGCCCCAGGCGGTTTCGACATCGACTTCGGAGACGACGTCGCCGCGGATGATTTCGCGGACCTTGCCCTTGAACTGGTTGCGGACGTTGATGGCTTGGATGGACATGGTGATTTCTCTTTCAGGGTTGACAGGGGTTGTGAGTGAAAAAACGGCCGGCGTTCAGGCGATCTCGGCCACGTCGTCGAACGCCAGCCGGGGCCCACGTTCGAAGGTGCCGGCGTGGTCGGCCACGCCGAGGTTGACGAGAAAGTTCGCGCGATAGCGGCCGTCGGGGAAGAAGGCCTTGTCGACCAGGTCGGCGTTGAAGCCCGACTGCGGCCCCGCGTCGAGCCCGAGCGAGCGCGCCGCCAGGATCAGGTAGGCGCCTTGCAGGCTGCTGTTGCGGAAGGCCGTGGCCTGCGCGGCTTCGGCGCTCTTCTCGAAGAAGGGCTTGGCGTCGTAGGCGGGGAACTGCGTGGGCAGGTGCTCGTAGAAGCGCGTGTCGTGCGCAACGATCACCGTCACGCCGGCCTGCAGCGTCTGCGCGGTGTTGCCCGCCGACACGGCCGGCTTCAGCTTGGCCTTGGCCTCCTCGCTGCGCACGAACACATAGCGCGCGGGCTGGGCGTTGTAGGCGGTCGGCCCCCACTTCACGAGGTCATACAGCTGATGGATCAGGGCGTCGGTCACGGGCACCGGCTTGAAGGCGTGCACGGTGCGCGCCTTGCGGAACAGCTGGTCGAGCGCGGCGTCGGGAATGGCTTGCAGACTGGTCATATCCTGGAACGCTGTGTCAGTGCGACGCGGCGGCGAGTGCCTGGTCGAGGTCGGCAATCAGGTCGTCGATGTGCTCGATGCCCACCGACAGGCGCACCGTGTCTTCGGTGACGCCGGCCCGGGCCAGCTCTTCGGGCGACAGCTGCCGGTGCGTGGTCGATGCGGGGTGCGTGGCCAGCGAGCGCACGTCGCCGATGTTCACGAGGCGCGTGAAGAGCTTCAGCGCATCGAGGAACTTCGCGCCACCCTCGCGGCCCGCGCCGATGCCGAAGGTCAGCACGCCGCTCGAACGGCCGCCGAAGTACTTCTTCGCCAGCGCGTAGTCGGGATGGTCTTCGAGCGCGGCGTAGTTCACCCAGTTGACGGCCTTGCTTTGCTTCAAGTGCTGCGCCACCGCGAGCGCGTTGCTGCTGATGCGGTCCATGCGCAGTGCCAGCGTCTCGATGCCCTGCAGGATCAGGAAGGCGTTGAACGGCGAGATGGCCGCGCCCGTGTTGCGCAGCGGCACCACGCGCGCACGGCCGATATAGGCGGCCGGGCCCAGCGCCTCGGTGTAGACCACGCCGTGGTAGCTCACGTCGGGTTCGTTCAGGCGCTTGAAGCGCTGCTTGTGCTCGGCCCACGGGAACTTGCCCGAGTCGACGATGGCGCCACCGATGCTGGTGCCGTGGCCGCCGAGGTACTTGGTGAGCGAGTGCACCACGATGTCGGCACCGTGCTCGATGGGCCGGCTCAGGTACGGCGAGGGCACGGTGTTGTCGACGATGAGCGGCACGCCGTGGCGGTGCGCAATTTCGGCGATGGCCGCGATGTCGGTCACGTTGCCGGCTGGGTTGCCCAGCGATTCGACGAACACCGCCTTGGTCTTCTCGTCGAACAGCTTCTCGAAGCTGCTCGGGTCGCGGTGGTCCGCGAAGCGCGTGGTGATGCCGAACTGCGGCAGCGTGTGCGCGAACAGGTTGTAGGTGCCGCCGTAGAGCGCGGTGCTGCTGATGATGTTGTCACCGGCCTCGGCGATGGTCTGGATCGCGTAGGTCACGGCCGCCTGGCCCGAGGCCAGTGCCAGCGCGGCAATGCCGCCTTCGAGCGCGGCCACGCGCTGCTCCAGCACGTCCTGCGTCGGGTTGTTGATGCGCGTGTAGATGTTGCCCGGCACCTTCAGGTCGAACAGGTCCGCGCCATGCTGCGCGCTGTCGAAGGCGTAGGCCACGGTCTGGTAGATCGGCGGCGCCACGGCACGGGTGGTGGGCTCGGGCGAATAGCCGGCGTGGACCGACAGGGTTTCGAATTTCCAGTTCTGCGACATGCGACTGCCTTTCAAATGGGGAAGGAATGAAACGACTCAAATTGCC
The DNA here is from genome assembly GCF_002754375.1 of Variovorax sp. 54. NCBI lineage: Bacteria > Pseudomonadati > Pseudomonadota > Betaproteobacteria > Burkholderiales > Comamonadaceae > Variovorax > Variovorax sp. 54. Next base: position 247,285 of record NZ_PEFF01000001.1, read on the forward strand.
CAGCGCAAGGCATGGGCTTGAGGTGTGAGCCAGCTGGCATCGGTGCTTTCCACATCGGTCTCTTCGGACTTCTGCAGCACCCGGTCGAGGATTCGTTTCTCGATGGCGGCAAAGGCCGGATCGCCCTGCGAGCGCGGGCGGGCCAGCGCAATGTTTTCGTCGAGCGCGATGCGGCCGTCCTCGATGAGGATCACGCGATCAGCCAGCGCCACGGCTTCCTGCACGTCGTGCGTCACCAGCAGCGCGGTGAAGCGGTGGCGCTGCCACAGGTTCTCGATGAGGCGGTGCATCTCGATGCGCGTGAGCGCGTCGAGCGCGCCCAGCGGCTCGTCGAGCAGCAGCAGGCGCGGGTGGTGCACCAGCGCACGCGCCAGGGCCACACGCTGGCGCTGCCCGCCCGACAGGCGCGCCGGCCATTCGTTCTCGCGATCGGCCAGCCCGACATGTGCCAGCACTTCCTTGCCGCGCGCCTTGGCGTCGTTCGGCAGGCCCAGCGTCACGTTGTCGAGCACGCGGCGCCAGGGCAGGAGGCGCGCCTCCTGGAACATGATGCGCGTGTCGTCGTGCAGGCCGCTCACGGCCTTCCCGTCGGTGTACAGGCCACCGGAGCTGGCTTCTTCGAGGCCCGCGATGAGCCGCAGCAGCGTGCTCTTGCCGCAACCGCTGCGCCCGACGATGGCGATGAACTGGCCCGGCTCGATGGTGAGCTGCGTGTTGCGCAGCACCTCGCGCTCGCCATAGCGCTTGTGCAGGCCGCGCGCCTCGAGGCGCACGCCGCCGGCGATGGCGGGGGGTTGGATGTCTTTCAGAACGGCACTCATGAATTCAGGCCCCGGGGTTGAACAGCGCCACGTTCAGCGCATTGATTTTTCTGGGCAGCAGCTTCTCGGCGAAGAAGGCATCGGCGATGCGCTGCTGTTCGGCCAGGCCGCCGGCCGCCACGGGCCGCACCGCGTAGCTTCGGCGGCTGTTGGCCTGTTCGATGGTCGGGGCGTCGAGCCCCCACACGGGCGCGAGCAAGGCGGCCGCTTCCTTCGGGTTCTGCTTGACCCACTTGCCGGTTTTTTCCAACTCGGCGTAGACCACGCGCAGCACGTCGGGCCGCGCCTTCGCGAACTTGGTGCTTGCCAGGTAGTAGCGCTGGTACGACGCGATGCCCGTGCCGTCGGCCAGGATGCGCACCTTCGACTGGCGCTGAGCCGCCGCCAGGAACGGGTCCCACACGACCCAGGCGTCGATGGCGCCTTTCTCGAAGGCAGCACGGCCGTCCGCGGGCGTGAGGTACGCAGGCTCGATGTCCTTGAGCGACAGGCCGGCCTTCTCCAGTGCGGCGATCAGCAGGTAGTGCGCGCCAGCCGCCTTCGCGAAGCCGACCTTCTTGCCCTTGAGATCGGCGACGGTCTTGAGCGGTGAATCGTCGCGCACGACGATGGCCTGCGCGGCGGGCGATGGTGCCTCCTGCGCCAGAAAGGTCAGGTCGGCGCCCGCGGCCTGTGCGAACACGGGCACGGTGTCGGCCACGTCGGCGCTGATGTCGAGGTTGTCGAGGTTCAGCGCCTCCAAGAGCGGCAGGCCGCTGGTGAACTCGTGCCAGCTCAGCGTCACGTTGAGCGGCGCGAGATGCTTCTCGAGCGTGCCTTGCACCTTCAGCAGCGCAATCAGCGTGGACGACTTCTGATAGCCGAGCCGCACGGTGGCGGGGCGTTGCTGCTGCGCCAGCACGGCACCGGCGCTGAGCGCACCCAGCGTCGCAATGACGGTGCGGCGATTGATGAGGAGGTGGTTCATGTGCCCTGCCCTCACTTCGCCGACTTCTTCTGGTAGCCGGGGTGCCAGCGCAGCCACCACTGCTCCAGACCTCGTGCGAACAGGTCGGCCAGCTTGCCGAGCAGCGCGTACAGCAGGATGCCCACGAGCACGATGTCGGTCTGCAGGAACTCGCGGGCGTTCATCGTGAGGTAGCCGATGCCGGCCTGCGCCGAGATGGTCTCGGCCACGATGAGGATCACCCACATCAGGCCCAGCGAGAAGCGCAGGCCCACGAGGATCGACGACAGCGCGCCCGGCAGGATCACCTCGCGGTACAGCTGCCAGCGCGACAAGCCGTAGGTGCGCCCCATCTCGATGAGCTGCGGGTCGACGTTGCGGATGCCGTGGAAGGTGTTCAGGTAGATCGGGAAGAACACCGACACCGAGATCAGGAACAGCTTGGCCGATTCGTCGATGCCAAACCACAGGATCACGAGCGGAATCAGCGCCAGCGCCGGGATGTTGCGCACCATCTGGATGGTGGAGTCGAGCAGCGTCTCGAAGAACTTCACCGAGCCGGTCAGCAGGCCCAGCGCCAGCCCCGCACCGCCGCCGATGGCGAGCCCCGCGAGCGCACGGCCCGCGCTCACCTTCACGTGCGTCCAGAGCTCGCCGGACACGGTGAGCGCCCACGCGGCCTTGACCACGTCGACCGGCGCCGGCAGCACGCGCGTCGAGAGCCAGCCCAGTGACGAGGCGATCTGCCAGACGACGATCAGCCCCACGGGCACCAGCCACGGGATGAGCCGCTTCGCGACGTTGAGGCCGAAGCCTCGCAGCGCGCTGCCTGCGTCCCCTGCGGTGTTCGATGCCGGCGCCACCGCCGGCAGTTCCTGTACTTGTTCGGTCATGCGTGTCCTCAGCTTTGCGAGACGAGTCGGGAAGGCGCATCGAGGTTGGCGACGATTTCGCCGAAGGGGCCGCTCAGCGAGCCGCCCGCGAGTTGCGTCTTCGCCTTGCGCGAGAGCAGCGGAAACACCAGCTCGGCGAAGCGGTAGGCCTCTTCGAGGTGCGGGTAGCCCGAGAAAATGAACTTGTCGATGCCCAGCGCCGCGTACTCCTCGATGCGCGCCGCCACGGTCTTGGCATCGCCGACCAGCGCCGTGCCCGCGCCGCCGCGCACCAGGCCCACGCCGGCCCACAGGTTGGGCGCAATCTCCAGGTCGGCGCGCCCGCGCTTGGCGCCGCCGGCATGCAGCGCGGCCATGCGGCGCTGGCCTTCGGAGTCCATGCGCGCAAAGGCGGCCTGAGCGCGCGCGACGGTGTCGTCGTCGACGCGGCTGATGAGTTCTTCGGCGGCCTTCCAGGCGGCGTCTTCGGTCTCGCGCACGATCACGTGCAGGCGGATGCCGAACTGCACGGTGCGGCCCTGGCGTTCGGCGCGTGCGCGCACATCGGCGATCTTCTTCGCCACCTCCGCGGGCGGCTCGCCCCAGGTCAGGTAGGCATCGACCTGCTCGGCGGCCAGGTCGTGCGCCGCGGCCGACGAGCCGCCGAACCACACGGGCGGATGAGGCTTTTGCACCGGCGGAAACAACAGGCGCGCGCCCTTCACGCTCAGGTGCTTGCCTTCGTAGTCGTAGGTGCCGGTCTCGTGGCTGCGCGCAATGATCTCGCGCCAGATGCGGATGAACTCGGCCGATTGCTCGTAGCGCGCCGCATGGTCGAGGTACACCCCGTCGCCTTCCAGCTCGGCCTGGTCGCCGCCAGTGACGAGGTTCACGAGCAGTCGCCCGCCCGAGAGCCGGTCGAAGGTCGCAGCCATGCGCGCGGCCAGGCTGGGCTGGTGCAGGCCCGGGCGCACCGCCACCAGAAATTTGAGCTTCTTCGTCGCGCCGATCAGGCTGGACGCGATCACCCACGGGTCTTCGCAGGAGCGGCCGGTGGGAATCAACACGCCTTCGTAGCCGAGGTGGTCGGCTGCGCCGGCGATCTGTTGCAGGTACGGCAGGTCGACGGCGCGCGCGCCTTCGCTCGTGCCGAGGTAACGGCTGTCGCCGTGCGTGGGGAGGAACCAGAAGATCTGCATCGGGGACTCTCGATCGTTCGTTTGTTTGCTCAGATGGCAAGCAGGAAAGGAAAGCGGCGCGGCGCAGACACCACGCCCCAGGCACGCGCCGTGAGGGCGAGCACGCGCCCGGCGCGTTCGTGCAATGCAGTCGACAACACGGCGGTCATCACGCGATCCCCGCGCCGGCGGCTTCGAGCACGTTGATCTTTTTGGGAATCAGCTTGAGCGCGAAGAAGGTGTCGGCAATCTGCTGCTGCTCGGCCAGGATGGCCTTGGTGATCGGGCCGGTGCCGTAGGCGGTGCGGCCTTGCGACAGGTCGGCCACCGCCTTGGGCAGGCCCCAGATCGCCGACAGCTCGGTGGCCAGTTCGTTGCGGTGGGCGGCGCCCCACTGGTCGATCTTGTTGACCTCTTCGATCGCAACGGCCAGCACGTCGGCGTTTTTCGCCACGTAGTCGAGCGACGAGAAGTAGTAGGCGCGGTTGCCGACCACGCCCACGGCGTCGGCCAGGATGCGCGCGTCGAGCGACTGCTGCGCGGCGGCCAGGAACGGGTCCCAGATCACCCAGGCGTCGACCGAGCCCTTTTCGAAGGCGGCGCGCGCATCGGCGGGCGGCAGGTAGACCAGGTTCAGGTCGCTGTACGCCAGGCCGTGCTTCTCGAACAGCTTGACGATGAAGTAGTGGACGTTCGAGCCCTTGTTGAGCGCGATCTTCTTGCCCTTGAGGTCGGCCACGGTTTGAATGGCCGAGCTCTTGGGCACCAGCACCGCCTCGGTCTTCGGGCGCGGCACCGTGGCGCCCACGTAGGCCAGCGGCGCGCCGGCGGCCTGCGCGAAGATGGGCGGTGCTTCGCCGACGTCGCCGAAGTCGATCGAGCCGACGTTCAGAGCCTCGAGCTGCACCGGGCCGGCCGTGAACTCGGTCCACTTCACGGTGGCGCCCAGTGGCGCGAGCCGCTTCTCGAGCGTGCCGCGGGCCTTGAGCACACTCAGGTAGCCCTTCTGGTGACCGATGCGCAACTGGCGCGTGGGGCTCTGCGCCAAGGCGGCGAACGACGACGGCAGCGCGAGGGCGGCGGCCGCGCCCTGGAGCAGGCGGCGGCGGGGAATGGCAATGCGGGTCATGGAAAGTGATCCTTTGAAACTTCTCAGGGCTGGGCGGTGACGACCGCGTCGCCGACCTTGATGGGCTTGGGAATGAGCTTCAGCGCGTAGAAGGTGTCGGCGATCTGCTGCTGGTCGGCCGCAACGGCCGCGGTGATCGGCTTCACGTTGAACTCGTAGCGGCGCAGCGCCAGCTCGACCACGTCCACGGGCAGGCCCTGCAGCGGCGCGATCAGCTCGGCGGCCTGGCGCAGGTTCTTCTTGAGCCAGATGCCCTGCTCGACCGAATCGGCGAACAGCGCATCGATCACCTGCGGGTGTTTCTTCACGAAGCCGCGCTCGCCCAGGTAGAACTGGTAGTTGTTGACCACGCCGAAGGCACCACCCGTGCCGCCCGTGCCATCGGCCAGCACGCGGGCGCCGGTGGCTTTCTCGGCGGCGGCCTGGAACGGGTCCCAGATCACCCAGGCGTCGACGTTCTTGCTTTCGAAGGCGGCGCGGCCGTCGGCGGGCGCGAGGTACACGGGTTGGATGTCGGACAGCTTCAGGCCGTTCTTCTCGAGCTGCTTCACGAGCAGGTAGTGCACGTTGCTGCCCTTGTTGAGCGCGACCTTCTTGCCCTTGAGATCGGCCACCGAGGCGATGGGCGAATCCTTCGTGACCAGGATCGCCTCGGCGCGCGGCGCGGCCGGGTCGTAGCCGAAGTAGACGAACCTGGCACCCGCGGCCTGCGCAAAGATGGGCGGCGCTTCGCCGACATAGCCCACGTCGACCGCGCCGACGTTCAGCCCTTCGAGCAGCTGCGGTCCGGCCGGGAACTCGACCCACTTCACGCCGAAGCCCAGGGGCGACAGCTTTTTCTCGAGCGTGCCCTGCGCCTTCTGCAGCACGAACAGGCTGGCCGACTTCTGGTAGCCGATGCGCAGCTCGCCCTTGGGCTTGCCTTGCGCATGCGCCGAAGCGGCGGAGATGAAGCTCACGATGAGCGCGATGGCGGTGACGACGATGGCGCTGATGGCCAGGTCGCGCAGCGCCTGCCAGAAGGAGCGCGGCGCGACTTCGAACACGGAGTCTTCGGGAGCGACGGGGTTCATGCGGAATTCCTTGCTTGGTGCAAAAACGTGAGGCAAAGCGATCCCCCGGCCGCACACAGGCGGCTTCGAAAAACGGGGAACGGAAAGAGGTCTGGCCGGGGCCGGGTTCAGCGAGGAACCCGGTCGTCAAACGCTACATCGCACACGGGAAAAGGGCACCGGCTCGAAGCCGTGCGTGGCCGGCAGCTTCAAGCCTTCGGTCGCGAGCACCTCGACGGCCTCGTTCAGGCGCTCCGCCAGGTCATGGTGCACCTGGTAGGCGTTCTCGGGCGTCAGCGCGATCTGCGAATCGCTCGCGTAGACGCCCGGCAGGATGTGGCGCGCCGACAGCGACTGCAGCACGGGGCGCAGTGCGTAGTCGAGCGCGAGCATGTGGTGCGGGCTGCCGCCGGTGGCCAATGGCAGCACCGTCTTGCCCTTGAGCGCGTTCTGCGCGAGCAGGTCGAGAAAGACCTTCAGCACGCCGCTGTAGGCCGCCTTGTAGACCGGCGTGGCCACCACGATCACGCGGGCCGCCGCCACCTGGGCAATGGCACGCTCGATGGCCGGATGCGCCCACTCGGCCAGCAGCAGCGCTTGCGCCGGCAGCTCACGGATCGCGAGCCGCTCGATGCGCGCATGGCGTTGGGCCAGCCGCTCGCCCACCGCGTCGAGCAAGGCGGTGGAACGGGACGGGGCCGAAGGGCTGCCGGCAATCAGGAGAACGGACACGAGAAACTTTCGTTGGGCTTCAGGAGAAATTCAGGGCGAAGCGATCCCCGGCGCCCTTCCACGGGGTGCCACCAGCGATCGATTCCGGAACTGCTGCGCTTACTTCTGCTTGGGCGCGTAAATTTGATCGAAGGAGCCGCCGTCGGCGAAGTGCGCCTTGTCGGCCTTGGCCCAGCCACCGAAGGCTTCGTCGATGGTCACCAGCGTGAGCTTGGGGAACTGCTTGTCGTACTTGGCCTTGGCCTTGTCCGAGGTCGGGCGGTAGAAGTTGCGACCGGCGATGTCCTGGCCTTCGTCGGAGTACAGGTACTTCAGGTACTCCTCGGCCACGGCGCGCGTGCCCTTCTTGTCGACCACCTTGTCGACCACCGCCACGCTGGGCTCGGCCAGGATGGAGATGGACGGCACGACGATCTCGAACTTCTCGGGGCCGAATTCCTTCAGCGCCAGGAAGGCTTCGTTTTCCCAGGCCAGCAGCACGTCGCCCACGCCGCGTTGCACGAAGGTGATGGTCGAGCCGCGCGCGCCGGTGTCGAGCACGGGCACGTTCTTGTACAGGTTGCCGACGAATTCCTTGGCCTGCGCCTCGCCGCCGTACTTGCGCTTGGCGAATTCCCACGCGGCCAGGTAGTTCCAGCGGGCGCCGCCCGAGGTCTTGGGGTTGGGCGTGATCACCTGCACGCCGGGCTTGACCAGGTCGCTCCAGTCCTTCAGGCCCTTGGGGTTGCCCTTCTTCACCAGGAACACGATGGTCGAGGTGTAGGGAGCGGAGTTGTGCGGCAGGCGCTTTTGCCAGTCGGCCTTGACGAGGCCGCCATGCGTGGCCAGTGCGTCGATGTCGCCGCCGAGGGCCAGCGTGGCCACGTCGGAATCGATGCCGTCGATGATCGAGCGGGCCTGCTTGCCCGAGCCGCCGTGCGACTGCTTGATGCTCACGTCCTGGCCGGTCTTGGCCTTCCAGTACTTGGCGAAGGCCTGGTTGTAGTCCACGTACAGCTCGCGGGTCGGGTCGTACGACACGTTGAGCAGCGTCACCGGGCCCTTGGCACCCGCCGCGCCCTGCGAAAACGACGGCAATGCCGACAGGGCCAAGGCACCGGCCACGCCGGCACCCAGGGAAAGCTTGATAAAGTCGCGGCGAAGGCTCATGGTGTCTTGCTCTTAAAAAGGCATATCAATGAAGCTGCGTATTCTGAATACGACATATAGGAACTGGAACGACCAAGTTCTCAGTTCTAAATAGCCAAATCAACTAAGCACCCGCTTTCCCCCACAAGAGGCAATCAAATGGCACGCATGGTTCAGTGCATCAAGCTCGGCAAAGAGGCCGAAGGACTCGACTTTCCGCCGTACCCCGGCGACCTGGGCAAGCGCCTGTGGGAAAACGTCAGCAAGGAAGCCTGGGCCGCCTGGCTCAAGCAACAAACGATGCTGGTCAATGAAAACCGGCTGAATTTGGCCGACCTGCGCGCCCGCCAGTACCTGGCACGCCAGATGGAAAAGCACTTCTTCGGCGAAGGCGCCGACGTGGCGCAAGGCTACGTTCCCCCTCCTGCAGCCTGAATTCGGCGTGGCCGCCGACGGCACTCCGCTCGGCGCGCGCTCCGGCGACACCTCCCCCCTCGACAACGACACACCGGCGCTTTCGCGCCGTGTGTTTCTGGACGGCTGCGGCCTGCCCGCCGCCTGGTCCGGGCGTCCGCAATGGCGGATTCTCGAAACCAGCTTCGGGCTGGGCCTTCATTTCCTGACAACCTGGCAGGCCTGGCGCACTGACCCGCACCGGCCGCGCCTGTTGCATTACGTTGCGGTCGACGCCCATCCGGCGCTGGCCGGCGATCTGCTGCGCGCGGCCGAAGCTTCGCCTGACCTGGCGCCGCTCGCCCGGGAACTGGCCGCTCAATGGCACGGCCTGCTGCCGGGCTTCCACCGGTTGGCCTTCGACGACGGCCGCGTGCTGCTCACGCTGTGCGTCGGCGAGCTGCAGCCGATGCTGCGCGCCCAGCGTTTCGAGGCCGACAGCCTCTTTCTCGACGGCTTCGACCCCGCGACCGCCTTGCCCGACACGCTCAAGGCAGTGTCGCGCTTCGCCCGCCAGGGCACCGGCCTCGCGGCCCGCACCGACGACGACGGGGTGCGTCATGCGCTGGCGCGGAACGGTTTCCAGCTCGACCCGCACACCGGCAGCCTGCGCGGCGCGTTCGCGCCCGCCTGGACCGTGCGACGCCGCCAGCCGGCGCGAGAAGGCGTCGACGCGCCCGGCCATTGCGCGGTGATCGGCGCCGGGCTCGCGGGTGCTGCGGTCGCGGCCAGCCTTGCGCGGCGCGGCTGGCGGGTCACCGTGCTCGATGCGGCCGACGCGCCGGCCGCGGGCGCCTCGGGCCTACCGGTCGGGCTGCTGGCGCCGCATGTGTCGTCCGACGACGCCTTGCTGTCGCGGCTCACGCGCGCCGGCATTCGCGCGACCTGGACCGAACTGACGCAACGGCTCGAAAACGGTTGCGACTGGGGCGCCCACGGGTCACTCGAACGCCGGCCCGACGGCGACGTGCGCGTACCGCCCGGCTGGAGCGCGGACGGGCCGAACGAATCGTGGCCTGCACAGCCCGACCGGCTCGCGGCGGCCGGCCTGCCGCCTGACACGCCGGCGCTCTGGCATGCGCGCGCGGCCTGGGTGCGTCCGCACCGGCTGATCGCCGCGTGGCTGAGCCAACCGGGCATCGAGTTCCGTGGCAACTGCCACGTGGCGCGCCTCGCACGATCGGACGGCAGCTGGCAGCTGCTCGACGACGCCGGCATCCTGCTCACCGAAGCCGACCGCGTCGTCGTGGCCGCAGGCTTCGAATCGCACCACTTCGCGCCCGACCTGCCGCTGCAACCCGTGCGCGGCCAGGTCGCCTGGGGCCGGGCGGACGGCACCGCCCTGCCCGTCACGCCCATCAACGGCGACGGCCACCTGATCGCCGGCGTGCCCGATGGCGAGGCGCCGCAGCCGCTCTGGCTGATCGGTGCCACCTTCGACCGCGACAGCACTGACCTCGCCCCCACCGATGCCGACCGCCTCATCAACCGCGACCGGCTCACGCGCCTGCATCCCGGCGCCGCCGCAGTGCTGGCGCCCGCCTTCGCGCAGGGAGAAACCCACACCTGGGTCGGCGTGCGCTGCGCCTCGGGCGACCGGCGACCGCTGGTTGGCCCGCTGGCACCGGGCGCCGACGACGGTCTCTGGGCCTGCACCGCACTCGGTTCGCGCGGCCTGAGCTTCGCCACGCTGTGCGCCGAGCTGCTAGCGGCGCAATGGCACGGCGAACCGCTGCCCTTGCCTCAGACGCTCGCCAAGGCGCTGGGCACGCAGCGGCTCTGGCCCGGTTCGGACTGACCCGCTCCCCATCGTCACGCGCGCACCGCACAATGCACGATGGCCATCCAGTACGACATCACCCACACCACCGTCTACCGCTACAACAAGCCGGTCACCTTCGGCTTGCACCGCGTGATGTTCCGTCCGCGTGACAGCCACGACCTGCGCGTGCTCGCTACCGACCTGCAGGTGAGCCCGCAGGCCCTCACGCGGCTCATTCAAGACCCGTACTCGAACTCCGTCGCGCTGGTGCAGCCGCTGGGCGAAGCGACCGAGCTGCGCATCGTGTGCTCCTTCACCATCGAGCACGTGCCGCCGTCGCAGCGCGACCTGCTCACGCTCGACCCGTCGGCCGAGTTCCTGCCCTTTGCCTACTCGGTGGAAGAACGGCTGGACCTGGAGCACTACCTGCGCCCGTACCACGACGACGACGCCAACGGCACGCTGATCCGCTGGGCCCACCAGTTCCTGCACACCGACCAGCCCAACAGCACGCGCGACGTGCTCACGCGCATGAACGCGCACATCGGCCAGAGCTTTCAATACAAGGCGCGCGACGAGGAAGGCACACAGACGCCGCTCGAAACGCTGGCGCTGGGCAGCGGCAGTTGCCGCGACTACGCACTGCTGATGATGGAAGCCACGCGCCGCCTCGGCATCGCGACGCGTTTCGTCTCGGGCTACCTCTACGACGCCGCGCTCGACAACGACACCGCGCTGCAGGCGCCCGGTGAATCGGTCACCGGTGCCGGCACCACCCACGCGTGGCTGCAGGCCTACCTGCCGGGCGCAGGCTGGCTGGCCTTCGACCCGACCAACAACCTCATGGGCAGCGGCCAGCTGATCCGCGTGGGCGTGGCGCGCGACCCCGCGCTGGCGGCGCCCATCTCGGGCAGCTGGTACGGCGACGCCGAGGCCTACGAAGGCCTCGAGGCCACGGTGGTCGTGAAGCGCCGCAAGGGCAGCTGAGCGCCCTTTTCCTTTTCAGGTTCGACTTACTACTTCGGCTGCGCCGCGCGGTAGGCCTTCACCGCCGGCACGGCCGTGGCCGCGCTGTCGGCAAAGAAGCCGTCGATGCCCACATCGAGGAACGCCTTGATCTCACCGGCGGTGTCGCCGTACACGATCGGATCGTTCTTCGGCGCCTTCTTCAGGCTGTCGGGCAAAAAGTTGTTCTCGGGGCGCACGGTGAAGATGTGGACCAGCAGCTTCTTGTCGTGCGCGTCTTTCACGAGCGTGGTCGGCGTGCCGAGCTTGCCGTCGACCACGGGGATCACGCGCGCCTTGGCCGGGCCGATGCCGTTCGCATAGGTCGCAATCTCGGCCAGGCCTTCGGGCTTCACGAGGTCGGCGTAGGTGCGCTTGTCGTTCAGCGCCACCAAGTCATACGGCGCGCCCTGCCCGTCGATGAGCTGGACGATCTTCACCGTGCTCTTCAGGCGGATGTCCTTGAGGTTGCCGGTTTCGAAGGACTGCACGAACACCGGCGCGTCGGCCTTGTCGAGGTCGTAGGTGTGCAGCGTGTCGAGCAGCTTCTTCTCGAGCGGCAGGCCGATCGAACGGAAATACGTCGGGTGCTTGGTCTCCGGGTAGATGCCGATCACGCGGCCCTTGATCACCGACTGCGCCTTGGCGAGCTGGATCACCTCGTCGAGCGTGGGCACCTGGAGCTGGTCGAAAGACACGTTGGCCGGGCGCAGCGCCGGAATGCGTTCGCGCGCCTTCAGCTCCTTGAGCTCGGCCAGCGTGAAGTCTTCGGTGAACCAGCCGGTAACTTCGCGGCCGTCGATGGTTTTCTTGGCCTTGCGATCCGCGAACTTGGGCACTTCGGCCACGTTCGTGGTCGCTTCGAGCACCTTGCCGTCGGCATCGACGATGGCGATGGCGTTCTCATGGCGCGCGACCAGCTCGCCGTCCTTGGTGGGCACGAGGTCGGGCTCGATGAAGTCGGCACCGTCGTCGATGGCCTGCTGGTACGAGGCCAGCGTGTGCTCGGGCCGCAACGCAGGCGAGCCGCGGTGGCCGATGACGAGCACGGGGGCAGCCTCGGCCGGGGCGGGCGCAGGCGCTGGGGCCGGTGCCGGGGGCGAGACCGGTGCGATGGGCCACATCGGCACGCCACCGCCGCCATTGCCGCCACCGCAAGCAGCCATGAATGCGCAGGCACAGGCCGCGAGGGCCGTGCGCGAGAAATTGAACATTTGCATTGAAATCCTCCCCTTTTGTATCCATCGAAATGGATGCGCCATCGTTCCGCCGTCAACGTGACAAACGGCAGGCGCGCCGGATCATCAAGGGGGGATATGTCGGTCGCGTGACATGGGAGCAGATGTCACGCGGCAGCGCGCTCAACCGCGCGCAGCCAGCTTCGCTTCGAGTTCGGCGATGCGCGCTCTCGCCTCGTCGCCTTCAGGAATCGGCCGGCCGCTGTCGCGCCACTGCACCGCGCTCTTGAAGCCTTCGGCCTCGGCCTGGCGGCGAAACCACATGCCTTCAGGGTTGTGGCGCGTGATGCCGTCGAACACGGTGGCGAACATCTGGGTCTGCTCCAGCCCCATCGAATGCCAGACCTGGTTGACCACCATCTTGTGCATCATGAGGTGCGAACTCGGCACGCCCGCGATGCGCTGCGCGAGCGCCAGCGTGGCCTCGTCGAGCTGCGCCGCCGGCACCGCGAAGTTGGCCAGCCCCCAGTCGGCCGCCTGTGTGCCGGTGATGGTGTCGCCCGTGAACATGAGCTGCTTGGCGCGCAGCGCGCCGAGGCGGTAGGTCCACATCGCGGTGGTCGGGCAGCCCCACACGCGCGTGGGCATGTAGCCGATGCGCGCGTCGTCGGCCATGGTGAGCAGGTCGCAGCACAGCGCGATGTCGCTGCCACCCGCCACCGCGTAACCGTGCACCTTGGCGATGGTCGGCTTGCGGCAGCGCCACAGCGACATGAAGTCTTCGGTGTTGCGCTTCATGGCGGCGTAGTCGAGCATCGGGTCCCACGGCGTTTTCTCTTGCCGGCAGGGATGGTCGCCCTGGCCTTCGCGGCCGTGGCCCTCGGCGTAGTCGCCCAGGTCGTAACCGGCGCAGAAGGCGCGGCCCGCGCCCTCGACCACGATCACGTGCACCTCGTCGTCGGCCTCGGCCCATTCGACCGCGCGGCGGATGTCGGTCGGCGTGCTGTCGCCGATGGCGTTGAGCTTCTCGGGGCGGTTGAGCACGAGGCGTGCGATGCGCGGGTGCTGCGGGTCCTTGTCGATCAGGACGGTCTCGAAAGCGGGCATGGTCGGAGGTCTCCTTCGGTTCTTTTGGGGGGATGCCGCTTCGCTTGTAGCATCGCCCGCCGCCCGCTGGCAAACCCGCCGACCGCCGGGTTCAGCGCCTTCAGCGCCCTGTAGCGCCCCCGAGCCGGAACAGAAACACCGCGCCCTTGCCCGCCTGCGGCACGAGCCGGATGTCGCTGCCGTGCAGCTGCAGGATGCGCTGCACGATCATCAGCCCCAGCCCGCCGCCGCGCGTGCCGCCATCGGCAAAGGCCGGCCGCGTGAACAGGCCCTTCTGCAGCTCGCCGGGAATGCCGGGCCCGGTGTCGCTCACCTGCACCGCCACGCCGGCCTCTGACGGGCGCAGGCGCACCTCGATCTCGCCGCCAGCCGGTGTGTGGCGGATGGCGTTGTCCAGCAGGTTGGTCAGCACGCGCTCGATCATGCCAAGGTCGGCCGACACCACGGGCAGGTTCGGCGCGATGTCGGGCTTGAGCTGCTGGCGCCGCGCCTCGGCCGCGAGTTCGAACTTCTGGAACACGTCCTGCACGAGGTCGGCGAGCGCGAAGTTTTCTTTCTCGGGCTTGACCACGCCGTACTCGAGCCGCGCCAGCTCGAACACTTCCTGCGCAAGCCGGCCGACCTTGCGGCTCTGGCCGAGCGCAATCTCCAGGTAGCGGCGGCGCTCTTCCTCGCTGAGCGTGCCGGCCTTGAGCAGCAGCGTCTCGAGGTAGCCATGCAGCGAAGTGAGCGGCGTGCGCAGGTCATGCGAGATGTTGGCGAAGAGTTCGCGGCGCTGCCGGTCCTGCAGACTCAGTTCGCGCCATTGCTCGGCGATGCGGCGCGTCATCTGCTCGAAGGCCTGCTGCAGCTGCGCGATCTCGTCGTCGGCGCGGCGCGGCGGCGCGGGCATGGGCGCCTCACGCTCCAGCGCCTCGATGCCCTCGGCTTCGAAGCGGCGCACCGCCGCCGTCAACTCGCGCAGCGGCCGGGTGATGAGGCGGAACGCCACCAGCCCGGCGATGAGCCCCAGCAGCGCCACCAAGGCCATCGACCACAGCGTGGTGCGCAGCACGGTATCGGCCGAGAAGTTGGCGGCCAGCGCGTCGTGGTCTTCGCCTTGCAGCACCACGTACACATAGCCGGCGTCGCGCCCGCCCATGCGCAGCGGCGCGGCGCTGAAGACCTTGGTGCCGTCGGGGCTGCGCGGGTCGTCGCCCGCAAGGGGCAGCCGCTCACCGGCCAGCAGCTGGCGGATGGGGCCGAGCGCCACCTTGTCGCGCTTGAGGTGGCCCGGCGGCGCGGCCTGGGCCTCGATGCGGCCGTCGAGCCCCAGCACATAGACCTCGACGCTGGGGTTGACGGTCATGAGTTTGTCGAACAGGTCTTTCACCGCCACCGGGTCGAGGCCGCCGGGCTTCATGAGTTCGGTGTTCTGCGCGATGTGGGCCGCGAGCCCGAGCGACAGCCGCTGCGTCACCTCTTGGGCGTGCTGCGCGCCGGCGCGCATCTGCAGCCACGCCGAGGCGCCGCAGCAGGCCAGCAGCAGCACCGCAAACGCGATCGACAGCCGCCGCGAGAGCGTGGCCCAGGCCATCATGGCGTGTCGCCCTTCGGCGCGGCATCGTCCGCCGCGAGCTTGTAGCCGCGCCCCCACACCGTGAGGATGCGCCGCGGCGCGGCCGGATCAGCCTCGACCTTGGTGCGCAGCCGGTTGATGTGCGTGTTGACCGTGTGCTCGTAGCCGTCGTGCTGGTAGCCCCAGACCTGGTTGAGCAGGTCGAGCCGCGAGAACACCTTGCCAGGGTGGCGCGCGAAGAAGTACAGCAGGTCGAACTCGCGCGGCGTGAGCTCGATCGGCTTGCCGTCGACGCGCACTTCGCGCGCCAGCGGCTCGATGTCGAGGTTGCCCAGCGTGAGGCTGCCCGAATCGAGCCGGGCGTTGCGCGCCAGCGCGTCGGTTCGCCGCAGCAGCGCCTTCACGCGCGCCACCAGCTCCAGCACCGAGAAGGGCTTGGCCAGGTAGTCGTCGGCGCCGAGTTCGAGCCCGAGGATGCGGTGCACTTCGCTGGACCGTGCGCTCACGATGATGATGGGCGTGTAGCGCGCCATGGCGCGGGCGCGGCGGCAGATTTCGAGGCCGTCGATGCCGGGCAGCATGAGATCGAGCACCAGCGCGTCCCACTGGCCGCGCTCCAGTGCGCGCAGGCCGGCATTGCCGTCGGCGGCGTGCTCGACCGCATAGCCCTCGTCGCGCAGGTGCATGCGCAGCAGTTCGGCAATGTGGGCGTCGTCTTCGACGATCAGCACGCGTTTGGCGGTGTCCATGGCCGCGATTGTCCCGCGAGACGGGCCCCGGAGTTATCACGATTCTTTGAACTTTGCGTGATGAATCGGCGAGGGGGTGCGCCCAACAATCCAGCCCATGCAGACACGCACCGCCCCTGACAAGCGACCGATCCACCCGCTGTGGATGCGCGCCACGCACTGGCTCAACGCGCTGGCCGTGCTCGTGCTGGTGGCCAGCGGCTGGCGCATCTACAACGCGGCGCCCTTCTTTCCTTTTCGCTTTCCGGCCTCCATCACGCTGGGCGGCTGGCTCGGCGGCGCGCTGCAGTGGCACTTCGCGGCGATGTGGCTGCTGGTGTTCAACGGGCTGGTCTACCTCGGCTTGAACATCGCCAGCGGGCGCTTCGCGCGCAAGTTCTTTCCGCTCTCGCCGGCCGGCCTCTGGCGCGACGCGCGGGCCGCGCTCGGCGGCAAGCTCTCGCACGCCGACCCGCGCCACTACAACCATGTGCAGAAGCTGGCCTACCTGTTCGTGATCGTCGACCTGGTCGCGCTCGTGCTGTCGGGGCTGGTGCTGTGGAAGTCGGTGCAATTCCCCATGCTGCGCGAGCTGCTGGGTGGCTACGAAGCCGCGCGCCGCGTCCACTTCGTGGCGATGGCAGCCCTGGTGGCCTTCGTTGCCGTGCACCTCGTGATGGTGGCGCTCGTGCCCCGCACCCTGCTCACCATGCTGCGCGGTCGCGCGCCCCACACCCCATGAGCCTCTTTTTCAAACGCCCTCCCCTGACCGGCGTCGACGGCGACGCCGTGGTGCGCGAAGCCCGCGCCCTCATCGAGCGCCAGCTCGACGCCCCCTCGCGCCGAATGTTCCTGCGCCGTTCGCTGACGCTGGGCGGCCTGTCGATGCTCACCGGCTGCAGCATCAGCGACGACAGCCACGTGGAAGCCGCGCTGACGAAGGTCTCGCGTTTCAACGACGAGGTGCAGGGCTGGCTCTTCAGCCCGACGCGGCTGGCACCGACCTACACCGAGGCCGAGATCACGCGCCCCTTTCCGTTCAACGCCTACTACGGCGAGGACGAGATCCGCGAGGTCGACGAAGCCACCTACCGCCTCGAAGTGAGCGGCATGGTCGCCGACAAGCGCCGCTGGACGCTCGCCGAGCTGCGCGCCCTGCCGCAAGAGGACCAGATCACGCGCCACATCTGCGTGGAAGGCTGGAGCGCCATCGGCAAATGGGGCGGCGTGCGCTTTGCCGATTTTCTGCGGCACGTCGGTGCGGACCTCAGCGCCAAGTACGTCGGCTTCCAGTGCGCCGACGACTACCACACCAGCATCGACATGCCCACCGCGCTGCACCCGCAGACGCTGCTCACGCTGAGCTACGACGACCAGCCGCTGCCGCCGAAGTACGGCTTCCCGATGAAGCTGCGCATGCCGACCAAGCTTGGCTACAAGAACCCGAAGCACATCCAGGCGATGTACGTGACCAACACCTATCCCGGTGGCTACTGGGAAGACCAGGGCTACAACTGGTTCGGAGGGAGCTGAGGGGCTGCCACAGCCGCTCGACTGCCGAAGAAAGCGCGAGGCCGAATTCCGACAGGGAGCCAGGCCGATCTTGACGACAACGAAACCCAACCTCAACTCAGGAAGACCGACATGAACAAGCTCACCGCCACCCTCCTCGCCACCTGCATGGCCTTCGCCGGCGCCTCGGCCTTTGCCGCGGACGACATGGCCAAGGACGGCATGAAGAAAGACGCCATGGGCAAGGACGAAATGAAGAAGGACGCCATGGGCAAGGACGCCATGAAGAAGGACGGCATGGCCAAGGACGGCATGAAGAAAGATGCCATGGGCAAGGACGAAATGAAGAAGGACGCGATGGGCAAGGACGAGATGAAGAAGTAACGCCCTCTCGCCCGATCCCCGTCCCGCCGCCATTGACGGCCGGCGGGATCGGGGCCACTGTCTCTCTCATCTGCGCTCCCTACGAAAGACCGCCATGAAATCCTTCGCCATTGCCGCCGGTGCGCTCGCCGTTGCCGCTTTCGCCTGGCACGCGGCCCCTTCCTTCGCCGAGACCGCGCGCCGCGTGCCCGCGCCGGCAGCCGACCTGGCCGCGTCGGCCGACGCCACCACCGCCACCGCCGTGTTCGCAGGCGGCTGCTTCTGGGGTGTGCAGGGCGTGTTCCAGCGCGTCGAGGGCGTGAGCAATGCACTCTCGGGCTATGCGGGCGGCGAGGCCCGCACCGCGCGCTACAACGAGGTCGGCTCGGGCCGCACCGGCCATGCCGAGGCCGTGCGCATCAGCTACGACCCACGCAAGGTGAGCTACGGCAAGCTGCTGCAGATCTATTTCTCGGTGGCACACGACCCGACCGAACTCAACCGCCAGGGCCCGGACACCGGCCCGCAGTACCGCTCCACCGTGTTCGCCGAAAACGCCGAACAGGCCCGCATCGCCAACGCCTACATCGCCCAGCTCAACCAGGCCAGGACCTTCGGCAAGCCGCTGGCCACCACGGTCGAGATGGCCAAGTCCTTCTACGCGGCCGAGGACTACCACCAGGACTACCTCACGCTGCACCCGAACCAGCCCTACATCGCGATCAACGACCTGCCGAAGATCGACGACCTGAAGAAGCTGTTTCCCGAGAGCTACAAGGCCACGCCGTCGCTGGTGCGGGCGGCCAAGGCCAGTTGATCAGCGCCTTGGGCCACCCCAACGCTCACAGCACCTTCGCGCGCTTCGCCTGCTCCGTCAGCTCCGCCCGGAAGTTCGGATGCGCAATGGCGATCAGCTCTTGCGCGCGCTGCTGGGCCGACTTGCCGCGCAGCTGCGCCACGCCGTACTCGGTGACGACGTAGTTGATGTCGTTCTTGCTCGTGCTCACATGCGTGCCCGGCGAGAGCGAGGGCACGATGCGCGAGATGGTGTCGTCCTTCGCCGTCGAGGGCAGCACGATGAAGGCCTTGCCGCCGCGCGAACGGTTGGCCGCGCGCACGAAGTCCGACTGCCCGCCGGTGCCCGAGTACGGCGCATGGCCCAGGCTCTCGGAGCCGCACTGGCCCAGCAGGTCGATCTGCATGGTGGCGTTGATGGCGATGAGGTTGTCGTTCAGCCCCGCCAGCGCCGGGTCGTTGGTGAAGTTCACCGGGTGCATCTCCAGCCCCGGGTTGCGGTCCATGAAGCGGTACAGCTTGTTCGAGCCCAGCGCGAAGGTCGCGACCGACTTGCCCGGCAGGTAGTTCTTGCGGCGGTTGGTGACCGCGCCGCTTTCGACCAACGTGAGGATGCCGTCGCCGATCATCTCGGTGTGGATGCCCAGGTCGCGCTTGCCCGTGAGCTGCATCACCACCGCGTCGGGAATGCCGCCGTAGCCGATCTGCAAGGTGGCGCCGTCGTCGATCAGGTCGGCCACGTGCTTGCCGATGGCTTCCTGCACCGGGCCGATCTTGGGCAGGCCGACTTCCATCACGGGCTCGGTGCTCTCGACCAGCGCCGCCACCTGCGAAATGTGCACGTGGCAGTTGCCATGCGCGTAGGGCACGTTGGGGTTCACCTCGAGCACGACCGCGCGCGCCTTCGCCACGGCGGCCATCGTGTAGTCGGGGCCCAGGCTCAGCGCGAAGTAGCCGTGCGCGTCCATCGGCGAGGCCATGCTGAACACCACGTCGGCCGCGATCTGCCCGCGCTCGATCTGCGCGGGAATCTCGGAGAAGTAGTTGGGAATGAAGTCGATCCAGCCGGCCTGCCCGCCCGCACGCGTGGCGCCGCCGAAGAACAGCGCCACATGGCGCACATGCGCGACCGTCTCGGGGTCGATGTAGGCGTACTTGCGCATCGCAAGAATCTGCGCGACCTTCACGTCGCGGAAGTCGCGGCGCTGCTCGGACAGCGCCGTGAGCAGCGACGGCGGCTCGCCGACGCCCGTGGGCACGATGATCATGTCGCCGTTGCGCACCTGGCGCACGGCATCGGCGGCGGAGACGCGCTTTTGCGCGTACAGGGTCTGGGCAGTCATGCCTGCCACTATGCCTTCTTTTCGTTGGCGCCGAATTCGCGGTGCACCCAGTCGCGCAGCACCGTCGTCGCGGGCCGGCTGGCGGCACGCGGGCTGTACACGAGGTCGTAGCGGTAGCTTTCCACCGACAGCTCGAAAGGCTGCACCAGCAGGCCCGACGCCAGCTCGTCGGCCACCAGCGCCAGGCTCAACAACCCAACGCCCTGCCCTGCGACCGTGGCCTGCACCGCGTGAATCTCTTCGGTGAACGACAGGCCCGCCTGCGCATCGACGTCGGTGCGGCCCGCGCGCGCGAGCCACGTGCGCCACACCGGCGCCAGCGTTTCGTCGCGCCCCGCGCGCCCCCATTCGAAGTGGATCAGCGAGACAGCGCGCAGGTCTTTCCTGGCCGCGACCGCCAGCGCGGGGCTGCAGACCGGCGCGTAGTGGTCCTGGAACAGCGGCTCGACGACCAGGTCGGCATAGCGGCCGTTGCCATATCGGATGGCCGCGTCGGCCTCGGTGTCGAGGTCGACGACCTGGTTGGTGGCATCCAGCCGCAGCGTCCATTCGGGGTGCAGGTCGCGAAAGGTGCCGGCGCGCGGTGCCAGCCGGCGGGCCATGAAACCGACCGTGGACGACAGCGTGGCGATGCGCGTGCCCTTCAGGCGGCGCACGCCGTCGACGGCGCGCTCGAAGCTGTCGAAGCCGTCGCGCAGCGCGGGGAACAGCTGATGCCCAGCGGCCGTCAGGTGCACCTGCCGCGTACCGCGTTCGAACAGGCGCACGTCGAGCGCTTCTTCGAGCTGCTTGATCTGGTGGCTGACAGCGGTCGGCGTGACGTGCAGCTCGTCGGCCGCCGCCTTGAAGCTCAGCCGGCGGGCCGCGGCCTCGAACACGCGCAATGCGCCCAGGGGAGGAAGTCTTCGCATGCGGACAGATTAGCTGAATTCATCTGTCGACTGAAAAATCAGCCTTTGTCGGGTGCTCTCCTCATCCCTAGATTCCAGGGGTCGCAGGAAGAAATCACTTCCACGGCTGATCTGAAATTCACCATAGAAGGCACCCGTCATGCAACTGCAACCCCAACAAATCCACACCCAACCCGACCCCTACGCGCCCTTCCTGCTGTCGCAGGCCATCCAGCTCGGCAACCTCGTCTTCGTGTCCGGCCAGGCCGCGATCGGCGACGACGGCGAGATCGTCGGCAAGGGCGACTTCGACCGCCAGGCCGAGCAGGCTTTCAAGAACCTCGACCGCGTGTTGCGGGCCGCCGGCACGGGCCTGGGCAGCGTGGTCAAGGTGACGATCTTCCTGACCTCCATGTCGCACTTTCCAAAGATCGTCGAATTGCGCCGCCAGTGGTTCTCGGCCCCCTACCCGGCCGACACCATCGTCGAGGTCTCGGGCCTGTACTCGCCCGACGCGATGATCGAGATCGAGGCCATCGCCGTCGCGCCGGGAGACGCCCGATGAACACGCCGCTGTTCTCGCAGGCGAACCTGAACGGCCTGCAGTTGCCCAACCGCCTGGCCGTGGCGCCGATGACACGCGTCAGCGCCTCGCCCGAGGGCCACGCCAACGGCACCATGGCCCGCTACTACGAACGCTTTGCGCGGGGCGGCTTCGGCCTCGTCATCACCGAAGGCATCTACACCGACGCGGCGTATGCGCAAGGCTATTTCCGCCAGCCCGGCCTGAGCGATCGCGAACAGGCCCGCGCGTGGCAGCCGGTGGTAAAGGCGATCCAGGGCACAGGCGGACGCGTCATCGCGCAGCTCATGCATGCGGGCGCGCTGTCGCAGTTCAATCGCTTTCGCGACCACACGGCGGGGCCGTCGGCGATTCGCCCCCGCGGCACGCAGATGACGGCCTACCGCGGCGAAGGCGAGTACCCGGTGCCTCGCGCGATGACCGATGCCGACATCGCCGAGGCCATTCGCGGCTTCGCCCGGGCCGCACTGCTGGCGACGGAAGTGGCGGGCTTCGACGGCGTGGAGATTCACGGCGCGAACGGCTACCTGCTCGACCAGTTCATGACCGGCCACACCAACGCGCGCACCGACCGTTGGGGCGGTGCCCTCGCACACCGCGTGCAGTTGACCGTCGAGGTGGTGCGTGCCGTGCGGCAGATGCTGGGTGCGTCGGCACCGGTCGGCGTGCGCATCTCGCAAAGCAAGGTCAACGACTTCGCCCACAAGTGGCCGGAAGCCGGGGCCGGTGCGGCGACCGTGTTCGGGGCGCTGGCGCACAGCGGCATCGACTACCTGCACGTCACTGAGTTCGAAGCCTGGCGCCCGGCCTTCGGCGATACGGGGCCGAGCCTGCTGCAGCTCACGCGCCGCCATGCGCCGGGCATTGCGATCGTCGCCAACGGCAGCCTGCACGACCCGTTGCGTGCCGAGGCGGCACTCGCGGATGGCGCCGACTTCGTGGCACTGGGGCGCGGCGCGCTGTCGAACCCCGACTGGCCGAAGCGACTGAAGGAAGGCCGCACGCTCGCCGCCTTCGACCCGGCGTTGCTGTCGCCCGTGGGGGACATCAAGCCGATGGAGCAGCAACCCTAGATGATGTTCTTCTCGATCAACGGCCGGTTCTCCAGAATGCGCGCGAACGACAGCGGCGACAGGTCGAGGCTGCGGTAGCCACCGAAGCGGATCAGCTCGGCGATACCCCGCCCCGCCGCTGGGCACTGCTGCAGGCCGTGGCCCGAGAAGCCGTTCGCGAAGTACAGGTTGTCGCAGTCCGGGTGCAGGCCGAGGATCGCGTTGTGGTCGAACAGGTTCATCTCGTAGTAGCCGGCCCAGGCGCCCGTCATGCGGACGGCTTCGAAGGCCGGAATGCGTTCGGCCAGCGCTGGCCAGATGAAGCTGTCGAAGGCCTCGTGTTCGACGTCGAGCGGCGCGTCATCGGGGTCCCGGTCTTCGGGCGGCGCGAAGCCGCAGATGAACTGTCGACCTTCGGGCCGCAGCCAGATGCCGGAGGTGTCGATGACCAGCGGGCAACCGGGCAAGGTCTCGGGGCATGAAAAGCTGAACACGCTGCGGCGTCGGCCGCGCACCGGCAGGTCGATGCCCGCCCATTCGGCCACCTTCGCGGCCCAGGCGCCGGCGGCGTTGACGACGATGTCGGCATCGATCGTCTCGCCGTGGTCGAGGTGCACGCCGGTCACGCTGCGGCCCTGGCGGCGCAGCCCCGTGGCATGCGCCTGCACGTACCGTGCGCCCTGCGATGCGGCCTTCTTGCGAAAGGCCTGCAGCAAGCTGTAGCCGTCGTACCAGCCCTCGCCCGAAAGGCCGAGCGATGCGAGCGCGATGCCCTCGGTCGAGATCCACGGGAAACGCGCCTTCAGCTCCTCGGGCGTTAGCAGCGCCACGTCCACCGCATGCGCCTTCTGCATCGCGTGGTTCTCGCGCAGCACGTCGACGCCCGCCGGCGAGGCCAGGTAGAGGTAGCCGGGCTCGACCAGGCCGATGTCGGGCGCGTCATCGCCCACGCGAAGGGTCTCGCCCAGCGTGCGGAAGAAGTCGATGCCGTAGAGCGACATCTCGATGTTGATGGCGGTGGAAAACTGCTGCCGGATCGAACTGGCCGACAGCGCCGACGAGGCCTGCCGGTACGAGAAGTCGCGCTCCACCACCGTGATGTCGAAGGCCTCGCCTGCCGGGTCGGCGCCCAGGAAGTACGCGATGGCCGAGCCGATGGCTCCGCCGCCGATGATCGCCACACGCCGCATGAGATGCCTTTCCGTGTCTTTCGGTGCCTGGGCCCGGGCAGTTGCCTGGGCTGCGCACGCTCCCGCCAGAATAGCGCGATGAGAAAAGACATTCCCAACCTCGGCGCGCTGCAGGCCTTCGAGGCCTCGGCACGCCTGGGGAGCTTCACCCGCGCGGCGACCGAGCTGGCGCTCACGCAAAGCGCCGTCGGCCGCCAGGTGGCGATGCTGGAGCAGCGCCTGGGCGTGCCGCTGTTCTCGCGCGTGCGCAAGCGGCTGACGCTCACCGACGTGGGCCGCGAGTACGCCGCGCGCATCCGCCGCCACCTCGACCAGATCCGCCGCGACACGCTGGAGATCAGCGCCGGCCACGAGATGGGCTTCATGCTCGAACTGGCCGTGGTGCCGACCTTCGCCACGCAATGGCTCATCCCGCGGCTGCCCGATTTCAGCCGCCTGCACCCGAACATCACGGTGAACCTGTCGGCGCGCTCGCAGCCCTTCTCGTTCCAGGAACACGCGTACGACGCGGCGATCTACTTCGGCGACCAGTTCTGGCCGAACACGCGCGGCGGGCTGATCTTTTCCGAAGGCGAGATGGTGCCCATCTGCAGCCCCGCGTTCCGCGACGCGCACGCCCAGTGGGACGAAGCTGGCTTCGAGCGCTGCCGCCATGTGCACCTGAGCACGCGCGCCCATGCATGGCGCGACTGGTACGCGCAGCAGGAATGGGAGTACACGGTGCACGCCTCGCGCGGGCCACGCTACGAGCTGTTCACCATGGTGGTGGCCGCCGCGGCGGCGGGCATGGGCGTGGGGCTGGCGCCGCGCCTCCTGATCGAACAGGAACTGCGCACTGGCGAACTCGTGATTCCAGTGGACCGGCACCTCGACGTGCACCAGGGCTACTACTTCGCGTACCCCGAAGGCCGGCCGGCCTCCGGGGCGCTGGAGCAGTTCAAGCAGTGGGTGCTGGGGCTGACACCCGCCTGAGCCGGTGAACCGCGTCAGACGGGGTTCGGGTTGCGCTCCAGAAAGCCCTGCTGGTGCCAGTACGGATAGGCCCGCGTCGTCGCGCTGGCCGCGTCGAGTTCGGCGACCTGTGCGGGCGTGAGGTTCCAGCCCACGGCGCCGAGGTTCTGGCGCAGTTGCGCTTCGTCGCGCGCGCCGACCACCACGCTCGACACCGTCGGGCGCTGCAGCAGCCAGTTGAGCGCGACCTGCGGCACCGTCTTGCCGACTTCGGCGCCGACTTTCTCCAGCGCCTCGACCACGCGATACAGCAGCTCGTCGGCCACCGGCGGGCCCATGTCGGCCGTCACGTGCAGGCGGCTGTTGGCCGGCAGCGGCTGGCCGCGGCGGATCTTGCCCGTGAGCCGGCCCCAGCCCAGCGGGCTCCAGACCACGGCGCCCACGCCCTGGTCTTGCGCCAACGGCATCAGCTCCCACTCGTACTCGCGCCCGACCAGCGAGTAATACGCCTGGTGCGCCACATAGCGCGCATAGCCGCGCTGCTCCGACACCGCCAACGACTTCATCAGGTGCCAGCCCGAGAAGTTCGATGCGCCCACATAACGCAGCTTGCCCGCACGCACGAGGTCGTCGAGCGTGGACAGCGTTTCTTCCACCGGCGTGCTCGCATCGAAACCGTGCAGCTGGAACAGGTCGATGTAGTCGGTGCCCAACCGCTTCAGCGACGCATCGACCGCCTGCACGAGGTGCTGGCGCGACGAGCCCACGTCGTTCGGCCCGTCGCCGCTGCGGAAGGTGGCCTTGGTCGAGATCAGCAGCCGGTCGCGCGGCCGGCCCTTGAGCGCCTCGCCCAGCACCGATTCGGCGGCGCCGCCCGAGTAGATGTCGGCGCTGTCGAACATGTTCACGCCGGCGTCCATGCAGATGTCGATCAGCGTGCGCGCCTCGGCCACGTCGGTGCTGCCCCACGCGCTGAAAAACTCGCCCTTGCCGCCGAAGGTGCCGGTGCCGAAGCTCAACACGGGGACCTTGAGGCCCGATTTGCCCAGATGACGGTATTCCAAAGTGCTACTCCTTGAATCGAACGAACAACGAACACGGATGAATGACGCAACCATTGTTGGCCGCCGCGGGGAACCCCGTCGCGCGTCGGGCTTTGCAGCACGTCGGCTCGCTACGATCGAACGATGCAGATCTCGATTGAAAACCCGAACCAGCCCGACGTCATCCAGCTCATCGACGACCTCGATGCGTACCAGAAGCCGCTGTACCCGCCCGAGAGCCATTACGGCATCGACCTGGCCGCGCTGTCGGCAGCGCATGTGTTGTTCGCGGTCGCGCGTGACGACGCCGGCACGGCCATCGGCTGCGGCGCGCTCGTCATGAACCCCGGCTACGGCGAACTCAAGCGCATGTATGTGCGCCCGCAGAACCGCGGGCAAGGCGTGGCGGCGAAGGTGCTGGGTTTTCTCGAAGGCGAAGCCAAGGCGCACGGATGCGCACTGTTCCGGCTGGAGACGGGCGTGAGCCAGCCCGAGGCGCTGGCGTTCTATGCGCGCGCGGGGTATGCGCGGCGCGAGCGCTTCGGCGACTACCCGGACGATCCGTTGAGCGTGTTCATGCAGAAGGCAGCGGCTTAGCCTCGAGGGTCGGGCCGATCAGGGTTTGTCCCAGTCCTGGACCTGTCGAATCGCAGCGGGCTCATCCGACGTCACCATAGAGGGTCGTCCTCTGAACTTCAAAGGAGAAAGCAACCATGGCTACCAACACCGTTCGTCTGCACCGCGTGCTGCGCACCTCCCCCGACAAGCTCTACCGCGCCTTCGTGGAGGCCGGCGCCTTCGAGCGCTGGCTGCCGCCCTTCGGCTTCACCGGCAAGGTCCACAGCATGGAGCCCGTGGTGGGCGGCGCGTGGCGCATGTCCTTCACCAACTTCAGCACCGGCCACAGCCACTCGTTCGGCGGCAAGTACCT
This sequence comes from Variovorax sp. 54, assembly GCF_002754375.1. Taxonomy (NCBI): domain Bacteria; kingdom Pseudomonadati; phylum Pseudomonadota; class Betaproteobacteria; order Burkholderiales; family Comamonadaceae; genus Variovorax; species Variovorax sp. 54. Next base: position 273,587 of record NZ_PEFF01000001.1, read on the forward strand.
GGAACTCGTGCCCGGCCGGCGCATTGCCTACGACGCGAGCTTCGACGACGCCAACCTGCCGGGCACGATGAAGACCACCGTGACGCTGACCGCCGTGTCGTGCGGCACGGACATCTCCGTCGTGCAGGAGGGCATCCCCGAGGTGATTCCCGCCGAGATGTGCTATCTCGGTTGGCAAGAATCGCTGATTGCGCTGGCCCAGCTGGTCGAGCCGAACATTCCGGGTTGAGGGCCTGGAACGACGGGCCCGATATCAGGCGGGTTGATCCGGGCTGGCGCCTTCGCCTTCGCCTTCGCTCTTTTCCTCGAGTTTCTCCTTGACGAGCTCGACGCCCTTGTAGCCCGCCACAGCGGCAGCGGCCTTGCCGAGGAACGAAGCATTCGGATCGACCTTTTCCAGGCCCTCGACGGCAACGACGGCGCCAGCGACTTCCTCAAGTGTGTTCAGAATTCCCATGATGTGCTCCAGCTCGGGTTGAAACGGAAGGTGATGTGCGTAGAGCGCAGATGATGGCCGTGAATTCTGAGTCGTGACTGACCGCGGCTGATGTGCGCGCGCGAATGTCAAGGAACCTGAACCACGCACCCTCAGCAGGGCGTCGCCTGAGCAAGCGCGGTGCGCCGCACCTGAGGTGCCAAGCCGAAGCACCGCTTCACTCGCGCCGTGCCTCACACCCGGCAAACCCCTTGAGCCCGGCCAGCTCATCGAGGATGGGGCACTCGGGACGCTCGTCACCTTCGCAGCAGTGGGCCAGGCGCTCCAGCAGACGCTTCATGTGTGCCAGCTCTTCGATGCGCTGGGCGAGGTCGTCGGCCCGTTCGAGCGCGACGCGCTTCACATCGAAGCTTGCACGGCGCCCGTCTTGCCACAGGGCGTGCAGCTCGACGACTTCCGGTGTGTCGAAACCCAGCGTGTGCGCGCGCCGCACGAAGCGCAGCGTCGACACGGCGCGCTCGTCGTAGCGGCCGGCGTGCGCCGTGTCGTCGAGCAGTCCGAGCGATTCGCAGTCGCTCAGCAGCTGCGCGGACGCGCCCGAACGCGCAATGACGTCTGCAAGAGACAAGCGCGCTGCAACCGCCGGCGCCGTGGAATGTTCCATGGAGTTCTCCTTCGAGTCAAAGCGCGAAGTCTCAACCTTCACACCATGGAAGAGTCAAAGCCGAGCAACCGCATGACCTTGGCGCGGCAGGGGTCAGGCGTTCACCGCGCTTGACCTTCACACGATGGCAAGCTTGACACTGAGCGTCACTCTTTTGAAAGGACGACTCTCATGCAAGCGTTTGAAATCCAGTCGATGACCTGCGGCAGCTGCGCCGGCCGCATCACCCGGGCCATCAAAGACTTGGACCCGCAGGCCAGGCTCGAGGTGGACGTGAAGCAAAGAACGGTGCGCATCGACACCACCGAAGACCGCCCCTCGCTGGTGGCGGCGTTGACGGAAGCCGGCTATCCGCCGAGCCCTTCCGTCAGCTGAGCACGGCCTGCGCGCGAACCGGGTTGCCCGGTTCGCCGCCAGGTCTTACTTGAAGATCCGCACGATCGCGTCGTCGAACGCGAGCACGTCCGTGCCCACGTGCGTGGAGTTGAACTCCGTGTCGATGAGCTGCAGCCCGACATAGCCCCGCTCGGACATCCGCTTGTACATCGCCTTCACCGGCACTTCGTTGCAGCCGCTCGCGCAGTGCGCCAGGATCAGCGTCACGGGCAACGGCCGGCCAGCCAGCGCGTCGAACATCTTCTTTTCGAGGGCGTTGTTCTCAGCCTCCTGCTGCCAGAAGGCGGCCTCGATGGAAATGAAGTACGAGAAGACGAGGTTGTCGGGCGCCTCCAGGAACAGCGCCGTGGCCGCGAGGTTGCCGCTGGTCGACAGCCCCGTGAGCATGCGTTTCTTCGGGTCGGCGCGGTACTTCGATTCGATGTACGGCACCAGGTCCTTCGTGAGGAAGGTGTGGTACGGGTTGGCGCCCGGAAAGTTGTAGTCCTCCTGCCGGCGCGCGGTGTTGCCGATGCCCACGAGGATGGCCTTGGTGCCGCGCTTGATCAGCACGTTCTTGAGATTCGTGAAGCGCGTGTCGGGCAGGCCGTTGGTCGCGTCGCCGTCGAAGGCATAGATGATCGGCACGGCATCGGTGCTGCTGTCGTAGGCCGCCGGAATGAACACCTCGAACGGGTAGCGCACGTTGTTGACGCTCGACGTCAGCGTGTCCGACACCACCCGGCCACTGGCCGAAGGCGGTGGCTGCACAGGGGCCACGCCGGTCGGCGGCAGGATCGGCACACCGCCCCCGCCACCTCCTCCGCCCCCACCGCCGCCGCATGCGGCAACGGCCGCAATCAGCACAAAGCCACCCATCACCGCGAGCGCGCGGCGAAGCCATTCCTGTCTCATGTCGTGGTTCCTCGTTCCCCGGTGCCAATTGCACCGCTCGGGATACTCAGGGCTGGGCACAAGGGCGTCAATGTCGCTATCCGATTCGCATCTCGCAGTTAATTCGTTCGTTTTCAACGCGCCCGACCCCGCCCAAGGGATGAAAAGACAACATCAGGGTAATCCCTGAACGCCGCGCGCCAACGGCTCCGAACGCGCCGCCCCGCAAGGGAAACACGCCCGATCACGCGCTCGCCAAAGCCCCTCGCTCCTGGCCCGCTACTTGCGATATCGATCGGAAATGACAGAAAATTTTCATATCTGTCATATATTTGTAAACCGATTTTCATCACCCGCACCCACCCAGGTGCATCGCCCGCCCCATGAGCACCAACGTCGACACCCCAGGCACCACCGTGGCCCAGCGCATTGCGCAGGCGCTGCCGCGGCTGACGCGTTCGCACCGGCAGGTGGCCGACTTCGTGCTCGAGCACCCGCTGCAGGTCGCGACGCTGCCCATCGATGAGCTCGCCGCCGCAGCAGGCGTGTCGGTCGCCACGGCCAACCGCTTTGCGCGGGCGCTGGACTTCGACGGCTACGCCGCCTTCCGCGCCGAGCTCGTGCGCGGCTTCGAGTCGCTGGTGGCGCCGGTCGAGCGGCTGCGCGGCAACCTGGAGCACCCCACCACGGTGGCCGAGGTGTTCGCCACGGCGCTCGACGAAAGCCGCCGCAACATCGAAGCGACGCGCCAGTCGCTGGACTACGCCGCCTGCGAGGCTGCGGTGCAGCGCATCCTGAAGGCGCGCTCGATCTACATCGGCGGCTTCGGCGCCAGCGCCTGGCTTGCGGGGTTGCTGCAGCACGGGCTCGACGGTTCGTGCAACGACGTGCGCATGCTCTCCAGCGTGAGCGGCGTGACGCACTCGGCGCGCTCGCTGATGCACTCGGGCCCGCAGGACCTGTTCATCGGCCTCACCTTTCCGCGCTACCTCACCGACACGGTGGCGCTTGCGCAGATTGCGCGCAGCCAGGGTTGCGCGGTGCTCGCGCTGACCGACCGCCCCAGCTCCCCGATCGCGCCGCTGGCCGACGTGGTGCTCTATTGCCAGACCGAAACCAGCTACCGCCCCAACTGCGAGACCAGCGTGCTCGCGCTGATCGAGGCACTGACCAGCGCGGTCGCCCTGCGCGCGCCCGGCGCGGCGCAGTCGGCCGGCCGCATCCTGCAGGCGGTGCGCCCGTGGCTGCACGGCGGGCTGGGCCAGGGCCATGCGCGCGGCCAGGTCTCGATGCCTCCCCTCCTCCCCGCCGCCGTCGCTTCCGACGCCGGCAAGAAAAAGAAGAAAGCTTCCCGATGAAGAACGTCACGCCCGTCATCGCCATCCACGGCGGCGCCGGCACCATCAGCGCCTCGACCACCAACCCCGAGCAGGCGCAGGCGTACCACGACGCGCTGCAGACCATCGTGCGCGCCGCGCAGGCCGCGCTGCTCAAGGGCATGTCGGCGCTCGACGCCACCTGCCTCGCGGTCGAGATGCTCGAAGACTGCCCGCTCTTCAATGCCGGCTACGGCGCGGTGTTCACGCACGAAGAAACGCACGAGCTCGACGCGGCTGTGATGGACGGCGCCACGCTCGCGGCCGGCGCCATTGCTGGCGTGAGCCACGTGCGCCGCCCCGTGCGCGCCGCGCGTGCCGTGCTCGAAGACGGCGCCCATGTGCTGCTGGCCGGCGCGGGCGCAGAAGCCTTCGCACGCGACCGTGGGCTGGAGATGGTCGAACCCTTCTTCTTCTCGACCGACGCACGCCGCCAGCAGCTGTACCGCGTGCGCGACACGGGCCGCGTGGTCACCGACCACGAAGGCGCCGCCATGACCAAGCCGCCGCTGGACGAAGACAAGAAGTTCGGCACCGTCGGCGCGGTCGCACTCGACATTCACGGCCACCTGGCCGCCGCCACCTCGACCGGCGGCATGACCAACAAGCGCGTCGGCCGCGTCGGCGATTCGCCGCTCATCGGTTCGGGCACGTATGCCGACGACCGCACCGCCGCCATCTCGTGCACCGGCAGCGGCGAAATGTTCATCCGCGTCGCGGCCGCCCACGACATCTGCGCGCGCATGGCCTACGGCGGCGCCACGCTCGAAGCGGCCACGCACGCCGTGGTGCACGGGTCGCTGCCCGCCATCGGCGGCACCGGCGGGCTGATCGCCGTCGACCGCCACGGCAACCTGAGCCTGGCCTTCAACACCGAAGGCATGTACCGCGGCCACGCGCGCGGCGATGAAGCCCCGGTGACGGCCATCTTCGCCTGACGCACACGCCCCACTTTTCTCCCGCACCCGCCATGTCTTCCCCTGCCCTGAATCTGCCCGACGGCCGTGTCCTCGCCGTCGACGACCTCACCGTGCGCTTCTCGACGTCCGAGCGCACCGTCGATGCCGTCAAAAGCCTGTCCTTCCACGTCGACCACGGCGAAACGCTCGCGGTAGTGGGTGAATCGGGGTCGGGCAAGTCGGTCACCTCGCTCGCGCTGATGCGGCTGGTGGAGCACGGCGGCGGTCGCATCCTCGGCGGCAGCATGGCCTTCCGTCGTCGCAACGGCGAAGTGCTCGACCTGGCGCAGGCACGCGACAGCACGATGCGCGGCATTCGCGGTGCCGACATCGCGATGATTTTTCAAGAGCCGATGACCTCGCTGAACCCGGTGTTCACCGCCGGCGATCAGATTGCCGAGGCCATCCGCATCCACCAGGGCAAGAGCAATTCGGCCGCACGCGCCGAGGCGTTGCGCATGCTCGAACTCGTGCGCATCCCTGAAGCGCGCAACGTGCTCGACCGCTTTCCGCACCAGCTCTCGGGCGGCATGCGCCAGCGCGTGATGATCGCGATGGCGCTGTCGTGCAAGCCGCAGTTGCTGATCGCCGACGAGCCCACCACCGCGCTCGACGTGACCATTCAGGCGCAAATTCTCCAGCTCATCCGCGAGCTGCAGAAAGAGATGCGCATGGGCGTGCTCTTCATCACGCACGACATGGGCGTGGTGGCCGAAATTGCCGACCGCGTGCTCGTGATGTACCGCGGCGACAAGGTCGAAGCCGGCACCTCCGACCAGGTGTTCGCGTCGCCGCAGCACCCCTACACCAAGGCGCTGCTGTCGGCCGTGCCCAAGCTCGGCGCGATGCAGGGCACCGACCTGCCAGCCAAGTTCGAACTCCTTCGTACCGAGTCCGGCACCGAAGACAGCACCGAGACCGTGCCCAGCACCAACACCACGCCGCAGACCACCGTGCGTGAAGACGCCGGCCCGATCCTGCGCGTGCGCGACCTCGTGACGCGCTTCGACGTGCGCAGCGGCATCTTCGGCCGCGTGAAGCGCCGCGTGCATGCGGTGGAAAAGATCAGCTTCGACCTCTACCCCGGCGAAACGCTGGCGCTGGTCGGCGAATCGGGCTGCGGCAAGTCGACCACGGGCCGCTCGCTGCTGCGCCTGGTCGAGAGCCAGAGCGGCGCCATCGAGTTCGGCGGCAAGAACATCCGCGAGCTGCCCACGCGCGAGCTGCAGGCGCTGCGCCGCAACATCCAGTTCATCTTCCAGGACCCGTTCGCCTCGCTCGATCCGCGCGTGACAGTGGGCTTCTCGATCATGGAGCCGCTGCTGATTCACAACATCGCCAAGGGCGCCGGGGCGCAGAAGCGCGTCGACTGGCTGCTGCAGAAGGTCGGCCTGCCGCCTGAAGTGGCGCAGCGCTATCCGCACGAGTTCTCGGGCGGCCAGCGCCAGCGCATCGCGATTGCGCGCGCGCTCGCACTGAACCCGAAGGTGGTGGTGGCCGACGAATCGGTGTCGGCACTCGACGTGTCCATCCAGGCGCAGATCGTCAACCTCATGCTCGACCTGCAGCGCGAGCTGGGCGTGGCATTCCTTTTCATCTCGCACGACATGGCCGTGGTCGAGCGCATCAGCCACCGCGTGGCCGTGATGTACCTGGGCCAGATCGTCGAGATCGGCCCGCGCCGCGCGGTGTTCGAAGCGCCGCAGCATGCCTACACGCGCAAGCTGATGGCGGCGGTGCCGGTGGCCGATCCGTCGCGCCGCCACAAGCCGCGCGCGCTGCTCGAAGGCGAGATTCCCAGCCCGATCCGCGCCGTGGGCGACGAGCCCGACGTGCCGCCGCTGGTGCAGGTTGCGCCCGGCCACTTCGTTGCACGACACGCCATCGGCGGGGCCTTCTGAGGCTTGACGCCATCGGCGGCGCCTTCCGAATCCGAACCGTTTTTTTTCACCCGCAGGCCCCCTGCATTTTTTCCACGAACCGACTGGAGTTCTTCCATGAAGCAATCTTCTTCCTCCCTGCGCTGGGCATCCGCACTGCTGGGCCTGGCCGCGCTCGCCGCCTCGGGCTCGGCACTGGCTGCCAAAGACGTGGTGCTGGCCATCGGCTACCAGCCGGAAACGCTGGACCCGTACAACACCAACACGACCATCACCACGGCCGTGACCAAGACCTTCTATGAAGGCCTGTTCCAGTTCGACAAGGACCTGAAGGTCCAGAACGTGCTCGCCGAGGGCTACGAAGTCTCGAAGGACGGCCTGGTCTACACGATCAAGCTGCGCAGCGGCGTCAAGTTCCACGACGGCACCGACTTCAACGCCGAAGCCGTGAAGGTCACGCTCGACCGCGTGCTGAACCAGGACAACAAGCTGCTGCGCTACAACCAGTTCAACCGCGTCGGCAAGGTCGAAGCGCTGAACCCGACCACCGTGCGCATCACGCTGAAGGAGCCCTTCGGCCCCTTCATCAACTCGCTGGCCCACGCCTCGGCCGCCATGATCTCGCCCACTGCGCTGAAGAAATGGGGCAACAAGGACATCGCGTTCCACCCCGTGGGCACCGGCCCCTTCGAGTTCGTCGAGTGGAAGCAGACCGACGCCGTCAAGGCCAAGAAGTTCGACGGCTACTGGAAGAAGGGCTTCCCGAAGGTCGACAACCTGCAATGGAAACCGGTGCTCGAGAACAACACGCGCGCCGCGATGCTGCAGACCGGCGAAGCCGACTTTGCCTTCCCCATTCCCTACGAGCAGGCCGAGCTGCTGAAGAAGAGCGACAAGCTCGAAGTGGTGGCATCGCCCTCGATCATCACGCGCTTCCTGGCCTTCAACATGCTGCAAAAGCCGTATGACAACCCGAAGGTGCGCGAAGCCATCGGCTACGCCATCAACAAGGAAGCGTTGTCGAAGGTGGCCTTCGGTGGCTACGCCTTCCCCGCACAGGGCGTGATGCCCCAGGGCGTGAAGTTCGCCGAGAAGATGGCGCCCATTCCCTACGACGTGAAGAAGGCCAAGGCCCTGCTGGCCGAAGCCGGCTACCCGAACGGCTTCGAGTCGGTGCTGTGGAGCGCCTACAACAACACGACCAGCCAGAAGACGATCCAGTTCGTGCAGCAGCAGCTCGCACAGGTGGGCATCAAGCTGCAGGTGCAGGCGCTCGAAGTGGGCCAGCGCACCGAGATGGTCGATGCCTGGCCCGATCCGAAGACGGCCAAGGTCCGCATGTACTACACGGGCTGGTCGTCGTCGACCGGTGAAGCCGACTGGGGCCTGCGCCCGCTGTTCGCTTCGGAGTCGTGGGCACCGAAGCTCAACAACATGTCGTTCTACAAGAGCGACGTGGTCGACAACGCGATCGCCAAGGCACTGATCACCGTGGACGACAAGGAAAAGGCCGCGCTGTACAAGACCGCGCAGGACGAGATCCGCAAGGACCTGCCGCGCGTGCCGCTGGTTACCGAGCAGAACCTGTCGGCGCACGCCAAGCGCCTGTCGGGTGTGTTCGTGATGCCCGACGCGAACATCAACATCGACGCCATGTCGGTGTCTAACTAAGACCTCCCCCAGGCTTCGCGCACTTCGTGTCGCTACGCCAACCCCCTCACCGGGGGCAACACCAGCGGCCCGGCAAAGCCGGTTCCGCGGTGTTCCCCGAATGAGGATTTGACTGCCCGCACCCCATGCTGAACTACTTTCTCAAACGACTGTTGGGCCTGATCCCGACACTGCTCATCGTGGCAGTGCTGGTGTTCCTGTTCGTCCACATGCTCCCCGGCGACCCGGCGCGCCTTGCCGCCGGCCAGGATGCCGACGAGCAGACCGTGGCCATGGTGCGCGCGGACCTCGGGCTCGACAAGCCGCTGCCGCAGCAGTTCGTGAGCTTCTTCACCCACATGGTGCAAGGCGACTTCGGCACCTCGATCCGCACGCGGCGGCCGGTGTCGACGGAGATTGCCGAGCGCTTTTTCCCGACGGTGATGCTGACCATCACCAGCATGGTGTGGGCGGTGATTTTCGGCATGGGCATCGGCATCGTGTCGGCCGTGTTCCGCAACCAATGGCCCGACCGCATCGGCATGACGCTGGCGGTGTCGGGCATCTCATTCCCCGCATTTGCATTGGGCATGCTGCTCATGCAGATCTTCTCGGTGCAGCTCGGCTGGCTGCCCACGGTGGGCGCCGCGACCTGGCAGCACTACATCCTGCCCTCGATCACGTTGGGCGCGGCGGTGGCCGCCGTGATGGCCCGCTTCACGCGCGCCTCGTTCGTCGAAGTGATCCAGGAAGACTTTGTGCGCACCGCACGCGCCAAGGGCGTGCGCGAGCGCACGGTGATCATCAAGCACTGCCTGCGCAACGCGCTGATTCCGGTGGTCACGATGATGGGCCTGCAGTTCGGCTTTCTGCTGGGCGGCTCGATTCTTGTGGAGGCGGTGTTCAACTGGCCCGGCCTGGGCCGCCTGCTGGTCGACGCCGTGCAGATGCGCGACTACCCCGTGATCCAGACGCTGGTGCTGCTCTTCTCGCTCGAATTCATCCTGATCAACCTCGTGGTCGATGTGCTGTACGGCTACATCAACCCGACCATCCGCTACAAATGACCTCCCCCAGGCTACGCGCACTTCGTGTCGCTTCGCCAACCCCCTCACCGGGGGCAACACCAGCGGCCCGGCAAAGCCGGTTCCGCGGTGTTCCACGAAAAAGCCGCAACGAGCGACTGTTATGACTCAAGCTTCCGCCGAATCCATCGTTCCTCTTTCTCCCGTGGCCGTGGTGCAAACCGCGGGCAAGGTCCGCACGCCCTGGGGCGAGTGCTGGCGCCGCTTCAAGAAGCAGCCCGTGGGCATCGTCGCGGCCATCTTCGTGGGGCTGCTGGTGTTCATTGCGGTGTTCGCACCGTGGATCGTGCCCTTCGACCCCGAGAATTTCTTCGACTACGACATGCTGAACAGCGGGCCCTCGGCCACGCACTGGTTCGGCGTCGATCCGCTGGGCCGCGACATCTTCAGCCGCATCCTGGCGGGCACGCGCATCTCGCTGGCGGCCGGCTTTCTGTCGGTACTGGTGGGCGGCTTCATCGGCACGGCCTTCGGCCTGCTGGCGGGCTACTACGAAGGCTGGTGGGACCGCATCGTGATGCGCATCTCGGACGTGCTGTTCGCCTTCCCCGGCATCCTGCTGGCGCTGGGCGTGGTGGCCATTCTGGGCAGCAGCATGACCAACGTGGTGGTGGCGGTGTCGGTGTTCAGCGTGCCGGCCTTTGCGCGCCTGGTGCGCGGCAACACGCTGGTGCTCAAGCAGCAGACCTACATCGAGGCCGAGCGCAGCATCGGCGCGTCGGACTGGACCATCATCGTGCGGCACATCCTGCCGGGCACGATCTCGTCGATCGTCGTGTACTTCTCGATGCGCGTGGGCACCTCGATCATCACGGCGGCCAGCCTGTCGTTCCTGGGCATGGGCGCGCAGCCGCCGACGCCCGAGTGGGGCGCAATGCTCAACGAAGCCCGCGCCGACATGGTGACCTCGCCGCACGTGGCGCTGTTCCCCAGCCTGGCCATCTTCTTCACCGTGCTGGCCTTCAACCTGCTGGGCGACGCCCTGCGCGACGCGCTCGATCCGAAGATCGACCGCCAGTAAGTTCTTCGTTCTCTCTTCATGGCCCCGACGACCTCCCTGCCCTTCATCGGCACCCTGCCCCCGGGCACGCGCGACGCCATCACCGACGTTGCGGGCGTCACGGTCGGCCACCGCACGCTGGCCGACGGCCCGGTGCAGACCGGCGTGACCGTGATCCGTCCGCACGCGGGCGACCCGTTCCGCGACAAGGTGCCGGCCGCGGCCGTGGTGCTCAACGGTTTCGGCAAGAGCGTGGGGCTGGTGCAGCTGGCCGAACTCGGCGTGCTGGAAACGCCGATCGCGCTGACCAACACCTTCTCGGTCGGCACCGTGGCCACGGCGCAGATCCGCGACTGCGCGGCGGCCAACCCCGAGACCGGTCGCGCGCTGCCCACGGTGAACCCGCTGGTCTTCGAATGCAACGACGGTTTTCTCAACGACATCCAGCGGCTGGCCGTGACCGAGGCCGACTACCTGCAGGCACTGGCCGCCACCGATGCGGACTTTGCGCAGGGCTCGGTCGGCGCGGGTCGCGGCATGTCGAGCTTCCAGCTCAAGGGCGGCATTGGCAGCGCGTCGCGCCGCGTGGCGATGGCCGATGGCACGACCTGCACGGTCGGCGCGCTCGTGCTCGCGAACTACGGGCGTCAGCCGCAGCTGGTGCTGGCCGGGCATGCGGTGGGCGAACGGCTCGCGGCGCTGCAGCAGGCGTCGAAGGAATCCTCGGAGCCCGAGAAGGGCTCGATCATCATCGTCCTCGCCACCGACGCGCCGCTCGACGCGCGCCAGCTGCGCCGCCTCGCACTGCGCGCGGGCGCAGGGCTGGCCCGCACCGGTTCGGTCTTCGGCCACGGCAGCGGCGACCTCGTGCTGGCTTTCTCCACCGCCTACACCGTGCCCGACCGCGCCGACCGGCCCATGCCGGCCGTCGCGATGCTGCACGACACCCTGCTCGACGGGCTGTTCCAGGCCGCGGCCGACAGCACCGAGCAGGCTATTCTTCATGCGCTGTGGCGCGCCACGCCCGTCACGGGCCGCGATGGCAACCACCGCGCCACGCTTGGCGAGCTGCTGCCGGCGTCTTCCCTTTCACCTCTGGTCTGAAACACACGCTCATGAAAGTCCTGATCTCCACCGACATCGAAGGCGTGGCTGGCGTCTACCACCACGAGCAGGCGCGCCAAGGCAACCCCGAGTACGAACGTGCCCGCGTGCTGATGGCGCAGGAGGCCAACGCCGCGATTGCGGGCGCCTTCGACGCCGGCGCCACCGAGGTGCTGGTGAACGACTCGCACGGCGGCTTTCGCAACATGCCGCCCGACGTGCTCGATGCACGCGCCCGCGTGGTGCAAGGCAAGCCGCGCTACCTGAGCATGGTGGCCGGCGTGGAGGAAGACGGCGTGCAAGCGGTCTGCATGATCGGCTACCACTCGCGTGCCCAAGGCCGCGGCATCCTCGCGCACACGATCAACGGCTTTGCCTTTGCGGGCATCCGGTTCGGCGACCAGGAACTGGGCGAAGCCGGGATCTACGGCGCGCTGGCCGGCGAGTACGGCGTGCCCGTGGTGATGGGCAGTGGCGACGACGTGTTCATCTCCGAAAACCAGGCGCTCTTTCCGCACGCGACCTTCGTGCAGACCAAGAAGGCGACCGGCTTCAACAGCGGCGTGTCGCTCTCGCCGGAACAGTCGCGCCAGGCGATCCGTGCCGGCGTGATCGAAGCGCTGGCCGCGCGTGCCCATGCGCGTCCGTTGGTCTTCAAGGGCCCGCAGGTGGTCACGCTGCGCACCCAGTCGCCGATGATGGCCGACCTGTTCTGCCAGTGGCCGAGCTTCGAACGCGTCGATGGCGTCACGCTGCGCTTCACCGCCGACACGGTGGAGTCGGCCGTGCGCATGCTGAACTGCTGCTCGGCGATGTCGGCGATGCTGCGCTGAAGCCTCTCAGGGCAGCGCGAGGCTGAAGCGCACGTGGCCGTCCTGCCCGGCGCTTTCGAGCCGGGCGTGCCCGCGGTGCAGCTCCGCAATCTGATGCACGAGGTACAGCCCCAACCCGGCGCCCGGTGAGCGCGCCGCCTGCCGGCCGCGAAAGTACTTCTCGAACAGCCGCGCCACCTCGTCGTGCGGGATCGCGTCGCCGGGATTGCTCACGCGAATGTTCAGGCCGCCCTCCCCATCCGGCCCCGCCGGCACCACGTCCAGCACGATCGCCCGGCCCGCCGGCGTGTGGCGGTCGGCATTGGCCAGCAGGTTGCGCAGCGCCACGCGCAGCAGCCCGGGGTCGCACACCAGCTGTGGCGGCAACTGCCCGTCGTGCCACACGACGCGGCCGTCTGGCCAGTCGGCCACCAGGTCTTCGAACAGCTCCAGCAGCTCGTCACGCTCGCAAGAGCGCGGCTGGAACGGCGTCTGACCGGCTTCCATGCGATCGGAGGTGAGGTACTCGTCGACCAGCGCGGTCATGCGCTGCGCGGCGGCGCGCAGGTTCAGGCAACGCGCCAGGGTCTTCTCGCGCGCGGCATCGAGGTTCTTGGCAATCTGCTGCGCCGTGGTGTGGATGATGGCCAGCGGCGTGCGGAACTCGTGCGACACCATCGCGACGAAATCCACCTGCGACTGCTTGGCGCGGCGCTCGGTCTCCAGCGCCGCGCGCAGGTCGACCTCGAGGCGCTGGCGCTGCTCGATCTCGCCGCGCAGGTCGGCCGTGCGCCGGCGCACTTCCGCCTCCAACCGGTCGTTCTGGCGGCCGACCACGTGCACGAGGCGCGCCTGCGCGGCTTCCTTCTCGCGGCGCAGCTGGTCGTAGCGGCGGTTCAGCCGCATGCTCATCAGCAGCAGGTGCAGCAGCGTGCCGACGGCGGTCGCGTTGTCGGTCCAGACACCGGCCGGCAGCCAGCCCTTGTTGCGCAGAAAGCTCACCACCACGCCCACGTAGTAGATGCCGAAGATGATGAGAAAGGCGCGCGCCTGGCCCTGGTCGCGCGGCAGCAGCCACAGCGCCGCGCCGATCAGGTACACGATGCACAGCATCGCCGTCCCCTGCACCGTCTGCATGGCCACGCCGTTGGCGCCGCCCAGCACCAGCACCACCCCCACCACGCTCACCAGGCCCACCGCATTCATCGCCACGCGGGTGAAACGCGGCCACTGCAGGTCGGCGCCCAGCTGCATGACGGCGAACCGGATGCCGATGCCCACGCCTGCGCAGATCGACAGGCTCAGCAGCATGTCGGACAGCCGCGCCGGCATCGCGAACAGCTGCTGCGGCAACCCGGCCGACAGGAACTCGACCAGCAGCGCGTTCGAGACATAGACCAGGTACCAGGCGCTCACGCGCTCGCGCGTCATCTGCCAGAACAGGGCGTGGAAGGCGATCAGCATCAGGCCGAAACCGAAGCCCAGGCCGTAGAAGAGGTACTCGCGCCGCGCAGTGCCCGCGTAGACCTCGGGTGCGGCGAAGCCGATGGTGGTCGACAGGGCGTTGCGCGACTGCAGGCGCAGCAGCAGCGGCGTGGGCGCGGCGCTCTCCAGGGTCAGCGGCAGCTGCGCGTTGCGCGCGTCGATGGGCCAGTTCTCGCGGCCGATGTCTTCGCCGGAATGAACGGCCAGGTGCCAGCGGCCCGCGTCGTCCTGGCGGTACAGCCGCACGTCGTCGAGCAGCGCGTTCTTGAATTGCGCCAGCCACCGCTGCTGGGGCACGTCGGCTGGGCGTTGCACCTCGAGCCGGATCCACACGGCGTCGCGGGTGAAGCCCGCGTTCACGGCGCCGGGCAAGGCCTTCCAGCCCGAGGCGGCGGCGGCGGCGTCGGCGCTCAGCTGGCCTTCGGGGTCGCGCAGCATCGACAGCTGGCCGTGACTGTCGACGCTCGCCAGCGGATTCAGCTGCAGCACGCCGGCTGCGGCCGCTGTCGAAAAGAGAAGGCCCCACACGACGAGGCAACCGCACAACCACAGGCACCGAGCGAGGCGTTTCATGGGCGCGGATTATCGATGCCGCACCTAGAATCTGGGCGCCTTTCACGCCGCTTAGAAACGCTCAGATTCCCCCGTCCGCCAGCCCCTACCCTGTTCCCCATGCGTGATGTGATCCTGCTGGAAGATGAAGCCGTGCTGCGTGAAGAGTTGAGCGAGTTCCTGGCCGGCAGCGGCTACCGGGTCGATGCCGAGGCGTCGCTCGAAGGCTTCCGCCGCACCTACGACCCGGCCCGCCACGGCATCGCGCTGGTTGACCTCGGGCTGCCCGACGGCGACGGCCTGTCGCTGATCCGCGAACTGCGCGAACGCGGCGAGCGCCTGGGCATCGTCGTGCTGACGGCACGCGGCGGCGCCCGCGACCGCGTGACCGGACTGGACATCGGCGCGGACTACTACCTGTCGAAAACAACCGACCTCGATGAACTGGCGGCCACGCTGGCGGCGCTGTCGCGGCGCCTTGGCGATTCGCCCGCTGCCGTGCCGGCCGACGCCTGGGTGCTGGAACTGGGCCCGCGCCGGCTGTCGCCGCCGGGCTTTGCGCCCATTGCGCTGTCGGAGCAGGACCTCACGGTGCTGCACGAGCTGATGCGCAGCGGCGGCGAAATTGCCAGCCGCCAGCAGATCGTGCAGGCGCTCGGTGAGCACTACCTGAGCTACGACCAGCGCCGCCTCGACACCCAGATTCGCCGTCTGCGGCGCAAGGTCAGCGAGGCCACGGGGCTGGTGCTGCCGATCACCACGGCGCGCAACGCCGGCTACCGCTTCCACGCCAAGACGCTCATCCGGCGCTAGCCCGGCGCCGGTCGGGCGCCGGGCTAGCGCTCAGAAACGCTCAGTTTCATTTCGATACCCGCCGCTAATCTGCGGCACAGGCAGCGACTTGAGGCACGGATGAAGGCATGAGCGATCTCGCCAGGACAACTTCTTATGTGGTCCCCTACGTGGTCCACGTCAAAGGCCAGAACTTCACTTTGAAGGACGTCATGGTGGCCGCCGACATCTACCGGCTGCGGATCGAGGAGCAGATCGGCGATCCGCTGCGGGTCGTGCGTTGCTTCCAGGCCTGGTCGAAGGAGCGCCACCACGGCATCGAGCACCTGAACCGGACGGAAGCCAGGCTGGCCCGGGAATGGCTCAATGCACAGCATCAGGCCGACAAGGCCGCCCGGCAGCTGCTGAGCTCGCCCCAGACCCTGGGCTTCGACTTCAAGCTGCGATAGGCAGGATCGGCAGGATCGCCCGCGCCGTTCTGCACAGGCGCCCCCAGGTTCCTAGAATTCAGCGTCCGGCGACCCCGCGCCGGCGTCCGCGCCTTATCCGGAATAAGCAACCAACCGCCTCGCAACCCGCATGGATGCTGGTGAATAAGCTTATCCGCATAAGGCGCGAACCAAAAAATAGTTTGTTTCCATAAGGCGGGCTTTCAGAATCGCGGCTTCTTGCTGGGGCGCTGGACGCACTGCACTTCAAGACACAGCACGCACGATGTACCAATACACAGAATTCGATCGCCAGTTCGTTCACCAACGCGCTGCCCAGTTCCGAGACCAGCTCGAGCGCTGGCAAAAGAGCCGCCTGCACGAGGACGAGTTCCGCCCCCTGCGCCTGCAAAACGGCTGGTACGTGCAGCGCTACGCGCCGATGCTGCGCGTGGCCGTGCCGTACGGCGAGCTGTCGAGCAAGCAGCTGCGCGTGCTCGCCCGCATTGCCCGCGAGTACGACGAGCCCGAAGCCGAGGTCTACCGCAAGGCCATCGAAATCCAGGGCCAGCTCGGCAGCCATAAGCTGCCCACCCACTACGCCCACTTCACGACGCGCCAGAACGTCCAGTACAACTGGATTCCGCTGGCCAAGTCGGCCGACGTGATGGACCTGCTGGCCTCGGTCGATATGCACGGCATCCAGACCAGCGGCAATTGCATCCGCAACATCACGAGCGACGAGCGCGCCGGCGTGGCCGTCGACGAGATCGCCGACCCGCGTCCGTTCGCGGAAATCATGCGCCAGTGGAGCACGCTGCACCCTGAGTTCGCCTTCCTGCCGCGCAAGTTCAAGATCGCCATCACGGGCGCCACCGAAGACCGCGCCGCCACTGGCTGGCACGACGTGGGCCTGCACGTGGTGAAGAACGAGGCGGGCGACATCGGCTTCCGCGTGCAAGTGGGCGGCGGCATGGGCCGCACGCCGATCATCGGCACCGTGCTGCGCGAGTTCCTGCCCTGGCAGCAGATCATGAATTACCTCGAAGCGGTGATTCGTGTCTACAACCGCTATGGCCGCCGCGACAACATCTACAAGGCGCGCATCAAGATCCTGGTGAAGGCTGAAGGCCAGCGCTACATCGACGACGTCGAGGCCGAGTACAAGCAGATCATCGAGCACGACGGCGCGCCGCACACCATCACGCAGGAAGAGTACGACCGCGTGGCCGCCTCCTTCGTGCCGCCGACGCTGGCCACCCGCGTGCTGCAAAGCGCCGAAAAAACCGACGCCGAACTGCGCGCCTACGCCGCCGACGACGTCATGTTCGCGCGCTGGCTGGCCCGCAACGTCGACGCGCACAAGAACCCTGCACTGCGCGCCGTCACGCTGTCGTTCAAGCGCCTGAAGCAGGCCCCCGGCGACGCCTCGGCCGACCAGCTCGACACCGTTGCCGAGCTGGCCGACCGTTTCTCGGCCGGCGAAGCCCGCGTGACGCACGACCAGAACGTGGTGCTGCCCTGGGTGCATGCCGAAGACCTGCACGCGCTGTGGCTCGCCGCCCGCGCCGCCGGTTTCGCCAGCGCCAACGTGCACCTGCTGACCGACATGATCGCCTGCCCCGGCGGCGATTTCTGCTCGCTGGCCAACGCGCGCTCCATTCCCATCGCCGAAGCCATCACCGAGCGCTATCAAGACCTCGACGAGCTCGACGACCTGGGCGAGATCGACCTGCACATCAGCGGCTGCATCAACTCGTGCGGCCACCACCATAGCGGCCACATCGGCATCCTGGGCGTCGACAAGGACGGCAAGGAGTGGTACCAGGTCACCCTCGGCGGCTCCGACGGCTCCGCGCTCAGCGGTGCATCGCAGGCCGGCAAGGCGGTCGGCCCCTCGTTCTCGGCGGCCGAAGTGCCGGGCGTGATCGAGGCCGTGCTCACCACCTACCGCGACACCCGCGAAAACGGCGAGACCTTCATCGACACCCTGCGCCGCGTCGGTCACGACCCGTTCAAGGCCTCGGCCAACGGTGCGCGATTCAAGGTGGAGGAAGCAGCATGAAAAAAACTCTGAACATCCTGGCCGCCGAAGACCACATCGACGACGGCGACCCGAAGGTTTTGCAGCTCGCCAACGACGCCGATCCGCTCGCCATCGAGGTGTGCCTGGCCGACATCGAACGCATCGACCTGAACTTTCCGAAGTTCACCGACGGCCGCGCTTACAGCCAGGCCTTCCTGCTGCGCCGCCGCCTCGGCTTCACGGGCGACATCCGCGCCACGGGCGATGTGCTGATCGACCAGCTGGTGCAGATGGAACGCACCGGCTTCTCCAGCGCCGTGCTCAAGGAAGGCGTGGACGCCTCCGACGCGCAGCGCCAGTTCGACCGCTTCGCCACGTTCTATCAGGGCGACGCAGTGAAGACCGCGCCGCACTTCGTGGCCGGCGCCTGAGCAGACAAGAGAGCCCCATGAGCATCGCCACCGACATCGACTTCGCACGCATCAACACCGACCTCGGCCGCAACGCCGAGGGCCTGGTGGACTGGGCCGTCGGCCTGGGCCAGCCCGCGATCATCACCACCAACTTCCGCCCGTTTGAAGCCGTGATCCTGCACATGGTCACGCGCGCCAAGCGGGACGTTCCGGTGGTCTGGATGGACAACGGCTACAACACCGAGGCCACCTACCGTTTTGCCGACGAGGTGACGAAGCTCCTGGGACTGGACCTGCACATCTACCTGCCGCGCCGTTCGCGCGCCCACCGCGAAGCGGTCGAAGGCCCCACGCCGGCGCTCGACGATCCGCGCCACGCCGCCTTCACCGAAGAAGTGAAGCTGGAGCCCTTTGCCCGCGCGCTGCGCGAGACGGCACCGAAGGTCTGGTTCACCGCGCTGCGGGCCACCGACACGGCCGTGCGCGCGCAGATGGACCCGGTCAGCGTCAACCCCGACGGCCTCATCAAGGTCGCGCCGCTGCTGCACTGGTCGTCCAAAGAGCTGTACGAATACTGCGAAGCGAACGGCCTGCCCAACAACTTCGACTACGTGGACCCGACCAAGGGCGAAGACAACCGCGAGTGCGGCTTGCATCTGTCGCACTGAACGATCGATCTCCGCCTCCAGGACCCCATCCGATGAACGCCCGTACCGAAGCCGACCTGCTGCAGCCGCCCATGCATTCACCCGCGAACCTGTCCAACACGCACCTCGACGCGCTGGAAGAAGAAACCATTTTCATCCTGCGCGAAGTGGCTGCCGCCTTCGAGCGCCCCACCCTGCTGTTCTCGGGCGGCAAGGACTCGCTGGTGCTGCTGAAGTGCGCTGAGAAAGCCTTCGGCGTCGGCCGCATTCCCTACCCGCTGCTGATGATCGACACGGGCCACAACTTCCCCGAAGTGACGGCCTACCGCGACCAGCGCGCGCAGGAACTGGGCGCCGAACTCATCGTGCGCAGCGTCGAAGACTCGATGAAGCGCGGCACCGTGCGCCTGGCGCATCCGGGCGAATCGCGCAACGCGCACCAGTCGGTGACGCTGCTCGAAGCCATTGAAGAATTCCGCTTCGACGCGCTGATCGGCGGCGCACGCCGCGACGAAGAAAAGGCCCGCGCCAAGGAGCGCATCTTTTCGCACCGCGACGCCTTCGGTCAATGGCAACCCAAGGACCAGCGCCCCGAGCTGTGGACGCTGTTCAACACGCGTCTCGCACCCGGCGAGCACTTCCGCGTGTTCCCGATCTCGAACTGGACCGAGCTCGACGTGTGGCAATACATCGAGCGCGAGAACATCGGCCTGCCGTCGATCTACTACACGCACAAGCGCGAAGTGGTCGAGCGCCGCGGCCTGCTGGTGCCCGTGACCGAACTCACGCCGCCGCGCGACGGCGAGACCGTGCAGGTGCGCGACGTGCGCTTTCGCACCGTGGGCGACATCACGACCACCTGCCCGGTCGAGAGCCTGGCCGCAGGCGCGGGCGATGTGGTGATCGAAACGCTGACGGTCGACGTCAGCGAGCGCGGCGCCACGCGCATGGACGACATGACGTCCGAAGCTTCGATGGAAAAACGCAAGAAAGACGGTTACTTCTGATGAGCGCAACGATTGCAACCCCTGCCACGACGGGCGTCCACGGCGACACCGGCACCGCCCTGCGCTTCATCACCTGCGGCTCGGTCGATGACGGCAAGAGCACGCTCATCGGTCGCCTGCTGGTCGACAGCAAGACTGTCCTGCAGGACCAACTGGCCGGCGTGCAGCGCGGCGGCGAAACCGACCTGGCCCTGCTGACCGACGGCCTCTCGGCCGAGCGCGAGCAAGGCATCACGATCGACGTGGCCTACCGCTACTTCTCGACCGCCAAGCGCAAGTTCATCATCGGCGACGCGCCGGGCCACGAGCAGTACACGCGCAACATGGTCACGGCCGTCTCGGCCGCCGACGCAGCCGTGGTGCTGGTCGATGCCACCAAGCTGGCCTGGGCCGCCGAAGTGGAAGACGGCACCGTGGTCAAGCGCGAACTGCTGCCGCAGACGCGCCGCCACACGCTGCTCGCCAACCTGCTGCGCGTGCAGTCGATCGTGTTCGCGGTCAACAAGCTCGACGCCATCGGCGACGCGGGCCTCGCCTTCGAACGCATCTCGACCGCGCTGAACGCCTTTGCCGAAGCGGCCGGCGTGAAGGTCGCGGCCATCGTGCCGATCTCGGCCCTCAAGGGCTGGAACGTGGCCACGCGCCATGCCGACTGGGTCGGCTACGAAGGCCCAAGCCTGCTCGAGCTGCTCGAAGACCTGCCCGTGACCGCGCCGGACGAAGCCGTGCCCTTCGCTTTCCCGGTGCAGTGGGTCGAGAAGTTCTCGGCCTCGGCCGACACCTCGCAGGGCCGCCGCGTGTTCTGGGGCCGCGTCGCCTCGGGCCATGTGGAACCCGGCCAGCGCGTCACCGTGCTGCCGAGCAACCAGACCGCCACCGTGGCCCAGGTGCTGAGCCACACGCGCCAGCCCCAAAGCGTGCATGCGGGTCACAGCGCCGGCATCGTGCTCGACCGCGAACTCGACGTGTCGCGCGGCGACTGGCTGTTGGCGCCCGAGGCCTTCGAGCCCGTGCGCGAGATCACCGCCACCGTGGCCTGGCTCGACGACGAGCCGCTGGTCGCGGGCCGCGTGTACTGGGCGCTGCAGGGTCACCGCTGGGTCAAGGCCAAGGTGGCGCGCATCGTCGATCGCGTGAACATCACGACGCTCGAATCCGAGCCGGCGACCCAGCTCGAGGCCAATGCCATCGGCGATGTGGTGCTTGCGCTGCAGCAGCCGCTGGCCGTTCTGCCGTTCGCCCAATCGCGTGCGCTGGGGTCGCTGGTGCTGGTCGATACGGCCTCCCATCGCACCGCCGCCGCCGTGCTCGTGCAGACACCCGCCGCAAAGGCCTAAAATCTAGGGTTTTCCAGCCCCTTCTCCTGACGCTACAAGACAAATGACCCACGTCGTCTCCGAAGCCTGCATCCGTTGCAAATACACCGACTGCGTGGACGTTTGCCCCGTCGACTGCTTCCGCGAAGGTCCCAACATGCTGGTGATCGACCCGGATGAGTGCATCGACTGCGCCGTCTGCATCCCCGAATGCCCGGTCAATGCGATCTACGCCGAGGAAGACCTCCCGGCCGACCAGCTCGCCTTCATCAAGCTCAACGCCGAGTTGGCCCTGGCCGACGGCTGGAAGAGCATCACCAAGCGCAAGCCCGCCCTGCCCGAAGCCGAGGAGTGGAAGGACAAGACGGGCAAGATCTCGGAGCTCGTGCGCTGAGCCAGCCGCCCGCACCGATCGAGACCGACGCGCTGATCATCGGCGCCGGTCCGGTCGGCCTGTTCCAGGCCTTCCAACTGGGCCTGCTCGAGATTTCCTGCCACATCGTCGATGCGCTGCCCGCCGCGGGCGGCCAGTGCGTGGCGCTGTACGGCCACAAGCCGATCTACGACATTCCCGGCACCCCGGTCACCAGCGGGCGCGATCTGGCGCAGTCGCTGTTGCAGCAGGTGGCGCCCTTCAAGCCGCAATTCCACTTCGGCGAGCAGGTTTCTGCGCTGGCCCGCCAGGCTGACGACCGGCTCTTGCTGACCACCTCGGCTGGCACGGCCTTCCTTGCGAAGACCGTGTTCATCGCGGGCGGCGTGGGCGCCTTTGTGCCCAAGCGCATCACCGTCGACGGCATCGCGCAGTTCGAAGGCTCGACGCTGTTCTATCACCCCGATTCGCTCGACCGCTTTGCCGGCCAGACGGTCGTGGTCAATGGCGGCGACGACATCGCGCTGGAAACCGCCATCGCCCTCACGGCCCTGGCCAGGCAGGTCACGCTGGTCCACCGCCGCGACGGCTTCCAGGCCGACGAGGCGAACGTGGCCGCGATGCGCGCCCTCGTGGCCGACGGCAAGCTGGCCTTCCGGGTCGGCCAGCCGAGCGCCTTCGACGGCAAGCAACTGCAGATCACCACGCCCGACGCCACCACGGTCGACCTGCCGCTCGATGCGCTGGTCGCCTGCCTGGGCATTTCGCCGCGCCTGGGCCCCATCGCCGACTGGGGCCTCGAGCTGGAACGCAAGCAGGTGCCGGTCGACACCGAGAAGTACGAAACCCGCGAGCCCGGCGTGTTCGCGGTGGGCGACATCAACACCTACCCGGGCAAGAAGAAGCTCATCGTCTGCGGCTTCCACGAGGCCACGCTGGCGGCCTGGGGCGCTGCGGCGCGGGTGTTCCCCGGCAAGGCGATCCCGCTGCAGTACACGACCACCAGCACGCGGCTGCACGAGCTGCTGGGCGTGACTGGTACTACCCCGCGCTGAGCAGCGGCCGGTACGCGTCGATGAAGCTGCCCACGGCAGCAACGTAGCGATCGATCTCCTCCGCCGACAACGGCAGCGAGAGCACGACAAATCCACGCGGCGAGGTGTAGATCCCCTGGCTCAACAGGTGGAAGAACAGCAACTGCCGCAAGCGCCCGTCCACCGCTGCCAGGTCGGCCACGCGCCGCACCTCGCCCCGCAGGAAATGCGCATTCATCAACGAGCCCACGCCGGTGAACTGCATCGCGACGCCTTCGCGTTCGCACAGCGCATTGAGCCGTGACCGCATCGCTTCGCCGCGCTCGGCCAATGCGGCAGCCGCCTCGGGCGTGAACAGCTGCGTGAGACCCGTGTAGCCGGCCGCCATCGTCATCACGTTGTTGTTGAAGGTGCCCGAATGCGCGAGCGCGCCGGTGCGTGGATCGAACTGCGCCATCACGTCAGAGCGCCCGCCGAAAGCGCCGAAGGACATGCCGCCGCCGATGTACTTGCCCAGCGTCGTGAGGTCGGCGCGAATGCCCAGGCCGTTCGCGAGACCATGCGGTCCGAGCCGCGAGGTCATCACCTCATCGAAGATCAACAGCGCACCGACCCGCGTGGCCCCGTCGCGCAGTGCCTGCAGAAACTCGCGCCCGCCTGGAATGCAGCCGCTCGCGCCCTGCATCGGCTCGACCAGGATGGCGGCGATGTCTGCGGCGTGCGCGTCGATCTGCGCGCGCGCCGTGTCCGCATCGTTGTAAGGCAGCACGAGGAAGTCGAAGGGCACGGTCGTCGGCGACGGCTGGTCGCCGAAGCCGAGCACGCCGCCGTGGTAACCGCCCGAGAACACCACGATCTTTCGCCGCCCCGTGAAGCGCAGCGCGGCCGTGAGCGCCATCAGGTTCGCCTCGGTGCCCGAGTTGGTGAAGCGCAGTTGTTCGACCTGCGGAAAGCGCTCGCAGATCGTCTGCGCGAGCCGGCCTTCGAGCAGGTTGTGGCCCGTGAGGTTGATGCCGCCCTGCATCGCCTCGATGACCGCATCGCGGATTTCAGGGGCCGAGTGGCCATAGACGCCGGCCGTGTACTCGGCGATGAAGTCGGTGTAGCGGTGGCCGTCCGCGTCCCAGAGCGTGGCACCCTCACCTTTGGCGATGGTGAGCGGGAACGGTGCATAGAACAGCACCGAGCGGCTGTTGGCGCCGGGCATGTAGCGCGTCTGCGCCTCGAACCGGCTGAGGCTCTCAGGGTTGCCGGCGGTGAAGCGTTGGTGGGCCTCGGCAAGGGCCTGGTCGATGGCGGTGTCAGCGTGGGTCGTCATGGAACATATCCTCAAGGTTGGAGCGCGTGATCGTCGCCGCGCGCAATGCGCAGCAGCGCGTCTTTCAGCCACAGCACGCCCGCATCCGAATTCGAGCGCCGGTTCCAGCAAACGACCGAGCGGTAGCCCGGCAGCTCGAAAGGCAGCGGGTGCACCGCGAGCAGTTCGCGAAAGCGCTCGGCCACGCGCAGCGGCAGCACGGCGACATGGTCGGTCTGCGCCAGCAGGTCGACGATCTGGCCAAAGCTGGTCATCGCCACGCGCATGCTGCGCGTGCGCCCCTGCCGCGCCAGCACCTGGTCGATGAGGTCGTCGAGCGCCGAGCTGCCATAGCCCAGGAACACGTGCGGTGCTTCGCAAAAAGCGTCGAGCGTGGCCGCTTCGCCCAGCGTCGGATGGCCGCGCCGCACCGCGACCACGTAGCGGTCTTCGTACAGCAGTGCCGATTCGCAATCGCTCGGCGGCTGCAGGCGCGGCAGCACGGCCACGTCGAAGTCGCCCTTGCGCAGGCGCTCGGTGAGCGTGAGGAAAGAGCTGGTCTCCCAGTGCAGGCGGATGCGTGAACCGCAGGCCACGAGTTCGTTGGCCAGCGTCGGCAGCAACAGGTGGCTGGCGTAGTCGCTGCCCGAGATGCGAAAGATGCGCTGCGACGACGCCGGCTCGAAGCCCTCGCCGGGCTCCAGCATCGCGGACAGATCGGCCAGCACGCGCTCGACCTGGCCGGCCAGCGCATGGGCACGCGCCGTGGGCTCCACGCCGTGGGCCGTGCGCGTGAACAGCGGATCGTCGAAGGTGTCGCGCAGCCGGTTGAGCGAGGCGCTCACCGCCGGTTGGCTCAGGAAGAGCCGGGTGGCCGCGCGCGACACGCTGCGTTCGCGCATCAGGGCATCGAAGGTCCGCAGCATGCCGACGTCGAGGCTGCGGATATCACGTTGGGCCATATCTCATATTCAAAGCTTCGAATTGCCCGCGGGGCAGGCTGTCCGTATCGTCCAGCGCACAAGTACAACACGACTGGAGACACGATGAATCGGTTCAGACCCTCGCCGCTTGAGGCACGTACGGCAGACAAGACGTGCGCTACGCGCCGCCATGCACTCGGTGTTCTTGGTGCCGGCTTCGCGGCCCTCGCCGCCGGCTCCGCCTTCGCGCAGCCCGCGCCCTTTCCCAACCGCGTGGTGCGCATCGTGCCCTTCGGCTCACCCGGCGGACCGATGGACGCCATCGCCCGCGTCTATGCCGAGAAGCTCAAGGCGCGCTGGAACCAGCCGGTGATCGTCGAGGCCCGACCCGGCGCCAGCGGCACCATCGCGGCC
Source organism: Variovorax sp. 54 (assembly GCF_002754375.1). Classification (NCBI taxonomy): domain Bacteria; kingdom Pseudomonadati; phylum Pseudomonadota; class Betaproteobacteria; order Burkholderiales; family Comamonadaceae; genus Variovorax; species Variovorax sp. 54. Next base: position 298,529 of record NZ_PEFF01000001.1, read on the forward strand.
GACGCCGTCGCCAAGGCGGCGCCCGACGGCTACACGGTGCTGCTCACGCTGCCGCTCACGCACATCAACAACGTGGTGCTGCAGCCCAAGCTGCCCTACGACCCGGTGAAAGACTTCGAGCCGCTGTCGCAGCTGGCCACGGGCGGCCCGATGCTCGTCGCCCGCGCCTCGGCGCCCTTCTCCACCGTGCGCGAGTTCGTGGCCTATGCCAAGGCACACCCCGGCGTTTCGTACGGCACCTGGGGCAACGGCTCCAACGCGCACCTCTTCGGCGAACTGCTGGCGCGCCAGAACCACATCGACCTGGTGCACGTGCCCTACAAGGCCGAGGCCGCCGCGCACAACGACATGTTCGGCGAAGCGCTGGGCGTGGCCTGGGCCAACCCCGCGACCGCACGCGGCCTCGCACAGGCCGGGCGCATCAAGGTGCTGGGCATCACGGGCCGCCAGCGCGTGCGCTCGATGCCCAACGTGCCGACCTTCACCGAGCAGGGCTTTGCGGGCTTCGACCTCGACAGCTGGATCGGTGTGTATGCGCCCGCGCGCACGCCGCAGCCCGTGCTCGACGAGTGGTCGCTCGCGCTGCGCGAGATCACGAAGCTGCCCGACATCCAGGAGCGCCTGGCCGGCTACGGCTTCGAGCCGCTGGGCAGCACGCCCGCCGAATTCCGTGCCGGCTACAAGGCCGACTTTCCCCGCGTGGCGGACCTGATCAAGGCCGCAGGAGTCACCCCCGAATGAGCGCCGTTGTCCCTTCTTCCAGCACTTCCGAGTGGCAGCCCATTGCCTTCGACACCGGCACCGCCTACGGCCGCAAGGCGCCGAGCCACAAGCCCGAGCTGACCGAGGTTGGCGCCGGCACGCCCATGGGCGAGCTGCTGCGCCGCTACTGGCACCCCATCGGCCTGGCCGCCGACGCCACCGACACGCCGCACCAGGTGCGCGTGCTGGGCGAAGACCTGATCTTGTTCCGCGACAAGCGCGGCCGCGCGGGCCTCGTGCACTGGCGCTGCGCGCATCGCGGCGCCTCGCTGTACTACGGGCGCGTGGAAGAAGAAGGCATCCGCTGCTGCTACCACGGCTGGATGTTCGACGTGCAGGGCTACTGCGTCGACCAGCCCTGCGAACCCGAAGGCGGCGCGCGCGGCCGCGGCCGCGTGCGCCAGCCCTGGTACCCGGTGCAGGAGCAGTACGGCCTGGTCTGGGCCTACCTCGGCCCGGCCGACAAGAAGCCCGTGCTGCCGCGCTACGACTGCCTCGAAACCATGGACGACGGCGAGACGCTGGAGGCCGACGGCAACAGCATCGGCGGCGGCGGGCCGCAGGTCATTCCGTGCAACTGGCTGCAGCACTACGAGAACGTGGCCGACCCTTTCCACGTGCCTGTGCTGCACGGCAGCTTCAGCGGCACGCAGTTCGTGGCGCTCATGGGCCAGATGCCCGACGTGAGTTTCGAGAGCACCGAGACCGGCGTGACGATCACCTCGATCCGCACGCTGGACGACGGCCGCACCTTCCGCCGCGTGGCTGGCCCCGTGCTGCCGACGCTGCGCGTGGTGCCCAACCCGCGCGTGGCCACGTACGGGCGCGTCGAGTCGATCGGCTGGGTGCTGCCCATCGACGACCACAGCTTCCGCATCTACACCGTGGGCCGCGTGAAGACCCCCGGCGATCTTTCCCGCATGCGCTCGCGCCTGAACGGCAAGCTGTGGGAAGAGCTGACCGAGGCCGAGCACCGCGCCTTCCCCGGCGACTACGAGGCGCAGGTGAGCCAGGGCGCCATCACCGCGCATTCGGAAGAGCACCTGGCCTCGTCCGATCGCGGCATCGTGATGCTGCGCCGGCTGCTGCAGCGCCAGCTCGACGCGGTGCGTGAGGGCCGCGATCCGGCCGGCGTGAGCTTCGATCCCGCGGCACCGCCCGTGCAGTTCGAGGCCGGCAACTTCCTCGTGCCCAAGGAGTGAGCGACGTGTTGAGTGCGGGCATCGCGGTGCGGGTGGCGCGCAAGACGGTCGAGGCCGAGGGCGTGGCCGGCTTCAGGCTGGTGCCCGCCGACGGCGAGCGCCTGCCGGCCTTCACGCCGGGCGCGCACATCGACGTGGCATTGCCCGGCGGGCTGGTGCGCCAGTATTCGCTGTGCAACGCATCGGCCGCGGGCGACGAGGGCCACTACGAGATCGGCGTGCTGCGCGATGCGGCCTCGCGTGGCGGCTCGCGGGCGATGCACGACGCTGTCCACGAAGGCTCGCTGCTGCAAATAAGCCCGCCGCGCAATCTCTTCACGCTCGACGAAAGCGCAACGCAGAGCCTGCTGCTGGCCGGCGGCATCGGCGTGACGCCGCTGCTGTCGATGGCGCAGCGGCTGGCCGCGCTGGGCGCCGACTTCGCGCTGCACTGCTGCAGCCGTTCGGCGGCGCGTGCGCCTTACCGGCGGCGGCTCGAAGACAGCGCGTTCGCAGACCAGGCGTTCTTTCACCATGACGACGGACCGCCGGCGCAACACCTTGACCTTGCGATCACCCTCGGCCATCCGGCCCCGGGCAAGCACCTCTACGTGTGCGGCCCCGCAGGCTTCCTCGAGGCCGTGCGCACAACCGCGCGCGCCCTGCACTGGGCGGACGCACAGGTGCACTTCGAGTCGTTCACGGGCACTGCGCCGCCGGTTGACGGACAAGGCAGCTTCGAAGTCGAACTGCACCGCTCGGGCCGCGTCATCCGCATCCCCGCGACGATGACGGTGCTGGACGCACTCGCCGCCGAGGGCGTCGAGATTCCTGTGTCGTGCGCGCAGGGCGTCTGCGGCACCTGCCTCACGCGCGTGCTCGCGGGCAAGGTCGCGCACCACGACCTCTATCTGACACCCGCCGAGCAGGCGGCCAATGACCAGTTCCTGCCCTGCTGCTCGCGGGCACTCTCACCGAGGCTGGTGCTCGACCTCTAGCAGCTCGTAGAGCACCATCCGCGTCTGTCGCCCGCGCAACTCGATCTGCTCCTCGATGCGCCGCGTGGCCAGCCGCCCCCCAAGCCCTTCGAACGTTGTCTCGGACATCAGCGTGCGCGTCCCCAGCTGCTTGTTGATGCCTTCGATGCGGCTCGCCGCGTTGATCACGTCCCCCAGCGCGGTGTACGACAGCCGGTCGCTCGACCCCAGCACACCGGCGATCACGACGCCGGTGTGGATGCCGATGCGCGTGCGGAACGGCTGCAGGCCTTCCGCTTGCCACCGGCGGTTGAGGTCATTCATCTCGGCATGCAGTTCAAGTGAGGCCTCGCAGGCGCGATGCTCCGCATCCGGCAGGTCAGCGGGCGCGCCCCACAGCACCATGATGCCGTCGCCCATGAACTTGTCGATCACGCCGCCGTGGCGTGCAAACACGCGGGTCGCGAGGTTGAAGTAGTCGGTCAGCTGCCGCATCAGCACATCGGCCGGCATCGATTCCGAAATGCTGGTGAAGCCCTCCACGTCGGTGAACATCGCGGTGACGCGGCGCGGCGAGCCGTTGGGTTCGAGTGCATGCCCTTCGGCGATGAGCTGGCGGATCACGTCCACCGGCACGAACTTGCGAAAAGCCCGCAGGCTGCGCGCCGACTCGTCCAGCGCCTGGTTCAGGTGCTGGATCTCGAGCACGCGGCTGGGCTCGCGCGGCAGGTCGTCCAGCTCAAGCCGCCCGATGCGCCGCGCCGTGCGCGCGAGGCTTTCGATGGGCGCCGTCACGAGCTTCGACAGGCGCAGCGAAATGAAGAGCGCGATCGCCAGAAACGCCAGCACCAGCAGCAGCGACCACAGCACGTTGCGATGCAGTGCGCCCATCAACGCCTCTTCGGGCTCCCAGCTGACCAGATGCCAGTCGGTGGCCGGAATGCGCGAGGTCTGCACCTGGTAGTGCATGCCCTCGTGCCTGAGGGCAAAGGCCATGTCCTCGGTCCAGCCGCGGCTGCCGTTGGCCAGCATGTGCGTGTGCAGCGCACCGAGCACGCCGTCGTCGGGGTCTTCGAGCTTGCGCACGGAATGCGGATGGTCGCTGCGCGCGATCACGTGGTGGTCGGCGCTCAGCAGCGCGCTGTGGCCGTGGCCCGTGCCGCCGAACAGGCGCACCAGGCTGGACAGGTGCCCGAGCGACACGCTGGCGACCGCCACCATCGTCTGCGCAACGCCCTCCTCGTCCTGCCGCCGGCTCGGCCGCGCATGGCTCACGCCCAGTTCCTTCATCGAAGGCAGCACGTAGGGCGCCGTCCACACGGCGCGCTGCGCCTTCTCGGCCTGCGTGAACCAGTCCTGGTGCACCGGGTCGTCTTCGCTGCGAAAGGCTTCGATGCGCGTCGTCTCGTAGCGCCGCCGCGGGTCTTCGTCGGCATCGCTGTCGGGCGGCGACTTGTACTCCCAGGTCTCGGTGCTGAACTTTCCTTCGCGCAGCACCTGCCGCACCACCGGCACGGGGTGGCGCATGGCCATCAGGAAGTGCCCGTCGTCGCTGCCCACGCCGATGCTGTCGATCTCGGGCGTCTGCTCCAGCGCAGCCCACAGCAGCTCGGCGGTCTGCTCGCCGTCGTGGCCCGCCGGGTGCAGGTCGGGCGTGTGGGCGATGGCGCGCACCAGCCCTTCGGTCTTCGCGAGGAACGCGAGGACGTTGTCTTCGACCCGGTCGTGGTTGACCTTGTGCGCCGACTCGCCGACCTTCGACACCAGCTTCTCGGCGCCCCAGTAGCCGAAGGCCACCAGCAGCAGCGACTGCAGCAGCGCGACCGCGCAGATGATCGTGCCGACGTCGACGCGGAAGCGGCGCAGGCGCGCGTTGGGTGCGGGCGGCGATGCCGGCGGGTCCGGGTGCTTGCGGTCGTCTGTCATGTGCGGGGAGCCCTCCAGGGCATTCGAACGCGCCCTCGTGGCAGCAATTCTCACCCGGGCCGCGGCCCCCGCGAACGTGCGCGCGCAGGCTCAGCGCGACGGCTGCCAGGACTGCAGCAATGTCCGCGTCGCAGCGCAGCCCCGCGCGGCGCGCTGCGCGTCTGTGAGCCCCGGATGCGTGCGCCCGGTCGGCACCTCCACGCCGACGGGAATGTCGCCCGGCAAGGCGTCCATGAAGGCCTTCAGCGGCAGCGCGCCTTCGCCGGGAAACAACCGCCCTTCGCGCGCCTCCGCGACGATGTGAGCGTCCGTCGGGTCTTCGTGCGGCGCGTCGCACAACTGCACCGAACCCAGCGCATTCGCCGGCACCGCGCGCAACATCTCTGCCGTTCCCCCGGAACGGAACAGGTGCAGCACGTCGATCAGCAACCGACCGTTGGGCCGCGCCGCGCGCTCGACGACCGCCAGCGCCTGCGGCAGCGTGCCGACGATGCGAAAGCGCATGAACTCCAGGTCGACGCCGAGGCCGACCGCTGCCGCTAGGTCACACAGCCCACCGAAGTGGTCGACGAGGCGATCGAATTCGGCATCGTCGCCGGACACGTTGATCCGCCGTGCGCCCAGCTCACCAGCCAACGCCAGGTCGCGCGCGAAGTCGCTCACGCGCACCTGCGGCGTCAGCGGAATGAACTCGACATCGTGGACACCCACGCCGGCATCGGCCATGCGCCGGCGCCATGCAGGGAGCACCAAAGGGCTCAACGGATACGACACCGCGCCGGGCGCGGCAGGCAGGATGCGCAGGCCAACGTTCTGGTACCCGGCTTCGGCCGCCAGGTCGAACAGCGCGGGCGGCGGCATGTCGAGCACCGTCAGGTGGGCCAATGAGAGCGGTGTCATCGTGCTACGCGTTGTGCAGCACCTGGCCGAGAAAATCACGCAGCCGCTCGTGCCGCGGATTCACGAAGAACTCTTCCGGGGGCGCCTGCTCGACGATCTCGCCGCGGTCCATGAACAGCACGCGGTCGGCCACGCTGCGCGCAAAGCCCATCTCGTGCGTGACGCACAGCATGGTCATGCCCTCCTCGGCCAGGCCGATCATGGTGTCGAGCACTTCCTTGACCATCTCGGGGTCGAGCGCGGAGGTGGGCTCGTCGAACAGCATGATCTGCGGCGTCATGCACAGCGCGCGCGCAATGGCCACGCGCTGCTGCTGGCCGCCCGAGAGCTGCGCCGGGTATTTTTTCGCATGCTCGGGAATGCGCACGCGCGACAGGTACTTCATGGCCGTGGCCTCGGCTTCGGCCTTGCCGGTGCCGCGCACCTTCATCGGCGCGAGCATGCAGTTCTCGAGCACCGTGAGGTGCGGGAACAGGTTGAACTGCTGGAACACCATGCCGACTTCGGCGCGCACCGCCTTCACGTTGCGCGCGTCCGCGCCCAGGTCGATGCCGCCGACCACAATGCGGCCCTTCTGGTAGGGCTCCAGCCGGTTGATGCAGCGGATGGTGGTCGACTTGCCCGAGCCCGAGGGCCCGCAGATCACGATGCGCTCGCCCTTGCGCACGCGCAGGTTGATGTCGGTCAGCACCTGCACGGGGCCATACCACTTGCTGACGTTTTCCATCGTGATGATGGTTTCGTCGCTGAGTGCGTGAGAGGAACTCATGGCAGTCGCTGCGTGGGCCATCGTCATTTGGTCACGACCAGCGGCAAGGCGCCCTCGCCTTCGCCCGAGGCCGGCAGTGCCTTGTCCATCTCTTGCCCGATCCACTTCTTGTAGAGCGCGCCGAGTTCGCCGCTGGCAATCTTGCGGCCGATGAAGTCGTTGATGTAGCCCACCCATTCGCGCTCGCCGGGCCGCACCGTGGCGCCCTGGAAGCCACGGGCCACCACGAGCTTGACCTCGTACTTGCCCGCGCCCGCCACCTGGGCGATGGGGCCGAGCTGCGAGTTCGCGGCGCCGGCCAGGTCGACCTGCCCCGAGAGCAGCGCCTGCACGGCGGCGGCATCGTCGTCGAAGCGCTGAATGGTCGCGCCCGTTTTGGCCTGCGTCACGGACGAGTCCTGCACGCTGCCGCGCGGCACACCGATGCGCAGGCCCTTGAGGTCGCCGTAGCCCTTCATCGGCGGCAGCGACACCTTGCCGATGAGCACGGTCTCCAGATACGAGTACGGGCGCGAGAACAGCACGACCTTCTGCCGGTCGGGAAGGATCGTCACCACCGCTGCGAGCACATCGACCTGCCCGGTGAGCAGCGCGGCTGTGCGGTTGGCCACCGTGACCGGCGTGAACTCGGGCTTCACGCCGAGGTCCTTGGCGAGCATCTCGGCAAACTCGATGTCGTAGCCCGTCAGCTTGCCGCCCTTGTCGCTGAAGCCCCAGGGCACCTGAGCCACCTGCGCGCCGACTTTCAGCACGCCGGCTTTCTTGATGTCGGCCACTTTCTGTGCCTGTGCAAAGCCGCTCAGGGCAAGGCCCACGAACAGCGTGAGCGCGGTGCGGCGGAGGATGGGTTGAAACAGCATGGTGTGCTCCTCGGGTGAGTGGATGCGGGACGTCCGCGGTTCTTGTGGTGGGAAAAGAAGTCAGTGGCCGTTGGCGAAGCGCTTCTCTAGCCGTGCGCTGTAGCGCGAGAGCGGAAAGCAGATCGCGAAGTAGCAGGCGGCCACCAGCCCGAAGGCAAGCAGCGGCTTGTAGGTGATGCTCGAAACGAGCTGGCCCGCACGCGAGAGCTCGACGAAACCGATGACGGCTGCCAGCGAGGTGCCCTTGATCAGCTGCACCAGGAAGCCGACCGTCGGCGCGAACGACATGCGCAGCGCCTGTGGCAGCACGACGTGGCGCATGCGCGCGCCGTAGCCCAGCCCGAGTGCATCGGCCGCCTCCGTCTGCCCGCGCGGCACGGCCTGGATGCCGCCGCGCCAGATCTCGCCCAGGAACGCGCCGGCGTGCAGCGTGAGCCCCACGGCGGCGGCCACCCAGACGTTGACCTTCCAGCCCAGCACCGGCAAGCCGTAGAACACCAGGAACAGCTGCAGCAGCATCGGCGTGCCCTGGAAGAAGTCGATGAAGGCCGCCGCCGCCACGCGCAGCGCCTTCATCGGCGCGGTGCGCGCCAGGGCCACGAGCAGCCCTGCGAGGCTGCCGCCGACGAAGGCGATGGCCGACAGCATCAGCGTGGCCCCGAAGCTGCCCGCGATGACCCAGAACTCGGTGAGCGTGAAGTCGCGAATCATGGCCGCCTCACTTGGTGGGATAGGAGAAGTACACGCGGTCGATCGCCTTGAACACGGTCGAGAAGACCGTCGACATCGCCAGGTAGAGCAGCGCCGCGACGATGTAGACCTCGAAGCTGCGGAAGGTGGCCGAGTCGATGTTCTGCGCCACCGAAGTCAGCTCTTCGGCGGAGATCGACGAGACGATGCTGGTGGTCAGCAGCAGCATCACGAACTGCCCGGTGAGCGCGGGGTAGATGGTGCGCAGCGCGGGCTTGATGACGATGTGGCGCAGCGTCTGGAACGGGCTCAACCCGAGCGCGGCACCGGCCTCGAACTGGCCGCGCGGCACCGACTCGATGCCGGTGCGCAAAATTTCTGCCGAGAAAGCCCCCAGGTTCAGGCTCAGCGCCAGCACGGCGGCCGTATTCGGCGTGAGGCTGATGCCCAGCGACGGCAGGCCGAAGAAGACGAACAGCACCTGCACCAGGAACGGCGTGTTGCGGATCAGCTCGATGTAGCTCTGCGCCGTCCAGCGCACGGCTGACATGGTGGAGCGCTTGCCGAGCACGGCCAGCAACCCAACGGCCAGGCCGATGGCCACCGAGACCGCCGACAGTCGCAGCGTCAGCCAGCAGCCTTCGGCGAAGGCTTCCCAATGCGGCAGCAAGACCGCGAAGTCGAATGTGTAGCGCATGGCGATGTGCTCTTGTCTCGTGGAGCGTTTTCTTGTGGTGGATGTCTCTCGTCCGGGCTGGCGATCTCCGGTCGTCTCATGCCTTCTTCACGCGGGGCCAGCCACCGCGTGCAACCCCGCGCCTACGTGGGCAGCAAGACCCGCTGCCCCGTGGCGGCGGCCTCGGTCACCGCCAGCGTGGCCTCGAGCGTGCGAAAGCCGTCGAGCGCGGAACACACCGGTTCTTCGCGGCCTTCGACCAGCGCCGCAAAGTGGCGCATCTGCTCGCTGTACGGGCAGCCGATGTGGACCACGGTGCGTTCCTGCGTGATCGGGTCGTGCCAGCCTTCGGCCGCCCCCTGGTCCTGGCGGTAGCGCCAGAGCTCCAGGCGCGGCAGCGTCAGCGAGCCTTCGGTGCCCGAATAGAAATGCGCGTTGACGTCGTCCTGGCGCGGAAAGCGCTCGGCCTCGCCCGCGCTCAGGTCCCAGTTCCACGGTGCGGCGGTGGTGTCCGACACCGTGACCGTGCCGAGCGCGCCGTTGCGAAAGCGCAGCGCGACCACGGCCGTGTCTTCGACCTCGAAGCCGCGCACGGCATTCGAGGCCAGGGCCTGCACGCTTTCGATCTCGCCGTAGAGGTGGCGCATCAGGTCGATGTCGTGGATCAGGTTGATCAGGATCGGCCCGCCGCCCGGCTGGCGGCGCCAGGCCGCATCGAAGTAGTCGCGCGGCTTGAGCCAGGTGCACAGCACAGTGGCGCTCACCGGCCGGCCCAGCGTGCCCGCGCCGACGATGGCCTTGGCCTTGCGCATGATCGGGTTGTGGCGGCGCTGGTGGCCCACCAGCACCGGCAGGCCCGCCGCGCGCGAGGCCTCGCAGATGCGGCGGCCGTCTTCGAGCGTGTCGGCGATGGGCTTCTCGACCAGCACCGCCGCGCCCTGCTCCAGGCACTCGACCGTGATCCGTGCGTGGGTCGCGTTCGGCGTGGCGACCACCACGCCCCGCGGCTTCGCCTCGGCCAGCAGGCTCGCGTGGTCGGGGAAACAGGGCACGCCCAGCGCGCGGGCAAATTCGGCAGCGGCGGGCGTCGGATCGGCGATGCCGACCAGTTCGACATCGGGGCACTTCAGGGCGCGGTCGATGTGGGTCTTGCCGATCAGGCCTGCACCGATGACGGCGACGGGGAGTTTGCTCATGGACCTTGTCTCTGTTTTGTCGGAATGGAGGCGAGTCTAGTAACAACACTCAGAACTACAATCCGCTTCCTGTTGACTCGAAATCAACGAATCGTTGATAAAGAAACCGTGGACCTGAAAGACCTGGAAGTGTTCTGCGAGGCGGCCCGGCGCTCCAGCTTCGTGGGGGCCTCGCTCGAGATCGGCACGACCTCGGCGCACATCAGCAAGCGCATCGCCATCCTCGAATCGCAGCTGGGCGTGCGCCTCTTTCACCGCACCACGCGGCGCGTGGTGATCACCGAGGACGGCGAGCGCGCCTACCAGTGGGCGCGGCGCATCCTCGACGACGCCAACGCCATGTCGGAAGCCTTCAGCAGTGCCAAGGCCGAGCCCTCAGGGCTGCTGCGCATCGCCACCAGCCAGCGGCTCGGGCGCGAGCACGTGGCGCCCATCCTGTCGGCACTCAGCGAGCGCCACCCGCGCATCGAGGTCTGGCTCGAGCTGATGGACCGGCGCGTCGACCTGATCGCCGAGAACTTCGACCTCGACATCCGCGTGGGCGACCCGACGCAGCCGCGGCTCATCGCGCAGCGCATGGTGGAGAGCCGCCGCGTGCTGTGCGCCTCGCCCGCGTACCTCGCGCAGCGCGGCCATCCGAAGACCGTGGCCGAGCTCGCGGAACACGAGTGCCTGCTGTTCCGCGAGCGCGACCAGTCCTTCGGCAACTGGCGGCTGATCGGCCCCAAGGGCATCGAGACGGTCAAGGTGACGAGCAAGTTCGGCTCGAACCACAGCGACGTGGTGCGCGGCTGGAGCCTCGACGGCAAAGGCATCTGCCTGCTGTCGGTCTGGGACGTGGCGCAACCGCTCATCGACGGGCGCATGGTGCGGGTGCTCCCCGCGTACCACGAGTCGGCCGACATCTGGGCGATGACCAGCACCCGCTCGGCGGGGTCGGCGAAGGTGCGGGTGTGTGTGGAGTTCTTGAAGAAGCAGCTGGCGAGCGGGCCGCATGCGTTGAACATCGATCCGCAACGCTAGGGAATCTTCGATCGAGGAAGAGTCGCTTTACGCAAATTCGTGGGCATCGGCCCCGACCATGAGCATGTGCCCAAGGAGAGAATATTTAGCAACGCTTGACGTTACCAACGTCAAGCGTTACTATAAATTCAATGGCGATCCAGACCTTCAAATGCGACGACACCCGCAGGCTGTTCGAGGGGCAACGCGTCGCCCGTTGGGTCAACATTCAGATCGTGGCAATTCGCAAGCTGGCGATGCTCAACGCCGCAGTCCTTCTGCTGGACCTGCGCATCCCCCCGAACAACCGCCTTGAGGCTTTGGCCGGTGATCGCAAGGGCCAGCACAGCATCCGCGTCAACGACCAGTGGCGCATCTGCTTCAGATGGACCGAGGCAGGTCCCGCAGAGATTGAGATCGTTGATTACCACTGAGCCCCGCCGACAGGCCTTAGTTTTGTGTTTGTGCTGAGAAGAAGGAGTTTCTATGCCGCGCCAAGTCCAGTACCCGCACCCCGGCGAAATCCTCGCCCAAGAATTTTTGGAGCCCATGGGCATCACGCCCTACAAGCTGGCTCAGGCGATCCATGTCCCGCTGACTCGCATTACCGCCATCATTGCCGGTGAACGCGGCATCACCGCGGATACCGGTCTTCGTCTGTCGCGGGCATTCGGTCTGAGCGATGAGTTCTGGATGAACCTGCAACGCGACTACGACGCTGCGACGACGCGGGACGCGTTACGCGATGAACTGAATGACGTCGAGCCGCTGACCTATCGAGTCATCGTCGCGAATGCGGAGGGTTCCAGCGCGAAGCAAGTCGACGCAGCGCAGAAGCGATTCATCATCGTGCTCTCGAACAAGCTTGGCGGAACACAAAAGGTGCCCGAGTTCTTCGCTTCCTGGTCGAAGTGCTTGCACGCGGGAAGGAAGGCGCTGACCGACACCGAACGCAAGCAGGTTCAGGCATGGAACGCAGCGACCGAAGACGCGAAAGCAGCAGCCGTGGAATTGCTCGGCAAGGTGAGCAATCCCTCGTTTCTGGTGACCCTGCGAGAAGCGGCCGCCAAGCATTGATCGTGGCACGCAGCCACTGCGCCGCCTCCAGCAGCACCCGCTCCGCCGGTTCGGCGACGGTGCGCGTGTGCGTGGAGCTACTGAAGAAGCAGTCGGCGAGCGAACCGCGCAGCTGACAGGGCCGCCATTGACCGCGTCGCCCGCGTGGAGTCTTTTGCCTACAATCCGGGTTCGCTAGGGGTGCTGCGCCGGTTTCGACCGGTGTGGCTGAGAAAGTCCCTTTGAACCTGACTGAGGTAATCCTCGCGCAGGGAAGCTGGTCCGGTGGCCTCTCACGTTCTCTCGCGTGACGGCCGCGCCACTGGAGCCTCGCCCACCTGCCAAACCTTTTGCACTGGAGCAAAACGGATGGCACACGACCACAACAACGACAGTTCCGCCTCGTCCGGCAACGAAGCGCTCACACCCCTGCCCGCCTCCCGGCGCGTCTTCGGCTGGCACGACCACGCCTCGCTGTGGTTCAGCCTCGGCGTCGGGCTGCTGGTGATGCAGATCGGCGCCTACCTGGTGCCGGCCGTGGGCACGCGCGACGCGGCGCTGGCCATCGTGCTGGGCTCGCTGCTCGGCGCCGGGCTGCTGGCCTGGACCGCGCGGCTGGGCTGCGAAACCGGACTGGCGAGCGCCGGCCTGATGCACGCCACTTACGGCAGCGCCTTCGCGCGGCTGCCGGTGCTGCTCAACATCGTCCAGCTGGTGGGCTGGACCACCTTCGAACTCGTGATCATGCGCGAGGGCACGCAGGCCATCGGGCAGCAGGCCTTCGGCCCCGCGCTGGGCACAGCCTGGGGCGGCGTGCTGACCACGCTGCTGTGGGGCGCCGTGCTGCTGGCGCTGCTTGCGGGTTCGATGGTGAAGCTGGTGCGCCGCTTCGTGAGCCGCTTCGGGCTGCCGCTGGTGGTGCTGTCGCTGCTGTGGCTCAGCTGGCAGTTCGCCACGCAGCTGCATGCCAAGGGCCTCGACGCCTTCTGGGCGCGGCCGGGCAACGGCAGCATGGGCATGTTCAGCGCACTCGACCTGGTGATTGCGATGCCGGTGTCTTGGCTGCCGCTGGTGGCCGACTACGCGCGCCACGGCAAGCGCAGCGCGGGCGGTGGTCTGGGCAGCGCATTCAGCGGCACGTGGATCGGCTATGCGCTCGCCAACATCTGGTGCTACGCGCTGGGCGTGATGGTGGTGAGCGTGGCCGAGCCGGGCACCAGCCTGGTCATGGCGCTGCTGCTGGCGCAGGGCGGCCTGGTGGCGTTGGGCCTCATCCTCATCGACGAACTCGACAACGCCTATGGCGACGTGTACTCGGGCTCGGTGTCCACGCACAGCCTGCTGCCGCGCTGGAGCGTGAAGCGCTGGGGCCTGCTGCTGGCGGTGCTGTGCATCGGCCTCGCGCTGGTGCTGCCGATGCACACGCTCGAACCCTTCCTGCTGCTGCTGAGTTCGGTGTTCGTGCCGCTGTATGGCGTGATCCTCGGACGGCTGGGCAGCGGAAACGCCGTGTCGGCGGGCGGCACGCGCACCATCGACTGGGGCGCGGCGCTGATCTGGCTCGCGGGCATCGCGGCCTACCACGCGCTGGCCAAGTGGGCGCCGCAGTTCGGCTCGGCGCTGCCGACGCTGGCGGCGACTTTCGTTCTGGCCTGGCTCAGCCGGCCGACAGCGGCAAGCGGTGGGTCGGCACTGGCGCAAAGCCGTGGTTGAGCGGACCGTGGCCCGCGCCCACCTGCACATTCGCACCGGCGCTCATCGCGCCGAGGATGTACGCGCGTGCGCGCTCGACCGCGTCGGGCAGCGCCAACCCCAATGCCAGGTACGCGGCGATGGCCGACGAGAGCGTGCAGCCGGTACCGTGCAGGTTGCGGCTGGCAATGCGTTGCGACGCGAGCCGCTTGCGCGCGCCGCTGCGCTCCAGCAGCACATCGACCACTTCGTCGCCCGGCAGGTGACCGCCCTTGAGCAGCACGGCCTTCGCGCCGAGCGCGAGCAGTTCGTCCGCCGCGCCGTCGAGCGCGTCGATGCCGCCGATGGCGTGGCCGACCAGCAAGGCGGCTTCGTCGAGGTTGGGCGTGACCACCACGGCGCGCGGGAACAGCTCGCGCACCAGCACCTGCACGGTCTCGGCCGCGATCAGGCGATCGCCGCTGGTGGCGATCATCACGGGGTCGAGCACCACGTTCTTCAACTGGTAGCGGTCGATGGCCCAGGCCACCACCTCGACCACCTCGGGCGCGTGCAGCATACCGAGCTTGACGGCGTCGACGCCGATGTCTTCCACCACGGCCTGGATCTGCGCCTTCAGGAAAGCGGGCGGCACGCCGTGGATGCCCGAGACACCCATCGTGTTCTGCGCGGTGAGTGCGGTGATGGCCGTCATGCCGTAGCAGCCGAGCGCCGCGAAGGTCTTGAGATCAGCCTGAATGCCGGCGCCGCCGCCGCTGTCGGAGCCGGCGATGGAAAGCACGCGTGCGTAGCGTTGGGTGGGTGCGGGGGTCATGTTGAAAATTATCGGCGACGCGTGCTTCTTCCTACGCCACGGTTGTCTTACTCCCTCTCCCCTTGGGGAGAGGGTCGGGGTGAGGGCGTGGGCCTTTGCGAGCGCACGGCCTTTGCCATCGCAGTCGGCCCTCACCCCAGCCCTCTCCCCAAGGGGAGAGGGAGCAACAGCCGCGGAGCAAGACCATGAGCGTGCCATTTCAATCGGCGGCCATCCTCGGCGCAGGCCTCATGGGTCGCCTGATGGCGGTCACGCTCGCGCAGGCCGGCTGCAAGATCGACCTGTACGAAGCCGGCAGCCCCGAAGCCGAAGGCGCCGCCGCGCGCGTGGCCGCGGCCATGCTCGCGCCGCTGGCCGAATCGGCCGTGGCGCCGGTGTCGGTCGTGCGCATGGGGCAGCACGCGCTGTCGCGCTGGCCCGAGTTGCTGGCACCGCTGACGCAACCCGTGTTCTTCCAGCGCGAAGGCACGCTGGTGCTGTGGCACCGCCAAGATGCCGCCGAAGCCACGCGGCTCGCGGGCGTGCTGGCGCGCACCGGCGCGCAGGTGCCCGAGCTTGCACCGATGCAGGCGCTCGACACGCCCGCCGCCATCGCCGCACTGGAGCCCTCGCTGGGCACGCGCTTCGCTCGCGGCCTGTACCTGCCAGGCGAAGGCCAGCTCGACAACCGCGCGCTGCTTGCGTCGCTGCGCGCCACGCTGGAAGCCGATGCGCGCGTGACGCTGCATTGGCAGTCGCCGCGTGCGCCTTCCGACTTTTCGCCCGGCACGGCGGGCCAGCCCGACTGGGTGATCGACTGCCGCGGCCTCGGTGCCAAGCCGCAATGGAACGCACTGCGCGGCGTGCGCGGCGAGGTGATCCGCGTGCATGCGCCCGAGGTCACGCTGCAGCGCCCTACGCGCCTCGTGCATCCGCGCTACCCGCTGTACATCGCGCCCAAGCCCGACCACCTGTTCGTGATCGGCGCGACCGAGATCGAGTCGGACGACATGTCGCCCGCCAGCGTGCGCTCCACGCTCGAACTGCTGAGTGCGGCCTACGCGGTGCACAGCGGCTTTGCCGAGGCGCGCATCGTCGAGATCGCGACGCAGTGCCGCCCCACCCTGCCCGACAACCTGCCGGCGATCCGCCAGCCGCAACCGCGCATGCTGCAGATCAACGGCCTGTACCGCCACGGTTTCATGATCGCGCCCGCGCTGCTCGACGCGGCCATGGAGCTGCTGGTGCACGGCCGTTCCACGCTCGCGCGCGGCTTCGGCATGGACGTGCCCGACGCATGACGACGACATCGACGATGAACATCCTGATCAACGACAAACCCTGCACGCTGCCCGAAGGCGCGCTGCTCGCCGACGCGCTCGCCGTGCTGCAGGCCGTGCCGCCCTTCGCGGTGGCAGTCAACCGCGAGTTCGTGCCGCGCTCGGCCTACGCCACGCACCCGCTGCACGCGGACGACCGCGTCGAGGTGATCCGCCCGGTGACCGGCGGCTGAACGGACGCACAGAGACAAGACGATGGAGACGACACCCATGACCAATCCCGATCCGCTGGTCCTCTACGGCCAGACCTTCCACAGCCGCCTGCTGCTGGGCACCGCGCGCTACCCGTCGCCCGACGTGCTCGAAGCGGCTGTGCAGCGCGCCAAGCCCGCGATGCTGACTGCTTCGCTGCGCCGCCAGACGGCGAACCAGGGCTCCGGCAACAGCGACCTCGGCAACGGCTTCTGGGAGCTGCTGCGCAAGCTGGGCGTGCCCGTGCTGCCCAACACCGCCGGCTGCCACAGCGTGCAGGAGGTGGTCGCCACCGCGCAGATGGCGCGCGAGCTGTTCGACACGCCGTGGATCAAGCTCGAGCTCATCGGCGACGACTACACGCTGCAGCCCGACACGCTGAACCTCGTCGATGCCGCGTCGCAGCTGATCCGCGATGGCTTCCACGTGCTGCCCTACTGCACCGAAGACCTCGTGCTGTGCCAGCGCCTCGTCGATGTCGGTTGCCAGGCCGTGATGCCGTGGGCCGCGCCCATCGGCACCGGACGCGGGCCGGTCAATCCGTATGCGCTGCGCCTGCTGCGCGAGCGGCTGAAGGTGCCGATGCTGGTGGACGCGGGCCTCGGCCTGCCCTCGCACGCGTGCCAGGTGATGGAGTGGGGCTACGACGGCGTGCTGCTCAACACCGCCGTCGCGCTCGCCCAGGAACCGGTCGCGATGGCCGGCGCCTTTGCCGATGCGGTGCAGGCCGGCCGCACCGCCTACCGCGCCGGTGCGATGGCCGCGCAGGACGCCGCGCAGCCCAGCACGCCCGTGCTCGGCACGCCCTTCTGGCACCACGCGCCCTGAACCCCATGAGCACCATCGACACCTCCAACGCCCGCGCCGTGGCGCAAGCCATCGTCGCGGCCCACGGCCTGCGCTTCGGCGCCGCCACGTCCACGCCCGTGAGCGGCGCACCGCGCTTCACGTCGGACGACGCCGTCTACCGCGGCGCAAAGCAAGCCTGCACCGCGCTCGGCTTCATCGAGATCGATGCCGAATGCCTCGCCCATGCGTGGCGCGCGCAGACCGAACGGCTGCGCCAGTTCGACGCGTCGGCATGGCCCGATGCGCCGGTCGATTTCGGCATGGGCCCGTTTCCACCCACCGCGCGCGCCGACGCCTTTCCGCCCTGCCCCGAACGGCTCGGCCTCTACGCCGTGCTGCCCGATGCCGCCTGGGTCGGCCGCATGGCGCGCGCCGGCGTGCCGACGGTGCAGCTGCGCTTCAAGTCGGACGACGCAGCCGCCGTCGCGCGCGAAGTGCAGGCTGCCGTCGACGCGGTGCGCGGCACGGATGCGCTGCTCTTCATCAACGACCACTGGCAGCTCGCCATCGCGGCGGGTGCCTACGGCATTCACCTCGGGCAGGAAGACCTCGATGCGCTGTCGCCCGATGAACTGCAGCAGCTGCGCGCCTCGGGCCTGCGGCTCGGCGTGAGCACCCATGGCTACGCCGAGATGGTGCGCGCCGACGCGGTGAGTCCGAGCTACATCGCGATGGGCGCCATCTACCCGACCACGCTCAAGCGGATGGCGACCGCGCCGCAGGGCGTGGCGCGGCTCGCGGCCTACGCGCGCCTGCTGCGCGGCTACCCGCAGGTCGGCATCGGCGGCGTCGATGCCGTGCGATTGCCCGAGGTGCTCGCCACCGGCGTCGGTTCGGTCGCCGTGGTGCGCGCGCTGGTCGCCGCCGACGATCCCGAGGCCACGGCCGCGCAATGGATGACGGCGATGCACGCCGCCCCGGTTTCCCCTGAACGCACAGAATGAACGCTCGACTTTTCTCGCACTCCCCGCTTTCGCGCGCACTCGCCGCCGCCCTCCTCACTTTCGGTGCCTGTGGCGCGCATGCGCAATCTCAGGCCTTGCCCGAGGTCACCGTGAACGACGGCGCCGCCGCGCCGCAAGCCGACATCAGCGGCTTCGGCGACGTGCCGCTGCGCGAGCTGCCGCTGTCGGCCACGATCATCGACAGCCAGCAGTTGCGCAGCAGCGGCGCACGCCGCCTCGCCGACCTGACGCAGTTCGACGCCTCGGTCACCGACGCCTACAACTCGGCCGGCTACTGGGACTACCTCACGGTGCGCGGCTTCGTGCTCGACAACCGCTTCAACTACCGGCGCGAAGGCCTGCCGATCAGCGCCGAAACGGCGATTCCGCTCGACAACAAGGAGCGCATCGAGATCCTGCGCGGCACCAGCGGCATCCAGGCCGGCACCAGCGCACCGGGCGGGCTCGTCAACTACGTGGTCAAGCGCCCCACCGAACAGGACCTGCGCACCGTCCGCCTCGAAACCACGAGCCGCGGCAGCGTGCTCAGCGCGCTCGACTTCGGCGGGCGCTTCGGCGAGAACCGCCAGTTCGGCTACCGACTCAACGTCGCCGGCGAAAAGCTCAAACCGCTCACACACAACCTCGACGGCAGCCGCCGCATCTTCTCGCTCGCGGCCGACTGGCGCATCACGCGCGACTCGGTGCTCGAGTTCGAAGCGGAGCAAAGCCACAAACAGCAGCCGAGCCAGAACGGCTACAGCCTGCTGGGCAACACGCTGCCCCGGCCGGTCGATCCGCGCATCAACCTCAACAACCAGCCGTGGTCGCAGCCCTCGGTGTTCAAGGCGTTGACGGGCACGGTGCGCTTCAGCCAGGCGCTGAATGCCGACTGGCGCTGGAGCGCGCAGATCGGCCAGCAGCGCCTGAAGACCGACGACCGGCTGGCCTACGCGTTCGGTTGCGGCGCCGAAGGCAACTACGACCGCTATTGCTCCGACGGCACCTTCGACGTGTACGACTTTCGCAGCGAGAACGAGCGCCGCACGCAGACCGCGGGCAGCCTGAACCTCAAGGGCAACGTGATGACGGGCAGCGTGCGGCACGAGCTGGGCTTTGGCCTGCTGCAAAGCCGCGTGCGCAACCGCTTCCAGGACCAGGCCTACAACTACGTCGGCACCGGCAACATCTGGGCGACCGCGATGACGCCGGCCGACCCGCGACTGACCGACGCGAACACCAACCGCAACGAGCGCTCGACCGAGCTGTCGGTGCAGGACGCGATCCGCTGGAACGACCGCTTCACGACCTGGATCGGCGCGCGGCACACACGGCTGTCGCGCGACAGCATCCGCACCGACGGCTCGCGCCCCACCGGCTACAGCGACAGCATCACCACGCCGTGGATCGCGGCCAGCTACACGATTCAGCCCGGGCTGCTCGCCTATGCGAGCTGGGGCAAGGGCGTCGAATCGCAGGTCGTGCCGAACAAGAGCTCGCAGTACGCGAACGCGGGCGAGGCGCTGCCCGCGCTGCAATCGCGCCAGTGGGAACTCGGCCTGAAGGGCGGCGATGCGGCGTTCAACTGGCAGGTCGCGTGGTTCGACATCTCGCGCCCGATGACCAACCTCGACCTGTGCGGCGAGTCCTGCACGGTGCGCAACGACGGCCGCGCGGTGCATCGCGGCCTCGAGGCCGGCGCGCAATGGACGGGCGGCCCCTGGCGCCTGGGCGGCAGCGTGGCACTCATCGACGCCAAGCGGCGCGGCAGCACGACCGCCCCCGAACTCAACGGACAGGCACCCACCAACGTGCCCAAGCAGGTGCTGCGCGCGCAGGCCGCGTACCGCTTCGCGTCGGTGCCGGGCCTCGAACTCGCGGGCCAGCTGTCGTACGAAGGCCGCCGCAACGTGCTGCCCGATGGCTCGATCCGGCTGCCGTCGTGGACGCGCCTCGATGCGGTGCTGCGCTACGACACCAAGCTGGCCGGCATGGCCACGAGCTGGACGCTGGCCGTCGACAACCTGTTCGATCGCCGTTACTGGAAGGAGTCGCCCTACCAGTTCAGCCACGTCTACCTGTTCCCGGGCGCGCCGCGCACGCTGCGCCTGGGCGTGAGCATTGCGATGTGACGATACGAACGAGTGCTTCGTCCTCGTCGCGGCCTCGTCGCCACGATTTCGTTGCACCGGCGCCTCGGAGTTTTTGGAAGCCCAAAAAACCACGCTATAATCTAAGGCTTGTTCCTCGATAGCTCAGTTGGTAGAGCGCCGGACTGTTAATCCGTAGGTCCCTGGTTCGAGCCCAGGTCGAGGAGCCAGAACAAAGCCGCAAGGCCTCTGGAAGGCCCGCTACTCACAAGGTAGCGGGCCTTTTCATTTGTGAGACGACAGTCGGACGAAGACGCGAGTGAAGCGATAAAAGAAATCGCATTGCGCACTTCGATTGTCAAAAATTGGTGGTCGCCGTTCAGAACGGCGATTCCATTGAATATAATTGAAGGCTTGTTCCTCGATAGCTCAGTTGGTAGAGCGCCGGACTGTTAATCCGTAGGTCCCTGGTTCGAGCCCAGGTCGAGGAGCCACCATTTGCTGAAGGCCCGTTACTCACAAGGTAACGGGCCTTTTCGCTTTCTGCGCCACACATCGGCCGCCGTTGCGCGGCACGCGGGCCTGTCCGACACGGACGCCTCGCCCTGCGTGCAAAACTCCCTCTTTGTTAACAACTTCTGCGGCCCCGCCCAGGACAACCCCGTGCACGCGATCCGCCGGTCGGGCGTTGTTCGGGTTCAGTCACTCATAACAAACAACCAAAGGGCATCACGATGAAACTCACACGCCTTCTTCTGGCCGCCGCCGTGGCCGCTGCCACCTTGCCCGCCGTGGCACAG
Source organism: Variovorax sp. 54 (assembly GCF_002754375.1). Taxonomy (NCBI): domain Bacteria; kingdom Pseudomonadati; phylum Pseudomonadota; class Betaproteobacteria; order Burkholderiales; family Comamonadaceae; genus Variovorax; species Variovorax sp. 54. Next base: position 319,224 of record NZ_PEFF01000001.1, read on the forward strand.
GTTTCCGTCAACATCAACGTGCCCGGCCTGATCCAGGTCGCGCCGCCCGCGCCGCGCTACGAACCCGCGCCGCGGCCGCGTGGCGGCCAGGTCTGGGTGCCCGGCCATTGGCAATGGAACGATCGCGCCTACGCATGGCGCCCCGGCTACTACGTGGCCGCCCGCCCCGACTACGCCTACGCCCCGGGTGGCTGGGTGCGTGCCGACGGCGGCTGGCGCTGGCGCGAAGGCGACTGGCGCCGCGCCGAGCGCCGTGAGGAGCGCCGCGAAGACCGCCACCACCGCCATGACCGCGACCACGACCGCTACGACCATGACGACGATCACCGCGGCGGCGGCCACTGCCCGCCCGGCCAGGCGAAAAAGGGACGCTGCTGATCGCGGCGCCTTCCCTTCCGGAAGGCGGTTCCGTCAGTTCACCGTGACCCGGAAGCGCACGGCGCCCGTGCCGCCGGGCGCCAGCTGCCCGGTGAACTTCCAGTCCATGCTCCCCACCCCGCCAACCGCCTGTGTCGCCGTGCACAGCACCGAGGGTGCAGGCACGGGGTTCGCCGGCGTGTTTTTCGCGCATGCCGTCAGCGTGGCCGGGGGCGTATCCGCCTCCGAACCGGCAAAGCTCGTGTAGACCGGCGTCGCATCGTTCAACGTCAGATTGCTGATCGGCGTCGCGCCGTTGTTCGTGTACGTGATGCGGTACTCCAGCGTCTCGCCCGACTTGGCCAGGTTGTTGAGCCCAAAGGCGCCGTCCTGCGTCACGTTGCGCACTTCCTTCTTGAGCTCCAGCGCCATGATCGACATCGTCGTGGTGTCGTGCACCGCAAAGCTCGCGTTCAGGCCAGGCGACGCATTCGTGAACACGAAGTTGGCCTGCACCGTCGCATCGTTGCGATGGCCGTCCGTTGCGCTGCCCGGGACGAAGGTCTGCAGCACGACACAGACGTTCTGCCCGGCCGTCACGGTCATTGCCACCGCGGGCGGGTAGAGCACCGCTGCGCCGGCTTGCGGCACGCCGGTGCAACCCGGGTCGGCAAGAACTCTGGCGCTCCAGCCCTCCACTGGTGGCGTGGCGACCTGGCTCACGATGTCGAAGCTCACCGAACCGCCGGTTTGCGCCGTGAAGATGTGCGCGTGGTTGACGTTGCCGCCAGACACGCCTCCCTTGACGCTGTCCGCCCCGAAGGTGTTGAAGGGAACATCGCCAAAGTTCAAGCCGGTGCTGCTCGCGCCATTCCATGAGAACGCCATGCGATCCGGGGTGCCCGCCGCCGTGCGCGTGTAGGTGTACGCCTTGCCCCCGCTGCTGGTGCTGGCGCCCGAGGGCAACTGCGTGGCGCCGACAGAGGCGCCCGTCGAGAGGTAGCCGGCGGGTGTCGATTCTTCGACGCACAAGGCCGCCCCCATGGCCATCGAAGACGGCACGGGCAGGCTGTAGTTGCCCAGGCCATCCGTGGTGGCTGTGGAAAAAATGGCCGCGGCACAGTCGGTCAGCCGCACGGCCACGCCATCGAGTCCCTTCTCCCCGCCATTCACCAGACCGTCGTTCGGTACGCCCGAACCGAAGCCGTTGTCGTTGAAAACCCGTCCCGCCAGCGCGAAGCCCACGCTGTTGACGAAGGTGCATTGAATGTCGGCGCCCGCCACCATGCGGGCAGCCGGAATTTCCAGCACATTCCCCGTCAGCGTGCCGAAGGTGAGCGCAGACGTGGCGCTGGCCACATCGACACAACTGGCGCTCACCGGGTTCGCTGGCCAGCCGGCCGGAGAAGACTCGGTGATGCTCGCCCCCACACCGGCCGTTCCAACAATCCCGGGCGCTCCCGTGGCGGACGTTGCGCCTGCCACGACGATGGAGTCGCTGGCCTTGCTCAGGCCGGCCAACGCGAAGCTGAACAAGCTGCTCCCGGTGCCGCTGGCAACGCGCTTGACGATCTGGACCTTCGGGACGCTCAAGATCACCCGGACCGGCACGGTGGTGGCATCGCAGATTTCCCCCGCCGCCGACGTGCAGCTCGGGTCGCCACCTCCGCTCAGGTTGACCGTGTTCGTGCCGCCGGTGGCCCCCACGGCCGTTGCCGCGACGTTGACAGGAATCCTCAGGGAGAGAACCCCCGGCGTGACGCCGATGCCGATGCTGCACCCCCCCGCGCTGGAGCCCGCCGAAAGGCAACCCGTCAAAACAGCCCCTGTGGTCGTCCCGGCATTCAGCGTCGGTGCGCCGGCCAGCGTGATGCCCACCGGCAAGGTGTCCGCCAACGTGATCGGCGCCGTGGTCGCGGCCGTCGACACGGTGATCTCCACGGTATAGAACTGGTTCGACGCGCCCACCAGCAGCGGATTCGCGCTTGCGCTTTTCTTCGTGGCGATGGCTGGCAGCGGGTCGACCAAGGTCGTCACCGAACTCCTGCATGCACCTGCGTCGATGCATGCGGCGTCCCCTCCTCCGCTCGCGGTGGCCGTGTTGGCCACGCTCGGTACCGCGAAAGGCAGCGGCGTCACAGGAATGTCGAACGACTTCGATCCAAGCGAACCGGCAGGGACAGTGCATGTCACCACCTGGCCCGACTTCGTACAGCCGGCAGGCACCGTGCCAACGGTCAAGGTCGCGGGAATGCTGTCACTGATGGTGGTGACGGCCGTTGTCGCCACGCTGTTGGTGCTGCTCAGCGTCAGCCTGTAGGTGGCCGGTTTGCCTACCGTGAAGCGGGCCGGGCTGGCTGTCTTGCTCAGTGCCAATTGAGGGGGAGGGGTCGAAAAGCAGAGCCTGTAGGCGGCCCCATCTGAGACCCCGCTCACGATTTCATGCGTCAGCGTGACGGAAGACACGGCCGCAGCCGAGATGCGCGCTCGGGCAGTACCGTCCGGGCTAGTCGCTCCCAGAATGTCGCCGGGTTCAACGATTGAAGTGACGCTCCCCCCCAAAATCGGAGATGGCGTCGTCACGCTTGCGGCGGTGAACGGGTAATGCTGGCCATCGACGCTCGTCACGACCTTTTCGCACCCGGAACTGAGGCAGCCCAAACTACCGACATCAAAGTAGACCTGAGATACAGGCACTGAGAATTTGAAAGTGCAGGACTCCGTGACGCCGTCGTTCCCGAGAGTGACGGGAAAGCGTGGGTCGCATCCGCTGCCCGCCGTCGAGAAAATGACGCCGCCATACACCGTCGATGGCGAGCCCGGATTCACACAAAAATCTGCAGCGATGGCCGGCACCCCGGCCAGCAGCAGCATCGCCACCAAGACGCTGCTGTGTCGCAAGGCACGACAAAAGGCCCCCGCACGCCGCGCGAGCGCCACGGCCCCCATGCACGCAAGCTTGCCCCGAGGCGCAACGGCGCTCTCGATCCAATCAGTTCTTCTCATCGTCTTCACCGTCAAGGTTCTGGCTGCCGAGGTGACAGCAACGCCAACTGCGAAGGATTCTTCGGTCGGCCCCCTTCGCTTTGGCCGTTGCCCGCTCGGACGAGCGGAAAAGAGATGTTGCTGATCGATCGCCGTGGCGTTCCTGCCGCCAGGCGCCCCGGTCAGTTCACCGTCACCCTGAAAAGCACCGCGCCCGTACCGCCGGGCACGAGTTGCCCGGTGAACTTCCAGTCGAGCGCGCCCGCGCCACCTGCCGCCTGCGTTACCGCGCAGGCCACCGAGGGCGCAGGCACGGGGTTGGCGGGCGTGTTCTTCGCACATGCCGTCAGCGTGGTCGGTGTCGTGTCCACCTGCGAACCGGCAAAGCCCGTGTAGACCGGTGTGGTGTCGTTCAGTGTCAGGTTGCTGATCGGCGTCGCACCGTTGTTCGTGTACGTGATGCGGTACTCCAGCGTCTCGCCCGACTTGGCCTCGTTGTTGAGTCCGAAGGTGCCGTTCTTCGTCGCGTTGCGCACTTCCTTCTTGAGCTCGAGCGCCGTGGTCGACACGGTCGTGGTGTCGTTCACGATGTAGCTCGCGTTCAGTCCGGGCGAAGCGTTCGTGAACACGAAACTCGCCTGCACCGCGCTCTTGTCGGAATGCCCCGCGAGCGCGTTGCCCGGAATCAATTCCTGCATCACCACGCAGAGGTTCTGCCCTGCCGTCACGGTCGTCGGCACCGCCGGCGGATAGAGCACCACCGCGCCAGCCTGCAGTGCGCCGGTACAGCCCGGATCGGCATAGATCTTCGCGCTCCAAGCAGTGTTCGCAGGGGTCGCCACCGCATTGGCGATGCCGAAACTCACCGCGCCACCGGTTTGCGCCACGAAGGTGTGCGCATGGCTGACGCTGCTGCCGGGCGGCCCGCCCCGGGCGCTGTCGGCACCGAAACGGTTGAGGGCCACGTCGCCGAAATTCAGATCGCCCACGGGGGCGTCGTCCCACGTGAAGGCGACACGGTCCGGCGCACCGTCAGCCATGCGCGTGTAGGCGTAGGTCTTGCCGCCTTGGTCCACGGCCACACCGGAGGGCAGCCGCGTGCTGCCGACCGACGCGCCCGTAGAGAGATGGCTGGCCGGCGTCGCCTCCTCGACGCACATGGCGTCGCCACGCAATGTCGAGGTCGGCACCTCCAGCCCGTAGCGGCCGAGCCCGTCGGTCACGGCCGTGGCCAGAACGCCCGCAGCGCAGTTCGTCAGACGCATCTGAACGCCTGCCAGCCCCGTTTCACCGCCGTTCGGAAGACCGTCGTTCGGCACGCCCGCGCCGTTGCCGCTGTCTTCGAAGACGCGGCCAGACACGACGAACGCATCGTTGTTGACGAAGGTGCACAGCAGATCCGCGCCGGGCACCATCCAGTCGGCCGGGATCGCCAGCGTGTTGCCGGTGAGCACGACCGGCGTGCCTGCTGCCCTGGCACCGACCGCCCGGCGCAGCGGCCTGGGAGCGATCGGCGAAGGCGCAATGATGTCCTTGCTGTCGATGCAGTACGCATCGATGGGGTTCCGGGGCCACCCGGCGGGCGACGTCTCGGAAATGGTTGCTGCCACGCCCACCGTGCCCGTGATGTTCAAGGCCCCGGTTTCCCTGCCGGCGCCGGTGACCGTGAGGGTGTCGCTGAAGGCGCTCAGACCCGACAGCGCGAAGTGGAAGCGATGGGTTCCCGTGCCGCTGACCACCTCCTTGATGATGCGCACCCTCGGATCGCCCGCCTGGACCGCCGTGGCCGGCGTCGTGGCGTCGCAAGGCTCCCCCAGCAGTGCGGTACAGAGCGAATCGCCGCCGCCATGCAGGTTCACCGTGTTCGTGCCGGCCTGCGCACCGATGGCCGTGCCATCGACCTGAATGGGAATCCGAATCTCGAGGGTGCCTGGCACCACACCCGCGGCCACACTGCAATTGGCGATCAGGGAACCCGTTGCAGGGCAACCGCTCAGGGTACCCGTGGTGCTCCCCGGAAGCAGGGTGGGCGGCCCGGCGAGCGTGATGCCCGTGGGCAGCATGTCTTCGATGAAGAGCGGCGCCGTGGTCGGCAGGTTCTCCACCTTGACGGCAACCGTGTAGAACTGGCCCGTCTTCCCGACCAGCAATGGATTGGCGCTGGCCGTCTTCGTGGAGGTGATGGCCAGGGGAAAAGTCACGGGCGTGTTCACCGAGCTCGCACAAGCGTCCACGCCGTTGCATGTGCCGTCGCCTCCTCCGGTCGCCAACGCGATATTCGTGACGCGCGGCACCGCCGACGCCAGGGGCGTCACGGGAATGACGAACGACACGGGCAGTGGCGTTCCGGCGGGCACGCGGCAGGTGACATCCTGCAGGACGACAGTGCAACCGGCCGGCAGCGTACCGATGCGCAAGAACGGGGAAACCTCATCGGTGACGATGGCCTCCTTCGTGGTCGCACCGCCATTGCTGCGCAGCGTGAGGGTGTAGCTCGCCGGCACGCCGACGACAAGGCTGGCTGCGCTGGCGGTCTTCTCGAGCGTCAGCTTCATCGGCACCACCGGTGTGTCCGGCGTGGTCGCATCGCAGGCTTGTCCCGCGGCGGCCGTACACGCCGGGTCTCCGCCGCCGCTCAGATTCACCGTGTTCGTGCCGCCGCGCACGCCCACCGCCGACGCGTCGACGCTGACGGGAATCCTGAGGTCGAAGCTGCCTGGGGCGACGCCTTCCGCCACGCTGCAATCGGCAAGGCTGCCGCCGGTGGCCGGGCACCCGCTCAAAACCCCGGTGGTGGTCCGCGAGATCAAGGTCGGCGCGCCACGCAGCGTGATGCCCGGGGGCAAGGCGTCCGCCACCGAGAGGGGCGCCGCGGTTGTGGCGTTCGAGACGTTGACGGCAACGGTATAGAACTGGTCTGGCGCTCCCACCACCAACGGATTGGCACTCGCTGTCTTTGTCGCGGTGATGATCGACGGAAGGGCCACGGTCGTGTCCACCGTGCTCGCACAGGCCCCCGTGCCGTTGCAGGTGGCGTCTCCACCACCCGACGCCTTGGCGGTGTTGGTCACGCGGGGCACAGCGGCAAGCAGGGGCGTGACGGGAATGACGAAGGACGTGGACGTCGCCATTCCGACAGGCACCTTGCAACTCACGGTCTGGCCTGCGCGGGTGCAACCTGCCGGCAACAGACCAATGGTGAGCGAGGGCGGGACCTCGTCGGTGATCGTTGTTTCCGCCGTCGTAGGCAAGCCACTCACGCTGGTCAGCGTCAACGTATAGCTTGCGGGCTGGCCCGCGATCCAGCGGGCCGCGCTGGCTTCTTTCTTGAGCGCCAACCGGAGTTCTGGTGCGGAGAAGCACACCTGATACCTCGCCCCATTTGGCTCGCCGCGGATTGCCTCGTGCGCGAGCTTGACGGAAGACACAGATGGTCTCGAAATAAGGGCCCATGCAGAGGCCCCGCGACCTTCCGTGGTGAGGAGTTCTCCTCCCTGAAGGTCGCCGTTCGCATCGATTTGTACCGCCCCAGGGCCTGTGCCTGCGATCCCCCCCCATCGGGGGCAGGGGTTGTGACCTCCGCCGCAGTGAACGGATAGTGATTTCCGTCGACGGACACCGCGACCTTCTCGCAGGAAGGGATGGTGCAGTTGGACGCGTAGACCCGAACACTCGGGTTGCTCACAGGCACAGAAAAGTTGAACGTACATGCCTCAGCGCTGTCGTGGAATCCCAGCCAGAGGTAAGTAGTTCCGTAGACAGTGCTCAAGGCCTCACATTGGCCCTCCATAGTGACAACGACCCCCGCGTAGGTCCCCCGCATCGCTACACAGACCTCCGCTGCCATGGCCTGCACACCCATCAGCAGCGAGGTCGCCAGAAAGACGATTCCGCGCAAGGCATGAAAGAAGCGCCCTGTGCGCCGCACAAACGCCACGGCGAACGCCCAAACGAGTGGGCAGCGAAGCGCAGCCGCGCACCGCATCGAATCAGTTCTTCTCATCGTCATTTGCTGCTGTATCTGTTATTGCCGTGGCGGCGCCTGCAGGCGCGGCGGCTTCGCTCTGCCCCCTTGCCTTGCTGCCCATCGGCCGCGCCGCAGCGCCCGCCGAAGCAGCCCCGAGCGTGGTCTCGTCGAACTTGAACCGCAGCCGGATGTACGCGCCCTTGCTCGTGTAGTCGTTGGCGGCCAGGTCGCGGTCTTTGAGGCCCACGAAGTTGTAGCCCGCCGACACCCACAGGTCTTTCATGACCTGGTAGCCGAGTTCGACACCGAGGGTCTTCTGCAGGCCGCCGCCCTTGCCGCGCAGCAGGCCGGCCTGCACACCCAGGTCCCAGTCGTCGTTGAGGTCTTGCGTGTAGCGCGCCTGCAGCAGGTGCGCCCAGTAGGTGCTCTTGAGCAGTCCGTCGTCGGCGCGCGACCACTTGGCGGCGTAGCGCCCGTTGATCACGGTGCCGGGGCGCGGGTTGTAGTTCAGGTGGGCCGAGACGATGTCGGCGCTGGTGGCACCGGGCAGGCTGGCGTTGCCGTGGCCCGTGCCGAAGACGCTCGCGCCGTCGAGTGCGCCGGTGGCGCTGCCCGTGCCCGTGACACGCTCGGAGCGGCGCTCGTAGCGCATGAGTGCGTTCCAGCTGTCGGTGTCCACGGGGCGGTAGGCCAGGCCGATCTGGTGGCGCGCCAGATGGTGCGCGTTGCCGGCATTGGCGCCCTGCCCTTCGCTGGCGCTCATCACGCTGCGCGCCAGCAGGCTCCATGACGGATCGATCTTGAAGCCGTAGCCTGCGCTGAACAGGCGCGTGTTGGCGTCGTCGCCGTGGCGGCCTTCGAGAATGCCGCTGGCCTTGATGCGCCCGCTGGTGTATTCCACACCGCCCGTGAGCGCGGTGGAGTCGCCGCCCAGGCCGCTCGCGTAGCCGGTGCCGTTGTTGCCGCTGTTGCGCAAGCCGCCGATCTGGCGCGTGTGTTCGATGCCGCCAGTCAGGCGCCACTCGTCGGTGAGCTTGAAGGTGTTGCGCAGGCCCGTGGCCGCTTGCGCGGCGCGACCCTCGAGGCTGTCGGCCAGGCGGTACTCGCTGTACACGCGCCCGCCCTCCATGTAGGCGCTCTCGATGCCGACGATGCCGACGTTGTTCGACTGCCCCGCGTTCAGCTCGTACGGCCCGTAGAGGCTGGAGACCAGCTCGTAGCGGCCGTACAGGCGGGTCTTGTCGGTGACGGCGTAGTTGCCGCCCACGGCCAGCACGTGGCGATCGGACTTGCGGGTGTCCTGCTCGCCTTCGACGAACACCTGCGCCTGCGGCACGCCCGGCACCTGCGCCGACAGGCGCGCACGCACGGTGGTCAGTTCGTCGTCGTTCGCGTTGGCCTGGGTGCCGGCATTGGCCGCCGCGCCGAGCGCGGTGACGTTGTTGGCGGCCACGCCGCTGCCGAGGTTGCCGCTGTAGGTGGAGATCTGGCCGTAGTCGAAGCCCGAACCGCTGCCCAGGCCGGTGCCGTTGTGCCCGTAGCGCAGACCGACCTCGCCCACGAGCTGTTCGCTGAATTTTTTCTGCACGCTGGCGGTGATGCCGCGGCGGCTGCCCTCGCGCAGCGCGTCCTGGCCGTAGAGCAGCTCGCTGCGCAAGGCGGTGGTGGTGTCGAGCCGGTATTCGGCGCGCGCCGAGGCTTCGGTGCGCCCCGCCGAGAAGCTCGCACCGGGGTTGTCGAAACCGGTGCTGGTCTTGCTCGCGAGCGCGGCCACGGCAAGGTCTTCGCCCTGGTGGCGCAGCTCGACACGGGCGCCGCTGCCCTTGCCGTTGCGGTCGGAGTCGGTCTGCACCCATTCGCCCGCAACGGTGGTGTTGTCGCCGAGGCGGGCCAGGGCGGTGAGCGCGCCGAGCTTGCGGCGGTTCTCGGGGTTTTCGTCGATGGCGGCGACCACGCCGACCTGCAGGTTCTTGGCCACCTTGAGCTGCACGTCGGTGCCAGCCACGGTGAACTTCGGCCCGCCCGCATCGACCTCGTAGGTCACGCGGATGGACTGCGGGTTGAGGTTCGGGTCGACCGACGCGATGGCGCGCGTGAAGAGCAGGCGGCGCGTGAGCGGCTCGACGGTGTAGTCGACGAAGCGCGTGACGGCCGTGCGCTGCAGCACGAGGTCGGGCTGGTTGCGGTCGCGCACGACGATCTCGACCTGCTCGCTGTTGTCGACGAACTCGCCGCCCTTGGCGCTCAGGTAGTACGGACCCGAGGTGCCGACGGCGCGGAACTCTTCGATCTGCTGGGTCTGCGCGGTGCGTGAGGCATACGTGGTGGCGCGCACCTCGCCGTCGTCGTACACATGCTTGAGGCCGGTGGCCTGCTCGGTCTTCTTGCCGACGCGCCGCGCCTCGACGGCCTGGCCGTTGACGCTCAGTCGCAATGCCATGCCGGCTTCGCCCTTGACGCGCACGTTGAGCGAGGTCGAGGGCACGGTGTCGCCGTCCTTGAGGTCGATGAAGCCGAGGGCGTTGCTTTCGATGCGAGGCAGCAAGGCTTCGAGATCGATGGGGCTGGGGACCGCCTGCGGCAGCAGTGGCGCCGCCGCTGTCGGCTGCGCAATGCCGCGCGACACACGCATGCCGGAGAAGAGGCTGCCCACGGGGGCAGCGCTGTCCGTCGCACCGCCACCGGTCGTCGCGCTGAGCGTGCTGCCCTGCCCCGACGCACCGCCGACAAAGCTGCTGAGCGAGGCCGATGCAGCAGGCATGGCGATCAGCGGCGCCGAGCTGGTCTGGATGGTGCCGGTGCTTCCGCCCCCGCGCACTTCACCGCTGGCGGGCAGCGAGCGCCGGTCGCCCACGGGCACGACCTTGCCTTCGGGGTCCAGGCGCATGCGCACCTGGGCTTCGGCTTCGGTGTCGGGCACGGCAGCGATGGCCTCGCGCCGCGCGATGACGTCGTTCATCACGCTGGGCGTGTCGCAGTTGGCAATGGCGAAGTTGGCCTTGTGGAACTCGCCCTTCTTGAGATCGACGAACCGGCTGTCGGGGCGCCCGGCATTGCGGTTGTCGAGCGCTTCGAGCTTCGCGCCCGCAGGCAAGGTGATCGGATCGACGCGCAGCACGTGCGTGACGGGCTTGAGGCCGTACAGGCTCCACTTGCCTTCGACGTCGGTGATGACGTGCGTGCCGTCTTCCATGTACAGGCGCACGCCGGGCACGCCGACTTCGTCCGAGCCTTCCTGGCGGCCATCGCGTCGGCAGTCCATGTAGACCTTGCCGAAGAGAAAAGCGTCGTCGGAGAACACGCCGCCGGTGACGCGCACGGTCCACTGGGCGAGGTTCGACTGCATGGGCCCTGAACTGGCCCTTGCGCGGTTGATGGCGTCGCCGTTGGTGGGCGCGCCGACACCGACGCGCACGCGGTAGCGCACGGAGGCCGACTGGTCGATGCCGAGCGCGAGGCCCGGTTGCTTGAACGTGAGCCCGGGGCCGGCGCCGCCCACGGGATCAGCCGTGGCTGCACCGTTGAGCCGCGCGCTGCCTGCCACGTAGGCAAAGCCCGGCGGCAGTTGGTCGGCGAGGCTCAGGCCGGTGACGGGAAAGCCGGTCTTGTTGGTGACGACGAGTGCGTAGTCCAGGAAGTCGCCGAACTCGACCTGTCGCTTGCTGCCTTCCTTGCGCAACACGAGGCCGAGCACGTTGCCCGGGTCCAGCGGGATGTGGTTGTTCACCACGTCGCAGGCCGCACCCGAGGCGTCGAAGCCGGCCTTGAGCGAGAAGTGGTGGGTGGTGGGCTCCGCGCCCTGCGGCGACGCAGCGTTCGGGACCACGGCACCGCAGCGGCCGTAGGCGCCGGGCGTGGCCGGAATGAGCTGTGAAGGCGAGGCATACGCACTGCCCGCAGGCGACGCCACGCTCAACGCGTAGGTGCAGATGCCGGTGACCGGCGGCGACAGGAAGTAGAACTGGTAGCCGCCGTCGGCACCGGTGGTCATCGAGAGGCTGCCGTTGGCGTTCGCGCGGTAAAGGCCGCTGTCGCCGCCGAACAGTTCGGCCAGCGTCATGGGCTTGGCCGCTGCGTCGACGCACGACTGGCGCGCGATGGTGACAACGGCGCCGGCCACGGGCTGGCGGCTGACGGCGTTGTAGACCGTGCCCTGCGGGTCGGCCAGCATCGACGACACGCTGCTGGCACTCGCAGCAACGAGCATGGCTGGCGTGGGGTTGGCTGTGTTCTGCTCGAACGCAGCGGCCCAGGCCTTGTTGGTGAACGGCACGCGGACGCCGCTGCTGGAGGGCTTGCGGGTGACGCGCACGGTGAACTCGAGCTCTTCGCTCTGGCCGGGCGCCAGGGCACGGCTGCCGTCGGTGATGCCGAGCACGGCCTGCAGGGGCAGCTTGAACGGGTCGACGCTGGCGGCGGCCTCGCGGTCGCAGGCCGCGCGGCCGGTGAAGCCGGGGGTCACCTGAAGGATTCCGTGGCGCGCCTTGGGCGGACCGCGGAGCTCCCAGGCGGCGACGAGGCCGTCGGGCCGGTCCATGTCGAAGGTGCAATTCAGGTTGTCGATCACCCGCACGTTCGGCGCCGGCGCGGCGCCGGTGTTGCTGACCTTGAAGCGGTAGTCGAGTTCGTAGACGCCCTCTCCCACGCGGCGCGGCAGCGAGACGCTCTTGGCGAGCGAGAGCACGGGCAGCAGCGTGGACACCGGTGTGGGCGAGGTGTCGTTGGTGGGGTTGCCGTCGCCGTCGGCATCGGGGTTGCTGCCGTTGACGGAATCGTCGAAGACGGCGGGCGGGCCGCCAGCAGCAAGTGCGGCCTGTGCACGCACGGTGTTGAGCAGCGTGCCTGTCCGGCCTGCGAGGTTGAAGCGCACGTCGAAACGCACGGTGAACTGGCCGCCCGCGGGCAGCATCGCGCCGGGCGCAAGCAGGTTCTGGGCAGAAGCCGTGCCGTCGAACGCGCCGCTGACCGCAGCCACGGTGCCGGAAGCGCCGCCGCCCTGGCTGCCGACGATGGTCAAGGTTCCGGGCACGACCATGTACTGGTGAGGGCCCGGAGCCGCAGCGGTGGTGCGGGTGCCGAATTGCGCGGCACCGGGGCCTTCCAGGACGTCGACGGCCTGCACACCGTAGAGCGAGGCCGTGCCGTAGTTGCGCACGTTGACATCGAAGGTGACGGTGGCCGTGCCGTCGGGCTGGCCGTCGGCGCCACGGTTCATCCGCGGGGTGGAAGCAGCCTTGGCGACGCCGATGCGGCTCTGGCCTTGCGTTGGGCTCGCGGCGATGACGACCGTGTTGGACGGCGACGCGGCGGCAGCCACGCCGTCGTTGTACTGGCTGTGCGCGGTGTTGCGAATATCGCCCGTGAGATCGGCCTTCGCCTGCACCGCGAACTGCATGGCGATGGAGGCATTGCGCGAGAGCGCGGTGGGCACGCCGATGGCGACCTCGACAGCGGCGCCGTCTTCGGCGGTGCGATAGCTGAAGTCGGGGTCACCGGGCATGCGAAACAGGCGCACCGCTCCGGCGGCCGTGCCTTGCAGGCTGCCTGCGATGTAGCGGGTGCCGGCGGGCACCACGTCGCGCAACAACAGCAGGTTGCGGGGGCTGCCATTGACCAGCACCGGCGTGCCGGTGGGTGCGGCCGTGCCGCCGGGCTGCGCATCGCGCGCGCCGGTGTTGGTGCCCGAGATGCTGAAGTCGATGCGCGTGCTGCCAGGAACGACGACACCTGCATAGCTGGCGGACTTGACCAGGGCGAGCACGGCAACGCAGCCGACCTCGACGATGTCGCGGTTGCTCGCGCTGGCGCCCTGCAGCGCCGTGGTTGCCGTGAGCAGCAGGCAGGCGCTGCCGCTGGCTGCAGCGGGAACGGTGCCCTGCACCAGCAGTTCGGCCGTCTGGCCGGGCTGCAGCGCGAGCGTGCCGGCGGCACCGGGAATCAGCACCAGATCGTCTGCATCGACGACGCCGTTGTGGTTGCTGTCGCGGGCGACGCGCAGCGCAGAAAGGTCGAGCCCATCGGCCAAACAACCCGCGCCGTTGTTGACGAAGCTGAGAACGTAGTTCGACGCCACGTTGCCTGTGTTGGTGAGCAGGTGGCTCAGCGTGGCGACGGTCCCCGGCGGTCGGTTCACGCGCTGGTCCTGCGTGAGCGACAGCGCTTCCACGGGCAGCACGCTCGCAATCACGACATTGGAACTTGCGGTTTCGCTGTGCCCCTGGCCGGCAGGGACGTAGGTGCCCGTCGCGATGCTGCGGATCACGATGCCGCCGGGCGCCGGCGCGGCTTGCGCGAACGCCGCGGCCAGGACAAGACCGAAGGCCGCAAACGCGATGCGCGCGGCGGCCATGCCGCCGCACCATCGACGCGCCAGAACGCGCGGGTAGAAACAAAGAAGAAATTGCACGCAGTGAACCTTCCGTCAGCCTCCAGATGCAGGAGGCGCGTCGAAAACTTGAAAACTCTTTCCTCTGCCGCCTGTCAGATCGGCACGGCTCGCATGCGGTGATGTGCGTGCAAGTGGCAGGGGAAAGAGGCGAGGCGCCGGGAATGAACCGGGCCTCGCGGGAGGCCGCCGACGGCCCTTGCGGACCGTCGGCGGCTCTGGCGCCGGATCAGGGGTTGATCTGCACGGCGAAGGTCAGCGTGGCTTTGCCACCTGGGGCCAAGGTGTTGGCTGTGCTGCCGCAGCTCACGGCAGTGGCAGTCGACGCATAGGCCAGCGGCGTACCGCCTATGCCCGGTGCCTCGCACTGCAATGCAGGTTGTTTCACGCTCAGCGTGGTGTAGGGCGGCAGTGCGTCGTTGATGGCGATGTTGGTCACCGGCACGACGCCTTCGTTCGTGGCAACGACTTGATAGACGATGCACTGGCCGGGCTTCAGCTGCAACGCGGTTCCCGCAAGAGCGGTATCCGCCACGCCGTCGCAGGTCGCATCGGCCGCCTGCGTCTTGACGACACGGATCTGACCGGTGATCACGGCAGTGATGTCGGTCGCCGACGGCGTACCGCAGTTGGGCGCCGGGTCCGTGAAGGTGGCCGTCACCGTCGTGGTGTTGCTGACACCCGCACTCACGCCACCCGGCGCGAACACGCGCACCAGCAGCTTCTGCGCCGCGCCGACCGCCAGGCTCGTCAGCGGCCCGTTCACCGGCGTGTCGCCGGCATCGATCTGGCCGTCACCGTTGACGTCGAGGTAGACCGTGGTGGTCCAGCCTTGCGTCGCATCTGCAGAAGGCACGGTGGCCGTCAGCGTGTAGGCGCCGCAGCTCTGGCTGCCGATGTTGGTCAGCGTGTGTGCGTACACCACGGTGCCGCCGGGCGCGATCTGGCCGCTGTTGTTCGGCGTGAGCGAAGCGCCCTTCTGCAGTGCCGTTGCGGTCACCGTCACGGCGTCGGTCTTGACGTCGGAAGCGATCGCGCCGGTCGAGGCTACGGCGGTGGATTGCACCTTGAAGTAGATCTTCTGTCCGGCCACGGCGGCTTGCGAGGAAGGCGGCGTGACACAGGCTTCGAGCGCTTGTTGCCCCCTGGTAGGCACCGAGATGCTCGAGATTGCCGACGATGCACAGGTGCCGCCAAACGGGACGAACTTGACCGTCCAGCCTGCCGGCAGCGTGCCCGGGAAACCGGTCGTCTGGCTGGCGGAAAGGTTGTAGATCGCATCGACGTCGTCGTAGTTCTTCACCCACAGCGTGAAGAGTGTGCCGGTGCCGGGACTCGTCTCATGGGTCTGGGTGGGCATCGGGCTGGGGCCCGCGCCAAGGTCACCGTTCGTTGTTGGATCGGGTGTGCCTATCTTGGTGTTGGTCAAGTCGACCAGGGTGTCGACCACCCGATCGAGCCGGTCTTCGGTCGCATCGATCTTCGTGTTGTCGCTCGTGGAGCGCGCCAGAACGGTGGCCGTGTAGGCCACGTTGGCAGGCACCGAGGGCGGCAGCTGCACCTGCGTCACGATGTTGATGCTGCCGCCAGCCGGAATCGGGCCGGTGTCGGGTATGCCGTCACCGTTCGTGTCCAGCAGCGGTGCACCGCTGCCGGCCGCGAAGAACTGGAAGCTCGTGCCAGACGGGAAGGTGTGGGTCGAGATCGACAGGTTCACTGCATCGGTGGCGCCGCCCGTGTTGAACACGATTTGCGGGAACCGGACGCTGCCGCCTGCGACGCCCAGCAGCTTCGTGGTCAAGTCTTGACCCGCGGGGTTCGGTGTGCCGGGCGTAACGTCAGCGCCCGTTGCAGACGTGGACGGGTTGGAACCGACCACGATGCTGTAACGCGCCAGAACCGTGTAGGCCGCCGGATTGGTGGACGAGCCGAGCGTGCTGCCAATCGCTGCTGCAGTGACACTTTGCGGCGCGTTCGCGGCAT
Source organism: Variovorax sp. 54 (assembly GCF_002754375.1). Taxonomy (NCBI): domain Bacteria; kingdom Pseudomonadati; phylum Pseudomonadota; class Betaproteobacteria; order Burkholderiales; family Comamonadaceae; genus Variovorax; species Variovorax sp. 54. The sequence goes on from NZ_PEFF01000001.1 coordinate 334,901, forward strand.
CGTATCGGGCCACGTTGGTGGTGGTCGACGTGCCGACTGCAGCGCTGCTGTTCACGAGCACCACGAAGCTCAGCGTCTGCGTCACGTTCGGGTTCAGCGAAGTCACCACGGCATTCACCGTGTCGCCACTCACCTGGAAGTCGATGCCTGACGGATCGCCGGCCGCACCGTCTCCCAGTGCCGTACCGGACGCGCCGCTCCACACCGCGGAACCCGCGACATAGGTCAGCCCCGGCTGCAGCGTGTCGGACAGCGCGAACTTGCCGGGTGCGCCACCCGTGTTGTTGAAGGTGAGGGTATAGACCGTGTACTTGCAGGTGTCAGTCGATGCAAGGCCGTTGGTCCAACTCACGGGCGTACAGGCAGCGGAAGACCGGGGCCCGCTGGCCGAGGCGGCCGGCCAGACGCCGTTGCCCGGTGCTGCGACCGACGGAGCGCCAATGGACTTGGTGACGTTGAACACCGCATCGGTGGCCAGCTTGACCTCGTCCTTGTCGGCCGCCGAGATGTTCGGTGCGGCATACAGCGCCAGGGTGCCCGGGATGGCCGTGATCGTTGCCTTGTCGAAATCGCCCGTGCCCGTGGCCGAGCCCGGGATCGTGTAGGCCACGACGAAGCGGAACGCGCCGTTGTTGCCCGGCACGCTCTGCGCCGGGGTCACCGTGCAGACGTCTGCGGCAGTGGCCGTGCAAAGCGCCGTCGTGCTGTCGGGCAGCCCGTTGCCATCGGCATCGGCAAAGACTTCGACGCGCGAGAACTTGCCTGCATCGGCCTTGACCGTGAGGCTGAAGGTGTCGACGCCGTTGCCGGTGTTGGTCAGCACGTGAGGTGCATAGACCGTGGCGCCGGCAGCGCCGGACTTGGTGTTGACGACGGTCGTCGTGATGCGGTCGACGTTGTCGAGCGTGAACGAGCCGACCTGGAGAACCGTGGTCTGCACCAGGTTGGACGTGGCGACCTGGGTGGTTCCGGCAGCGTCTGAATAGCTGGCGGAAGCCTGGTTGCCGATGACGGTGTTGGCGGGCGGCGAAGCGGCCAGTGCAGCCGGGCTTCCGAAAAGGAAGCCCAGCGTCAATGCGGCTGCGCCTGCCCAGGGCGCGGACGGCTTGCAGCCGGTGACGCGTCGGGTTGGCTTGGTGGGAATCACGTAGTTTTCTCCTCTGTTGTCAATGAACGGGAACACGAAAGAACCTGGCCGGCACGTTTCGCCGGGCGAACGCGTACCTGCCGACTGGCACTCGAAAATGGGAGGTCTGTGGAAAAGGCAGGCGCCCTCGCCTCGCGCAGCGCGCGAGGTGCGGCGCGGCCTTTACTTGCCGCGCGGGGGCGGTGCGGCGGACGCGAGCGGCGCCGGTGGCGGCGCGACGGCTTCAACCTTGGCGCGCGCGCTCACGGCAGTGCTGCCGTTGGCGGGCAACTGGCCCAGGCTCCAACGCAACATGCGGTACTCGCTGTAGGGAACGGGCTCGGTCTTGCCGCCGGCCAATTTGCGAACAAGCGGCTCGGGCTCGAAGACGGCGTCCTTGGTGGCGGCTTTCACGAGGCTGGCGCCGGGCTTGGCGCTGCGTGGCAGGTACTCCAGCCCCTCGGGGATCGGAAGATCGGCCACCAGGCCCTTCACCGACTTGCTCGTGTTGTTGGTGTACGTGGCCTTGTATTCGATGACGTCACCCGGCTTGATGGTGGCCGCGTCCTGAAGCTGCTCGTTGCCGTCCGGGCCCTTGACCACCTTCGACTGGGTCAGCACCACGGTCACCGCCTTGGCCGTTGCGGGTGCTCGCGGGGCCTCCACCGACGTGGCAGGTTGTGCCAACGCCACAGCCATACCCCCCGCGGCAAGAAGTCCCAGCCCCGCGCGGACCATCCGCCGAACCGTGCCTCTGTTGCTTTGCGGTGCTGCCGGGAGCCGATTCCACGTGGATGCTGTCATTCGAACCTCAATTAACAATATTCAATAAATTCACCGCATTTGCTTGCAATCAACAATGCCCATTGCATGCAAACGGATGATTCTCCAGAGATTTGACAAAAATCAACTCGTCAAATTCTTGTGTACTGAATTCTTATGCCATTGGACTTCTATCGCAACCACTTAAATTCCGGAAACTTAGAAAGTGAGAAGTATTGACCACACATGGAACAAGCCGATCTCGGCGCTACTGAATTTAAATATATTTCCTCTTCGACTTACGCGTCAATTAAAACAATTCATCTCAATTGATGGCAAACGCAATCGACAGGTATTTGACAGTTTCGTCCGTGCGAACTTGTTCTCGCTTGGTCGAAAAAATGATCTTCCGAATGTTTCATGCAAAAAGAAAAATCAACCACTTCATTCATTGGAAATTATTCTCGAATTCTTAAAAATGACTCAGAACCAATCACTGAAGCGCCAGCCATTCAATTCATTTTTTGCATTCATGTTATTAAAAAACGGAAAAACTTCACGCCCGCAACGCCCACCCCTTCAAAGAAAAAAAGAGGCGCTCGACCATTGAGCAGATTCGTCTCAAGGCAATCGATCTTTTCTGTTTCGGGTTCAGGTATTTCTTTGACCACTTCACCTAATTCGGCGATGGTGCCTTCGTGAACTCGTAAGGCCATAATTAGCCAATCTGGCCAGAACCACCTACACTCGCCCCATGGCTCCCTTCTCGCCCCGTCTACACCCTGCACGCGCAGCCCTGCCCATGGCAGCGGCCGGTCGTCGCACGGTCGTCGTCGCGGCGACCACGTCGGTCTTCCGACGCACGTCCGCACATTCCTGAGCCCGGCGGTCCGCTACCTTCTTCTTGATGCGCACACCTTGACCGCCGGGCACCACACCGCGCGGTAGCGACCCTGTCCGTTTGAAAGGCGGGTTGCGTTCATCTGGAGTGCTTCATGCTTGCAACTGTTCACGGGGAGCGCACGCTCACCGAACTCGATTACGTCCGTCTCAGCAAATTCGCGGACGCCCCCCTTCCCCCGGCCCTGTCCGATCTGCTCGACACGGCCGACATTCTTCCTTCGCGGGAAATGCCCTCGGACATCGTCACGATGTACACGCAGGTGGAAATCGAAGACCTGCCCGGCGGACAGCGGCAGAAGATCGTGATCTGCTATCCCGTCGACGCAGAGCCGACCACGGGCTTCATCTCGGTGTTCTCGCCCGTCGGCATCGGCCTGCTCGGCCAGAAGATCGGCGCGGTCGCGCGCTGGAAAACACCCGACGGCGGCGAACACAGCGCGCGCGTGATCGCCGTGCTGTTCCAGCCGGAAGCCAGCGGCGACTACACGACCTGAGAGTGCGCCGGTTCAGGCCGGCGCTGCCGCCGGCCGGTCAGTGCTGCATGACGCCGACGCCGGCGGGGCCCCGGCTCTTCGCACTGTCGATGGTCGCGCTGACGGAACTCGTGTTGACCGCCAGCGCCACCAGCACCGCACCGACGAACGACGGGTCGGCGCTGCCGCTGTAGCCCGACGCCCCGGCAATGGCCAGGGCCTGCGCGACCTGCTGCGTCGTCAGCTCGACGGCGGCTTCTCCCACGACATTCCTCTTCTTTGTGGCCATCTGAGAACTCCTGCGAATGGAATCCGGACTGTAACCAAGCCTCAACAAGCGCCACAAATGTTCCTGATTGGGTGACTTTCGACACTGGCCCCCGCATCGGGCGCCTCGTATCGTCCCGCGGGCGCGGCGCCTGCCCCTGCGGCGGTCGTCACATTGTTTTCATTTGATGGACAGGGACATGCCTTTTTCCAAACTCTCTCTTGCCAGCGCACTCGCAGGCCTGCTCGCGCTTTCCGGTTGCCAGACCATGGACATGCAGATGGGCGCCCCGTCGGCCAAGACCACGGCCACGGGCAGCGCTGCCGGCGGCGCCACCTCGGGCGAAAGCAGCCAGCTCGAGCGCTGCGACTCGCCGCTGGGCACCGTCTCGCTGATCGAGAACGTCAACGCCGGCTGGTACACCATCCTCACGGGTGAATACCGCCTGCCGCCCACGGCCAACCTGCTGCGCCTGCTGGTGCAGCAGTCGAACTGCTTCGTGGTGGTGGAGCGCGGCGCGGCCGGCATGAACGCCATGACGCGCGAGCGCGCGCTGATGCAGTCGGGTGAGATGCGCGGCGGCAGCAACTTCGGCCGCGGCCAGATGGTGGCGTCCGACTACGGCCTGTCGCCCGAGATCGTGTTCAGCAACAACGACGCCGGCGGCCTGGGCGGCGCGCTCGGGGGCCTCGTGGGCGGCGGCCGTGGCCGTGCCATCGCGGCCGTCGGTGCCAGCCTGCAGACCAAGGAAGCCAGCGCGCTGCTGACGCTCATCGACAACCGCTCGGGCGTGCAGGTGGCAGCGGCCGAAGGCAGCGCCTCCAAAACCGATTTCGCGGGCTTCGGCGGTCTCGGTGGCCGCGGCGGTGCCGGTGGCATCGGCGGCTACACGAACACCGCGCAGGGCAAGGTGATCGCGGCGGCGTTCATGGACGCCTTCAACCAGATGGTCCGTTCGCTGCGCAACTACAAGGCGCAGACCGTGCGTGGCCAGGGCCTGGGCGGCGGCGGCCGGCTGGGCGTGGACGGCGGCGCAGCCCCGTCGCAGACCTCGGCGCCGGGCGCCTCCCGCACGCGCCGCAAGTAAGCGCGGCCGTCCATCGTCTTCGAGGCGACCCGGTTTGGATATCGACCGGGTTCACAATTCACCCTTCTGGAGGTGAACACGATGGATGGTTTGGAAGAGTCGGCGGAAGCAGCCAAGGGCAAGCTCGTTTATCCCTTTGCGGAGCTTCCGCCGCGCGGCAAGTCGATCGAGGTCGCCACGGGCGTCCACTGGATCCGCATGCCGCTGCCCTATTCGCTCGACCACATCAACCTGTGGGCGCTGGACGACGGCGATGGCTGGGCCGTGGTCGACACCGGCGTGCGCACCGAGGAAACGGTGGCCGTCTGGCGCGAGCTCTTCGCCAATTCACCCGACACGCGCGGCCTCACCCGCGTCTTCGTGACGCACATGCACCCCGACCACGTCGGCATGGCCGGCTGGCTCACGCGCAAGTTCGGCGTGCGGCTGTGGATGACCCGCTCCGAGTACCTCATGTGCCGCGTGATGGTGTCCGACACCGGCCGCGAAGCCCCCGACGACGCCATCGCCTTCTACCGGCGCGCCGGCTGGGGCGAAGCCGCCATCGAGACCTACCGCACGCGCTTCGGCAACTTCGGCAAGCACATCCATCCGCTGCCCGACAGCTTCCGCCGCCTGCGCGATGGCGAGGTGCTGCGCATCGGCGCGCACGACTGGCGCGTCGTCACCGGCAACGGCCATTCGCCCGAGCATGCGTGCCTGCACTGCCCCGACCTGAAGGTGCTGATCTCTGGCGACCAGATCCTGCCGCGCATCTCGTCCAACGTGTCGGTCTCACCCGTGGAGCCCGACGCCGACCCGATGGCCGACTGGCTCTCGTCGCTCGCCAAGCTCAAGCGCGAAGTGCCCGACGACGTGCTCGTGCTGCCGTCGCACAACGAGTGCTTCCGAGGGCTGCATGCGCGCATCGACCGGCTGCAGCACGGACAGGAGCGCGCGCTCGACCGCTTGCGCAACGCATTGAAGACGCCGAAGCGCGCCGTCGATGTGTTCACGAGCCTGTTCGCCCGCAGCATCGCCGAATCCGACGTGCAGTTGCTGGGCATGGCGACGGGGGAAAGCCTCGCCTGCCTCAACTACCTGCGGCACCGCGGCGAGATCGCGTGCGACATCGCCGACGACGGGGTGGCCTGGTACCGGCTGACGTCCACCGCCTGAGCGTCGCTCAGATCTCGAGCACGACCTTGCCGATGTGCCCGGCGCGCTCGAGGTAGCGGTGGGCCTGCACCACGTCGTCGAGCGCGAAGGTCCGGTCGATGCGCACATGCAGCGAGCCATCGGCAAGGCCTGCGTCGATGAAAGCCAACGCACGACCCAACGCGCCCTCGTCGCGCGACAACCCCATGGTGGCCGCACCCGTGTGCTCCAGCACCTTGTAGACGTGGAAACGCCAGCTCTTGCGGAACTGCGCAATCACCGGGAACTTGAACTCGGCGCCACCCGACAGGCCATACAGCACATACAACCCGCGATGCGCCACCACATCGCCGAGCCGTTCGACCTGCGCACCACCCACGCCGTCGTACACAAGGTCGACGCCGCGGCCTTCGGTGAGCGTCAGCACGCGCTCGACCACGTCTTCGTCGTCCGTCACGACCACATGCGTCGCACCCGCGTCCCGCAGCGCGTCGCGCTTGGCGGCCGTGCGCGTGACGGCGATGGCGACGATGCCCGCCGCGCGCGCCATCTGCAGCGCCGCGATGCCGGTGCCCGATGAAGCCCCGGTGACCAACATCACCTGGCCGCGCCGCAGCCGCACCATCTCGAACATCGGGAAGTAGCCCGTGAGGTAGGCCATGTAGGCGCCCGCAGCCTGCGCAGCCGACAGGTTGGCGGGATACCGCACCACCTGTGCGGCCGGAAAGAGGATGCGGTCGCCGTAGGTCGGATACAGCCCCTGGCCCGCCCCCGGCAGCACCGCGACCCTGTCGCCCACGCCCAGCCCTTCGACGCCCTCGCCCACCGCCTCGATAACGCCGGCGGCTTCGTTGCCCAGCCCGGCCGGCAGCGTCGCGTCTTCGATATACAGGTTCTCGCGCCACAGCGCGTCGGCCCGGTTCAGGCCGATGGCCTGCACCGCGATGCGCACTTCGCCGGCGCCCGGCGCTGGCACTGCGACCTCTTCGACTGTCAGCACCTCGGCACCGCCGAACGCGTGGAAGCGAACCATCCTGTTCATGAAAACTCTCCTTCTTGAATGACCGATGGCTTCAATCTAGAGGCCGCAGCGCCATCAAGGAAATCGATTCGCGGGATAGTCGCTATGCGCACCATCGATCACGCCAAGACCCCGATGAAACCCATCGAACTCAACCGCATCGACCTGAACCTGCTCACCGTGCTGGCCGCGCTCATGCGCGAGCGCCATGTCAGCCGCGCTGCCGAGCGACTGAACCTCGGCCAGCCCGCGGTGAGCCATGCGCTGGCGCGGCTGCGCGATCTCACCGGCGATCCACTGCTGGTGCGCCAGGGCCGCGTGATGGAGCCGACCGCACGGGCGCTCGCCCTGATGCAGGGCCTGGGCCCCGCGCTCGCGCAGATCGAGGCCACCTTCCGCGCGCAGGCCGACTTCGAACCCGAGCGCGCCGCGCCGGTGTTCCGCATCGGCCTGACCGACGACCTGCAGATCGCGATGCTGCCCCGCCTGCTGCGCGCCCTGAGCGCCGAAGTGCCCGGCGCCAAGCTGGTGACGCTCACCGTCTGCTACCGCAACGCCATGCGCTATCTCGACCAGGGCCGTGTCAGCGCGGTGATGTCGTTTCTGAAGGACCTGCCCGCCGATGCGAAGGTGCGCAAGGTCCGCACCGCGCGCTTCGCCGTGCTCCGCGCCGACACCGCCCCCGGCAAGCTGTCGCTCGACGACTTCTGCCGCCGACGCCACGTGCTCGTGACCTATGCCGGCGACCTGTGCGGCACCGTCGACGAAACGCTGGGCGAACTCGGACGCCAGCGCGACGTCGTCTTCTCGGTGCCGCAGTTCGGCAGCCTGCCCGCCGTGCTCGCCGGCACCGACCTGCTGGCCACGGTGCCCGAACATGTGGCGCTGGCGCTGTCGGCGCAAGGCGGCTTGCGCTGCGAGCCCCTGCCCTTCGAAAGCCCCACCTATCAGCTGCGGATGGCCTGGCGCGCAGTGACCGACAAGGACCCAGCCCAGGCGTGGCTGCGCAAAGCCATGCTGCGGGCCGTCAACGATTAGGATTCACCCCACTTCCATGGAGGACCCCGCATGTCGAGCACCGAGACCCACTTCGAACTGACCGCCAACGACGGCTATCCGGTGGAGGCCCACCGCTGGCAGGGCACCGCACCCCGGGCCATCGTGCAGCTGGCGCATGGCATGGGCGAGCATTCGCTGCGCTACCGGCCGCTGGCCGATGCGCTCACGCAGGCCGGGTACGTCGTCTACGCGAACGAGCACCGCGGCCATGGCCCTGGCGCCTCGGCGCGCGGCGAACTCGGTGAGTTCGGCCCGCGCGGATTCACGGGCCTCGTGGACGACATGGCGCTGCTGAGCCGCCACGCGCGCGCCGAGCACCCCGGGCTGCCGCTGATCCTCGTCGGCCACAGCATGGGCTCGTTCGCCACGCAGTACTACCTGGTGCGCCACAGCGAGCTGTTGTCGGGCGCGGTGCTGTCGGGCACCACGGCGCTCGACCTGCTGGGCGGCGCGCTGCAAAGCGGCTTCCGCCTCGAAGACATGAATGCCGCGCTGCCCGACGTGCGCACGCCCTTCGACTGGCTCAGCCGCGACCCGGCGCAGGTCGATGCCTACATCGCCGATCCGCTGTGCGGCTTCACCGTGTCGGCAGAAGGCATGGGGACCATGTTCGCGAACCTGGACGAACTCACGCCTGCCGCGATGCAGACGCGCATCCGCCCCGAGTTGCCGCTGTACCTGTTCACCGGCGACCAGGACCCGGTCAGCAACAAGGCCGAATGGTTCTACCCGCTGGTGCAGCGCTACCGCGACGCCGGCCTGCGCGACGTGTCGTGCCATGTGTTCGGCGGCGCGCGCCACGAGACGCTCAACGAGACCAACCGCGACGAAGTCGTGGCCGTGCTGCTGGCCTGGTTGGCGCGCATCGTGCGATGAAACTCCTCGCCTTCGATGAAGGCCTGGACCAGCGCCACATCCTGCCGTACGACGCGGCGTATGCCGAGGTGTTCGCGCAGGTGCAGCGCCATGTACAGGCGCGCCTCGAAGGCGTGGAACTCGTGCACATCGGGAGCACGGCCATCGTCGGTTTGCGAGGAAAGCCGATGGTGGACATCGCGGCGATCACGCCTCATGAAAACCTGCGCACGGCCCAGACGGCATTAGAGGCCCTCGGGTTTCACCGCCGCCCCGTGTGGGTCGACACGGACGAGAAGCCTTACGTCTGCGCGTCCGTTCTGCACGACGGCCGCAGGCTCAACGTCAACCTGCACATCTGCCATCGCGGCGACCCGGTGCACGTGGACTCGCTGGCGTTCATGGCAGTCCTCGACCGGCGCCCCGACCTGCGCAGGAAGTACGAAGAAGCCAAGGACCGGGCCCACGGCGTCGACCCGGCCAACCCGCAGATCTACAACCAGGAAAAGGAAGCGGTGATCCGGGAGATACAGGCCCAGGTCGGGCGCACCTAACCTAGAGGCTCGCCAGTATCCCGGTCGACGTGGCCTCGGCCGCCAGCTTCCCATCGGGGTTGTAGAGCGCCGCTTCAAGAAACGCCACGCGCTTCCCGCGCCGGATCACACGCCCCTCGACGCGCCCTTCGCCAGGACCGACCTTCTCGTAGAAGCTCACCTTGATCTCCAGGCTGAAGACCGTCTGCGACTGCTCCGTGTCGTGCATGACCGCGTGGGCCATGGCGGCGTCGAGCCAGGCTGTGATGAAGCCGCCCTGGGCGATGGTGCCGTTCGTGTGGCAGTACTCGCGCCGCACCGTGAAGGCGGCCTTCAGCGTCTTGTGCTCGGCGTCCCATCCGGTCACATGGAAGTTGCCCATCGATTCGGACAGGGCCTGGCCCGAGCGGATGCGGGCTTCCAGTTCGTCGTTCATTGGTTTTGTTCGCAGCAGGTGGAGCAGCGGGCATTCTCTGCCGAAAGCGCGGGCACTACCGGGCACGGGCCCCTTCACGAATTTCAGATAAAAAGGCTGGCTCGGAGAAGAAAGAAAAAACCCATGCAAAGAAACACTGGAGCGCCGAGAAGCGTGAGAACGCCTCACGCCTTGCTCGGCGCCATGATCGCCGCGCTGCTGCCGTTTGCTGGATTCACCGCGCCACAGTCCAATCAGCAACCCGCGGCCGGTCTGCCGCCCAAGCCGGATATCTGCGCCGTCGCCATCCACGACCCGGCGCACATGATCGATGAAGGTACCCGCCAGCGCTTCACGCAGGACTTCAACGACGGCGTGGCCAGGAACGAAGGCGGGCTCCTGCGCGATGTCTTCGACCAGCCGCCGATGGCGCTGTCCACCGTCCCACCTCGATACCCCGCATGGGCCAGGCGCTGTGGCGTGGAAGGTCGGGTCATCATCGACCTGGTGATCGGACTGGAGGGAGAGGTGGCCCTCACCCAAGTGCTGGGCAATCCGCCGCGCGTCCTGGCCGACGCCGCCGTTCTTGCCGTGCGCCAATGGCGGTTCCAGCCGCAAACACTCGACGGCCAACCCGTCAGGGCCCGGTTTCGGCAGCCCGTCAACTTTCTCCTCACGCCCTCCACAACCGATCCTGAGGCAAGCCGCCCGCAGGCCGTCATCGGGCGGAAAAACGTCTCGCCCGAGGACGCCAGGAAATCGCTGCAGCTCAGCTACGCCAGCGCCCGGCTGGAGTCCCAACTGGGAGCAGGTGTCCGAGTCGTTGACATGCAGACGCTGGAATGGCCGTTGCTCGACTACGTCCGCGCGGTGCAATCGCGGATGGACGCCATCGAGGTGGAGGAAGGCGCGCCCCTCGTGAACCGGAATCTGCGCGTGGCCCTCACGGTCAATGGCGACGGAAGCATTGCGAACGCCCTGGTGCTGGGCTCTGCGAACGAGGCCGCGCAACAACGGGCAGAGCAGGCGGCACGACGCGCCGCCACGCTGGGCCCGCTGCCCCGCGTGCCCGGCAGTGAAATCAAGCAGATCGTTTTCGTGCTCCCGTTCGAGACGGGGTTCGATCGATTCCCGCAGACTCCATCGAACCTGTCCCGCCCCGAGCCCGCTCAAAGGTAGCGCACCTCCGCCGGTGCTTCGAACCAGTTGTTGTAGCGCGCGTCACCAAACGGCTGGACACCATCGCGCGCCGGCAGGGTACCTCCCTCCCCCGTCTATAGGATGGGCCCGCCCGATACCGGTCGATAGGCTTGCGGCACCTGCAACCTCCGAACGGAAACGGATCTGCCCATGCGCCTCGGCCTCGGTCTCGCTTTCGGAAGCCCGCCATGCCCCTGACCGCCACCCAGGTCGCCGTGGTCGAGGACGACAGCGGCATGCGCGAGCGCATCGCGCGCGTGATCGGCGCCGACCCGGCGCTGGCGCTGGCCTTCAGCGCTTCGAACGCGGTCGACATCCTGAACTGGCTCACGGACAACCCGGTCGATGTGCTGCTGGTCGACCTCGGCCTGCCCGACCACCCCGGCCTGCAGGTGATCCGCCAGTGCCGCCGCATGCAGCCGGCCTGCGCGGTGATGGTGCTGACGATCTTCGGCGACGAGACCCACATGGTGCAGGCCTTCGAGGCCGGCGCACGCGGCTACCTGCTCAAGGACGGCACCGAGGCCGACCTGGCGGCGCACCTGCGCCACCTGGGCGCCGGCGGCTCCCCGCTGCCGCCGGGCATCGCGCGGCAGTTGCTGCGCCGCTGGCAGGCGTCCGACGGCGCGCCCGGGCACTTCTCGTCGCGCGAGGCCGAAGTGCTCGACCGGGTCTCTCGTGGTTTCACCTATGCCGAAATCGGCGCGCAGATGGGAGTCTCCGCATCGACGGTTCAAACCCATATTCGAAACATCTACGGCAAGCTGGATGCGCCCCCCCCCTCGGAAGCCGTGTTGGCGACCCGTCCTCCAGGCCGGCTTTCCTAGCCGCGTGAACCGCCCCGTCTTTTTCTTTCCCTCTCTGCGGGCCCTGCTGCTACTGCTGCTGTGGCTGGCTCTCGCAGCGCCCTTCGCCCATGCCGCCAACCCGCCGGGCACCACCGACGTGCGCTGGGCCGAAGCCACCCTCGAACCCGACGGCCTGCCGCTGCAGGTGCGGCAGGTGGAGCTGCCCTTTCGCTGGGACCACGAGTTTCCGGGGCGCGGCGGCAAGGCCAGCTACCGCATCGTGCTGCCGGCGGACGCCGTTCGCGAGGGCGAAGCCCAGGCGCTGCTGATGTCGGGTCTGGGCAACCAGGTCGCGGTCTGGTTCAACGGCGCACTGGTCGCCAACTACGGCGTGCTCGGCGACCCCACCTACGACGCCGCCAAGGCCAACCACCTGGTGCCGCTGGCCGCCGCGCTGCGGCGCGGCAACGGCCAGACGCAGGAGCTGCACATCCAGGCCACCCTGCAACGCCAGCGCGGCGGCGGGCTGGCCAGCGTGCTCTACGGACCCGAGGCCTCGCTGGCCCCGTTGCACCGCTCGCAGCAGAACTGGCGCAACACCTCGGCCATCGTCTACGCGGTGAGCCTGCTGCTGATGGGCGGCCTGGCCGCCGGGCTGTGGCTGCGCCAGCGCGACGCGCTCTACGGCTGCTTCGCACTGGCGGCGCTCTCGGGCGTGGCGCGCAACCTCGACCGCGTGCTGACCGAAGGGCCCGTGCCCTGGCCGCTGTGGGGTGCGGTGGTGGCGGTCTGCTATGCCTGCCACATCGGACTGATCGCGCGCTTCGTGCTGCTGGTGCTCGACCGCAACCCGCCATGGCTGGTGCGCTCCATCTACGGCGCGCTGGCGCTGTCGGTGGCGCTGGCCTGCGCCTCTTTCGCCTTTGCACTGCCGGCGCTGTGGACCACGGGCCTGGCGATCCTGCAGCTCACGAGCACCATCTGCCTGCCCTACGTGGTGCATGGGGCGCTGGTGGCCCGGCGACGCATCGCCGGCGTGCTGATGGCGGCGGGCACGCTGGCCATCCTGGCCGGGGCGCACGACCTGCTGCTGGTGCGCATGGGCCTCTTCGGCGGCGCGTACTACACGCTCACCTCGCACGCGATCTTCTTCTTCGTGATGATCCTGGCCGGCCTCGTGGTGGAGCGCTACAGCCGCACCGTGGCCGACTACCGCTCGCTCAACGCCAACCTCGCCGCGCGCGTGGCCGAGCGCGAAGAGCAGCTGCGCGGCGCCTTCGAAACCGTGCGCAAGCAGCAGGAAGAACAGGCCGTGCTGCTGGAGCGCCAGCGCATCATGCGGGAGATCCACGACGGCGTCGGCTCGCAGCTCGTGGGCTTGCTCAACGTGGTGAACCAGCCCGCGCCCGACCGCGATGTGGTCGAAGAGCACGTGAAGCTGGCGCTCGACGAGATGCGCATGGCCGTCGATTCGCTGCAGCCCATGCACGACGACCTGACGACCGTGCTGGCCACGCTGCGCTACCGCCTGCAGCCCCGGCTGGACGCCGCCGGCATCGAGCTGGTGTGGGACGTCGCCCTCATCCCCACGCTCGCGCCCTTCGCCGCGCAGGCCGCGCTGCAACTGCAACGCATCCTGCTCGAGGCCTTCACCAACGTGCTGAAGCATGCGGGCGCCACGCGCATCGTGATGCATGTGGGCTGGCATGGCGAGCAGACGCCGCCGCTGGTGCGCATCGTGCTCACCGACAACGGCCGCGGGCTGCAGGCGAACGAACGCCCCGGTGGCCATGGCCTCGCGAACATGCGTTCGCGGGCACAGGCCATCGGGGCGCGGTTGCAGATCGAGCGGGCCGACGCGCAGACCGGTGGCACGCGCGTCTCGCTCGACTGGCCCTGCGCGCTGCCCTGAGCGCGCCAGATCGGCCGGTCAGCCCAGGCGCACCGGCACGAAGATCTTGTCCTCGCCGCGCTGGATCAACAGCGCCACCGACTTGTCCGCCTTGGCCACCGCCTGGCGCACCTGCTCCAGGCTCTTGGCCGGCGTGCCATTGATCGCCAGCAGCACGTCGCCGGCCTGCACCCCGGCCATCGCCGACGGGCCGGCCACGTCCTCGATCAGCAGACCGCCGTCGATCGACGCTGCGCGCTGTTCCTGCGGCTGCAGCGGACGCAGCGCGAGGCCGAGCTTGCCTTGCCCCGCCGTGTTGTCGGCCTTGGCAACCTGCGCCGGCTTGTCGCTCGCATCACCGAGCTTGGCCTGCAGCTCCTGGCGCTCGCCCTGGCGCCACACCTCGAGCGTGACCTTCTTGCCCGGCGCCTGTTGGCCGATCACGGCCGGCAGATCGCCCGACGACACGATGGCCTGGCCGTCGACCTTGCGGATCACGTCGCCCGCCTTCAGGCCCGCATGGTCGCCGGGGCCGCCCTTCTCGATGTTCGAGACCAGCGCGCCCTCGGGCTTGTCGAGCTTGAACGAATCGGCGAAGGCCTGGTTCACCTCCTGCACCGCCACGCCCAGGCGCGCATGCGTGGCCTTGCCGGTGGCGACGATCTGGTCCTTCACCTGCACGGCCACGTCGATCGGAATGGCGAACGACACGCCCTGGTAACCGCCGCTGCGGCTGTAGATTTGCGAGTTGATGCCGACCACCTCGCCGCGCGCATTGAGCAGCGGCCCGCCCGAGTTGCCGGGGTTCACGGCCACGTCGGTCTGGATGAAGGGCACGTAGCTGTCGTCGGGCAGCGAACGGCCCTTGGCGCTCACCACGCCGGCCGTTACCGTGTTCTCGAAGCCGAAGGGCGAGCCGATGGCCAGCACCCATTCGCCGACCTTCAGGTCCTTGGTGTTGCCCAGCGCGAGCACGGGCAGGTTCTTCGCGTCGATCTTGAGCACCGCGATGTCGGTCTTGGCGTCAGCACCGAGCACCTTGGCGCGGTACTCGCGGCGGTCGGTCAGCTTGACGGTGACTTCCTTCGCATCCTTCACCACGTGGGCGTTGGTCATGATGATCCCGCTCGGGTCCACGATGAAGCCCGAGCCCTGCGAGCGCACCGGCACGGCGCGCTGCTGTTGCTGTTGTTGGCCGCGCGGTCCCATCTGCCCCTGGAAGTGACGGAAGAACTGGAACATCGGATCGTCCGGGTCGATGCCCTGCAGCTGCGCCATGGTGTCGTCGTCCGGGGCTTTCTCGGTGCCGGTCACGCTGATGTTGACCACGGCCGGGCCGTCACGCGAGGTGATGGTCGAGAAGTCGGGCAAGGTGACCATCGCGGCGGGCGCGGCCACGGCGGCAGCGGTGGCCGGCGCACCCACGGCGCGGGCGCTGGTGTAGGCCCCGGCGCCGACGGCACCGATCACACCGGCGGCGGCCAGCGCGATCACGAGGGCACGGGGGGAAGTCAAGGCGGTTTTCATTCTTCGATTCCTTTCAATCCTGCGCCG
Organism: Variovorax sp. 54; assembly: GCF_002754375.1. NCBI lineage: Bacteria > Pseudomonadati > Pseudomonadota > Betaproteobacteria > Burkholderiales > Comamonadaceae > Variovorax > Variovorax sp. 54. The sequence continues at coordinate 349,973 of NZ_PEFF01000001.1, forward strand.
GAGCGCAAACACGATGAAAGGAATGTCGCGGCCTTGACTTAGGCGTCGCTTAAACGGAATCCACTTTCTCTCGGGGAGCGAACACCACGCGCACGCACAGCCCGCCGAGGCTCTCAGACTTTTCCAACGCCACCGTGGCGCCATGCAGGTCGGCGATCGACTTCACGATCGCCAACCCCAACCCGCTGCCCGGCGCCTGCGGCTCGCCCGAGCGATAGAACCGATCGAGCACGCGCGCACGCTCGGCCTCGGGCAAGCCGGGGCCGCTGTCGTCCACGCGCAGCTCCACCGCATCGGCGCGCTTCACGATGCCGACATCGACCCGCCCTTCTTCGGGCGTGTACTTCACGGCGTTGTCGATCAGGTTGCGCAACAGCATGCGCAGCGCCTCGGGCTGGCCGCTCACCGTCGCGCCCGCGTCGGCCTGCGCGACGCCGATGTCGATGCGGCGCGCCTGCGCGGCCGCCACCGCATCGGAAATCGCCAGGCGCGCCACCTCGGCCAGATCGACCGTCTCGGGCTTCGCGCCCGCAGCCATGCTGGCCTCGTGGCGGGCCAGCGCCAGCATCTGCTCGACGAGACGCGTGGCGCGGTCGATGCCGGCCGACAACCGGCTCACGGCCAGCGTGCGCGCCGCGTCATCAGGCGCGCGCTGCAGGCCTTGCACCTGCAGCTTGAGCGCCGCCAGCGGCGAACGCAGTTCATGCGCGGCATCGGCCACGAAGTGCTTCTGTGCGTCGAAGGCATGGCGCACGCGGCCGAACAGCAGGTTGAGTTCCTGCACCAGCGGGCGCACTTCTTCGGGCAGGTTCTCCTCGCTCACGGGCGAGAGGTCGTCCGCTTGCCGCGATGCCACCTGCCGGCGCACGCGAGCCACCGGCGCCAGCGACAGGCTCACCACCCACCACACGACCAGCATCAAGAGCGGCGCCATCAGCGCCACGGGCACGATGGTGCGCAGCGCGAGCGAGCCGGCCATGTTCCGCCGTGCCGCCATGTCCTGCGCCACCTGGATCACCAGCCCGCGCGTCTGCATCGAGAACACGCGGTAGGTCGTGCCGCGTGCGCGCACGTCGGCAAAGCCCAGCACCGCGAGCTGCGGCAGCGCCGCTTCTTCGGCCGACTCGAAGATGCGCACGCCGTCGACGGTCCACACCTGCACCACGAATTCGAAGTTCTGCTCAGCGCCGCCGAGCCCACCCACGGCAGCGCTAGGCGGCAGCCCCGCGCGCAGCGACAGCGCCATCTGCTGCATGTGGTAATCGAAGATGTCGTCGGCCTCTTTCAGCACCGTGCGGTAGGCCACCAGCGCCTGCGCACCGGCCGCGAGCACGATGGCCGCGAGCAAGAACACCAGCAGCCGCGCGCGCAGCGATCCAGTCCATCGCATCACGCGGCGCATCATGCCTTGGGCACCATGTAGCCGACGCCTCGCACGTTGCGGATCAGCTCCGCGCCGAGCTTCTTGCGCAGCCCGTGCACATACACCTCGACCGCGTTGCTGCTGATCTCGTCCTTCCAGCCGTAGAGCTTTTCTTCGAGCTGCGCGCGCGAGAGCACCATGCCCGGGCGGGCCAGCAGCGGCTCGAGCACCGCCCATTCGCGCGCCGACAGCACCACCGGTTCGCCGTTCACCGCGACCTCGCGCGTGGCAGGGTTGATGCTGACGCCCATGTGCTCGTACACCGGTTCGGCGCGACCGGACGCGCGCCGCAGCAAGGCCCGGATGCGCGCCAGCAGCTCGTCGAGGTCATAGGGCTTGAGCACGTAGTCGTCGGCACCGGCGTCGAGGCCTTCGATGCGCTGCTGCACCGAGTCGCGCGCGGTGGCGATCAGCACCGGCATGCGCTGCTTGCGCGCACGCAGCGCGCGCAGCACTTCCAGGCCGTCGCGGCGCGGCACGCCCAGATCGAGCAGCACGAGGTCGTACTGCTGGGTGCGCAATGCCGATTCGGCGGCGTCGCCGTCTTTCACCCAATCGACGGCGTACTGCTCAGCCCGTAACAGGTCGAGCACGGCTTCGCCGATCATCACGTCGTCTTCGAGAAGCAGGAGTCGCATGGTGGATGTCCGTTGTCGGGGGTTCGAGGCCGCGCCGGCGCCGAAAGTTCAGCGCGCCTCAGTTCACAGGAGGGAGCGCACTTCGCGTGCCGCCTCGAACAGAAGCGGCAGCATCTCGCGCTGCAAGGTCTCTTCCTGGTAGCGCGTGCCCGACAGCACCACGTTGAGCGCGGCCACCGTGTGACCTTGCATGTCGCGCAGCGGCACCGCGAGCGCCTGCACGCCGAGCTCGTGTTCCTCGCTGGCGAAGCAGTAGTCGTCCTTGCGCACCTGCACGATCCGCTGGCGCAAGGCGCGCGCCTGGGTGAGGGTCTGAGGTGTGAGGCGTGCGAGGTGCCGGCCCTTGAGCCACTGGGTGAGCTGCGTGGCAGGCATCGCGGCCAGCAGCACGCGCCCCGTCGAGGTGGCGTGGGCCGGCAGGCGCGCACCGAGGTGCAGGCCGTAGGCCAACACGCGCGTCGGCGTGCCATAGCTGCCGCTGCGCGCGACGATGACCACCTCTTCACCGTCGAGCACCACGGCCGAGAACGACTCGCCCGTTTGCGCCGCGAGCCGGTTCAGCGTGGGCTGCAACGCGCGCGGCAGGCGCGACGAGGCCAGATAACTGCCCGAGAAGCGCAGCACCTTCGGTGCCATCCAGAAGTAGCTGCCGTCGGTTTCCAGGTAACCCAGGTGGGCCAGCGTGAGCAGGTGGCGCCGGGCGGCGGCGCGTGTGAGGCCGGCGCGCTCGGCCGCCAGCGTGGCGTTGAGGCGCTGGCGCTCGGTGTCGAAGCTTTCGAGCACCGCCATCCCCTTGGCGATGCCCTCGATGAAGTCGGCGCGGGCGATGGTCATTCGTCGTCGGGAGTTCGTCGTGGGTCGGTCGGCTGAAGAAGTGTTGCGCGATGATCGCGCACGCGTTCGCATGATCGCACAGAGCCTCGCCAGCCGCCGCCCCAACCGGCCGGCCGCGCCCTACGCTTCGCAAAACCCATACGGAGACACGAACATGCGCACCCAGGTCGCCATCATCGGCGCAGGCCCCGCCGGCCTTCTGCTCGGCCAGCTGCTGCACAAGGCAGGCATCGACAACATCATCGTGGAGCGCCAGAGCGGCGACTACGTGCTGGGCCGCATCCGCGCCGGCGTGCTCGAACAGGTCACGATGGATCTGCTGGTGCGTGCGGGCGTCGACACCCGCGCCAAGGCCGAGGGCCTGCCGCACGACGGCATCGAGCTGCTCTTCAAGGGCGCGCGCCACCGCATCGACATGCACGGCCTCACGGGCGGCAAGCAGGTGACGGTGTACGGCCAGACCGAGGTGACGCGCGACCTGATGGAAGCGCGCACGGCCGAAGGCCTCACCACCATCTACAGCGCGGCGAACGTGAGCCTGCGCGACTTCAACACCGGCCGCCCGCGCGTGCGCTACGAAAAAGACGGCCAGACACACGAGATCGAGTGCGACTTCATCGCCGGCTGCGACGGCTACCACGGCGTGAGCCGCGCCAGCGTGCCCGCCGACGCGATCCAGACCTACGAGAAGGTCTATCCCTTCGGCTGGCTCGGCGTGCTGGCCGACGTGCCGCCGGTGTCGCACGAACTCATCTACGCCAACACCGAACGCGGCTTTGCGCTGTGCAGCATGCGCAGCGCCACGCGCTCGCGCTACTACGTGCAGGTGCCGACCGAAGAAAAGGTGGAGAACTGGAGCGACGAGGCCTTCTGGAACGAGCTGCGCGCGCGCCTCGACCCCGAAGCGCGCGAACGCCTGGTGACCGGCCCGTCGCTCGAAAAGAGCATTGCGCCACTGCGCAGCTTCGTGGCGGAGCCGATGCGCTTCGGTTCGCTGTTCCTGGCCGGCGACGCCGCGCACATCGTGCCGCCGACCGGCGCCAAGGGGCTCAACCTCGCGACGGCCGACGTGGGGTACCTATCGCGCGCCCTGGAGATTTTCTACAACGAGAAGTCGGCCTCGGCGCTGGACCGTTACTCCGACCTGTGCCTGCGCCGGGTCTGGAAGGCCGAGCGCTTCTCGTGGTGGTTCACCTCGCTGATGCACCGTTTTCCCGAGACGGGCGCCTTCGGCCAGAAGATCCAGGAAGCCGAGCTCGACTACCTCGTGCATTCGCGCGCGGCGTCCACCGCGCTGGCGGAAAACTACGTGGGGCTGCCGCTCGAAGACTTCTGAGCGCGCTCCAGCGCCTGCTTCATCGCAGCGCCGCCGTGCGCCATCATGGGTTCGATGTATGCCGCGAGCGCGTCGGGCAGCACGTCGGTGATCCAGACGAAGCGCGAGCGGCCTTCGCCGTCCGCGAACACCTGGGCCGATGCGTGATGGTGCGTGGCCTTGCCGTCGGTCACGGTGTAGGCCAGGCGGCGGTGCTCTTCGTCGAGGGCCACGAGCAGCTCGCGCGCGACGAGGCCGTTGGCAAAGTGGACGATGCGGGCGCCCTGCCCGTCGAGTTCGCAGCCGGTGAGAAAGCCCGGCGCGAGGCGCGCGTGGACGGCGCCGAAGTCGCGCAGCGCATCCCACACCTGCGCCACATCAACCTCGACGATGAACTCCTTGTAGACGGTAGCCATGAGGTCGGTGCCTTTCGGGTCAGGGACAAACGGCCTCGACGTTGTTGCCGTCGGGGTCGATGAGGAAGGCCGCGTAGTAGGTCGGGCTGTAGTCGGCGCGCGGCCCTGCGCCGCCGTTGTCGGTGCCGCCGGCTTTCAACCCGGCTTTGTGGAACGCGGCGACGGCTGCGTGGTCGGGCGCGCGGAATGCGATGTGCGTGCCCGGGCCCTTGGCATCTTTCGCGGCGTAGAGCCACAGCGCCGGTTCGCCGGCGGGGCCGAGGCCGGCGTAGCTTTCGTCGTCGTGGGAGCCCAGCACGTGGCCGAGCGGCGCGAGCGCGGCTTCGTAGAAGCGCCGGCTCGCGGCGAGGTCTTTGACTTTCAGTCCGATGTGGTCGTACATGGCGATGACTTTCTGCTTGAAGGGTGGATCAAGCGGTCATCGTGAAGCAGCGCGGCCAGGCGGTCTTGGAAAATCTTGCGGTCGCCCTTGGCAGCGAGCCGGAAGCCGCGTGGCGACACGCCGGCCGCGCGATGGAAGGTGCGCACGAAGTTGCTCAGGTCGGCAAAGCCGGCCTCGAAAGCGACCTCGGTCACGGAAAGATCGCTGTCCGCCAGCAGGCGCGCGGCGCGACGCAGCCGGGAGCGCACGAGGTACTGGTGCGGTGTGACGCCGAGCACCTGGGAGAACAGCCGCAGGAAGTGGAAGGCGCTCAGGCCCGCCTGCGCGGCCGCGTCTTCCAGGCCGATCTCGCCCGCTGCGTGGGCCTCGATCCACGTCGCGGCCTCGACTGCGCGGCGTCGGTCGCGCGGCGTGGCCGACGGCGGCGCTGTGGGTTTGCCGCGCCCTTTCACCACGTCGAGGAAACGGCTGGCGAAGCCCATGCCCAGCTCGTCCAGGCCCACGTCGCTGCCGCCTTCGACCGCGACCTGCGCGAGTTCACCGAGCACCATGAGTTCGGGCAGCGGCGGCAGCCCCGAGGCATGCCAGCTGCGCCGGTCGCCGCCGATCAGGTCGACGAAGCCCGGCGAGAAGTGGAACGACAGGCACTCGTCGCCGCAGGCGAAGTGCTCGTGGGTGCAGACGTAGTCGTCGCCCGGTGCTCCGACCAGCACCGAACCGGCCACCAGTTCGTAGTCGCGGCCGAGCGCGCGGCAGCCGAAGCTGCCCTTGCGCACGTACGAGACCGAGTGCGTCTCGTGCATCTCGGTGAACGGCGCCGCGCCGACACCCGCATCGCAGCGGTAGGTCGAAACGCGGATCGCGTCGGTCTGCAGTTCGGTGGTGACACGCATGATGACTTTCGTCGCCCTTCGATCACCGGCCAGTGGCGCTCAGTCGATCGTCTGCATGGCCTGCCAGACCCGCGACGGGCTCAGCGGCATGTGCAGGCGAGGTGCGCGGGCCCCGAGCCCGTTGCGTGCGAAGGCATCGGCCACCGCGTTGACGATGGCCGGCGTGGCGCCGATGGTGCCCAGCTCGCCGACGCCCTTCACGCCCAGCGGGTTGTTCTTGCAGGGCGTCGACTCGTCCATCTCCATCTGGAACATGGTGTCGACAATGTCGGCGCGCGGCGCGACGTAGTCCATCAGGCTGCCGGTCACGGGCTGGCCGGTTTCGGTGTCGTAGACCACCTGCTCGTACAGCGCCTGACCGATGCCCTGCACGGCACCGCCTTCGAGCTGGCCACGCACGATCATCGGATTGACCACGCGGCCCACGTCGTTGACGGAGCTGTAGGCCACGACGCTGATCTCGCCCGTGGGCGGATCGAGTTCGATCTCGCAGATGTGGCAGCCATTGGGCCAGCTCGGGCCAGCCACGGTGCTGGTGGAGTCGACAAAGATCTCGCGCCCCGGCTGCTTGGCGGCCAGGGTGAACAGATCGAGTTCGAGGTCGGTGCCGGCCACGATGAAGGTGCCACGGCTGTAGACGATGTCGTCGATGGAAGCCTCGAACTCCTGCGCTGCAAGTTCGCGCGCCTTGTTGATGGTGCGCTCGGCACCGATGCGCACGGCCGAGCCGCCGGTGAAGAGCGAGCGCGAGCCGGCACTGCCGAAGCCGTCGCCGCGGTCGGTGTCGCCGAGCACGACGCGCACCTTTTCGATGGGCACGCCGAAGGCATCGACGGCCAGCTGCGCAAGCGAGGTCGCAATGCCCTGCCCCATCGCGTTGACGGCCGAGAACACCTCGATCACGCCGTCGGCCTGCACCGACACCGTGACGCGCTCTTCGAACACGTTGCCGCCGGTCCACTCGAGAAACGTGGCGATGCCCAGGCCGCGCTGCTTGCCGCGCGCCGCGGACTCGGCCGCGCGGGCTTCGAAGCCCTGCCAGTCGGCCAGCTGCAGCGCCTGGTCCATCACCGACTCGAACTGGCCGGTGTCGTAGGTCTGCGCCATCGGGTTCTTGTAGGGCATCTGCTCGGGGCGGATGAAGTTACGCCGACGCAGCGCGATGCGGTCGATGCCCGTCTGGCGCGCGGCCTCGTCCATCAGGCGTTCGATGGTGAAGATGGCCTCGGGCCGGCCCGCGCCGCGATACGCGCCGGTGGGCGCGGTGTTGGTGAGCACCGCCTTGAAATGGAAGTCGATGGTCTGGATGTCGTAGACGCTGGTCTGCACCCACGGGCCGATCAGCAGCTGGATCGCTACGCCGGTGCCGGTCGCGTAGGCGCCGACGTTGGCGAGCGTCTTGATGCGCAGGGCGAGGATCTTGCCGTCGGCGTCGAGCGCCATTTCAGCGCGCGCCTCGATGTCGCGGCCGTGCGCGCTCGAGAGGAACTCTTCGCTGCGGTCGGCCACCCACTTCACAGGCCGGCCCACCTGCAGCGCGGCGTAGGCGACCGCGATGTCTTCAGGGTAGGCGCCGGTCTTCATGCCGAAACCGCCGCCGACGTCGCCGACGACCACGCGCACTTTTTCTTTCGCCAGGCCGATGGCCGCGCAGACCGAATCGCGCACGCCGGACGGCATCTGGGTGCTCATGCGGATCGTGAGGCGGTCGGTCTTGCTGTCGTGCGTGGCGAGCACGGCGCGCGGCTCGATGGTGAGCGCAACGACGCGCTGGTTGTTCACGTCCAGCGCAATCACATGGGCGGCGCGCTCGAATGCGGCGGTGGCGGCTTCGCTGCTGCCGTGGCGCATCTCGGCGGCGATGTTGCCCGTGGCCTCGTCGCACAGGAGCGGCGCACCGTCGGCGGTCGCACCGGGGAGGTCGACCACCATCGGCAGTTCTTCGTAGTCGACCATGACAGCCTCGGCCGCATCGCGCGCCTGCTGCACGGTGTCGGCAATGACGCACGCGACCGGTTCGCCGACGAAGCGCGCGCGTTCGTGCGCCATGGCGCGACGCGGCGGGCTGGCGCTGTCGCTGCCGTCCGCGCGCTTGAAGCCTGCGGCGCCGGGCATCGGCTTGACGCCGGCTTCGGCCAGGTCGGCCCCGGTGATCACGCGCAGCACGCCGGGCATGCCGACGGCCGCGGACGTGTCGACGGACACGATGCGCGCATGCGGATAGGGGGAACGCAGAAAAACGAGATGCGCCTGCTCGGCGAGCGTGACGTCGTCGGTGTAACGGCCGGCGCCTGCGAGCAGGCTTTCATCCTCGAGGCGGCGCACCGCCTGGCCGCTGCCGAAGCGCGTGGGGTTGGGTTCAGTGGTCAACGTGGTCCTCTTGTGCTGATCCCCGGCGCTCTGCTCATGCCTGCCGGATCCGCTGTGGTACTGCGAAAGCAAGCTGAGCACTATAGGTTTTTCGACGGGTCTTGTGGGTTGTCTCTTGTGCCATCGGCGGTGGCACCAGGGCCGCAGCCTTGTGGACTGTTCCCGTGTGAGCGGGATTTTCCCTCAACTGGCGGACGTTTTCGAGAAGCCGTGTATACCTGCAACCATGCGACAACTGCCTTGGCTCGAACCCGGAGACACACTGCCCGACCCCGCGTCGGCATGGGACGAAAGAGACCCCGTGCCCGGCCTGCTGGCGGCTGGCGGATCGCTCGATGTCGATACTTTGATGCAAGCCTATGGCCGCTGCGTTTTCCCCTGGTTCAGCGACGACCAGCCCATCCTGTGGTGGAGCCCCGACCCGCGCATGGTGCTGCGGGTGCACGACTTCCGGCTGCATCGCTCGCTGCGCAAGACCCTGAACCGTTTTGCCATGACGCCCGGCTGCGAGCTGCGCGTCGATCACGATTTTGGAACGGTGATCCAGGCGTGTTCGCAGTCGGCGCGCGCCGGCCAGTCGGGCACGTGGATCGTGCCCGACATGGTGCAGGCCTATACGCAATTGCACCGCGCCGGGCATGCACACAGCGTCGAAACCTGGATCGACGGCGAGCTGGCGGGCGGGCTCTACTGCGTGGCGCTGGGCCAGGCGGTGTTCGGTGAGTCGATGTTCACGCGCCGGCCGGACGCTTCGAAGATTGCGCTGGCCGGCCTGGTCGCGCTGTGCCGGCGTGCCGGCGTCGAAATGATCGACTGCCAGCAGAACACCGCGCACCTGGCCAGCCTCGGCGCCCGCGAAATGCCGCGCGCGCGCTTCGTGGCGCACGTGGCCAAGGCCCGAAAACAGGAGGGCCCACAGTGGCAATTCGACCCCGTATACTGGTCTGAACTCCTTTCCGAGCGACCTTCTCTTTCGACGTGACGTGACGTGACGCACCTCAAGGATCTTCCGCTTCACACGCTGCAGTTCTATGCGACGGCGCCCTATCCCTGCAGCTACCTGCCGGATCGCCAGGCCCGCTCGCAGGTGGCCACGCCGAGCCACCTGATCCACAACGACGCGTATTCCGACCTGGTGCTCAGCGGCTTTCGGCGCAGCGGCATGTTCACCTACCGGCCGTATTGCGACGGCTGCCGTGCCTGCATCCCGCTGCGCGTGCTGGCGCACAGCTTCCAGCCGAACCGCAGCCAGCGGCGCACGGCCAAGCAGCACGCCGACCTGCAGGCCCGCGTGCTCAAGCTGTGCTTCGTGCCCGAGCACTACCAGCTCTACCTGCGCTACCAGACCGGCCGCCACTCGGGCGGCGGCATGGACCACGACAGCATCGACCAGTACACCCAGTTCTTGCTGCAAAGCCGCGTCAACTCGCGGCTGGTCGAATTTCGCGAGACCCTGCCCGACGGCAGCCCGGGCGCGCTGAAGATGGTGTCGATCCTCGACGTGCTCAGCGACGGCATCTCGGCCGTCTACACCTTCTACGAGCCCGAGGACGGCGCTGGCTACGGCACCTACAGCGTGCTGTGGCAGATCGAGCAGGCCCGCAAACTGGGCCTGCCGCACGTCTATCTGGGCTACTGGATCGAGCGCAGCCCCAAGATGCACTACAAGGCGCGCTTTTCCCCGCACGAAGTGTTGGTGGACGGCCACTGGCAGCCACCGGGCAATTTCACAAGGTAAAATTGGCGTCCGGTCATCACCGCCCAGCGCCATGAGAAAAAACCTATCCGACGTTCCCGCCACTCCCGTCATCCAGGTCATCGAGCGCATGTTCTCGCTGATCGATGTTCTCGCCTCACGCGAAGAGGCCATTTCGCTGAAGGAGATCAGCGAAAAGACGGGGCTCCACCCGTCGACCACGCACCGCATCCTCAATGACCTCGCGGTCGGTCGTTTCGTCGACCGGCCGGAAGCCGGCAGCTACCGCCTCGGCATGCGCCTGCTGGAGCTGGGCAACCTGGTCAAGGGCCGCCTGAACGTGCGTGACGCGGCCCTGGGCCCGATGCGCGAGCTGCACAAGCTCACCCAGCAGCCGGTCAACCTCAGCATGCGCCAGGGCGACGAGATCGTGTACATCGAGCGCGCCTACAGCGAACGCTCGGGCATGCAGGTGGTGCGCGCCATCGGCGGCCGTGCCGCCCTGCACCTGACCTCGACCGGCAAGCTCTTCTTGGCCGCCGACGACCCGCAGCGCGTGCGCAGCTACGCCACGCGTACCGGCCTGGCCGGCCACACCCGCAACAGCATCACCCAGTTGCCCGCGCTCGAGCGCGAGCTGTCGAAGGCACGCCAGTACGGCATCGCCCGCGACAACGAAGAACTGGAATTGGGCGTGCGCTGCATGGCCGCCGGCATCTACGACGACCAGGGCAAGCTGGTGGCGGGCCTGTCGATCTCGGCCCCAGCCGATCGCCTCGACGAAGGCTGGTTGCCCAAGCTGCAGGCGACCGCCAATGAAATCTCGGGCGCACTGGGTTTCAAGGACGGCATGGCTGCAACGCCTGCGTCGGGCGCGAACGTGACAACGGGCGCCTGAGCGCCCGTTTTCTTTCGACTCTTTCTTCTCTCTTCCGGCGAGTCAGCCGGTTCGCCCTCCACGAGGGCTGCAGGCAGGCCGCTAAACGGCCTCCCTGCTCGATCAATCTCAGCCAGCGACCTGGAAGCCGCGCGGTCCCGACACAGCGTGCGTGGCCTCGACCCAGCGGCGAACCCGCTCGGCGTCGGCGATGCGGCTGAACTTGCCGGCCGAATCCAGGAACACCATGATCAGCTTGCGCCCGGCCACCTTGGCCTGCATCACGAGGCACTGGCCGGCTTCGGAGATGTAGCCGGTCTTCTGCAGGCCGATGTCCCATTCCGGGCTCTTCACGAGGCGGTTGGTCGTGTTGAACTGCAGCACGCGGTTGCCGACCTCGACCTGGTATTCAGGCGACGTGGACAGCGAACGCACCGTGGCGTCGGAATAGGCTGCGTTGACCAGCAGCGCCAGGTCTTGCGCGCTCGACTGGTTGCGGCTCGACAGGCCCGTGGGCTCCACGTAGCGCGTGTCCTTCATGCCGAGCATGCGGGCCTTGGCATTCATGATGCTCACGAAGGTCGTGAGGCCGCCCGGGTAGGTGCGGCCCAGTGCGTGCGCGGCACGGTTCTCACTCGACATCAGCGCCAGGTGCAGCAGCTCGCCGCGCGAGAGCGTGGTGCCGACGGTCAGGCGCGAACGGCTGCCCTTTTCGGTGTCGACGTCATCTTGCGTGATCGTGATGAGCTCGTCGTTCGGCAGATGGGCCTCGCTGATCAGCAGGCCGGTCATGAGCTTGGTGAGCGACGCGATCGGCAGCACGGCGTGGTCGTTCTTGCTGAACAGCACTTCGTGGGTGTCCTGGTCGATCACCAGGGCGACGCTCGACTTCAGGTCGAGCGCGTCGTCGGTGCTGTGCAGACCGGCCATCTGGCCGAAGGACTGGCGGGCGGGCGTCTCGACGCGCACCACCGAACGGCGCTGCACGGCAACGACAGTCTTGCCATTCTTCTTGTGGATGGTGGCCACGACGTTGCGGCCGCCGCGCACGACCTTGTCGGCCTGCTCGGCGCGACCGCCGCGCGCCACCTTGGAAGCGGACGCATTGCGCTGCTTGGCTTCGGCGGGTGCCTTCGCCTTCTTGGCGACCGCGGACTTCGCGGCAGCGGGTTTTTCCTTCTTCGCGGCCTGGGCGCCAGGCAGCAAAAACGCCGAGGCGCACAGCGCCACGGCGAGGAACTTGAAGGCGGGTAGGAACCGCTGGATGGAAACTCGACGTAGACGGGTTTCAGGCATCAATAAATCTCCAGCGGCAACAAACGAGGACCGCAGTGTATCGAAATCAAAAAAGGCACGCAATATCAGTTACTTGCATCCCCTTCTTCATTCGAATACCAAGGAACGCCTCAAAACCTAACCTTGTGCCGCCACTCTCTCAGCTTGGCTCTGTAACTTGTTGAGCGCACTCAAATAAGCCTTTGCCGAAGCGACCACGATGTCTGGGTCTGCACCCACACCGTTGACCACCCGCCCTGCGTTTTGTAACCGGACTGTAACTTCCCCCTGGCTTTCCGTCGAGCCGCTGATGGCATTGACAGAGTAAAGAACCATCTCCGCGCCGCTCTTGACGTGGGCCTCGATCGCCTTGAGGGACGCATCGACCGGCCCGTTGCCGTCGGATTCGCTGGTGACTTCCTTGCCCTGGATCGTGAACACGATCTTGGCCTGGGGTCGCTCGCCGGTTTCGCTGTGCTGGGAGAGAGAGACAAAAGCGAACTGTTCACCAACGTTTGACAACTCTTCCGCGCTGACCAGCGCCAGGATGTCTTCGTCGAAAATTTCGGACTTGCGGTCGGCCAGCTCCTTGAAGCGCGAGAACGCGGCGTTGACCTCGGTCTCGCTTTCCATCGTCACGCCCAGGTCCTGCAGGCGCTGCTTGAAGGCGTTGCGGCCGCTGAGCTTGCCCAGCACGATCTTGTTGGCGCTCCAGCCCACGTCTTCGGCCCGCATGATCTCGTAGGTGTCGCGTGCCTTGAGCACGCCATCCTGGTGAATGCCCGAGGCATGTGCGAAGGCGTTGGCGCCCACCACGGCCTTGTTGGGCTGCACCACGAACCCTGTGGTCTGGCTCACCATGCGGCTCGCGGCCACGATGTGCTGGGTGTCGATGTTCAGGTCGAGCCCGAAGTAGTCCCTGCGCGTCTTCACGGCCATGACCACTTCTTCGAGCGAGCAGTTGCCCGCGCGCTCGCCCAGGCCGTTGATGGTGCACTCGACCTGGCGCGCGCCGCCGATCTTCACGCCGGCCAGCGAATTCGCCACGGCCATGCCGAGGTCGTTGTGGCAATGCACCGACCAGATCGCCTTGTCACTGTTGGGAATGCGCTCGCGCAGCATCTTGATGAAGTTGCCGTACAGCTCGGGAATGGCGTAGCCGACGGTGTCGGGCACGTTGATGGTGGTGGCGCCCTCGTTGATCACGGTTTCGAGCACGCGGCACAGGAAGTCCGGGTCGCTGCGGTAGCCGTCTTCGGGGCTGAACTCGACGTCGGCGATCTGGTTGCGTGCAAAGCGCACGGCCAGCTTGGCCTGCTCATGCACCTCGTCGGGCGACATGCGCAGCTTCTTCTCCATGTGCAGCGGCGAGGTCGCAATGAAGGTGTGGATGCGCCCGCGCGCCGCGCCCTTCAGGGCCTCGGCCGCGCGTGCGATGTCACGGTCGTTGGCGCGCGAGAGGCCGCACACCGTCGCGTCCTTGATCGCGTTGGCAATGGCCTTCACGGCCTCGAAATCGCCGTTCGAGCTGGCCGGAAAGCCCGCTTCGATGACGTCGACCTTGAGCCGCTCCAGCAGCTTGGCGATGCGCAGTTTTTCGTCGCGCGTCATCGAGGCGCCAGGCGACTGCTCGCCGTCGCGCAAGGTGGTGTCGAAAATAATGAGTTGGTCGGTCATCGTGGAGCTCCTTTGTTCGTTCCCACCTTGCGCATGCGGCTGGTGCCGGTGCTTCAGGCGACTTCAACCGCCGATTGTGCGCTGTGCGCGCCCCGGGCCCGTGCGCGCTGCACGCCCGACACGATCGCTTTCAGCGAGGCCGAGATCACGTTCGCATCGATGCCGACGCCGAACAGCGTCTGCGACTCGTCGACGCGCAGTTCGAGGTAGGCCACCGACTTGGCATCGGCACCCGCGCCGATGGCGTGTTGGTGGTAGTCCATGACGCGCACCGTGTGGCCGGTGGCCTGGCTCAGCGCCTGCGTGAAGGCGTCGATCGGGCCGTTGCCGCGGCCTTCGATGGCGCGCATTTCACCGTCCCAGGGCAGGTCGCCGCGCAGCACCACCGTGGCCTCAGCGCCCTCGCCTTCTTCCTGGATCACGCGGTGCTGCAAGGCCTTGGCGGTCTCGATGCCGTATTCGTTCACGAAGATCTGCCAGAGATCGGCGGCGGTGAGTTCCTTGCCGCCCACGTCCATCACGCGCTGCACGACCTGCATGAACTCCATCTGCAAGCGGCGCGGCATCTCGAGGCCGTACTCGCTCTCGAGCAGGTAGGCCATGCCGCCCTTGCCCGACTGGCTGTTCACGCGGATCACGGCTTCGTAGCTGCGGCCCACGTCCTTCGGATCGATGGGGAGGTACGGGATGTCCCAGATGTCGCCGTCCTTGCGCGCGGCGAAGGCCTTCTTGATCGCGTCCTGGTGCGAGCCCGAGAACGAGGTGTAGACGAGGTCGCCCACATACGGATGGCGCGGGTGTACGGGGATCTGGTTGCAGTGCTCGACCGTGGCGCGGATCTCGTCGATGTTCGAGAAGTCGAGTTCCGGCGAAACGCCCTGCGTATAGAGGTTGAGCGCGACGTTCACGAGGTCGAGATTGCCGGTGCGCTCGCCATTGCCGAAGAGGCAGCCCTCGATGCGCTCGGCGCCCGCCATCAAGGCCAGTTCGCCAGCTGCCGTGCCGGTGCCGCGGTCGTTGTGCGGGTGCACGCACAGCACGATCGAATCGCGACGCTCGAGGTTGCGGTGCATCCACTCGATCATGTCCGCGAAGATGTTCGGCGTGGAGTGCTCGACCGTGGTGGGCAGGTTGACGATGCACTTGCGCTCGGGCGTCGGCGCCCAGACCGCGGTGACCGCATCGACCACGCGCTTGGAGAAGACCACGTCGGTGCCCGAGAACATTTCGGGCGAGTACTGGAAGGTCCACTGCGTGGCCGGTTGTTTGGCGGCGAAGTCGTTGAACATGCGCGCATGGCTGCTCGCGAGTTCGACGATCTGGTCTTCGTCCATTCCGAGCACCACACGGCGCATCACGGGGGCGACGGCGTTGTAGAGGTGGACGATGGCGCGCGGCACGCCTTGCAAGGCTTCGAAGGTGCGCTCGATGAGGTGGTCGCGCGCTTGGGTGAGCACCTGGATCGTCACGTCGTCGGGAATGCGGTCTTCTTCGATGAGCTTGCGCACGAAGTCGAATTCGACCTGCGACGCCGAGGGAAAGCCGACTTCGATTTCCTTGAAGCCGATGGCCACGAGCGTCTCGAACATGCGCATCTTGCGCGGGATGTCCATGGGCTCGACCAGCGCCTGGTTGCCATCGCGCAGGTCCGTCGACAGCCAGATCGGGGCCTTGGTCAGCACGGCGTCGGGCCAGGTGCGGTCCTTGAGGCCGATCGGTGCGAATGCGCGGTACTTGGCTTGAGGTTGCTTCAACATGTCAATTTCTCTGTGATGGTTGGAACTCAACCAGCAACCCCAAAAGACAAACGGCCCGTTGCTGGTGCGAACGGGCCGTGATGAGGGATTAGCGCGTGCGCTACCGTCTCCGCCCGTGAGGGAGGGCTAGTAGGGCCAGCAGCGAAATCTTGGTCATGAGGGTTGCGAATGTAGCACAGCCTTCGCGGGCCTGTGAAGGCCCGGGACTTCAGTTGTGCAGCCCCCGCTCGTCGGGCTCTTCGGTCGAGGTGCTGATCACGCTCACCGGCTGGCCCTTGGCCCTGCGCCATGCGTACACCACGTAGCCGCTCAGGCCATAGGCCACGAACAGGCTGAACAACACCGTCGGCGGATGGATGTTGATGACCGCAATGCCCAGCGCGATCAGCACGATCACGACGAAAGGCACGCTCTTCTTCATCTGGACATCCTTGAAGCTGTAGAACGGCGCATTGGTGACCATCGAGAGTCCGGCATAGAGCGTGAACGCGAAAGTGATCCACGTGATCTGCGTCCACGAGAGATACAGCACCTCGCCGCCGCGCTTGCCCCACTCGGTCATGAGCCAGATGAAGCCGGCCACGAGCGCTGCAGCCGCCGGCGACGGCAGCCCCTGGAACCAGCGCTTGTCGACCACGCCGGTGTTGACGTTGAAGCGGGCGAGCCGCAGTGCCGCACAGGCGCAGTACACGAAGGCGGCGATCCAGCCCCAACGTCCCAGCCCCTTGAGCGACCACTCGTAGGCGATGAGCGCAGGCGCGGCGCCGAACGACACCATGTCGGACAGCGAGTCCATTTGCTCACCGAACGCGCTCTGCGTGTTGGTCATGCGCGCGACGCGGCCATCGAGGCTGTCGAGGATCATCGCGGCAAACACGCCGAGCGCCGCGAGGTCGAAGCGCGCGTTCATGGCCATCACTACCGAGTAGAAGCCGCCGAACAACGCCGCCAGCGTGAACAGGTTCGGCAGGATGTAGATGCCCTTGCGACGCTTGCGCGGCTGCACATCGTCGGGGAGCGTGTCGTCATGCATTGAAATGGCCTCCGTCCCTCGTGGGAACTGCCCGGTCAGCCATCCATTCGATAGCGTCTTGGTCTGTGAATCGCATGTTTCGCAGTGTAGTTCAGGGGACCTGTGCACTCCCCCTCAAACAAAAGGGCCACCGCAACGGGTGGCCCTGCGAAACAGGGTGCCGAAGCACCCTGCTGGCTCTTGCCTCTGAAGATCAGTTACGGGTCTGGTCGACCAGCTTGTTCTTCTTGATCCAGGGCATCATCGCGCGCAGCTTTTCGCCGACGACTTCGATCTGATGCTCGGCGTTCAGGCGACGGCGGCTGATCAGCACCGGCTGGCCGGCAGCGGCTTCGAGCACGAAGCTCTTGGCGTATTCGCCGGTCTGGATGTCCTGCAGGACCTTCTTCATGGCCTTCTTGGTCTCGTCGGTCACGATGCGCGGGCCCGTGACGTACTCGCCGTACTCGGCGTTGTTCGAGATCGAGTAGTTCATGTTGGCGATGCCGCCTTCATAGATCAGGTCGACGATCAGCTTCAGTTCGTGCAGGCATTCGAAGTACGCCATTTCGGGCGCGTAGCCGGCTTCCACCAGCGTTTCGAAACCAGCCTTGATCAGCTCGACCGTGCCGCCGCACAGAACCGCTTGTTCGCCGAACAGGTCGGTCTCGGTTTCTTCGCGGAAGTTGGTCTCGATGATGCCGGCCTTGCCGCCGCCGTTGGCGGTGGCGTAGCTCAGCGCGAGGTCACGCGCCTTGCCGCTCTTGTCCTGGTGCACCGCGATCAGGTGCGGCACGCCGCCACCTTGCGTGTACGTGCCGCGAACGGTGTGGCCCGGGGCCTTGGGAGCGACCATCCACACGTCGAGGTCGGCGCGCGGCTGCACGAAGCCGTAGTGCACGTTGAAGCCGTGCGCGAAGACGAGCGAAGCGCCTTCCTTGATATTCGGGGCCACGTCGTTCTTGTAGACGGCGGCGATCTGCTCGTCGGGCAGCAGGATCATGACGACGTCGGCCGACTTCACGGCGTCGGCGACTTCAGCGACCTGCAGGCCGGCCTTGCCGACCTTGTCCCACGAAGCGCCGCCCTTGCGCAGGCCGACCACGACCTTGACGCCGCTGTCGTTCAGGTTCTGCGCGTGTGCGTGACCTTGCGAGCCGTAGCCAATGATGGCAACCGTCTTGCCCTTGATGAGGCTCAGGTCCGCGTCCTTGTCGTAATAAACCTTCATGATGTTCTCCAGATAGATATGCGAGTTGCAGTGTGTTGTTGTGCCGTCCGTCCTGAGCCTGTCGAAGGGCTCAATGCAGTCCCCGCTTGCGCGGAGGCTTCGACAAGCTCAGCCCGAACGGGCGACGACTGAGCTCCGAATCATGGTGTCAGACCCGCAGGATGCGTTCGCCGCGTCCGATGCCGCTGGCACCGGTACGGACCGTCTCCAGAATGGCACTGCGGTCGATCGCTTCAAGAAAAGCGTCGTTCTTGCCGTGATCGCCGGTGAGCTCGATGGTGTAGCTCTTGTCGGTCACGTCGATGATGCGGCCACGGAAGATTTCCGCCATGCGCATCATTTCCTCGCGTTCCTTGCCCACCGCACGCACCTTCACCATCATGAGCTCGCGCTCGGTGTAGGCGCCTTCGGTCAGGTCGACCACCTTCACGACCTCGATGAGGCGGTTCAGGTGCTTGGTGATCTGTTCGATCACGTCGTCCGAGCCGTTGGTGACGATGGTCATGCGCGAGAGGCTTGCGTCCTCGGTCGGCGCCACGGTCAGCGATTCGATGTTGTAGCCGCGGGCCGAAAAGAGGCCCACCACGCGGGAAAGAGCACCCGGCTCGTTTTCCAGCAGCACTGCAATGATGTGTTTCATGTTGGCGTGACTCCTCTTTTCGCCGCCCTCCCCCGTGCACGGTAATGCGCGGGCTTGGCGGGCAATAGATTCGTCAGTAAAAAGTTGAGCGAACGAACGTTCCGGATCAGAGATCTTCGGAACCCAGCAGCATCTCGGTGATGCCCATGCCGGCCTTGACCATCGGGAACACGTTCTCGGTGGGGTCGGTACGAAAATCCATGAACACCGTGCGGTCCTTGAGCTTGCGCGCCTCGCGCAGCGCCGGCTCCACGTCTTGTGGACGCTCGATCAGCATGCCGACGTGACCATAGGCCTCGGCGAGCTTCAC
Source organism: Variovorax sp. 54 (assembly GCF_002754375.1). NCBI lineage: Bacteria > Pseudomonadati > Pseudomonadota > Betaproteobacteria > Burkholderiales > Comamonadaceae > Variovorax > Variovorax sp. 54. Next base: position 368,719 of record NZ_PEFF01000001.1, read on the forward strand.
GAAGTTGGGCAGCGCGTCCATGTAGCTGTGGCTGTAGCGGCCGGAGTATTCGATCTCCTGCCATTGGCGCACCATGCCCAGGTAGCGGTTGTTGAGCGAGCAGATCTTGATCGGCGTGTTGTACTGCAGGCAGGTCGAAAGTTCTTGGATGCACATCTGCACCGAGCCTTCGCCCGTGATGGTGAACACTTCCGAATCGGGCTTGGCGAGCTTGATGCCCATGGCGTAAGGAATGCCCACGCCCATGGTGCCCAGGCCACCCGAATTGATCCAGCGGCGCGGCTCGTCGAAGCGGTAGTACTGGGCGGCCCACATCTGGTGCTGGCCGACGTCCGACGTGATGTACGTGTCGGCGTCCTTGGTCATGTTCCAGAGGGTCTCGACCACGTACTGCGGCTTGATCACATCCTTGTTGTCGCGGTCGTACTTGAGGCAGTCGCGCGAGCGCCAGCTTTCGATGGTCTTCCACCAGTCGGCCAGCGCGCCGGCGTCGGGCTTGGCGGTGCTCTCGCGGATCATCGAGATCAGCTCGGTGAGCACGTCCTTCACGTCGCCGACGATCGGGATGTCGACCTTCACGCGCTTGGAGATGCTCGACGGGTCGATGTCGACGTGAATGATCTTGCGTTCGTTCTGCGCGAAGTGCTTCGGGTTGCCGATCACGCGGTCGTCGAAGCGCGCGCCCACGGCCAGCAGCACGTCGCAGTTCTGCATCGCGTTGTTGGCTTCGATGGTGCCGTGCATGCCCAGCATGCCGAGGAACTTGCGGTCGCTCGCGGGATAGGCGCCCAGGCCCATCAGCGTGTTGGTGACCGGGTAGCCGAGCATGTCGACCAGCGTGCGCAGTTCGTTGCAGGCATTGCCCAGGAGCACGCCGCCGCCGGTGTAGATGTAGGGGCGCTTGGCCGCCAGTAGCAGTTGCAGCGCCTTGCGGATCTGTCCGCCGTGGCCCTTGCGCACCGGGTTGTACGAGCGCATCTCGACCTTGTCGGGATAGCCGCTGTACGGAACCTTCTTGAAGGACACGTCCTTCGGCACGTCCACCACCACGGGGCCGGGACGACCGCTGCGTGCGATGTGGAAGGCCTTCTTCATCGTCATGGCCAGATCCTTCGGATCCTTGACGAGGAAGTTGTGCTTGACGATGGGGCGCGTGATGCCGACCGTGTCGCATTCCTGGAAGGCGTCGAGGCCGATGGCGGCCGTCGGCACCTGGCCGGAAATGATCACCATCGGGATCGAGTCCATGTACGCCGTCGCGATGCCGGTGACCGCATTGGTCAGGCCGGGGCCGGAAGTGACCAGGGCCACGCCGACTTCGCCGGTGGCGCGCGCATAGCCGTCGGCTGCGTGCACGGCGGCCTGCTCGTGGCGCACCAGCACGTGCTGGATGGTGTCCTGCTTGTAGAACGCGTCGTAGATGTAGAGAACCGCGCCGCCGGGATAGCCCCAGACGTACTGAACGCCTTCGGCCTGCAGTGCCTTGATCAGCACTTCAGCGCCCATGAGTTCTTGCGTGGTGTTGCCGGCGCCAGAGGACGCGGCTGCTGCGGAAGCGAGTTCCGCCTTCGAGATTTCCATGATCAACCTTTGTGTTTTTTCGGGAACGAAAAACCTTGGGTGCCCCTTGCCAGCCCTTGTGGGGCCGCGCCAGGACTTGAGGCCAAAGCCATGAGCGGACTGATGTTCCGCCGGACCGTGACCCGTTTGCCTTTTGACTTGCAAGGCGGATTATGACACTACCGGCGCGTTCAGACTCGCTTCAGGTGCCCTGTCTTGGCACAAAGGCATAATCCGCGGCATAAAAACATGAGCGTTCGCCAAACATCCTCCCCACGCGGCGCGTCCCGCCGCCTCCTCTCATTTGGCTACTGAACACGAACTCTCCGACTTCCTGAAAAGCGTCGAACGACGGGCCTTCAAGCGCTCGGTCTATCACGTGCGGGACGAAGAAGCGGCCCTGGACATCGTGCAGGACAGCATGATGAAGCTGGCGCAGCACTACGGCGACAAGCCTGTCGAGGAACTGCCGATGCTGTTCCAGCGCATCCTGTCGAACTGCACGCTCGACTGGTTCCGCCGCCAGAAAACCCGCCGGGCCCTTTTCTCCAACCTCAGCGACTTCGAACCGGCCGACAACGGCGAGGATTTCGACCTGCTGGAGAACTTTGTCTCGCCCACCGACTCCAGAGAATCGGAGAGCGCCGAAGACACCACCCGCCGCGCCCAGGTCTTTCACGAGATCGAAGAACAGATCGCGGCTTTGCCCGGCCGTCAACGCGAGGCTTTCCTGATGCGTTACTGGGAGGAAATGGACGTCGCAGAGACGGCCGCCGCAATGGGCTGCTCCGAAGGCAGCGTCAAAACCCATTGTTCGCGAGCCGTCCACGCTCTGAGCAAGGCGCTCAAAGCCAAGGGAATATCGCTATGAATACCAAGGTTCCAACCTCTCAATCCAACGCTGCAGAAGACCGCTTCGGCCAACGGCTGACGGCCCGGCTGTCGGACGGCAATCAAGCGTTGCCGCACGACATCAGCGAACGACTGCGCGTGGCTCGCTCGCAGGCCGTGGCTGCGCGCAAGCTGGCCCCGCAGTTGCGTACGGCGCCCGTCGCGGTCCAGTCGGGCCACACGGTCACGCTGGGCGGCAGCTGGTGGACCCGCATTGGTTCCGTGGTGCCCTTGATCGCCCTGGTGGCCGGACTGATCACCATCAGCGTGATGCAGGACGACGACCGTGCCAGCGAACTCGCCGAGGTCGACTCGGCCCTGCTGACGGGCGACCTGCCGCCTGCCGCCTACACCGATCCCGGCTTCGCCCAATTCCTGAAGTCCGACAGCGCCTCCGACTGAACACCTTGCCCGACCGAATGCGACGCCGCTCCGTTTCCCGTGCGAAAGCCCTGCTTCCGTTGCGCCCGCTCCCGGCGGGCGCCGTCGTTTGGGCGGGTGCGCTGGCAGCCGTTGTCTTCGGCCTGACACTGGCCGATGCACAGACGCTGCCCGAAGCCACCAAGCCCGCCACGCACGCCGCAGGCACCAATGGCGCAGCAAGCCCCAAGGGCGTCGCCACGACCAGGCCCCTCTGGAGCGATCTGAGCTCCGAGCAGCAGTACGCCCTGAAGCCGCTGGCCTTGCACTGGAACACGCTGAACGTCGGCCAGAAGCGCAAATGGCTGGCCCTGTCGCGCAACTACGCGAACATGCCCGCCGACGACCAGGTCACGCTGCACAGCCGGATGATCGAGTGGGCGGCGCTGAGCAACCAGCAGCGCACCCAGGCCCGCCTGAACTTCGCCGAGGTCAAGCGGCTTCCCGCCGACGAGCGCCGGCTCAAGTGGGAGCAGTACCAGGCACTGAGCGAAGAAGAAAAGCGCAAGCTCGCCGAGCGCGCACCGCCCAAGCCGCGCGGCGCCGCCGTGCCGGTGCGCCCGGTTTCATCGCAAAAACTCGTGCCTGTGCCGGCCGTCACGCCGCCCGGACAGCACACGCCCCGCATCGTGCCGGCCACGCTCCCCACGCCCGTGCTGCCGCCGGCGGCCGTCGTGGTGAGCTCGCCGGCAACATCGCCCGCTGCAACGGAACGCGCGCCCACACCGGCCAGCACCGTCGCAGCCCCGGCCGCCTCCGCGCCGAACGGCGTCACGCCGCCCCCCGTGCCCGCCGAAGCGCAGGTGCCGGCGCCGTCCTCCGCTCCCTGACAAGATGTCGATGGTTTCCAGTTCTCCCGAGACCTCGGGTCCCGGCCAGTCGGCCTCGCCCCTTCCCACCGCGGCCGGCCACGGCGTCTCGCCGACCGTGCCCGGCCTCTGGCGTCGCATGGCCTGCTGGCTTTATGAAGGCATGCTGCTGTTCGCGGTCGTGTTCGTGTCCGGCTGGCTGTTCAGCACGCTGGGCCAGATGCGCGACGCCATGGACGAACGGCGGCACCTGCTCCAGGCTTTTCTCTTCGTGGTGTTCGGCGTCTACTTCGTCTGGTTCTGGGCCAAGGGCCAGACCCTGGCCATGAAGACCTGGAACATCCGCATCGTCGACCGCCACGGCCAGCCCGTCACCCAGGGTCGCGCGCTGGCGCGCTACCTCCTGAGCTGGATCTGGTTCCTGCCGCCGCTCGCCGCCATCGCCCCGTTCAAGCTGTCGGGCGGCGAATCGACCGTGCTGATCTTCGGCTGGGTCGCCGTCTGGGCCCTGCTGGCCCGTTTTCACCCCGACCGCCAGTTCTGGCACGACGCCTGGGCCGGTACGCGGCTCATCACCTCCAAGCCGATGAGCCGCCAATGAGTGCCTTGCCCGACCCCGCCGTGAACCCGCAGAAGGCCCGCAAGGGCCTCGAGCGCGTCTGGCACGCCACCCTGATCTCGTTGCACGGCTTGCGCGCCGGCTGGACCGAGCCGGCGTTCCGCCAGGAAGCCATCCTGTCGATGGTCATGATCCCGGCCGCCTTCTGGTTGGGGCGCAGCTGGGTCGAGGTGGCGCTGCTCGCCGGCAGCGCCGTGCTCGTGATGATTGTCGAGCTGCTCAACACGGCGGTCGAGGCCGCCATCGACCGCATCGGCCCCGAATGGCACGACCTCTCCAAGCGCGCGAAGGACATGGGCAGTGCCGCTGTCCTGCTGTCGCTCACGCTGTGCGGTGGCATCTGGGCCGCAGCCCTGTGGCAACGCTTCGTGTCATGAGCGGGTCTGCCGCCTGCGGCATGATCGCAAGATGACTCCTGAATTTTCGATTTGCGTGTATTGCGGCTCGCGCCCCGGCGAACGCCCCGAGTTTTCCCAGGCCGCCCAGGCCGTGGGCCAATGGATCGGCCAGAACGGCGGCCAGTTGGTCTACGGCGGTGGCCGCACCGGCCTGATGGGCACGGTGGCCGAGGCCACCCGCCTGGCCGGCGGCCGCGTCGTCGGCATCATTCCCAAGGCCCTGGTCGACAAGGAACTGGCCAACCCCCTGTGCGACGAGCTGCACGTGGTCGACACCATGCACGAGCGCAAGGCCATGATGGGCGAGCGCGCCGACGCCTTCCTCGCAATGGCGGGCGGCATCGGCACCTTTGAAGAACTGTTCGAGATCTGGACCTGGCGCCAGCTCGGCTACCACGACAAGCCGACCGGCATCCTCAACACCGCCGGCTATTACGACGGCCTGCTGGGCTTCCTGGCGCACAGCGTGCGCGAGGGCTTCATGGGTGAATGGCAGATGGACCTGGTCCGCACCGGCACCGACGTGCCCGAACTGCTGACCGCGCTGCGCGCCGAAGTCCCCCTGCACCCCCGCGACGACAAGCTGTCAGAAAACCTCTGACCGGAACGGGCCCCTGCCCCATTCCAGCGAACACCGAGGAACCGGCTCCGCCGGGCCTCAGGTGTTGCCCCCGGTAGGGGGTTGGCGAAGCGACACGAAGTGCGCGCAGCCTGGGGGCGAGTTCTAGACTGCGTTTTCGTTTTCTTCGCCGGTGCGGATACGCACGATGCGCTCCACCTCGGTCACGAAGATCTTGCCGTCGCCGATCTTGCCCGTGCGCGCCGAGCTCACGATGGCTTCGATGCAGCGCTCCACGTCGCTCTCGTTGACGACCACTTCCACCTTCATCTTGGGCAGGAAGTCGACCACGTACTCGGCGCCGCGGTACAGCTCGGTGTGGCCCTTCTGGCGGCCGAAGCCCTTGACCTCTGTCACCGTGAGGCCGGTAACGCCCACTTCGGCCAGGGCTTCGCGCACGTCCTCGAGCTTGAAGGGTTTGACGATGGCGGTGATCTGCTTCATGGTTTTTGTGCTCCGGCGGTTTCGTTGAACTTGCTGGTGATAGGGTAACGCCAATCCTTGCCGAAGCTTCGGTGGGTGACCCGGATGCCTACGGGCGCCTGGCGCCGCTTGTATTCGTTGATCCTGATGAGCCGCGCAACCCGCTCGACCACCGCGCGGTCGTAGCCCGCGGCAATGATCTCGTCGATGCCTTCATCGTCCTGCATGTAGCGTGCCAGGATGCCGTCCAGCACGTCGTAGGGCGGCAGGCTGTCCTGGTCGGTCTGGTCGGGGCGCAGTTCGGCGCTCGGCGGACGCGTGATGATGCGCTCGGGAATCGGCGCCGCGCCGGTGCCGTACGGGTCATGGGCGTTGCGCCAGCGCGCCAGCGCGAACACCGTGGTCTTGAGCAGGTCCTTGATGACCGCGAAGCCGCCCGCCATGTCGCCGTAGAGCGTGCAGTAGCCGGTGGCCATCTCGCTCTTGTTGCCGGTGGTCAGCACGATCGCGCCGAACTTGTTCGACAGCCCCATGAGCAGTGTGCCGCGGATGCGGGCCTGAAGGTTCTCTTCGGCCGTGTCTTCCGGCCGGCCCTTGAACTCCTCGGCCAGCGCGGCCTTGAAGGACTCGAAGGTGTCCTTGATTGACATCTCGTCGTAGCGCACACCCAGCCGGCCGGCCATGTCGCGCGCGTCAATCCAGCTGATGTCGGCCGTGTAGGGCGACGGCATCATCACCGCGCGAACCTTGTTCTTGCCCAGCGCGTCGACCGCGATCGCGAGCACCAGCGCCGAGTCGATGCCGCCCGAGAGCCCCAGGATCGCGCCCGGAAAACCGTTCTTGCCGATGTAGTCGCGCACGCCGAGCACCAGGGCGTCCCACAGCTGCGCCTCGGCGTCGCGCGGCGCGGCGATGGCCGACGGGTCGGCCACGACGGCAACACCGCCTTGCGCCCCGCGCGCGAGTTCCATGAAGACCAGCCGCTCGCGAAAGCTCTCGGCCTGCGCGGCCAGTGCGCCGTCGGCCTGCAGCGCGAACGAGGCGCCGTCGAACACCACCTCGTCCTGCCCGCCCACCAGGTGCGCGTAGACCAGCGGCAGGCCCACGGCGCGTGCGCGGTCGGCCATGCGCGCCACGCGCTCGCCTTCCTTGCCCACGTGGTACGGCGAAGCGTTGATCACCGCCAGCACCTCGGCGCCGCCGGCGCGCGCCAGCTCGGCCGGCGCGTCGAACCAGGCGTCTTCGCAGATCAGCAGGCCGACCGACACACCGCCCGCCTCGAACACGCAGGTGCCCTGCCCCGGCGTGAAGTAGCGGCGCTCATCGAACACCTGGTAGTTGGGCAGCTCGCGCTTGGCGTAGGTTTCGAGGATGCGGCCTTCCTTGATGACGCTGGCCGCGTTGTGGCGCAACTGCACGGCCACGGACCGGCTGCGCAGGCTGCCGCCGCTGGGATGCCCCACCACCACGACCATGTCTTTGAGGTCGGCCAGCGCGGCGGCGATGCCTTTCACGGCATCATCACAGGCTTCGGTGAAGGCGGGACGGAGGAACAGGTCCTCCGCCGCATAGCCGGCGATCGAGAGTTCGGGTGTCAGCAGAAGGCGCGCGCCTTGCGCGTAGGCCTCGCGTGCGGCGCCGACGATCTTCTGCGCATTGCCGACGAGGTCGCCCACCACAAAATTGAGTTGCGCGATGGCGAGCTTGAGCGTCATACAGAAGGAAGAAAAAGGCTTGAACGATTATGTCATTCGGGTTCTGGCGTCGCCGTCGGACATCGACCCGCAAGCCTGGAACGCCCTGCTCGCGGCGCAGCCCGAGCCCTCGCCCTTCATGCGCCACGAATACCTCGCGGCGATGCACGACAGCGGCAGCGCCTCGCCCGAGCGCGGATGGACGCCGCAGTTCGTCACGCTGTGGCGCGGCGACGTGCTCGAAGCCGCCTGCGCGCTCTACCTCAAGGACCATTCCTACGGCGAGTACGTGTTCGACTGGGCCTGGGCCAACGCCTACGAGCAGCACGGGCTCGCCTACTACCCCAAGGCGGTGGTGGCGGCGCCCTTCACGCCCGTGCCCGGCGCCCGGCTGCTGGCGCGCGACGCACAAAGCCGCACGCTGCTGGTGCAGGGGCTGGTGGCCGTCTGCAAGGAACAGGAACTTTCGTCTCTGCACCTGCTGTTCGGCGCCGATGCCGACATCACCGCGTGCACCGAAGCCGGGCTGATGCTGCGCCACACGGTGCAGTTCCATTGGACGAATGTGGCCCCCACGCTCGGCACTGACGTGTCCTCGCTGCCCCCCGAGGGGGCGCGTTTCGCCTTGGGGCGGCCCGGCGGCGAAACCGAAACCGGCTACGCCGACTTCGACGCCTTCCTCGCGAGCCTCTCGCACGACAAGCGCAAGAAGATCCGCCAGGAGCGCCGCAAGGTTGCCGACGCCGGCGTCAGCTTCCGCTGGTCACGCGGCACCGACATCTCGACCGCCGATTGGGATTTCTTCTACCGCTGCTACGAGCGCACCTACCGCGAGCACGGCAACCCGCCCTACCTCACGCGCGACTTCTTCCAGCGCATGGCCGACACGCTGCCCGAGGCCTGGCTGCTGTTCGTTGCGGAGCGCGACGGGCGCCCCATCGCGACCAGTCTGATCGCGCTCTCCACCGACGAGGCCCAACCGCTGGTGGCCTATGGCCGCTACTGGGGCGCACTGGAGCGCGTCGACTGCCTGCATTTCGAGGCCTGCTACTACCAGCCGATCGCCTGGTGCATCGCGCACGCCGCGGCACGCTTCGAGGGCGGCGCGCAAGGCGAGCACAAGATGGCCCGCGCGCTGATGCCGGTGCGCACCACCAGCGCCCACTGGCTCGCGCACCCGTCGTTCGCCGATGCCGTCGAGCGCTTTCTCGAGCGCGAGGGCGCCGGCATCGAGAACTACATGGACCACCTCGGCGAGCGCAGTCCGTTCAAGGCGGCCTGAGCGGCGTGGGGGCGCCGGGGGCTGCTATAAACCCGCCCGGCACTCAAACAACCACACACAACACACAGGGAGCACCGATGCCATTCGTCGGACTGGGACTGCACATCCTCATCGCGCTGTACTTCGCCGTGCATGCCATGCGCCACGGCAAGCAGATGTACTGGCTCATCATTCTTTTCAGCTTTCCGCTGTTCGGCAGCATCGTGTACTTCGTCGTCGAGTACCTGCCCGCCTCGCGCCTGCAGCGCACCGCCGGCAAGGTGGCCAGCGCGGCCATCGGCTTCATCGACCCCGAGCGCGAGTACCGCGCCGCTGCGGATGCCTACGACCTGGCGCCCACCGCACAGAACAAGCTGCGCCTGGCCAAGGCCGCCCTCGACCGCGGCCAGGCGGCCGATGCCGTCGGGCACTACCGCGACGCGCTGAAAGGCCCCTTCGCTTCCGACCCCGAGTTGCAGTTCGGCCTGGCCAGCGCCCTGGTCGCCGAGGGCAGCCCGGCCTCGGGCCGCGAGGCCCACTTGGCGCTGCAGGCCCTGCGTGCCACGCGCGACGACTACCGCAAGGACGAGGTCGCCGTGCTGAACGCCCGCGCGCTCGCCGCCGAGGGCCGCACGCCGGAAGCGCGCGAAGCCTTCGAGAATGCGCTGAACACTTACAACACGGTGGAAACGCGCGCCCGCTACATCGCGTGGCTGGCGCAACAAGGTGACACAACCGCTGCGCAGCGCCAGTGGGACGAGCTGCAGCAGGCTGCGCGCCACTGGAACTCGCATGCGCGAGGCGTCAACCGCGAATGGATGCGGCTGGCCGGGGACGCGGTCCAGGGCTGACGGCCCGGAGCATCCAGGCCGTCTTTCAAGCGAAAGAAAAAATTACTTCTTGTACGCGGCGATGCCGTCAAGAATTTCCTTCTTGGCAGCGTCGATGCCTTCCCAGCCCAGCACCTTGACCCACTTGCCGGCTTCCAGGTCCTTGTAGTGCTCGAAGAAGTGGCTGATGGCCTTCAGGCGCATCGGGTTCACGTCGTCGACCGACTTCCAGTGGCTGTAAATGGGCAGCACCTTGTCGGTGGGCACGGCCAGCACCTTGCCGTCGACGCCGGCTTCGTCTTCCATCATCAGGATGCCCAGCGGGCGGCAGGGCACGACCACGCCCGGCAGCAGCGGGTACGGGGCAATGACGAGCACGTCGACCGGGTCGCCGTCGCCCGACAGGGTCTGCGGCACGTAGCCGTAGTTGGCCGGGTAGTACATGGCCGTCGTCATGAAGCGGTCCACGAAGATCGCGCCCGATTCCTTGTCGACTTCATACTTGATCGGGTCGGCGTTCATCGGGATTTCGATCACGACATTGAAGGCGTCGGGAACGTTCTTGCCGGGGGAGACTTTGTCGAAGGACATGACGTTTTTCGAGTAGTTGAAAAGTATGAGACGGATGGGGACAAACCCGGAGTTTACTTTCCGTGTCACGGACCGGTCGCACGCGTGTGTGTTTTTGCCTGTAAATTGCAACCGTTGGCCAATCGGCTCCGCACCTTCGGTGCAGTGAGCTTCGAGGAAGCAACGCGGCGGAGAACATGGTCCCGTACGCGTTGCGCGCAGGGCCCAGGCTGTCCGTCTCCACAAGTCACAACGAACGAATGGAGAAGCTAAGCATGAGCGGCAACACCCCCCTGATTCTTGCCATCGTCTGCGGCCTGGTGGCCGTAGGCTACGGTTTCTGGGCCCGAAGTTGGATTCTCGCCAAGGACCCGGGCAACGCCCGGATGCAGGAAATCGCCGCGGCCATCCAGGCCGGCGCCTCGGCCTACCTCGCCAAGCAATACACCACCATCGCGGTGGTCGGCGCGGTGCTCGCGGTGCTCATCGCCCTCTTCCTCGACCTGACCACGGCCGTCGGCTTCGTGGTCGGCGCGGTGCTCTCGGGCGCCTGCGGCTTCATCGGCATGAACGTGTCGGTGCGCGCCAATGTGCGCACCGCGCAAGCCGCGACCAAGGGCATCGGCCCGGCGCTCGACGTGGCGTTTCGCGGCGGCGCCATCACCGGCATGCTGGTGGTGGGCCTGGGCCTCTTGGGCGTGACGGGCTTCTACTGGTTCCTGGCCGGCAGCGCGCCGAAGGCGGACCACAGCCTGGCGGCCCTCCTCAATCCGCTGATCGGCTTTGCCTTCGGCTCCTCGCTGATCTCGATCTTTGCGCGCCTGGGCGGCGGCATCTTCACCAAGGGCGCCGACGTCGGTGCCGACCTGGTGGGCAAGGTCGAAGCCGGCATTCCGGAAGACGACCCGCGCAACCCGGCGGTGATCGCCGACAACGTGGGCGACAACGTCGGCGACTGCGCCGGCATGGCGGCCGACCTGTTCGAGACCTACGCCGTGACGCTCATCGCCACCATGGTGCTGGGCGCGCTGATGGTCACGGCAGCGCCGCTGGACGCGGTGCTGTACCCGCTCGCGCTGGGCGGCGTGTCGATCATCGCGTCGATCATCGGCTGCTTCTTCGTGAAGGCCTCGCCGGGCATGGTCAACGTGATGCCTGCGCTCTATAAGGGGCTGGCGGTAGCGGGAGCCCTGTCGCTGGTTGCGTTCTGGTTCGTCACGAGCTGGATCATTCCCGACAACGCCATTGCCGCGAGCGGCAGCCAGCTGAAGCTGTTCGGCGCCTGCTTCGTGGGCCTGGCGCTCACGGCCGCGCTGGTGTGGGTCACCGAGTACTACACGGGCACACAGTACAAGCCCGTGCAGCACATCGCGCAAGCGTCGACCACGGGCCACGGCACCAACATCATCGCGGGCCTGGGCGTGTCGATGCGCTCGACGGCCTGGCCGGTGATCTTCGTGTGCATCGCGATCCTGGCCTCGTACTCGCTGGCCGGCCTCTACGGCATTGCAGTCGCCGCCACGTCGATGCTGAGCATGGCCGGCATCGTGGTCGCACTCGACGCCTACGGCCCCATCACCGACAACGCCGGCGGCATCGCCGAGATGAGCGACCTGCCCGCCAGCGTGCGCGCCGTGACCGACCCGCTCGACGCGGTCGGCAACACCACCAAGGCCGTGACCAAGGGCTACGCCATCGGCTCCGCCGGCCTCGCCTCGCTGGTGCTGTTTGCCGACTACACCCACAAGCTGGAGAGCTTCGGGCTGAACATCAGCTTCAACCTGAGCGACCCGATGGTGATCGTGGGCCTGTTCATCGGCGGCCTGATCCCCTACCTGTTCGGTGCGATGGCCATGGAGGCCGTGGGCCGCGCGGCCGGTGCGGTGGTGGAAGAAGTGCGCCGCCAGTTCCGCGAGATCCCCGGGATCATGGAAGGCACAGCCAAGCCCGAGTACGGCAAGGCCGTGGGCATGCTGACCGGCGCGGCCATCAAGGAAATGATGATTCCGTCGCTGCTGCCGGTGGTGGTGCCGATCGTCGTGGGCCTGCTGCTCGGACCGAAGGCGCTGGGCGGCCTGCTGATGGGCACCATCGTCACGGGCCTGTTCGTCGCCATCTCGATGTGCACGGGCGGTGGTGCGTGGGACAACGCCAAGAAGTACATCGAAGACGGCCACCACGGCGGCAAGGGCTCCGAGGCGCACAAGGCGGCCGTCACCGGCGACACGGTGGGCGACCCCTACAAGGACACGGCCGGCCCGGCGGTGAACCCGCTGATCAAGATCATCAACATCGTGGCGCTGCTCATCGTGCCGCTGGTGGTCAAGTTCCACGCCGGCGATGCGGCGGCTGCCGTGCCGGCCAAGGTCGAGATGCCGCCTGCAGTCACGGCACCCGCCGCGATGGCGCCGGCAGCCACGCCGGCCGCCACCCTCGCCTCGGCGGCCGTGGTGGCCACCGAAGCCGCGGCGGTGAAGGTCGAGAACGGCATCGTGAAGTTCTACTTCGCGAGCGCCAGCGCCGAGGTCGCGCCCAATGCGAAGGAAGCGCTGTCCGATGTCATCAAGGCCGTGCAGAGCGGCGGCACCGTGCTGGTGAGCGGCTACCACGACGCCAGCGGCGACCCGGCCAAGAACGCCGAGCTGGCCAAGCAGCGCGCCATGGCCGTGCGCGACGCCATCAAGGCGGCGGGTGCGCCCGAGGACAAGATCGAACTCGCCAAGCCCGAGCAGTCGCAGGCCGACGGTCCGGCCTCGGAAGCACGCCGCGTCGAAGTGAAAGTGAAGTCCTGACATGCCCACCGCCGCCCGGCTCGAAGCCTTCATTGCCGCCGTCGAAGGCGGCGCGCATGCCCAGGTCATCGAAGACTTTTATACCGAAGACGCCACCATGCGCGAGAACCAGGCCGAGCCGCGGCGCGGGCGCAGCACGCTGGTCGCGCAGGAAAGCGCCGTGCTCGCGCGCACCGAGTCGGTGGCGTCGACTTGCGTGCGGCCGGTGCTGGTGAACGGCGACCACGTCGCCATCCACTGGATCTTCGAATTCGCCTTCAAGGGCGGCGGCCGCATGCGCATGGAAGAGATCGCCTGGCAGCGCTGGGACGGCGAGCGCATCGCCGAAGAGCAGTTCTTCTACGACCCGGCGCAGCGCAAGCCGGGCTGAGGATGCAGCGCCCGGACCGCGTGGCCCGGGCTGGTTTTATGCAACATTTTCGATGTAACATTGAAACTGTCACATGAACGCATCCACCGCCGCCCCCGATTCCACTGCCCCGCAGGACCTCTCCATCGAGGCCCTGGCGGCGCGCTCGGGCGTCACGGTGCGCAACATCCGCGCCTACACCACGAGCGGGCTGCTGCCGCCGCCCCGGCTGCAGGGCCGGCTCGGCCTGTACGGCCCCGACCACGTTCAACGCCTGGCGCTGATCCGCGAACTGCGCGAACAGGGCTTCGGCATCGAGGCGATCCGCCGCATCTTCACGCGCGCGCCGGCCTCCACCTGGCCCGATCTGCTGGCCGTGGCGCGCTCGGTGTCGGGCAGCCTGTTTGCCGAAGAAACGCCCGTGGTGGTGTCGGCCCAGGCGCTGGCCACCAAGTGGCAAGGCCAGATGACACCTGCCCTGCTCGGTCGCGCCACCCGCGCCGGCCTCATGCGTGAACTGCCCGACGGCCAGGTGCAGGTGCTGAGCCCGGCGCTCGGCCAGGTCGCCGAACAACTGGCCGCGCTCGGCCTGCCGCTCGAAGCGGTCATCGGCATGCAGGAAACCATGGTCCGCACGCTGCGCACCGTGGCGCGGCGCTGGCTGCGCACGCTGGCCGACAGCCTGCTCTCCGGAGACACCCTCGATGCCGGCCGCGCCGCGCAGCTGCTCGAGAAAGCACGGCCGTTGGCCACCGGGGCGGTGCAGGCCGCCTTTCCCGTGATCCTGCAGCAGGAGCTCGACGCCCTGCTGCACAAGACCGCCTGATGCCGATGACACGCCCTCGCCTCGCTCTTTTTCCGTCCCTGCTGCTGTCGTTACTGCCGGCCTTCGTGGGCCCTGCGGCCTTCGCGCAGCAGCAGGCCCGCGGCGACACCAACGCCCTGGCACTGAGCTTCGACGCCGCGCGCCTGCGCATGGTTGAACGCTCCGACAAGCTGGCCGCCGCGCGCATGGCCGTCGAGGCCAAGGAGCTGCAGAGCGAAGGCGTCAAGCGCCTGGGCGGGCCGGTGGTCAGCATCTCGGGGCTGGCCTATGCGTACAACGCGAACCTGAACCTCGATCTCGACCCGCTCAACCAGAAGCTCGGCCAGATCGGCTCGTCGCTGCCGCCGTCGATCCAGGGCTTCATCTCGCGCGTGCCGATTCCGCAGCTGCCCAACAGCTACACGCTGAACCGCCACGACACCGGCGCCAACGCCTCGGTATCGGCCGTGTGGCCGCTCTACCTGGGCGGTGCGACCGACGCGGTGCGCGGCTTTGTCTCGGCGCAAGCGCGTGAGGCCCAGGCCGATGCCGAACAGGCCGGCCACGAAGTCGACACGCTGCTGGTGCAGCGCTACTTCGGCGCCCAGCTCGCACAGCGCGCCGCCACGCTGCGCCTGCAGGCCGAGCGCACCATCGCCCAACACGACGCGGCCGCGCAGAAGATGCTCGCGGCCGGCGTGATCTCGCGCGTCGAGCGGCTGCAGGCCAGTGCCGCCTACGAAGAGGCGCGCCGCAACGCCAGCAAGGCCGAGAACGACGCCGCGCTCGCGGGCGTGGCCCTGGCGCGCACCGTGCGCGCCGAGGGCAGCGTCACGCCGCAGACGCCGCTGTTTCTCATCAGCGCGCCGATCGAACCGCTCGGCCACTTCATCGATGCAGCGCTCACGCGGCATCCGGGCCTGGGCAAGGTCGCGGCCAAGAAGGCGCAGGCCGAGCAGTTGCACGAAGGCGAAGAAGCCCTGCGCCGCCCGCAGGTCATCGCCTTCGGCACGCGCGAGATCAAGAGCGGCAACGCCGACTGGGTCGCCGGCCTCGGCGTGCGCTGGACGCTGTACGACTCGGTCGACCGCAACGCGCTCTCGGCCGCCTCGCACAAGCAGGTCGAACAGGCCGAGCGCACCGACCTGCAGGCGCGCAGCGACATCTCGCTGCTGGTCGAGCGCAACTGGCGCGCGCTGGACAACGCGCGCCGCCAATATCTCGAGATGAAAGTCTCGGTAGAGCTCGCACAAGAGGTCGTCAAGCTGCGCACCGCCGGGCTGCGCGAAGGCACCAGCACCACGCTCGACCTGATCGACGCCGAGACCAACCAGGCCAAGGTACTGACCGAACGCGCGCAGGCCGCCAACGACTACGTGCAGGCGCTCGCGCAGCTGCTCGAGAGCGCGGGCCTGTCCGAGACTTTTTCCGACTACATCGCGCGCGCCGACGTGAAGGTGAACTGACCATGATGAGTGCCAAGACCCGCCGACTGATCGCCATCGCTGCCGCACTGCTCGTGCTGGTGCTGCTCGTCTGGGGCTTCTGGCGCGCCGCGCAGCCGGCGCCCGAGGTGTTCCAGGGCCAGATGGAAGCGCGCGAGACCGATGTGGCCGGCAAGGTTACGGCGCGCATCGCCGAGGTGGCTGTGAAGGAAGGCGAGCGCATCCAGGCCGGCGCCCTGCTCGTGCGCATGGACAGCCCCGAGGTGCGCGCCAAGCTGGCACAGGCCACCGCCGCCGAGCAGGCCGCACAGGCCGTGGCCGACAAGGCGCAGCACGGCGCCCGCCCGCAAGAAATCGAAATGGCGCGCATGCAATGGCAGCGCGCCGAGACCGCCGCACAGCTCGCGCAGACCTCGTTCCGCCGCGTCGACGGGCTGGCACGCGACGGCCTCGTGGCCGACCAGAAGCGCGACGAGGCCGAAGCCAACTGGAAGGCCTCGCGCGACGCCGCGGTGGCCGCCAAGGCGCAGTACGACATGGCGCGCACCGGCGCCCGCACCGAAGACAAGGCCGCCGCCAACGCCCAGGTGCGGCAGGTGGCGGGCGTGGTCGCCGAGGTGGAAGCCGCCAAGGCCGAGACCGAGCTGCGCAGCCCGGTCGCCGGCGAAGTGGCCAAGGTGCTCGCCAAGGTCGGCGAACTCTCGCCGCAGGGCGTGGCTGTGGTCACGGTGGTCGACCTGAACGACCAGTGGGTGGTGCTCAACGTGCGCGAAGACCGGCTGGCCCGCTTCGCGCTCGACAAGGAATTCGACGCGCGCCTGCCGGCCCTGCCCGAAGAGCAGCGCACGGCCCGCTTCAAGGTGTACTACAGCGGCGTGCTGCCCGACTTCGCCACCTGGCGCGCCACGCGCGGCGGCGCCGGCTTCGACGTGCGCACCTTCGAGGTCCGCGCCCGGCCGCTCAAGCCGATCGAAGGCGCGCGCCCCGGCATGAGCGTGCTGGTGGACTGAAGCCGAACCCGCCATGAGCCTGCGCGGCTTTTCCACCGCCAGCGCCCGGCGCGAATTCGCGCTGCTGCGCACGCGCCCGTGGGACCTGGCCATGATCTCGTGGGTGCCGCTGCTCGCGGTGTTCCTGATCTGGTGGATCTTCTCGGCCGGCCTGCCCGAGCGCCTGCCGACCGGCGTGCTCGACCAGGACCACTCCGCCCTTTCGCGCCAGCTGGTGCGCTTCCTGGACGCCACGCCGGGCCTGCGCGTGGCGCAGCAGTACGCCGACGAGGCCGAGATGCAGCGCGCGCTCACGAGCGGCGCGGTCGATGCGGCGGTGCAGGTGCCGCGCGAGCTGAGCCGCGACGTCAAGCAGGGCCGCGTCGGGCAGATCGTGCTGCTGCACAACGCGCAACTGGGCACGCATTCGAGCCTGATCCAGCGCGACGTGCGCACCGCCGTCGCCACCCTGTCGGCCGGCGTCGAGCTCGCGGTGCGCAACAAGCGTGGCGAGTCGATGAAGGCCGCGCGCGTGAGCATGGAACCGGTCAAGGCCAGCATGGTGGCGCTGTTCAACACCTCGACCGACTACGAGCAGTTTCTCGGCGCCGCGCTCATTCCGGCGCTGCTGCACATCCTCGCCATGACGGCCGGAGCCTGGGCCGTCGGCCGCGAACTGCGCGACCGCAGCCTGGGCGGCTGGCTCGGCGCCGCGCCGCGCTGGCCCGAGGCACTGGCCGCGCTGACGGGCAAGCTGGCGCTGCCGTTCGCGAGCCTGTCGGCCGTGGGCATCGCCGCCATGCTGTGGATCACTGCGGGCCGCGGCTGGCACCCGGTCGGCTCGGTGGGGTGGACGCTGTTCGCGCTGGTGGTGTTCGTGGCGCTGTCGATCGCGCTCGGCGCCTTCGTGTCCAGCCTCACGCGCTCGCTGCGCACCGCGCTGTCGGCCACCGGCTTCATCACGGCGCCGGCCTTCGCGTTCGGCGGCGTGGGCTTTCCGCTGGTCGCCATGCCCGTGCTCGCGCAGCTGTGGGCCAGCCTGCTGCCCTACACGCACTACATCCGCGTGCAGATGGAACAGCTGCAGATGGGCGCGCCCGTGACGTACTCGGCCGCGACGCCGCTGTGGATGGTGGTGGGCACTGCGGTGCTGCTGGCCGTGTCGGCCACGCTGCTGGTGCGCGCGGCCGCTGCGCCCGAGACGTGGGGAGGCCGCTGATGAGCGAACCCACCCAAGGCTTCGGCGCCGCCTGGCGCGACACGGCGCTCGATGTGTTGCGCGACAAGGGCGTGCTGCTGATCATGCTGCTCGCGCCCATCATCTACGGCTTCTTCTACCCCTGGCCCTACGGCACGCAAGCCGTCACGCGGGTGCCGGTGGCGGTGGTCGATCAGGACCACAGCGGGCTGTCGCGGCAGATCGCGCGCTTCGCGATGGCCAACCCGCGGCTCGACGTGCGCATGGTCACGTCCGACGTGCACGAGGCGCAGCAGGCGCTGTGGCGCGGCGAGATCGAAGGCTATGCACTGCTGCCGCAAGACCTCAAGCGCAACGTGCTGCGCGGCACGCCGGCGGTGGTGACCATCGAGGGCAACGGCGCCTATGCGCTGCTGAACAAGGCGGTGCTGTACGGCTTCTCGGAGGCGGTGGGCACGGTGTCGGCCGGTGTCGAGATCCGCAAGCTGCAGGCCGGCGGCCAGAGCGCCATCCAGGCGGCACGCAGCCGCAGCCCGCTCAACACGCAGCTCGTGCCGCTGTTCAATCCGACCGAAGGCTACGGCAGCTACGTGGTGCCGGCGGTGGCGCTGTTGATCCTCCAGCAGACGCTGCTGATGGGCGCCGCGATGCTGGCCGGCACCTGGGCCGAGGCCCGTCGCCTGCGCACGGGCATGGGCGCCTGGCTCGGGCGGCTGGGCGCGCTGTCGGGCTTCGGCGTGCTGAGCGGCGTGTTCTATTTCGGCTGGGTGTTCTTCTTGCAGGACTATCCGCGCGGCGGCAATCCGTTCGGGGCGCTGGTGCTGCTGCTGTTCTACGTGCCCGCGATCTGCGTGCTTGGCCTGCTGCTGGGCTGCTGGTTCCGCGACCGCGAGCGTGCGCTGCAGGTGCTGCTGTTCACTGCGCTGCCGATGGCGTTTCTCTCGGGCTTCTCTTGGCCCGTCGAGGCCCTGCCCGCACCGCTGCAGGCGCTGCGCTGGCTGTTCCCGAGCACAGCAGGCATCCAGGCCTCACTGCGGCTCAACCAGATGGGCGCGCCGCTGCATGACGTGCTGCCTTACCTGGGGGCGCTGGCGGCGATGGTGGTGGCGGGCCTGCTGGTGCTGTGGATCGCGGCCACGCCGCGCAAGGCCAAGCGAGCTTAGCGTCGGCTGTCGGCCGCCACGGCGCGCACCAGCCGCGTGGCCGGCGCCACCAGCTCTCGCAGGTCGCCCACGCGGTCCTGCTCGATAGCCTGCAGCACCAGTTCGTTGATGCCGCCCACCACCGTCATCGCCATCTGGCTGCTGAGGTGCGCCGCGGGTGTCTCACCTGACTCGCTGCTGTTGATCGCCACCTGGATGAAGTTGGCGATCTCGCCATTCACGCGCCGCCGCGCCGCCAGGCCCGGCAGGCCCAGCCCGAGGATTTCGACGAACAGCGTGCGCAGCAGCACCGGGTCTTGCGCGAGGTAGTCCATGTACGCGGTCATCGCCTGCTCCACCTGCGTGTGCCAGGGCTGGGCCGGGTCGAAGGCCTCGCTCACGGCCTGCAGGCCGAGCCGGCTGGCCGTTTCGTACAGCGCGATCAGGCACTCGGTCTTGGTGCTGAAGTGCTCGTAGAACGTGCGCCGCGACACGGCCGCCTCGCGCACGATGTCGGCGATGGTGGTGTCTGCGTAGCCCTTGGCCGCCACGGCATGCGCCATGCCCTGCAGCAGCCGCGTGTAGTGCTCGCTCGGCGCGCCTTCGGCGGCATCGGGCGTGGCGGGTTTGTCGATGGTGGCAGTCATGTGCGATTCATTTTCCTACGCCTTGGTACTTGACAGTACCAATTCACAATTGCACCATGGCGGCACGCGGTACGGAGTTGTACCAACTTTTGCCCCCGACCTCAGGAATTGCCATCCCATGACCGAACTCGTTGTCCGCCGCCTGCTGATCGATCTGCAACCGCCCTTCTCGCGCGACTGGTGCGGCGGCGATGCCTTTTCGACGGCTTTCTTCAACGCCCTGTCGATGAGCTTCCCCTTCGGCGAGCAGTTCTTCATCGACGCCGTGCGCGACGCCATGGCCACGCTGCCGCCCGAGCTGCAGGAGCGCTACCGCGCCGACGTGCGCGGCTTCATCGGACAGGAGGCGACGCACCGGCGCATCCATTCGCTGTTCAACGCGCACCTCGACCAGCAGGGCCTGGTCGACCGCTGGACCGCGCGCGCCAGTCAGCGCATGGAACTGATGGACGGCGCCGATCCGCGCCACGCGCTGGCCGTGACGGCCGCCACCGAGCACTTCACGGCCATGTTCGCCGAGTGGCTGCTGGCCCGCCCCGAGATCCTGGACGGCGCCGAGCCCCGGCTGCGCACGATGTGGCTGTGGCACAGCGCGGAAGAGCTGGAGCACAAGAGCGTCGCCTTCGACATCTACAAGGCCGCGGGCGGCTCCGACGAATGGCGCACGCGCTGGTTCCGCCGCGTGACGGTGATGTTCCTCGGCGACCTGATGCGCCAGACGGTCGACAACCTGCGGCATGAAAAGCAATTGTGGAAGTGGGCCACCTGGAAGAGCGCCGCGCGCATCCTGCTGGGCCGCGGCGGCCTGCTGCGGGGCAATCTCGCAGGCTGGCGCCAGTACCTGCGCAGCGACTTCCACCCCGACCAGCAGGACAGCAGCCTCTCGGCGCGCTGGCTGGCCGACAACGGCGCGCAGTTCACGCCGGTGGGCGCTGCTGTGGCAACGTCGGCCTGAGTTCGTCAGTAGATGCTGGCGCGGTGCGGGCTCAGCGCGCCCGCTTGCGTCGGCTGCCCGTCGGCGCGCATCGTGAGGTCATGCAGCGTGTCGAAATCCGACGGGGCGTCGGGCACGCGCATCACCACTTCGAGCTCGTGCATGGAAGCCACCCAGCGGCCGGCCGGTGATTCGGCCGGTTCGTCGTTGGCGAACACGCCGTCGCGGATGTAGAGCGTTTCGCCTTCGGGGCGTTCGCCGTGCAGCTCGATCAGGCGTGCGATCGAGAAGTTGTAGGTCACGAGCTTTTCGCGCGTGCGGCGGTCCTTGCCGCCGCAGTTGAACGAGCCCTCGGCTGCGATCACGATGCAGGAGCCGTCGACCCCGCCGTCGATGGCGATCTCGTTGCCCGAGCGCCAGATGGCGTTGGGCAGGCGCACGCGGACCTTGTCGATCACGAGGTCGCGTTGTTTGTTGAGGGCACCCAGCGGCGGCACCAGCGAGCGCAACTGACGCAGGCGCTCGGCGAAGTTGTCGTCCATCAGGAATTCGACGTGGTGCGTGGCGCTGCCGGACGAGCGCTTGACGACCTGCATGACGACGTGGCGCGGCTTGTTCACAGCTCAGTCCCTCCATGCAGAGAAAAATCCACACCCACTGCGGGGCACCGATCGCCTTCTTGCTGGATTTGAGTGGTCATCGGCTACAAATTAGAACTTTAGATTAATGCAATTACTTGCATCATTTGTGTCCAACTGTATATCGATTGCGCCCGGGAGGGAAGGCAATCGACGACATGCCGATGAGGCCATGTCGCCAACGCGACGCGGCGTCGTGCTAGGGGTTCAGCTCGACGATGCTTCAGCCTCGAGGGCCTCGTCGAGCGCCTTGCACGACGGTGCGCAAACGGTCTGCGACTTGCCCAGCACCTGGCGCGTGCGCAGCTGCGACCGCACGCGGTGCTTGCCGCACATGAAGCAGGACATCGTGGCCCCGCTGAACGACGCCGAGGCGCGGAACGGAGAGCCCGGCGCCTTCGATTTGTAGCGCAGCCCGTCCGCCACCACTGCCGTTTTCACTTCACCCTTGGCCATGCATCTTGTCCTTGTTCGATTCGTCACCGCGCATGGCGCGGGCAATGGCTTCCCTGGCTGCGCCTTCGGCGGCCAGGGAAACGTCCAGCGCCGAGCGGCAAAGGCCGGCGTGCTGGTAATTCATATTTTCGTAGACCTCGGAGGCGGCCGGATAGGCATCGAGCAGTTGGCCCAGTTCGGCACCGGCTTCGACGTCTTCGAATTCATGCACCAGGTGCTCGACCACCGAGCGGTACTGCTCGGCGCCAACCGGCACGGCGCTGTGCTCAAGCCTCTCCAGCAGTTGAGCCAGTACGTGGGTCACTGCCAGATCGGTCTTGGGGGACGGATTTCGGGTCGTGTTCATGGTTTGCATGTGGGGACAGCATACCCCTATGCAAGGGGCGGGTCGCGCGGAAGTGTCTCTGCCGACATGGCTTCCCGCGCCGCGCGCATGCGCTGGAGCAGGCTGTGAAGCATTTCGGTCGACAACCCGTGGATCACCAGCCGGTGCCCGGCCCGCAAGGTCGACAGCGGCACCAGCGGATGCTTGTTGTTGACCAGGATCAGGTGCTCGGGCGCGTTCAGGATCGTCGCCGCGTAGATGCCGATCGTTTCGTCCAGTTGCAAGGAGTTGGCCGCGCGCCAGAAATCGTTGTCGGTCAGCATCAGCTGGTACAGCGGCGTGAACAGCTCGATGGCGCTTTGCAGGTCGAGAAAATTCAGCTTGCCCTGGGGCATGTCTTCCAGCCGCAGCGCCGGCGACTGGATCATCGAGAAATCGACCTGCTCGCCCTTGCACAGCGCCAGCCCCTTGTCGCGCAACGCTTTGTTCAGCCGGATCACGAAGTTGAACAAATTCAGGTCGTGCTTCAGGAACATCTCGTCCTTCAGCGCGTCGATGTCGGCCGGCTCCAGCGGCGACGTGCCCACGGGCGCGGGCGAGTTGCGCCCGATGAACGCCAGCACCTGCGAGCCCAGGTGAAAGTGCCGCAGGATCAGCCAGTTGGCTTCGGGCGACACGAAGCGCTTGAGCCCCCACGCCAGGAAGCGGTGCAGCAGCATCGAATGCGACCAGTTGCGCGGCACGAACACCTTCACGATCTGGATCAGGATGATCGTCAGCCGCGCGATCGGCCGCAGGAACGGCAGCAGGTACTGGCGCGACGCCGAGCTCGAATCGGCCAGCCACGCGGACTTGACGTCGTCGGGCAGCGGCGTGCTCTGGTCGAGGTACAGCGCCAGCCACGGGCTAGGGTCGCGCTCGTCGTGGGCTTGCGTCAAAAATTCAGGCGTTCGGCTCATGAGGCATTCGTTCGGTGATGTGCTGGAACTGCATCAGGTACAGCGCCGCCGTGTGGCGCGCGGTGTCGGCAATCTGGCGGGCGGCGCGGGCCTGCCCTTCCACGGCCATCACCATCTCGACCGCCGCGAGCCAGCGGTTCAGGTGGTGCTCGTCGTTGTGGCCGTGGTACTCGAGGAAACGGAAGGCTTCGGGCGGCAGCTTCAGGCTGGCCTTGAGCAGCGGCAGCAGCGCCGGCACGATGCGCTGGCCCGTGCCTTCGATGATGTAGATCGCGCCCAAGAGGCCAATCGGGTCGCGCGTGGCGGCCAGTCCGTGCAGGTAGGCGTTGAGCGCCTCGCCGCCCGGGTTGCGGCGCAACTCGTCGATCGACTCGACCGTGCCGCCGGCCTTGCGGTAGTCGCTGAAGAGAATGTTGAAGTCGTTCTGCTCCTCGCCCGCGTGCACGTCGATCAGTGACGACAGCATGCGGTACGGCGCGCTCAGCGAGGCGGCACCCTCGCGCATCCACAGGCTGCCTTCGCGCACCTGCGGCACCCACTGCTCCATCCAGTTCAGGTAGTCGGGCACGGCAAAACGGCGCTCGCGGATCTGACGGATCAGCGGCGTGCGCCACACGCGCGAGCGGTAGTCGTGCCAGATGGCGGCCAGCTCCGTCAGCAAGGCGCCCAGGCCTTCGGGCGCGGCGGCCGGGTCGTGCGGCGGCGCGATGACGAGGTCGTCGTCGGGCACCACAGCCGCGGCGCGGGGCGCGATCACGACCGGCGCCGCATCGACGGCCTCGACCTCCAGCAGCATGTACGCCGCCATGAAGCGCCCCGACTCCGGCACGTAGCAGAAGATCTGCTCGCCCGGCTTCAGCGCCTTGGTGTGCAGAAACTCCGCCAGCATCACGAGGATCGACGCCGCGCCGGTGTTGCCGCGCCACGCCAGGTTGCTCCACCAGCGCTCGCGCGGAATCGCCAGATCGGCCTTGGCCATCAGGTCTTCGACCACCGGGATGAATTTTTCCGACGAGTAGTGGCACAGGAAATGGTCGACCCGCTTCGGATCGACCCAGCCGTCGCGCACCAGCCCCGCGTACTCGTGGATGCCGATGTCGAACAGGTGCGGCAAGAGGCGAATGTCCTGGCGCAGCGACAGCGCACCGGCCGCCTCGGCTTCGGCCCATGAGCCGAAATCGAGGTGCCCGCGCGCACGGTCTTCGGTGAGGCCGAGCTGCATGCACACCGGGTAGTCGCCCGAGAAGGCGCGCTGGTGCACCCACTTCAGCTTCAAACGCAGCCCCGGCTTGCCGGCCAGCGCAGGCGTGCCGTCGGACAGCAGCAGCGCGCCCGCGCCATCGGACAGCATCCAGCGCAGAAAGTGCGAGTCGAAATCGGTCTCGTAGCCGCGCGCGGCGAAGCGCGAGCGCTTGAACAGGCGCGACGGCATTTCGCTGGCCACCGCCAGCGCCGAGCGGTGCGCGCCCAGCTCGATGCCTTGCGCGGCCGTCTGGATCGCCGACACACCGGCCGCGCAGATGCCGTGGACCGAATGCGTTTCCATCGGCTGCGCCGCCAGTTCGCCCTGGATCATGTTGGCGAAGCCGGGCATCAGCGTGTCGCCGCCCGACGAGCCGCTGGCCAGCAGCGACACGCGCGACAGCTCGGCACCGCCGCGCTGCAGGCAGTCGCGGATCGCGCCGGCCGCCAGTTGCGCATTGGTGTGGCGCGTCACGCCCTCTTCGTCGATCGCGTAGTGCCGCGTGAGGATGCCGTTCTCGGCCAGGATGCGGCGCTTGATGCGCTCGGACATGCGGTTGAGCGGCGCGATGTACGCGTCCATGCGGTCGTTGGGAACAGGCTCGCCGGGCATGAAATAGCCGGCGCTTTCGAGGTACACGCGTTGGAATGAAACGGGCATGGGTTCAGGCAATAGGTGAATCGGGAGGCATCAGCGAGCGGCTGCGAAAACGCGGCCACACGGTCCCCAGCACGAAGACGCGCACCATGTACGGCACCAGCCCGCCCTCGTTGAGCGCGGGTGCCACCTGCGCGCGGTAGCGCGTGTGATGCAGGTGCGTGAGCTCGGACCAATGGGCATGCGGGTTCTCGTGGTGTGCGGTGTGCAGGCCAATGTTGAACAGCAAGGGGTTCACCAGCCCCTCGAAATTGCGGGCGTAGTTCAGCTGGCTACCGCGGGTATCGCCGGGTGCCTCCTTGCGCGGCGTCTTGCGGCCGTCGGCGTGCGCGTGTTGCAGGTAGTTGGTGGCCAGCAGCCAGTGCAGGCCGTGCAGTTGCGGCACGATCACGAAGATCAATGCCTTGCGCCAGTCGACCGCCAGCAACACGGTCCAGCTGAGCAGCCACAGCGCGTACTGCGCCATGCAGTAGCGCCAGGCGCCGCGGTGGTGCCGGTGCAGCCGCGCGAGCCAGCCGACGAACACCGGCATCAGCACCCACACCGCCTGGAACGGGTGCAGCAGGTAGCCCCACAGATGGTTGGTGTCGCCGCCGAAGCGGTAGGTGCGCACCACGTCCTTCGGCCCATGGCGATGGCGGTGGTGGTTGGCCACGTGCGCGGGCCAGAAGACGAAGGTCGGGTGGCCCTGCAGCAGCGTGATCCAGAAGTCGGTCAGCCGGTTCATGCGCCGACCGCGCCACATGCGCAGGTGCACGTGGTTGTGATGGATCACGCCGATGCCGAGCGTGAGAAACAGCATCAGCGCATACAGCACCCCCTGGAAGCCATGCACCCACTGCCACGCCGCCAGTGCAGGCAAGGCGACGAGGTAGGCGAGGCTTTGCCAGTCGCGCCAATGGCGCAGCCTCGGCAGCCGATGGCGCGCGGCGTCAGGCGGTCGTGGCGCCATGCTTCTTTCGAAAAGCCTGGAACAACGGCTCGGCCGCATCGGCCGCGATGCGCGTGCGGAACAGCCGGTCCATGAAGGTGAACTGAAAGCCGTAGTTGCCGTTGTGCACGGCATGGTGCAGGTGGTGCCGGCGGCTCGCGGCGAACCAGTGGCTGTACGACACGCCGGGCACGAAGTCGTAGTTCGAATGCCCGACGCAGTTGAAGAACAGACTGAAGACCGGCACCGACGCCAGCGACCAGAAGCTGAAGTCGTGCAGCACCATCGGCAGCAGGATCACGTTGCCGAGCATCAGCGCCTCGATCGGGTGAAAGCTGTACGTGGCCCACGGCGTGGTCACGAACGAGCGGTGGTGCGGGCCGTGGAAACGGCGCAGCCAGCGCGTGTGCAGCAGCCGGTGGTTGAGCCAGAAATGCACGTCGTTCCACACCGCGAGCACGAGGATTTCGACGCCGATGCGGCGCCAGCCCGCGTCGGGCTCGAGCCGTGCCCAGCCCAGCTGCAGCAGCCCCCACGGAAACACCATGCCCAGCCCGAAGATCAGCACCGAGATGCCCGATTGCGTCAGTTCGCGCCGCAGCTGGCCGGGCTGCAAGGGTCGCGGGTCGAGCGCGCGCCCGATGTGCAACGCCGGCAGCACCCGCTTCGTGAGCAGCCAGGTGAGTGCGCCGAAACCCAGGTAGATGCCGCCGAAAAAAAGCAGGCCCCACAGCATGACCTGCGGGGCCGAAAGAGAAGTGAAGGTCTGCGCCATCCCCCGAGGCTACAACAGCATCTCGGGCACCAGCGGAGAGATCAGGGTGTTGTACAGGCGCTGGAAGAAACCCGACTCGGGTTCCGAGGTGAGGATCATCTCTTTCTCGCCATCGTTCGTGAGCCATTCGAGCGTGCCGCCCTCCTTCGACAGCCGCAGCCGGTACGAGTTCTGCAGCTTGCTCACATGGATGATGCGCAGCATCTCGCGCGCGAGTTGCGGGTTGTCGACCACCACGCCCATCTCGGTGTTCTGGCTGGCCGAGCGCGGGTCGAGGTTCATCGAGCCGATGAAGATGCGCGTCTTGTCGATGGCGGCGGTCTTGGCGTGCAGCCGGCCCAGCGAGTTGCCGAAGCTGCCGAAACGCATGCTCGCGGTGGTGCGCTGCGGGCTCAGTTCGTACAGGTCGGCGCCGCCTTTGAGTAGGCGCTCGCGGTAGCGCGCATAGCCGGTGTGCACCAGCGGCTCGTCATTGGCGGCCAGCGAATTGGTCAGCAGCGTGAGCTTGACCTTGCGCCTGGCCAGGTCCTCGAAGGCCGCCATGCCGCGCTCGCCGGGCACGAGGTAGGGCGAGGTCAGGTCGACCTCGGTCTTGGCGTCGAGCAGCAGCGCCCAGACCTTCATCGTCACGCTGGTGGCAATGGCGTCTTCGGCCGTCAGCGTCGTGGGCTTGGAGGGCGGGTCGGCGATGGCGCGTGCCTCGCCCCACAGCAGGCCCATGCGGCCGCCGTCGAGCTCTTCGGCGATCGGGCCGTAGCCGAGGATGTCGGAGGGCGGCAGCACGACCTTCGGCGGCGGCCCGGCCATGCCGACCTCGTCGTCGAAGGTCGCGGCGCCCGCCTCTTTGCGCACGATGTCGGCAATGGGCCAGATTTGGTCGCTGTTCCAGTAGGCGTCGAAGATGCTCTCGAGCTGCGGCACGACCTCGCCGACCACCAGCGCGTCCATGTCGATGAAGTTCTGCGCCTCGCTCAGCACGAAATACTCGTCGGCGATGTTGCGCCCGCCCACCACCGCCATCGCGCCGTCGGCGATGAACAGCTTGTTGTGCATGCGGTGGTTGAGCCGGTGGATGTCGAAGATCGACACCACGAAGCGCGAGAGAAAGCCATCGCGCGCGCAGCAGAACGGGTTGAAGAGGCGCACCGACACATTCGGCGTTTCGGACAGCGCCAGCAAGAGCTGCTGGCTCTTCACCGTGTACAGGTCGTCCACCAGCACCCGCACCTTCACGCCGCGCGCCGCCGCTTCGCGCAGCGTGCGCAGCAGCAGCCGGCCGGTGGCGTCGTTCTCGAGCTGGTAGTACTGCACCACCAGCGAGCGCTCGGCGCGCTGCGCGAGCTGCAGGCGCGCGTCGAGCGAGTACACGCCCAGCGGCATCAGCCGGAAACCCGAGTGCTCGCCGGGCGGCGTGGAGGCCGCGGCGATCTTCGCGAGCGCGGTGCCCGGGTCGGCCGTGGCCGCGTGCTCGGCCGGGCGTTCGCGCGCCGGCGGCAACGAACCGCACGCGCCGAGCAATGCCAGCAGCACGCCGGCCAGCGCCGTGCGCAAGAAAGACCGGGCCCAGGCATTCATGATCGGATTCCTCTTGTCGTTGTGGTTGCCATTGCCCTGATGTACGCCGCCGCGCCCGCTGCGGTTTCAGCGAGGGCCCATTTCGCAAGGCACCGTCCTAGAATTCGGTTCACTTCGCTTCGGAGTTACATCATGGCCCGATCGCTCCTTCTGCGCACCGCTTTGTGGGCCGCGGCCCTCACCGCCGGGGTACCCCCTGCCCACGCCGCACTCGACATCGGCGATCCCGCGCCCAAGTTCACGGCCACGGCCGCGCTCGGCGGCAAGACCTTCCGCTACTCGCTGGCCGAAGCGCTGGCCAAGGGGCCGGTGGTGCTGTACTTTTTTCCGGCGGCCGACTCGAACGACTGCTCCATCGAGGCCCACGCCTTCGCCGAGGCGGTCGACCAGTTCGCAGCGCTCGGGGCCACGGTGATCGGCGTCTCGGCCGACGACATCGACACGCTCTCCAAGTTCTCGGTCAAGTCGTGCCAGAGCCGCTTTCCAGTGGCGTCCGACCAGGGCAAGACCGTGATCCAGGGCTTCGACGCGCTGATGCAGACCCGGCCCGACTTCGCCAACCGCCTGTCGTACGTGATCGCGACCGACGGCAAGGTCGCCTACTACTACCAGAACCTCAACCCCGACAAGCACGTCGAGCGCATGCTGAACGCCGTGCGCGCGCTGCCCAAAGCCACCGCGGCGAAGTAAGGCGGGCCGGCCGGGGCACCACGCGCGGGACGTGCTTCGCGCAAAATCTCGCCCCATGCAGCTCAACTACATCGCCAACGCGGACGTCCCTTCCGCCTCCGGCCGCACCCTCCCCGTCATCGACCCGTCGGACGGCCAGCCCTTCGACGAGATCCAGCGCAGCAACGCCGCCGACATCGACGCCGCCGTGCGCGCCGCGCGCGACTGCTTCGAGGGCGTGTGGCACAAGGTCAGCGCCGCCGACCGCGGCCGACTGCTCTTCAAGCTCTCGCAGAAGATCGCCGAGCACGTCGACGAGCTCGCACTCATCGAGCAGCGCGACTGCGGCAAGCCCGTGAAGCAGGCCCGCGCCGACGCGGTGGCGCTGGTGCGCTACTTCGAGTTCTACGCCGGCGCCTGCGACAAGCTGCACGGCGAAACCATTCCCTACCAGGACGGCTACAGCGTCTTCACCTGGCGCGAGCCGCACGGCGTCACGGGCCACATCATTCCGTGGAACTACCCGATGCAGATCTTCGGGCGCAGCGTGGGCGGCGCCCTGGCGGCCGGCAACGTGTGCGTGGTGAAGCCGGCCGAAGACGCCTGCCTCTCGCTGATTCGCGTGGCACAACTGGCGGCCGAGGTCGGCTTTCCGGCCGGCGCGCTCAACATCGTGACGGGCTACGGCCATGAAGTGGGCGACGCACTCGCACGCCACGAAGGCATCGACCACATCAGCTTCACGGGCAGCCCGAAGATCGGCACGCTGATCCAGCAGGTGGCGGCCGAACGGCACTGCCCGGTCACGCTCGAACTGGGCGGCAAGAGCCCGCAGATCATCTTTGCCGATGCTGACCTCGACGCGGCCGTTCCCGTGATCATCAACGCCATCGTGCAGAACGCCGGCCAGACCTGTTCGGCGGGCTCGCGCGTGCTGATCCAGCGCGACATCTACGAGCCCCTGCTCGAGCGCCTGGGCCACGCCTTCGAAGCCCTGCGCGTCGGCCCCGCCGCCATGGACCTCGACGTCGGCCCGCTGATCCGCCAGACACAGCAACAGCGCGTGTGGGACTTCTTGAGCGACGCGCAACACGCCGGCATCCCGATGGTGGCGCAGGGCGTGGTGGTCGAAGAAGCGCCCGAGACCGGCTTCTACCAGGCCCCGACCCTGCTGCGCGACGTGCCCGTGGGCCATCGCCTCGCACAGGAAGAAGTGTTCGGCCCCGTGCTCGCCGCGATGCAGTTCGCCGACGAAGACGAAGCCGTGGCACTCGCCAACGCCACCCAGTTCGGCCTCGTGGCCGGCGTCTGGACAGCCGACGGCGCGCGCCAGTTCCGCATGGCCAAGCGCGTGAAGAGCGGCCAGGTGTTCATCAACAACTACGGTGCAGGCGGCGGCGTGGAGCTGCCCTTCGGCGGCGTGAAGTCGTCGGGCTACGGGCGCGAGAAGGGTTTCGAGGCGCTGTACGGCTTCACGACGCTCAAGACTATCGCCATCAAGCACGGCTGAGGCCGACGGCGCCGCGCCCGGGCGTCAGCCCAGCGCGGTGTCCAGCAACATCATGAGCACGAAGCCGATCATCAGCCCGCTGGTCGCATAGGTTTCGTGCCCCTTGCGGTGCGATTCGGGAATGATCTCGTGGCTGATCACGAACAGCATCGCACCCGCCGCAAAGCCCAACCCCCAGGGCAGCAGCATTGCCGAGTGCCCCACCACCGCCGCGCCAAGCACGGCACCGAGCGGCTCGACCAAGCCCGACGCCATGCCGATCAGCACCGCGAACAAGCGGCTGTAGCCGGCCGCCAGCAGCGCCACAGCCACCACCAGCCCTTCGGGCACGTCCTGGATCGCGATGCCGGTGGCGAGTGCATCGGCGCGCACGCCGTTGTTGGCCGCGTAGCCGACGCCGATGGCCAAACCCTCGGGCACGTTGTGCAGCGCAATCGCGAACACGAAGAGCCAGGTGCGACGCAGTTGCCGCCCCGTCTGCCCTTCGCGGCCCTTGATGAAATGCTCGTGCGGCAGCACGCGGTCCATGGTCATGAGCACCAGGCCGCCGAGCAAAATGGCCGCGCCGATCACGCCGCCGGCCGCCCAGTCGCCACCGCCGAAGACGCCCGTCGATTTGGCCGCGTCCAGCCCCGGAATGATCAGCGAGAAGGCACAGGCCGCGAGCATCACGCCCGCGCCGAAGCCGAACAGCGTGTCTTGCAGCTTGTCGGGCAACCGCTGCGAGAACAGCACCGGCAGCGTGCCCAGCGCGGTCGCCAGCGCCGCCACCGAACCGCCGCGCAGCGCGTTCCACACCATCGGGTCGGCGCGCACGAACGACCAGAACTGCGACGCCAGCGCCAGCGCACCGGCCGCGACGATGGCAAAGCCGATCCATTCGCGCACCGTGCGCGGCGACCTTGGCGACGGCTGTGCGGCCATCGTTCCCTGCGGCGAGTCGTTCATGGGCAGGCTCCTCTTCGGCTCATCAGCCGCCGGTCGCAGCGGCATGGCGGCGGGCCACTTCGGCCCAGTTCACCACGTTGTAGAAGGCCGCGATGTAGTCGGGGCGGCGGTTCTGGTACTTCAGGTAGTAGGCGTGTTCCCACACATCCAGGCCCAGGATCGGGGTCTTGCCCGAGCCGATGCCACGCATCAGCGGGCTGTCCTGGTTGCCACTGCTTTCCACGGCCAGCTTGCCGTCGGCGCCGACGACCAACCAGGCCCAGCCGCTGCCGAAGCGCGTGAGCGCGGCCTTGGTGAAGGCGTCCTTGAAGGCGTCGAAACCGCCCAGGTCGGTGTCGATGGCGTTCGCGAGCGCGCCCGAAGGCGCCCCGCCGCCGCCCTGGCCCACCGGAGCCATGACGGTCCAGAACAGGCTGTGGTTGGCATGGCCGCCGCCGTTGTTGCGCACGGGCGCGCGCAGCGCCTCGGGCAGTTCCTCGACACCGGCAATGAGGGCTTCGACCGGCGTGTCCGCAAGCGGCGTGTCTTTCAACGCCGCATGGAGGTTGTTCACGTAGGTTTGATGGTGCTTGCCGTGGTGGATTTCCATCGTCTGCGCGTCGATGTGGGGTTCGAGCGCATCGAAGGCATAGGGCAAGGCTGGCAGGGTGTACGGCACGGTTCGGAAGCTCCTTGGTTGAAGAGAGCCCTTTGCGTGGTGCTTGTGCTGCGTACTCAGGCGTTCAAATGATAGTAATTCTCATTGTCTGCGTCAAGATATCGGCGCCATAGATGCCGCCAATCGGCCAGCCCGCCAAGCACCTGCCCTGCGGCCCGTCCACCGATACACTGCCCGGCGACCGGTTCGAACGGACGGCGTCAAGACCGTCCTGCCGGTTCCATCCTTCCACCACCGACGGAGACAACACGCATGACCTTCCTGAAGCGCCGCGCCCTGGTGCGCACAGCCCTGCTCGGCCTGAGCCTCGCCCTGCCGCTGCTCGCCACCGCCCAGTCGCTACCCACCGCCCGGCCTGAATCGGTGGGCCTGTCCACCGAACGTCTGCAGAAGCTCACCGACGTGCTTAAGGCCGACGTGGCCGCCGGCAAGATTCCCGGTGCGGTGCTGCTGGTCGCGCGCCAGGGCAAGGTCGCGTGGTTCGAACCGGTCGGCAAGCTCGACGCCACCGCCGGCACGCCGATGCCGCGCGACGGCATCTTCCGCATCTACTCGATGAGCAAGCCCATCACCACCGTCGCCGCGATGATGCTGGTGGAAGACGGCCGCATGAAGCTCGACGACCCGGTGGCGATGTACCTGCCCGAATACGCCAGCATGACAGTCGGCATCGAGAAGCCCGGCGCCGACGGCAAGCCGGTGCTCGAGACCGTGCCCGCACGCCGCCCGATCACCGTGCAGGACCTGATGCGCCACACCTCGGGCCTGACCTACGGTTTCTTCGGCCCCGGCCTCGTCAAGCAGGCCTACAACGCCGCCGACCTCGCGGCCGGCGACCCGACCAACGCCGAGTTCTCGCAGCGCCTGGCCAAGCTGCCGCTGGCCTACCAGCCCGGCACGACCTGGGACTACAGCTATTCGACCGACATCCTGGGCCGCGTGGTCGAGGTGGTGTCGGGCCAATCGCTCTATCAGTTCGAAAAGACGCGCCTGCTCGACCCGCTGGGCATGAAGGACACCACGTACTACGTGCCCGAGCCCGCGCGCCAGCCGCGCATCGCCGAGCCGCTGCCGAGCGACCGCAGCTTCGGCGTGGGCGCCGACCTGAACGACCCGCGCATCGCGCGCAAGCTCGAATCGGGCGGCGGCGGGCTGGTGTCGACCGCGTCCGACTACGCGCGCTTCCTGCAGATGTTGCTCAACGGCGGCACGCTCGACGGCACGCGCTACCTCGGCCCGCGCACGCTGGCGCTGATGACGAGCGACCACTCGAACGCCGGCGCCGGCATCACGGCCGGCCCGCTCTACCTGCCGGGCCCGGGCTACGGCTTCGGCCTGGGCTTCGCGGTGCGCCGCAACGACGGCGAGGCGCCCTACCCCTCCGGCGGCGGCGAGTACAACTGGGGCGGCGCGGGTGGCACCTACATGTGGATCGATCCGAAGAACGAGATGTTCGTCGTGCTGATGCTGCAATCGCCCAAGTACCGCACCCATTACCGAAGCCTCGCGCGCAACATGGTCTATGCGGCGGTGCTGAAGTAGCCCGCATGGCGCGCGCCCGCGGGCCATGGCGCAAAATCGGCATCGCCCCATGAAGAACAGCAGCATCAGCAGCACCGTCATTCCGATCGCCCAGGCCGGCCACGCCGTCGCGGCCGCGCCCGATGTCGCCGTGCCCGCCACCGGCCTGCTGGCCGACCGGCTCGGCCGCCCGCTGACCGACCTGCGCATCAGCGTGACCGACCGCTGCAACTTCCGCTGCAGCTACTGCATGCCGAAGGACGTGTTCGACAAGGACTACCAGTACCTGCCGCACAGCGCCCTGCTGAGCTTCGAGGAGATCACGCGCCTGGCGCGCCTCTTCGCCTCGCACGGCGTGCGCAAGATCCGCCTGACCGGCGGCGAGCCGCTGCTGCGCAAGCACATCGAAGGGCTCATCGGGCAACTGGCCGAGTTGCGCACGCCCGATGGCGACCCGCTCGAACTCACGCTCACCACCAACGGCTCGCTGCTGAAGCGCAAGGCCGCCGCGCTGAAGGCCGCCGGCCTGCAGCGCGTGACCGTGAGCCTGGACAGCCTCGACGACGCCGTGTTCCGCCACATGAACGACGTCGACTTTCCGGTGGCCGACGTGCTTGCCGGCATCGACGCCGCGCTCGCAGCAGGCCTGGGCCCGATCAAGGTCAACATGGTGGTCAAGCGCGGCACCAACGAGCAGGAGATCCTGCCGATGGCGCGCTACTTCCGCGCGCACCACGGCGGTAAGGTCGTGCTGCGCTTCATCGAATACATGGACGTGGGCGCCACCAACGGCTGGCGCATGGACGAGGTGCTGCCTTCGGCCGAAGTCATCGCGCGCATCGCGGCCGAGTTTCCGCTGGTGCCGCTCGAGGCCACCACGCCCGGCGAAACCGCCCAGCGCTGGGCCTACGCCGACGGCGGCGGCGAGATCGGCGTGATCAGCAGCGTGACCCAGGCCTTCTGCCACGACTGCAGCCGCGCGCGCCTGTCGACCGAGGGCAAGCTCTACCTGTGCCTGTTCGCGAACGCCGGCCACGACCTGCGTCCGATGCTGCGCGGCAACGCGAGCGACGACGACATCGCCTCCGCCATCGGCCATATCTGGCAGGGCCGCGCCGACCGCTACTCCGAGCTGCGCGCCCTGCGCGGCCCCGACGATGGCGCCCCCGACGCGGCGGCGCCCCGGCGCGTCGAGATGAGCTACATCGGCGGATGAGGCCGCCCGCCATGGACGCCGCACGGGCCATCGCCCAGGCCGACATCACGGGCCTCGTGCTGGCCGGTGGCCTCGGCACCCGCATGGGCGGGCTCGACAAGGGCCTGCAGTTGTTCCAGGGCGAAACGCTCGCCGCGCACGCCGTCCGACGGCTGCGCCCACAGGTCGGCCGCGTGCTGCTCAATGCCAACCGGAATTTCGCGGCCTACGAAGCGCTGGGCGTGCCGGTGTTCGCCGACAGCGTGCCCGACCACCCCGGCCCGCTCGCCGGCATGCTGAGCGGGCTCGAACACAGTCCCACGCCGTGGCTGCTCACCGTGCCCTGCGACACGCCGCGCTTTCCGACCGATCTGGCGGCGCGGCTGGCCGAGGCCCTGGCTGCCGACAGCAACCACGCGCGCCTCGCCATCGCCAGCGCCCCCGAAACCGGGCCCGACGGCGGCACGGTGCTGCGACCGCAGCCGGTGTTCTGCCTGCTGCACATCGAACTGCGCGACAGCCTGCGGCGCTTCGTCAAAGACGGCGGCCGCAAGGTCCGCGCATGGGCTGCACAGCACGGCGCCGTGATCGTTCCCTTCGACCGCCCGGGCGACGCGCCCGACGCTTTCTTCAACGCCAACACGCCGGCTGACCTGCAGGCCCTCGACACCCCATGAGCCGCATCGCCGCCATTGCTGCCGACCTCGCGGACTACGACGCGGGCGACCTCGACGTCGACACCGTCACCGCCTTTCTTGCGCGCCTCGTCGCGCCGCTGGCCGTGGCCGAAACTGAAGAGATTGCGCTGCGCGACGCGCTCGGCCGCGTGCTGGCCGACGACCTCGTGTCGCCCGTGAGCGTGCCGCCGCACGACAACTCCGCCATGGACGGCTACGCCTTCGACGGCGCGCTGCTGCCGGCCGATGCGCCCATCGACCATTCGCTCACGCTGCGCGTGGCGGGCACGGCGCTGGCCGGCTCGGCCTGGCGCGGCGCACTGGGGCCGCGCGACGCGGTGCGCATCATGACCGGCGCAATGATGCCGGCCGGCCTCGACACTGTGATCCCGCAGGAGTTCTGCAAGGTCGACGGCGACCAGGTCTGCTTCCCGGCCCGTGTGCTGCGGCGCGGCGACAACCGCCGCCTCGCAGGCGAAGACCTGATGCAGGGCCAGCCGGCGCTGCGGCGCGGCGAACGCCTGTCGCCGGCCGCGCTCGGCATGGTCGCCAGCCTGGGCATGGCGCGCGTGACCGTGCGACGCCGGCTGCGCGTGGCGTACTTCTCGACCGGCGACGAAATCCTCTGCCTGGGCGACACACCGCGCGAAGGCGCCGTGTACGACAGCAACCGCTACACCCTGTTCGGCCTGCTCACGCGGCTGGGCTGCGAGGTGATCGACCTCGGCCTCGTGCACGACGACCCCGCCACGCTCTCCGCCACGCTGCAGCGCGCGGCGCGCGAAGCCGACGCCATCGTCACCAGCGGCGGCGTGAGCGCGGGCGCGGCCGACCACACGCGCGACGTGATGCAGCAGCTGGGCGACATGGCCTTCTGGCGGGTCGCGATGCGGCCCGGACGGCCGCTGGCGGTGGGGCTGATTCCACGCGACACCGCAGCGACGTCTGCCGTACTGTTCGGCTTGCCGGGCAATCCGGTGGCGGCGATGGTCGCCTTCCTGGCCTTCGTGCGGCCGGCGCTGCTGCGGCTGATGGGCTGCCACGACGCGGCCTCCGCTCCGCCGCCGCTGCTGCGCGCGCGCAGCGCGGGGCCCATCCGCAAGAAGCCGGGCCGCACCGAGTACCAGCGTGGCGTCGTCCGGCAGGTGCCCGGCTCGCTGCCCGAGGTGCAGGTGGCGGCGCACCAGGGCTCGGGTGTGCTGAGTTCGATGCTCGAGGCCAATGGGCTCGTGGTGCTGCACCACGACCAGGGCCATGTCGACGCCGGGCAGGAAGTCGACGTGATGATCTTCGAAGGACTGATCTAGCCGAGGGGACCGGTCAGATCCGGCCCAGGGCCTTGTCCACGCCCTTGTTGGCCAGCATGTCGGCCCGCTCGTTGCCCGGGTCGCCCGAGTGGCCCTTCACCCAGCGCCACTCGATCTGGTGACCGCCTTCGGCCACCAGCTTGTCCAGCTTCTGCCAGAGCTCGACGTTCTTCACGGGTTGCTTGCTGGCGGTCATCCAGCCCTTGGCCTTCCAGCCGCGAATCCACTCGGTGATGCCCATGCGCACGTACTGGCTGTCGAGGTACAGCAGCACCTTGCAGGGCCGCTTGAGCGCGGCCAGGCCTTCGATCACGGCCGTGAGTTCCATGCGGTTGTTGGTGGTGTTGAGTTCACCGCCGAACAGTTCCTTCTCGGTGGGGCCCGACTTGAGCCACGCGCCCCAGCCGCCCGGTCCCGGGTTGCCCTTGCATGCGCCATCGGTGTAGATCACGACTTCGTTCAAACTGACTGTTCCTTGTTTCTGTAGCTTTTCATGCGGGCGATGCCGCCCGCTTCTGTGTTCTGTTCAATTCAATTCTTGCCCGCTTTGCTGCGGTGCACCTTGCCCGCGATGGGCACCGGCGCTGTCGCCCGCGCACCGGCGCGGCGCCAGTCGGTGCTCAGCAGGCGCATGCCGCGCACGCGCTTCACCGCCACCAGGAAGTAGGCCGCGCCGAAGATCGGCCACCAGCGCTCGCCGGCAGCGTCCATCCAGCGCGAGCGCTCCAGCCAGGCTTCGCTGCGCACCGCCGGCCGGTAGATGCCGAAACGGCCCGACTCCACCTCGAAGCTCAGCAGGCGCAGCCAGTCGCGCATGCGCCAATAGCCGATGAACTCGCCCGCCTCGGGCAGGAAGGTCTCGCCCAGGCCCAGCCGGCGGTAAATGTGCCCGCGGCGCTGCCGCAGGCCCCACAGGCTGGTCGGGTTCAGGCCGCAGATCACCACCCGGCCCTCGGGCACCAGCACCCGCTCCACCTCGCGCAGCGTGGCGTGCGGATCGGGACTGAGTTCCAAAGCGTGCGGCAGCACCACGAGATCCAAGCTGTTGGCCGCGAACGGCAAGGCCGCAAAGTCGGTCACCAGCGTGGCCTTGCCGGCCCGCACCGGGTCGGTCAGGGCCAGCCAGCGGTGCGGCATGCGGTTGGTGCGCAGCCCGTTGACCTCGGCGGCACCGAGCTGCAAGGCGTGGTAACCGAATACATCGGCCACCGCCTCGTCGAACTGGGCCTGTTCCCAGGCCAGGAGGTAGCGGCCGGGGGGGGTCGCGAACCAATCCTGCAAACCTATAATTTGACCGCTCATGACCCTTGTTCCGCTGCCCGCTTTTGCTGACAACTACATCTGGATGCTGCACGACGGGCACCACGCCATCGTGGTGGACCCGGGCGATGCCCAACCGGTGTTCGATGCGTTGGCGCACCACAAGCTGCAGCTGGCCGCGATTCTAGTCACGCACCACCACCCCGATCACACGGGCGGCGTGGCCGCGTTGCATGCGGCCACGGGCGCCAAGGTGTGGGGCCCCGCGCGCGAGCGCATCCCCGAGCCCTTCACGCCACTGGTGCAAGGTGACATCGCCCAGGCCCTGGGCCTGCGCTTCGAGGTCATCGACGTGCCGGGCCACACGGCCGGGCACATCGCGTACTTCCTGCCGGCCTCGGCCACGCAGGCCCCCGTGCTGTTCTGCGGCGACACCCTCTTCTCCGGCGGCTGCGGTCGCCTGTTCGAGGGCACGCCCGCGCAGATGCTGGCCTCGCTCGACGCGCTGGCCGCGCTGCCCGGCGACACACGTGTGTGCTGTGCGCACGAATACACACTTGCTAACCTGAAGTTCGCCCGCGCCGTGGAACCCGGCAACGACGAACTCACTCACTACAACGCGCATTGCGAAAGCCTGCGCGCACAGGGGCAGCCCACGCTGCCCTCGCAACTGGCGATCGAACGCCGGATCAACCCCTTTCTTCGCAGCCGCGAAGCCACCGTCTTTCGAGCGGTGCGGGCCCATGCCGAGCTTTCCGCGGATGCCGCCGAAGCCGAGGTGTTCGCCGCGCTGCGCCAATGGAAAAACGACTTCCGATGAAATTTATTGTTGCCACCTGCCTCGCAGGTTCACTGGTACTCGCGGGCTGCGCGAGCACGGACAACAGCGCTTCTTCTTCCTCGACCACCACCGCCAACGCCGGCGGCACGGGCGCCCGCCCGTCGGGCAGCGCCACGCCCATCTATCCGCGCGACGCCAACCTCAGCCCGCTGACCAGCGGCCAGGCCCGTTCGCAGAGCGTGGTCAC
Source organism: Variovorax sp. 54 (assembly GCF_002754375.1). Taxonomy (NCBI): domain Bacteria; kingdom Pseudomonadati; phylum Pseudomonadota; class Betaproteobacteria; order Burkholderiales; family Comamonadaceae; genus Variovorax; species Variovorax sp. 54. The sequence continues at coordinate 407,446 of NZ_PEFF01000001.1, forward strand.
GCTGGCACCGCCGGCCGACATGTGGGACCGCATCCGTCGCGGCTTCAAGATGCCCAACCTCGAGAGCGACCTGGTGCGCGATCGCGAGCAGTGGTACGCCAGCCGGCCCGACTACATCCTGCGCATGACCGAGCGCTCGAACAAGTACATCTTCCACATCGTCGAGGAACTCGAGCGCCGCAACATGCCGACCGAACTCGCGCTGCTGCCGTACATCGAGAGCGCCTTCAACCCGCAGGCCGTGTCGAGCGCGCGCGCCGCCGGCATGTGGCAGTTCATGCCCGCCACCGGCACCGACTTCGACCTCAAGCAGAACATCTTCCGTGACGACCGCCGCGACGTGGTGGCCTCGACCCGCGCCGCGCTCGACTACCTGCAGAAGCTCTACGGCATGTTCGGCGACTGGCAGCTCGCACTGGCCGCCTACAACTGGGGTGAAGGCAGCGTGGGACGCGCCATCGCCAAGAACCAGCGCCTGGGCCTGCCCACCACCTACAGCGACCTGTCGATGCCGGCCGAAACGCGGCTCTACGTGCCCAAGCTGCAGGCCGTGAAGAACATCGTGGCGAATCCGCAGGCCTTCAACGCCGAACTCCCGCTGATCGCCAATCACCCCTACTTCCAGACCGTGCCGCTCACGCGCGACCTCGACGTGGAACTGGCGGCCAAGCTGGCCGACGTGCGCCTCGAAGACTTTCGCGCGCTCAACCCCGCTGCCCACAAGCCCGTGCTGATCGCGGCCGGCACCTCCGACATCCTGCTGCCCTGGGACAACGCGGCGGTGTTCAAGCGCAACTTCGACGCCTACTCGCAAGGCCAGTACGCCAGCTGGACCGCCTGGGTCGTGCCCAGCACCATGACGGTGGCCGACGCTGCCCAGCGCTCGGGCATGAGCGAATCGGACCTGCGCGCGCTCAACAACGTGCCCCCGCGGATGCTCATCAAGGCAGGCTCCACGCTCATCGTGCCGCGCGGCGCGCGCGTGAAGGAAGACGTGGCGGCGGTCGTGGCCGATGGCGGCCACCTGAGCTTCCAGCCCGAGATCATCACGCGCCGCACCACCGTCAAGGCCGGCCGCTCCGACAACGTGGCGAGCATCGCGCGCCGCTACAACCTCAAGCCGGCGGCCGTGGCCGACTGGAACGACGTGAACACGAGCCACGCCTTCAAGCGCGGCTACAGCGTGGTCGTGTACCTGCCGGTGCGCGCCACGCCCACGGCCCGTGTCGGCTCGGGCGCGGCACCCGCGCGCGGTCGGGGCGCCGTGGTGGCCACCTCCAAGCGCGGCGGTACGCCCAGCAAGACCGCTGCACGCGGCAGCAGCAGCGCCAAGCAGGCGGTGGTGCGCCAGCCGCGCGGCGGCACGCCGTCCAAGCACAAGCGCTGAGCACCGTCGTCGGCAACGGCAACGCCGCGCCGCTCAGGGGTGCGGCGCCTGCGCGGCCCCGGCCCGGCGGCGCACCACGGCTTCCAGCGCCGCCACGCCCACCATCACCAGCGTGGTCAACGTCCCCACCACCAGGATCGAGAGCTGCGAGGCGAACACCGCCAGCACCGCGAGCAGGGCCAATCCGTAGAGATGCGACTGCGGTAGGAAGCCGCGCACCACGCGCTTGAACAGCGCATTGCCGAACAGATAGATCGCCGGCCCGCCCAGCAGCGGCCCGAGGTGCTTCCACTGCGCATGGTGCGAGCCCTCGCCGATCACGAGCTCGTCGGCCACGGCGCAGACGATGATGCCGGCCACCAGAATCACGTGCGTGTAGTGGAACTTGGCGCCCACGCCGCCCGGGTCTTTCGCGTGCTCGATGACGTGCGTCGCCTCCTTGGCGCTGGTGTCGAAGTACATCCACCACATCGCGAGGCTGCCGACGAAGCTCACGAGCAGCGCGAACAGATCGACGCCGTGCCACTCGGCGTGGTGGCCGAAGGCGATGCCGGTGGCCAGCACCGATTCGCCCAGCGCCACGATCACGAACAGCTGGCAACGCTCGGCCAGGTGACCGCCGTCGATGGTCCAGTCCGCGGTGGTCGAACGCCCGAGCCCCGGAAAGCGCAGGCCGATCATCGGCGCCACGTACTCGCACAGGACGGCGATCGCCCACAGCAGCAGGCGAAGCAGGCCTTGCTGCGCCAGGCCGCCCGCGATCCAGAACACCGCGGCCACGCAGTTCCAGGCCAGCAGGCGCCGGAAGTTGGGCGCCAGTGCATGGTCGCGCCCCACCGCCACCAGCATGCCGAAGGTGCGCCCGACCTGGATGCCTGCAAAGCACAGCGCAAACACCAGCCCGCGCTCGCCGAAGGCACCGGGCAGTGCCGACGCCATCACCAGCGCGAGCAGCATGACGCCGAACAGCATGCCCCGGATCCGCAGCGCACCCGGGTTGAACCAGTTGGTCGCCCATGCCGTGTACTGCCAGCCCAGCCACACCGCGAACCACATCACCAGCGTCTGCAAGGCGCCGAGCAGCGTGAGGTGGTCCAGCAGGTAGTGGGACAGTTGCGTGACGGAAAAGGCGTAGACCAGATCGAAGAACAGCTCTTCGTTCGACACCCTTGCGGCTTCGCCGCGCGAGCGCAGGGTGCTCCCGCGCGGGCTCTTGTGGTGGTTCAAGATTCACTCCCAGACGTTGTTGCCGCGCCCCCCTGGCGCGCCGGGGCGATCATCGCACCGCGGCTCAGAGCTTCTCGGTTTCTCCGCTGCGCGGCTGCCATTTCATGAGCCGCTTCTCGATCAGCCCCACGAGCCCGTCGAGCGCCAGTGCGAAGGCCGTGAGCACCACGATGCCGGCAAAGACCGTGTTCACGTCGAAGGTGCCCTCGGCCTGCAGGATCAGGTAGCCCACGCCGCGCGCCGAGCCCAGGTATTCGCCCACCACCGCGCCGACGAAGGCCAGGCCCACCGAGGTGTGCAGGCTGGAGAACACCCAGCTCGTGGCGCTCGGCAGGTACACCGTGCGCAGCAGCTGCCGCTGGTTGGCGCCCAGCATCTTCGCGTTGGCCAGCACCACCGGACTCACTTCGCGCACGCCCTGGTAGACGTTGAAGAACACGATGAAGAACACCAGCGTGACCGCCAGCGCCACCTTGCTCCAGATGCCCAGGCCGAACCACAGCGCGAAGATCGGCGCGAGGATCACGCGCGGCATCGAGTTGGCGGCCTTGATGTACGGGTCGAGGATCAGGCTCGCCGTGGGCGCCAGCGCGAGCCACAGGCCGCAGCCCAGCCCGAGCGCCGTGCCGATGCCGAAGGCCAGCACCGTTTCGAGCAGCGTGGTGCCCAGGTGGCGGTAGATGTCGGCATTGCCTTTCAGGCCTTCGGGAAACAGCAGGTTCGGCGGCACCTCGAAGGGCAGGAACCAGCTCCAGATGCGCCCCGCCACCACGATCGGCTGGCCGAGGAAGAACGCGATCTGGTCGTTGCGCGAGGCCACGTGCCAGGCCACGAGGATCACGGCCAGCAGCACCAGCTGCCAGAAGCGCGCGTGGCGTGCGTCGAGGCGCGGCATCATGCGGCCTTCCTCAGTTGCTGCGCGTAGCCCTTGAGCACCTCGTCGCGCAGCACTTCCCAGATCTGCCGATGCAGTTCGACGAAGCGCGGTTGCGTGCGCACCTCGGCCACGTCGCGCGGACGCGGCAGGTCGATCACGAACTCGCCGATCGGCCGCGTCGCCGGGCCGGCCGACAGCACCACCACACGGTCGCTCATCGCAATCGCCTCGTCGAGGTCGTGCGTGATGAAGAGCACGGCCTTCCTCTTTGCACTCCAGAGTTCGAGCACTTCGTTTTCCATCAGCTGCCGCGTCTGCACGTCGAGCGCGCTGAAGGGCTCGTCCATCAAGATGATGTCGGGGTCGAGCACCAGCGTCTGCGCCAGCGCCACGCGCTTGCGCATGCCGCCCGAGAGCTGGTGCGGATAGCGATCACCGAAGCCCGTGAGGCCCACGCGAGACAGCCAGGCCTCGGCCTGCGCGTGCGCCTCGGCATCGGGCACGCCGCGGTACTGCAGCCCCACCTTCACGTTGTCGATGGCGCTGCGCCACGGCATCAGCGCCTCGGTCTGAAACATGTAGCCGGCGCGCTTGTTCACGCCCGTGAGTGGCTGGCCGAAGACCTTCACCCCGCCCGACGACGGCTCGAGCAACCCCGCGCCCACATTCAGCAGCGTCGACTTGCCGCAGCCCGTGGGCCCGACCACCGACACGAACTCGCCGGCGCCGATGCGCAGCGTGGTGTCGTCCACCGCCGTGTAGCGCTGGCCCGGATCGTCCTTCGAATGGAAGGTGCAGCGGATGGAAAGGAGTTCGAGGGCGTAGTCCGACATGGCGCTCCGGAAGAAAAAACCCGGCCGAAGCCGGGTTGCTGAACGTTCGCAATCAGGCTTTGAACCTGTCTTTCGCACGCTTTGCAAAATCGTTGGTGTAGGTCTTGGCAAGGTCGATCTTGTCGGCCTTCACCGAGGTATCGAAGCTCGCGATGGCATTGAGCGCCGTCTTCGGCCCCTCGGCCGGCACGAGGCCGTCGGTGGCGATGGACTCGCGCACCTTGTCGAACGATGCGAGGTACAGCGCGCGGTCGCCAAGCAGGTAGGTCTCGGGCACGGTCTTGATGATGTCGCCCGGCCCTGCTGTCTGCAGCCACTTGAGGCCGCGCACGATCGCATTGGCCAGTGCCTGGCAGGTGTTGGGATGCTTCTGGATGAAGTCGGTCGGTGCGTAGAGGCAGGCCGCGGGCATCGGCCCGCCGAACACCTGCTCGGTGCCCTTGAGCGTGCGCGTGTCGCTGATGATCTTCACATCGCCCTTCTGCTCCAGCATCGTCATCACCGGGTCGGTGTTGCTGATGGCGTCGATCTGGCCCGAGCGCAACGCGGTGAGCGCACCGGCCGCCACGCCCACGCCGATGAAGCTCACGTCGCTGGCCTTGAGGCCGCCGCGCGAGAGCACGAGATTGGCCACCATGTTGGTCGAGGAGCCCGGCGCCGAGACGCCGATCTTCTTGCCCCTGAGGTCCTGGATGCCGGTGTAGCCCGCCATGTTCTTCGTCGACACGCCCACCGCGATCTGCGGTGCGCGGCCCTGCAGCACGAAGGCCTGGAAGAACTGGTTCTTGGCCTGCAGGTTGATCGTGTGTTCGTATGCGCCCGAGCAGACATCGGCCGAGCCGCCCACCACCGCCTGCAATGCGCGTGCACCGCCGGCGAAATCGGAGATCTCGACCTCGAGGCCTTCGGCCTTGAAGTAGCCCAGCTGTTCGGAGATGGTGAGCGGGAGGTAGTAGAACGCCGCCTTGCCGCCCACTGCGATGGAGATCTTGGTCTTCTCCAGCTTGGCCTGCTGCGCAAAGACCCGCGGCAATGCAATCGCTGCGGCAGCGACTGCGGAGGCGGAAATGAGGGTTCTGCGATGAAGCATGGCGCGGTCCTGCGGGCTCTGTGATTCTTGTGAAGTGAATCGAGCTTAGGCGTGCGCACCGCCGGCCTGCATCGGGGTCATCCCGTGCGGGTTTTCACGTAAGCACGAAGGCCTCTCCGAGAAGCCTTCGCCCGCGCGTTATCGCGCCAGAAAAAGTATCGCGATATTGACCAGAAACGCGAGTGCCCAGACCGCGCTGCGCGCACTCGCCGCACCGCGGATGTACATGCCAAGGTAGATCACGCGCAGCACCACGTAGGCCACCGCGAGCATGTCGAGCCGCGCCTGCGCCACGCCGAGCTGGTGCGCAATGAGCACCGCGCCGATGAAGAACGGCAGGCCTTCGAAGCTGTTGGCTTGTGCGCTGTTGGCGCGTGCGCGCCAGCCGCTTTGCTTGGCGGCCCAGTCGCGCGGATGCATGTTGTCGCGCGGACCGAAGTTGCCCGCCTTCGCGATCCACGCCGCGAGGTACGGCAGGCCGCAGGCGATGAACACACACCAGTAGGCGATGGTGAGCAAGGAGAAGGTCATGGTGGCGACGACAACAACAACGAAGAGGAAGAAAGAACGCGGCCTGCGCGAGGCCGTGCTTCAGCGGCGATCGACCAGCGCGTGCGCGATGGTGCCGAGGTCGACGTACTCGAGCTCGCTGCCGGCCGGCACGCCGCGCGCGAGACGCGTCACGGTGAGCCCGTGCTGCTTGAGCGCTTCGCCGATCACGTGCGCGGTGGCCTCGCCTTCGGCAGTGAAGTTGGTCGCGAGGATGACCTCGCTCACCGTGCCGTCGCGGGCGCGGTCGAACAGCTTCTGCAGGCCGATGTCCTTCGGCCCGATGCCGTCGAGCGGACTGAGCTTGCCCATGAGCACGAAGTAGTAGCCACGGAAAGCGCCCGTGCGTTCGAGCGCGGCCTGGTCGGCCGGTGTCTCGACCACGCAGAGCTTGGTGCCGTCGCGCCGCGAGTCCATGCAGACATGGCAGATTGGCGCTTCGGTGAAGGTGTTGCACAGCTCGCAATGCCGCACCTGGCCTGCCGCCTGCTGCAACGCGCGCGCGAGCAGCTGCGCGCCCTCGCGGTCGTGCTGCAGCAAGTGAAACGCCATGCGCGAGGCCGACTTGACGCCGACACCGGGCAACCGGCGCAGCGCATCGACCAGCGCATCGAGCGAACTGGCGTCTGCCATGCGTCGCTTAGAACGGGAGCTTCATGCCAGGGGGCAGGCCGGGCATGCCGGCCGTGAGCTTGCCCATCTTCTGTTCGCTGGTTTCTTCGGCCTTGCGCACGGCGGCGTTGAAGGCGGCAGCCACGAGGTCTTCGAGCATGTCCTTGTCGTCGGCCAGCAGGCTGGGGTCGATGGTGATGCGCTTGACGTCGTGCTTGCAGGTCATGACGACCTTGACGAGACCGGCGCCCGACTCGCCTTCGACCTCGATGTGCGCCAGTTCTTCCTGGGCCTTCTTGAGGTTGTCCTGCATTGCCTGCGCCTGCTTCATGAGGCCGGCCAGTTGTCCTTTGTTGAACATCGTTGGTCCTGTCTGTGATGGGTTGGTGATGGAAAGAATACGGTCGAAAAATGCGGCGACTGCGGCGCCGGCTTCAGAGGGGCTTCAGCGATCCGGGAACAATCTTCGCATCGAAGTCGCGCATCAGCATCTGCACCTCGGGGTCGCTGCGGATGGCTTCCTCGGCCACCCGCTGGCGCTCGTCGGCCGCCTGCTTGTTGCGGCGCGCCGGGCTGTCGACCACGCCGCCGATCTCGATGGCCAGCCTCACATTGTGGCCGAGGCCCTGCAGCGCCGCCGTGAGCTTCTCGCGGCTGGAGGGCTGGTTGAGGGTTTCGCGCTCGATGCGCAGCATCCACTGGTCGGTGTCGCGCGCCACCAGCTGCGACTGCAGCGCCAGCTCGCGCGCCAGTGCCGCCACGCTTTCGGCGGCGACGAGCTGCATGACCGTGGCGTGCCAGAAGTCGCCCTCTTCGCTCGGCGGGATCGGGGTGTAGGTGCTGCGCTGTTCTTCTTCGCGCGGCACGTCGCGCTGGCCGGGCGGTGGCTGCACGCGGATCGGCACGCCGACCACATGGGCCGCGGGCGCATCGGACGCCTCCTGCGCGGCAGGCCGGGGCATGGGCTGGCGCTGCGGGGCATCGACCACCGTCAGTCGCTGGCCGGCCGGCATCGATTGCGCGGGCGGTTGCTGCGAAAAGGCGGGCGTGGAAGGCGTGGCAGCGGGTGCCGAATCGGGCACCGAAGGCCGGGAAACCGGGGCAGCTTCGCGCGCGGGAGCCCGCGGCGCGGCGCCACCGGCGTCATTCAGAGTTTTTTTTTCCGTGGAGGCCGTCGAAGCGGCCGCATGGGAGGGCTTGAAGGCCAGCAGCCGCAACAGCACCATGGTCAGTGCCGCGTACTCGTCGGGCGCCAGGCCCAGCTCGCCGCGCCCGTGCAGGCACAGGCTATAGAGCAGTTGGGTCTCGTCGGCGGGCATCAGCGACGCCAGGCGGGCCGTGTCGGCCGCGTCGGGGTCGGTGGCCGCATCGGCCGATTCGGCGCGCGAGGGCACGGCCTGCAGCACGGCCATGGCCTGCAGCACCGACGTCATTTCTTCGAGCGTGGACGCGGCGGACATGCCGTCGCGGCGCAGCGCCTCGGAGGTGTCGACCACCGTCTTGCCGTCGCCTTGTGCGAGGGCCTCGATGAGGCGGAACACATGGCCGCGATCAACGCTGCCGAGCATCTGGCGCACGCCGGTCTCGAGCAGCTCGCCGTTGCCGAACGCGATGGCCTGGTCGGTGAGCGAGAGCGCGTCACGCATCGAACCGCGCGCGGCGCGTGCCAGCAGGCGCAGGGCCTGCGGCTCGGCCGGCACCTGCTCGGTCTGCAGCACGCCTGTCAGGTGTTCGAGGATCGTCTCCGGCGCCATCGGCCGCAGATTGAACTGCAGGCAGCGCGACAGCACCGTCACAGGCACCTTCTGCGGATCGGTCGTGGCCAGCACGAACTTGAGGTACTCGGGCGGCTCCTCGAGCGTCTTCAGCATCGCGTTGAACGCGGTGTTCGTGAGCATGTGCACTTCGTCGATCATGAAGACCTTGAAGCGCCCCTGCACCGGCTTGTAGACCGCTTGTTCGAGCAGCGACTGCACTTCGTCGACGCCGCGGTTGGAGGCCGCATCGAGCTCGGTGTAGTCGACGAAGCGGCCCGAATCGATGTCGCGGCAGGCCTGGCACACACCGCACGGCGTGGCCGTGATGCCGCCCTGCCCGTCCGGGCCCTGGCAGTTGAGCGACTTGGCCAGGATGCGCGACACCGTGGTCTTGCCCACGCCTCGCGTGCCGGTGAACAGATAGGCGTGGTGCAGGCGCTGCGTCGTCAGCGCGTTTTCCAGCGCCTGGACCACATGCCCCTGACCGACCATCTCACCGAAGGTTTTCGGACGGAACTTGCGAGCGAGCACGAGATAAGACATTGCGGGCATTCTAAAAGGCGCGGCGGGGGTCACTTCACGCTTGTTTCCCGTCCCCTCGAAATGATTCACGCCCCGGCGAAGGGGGCAAATTCACGCGGTTAGAATGCAGGCTGACGGGCCTCCCTGCATGGTGAAGTGGCCAACCGGGTCAGGTGGGGAACCAAGCAGCCCTAACTGCGTAGTCAGTGCCAGGGGTAAGGCTCGTCAACCTAACATCAAGAAGCCGTGAGTTCCTTTTCAGAGAACTCACGCGCTGTGTCCAGGGGTTACCGACCCCGGGCACGCCAACCTCCCAGAATTTCGCGCAGCCCGCCATGAACATGGACATCCGGCCCGCCCGCCTCAGCGACCTCGACGCGCTGGTGCACCTCGACACCGTGGCCGCGCACGACGAGCGCCGCGCCGTGCAGATCAAAGGCTGGATCGAGGACCGCTTCTGCCACGTGATCGAGGTGGATGGCGACATCGCCGCCTACGGCGTGCTGCACCACCACTTCTTCGACAGCGGCTTCATCGAGATGCTGATGGTCGGCGAGAAGTTTCGCCGCCGGCGACTCGGCCTGAAGCTCGTTGATCACTTCCAGTCGATCTGCGAATGCCCCAAGCTTTTCACTTCCACGAACCGCTCCAACGAGGCGATGCAATCGCTGCTGAAAGAAGCTGGCTTCAGGGAGAGCGGCCACATCGACAACCTCGATGCGGACGACCCCGAGCAGGTGTTTTTCTGGCCGTGCAAGCGCTGAGCAGCGCCTGCCGCTACAGCCCCAGTCGCTGGATCGCGCCCCGCGCCGCAGCCGCCCCGCTCGCCATCGACGCCGTGAGCAAATAGCCGCCGGTCGGCGCTTCCCAATCGAGCATTTCCCCCGCTGCGAACACGCCGGGCATCGCCGTCGCCATCAGTGTCGGATCGAGCGCATCGAATCGCACGCCACCGGCGGTGCTGATCGCCTCGTCGACCGGGCGCGTTGCGACCAGTTTCAGCGGCACCGCCTTGATCGTGGCCGCGAGCTGTGCCGGGTCCTGCATCGCTTCCTTGCTCAGCGCTTCGTGCAGCACGCCCGCCTTGATGCCTTCGATGCCGAGGCGGCTCTTGAGGTGGCTGCTCAGCGAGCGCGCGCCGCGTGGATGCTTCACCGCGGCGAGCACCTGCTCGGCGCTGCGGTCGGGCAGCAAGTCAAGCAGCAGCGTCGCGCTGCCATTCGCGGCAATCTCGTCACGCAACAGCCCCGATGCCGCGTAGACCAGGCTGCCTTCGATGCCCGTGGCCGTCGCGACAAACTCGCCCTTGCGCGCAAAGTGGCGCCCCTGGCTGTCGGTGAAGGCGATGGCGACCGACTTGAAGGGCTGCCCCGCGAAGCGGCTTGAAAAATGGTCGCTCCAGCCTGCACCGTCGAAGCCGCAATTGGCGGGCAGCAGCGGCGCGACCGCCACACCCTGCGCCTGCAGCCACGGTGCCCACGCGCCGTCGGAGCCCAAGCGCGCCCAGCTCGCGCCGCCCAGGGCCAACACCACGGCATCGGCCTTGGCCGTGACTTCGCCTGTCGGCGTCGCAAAGCGCAGCGCGCTCGCATCGAATGCCCCGTCCCCCACCCAGCGATGCCGCATGTGGAACTGCACGCCCGCGGCGCGCAAGCGATGCAGCCAGGCGCGCAGCAGAGGCGCGGCCTTCATGTCGGTCGGAAACACACGGCCCGACGTGCCGACGAAGGTCTCGATGCCCAGCCCGGCCGCCCACTCGCGCGCCTGCTGCGGACCGAACTTTGCGAGCAGCGGCTCGAGCTGCGCGCGGCGTTCGCCGAAGCGCATCACGAACACGTCGAAGGGTTCGGAGTGCGTGAGGTTGAGGCCGCCGCGGCCGGCCAGCAGGAACTTGCGGCCCACCGAGGGCATTGCGTCGTACACGTGCACTTGCGCGCCGGACGCGCTCAGCACTTCGGCCGCCATCAGGCCGGCAGGTCCGCCGCCGATCACGGCGACGGTAGAAGAAACAGTCATTCGAGATTCACCAGTTCGCCCTGCCCGGTCAGGAACGCGGCGCGCACCGTGGCACCGGGGTAGGCATGTTGCACGGCAGCGCGGTAGCGCTGCATCTGTGCGATCAGGGCCGCGTCCCGTTCGGGGCGCGCGGCCGATTTGTAGTCGAGGATCCACCATGCGCCGGTGGCGCGCTCGCGCACCAGCCGGTCGATGCGCAAGGTATCGCCCTCATGGACCAGCGTGACTTCATTGCCATGCCAGTCGATGCTGCGATCGTCCCACACCCAGGCACCGGCGCCCGCGCGGATGCGCTGGGCCAGCGCCGCGGCGCCACGCGCCTGCTGTGGATCGAGCATGAACTCGCGCGCAGCCGCCCGCACATGGGCCGGTGGCAGCGCCTCGCCGGGCACTGCCCATTCGAGCAGCCGATGCATGGCCTGGCCGAACGCAGCGGCGCGCGCGTCGACCGTGGCGTCTTGCGCCTTCTTCTTTTCGGGCACCGCATCGGTTGCAGCCACGAGCGGAGTGAGCGGTGCGGGCAGGCGCTTCATCGCGAAGGTGGCCGATGCGGCCTCCGTGGCAGCAGACGCCTCGACCAGCGGCTCGTCGGCCTCGGTCGGCTCGCACAGCGGCTCCAGCCGCGTCCACCAGCTGCCCTCGTTGGCGCGCGACGGCTTCACCGACGACAGCACGAGACGCTCGCGCGCCCGCGTGGTCGCCACGTAGAGGCCGTTGAGTTCTTCGCGGTGGCGCGCGTGCTGCTCTTCTTCGAGCAGCGCGGCGGCGCAGGCCGGCGGCGTCTTCTCGCTGGCCAGGAAGACGAAGCGCGTCGGTGCGCTGTCGCTGCCCTTCCATTCGACCAGCACGCCCATGGTCTGCGCGCGCGGCGGCGGGGCGTCGCAGTCGAGCATCAGCACGGTGTCGGCTTCGAGGCCCTTGGCGCCGTGCACGGTCAGCAGCTGCACAGCCTCGGGCGCAGCCACGGTGGGCGCGCGCACGCCGCCCGCGCGCAAGGCGCGCACCAAGGCGTAAGGCGTCGCGAAGCGCGCGCCGTCGATGTCGAGCGAGGCGGCGACCAGCCCACGCAGGTTGGCCAGCGCGCTCTGGCGCAAGGCCGCCGGCACCGCGGCACCGAACTTCGCGAGCAGGTCGCCATCGTGAAAGATCGCGTCCAGCGCGTCGTGCGGCGGCATCGCCATCAGCCAGCGCTGCCAGCGGCGCAGTTGCACGCCCGCCTCGGTCAGCACGGGCGGCAGCCCCTCGCCCTTCTGGATCAGCGAGAACCAGCTGGCCACCGGTGTCTCGCGCTGGCAGCGGGCCAGTTGCACCAGCGTGTCGTCGTCGATGCCGAACAGCGGCGACTTGAGCGCGCGCGCCAGCGACAGGTCGTGCGCGGGCGACACCAGCGCATCGAGCAGCGCGACCACGTCCTGTACTTCGGGGGCATCGTTCAGGTCGTTCTTCTCGGGCTGCTGCACGGGGATGTGGCGGCGGCGCAGTGCGTCCTGCATGGCCGACAGCCGGCTGCGGCGGCGCGCCAGCACCATGATCTGGCGCGGCGGCGTGCCGTCGGCGATGCGTTGCGCGACCCAGCGAGCGGCCTGTTCGCACTCTTTCTGCAGCAGCTGTTCTTCGGGCAGCACGCGCGGTGTGACGAGGCTGTCACGCCAGTGCAGCATGCCATCGTCGGCCGGCGCGGCGACCGCGGCGGTGTCGACTGCGTCGCGGTCGATCGCGGGCAGCTTCAGCAGTTCGCCGTCGTCGCCACGCTCGGTGGTGTGGGCGCGGTAGCCGTCGAACTCACCGGCCGCCTGCGCGGCCAGCATCGCGCTGTTGACGAGGCCGACCACGGCGCGCGCGTTGCGGTGCGTGTGGTCGCAGTTGAGCAGTTCACCGCCCAGCCCTTCACGCACGAACTTCTTGGCCGCGATGAACACCTGCGGCTCAGCGCGGCGGAAGCGGTAGATGCTCTGCTTGGGGTCGCCCACGATGAACACGCGCGGTGCACTGCCGCCCGCACCCGTGTAGGCGCTGAGCCAACCGTAGAGCGCCTGCCACTGCAGCGGGTTGGTGTCCTGGAACTCGTCGATCAGCAGGTGGGCGACGCGGGCATCGAGCCGCTCCTGCACCCAGCCCGACAGCGCCGACTGGCCCAGCAGCAGCTGCGCGGCCTGCTCGACGTCGTTCATGTCGACCCAGCCGTGGGCGCGCTTGACCTCGCCGAAGGCGGTGATCAGCAGGCGCGTGAGTCGGGTCATGCGTTGCTGGTACAGCCACGCCGCGTGCTGGGCCTGCGCGGCGCACAGCAGTTGCAGTTCGGTTTCGGCTTCTTGCGCGGCGGGGAATTTCTGCAGGTTCTTGGTGAGCCGGTCTTCGCTCGCGACGAAGAAGGTCTTGCGCAGCACCGCGAGCGCGTCGGTCAGCGCTTCGGGCGCGGGCTCGCCCGTGCCGAACACGTCGATGATGGCTTCGGCCGCCTTCTGCGGCGTCTTGTTGGCCTCGCGACCGAGGGCGGCGGCACGGTCGAGCCAGCGGCGGCGCACAGCCTCGCCGCGCAGCGCGTCGGTCGGCACCTCCAGCCCCTGCAGGGTCGGGTACAGCACGTCGAACGGCGCCACCGCACTTTCTGCGTCGGACAGCGAGAACTCGACGCGCTTCGACAACGCCTCGCCCAGCGCCTTGGCCGTCTGCGAGCGCCCGTGCGTGGCGACGACGGCGTAGTAGTCGGCCAGCGCGCGCGCGTCGCCGGTCACAGATTCGAAGAACGGCCGCCAGGTGTGGGTGCGCGCCTCGGCATCGTCTTCGAGCAGCTCGTAGTTCGCCGGCAGGCCCAGCTCGCGCAGCACGGCGAGCGGCGCGTTGCGCAGCAGGCCCGCGAACCACGCGTGGAAGGTGCGGAACTGCACGGGCCGCCCGCCTTCGAGCAAGCGCCGGTAGAGCCCCTGCAGGCGCGGCACGGCCGCCTGCGCGGCCTCCGGCGTCATGCCGCGCATCACGAGTTCGCGCTGCGAAGCGGCCGGATCGAGCTCGGCGAACAGCGCGAGCCACTGGTCGAGCCGCTCGCGCATTTCGCCGGCGGCCTTCTTGGTGAAGGTGATGGCCAGGATCTCGTGCGGCTCGCAGGCCGACTCGCCTTCTTCGAGCAAGGCGCGCACGATGCGCGACACCAGCATCCAGGTCTTGCCGGCGCCCGCGCAGGCTTCGACCGCGACCGAGCGCCGCGGGTCGCAGGCGACGGTGTAGAAGGCCTCGCGCGCGACGTGCCGGCTGTTGTGTTCGTAGGCGGCGTCGTTCATGGCGTGACCTCCCAGAAATCCTTGCGGCACAGGCCGCGTGCGGCACAGAAATCGCAGACGCTGCCCTCGCCCAGCGGCGGCAGCGGCGCGCCCTGCGCGATGCGCGCGAAGTCGTCGATGATGCCGGCGACCAGCGCATCGCGCGCCTCGACCACAGCCGGCTGTTCGACGGTCTGCGTCCCTGACGACTTCTCGCCGACGTTGACGTAGGCCGCGTGCAAGGTGTCGTCGGCCACCAGCGCCGCGTAGAAGGCGAGCTGCGTGTCTTCGGTCGGGTCTTTCACGCGCTCCTTGGTGACAGAGGCGGTCTCGGTCTTGTAGTCGATCACGAAGGGCTGGCCGTCGGCGGTGCGGTCCACGCGGTCGAGCCGGCCGACCAACCGCAGGGTGCCCAGCGGTTGTTCTTTCCAGGGTTCGGCCTCGACGAAGACCGCCCCGCCCGCTTCATGTTTCGCGAGCCATTCGAGATACCCGTCGCGCACCGCCGGCCACGCGGCGGCGAACGGCAGGAACTCGGCGTCGGAATAGCCGAGCGTCTGCGTGACTTCGCGCGCGGTGTCGGCGAGCAGCGCGGCGCGCGCTTGGGCATCGTTCGTCGGTGCGTCGCGCAGGGTCTCGTGGAACTGGCCGAGCACCGCGTGCAGCCAGTTGCCGAAGTCGCGCTTGTCGACCTCGGCATCGAGCTCGTCGGCAGTGCGCAGGCCGAGTTGGCGCAGCGCGAAGAAGCGATAGGGGCAGCGGCGCAGGTCTTCGTAGACGCTGGTCGACACGTTGGTGAGCGGCAGCAGCGCGCCCGAGGGCGTGGGGCGCAAGGTCGGCGTGACGGCGACGTCGCGTGGCGTGCGCGGATCAACGCCCGGCTGCAGTGCATGAGCGAGCTGCAGGGCCTGCACGAGCGGGCTCGGCCGCACGGGCTCGCCGCTGGCGTCGGAATGGCGCCAGACCAGGTCGCAGCACGGGTTGCGCGTGGCCATGGCCCAGGCCGCGCGCTGCGCGACTTCCAGCACGTCGCGCGACGCCAAGCCCAGGTCGAGGCGCTGCGCCGCGCTCCAGTTGCCCGGCGGTTCGGGCGACGCGGGCATGCGGCGGTCGTCGCAGCCGGGAATGACGACGGCGCCGAAGACGCGGCCCAGCAACTGGTTCATCGGCAGCACGGACACCTTGGGGGTCTCGTCGCCGGCGGGCGGCACGAAGCTGGCGTCTTCGAGCACGTCGCGCGCCCAGGCCGTGAACTCGGCGAGGCTGTGGCGTCCGCCGGGGAACTCGTCTTCCTCGCCGTGCGCGTCGGCATCGAGCCACAGGGCTCCGATGACCTTGGCGCCTGCGAAGTCGGCGGTGAGCGCGTCCCACTGTTCGCCGGCCGTCAGCAGCTCGCGCAGCGCGCGGTGCCAGTCGGCCAGAGAGCGCACGCGCGCCATCGGGGCGCGGCGGGCTTCGATGGTGAGGGTGAAGGTGCGCAGACCTTCGTCCTGCGGTTTCTCGCTGCGCGCGATCAATGCGCACCAGGCCTGCCAATCGCGCACGCCTTCGCGCCGCAGGCGCATTTCGAGCGACTGGACGGCGTGCACATCGACCTCGGCGCCGCTCTTGAGCCATTCGAGCACCTGGTCGGTGGCGGCGTCGTGTGCGCAGGCGCGCAGTGCGCTCATCAGCGTGGCGGCGGCGCGCGTAGTCGAAAGCTTCCAGCCGGTTTCGTCGTGCGTGACGATGCCCTGGGTGCTCAGCTGCGCACTGATGCGGCGGGTCAGCGCACGGTCGGTGGCGACGAGCGCGACAGGCGCGCGGCCCTCGGCCAGGTGCTGCAGCACGCAGGCGGCGGCGAGCTGGGCCTCGTCTTCGGGGTCGAGCGCCACATGGGCGTGGGCAGCGGACGGCGGTGCGTCGGCGGGCACGAGCGGAATGCGGATCGCGCGGTCGCCCCACAGCGTGCACAGCGCCTGCGTCAGCGGGTCGGTCTGGAAGCCTTCGAGCACGATCAGCGCATCGACCTGGGTGCGTGCCGCATCGCGCAGCAGCACGTCGGTCGCATAGCCCGAGTTCGCAGCCCAGGCCACGGCGACGCGGATCAAGGCGCTCTCGATACGGAACCACTCCGACTCGCTGCCCGCCTCGGCCACCTTGGCCGCGCTCTGTGCCCAGTCACTGCTGCGCAGCTCCGGCGCCACGGCAGCGGCCAACGGCGCCAGCTGGTAGGCCAGCTCGACCACGCGCCCGGCAAGCGCGAAGCGTTCGGACTGGAAGCCCGACTGCGCGAGCAGGCCCTGCGCCGTGACCAAGTCGCGCGCCATGTCGAAGGCGATGTCGTAGCCGGACGGCAGAAAGCCGCCCGCGCTGCGCGCCCAGTTGTGCGTGGTTTCGAAGCGCGGCACGAAGCCCGGGCTGCCGCAGCGCGCCCACATGCCGCGCGCGACCGCCATCAGCTGCGCATACGGCACCAGCACCACGGTGCGCGCCGCATGCAGCTGCCGTTCGCCGAGCGCGCGGACGATCCGCGCGACGACGCCGTCGGCGGGATCGCACCACAGGGCCTGGACGGGGTGGCCTTCGTTCATGTTCTATCGAGGGGGTTGAGGGGGTCGGCGGCAGGGCCGCAAAGGGCTTTGGCTATCGCTGCCATAGCCGGGCCGCGTGGCACGTCACCCCTTGGTTTCTGTCACAATGACCAGCACTTTAGCTGCACCGAAACTCTCTCTGCGCACAAGGACACATCACATGGCCAGCGAACTGATCAAACACATCTCCGATTCTTCCTTCGAGGCCGACGTGCTCAAGTCCAGCCAGCCGGTTCTGGTCGACTACTGGGCCGAATGGTGCGGTCCCTGCAAGATGATCGCCCCCATCCTTGACGAGGTCTCGGCCACGTACGAAGGCAAGCTGCAGATCGCCAAGCTCAACGTCGACGAAAACCGCGACATCCCCGCCAAGTTCGGCATTCGCGGCATCCCCACGCTGATGCTGTTCAAGGACGGCCAGCTGGCCGCCACCAAGGTCGGCGCCATGAGCAAGGCACAACTCACGGCCTTCATCGACCAGCAACTCGCCTGATGCATTTCTTCCGGCCAGCGCGCAATGTGTTGGCCGGGGCGATTTTCCTGTCATAATCGCCCTCAGTTCACCGGGCCTTTCATCAGGCAACCGGTTCGAGTTCCCCGGTTCGTGAGGCAGTTCTTGCCCCACATCAAACCTCCCCCCGTTCCCGATTCGATTACCCCTCCAGGGGTCGTTCCATGCACTTAAACGAACTCAAGGCACTCCACGTGTCTGAAGTCTTCAAGCAGGCTGAGGCGCTTGAAATCGAAAACATCGGCCGCATGCGCAAGCAAGAGCTGATGTTCGCGATCATCAAGAAGCGCGCCAAGGCCGGCGAACAGGTCTTCGCCGACGGTGTGCTCGAAATCCTGCCCGACGGCTTCGGCTTCCTGCGCAGCCCCGACACCAGCTTCACGGCCAGCACCGACGACATCTACATCTCGCCCAGCCAGGTGCGGCGCTTCAACCTGCACACCGGCGACATGATCGAAGGTGAAGTGCGCACGCCCAAGGACGGCGAGCGCTACTTCGCACTGACCAAGCTCGACAAGGTCAACGACGGCGCACCCGAAGCCAACAAGCACAAGGTGATGTTCGAGAACCTGACGCCGCTGTTCCCCAAGGAACAGATGAAGCTGGAGCGCGAAGGCGTCAAGGGCGAAGAGAACCTCACCGGCCGCATCATCGACATCATCGCCCCCATCGGCAAAGGCCAGCGCGCCCTGCTCGTGGCACCGCCCAAGAGCGGCAAGACGGTGATGATGCAGCACATCGCCCACGCGATCAGCGCCAACTACCCCGACGTGCACATGATGGTGCTGCTCGTGGACGAGCGCCCTGAAGAAGTGACCGAAATGCAGCGCACGGTGAAGGGCGAAGTCATTGCTTCGACCTTCGACGAGCCTGCAGCGCGCCACGTGCACGTCGCCGAAATGGTGATCGAGCGCGCCAAGCGCCTGGTCGAACTCAAGAAGGACGTGGTGATCCTGCTGGACTCGATCACGCGTCTGGCCCGCGCCTACAACAACGTCGTGCCCTCGTCGGGCAAGGTGCTGACCGGCGGCGTCGACTCCAACGCACTGCAACGTCCCAAGCGCTTCCTGGGCGCCGCGCGCAACGTGGAAGAAGGCGGCTCGCTGACCATCATCGGCACCGCGCTGATCGACACCGGCAGCCGCATGGACGAAGTGATCTTCGAAGAGTTCAAGGGCACCGGCAACTCCGAAATCCACCTCGACCGCCGCCTGTACGAAAAGCGCGTGTTCCCGTCGATCCAGCTCAACCGCAGCGGCACGCGCCGCGAAGAGTTGCTGCTGGCGCCCGAGATCCTGCAGAAGACCCGCATCCTGCGTCAGCTCATGTACAACATGGACGAGATCGAGGCGATGGAGCTGATGCTCAAGAACATGAAAGCGACCAAGACCAATGTCGAGTTCTTCGACATGATGCGTCGCGGCGGCTGAGCTTCAGGCTCTCCCGCAAAAGCGCGTCGGCCCCACGGGCCGACGCGCTTTTTTCATGGGCGCTCGATACGGAGGGCGCGGCCTTCGGCGGCGCTCTGGCGGCCGATGTCGAGCAGTTCCATCAATGCGACGGCCTGCTCGGGCGGCACGGGGTTCGGACCCTTGCCCAGGATCGCATCGCGGACCGCCGCGTAGTAGTCGACGTAGTTGCCGGCCTGCGTCGGCACCGCGTGAAAGTGCGGCGCGCCGTCACTGCCGATCAAGGTGAGTTCGCCATCGATCGGATCGGCGCCCCACCCTTCGGCCGGCGGTCGCTGGCCGGCGCGCAACGCGTCTTCCTGCGGATCGACGCCGTGCTTGACGTAGCTGCCGCGCGTGCCGTGGACGATGTAGCGCGGCGCCGCATGGGCAGCGAGGGTCGTGGCGTGCAGCACCACGCGCAGCGGCGCATGGGGGCCGCTTTCGTAGCGCAGCACGGCGTGGAAATAGTCTTCGACCAGCGCGCCATCACGCAAAGCGGCGGTGTCGAGCTGCAGCGTGGCAGGCCGGCCGAAGAGCTGCACGGCCTGATCGACCAGATGCGCGCCCAGGTCCACCCACAGGCCCGAACCGGGCACGGGCTGCTCCCGCCAGCGCTCGCGAACCTGGGGCCTGAACCGGTCGAAATGCGATTCCAGGTACACCGGACGCCCCAGATCGCCAGACCCCAGAACCTGCTGGAGCGTCAGGAAGTCGGCGTCGAAGCGGCGGTTCTGGTAGACCGAGAGCACGCGATTGTTGCGTCTTGACAACAATTCGAGCTCCCGCGCTTCGGCCACATCGAGCGTGAACGGCTTGTCGACGACAACGTGCTTGCCAGCCTCCAGGGCCGCCCTGGCGACCGGGTGGTGCTGGGCGTTGGGCGTTGCCACCACCACAAGGTCGATGCCCGCCCGGGCGACCAGCGCCGCCACATCGGGCACCACGGCCACGCCCGGCCAGTCGGCGTGCACCTTGTGCGGCTGCGAGCTCGCCACGGCCGCCAGTTCGAGCCCCGGAACGGCCGAAAGCACCGGCGCATGGAAGGTCTGGCCGGCAAAACCGTAGCCGACGAGGCCGGCGCGAAGGGGTGTGGAAGTCATGGGAGGGCCCGGTTTGCTCGCAATTGGGGCAGTATGCGATAATCATGGGCTCCGCGAAA
The DNA here is from genome assembly GCF_002754375.1 of Variovorax sp. 54. NCBI lineage: Bacteria > Pseudomonadati > Pseudomonadota > Betaproteobacteria > Burkholderiales > Comamonadaceae > Variovorax > Variovorax sp. 54. Next base: position 427,267 of record NZ_PEFF01000001.1, read on the forward strand.
AGTGCGGCTGGGCACGTCGCCCGGCTTCCTTGGCCTTCACGTCAAGACGTCAAGACCCAAGGGCGGCGCGCCAGATTGCTGGCACGCTGGTGGCTCTCGCATCGACCGCGCATTGATTCCAACAGCGCAAAAGGAAACACCATGGCAAAAGAAGGCATCCACCCGAATTACCGCGAAATCCTGTTCGTCGACATGTCGAACGGTTTCAAGTTCGTGACCCGTTCGTGCGCAAGCACCAAGGAAATGGGCAAGACCGACGACGGCCGCGAGCTGCCCCTGTACAAGCTCGACACCACGAGCGAATCGCACCCCTTCTACACCGGCACGCAAAAGTCGGTGGACAACATGGGCGGTCGCGTCGAGAAGTTCCGCAACCGTTTCGGCAAGACCGCTGCCAAGTAATCAGGCACGCGCTCTGGCGTCGAGGGCAGCCCGGTTTACCGCGCTGCCCTTTTTCTTTCCAATCACCCGTTCGCCTCTTCCGCCTCGCCCTTGAACCAGCCGACCCCCGCGATCGTTGCCCAGAATGCCGTCCGCCGGCTGCCGCGCGTCGCGTTGCTGCTGTTGTGCGCGGCTTATCTGCTGCCTGGCCTGCTCGGCCGGGGGCCCTGGAAGAGCGCCGACATCACGGCCTTCGGCTACATGGCCGAACTGGCCCGCAGCACCGAGGGCCTCGCCCGCTGGTTCGACCCGCTGCTGCTGGGCATGCGCCCCGAGACCCCCGCTCTGATCCCCTACTGGATCGGCGCCTGGGCGATCCAGCTCGCCCCGTCATGGGTCAACCCCGACCTGGCCGTGCGCTTCGTGTTCGCGCTGATGCTCTGGGGCACCTTCACCGCGACCTGGTACGCCGTCTACTACCTGGCCCGCACGCCGCGCGCCCAGCCCGTGGCCTTTGCCTTCGGCGGCGAGGCGCGCCCGACCGACTACGCCCGCGCCATTGCCGACGGTGGCCTGCTGGCACTGATCGCCTCGCTCGGCCTGGCCCAGCTGGGGCATGAAACCACGCCCGCGCTGGCGCAGCTGTACTTCGCCTCGCACCTGTTCTACGGCGTGGCCGCGCTGCCCTACCGCCGCGTGGGCCCGGTGATCGCGCTCGTGGTCGGCACGCTCGGCGTGACGCTGAGCGGCGGGCCGACGGTTGGCCTCGCGCTGGCGATCGGCAGCGCGGTGTACATGGTCTACGAACGCCGCCAGCGCGCCGCCCGCGAAGCAGAAGGCCGCAGCGACGACGAGAGCCCCGGCTTCACCCTGCCCGCCCTGCTGACGATGGTCGGCATCACCGTGCTGGCCGCCGCGCTGGTCTTCGGCCTGGGCCTCGCGCAATGGAAGATCACGGTGGGCAACGGCAGCGCGCTGTTGTCCGACGTGCGCAGCCAGGCAAAGTTGCTGCTGTGGTTCACCTGGCCGGTCTGGCCGCTCGCGCTCTGGACGCTCTGGCGCTGGCGCCGCCAGTGGCTCGAGCGCCACGTCGCGCTGCCGCTGTGGTTCGCGCTGGTGCCGCTGGCCGCCACCTGGACCACCGACTTCTCCGACCGCTCCCTGCTGCTGGCCCTGCCCGCCTTCGCCACGTTGGCGGCCTTTGCGCTGCCGACCTTCCGTCGCAGTGCGGCTGCGCTGATCGACTGGTTCAACGTGCTGTTCTTCAGCGGCCTGGCCGTGCTCGGCTGGATGTACTGGATCGCCATGCTGACCGGCGCGCCGCGCAAGCCCGCCGCCAGCGTGGCGCGGCTGGTGCCGGGCTTCGAGGCCGCGTTCTCGCCGGTTGCCTTCGTGCTCGCACTGGCCGCCACGCTGGCCTGGTGCTGGCTGGTGCGCTGGCGCACCGGGCGCCATCGCGCCGCGCTCTGGAAGACGCTGGTGCTGCCGGCCGGCGGCACCGCCCTGTGCTGGATGCTGCTGATGACGCTCTGGCTGCCGCCCATCGACTACGCGCGCAGCTACATCCCGCAGGTGCGCGCCGTGACCGAGCGCATCGGCCAGCCGCGCTGCGTGGCCGAACTGGCGCTGAGCCGCCCGCACATCGCGGCGCTGCGCCACCACGGCAACCTCAACCTGCAGCCGCTGCTGCTGGGCAACGACTGCCCGTGGCTGCTTGTGAGCCCCGAGACCATCGAGCGGCTGCACACCATCATCCCGATGGACCAATGGCGCTTCAGCGGCACCCTGCGCCGCCCCAGCAGCCCCGCGGACGACCTGCTGCTCTACGAAAAGATCGTGCGCTGACCCGTGAGCAGCAGCACGCACGGCAGCGAACGAGGACTCATCGCGCGGCACGCCGGCACGGTGCTGATCGGCCAGCTGGCCGTGATGGCCTTCGGCGTGGCCGACACCATCATCGCGGGCCGCTACTCCGAAGGCGCGCTGGCCGCACTCTCGGTGGGCGCCGCGATCTTCGTCAGCGTGTATGTCTCGCTGATGGGCGTGCTGCAGGCACTGCTGCCGGTGTGGGCCGAGTTGCACGGCGCCAACCGGGGCAGCGAAATCGGCCGCTCGGTTCGCCAGTCGCTCTACCTCGCCGCCATCGCCGTCGTGGTCGGCATGACGGTGCTGCTGCTGCCCGGCGCCGCGCTGCGCTGGACCCAGGTGCCCGCCGACATGCGCGGCGAGGTCGAGGCCTACCTCGCGGTACTGGCCTTCGCGCTGGCGCCCGCCCTGCTCTTTCGCCTTTTCAGCACCCTGAACCAGAGCCTGGGCAAGCCCAAGCTCGTGACCTGGCTGCAGCTGGCCTCGCTGCTCGTGAAGCTGCCGCTGTCGGTCTGGTTCACCTTCGGCGGCGCCGGCCTGCCTGCGATGGGGCTGGTGGGCTGCGCCTGGGCCACGCTGTGCGTGAACTGGGCCATGCTCGGCTGCGCGGTCTGGCTGCTGCGCCATGGCGCGTTCTACCGCGGCTACCAGCTGTGGGAGCGCATCGAGGCGCCCGACTGGCGCCAGATCCGGCTCTTCGCGCGGCTGGGTGTGCCCGGCGGCCTCGCGGTGCTGGTGGAAGTGACATCGTTCACGCTGATGGCGCTCTTCATCGCGCGCCTGGGCACCACCGCGGCGGCCGCGCACCAGATCGCGTCGAACCTGCTGGCCGTGGCCTACATGACGCCGCTGTCGCTCGCCATCGCAACCAGTGCGCGCGTGAGCTTCTGGCTCGGCGCCGGCGACACCGCCAAGGCGCGCCATGCCTGCCGGCTGGGCTTCGAGCTCACGGCGCTGTTCGCGCTGCTCTATGCCGGCGCGATGGCCGCGTTCCGCACGCAGCTCGCCAACGTGTACTCCGACAACCCCGCCGTGATCGCGATGGCCTCGGCGCTGCTGGTCACCGTGGCGCTGTATCACATCGCCGATGCATTCCAGACGCTGTGCGTCTTCGTGCTGCGCTGCTACCGCGTGACGCTGGCGCCGCTGGTCATCTACTGCACGATGCTCTGGGGCATGGGCCTGGGCGGCAGCTACCTGCTGGCCTACCGCGGCCTGGGGCCGTGGCCGGCCATGCAGTCGCCGCTGGCCTTCTGGCTCATGAGCGCTGTGGCGCTGGCGCTCACGGCGCTGTTGTTCGTCGCGCTGCTGCGCTGGACGATGAAGGCGCGGGCCCGCTGAAGGCCGCGCGGCCTGCTTACTTGACCATCACGCGTGCTTCGCGCACGCGCGTCGCCGGGAACAGCAGCGCGAAACGACTGCCCTTGCCCACCGTGCTCTCGATGCGCAGCTCGGTGCCGTGGCGCTGCGCGATGTGCTTCACGATCGCCAGTCCGAGCCCCGTGCCACCGGTCTCACGCGACCGACTGCGGTCGATGCGATAGAAGCGCTCGGTGAGCCGCGGAATGTGTTCGGCGGCAATGCCCGGGCCCGTGTCGCGCACCGCGTATTCACCGCGCCCGTCGGGCAACACCCGCCACGTCACCGCCACCTCGCCGCCGCCCGGCGTGTAGCGGATGGCGTTGGTCACGAGGTTCGACATCGCGCTCTGCAGCTCGGTCGGCGCGCCCGACAGCTCGGACTCGGCTTCCGACGTGAACGTGAGCCGGTGCCCCTGCGGCGTGAGCCGGCCCGACAGGCCTCGCCCTTCGTCTTCGCACTGCGCCAGCAGCGCGCGCATGCGCACCCACTGGTTGCCCGAAGGCGCTGCGCTGCCTTCCAGCCGCGACAGCGTCAACAGGTCGTTCACCAGCGTTTCCATGCGGTGCGACTGCTGCCCCATCAGCGACAGATAACGCGTGCGCTCATCGGCATCCAGCGGCAGGTTCTGCAGCGTCTCGACGAAGCCCGCCAGCACCGTGAGCGGCGTGCGGATCTCGTGCGACACGTTGGCCACGAAGTCGCGCCGCATCGCCTCGGCCTGCTCCAGCGCCGTGATGTCGCGCGTGAGCAGCATGCGCCGGTTGCCGGCGTAGGGATGCACCTGCACCGACAGCCGCACCGGGTGGCCGCGATGCTGCGCATGCACGAGACCGGGCGCGTCGATGACGACATCGCGGCTGTAGTTCCACGAGGCCAGATAGGCCACGAAGGCCGGATCGCGCACGAGGTTCGCCAGGTGCTGCAGCAGGTCGCGCTCGGCGTCGATGCCGAACTGGCCCGCCGCCGTCTGGTTGCACCACTCGATGCGGCCCTGCTCGTCGAGCAGCACCACGCCGTTGGGCGAGGCCTGGATGGCGGCCAGGAATTCCTGCAGCCGGTCTTCCGCCTGCCGGGTCTGTTGTTCACGCTCGCGCAGCAGCTTGCGGATGCGCTCCGAGAGCTCGCCCCACACACCCGGCCCGCGCGACGGCAGCCCGGCCGCGTCGTTGCGCAGCACGCGCAGCAGGCGGTCGGCGCGCCAGGCATCGAGGCCCAGCCAGAGCACCGCGCCCAACCAAGCGCCCAGCCAGCCGTACTTCCAGCCGAAAAGGCCGACAGCGCCCGCCGCAATTACGAGGGACGCTATTAAAAACGTAGCAATACGAAAAGGCATGGCGGGCGATTATCCGCGCCCGCCGCCGAGGCTCACGGCGCTGCTCACACCGTGACTTGGGCCGTCAGCCGGTAACCCGCGCCGCGAACGGTTTCCACCATCGGCGCAGCCGCACCCAGCGACTCACGCAGGCGCTTGACGTGCACGTCGACCGTGCGTTCCTCGATATAGACGTGGTCGCCCCACACCTTGTCGAGCAGTTGCGCACGGCTGTGCACGCGCTCGGCGTGCTGCATCAGGTAGGCCAGCAGCTTGAATTCGGTCGGGCCGACCTTCAGCGCCCCGCCCTGCCACGTGACGCGGTGGGTGGAGGTGTCGAGGGCCAGTTCGCCGATCTCGACGCGCTCGGTCACCACCTCGGGCGCGCGGCGGCGCAGCACGGCGCGGATGCGCGCCAGCATTTCCTGGGTGGAGAACGGCTTGGTGATGTAGTCGTCGGCACCGGCATCGAGGCCGGCGACCTTGTCGGGCTCGTCGCCGCGCGCCGTGAGCATCAGGATCGGGATGGCCTTGGTGCGCGGGTCTTTGCGCCATTGGCGCGCGAGCTGCAGGCCGCTCTGGCCCGGCAGCATCCAGTCGAGCAGGATCAGGTCCGGCAGGAAGGCGTCGATTTCACGCTGGGCAGCGGCGCCGTCTTCGGACCAGATCGGCTCGAAGCCGTTGTGGCGCAGGTTGACGGCGATCAGCTCGGCGATCGAGGATTCGTCTTCGACGATCAGGACTCTTGGTTTCTTCATGCGTTCTGGGGAGTCTGTGCGGCGACGGTCGTCACTGCAATGCCGACTCGATTTCCTCCATCGAAGTGTGCCGCACATCGGCGCCCTTGACGATGTAGATGATGAACTCGGCGATGTTCTTGGCGTGGTCGCCGATGCGTTCGATCGCCTTGGCCAGGAACAGCAGGTCCAGGCTGGCGGAGATGGTGCGCGGGTCTTCCATCATGTAGGTGACCAGCTTGCGCACGAAGCCGTCGAACTCCTTGTCGATGAGGTCGTCGTCTTTCAGGATCGACAGCGCGGCCGCCGTGTCCAGGCGCGCGAAGGCGTCCAGTGCGGTGCGCAGCAGGTTCGAGGCCAGGTCGGCGGCAATGCGCAGCTCGGTGGTGGGCAGCTGGCGGGCCGATCCGCTTTCGATGATCGACTTGACCATGCGTGCGATCTTGTTGGCCTCGTCGCCCACGCGCTCCAGGTTGGCGGTGGTCTTGCTGATGGCGATGAGCAGGCGCAGGTCGCGCGCCGTGGGCTGGCGGCGCGCAATGATCGACGACAGCTCGCGGTCGATCTCGATCTCCATCGCGTTGACGCGGTGCTCGGTCTCCATCACGCGGTCGGCGGCTTCGGGGTCGAACTGCAGCAGGGCGTACACGGCCTGGTGGATCTGCGACTCGACCATGCCGCCGAGCTCCATCACGCGCGACGAGACGCCGTTGAGTTCGCTGTCGAACTGGCTGGAAAGGTGTTTCTCGGTCATGGTGTTTTCCTTTGACTTCAACTCAACCGAAGCGGCCGGTGATGTAGTCCTCGGTCTCCTTGCGCTGCGGCTTGAAGAACATCTGTTCGGTGGCACCGAACTCGATCAGGTCGCCGAGGTACATGTAGGCGGTGTAGTCGCTGCAGCGGGCAGCTTGCTGCATGTTGTGGGTCACGATGACCACGGTGTACTCGTTTTTCAGCTCGGCGATCAACTCTTCGATCTTCGCGGTCGAGATCGGGTCGAGTGCGGAGCAGGGTTCGTCGAGCAGCAGCACTTCAGGCTTGATCGCAATGCCGCGTGCAATGCACAGGCGCTGCTGCTGGCCGCCCGAGAGTCCCGAGCCGCTTTGCTGCAGCTTGTCGCGCACTTCGGTCCACAGGGCGGCCTTCTTCAGGGCCCACTCGACGCGGTCGTCCATGTCGCTGGCCGAGAGGTTCTCGAACAGCTTCACACCGAAGGCGATGTTGTCGTAGATCGACATCGGGAACGGCGTGGGCTTCTGGAACACCATGCCGACCTTGGCGCGAATGAGCGCCACGTCCTGCTTGGACGTGAGCAGGTTCTCGCCGTCCAGCGCAATGGTGCCTTCGGCGCGCTGCTCGGGGTACAGCTCGAACATGCGGTTGAAGGTGCGCAGCAGGGTCGACTTGCCGCAGCCCGACGGGCCGATGAAGGCCGTGACCTTGTTCTCGGGGATCTCGAGGTTGATGCCCTTGAGCGCGTGGAACTTGCCGTAGTAGAAGTTCAGGTCCTTGACCGAAATCTTCGAGCGCGACGGTTGTTGTTGTGCGACGGTGTTTGGCATGTTGGCGCCTTCTTGATTATTTAGTGTTTGTTGCGCGTCAGCACGCGCGCCAGGATGTTGAGGGCAAGCACGGCGACGGTGATCAGGAACACGCCGGCCCAGGCCAGCTGTTGCCAGTTCTCGTACGGGCTCATGGCGAACTTGAAGATCGTGACCGGCAGGCTGGCCATGGGCTGGCTCACGTCGGCGGTCCAGAACTGGTTGTTCAGCGCGGTGAAGAGCAGCGGTGCGGTCTCGCCGGCGATGCGGGCCACGGCCAGCAGCACGCCCGTGACCACACCGGCGCGCGCGGCGCGCAGCGTGATGCTGAGAATGACCTTCCACTTCGGCGTGCCCAGTGCGTAGGCCGCTTCACGCAGGCCCGGCGGCACCAGCTGCAGCATGTTCTCGGTGGTGCGGATCACCACCGGAATCACGATGAGCGCCAGCGACAGTGCGCCGGCCAGGCCCGAGAAGGTCTTGAAGTAGGCCACCACCACGGCGTAGACGAACAGGCCGATCACGATCGACGGTGCCGACAGCAGGATGTCGTTGACGAAGCGCGTGATCGAGGCCAGCAGGCCCTTGGGGTTGTACTCGGCCAGATAGATGCCGGCCATGATGCCGATGGGCGTGCCCACGAAGGTGGCCAGCGACACCATCACGAACGAGCCGAAGATGGCGTTGGCGATGCCGCCCGCCTCGTTCGGCGGCGGCGTCATCTCGGTGAAGGTGGCGAGCGCCAGGCCGCCGATGCCCTGGCGCAGCGTTTCCCACAGGATCCACACCAGCCAGAACACGCCGAACGCCATCGCGGCGAGCGACAGCGTGAGCGCGATCTTGTTCACGCGGTTGCGCGCGGCGAACCTCGCCTGGCGCGTTTCGGCCAATGCCTTGGCGTTGATCAGGTTTTGCGCAGTGGTGCTCACGACTTGGTTCCTTCGCTCTTCTTCATCTGGGCCAGCAGCATCTTCGAGAGCGACAGCACGACGAAGGTGATGAAGAACAGCACGAGGCCGAGGTACATCAGCGCGGCCTGGTGCAGGCCCGCGCCGGCTTCGGCGAATTCATTGGCCAGTGCCGAGGTGATGCTGTTGGCAGCCTCGAACACCGACAGGGAGTTGAGCTGGTTCATGTTGCCGATCACGAACGTGACGGCCATGGTCTCGCCCAGTGCACGGCCGAGGCCGAGCATGATGCCGCCGATCACGCCGGCCTTGGTGTAGGGCAGCACGACCTTGGAAACGACTTCCCAGGTGGTGGAGCCCAGGCCGTAGGCCGACTCCTTGAGCAGCGCGGGCGTCACTTCGAACACGTCGCGCATCACCGAGGCGATGAACGGAATGATCATGATCGCCAGGATGATGCCGGCCGACAGAATGCCGATGCCCACGGGCGGGCCGGACACCAGGGCGCCGAGGTACGGCACGCCGGCCAGCAGCTTCTGCAGCGGCTGCTGCACCCAGGTCGAAAGAATCGGGCCGAAGACCAGCAGGCCCCACATGCCGTACACGATGGACGGCACGGCAGCCAGCAGTTCAATGGCAGTGCCCAACGGGCGCTTGAGCCAGTTGGGCGAGAGTTCGGTCAGGAACAGCGCGATGCCGAAGCTCACCGGCACGGCGATCAGCAGCGCGATGAACGAGGTGGCCAGCGTGCCGTAGATCATCACGAGGCCGCCGTACTCGTCCTTCACCGGGTCCCACACGCTGCTGGTGAGGAAGCCGAGGCCGTACTTCGCAATGGCGGGCCAGGCGCCGACGACCAGCGACAGCAGGATGCCGATCAGCATCGCGAGCGTCAGCAGCGCGGCGCCCTTGGCGGCCCAGCCGAAGATGCGGTCGGCCATGGGGCCGGAACGGGGCGCCTTCACGGGCGGCGGAGGAGCGGCAGAGGTGCGCGCGCGCTCGGCCGCGAGGTCGAGGGAGGCGGCAGCAGGGAGAGTGGATGACACGGGTCGCTCCGGCAAAGACGAAAGCGGCGCGTCCTGGAGCGAAGAGTTGCTCATGGGCGCGCCGTCCTGGAGGGTGGATGAAGGGTTGGTTCTTACTTGAACGCGACCGGCTTGCCCGATGCGTCCTTCACTTCACCCCATGCCTTGGCGATGGTGGCCTTCACGGCGTCGGGCATCGGCACGTAGTCGAGGTCGTCGGCCGTCTTGTCGCCGCCCTTGTAGGCCCAGTCGAAGAACTTCAGCACGGTGGTGGCGCTGGCGGGCTTGTCCTGCACCTTGTGCATCAGGATGAAGGTGGCGCCGGTGATGGGCCACGAATCCTTGCCGGCCTGGTTGGTCAGCACCTGGTAGAAGCTCTTGTTCCAGTCGGCACCGGCGGCGGCGGCCTTGAAGGCGCTGTCGTCGGGCGAGACGAACGAGCCGGCTGCGTTCTGCAGCTGCGCGTAGGTCATCTTGTTCTGCTTGACGTAGGCGTACTCGACGTAGCCGATCGAGTTGGGCAGGCGGTTCACGAAAGCGGCGACGCCTTCGTTGCCCTTGCCACCCGCACCGGTGGGCCAGTTCACGGCCGTGCCTTCGCCGACCTTCGACTTCCACTCGGCGTTGACCTTGCTCAGGTAGTTGGTGAACAGGAAGCTGGTGCCCGAGCCGTCGGCGCGGCGAACCGGGGCGATGGCGGCATCAGGCAGGGCCAGCGAACCGTTCAGCGCCTTGATGGCGGGGTCGTTCCACTTGGTGATCTTGCCCAGGTAGATGTCGCCCAGCACCTGGCCGTTGAGCTTCAGCTCGCCCGGCTTGATGCCGGGGATGTTGACCACGGGGATCACGCCGCCGATGACGGTGGGGAACTGCATCAGGCCCTTGGCTTGCAGTTCGTCGTCCTTCAGGGGAGCGTCAGAGGCGCCGAAATCGACGGTCTTGGCTTCGATCTGCTTCAGGCCAGCACCCGAGCCGACCGACTGGTAGTTGATCTTGACGCCGGTGGCCTTGTTGAAATCGGAGGCCCACTTGGCGTACAGCGGTGCGGGGAAGCTGGCGCCGGCGCCGGTCACGTCTTGGGCAAGGGCGGGAAGGGAGAACAGCGCGGTCACGAGGCCGGCGGTTGCAAATTTGAACGTCGTTTTCATAAAGCTTCCTTGAGAAGTAAGAAGTAGTCCCTTTTGGGGGCTCGAACGGACTCTAAAAAGCTTTTATGACATCACTGTGACACCCCTTCTGTCGAGGGAAAATGCCGCTGCGCCACCCCCGCTGTGTGTGACGCTGTCACACAACCGTCATTCGCCGCGCCTAACCTCTAGCCCTCGCCGTGACGCGACTGGAGAGGCGGCGCCTGCTGTCACGGCGCTACGATCAGAGAACCGCCCTCTTCACTAGAACAATGCAAAACGGCACCCGCCTCGCAGCAGTCGATCTCGGCTCCAACAGCTTCAGGCTGGAAATCGGCCAGGTCGACCACGGACAGATCCACCGCACCGAGTACCTCAAGGAAACCGTGCGCCAGGGCAACGGCCTGGACAGTGCACGCAACCTCACGACCGAAGCCATGCAGCGCGGCTGGGACGCCCTCGCCCGCTTCGGCGAGCGGCTGGCCGGCTTCAAGCGCTCGCAGGTGCGCGCCGTGGCCACGCAAACCTTGCGCGAAGCACGCAACCGCGAAGAATTTCTGTTGCGCGCACGCACCATCCTGGGCTTCGGCATCGACGTGATCCCGGGCCGGGAAGAAGCCCGCCTGATCTACCAGGGCGTGGCGCACCATCTGCCGCACACCGACGTGTCCGACCAGGAACGCCGGCTCGTCATCGACATCGGCGGGCGCTCCACCGAAATGATCATCGGCCACGCGCTCGAGGCCGAGCGCATGGAGTCGTACCGCGTGGGCAGCGTCGCCTGGTCCATGAAGCATTTCGGCGAAGGCCAGTTCACCGCCCCCGCCTTCCGCGCCGCCGAAGTCGCGGCCAAGGCCGTGCTGGACGACGCGCTGTCGAGCTACACCCGCGACCAGTGGGATGTGGCCTATGGCGCCTCCGGCACCATCGGCGCGGTGGGCGACGTGCTCGCCGCGGCCGGCGGCGAGGCTGGCCTCGTGACCCGCGACGGCCTCGACTGGCTGCTCGACCGCCTGCTCAAGGCCGGCAGCATCGACAAACTGCGCATCGACGGCATGCGCGAAGACCGCAAGGCCGTGATCGGCGGCGGCCTGAGCGTGCTGCGCGCGGTGTTCGACCTGCTCGACATCCAGGAAATGAAGGTCGCCCAGGGCGCACTGCGCCACGGCGTGCTGTACGAATTGCTCGAACGCGACGAGAGCGTGGCCGACATGCGCAGCGCCACGGTGGCCCGGCTCGCGACCCGCTTTGCGGTCGATCCGGCCCAGGCCAAGCGCGTGAGCGACACCGCCGCCGCGCTGTTCGTGCAGCTCGCCCCCGCCGCGCGTGGCGGCAGCACCTCGAGCCGCGCCGGCCGCGCGCTGCGCAAGCTCGGCTGGGCCGCGCAGCTGCACGAGATCGGCGCGCTGGTGTCGCACAGCGACTATCACAAGCACGGCGCCTACATCCTCGACAACGCCGACGCGCCGGGCTTTGCTGTGAACGAGCTGCACGCGCTCGGCCAGCTGGTGCTGGGCCAGCGCGGCAAGCTGCGCAAGCTCGAAACTTCGCTCGACGACGAGACCTTCGTGATGCAGCTGCTCGCGCTGCGGCTGGCCGTGATCCTGTGCCATGCACGCCGCGACCCCGACCCGAAGGCGCTGAACCTCGCGGCACTCGGTGCCAGGGCCTTCACGCTTGCCTGCGCGCCCGATTGGGCCGACGCCTATCCGCAGTCGGCACACCTGCTGCGCGAGGAAGTGCTGGCCTGGCAGAAAACCAGCAACTGGCGCGTGGAACTCAGCGGCGCCTGAGCCGTTTCACTTCGTGTCGATGCCGGCCGTCTGCGTGACTGCCGCAGCGCTGGCCTTGCGCGGCTCGTCTTCCCCGAACAGGCTGACATAGGCCGGCTGCACGATCTGGTCAAGCCCGCGCTTCAACCCTTCGCGAGCGCCTGCGGTGTCCTTGAGCAGGCCGTCGTACAGGAGATAGGTCGGCTCGCTCACGTCGGCGACCTGCAACGTCTGGCCCACGACGGACTGCTTCTCGTCCCTCAGCAACTGTTCCACCCAGACGTACGGCTTGAAGCTCGATGTCGCATCGGCCGCGCCATAGGACGTCGTGATCCGCAAGATCAATGTGCTGTAGCCGGGCGTCGGCTGGAGCTCCTGCACCTGCATCTGCGCGTGCTCTCCGGTCGCACGCAAGAAAGGCGTCAGCTTCACCTCGCGGCCACTGTCCCGCAGGCGCACCGCCAGCCGCTCTGCGAACTGCCTGTTGAGCCCCATGGTCACTCCACTGTTCTTCACTGCGGCCGTGAACTCCTTGCTGCGCTGGTCGGTCCGGGCGGCCATCGTCAGCCGGCTGTTGGTATCGACGGAGATGGCCACCAGCGCAGCGACGGGTCCGAGAAACCCAGCGAAGCCCGTCAGCCCCGACCCGCCGCCATCCGTGACGATCAGTTGGTCTTCCTGGTTGTAGATGAGCTCGATCTTCTCGATCGAACGAGCGACATCGTGGCGGGTCGGCGGCACAGGCGCGGCGGTGTTCGCCGCGCACCCCGACAGCAGGGCTGCGGCAACAAGCAGAAAAATCAGCGCCTTCAACCGCACGTCCGCGTCTGCACGCAGCATGTTCACGAAGCTTCCTGGCAGTGTGTTGAGCGGTTTCATGCGCGTCCCCCAGTGAGGTGGTCGACCGGCACCGCTTCTTTCCCGCATCGAGGTCAAAAGCACGTTGCCGTGCACTCACACTGTAGAAATTGCGCCGCACGCGCGCATGAGTCGTTCGCCCCTTTTTCCGGGAGACAAGCGCCCTGCCACCTCGGCCCGCGACCGTGACAAAGCGCCTGTCCGGAAGCGTCAGGCAGGGGTGTCCGCGGCGAAGGACGGCTTAGAGAAGCTCGGGCGCCTGCACCGTCACCACGACGGTCTGCACATCGCCGTCGCGCTCGCGGGTGCGGATCCACCACAGCGAGCCCTTGCGCACCGGGCAGCTGTCCTGTTTCAGGCCGAGGAGCAACGAGATCGCCTGCCCCAGCGAGGGCTGATGGCCGATCACCAGCACCACCGACTTGCCGTTGGGCCAGCCGGTGGCGGCCAGCAGCGCGTCGGGGGTGGTGTCGGGCGACAGCTCGGAACGCACCTTGTACTTGCGACCCAGCGCCAGGGCGGTCTGCTCGCAGCGGCGCGCCGGACTGCACACGATGCGCGTGCCGTCGGGCAGTTGCCGATCAAGCCACAAGGCCATGCGCTTGGCCTGTTTTTCGCCGCGCTGCGTGAGCGAGCGCTGCATGTCGTCACACCCTTCGGTCCAGTCCTCGGCTTCGGCGTGACGCCAGAAGATCAAGTCCATGCTCATCGTCTTTCGAACTTCTTCTTCAATTTCAATTGGAGGCCGCATCACGGTGGTTTCCTCGTGATGCATAGCGGCCCATCAAGGCGGCCTGGGCGCCATGCGCTTCGATCGCGGGGGACGCGCCCGCCTCGCCGGGGTGCGTGTCATGGTCGACACGCCGGTAGACGCCGTCGCCGCCCAGGTCCCAGGCGTCGCGGCCATCGTGCAGGTAGGCCACCAGGCACTCGTCGATGAGGCGCTGGCGCAGGGTGGGGTCGGTCACGGGCCAGGCCAGCTCAATGCGCCGCATCATGTTGCGGTTCATCCAGTCGGCGCTCGACAAATAGAGCGACTCGTCCTCGCCATGGCGGAAATAGAACACCCGCGAATGCTCGAGGAAGCGCCCGATGACCGAGCGCACGCGCACGTTGTCGGTGAGCCCCGGCACCTGCGCCGGCAGCGTGCAGGCGCCGCGCACGATGAGGTCGATCTTCACGCCCTTCTGCCCCGCGCGAATGAGCGCGCCGATGATGGCCTCGTCGGTCAGCGCGTTCATCTTGGCGACGATGCGCGTCGGCTCGCCGCTGGCCGCAGCCTGCCCCAGCGCATCGATGCGCGCGACCAGGTTCTTGTGCAGGTCGAAGGGCGCGAGCCACATGCGGTTGAGCTTGGGCAGGCGGCTCTGGCTGGCCAGGTGGACGAACACGGCTTCCATGTCGGCCGTGAGCGCCGGGTCGGCCGTGAGGTGGCTGATGTCGGTGTACAGCCGCGCCGTGCGCGGGTTGTAGTTACCCGTGGACAGGTGGCCGTAGCGGCGCAGTTGCTTGCCCTCGCGGCGCGTGACCAGCAGCATCTTGGCGTGGGTCTTCAAGCCCACCACGCCGTACACCACCTGCGCGCCGATCGATTCGAGCATCTCGGCCCAGTTGATGTTGGCCTCTTCGTCGAAGCGCGCCTTCAGCTCGACCACCACCGTGACCTCCTTGCCGCGGCGCACGGCTTCGCGCAGCAGGTCCATGAGCTCCGAATCGGCGCCGGTGCGGTAGATGGTCTGTTTGATGGCCAGCACCTGCGGGTCGAGCACCGCGTCGCGCAGGAAGGCCAGCACGCCGTCGAAGCTCTCGAAGGGCTGGTGGATCAGCACGTCGCCGCGCTGCAGCCGGTCGAAGAACGACTGCGCGGGCGACAGCGTGACGGGGAACGACGCCGCGTACGGCGGAAAGCGCAGCTGCGGCTCGCCGATCAGGTCGATGAACTGCGTGAGTCGTGCCAGGTTCACCGGGCCGTGCACGCGGTACAGCGCCTGCGGCGGCAGGTTGAACTGCGCCAACAGGAAGCTCGCGAGCGATTCTGCGCAGCTCGCCGACACCTCGAGCCGCACGGCCTGGCCGTAGTGGCGGTGCTGCAGGCCCTGGCGCAGCGCGGTGCGCAGGTTCTTGACGTCTTCCTCGTCGACGGCGAGGTCGGAGTGGCGCGTGACGCGGAACTGCGAGAAGTCGCCCACCTCGCGGCCCGGGAACATGCTCGAAAGGTGCGCGCGCACCACGCTCGACAGCGCCACGAACAGCGTCTTGCCGTCCGACACCTTGGCCGGCATCTTGATGAGACGCGGCAGCACGCGCGGCAGCTTGACGATCTGGATCGGGTTCTCGCGGCCGAAGGCGTCCTTGCCGCCCAGACGCACGATGAAGTTCAGCGACTTGTTCGCCACCTGCGGGAACGGGTGCGCCGGGTCGAGCCCCACGGGGATCAGCAGCGGGCGCACTTCGCGCTCGAAATACTCGCTGACCCACTTGCGCTGCGCCGGGTTGCGTTCGCCGTGCGACACGATGTGGATGCCGTGCGTGGCAAACGCCGGCATCAGCTCGTCGTTGTACAGCGCGTACTGGCGCGCCACCAACGCATGGGCGGCCTCGGCCAGCCGCTCGAAGGATTCGACGGTGTAGGTGCCCTTGTTGTCGCCGGCGCTGCCGGCGATCAGGTGCGGTGCGGCGCGGACTTCGAAGAACTCGTCGAGGTTCGACGACACGATGCACAGATAGCGCAGCCGCTCGATCAGCGGCACCTCGGGGCGGCGCGCCCAGTCGAGCACGCGTTCGTTGAACGAGAGGATGCTGTGGTCGCGGTCCAGCAACGCGAACGGAGGCGCGTCACCGCGCGACGGGTCAGCGGAGAGGGAAGGCATGGGCACTGATTCTGGAGCAAGCGGCACGGGAGAACACGTCGGCTGAAATATGACAGTGTCAACGTCATCCGTGACAGTTCCATGACATTCGCGTGACGTGCCCTGCCCCACAGAGAGCGAAGCTGACACATTCGGCGACAGCGAAGCAGCGTGCGGCCCGGCGTCGGGCCGGATGGCCGCCGGCTTCATGCGCCGAGAAAGTGCTTGCGATAGCGCGCCGGCAGGTCGTCGATGCGCATCAGCATCGGCAGGTCGGCGGTGTTGAAGTCCGGGTCCCAGGCCGGTGCGCCGAGCACCTTGGCACCCAGGCGCAGGTAACCCTTGATGAGCGCGGGCGGCTCCACGTCGAGCGCGCTGTCGAGCCGTTCGACCGGCAGCGGCAGGCGCGGCTGCACCTGGTATTGAATCGGCGCGAGGTGGCTGGCCGAAAGCTGGCGCCAGATGCTGGCCGCCGCATCGCCGCTGGTCACGCCGTTGTGCGACATCGGAATGCTCGCGCAGCCGATCATGGTGTCGAGCTTGTTGCGGTGCATGAAGCCGGCCAGCGCGCCCCACAGCGCGAGGATCACGCCGCCCTGGCGGTGCTCGGCGTGCACGCAGCTGCGGCCCAGCTCGACCATGCGCTCGCGCAGGTCGCGCAGGCGGGTCAGGTCGAATTCGGTGTCGCTGTAGGTGCTGCCGACGCGGCGGGCCTGCGCGGGGGTCAGCACGCGGTAGGTGCCGATGACCTGGCCGGTGAGTTCGTCGCGCACCAGCAGGTGTTCGCAGAAGTCGTCGAACAGGTCGATGTCGTGGCCGGCCAGCGGTGTGCTCAGGCGTGCGCCCATCTCGCCGACGAACACATCGTGACGCAGGCGTTGCGCGGCGCGCACGTCATCCAGATGACGTGCCCAGCTCACCGTGATGCCCGGCTTGTTGACCTCGGCGGCCGGCGGCACGATGACGGCCAGCGGCGCCTCGGGGACCGACGTGCGGGTGGCCAGTGCGGCGGCGGTTGCGGCGGCAGCAGCAACAACGGCGGGGGTTCCGGCCGTGGGTGCGGGCCACAAGGCTGCGCGCAGTCCGAGCTGCGAGAGCGGAAACGTCGGGTTCGGCAGTTCTTTCATGGGAAATCCCTTTCTGCTGACCGAGTCTGGACACGCGCAATGAAAGCGGCATGTCAGCGGCGTGGCAGCCACATGACGTTGTTACAACGCGCGTCAGCGTCGCTTTGGCGCCGCTTCGGCGTCTAATGCGGGGCATTCGCGACACGGAGTTCGACCCCATGGCCACCGATGCACCAGGCGCCAACAGCCGCCTGCACCAGACTTTCCCCGTCCTCAGTGACGCCGAGATGGCACGCATCGCCAGCTTCGGCAGCGTGCAACGCTTTGCGCGCGGCGAACGACTTTTCACCGCCGGCGAGACCGGCGCCGGCATGTTCGTGCTGCTCAAGGGCGTGGTCGCCGTCACGCAGCGCGACGGCCTGGGCCATGTGGTGCCGATCGCACGCCAGGGGCCGGGCGAGTTTCTCGCCGAGGTCGGCCAGCTGAGCGGACGCCCTGCCCTGGTCGACGGGCATGCCGACGAAGAAGTCGAGGCACTGGTCGTGCCGCCGGACCGCCTGCGCGCGCTGCTGGTGGCCGAGGCCGACCTGGGCGAGCGCATCACCCGCGCGCTGATCCTGCGGCGCGTGGCGCTCATCGAATCGGGCGCGGCCGGGCCGGTGCTGATCGGGCGCCCCGATTCGCCCGAAATGGCGCGGCTGGAGAACTTCCTGCGCCGCAACGGCCATCCTTATCACCTGGTCGACGCAGCCGCCGACGCCGATGCGGCCGCACTGCTCGCCCAATACGGCCCCGACAAATTGCTGGCCGTGTGCCCCGACGGCTCGGTGCTCGTCAACCCGAGCGACGAAGGCCTGGCGCGCTGCCTCGGCATGGTCGACACCGCGGCACGCGACGAGCTCTACGACGTGGCCGTGGTCGGCGCTGGCCCGGCCGGCCTTGCGACCGCGGTGTATGCCGCCTCCGAAGGGCTGCGCGTGATCGTGCTCGACTGCCGCGCCTTCGGCGGACAGGCCGGTGCCAGCGCGCGCATCGAGAACTACCTGGGCTTTCCGACCGGCATCTCGGGGCAGGCGCTGGCGGGCCGCGCGTTCGTGCAGGCGCAGAAGTTCGGCGTCGAGATGCTGATTCCGGCGCAGGTGGAAGCGCTCGACTGCTCGCGCGAGAACGCGATCGGCAGCCTTGCCCTGAAGCTCACCGACGGCCGCACGATCAGCGCGCGCACGGTGGTCATCGCAAGCGGCGCGCGCTACCGCCGCCCCGGCGTGCCGCGCCTGGCCGAGTTCGAAGGCCGCGGCATCTGGTACTGGGCCTCGGCCATCGAAGCCAAGATCTGCGCACAGCAAGAGGTTGCGCTGGTGGGCGGCGGCAACTCGGCGGGCCAGGCGGCGGTGTTCCTGTCGCGCCATGCGGCCAAGGTCAACGTGCTGGTGCGTGGGCCGTCGCTGGCGGCCAGCATGTCGCGCTACCTCATCGACCGCATCGAGGCCACGCCCAACATCTCGCTGCAACCGCACACCGAGCTCGTGCGGCTGCACGGCGCGCCCGAGGAAGGCCTCACCGGCGCCACGTGGCGCTGCCACACCTCGGGCCAGGAGCACGACTGCCCGGCGCGCAACATCTTCCTGTTCGTCGGCGCAGAGCCCGAGACGTCGTGGCTCGACGGCTGCGGCGTGTCGGTCGACCGCCACGGCTTCGTGCTGACCGGCCCGGCCGCGAGCAGCGGCTTTCCGGCGCGCCCCGCTGCGGCGCTCGAATCGAGCGTGTCCGGCGTGTTCGCGGTGGGCGACGTGCGCTCGGGTTCGGTCAAGCGCGTGGGCGGCGCGATCGGCGAAGGCGCCGCGGTGGTGGCGCTGATTCACCAGCACCTGTCGTCGACCTCGGCCGTGGCCTGAGTTTTTTCCAGAGATACCCCATGCCCATTCAAGCCTGCGAACACGTGCCCGCCGACATCGCACCACCGCACACGCCCCGCGGCTGCGAAGACTGCCTGAAGACCGGCGACACCTGGGTCCACCTGCGCCTGTGCGTGCACTGCGGCCATGTGGGCTGCTGCGATTCGTCGAAGAACCGCCACGCCACGAAGCACGCGCGTGCTGAAGAACATCCCGTGATCCAGTCGATCGAGCCCGGCGAGCACTGGATGTGGTGCAACGCGCACGAACGACAGGTGGGGTGACCGGGCCCAGGGCGCGGCCGGCAGACGGCAAATGCCCGCACCCGCACGCGTCCGGATGCGCGTGTATATGCTGCCGTTCTCCCGTCACAACCCTCTCAATCTGGAGCTCCGCGACATGCCCGCATCGCCCATCGAGGTCTATTCCTGGCCCACGCCGAACGGCCACAAGATTCACATCATGCTCGAGGAGTGCGGCCTGCCGTACCACGCGCACCCAGTGAACATCGGCACCGGCGACCAGTTCGCGCCCGAGTTCCTGAAGATCAGCCCGAACAACAAGATCCCCGCCATCACCGACCCCAACGGACCGGACGGCCAGCCGATCTCGCTCTTTGAATCGGGCGCCATCCTCGTGTACCTCGCGGGCAAGACCGGCAAGTTCTTGCCCACGGGCGACCGCGAACGCTACGACGTGCTGCAGTGGCTCATGTTCCAGATGGGCGGCGTCGGCCCGATGCTCGGCCAGGCACACCACTTCCGCATCTACGCGCCCGAGAAGATCGCCTATGCCGTCGACCGCTACACCAACGAGGCCAAGCGCCTGTACGGCGTGATCGACCGGCAGCTGTCGAAGCACAAGTTCATCGCCGGCAACAGCTATTCGATTGCCGACATCGCCATCTTCCCGTGGCTGCGCAGCTGGGAAAACCAGGGCATCACCCTCACCGACTACCCGCACCTGAAGGCCTGGTTCGACGGCATCGCCGCGCGCCCGGCCGTGCAACGCGGCGTGAAAGTGCTGGCCGATCTGCGCCGCCCCATCACCGATGACAAGGCGCGCGAGATCCTTTTTGGCAAGACACAGTACGAGAAGCGCTGAGCCGGCCTTTATTCGGGCTAGAATGGAAGGCTTGGCGGGGTGTAGCGCAGCCTGGTAGCGCATCTGGTTTGGGACCAGAGGGTCGAAGGTTCGAATCCTTTCGCCCCGACCAAAAGAAAAGTGAAAGCCTGCAACGATGAAAGTCGTTGCAGGCTTTTTTCTTTTCCGGGCCGCTCGCAATTCACCGCGAATCTCGCGCCCCTTTAGACGTTTCGTAGCACGTCCCACCGGTTTCCGTACATCGGGCAACGCCACTGCCTTGTTGTTACACCGTTATGGCAACCTTTTTCTTACGGGACTACCCGCGGAGCCCTCGGCGCTCACGCAGAATCGAGTCAATCGTGATCGTGTTTACAAAGTAAGCTGAATCGCGTTTACAAAGCCGAAGAGCTGAGTCAGGGACGGACGTTGAAGCAGACCCTCACCCCTGGATTCTTTTCCGATGCTGAATTACTTTTCCCGCTGTTCCTGCGGCCTCCGGCATCTCGCACGCATCGAGCGCCGGCCATGGATGCGGCTCTTCTCGAGCCAGCGCTTCTACCAATGCAGCGCCTGCGGAAAAAAGCAACTGGCGTCCGAACGCGCGGTGAACGAAGCGGTCTTCAAGTACCGCTCGGAGAACGTCTGACGGCCCCTCGGCCGCAAAGATCCAGGAAAGCATCGGACGACCGAAACGCCCGTCCCTAGCAATCTGTTGCGCGTGCAGCCCTTTCGCTGCAGGCCCTGCCCACCCACAGAATCGAACGCGGGTGCTTCATGGTTGCGCAAACCGCGAAGCAGCGTCGGGGAAAGAGTGTCGACACCTTCCCGGTTTGAACTCTTCTGTGATGCTGCTGAATCTGTTTCTCCGATGTTCCTGCGGCCTGGCCGGCCTTCGTCGCCTCGAGCGGCGAACCTGGATGAGGATGCTGCCGGCCCTCAGGTTCTATCGGTGCAGCACCTGCGGCAAGAAGCAGCTCGTGTCGAAGCAGGCGGCCGAGACCGCCAGGGTGTCCTCCCGCGCCAGCCACGCCCATTCGCCCTCTCAACGAGCGCCCGCGAAGGCGTCGTGCATGGAGGGATGTAGGTAGAATCCGCGCTTCCCCGGTCAGAGGCAGAAGCGTCCAGACCGTTGATTTTTCGGGTCTGTTGCCGCATCCCTTGTGGCCCGAGGACTGAAGGCTTCGGCCCTCGCTTCTCAACCGAAATCTGCCCGTAGCTCAGTTGGATAGAGCACCTGCCTTCTAAGCAGGTTGTCGGGGGTTCGATCCCCTCCGGGCAGGCCATCATTTCTCTCTTGTCCTTGGCCTCCCGATCAAATTTCGGAGAGCACCTCGCCTCACTTGCGAGGGCCGATAGGCGCCTTCCGCATCGCGGCCCGGCAAGGCGAGCTACCGGTTTCCGTGGACTCCCACAAAAGCGGTATTTGGTTTGCAATTTGCTCCGCTAGATTCGGCCCATCACAGACCGAGGAGACGTCATGACGATGGCGACCATTGCACGAGAACCAGCGCTCATTTCCACGCCGGCACGCCGAGGGCGTCAACGCCCCAGGCAAGCGCCCCGGTTCCCGTACGCCTTCCTGTCGGCACTCGTCCTCTCGGCCTGTGTGCTCGCCGTCCCCATGGGAGCCCGGGGCCAGGTCAATCCCGAGATCGCGAATTGCGTCGAGCTCAAGGATGAAGCCACGATCACCCAGGCCGACCTTTGCTCGGCGCACATCGGTTGCCGCTTCGTATTGAGCGCGCAGAAGACCTGCGCGCGCGCCAAGGGCTACCTTGAGCGGCTGCAGGCTGCCATTGGCGAAGGCACGCGCAACTTCTTCGGCTACCACCGCAAGGAGGTCACGCCCGATGCGATGTTCAACGCAGTGCTCAACGGCGATGACCGCGAGAACGAGCGCAAGCTCGGCGGCCTGGCGCAGCCGCAGCGGCTGTCGCAGGAGATCGGGGCGCGCGTGCGCGAGGTGGGCACTGGCGACACGCTGTCGGGCAAGGGCACCGGCGACACGAGTTGGGTCTACTACGGGCAGGTCAAGGACGGCAAGGCTGACGGCACCGGAACACGCGTCTTTTCCGACGGCGAGATCCAGCGTGGACAGTTCAGTGCCAATCGCGTGCAGGGCGCTGCCGACATGCTGTACGCCCCCAACGGCAATCGTTATGTGGGAGAGGTGGCCAGCGACAACCGCGAAGGACAAGGCCTGCAGGTACTCCGCGACGGCGGGACGAAGTCAGGCAGCTGGAGCAAGAACGCGTCCTTCCAGGGTACTTTCTTGCGCGCCGACGGCACGCGCTTCGAGGGAAGCATGAGCACCAATTGGCGCACACAAGGACGCGAGTACCGCGCCGATGGCACGCTGGCCGAAGAAGGCCGTTACGAAAGCGGCAAGCTGTCGGTGGGCACGCAGTACGACGTGGCCGGTGTTCGCACCGAGGTCAATCTGCCGGGCGCGCGTGAGGCCGCCACCCGCGAGGCCGCCGAGAAGACCCGGCTCGCCGCAGAGGCCGAAAAACAAAGCAAACGCGAAGAGGCCGCACGCGCCGAGCAGCAGTTCCAGGCCAGCCTGCTGGCCATGAACCCTGGCCAGTTGTTCGCACGCGCCGACGAGCTGAACGCACAGGGCGACCGCACCCGTGCGCGCGAAGTGCAGCGCACGTTGATGAGCCGCTTTCCCGACCACCCTCTGGCAGCAACAGCAGCGCGGCAGATGACGGGTGAGTCCGGTGGCAGTGCAGCGGCGGGTGGAGGTTCAGCGCCAGGGGGCGCGGCCAACCGCCCTGCAAGCGTGCGCCTTTCCAGCCAGACCTGCGAGGCCATGAAGCAGTCGGTCATCGCGACCAAGGTCCCATCCAATGCCTCGATCACCGCCAGCCAGGAAACGGTGATGTTCATGACCAAGACGGTGCTGGACATGATCGCCGCCAACTGCCCCACCGAGCCCGGCGTGACGCCCGCCCAGATCGCCGCGGAACGCCAGACACGTCAACAGCAGTACACGGCCGCCGAGAACGCCTGCAATGCCGTGCAATCCGGCGGGCGCCGGTGTGTTGCGCAGAATCATTTCGGCCCCGGCGCGGCACCCCGCCCGGCAACGCCCGTGGCCGCGGCCGCCCCGACCGAAACCCGCGGCCCGGTTTACACCTGCGAGATGACCGACAGGGTCGGTCCCGATGTCATCCAGTCGTACGACCCGGTGAAGGGACGGACCACCTGCCAACGCATCTACCGTGCGGGGCAGTCTGGCGGGAGTGCGACGACGTCGTCGTCGACGGCCGGCGGCGGAGCATCGCGCGTGTCCGACGACAACCGCACATGCAGGAATTGCACGGCCAACTAATGTCGGCCGGTGGTCACCCTCGGTGCGAATGGCACAGGAATTGGAGCGGGCCGAATGCGCCGCAGCGCAGGCCTCACGGCATCACGCGAATCCGTTGGCTGATCCTCAGCATCTCGCCCTGAACTGCTGATCGCGCGCCTCCTTGCGCTGCTCGGCGATCCAGGATTGGGATGCGCCACTCTGCGGTTGTCGCGCCAAGCGGTCGTAGTACGCCACCCGCTCATTGAAGTGCGCACAGCGCGATGCGTCGCCACTCGCACCCGTCACGCCCGGCGAGCTCGCACCGCGTTGTTGCGCAGCCTGTTGCTGCACTGCATAGCCTTGCCTCGTTTGCCGGTCGGCAATGTCCACCTGCTGCTCCCACGTCAGCCCGGCCGGCACCGGCTCGATGCGCTCGACCAGTGCGCCTTGCCCGCGGCAATGATCCGGCGACCAGAAACGCCCGCCGCTGGTGCTGACGCAGAGAAACACCTGGGACGCACCGGCCGCGTCGAGGTTGCGCACCGGCGGCGACACGTCGACCACGCGGCCACCGCCGCTGCGGCACGGCTCACCGCTGTACTGGTTGCCGCATCGGTAGACCTGCTGGGCATGGGCCATGCCGCTGGCGATCAGGAGAAGGCTGGCGAAGAAGGTGAGGCGCATGGCCCGATGGTAGTAGCGATGCACCCCAGGATCACGCACCGGCCCTGGCATCTGCCGGCAGCAACGCCTCCCGCGCACGACCGGAGAGCGGCACGCTCTCGGGCAACAACGACAGCGCCTGCGCCCCACGCGCCGCTGTGCCCACATTGGCCACGAAGGTGCGCCGCGTGTCGTGGAACTCGAAGATCAGGTTGAAGGTGCCATAGGCCTCGCGCACATCGACCTGTCGTATCTCCGCGAAAGGCCGCTGGCGCTGGCGAAGCACGCGGTACACCAGCTGATCGTTTTCGATACGCAAGACAGGGTTCAGGCTGTTGGTCGCCAACGCCACCCACGGCAATCCGCGCAGGCCGGTGAACGCGGCCGTGACGGGGATCACCCCGCCCTTGATCACGAGGGGTGCAGCACCCGCACGGGGCGCCTTGGGCGTGCGAAGCTTCTTCCAGAGCCAGTAGAGGAACCAGAACGACAGCCCTTGAAAGACGATCACTCCGACGGTCCCAAGGACAGTCATCCAATCCATCTGCACGTCGCCTTCCTCTGTGACACACGCCTGGGCCCTCCCCGGCAAGGCGCCATTAAAGCAGAGGGTTCCAAGCATCAGATGCACGCCGCCTGTCGTTGGAACTTTGGATTCAATACTGTACATTTAAACAGTATTCTCAAGGAATCCACATGCCGAAGAACGCATCCCAGTCCAACGCGTGGGTGAGCCATGACCCAAGCTGAACTCTTCTTCCCCCGGCCGGCACCGCCGCCCTCGACCGTCTTCCACTTTCACGAGCCCGCCCCTATGGTCCTGCCCGAGGCACCCGAAGACGAGCTGCGCGAAGCCTTCTGCGCCAAGCTGATCGACTACCCCCATTCGTCGGCCGACGCGGTCAGGGTCGCAGAACAACGCTTCCGGCGCGAACTCGAGAAGCAACTGGGCGCCGACGTGCTGCCGGTGATGCGCGCCTTCCAGAACGCCAGCGAATCGAGCGACACCGACCTCACCAAGACCGAGATCGCCCTGGCCGCGCGCTGGATCAAGGCCTACGACGCCGCGCGCAAGGCAGGTTTTCGCGACCTGGGCGATACGGACGAGGCGTACTTCGAGGTCAAGGCGATCTGAGCTGCGGCCCTGTGCGCGTTCATCCGTCGCGCATAAGAAAACACGAAAAGCGTATTTCCCAGTGAAGGCATGGCGCGGGCACAGTCCCACGCCTGTATCGCTCTTTTTCCGGCGCGCCCTCGGGCCGCCCGGCTCGCCATGGCATCCCTTCACGACACGCCGACGCGCCCTGCCGCGCCCTCGGCTCCCACCCGTCCTTCCACGCTCGCACCTTCTTCGCAGCAACTCGCCGAGCGCTTCCGCCCTGTCTTCGACCGCATCGCCGAACACGCGGCGCAGCGCGAGCACGACCGCGAACTGGCCTACGCGCCCGTGGCCTGGCTCAAGGCCGCCCACTTCGGTGCGCTGCGCGTGCCGCTCGCACACGGCGGCCTGGGCGCATCGGTCGAGCAGCTGTACGACCTGCTCATCGAACTCGGCGAAGCCGACTCCAACCTGCCGCAGATTCTTCGCGCGCACTTCGGCTTCATCGAGCGCCTGTTCGCCGAGATCGATCCCGCGCTGCACGGCCCGTGGATGCGCCTCGCGGCCGACGGCGTGATCTTCGGCAATGCCACCACCGAGCTCGGCGAAGGCGCGCTCGGCGCGCTGCAGACCACGCTGACGCGCGACAAGAACGAGAGCACCGATGTGTGGCGCCTCGACGGCGACAAGTTCTACAGCACCGGCACGCTCTACGCCGACTGGATCTCGGTCGCGGCGCAGCGCCTGAACGACGACGGCAGCAGCGACCGCGTGATCGCCCTCGTGCCTGCGGAGGCTGCAGGCGTGGAACGTGTGGACGACTGGCGCGGCTTCGGCCAACGCCTGAGCGCTTCGGGCACCACGCGCTTTCGGCAGGTGCGCGTGAAGCCCGAGCATGTGCTGCTGTACGTGCGCGACCAGCCCACGCCGCTCACCGCGCACTTCCAGCTCACGCACCTCGCGACGCTGGCCGGCATCGCCCGCGCCATCGTGCGCGATGCGGTGGCCTTCGTGCAGCCGCGCAAGCGCGTCTACAGCCTCGGCAGCGGCGCCACCCCGCGTGAAGACCCTTTGGTGCAGCAGGTGATCGGCCAGCTCGCGAGCACGGCCTTCGTGGCGGCATCGACCGTGCAGGCGGTGGCGCGTGGCCTCGGCGAGGTCGATCGCCACCTGCAGCGCGGTGAGGCCGTGCCCGAGCAGTTGCTGTTCGAGGTGGAGCTGAACACCGCCAAGGCGCAGGCCGGCATCGTCGATGCAGTGCTGCAGGCGGGCACGCGGCTGTTCGATATCGGTGGCGCTTCAGCCTTGCAGGAAGACCGGCGGCTCGACCGGCACTGGCGCAATGCGCGCACGCTGGCGTCGCACAACCCGACGATCTACAAGGGGCGCGTGGTGGGCGACCACCTGCTCAATGGCGCGCGGCCGACCTTCTATTGGGCGGTCGGCGCCATCGCCAGCTGAGACAAGAAACGGGAGTTCAGACCCGCGGCAGCGCCGCGAGAAAGGTCGACACCACGATCGCCGCCGCGCGGTCGAGCTGCAGGATGTCGGCGACGTCGAAGGCATTCGGCGCCGTGTGGCCGCTGGTTCCGAGCGGCTTGCGGATTTCCACCAGCACTTCGGCGGCGAGTTCGCGATCGCTGCGCGGCCGACCATCGGGGTGCATCACCCACTCGTCGACCTGTTCGATGGGGATGCTGCGAAACACCCCCACGATCGGGACGTACTTGTAGCGGTCCTCGCCCACGAGGATGGGCACGCTGAGATTGCAAAAAAACGTATTCGTCGACATGCGGAACGCCGTCGCTAGCCAAAGCAAAAGTTGATTAATTGTTTTCGAGTGTGACTCCGATAGCCATTTCCCCGACCGAGGGCATACGACAAGTCGTGATCTTCCGCACACTAATTGCGGTCAATTCCGTCGAATTGCTCGGGAAAACAACTACTTAATTCTTACACAAAGACACGGATGGCGCACTTTGTGTACGATTTTTGGCATACGAAATGTGGCGACGCCCCCTCTCGGCACGCCGAATCGGGCACGCAAACAGGTGCGCCTCGCGTTGTTTTTGCAACGCAAGGGACTCGAAGACAACGAGCGAGAGACCGCTCAGGCCGGCGCGCTGAACTGCGGCGCGCGCCGCTCGATGTTGGCCTTCACGGCTTCGAGCTGGTTCGGGCTGCCGATCAGCGCCTGCTGCTCCACCGACTCGGCGATCAGCAGCTCGGCGGCGCTGTGCGCGAGCGAGGCGTTCAGCAGCCGCTTGCCGGCGCGGATCGCGTCGGGGCTCTTGGCCGCAATCTCATGCGCCATCTGCAGCGCTTCGGCCAGCGGGTCGGCCGCCACGCGCGTGGCCAGGCCCAGGCGCACGGCCTCCTCGCCCGAGAAGATGCGGCCGGTGAACGTGAGTTCGCGCACGACGTCGGTGCGCGCCAGTTCGCGCATCAGCACCATGCCCGCCATGTCGGGCACGAGGCCCCACTTGATCTCCATCACCGACAGCTTGGTGTCGGCCGCCACGAGCCGGATGTCGGCGCCCAGCGCCACCTGAAGCCCGCCGCCGAAGGCCACGCCGTGCACGGCCGCAATGACCGGCACCGGCACTTCGCGCCACACCATCGCCACCTGCTGCGCGGCATTCGAAAGGCCATGCGTGCGTGCGACGAGGTCGGTGCCGCCGGCCGCTGCGCCCAGGACGTCGCTGGCGGCGCCCTGCCCCATGCGCTCGAACGAAGCCATGTCGAGCCCCGCGCAGAAGGCCTTGCCGCGGCCCGCGATGACCACGGCGCGCACGCTCCTGTCGTCGCGCAAGGTCTCGCCGGCTTCGACCAGCGCGTCGAACATCGCGGGGTCGAGCGCGTTCATCTTGTCGGCGCGCGCCAGCTGCAGTTCCACCACGCCGTCGGCGTGGCGGGTCCATTCGATACGGTCGCTCATTGCATGTCTCCTGTCGGTCTCGATGTCGCTAGGGGGTATCGGTCCAGTATCGCGCGGGTGAGCCGCTGGGCGATGATGCGCACTGTCGCCGACCCAACACCTCCGCCCCCTCGCCATGTCTCTGGACCGCCGTCACTTTCTCATTCAATCGGGCGCGACCGCCGCCGTCGTCGCGCTGTTCGGCCAGGGCTGCGCCCGGTCGCAGCTGCCGCCCTCCACAGGCGCGACGAGCCCGTCGGGCTTCTTCACCAGCGTGCCCATTTCGGAACGCGACGCGGTGGTGGTGCCGCCGGAATACGAGTGGCAAATGCTCTACCCCTGGGGCGCGCCCACGGGCCTGGCGGGCCGCATGCCGGCCTTCGCGCCCGACGCCGGCAACAGCGCCGACGATCAGGCCCTGCAGGCGGGCATGCACCACGACGGCATGCACTTCTTCGCGCTCGATGCGCGCAGCGAGCGCGGCCTGCTCGTGATGAACCACGAGTACACCGACGAGCAACTGCTGCACACCGACGGCGTGAAAGTCTGGAGCGCCGACAAGGTCCGCAAGTCGCTGCATGCGATGGGCGTGTCGGTGATCGAGGTCCGCCGCACACCCGAAGGCTGGCGCCAGGTGCTGCCCTCGCCCTACGCGCGCCGCGTGCACGGCCGCACGCCGATGCGCATCGCCGGCCCCGCCGCGGGCACGCCGCTGATGCGCACCGCCGCCGACCCGGCAGGCCTCAACGTCTTCGGCACCTTCGCCAACTGTGCGATGGGCGTCACACCCTGGGGCACCTACCTGACGTGCGAGGAAAACTTCCACGGCTATTTCGGCGGCCCCAAAGAGGCAGCCAAGAACGCGACACCCGCACAACGCCGCTACGGCACGGTGCCGGGCGCGCAGTGGGTCGAGTACTGGCGCTTCGACGAACGCTTCGACCTGAGCCGCCATCCGAACGAGCCGCACCGCTTCGGCTGGGTGGTCGAGATCGATCCCTTCGACCCCGAATCAACGCCCGTCAAGCGCACCGCGCTCGGCCGCAAGCGGCAGGAAAGCGCGACCTGCACCGTGGCGAAGGACGGCCGCGCGGTGGTCTACATGGGCGACGACGCGCGCTTCGAATACATCTACAAGTTCGTGAGCCGCGACACCGTGCGCCCGGGCACCGATGCCGCCGCGCGTGTGGCCAACCGGCACCTGCTCGACGAGGGCACGCTGCATGTCGCGCGCTTCGATGCCGACGGCCGCGGGCGCTGGCTCGAACTCGTGCACGGCCGCCACGGCATCGATGCCGCCAACGGCTTCGCAAACCAAGCCGAAGTGCTGATCCACGCCCGGCTCGCAGGTGACATCGTCGGCGGCACGAAGATGGACCGCCCCGAATGGATCGCCGTGCACCCGCACAGCGGCGAGGTGTACGTCACGCTCACCAACAACTCGCAGCGCGGCGACCTCGGCAAGCCCGGTGCCGATGCCGCCAACCCGCGCGCGCCCAACTTCTTCGGCGGCATCCTGCGCTGGCGCGAAGACGGTGGCGACGCGGCGAGCACCGCCTTCGCGTGGGACCACTACGCGCTCGCGGGCGACCCCGCGCAGCCCGGCGCCGGCACGCGCTACCCCAGCGACAGCGCCGATGCGTTCGGCTGCCCCGACGGCCTGCACTTCGACAGCGGCGGGCTGCTGTGGATCCAGACCGACATGAGCGGGCAGTCCATGGGCAAGCCGCCCTATGCCGCGCTCGGCAACAACCAGATGCTGTGCGCCGACCCGGCCACGGGCCGCATCCAGCGCTTTCTCACGGGGCCCAACGGCTGCGAGATCACGGGCTGCGTGGTCACGCCCGACCGGCGCACGCTGTTCGTCAACATCCAGCACCCGGGCGAATCGCGCGACGACGGCGACGCGAAACACAACAGCGCCTGGCCCGATGGCACGCAACCGGGCAGCGCGCGCCCGCGCTCGGCCACGCTGGCGATCCGCCGGCGTGACGGCGGCATCGTCGGCACCTGACAGTCACACACATCACAACAACAGCCCCAGGAGACCCCTGTCATGAGCATCCGCATCGTCCGTCTCGGCACCCCGCGCGCACCCGGCGAGGGCCTGCGCATCGGCACCGTGCGCCGTCCGCCGCGCGGCGTGCCGAAGACCGAGTTCGCCTCGCAGAACTGGTACGACGTTTGGTACCCCAACCTCGCGCCGTCGGTCGAGACCATGAAGCAGGCGCAGGCCGCGCAGACGCCCGCCGAATGGAACGCCTTCGTGCGCAAGTACAAGACCGAGATGGCCGAAGCCAACGCGAGCCGCAGCCTCGACCTGCTCGCGGCACTCTCGCACACGGCCGCGCTGGCGGTCGGCTGCTACTGCGAGGACGAATCGCGCTGCCACCGCTCGCTGCTGCGCGGCCTGCTGGCCGAGCGCGGGGCGGACATCGCAGCCTGAGCGCGGTCGCTCAGACCAGCGGCGCGTCGACGAACACCGGCAACTGCTCGGCCTGCGCCGTGTACGCCGCGAGCAGCGGAAAGTCCGACGGACGCACCACGTCGGGCAAGATGAACTGCGTGAAGGTCCAGGCCACCGCCGCCGAGAGACCGCCCTGCGTGATCGTGCTTTCTGCGGGCGCCGCCAGCGGCGCGGCGGCCAGTTCGCGCTCCAACTCCGCATACGCCGTGTTCAGCTGGCTCTGCACGCGATCGACCCACGGCTGGTGCAGCTTCTCGGCAGGCCGCAGGTTGCGCTCGTAGACGATCTGCACCGTCTTCTCGCAGGCTGCGAGCGCGAGCCCCGTGAGGCGCAGGTCGCGCAACCGCCCCGCCGGATCGGCAGGAAACAAGCTGCGGCCCGCGACCGCTTGCGCGTGGTCGATGATGAGCGTCGAGTCCATCAGCACCGTGCCGTCATCGCACACCAACGTCGGGGCCTTGACCACCGGGTTGATCGCGCGGAACTGCTCGAAGGTGCTGAAGACCGAGACCGAGCGGTGCTCGAAGTTCAGGCCGAGCAGCCGCAGCGAGATGGCGGCGCGGCGAACAAAAGGCGAGTCGAGCATGCCGACGAGTTGCATGGGTTCTCCTGGGAAAAGAACGCCACGATAACCCGCCTCAGCGCTGCGCCTTGTCCTTCTGGTTCTGCGCCTCGATGCGTTCGCGCGCTGCCAGCCAGTCGGCGTCGCTCCACTGGCGCAGCTCATAGAAGTTGCCGCCGGTGGCCAGCGCATTGCCGCCGTCCATCATGATGCTCTGGCCCGTGAGCCAGTCGCACTGGCCCGGCGCCATCAGAAAGGACGCGAGGTTCTGCAGCTCGCTCATGCGGCCCACGCGCGCCATCGGGTTGGTCTTGATGCTGCGCGCGCCGGGCTCCTCGCCGGGGTTCAGGCGCTTGCTCATGCCTTCGGTCGGAATCTCGCCGGGGCCCACCGCGTTCAGGCGGATGCCGTGGCGCGCCCACTCCACCGCGAGCGACTTGGTCATGACCTCGATGCCGGCCTTGCTCATCGCCGAAGGCACGACGTAGGGGCTGCCGTTGTCGACCCAGGTGACGATGATGCTCATCACGCTGCGATAGGCGTCGCCCGGCTTCCATTGGCCCGACTTGGCCTGCGCCACCCAGCGCTTGCCCACGGCCTGCGTCACGTAGAAGCTGCCATGGAACACGATGTTGGCGACGGCGTCGAAGGCGCGCGGCGACAGGCTCTCGGTCGGCGAGACGAAGTTGCCCGCCGCGTTGTTCACGAGCCCCGTGAGCCCGCCGCTCTGGAACAGGCTCTCGACCATGTCGTCGACCTGCTGCGCGATGCGGATGTCGACGCCGAAGGCATCGATGCGCCGCTCGGGAAACTGCTGGCGCCAGGCGGCGGCGGTTTCTTCGCAGACCGCCTGGCGCCGGCCGCAGATGGCGACGTCGGCGCCCAGGCTCAGAAATCGCTCGGCCATGGCACGGCCCAGGCCGGTACCGCCGCCGGTGACGAGGATGCGCTGGCCGCGCATCAGGGATGCTTCGAACATGAGGGGTCTCCTTGGCGTTGCGGCAGCGGCAGGGACTCGCGTGCTGCCATCGGGCGCATGCTATGTCGCCCCCGGCCGCCGTGGCTTGCGGAATCTGGCTGCGCCCCTGCCGCTGGCGCGGCTACTGCAGCACCAGCTCCACGCGCCGGTTCTTCGCCTTGCCGGCCTCGCTCGCATTCGATGCCACCGGCGCCAGGCTCGCCACGCCGTTGGCGGTGAGGCGCTCTCGCGCAATGCCGCGGTCTCTTGCGAGCGCGGCCGACACGGCATCGGCGCGGCGCTTGCTCAGGTCGAGGTTGGCCGCCAGCGCACCCGCGTTGTCGGTGTGGCCCACCACATGCAGCTTGAGCGCGGCCTGCTGCTTCAGCAGCGCGCCGATCTGGTCGAGCGAGGCCTTGCTCTCGGGCTTGATGTCGGCCTTGCCGGTGTCGAACAGGATGCCGTAGACAGCCACCTTGCCGTTGGCGTCGAGGCTCTTGCCGAGTTCGGAGGCCGAGAGCGTTTCCATCTTCTGCTCGCGCGCCTTGGGCTCGACCTTGACCACCAGCACGCTGATGCGCTTCTTGAACTCCTTCTCCTCGCAGTACACCGACACGTCGCCGGGCTTCCAGACCATGAGCGCGATGGCCGCGCCGCTCGCCTTGTTGTCGAGCACGGCATAGCGGAAGTCGGTGACGAAGTGACCCGCGCCGCAGGCCGCGGGCGAGTTGTCGCCGGCCTTGGTCCACC
This sequence comes from Variovorax sp. 54, assembly GCF_002754375.1. NCBI lineage: Bacteria > Pseudomonadati > Pseudomonadota > Betaproteobacteria > Burkholderiales > Comamonadaceae > Variovorax > Variovorax sp. 54. The sequence continues at coordinate 459,767 of NZ_PEFF01000001.1, forward strand.
AGGTGTCGGGCAACACCAATGCCGAGAGGCTGGTCTTGTCGATGTCGCGGCTGTCGCCGCAGGCTTCGCCCGCGCACTCGAACACCGTCTCGAAGCCCGCGCCCTTCTGCTCCTGCTGGTAGTTGCGCAGCACCTCCAGCGCGCTGCGGTCGGGGGGCGTGATGTATTGCAAGGCGGTGCGCTGGCCCGCGCGGTCGAGGGAGCGCGCGGCGGTCACCTTTTCGTCCTTGTAGACGGCCTTGCCTGCCGGCAGCTTGACTTCGTCGTAGCCGACATCGTCGCGGTACACGAGCACCGAGCCCGCGAAGCGCTTGAGCCCCGCCGGATCGCTCAGCCCTTTCAGGTCCTGCCGAGGCACTTGCGTGTCCGCGGCCTGCGCCACGGGCGCGAGGGGAACGAGCGCGCCGAACAGCGCGGCGGCAAGAAAGACACGGTGTGCGGCGTGCATGGCGCTCCCTGGCGTCGAGTGAGAATGGCCGCCACGATAACGCCGCGCCGACAGGCCATCGAAGGCCGATTTCAGGCCCCCTAAGGCCTGAAACGACCGCCACGCCTGCGGCTTCAGCTACGCATTCAATAGCAACTTGTTCTTTGGATATACGCCCTATGCCGAGTCTCGCCCCCCCAGAATTCCTGCCGCTCGACGGCGTGCGCGTGCTGAGCCTCGCGCTCAACCTGCCCGGCCCCGCCGCCCTGCTGCGCTGCCGCGCGATGGGCGCGACCTGCCTCAAGCTGGAACCGCCCGGCGGCGATCCGATGGGGCTGTACAACCGGCCCGCCTACACCGCGCTGCACGAGGGCGTCGAGGTCCGCACGGTCGACCTGAAGACCGAGGCCGGCCAGCAGCAGCTGCACGCCGAACTGGCCAGCACCGACGTGCTGCTGACCTCGTTCCGCCCCTCGGCACTGCAGAAGCTGAAGCTCGACTGGGCCACGCTGCAGGCGCGGCACCCGGCCTTGTCGCAGGTCGCCATCGTCGGTGCGCCGGGCGAGCGCGCCGAGGAGCCGGGCCACGACCTGACCTACCTCGCCGAAAGCGGCCTCGTCACCGGCACCGAATTGCCGCCCACGCTGTACGCCGACATGGGCGGCGCGCTGCTCGCGAGCGAGGCGGTGCTCAAGGCCATGCTGCAGCAGACCCGCCAACGTGGCGGCGTGTACCTCGAAGTGGCGTTGAACGCCTCGGCCGACTGGCTCGCCCTGCCCCGCACCTGGGGCCTGACGAAGCCCGAGGGTGCGGTGGGCGGCGCGCACGCGGGCTACCGGGTCTATCCCTGCGCCGACGGCCGCGTGGCGGTGGCGGCGCTGGAGCCGCATTTCGCGGTGCGCCTGTGCGAAGTCGCAGGTGTGGCGCCGCCGGACATGATGGCGCCGGCCACGCACGCGGCACTGGCCGCCTGGCTCGCGACGCGCACGCGCGCCGCGCTGGAAGCCATGGGCCGTGAGCGCGACGTGCCGCTGCTCACGCTGGCCGACTGACGGCGCTCAGAGCGCCGGGAGGCGCAGCTCGCTGAGCTTGCGGTCGAGCTTGATGAGCCAGATGCGCGTCGGCCGTTCCAGGTCGGAGCCGCGCGTGATGCGTGCGCTGATGGTGCCCGCGGGGCAACCGCTGATGAGCTTTCCGGTGGCATCGACCGTGCAGTCTTCGACGCTGCCGGCCACGACCTTGCCATCGGCGCCGAGCAACACGGTGCCCAGGCCGAAGTCGTTGTCGTTCACCAGCGCCAGGGTCTGGTCGTCGACGACCGTCAGGCCCTCGGCCTTCTCGGCCAGCCAGCCCAGCACGTTGAGGTCGAGCAGCTCGGTCTTGCGCATCGTCACCACGGTCGAGTAGTCGGCGCCGTTCGACGCGGCCTGCGTGATGCTGCTGATCTCCAGGTTGTGGTCGAGGGCCTTGATGTCGGTCGCGTGGGCCGGCAGCTCCACCAGCATCAGCTTGTTGAACACCTTGCCGTCGCTCTTGCGCGCGCCCTGTTCGATCACGATGAAGCGGCCGTTGCCCAGGCTCACCACATCGCCGAGCTTGGCGTTGCCGGTGCGGTCCTTGTCGTACTGGCTGCCGTCGATCGGGTAGGCGTAGAGCTTCGAGGTCTCGGTGGCCGGATCGAACGCGAGCCAGCGCGTGAACTTGGCGATATGGCGCACGTCGGTGTTGCTGCCGCCCGGCGGCTTGGCCTTGATCGACTTGCCGTTGGCGTCGCGCGGGTCGATCGGGCTCTGCAGGAAGCCGTGCAGCACGCCGCTGGCCGCGTCGAGCGTCAGGCCTTCCATGCCGCGGTTGGGGCGGCGCTGGGCCAGCACCGCCGGCAGGTCGGTGGCGCCGGGGCCGGGCGCGTACTTCTTCTCGATCACGCCGCTGGCGATGTTCAGGCGCGCGATGAAGGGGCCGTACTCGTCGCTGGTCCACAGCACGTTGCGCGCCTTGTCGAGCACCAGGGTCTCGGGGTCGAGGCCGTGGGCGTCGTAGCCGGCCTTGGCCTCGTCGAACACGTAGCGGTCGGTCAGCGGGGTCTCGCCGGTCGAGCCCACGCCCGAGCGCGGCGGCAGGCCGGTGATCTTGGTGTTGGCGTCGCGCTTGAGCGGCACGCTGGTGCTGAGCACTGCGCCGGTCTTGCCCACGCGCACGATGCCGAAGCTCGGCGCGAACGACGGTGTCGGGAACACCTTGCTGGTGCTGGTGACACCATCGCCGCCGCCGGGCACGGGGGCGGTCGGGCCGTCGCCGTTCGGGCCGCGGTCGGTGATGGCGTAGAACTCGAGCGCGCCGTCGTCGGCCTTGCCCTTGAACGCCAGGCCCGAGCCGTAGGCCGGCAGGAAGCCTTGGGGAAAGTCGGCCTTGATGTCCGCGTTGTCGCCCTCGTAGGGCACGTGGAAGCGGGTGTCGGCCTGCAACTGGTAGCGCGTGACGGCGATGCCGATCGCGCCGAGCTGGTTGGTTTGCGTGGACGCTTCGGTGACCGGTGCGGCCAGGCGCGAGGCCAGCGTGTCCTCGAAGTGTTCGCGGGCCAGCATGCGGCGGTTCGAGTCGACCATCCGGGCATTGTAGGGAGCGGGCAACGCGGCCAGCACCGCGTTGAGCGCGGTGTGGAAGGCATCGGGCGCGGCGTTGAAGTCGAGCGCACCGGCCGTCAGCGCGGCCTTGAGCGCGGGCGTCAGGCGGATGCCGTTGGCGGGGTCGCGGTCGTCGTCGAAGCTTTGCAGCGCGAGCAGGCGGTTGACGACGGCATCGGCCTTCACGTCGCTGCCACCGGCCAGGGTCAGCGGGGTGATCGCGTCGCCGCATGCGGCGCTGCCCAGCGCCAGCGCGCCGGCGCTGAAGGTGACGGTCTCGCCGTCCTTGCAGCTGAACTCGCCCTTGGCGTTGGTGGCGGCCTTGGCGGCGCTGCCGGCCACGTAGTCAAGGCCTTCCACGGCGGCGTCGAGGAAGGTGCCGGTCTTCGACTGTGCAGCCGGTGGGTTGGTCGTGCCACCACCCCCACCGCCCACCGGGAACGACCAGCCGCCCCCGCCGCCGTTGCCGCCGCCGCAGGCGGTCAGCACCGCGCCAGCGCCCACGAGCGCCAGCCATCCCATCCTCGATCCTCTTGTTGTCTTGCGCATTGCTTGTTGTCCTTGTGATGCGCCCGCGCAAAGGCGCAAGCCCCGGCGATTAATGCCGAGGCAGATGACAAGCCCGTGAAATTGCAACCGAAAGGTTGCGGTGGTCGGCGCCTTTTTCTCAGCGCCCGTTGCCGTCGCGCTGGCGGTCTTCGCGCTTCACCGCGAGGTAGGTATCGAGGTCGACCTCGTGCAACTGGCGCGGGTAGCGCTCGGCCGCCGCGAACCAGTAGCGCTGACGGCGCTCGGCCGGCTCGTTGCTGCCGGTGGCCAGGTAGGCGTCGAGCGTGAGGAAGTAGCGCATCGCATTGCGCTCCACCAGCCCGCGCAGGCCGCGGATGTACTCGGGCTGGCCGTCGGCGCCCTTGCCCACCACGGTGAAGCCAACCTTGTTGCTGCCGAAGGTGGCGAGGTAGGCCTGCGTGGCGAGCCGCACCATCGTGTTGTGGTCGTAGCCGTAGCTGAAGTGCACGAAAGTCTTGCGCTCGTCGAGCGCCACCGCCTCGAGCCGCACGCGGTAGTTGCTGGTGCCGAACGGGCCGCTGTCGGCCGACATCTCGACCTGCAGGTGCTCGGGCGTGGCGCTCGCCACGCGGTAGGCAAACGGCAGCTCGAAGGCCTGGTCGACCGGCTTGTCGTAGCGACGCACCACGAACAGCGTGAGCGTCTCCTTGCCCTGCGGCGAGGTGCTGACGCGGCAGCGCCGGTTGTTGATGTGCAGCGTGAGCAGTTCGCACCAGTGGTCCGAGCCCTTGAGCGCCGCGCTGACCTTCGACAGCGGGTGCTCGACCACGGCGTAGATGTCGCCCTCGAGGCCGTCAGGGGTCTCGGTGGAGTTGAGCTGCACGGGGCGCCCGAAGCGGCTCTGGTCGAGCTTGTCGCCGAGCTTCTGGTGCTCGGCGCGCAGGGCCTGGGGGCCCGTGGGCGCGGAGGCCTCGGGTGCCGCTGCCTGCGCCAGCAGCGACACGCCGCAGCAGGCGGCCATCGCCAGGATGCGCGTCCACGAAACCGGCACGGGGGTCGAACTGCTCGTCATGGGGCTACACGATACCCCGGTTCCGCCGCACCAGCAGCAGCATCGCGCCCGCCAGCAGCGCCGCCCCCAGCCATTGGCGCGGCGCCATCGGTTGGGCCAGCCACAGCGCCGCGAGCCAGGCGGCCACCAGCGGCTCGATCAGCGTGCCGACCACCGCCGCCGTCGGCGACAGCCGGCGCGCGCCCCAGGCAAAGGCCAGGTAGGCCACCGACGTGGTTGCCACGCCGGTGTAGGCGGCGCCCGTCCATTGCGCCACGCCTTCGGGCCAGGTGATGCCGTTCGCAGCAGCGACGCCGAGCATGCACAGCGCCGCGGCGCTCATGCCCCAGGCGGACGCGGTGACGGCCGGCACCCGCGCCGGCATGCGCGCGTTACCGAGCACCACCAGCGCGTAGCAGACGGCCGAGCCGAAGGACCACGCCAGCCCTGCGCCGTAGCCCGTCGGCAAGGCGCCCCAGCCGCCGGCCGGCATCACCAGCAGCAGCACGCCCGCCAGCGCGAGCACGAGGCCACCGAGCAGGCGCGCGCCGAAGGGCTCGTAGCCGCGCAGCACCGACACGCAGGCCACGATCAGCGGCGCGCAGCAGATCGAGATCACCGTCGGCAATGCGGCGCCCAGGTGCGCGATGCCCGCGAACCAGCAGCTCACGTTCAGCGCCATCGCGGCGCCAGTGCCGACGACGTGGCCTTGCTCGCGCCGCGACAGATGGCGCCATCCGGCATCGGCGGCCGGCGAGCGCCGCGTCGCCTGCCAGTGCAGCCACCACAGCAGCGGCATGCCCAGCGCGAAGCGCGCGAGCGACAGGCTGTGCGGCGCGATGCCGCCATCGATCAGGAATTGCGCCACCAGGGCGCCGCCGCCCCAGAGCACGCCGGCCAGCAGCACGCCGCCCCAGGCCAGGGCGGCCGTTGTTCTTGCATTCATGTTGAAACTCTCCGTGAGGCCCACCGCTTCGGCGTCGTGTCGACGCATTGCCAGGGGCGGGCATGACCATCCGGCCACCGCCCGGCGTTCTTCATTCAACGAAGAAGGCGGACGGCAGCGACCACTTGCGGGCCTGACAGGCGCGGCGCGAGGCGCGCGCGAACGTCAGCGGCGGGTCGACGGAGGGGGAGAGTGATGCAGGTGCATGAGCGGCCGATGATAGAAGCGCGACCGCAGGCCCACAAGAGAGAATCGCCCGCATGTGCCCTGCCCTCTTTCACCTCACTTCATGAAGCGCCAAGGTCGACTCGTTCGTTGGGAGGCCGAGCGCGGCTTCGGTTTCATCCGCAGCCCCGAGGTGTCGGCCGACGTGTTCGTGCACCTGCGCGACTTTCGCGACCGCCAGTTGAAGCCGCAGGTCGGCATGGCGGTGCGCTTCGATGAAATTCATGTCGGCGGCAAGGGACCGCGGGCGGTGGCCGTGGAGGCCGCGGCCTCGGCCTCGGCGGGTACCGTACCCCGCGCAGCGTCACGCGCACAGCCGCGCCGTCCCTCGGGTCGCAGTGCGGCCGGCACGCCGTGGGACGCTTGGTTGATCGTGATCTATGCCACCGGCCTGGGCGCTGCCGTGTGGCTCGGTCGACTGCCGCTGTTCGCACTGGCAGTCGTCGCGGGGCTGAGCCTGCTCACCCTCGGGGTCTACGCCTTCGACAAGAGCGCGGCGCAGGCCGGGCGCTGGCGCACGCAGGAAAGCACGCTGCACCTGCTCGCACTCGCAGGCGGCTGGCCGGGCGCGTGGTGTGCGCAGCGGCTGCTGCGGCACAAGTCGAGCAAGGTGAGTTTCCTGTGGCGGTTCTACGCCACGGTCGCGCTGCATTGCGCGGCGCTGGGGGCGTGGGTGTTCTGGCTGTCGAAGCACGCGGCCTTGGCCTGACCGCGCCGTCTTCAACGCATCAACGCACCTTGCGTGAAGGCTTGTTGAGCGGCTTGCCACCGCTGCCGTTGTCGCGCGGCGGCAGGCCGGTGTGCTGCGTGAGGATGCGGCCCTTCGAGGGCTTCACCGGCGTCAGCCTGACCGGCGCAGCGGCCTTGGCAGCCACCGGCGCCGAGGTCGAGTTCTTGCGCCGCGCACTCGTGTAGCCGCCATCGGTCAGCGGCTGCCACGTCGGGATCAGGTGGTGCTTGCCGTTGCCGATGAGGTCGGCGCGGCCCATGCTCTTCAGGGCTTCACGCAGCAGCGGCCAGTTGTTGGCATCGTGGTAGCGCAGGAAGGCCTTGTGCAGGCGGCGGCGCTTGTCGCCGCGCACGATGTCCACCGTCTCGCTCTCGCGCGTGATCTTGCGCAGCGGGTTCTTGTTGGTGTGGTACATCGTCGTCGCGGTGGCCATCGGCGACGGATAGAAGGTCTGCACCTGGTCGGCGCGGAAGCCGTTCTTCTTGAGCCAGATCGCGAGGTTCATCATGTCCTCGTCGCTCGTGCCCGGATGCGCGGCGATGAAGTACGGAATGAGGTACTGCTTCTTGCCCGCCTCGGCCGAGTACTTCTCGAACATCTGCTTGAACTTGTCGTAGCTGCCGATGCCGGGCTTCATCATCTTCGTGAGCGGGCCCTGCTCGGTGTGCTCGGGCGCGATCTTCAGGTAGCCGCCGACGTGGTGCTGCACCAGCTCCTTCACGTACTCGGGCGACTGCACGGCCAGGTCGTAACGCAGGCCGGAACCGATGAGGATCTTCTTGATGCCCTTGAGCGCACGCGCGCGGCGGTAGATCTTGATGAGCGGGTCGTGGTTGGTGCCCAGGTTCGGGCAGATGCCCGGGTACACGCAGCTGGGCTTGCGGCACGCCGCCTCGATCGCGGGGCTCTTGCAGCCCAGGCGGTACATGTTGGCCGTGGGGCCACCGAGGTCGGAGATGGTGCCGGTGAAGCCGCTGACCGAATCACGGATGGCCTCGACCTCCTTGATGATCGATTCTTCGGAGCGGCTCTGGATGATGCGGCCTTCGTGCTCGGTGATCGAGCAGAAGGTGCAGCCGCCGAAGCAGCCGCGCATGATGTTCACGCTGAAGCGGATCATTTCCCACGCGGGAATCTTGGTCGCGCCGTCGTGGCTGCCGTTTTCGTCGGCGTAGCGCGGGTGCGGGCTGCGCGCATACGGCAGGTCGAACACGAGGTCCATCTCGGCCGTGGTGAGCGGAATGGGCGGCGGGTTGATCCACACGTCGCGCGCCGTGGCGCCCTCACCGTGCGCCTGCACGAGTGCGCGGGCGTTGCCGGGGTTGGTCTCGAGGTGCAGCACGCGGTTGGCGTGGGCGTAGAGCACCGGGTCGCTGCGCACCTGCTCGTAGGAAGGCAGGCGGATGACCGAGTGGTCGCGCGGCGGCACCTTGATCTTGGTGCGCGAAACCAGCGCGGGGTTGGGCATGAAGGTCAGCGGCTTGATCGCCGGATTGACCGCCGGCGAGCCGGCCGCTTCCGCCGCCTTGGCGACGTCTTTCGCCTCGTCTTCCTTCGCGCAGGTGGCGCCGTTGGCCTTGGCCTGGTCGGACACCATCAGGTACGGGTTGACATGCGCCTCGACGCGGCCGGGCTCATCGACGCTGGTGGAGTTGATCTCGAACCAGCCTTCGGGCGTTTCGCGCCGCACATAAGCGGTGCCGCGCACGTCGGTGATCTGCTGCACCGGCTCCTTGGCGGCCAGGCGGTGCGCGATCTCGACGATGGCGCGCTCGGCGTTGCCGTACAGCAGCAGGTCGCACTTGGCGTCGACGACGATGGAGCGGCGCACCTTGTCCGACCAGTAGTCGTAGTGCGCGATGCGACGCAGCGAACCCTCAATGCCGCCGAGGATGATCGGCACGTCGTTCCAGGCTTCCTTGCAGCGCTGCGAATACACGATGGCCGCGCGGTCGGGGCGCGAGCCGCCGATGTCGCCGGGCGTGTAGGCGTCGTCGCTGCGGATCTTCCGGTCCGCTGTATAGCGGTTGATCATCGAATCCATGTTGCCGGCGGTGACGCCGAAGAACAGGTTCGGTTTGCCCAGCGCCTTGAAGGGCTCGGCGCTCTGCCAGTCGGGCTGCGCGATGATGCCGACGCGGAAGCCCTGCGCCTCGAGCATGCGGCCGATGACCGACATGCCGAAGCTGGGGTGGTCGACGTAGGCATCGCCCGTGACCACGATGATGTCGCAGCTGTCCCAGCCGAGCGCGTCCATCTCCTTGCGCGAGGTCGGCAGGAACTTGGCCGTGCCAAAACGGGCCGCCCAGTACTTGCGGTAGCTGGTCAGCGGCTTGGCGGCACGCGCGAAAAAGGAGACGTCGACGGGGGCGTTCATCGGTGGGAGTTAACAGCGCTTCGGTGGCGCCGTGAAGGGCAACCCTTGATTTTAGGGTTTTCCATCATCCCTGTCGCCTCTGACAGGCAGTGCCCCGGGATCGGCAAGGTCGGCATTTGATTGCCAAAGTCAATCAATTAAATGACAATGGCAACCATGAACGCTTCTGCCAGCCCCGTCGACCCGTCCGCCGTCAAGGCGATCCGCCAGTTCAACCGCTTCTACACGCGCCGCATTGGCGCCCTCGACCCCTACCTGGACAGCGACCTGTCGCTGACCGATGTGCGCGTGCTCTACGAGCTGGCGCACCGCGAAACCCCGGTCGCCAGCGAGATCGGGCGCGACCTGGGTTTTGATGCCGGCTACCTCAGCCGCATCCTGCGCCGCTTCGAAACCCAGGGCTGGCTCACGCGCGAGCCGCACGCCCGCGACGCGCGCCAGAGCGTGCTGCGCCTCACCGAAGCCGGCCACGCCGCGTTTGCGCCGTTGCAACAGAAATCGCGCGACGAAGCCGCCGCCCTGCTCGCTGCGCTGCCGCCGGCGCAGCAAGACCAGCTGGTGCAGGCCATGGGCACGGTGCAGTCGCTGCTCGACCCGGCCACGCCTCCGGCCCGCACTCAGGCCGCCGTGCTGCGCGACCCGGCGCCCGGCGACATCGGCTGGGTGGTGCAGCAGCACGGCGAGCTGTATGCGCGCGAATACGGCTGGGACCACCGCTTCGAGGCGCTCGTGGCGGGCATCGCGGGGGAGTTCTTGCTCAAGTTCCAGCCCGAATGGGAGCGCTGCTGGATCGCCGAGTTGAACGGCGAACGCGTCGGCGCGATCTTCGTGGTGCGCAAGTCGGCCACCGTGGCGCAGCTGCGCATGCTGATCCTGACGCCGGCCGCGCGCGGGCTGGGCCTGGGCGGGCGCCTCGTGGACGAGTGCATCGCCTTCGCGCGCCGCAAGGGCTACAAGAAGATGACGCTGTGGACCAACACCTGCCTCACGGCCGCGCGCAGCATCTATGCCAAGCGCGGCTTCCAGCTCACGCATTCGGAGCCGCATGAAGGCTATGGCCAGCCGCAGGTCGGTGAGACCTGGGAGCTGAAGCTGTAGCACTTGCCGCCGGTCTTGCTCCTTCCCCTCCCGGGGGAAGGTTGGGATGGGGCAGCGCCCAACGAGCGCCTTGATCGGATGAAGGCCGTCGTGCCCCCACCCCGGCCCTCCCCCGGAAGGGGAGGGAGAAACTCAAATCATCGTCACTGCATGAACCAGCCGTGGCTCACCACGAGCGACTGGCCCGTCAGCGCATTCGTCGGGAACCCCGCGAACAGCAGCGCCACGCGCGCCACGTCTTCCGTGGTCGTGAACTCGCCATCCACCGTTTCCTTGAGCATCACGTTCTTGATCACCTCCTGCTCGCTGATGCCCAGCGTCTTCGCCTGCTCGGGAATCTGCTTCTCGACCAGCGGCGTGCGCACGAAGCCCGGGCAGATCACGTTGGCGCGCACGCCGTGCTTGGCGCCTTCTTTCGCAACCGTCTTGGCCAGCCCGATGAGGCCGTGCTTGGCCGTGACGTAAGGCGCCTTCAGCAGCGACGCCTCTTTGGAGTGCACCGAGCCCATGTAGATCACGCTGCCGCCGCGGCCTTGCGCGTACATGTGCTTGAGGCAAGCCTTGGTGGTGAGGAACGCACCGTCGAGGTGAATCGCGAGCATCTTCTTCCAGTCGGCGAAGCTGAACTCTTCGACCGGATGCACGATCTGGATGCCGGCGTTGCTGATGAGGATGTCGATGCCGCCGAAGGCCTTGGCGCCCTCTTCCACCGAAGCGTTGACCTGGTCTTCGTTCGTCACGTCGACCGCCACGCCGATGGCCTGCGCGCCCGTGGCCTTCAGTTCGGCGGCGGTGGCGTCGGCCGCTTCCTTGTTGAGGTCGGCAATGATGATCTTCGCGCCTTCCTGCGCGAAGAGGATGGCGATTTCCTTGCCGATGCCGCTGGCCGAGCCAGTGATGTAGGCGACCTTGTCCTTGAGTTGCATGGTGAATGTTCCTTGAGGGTTGGAATGAAAAGAAGACAGCAAAAAACGTGCGGGGACGTCAGGCGAGGTAGTCGTGCTCGACCGTACCGAGCGCGAGCGTCATGTCTGCGATGTAGTGCACCGCCGATTCGACCTTCAGCACCGGCAGATCGGCCACCGGCGCCAGCGCATGCGGATGCAGCTCGAGCGAAGCCGGCGCGGTCCATGCGCCGTGCAGCGTCACGTCGACCATGTGATAGCGCACCAGCTCGCAGATGCGGGCCGTGCCATCGACGTGCGGAATGATCTTGAGCAGGAAGTTGGGCTGCGCGATGCCCGCAAGGATCGGCGCGGGGTCGAGCGCGCGGTGCTTGAAGCCCATCGTGGCCTTGGCCACGCGCACCTTGCCGTAGTCGAGCGTGCCGACGACCACGTCTGTCTCGTAGTCGAGCACCGGCGAGGCGAGCTTCTTCGGAAAGCCCCACAACTCGCGGCCACCGGCAATCGGCGGATGGTCGTTGAGGTACATCGCGTGCACGTACGCGCCCTTCTCCACGCCCTGGGCCGTGCGCAGTTGCACCGGAATGACCTGCCCCGACTCGGTGTAGTCGCCGAAGCCGGTGGAGTCGGGCATGCGGATGAATTCGTACTTGACCAGCGGCTCGACCACTTCGAGCGGCTCGGGCACCACGGCACGCAGCGCGTCCATGTCGGTGCGGTAGGTGACGATAAGAAATTCGCGACGCGTGAAGCGGTAAGGCCCGGGCGGAAACGCCGGGCTGGTCAACGGCATGGCGAAAGCCGTTCGTCGCACATCTTCAATGTTCATGAAAACATTTCCTCCTGTTGAAGTGACGACCCAGTCTGGCGCTGGTTTCTTAGCCCAAGCTGAATGGCCACCGCTCGCGACAAGCGGCGCTAGTTGCGACGTTCAGCGAGACAGCCCCGGCCGCTTGATGCGCCCGGTGCCCGGCTCGCCGAGGTCGAAGGTGGTCACGCCGTTCACCGTGGCGTCGGCGCGCAGCGTCTCGGGGTGCGAGAGCGTCTTGCCCATGTCGCGCACGCCCGACTCCCAGTGCTCTTCGACCGCGGCGCGCGAGAACTCGTAGTCCTTCGACTCGAGCTCGTACGACTTGTCGCGGTAGATCAGGTGAAAGATGTCGATCGGCTCGTGCGTGAGCTGCGCCTGCACCTCGACCACGCTCGGGTCGTTGCGCAGGCCGGCCGGCAGCTTGGCGATCAGGTCGGCAATGGCCTGCTGCAGGTTCATGTTGGCCGCGAGCGCATCGGTGTTCATGCGCGTGCGGCTCGAGTAGGTGATGTCCTTCTGGCGCTCCATCACGCCTGACAGCGTGTGCGGCATCTCGCCGCGCGCGTTGAACAGGTCGACCTGCAGCACCACCAGCGCCTCGGAACGCGGATGCGTGTCGAGCACGTACTGCAGCGGCGTGTTCGACACGATGCCGCCGTCCCAGTAGTCGTCGCCGTCGATGTGCACCGGCGCAAAGCCCGGCGGCAGCGCGCCGCTGGCCATGATGTGCTCGGGGCCGATGCGCTGGCGCGTGTTGTCGAAGTACACCGAGTTGCCCGTGCGCACATTCACGGCGCCCACGCTGAAGCGCGCCTCGCAGGCGTTGATGCGGTCGAAGTCGATGAGCCGCTCCAGCGTGGCCTTGAGCGGCGAGGTGTCGTAGTAGCTCAGGAGCGGCGCAGCACCGCCCATCAGCAAGGCCGGTGAATAGCGCGGCTCGAAGAAGCCCGGAATGCCAACCAGCGAGGCCATGGTGGCGCTCCACTGGTTCTGTGTGGCGCGGTCGCCGAGCCATGACGGCAGGCGCTGCGCCGGCCCCGAAGACACCAGATGCCAGAACTCGCGCAGCCGGTCGACCCGCTGTGCGGGCGCGTTGCCAGCAATGAGTGCGGCGTTGATGGCGCCGATCGACACGCCCGCGATCCAGTGCGGCTGCAGCTCGGTCTCGCTGAGCGCGGCGTACACGCCCGCCTGGTAGGCCCCGAGCGCACCGCCGCCCTGCAGCACCAGCGCCTTGCGGGCGACGCGCATGTCGTCGCGGCGGGCGATGAACGGATGGGGGGGTGCAGCGTGAGAAGAAGAGGCAGCAGCAGCGGCGGCGCGAGGCTTTTTCTTGGGTGTCGTCGTCATGCGGTCATTGGACACCAGCCTTGCGACAGCTACCTGACCTGGGGCCTTTTCGCCGCTTCAGCTCCGGACGAATCTCACATCTTCGGCAGCATCTGCCCGCGGATCTCGCCGCCCGGGTTGGCGGCCGTGTGGATGTTGGCGTACCACTTGCCGGCCACGAGATCGGCCGCCTGCGCCGGCGTGAGCGTGGCCTGGCCCTCGATCGGGCTGGCCGCACTCGCGAAGGGCAGCACCACGCCGGCATTCGCACCCGCCGCGGCAGGGCCGTGGAAGTGGGCCGCCGTGGCCGGGCCGCTCAGGCCGTCGTAGACGATCTTGTACTTGAGCACGTTGGTGTCGCGGTTGAGCCAGGCCTCGGCCATGCCGCTGCCGCGCGTCATGTTGGGCGGCACTTCGCTGGCCGCGTTCATCGCGCCGCTGAAATTCGCGACGTTCGATTTCGACATCATTCCGCAGCCGGCCAGCGCGACGGCAGCCAGGCCGGCGACGAGGGTGGTGCGCCAGAGTGTGCGAGTGCTGTTGTTCATGGTCGTTGTCTCCTGAGGATGTAAAACATTCAGCATAGGCAGACACCGCCTGCGGCCTTGTCGGCCAGCACGCCTTCTTCGAACGCCTCTGCAAGAGAATGCAACGATGATTTCCGACGACACACTCCCCTCTGCACACGACGTGGTCGCCTTCTGGCGCGATGCCGGACCCGAGCGCTGGTTCGCGAAGAGCGATGCCTTCGATGCCGCATGCATCGACCGGCTGGCCGCCGCCCACCAGGCCGCGGCCAGTGGCCGGCTCGACCACTGGGCCGGCACCGGCGAAGGTGCCTTGGCGCTGCTCGTGCTGCTCGACCAGTTCCCGCGCAACGCCTGGCGCCAGAACCCGCACATGCTCGCCACCGACGGCCTCGCGCTGGCCGTGGCGCGCCGCGCCGTCGAGGCCGGCTTCGACCAGCAGGCCGACGCTCTGATGCAGCGCTTCTTCTACCTGCCCTTCATGCACTCGGAAGTGCTGGCCGAGCAGGAACGTTCGGTCGAACTCAACGCCACGCAGGACGCCAACACGCAGCGCTTTGCGGTGCTGCACCGCGACATCGTGGCGCGCTTCGGACGCTTTCCGCACCGCAACCGGATGCTAGGGCGCACGTCCACGCAGGAAGAGCAGAAGTTTCTCGACGACGGCGGTTTCGCAGGCTAAGCCGCATCGACGTGCGCGGGCAGCGGCACGTCGCGCGTCGGCGACGCGTGGCCTGCCGGCTCGGCCAGGGTGTCTTTCATCGAGCCGTAGGTGCGCGCATAGACCCAGGTGAACTCGGCGCCCAGCAGGAAGATCTGCGCCGAGTAGTACACCCACACCAGCACCACCACCAGCGAGCCGGCCGCGCCGTAGCCCGAGGCCACGCTGCTCTTGCCGATGTACAGGCCGATGAGGTGCTTGCCCACGGTGAACAGCAGCGCCGTCACCGCCGCGCCCACCCACACGTCGCGCCACTGCACCTTGGCGCGCGGCATGATCTTGTAGATCATTGCGAAGATCACCGTGACCATCGCGAAGCTGAAGACGAAGTTCACCACCTGCGCCAGCGTGGCCCAGGCACCGAACACCGGCGACCACCACTTGCCCAGCGCCGCCAGTGCTGCACTCGCCACCAGCGACACCATCAGCAGGAAGCCGATGCCCATGATCATGCTGAACGACAGCAGGCGCACGCGCAGCATGTTGAAGACACCCTTGTTGCGGGTGCGTGCGGGGGCGCGCCAGATGCGGTCGAGTGCGTCCTGCAGCTCGCCGAAGACGGTGGTCGCACCCACGATCAGCAGCGCGATGCCGACCACCGTGGCCACGATGCCCTCGGCCGGCTTGTTGACCGCCTTCAGCATGCCCTGCACGGCCGCCGCGCCCTGCTCGCCCATGAGGCCCGAGAGCTGCGCGAAGATTTCACCGCGCGCGGCCTCCTGCCCGAAGACGAGGCCGGCCACCGCGATCACGATCAGCAGCAGCGGCGCAATCGAGAACACCGTGTAGTAGGCCAGCGCGGCGCCCATGCTCGGTGCGTAGTCGTTGGACCAGGAAGCGAAGGCGCGCCGGCAGAGATCGAAGAGTGCGCGAAGTTGCATGAGCATGGCGTCGGGTCCCGGTGAAGCAGTGCGCCTACGATAATCGTTCCACATGCATCCGTCCGCACCCGCCGCGGCATCGCCGCCCGACCACCCCCAGCCCGCGTCGCCACGCGATCTTTTTGTTTCATTCACCTGGCTCGCGCTGCAGGGCTTCGGTGGCGTCCTCGCCATCGTCCAGCGCGAGATGGTCGAAAAGAAGAAGTGGCTCACGCCCGACCAGTTCCTCGAGGACTGGGCCGTGGCCCAGGTGATGCCGGGGCCGAACGTGATCAACCTCGCGCTGATGATCGGCGACCGCTACTTCGGCCTGCGCGGCGCGATTGCCGCGGTGGCGGGCATGCTCACCGTGCCGCTCTTCGTGATCCTCGCACTGGCCGTGCTCTATGCGCACTACGCCGCCAACCCGCAGGTGGCGGCCGCGCTGCGCGGCATGGGCGCGGTGTCGGGCGGACTGATCGCCGCCACGGGCATCAAGCTGATTCCGCAGCTGCGCAAGCATCCGCTGGGCTTTGCGACCTGCCTGGTGTTCGTGGCGCTGGTGTTCGCGGCCATCGCGCTCCTGAAGATCCCACTGGGGTGGGTGCTGCTGGCCGTGGGCGGCGTGGCCTGCGTGTGGACCTGGAAGAAGATTTCCCCATGACCATCGCGATGCAATGGCACGACTGGCTGGCGCTGTTCGGCCAGTACCTGCTGCTGTCGCTGCTGTCGATCAGCGGCGCGATCACCACGGTGCCCGACATGCACCGCTACCTCGTGGCGCAGCACGGCTGGCTCACCGAGGCGCAGTTCACTTCCTCGGTCGCCATCGCCCAGGCCGCGCCAGGACCCAACGTGCTGTTCGTCGCGCTGATGGGCTGGAACGTCGGGCTCAACGCGGGCGGCGGCATCGGCGCCGGCCCGATGGCCTGGCTGCTCGGCTTCTTCGGCCTGATGGTCACCATGGTCGGCATCATGCTGCCGAGCACCACCCTCACCTACGTCGCCACGCGCTGGGGCCACCGCAACCGCACGCGCCGCGAAGTGCGCGCCTTCAAGCAGGGCATGGCGCCCGTGGTGGTCGGCCTGCTCATCGCCACCGGCTGGGTGCTGGCCGGCGGCAACCAGTCGACCGGCGTGCCGGCCTGGCACCTGTGGCTGCTCAGCGGCGTGGCCGCGCTGGTGGTCTGGCGCACGCGCATCCATTTGCTGTGGCTGCTGGCCTGCGGCGCGGCGCTGGGCGCGGTAGGCTTCGTCTGAGCACCTTTCCTTTCTACACACTTTTTTCTTTCAGGAGCCCTCTGCCATGTCGCAACTTCGTCCGCTCGGCCGTTCCAGCCTTCGGGTGTCTCCCCTCGCCTTCGGTGGCAACGTGTTCGGCTGGACCGTCGACGAGGCGGCCTCGTTCAAGCTGCTCGACGCCTGGCTCGACGCCGGCTTCAACTTCGTCGACACCGCCGACGTCTACTCGGCCTGGGTGCCGGGCCATGTGGGCGGCGAATCCGAGACGATCATCGGCAAGTGGCTCAAGCAGAGCGGCAAGCGCAACCGCGTGGTGCTGGCCACCAAGGTCGGCAAGCCGATGGGCGAAGACAAGGTGGGCCTGTCGCCCAAATACATCCGCGAGGCCGTCGAAGCCTCGCTGAAGCGCCTGCAGACCGACTACATCGACCTGTACCAGTCGCACGACGACGACGCCAACACGCCGCTCGAAGACACGCTGGGCACCTTCGACGCGCTCATCAAGGAGGGCAAGGTGCGCGCCATCGGCGCCTCGAACTACACGGCGCCGCGGCTGGCCGAGGCGCTCGACGTGTCGGAACGCCTGGGCATTGCGCGCTACGAGAGCCTGCAGCCGCTGTACAACCTGTACGACCGCGCGGTGTTCGAAGACGAACTCGAGCCGCTGTGCGTCAAGCGCGAAGTAGGCGTGATCAACTTCTACGCGCTGGCGGCGGGTTTTCTCACCGGCAAGTACCGCACCGAGGCCGATGCGGCCAAGAGCGCGCGCGGCGCCAACACCACCAAGAAGTACCTGAACCCGCGCGGCCTGCGCATCCTGGATGCGCTCGACAAGGTGGCCCAGCAGTACAACGCCAAGCCCGGCCAAGTCGCCATTGCGTGGCAGATCGCACGGCCCGGCGTGACGGCGCCCATCGCCAGCGCCACCTCGCTGGCGCAGCTCGAAGAGCTGGTGGTGGCCACGCAGCTCAAGCTGGACGCGGGCACCATCGGCATGCTCGACCGGGCCAGCGCCGAGACGCCGGCCTGAGCCTCGGTCAGCCGTCGACCGGGTTCAACGGCGTCGCCAGAATCCGCTGGTAGAACGCCACGTCGAGCCAGCGGCCGAACTTGAAACCGGCCTGCTGCACGGTGCCTGAGTGCGTGAAGCCCAGGCGCTCGTGCAGCGCGATGCTGCCTGCGTTCGACGCATCGATGGCGCCGACCATCACATGCACCTCGCGCGCGATCGCCTCGGCCACGATCGCCTCCACCAGCGTGCGGCCCAGGCCCTCTCCGCGGTGTGCGGCATCGACGTACACCGAGTGCTCCACCGTGTACTTGTAGGCCGGAAAGGCGCGAAAGCTGCCGTAGCTCGCGAAGCCCAGCAGCTTGCCGTTGTCGTCTTCCGCACCGATCACCGGGAACCCGTTGGCGCGCTTGGTGGCGAACCACGTCACCATGTTCTCGGGCGTGCGCGGCTTGTAGTCGTACAGCGCGGTCGAGTTGACGATGGCCTCGTTCAGGATCGCCAGGATGGCGCCTGAATGGGCTTCTTCGGTACAGGCGATGAGACGCATGGTGTTTCTCTGTCGTTCAATATAAGAGAATAATAATCTCATATGGGAAACACTTCACCCTCCACCCGCTCGATGGCCCCGGCCGACGGCCACATCAACGCGCTCATCGCCACCCGACTGCTGGCGCTGCGCCAGGCCCAGGGGCTCAGCCTTGCCGATCTGGCTGGGTTGTCGGGCGTGAGCAGGGCGATGATCTCCAAGGTCGAGCGCGCGCAGAGCAGCCCGACGGCCGTGCTGCTGGGAAAGCTCGCCGCCGGCCTCGGGGTCTCGCTGGCGCAGCTTCTCACCGAGGACAAGGCGCAGCCGCAGCGGTTGCGCAAACGAGCCGCGCAAGAAGTCTGGCGCGACCCCGAAGCCGGTTACCTGCGCCGTCAGGTCGCAGAGCGTGGCGCAGGCAGCGGCGTGGAGCTGGTCGAGGTCGAGCTGCCGCGCGCCGCGCAGGTCGGCTATCCGCGATGGAGCGGCACGCCGTACCGGCAGAGCCTCTGGATGCTCGAAGGCGCGCTGCAGGTCGACTACGGCGACGAGCGCTTCGAACTCGCCCCGGGCGACTGCCTCGACTTCGGCGTGGACCGGCCGCTGGTCTTCAAGGCGCTGGGGCCCAGCGCCTGCCGCTACCTGCTGGTCGCCGTCCCGGAGTGACAGTACCCGCGCGGTAGGCTAGCTCCCACACGCAGAGACGGTTCAGGCCGGTCCGGGCAGCGGGGTGCGTCGGGATACTGCAAGGCATCTCAGCTACGGAGCCCCACGATGTCCTTTGCGCTTTACATGATCGGCTTTCTGATCTTCCTGGCCGGGGTCGCCTGGGGCGCCTCGGTGGCCGGCGTGCCCACGCTCTACATCGGCATCGGTGCGCTGATCCTGCTGGGCATCGGCATCTTCAGCGCGGTGGGTCGCACGCGCAGCAAAGACCCCTCCTGAGTGAGCCTGCCGGCTTCACAGATCAGTTCACACAGGCTTCACGCCCGGCGCACATGGCGTCGCTAACTTCGCAGGCGCACCACACCCCGTGGTGCGCATTGCAAGTCAGCCTCTCATGCACGTCGCTTCTTCCTGTCCCTTTTCCCTTCGCACCTCAGCCTCTCCTGCGTCGTCAGCCGCGCCCTGCCCCGCGCCGGCTTTCGTGGCCGACCCCGGTCTGGCCTGCACCCAGGTCGACCTGCTCGTCATCGGCGCGAGCTTCGCCGGACTGGCCTGCGCACGCGCCGCCGCCAAGGCCGGCCTCAGCGTGATGGTGCTCGAAAAGAAAACCGCCGCCGGCGCCAAGCTGCACACCACCGGGATCATCGTCAAGGACGCGGTCGACAGCGTGCCCTGGCTGGCCGAAGTGCCACCCGCGCTGGTGCGTCGCATCGAAGGCGTGCGGCTGTACGCGCCCGACATGCACCACGTCGACCTGCACGCGCCCGGCTACTGGTTCTGGGCCACCGACGCGCCCGCGCTGCTCGACTGGATGGTGGACTCCACCCGGGCCTGCGGCGTCGAGGTGCGACTGGGCACGCTGTTCGAACAGGCGCTATGGGTGAACGGCCGCTGGGAGGTGCCGGTGGCGCAGGGCCCGTGCATCCGCGCGACCTACCTCGTCGGTGCCGACGGCCCGCATTCGCGCGTCGCCAAGGCCCTGGGCCTGTCGCGCAACACGCGCTTTCTCTACGGCGTGGAGCACGAGTACCAGGGTGCGCGCATGGCGCCCGACCTGCTGCACTGCTTCATCGACAAACAGCTCGCGCCGGGCTACATCGGCTGGGCGCTCGAGGGCGTCGGCGTGAGCCAGATCGGCCTGGCGCGCCGCATGGGGCGCCACGACACAGGCGCGCTGCGGCTCGACCCGCTGCTGCGCAAGATCGCTCCCGTGGTGTCGCCCGGCGACGCACCACCGGTCGCCGTGCGCGCCGGGATGATTCCCTGCGGCGGCGTGCTGCCCGTGGTGGCCCGCGAACGGGCGCTGCTGGTGGGCGATGCGGCGGGCATGGTGTCGCCCGTGACGGCCGGCGGCATCCACACGGCACTGCAGCACGGCGAGCGCGCCGGCGAGGCCGTGGCGCGCTTCGTGCGCGGCGAGGTGGACGACCCCGCCACGTGGTTCGTGCGCGGCTACCCGCGTTTCCTGATGAAGCGCACGCTGCGCTGGGCCTTCGACCACTTCCAGAGCGACTGGATGTTCAACCGCCTGCTGGGCACGGCCCCGATGCGGCGTGCGGCGGAGCTGGTGTACTTCCACCGCAAGGGCAGCGGGCCGGTGACCCGCTAGCCCGCTAACCCGTCAGGCGATGCTCAGAGGCCGCGCTGGCGCATCGCCTCGTAAAGGCACACGCCGCTGGCCACCGACACGTTCAGGCTCTCCACCGCGCCGGCCATGGGGATGCTCACCAGCTCGTCGCAGGTCTTGCGCGTGAGCTGGCGCATGCCGTCGCCCTCGGCGCCCAGCACCAGCGCCAGCGGGCGCTTGAAGTCGCTCTGGTAGATGGTGCCCGGCGCGTCGTCGCTGGTGCCCACGCACCAGATGCTGCGCTCCTTGAGCTCGTTCATCGTGCGCGCCAGATTGGTCACCATGAAGTACGGCACGGTCTCGGCCGCGCCGCTCGCCACCTTGGCGACGGTGGCGTTGATGCCGGCCGCATGGTCCTTGGGCGCGATCACCGCATGGGCGCCCGCGCCGTCGGCCACGCGCAGGCAGGCGCCGAGGTTGTGCGGATCGGTCACGCCGTCGAGCACCAGCAGCAGCGGCACGGTGCCGGCCTCTTCGAGGCCTTCGAGCAGCTCGTCGAGCGAATGGATTTGCGCGGCGGGCTCGACCCGCGCGACCACGCCCTGGTGGCCGTGGCTGCCGCTGAGCTTGGACAGCCGCAGGCCGTCGGCCTCGACCAGCCGCACGCCGGCTTCTTGCGCACGCGCAATGAACTGTTTCATGCGCGCATCGCGCCGGCTGGCGTCGAACATCACTTCGAGCACCGATTTCGGCGCGGTCTTGATGCGCACGCCCACGGCATGGAAGCCGAAGATCACTTTAGGGGAAGACATGCCTCGATTATCGAGGGCGCGGCGCCCTCGCCCTCAGGCCAGCGGCAAACCGCTGTTCGCGCGGGTGCGTTCGTCGTGCAGTTCCTGCACCACCAGGGCGTTCATGTGCACCTTCAGCGTGTTGCCCACGCTCCCCAGGTACTGGCAGGCGGCGTACCCTTCGGCGGCCTTTTCGTAGCGTGCCACCCAGGCGTCGCGTGCCGGCAGCCGGTCGGGCGACACCGGCCAGACGCCCGGGCGCGGCCGCAGGTGCTCGCCGATGCCCACGCGCCAGGGCTTGGCGCTCAGGCGGGCGCGAAAGCAGTTCTGGTTGCGGCACATGCGCGCGTAGACCTTGTCCGCGCCCAGCGTCTGGAACGCGTCGGTCACGGCGGCGTCGGACGGCGCGAAGACGTCGTGCATGGCCAGCACGCGCAGGCCGGCCGGCGTGCGGTACAGGCGCAAGTGCCAGTCGGGATGCTGGTGAATGAAGCGCTCGACACGCGCCCGCGCGCCCGCCAGCGGGTCGCTCTTGTCCTCGACCGCGGGCAGACCCTCTTTGTGAGCACGCCAGAAGCCGAAAGCCGCCACCAGCATGAAGGCGGCCACGCCGGCCATTGCCGAGCGCGTGGCATAGCCCGCGACCAGCGCACCGATGAACGCTGCGCCGATCACCGTCAACCCGCGTGCGCTGCCGCGTGAGCCTGGGCCCTCGAAGTCGACATCGACGAACAGCACGTCGGGCGTGTTGAGGCAGCGTGCGCCGTAGCCGTTGCGGGTGACGACGGTGTCGCCCTGGCGTTCAACGATCTCCTCGCGGATCGGCATGCCCTCGGCGCCGTTGTAGGCCAGCTTGCGTTCGCGGCGCTCCAGCTTTTCGCCGCCCACCACGATGCGGTCATAGGCCTCGCGGGTGCGCTGGTCGGCATGGGCCTGCGCGGCGAGCGGGCTGTCATCGGACCAGCCGAAACGGCGCACGGTGACCTGCCGGCCGGCCACGCGTTCCTGGATGCGGCCTTCGGCCCAGAACTGGGGAACGATCACGCGCTCAGGCGCCCTTGAAATACGACCACGCCGCGGCCACGATCAGCAGCACGACGATCACCGGCAGCCACTTGAAGCCACCGCCCGACACCCGGCCCGGCTCGGCCATCGGGTTCACCGCCGCGCTCGACGGCAGGTGCCCGAAGTCGCCGGCGGCGGGGTTCTGGTGCGCCTCGACCAATTGCTTGGCCTCGGCCAGGCCCAGGCCCGTGGCCTCGCGCGTGAGGCGCACGGCCTCGACCTTCTGGCCCCGCGCCAGCGCCGCGAGCGCGGCGGCAGGTACGGCGGCGGGGCCGTTGCCCTGCATGCCGCTGCCGGTCTCGGTGGCAGCCTCGCCCCGGCCCCAGTCGCCTTCCTGCCAGTCCGCCGGCGCGCCAGTAGCGACCGCGCCACTATTGGCGTAGCGCTCGACGGCCTCCTTGGACGACTTGAGGTCCATGCCGGTTCGGTCGCGCACGATCTTGATGGCCTCGATCAGGTTGCCGCGTTCGAGGGCGGCAATGGCTTCGGGGGGAAGCTGGGTCATGAACTCTCCTCTGTGTTCAGGGGGGAGCGCCGCGGGAGCCGGGCGCTGTCTTTCTGCGGGCTCAGGCGGCCTGGGCGACGGTCGATTCTGGCGTTTTTTCATTGAGCGCCACGCGCCCGGCCTCGATGGTGATGCGCCGCTCGCACTGCGAGGCGATGCCGCGGTCGTGCGTGACCAGCACCAGCGTGGTTCCCAGTTCGCGGTTCAGGTCGAACATCAGCTTCATGACCTGCTCGCCGGTGGCGAAGTCGAGGCTGCCGGTGGGCTCGTCGGCCAGCAGCAGGGCCGGCTGGACCACGAAGGCCCGCGCCAGCGCCACGCGTTGCTGTTCGCCGCCCGACAGCACCTTGGGGTAGTGGCCCAGGCGCTGGCCCAGGCCGACGCGGCCCAGCATCTCGGTGGCGGCCTTGCGCGCGTCCTTGCGGTTGGCCAGCTCCAGCGGCAGCATGACGTTCTCGAGGGCGCTCAGGTTGCCCAGCAGCTGGAAGCTCTGGAACACGAAGCCCACACGCTGGGCGCGCAGCGCGGCGCGCTCGTCTTCGTCGATGGCGAAGATGTCGTCGCCCGCGAGCTTCACGGTGCCGCGCGTGGGCGTGTCCAGCCCGGCAATGATCGACAGCAAGGTGCTCTTGCCGGAGCCCGAGGCGCCGACGATGGCGGCGGTTTCCCGCGCGCCCAGGGTGAAATGGATGTCCTGCAGAATGTCCAGCGTGCCGGCCGAGTCGGTGACGGACTTGAAGACATGCTCGACGGCGACAATGGCATCAGACGGGGGTTGGGACATGAAAGGCTTTTCGTTTTGAATCGACGTGACTTTATCTTGACCACCGCCGCGCTCGGCAGTGCGGGGGCATGGACGGGTGCTGCGGCCCAGGCACAGGCGGCATCGGCCGGCAAGCCGGTGATCCTCGTGCTCGGTGATTCGCTGAGCGCAGAGTACGGCCTCAAGCGCGGCGAAGGCTGGGTACCCTTGCTGGAAAAAAGGCTTGCGCAGCAGAAGATCGCGGCCTCGGTGGTCAACGCCAGCATCAGCGGCGACACCAGCTCCGGCGGACGCGCCCGCTTCCCGGCCCTGCTGACGCAGCACAGGCCCAGCCACGTGGTGCTGGAGCTGGGCGCCAACGACGCCCTGCGCGGCCTGCCGCTCTCGAACACCGAAGACAACCTGCTGCAGATCACCAAGGCCGCGCAGGCCGCGGGCGCCCGGGTGCTGATCGTCGGCATCCAGGTGCCGCCGAACTACGGCGGCGACTACACGCGGCGCTTCGAGGCGGTGTTCGCGAAGGTGGCGGGCACGACGAAGTCGGCGCTGGTGCCGTTTCTGCTCAAGGGCGTGGCCGATGCGCCCGACGCCATGACGCTGTTCCAGTCCGACCGCATCCATCCGACCGCCGCGGCGCAGCCGCAGATCCTGGACAACGTCTGGCCGGAGCTGCGCAAGCTGCTGCCCAAATAACGCGCCCTCGCGCGACCAAAGAAAAAGCCGCAGCAGGCCTTCGCCTGCTGCGGCTTTTCTATGTCCGGGGGTACGGGAAACGGGCAATCACCCGTTCTTGGTCGGCAACTCGGGCGCCGTGGGGGGATCGCGTTCGAGCGAGGCCACGTCGGTTTCCGGATCTCCGGGAGCCAGCCCGTCGCTGCTCGGGCTGAGCTTGCGGTTCGCCTTCTCCCGAAGCTTTTCTTCCTTCTTCTTCTTCTTGGCCAGCTCTTTCTGGCGCTTCTCGTAGCCGTAATTGGGTGTTGCCACTGCTTTTCCTTCAGGCGAGGCAGTCAGGGTGACTGCGATTCGGCCTACTGTAAGCGATAACGGTGCACTCCCAGCCCGGCGGCGGCCCGGGCCTGGCGCTTTGCTTACATCTGCAGCAACGCCTGTTGCAGGTCGGCACGCAGATCGTCCACGTCTTCCAGGCCGACCGAAAAACGCACCAGCGTGCCCTTGTACGGCCAGCGGGCGACGCCGGCGTCGCGCATCAAACCGATGTCGTAGGGCACCACGAGGCTGATCGGGCCGCCCCATGAATAGCCGAGGCGGAAGAGCTTCAGGCTGTCGCAGAAGCGGTCGACCTGCTCGGTGCTGAAGCGCTCGTCGAACACCACCGAGAACAGGCCTGCGGCGAGGTCGGTGGCGCCGCACAGCGCGCGCCAGTTGGCATGGCCCGGCGAGTCTTCGAGCGCGGGGTGCAGCACCTGAGCGATCTCTTCGCAGCCGTTGAGCCAGCCGGCCAGCTCGCGCGCCGCACGGTCGTGTGCGCCGTAGCGCAGCGCCATGCTCGGCAGCGAACGCAGCAGCGTTTCGACGTCGCCCACGCCGATGCCGAAGCCCGTGCGCATGTGGGTGAGCTTGAGCGCGCGGTGCAGGCGCTCGTCGCGCGTGACGACGCTGCCCATGAGCACGTCGCCGCCGCCGCTCGGGTACTTGGTGAGCGCGTGCACCGACACATCGGCGCCCTGCCCCGTGCCGTTGAAATCGAAGGGCGCGAAGGCCAGGCCCGCACCCCAGGTGTTGTCGAGTGCGGTCATCACGCCGCGTTCACGGCAGACGTCGGCCAGCGCCGGCAGGTTGGGAAACTCCATCGTCACCGAGCCGGCCGCTTCGAGCCACACCAACCGCGTGCGGTGCGAGAGCTTGGCTTCCAGGTCGGACGGATTCATCGCGTCGTACAAACGATGCGTGATGCCGAAGTTTGCGAGCTCGCCGGTGGCCAGCGCCTTGGTGGGGCCGTAAGCGTTGTCGGGAATGAGCACCTCATCGCCGGTTTTCAGGAACGCGAACGAGACCAGCGAGATAGCAGCCAGCCCGCTCGGCACCAGCAGGCATTCGGTGCCGCCTTCGAGCGTGGCCAGGCGTTCTTCGAGCGTGAAGGTGGTGGGCGTGCCGTGCAGGCCGTAGGTGTAGCCGGCCTTGGTCTTCCAGTCGCGCGCGCGCATGGCGGCGACGTCGGCGAAGAACACGGTCGAGGCCTTGAACACGCCGGGCTGCGGCGCGGCGAAAGTGGCCGGCGGCGTGTAGGGATGGTGGATCAGGGTCGTGGAAGGCTTGCTCATGTGCCGATGCTAGCGCCCCGCGAGGAACCCTCAACGGCCGTGACATTCTCCGTGCGATGTCGACGGCCTTGACCGGATCGATGCTGCATTGCGGATAGAGTTGCCCCTCCGAAAATAAAGGGAGGATTTTCTCGATGCGTCATCTGCTCATCACCATCACGGCCGCTGCGGCCCTGTCCGCTTGCGGCGGCCTGAAGAACCTGGATTCGAACGCGCTCGCGGGCGCCGGCGGCACCGCCTTCAAGGCCATGTCGCTCACCGACGGCGACGTGCAGGCACTGGCCAACCAGTCGTGTGCCGAGCTCGACAAAAGCTCCAAGGTCGCGGCACCTGCCGATGCGTACAGCAAGCGCCTGGAGCGCGTACGCCAGGGCCTGCCCACCACCATCGGCGGCCAGCCCGCCAGCTACAAGGTCTACCTCACGAAGGACGTGAACGCCTGGGCCATGGGCAACGGCTGCATCCGCGTCTACAGCGGCCTCATGGACCTCATGAACGACGACGAACTGCGCGGCATCATCGGCCACGAAATCGGCCACGTCGCCCTGGGCCACAGCAAGAAGGCCATGCAGACCGCCTACGCCGTGTCGGCCGCGCGCGGCATCGCCGGCGCCACCGGCAATGCGGCGATCACGCAGCTGTCGTCTTCGCAGATCGGCGACTTCGCCGAGAAGCTGGTCAACGCGCAGTTCTCGCAATCGCAGGAAACCGACTCGGACAACTACGCCTTCGACCTGCTGACCACGCAGAAGCTCAAGCGCGAAGGCCTCGTCACCGCGTTCCAGAAGCTGGCCAAGCTCGACGGCGGCAAGAGCTCGATGCTCAGCTCGCACCCGGCCTCCGGCGATCGCGCAGCCAACATCCAGAAGCGCCTCGCCACGAGCAAGTAAGCAGCCTGGGCCGGAGCGGGCCTCTCGGCGCACAATGCGCCGATGGTCACCCGCCCGCCCCTTCCGGGGCCCGTCGCGCCATGCAGCTGACGCGGCCCCCGTCCCCTCATTTGCGGCCCTTCCTGCGGCTGCTGTGGGCCTCGGCGCCCGAGGGCGAACCCCCAACACGCACCGGCGCGCGCGAGCACGTGCTGCCCACGGGCGGGATGCACCTGGTGTTCCGGCTTTCAGGGCCGCCGCTGCGGCTCTTCGACGACACACGCGACCTGCACGGCCACACGGTCGGCTACGCGATCGTCGGTGGCGCACGCGCCGCTTTCTACCTGCGCGATGTGTCGGTGGCGACACGCTCGGTCGGCGCGCAATTGCACCCCGGTGCCGCCCGCCTGTTGCTGGGCGCACCTGAAGACGCCCTGAGCGGTCGCCACACGCCGCTCGACGCGCTGTGGGGCGAACGCCAGACCTGTGATGCGCTCGAACAACTGCATGCAACGGCCGACGACCCGGCGCGGCAACTGGACGTGTTCGAGGCCTTGCTGACCCAGCGCCTGGCCGCTGCCGCCCTGCCCCGCACCAGCCCGCGCGGCCTGCACCCGGCCGTGGCCGCCTCGCTCGGACAGATGCGCCGCGACACGCCCGCGTCGATCGCCACACTGGTGGCGCACAGCGGCTACAGCCACCGGCGCTTCATTGCGCTGTTCCGCACGGCGATCGGGCTCGCCCCCAAGGAGTACGCTCGCGTGATGCGCTTCGACCGCGTGCTGGCGCTGGCCGCCGACGATCCCGCGCGCGCCTGGGCCGACATCGCGTTCGCCGCGGGCTACAGCGACCAGGCGCACCTGAGCCGCGAGTTCTCCGCACTGGCCGGCCTGTCGCCGCAGGCCTGGCGGCAGACGGGCGCGACCTCGCCGCGCCATGTGCCGGCCGTCAGTGCGGCAGGTCAAATTCCTTCAAGACGCTAGCGCCGCGGCTGCGCAGAATCGGCGCCACGGTCCCCGTTTCATCACCCATTCCAGAAAGAAAGGCAGGTCAGTCCATGGCCATCCACGAGCTGTTTCCGTACCTCTGCGTCGACAACGCCGCCGCCGCCGTCGACTTCTATTGCCACGTGTTCGAAGTGAAGGAAATCTTTCGACTGACCGAGCCCAGCGGCCGCATCGGGCACGTCGAGCTGGACTTTCACAACGGCGCGATCCTGATGATCTCGGACGAGTTCGCCGAGTTCAACATCCGCTCGCCCAAGGCGCTCGGCGGCAGCGCGGTCACGCTGCACCTGCACGTGGATGACGCCGATGCGCTCGTGGCGCGCGCGGTCGCCGCGGGGGCCACGCTGGACATGGCACCGCAGGATCAGTTCTATGGAGAGCGTTCCGGCGTCTTCCGCGACCCGTTCGGTCACCGGTGGAACGTGGGTCACAACATCGAGAAGGTGACACCGGAGGAAATGCAGCGGCGCTATACCGCGATGTTCGACACCCCCGGCGGCGGCAGCTGCAGCAGTTGAGCGCGCCGGCCGATGGTGCCAGGGCCGGTCGTCAGACCGACCACTTCTCGATCAGCTTCTCGGCGCCGAGCGAGTCGTAGCCCTCGAAGGGCTGGTGGATCCACGGGTTGGTGGCCAGGAACTCGACCGAGTAGTCGGGCGTGAAGGTCGACATCGCCTTGGTCCAGATGACCGCGCTGCGCAGCTCGGTGATCGGCTTGTAGTTGTTGCGCAGCATGTCCATCACGGCGTGCAGCGTATGGCCCGAATCGGCCAGGTCGTCCACCAGCAATACCTTGCCGGCGATCTCGCCCTTGGGGGTCGTGATGAAGCGCGCGATGTCGAGATGGCCCTGGACCGTGCCGGCGTCGGCGCGGTAGGAGCTGGTCGACATGATCGCCAGCGGCTTGTCGAAGATGCGCGAGAGCACATCGCCCGGGCGCATGCCGCCACGCGCCAGGCACAGGATGGTGTCGAACTGCCAGCCCGACTGGTGCACCTTGATCGCGAGCTTCTCGATCAGGTTGTGGTATTCGTCGTAGCTGACGTAGAGATGTTTGCCGTCTTCGGTCAACATGGTCTGGTTCGTTCCTGTTCAGTCTGCGAGATAAGGGTGACGCATCATGATCGTGTGATCGCGATCAGGGCTGGTCGACACCATGTGGATCGGCACGCCGGTGATCTGCTCGATGCGCTGCAGGTACAGGCGCGCATTGACCGGCAGCTTGTCGTGCTGCGTGACGCCCACGGTGCTCTCGGTCCAACCTTCAAGGGTTTCGTAGATCGGCGTGCAGCGCTCGATTTCGTCGGCGCCCATCGGCAGGATGTCGGTGATTTCGCCGTCGAGTTCGTAGCCGGTGCACAGCTCCAGCTTCTCGAGGCCGTCGAGCACGTCGAGCTTGGTGATGCACAGGCCCGACAGGCCGTTGACCTGCGCCGAGCGCTTGAGCAGCGCGGCGTCGAACCAGCCGCAACGGCGGCTGCGGCCGGTGGTCACGCCCTTTTCGGCGCCCACGGTGCTCATGTGGAAGCCGGGGGTGCCCGGCGTGGCCCAGTCGAGCTCGGTGGGGAACGGACCGCCGCCCACGCGGGTGCAGTAGGCCTTGGTGATGCCCAGCACGTAGTGCAGCATGCCCGGGCCCACGCCCGAACCGGCGGCGGCGTTGCCGGCCACGCAGTTGCTCGAGGTGACGTACGGGTAGGTGCCATGATCGACGTCGAGCAGCGTGCCCTGCGCGCCTTCGAACAGCAGGTTGGCGCCGGCCTTGTGGGCATCGTTCAGTTCGCGCGACACGTCGGCCATCATGGGCTTGAGCAGCACGGCGTGGCGCATGGCCTCGTCGAACACGGTGTCGTAGTCGATGGCGGGCGCGCCCAGCACCTGGGTCAGCACGTGGTTGTGCAGCTCGAGCAGCACGCGCAGCTTGGCGGCAAAGCGCTCAGGGTGCTTCAGGTCCTGCACGCGCAGCGCGCGGCGGGCGATCTTGTCTTCGTAGGCCGGGCCGATGCCGCGACCGGTGGTGCCGATCTTCTCGATGCCGCCCTTTTCACGGTAGGCCTCGCGCGCGATGTCCAGCGCGGCGTGGAACGGCAGGATCAGCGGGCAGGCCTCGCTGATGCGCAGGCGCGAACGCACTTCGACGCCGGCTTTCTCCAGGCCTTCGATTTCCTCGAAGAGCTTGGCAGCCGACAGCACCACGCCGTTGCCGATGTAGCACTTGACGCCGGGCCGCATGATGCCGCTCGGGATCAGGTGCAGCGCGGTCTTCACGCCGTTGATGACCAGCGTGTGGCCCGCGTTGTGGCCGCCCTGGAAACGGACCACGCCTTGGGCGCTTTCCGTCAGCCAGTCAACCAGCTTGCCCTTGCCTTCGTCGCCCCACTGGGTACCGACGACGACCACGTTTCTTCCGGTGGTTACGCTCATGCTCGTTCCATTACTTCAAAAATTCAGATCGCTCGGACATTCCATTGGCCGGCCTGCTCGACGAGCTCGCGGTCGCAATGGAATTCATCGATTTCGCTGCCGTGGCCGGGCAGCACGCAGACTACCGTTTCGCCGGCCTTGCGCAATTGGGCAATCGCCTGACGCAGGCCGGCCGCGTCGCTCCAGGGCGCACGGATGGCGGCGCGCAGCGGACGGGCCGGCAGCACGCCGACGAGTTCGCGCACATCGAGGCTGAAGCCGACGGCCGGACGGTTGCGGCCGAACACGGCGCCCACCTCGTCGTAGCGGCCTCCGCGCACCAGCGAATCGGCCGCGCCCGGCACGTAGATGCCGAAACGCATGCCACTGTAATAGGCATAGCCGCGCAGATCGGCCAGGTCGAAGCTGATCTGGCGCCCTGCCGTGCCGTTCAGGCCAGCCGCAAGTTGCTTCAGGTCGGCCAGCGCCGCGGCCACCGCGGGCGTGCCCTTCAGGGCCTTGGCGGCCTCGTCGAGCACGGCCACATCGCCGTACAGGCCCACGAGGGCGCGCAGGCCGTCGCGTGAGGCCGCGGGAAAATCTTGGGTGAGCGCCTGCAGCTCGCTCGCGTCCTTGGCGGCCAGCGCGGCGTGCACGCGGGCGATCGCGGCGCCATCGACCGGTACGCCGGCGAACAGCGCGCGCACGATGCGGGCGTCGGCCAGGTCGACGATCACGCCGTCGCGCAGGCCGGCGGCGTCGAGGCAGTCGAGCGCCAGCAACAGGGTTTCGGTGTCGGCTTCCAGGCCGGCGTGGCCGTAGATTTCAGCGCCGAACTGCAGCGGCTCGCGGGTGGCGTGCGGGCGGTCGGGCCGGGTGTGGACCACCGGACCGCAGTAGCACAGCCGGGCCACGCCATCGCGGTTCAGCAGATGGGCATCGATGCGCGCCACCTGGGGGGTGGTGTCGGCACGCAGGCCCATGCTGCGACCGGAAAGTTGGTCGACGAGCTTGAAGGTTTGGAGGTCGAGCGCCTCGCCGGTGCCCGAAAGCAGCGACTCCAGGTGCTCGAGCAGCGGCGGCATCACCAGCTCGTAGCCATAGCCACGGGCGGTATCGAGCAGCTGGCGTCGAAGTTCTTCGATGTGGCGCGCCTCGGAAGGCAGCACATCGGCAATGTGATCCGGGAGGACCCAGGCGGACATGGGGATCGGGGGCGTGGTTAAACCGGGATTCTACCGGGCCCGCGTTACCCCAGAACCCAAAGGAGTACCAAACCCAGCAGGATGCTGCAAAGACCGAAGAAACGCAGCTGGCCGTCGCGCAGCTGCAGCAGCTGGCTAAAGCCGCGCCGCCACCCACCCGGCGAGACGAAAGGCAGGATGCCTTCGATCACCAGGACCAGCGCCAACGCGCTCCAGAAGGTGTCGGCGCTCACGGCTCCAGACAGGAAAGCAGAGAAACGGAAGACCCGTTGTTACTTGCGCGCCGCGCCGCCCGAGCCGGAGCTCTGCATGGCGCGGAAGAAGTCCGAGGACGGGTCGAGCACCATCACGTCGCTCTTCTTGTTGAAGCTCTGCTTGTAGGCTTCGAGGCTGCGATAGAACTGGGCGAACTGCGGATCGCGGCCGAAGGCCTCGCTGTAGGTCGCGGCAGCCTGGGCATCGCCCTCGCCCTTGATCTTCTGGGCATCGCGGTAGGCGTTGGCCACGATCACTTCGCGCTGGCGGTCGGCGTCGGCGCGGATCTTTTCGCCTTCGGCCGTGCCGGTGGAACGCAGCTCGTTGGCCACGCGCTTGCGCTCGGCTTCCATGCGGCGGTAGACCGATTCGGTGATGGCTTCCACGTAATCGACACGGGTGATACGCACGTCGACCACATCGACGCCCCAGGGCTTGGCACCCTTCACCACGGCCAGCACTTCGCGCTGCACGTCGGCCATCAGGGCCTCGCGGCGAACGGAGATCAGGTCGCGCACGGTGCGCTTGTTGATGTTTTCCTGGAACGCGTTGCGCACCACGCGGTTCAGCTGCATGGCGCCCGCGTTCTCGTCGAGGCCGACGTTGCGGATGTAGGCCTGCGGGTCGGAGATGCGCCAGCGCACGTACCAGTCGATCACCACGCGCTGCTTTTCAGCGGTGAGCATGGGTTCGGTGTCGAGGCTCGACAGCGTCAGCAGGCGCTTGTCGATGTACGACACATTCTGGAACGGCGGCGGCAGCTTGAAGTTGAGGCCGGGCTCGGTGATGACCTGCTTGATCTGGCCGAGGGCATAGACCACGCCGAACTGGCGCTGGTCGACCACGAAGAGGGTCGAGCTCAGCAGCACGAGCAGGACGAGGACCGAGGTGGCGATGAAACCGATTCTGTTCATGTTGTTCCGAGCCTTTCTCAGCGCACGTCGCGGTCACGCGAGCGGCCGTCACGGGCGCGCACGTCGGTGGTGGTGGGTGCCACCGGGATCACCGACGACTGGGTCGGTGCGGTGCCGGCCACGTTGGGGTTGGCAGCATCCACCGGCGTGGCCGCGGTGTTGTTGCCGCCTTGCTGCATCAGCTTGTCGAGCGGCAGGTACAGCAGGTTGGAACCCTGCTTGCTGTCGACCAGCACCTTGGTCGTGCTGGCGTAGATCTGTTGCATGGCGTCGGTGTACATGCGGTCGCGCGTCACCTGCGGTGCCTTCTGGTATTCGGCCAGCACCGAGCTGAAACGACCTGCGTCACCCTGTGCCTGCGCCACGATCCGCGCCTTGTAGGCCTCGGATTCTTCCTTCAGGCGCGACGAGGTACCGGTGGCCAGCGGCACGACGTTGTTGGCATAAGCCTCAGCGTCGTTCTTGGCGCGTTCGCGTTCCTGGCCGGCCTTGAGCACGTCGTCGAAGGCGGCCTGCACCTGCTCGGGCGGACGCACACCACCCTGCTGCAGGTTGATGCCAACGACTTCGACGCCGACCTTGTAGCGGTCGAGGATGGTCTGCATCAGCGCGCGCACGCGCGGTGCGATCTGGTCGCGCTCTTCGGCGAGCGCTGCGTCCATCTTCATCTTGCCGACCACTTCGCGCACGGAGCTTTCAGCCACCTGCACGATGGTTTCGGCGGGCGACTTGCTCTCGTAGAGCCAGGCGCGCGCATCGCTCAGGCGGTACTGCACGGCAAACTTGATTTCGACGATGTTCTCGTCTTCGGTCAGCATGGCCGATTCGCGCAAGCCCGTGGAACGCACGATGGCGTCGCGGCCCACGTCGGTGGAACGGATCTGCGAAGTCACCACCAATTCGTGGCGCTGGATCGGGTACGGCAGGCGCCAGTTAAAGCCGGCATTCACCGTCGACTTGTAGCGTCCGAACTGCGTGACCACGGCCTGCTGGCCTTCGTTCACGATGAAGAAGCCGGTGCCGAGCCAGATCAGGACCGCCACGATGGCAACGAGGCCGATGCCAAAGCCGGCGTTCTTCATGTCGGGCTTGTAGCCGTTGCCGCCACCGCCGCCGGTGCCATTGGGGCGATTGCCGCCACCCTTGCCGCCGCCGAAGAAACCACCGAGCTTGCGATTGAGGTCGCGCCAGAGTTCATCGAGGTCGGGTGGACCCTGGTTCGGGCCCTGGCCGCGCGGGCGATTGCCGTTGCCGTTGTTGTTCTGGTTGCCGCTCGAAGGCGGCGGGATCGGGGCGCCGGGGGGATCGGCATCGGACGGCCGGTTGCCGGCCGGGCGGTCGCCGTTGGAGGACGGCTCGTCGCCGCGACCCCATCGGCCATCGTTCAGATTGAACATGCCCAGAAACCCTCTCCGCGCTGGCTTTGCATTCATTCGCTTCGTTCTCGTGTCAGTGGCGGGATTGTGCCCAATCAAGGGGCCGCATCGTGCAATTCAGCGTCCGCCTCAGGGGTCATCGTATCGGCGACGGAACCCGATTGCCGGGCCAGCTCGGCCCGCAGCAGCGGCAGGCCTTCGCCAGTCTTGGCGCTGAGGAAGATGCGGGGAACCTGCACGCCGTCGATTTCCATCTCGTCCTGCAGATGCAGCGGATGTTGCGCGCTTTCAAGGGCGTCGAGCTTGTTGAATACCAGCAGTTGCGGCACGTCACCTGCGCCGATGTCCTGCAGCACCGACTGGACCTCGGCCATCTGCTCGGGGTAATGCGGGTTGGAGGCGTCGATCACGTGCAGCAGCAGGTCGGCATCGACCGCTTCCTGCAAGGTGGCCTTGAACGCATCGACCAGGCCGTGCGGCAGGTCGCGGATGAAGCCCACGGTGTCGGAGATCGACACCTGCCGGCGCGCATCGCCCAGGTAGAGGTTGCGCGTGGTGGTGTCGAGCGTGGCGAACAGCTGATCGGCCGCATAGGCGCGGGCCTTGACCATCGCATTGAAGATCGACGACTTGCCCGCGTTGGTGTAGCCGACGAGCGAGATGTTGAAGGTCTCGCGGCGCTCGCGCTGGCGGCGCTGCGTGCTGCGCTGCTTCTGCACCTTGGCCAGACGCTCGCGCGTGCGCTTGATCGACTCGTTGATCATGCGGCGGTCGAGCTCGATCTGCTTCTCGCCGGGGCCGCCGCGCACACCTGCACCGCCGGTCTGGCGCTCCAGGTGGGACCAGCGACGGACCAGCCGCGTGCTCAGGTACTGCAGTCGAGCCAGCTCGACCTGCAGCTTGCCTTCGTGCGAACGGGCGCGCTGGGCAAAGATTTCGAGGATGAGGAAGGTGCGGTCGTAGACCGCAACATCGAGCTGGCGTTCGAGGTTGCGCTGCTGCGCGGGGCTCAACGACTGGTCGAAGATGACCTCGCTCGCCCGGTGCATGGCGGCGAGTTCCTTGATCTCTTCGGCCTTGCCGCTGCCGACGAAAAGCGCCGCATCGGGCGCCTTGCGTTTGCAGGCCAGGCGGGCGACAGGCGTCAGGCCCGCGGTTTGTGCGAGCAGGCCCAGTTCTTCGAGCTCGCTGTCGAAATGGGGCAGCCCGAAATCGACGCCGACGAGAACGGCGGCGCCTTCCTGGCGGGGGATCGAATCAGACAAGCGGAATCAGAATATGGAAAAAGCGCGGCGGGGTTGCCGCCGCGCTCCGCGCGATCAGGCGGCGGCGTCGTCGTTCTCGTTGGCCGAGAAGTTGACGGCACGACCCGGCACGATGGTGGAAATGGCGTGCTTGTAGACCATTTGCGTCACTGTGTTGCGGAGCAACACGACGTATTGATCGAAAGACTCGATCTGGCCCTGCAGCTTGATGCCGTTCACCAAATAAATGGAAACCGGCACATGCTCGCGACGCAAGGTGTTCAGAAACGGGTCTTGCAGAAGTTGCCCTTTATTGCTCACGATATTCTCCGTGTTCAAGAGTAGTTGTTGGAGAGATGACCTTAACACAGGGTTTCTGCGCCGCAGCAATCGGGGTCAAAAGCCTTGAGAAAATAACGGTTCTCAAAAGACGGAACTTCCACTCCTGCTGCGGCTCATCGGCTGCCATCGGCAGCCAAGCGCCCTCAGTTGTCCTTGTCCGCAAACGGATTTTGCGAGCTTTTGAACTGGATCCGCAAGGGCGTGCCCACGAGGTCGAATTCCTTGCGGAAACGCCCTTCCAGGAAACGCTTGTAAGCGTCGGTCACGTGCTCCAGCGAATTGCCGTGAATGATGATCACGGGCGGATTCATGCCGCCTTGGTGCGCATAGCGCAGCTTGGGCCGGTACATGCCGCCGCGTTGGGGCGCCTGGAATTGAACCGCCTCCAGCAACAGGCGCGTCAGCACCGGCGTCGACATCTTGCGTGTGGCCGACTTGTGGGCCTGCGCAATAGCCTGCCACACCGGGCCCAGGCCCTGCCGCTTGATGGCCGAGATGAAATGCAATGACGCGAATTTAAGGAACGGCAGCCGGGTTTCGATCTGCCGCTGGATCTGCTCGCGCTGGTAGCTGTCGACCGCGTCCCACTTGTTGATGGCGATCACCACGGCGCGTCCGCTTTCGAGGATGTAGCCGGCGATGTGCGCGTCCTGGTCGGTCACGCCCTGCGTAGCGTCGAGCAGCAGCAGCACGACGTTGGCCGACTCGATGGCCTGCAGCGTCTTGACCACCGAGAACTTCTCGATCGCCTCGAACACCTTGCCCTTGCGGCGCAGCCCGGCGGTGTCGATCAGCTCGAAGCGCTGGCCGTTGCGCTCGAACGGCACCGAGATGGCGTCGCGCGTCGTGCCGGGCATGTCGAAGGCCACCAGGCGCTCTTCGCCGAGCCAGGTGTTGATCAGCGTGGACTTGCCGACGTTGGGCCGGCCGGCCACCGCCAGCTTGATCGGCTTGTTGACGTCGTCTTCGTCTTCCTCGTCGTCCGGGTCGGGCAGGTTCAGCGGCTCGAGCGCCAGTTCGACCAGGTCGCGCATGCCCTGCCCGTGCGCCGCGGACACGCCGTGCACGTCGCCGAAGCCCAGCTCGTAGAAGTCGACCAGCTTGGTGCCGTCGTGCATGCCCTCGGCCTTGTTGGCCGCCAGCACACAGGGCTTGCCGAGGCGGCGCAGCTCGTTGGCGATGTCGTGGTCTTGCGCCGAGAGGCCTTCGCGGGCATCGACCACGAAGATCACGACGTCGGCTTCGGCCACGGCCTGCCGCGTCTGCTTGGCCATCTCCTTGTAGATGCCGCTGCCGGCATCGGGCTCGAAGCCGCCGGTGTCGATCACGATGAACTCGTGCTTGCCCAGGCGGCCGTTGCCGTAATGGCGGTCGCGCGTGAGGCCGGCGAAGTCGGCAACGATGGCGTCGCGCGTCTGGGTCAGGCGGTTGAAGAGCGTCGACTTGCCGACGTTGGGACGGCCGACCAGGGCCACGACCGGCTTCATGGCCGGCCTTTCGATGGCGCGGTTTTCATGGTCGGGCCTTGGAAGTAAGAGAAAGACAAAAAATGATTATTCAGGGCGGTAACCGAAGACGCCGCCCTTGGCGGTCACGACGACCACCGTGTTGCCGGCCAGGACCGGCGTCACGGTGATGGCCGAGCCATCGGGGGTCACGCGGTTGAGCAGTGCACCGTCTTCGCGCGACACGAAGTGCAGCGTGCCGGTGCTCTCACCGATGATCAGCGAACGGCCCACGGCCAGCGGCGCGGTCAGTTCGCGGTTCTTCAGGCGGCTCATCTGCCAGGCGCGCTCGCCGTCGGCGCGGCGCCAGGCGGTGACGCTGCCATCGGATTCGGTGCCATAGAGAAAGCGCTCGTCGCCGCTCACGCCATCGGCGCCCGAGGCCGGCTTGCTCCAGAGCAGCTGGCCGCGCAGGGTGTCGACGCAGCCGACGCTGGCGTAGTAGGCGCGTGCGCAGACGGTGTCGCCGTAGCGGCTCACGCTGCCGGTGAGGTCGACCAGGCGTTCCACGTCGTTGGTGCCGCGCGGCGCGGCGATGGGGGCTTCCCAGCGTGAGCTGCCGTTGCCGGGGTTCATGCCGACCAGTCGGCCGCCCAGACCGGCAACCAGCGTGTCGCCGACTGCGATCAGCACGCCCGACTTGCGCAGCACGAGGTTCTCGCCCGGGCGCTGCTGCTGCCACAGGCGGCGGCCGCTCTGGCCGTCCCAGGCGCTGACGCTGCGGTCGGCGGTCTGCACGAAGACGCGACGGCCGGCCACCAGGGGTGCGGTGAAGGCCTGGGCCGACAGGCGCTGCTTCCACAGCACCTTGCCGTTTTCGATAGCCACCACTTCGTTGTTGGTGGTGACCACGGCCGTCAGCGAACCGTCGCTGCCGACACCGGCCGCCAACGGCGCACCGGCGCTGGCGCGCCAGGTCTCGCGACCGGCGCGGGCGTCGATGGCGACGATTGTGCCGTCGCTGCCTGCCACGGTCACGATGTCGCCGCTGACATCGGCGGTGAGCGGGAATTCAACGCCCGGAATCCGCACGTTCCAGACCTGGCGCACGCCCATCAGGGACGGGTTGGCCGGCAGCTCGGCGGGCTTGGGCTTGCCGGAACCCGAGCAGGCGGCCAGCAGCGCGACCAGAACAAGAGCAGAACCCGCGCGCAGCGCGGTCGATTCAGGCTTGAAACGCATGAAATTCATGGAGGTGTGCGGTCAGGAGTTCTTGGGGACGGCGGGCGTCACGGTGACGGTCGGCGCCAGGGTCTTCGGGTCGACACCGACCGCGTTGAGCTTGATCTCGACCAGTCGGCGGTAGTCCGAGCCGGCGCCGAGGCCGGTCCAGGCCTTGCGGTACTCGGCCTGTGCCTCGTCGCGCTTGCCTTGCGCCATGTAGATGTCGCCCTTGCGGTCGGCCACCAGCGGTTCGAATTCGGTCGGCACCTTGCCGTCGAGTTGCTTGAGCGCGTCGTCGTAAGACTTGGCATCGAGCAGTTCGGCTGCGAGCCGCAGCTTGGCGATGGCCTGGTAGCCCGGGTCGACGGCGTTCTGCGCGACCCAGCCCAACGCCGCGCGCGAGCCGTCGGCATTGCCCTTGTCGAACAGCGTCTTGGCGACCAGCAGGCCGGCCTGCTGTGCGTAAGCGGTGCCTGCGAAGCGCTCCTTCATGTCGGTCATCACGCGCTGGATGCGCTCGACGTCGCCGGACTGCGTGCTGCGCTCGACCTCGTCATAAAGGGCTGCGGCCTGGGCTGCCTTGGTGCGCTGGTAGTACTGCCAGCCGTTCCAGGCCACGAAGGCGCCGGCGACGAGCAGCACGGCCCAGGTGATCAGGGTGCCGTAGGTGTTCCAGAAATGCTTGAGCTGGTCGAGCTGTTCCTGTTCTTCGAGGTCGAGATGGGTGGCCATGCGCTGTCAGAGGTTGGGAGCCGGCGATTGTAGGGTGGCGGCCCAGGTGGTCACTTCAGCAAGTGAACGGGCGGACTGCGCAACGCTGGCGTCGCGCAAGGCCTTGAGAGTCACTTCACCGCGTGCAAGTTCATCGGCGCCGAAGATCAGGGCATAGGCGGCGCCGCTGGCGTCCGCCTTTCGCATCTGTGCCTTGAAGCTCGCCAGGCCTTCGGCCGTGCTGGCATGCATCTGCACGCGCACGCCGGTTTCGCGCAGCTGCTGCAAGGCCCGCAGCACGACGGGCATCGAGGCGGCGTCGGGCACGATGGCATAGACGTCGGGCACCGGTGCGGGCACTTCAGCGCCCTGCTCCTTCAGCAGGTCGAGCACGCGCTCGACGCCGATGGCCCAGCCCACGGCGGGCGCCGGCTTGCCGCCGATCTGGGCGATGAGGTCGTCGTAGCGGCCGCCAGCACACACCGTGCCCTGCGCACCGAGGCGGTCGGTCACGAACTCGAACACCGTGAGGTTGTAGTAATCGAGCCCACGCACGAGGCGCGGATTGATCGTGAAAGCGATGTCGTTGGCCTTGAGGATGGCTTGCACCCCCTCGAAGTGCGCCAGCGATTCCGCGCCCAGGAAGTCGATCAGCTTCGGGGCCGACTCGACCACCTCTTTCATCGCCGGATTCTTCGTGTCGAGGATACGCAGCGGGTTGCTGTGCAGACGGCGCTTGCCGTCCTCGTCGAGCTTGTCGGCGTGCTGCTCGAAGTGAGCGATAAGCTGGGCGCGGTGCAGCGCGCGCTCGGCCGGCTGGCCCAGGCTGTTGAGTTCCAGGCGCACGTCGGTCAGGCCGATGGCCTTCCACAGCGCGGTGGCCAGCAGGATCAGTTCGGCGTCGACATCGGGTCCCGCAAAGCCGAGCGCCTCGGCGCCGATCTGGTGGAACTGGCGGAAGCGCCCGCGCTGCGGCTTTTCGCGGCGGAACATCGGGCCCGTGTACCACAGGCGCTTGGGCCCCTCGTAGAGCATGTTGTGCTCGATCACGGCGCGCACGAGGCCGGCGGTGTTCTCCGGGCGCATCGCCAGATGCTCGGCCTGCCCATGTTTGTCCGAGCGGTCTTCGAAGGCGTACATCTCCTTCTCGACGATGTCCGTCACTTCGCCGATGCCGCGCACGAACAGCGCCGTGTGCTCCAGGATCGGGGTGCGGACATTGCGGTACGCATAGCGCCCCATCAGGTCGCGCACGATGGCTTCGAGCCATTCCCAGCGCGCCGATTCGGGCGGCAATATGTCGTTCATGCCTTTGACGGCATTCAGTTTTTCAGCCATGGATCTGCGGAGGTGTCAGGCCAGGACAGCGTGTTCGCTGCCGAAGCGCTTTTCGATGTAGGTTTCGACGAGCTGGTGGAACTCGTTGGCGATATTGTCGCCGCGCAGCGTGAGGGCCTTTTCGCCGTCGATGAAGACCGGCGCAGCCGGCGCTTCGCCGGTGCCGGGCAGGCTGATGCCGATGTCGGCGTGCTTGCTCTCGCCAGGGCCGTTGACGATGCAGCCCATGACGGCCACCTTCAGCGTCTCGACGCCCGGGTACTTCTTGCGCCAGACCGGCATCTGCTGGCGCAGGTAGTCGTCGATCTGCTTGGCGAGTTCCTGGAACGTGGTGCTCGTGGTGCGGCCACAGCCCGGACAGGCGGTGACGCTCGGCACGAACACGCGCAGGCCCAGGGCCTGGAGAATTTCGTTGGCGATCAGCACTTCCTGCGTGCGCGACTCGCCCGGCTGCGGCGTGAGCGACACGCGGATCGTGTCGCCAATGCCCTCCTGCAGCAGGATCGACAGCGCCGTGGCCGAGGCCACCGTGCCCTTGGTGCCCATGCCGGCTTCGGTCAGGCCCAGGTGCAGCGGGTTGTCGCAACGCCGCGCGAGCTCGCGGTACACCGAAATCAGGTCTTGAACGCCACTCACCTTGCACGACAGGATCACCTGGTTGCCGGCCATGCCCATCGACTCGGCCAGCTTGGCGGATTCGATGGCCGAGGTGATCAGCGCCTCGTACATCACCTGCTTGGCGTCCCAGGGCGTGGCGCGCTGGCTGTTGGTGTCCATCAGGCTGGCAAGCAGTTCCTGGTCGAGGCTGCCCCAGTTCACGCCGATGCGCACCGGCTTGTTCCAGCGCATGGCCGCATCGATCATCTGGCCGAACTGCTTGTCCTTCTTGTCGCCCTTGCCCACGTTGCCGGGGTTGATGCGGTACTTGCTCAGCGCCTCGGCGCAGGCCGGATAGTCGGTGAGCAGGCGATGGCCGTTGTAATGAAAGTCGCCGATCAGCGGCACGTCGATGCCCATGCGGTCGAGCTGCTCGCGGATGTAGGGCACCTGCGCGGCGGCTTCGGGCGTGTTGACGGTGATGCGGACCATCTCGGAGCCCGCAATGGCGAGTTCCTTGACCTGGATCGCGGTGCCGATGGCATCGACCGTGTCGGTGTTGGTCATCGACTGCACGCGCGTGGGCGCGTCGCCCCCCACCGTGACCGTGCGCGGTCCCCAGACCACGCTGGCCTGGCGCGAGCGGCGCGCCTTGGGCGCGGCCGATTCAATGGGTTGAGGAGTGCAGTCGGTTGTCACGATTTCACCTCGAAACGCGCCACGCCGCCCCCGCGGGTGACAGGCTTCAGATCGTAGGGCTT
Source organism: Variovorax sp. 54 (assembly GCF_002754375.1). Taxonomy (NCBI): domain Bacteria; kingdom Pseudomonadati; phylum Pseudomonadota; class Betaproteobacteria; order Burkholderiales; family Comamonadaceae; genus Variovorax; species Variovorax sp. 54. Next base: position 501,015 of record NZ_PEFF01000001.1, read on the forward strand.
TCCGTTCACTTGCACATCGACGGCCGATGCGCGCCCGATCACCACGGACAGCGGCAGCGTGCCAGACAGTCCGACGGTTTCGCCGACCTGCAGGCTGCGGCGCAGCAACTGCTTGCCGCCGGCTTCGGTGACAGTGACCCAGCACTCCTCGCGCGCCACGAGGACGAGCTGCTGGCTGCTGGCGGTGCTGGTGTTGGCGACGGCTGCCGCGGGGGCGGAAGCCGGGGCGGTTGGCACGGCGGCTACTACGCCAGCAGCCGGTGCGGCGCCCGCCGGGCCGGTCGGCGCCACAGCCTGCGTCGGCACGGACTCCGAGACGCCGCCCTGATCGGCGGGCGGCATGACCTCGGCATCGTTCTTTGCGGTCAGCCGCGCGACGGAGGCGCCGATCTGGTCGAACGCCGACTGCGGCATCCAGAACAGCACGCCGGCGCCGATGAGCAACAGCACCACAACCGTCAGCAGCGCGCGCGACGGCAGGCCGCCGGAACGCCCACCGCTCCAGCGCGGCGTGTCGGAGACCACGCGAGCATTCAGCGTGCGATTGGTTTCTGCCAACGGCGCGCGTTGCGCACCCGGCAGCTTGGCCAGCACAGGCGCCGGATCGATGCGCAGTGCACGGCACACGCTGCTGGCCAGGGCCCGGGCAAACACCGGGTCGGGCAGCGAGGCGATGTCGTCAGCTTCGAGCGCGAGCAGTTTTTGCGGCGGCACCTTGAGTGCCGCAGCCACCATCTCGATGTGCAGGCCATGCGCTTCACGCGCCTCGCGCAGCATGTCGCCAGCCGTCTTGTGCGCGACGTCGCCTTCTGCCAGCGGCAGCGCCGCGGACGTCCCGAACTCCGAAACCCGTTCAGTCATTGAAATTCCCGCGCTCGTACGCCATTGCCTCCCGCGATTGAGGGAAACGTCGTTGCAGTTGACCGCCCAGCTGCGCGACAGCCTCGCGGTTGTTGAGCTGCCGTTCGATCTTGATGCCGAGCCACAGCGTCTCGGCATTGGCCGACGGGCTGTTGTTGACACGGCGGACGTAGAACTGCGCACGCGACCATTCTTCGCGTTGCGCCAGCACCGAGGCCAAGTTGAAGCCGACCACCGGATTGCCGGCGTCGAGCTCGTAGGCCTGCAGGAGGCTGCGCTCGGCTTGCTGCCGCTGACCGGCCTTGAGCTCGCAGACCCCTTGGGTCATGAGCGTCTTGGCGCGGTCGGTGTAGCTGGGCACGGCCAATGCCGCGGCGAACTGTTGCGCGGCGTCGCCGTAGCGGCTCTGTTGGCACAGCAGCCAGCCGTAGTTGTGGCGCGTGTTGGCATCGCGCGGATTGATCGCGACCGCGCGGCGGAAGCTGTCTTCGGCCTGGGCCGCATCCTCGAGCCGCATGTAGACCACCCCGCGCAGGTTGTAGGCGTCGGCGTAACCCGGGTCGATGGCCAGCACCTGCTTGAGCTCTTCGAGGGCGACCGAAGTCTGGCCCTGTTCGAAGTAGCCGGCGGCCAGCTCCATCCGCAGACGGGCACGCCGGCGGTTGTTTTCGTCGACGTCGGTGACGACACTGGTGCCGCTGTCGGCCCCACTGCCGACAAGCCCGGTGGTGGTGGTTCGCGTGTTGACGCAGCCCGCGAGAAGAAGCACCACGGCGACGCTCGCGATTCCTGCGCTCAGCACTCGCTGCGCGCTCGCGGTCGTCGTCGGTAAGGCCATGCTCATTGCGTCAATGCTCCTGGGGAACGGTTGGTTTGGGGGTCTTGGCGCGGGGCGGGTGCAGAACGACGGGGCGCTCGGCCACCGCCGCACGGCGCTGGGCCATGCGTTCGGCCGCACGGGTGCGGTCTTTCACGTCGCCAGCGAGTTGTCCGCAGGCGGCGTCGATGTCGTCACCGCGCGTCTTGCGCACGGTGGTCACGAGGCCCGCTTCGCTCAGCGTGCGGGCAAAGGCCAGCACGCGCGCTTGCGGCGAGCGCAGCAGGCCCGACGCCGGAAACGGGTTGAATGGAATCAGGTTGAACTTGCACGAGACCCCATGGGTGCGCACGAGTTCGATCAGTTGCCGCGCATGCTCGGGCTGGTCGTTGACGCCATCGAGCATGCAGTATTCGAAGGTGATGAAATCGCGCGGCGCATGCACGAGGTAGCGCTTGCAGGCCTCGAGCAGTTCGGCGATCGGGTACTTGCGATTAAGCGGCACGAGGTCGTCGCGCAGCGCATCGTTCGGCGCATGCAAAGAGACGGCCATGGCCACGGCGCAATCGGTGCCCAGGCGGTCGATCATCGGCACCACGCCGGAGGTCGATACCGTGACACGGCGACGCGACAGCCCGTAGGCGTTGTCGTCGAGCATGGTGCGCAATGCGGGCACCAGCGCCGAGTAGTTCTGCAGCGGCTCGCCCATGCCCATCATCACCACGTTGGAGATGACGCGCTCGCTGCGCTTCAGGTGCTTGCGCAGGAAGTGCTCGGCGAACCAGAGCTGGGCGACGATTTCGCCCGTGGTGAGGTTGCGGCTGAAGCCCTGATGCCCGGTCGAGCAAAAGCGGCAGCCCACGGCGCAACCGGCCTGCGACGACACGCACAGCGTGCCGCGATCGTCTTCGGGAATGAACACGGCCTCGACCGCATCACCGCCGCCGACGTCGAACAGCCACTTGATCGTGCCGTCCTTGGATTCATGCTGCGTGAGGACCGACAGGGCCTCCACGCGCGCGGTGGTCGCGAGTTTCTCGCGCAGCGACTTCGCCAGATCGGTCATCTGGGTGAAGTCGCTGGCGCCACGCTGGTGGATCCAGCGAAACAGCTGCGTGGCGCGGAATTTTTTCTCGCCGAGTTTTTCGCAGAACGCAGCCAGCCCGTCGAGATCGAATTCGAGCAGATTGGCTGTGGTCATGAATTCAGGCGAGAAACGGCTTCAGCGTGCGTAGACGTTGAGGCCGGCGAAGAAGAAAGCGACTTCGGCGGCAGCCGTTTCGGGCGCGTCCGAGCCGTGAACGGCGTTGGCGTCGATGCTGTCGGCGAAGTCGGCGCGGATGGTGCCGGCGGCTGCCTTCTTCGGGTCCGTGGCACCCATCAGGTCACGGTTCTTGGCGATGGCGTTCTCGCCTTCGAGTGCTTGCACGAACACGGGGCCCGAGATCATGAACTCGACGAGGTCCTTGAAGAAGGGACGCTCCTTGTGCACCGAGTAGAACTGCTCGGCTTCGTTGCGCGACAGGTGCACCAGCTTGGCGGCGACAACCTTGAGGCCGGCAGCCTCGAAGCGGGAAACGATCTTGCCGATGACGTTCTTGGCGACGGCGTCGGGCTTGATGATGGAAAGGGTACGTTCGATAGCCATTGAAATGCTTCCTGAGCTTTGATTTTGAAGTGTTTTGTCACAACTGCAGCGAATTTGTTTCGCGGCCCGTCGACAAAGCCTCTGATTTTAACCGGCGCGACCTGCGGGATTGGTGAAAACCCCGCGAAAGGCCGCGCTCCGACGGCTGGCTTTCAGCGTCCGCGGCGGCGACTGCCGGCCGGGCCGCCGAAGCCACCACCGCCTTGCGAGCCGCCGCCACCGCCGCGACGTCCCGGGCCGCCGCGTTGCTCCTTGCGCTGGCGCGAGAAGCTGTCGGCACCGATGTAGCCGAGCGAGGTCTTCATCGGATCGGGCTGGTTGGCAGCACCGCCGCCACCACCGCCGCCACTTGGCGCCCGGTTGCCGCCACCGCCCTGCCCTTGCCCCTGGCCGCCCTGACGGTTGCCAGGACCCGCGTTGCCGCGGCGCCCCTGCTGCGGCGGACCGCCGTTGCCGTTGCCCCGATTCGGGCCACCGCGCCCTCCACGCTCACCGCGCGGCGGACGACCGTCGCCCAGCGGACTCGGGATCGGTGCTTCGCCGCGTGCTTCACGCGGCTGACCGCCCCCCATGCTGCCGTTGTTGTTGCGGTTGTTGTTGTTGCCACGGCGCTTCTTGTTCCGGCCGTTGCGACCGCCGCCCTCCGGACCACCGGGGCCACGTTGCTGCTGCGGGGCCGGTCGCGCCTGCGCGCCGCCCGAGGCCTGGAACAGCGCTTGAATGTCGCGCTCGTCGAGTTCCATCCAGGCACCGCGCTTGAGACCGCGCGGCAGCACCATCGCGCCGTAGCGGATGCGGATCAGCCGGCTGACCGCATGGCCCACCGACTCGAACAGGCGGCGCACTTCGCGGTTGCGGCCTTCGGAAATGGTCACGCGGTACCAGCAGTTGGAGCCTTCGCCGCCCCCGTCTTCGATGGTGCCGAACTGCGCCATGCCGTCGTCCAGGCGCACGCCCTCGAGCAGCTTTTTCTTTTCTTCGGCGGTGAGCGCGCCCAGCACGCGCACCGCGTACTCACGCTCCAGGCCGAAGCGCGGGTGCATGAGCTGGTTGGCCAGATCGCCGGAGCTGCTGAACAGCAGCAGGCCTTCGGTGTTCAGGTCGAGCCGGCCGACCGATTGCCACTTGCCCTGCTGCAGACGCGGGAGCTTGCGGAACACGGTCGGGCGGTTCTGCGGATCGTCGTGCGTGACGACCTCGCCCACAGGCTTGTGGTACGCGATCACGCGCGGCGGCGGCGGTGCGATACGGTAGCGGATCGGCTTGCCGTTGATCTTGACCTGGTCGCCGTACTGGATGCGCTGGCCGATATGGGCCGGCTCGTTGTTGACGGAGATGCGACCCTGCAGGATCAGCTGTTCCATCTCGAGGCGCGAACCGAGGCCGGCCTGCGCCAGCACCTTGTGCAGCTTGGGCGAATCGGCTTCGGGTAGCAGCACGCGCTTGAGCGGCGGCACCTCGGGGCTCTCTTCGTCGGCGTCGAACTGGCCGGAAATGACGTCGGAGAAACGGATCGGCTCGGTCGGCGGCGCGTTGCGCTGCTCGCGTTCGGCGGCGCGGCGGGCGCGGTCGAGGTCGTCTTCCTCTTCGTCGGGCTCGTCTTCCTCGTCGTCTTCGTCATCCCCACGGTCGTCGTCCTCGTCCTCATCGGACGCCTGAGGACGCCGCGCTTCGACGGGTGCCGGCTCGTCTTCCTCGGTCGTCGCTGCTTCAGCAACCACGGGGGCCGCATCGGGCTCTACCGTCGCGGGAGCTTCGGCCGCAGGCGCGACTTCCGCCGCGCTCGCCGGTTGCTCATCGGCAGCCAGCGCCTCGATCACCTTCTTCTTGCGGGGTGCACGCGGCTTCTTCGGCGCTTCCTCGGCCTCGGCCCCTGCTGGCTCTGCGGGCGCAGCAACGGATTCAACAGCAACTTCCGTCACCTTCTTGGGCGTGGCTGGCCGCTTCCGCTTCTTGACTTCGGGTTCGACCGGCAGCATCGCTGCGTCGTCGGTGTCGGATGAGCTCATGGGGTTTTTCCGGGAGAAACAGCGGGGGGGTCGTGGGGGTCGGTCTCGTCCGCTGCGGGGGACGGGACCTCAGATTCGGGTTCTTCGGGCGCGGCGGCCACTTCGGGTTCGGCGGGCGGCTCACCGGCGTCTGGCTCGGGCGCGGGCGGCGCCTCGTCGACAGGCGCGACGGCCTCGCCGCTTTCGGTGATCGCCACCACCTCTTCGGCGAATTCCGCCGCGTCGGTCGAGACGACCTCGGCCAGCTCAGCCGACTCGGGCGGCACATCGACTATGGCGAGTTCGGGCTGCACGCCTTCTTCGGCCACGGGCGCTGCAGCTTCTGCAGCAGCCTCGTCCGCCGCGTCGATGTCGTCCATCGGCAGCCCCGGCTGGTCGCCCGCGGCCTGCTGGAGCGCATCAACCAGCGCGGCCTGCTGCGCGGGCGTCTCCACCAGCGGCAACTGGTCGAGCGAGGCCAGCCCCAGGTCGTCGAGAAACTGGCGGGTGGTTGCATAGAGCCCGGGCCGGCCGACCGTTTCGCGGTGGCCGATCACCTCGACCCAGCCGCGGTCTTCGAGCTGCTTCAGGATCAGCGAGTTGATCGTGACGCCGCGGATGTCTTCCATGTCGCCGCGCGTGGCCGGCTGCCGGTAGGCAATGATGGCCAGCGTTTCGAGCGCGGCACGCGTGTAGCGCGGCGGCTTTTCGGGATGCAGGCGATCGAGGGCATCGCGCATCTCGGGCCGGCTCTGGAAACGCCAGCCGCTGCCGACGCTCACCAGCTCCAGGCCGCGTTGCGCCCAGTCTTCCTGCAGTTCGAGCAACAGCACCTTGATGGTGTCCACGCCCAGCTCGTCGTCGAACAGCACGCGCATGTCGCGCACCGGCAGCGGCTGGCTCGAACAGATCAAGGCGGTTTCGAGAATGCGCTTGGCATCCGCCGTATTCATGGTTCGCGGTATCCGGAAAAAGGCGCCTGGCGACGCTTGTTCAGATGGATGGAAGGGGTAGGCGTTGCCGGCACGCGGCGAGTGCAACGCAAGGCCGGCATCGGGTGGCCGGCGCGGCCCTCGGGCCGTCAGGCGCGATTGTAATCCAGCCCCCAGGTCTGCAAAGCCTGGGCCAGATCGGGCGGCGGCGGCGAGCGGAACTCCATCGGCTGCTGCGTGACAGGATGCACGAACGCCAGCCGGAACGCATGCAGCGCCTGCCGCGCCAGGCCGACCGCGGGCGCGCCACCATAGAGCGCATCGCCGACCAGCGGATGGCCGATCGACGCCATGTGCACGCGGATCTGGTGGGTGCGGCCGGTTTCGAGCGTGCAGCGCACCGCGCAGCCGTCGGTGTGGCTGTCGAGCCGCTCGATCAGCGTGCGTGCGGTCTTGCCCGCGTGGCGCTCCAGGTCGACCACCGCCATGCGCAGCCGGTTGCGCGGATCGCGGCCGATCGGCGCATCGACCTGCCGGGCCGCCGCGCCTTCCCAGGCCTTGTGCCCCATCGCCAGGTACTGTCGCTTCACGTCGCGCGCGGCGATCAGCGCCACCATGGCGTCCATCGCGGCCCGCGTGCGCGCCACCACCATCAGGCCGCTGGTGTCGCGGTCGAGGCGGTGCACGATGCCCGCGCGCGGCAGCAGCACGGCCTTCGGGTCGAGTGCCAGCAGCCCGTTCAGCAGCGTGCCGCTCCAGTGGCCCGGGGCCGGGTGCACCACCAGGCCGGCCGGCTTGTCGATGATCCGCAGGTGCTCGTCTTCATGCACCGTGACCAGGTCCATCGCCTCGGGCCGGAAGGCCTGGCTCTGGGGCGTGGGCCGCAATTCGATGCGCCCCGACTGGCCGACGCGCACCGTGGCAGAAACCTTGGTGAGCGTGCGCCCTTGCAGCTCGACGGCACCCGCCTCAATGAGTTGCTGAAGGTAACTGCGCGAAAACTCGGGCACCAGCGCGGCCAGCGCGCGGTCGAGCCGCTGGCCGTGCTGCGCCTGGTCGATGGCGAAGGGCCGCAGCTCGCTGGGCTCCGCGAGATCGGCACCCTCTTCAGGTTCAGGCCCTTCCGGGGGATCGGTCAGGGGGTCGGTCGATATAATTGAGGGCAACTGTTTCACGAAAGCCGTATGTGATGTTTCGCGCCAAATTATCGGTCCCTGCCTGGATCGCGCTCAGCGCGGCGGCCCTTCTCGTCGCCGGTTGCGGTTCCACCACCAAGGAAGACAAGACCGCGAACTGGAGCCCCAACCGCATCTACTCGGAAGCCAAGGACGAAGTCGGCTCCGGCGCCTACGACAAGGCGGTGCCACTGTACGAGAAGCTCGAAGGCCGTGCCGCCGGCACGCCGCTGGCCCAGCAGGCCCAGCTCGAAAAGGCCTACGCCCAGCACAAGGCCGGCGAAAAGGCCAATGCCGTCGCCACGCTCGATCGCTTCATGAAGCTGCATCCGGCCAGCCCGGCGTTCGACTACGCGCTCTACCTGAAGGGCGTGATCAACTTCAACGACGACCTGGGCATGTTTGCGTTCCTGACGCGCCAGGACCTGTCCGAGCGCGACCAGAAGGCTGCCAAGGAATCGTTCGAGTCCTTCCGCGACCTCGTGACGCGCTTCCCCGAGTCGCGCTATGCGCCCGACGCGCGCCAGCGCATGAACTACATCGTGAACTCGCTCGCGCAGTACGAGGTTCACGTGGCCCGCTACTACTACTCGCGTGGCGCCTACCTGGCAGCCATCAACCGGGCGCAGATCGCGCTGGCCGACTACCGCGAAGTGCCGGCGCTCGAAGAAGCCCTGTACATCATGGTGAAGTCGTACGATGCGCTCGGCATGAAGGACCTGCGCGACGACGCCCAACGCGTGCTGACCACCAACTACCCGCAAAGCTCCTACCTGGCCAACGGCTTCAAGGGCAAGGACGATCCGTGGTGGAAGGTCTGGTAATCCAGACCCAGCCAGCCACTTCGATCAATATCAGTAGGGTTTCCTGAGCGCGTCGATCGCGCTCTCGAAATCCGCTTCGGTCTCCAGCCGGCGCATCGGCGGCAACGCCGCCAGCAGCCGCCGGCCATAGCCCATCGCCACGAGGCGCGTGTCGCAGATCGCGAGCACGCCGCTGTCGGTTTCTCGGCGAATGAGGCGCCCCGCCCCCTGTTTCAATGCCACGGCCGCTTCGGGCAGCGAGTAATCGCTGAACGAACTGCGCCCCTGCGCTTCGAGCCGCTGCGAGCGGGCCTCCACCAGCGGATCGTTGGGCGGCGGGAACGGCAGCTTGTCGATCACCACGAACTGCAGCGCGTCGCCCGGCGCATCGAAGCCTTCCCAGAACGACGCCGACGCGACCAGCACGCAGCCTGCGCGCCCGTTGCTCGCGCCTTCGCGGAAGCGGTCCATGAGCACGCGCTTGGGCAGTTCGCCCTGCACCAGCACCTCGGGCCGCGCCTCCGTCTGGAGCAACTCGAACTGCTGGCGCATCGCATCGCCGATGGTGCGCAGCGCGCGCAGCGTGGTGGTCAGCACCAGCGTGCGCCCGCCGAGTTCGGCGGCGCCGTGCGCGGCCAGCTTGGCCACCTGCTGGCTGTGCGTGGGATCGTTGGGCTTCGGAAAAGCCCGCGGCACGTAGATCGCTGCCTGTGAGGCGTAGTCGAACGGGCTTTGCACGCGCAGCACTTCGGCGTCGCGCAGGCCGCAGGGTTCGGTGAACCAGCGCAGCGTCGGGTCGTCGCCCAGCGTGGCGGAGGTGAAGACCCAGGCGCGGCGGCTGTCTTCCGGCGGCGGCGGGACGGCACCGTGCTCGGGGTCTTCGTCGTCATCGCCCTCATCCCCGTACGGCAGGTCGGACTCCACAGGCTCGTCGGTCAGCTTGAGCACGCGCTTGCGCATCGCGTCGGCGATGTCGAGCGGCGACTCGATCAGCCGCAGTTGAGTGCCCACGTCGACCCAGCGCACCGAGTCGAGCTCGCACGGCTGCGCGAAACGCGCGGTCCGCTTGGCGAGCTGGCGCGCGCGCTCGTGCAGGCGCACGAAGTCGGGCGAAATCTCGCTCACCGTGTCCAGCCCGTCGGCGGCCTGCACGAAGGCGTCTTGCAGATCGTCGAGCGCGCTCTGCCAGGCCTCGGCATCCACGCCCTCGGGGGCGGGGCCGACCCAGCGCAGCTTGGCGCCCGGCCATTGCTTGCCAACCACCAGCCGCAGCTCGCGCGCCGCGCGTTCGACGCCCGCCACCAGCTGCTGCCAGTCGACCAGACCGCGCGCATGCTGCAGGCCCGCGCCGAGCATGTCGCGCGCGAAATCGAGCGCCTGCCCGCTGCCGAGCTGCGCGCCCAGAAACTGCACGCCGGTCTCGTTGAGTTGGTGCGCTTCGTCGAACACGACGACGCTCACGGTCGGCAGAAGCTCGGCCATGCCGGTCTCGCGCACCGCGAGGTCGGCAAAGAACAGGTGGTGGTTGATAACCACGATGTCGGCCGCCAGCGCCTCGCGCCGCGCCAGGTTGACGTGGCATGACTTGAACTGCGGGCATTGCGCGCCCAGGCAGTTCTCGCGCGTGGACGTGATCAGCGGGATCAGCGGCGAACGTTCGTCGAGCCCCGGCAGTTCGGCGAGATCACCGGTGCGCGTGGCTTTCGACCACTGCTCGATCTTTGCCAGCGTGCGCAGGCTGCCGCGCTCGGGCAGCGAGGCGTCGTGGCGCGCCATGTCGAGCCGGTGCAGGCACAGGTAGCTGCCCCGCCCTTTCAGCAGCGCCGTGCGTATCGGCAGTGCGAAAGCTTCGACGAGGCGCGGCAGATCGCGGCCGAACAGCTGGTCTTGCAGGGTCTTGGTGGCGGTCGAGAGCAGCACGCGCTCGCCGCTCAGCAGCGCCGGCACGAGGTACGAGAAAGTCTTACCCACGCCGGTGCCGGCCTCGACCACAAGGATGCCGCCGTCGGAGATGGTGCGGGCCACGGCCATCGCCATCTCGGTCTGTCCACCGCGTTCGCGGAACTGCTCGGCGGCCTGCGACAGCACCCCGTCCTGCGCGAACGCGTCGCGCACCTGGTTTTCGAGCGGCGACATCACGCCGGCTCTTTCGGGTCGAGCACGTTCTCGAGCCGGGCGATCTGGTCGCGCAGGGCGAGGCGGCGCTTTTTCAGGCGGCGCATCAGCAGCTCATCTTGCGGCGCGCCGTCTTCCGAGAGCCGGTCGATGGTGGCGTCGAGGTCGGCGTGCGCCATGCGCAGCTCGATCAGCTGACGGGAAAGGGAATGAAGATTGGAGTCCAACGGTGGGGGTGCGCGTGCCGCATGGGGCCGCGCGTGTTCATTCGATAATACGTCCTGACACGAACCCCAGAGAAGACAGAAAGCGCGCCTCTGGCGCCCCAGCGCTCATGACCCAAGGCTTTCGACTCGCCGCCGCCACCGGCCTCCACAAGGGCGACCGCCCCTACCAACAGGACCAGGTGCTGTTGATGAGCCACCCACGCACGCCGGGTTGCGTGCTCGGCGTCATCGCCGACGGCATGGGCGGACGCAGCGGTGGGCGCAAGGCGTCCGACCAGGTGCTGATGACCGCGCGCCAGCTCTTCACCCGCTACAGCCCCGAGCGCGACGACCCTGCCGTCGTGCTGCGCCAGTTGCTCGAAGACGCCCACACGGTGATCAAGCTCACGGCGCTGTCGAGCGAGCAGGAGCCACACAGCACGCTGGCCGCCTTCCTGATGACCCCCCAGGGCGGTTGCGCCTGGATTCACGCGGGCGACTCGCGCATCTACCACTTCAACGACGGGGCGCTGGTCAAACGCACGCGCGACCATTCGTACGTGCAGGCGCTGGTCGATCGCGGCCAGATCAGCGAGGCCGAGGCCAACATCCATCCGCAGGGCAACATCCTGCTGGGCTGCCTGGGCATGACAACCACGCCGCCGCCCGTCGATCCGCACCACATTGCCAAGCTGCAGCCGGGCGACCTGCTGATGGCCTGCAGCGACGGGCTCTGGCACTACTTCTCGCCCGAGGAGCTGGCCAGCGTGCTCTACGCGCAGCCGCCGCGCGATGCGGTGGAAATTCTGGTGGGGGAAGCCCGACGCCGTGCGCGCGGCACGGGCGACAACATCTCCATCGCGGTGCTCAAGCTCGACCCGCTGCCGGTAGCGGCAGCGGCCTGAGCGACCACCTCTCTTTCAGGGTGCCGGCGCTGGCAACGGCGCGCCGCGCGGCTTGGTCCGCTCGGCGTTCTGGCGTTCGCGGCTGGCGCGGTGTTCCGCCGCCCGTTTCTGCTTTTCCTCGAAGCGCGTGGTCAAGGCCGGTGCGTCGGCGCGGCGCTGCGCCGTCTTGGCCTGCTCGTCGGCGTGGGCCTTCTGCTTGTTTTCGAACTGGCGCTGGCGCGCGTCCGCATCGGCCGCCGTCGCGGCGCGGCTCGCCGCGTGGTCGGCGGCGCGCTGTTCGCGCTCTTTCTGATCCTGTTGCGACTTTTCGCGCTGTTCGCGCGAATCCTGTGGGCGCTGGGTGGCAGCCTTCTGGTCGAGCTTCTGCAGCTCGGCCGCGCCGCTGCGCTGGCGCTGGATGTCGTTGATCGCGGTTTCCTGCCGCTTGATGTGGTCGGTTTCCTTGCGACGGCGGCTGCGGCTTTCGCGCAGGCAGTCTTCGACCGCGAACTTCGCGTAGCAGGCTGCCCGCTCCTTGGTATAGCGCGACTCGATCGCCTCGCGCTCGGTCGCAAGGCGGCTGCGTTCGGCTTCGAGGTCGGCGCTACCCGCCGCCGCATTGGACTGCGCCCAGAGCGGCAGGCTGGCCAAGGCCAGGAACAGGGCAAGAGCGGTTTTTTTCATGTGAGTCGGGTGTCGACGATGCGGCGTTCCAGGGCGAGGAATTCGCTCGACTGCATTTCGGTGAGCCGGGACACCGTGCGCGGAAACTCGTGCGCCAGCGGGCCCTCGGTGTACAACGCCTCGGGCGGAACCTCGGCCGACATGATGAGCTTGCAGCGCCTGTCGTACAAGACGTCGACCAGCCAGGTGAAACGGCGTGCTTCCGAAGCCATGCGCACGGGCATGTGCGGCACGTCGGACAGCAGCACGGTATGGAACTGGCTCGCGATCTCGAGGTAGTCGTTCTGCGAGCGCGGGCCGCCGCACAGCGTCTTGAAATCGAACCACACCACGCCACCGGCCTTGCGTCGCGCGCGAATCTCGCGCTGCTCGATGTGCAGGATCGGGTTTTCGTCGGCCGTCTCGGCCAGCTTGTCGAAGGCGTGGCGCAATTCCTTCTCGGCCGCCGCGTCGTTCGGCGTGAGGTACATGCGCAGCTGCTCCAGCGTGCGGCGCCGGTAGTCGGTGCCGTTGTCCACGCTCAGCACTTCGAGCTTCTGGTTGAGCAGCGCAATCGCCGGCAGGATGCGGTCGCGGTGCAGGCCGCCCGGGTACAGGTCGTCGGGCTTGAAGTTCGAGGTGGTGACAAAGCCCACGCCGTTGTCGAACAGCGAGACGAGCAGCCGGTGCAGGATCATCGCGTCGGTGATGTCCGCGACGTGGAACTCGTCGAAGCAGATCAGCTTGTAGCGCTTGGAAATTCGCAAGCCCAGCTCGTCGAGCGGGTTCACGGTGCCCTGCAGGTCGCGCAGTTCGCGGTGCACTTCGCGCATGAACTCGTGGAAGTGCAGGCGCGTCTTGCGCCGCAGCGGCACGGCGTTGAAGAACAGGTCCATCAGGAAGCTCTTGCCGCGCCCTACGCCGCCGTACATGTAGACGCCGCGCGGCAGCTCCGGCCGGTTGATGAGCTTCTTCAGCGCATTGGAGCGCCGGGCCTTGTACTCACCCCACTCGGTGGCGCAGCGGTCGAGCGCCTCGACGGCCGCGAGTTGCGCGGGATCGCTCTTGAACCCGCGTGCCGCGAGTTCCGCTTCGTAAGCCTGTTTGACGCTCAAGGGATCGGATCGCTTCAAAAATGGAGAGCCCCGACCGCCCCGCGAGGGTCGATCGGGGCCGGGTTCGCTCAAGAACCGGAGATCAGAAGTTGAGCGTGCGCTTGTCCACGGCCAGGGCCGCTTCCTTGGTGGCTTCCGACAGCGACGGGTGCGCATGGCAGATGCGCGCGATGTCTTCGGCGCTGGCCTTGAACTCCATTGCCACGACGGCTTCGGAGATCAGCTCGCTGGCCTGCGGGCCCACGATGTGCACGCCCAGGATCTCGTCGGTGGTGGCGTCGGCCAGGAACTTGACCATGCCGGTCGTGTCGCCCAGCGCGCGTGCGCGGCCGTTCGCCAGGAACGGGAAGGTGCCGGCCTTGTAGGCGCGGCCTGCGGCCTTGAGCTGCTGCTCGGTCTGGCCGACCCATGCGATCTCGGGGCTGGTGTAGATCACCCACGGCACGGTGTTGAAGTTCACGTGGCCATGCTGGCCCGCAATGCGCTCCGCCACGGCCACGCCTTCTTCCTCGGCCTTGTGCGCCAGCATCGGGCCGCGCACCACGTCGCCGATCGCCCACACGTTGGGCAGACTGGTCTTGCAGTCGTCGTCCACGGCGATGGCGCCGCGCTCGTCGAGCTTGAGGCCCACGGCTTCGGCGTTCAGGCCGATGGTGTTGGGCACGCGACCGATCGAGACGATCAGCTTGTCGACTTCCAGCGTCTGGGCTTCGCCCTTGGCGTTGGTCCAGGCGACGCTCACGCCCTTCTTCGACGACTTGATCTCACCGACCTTGACGCCGAGTTCGATCTTCAGCTTCTGCTTGTCGAAAGCCTTCTTGGCTTCCTTGGCGATCTGCTCGTCCACGGCGCCCAGGAAAGTCGGCAGTGCTTCGAGCACCGTGACTTCGGCACCGAGGCGGCGCCACACCGAGCCCATTTCGAGGCCGATGACGCCCGAGCCGATGAGGCCCAGCTTCTTCGGCACCGCGCCGATGCGCAGCGCACCGTCGTTCGAGAGGATGTTCTCCTCGTCGAACGGCGTGCCCGGCAGCGCGCGGGCGTTGGAGCCCGTGGCCAGGATGATGTGCTTGCCGCTGATCGACTCTTCAGCGGCGCCTGCCACCTTGATCTCGTAGCCGGCTTCGTCCGCCTTCACGAATGAACCGCGGCCGTGGAAGAAGCTGATCTTGTTCTTCTTGAACAGGTACAGGATGCCGTCGTTGTTCTGCTTCACGACCTGGTCCTTGCGGGCCAGCATCTTCTCGACGTCCAGGCCGAGGCCTTCGACCTTGATGCCGTGGTCCGCAAAGTGGTGGCCGGCCTGCTCGAAGTGCTCCGACGATTGCAGCAACGCCTTCGAGGGGATGCAGCCGACGTTGGTGCAGGTGCCGCCCGGTGCGGGGCCGCCCTTGCCGTTCTTCCACTCGTCGATGCAGGCCACGTTGAAGCCGAGCTGCGCAGCGCGGATTGCCGCGATGTAGCCGCCAGGACCGCCGCCGATGACGACGACGTCGAATTGCTTGTTTGCCATCTGTGTCTTGCTCCCGGGATCAGATGTCGAACAGCAGGCGCGACGGATCTTCCAGCGCTTCCTTCATGGCGACCAGGCCCAGCACGGCTTCGCGGCCGTCGATGATGCGGTGGTCGTAACTCATGGCGAGGTAGTTCATCGGGCGAACGACGATCTGGCCGTTTTCGACCACGGCGCGGTCCTTGGTGGCGTGCACGCCGAGGATGGCCGACTGGGGCGGGTTGATGATCGGGGTCGAGAGCATCGAGCCGAAGGTGCCGCCGTTCGAGATGGAGAACGTGCCGCCGGTCATTTCTTCAATGCCCAGCTTGCCGTCTTGGGCCTTCTTGCCGTACTCGGCGATCTTCTTCTCGATGTCGGCGAAGCTCATCTGGTCGGCATTGCGCAGGATGGGCACCACCAGGCCGCGCGGCGAACCGACGGCGATACCGATGTCGAAGTAGCCGTGGTACAGGATGTCGTTGCCGTCGACCGAGGCGTTGAGCACCGGGTACTTCTTCAGCGCGTGCACCGCAGCCTTCACGAAGAAGCTCATGAAGCCGAGCTTCACGCCGTGTTCCTTGGTGAACGCGTCCTGGAACTTCTTGCGCAGGTCCATGACCGGGGCCATGTTCACTTCGTTGAAGGTCGTGAGGATGGCGTTGGTCGATTGCGATTGCAGCAAGCGCTCGGCGATGCGGGCGCGCAGGCGGCTCATCGGCACGCGCTGTTCCGGACGCTCGCCCAGGTCAGGCGCGGCAGGTGCAGCCACCTGTTGCAGCGCGGGCTTGGCAGCCGGTGCGGCGATGGCGGCGGCAGGCTTGGCGCCGGCAGCCACTGCGCCGAGCACGTCACCCTTGGTCACGCGGCCATCTTTGCCCGTGCCGGCCACGTCGCTGGTCTTCAGGTTGTTGTCGGCCAGCAGCTTGGCAGCGGCGGGCATGGCGACGTCGGACTTCGAACCACCGGTGGCGGCGGCTGCCGCTGCGGGTGCAGCAGCGGCCGGTGCGGCGGCGGGGGCTGCTGCTGCAGCGGGTGCTGCGGCGGCGGCCTTGCCATCGGTGTCGATCTTGGCGATCAGCTGCTCGGCCACCACGGTGGCGCCGTCGGGCTGAACGATCTCGACCAGCACGCCGGCCGAGGGCGCGGGCACTTCGAGCACGACCTTGTCGGTTTCGATCTCGATCAGGATTTCATCGACGGCGACGGCTTCGCCGGCTTTCTTCTTCCACGTGAGCATGGTGGCCTCGGCCACGGATTCGGAAAGCTGGGGGACTTTGACTTCTACGATAGACATTTGGAGTGAGCTCCGTTTTGTTCTTGAGGGTGTTCGTGTGAAAAGGGGCGGTTCTTACTTGGTCAGCACGAAGCCCTTGAGCTTGCCAAATGCGCCATCGACCAGCGCCTTCTGCTGTTCCTGGTGCAGGTGCGAGTAGCCGACTGCAGGCGATGCCGAAGCGGCACGGCCGGAGTAGCCGAGCTTCTGGCCTTCCTGCATGTTTTCGTGGATGTAGTGCTGCACGAAGAACCAGGCGCCCTGGTTCTGCGGCTCGTCCTGGCACCACACGATGTCCACGAGGTTGGGGTACTTCTTGACCTCGGCGGCGAAGGCCTTGTGCGGGAACGGATAGAGCTGCTCGACGCGGATGATCGCCACGTCGTCGGTGCCCTGCTCTTCGCGCTTCTTGGCCAGGTCATAGTAGACCTTGCCCGAGCACGCGATGAGGCGCTTGACCTTCTCGGCCTTCAGGCCCTTGCTGTCGGGAATGACGGTCTGGAAGCTGCCCTTGGTGAACTCGGACAGCGGCGAGGTCGCGTCCTTGTTGCGCAGCAGCGACTTGGGCGTGAGGATGATCAGCGGCTTGCGCAGGTTGCGCACCATCTGGCGACGCAGGATGTGGAAGATCTGGCTGGCCGTGGTGGGCTGCACCACCTGCATGTTGGTGTCGGCGCTCAGCTGCATGAAGCGCTCCAGGCGTGCCGAGCTGTGCTCGGGGCCCTGGCCTTCGTAGCCGTGCGGCAACATCATCGTGATGCCGTTGACGCGGCCCCACTTCACTTCGCCCGAGGCAATGAACTGGTCGATCACCACTTGCGCGCCGTTCACGAAGTCGCCGAACTGGGCTTCCCAGATCACGAGCGTGTTCGGGTCGTTCGAGGCGTAGCCGTATTCGAACGCGAGCACGGCTTCTTCCGACAGGATCGAGTCGATGACGACGAACGGCGCCTGGTTCTCGGCGACGTTCTGCAGCGGCGTGTAGGTGCCGGTGTCGAACTTCTCGCGGTTCTGGTCGTGCAGCACGGCGTGGCGGTGCGTGAACGTGCCACGGCCGCTGTCTTCGCCCGACAGGCGCACCGGGTAGCCACTGGCCACCAGCGAGGCGAAGGCCATGTGCTCGCCCATGCCCCAGTCGACGTTCACGTCGCCGCGGCCCATGGCGGCGCGGTCGTCCAGCACCTTCTTCACCAGCGGGTGCACGGTGAAGCCTTCGGGCGGCGTCGTGATCTTCTCGGCCAGGCGCTTCCACTCGGTGGTCGGAATGGCGGTGTCGCCGGCGTCGGTCCACTTCTTGTTGAGGTACGGGCTCCAGTCGACGGCGTACTTGCTCTTGAAGTTGGTGAGCACGGGGTCGACGGTGTTCTTGCCTTCGTCGAAGGCGGCGCGCTGCGCCTTGACCATGTCGTCGCCGAGCGTGTCGCCCAGGCCTTGCGCGGCCAGCTTGTCGGCGTACAGCCGGCGCGTGCCGGGGTGGGCCGCGATCTTCTTGTACATGAGCGGCTGGGTGAGCGAAGGGGTGTCCTGCTCGTTGTGGCCCAGCTTGCGGAAACAGATGATGTCGACGACCACGTCCTTCTGGAATTCCATGCGGAAGTCGAGGGCGAACTGGGTGGCGAGCACCACGGCTTCGGGATCGTCGCCGTTCACGTGCAGCACCGGCGCTTCGATCATCTTGACGATGTCCGAGCAGTACAGCGTCGAGCGGCTGTCGCGCGGGTCGCTGGTGGTGAAGCCGATCTGGTTGTTGATGACGATGTGCACCGTGCCGCCGGTGGAATAACCACGGGTCTCGGCCAGCGCCAGCGTTTCCATCACGACGCCCTGCCCTGCGAAGGCGGCGTCACCGTGCACGATCACGGGCAGCACCTGCTTGCCCAGCGGGTCGCCGCGGCGGTCCATGCGGGCGCGCACCGAGCCTTCGACCACGGGGTTCACGATTTCCAGGTGCGACGGGTTGAACGCCAGGCTCAGGTGGACCGGGCCGCCAGGGGTGGTCACGTCCGAGCTGAAGCCCTGGTGGTACTTGACGTCGCCGCTGGGCAGATCTTCGGGAGCGGTGTGGTCGAACTCGGCGAACAGGTCGGCGGGCATCTTGCCCAGCGAGTTCACGAGCACGTTCAGGCGGCCGCGGTGGGCCATGCCGATCACGATTTCCTGCACGCCCTTGATGCCGGCCTGGTTGATCAGCTCGTCCATCGAGACGATGAAGCTTTCGCCGCCTTCGAGCGAGAAGCGCTTCTGGCCGACGTACTTGGTGTGCAGGAAGCGCTCGAGGCCTTCGGCGGCCGTCAGGCGGTTCAGCACGTGCTTCTTCTGCTCGGCGCTCAGCTTCGGGTTCGTGCGGGCGCTTTCGAGCTTCTGCTGCCACCAGCGCTTGTGGTTCTGGTCGGTGGTGTACATGTACTCGGCACCCATCGTGCCGCAGTACGTTTCACGCAGGGCATTGAGCAGGTCGCGCAGCGACATGGTCTCTTTGCCGAAGAAGGTGTTGCTGGTGTTGAACACCGTCTCGAGGTCGGCATCGGTGAAGCCGTAGAACGAGGGCTCGAGTTCCGGAATGGCGGGACGCTCGGCGCGCTTGAGCGGGTCGAGGTCGGCCCAACGGGCGCCGACGTTGCGGTAGGCGGCAATCAGCTGCTGGACGGCGGTGCGCTTGCGGCCGAGTTCGGAGTCGGCGCCGCTGGCCTGCACGACCTTGGTCGTGCCCTGCTTTGCCAGCTCGGCAAAGGCGTTGATGACCGGCAGATGGGGGACGTCGCGGGCGCTGGTGCCGTCGGCGGCGGGAACGTTCTGCAGGGCGTCGAAATACGTGCGCCAGTTGTCAGGAACGCTGCCGGGGTTGGCGAGGTAGTTTTCGTACATCTCCTCGACATAGGGCGCATTGCCGCCGAAGAGGTAGGTGTTGCCTTGATAGGCGGTATACGCCGTAGGCGTAGAGGAATCGCTCATGATCCGCTGACCTTCGCTTCCCTGGAGGAAGCACGAGTTGGTTAAGAAACCTTCCGCGACACGGCTGGACCGATTGGCGGATGCGACTGTGGCTGGGGAAGGGCCTGAGTACCTTGGCATTGTGCCACGTCAACCATATGACGACAGAACGCGGCTGCGCAAGGCCCGCAACCCTACCCCGACTCGCGCCTGCGGTCAGGTGGCGGACAGCAACTGTTTGATCTGCTGCAGCGTGGCCGGATCGTCGATGGTGGTCAGATCGCCCGGGTCGCGCTGCTCGCACACGGCCTGGATGGCGCGGCGCAGCAGCTTGCCGCTGCGGGTCTTGGGCAGGCCGCTCACGAAGCGCACGCGCGCGGGCCGCGCCAGGGCGCCGAGCTGGTCGGCCACGACCTTCATGATCTCGCCTTCGAGTTGGAGCGCCGCGTCGGCGTCGGTCACGGCCAGGCCGTCTTTCGGCACGACGAAGGCCATCGCCACCTGCCCCTTGAGCGCGTCGGCCACGCCGACCACCGCCACCTCGGCCACGTTGGCGTGACCCGAGATGCTCTCCTCGATCTCGCGGGTGCCCAGGCGGTGGCCGGCGACGTTGATCACGTCGTCGGTGCGGCCCAGGATGTAGAAATACCCGTCGGCATCGCGGATGCCCCAGTCGAAGGTCGAATAGACCATCTTGCCCGGCACGCTCTTCCAGTAGGTGTTGACGAAGCGCGCGTCGTCCTTCCACACGGTCTGCATGAAGCCGGGCGGCGTCGGGCCCTCGACCACGACCACACCCTTCTCGTTCGGCGCCGTCAATTCCTCGCCGGTCGACTCGTGCAGGATCTTGATGCGGTAGCCGTACATCGGCACGCCCGGGCTGCCGAACTTGCTCGGCTTGGCTTCCACGCCGTTGGCGATGGTGATCATCGGCCAGCCCGATTCGGTCTGCCAGTAGTTGTCGATGATCGGCACGCCCAGGCCGTCGCTGATCCAACGCGCGGTCGGTTCGTCGAGCGGCTCGCCGGCCAGGAAGAGCGCGCGCAGGGTCGACAGGTCGTATTTCTTGAGCAGCGCCGGGTCTTGTTTCTTGAGCACGCGCACGGCAGTAGGCGCGCTGAACATCACCGTCACCTTGTACTTCTCGACCAGGCGCCACCAGATGCCGCCGTCGGGCTGCTGGTCGATGCCTTGCGTGGGCAGGCCCTCGTACATGATCGTCGCCATGCCCGCGATCAGCGGACCGTAGACGATGTAGCTGTGGCCCACCACCCAGCCGATGTCGCTGGTCGAGAAGTAGGTTTCGCCAGGCCGGCCGTCGAAGATGTGCTTCATGCTCGCGGCCAGCGCCACGGCGTAGCCGCCCACATCGCGCTGCACGCCCTTGGGCTTGCCGGTGGTGCCGCTCGTGTAGATCGTGTAGCTGATGTCCGTCGAGGCCAGCCAGGTGCAGGGCACCTGCGCATCCAGGTGCTTTTGCCGCAGTTCGCCGGCCAGGTGGTCGCGGCCGGCGGTCAGCTGCATGGGCGCGAGGCTGCGGTCGGTCAGCAGCACGGCTTCAGGCTTGTACTTCGACAGACGGATGGCTTCGTCGAGCAGCGGCTTGTACGCGATGACCTTGCCGCCGCGCGAGCCGGCGTCGGCGCTCACGACCACCTTGGGCTCGGCGTCCTCGATGCGGGTGGCCAGCGAGCCGCTGGCGAAACCGCCGAACACCACGCAGTGAATGGCGCCGATGCGCGCGCAGGCCAGCATTGCGAAGGCGGCCTCGGGAATCATCGGCATGTAGATGAGCACGCGGTCGCCCTTGCCCACGCCCAGCTCAATGAGGCTGGCAGCGGTGCGCTGCACCTCGGCATGCAGCTCGGTGAAGCTGTAGCTCTTTTCGGTGCCCGTTTCGGTCGACACGAAGATCAGCGCCGGCTGATCGCCCCGATCGGCCAGGTGCCGATCGACCGCGTTGTGGCACAGGTTGGTGGTGCCGCCGACGAACCAGCGCGCGAACGGCGGCTGGCTCGCGTCGAGGATCTGCTGCGCGGGCGTGTGCCAGTCGATCAGCTTCGCCTGCTCGGCCCAGAAGGCCTCGGGCGCATCGACGGACTGGCGGTAGAACTCTTCATAGCGGCTCATCGGGATCTGTCTCCTGTTTTATGGATGCCGTTCCGGGCTCGACGCCGAAACTGAATTCATAATTATGGGGACCGATCTTGCGGGAAGCTGACAGCCGAGGCAATCCAGGCGGCGCCCTTGCCGGGCCGCCCTTCAACAGCAATTCAGTGAATCAGCGGACTAGCGGATCAGTGCCTGCAGGTCGCGGAACGCCGGGTGCTCGGCGGTGCGCAGCCACTCGAAGCCGACCATCTCGGTGGTCACAAGCTCCGCGCCGGCGCCGGCCAGGCGGTCGAAGGCCGCGTCGCGGTTGCGCTCGGTGCGCGAGCTGCAGGCGTCGGTGACGACCCACACATCGAACTCGTCCTCGAGCAGGTCGAGCGCGGTCTGCAGCAGGCAGACATGGGCTTCGCAGCCGGCGATCACGATGGTGTTGCGCTCTTCGGCCGCGGCCGGGGGCTTCTGCAGGTGCTTGGGCAGGCTGCGGGCATTGCCCTGCGGCGCGGTCTTGGCTGGCGGGCGCAGCCATTCGCCAAGCCCCTCTTCCACGCCGCTGAAATGCATCTTGGCCAGCGTCTTGTGGCAGAAGGCGCGGATCTCCGGCAGGTTCTCGCCCAACTTCGACGGGTTCTGCTCGGTGCCCCAGACCGGCACGTCGACCCACTGCGCCATCTGGCCCAGTCGCGCTGCATTGCGCGCCGCCGCTTCGCCTTCGAAGATCGCCGGCATCAGCCGCGCCTGGTAATCGACCAGGACGAGTTGGGATTGCGTGGCGTCGAGCAGCATGGACTTCTTCTTTCAGGTATCGGTTGAACTGGGCTGAACCGTACCACTGAAAAGAGCGGGTTTCACTGCGTCTTCCGCTGTTGCTGCAGGGGTCGATCGCTGTGCCAACTGCGCAAGGTAGGTCTTGAACAGTGCATCGGCCGACTGCTTGAACATGCGGATGCGCCCCGTGTGCTGCATCAGCAGCAGGCCGACGCCGTGCGCGAACAGCGCCGTGTTCTCCTGCTGCGCGAGGTCGGCATCGAGGCCCAACGCCAGCAACGCTTCTTCGCAGGGACGCAGGGCATCGTAGAGGCGGTCGTTCAGTTCGTGATCGAGCGCATGCGTCAGTCCCCGGGGCCGCATGCCATGCACCAGATAGAAGCCGAGGTCGAGGTCGCGCGGGTTCGCCGCGTAGAAATCGAACCAGGCTTGGGCCTTGGCGGCCAGGGTCTGGTCGGGCCGGCGCTCGGACACCGCCACCTCGGCCACGGCGGCCTGCAGGCGCAGCAGCGACTCGTCGAGCAAGGCCGCGTAGATCGCCTCCTTGCTCTCGAAATACGAATAGATGGCGCCCGGCGTGTAGCCGGCTTTCCTGGCGATTTCACGGATGCTCGCGCCCTCGATGCCGGCCTCCGCGAACACCGTGCGGGCCGCGTCGAGCACCAGGGCGCGGCGAGCATCGGTGAGGGTCTGGCGGCGTTGGAGCTTGGCGTGCATGGGCGGGACTATAGCCCGCGATCCGTTCGACGATCAAATTTTCAAACGTTGATCTAAAAATTGAACAGTGTTTAAATTATCGCGCCAACGGTCAAAAAATCCCCACGAGCCCCAGGAGACAACCCCCATGAATGCCCCGCCTTCCGACGCCCTCTTGATGTCCGGCGCCGACTACCGTGAATCGCTGCGCCGCTACACACCCACCGTGTTCGTCGACGGCCGCCGCGTTGCCAGCGTGGCCGACGAGCCCGCCTTCCAGCCCGGCATCAACGCCATCGCCCTCACCTACGACCACGCGCTGAAGTCCGAGTACGCGCCGCTCATGACCGCCGTGCAGCACACCAGCGGCAAGCGCGTGAACCGGCTCTCGCACATCAACACGAGTTCGGGCGACCTGCTCAACAAGCTCGAGGCCGTGCGGCTCGTGTGCCAGGAAACCGGCTGCGCCCAGCGCTATCTGACGCACGACGCGCTCAACGCCATCGCCCAGGTGTCGGCGCGCATCGACGACGCGCGCGGCAGCACCGAGCACACGGCCCGCTTCCAGAATTACCTGCATCGCATCCAGGACCAGGACCTGACCCTGGGCGTCGCCATGACCGACGCCAAGGGCGACCGCAGCCGCCGGCCGCACGAGCAGGCGAACGTCGACAGCTACCTGCACGTGGTCGAGCGCAACGCGCGCGGCATCGTCATCTCGGGCACCAAGGCCATCGTGACCGGCGCGCCCTATGTGCATGAGTTGCTGGTCATGCCCTGCCGCAACATGGGCAAGGAAGACGCCGACTTCGCGGTCTGCTGCGCCGTGCCGCTCGATGCGCCCGGGCTCACCATCGTCGCGCGGCCGGCCGGGCGGCCCGGCGAGAAGCTCGAGCACGGCGACGCCCTCTTCAGCCGCAAGTACGGCCAGAGCACCGGCGTGTGCATGTTCGACCGGGTGTTCGTGCCGTGGGAGCGCGTGTTCTATGCGGGCGAATGGGAGCACTCGGGCCACCTGACCTACAGCTACGCCACGCACCACCGCCACAGCTGCATCGCGGCCCGCGCCGGCTTCGGCGACCTGCTGATCGGCGCCGGCGCGCTGATGTGCGAGGCCAACGGCTTCGACCCCGGCAAGGAGAGCCACCTGCGCGAGCAGATGGTCGAACTCATCACCATCACCGAGGGCTTCTTTGCCTGCGGCGTGGCGGCCAGCGTCTACGGCAAGGCCGACGACCATTGCGAGGTCTTCATGCCCGACCCGGTGTTCAGCAACATCGGCAAGCTGCTGCTCGCCACCAAGATCTACGACATGCACCGCATCGCCCACTACGTGAGCGGCGGCCTCATCGTCACCCTGCCCGGCCCGGACGAAGACCACAACCCCGAGACCGCGGCGCGGCTGTCGGACGTGCTGCGCGCCAACCCCGCCATTCCCTACGAACAGCGCATCGAGACGGCGCGCTTCATCGAAGACCTCACGGCCGGCTACCAGGGCGGCTGGTACAGCGTGATCAGCCTGCACGGCGGCGGCTCGCCCGCGGCGATGAAGCAGGAGATCTGGCGCAACTACCCGGTGGGCTCGAAGGTCGAGCTGGTCGAGCGTTTGCTCGAACGCGGCATCGCGGCCGACGGCACGCCGGCCGCCGCGCCGCACGACCCGCGCCGCGCCATCACGAAGAACCGCCAGCCCGGCAAGTGCTGCGACACCGGCTGCACCGCGCCGGGACAAACCGTGATGGTCGACCTGCCGGTTCCGACCCTCGCTCGCCCAGGCGCCTAGACTCCGGCGGATGCAGACCTTGTCGCTCCTGCGCCGCCGCCTCGCCCCGCTCTTCGGCGCCGCCTCGCTGCTGCTGCTCGCCGGCTGCGGCGGGTTGCGCGCGGCCGATCCGCCGATGGCCACCACGCTGGAAAAGAGCAGCTGCACCCGCAGCGCCGACACGCTGATCGTGCTGCTGCCCGGCGCCTACTCGGCGCCCGAGGAGTTCGTGCGCGAAGGCTTCATCGACGCGCTGAACGAGAACCGGCTCGCGGTCGACACCCTGCGCGTCGATGCCCACATGGGCTACTACCGGAACAAGACCATCCTCGAGCGGCTGGAACAAGAGGTGATCGCGCCGGCGCGCCGCCAGGGCTACAAGGCGATCTGGATCGCGGGCATCTCGGTCGGCGGTTTCGGCGGGCTGCTGTATGCCCAGACGCACCCCGGCGACCTTGCCGGCCTGGTCGTGCTGGCGCCGTATCTGGGCGAACGCGTGCTGAGCCAGGACATCGCCAATGCCGGCGGCCTGTCGCGCTGGCGAGGTCCGCTCGACGCGCCGCCAGGCAGCGACCCGCGCACGCCGAGTGAAACGCAGCTCTGGCAATGGCTGCGCGGCTATGTCGGCCACACCCGCACCTTCGGCGAACGGCCGCCGCTGTACCTGGGCTACGCGCTCGACGACCGCTTTGCCTTCAGCCACCGGTTGCTGGCCGGGGCGCTGCCGGCGGAACGCGTGGTCACGACCGAAGGCGGGCACGACTGGCCCGAATGGCGACGGCTCTGGCAGCGCCTGCTGCCGACGCTCCCGCTGCCGGGCTGCCCCGGCTGAGCCTTCGTTCAGTTCGAACGCAAGCGCAGCAACTTGCCGTCGGACTCGTCGGTGAGCACGTAGAGCAATCCGTCCGGCGCTTGCTTCACATCGCGGATGCGGGCCCGGCCGTCGGCCAGCAGCTTGTGCTCGGCGACGACCTTGTCGTCCTTCAGTTCGATGCGATCAAGGTAGCCGAACTTCAGCGAGCCCACGAAGAGGTTGCCCTTCCAGGCGGCGCCATAGCGGTCGCTGGTCAGGAAGGCCATGCCCGAAGGCGCGATCGACGGCACCCAGTAGTGCAGCGGCTGTTCCATGCCGTCCTTGCGGGTGATGCCCTCGCCGATCTTGCCGCCGCCGTAGTTCTCGCCGTAGGTGATCACCGGCCAGCCATGGTTGACGCCGGCGCGCGGGATGTTGATTTCGTCGCCGCCCTGCGGGCCGTGCTCAGTCATCCAGAAGCGGCCGTCAGGCGCGAGCGTCGCGCCTTGGCTGTTGCGGTGGCCGTAGCTCCAGATCTCGGGCAGCGCGCCCGCCTTGCCGACGAAGGGGTTGTCTTTCGGCACGCTGCCGTCCTTGGCGATGCGCACCACCTTGCCGTGGTGGTTGTCGAGCGTCTGCGCGTCTTCCTTGCGGCTGAAGCGGTCGCCGAGCGTGAGGAACAGATTCCCGTCGCGGGCCTCGACGATGCGGCAGCCGAAGTGCGCGCGGCTCGCGACCTTGGGCTTCTGGCTGAAGATGACCTTCAATGCTTCCAGCTTCGTGCCGTCGGCCGACAGGCGGGCGCGTGCAAGCGCGGTGCTGTTGGCCGATCCACCGCCCGCCTCGGGTTCCGAGTAGCAGAAGTACAGGGTGCGGTTCTGCGCGAAGCCGCTGTCGGCCAGCACGTCGAGCAACCCGCCCTGCCCGCCCGCCGCGACGGGCGGCAGGCCCTGGATCGGTGCGCCCAGCTTGCCGTCCGCCGCCACCAGGCGCAGGCGGCCCGGCTTTTCGGTGACCACGAAACGCCCCTCCGGCAGGAAGGCGACGCCCCAGGGGTTCTCAAGACCGGAGGCGACGGTTTCGGCACGCACCTGCGCCATGGCCGCGCCAGCCAGGCCACAACCCGCGAGCACCACGAGGCTTCCCAGGGAGCGACGAAAGAAGAAATTTCGCAAGTTCATGAAGATTTCCTGAATTTGAGGCCACCTTGACAACAAATGGAACGCATATGTCGACTTTTAAGACTTCAAAGTCATATCGACCGAGGCGTTTACATTCGAATCCTTATGCCGCATAAACGTTCACCGTTACATTTTTTCTTCCGACGGATCGAAAAAGTTCATGTAAATCAATGGTTTACGCACGCATTCAACAATTCAGATTAAATTGACATAACTGCGCGTCATCAATATCCTACGCGCCATGCGTTTTTTCGTCCTACCCGTATCCCTCCTGTTCGCCGTGGCCGTCCACGCCGCCCCCCAACAACAGGATCGGTCGGATGAGATGGACCGAATCCTTGTAGAACGCGGCCTGGTCGGCCAGTTCCATCAGGTTCGCCAGACCGTCGCAGAGCGCACGTCCGACCTCGTCGTAACCGCCATCGGTTTCCTCGGCGTTCCCTACCGCCGCGGCGGCAACACCGCCGAATCGGGCTTCGACTGCAGCGGCTTCGTCCGCGCCATGTACAACCAGACGGTGGGTCACGTGCTCCCGCGCCGCGCCGAAGAGCAAGCCGCCGCCACCGAAAAGATCGACCGCAGCCAGCTCAAGCCCGGCGACCTCGTGTTCTTCAACACCATGCGCCGCACCTTCAGCCACGTCGGCATCTACGTCGGCGAAGGCAAGTTCATCCACTCGCCCCGCTCCGGCGCCCAGGTCCGTGTGGAAGACATGAACGGCAGCTACTGGCAGCGTCGCTTCGACGGCGCCCGCCGCGTGCTCAGCGGCCAGGGCGACGAGGTCAAGGCTGCGGCCATGGCCAACGCCAGCGACTGATTCGATTTCCCGAATCCAGAACGAAAAAAATCCCGCCGCGGCGGGATTTTTTGTGGGCGCTCGATAGCGCCTTGATGGCGCCGTAGCGCCTATCGATCAGGCCGCCTTCTTCGCCGGCGGCAGGTCGGTACACGTCCCGTGCGCCACTTCCGCCGCCATGCCGATGCTTTCGCCCAGCGTCGGGTGCGGGTGGATGGTCTTGCCGATGTCGATCTCGTCTGCGCCCATTTCGATGGCCAGCGCGATCTCGCCGATCATGTCGCCCGCGTGCGTGCCGACGATGCCGCCGCCCAGGATGCGGTGCGTCTCGGCGTCGAACAGCAGCTTGGTGAAGCCCTCGTCGCGGCCGTTGGCGATGGCGCGGCCCGACGCGGTCCACGGGAAGTGGCCCTTCTTGACCTTGATGCCTTCGGCCTTCGCCTGGTCTTCCGTGAGGCCGACCCATGCCACCTCGGGGTCGGTGTAGGCCACGCTCGGGATCACGCGGGCGTTGAACGCGGCGCTGGACAGCTCCTTGTCACCCTTCTGCTCACCGGCGATCACCTCAGCCGCCACATGCGCTTCATGCACCGCCTTGTGCGCCAGCATGGGCTGGCCCACGATGTCGCCGATGGCGAAGATGTGCGGCACGTTGGTGCGCATCTGGATGTCGACCGGAATGAAGCCGCGATCGCTCACCGCGATGCCGGCCTTCTCGGCGCCGATCTTCTTGCCGTTCGGGCTGCGGCCCACGGCCTGCAGCACCAGGTCGTACACCTGCGGCTCCTTCGGCGCGTTCTCGCCCTCGAAGGTGATCTTGATGCCCTCTTTCGTGGCTTCGGCGCCGACCGTCTTGGTCTTGAGCATGATGTTGTCGAAGCGCGGCGCGTTCATCTTCTGCCAGACCTTGACGAGGTCGCGGTCGGCGCCCTGCATCAGGCCGTCGAGCATCTCGACCACATCGAGGCGTGCGCCCAGCGTCGAGTACACGGTGCCCATTTCGAGGCCGATGATGCCGCCGCCCAGGATCAGCATGCGCTTGGGGTCGGTGCCCATCTCGAGCGCGCCGGTGGAGTCGACCACGCGCGGGTCCTTCGGCATGAACGGCAGGCTCACCGACTGCGAGCCGGCCGCGATGATGGCGTTGCGGAACTTGACGGTCTGCTTCTTGCCGGTCGTGTCCCAACTCGTGCCCGACGTCTCTTCGACTTCCAGGTGGTACGGATCGATGAAGTTGCCCACGCCGCGCAGCACCGTCACCTTGCGCATCTTGGCCATGGCCGTGAGGCCGCCGGTGAGCTTGCCCACCACCTTGTTCTTGTGGCCGAGCAGCTTGGCGCGATCGACCGTGGGCGCGGCGAAGCTCACGCCCAGGTCGGCGAAGTGCTTGACCTCGTCCATGACAGACGCCACGTGCAGCAGCGCCTTCGAGGGGATGCAACCCACGTTCAGGCACACGCCGCCGAGCGTGGCGTAGCGTTCGATCAGCACGACCTTCAGGCCGAGGTCGGCCGCGCGGAAGGCGGCCGAGTAGCCGCCGGGGCCGGCGCCGAGCACGACCACGTCGCATTCGACATCGACCTTGCCGCCGTAGCTGGACGCCGCCACGGGCGCCGCCGGTGCAGCCGCCTTGGGCGCGGGCGCTGCGGCCGCTGCAGGTGCCGGCGCTGCAGCAGCCGGCGCAGGCGCGGCGGCCCCGTCGACTTCGAGCGTCAGCACGACCGAACCTTGCTTGACCTTGTCGCCGACCTTCACGGCCAGCGACTTCACTACGCCGGCTGCCGACGACGGGATTTCCATCGAGGCCTTGTCCGATTCGACCGTGATGAGCGACTGCTCGGCCTTGACCGTGTCACCGACGTTGACCAGCACCTCGATCACCGCGACTTCGTCGAAGTCGCCGATGTCCGGCACCTTGATGTGTTGTTCGCTCATTTGGACACTTTCAGTTTGAGTGTGAGAACGTCGGCCGGCAGGGCCGAATTGCGATCGAATTCGCAGGCGGCGGCGATGCCCGCCTCCGCCACGTCGCGCGCGTTGCGCGACTTGTTGTCATAGGCCGCGTGCATGGCGCCGAGCGCGAAGCTGCGTCCCGAGCCGATGGCCCAGTACTGCTTGAACTCGAACACCTCGCGGTAGCTGTAGATGCCGTAGATGCCGCTCGGGTTGGCCAGCAGCATCGTGAACTGGCTCGACTCGTAGGGCTCGTGTTCGTCTTCCTTGGTCTGCATGAAGAACGAGTCCTTCAGCACCGGATGCAGCCGCGTGAAGGTGTGAAACACCTCGTGCTTGCTGCCGAACTGCAGCGCCTCGCGCGGCTGGGCGGCCAGCGCATGCTGGAGCACCAGCTGGTGCGCGGCGGCGCCCGCCACCGCGAACAGGCTCTGGCCCGCGGCATCCTCGACGGTGAAGATCTTCTGGTTCGCTTCGGCGTTGTGCGACATGCGCGTGTCGCCGAAGGTCACCAGCGAATCCGCCGCCATCGTGACCTGGCCACCCTTTCGGACGGCCACTACGGTGGTCATAGCAGGATTCGACGGTAGTCCGCGAGCACCTGGCCCAGGTAGGCGTTGAAACGCGCAGCCAGGGCGCCATCGATCACGCGGTGGTCGTACGACAGCGACAGCGGCAGCGTGAGACGCGGTACGAACTGCTTGCCGTCCCACACCGGCTTCATCTGACCCTTGGAGAGGCCGAGGATGGCCACTTCGGGGGCGTTGATGATGGGCGTGAAGTGCGTGCCGCCGATGCCGCCGAGCGAGCTGATCGACATGCAACCGCCCTGCATGTCGGCCGAGCCGAGCTTGCCGTCGCGCGCCTTCTTGGCGAGTTCGCCCATCTCGGCGCTGATCTGCAGGATGCCCTTCTTGTCGGCGTCTTTCAGCACCGGCACCACGAGCCCGTTGGGCGTGTCGGCCGCGAAGCCGATGTTGTAGTACTGCTTGTAGACGAGCTGGTCGCCGTCGAGGCTGGCGTTGAAGTCGGGGAATTTCTTCAGCGCCGCCACCACCGCCTTGATCACGAAGGCCAGCATCGTGACCTTGACGCCCGACTTCTCGTTCTCCTTGTTGGTGGAGACGCGGAAGGCTTCGAGCTCGGTGATGTCGGCTTCGTCGTTGTTGGTGACGTGCGGAATCATCACCCAGTTGCGGTGCAGGTTCGCGCCGCTGAGCTTCTTGATGCGCGACAGGTCCTTGCGCTCGACGGTGCCGAACTTCGTGAAGTCGACCTTGGGCCACGGAATGAGGCCCAGTGCCGCGCCGTCGCCACCACCACCTGCCGGCGCCTTGGCCGCCGAGGCCTTGGTGCTGGCCTGGCCGCTCATCACGGCCTTGGTGAAGTTCTGGACGTCGTCCTGCGTGATGCGGCCCTTGAGGCCGGAACCCTTGACCTCTTCGAGCGGCACGCCGAGTTCGCGCGCGAACTTGCGCACCGAGGGCGAGGCATGCGGCAGGCTGCCGGTGGGGGCCGACGTCGGCTGGTGGGCCGGCGCAGCCGTTGCCGGTGCGGCGGCCGCCGGCGCAGGTGCGCTGGCGGTTGCAGCAGCGGGCGCAGCAGCCGCGGCCTGTGCCGGCGCCGATGCGGGTGCGGCAGCACCAGCGGCGCCTTCGAGCACCGCGATCAGGTCGCCGATGTTGACGGTGTCGCCCACCTTGACCTTGAGTTCCTTCAGCACGCCGGCGCCCGACGACGGGATTTCCATCGAGGCCTTGTCCGACTCGACCGTGATCAGCGACTGCTCGGCGGCGATGGTGTCACCCACCTTCACGAGCAATTCGATGACCGCGACATCCTTGAAGTCGCCGATGTCCGGCACCTTGATGTCGACCGGACCCGATGCAGCCGGTGCGGCTGCGGGTGCAGCAGCCACCGGTGCAGGCGCTGCGGCAGCGGGTGCCGCGGCAGCAGGCGCAGCGGCCGGTGCCGGGGCGGCGGCAGCCGCGCCCTCGGCCTCGACCACCAGCACCACCGAGCCTTGCTTCACCTTGTCGCCCACGGCGATCTTGATTTCCTTGACCACACCGGCCGTGGACGACGGGATTTCCATCGACGCCTTGTCCGATTCGACCGTGATGAGCGACTGCTCGGCCTTGACCGTGTCGCCCACCTTCACGAGCACCTCGATCACCGCGACTTCATCGAAGTCGCCGATGTCGGGCACTTTCACTTCCACTGCTGCCATATCGTTGTCTCCCGCCGTCAGGCGCCGTTCGTTCGTTGGTTGTTGATGTTCAAGCGTAGAGCGGGTTGACCTTGTCGACATTGATGCCGTACTTCTTGATCGCTTCCACCACCTTGGCCACCGGCACGGTGCCATCTTCGCTCAGCGCCTTGAGCGCGGCCACCACGATGTAGTGACGATTGATTTCAAAGTGCTCGCGTAGCTTGGCGCGGAAGTCGCTGCGACCGAAACCGTCGGTGCCCAGCACCTTGTAGGTGCGACCCTTCGGCACGAACGGACGGATCTGCTCGGCGTAGGCCTTCATGTAGTCGGTCGACGCGACCACCGGGCCGGTCGTGGCACCGAGCTGCTCGGCCACGAAGGGCACGCGCGGCGTCTGGTCGGGGTGCAGCAGGTTCCAGCGGTCGGCGTCCTGGCCGTCGCGGGTCAGCTCGTTGAAGCTCGGGCAGCTCCACACCGAAGCCGACACGCCCCACTCTTTCTCGAGCAGTTCTTGCGCAGCAAAGCTCTCGCGCAGGATGGTGCCGCTACCGAGCAGTTGCACGGTCGGCGCTTCTTTCGCACCCTTGGCGGCCTTGACCACCGGGCCCTGCTTGGACAGGTACATGCCCTTGATGATCTGCTCTTCGGTGCCGGGCTGCAGGCCGGGCATCGCGTAGTTTTCGTTGAGCAGCGTCAGGTAGTAATAGACGTTGTCCTGCTTCTCGACCATGCGCTTCAAGCCGTGGTGCAGGATCACGCCGACTTCGTGCGCGAAGGTCGGGTCGTAGCTCACGCAGTTCGGGATGGTGTTGGCCAGGATGTGGCTGTGACCATCTTCGTGCTGCAGGCCTTCGCCGTTCAGCGTGGTGCGTCCCGAGGTGCCGCCCAGCAGGAAGCCGCGGGCCTGCATGTCGCCGGCCGCCCAGGCCAGGTCGCCGATGCGCTGGAAGCCGAACATCGAGTAGTACACGTAGAACGGCACCATGATGCGGTTGTTGGTGCTGTACGACGTGGCCGCCGCGATCCAGCTGGACATGCCGCCGGCTTCGTTGATGCCCTCTTGCAGGATCTGGCCGGCCTTGTCTTCCTTGTAGTACATGACCTGGTCTTTATCGACCGGGGTGTACTGCTGACCGTGCGGGTTGTAGATGCCGATCTGGCGGAACAGGCCTTCCATGCCGAAGGTGCGGGCTTCGTCCACCAGGATGGGCACGACGCGCGGACCCAGGGCCTTGTCGCGCAGCAGCTGCGTGAGGAAGCGCACGTAGGCTTGCGTGGTCGAGATCTCGCGGCCTTCGGCCGTGGGCTCCATCACCGACTTGAAGACATCGAGCGAGGGCACCGTGAAGCTCTCGTCGGCTTTGGTGCGGCGATGCGGAAGATAGCCGCCGAGGGCCTTGCGGCGCTCGTGCAGGTAACGCATTTCGGGCGTGTCGTCGGCCGGCTTGTAGAACGGCAGCTCGGCGATCTGGCTGTCGGGAATCGGGATGTTGAAGCGGTCGCGGAAGGCCTTGATGTCTTCGTCGCCGAGCTTCTTGGTCTGGTGGACCGTGTTCTTGCCTTCGCCGATCTTGCCCATGCCGAAGCCCTTGACGGTCTTGACGAGCAGCACGGTGGGCTGGCGCTTGTGGTTCTGGGCGGCGTGGAAGGCGGCGTACACCTTCTGCGAATCGTGGCCGCCGCGCTGCAGGTTCCAGACCTCGTCGTCGGTCAGGTGTTCGACCATCTTCAGCGTGCGCGGATCGCGGCCGAAGAAGTTCTTGCGCACGTAGGCGCCGTCGTTGGCCTTGAACGACTGGTAGTCGCCGTCGTTGCACTCCATCATGATCTTGCGCAGCGCGCCGTCATGGTCCTTCTCGAGCAGGGCGTCCCAGCCCTTGCCCCAGATCAGCTTGATGACGTTCCAGTTGGCGCCGCGGAACTCGCCTTCGAGCTCCTGGATGATCTTGCCGTTGCCGCGCACCGGGCCGTCCAGGCGCTGCAGGTTGCAGTTGATGACGAAGATCAGGTTGTCGAGGTTCTCGCGTGCGGCCAGGCCGATGGCGCCGAGCGATTCGACTTCGTCCATTTCGCCGTCGCCGCAGAACACCCACACCTTGCGGTTCTCGGTGTCGGCGATGCCCCGGGCATGCAGGTACTTGAGGAAGCGCGCCTGGTAGATCGCCATCAGCGGGCCCAGGCCCATCGACACCGTGGGGAACTGCCAGAACTCGGGCATCAGCTTGGGATGCGGGTAGCTCGACAGGCCCTTGCCGTCCACTTCCTGGCGGAAGTTGAGCAGCTGGTCTTCGGAAAGGCGGCCTTCGAGGTAGGCGCGGGCGTAGATGCCGGGCGACACGTGGCCCTGGATGTACAGCAGGTCGCCGCCGTGGTTCTCGCTCTCGGCGCGCCAGAAGTGGTTGAAGCCGGCGCCGAACATGCTGGCCAGCGAGGCAAAGGAGCCGATATGACCGCCGAGGTCACCGCCTTCGGGCGGGTGGATGCGGTTGGCCTTGACCACCATGGCCATGGCGTTCCAGCGCATGTAGGCGCGCAGGCGTTGTTCGATCTCGAGGTTGCCGGGGCTGCGGGCTTCCATGCCGGGCTCGATGGAGTTCACGTAGCCGGTGTTGGCCGAGAACGGCATGTCGACGCTGTTCTGGCGCGCATGTTCGAGCAGTTGTTCGAGCAGGAAGTGCGCCCGCTCGGGCCCCTCGCTCTGGATGACGGAAGACAGTGCATCCATCCATTCACGCGTTTCCTGGGCGTCCGCATCGTTTGCGGCCGAGCCGAACAGGTTCTCGGGATTTGCCGACATGCTTGTCTCTCCTTTTAGGGCTGTGGCTGTAATTTAGTGCGCTGGGCACCGAGCGCGCCGGAGTTTCGCATAGAAGTTTCCCTATTTCAAATAGTGCTTGTTGATTTCTTATTATGAAATATCAACGAAGCACGTCTCTGGCAGGGCCTCTTCGCCGGGAGGGCCATCACCTAAACTCCGCGCATGCCCCTTTCCTCCCCGCTCGCGGTCGCCCGCAGTGCCGTCAAAGCCTCGCCGCTGTCCTGGTGGCGCACGTGGTGGCGCAAGCAGACGCCCGTGCTGCAGGACGCCGTCGCGATGCTCGCGCCGATGGCGGCCGTGCTGTTGTTTCTCGCGGCCATCGTGTCGGCGTTCTGGTACCTGCGCACTGAAGAAGTCGAGCGCGAGCAGGAGTCGGTGCGACGCGACGTCGAGTACGCGCAACAACGCATGCGCCTGCGCTTGCTGGAGCGACAGGAGCAGCTGATGCGCATCGCGCGCGATGCGTCCAACCGCGAGATCGACCCCGTCGAATTCACGAGCCGCGCCGAGTCGCTGGTGAGCCAGTTTCCCGAACTGCAGACCATCAGCTGGATCGACGACCGCCGCCGCTTCAAGGCCGGCTACGCCGCGCCCAGCGTCCACCCGGCGCAGCAGCACCTGATCGGCGACGTGCTGCGCCCCGGCGACATCGAGAGCAACTACGCCCTGGCGCGCGAGCTGCGCCAGCCGGTGTACTCGCAACCCGTGGCCGGCGGCGAGCCAGCCGCGATGTTGCAGCTGCACATTCCGCTGTTCGACCAGGGCCTGTTCGCGGGCGTCGTGCTCGGCGAGTTCTCGATCGACGGCCTGCTGCGATACGGCATGCCCTCCGAAGTGCAGGCGCGCTACGCCGTCTCGCTGCTCGACGCCAAGGGCAACGTGATCGCCGGCAACACCACGCCGCTGAAGAACAGCGGCACCCGCCTGCTGCCGTGGACCGAAGCCACCAACGAATACGAAGTGCCGGTGTCACCCGTGGGCAACGCGCTGATGCTGCGCGCCCAGGCCTATCGCACCTCGCAGGGCGTGGTGGGCAACGGCCTCTTCTGGCTCGTGTGCGCCCTCAGCGTGATGACCAGCTGGATGCTGATCGGCACCTGGCGCCACACGCGGCGCCGACTGCAGGCGCAGCAGCGGCTGGTGGCCGAAACCAACTTCCGCCGTGCGATGGAAAACTCCATGCTGACCGGCATGCGCGTGCTCGACCTGCAAGGCCGCATCACCTACGTGAACGCCGCGTTCTGCGCCATGACGGGCTGGAGCGAAGACGAGCTGGTCGGCCAGACGCCGCCCTTCCCGTACTGGCTCGAATCCGACCGCGAGGTGATGAACGAGCGCCTCGAAGAAGAACTGCACGGGCGCGCCCTGCCCGGCGGCTTCCAGGTGCGCGTGAAGCGCAAGAACGGCAGCGTCTTCAACGCACGCCTGTATGTGTCGCCGCTGATCGATGCGCGCGGCCACCAGACCGGCTGGATGACGTCGATGACCGACATCACCGAGCCGACGCGCATCCGCGAGCAGCTGTCCGCCTCGTACGAACGCTTCACCACCGTGCTCGAAGCGCTCGACGCCGCCGTGTCGGTGGCCCCCATCGGCAGCGAAGAACTGCTGTTCGCCAACAAGCTGTACCGCCTGTGGTTCGGCTCCGACACCGTGGGCCACCTGGGCATGGTGGCGCAGGCCGGCGTGCCGCCGTCGAACGCGCACGACGAGGGCCTGGACGACGTCGATCCCTACGCCGGCCTGCCGATCGACACCCTGACCGCCGCCCAGACCGCGAACAACGAGATCTTCGTGCCGCACCTGGGCAAGTGGCTCGAGGTGCGCTCGCGCTACCTGACCTGGGTCGACGGCCGCCTCGCGCAACTGGTGATCGCCACCGACATCACGCCGCGCCGCGACGCCGAAGAGCAAGCCGCCGCGCAAGCCGACAAGGCCCAGGCCGCGAGCCGCCTGATCACCATGGGTGAAATGGCTTCCAGCGTGGCGCACGAACTCAACCAGCCGCTCACGGCCATCGCCAACTACTGCAACGGGATGATGTCGCGCATCAAGGGGCAGACGATCGACAACGACGCCCTGCTCGCCGCACTCGAAAAAACCTCGAAGCAGGCGCAGCGCGCGGGCCAGATCATCCAGCGCATCCGCTCCTTCGTGAAGCGCAGCGAGCCCAACCGCACGCCGGCCGACGTCGCCACCATGGTGAGCGAGGCGGTCGAACTCGCGGGCATCGAGCTGCGCCGGCGCAACGTGCGCCTGAACCACTACGTGGCCGCTCGGCTGCCGGTGGTGCGCGTCGACCCGATCCTCATCGAGCAGGTGATGGTCAACCTGCTGAAGAACGCGGCCGAATCCATCGACATCGCCGACCGCCCGCTGGCGCGCCGCAGCGTCGAGCTGCGCGTGTTGCCCAAGGTGATCGAGGGGCAGAATGCCATCGAGTTCTCGGTGCAGGACACAGGCAAGGGCCTCTCACCAGAAGTGATGGACCGGCTCTACGAGGCCTTCTTCTCCACCAAGCCCGAAGGCATGGGCATCGGGCTCAATTTGTGCCGCACCATCGTCGAGTCGCACCGCGGCCGGATGCAGGCGGAGAACATCTACAATGGCCCGGATGTGATCGGATGCCGTTTTTCCTTCTGGATTCCGGTGTTGGACGCTATCAGTTCCGTAGCAAGCGACGAGGCAAAGGTACCTGCATGAGTTTGATTCCGAAGAAGGGCACGGTCTATGTCGTCGATGACGACGAAGCCGTCCGCGATTCACTGCAATGGCTGCTCGAAGGCAAGGACTACAGAGTCCGCTGTTTCGAGTCCGCCGAATCCTTTCTCTCCCGATACGACCCGCGCGAAGTCGCCTGTCTGATCGTCGATATCCGCATGGCCGGCATGACCGGCCTCGAATTGCAGGATCGACTGATCGAACGACGCTCTCCGTTGCCGATCGTGGTCATCACCGGCCACGGCGACGTGCCGATGGCGGTCGACAGCATGAAGAAGGGCGCCATGGATTTCATCCAGAAGCCCTTCAACGACGAAGAACTCGTGTCGCTGGTCGAGCGCATGCTCGAACACGCACGCGGCGCCTTCACGCAGCACCAGCAATCGGCCAGCCGCGACGCGCTGCTGTCCAAGCTCACCGGCCGCGAGGCGCAGGTGCTCGAGCGCATCGTCGCCGGCCGCCTGAACAAGCAGATCGCCGACGACCTGGGCATCAGCATCAAGACGGTGGAAGCGCACCGCGCCAACATCATGGAAAAGCTCAACGCCAACACCGTGGCCGATCTGCTCAAGATTGCGCTCGGGCAAGCGGCCCCCACGGCCAAGGCCTCCTGAGCTGCAGCTATCTCACCGATAGCCACGCACCTTCCCCACGCCTGCGCAAGCGGGCGTTTTTACTTGGAAAATCAAAACCGATGACCGCCCAACTGATCGACGGCAACGCCCTCGCAAAAACCATCCGCGCCGAGGTGTCCGGCCGCACCGCTGCGCTGAAGGCCCGCGGCGTGAACCCGGCCCTGTCCATCATCCTGGTGGGCAGCGATCCGGCGAGTCAGGTCTACACCAAGCACAAGGTCAACGACAGCACCGAGACCGGCCTGCAGGCCACGCTCGAGACCTACCCCGCCGACCTGAGCGAGGCCGACCTGCTGGCGCGCATCCGCGCCCTCAACGACGACCCGAAGGTGCACGGCATCCTCGTTCAATTGCCGTTGCCCAAGCACATGGACAGCCAGAAGGTCATCGAGACCATCTCGCCCGCCAAGGACGTCGACGGCTTCCACGTGGCCAGCGCCGGTGCGCTGATGACCGGCGCCCCGGGCTTCTGGCCCTGCACGCCGCACGGCTGCATGAAGATGCTCGAATCGATCGGCTACGACCTGCGCGGCAAGCACGCCGTGGTCATCGGCCGCAGCAACATCGTCGGCAAGCCGATGGCCATGATGCTGCTTGCCCAAAGCGCCACCGTGACCATCTGCCACAGTGCCACGCAAGACCTGGGTGCGATCACGCGCCAGGCCGACGTGATCGTCGCCGCCGTCGGCAAGCTCAACCTGCTGACCG
Organism: Variovorax sp. 54; assembly: GCF_002754375.1. NCBI lineage: Bacteria > Pseudomonadati > Pseudomonadota > Betaproteobacteria > Burkholderiales > Comamonadaceae > Variovorax > Variovorax sp. 54. Next base: position 539,073 of record NZ_PEFF01000001.1, read on the forward strand.
CCGACATGGTGAAACCCGGCGCGGTCGTCATCGACGTGGGCATGAACCGCAAGGCGGACGGCAAGCTGGCCGGCGACGTCGATTTCGACGGCGTGAAGGAAGTGGCCGGCTGGATCACGCCCGTGCCTGGCGGCGTCGGCCCGATGACCCGCGCCATGCTTTTGGTCAACACCCTTGAAGCGGCCGAACGCGCCGCCAAGTAATTTCCATGGCCATGACGAACAACCCCCTCCTCGACTTCACCGACCTCCCGCTGTTCGACCGCATCCAACCCGTGCATGTGTCGCCCGCGGTCGACACGCTGCTGGCCGATGCCGAGGCTGCGCTGCAGACGGTGACGGCACCCGAATTCCCGGCCGACTGGATCGCGATCTCCAAGGTGCTCGACGTGGCCTCCGAACGTTTCAGCCGCGCCTGGGGCGCCGTCGGCCACCTCAACGCCGTGGCCGACACGCCGGAGCTGCGTGCCGCCTACAACGAGGCCATGCCGCGCGTGACCGCGTTCTGGACCCGCCTGGGTTCCGACGAACGCCTGTACGCCAAGTACAAGGCCATCGACCCGGGCACGCTCAACCCCGAGCAGCGCCAGGCGCACAAGAACGCCGTGCGCAACTTCGTGCTCGGCGGTGCCGAGTTGCAGGGCGAGGCCAAGCAGCGCTTTGCCGACATCCAGGAACGCCAGGCCGAGCTGAGCCAGAAGTTCAGCGAGAACGCCCTCGACGCCACCGACGCCTTCGCGCACTACGCGCAGCTGGGTGAGCTCGACGGCGTGCCCGCAGACGTGGTGAGCGCTGCGCGTTCCGCCGCCGAGGCCGAAGGCAAGCAAGGCTACAAGCTCACGCTCAAGATGCCGTGCTACCTGCCCGTGATGCAGTTCGCCAAGAGCAGCGCGCTGCGCGAAACCCTTTACCGCGCCTATGTCACGCGCGCCAGCGAACTCGGCGATCCGAAGTTCGACAACACCGCGCTTATCACCGAGATCCTCGCGCTGCGCGAAGAAGAGTCGAAGCTGCTGGGCTACAAGAATTTCGGCGAACTCTCGGTCGTGCCCAAGATGGCCGAATCGCCCGAGCAGGTCGTCAAGTTCCTGCGCGACCTCGCCGCCAAGGCCAAGCCCTACGGCGAGCGCGACCTGGCCGACCTGCGCGCCTTTGCGTCCGAGCAGCTGAACCTCGTCGATCCGCAGGCCTGGGACTGGACCTACGTCGGCGAAAAGCTCAAGGAAGCGCGCTACGCCTTCAGCGAGCAGGAGGTGAAGCAGTACTTCCCGGCGCCGAAGGTGATGGCGGGCCTGTTCAAGATCGTCGAGACGCTGTTCGAAGTGTCGATCCGCCGCGACAGCGCGCCCACCTGGCACCCGAGCGTCGAGTTCTATCGCATCGAGCGGGCCGGCCAGAAGGTCGGCCAGTTCTACCTCGACCCCTCCGCCCGCGCCGCCAAGCGCGGCGGCGCCTGGATGGACGACGTGCGCGCCCGCTGGCTGCGCCCCGACGACGGCGTGCTGCAAACGCCCATCGCGCAGCTGGTGTGCAACTTCGCCAGCGGCGTCGACGGCAAGCCGCCGCTGCTCACGCACGACGACGTGACCACCCTCTTCCACGAATTCGGCCACGGCCTGCACCACATGCTCACCCAGGTGAACGAGCGCGACGTCTCGGGCATCAGCGGCGTCGAATGGGACGCGGTCGAACTGCCGAGCCAGTTCATGGAGAACTTCTGCTGGGAGTGGGACGTGCTCACCCACATGACGGCCCATGTCGACACCGGCGAGCCGCTGCCGCGCGCGCTGTTCGACAAGATGACCGCCGCCAAGAACTTCCAGAGTGGCCTGCAGACGCTGCGCCAGATCGAGTTCTCGCTGTTCGACATGCTGCTGCACACCGAGCACCAGGCCGCCGCCGCCCCGGCGGGCGCCGTGATGGCGCTGCTCGGCCAGGTGCGCGCCGAAGTGGCCGTGATGCCCTCGCCGCCGTTCAGCCGCACGCCGAACACCTTCAGCCATATCTTCTCGGGCGGCTATGCGGCCGGCTACTACAGCTACAAGTGGGCCGAGGTGCTGAGCGCCGACGCCTACGCGGCCTTCGAGGAAACCGTGGGCGCCGACGGCGAGCCGAACATCGAGACCGGCCGCAAGTACCGCCAGGCCATCCTCGAGGCTGGCGGCAGCCGCAGCGCCATGGAGTCGTTCAAGGCCTTCCGCGGCCGCGAGCCGCAGCTTGATGCGCTGCTGCGACATCAGGGCATGGCTCAGGCCCAGCCCGCTTGATACGGCGCTGAAGCTTGCGATACTCGGGAGGATGTATCCGACTTTTTACAAACTCTCCTCGCATCGCCTGATCGGCCTGGCCGTCGTGCTGCTCTCGGCGGCTGCCAGCGTGCTGGCGCAGCCGGTCTACCGCCAGGTCGACAAGAACGGCAAGGTCACGTTTTCGGATCAGCCCCCCGTCGTCACCAACGCGCCGACGGGCGGGCCGCAACCGGCCGGCATCAATGCACCGGCCAACAGCGGGCTTCCCTACGAACTGCGTCAGGTGGCCCAGCGCTACCCCGTCACGCTGTACAGCGGCGAAAGCTGCGGCCCCTGCAACGAGGCGCGCACGCTACTCACCACGCGCGGCATTCCCTTCGAGGAACGCACCATCAAGAGCAACGAGGACGTCGACGCCCTGCAGCGTCTGAGCGGACAGAACGCACTGCCGCTGCTGACCGTCGGGTCGCAGCAGCTCAAGGGCTTCTCGGATGTGGAATGGTCGCGCTACCTCGATGCGGCCGGCTATCCCAAGAGCAACAGCCTGCCCGCGGGCTACCGGCCGTCCGCCGCGCGCCCGCTCGTCGCGCAGCAAGCACCGGCGGCGGCTGCGCCCCGTGCAGCCGACACGCCGCTGCAGCCGCCGAACCCTGCGCCGGCTCCGCCTTCGAACGCACCGGGCCCGAGCAACCCGGCCGGCATCAAGTTCTAAAGACGATGGGGGCCTGGCCCCCATTTCGCAGCGTCGCCGCTCAGCCGGCGAACTGCATCGTCTTCACGCCGGATGCCGTGCCCAGCAGGCAGACATCGGCCTTCTGGTGCGCAAAGACCCCCACCGTCACCACGCCGGGCCATTGGCTCACTTCGGATTCGAAGGCGCGCGGGTCGGTGATGCGCAGGCCGGTCACGTCGACGATGTGCTGGCCGTTGTCGGTCACCAGCGGCAGGCCGTCTTTCTCGCGCACCTGGGCGATGCCGCCCAGGCTGGCGAACTGACGCATCACGCGGCGCACCGCCATCGGGATCACTTCCACCGGCAGCGGAAAGTCGCCGAGCGTCTCGACCAGCTTGGAGGCGTCGGCAATGCAGATGAAGCGCTTGGACTGCGCCGCGACGATCTTCTCGCGCGTGAGCGCCGCGCCGCCGCCCTTCACCATGTAGCCCCGGTGGTCGATCTCGTCGGCGCCATCGATGTAGACGGCCAGTTCTTCCACCTCGTTGCTGTCGAACACCGGGATGCCCAGCGCGCGCAGGCGCTCGGTGGAGGCGACCGAGCTGGAGACGGCACCCTTGATCTCGTCCTTGATCGTGGCCAGCGCGTCGATGAACTTGTTGACCGTGGAGCCGGTGCCCACGCCGACGATTTCGCCCTTGACCACGTAGGCCAGCGCGGCAAGGCCGACCTGGGCCTTGAGTTCATCCTGGGAAAGAGGGCTTGGGGAGGTGGGTGCGGTCATCGCGGAGAATCCTTGGCTCATTGAAGTCGAGAATTATCCGATGCCCCTGCTGCTGCCCTCTTCGCTCTATGGCCTGGCCCGCCCTTTTCTGTTCGGTTTCGATCCCGAGCACGCCCATGAAATCACCCTCGACGGGCTGGCCCGCACCCAGAACACGCCGTTGGCCTGCGCCTACGCGGCGGCGCGCGTCGAAGACCCCATCCAGCTCGCGGGCCTGAATTTCCCCAACCGCGTCGGCCTGGCCGCCGGGCTGGACAAGAACGCACGCTGCATCGACGCCTTCGCGGCCATGGGCTTCGGCTTCGTCGAGGTCGGCACGGTCACGCCCAAGGGCCAGCCCGGCAACCCGAAGCCGCGCATGTTCCGCCTGCCGCAGCGCGACGCGCTGATCAACCGGCTCGGCTTCAACAATGAAGGGCTCGACGCCTTCCTGACCAACGTGCAGAAGGCGCGCTTCCGCAAGCAGGCGGGCGGCAGCAAGTCGCCCATGCTGCTGGGCCTGAACATCGGCAAGAACGCCGCCACGCCGATCGAGCGTGCAGTTGACGACTACCTGGCCTGCCTGGACGGTGTCTACCCGCACGCGGACTACGTGACGATCAACATCTCCAGCCCCAACACGGCCAACCTGCGCTCGCTGCAGAGCGACGAGGCCCTCGACGCCCTGCTGGGCGCCGTGGCCGAGCGACGCGAAGCACTGGCCACGCGCCACGGCAAGCGTGCGCCGCTGTTCGTGAAGATTGCCCCCGACCTCGACGACGCGCAGGTGGCCGTGATTGCCGCCACGCTGCAGCGCCACGGCATGGACGGCGTGATCGCCACCAACACCACGCTCGCACGCGACGCGGTGGCCGGCCTGCCGCACGCGCAGGAAGCCGGCGGCCTCTCGGGCGCACCGGTGCGCGAAGCCAGCAACCGGGTGATCGCGCAACTGCGCGCGGCACTGGGCAAGGACTTTCCGATCATCGGGGTGGGCGGCATCCTGAGTGCGGCGGATGCCAAGGCCAAGATCGCCGCGGGTGCGGACGTGGTGCAGATCTACACCGGCCTGATCTATCGCGGCCCCGGGCTGGTCCGCGAAACGGCCCAGGCGCTGCAGCAGGATCGCCGCAAGGCCTGAGCCGGTTCTTCGTGCTCAGCGCATGCGCCAGAGCACGGGCGCAATGACCGTGGCCCAGCGCAGCAGCCGCTTCGGGCGAATCACCGCCACAGCCGCAGCGGCGACAACCCCGGCAGCCACCGGGTGCTCGCGTGCAATGCGCAACGCGGTTGCCGCGGCCGACTCGTGGACGGGCTCGCCTGTCGCCGGCTGCGTCTCGCGACCGCCCTGCAGGGTGGCGATGCGTTCACGTTGACGCTCCATGCGGGCCAGCAGCTCCTCGCGCGTGGCGGGGCGCGGCGGACGCGGCGCTTCGTCGTCCTGCTCCGGGTCCTTGCCGAGGTTGAAGCGGTCCTGGACCCAGGCCCAGTCGCGCTCGAACTCCTGAAAGGTCGGAACGAAGCTGTTGGACGCATTGCTCAGGCTGCGCATCAGGCCGATGACGGCCGCCAGCCACAGCACCACCCAGACAGCGGCCACCACCCAGGCGGCGGTGACGCGGTACGGCGTGTCCCAGTAATGCACGACCACCGCCATCGAGAGCAGCGCCACCGCGACGGTGGTCAGCCCCAGCACCGCGACGACCAGAACCAGCGTCAACTTCAGGCGCTGCTTCTCGTCCTCCCAGGCCATGCGCAGCAACTGCACCCGGTCCTCGGCCGCCAGCGCACCTTCGGCCGCGGCGATGCGCAACCGGCGGATACGGGCATCGAGCCCGAACAGGGACAGCAGTTTCATGCGCCGCCTCCGCCCTCGCCGGCCACATCCGCGTGGCAACGGCGAACCAACGGACGACGGTGTGCGCTCAGGCCGGTGCGGTGACGCTCAGCGGCGGCCAAGCAACAGACCCACCAGCACGCCGACCGCCAGTGCGGCGCCGGCAACTTGCCAAGGTTCGTCGTGGGCGTAGCTGTTGGTGGCGGTGGCCGCCTGGCGCGCCTTCTTGGCGGCCAGCTTGCTCTTTTCGGAAGCCAGCTCGCGCGCGATGGCGAGCTTGGTGTCGATGCGTTGGCGCAGCGCCTTGATGTGGGGAACCGAATCCAGGTCCTTGCTGGCCAGCACGCCGCGCACGTCGCTTGCGATGTCTTCGGCTGCTGCTTCAAGATTGTTGGATGCACTCATTGGAATCTTTCCTCCGTGATGACACCGGCACCGCGCCGGCGGCTTCACGCCAGCATATGGCGTGCTGTCATGTTACAGGCTCGAAAGCCCCTCATGCGCGACAGATGTGCTCAGTTGTGCCTGAGTACACGTGATCAGGCCTCTGCGAGCAGGCCTGCAACATGCCGTCCGATGGCCAGGCAACTGGTGAGGCCCGGCGACTCGATGCCGAAGAGATGGACCAGCCCCGGCACCCCATGCGACGCCGGCCCTGCGATCACGAAGTCGGCCGCAGGCTCATCCGGCCCCGAGATCTTCGGACGCATGCCCGCATAGCCGGGGATCAACGCACCGTCGGGCAACGCCGGCCAGTACCTGCGCACCTCGTCGTAGAAACGATCGCCGCGCGCCGGATCGACCACGAGATCGTCGGCGCTCTCGACCCATTGCACGTCGGGCCCGAACTTCGCCTGTCCGCCGAGGTCCAGCGTCAGGTGCACGCCGAGCCCGCCCGGCTCCGGCACGGGATAGATGAGCCGGCCGAAAGGCGCGCGGCCCGCGAGGGTGAAGTAGTTGCCCTTGGCGAAGTGCGCGCGCGGCACGGCCGATGCCGGCATGCCTTCGAAGCGACGCGCCAGTGCCGGGGCACCGAGCCCCGCGGCATTGACCACCGTGCGGCAACGCAGCGCCGTGCCATCGGCGGCGATCAGCACGACGGCGCCGTCCCCGCGTTCGGCACGCGCGATGGGCGACTTGAGCGCCAGCATGCCGCCTGCGTTCTCGAGGTCGCCGAGCAGGCTCAGCATCAGCGCGTGGCTGTCGACGATGCCCGTGCTCGGTGAATGCAGCGCCGCGACGCAATGCAGCTGCGGCTCCATTGCGAGGGCTTGCTGCGCAGTGAGAAGGACCAGATCGTCCACCCCGTTGGCCGCGGCCTTGGCGCGGATCACGTCGAGCTGGCCCACCTGTTCAGCGGAGGTCGCCACGATGAGCTTGCCGCAGCGGTGGTGCGGCACGCCGCGCGCCTGCGCGTAGGTATAGAGAGCGTTGCGCCCTTCCACGCACAGCGTCGCCTTCAACGAGCCCTGCGGGTAATAGATACCTGCGTGGATCACCTCGCTGTTGCGGGAACTCGTTCCCGTGCCGATGGCCCCTTCGGACTCCAGCACCAGCACCTCCCGGCCTGCGAGCGCCAATGCGCGCGCCACGGCCAGACCCACCACGCCAGCACCGATGACGGCGCAATCGACTTCATCCATCGCGCGAGCTTAGCGCGGCGCGAGGGGCGTCGTTCTCACCTTGCGCTGGGCGGCGGCTCGGGGTCGGTGGGCTCGTCGGGCGCGTGCTCCGGCCCTTCGTCGGGCTCGACCGGCAGGCCGGGCGTGATCGGAGACGGAAGATCGGGTTGGGTGGCCATGGCTGCACTCCTTCGTTCCATCTCTTCGTTCTAGCGCGTTTTCACGCGCCTGCAAGCAGCCCGCGGCGGAAGGCGTCGTCGGTGCGCACCGACAGCAGCCCTCCGCTCAGGCGCCCCAGCGCCAGATCAACACACGCTGCGGCATTCATCGCCCCCCTTCCCTTCAACACTCCATCGAGAAGATCACATACCGCGATTCATGGCAGGGCCAGTCTAGAAGTCGCCGTGCCTTCGCACATGAGCGGAACGCACTTTTGTGAGGGAGTCATGCGCCCTGCCCTGGCGCGCATGCGAGCGTGACAAAGCGCCTGCCCGACACCACGCGATGCCGACGCGGGACGTGGAGCGCGTTCATCGCAGCGATGGCGGCGGGCACGTGCCGGTGGCCGCTGCGTGGCGGGCCAGGCCGTGCATCGGCGTCGAAAAAGAGCGATCCATCCGACCTGAAAACCCGTCCTCGCAACGCATCCCGGCCGCGGTCCGGCGGCGAATTGCGGACGAAATGGCGGACCCGCTGCGCCGATCTGCGTGCCCGGTTCGGGCCTTCCGGCCGGCACAAAAAAATGAACCGGGATCAATGCCGGGACCCACGGCGCGACCGATGGTCCGAATTCCGTTGACGGCGGTCGCGGGGGCATCCATGCGTCTTGCGTGCTGACAGAGGGAAAAACACCTCGCTGCCTGCCACTCTTCGCCTCATAAAAACAATGCCTTGAAATTGAAATTCAATTCCATTACGAAGGTCATTGGAATCAAAAATCGAACAAATTAAATGGGTGAAAGTAACATTTTCCATTCAACTTCAATGGAATATCAGTAAATTCAAATTCCAATTGATATTTTATTGGAAGACAAATTATTTCTTCAATCAAGGAAAAATATCTACCCCATTTGATCCTGAAGCATTGAAAGACCAACACCTTCTGCTTGCTTCAATTTGAGAAAAATCTCTTACTTGAACTTCAATTTTTGGCGGATTATCGCCATATTCATGAAAGTAGTGCTGATAGTCAGACTTCAAAGTCCGTTGCCATCTCGAAGGAGAACAGCCATTTTTCCGAACCGACGTGTCGTCGTGACTTCGCAATCTGGTGGCGAATCATCCCCACCCCATGACCTTGGTACCCCAAACGTTACGGTTTAGGTAGTTCGATTCAGAAATATATATATCCAAATGTAAACAACAACGAAACACCCGAACAAGCGCCTCACCAAGTTCCTAGGATCGCGACAAATCAAGGCAAATATTCAATTGAAATAATTTCGACGCGATTAATTGTATTTTTCATTCACAGTCTGCTGCCGGGTAATTGCATGGAATCCCACATTGCTTCGTCACCGGAGGCCGCCTTGGCTTCGGAGGCCGCGCTGGGCGATCTGTTCGCCTCACCGCCCGCGCGCGCAGCAGCAGGCGAACGGCTCGGCGTCTCGTTGGCCCTCGACGCCGGGTTCGCGCAGCACTGGCTGGCGTCGCTGGGTGCCACGGGGTACCTGCCGGACACGCTGTTCGTCGGCGCCTGGCGGCTGCTGCAATCGCACTGGCTGGGCACGGCGCTTCCAATGCCGGCGTCCAGCACCGCGAACGCATGGCTGACCCAGCTCGACCTCGACCGCCGGTCCGCGCACCACACCTCCGACACCCTGCCGCACCTGCGGCTCGAAGCCCGGGTAGAGCACCCCGCCTCCCTGCATCTGGACGTCGATGCGCGCCTGATGGACGCGCCCTGCGCCACCCGCCTGCTCGCGGCCATCGCCGACACCGCCACCGATCTGTTGGCGCGCCCCGACGCGGCGCTCGACAGCATCCGCGCCCTGCCCGACGCCGACCGCAACGACCAGCTCGCCGCGTGGACCACGCCGCCCGCCGCGCCCGACCTGTCGCTCACCGTGCCTGCCGTGTTCGGCCGCCGGGCCGCAGCCACGCCCGACACGGTGGCGCTGGTGGAAGGCGACGAGACCATGCGCTACGGCGAACTCGACGCGCGCAGCGACCGGCTCGCACGGCGCCTGCAGCAGTTGGGCGTGCAAGCGGGCGACAGCGTCGGGATGGTGTTCGAGCGGTCGATGGCCGCCATCGTCGCCATGCTCGGCATCCTCAAGGCGGGTGCGGCCTACGTGCCGGTGCCGACCGACTTTCCGCCCGATCGGGTCGCCCTCATGCTCGACCAGGCCGGAGCAACCCTTGTCGTGACGACCGAGGCGCTGGCCCCTCTCGTGCCGGCCAACCGCGCCGCCGTGCTGCTCGATGCACCAGAGGACCCCACGGACCGCGCGCCGTGGACACCACCGGCCATCGACGGCGAATCGCTGGCGTACCTCATGTACACCTCGGGCTCGACCGGCGTACCCAAGGGCATCGAGATCAGCCATCGCGCCATCCTGCGGCTGGTGGTCGATGTCGACTACATCGCGCTCGCACCGGGGCGCGCGATGCTGCATGCGGCGCCGCTCGCCTTCGACGCCTCGACGCTCGAAGTCTGGGGGCCCTTGCTGAACGGCGGGCGCTGCGTGATCCACGGCGAGCGGGTACCCACCGGTGCCGGCCTCGCACGCACCATCGCCCGCCACGAAGTACACACCGCCTGGCTCACGGCCTCGCTCTTCAACGCCGTGGTCGACGGCGATCCGCAGCACCTCGCGGGCCTGGCGCACCTGTTCACCGGCGGCGAGGCGCTGTCGGTACCCCATGTGCAGCGCGCGCTCGACGCACTCCCCGGGCTCACGCTCAGCAACGGCTACGGGCCGACCGAGTGCACGACCTTCGCGACCACCCATCGCATCGAGCGCGCCGCTGTCGCGGCGGGCCTGCGCTCGGTGCCGCTCGGGCGCCCGATCAAGGACACCGTGCTGCGCGTGCTGAGCCCGACGCTGGCCCTGCTGCCCAGCGGACTCGTGGGCGAGCTGTGCATCGGCGGACACGGCCTGGCCCGCGGGTACCTGGGGCAACCCGAACTCACCGCCGCGCGCTTCGTGCCCGACCCGTTCGGAGCGCCCGGCGAGCGGCTCTACCGCACCGGCGACCTCGCCCGCTGGCTGCCTGACGGCACCGTCGAGTTCATCGGCCGCATCGACGGCCAGGTCAAGATCCACGGCCACCGCATCGAGACCGGCGAGGTCGAGGCAGCAATCCTTGCGCATCCCGCGGTGCAGTCCTGCGCGGTGGTCGCGCGGCCCGGTCGCGACGGCCAGCTGCGCCTGGTCGCCTACCTGGTCGCACGCGCGCAAAAGCTGGCGTGGGACACGCTGCGCGCGCACCTGGCGACCCGCCTGCCCGCGGTGATGCTGCCGTCGGCGCAGGTCTGGCTCGCGCAACTCCCCGTCACGCCCAACGGCAAGCTCGACCGCAACGCGCTGCCCGAGCCGGCCGGCGAACGCCCCGACCTCGCGCAGCCTTTCGAGGCCGCGCGCGACACGCGCGAGCAGCAGGTGTGCGACGCCTTCGCGCGCGCCCTGGGCATCGACACCGCCGGGCGCAACGACAACTTCTTCGACCTGGGCGGCAGCTCCTTGCTGGTGCTGCAGGTGCTCGCGGACCTGCAGCGCGAGGGCGCACCGCCGCTGTCGACCAACCTGTTCTTCCGCCATCCGACGCCGGGCGCCATCGCGGCGCAGTTGCAGCCGGCCGACGCAACGCCGCAGCCTGTGCCCGTGCGAGAAGACGCCACCCGCGCTGCGGCCAACGCCCCGGAACCGATCGCCCTCATCGCCACCGCAGGCCGCTTCCCCGGCGCGGGCGATGTGGAGCAGTTCTGGGACAACCTCGTGGCCGGGCGCGACACCGTCAGCTTCTTCGACGACGCGAGCCTGGACGCCGGCGTCAGCGAGTCCCTGCGCCGCGACCCGGCCTACGTGCGGGCGCGCGGCGTGATCGACGGCATCGAGGGCTTCGATGCCGCCTTCTTCGGCCTCGGCCCGAAGGAAGCCGCGCTCATGGACCCGCAGCATCGCGTGTTCCTCGAGATCTGCTGGGAGTGCCTGGAGCGCGCGGGCTACGTGCCCGACGAAGCGCCGGGTCCGGTGGGCGTGTATGCGGGCACGTACAACGCCACCTACTTCCAGCGCCATGTGGCCTCGCGGCCCGATCTCGTGGAGGCCGTCGGCGAGTTCCAGGTGATGCTGGCCAACGAGAAGGACTACATCACCACCCGCGTGGCCAACCGGCTCAACCTGCGCGGGCCGGCCGTGAGCGTCAACACCGCGTGCTCGACCTCGCTGGTCGCGGTGGCCCAGGCCTTCCACGCGCTGCGCACGGGCCAGTGCTACATGGCGCTCGCGGGCGGTGCCTCTGTCACTTGCCCGCCCCGCAGCGGCTACCTCTACAACGAGGGCTCGATGCTCTCGCCCGACGGTCACACGCGCAGCTTCGACGCGCAGGCCAAGGGCACCGTGTTCAGCGACGGCGCCGCCGTGGTGCTGCTCAAGCGGCTGTCCGACGCACAGGCCGACGGCGACACCATCTATGCCGTGCTTCGCAGCGCCTGCGTCAACAACGACGGCGGCGCCAAGGCCAGCTTCACCGCGCCCAGCGTGGACGGCCAGGCCGCGGTGATCCGCGCCGCGCTGGCCGCGGCGGACGTGGACGCACGCAGCATTTCCTACGTGGAAGCGCACGGCACCGCCACGCCGATGGGCGACCCGGTCGAGGTCGAGGCGCTGGCCGTCGCGTACGCCGAACACACCGACGCGCGCGGCTACTGCACGCTGGGCTCGCTCAAGAGCAACGTGGGCCACATGGTCACGGCCGCGGGCGCCGCCGGGCTCATCAAGACGGCGCTCTCGCTGCACCACGAACTGATTCCGCCCACCGCGCATTTCACGGCACCGAACCCGGCGATCGACTTTGCGCGCACGCCGTTCCACGTCAGCAACCAGCTGCAGCCGTGGCCGCGCGCCGACCTGCCGCGCCGCGCGGGCGTCAGCTCGTTCGGTGTCGGGGGCACCAATGCGCACGTCGTGCTCGAGGAAGCGCCGGCGCGGCAGGCGCGTACCACGCAACCGGGCGTCCATGTGCTGGCGCTGTCGGCCCGCTCGGAGGCCGCACTGGCGGTCGCGACGCAGCAGTTGGCGACGCACCTGGAGGAGCAGCCCGCGCTTTGCCTCGGCGATGCGGCGTTCACCCTGTGCGTCGGTCGCAAGGCCCATGCCTTCCGCCGCGCCGTGGTGGCCGGCGATGCGGCGCAAGCCATCGAGGCCTTGCGCTCGGAGAACGCGGCGTGGCGCGTGAGCGACCGCGTCGCCGAGCGCGCGCCGCAGCCCGTGCTGATGTTCCCGGGCCAGGGTGCGCAGTACCCGGGCATGGGCCGTGCGCTGCACGCGGGCGACCCGGTCTTCGCCGCCGCCTTCGACAACTGCCTGCGCGCCTTCGACGGTGCGCTGGACTTCGACCTGCGCGAGCGCATGTTCGCCGCCGACCCGCAGGCGCTCGCGCCGACGGCCGTCACGCAGCCCGCGCTCTTCACGCTCGAGTACGCGCTCGCACGGCGGCTGCTGTCGCTGGGCCTGCGCCCGCACGCGCTCATCGGCCACAGCGTCGGTGAATTCGTCGCGGCCGTGATCGCCGGCGTGATGCGCCTGGAAGATGCCGCCCGGCTCATTGCCCGCCGCGGCGCGCTCATGCAGGCACAGCCCGCGGGGACGATGCTGTCGGTGCGGCTCGGCGCGGACGCGCTGGCCCCGCGGCTCACGGCCTCTCCCCAGGTCTCGCTCGCCGCCGAGAACGCACCCGGCGCCTGCGTGGCCGCCGGCCCGTCCGAGGCCATCGCCGAACTCCAGGCCGCGCTCGAAGCCGAGGGCGTCGCCTGCCGGCTGCTGCAGACATCGCACGCCTTTCACTCCGCCATGATGGACGCCGCGGTGGCGCCCTTCGAGGCGCTCGTGAGCCAGGTGGTGCTGCACGCGCCGCAGATCCCCATCTACTCCACGTTCACCGGCCGCCTGCTCGAAGACGCACAGGCCACCAGCCCGGCCTACTGGGCGCAGCACCTGCGCGGCACCGTGCGCTTCTCGCCCGCGTTGCAAAGCGCGGCGGGCGAGGCCATCCATCCGGTCTTCGTGGAAGTCGGCCCCCGCAACACGCTGGCCGCGCTGGTGCGCCAGCACCGCGTGCCAGGCCTTGTCGCGGCGGTGTCGCTGCTGCACGGCGAGCCGGCCGACGAGACCCGCACCCTGCGCCTCGCCGCCGCGCGCCTGTGGACCTGCGGCGCCGAGGTCGACCTCGCGCTGCTCGCACCGCGCGCCGGCGCCCGGCGCGTGTGCCTTCCCACCTACCCGTTCGAACGCAAGCGCCTGTGGGTCGACATCGCACCCGCCGCGCCGGTGTCGCCGGTGATGTTGCCCGCCCCGCCTGTTTCATTGGAGCCGATCGTGACCGCTGCAGCGCCCTCGCCTCACCTGCCCCTGCCTTCTCCCCAGCCGCCCGATGCGTCGCGCGCGGCCTCGGTCGACGCGCGATTGCGGGCCCTGTTCGAAGACATCTCGGGCATCGACATGGCACAGGCCGAGGGCCACGCCGCGTTCGGCGAGCTCGGGATGGACTCGCTCACGCTGACCCAGGCCGCCACGCAGATCAAGAAGCGCTTCCAGGTCGCGCTGAGCTTCCGGCAGCTGATGGAGAACTACCGCAGTTTCGACGCGCTGGCCGCGTACCTGCTGCAGAGCCTGCCGCCCGAAGCCGAGCCGGTGGTTGCGCCCGTCACGCCTGCGGCATCCGCCGTGCAGGTGTCGATGCCAACCCCAACACAAGGGCTTGGGCAGCCCACCGGCCTGCTGAACCAGGTGATCGCGCAGCAGATGGAGCTGATGCGCCAGCAGCTCGCGCTCCTGTCCGGCGCGGCCGCTCCAGTGGCGGCAGCGATGCCCGTGGCGGCCGAGGCCGTGCCCGCCGCTGCGCAACAGCCGCCCGCCGAAGCGCCGCTTCGCTACGACGTCAACAAGGCCTTCGGCGCCATTGCCCGCATCCACACCCAACGCACCGCCGAACCCAGCGCACGGCAGAAGGCGCGGCTGGCCGCGTTCGTGCGGCGCTATGTCGAACGCACGCCAAGGAGCAAGCGCTTCACCGAAGAGAACCGCACCCACATGGCGGACCCGCGCGTGGTCAACGGCTTCCGTCCGCTGACCAAGGAGATCACCTACCAGATCGTGATCGAGCGCTCCAAGGGCTCCCGGCTCTGGGACCTCGACGGCAACGAGTACGTCGACGCGCTCAACGGCTTCGGGCTGAACCTGTTCGGCTGGCAACCCGATTTCGTGCAGGACGCCGTGCGGGCCCAGCTCGATGCGGGCTACGAGATCGGGCCGCAGCATCCGCTCGCGGCCGACGTGACCCGCCTCATCTGCGAGCTCACGGGCAGCGAGCGCGCCGGCCTGTGCAACACCGGCTCCGAGGCCGTGATGGCGGCGCTGCGCATCGCACGCACCGTCACCGGGCGCAGCACGGTGGTGGCCTTCACGGGCTCCTACCACGGCACCTTCGACGAAGTGCTGGTGCGCGCCGGCAAGGGCGGCAAGGGCCTCTCGGCCGCGCCGGGCGTGATGAGCGGCATGTTCGGCGACATCCGCGTGCTCGACTACGGCACGCCCGAGGCGCTCGCCTTCATCCGCGACAACGCGGCAGACCTGGCGGCCGTGCTGGTCGAGCCGGTGCAAAGCCGCCGCCCCGACTTCCAGCCGCGCGAGTTCCTGCACGACGTGCGCGACCTCACCGCGAAGAACGGCTGCTGCCTCATCTTCGACGAGGTCATCACCGGCTTTCGCACCGCGCTGGGCGGCGCGCAGGAACTGTTCGGCGTGCGCGCCGACCTCGCCACCTACGGCAAGGTGATCGGCGGCGGTTTTCCGGTCGGCGTGATCGCCGGCAAGCGCGAGTTCATGGACGCGCTCGACGGCGGCGCCTGGCAGTACGGCGACGACTCGATCCCGGGCGTCGGCGTCACCTACTTCGCCGGCACCTTCGTGCGCCACCCGCTCGCGCTCGCCGCGGCCAAGGCTTCGCTCACGCACCTGAAGCAGGCCGGGCCCGCGCTGCAGGCCGGGCTCAACGCCAGCACGACCGGCATGGCCACGGAACTCTCGGGCTGGTGCCGGGAGGTGGGCGCGCCGCTGGAGATCCGTCATTTCGCATCGCTGTGGCGCGTGAGCTGGCTCGAAGACCACCCGCTGCAGGACCTGCTGTTCGCCATGATGCGCAGCCGCGGCGTGCACATCCTGGACAACTTCCCGTGCTTCCTCACGAGCGCGCACAGCGCCGAGGACATCGCCTTCATCCAGCGCGCCTTCAAGGAGTCGGTCGCCGAGATGCAGGAATCCGGCTTCCTGCCGCGCCGCGCTCCCGCCCCCACCCACTTCGACGCGCGCAAGCCCGCCGAAGACGGCAGCGTGCTGGCCCGCGACAGCGACGGACAGCCGTTCTGGTACGTGCCCGAAGACGCCGCCTCGCGCGAGCGCCTCATCAACGGAAAGGCTGCAGCATGAACGCCGCACTCAAGCCCACCGTGAGCGGTGGCCTCGTCGAATGCATCATTGCGACGACCGAATCGCAACGCGAAGTCTGGCTCGGCGCCTCGATGAGCACCGAGGCCTCGATGGCCTACAACGAGTCGGTCGTGCTGCGATTGCGCGGCGCGCTGGACGGCCCGGCCATGGCGCGCGCCACCGACCGCATGCTCGAACGCCACCAGGCGCTGCGCGCCACGATCTCGCCCGACGGCGCCTTCATGCTGGTCAGCCCTCCCGGCGGCAACCACCTGGTCCGGCAGGACCTGGGCGGGCTGGCGCCGGAAGCCCTCGCGCAGGCGCTGCACGCGGCCCACGCCGAGGCGGTGTGCACGCCCTTCTCGCTCGAACACGGTCCGCTGTTCCGGGCCGTGCTGTACCGCCTGGGCGATGCCGAGCACGAACTCGTGATGTCGGCGCACCACGTGGTCTGCGACGGCTGGTCGTGGGCGGTCATCACCGAACAACTGGGCCACCTCTATGCCGAGGGAACCGGCATCGGGCTGAAGCTCAAGGCCGCGCCGCTGTTCGCCGACTTCGCCGCCGAGGAGGCCGTCGCCGCCGCGAGCCCCGACATGCAGGCGCACATCGACTACTGGCTGGCGCGCTTTTCCGGCTCCACGCAGCCGGTGCTCGACCTGCCGCTGGACCGCCCCCGCCCACCCGCCCGCACCTTCCATTCGCGCCGTGCCGAACGCCTGCTCGACCGGCGCGTGGTCGGCGCCGTGCGCACCGCGAGCACCAAGGCCGGCGTCAGCCTGTTCACGGGCCTGTTCAGCGGCTTCATCGCGACGCTGCACCGCCTCACGGGCCAGGAAGACATCGTCGTCGGCATCCCGACCTCGGGCCAGCTCGCGCACGACGTGCCCGGCCTGGTCGGCCATTGCGTGAACCTGCTGCCGCTGCGCATTGCCGTGCATGCCGCCACGCGCTTCGACGCGCTGATGGACGAATGCAGCACCGCCGTGCTCGACGCCTTCGATCACCAGGCCCTGACCTATGGCGCGCTGCTGAGCCAGTTGTCGCTCGAGCGCGACCCGAGCCGGCTGCCGCTGGTGAGCGTGAGCTTCAACGTCGACCCCGACGTGGCGAGCAGCGCGCAGGCCTTCACCACGCTCGACGTGGTGCAGGACACCATCGCCCGCCGCTACGAGAACTTCGAACTGTTCGTGAACCTGCGCCCGCACGCCGGCAGCCTGCAGGTCGAGGCGCAATACAACACCGACCTGTTCGACGACGTGAGCGTGCAGCGTTGGCTCGACATGTTCGAGTGCGTGCTGCAGTCGGCCGCGCACAAGCCCGAAGAAACCGTCGGCGGGCTCGAGGTGCTGTCGGCCGGCGCCGCGCGTGCGCTGCTGGCACTGCAGCCCGCGCGCGTGCCGCTGCGCGGCGCACCGCTGGCGCACGCCGGCTTCGTGGCGCGCGTGCCGCTGCAGCCCCACCACCCGGCGGTGCGCGACGGTGCGCGCAGCTGCAGCTACGGCGAACTCGATGCGCTGACCAACCGCCTGGCGCGTGCGTTGCGCGCACGCGGCGTGGGCCGCGGCGAGCGCGTGGGGCTGTGCCTGGAGCGCAGCCTGGAAATGGTCGTCGCCATGCAGGGCATCCTGAAGGCGGGGGCGTCCTACGTGCCGCTCGATCCGGCCTTCCCGCAGGCCCGGCTGGAACACTACGCCAGCGACGCCGGCCTCGGCCTGATGCTGACGTCGTCGGACATCGCGGTGGCGCCGCGCGACTGGCGCGCCGACGCCGAGCAACGGATCTTCGAGATCGATCGCGACACGGCCTGGCGCCAGCTGTCGGGCGACGCCCTGCCGCCGAGCAGCGACGACCCGGGGCCGGAGGACGCCGCCTATGTGATCTACACCTCCGGCTCGACCGGACAGCCCAAGGGCGTCATCGTCCATCACCGGGGCGTGGCGCACCTGCTGCAGTGGATGCAACGCGAATCGGGCATGGGCCCGGCCGACCGGGTGGCCGCCGTCACGACGCTGTCGTTCGACATGGCCGTGCCCGACCTGCTGCTGCCGCTGGCGGCGGGCGCCGAGATCGTGATGGTGCAGCGCGAGGTCGCCATGGACGGCAACCGCCTGTCGCAGGCGCTCGACGACGAGCAGATCACGCTGCTGCAGGCCACGCCCGGCATGTGGCAATTGCTGCTCGACGCGCAGTGGGCCGGCGGTGCGCCCGGTTTTCGCGGCTGGGCCGGCGGCGAAGCGCTGCGCCCGAGCATGGCACTGGCACTGTGCGAGCGCATGGAAGGGCTGTGGAACGGCTACGGCCCGACCGAGACGACGGTGTATTCCTCGGCCTGGCATGTCCGCCCCGAAGAGATTGCGTCGCGCGGCGTGTCGATCGGCCGGCCCGTCGACAACACCGAGATCTGGATCCTCGATGCCGGCCTGCAGCCCTGCCCGATCGGCGTGCCCGGCGAAATCTGCATCGCGGGCGAAGGCGTCACGCTGGGCTACCTCGACCGCCCCGCGCTGACGGCCGAGCGCTTCGTCACGGTGCGCATCTTCGGCGCCACGAAGAAGGTCTACCGCACCGGCGACCGCGGCCGCTGGCGCAACGACGGGCTGCTCGACCACCTCGGCCGGCTCGACTTCCAGGTCAAGGTGCGCGGCTACCGCATCGAGCCCGGCGAGATCGAGGTGCGCTGCTGCGAAGTGGCCGGCGTCTCGCGCAGCGTGGTCGTGGCCCGCGAGGACACCCCCGGCGACGTGCGCCTGGTGGCCTACCTCGCGCGGGTCCCGGGCGCCGGCTTCGACCTCGATGCGCTGATGGTGCACCTGCGCAAGCACCTGCCGGCCTTCATGCTGCCGCAGCACGTGGTGACGCTCGACGCCCTGCCCACGCTGCCGAACGGCAAGGTCGACCGCGTCTCGCTGCCGCCGCCGCAGGCGGTGGCGCGCGACGAGGTGCGGCGCGGCGCCGCTCCGCGCAACGCCCACGAGCGCAAGGTGCTCGCGGTCATGGAGAAGGTGCTGAGCCTGCCGGGCCTGGACATGCACGACAACTTCTTCACCATGGGCGGCCACTCGCTGCTGGCCGCGCGGCTCACCACGCTGCTGAGCCGCGAGTTCCAGGTCACGCTGCCGCTGCGCGCGCTGTTCGAGTCGCCCACCGCCGAGAAGCTGGCCGCGGCCATCGAGACGCTGCAGGGCGCGGGCGTCGGCCTGCAGGCGCCGATTGCCTGCCACCCCGATCGCCGCAGCGCGCCGCTCACGCCTTCGCAGGAACGCATCCGCTTCATGGAGCAGCTGTACACGGGCCGTTCGGTCTACAACGCGCCCTCGGCGCAGCGGCTCACCGGCAAGCTCGACGCGGCGCGCTTCGAGAGCGCGCTGCGCGAAATGATCCGCCGCCAGCCTTCGCTGCGCACGTGCATCGGCTTCGACGAGGACAGCGGCCGACCGATCCAGTCGATCGAAGAGTCCGTCGAATTCACCCTGCCGCTGGTCGACCTGCGCGGCCTGCCGGCAGACCAGCGCGAGGCCGAGCTGACCGAGCAGATGCAGGAGCTGTCCGACCGGCCGATCGACATCCACCGCGCGCCGATGATGCGCGCGACCCTGTTCCAGCTCGACGACCACGAGCACGTCTTCCTGTTCGTGCCGCACCACCTGATCTGGGACGGCTGGTCCTTCGACCTGATGCAGCGCGAGCTGGGCGCGTTCTACGACGCCGCCGAACGCGGCCGTCCCCACAACCTGCCCGCGCTCGCTACCACCCACGGCGACTATGCCGAGTGGCTGGACACCTGGCTGACCGAGCCCGCCTGCGAAGAGCAGCTCGCGTTCTGGCGCGGCCGGCTCGCCGGCGCCAAGGCCGTGCGGCCGCCCCGGACCGACATGCCGCGCCGCGCGGGCAAGAGCGGCCAGGGCGGCGCGCACTGGATCCACATCGACCTGCAGAGCACGCAGCGGCTGCGCGAGATCGCGCGCGACATGGACGTGACGCTCAGCATGCTGACCTTCGGCATCTACGCGCTGACCATGGCCCAGGCAACCGGCAACGGCGCCATCGTCATCGCGAACCCGGTGCGCGGGCGCCAGCAGGCCGAGACGGAAGACGTCATGGGCTTCTTCAGCAACGTGCTGCCGGTCTCGCTCGCGGTCGACATGGCGCTGCCGCTGCCCGACTTCATGCGCTATGTGAAGCAGGAGCTGCTGTCGATGATGAACCACCAGCAGGTGCCGTTCGAGCGCCTGATGGCCGAGCCCGGCTACGCGGGGCAGATCAAGGCGTCCGGGCCCTACCAGGCGATGTTCTCGTTCCAGGACGCCCGCGAACGCGCGCGCACCGTCGGCAGCCTGCAGACCCGCCAGGTGCACGTGATGCAGCACGGCGCCACCGACGACATCGGCGTGTGGCTGATGGACAAGCCGCACGGCCTGGAAGGCGCGCTGCTCTACAACGCCGACGTGTACCTGCGCGAGACCGGCGCCCAGCTGCGCGAGCGCTACCTCGAAGTGCTGGCCCGCGTCGCCGAGCACCCCGGGGCCACGCTCGCGGAGATCGCCCGCGCCGAAGGCTCGGCCAGCGCGCTCTACCTGCGCAAGCTGGCGGCCGACGAGGTGGACAAACGTGCGCCGGCCGAAGCCCCCGGCAGCGACGTGCGCGAGGCGAAGCAGGGCCTGCTCAGCCCCGAGCACGCGCAGCTGGCCCAGATCTGGGCCGACGTGATCGGCATCGATGTCGACGAGATCCGCGCCAGCGACAACTTCTTCGACCTCGGCGGCGACTCGCTGCTGGTGCTGCGCGCCGTGCAGCAGGCGGCGCAGACGCTGGGGCACCGCGTGGAACCGCGCCGCTACCTGTTCGAGAACCTCGGGCAGATCGCCTCCTCGGTGCACGCCGCGCCGCACGGCGTGCCCCCGGACCTCGCCGACCTGGCCGCCGGCACGGCCGCGCAGGCAAACCGCGGCGGGCTGCTCGGCGCGCTCGGCAGCTGGCTGCGCAAAGGCTGACCATGACCGGCGACGCCCACGCCCTGTCCATCGACGCACCGGTCTGCCGGTACGTCGAACTGGACGGCTTCACCGACACCCTGCCCGCCCAGGTGCTGTCGGACGAAGAACGCGCGCGTGCCGAGAGCCTGCGCTTTCCCCTCGACCGGCAGCGCTTCGTGGCGGCCCATCTCGCGCTGCGCCAGGCGCTGTGCGCGTACACGGGCCTGCATCCCGCCGCGCTGACGCTGGCCACCGGCGCCTTCGGCAAGCCCTCGCTGGCGGGCCCCACGCGCGCGCAGTTCTCGCTGAGCCACAGCCAGGGCCTGGCCTTGATCGCCATCGGCGGTCGCGGCCCGCTGGGCGCCGACCTCGAGCTGCTGCGCCCGATGCCGGACGCGACCGCTTTGGCGGCGGCGCATTTCACGCCGCGCGAGCAGGACGCACTGGCCGCCCTGCCCGCGCATGAACGCGACCACGCCTTCCTGACCTGCTGGACCCGCAAGGAAGCCTGCCTGAAGGCCATCGGCGTGGGCCTGCTGGTGTCGCCGCAGAGCTTCGAGGTGGGCGTGACACCGGACGGCCGATGCGTCGAACTGCCGGTGGCCGGCCGCACCCTCGTGCTCGTGCTGGGACCGGCGCCCGCGCGGGCGGACAGCGTGGGCTCGCTCGCCGAATGGCGCCACACCGAAGCCCGCGCCCAGGCCTCGGGGGCCGGTTCCGAAGGCGGCCGCATGCAGCGCCTGAACGCGCGCAAGGGAATGGCCGAGGCGCGATGCGCAGGGGGTGTCGCATGACCCTGTTCACGCCGCTCATGTTCGGACCGGCCTCGCGCCAGGTCTTCGGCGCGTTCCACGCCGCCGACGAAGACAACCTCGGCGAGCACACGGCGGTGCTCCTGTGCCCGCCCTTCGGGCAGGAGGGCCTGCGCACCCATCGCTTCTTCAAGGTGCTGGCCGAACGCCTCGCGCGCGCCGGCATCGCCACGCTGCGCTTCGACTTCTACGGCTCCGGCGACTCGCCGGGCGACGAGAGCGAGGGCGAGCTCGACGGCTGGCGCCGCGACCTGTGCGCGGCGCACGAGGAGCTGCGGCGGCACGCACCGCATGCCGCCATCGTGTGGATCGGTGCGCGGCTGGGCGCCACCCTGGCCGTGCTGGCCGCGCGCAACGGACGCTGCGACCCGGCGCGGCTGGTGCTCTGGGAGCCGGTGATCGACGGACGGGGCTACGCGCGCCTGCTGCGCGAGCGGCACGTCGAGGCGATCGACACGACCTTCTGCATCCCCGACCTGTCGTGGCGCCGCAGCCTCGCGCGCGAACCGGACGCGCTGCCCGAGGAGGCGCTGGGCGTGCGTCTGTCGCCGGCGCTGCAGGCGCAGCTGCGCGCCCTCACGCCGCAATCGCTGCCGCTCACCGCCCTGCACGACACGCTGGTGCTGGCCCCGCCCGACGACACGTCCACCGCGCAATGGGCGGCCGAGCAGCAGTCGCGCCACATGCCGGTGCGCCTGGCCTACCTGAGCCACCCGCTGGACTGGACGTCCGACCCCTATCCCCACAGCGCGATGGTTCCGGCCGATGCGCTCAGCCGCCTGCAGGGAGCCATCCATGAATGACCTGATGCAGACCCCGCTTCGCTTCGGCCCCGGGGACGCCCTGATGGGCATGCTCACCGTCCCCGCGCGGCAGGTGCCGGCGCCCGTTGCCTGCCTGATGTTCAACATGGGCGCGAACCACCGCGTCGGGCCGCGCCGCATCAACGTGAAGCTGGCGCACGTTCTCGCCGCGCGCGGCGTGAGCAGCCTGCGCTTCGACCTGGGCGGCGTCGGCGACAGCGACGCGCTGGACACCGGGCCCGACCTGCAGACGCGCGCGGTGCACAGCCTGCAGGCCGCCATGGACATCGCGCAGCGCATGCTGGGCATCCGCCAGTTCGCGGCCGTGGCCATGTGCTCGGGCGTGGAGCACGCCATGTCGGCGGCCGCGGTGGACGCGCGCATGGTGGCGCTCTCTCTGTTCGACGGCTTTGCCTTCCCCCAACGGCGCACGCGCTGGGAGCTCACGGTGCGCCGCGCGCTCGCCGTGCCGATGCACCCGTCGTTCCCGGGCAAGGCGCGGCGCTGGGTGCTGCGCCATCTGCCGGGCAGCACGGCGGCCAGGCCGCTGCCGGGCTACTTCGTGGACCGGCGCCCCCCCAACGTCAACGCGATCTGGTTCGAAGCCACCATGAAGCGGCTGGTCGAACGCGAGGTGGCGGTGCAGCTGCTGTATTCGGGATCGCTGCACGTGCGCGACCGCGACCGCGACCAGCTCGGCGCCCTGCGCCGCGAACCGTTCATGCAGGGCCTGCAGTACGAGTTCCTGCGGGACGTGGACCACACCGTCTGCACGGTGAAGGGCCAGCAGCTCTTCCTGCAGTCCGTCGGCGACTGGGTCGCCGAGCACTGCCTGGCCACCCGCAGCCCCGAGCGCCAGAGCCGCCCGGCGGCAGACCCCCCGCGCGCCATGGCGGCCACGCTCGCCGCGCCCTGAAACGACAACCGAAGCCAAGGAGAGACTCATGAAATCCGTCGACCAAGCGAACCCGCGCGGCGAGCGCCTCCTCGCCACCGAGGGCGCCTGCGCCCTTCCCGGTGGCCGCTTCCGGTCGCGGGCGATGGCGCTGCTGCTGTCGCTCGGGTTGTGCGGCTGCGCACCCGGCTTCGGCACGCCGGGTCCGCTGCAGTCGGCCGACGGCACGGCCGGCGGCACCGGCAGGGTGGAGGCCATCACACCGGAGCTGATCCGCAAGCAGCTCGCCGGGAACACGGGCATCCCGCCCGAGGTGAAGGCGCTGTTCGGCCGGCCCACGCCCTACACCATCGGGCCGGGGGACGTGGTGGGCATCACCGTCTACAACAATCCCGAGCTGCAGCCCAACCTGGGCGCGGTGATCGCGCAGCAGAGCGACCCGACCGGCGTCACCGTGGCGCCGGGCTTCATCGTCGATGCCGCGGGTGAGATCAGCTTTCCCTACATCGGCCGCACCCGGCTGCAGGGGTTGACTGAGAGCGGAGCGTCCGAGCTGATCGCCAAGCGCATCGGCAACATCATCAAGTCGCCGCTGGTCAGCGTGCGCATCCAGTCGTTCCGCAGCCAGCGCGCCTATGTCGAGGGCGAGGTCCGCACGCCGGGGCTGCAGATCTTCACGGACATCCCGATGACGCTGTCCGAAGCGCTCAACCGGGCGGGCAGCATCACCGCCTTGGGCGACCGTTCGCAGGTGACGCTCACGCGCGGCGAGCGCACGGTGGCCATCGACCTGAACCAGCTCAAGCGCTTCGGCGCCGACGCCAACAGCATTCCGCTGCGCAACGGCGACATCGTGTACGTCGGCACCCGGGACGACAGCCGGATCTACGTGATGGGCGAAATCCTGCGGCCCTCGGCGCTCCTGATGCGCAACGGCCGCATGAGCCTGAACGAGGCCCTCGGCGATGCGGGCGGGCCCGACCTGCTCACGGCCGACCCCGGGCAGATCTACGTGATCCGCAACTCGCCGCAGTCGCCCGACACGCCGCAGGTCTTCAGCCTGAACGCGAAGAACCCGACCGCCCTTGCACTGGCCGACCGCTTCGAGTTGCGCCCGCGCGACGTGGTCTACGTCGACCGCGTGCCGCTGGTCTCGTGGAACCGGGTCGCCAACCTGATCCTTCCCGCCGCCCAGGTGATCAACCTCGCGCGCGACACCGCCCGCAGATAGGCCGCGCGGCGCCCCGGCCCGAACACGAAGAAAAGGTGAAGCCCATGAATGCGCGTTGGTACCCCCCGCTTCCCGCACCGTACAGCCCCGAACCCGAGCCCCCGCACTCACGGTTCAAGGAATACGTCGACCTCCTGCTGGACAACCGGCGGCTGATCGCCTCGGTCACCGCGGTGGCGTTGGTGCTGGGCACGGGCTACGCGCTCTTCGGGCCGCGGGTGTACGAAACGAACGTGCTGATCCAGCTCGAGGACGCCGAACGTTCGCCCGGCGGCGCGGGCGATGCCGCGGTCAACGGCGTGAACGTGAAGACGCCGACCTCGGGCGAGGCCGAGATCCTGAAGTCGCGCATGGTGCTCGGCCAGGCGATCGAGAACACCAAGCTGTTCATCACGGCGCAGCCGCACTACATCCCGATCGTGGGCGCCTTCATGGCGCGGCATTCGAAGACGCTGTCCACGCCGGGCGTGTTCGGCCTGCGCGGCTACGTGTCGGGCACCGAGCGGATCGCGGTTCCGCAGATGGACGTGCCGCCGGCCTTCGAGGGCAAGAAGTTCCTGCTGACCGCCGCCGCGGACGGCCACTACACGCTGACGCACCCCGACCTCGACACGCCGCTGCACGGCCGGGTCGGCGAGCCGCTGGACAGCTCCGTGCCGGGCGGAACCGTCCACCTGCTGGTGGCCTCGTTCGACGCCCTGCCCGGCGGCGCCTTCGAGCTGACCCGGCGCTCCACGCAGCTCACCCTGCTCGGGCTGCAGCGCGAGCTGCGCGTGATCGAGAAGGGCAAGCTGTCCAGCGTGATCGATGTGAGCTGGCAGACCGACGATCGCGAGCACCTGGCGAACCTGCTCAACGAGGTGGCGCGCCTGTACATGCGGCAGAACATCGACCAGAAGACCGCGCAGGCCGAGCGCACGCTGAACTTCCTGGGCACCGAGCTGCCCAAGTTCAAGCAGCAGCTGGAACAGTCGGAAGAAGCCTACAACCAGTACCGCAACCAGAACGGCACCATCAGCCTGGACGACGAGGCGCGCAATGCGCTGTCGCAGAACGTCGACCTGCAGGCCAAGCTGCTCGACGCGCGCCAGAAGCGCCTGGACCTGGCGAGCCGCTTCACCAGCGAGCACCCGATGCTGATCACGCTCGACGCGCAGATCGCCTCGCTGCGCAAGGAGCTGGGCGGCGTGGACGGGCGCATCCGCCGCATGCCGATGCTGCAGCAGAACTCGCTGCGCATGCAGCGCGACATCAAGGTCAACACGGAGCTCTACGCGTCGCTCCTGAACAGCTCGCTGCAGATGCGCCTGGCACGCGAAGGCCGCATCGGCAACGTGCGCGTGCTCGACCAGGCGCTGTCGCCGGAGAAGCCGGTGCGGCCCAAGGCCGTGCTCGTGGTGGCACTGGCGCTGGTCGTGGGGCTGTTCCTCGGTGCGCTCATCGCGGTCCTTCGCAAGGTGCTCAAGAACACGGTCGCCACCCCCGACGAGATCGAGATGCGCACCGGCCTGAACGTCTACAGCACGATCGCGCTCAGCGCGCGGCAAGGCGTGCTCGATCGTGCCATCCGCCACGGCAGGCCCGGGATCAAGCTGCTGGCGGCCTCGCATCCGGAAGACCCGGCGCTCGAAGGCGTGCGCCGGCTGCGCACCACGTTGGCCTTCCTGATGGCCGGGGCGCCGAACAACCGCATCCTGCTGACCAGCGCCACGCCGGGTGCGGGCAAGACCTTCCTGTCGGCCAATTTCTCGGCTGTGCTGGCCGCCTCCGGCAAGCGCGTGCTGCTGATCGACGCCGACATGCGCCGCGGCAAGCTGGCGAGCCAGTTCGGACTGAAGGCCGGCACCGGCTTGTCGGAGCTGATCGCCGGCACCGCCACGCTCGGGCAGGCGGTTCATGTCCAGGTGCTGCCCCACCTGGACGTGATCACCACCGGCAAGCTGCCGCTCGACCCGGCCACGGTGCTGGGTGCCAGCGCGTTCACGCGGTTGCTGGAGACGCTGTCTGCGCTCTATGACGCCGTGGTCGTCGATGCACCGCCTATCCTGCTGGCGACCGAGACCGTGGCGATGGCGCCGGACATGGGCACGCTGATGCTCGTGGCCCGCGCCGGCAACAGCGAACTGGGCGACATGGTGGAGAGTGCGAAGCGGCTGGCGCACGTGGGTGCGGCGTTCCACGGCGTGGTGCTCAACGCGCAGGACGCACGGCCACGCCACAGCGCAGGCTATGGCTACGACTACGGCCCCTACCGCCTGCATGCGAACGTCTACCCGCCGGCCCTGGGGCACACGCCCCGCGCCGAACCGGAGCGCGCGAGATCATGAGCGCGCACTTTTCACGCACGCCGCACCGTGCCGCCGCCGGTGTCGTTCCGCTGGGCGGCTCACGCCTGCTGCAGGCCGCCAAGCGCGCCATGGACATCGGCCTGGCCGGCGCCTTCTTCCTGTTCCTGGGCTGGGCCTACGCACTGATCGCCCTCGGCGTGCTGCTGACCTCGGGCGCCCCGGCCCTCTACGTGCAGCCGCGCTACGGCAGGGATGGCCGGATCTTCCGCTTCTACAAGTTCCGCACCATGGCGCCCAACGCCGATGCCTTGCTGGCCCGGCACCTGCGCGAGAACGATGCGGCGCGGCGCGAGTGGGAGAAGTTCCAGAAGCTCGAACACGACCCGCGGATCACCCGCTTCGGCGCCTTCCTGCGCCGCTACAGCATCGACGAGTTCCCGCAGTTCTGGAACGTGCTCAAGGGCGACATGAGCATGGTCGGCCCGCGCCCGTGCATGTTTGCGCAGAAGGAACTGTACGGCCCGTACTGGGCGTACTACTGCGCGGTGCGCCCGGGCATCACGGGCCTGTGGCAGATCAGCGGACGCAACGAAGTGAGCTACCGCCGCCGCGCGGCCATGGACGCCGAGTACGTCGCCACGCTCTCCCTGCTGCGGGACGTCGTGATCGTGCTGAAGACCTTCCGCGTCGTGCTCGGGGCGCGCGGTTCGCGCTGAGACCCGGCATCAACGATCCCTTCACAGAAAGAACGCCATGCGAATCTATGTTGCAGGTCATCGCGGAATGGTCGGCCAGACGCTCACCAGGCGCCTGCGCGAGGGGGGCCACGAGGTCGTGACGCGCAGCCATGCCGAGCTCGACCTGCTCGACCAGGCGGCCGTTGCGCGCTTCTTCGCGACCGAGCCTGTCGACCAGGTCTACGTGGCGGCGGCCCGGGTCGGCGGCATCCACGCCAACATGACCTACCCCGCGCAGTTCCTCTACGAGAACCTGCTGATCGCGGCGAACCTCACGCACCAGGCCTTCCTGGCCCACGTCAAGCGGCTGCTGTTCCTCGGCTCCAGCTGCATCTACCCGCGGCTGGCCGAGCAGCCGATCCGCGAAGACGCCCTGCTCACCGGCAAGCTCGAGCCCACCAACGAGCCCTACGCCATCGCCAAGATCGCGGGCATCAAACTCTGCGAGAGCTACAACCGGCAGTACGGCGCCACGCACGGCGTCGACTTCCGCAGCGTGATGCCGAGCAACCTCTACGGCCCCGGCGACAACTACCACCTGGAGAACAGCCACGTGGTGCCCGCGCTGATCCAGCGCTTTCACCTGGCCAAGATCAGCCGCACGCCGAGCGTGCTGATCTGGGGCAGCGGCCGGGCGCGGCGCGAGTTCCTGTACGTGGACGACATGGTCGAAGGCTGCCTGGACGTGATGAACCTGTCGCGCGCCGCCTACGACCAGCACACCGATCCGATGCGCGGCCACATCAACCTCGGAACGGGCGAGGACGTCTCGATCGCCGAACTGGTGGAACACATCCGCGAGGTCGTGGGCTACGAGGGCAGCATCCACTACGACCTGGCACAGCCCGACGGCGCACCGCGCAAGCTGCTGGACGTGTCGCGCGCGGCCAGCTTCGGCTGGCGCGCCACGGTGCCGCTGGCCGAAGGGCTGCGCCGCACCTACGCGGACTACCAGGCCGCCCCCCGCACCGCCGCAGAGGCCGCGCACGCCTGAATGAAGAACCGAGCGTTGCCATGAGAACTCTCGTCTTCTGGTCCGGCATCGTCTGCGCCCTGCTGTGCGGGCTCATCGATCCCGTCTGGGGCTACGGGGTGGTGTGCGTGCTGGCGGTGGTGCAGCTGTCGATGCTCGGCGCCCCCGGCGACAGCGTGTTCCTGTTGATCCACTACACGGCGGTTCTCATCTACTTCTCGCTGGCCCCGGCGATGCAGATCGCGACCGACGTCGACTTCTGGGAGGTCGGCATCCTCGGGCAGGCCGCGCACACGCAGGCGCTGATGCTCGTGCTGCTGTACATGGCCGGCGTGGAAGCCGCACGGCTGGGCATGCCCACGCCGCCGGCCGCGCCCTGGCCGGCGCAGCGCGCGCACGGCGCCGGCGTCGCCCACCCCTTCCTGCTGCTGGGCTGCCTGGAGGTGGCGTTCGCCATGCTCTTCCTCCATCCCGACATGAACTTCACGGCGCGCGGCGTGATTACCGAAGAAGAGAGCGCGCCGGTCCAGTACATCGTCTATTCGACGCTGCCCAAGCTCATGGTGCTGTTGTGCTGCGTGGCGCTCACGATCCACGCCATGCGCCGGCGCACGCTGTGGGCCTGGTGCAGCGCGGGCCTGGCCCTTGCGCTGGCCGCCATCGCCGCGAACCCGGTCAACACGGCGCGCCAGGTCATCCTGATCGGGCTGCTTCCGCTGCTCATCCATGCCCTGGGCCGCGGCCACCGGTGGACGCTCGCCGCAGTGATCTTCGGCGCCATCGCGGGCCTGGGCCCGGTGCTGAACCTGATCTCGCGGGACGCCATGTGGGGCGCCGAACTGGCCTCGTACCCCTTCAGCCAGGACTTCGATGCGATGTTCGTCATCGCGGGCATCCTGGAGCGCGCGCCCTCGCCCGAGCTCGGCTACGGGCGCTACCTGCTCTCGGCCTTTTCCTTCGTCCTGCCGCGCGAGCTGAAGATGTTCCCGGAGTTCGACCCGCTCGGCTGGCCGGCCGTGCTGGGCAACTTCTCGCAGAGCAACCTGTCGCTGCCGCCCTTCACCACCGCGTACTTCGACTTCGGGCTGGCGGGCCCCGCGCTGCTGGGCTTCGCGGTTTCGGCGGGCTTTCGCCTCGTCGACAAGGCCTTCGACCCGCAGCGCACGCTGACGACCGGCTACCTGAGCGCACTGGTGCTGCTGGCCGCCTACGTGCCGTTCCTGCGCGGACCGATCCTGGGCTGGGGACCGTTCGCCGTCTCGGGACTGGTCGCGGCCGTCGTCGCCGGCAGCCTCGCGTCGTGGTTCCGCAGGCCGGCACCCAGCCCGGCGCGCGCCAGCCTGCCGACGGCATGAGAACGACCATGGCCACCTACCTCTTCTACGACACCATCCGGCTCAACGCGTCGGCGGGCGGGGTGCTGAACGTGTCCGAGGTGCTGCTGCAGAGCATGCGCGGCTCACCGGACCACCGCGTGCAGCCGATCAGCGAGCGCCATCCGCACCTCTACGCGGTCGCGCGGCGGCTGAAGATCAGCCGCTTCATCCTCGACACGCTGCTCTACAACCTTCACCTGGCGCTCGGGTGGCTGCGCGGGGAGCGGGTGTACTCGCTGTTCCCGAACTACTTCCTGCCTTTCTCGCTGCTGGCGCCCTTCGGCCGCCATCGGGATTCGATCGTGGTGGTGCACGACGTGCAGTACAAGTCGTACCCGCAGTACTTCACGCCACAGAAGCGCCTCTGGCTCGACTGGAACCTGCACCGTGTCGCGCGCAGCGCCGCCGACGTGGTCTTCATCAGCCGCAGCAGCCAGGAAGATTTCGAGCGGCACTTCACGCGCTGCGAACACGCCGCGGTGATCTTCAATCCCGTGGATGCGGGCACCAGCGCGTACAGCGCTGGAAGCCTGATCGCGCCCGGCGGGCGCTACCTGATCGCGGCCTACCACTACTACCCGCACAAGAACTTCGAGGGCATCCTGAAGCTCTTCGTGCGCATGAAGCGCCAGGGCCTGGTCGACTACCTCGACATCACGGGCAACGGCGCCGCCGAGGTCGAACGCATGATCTCGGCGATGGCGCCCGCGTTTCGCGGCAGCGTGCGGCACCGGGGGCTGGTGTCGCGGGAAGAACTCCTGCGGCTGTACCGGGGCGCGACGGCCTTCATCTCGCTCTCCACCTTCGAGGGCTTCAACCTGTCGGCCGCCGAGGCGGCGACGCTGGGCGTGCCGCTGCTGCTCTCGGACCTTCCGGTGCACCGGGAGCTCTTCGCGGGCTACGCGTTCTTCATCGGCAACGAGTTCGGCGGCCTCGGCGGCATCGAGCGCTACCTGGCCACCCACGAGCGCGCACGCCCCGCGTGGTCGCTCTCGCGGGCCTGCACGCCGGGCGCGGTGGCCGCGAGCTACTTCACGTTGAAGCGCGACGGCGCTTCGCTGGCGCAGGCCACGCCATGACGAACCGCGCACGGCCCCTGTCCCTTCTTCGCGCATTCGCGGTGCTGGCGCTCGGGCTGGTCGCGTGGGCCGGGCTGGCGGTCGCGACGCGGCCCACCCCGCCGGATGCGCCGGGCGTGCAGGGCTTTGGCGTGATGGTGCACTACCTG
Organism: Variovorax sp. 54; assembly: GCF_002754375.1. Taxonomy (NCBI): domain Bacteria; kingdom Pseudomonadati; phylum Pseudomonadota; class Betaproteobacteria; order Burkholderiales; family Comamonadaceae; genus Variovorax; species Variovorax sp. 54. The sequence goes on from NZ_PEFF01000001.1 coordinate 570,186, forward strand.
CCCGACAAGCAGTCCATCGCCGGCATCGGGCGCTTCGACGTCGACGCCTTCGCCGACGCGCTCGCCGAGATGCGCGCCAACCATCTCATCCTCACGCTCGGACAGAACAACGGCCAGTTCATCGCGCCGAACGCCGCGCTCGAAGCGCTGTGCCCGCGCAGCGCCGCGCACCGCTCGCCGCGCGACCTGCCGCTGGAGATCGGCCGCGCGCTGCGGCGCCACGGCATCGCACTGATCCTCTACCTGCCGTTCCGCGCACCGCAAGGCGACCCCTACCTGATGGAATGCCTGGGCGACGTCTCCGAACAGCTGCCGCCGCCGCCGCGCTTCATCACCGCATGGTCGGCCGTGATCGAGCGCTGGTCGCAGCACTACGACGCGCTGGCCACGGGCTGGTGGTTCGACGGTGTCTACAACACGACGGGCATGACGCCGCGCGACTGGAACACGCTCTGCGCGGCCGCGCGCAGCGGCGCCCCCACCCGGTGGCTGGCCTTCAATGCCGGCGAGGGGCCGGCACGCTTCAGCCTCAAGAGCGCGCCGTGCCAGAACCTCATGGCGGGCGAGTACCTGCAGCCCACTGCGCGCCTGGCCTCGCCGCCCTCCGAACTCAGGCTGCATGTGCTCACGCCGCTGGGCGCCTCCTGGGCCCAGCCGAGCGCGCCGCGCTTCTCGGCGACGCAGCTGCGCAGCTGGATCGGCGATGCGAACGCCAAGGGCGGAATGCTCACGCTCGACATGCCGCTGGACGCCGACTTCCACTTTCTTCCCGCACACGTCGCGCTGGTACGCAGCGCGACCGCGCCGCGGCCCTGACCCGTATTGCCTACACCGCTTGCCCGACCATGACCCCCACCCTCCCCTTCCTCGTTGTGGAAGACCGCCAGAACCAGGCCCTGCGCCTGTGCTGTGAATCCGCGGCCATGGCGGCGGAGCCCCTGGTCGTTCTGTCGGACACCGACGCCGGGCCGGCGTACGAACGCTTCTGCCAGGCCTACGTGCACCTGTCGAGCAACACGCCGGCGTTCGAGAAGATCTGCTTCCGGCGCTACTTTCTGCTGGCGAACCATCTGGCGACGCACCCCGACTGCCGCGCCTTCGTGCTGATCGACAGCGACGTGCTGCTGTTTGGCGGCGTCGGCGCACACATTGCGCGCCTGGTGGGCACGGCCGACTTCTCCGGCTCGCGCATCCTGCCCACGGACAACTGGAACCCCTGCCAGATCTCACCGCACGTGAGCTACTGGACCGCAGCCGGCCTGCAGGACTTCGTCGCCTTCATCGCCCGGATGTACAGCACGCCCGCGGGCCTGCACCAGTTGCGCGACATTGCCGAGCGCTTCGCGGCCCGCAGCGTGCGCGGCGGCGTGTCCGACATGACGCTGCTGTACCTGTGGGCGCAGGCCACGGGCAACACCGTGTCGATCAACCGGGTGCTCGACGGCCGGGTGATCGACCACAACATCAACGGCGGCACCAACCACCTCGTGCGCGAGTTCCGCATGCGCGGCGGCGCCAAGCGCCTGGCCTTCGTCGACAGCCTGCCCTGCCTGCAGACACCGGCGGGCGACACGGTGCGCGTGCTCGCGCTGCATTTCCAGGGCGCCGCCAAGATGGCGATGCGGCCCGCGCTGCAACGCCGGGTGTACACGGTCGCGGTGCTGACCTGGGCATTGCAGATGGCGCGCAGGGCCAAGAACAACGCGCACCGGGTCGCCTCGCGCGCGCGCCGCGTGGCCGACAGCCTGGGCTTCGCGCAGGCGCCGGCGGCCAAGCGGCCTGCGGACGGGAGCACGCCATGAAGCCCGCGGCAGGTACATCGTTCGCCCTGCCCGGCCTCCGCCTGGCGCAGCGTCTGGGCCTGGGCGCACTCGCGTCGCGGCTGTATGTGTACCTGTCGGGGTTCCTGGCGATCTTTCTCATCGCGGCGCAGGTGGCACCCGCGCGCTTCGGCGAGTACTCGATCTACCAGTCGGTGCTGGAAGTGGCGCTGGTGGTGGGCACGCTGGGCAGTTCGCTGCTGTTCTCGCGCAATGCCGCGAGCGTGCCGCCGCGTGTGACCCGCGGCGACCTGGTGCGCACGCTGGCGATCGGGCTGCCGCTCGCCGCATTGCTCGCGGCCGGCGTCGTGGGCGCGCAGCGCCTGCCGGTGGCCGGCATGCCCTTCGTGCTGATCGTGTCGTCGCTCGCGGTCTTCGCCTTCAACAGCCTGCGCCTGTCGTTCAGCCGGGGCCTGGGCCATGCGGGCCTGCTCAACCTGGAGTCGGGCGTGCGCGCGACCGTTCTGGTGCTGGGCGTGGCGGCGCTCGCTGCGCTCGGCCTGGAGATCGGCGTGGCGCACCTGCTCGCCATCAACCTGCTGGCCTTGCTGCTCGTGGGCGCGGCCATCGTCCTGCCGGCGAACGGCGCGGCGCCGCCGGCCGGGCCGCCCGTGCTGGCGCTTGCGTCGCAGGCCAGCGCCACGGTGTATGCGCTGCTGACCTTCCTGCTGCGCAAGTCGGACCTGCTGCTCGTGGCGCTCTTCATGCCGCTGGGCTACGTGGGCGCGTTCAAGCTGGCCTTTCTTCTGGCGGAGGCGCCCTCGCAGTTCGTGCAGGCCTTTCTGGTCACGAAGACGCCGGCGATGCTGGACGCCAACGCGGCCAACCTCACGACCGAAAAGCTGCGGCTGGCGCGGCATTCGTTCCTGCTCGGGTGCGTGCTCTTCGTGGGGCTGGCGGGGCTGCTGGCCGTGGCCGCGCCGCTGCTGAAACTGGGCCCCGAGGCGCGCGACATCTTCGTGTGCATCGCGCCGTACTTCCTGCTGAGAACCTACACGGTCCATCACGAAATCATGCTCTCGCTCAACGCCACGATGGGCTCGCTCGGGTGGTGGACGCTGCTGGAGTTCGCGCTGCGCATGGTCTCGTACGGCGTCGTGATCTCGCTCTTTCCGGACAAGCCGCACTACGTCTTCTTCATCGCCTTCGTGTCCGATTTCCTGCTGTACGAGCTGCGCATGCGCGCGCTGTTCGGCTTCTTTCCGATCGTGCGCCTGCTGCGCCCGGCCATGGAGAGGTCGCCATGAAGATCCTGCTGTACTCGATGAACTTCGCGCCCGAGCTGGCCGGCATCGGCAAGTACTCCGGCGAGATGGCCGACTGGCTCCAAGCCAGGGGCCACGACGTGCGCGTGATCGCGGCGCCGCCCTTCTTCCCGCACTGGGCGGTGTTCGAGGGGCATTCGGCCTGGGCCTATCGCAAGAGCGAGCACAACGGCCTCACGGTCTGGCGCGCGCCCACCTGGGTGCCCGCGCAGCCCCGTGCGCTGGCGCGCGTGGCGCACCTGGTCTCGTTCATGCTGTCGAGCCTGCCGCTGCTGCTGGCGCAGGCGCGCTGGAAGCCCGACCTCGTGTTCGTCGTGGAGCCGCCGGTTTTCTGCGCGCCTGCGGTGCTGTTCTTTTCGAAGGTGCTCGGCATCCAGTCGTGGCTGCACATCCAGGACCATGAAGTCGATGCGGCGTTCAGCTTGGGCCACCTGCGCGGCGCGGGCGTGCGGCGCGTCGCGCTGTCGCTGGAGCGATGGCTGCTCACGAGGTTCGACCGCGTGTCGACCCTCTCCGCGGCCATGATGGACAAGGCCCGAAGCAAGGGCATCGACGAAGGCCGGCTGGTGCTCTTTCCGAACTGGGTGGATGTCTCGGCGATCCATCCTGCCCCTGGTACGGACGGCGGCTACAGGGCGGAACTGGGCATTGCCCCCGAAGCCGTGGTCGTGCTCTATGCGGGCAGCCTGGGCAGCAAGCAGGGCATCGAGCTGCTGGCCGAAGCGGCCGGCCTGCTCGCCGACCAGCGCAACATCCACTTCGTCATCTGCGGCAACGGCCCGAGCCGCGGCCCGCTGATGTCGGCCTGCGCCGGCCTGGACCGCGTGCACTTTCTCGACCTGCAGCCTGCCGAGCGGCTCAACGAATTGCTGGGCATGGCCGACATCCACGTGCTGCCGCAGCGCGCCGATGCCGCCGACCTCGTGATGCCCTCGAAGCTGGGCGGCATGCTCGCCAGCGGCAAGGCCGTGATCGCCACGGCGCACCCTGGCACCGAACTCGGCAACGTGGTCGCAGGCCGCGGCCTGGTGGTTCCGCCGGGCGATGCAGCGGTGCTGGCCGACGCGATCGCGCAGCTCGCGCATTCGCCCGCCCTGCGCGAAACGCTCGGTGCGGCGGGCCGCGCGTTCGCGCAGGCAGAACTCGACCAGGACGCCATCCTGTCGCGCTTCGAGCAGGCGCTGCTTCGCTGCGTTGCGGACCGAGGCACGACCACGCCCGCCCCTCCACTTCACGAGTCCCAGCCATGACCCCTTCCAAGATTCTGGTGACGGGCGGCGCAGGCTTCGTCGGAAGCCACGCCTGCGTGGCGTTGATCTCGGCCGGTTTCCTGCCGGTGGTGCTGGACACGCTGGTCAACAGCGACCCGCGTTCGCTGGAGCGCGTGGGGCGCATCTGCGGCGTGCAACCGCAGCTCGTGCGCGGCGACGTGCGCGACGCGGCAGTGCTCGACCGCGTGTTCGCCGAGCACGGGGTCGACGCGGTGCTGCATCTCGCGGGGCTGAAGGCGGTCAGCCGCTCGGTGAGCGACCCGCTCGGCTACTACGACGTCAACGTGGCGGGCAGCCTGGCACTGGCGCGGGCCATGGAACGCGCCGGCGTGCGCACGCTGGTCTTCTCGTCCTCGGCCACGGTCTACGGCGACATCCCGCGCTCGCCGATCCGGGAAAGCGCGTCGTACGCAGCCGTCAACCCCTACGGGCGTTCCAAGGTGATGGTGGAGCGCATGCTCGCGGACCTCTCGCGCTCCGATCCGCGCTGGGGCATTGCGTGCCTGCGCTTCTTCAACCCCATCGGCGCGCACGAGAGCGGCCTGCTGGGCGAGCACCCCCAGGGGCCACCCGACAACCTGGTGCCGTACGTTTCGCAGGTCGCGGTGGGCGAGCGCGGGCACGTCGTCGTGCACGGCAACGACTACGAGACGCACGACGGCACGGGCGTGCGCGACTACGTGCACGTGATGGATGTGGCCGAAGGCCATGTGGCGGCCCTGCGGTACGCGAACATCCATCGGGGCCTGCTCACGGTGAACCTGGGCACGGGGCGCGGCGCCTCGGTGCTCGACGTGATTGCGGCGTTCGAACGCGCCTGCGGGCACCGCATCGCGGTGCACATCGGGCCGCGCCGCCCCGGCGATGCCCCGGCCTACTGGGCGGATGTGCAGCACGCCCAGGACCGGCTCGGCTGGCGCGCGCTGCGAAGCCTGGACCAGATGTGCGCCGACAGCTGGCGCTGGCAGTTGGCGAACCCGCGCGGCTTCGACGCGCCGGTGCCTGACTTCCCGCTGCACACCGCCGATGGCACCGCACCGGCCGCCCTCCCTCACTCACTCCCACTGGGGCAAGAACATGGCTGACCACACGCTCATGACTTCTGACGAACCCGTCTCCGCCGCGATGCCGCTGCGCCACCCGGGCACCTCCATCCCCGTGTGCGCACCCGCCGCCAGGCTGTGGCCGGACTTCCTGACGGGCCAGGAAAAATCGCCGGTGCGCGTGCTGCTCATCGACGACGACGAGTACATGCGCCGGGTGATCGCCCAGGAGCTGCTGTCGGACCTGCGCATCCAGCTCGAAGGCCAGGCCGACAGCATCCGCGAGGGGCGCAAGCTGCTGGCCACGCGCGCGTTCGATGTGCTGATGGTCGACCTGCGCCTGAGCGACGGCATGGGCTTCGAGCTGATCACCGAGGCGCGCCGCCACCATGGCAACGGCGAGATCATCGTGATCTCCGCGCTCGAGGACGACGCCCACGTGCTGCGCGCCTTCGAGCTGGGCGCCACGGGCTATCTGCTGAAGAACGCCTGGCTGCAAAGCTTTGCCGATGCGGTGCTGCACGTGGTGAACGGCGGCGCCGTCATCACGCCGCGGCTCGCGCGGCGCCTGCTGCACCGCCTGAACCACCAGCCCCGCGAGCAGCCGCAGCCCGCTGCCGATGCATCGGCGCCGCACGGGGCCACGCTGACGCCGCGCGAGAGCCAGGTCCTGCGCCACGTGGCGTCGGGCTGCGTCTCGGCGGAGATCGGCGCCAGGCTCGGCATCACCGGCCAGACGGTCAACGTGCACATCAAGAGCATCTACAAGAAGCTGCATGTGCATTCGCGCGCCCAGGCGGTGAACTTCGCCGTTCACACGGGCCTGATCTGAGCGGCACGCCTTCGACGCGATCCGAGTCACCCCCCACTGCACAAAAAGGCTGGCCCCCATGAACACCCCCACCATTCATCCCGTGGTCCTGTGCGGCGGCAGCGGCACGCGGCTGTGGCCGCTGTCGCGCAAGGCCTTTCCCAAGCAGTTCGCACCGCTGGTGGGCAACAAGAGCCTGCTGCACCTCACGCTCGAGCGGCTCGCGACGCTGAACAGGACGATCACCTGCGTCGCGTCGGAAGAGCATCGCTTCCTGGTGCGAGAAGCGATCGAGAACGCGCACACGCAGGGCCGCCAGATCCTCGAACCCGTGCCCCGCAACACGGCCGCCGCCATGGCCGCGGCGGCCCTGCTGGCCAACCCCGACGACCTGCTGCTGTTTGCGCCCGCCGACCACCACATTCCCGACGTGGCGCTGTTCGAGGCCACGATGCGCAGCGGCGTGGAAGCGGCCCTGGCAGGCAAGATCGTCACCTTCGGCGTGGCGCCCAGTTTTCCGAGCACGGCCTACGGGTACATCGAGGCGGCCGGGGCCACGGGCCATGGCGCCAGCCACGCCGTGGCGCGCTTCGTCGAGAAGCCGACGGCGGCGGTGGCGCAAGCGCTGATCCTGCAGGGCAACTACTGCTGGAACGCGGGCATCTTCCTGGTCCAGGCCCGCACGCTGGTCGCGGCCCTGCGCACGCATGCGCCCGACATCCTCGCCACCTGCGAACGCGCGACCGCCGCGGTGTCGGTCGACGGCAGCTTCGTGCGCCTGGACCCCGAGGCCTTCGAAGGCTGCCGCAGCGAGAGCATCGACTACGCCGTGCTCGAAAAGCACGCCGACGTCGCCGTGGTGCGCTTCGAGGGCACCTGGAGCGATGTGGGGAGCTGGAACGCGGTGGCGCAGCTGCACCCGGCCGACGAAGCGGGCAACCGCGTGAGCGGCGCAGGAAGCGTGCTGAATTCGCGCAACACCTTTGTCCACGCGCCGCATCGGCCGGTGGTGGCGCTCGGTACCGAAGACCTGATCATCGTGGACACACCCGACGCCGTGCTGGTCGCGGGCGCGGACTGCGCCGAACAGGTGGCCGAGGTGGTGCGCATGCTGGCACGCGAAGGCACGGTCGAAGCCACCGAGCACCGCCGTGTGGTGCGGCCCTGGGGCGCCTACGACAGCATCGACACGGGCGAGCGATTCCAGGTGAAGCACCTCACCGTCAAGCCCGGCGGCAAGCTGTCGCTGCAGATGCACCACCACCGCGCCGAGCACTGGATCGTCGTCAAGGGCACGGCCAAGGCCACGCGCGGCGGCGAAGTGCTGCTGGTGCGGGAGAACGAGTCGATCTACCTGCCCTCGGGCACCATCCACCGGCTGGAGAACCCCGGCAAGACCCTGCTCGAGGTGATCGAGGTGCAGACCGGCAGCTACCTCGGCGAGGACGACATCGTGCGCTTCGACGACACCTACGGCCGCTGCCCCGCGGCCGAGAAGCGCGAGGCGCTCGCCTTGCAATCGGCGGTGCCGCCTGCGGTCGAACGCGGCGTCGATGCACCGGCCTGAGCCGTCCTTTCATTTCACCCCACGAAGCCATGAAAAAACGTGCTGTCGTCACTGGCATTACCGGACAGGACGGGGCGTACCTGGCCGAGCTGCTGCTGGGCAAGGGCTATACCGTCTACGGGACCTTCCGCCGTACCAGTTCGGTGAACTTCTGGCGCATCGAGTCGCTCGGCATCCAGGACCACCCGGAGCTGCACCTCGTGGAGTACGACCTGACCGACCTGGGCAGTTCGCTCACGCTGATCCGGGATGCGGAGCCCGACGAGGTCTACAACCTGGCGGCGCAGAGCTTCGTGGGCGCGAGCTTCAACCAGCCCGAAGCCACCACGCACACCAACGGCCTGGGCGCTCTTCACCTGCTCGAAGCGATTCGCCTGACGAACCGCAAGATCAAGTACTACCAGGCCTCGACGTCGGAGATGTTCGGCAAAGTCCAGGCCATTCCGCAGAAGGAAGACACGCCCTTCTACCCGCGCAGCCCGTATGGCGTCTCCAAGCTCTTCGCCCACTGGATGACCATGAACTACCGGGAGAGCTACGGCATCTTCGGTTGCTGCGGCATCCTCTTCAATCACGAGAGCCCGCTGCGCGGCCGCGAATTCGTGACGCGCAAGGTCACCGACGCGGCGGCGAAGATCAGGCTCGGCAAGCTCGACGTGCTCACGCTGGGCAACCTGGACGCCCAGCGCGACTGGGGCTATGCGAAGGAATACGTCGACGGCATGTGGCGCATGCTGCAGGCCGACAAGCCGGACAACTACGTGCTTGCCACCCACCGCGCGGAAACCGTGCGGGAGTTCGTCGACATGGCGTTCCGGGCCGCGGGCTACGCGCTCCGGTTCGAAGGGATGGGGCAGGAGGAAGTCGCCATCGACCGCGAGACCGGCAGGGTCCTCGTGAAGATCGACCCGAAGTTCTATCGGCCTGCGGAAGTGGACCTGCTCATCGGCGATGCGTCCCACGCCCGGAGAACGCTGGGCTGGGAGCCCCGAACGACGCTGGAAGAGCTGTGCACGATGATGGTGGAGGCCGACCTGCGGCGCAACCGCGAAGGCCATTCCTTCTGAGCGCACCGGGGTGACTGGCCGTGCAGCAGGCCCGTCCTGAATTGCACTGGGATTGCACAGGACAAACGAAAACGGCACCCGAAGGTGCCGTCTGTCGTAGGTCTGAATGGTGGGCGGTGGAGGTTTCGAACCTCCGACCCCAGCAGTGTGAATGCTGTGCTCTACCCCTGAGCTAACCGCCCTGAGACACTGCTTTTGAGTTCAGCGTCTTGAACACGTATCGCGCTGTGCGAAGCCTCAGATTATGCCACAGCTTTTCAAGCGTTTTGGCGGAACACCGTTTTTCCACCGCTGGATTTGTCGAGTTGCGACAACACGGCCTCGTGCGCGCTGAGTTCATGCTCGGCCGCCGCGATCACCGGAAGCTCGAACTGGCTCAGGTCGATGGCCACGACCGCCGTGCCCTGCGCGGGCTCGTTCGAGGCCACGTCGATCAGCAGCGCATCTTGTCCGCGCGTGAGGTTGATATAGACGTCGGCAAGCAGCTGCGCGTCGAGCTTGGCGCCGTGGAAGGTGCGGTTCGAGCGGTCGACACCGAAGCGGTCGCACAGGGCGTCGAGCGAATTGCGCTTGCCCGGGTAGACCAGCTTGGCCATGGCCAGCGTGTCGGTCACTTCGCTCACGAAGGTCTTGAGCGGCGGCAGGCCGGCGCGCTCGAATTCCTTGTTGAGGAAGCCGACGTCGAAGGCCGCGTTGTGAATGATCAGTTCGGCGTCGCGCAGGTACTCGATGATGTCCTTGCCCAGCGTGGCGAACTTCGGTTTGTCGCGCAGGAAGTCGGTGGTCAGGCCGTGGACCTTGAGCGCGTCCTCGTGGCTTTCGCGCTCCGGGTTGAAGTAGATGTGCAGGTCGTTGCCGGTGAGCTTGCGCGCGAACAACTCCACGCAGCCCAGCTCGATGACGCGGTCGCCGTTCTCTGCAGACAGCCCGGTGGTTTCGGTATCAAGAACGATCTGACGTGACATCAGTGGTTTTCCTTGGCGTGGTTGATCGTGTACTTGGGAATCTCGATCGTCACATTCTCCTGCGCCAGGATGGTCTGGCAGCTCAGGCGCGACTGCGGCTCCAGGCCCCAGGCACGGTCGAGCAGGTCTTCTTCGCCCTCCTCGGCTTCGTTCAACGAATCGAGGCCCGCGCGCACGATCACGTGGCAGGTGGTGCAGGCGCAGCTCATCTCGCAGGCGTGCTCGATGTTGATGTCGTTGTCGAGCAGGGCCTCGCAGATCGAGGTGCCGGCGGGCGCGGTGATCTCGGCGCCTTGCGGGCAGTACTCGGGATGCGGGTAGATCTTGATCGTGGGCATGAAATTGTTCTGTCTACAGGGATTCGACCTTGCGGCCTGCGAGCGCGCGGGCAATGCCGGCGTTCATGCGCTGGGCGGCGAAGGCTTCGGTGTCGTTGGCCAGCGCCTTCGTGGCGGCTTCGATCACGGCGGCTTCGTTGCTGCTCTTGGCAACGTCGCGCAGCCGTGCCATCGAGGCGTCGATGGCGGCGCGTTCTTCGCTGCTCAGCAGGTCGCCGTCAGCATCGAGCGCGCTCTGCGTGGCCAGCAGCATGCGGTCGGCATCGACACGCGATTCGACCAGCGCACGGGCCTGCATGTCCTGCTGGGCAGTGGAGAAGCTCTCCTGCAGCATGGTCGCGATCTGGTCGTCCGACAGGCCGTACGAGGGCTTGACCGCCACGCTGGCCTCGACGCCGCTGCCCTGCTCCTTGGCGCTCACGCTCAGCAGGCCGTCGGCATCGACGGTGAAGGTCACGCGGATGCGCGCCGCGCCGGCCGCCATCGGCGGGATGCCGCGCAACGTGAAGCGCGCCAGGCTGCGGCAGTCGGACACGAGGTCGCGCTCACCCTGCACCACGTGCAGCGCCAGCGCGGTCTGGCCGTCCTGGTAGGTCGTGAAGTCCTGCGCCATCGCGGTCGGGATGGTCTGGTTGCGCGGCACGATGCGCTCGACCAGGCCACCCATGGTCTCGATGCCGAGCGACAGCGGGATCACATCGAGCAGCAGCAGTTCGCCCACGCCGTTGTTGCCGGCCAGCTGATTGGCCTGGATGGCGGCGCCAAGCGCCACGACCTCGTCGGGGTTCAGGTTGATCAGCGGCTCGCGGCCGAAATGCTCGGCCACTGCGCTGCGGATCTGCGGCATGCGCGTGGAGCCGCCGACGAGCACGATGCCCTGCAGGTCTTCGGGCTTGAGCTTCGCGTCGCGCAGCGCCTTGCGCACAGCTGCGAGGGTGCGGTCGGTCAGCGCCTGGGTGGCTGCGAAGAACTGCGCACGGGCCAGCGTGAACTCGACATCGCCGCCCGTCAACGCGGCACGGAAGGTGGTCGACTCGGCGTCGGTCAGCGCTTCTTTCGCCGCACGCGCGGCCACAAGCAGTGCCGCGCGGTCGTTGTCGTTGCCAGCCTGCCGATCGGTCTGCGCGAGCACGAAGTCGGCGATGGCGTGGTCATAGTCGTCGCCGCCGAGGGCCGAATCGCCACCCGTCGCAATCACTTCGAACACGCCTTGCGTGAGCCGCAGGATCGAGATGTCGAAGGTGCCGCCGCCCAGGTCGTAGACCGCGTAGACGCCTTCGCTCGCGTTGTCGAGCCCGTAGGCAATGGCTGCGGCAGTCGGCTCGCTGATCAGGCGCAGCACGTTCAGGCCCGCGAGCTGTGCCGCGTCCTTGGTCGCCTGACGCTGGCCTTCGTCGAAGTACGCCGGCACGGTGATGACGGCGCCGTAGAGCTCGTCGTCGAAGGTGTCTTCGGCGCGGTAGCGCAGCGTGGCCAGGATCTCGGCGCTGATCTCGACGGGCGACTTCTCGCCGGCCGAGGTCTGCACCTTGACCATGCCGCCGTCGTCACCGCCGATGCGGTACGACATGGCATCGCGGTTCGCGATGTCGGCCAGGCCGCGGCCCATGAGCCGCTTGACCGAGGTGATGGTGTTGGCGGGGTCCTGTGCGCGTGCGGCCACGGCATCGAAGCCGATCTGGCGGCGGTCGCCGTCGAGGTAACGCACAGCGGAGGGCAGCAGCACGCGGCCCTGGTCGTCGGGCAGGCATTCGGCCACGCCGTTGCGCACCGAGGCCACCAGCGAATGCGTGGTGCCGAGGTCGATGCCCACGGCGATGCGGCGCTGGTGCGGATCGGGCGCCTGGCCGGGTTCGGAAATCTGAAGAAGAGCCATAAGGGCTTATTGTCCCAACTGATCGAATTTGGTTTCGACGTCTTGTCCGAATCGCTCAATGAACATGAGGGCTCTCACCTGCTGAACGGCACCGGGGTAGTCGCCCTTCTCGTCGATCAGCCAGTCGAGCGACGAGAGTGCGCGGGCGCGCGTGCTTTCGACGTCCTCCTGCAGCACCTCGACGGCGGCGATGTCGCGGGCGTCATCGAGCGCTTCGCGCCACTCCATCTGCTGCATGAGAAAGGCACCCGGCATCGCCGTGTTGTTCTCGGCATTCAGCGGCGCGCCGTTGAGTTCGCAGAGATAGCTCGCGCGACGGATCGGGTCTTTCAGCCGCTGGTAGGCCTCATTGATGCGCACCGACCACTGCATGGCCACGCGCTGCGCCGCGGCGCCCTGCGCGGCAAAGCGGTCCGGGTGCACCTCGCGCTGCAGTTCCTTCCAGCGCGCGTCGAGCACGGCGCGGTCCTGCGCGAAGGTCGCCGGGACGGCGAACAGTTGGAAGTCGGTGTCGTTGAGGTTCATCAGACTGCCTGCCGGGCCGCGCTAAAGATCAAGAAAAAACCGCCAGCACATGACATGGTGGCGGCTGTGGTCGCAGTCAGCGACGACGCATCAGATGCGGAAACTTTCGCCGCAGCCGCAACGGTCGCGTTCGTTCGGGTTGATGAACTTGAAGCCCTCGTTCAGGCCTTCGCGCACGAAGTCGAGCTGCGTGCCGTCGATGTAGGCCAGGCTCTTCGGATCGACCAGCACCTTCACGCCGTGGTCTTCGAACACCACGTCTTCAGGCGTGAACTCGTCGACGTACTCAAGCTTGTAGGCCAGGCCCGAGCAGCCGGTGGTCTTCACGCCCAGCCGCACGCCCACGCCCTTGCCTCGTTTGCCGAGGTAGCGGGTGACGTGACGCGCAGCGGCTTCGGTCAGCGTGACGGCCATCTCAGTGAACAGCAGCTTCGGCGGTCGACTCGGTGGTCTTGGCGCCGTGCTTCGCCTTGTAGTCGCTCACGGCCGCCTTGATGGCGTCTTCCGCGAGGATCGAGCAGTGGATCTTGACCGGCGGCAGCGCCAGTTCTTCGGCGATTTGCGCGTTCTTGAGGGCCGCTGCTTCGTCGAGCGTCTTGCCCTTGACCCATTCGGTCACGAGCGACGAGGAAGCAATGGCCGAACCGCAGCCGTAGGTCTTGAAGCGCGCGTCTTCGATCACGCCGGTTTCGGGGTTGACCTTGATCTGCAGCTTCATCACGTCGCCGCAAGCCGGTGCGCCGACCATGCCGGTGCCTACCGAGTCGTCGCCCTTTTCGAAGGAGCCAACGTTGCGGGGGTTTTCGTAGTGGTCGATGACCTTGGAAGAATATGCCATGGTGTACCTCTCAAACTTTGTTCAATCGTGGAGCCGTGGGCTGGCCTGGGTCAGTGGGCCGACCACTGGATCGTGCTGATGTCGACGCCGTCCTTGAACATCTCCCACAGGGGGCTCAGCTCGCGCAGCTTGGCGACGTTGTGCTTGATGGTCGAGATGGCGTAGTCGATTTCTTCTTCGGTCGTGAAACGGCCGATGGTCATGCGCAGGCTGCTGTGGGCCAGCTCGTCGCTGCGGCCCAGGGCGCGCAGCACGTAGCTGGGCTCCAGGCTGGCCGAGGTGCAGGCCGAACCCGACGACACCGCCAGGCCCTTGATGCCCATGATCAGCGACTCGCCTTCGACGTAGTTGAAGCTCATGTTCAGGTTGTGCGGCACACGGCGCTCGAGGTCGCCGTTGATGAAGACCTGTTCGACATCCTTCAGGCCATCGAGCAGGCGCTTCTGCAGGCGGGCCGCATGGGCGATGTCGTCCTTCATCTCGAGCTTGGCGATGCGGAAGGCCTCGCCCATGCCGACGATCTGGTGCGTGGGCAAGGTGCCCGAGCGCATGCCGCGCTCATGGCCACCGCCGTGCATCTGCGCTTCGAGGCGGATGCGCGGCTTGCGACGCACGTACAGCGCGCCGATGCCCTTGGGGCCGTAGGTTTTGTGCGAGGCGAGGCTCATCAGGTCGATGGGCAGCTTCGTGATGTCGATCTCGACCTTGCCGGTGGCCTGGGCCGCATCGACGTGGAAGATCACGCCCTTTTCGCGGCAGACATTGCCCAGCGCGACCACGTCCTGGATCACACCGATTTCGTTGTTCACGAACAGCACGCTGGCCAGGATGGTGTCGGGGCGGATGGCCGCCTTGAACTTCTCGAGATCGACGAGACCGTTTTCCTCGACGTCGAGGTAGGTCACTTCGAAGCCCTGGCGCTCGAGTTCGCGCATGGTGTCGAGCACGGCCTTGTGCTCGGTCTTCAGGGTGATCAGGTGCTTGCCCTTGCCCTTGTAGAACTGGGCCGCGCCCTTGAGGGCCAGATTGATCGACTCGGTGGCGCCCGACGACCAGACGATTTCACGCGGGTCGGCGTTGATCAGGTCGGCGACCTGGCCGCGCGCCTTTTCAACCGCCTCTTCGGCTTCCCAACCCCAGGCGTGGCTGCGCGATGCCGGGTTGCCGAAGTGTTCGCGCAACCAGGGAATCATGGCGTCGACCACACGCGGGTCGGCCGGCGTGGTGGCGCCGTAATCGAGATAGATCGGAAAATGAGGAGTGACGTCCATGGCTGGCTCGGGCTGGCGTGGGGGTTGTGTTCTTGGATCTGGGTGGCTCGCGGCGGCGCCCGCAGGCACCACCGGAACCCGGGACTCAGGACTTGGCGAAAACGTTGCCGAGAGCGAAGACCGAATTCGGCGCATTCACGCGGATGGGCTTGACCACCGGCTGAGCCGAGATGGCGCGCTTGACGACCGGCTTGTTCTCGATCTGCACGCCCTTGGCGATCTGGTCGTCGACCAGCTTCTGCAGCGTGACGGAGTCGAGGAACTCGACCATGCGCTGGTTCAGCGAGGCCCAGAGTTCGTGCGTCATGCAGCGACCCTGCTCACCGAGGCAGTTTTCCTTGCCGCCGCACTGCGTGGCATCGATCGGCTCGTCGACGGACACGATGATGTCGGCGACGGTGATGTCTGCCGCTTTGCGTCCGAGGCTGTAGCCGCCGCCGGGGCCGCGGGTCGACTCGACCAGCTCGTGGCGACGCAGTTTGCCGAACAGCTGTTCAAGGTACGACAACGAAATCTGCTGCCGCTGGCTGATCGCAGCCAGCGTGACCGGACCGGTGTTCTGACGCAACGCCAGATCGATCATTGCTGTGACCGCAAAACGGCCTTTGGTAGTGAGACGCATCGCAAGCTCCTTCAAGTGCTTACCGTTGAAATGACACCACAGCCTTGGGCCGCGGTGACTTCGTCTCCGCCCTGCCCGACCCCGACGCTGGTGAACCAGCCGGTAGGAGTCGGTCCTTCATCGCGAAGTTCTTTGTTGTTGAGTATTTCGGTCAAGTATAGCAGATGCCCCTGAACTCTGCTCGGGTAAACCCCAGCGCAGTTCGCTTGAAGAAAGCGAACTTATGGCCTAGCCAAAATCAGGACGCCAACCCGGGGATGTTGTCGCCGCCCGACGCCCCGAACGCCTGCTCGCGCAACAGCGCCAGCTGGTCGCGCACCCGGGCCGCCTTCTCGAACTCGAGGTTGCGGGCATGCTCCAGCATCTGCTTCTCGAGGCGCTTGATTTCTCGCGCGATGTCTTTCTCGCTCATGTCCTCGACCTTGGCGCGTTCCAGGTCGAGCTTGGCCATTTCCTTGCCGGTCTTCTCGCTGTAAACGCCGTCGATCAGGTCGCGCACCTGCTTCACGATGCTGCGCGGCGTGATGCCGTTCGCCTCGTTGTGGGCAATCTGCCGCGTGCGGCGGCGCTCTGTTTCGCCGATGGCCTTCTTCATCGACTCGGTCATCCGGTCGGCATAAAGAATGGCCTTGCCGTTCAGGTTGCGCGCCGCCCGGCCGATGGTCTGGATCAGCGAGCGCTCGGCGCGCAAGAAACCTTCCTTGTCGGCGTCGAGGATCGCCACCAGCGACACCTCGGGAATGTCCAGCCCTTCGCGCAGCAGGTTGATGCCCACCAGCACGTCGAAGGCGCCCAGGCGCAGGTCGCGCAAGATTTCCACCCGCTCGACCGTGTCGATGTCGCTGTGCAGGTAGCGCACCTTCACGCCGTTGTCGCTCAGGTAGTCGGTGAGCTGCTCGGCCATGCGCTTGGTCAGCGTGGTGATCAGCACGCGCTCGTTCTTCTCGACGCGGATGCGGATCTCGCCCAGCACGTCGTCCACCTGGTGCGTGGCGGGACGCACCTCGACTTCGGGGTCGATCAGCCCGGTGGGCCGCACCAGCTGCTCGACGACGTTGCCGGCGTGGTCTTTCTCGTACTGCGCGGGCGTGGCCGACACGAAGATGCACTGGCGCACCCGCTTTTCGAACTCCTCGAGCTTGAGCGGCCGGTTGTCCAGCGCGCTCGGCAGGCGAAAACCGTACTCGACCAGCGTGACCTTGCGCGCCCGGTCGCCGTTGTACATGGCGCTGAGCTGGCCCATCATCTGGTGGCTCTCGTCGAGGAACATCAACGAATCCTTCGGCATGTAGTCGGTGAGCGTCGCCGGCGGGTCGCCGGGCTCCGCGCCCGAGAGGTGCCGCGTGTAGTTCTCGATGCCCTTGCAGTGGCCGATTTCGGCCAGCATTTCGAGGTCGAAGCGCGTGCGCTGCTCCAGCCGCTGCGCCTCGACCAGCTTGCCCGAGCCGGTCAGCTCCTTGAGCCGGCCGGCCAGCTCGATCTTGATGGTTTCGACTGCCGCCAGCACCTTGTCGCGCGGCGTCACGTAGTGGCTCGACGGGTACACCGTGAAGCGCGGCACCTTCTGGCGGATGCGCCCGGTCAGCGGGTCGAACAGCTGCAGCGACTCGATCTCGTCGTCGAACAGCTCGAAACGGATCGCCAGCTCGCTGTGCTCCGCCGGAAACACGTCGATCGTGTCGCCGCGCACGCGGAACGTGCCCCGCGCAAAGTCCTGTTCGTTGCGCGTGTACTGCATGCGAATGAGCCGCGAGATCAGGTCGCGCTGGCCGACCTTGTCGCCGACGCGGGCAATCAGCCGCATCTCCATGTAGTCCTCGGGCGTGCCGATGCCGTAGATGGCGCTCACCGTGGCCACGATGACCGTGTCACGCCGCTCCAGCACGCTCTTGGTGGCCGACAGGCGCATCTGCTCGATGTGCTCGTTGATCGACGAGTCCTTCTCGATGAACAGGTCGCGCTGCGGCACGTAGGCCTCGGGCTGGTAGTAGTCGTAGTAGCTCACGAAGTACTCGACGGCGTTCTTCGGAAAGAACTCGCGGAACTCGCTGTAGAGCTGCGCCGCCAGCGTCTTGTTGGGCGCGAACACGATGGCCGGGCGGCCCAGCCGGGCGATCACGTTGGCCATGGTGAAGGTCTTGCCCGAGCCCGTGACGCCCAGCAGTGTCTGGTACACCTCGCCGTCGAGCACGCCGGCCACGAGCCCCTCGATCGCCTTGGGCTGGTCGCCTGCCGGCGGATAGGGCTGGAACAGCTCGAACGGCGAGTCGGGATAGCGGATGAATTCGCCCTGTTTCGCCGGCCCGATCGGGTCGACTTTCTTCAGGTCTGCTATGGCTTCGGTGTTCTCTGGCATGGCTGTTCCCGACAGGTGGCGTGGCGCCGGTAAAATTCAAGGCAACCGGAAAGGATAAAGCCTCCTCCGGTTGCCAGCGAAGCTTTCATCCCAAAGGACCTTTCCATGTCTATGTTCACCGCGGTCGAAATGGCGCCGCGCGACCCGATCCTCGGCCTCAACGAGCAATTTGCAGCCGACACCAACCCCCTCAAGGTCAATCTCGGCGTCGGCGTGTATTACGACGACAACGGCAAGCTGCCCCTGCTCCAGTGCGTGCAGGCCGCAGAGCAGAACATGATGAAGGCCCCCTCGGCCCGCGGCTACCTGCCGATCGACGGCATCGTGGCCTACGACAACGCCGTCAAGGGCCTGGTCTTCGGCACCGACAGCGAACCCGTCACCTCGGGCCGCGTGGCCACCATCCAGGCCATCGGCGGCACCGGCGGCCTGAAGGTCGGCGCCGACTTCCTCAAGAAGCTCAACCCCAACGCCACCGTGCTGATCAGCGACCCGAGCTGGGAAAACCACCGCGCGCTGTTCACCAACGCCGGCTTCACGGTCGAGAGCTACCCCTACTACGACGCCGCCCAGCGCGGCATCAACTTCGACGGCATGCTGGCCGCCCTGAACGCGGCACCGGCCGGCACCATCGTCGTGCTGCACGCCTGCTGCCACAACCCGACCGGCTACGACATCACCCCCGAGCAGTGGGACCTGGTCGTTGCCGCCGTGAAGGCCAAGGGCCTCGTGCCCTTCCTCGACATGGCCTACCAGGGCTTCGGCTACGGCCTGAAGGAAGACGGCGCGGCGGTTGCCAAGTTCGTCGATGCCGGCCTGACCTTCTTCGTCTCGACCTCGTTCTCCAAGAGCTTCAGCCTGTACGGCGAGCGCGTCGGCGCCCTGTCGGTGCTGTGCGAGAGCAAGGAAGAAGCCGGCCGCGTGCTGTCGCAACTCAAGATCGCCATCCGCACCAACTACAGCAACCCGCCGATCCACGGCGGCGCCGTGGTGGCCGCGGTGCTCGGCACCCCCGAGCTGCGCGCCCTGTGGGAAAAAGAGCTGGGTGAGATGCGCGTGCGCATCAAGGCCATGCGCCAGAAGCTGGTCGACGGCCTGAAGGCTGCCGGCGTGAAGGAAGACATGAGCTTCATCACCACCCAGATCGGCATGTTCAGCTACTCGGGCCTTTCCAAGGACCAGATGGTGCGCCTGCGCAACGAGTTCGGCGTGTACGGCACCGACACCGGTCGCATGTGCGTCGCCGCGCTCAACAGCAAGAACATCGGCTACGTCTGCGCGTCGATTGCGAAGGTCATCTAGGTGACAACCGGGTGTGAGTGAATCGACTTTTTGACGATTCGTTCACATTCGCCCACAGAAGGCGAATCCAGCCCGCTCCGGGCTAGGGTTCGGCCCCCTGCGCCGCGGTGAATGCACTGATATATTGCACTGCAACATCCACTCAAAGACCCGCGATGCTCTATCAACTCTACGAAGCCCAGCGTTCCCTGATGGAGCCCTTCTCGGACTTCGCCCAGGCCGCTTCCAAGCTCTACGGCCCCGGCGCCGTCTGGAGCCAACTGCCGATGGCACAGCGCATGGCCGCCGGCTATGACCTGATGTACCGGCTGGGCAAGGACTACGAGAAGCCCGAGTTCAACATCAAGTCCGTCAAGGTCGAGGGTGAAGACGTCGTCATCCAGGAGGCCGTCGAGCTCGACAAGCCCTTCTGCGAACTGCGCCGCTTCAAGCGCTTCACCGACGAACCGCACATCCTCAAGACGCTCAAGAGCCAGCCCGTAGTGCTGATCGTGGCGCCGCTGTCGGGCCACTACGCCACGCTGCTGCGCGACACCGTGCGCACCATGCTGCAGGACCACAAGGTCTACATCACCGACTGGAAGAACGCGCGCCTGGTGCCGCTGTCCGACGGTGAGTTCCACCTCGACGACTACATCAACTACGTGCAGGAGTTCATCCGCCGCCTGCAGGCCGAGTACGGCAACTGCCACGTGGTGAGCGTGTGCCAGCCCACCGTGCCCGTGCTCGCAGCCGTGTCGCTCATGGCCAGCCGCGGCGAGGCGCTGCCCCTCACGATGACCATGATGGGCGGCCCGATCGACGCGCGCAAATCGCCCACGTCGGTCAACAACCTCGCGACCAACAAGAGCTTCGAGTGGTTCGAGAACAACGTGATCTACCGCGTGCCGCAAGGCTTCCCGGGCGCGGGCCGCAAGGTCTACCCGGGCTTCCTGCAGCACACGGGCTTCGTGGCCATGAACCCCGACCGCCACGCCAGCAGCCACTACGACTACTTCAAGGACCTGATCAAGGGTGACGACGCCAGCGCCGAAGCCCACCGCAAGTTCTACGACGAGTACAACGCCGTGCTCGACATGGACGCGGACTACTACCTCGAGACCATCCGCACCGTGTTCCAGGACTTCGACCTGGTCAACGGCACCTGGGACGTGAAGAACCCCGCCGGCCAGGTGGAGCGCGTGCGTCCGCAGGACATCCACGCCACCGCCCTGCTCACCGTCGAAGGCGAACTCGACGACATCTCCGGCTCGGGCCAGACCGAGGCCGCGCACAGCCTGTGCACCGGCATCGCCGACGGCAAGCGCGAGCACTACGAGGTCAAGGGCGCGGGCCACTACGGCATCTTCAGCGGCCGCCGCTGGCGCGATCTGGTCTACCCGAAGGTGCGCAACTTCATCGCCGCCAGCGACGAGCCCCAGCGCCGCGCCGGTGCCCGCGAGGAGCTGCCGGCCGAAGACCGCATCAAGCCGGGCCAGAAGCTGAAGGTCGTGGCAACCGCCGCGGCCCGCAAGACGCCGGTCGCCGCCAAGAAGGCGGTCGCCGTGAAGGCCGCGCCGGCTGCCACGAAGGCGCCGGCCGCAAAGAAGAAGCCCCGCGCCAGCGCCACGCGCTGAGTCGCGCGCATCACCCACCGTGAACGGGCTGGCCGCACGCATCAACGACGCACTGCCTCAAACGCAGTGCACACGGTGCGGCTACCCCGATTGCGCGGGTTATGCGCAGGCCATCGCCGACGGCGAGGCCGACATCAACCAGTGCCCGCCGGGCGGCGCCGAAGGCATCGAGCGCCTCGCGCTGCTCACGGGCCGCCCCGCACAACCGCTCGATCCGCAGTTCGGCACCGAAGGACCGCGCGCCATGGCGGTCATCGACGAGGCCTGGTGCATCGGCTGCACGCTCTGCCTCGACGCCTGCCCGACCGACGCGATCATCGGCATCAACAAGCGCATGCACACGGTGATCGAGGCGCATTGCACGGGCTGCGAGCTGTGCATTCCGGTCTGCCCGGTCGATTGCATTTCGCTCGAGGTTGAAACCCCCGGCCGCAGCGGCTGGCAGGCGTGGTCGCAGGCACAGGCCGAGGCCGCACTGCAGCGCTACAAGCTGCACGCCCAACATCGCGAGACCGCGAAGCGCGAGGCCGAGCCGGCACCCGCCGCCACTGAGCCGCAAGCCGCCGACACGCGCAAGCGCTCCATCGTCGAAGCCGCGCTGGCACGGGCCCGCGCCGCCGCTGAACAACGCGCCACGAAATCATGACCCTCGACACCCTGCTGATCTATGCCGTCGCCTCGCTCGCCCTGGCGGTGATTCCCGGCCCGACCATGCTGCTGGCGCTGTCCAACGGCATCGACGGCGGCATGCGACGCGCCAGTTGGGGCATCGCGGGCGCGTCGCTCGGCAGCGTCTCGCTCATCGCGGTCGTGGCGCTCGGGCTGGGCTCGCTGCTCGCGGCCTCGGAATGGCTCTTCAACGCGATCCGCGTCGCGGGCGTGGCCTACCTGGTGTGGCTCGGCATCAAGCTGTGGCGCAGTGAGGCGACCGACTTGGGCACCGCACTGGCCAAGTCGGCCATCGAGGTCCGGCCACACGGCCGCATCGCGCTCGTGCGCAGCCTGATGGTGGCGCTGTCGAATCCGAAGACGGTGCTGTTCTTCGCCGCCTTCCTGCCCCAGTTCATCGACACCGCCAAGCCCCAGGGCATGCAGTACCTGGTGCTGGGCTCGATCTTCGTCGTGCTCGACACCTGCGTGATGCTGGCCTATGCCGGCGCCGGCACGCAGGCCGTGCGCTGGCTCTCGCGCCGCGGCCTCAAGGTGCTCAACCGCAGCTGCGCCGTCGGCATGTGGCTGCTCGCGGCCACTCTCGCCTTCTGGCGCCGCCCGGCCTGAGCCTCGTCGAACTCAGCCCTTCTGCGGGCGCTTGAAGAGCAACAGCAGCACGCCCGCCAGCACCACGCCCACGGCGTACCACTCGAAGCGCGTGACCGTCTCATGGGCGATCCACACGCCCAGCAGCATTGCGATCACCGGGTTGACGAAGGTGTAGCTCGCCGCCAGCCCGGCCGGCGCCTGCGCGAGCAGCACCATGTAGGCGTTGAACGCAATCAGCGAGCCGAACACCACGAGGTAGACCCACGCGCCCAGCGCCACCGGCTGCGGCGGCCAGCTCATCGTTTCGCCCGACACCGCGGCCAGCACCATCAGCACCACGCCGCCGCACAGCATCTCGCTCGCGAAGCCCATCGCACCGGGCGCCAGCGGCAGGCTGCGCTGGCTCAGCACGCTGCCGAGCGACCAGCACATGCAGGCCACGCAGATCGCGATCAGCCCCTCGGGCGAGGCCTTGAAGCCGCTGCCCTGCGTGAGCATCAGCACGCCGGCCAGCCCGAGCGCAATGCCGGCCGCTTCGAGCCGCGCGGGCTTCACGCCCCAGATCAGGTTCAGCAGCGCGATGAGCAACGGAATGACGGCGATGAACGCCACCACCAGCCCCGAGCCGATCGACACCTCGGCCAGGGCCGTGCCGCCCATGCCGCCGCCGAGCATCAGCGCGCCGACGACCAGCGCATTGCGCCATTGCAGGCGCGTCGGCCAGGGCGTGCCGCGCCAGCGCATCCACGCGGCCAGCAGCACGCCCGCGACCAGGAAGCGCGAGCCCATCTGCAGGAACGGCGGAAAGCTGATCAGCGCGTACTTGATGGCCAGGTAGGTCGAGCCCCAGACCACCCAGGTGGCGGCGAGGCAGAGCCACAGCAGCGGCGTCAGCCGGGGGCGCGAAGCAGCAGGCGCGGCCTGCGCAGTTGGTGCGAGTGTCGACATGGCGAGGGTGTCTCTTCTTGGTATGTGGTGGCTGTCATGGTATGAAAGCGACCGGCCGGCAGCCATGCGAATTTCATGGTTCTGCTCGCACCGCACCGTCGAATTAAAGGACTTCCATGGACTTCACCTTGACCCCCACGCTGGACGCCCACGACACCCGCATCCTGGCCGAACTGCAGGCCGACGCGCGCCTCAGCATGGCCGAGCTGGGGCGCCGGGTGCACCTGAGCCAGCCGGCCGTGACCGAGCGCGTGAAAAAGCTGGAAGCCGCCGGCGTCATCACCGGCTACCGAGCGACCGTGAACCTCACGCGGCTGGGCTACGGCATCCGCGGAATCATCCGCGTCGGGCGCGCCGACTACGACCTCGTGGTGAGGCTGGTGCAGGAAACGCCCGAATGCGTCAACGCCTACAACGTGACCGGCGAGGACAGCTGGATCCTCGAGATCGCGGTGATCGACGTGCCGCACCTCGATGCCGTGCTCGCCAAGTTCTGCATCCTGACCGAGACCGCGACCTCGATCATCCTGAACCCGGCGCGCGAGCACCAGCCGATGCTGCCGCCGCAACGCGCCGACGTGAAGCCGCCGGTGCGCAAAGCGCTCAGCGCGTAGCGGCGAGCGCTTTGAAGGCCGTCACCACCTCGGGCGGCGCCTGCACCATCTCGACCAGCACGCCCTCGCCCGAAATCGGGAACTCGTCGTTGGCCTTGGGGTGCAAAAAGCAGATGTCGAAACCGGCCGCGCCCTTGCGGATGCCGCCCGGCGCAAAGCGCACGCCCTGCGCCGTGAGCCATTCGACGGCCTTGGGCAGATCGTCGATCCACAGGCCGACGTGGTTCAGCGGCGTGGTGTGCACTGCCGGCTTCTTTTCTGGGTCGAGCGGCTGCATCAGGTCGACCTCGACCTTGAACGGGCCGCTGCCCATCGAACAGATGTCTTCGTCGACGTTCTCGCGCTCGCTGCGGAAGGTGCCCGTCACCTCGAGCCCCAGCATGTCGACCCACAGCTTCTGCAGCCGCAGCTTGTCGGGGCCGCCGATGGCGATCTGCTGGATGCCCAGTACCTTGAAGGGACGCGGCGTGGTCATGCGCAGCCGCCTGCTTCTGCTTGTTCCTGCGTGCGGTGCGAGCGCAGGCCGAGCTTGCGCAGCAGCTGCACGTCAGCATCCGCGTCGGGGTTGCCGGTGACCAGCAGCTTGTCGCCGTAGAAGATCGAGTTGGCGCCGGCCATGAAGCACAGGGCCTGCACCGCCTCGCCCATCTGCTGGCGGCCGGCCGACAGGCGCACGCGCGCGGTCGGCATGGTGATGCGCGCCACGGCGATCATGCGCACGAAGTCGAAGGGATCGACCGGTTCCGAGTCGGCCAGCGGCGTGCCGGGCACGCGCACCAGGCTGTTGATCGGCACCGACTCGGGGTACGGGTTCATGTTCGCGAGCTGCGCGATCAGCCCGGCGCGGTGCACCGGCTGCTCGCCCATGCCCACGATGCCGCCGCAGCACACGCTGATGCCGGCGCTGCGCACGGCCGCCAGCGTGTCCAGGCGGTCCTGGTAGGTGCGCGTGTCGACCACGTCGGTGTAGTACTCGGGCGCGGTGTCCAGGTTGTGGTTGTAGTAGTCCAGGCCCGCGGCCTTGAGCTGCTGCGCGTGGTGCGGCTCCAGCATGCCCAGCGTGGCGCAGGTCTGCAGGCCCAGGCCCTTCACGGCCTCGACCAGCACCGCCACCTTCTCGACGTCGCGGTCCTTGGGCGCGCGCCAGGCGGCGCCCATGCAGAAGCGCGTGGCGCCGGCGTCCTTGGCGGCCTGCGCGGCGCGCACCACCTCGTCGACCTCCATGAGTTTTTGCGCCTTCACGCCGGTGTCGAACTCGGCCGACTGCGGGCAGTAACCGCAGTTCTCGGGGCAGCCGCCGGTCTTCACCGACAGCAGCGTGGCCAGCTCGATGTCCCCTTCGGGGAAATGCCGGCGGTGCACAGTCTGCGCCTCGAACAGCAGTTCCATGAAGGGTTTGTCGAGCAGCGCCTGGATCGCCTCGACGGACCAGGGGCCCTGGGGCGTCGCCACGGCCTTGGCCGGTCGGTGCAGCGTGATTGCTGCCTGTTGCAGGTCGTTGGCACCCATCAGTTGAACTCCAGAATGATTTGGTCGACGGCGAGCGATTCGCCCTTGGCCGCCGAGATCTTGCCCACCACGCCATCCTGCGCGGCGAACAGCACGTTTTCCATTTTCATGGCCTCGATCACGGCCAGCTTCTCGCCGGCCTGGACCTGCTGCCCCGGCTGCACCGACACCTCGACCAGCAGGCCGGGCATCGGCGACATCAGGAACTTGCTGAGGTCGGGCGGTGCCTTGTAGGGCATCAGCTCGAGCAGGCGCGCACCCAGCGGCGACAGCACCATGGTCTCGATCTGCGTGCCGTCATGCGACACGCGCAGCGCCAGCGGGTTCTTGCCCGCGCCGCGCTCCACCTGCGCCGTGAACGGCTTGCCGTTGGCCGTGCCCTGCACGCGCGCCGCGCCCAGCGCAAAAGCGCTGTCGATCTGGTAGCGCTTGTCGCCCACCGTGACGACGCTGGCGCCGGTCTTGTCCTGGAAGTCGCTCACCGACACCGCGTGCTGCACGTGCTTGCCCTCGGGGCCCAGCTCGACCACCACGAACTTCTCGCCCACCTTCACGCCATGGCCCGCGAGTTGCCCGGTGATGCCCGAGGCGCGCGCGCGGTAGCGGCGGTTGACGAAGGCGGCCAGCGCCACCAGGAACGACGGATCGGCGTGCGGCACGTCTTCCGCATGGAAGCCCTTGCCGTAGTGCTCGGCGATGAAGCCGGTGTTGAAATCGCCCGCCACGAACTTCGGGTGCGCCAGCAGCGCGGCCTGGAACGGGATGTTGCTGCTGATGCCGCGGATCACGAAACCGTTGAGCGCCTCGCGCATGAGCGCGATGGCCTCGGTGCGGTCCTTGCCGTGCACGATGAGCTTGGCGATCATCGAGTCGTAGTACATCGGGATCTCGCCGCCGTCGTACACGCCCGTGTCCACGCGCACGCCGTGCAGGTGGCCGGTGTCGCTCGCGAACATGCTCTCGGCCGGCGGCTGGAACTTCACCAGGCGGCCCGTCGACGGCAGGAAGTTGCGGAACGGGTCTTCGGCGTTGATGCGGCACTCGATGGCCCATCCGTCGCGCTTCACGTCGGCCTGCGCCAGCGGCAGCTTCTCGCCGGCCGCCACGCGGATCATCAGCTCGACCAGGTCCAGGCCGGTGATGCACTCCGTCACCGGGTGCTCCACCTGCAGGCGCGTGTTCATCTCCAGGAAGTAGAAGCTCTGGTCCTTGCCGACCACGAACTCCACCGTGCCCGCGCTCTGGTACTTCACGGCCTTGGCCAGCTGCACCGCCTGCTCGCCCATCGCCTTGCGCGTGGCGTCGGTGATGAAGGGCGACGGCGCCTCCTCGATCACCTTCTGGTGGCGGCGCTGGATGGAGCACTCGCGCTCGTTCAGATAGATCACGTTGCCGTGCGAATCGCCCAGCACCTGGATCTCGATGTGGCGCGGCTCCTCGACGAACTTCTCGATGAACACGCGGTCGTCGCCGAAAGAGTTGCGCGCTTCGTTGCGGCACGAGGTGAAGCCCTCGAAGGCTTCCTTGTCGTTGAAGGCCACGCGCAGGCCCTTGCCGCCGCCGCCGGCCGAGGCCTTGATCATCACGGGGTAGCCGATGTCCTTCGCGATCTCTACGGCGCGCTCGGCCGTCTCGATGGCGTCGTTCCAGCCCGGAATGGTGTTGACCTGGGCTTCGTTCGCCAGCTTCTTCGAGGCGATCTTGTCGCCCATGGCCGCGATCGAATAGTGCTTCGGGCCAATGAAGGCAATGCCCTCTTCCTCGACCTTGCGCGCAAAGGCTTCGTTCTCCGACAGGAAGCCGTAGCCCGGGTGCACGGCCTCGGCGCCCGTCTGCTTGCAGGCCGCGATGATGCGGTCGGCCTGCAGATAGCTCTCACGGCTGGGTGCGGCACCGATGTGCACGGCCTCGTCGGCCAGTTCGACGTGGCGGGCTTCCTTGTCGGCGTCGGAGTAGACGGCGACGGTGAGGATACCCATCTTCTTCGCAGTCTGGATGACGCGGCAGGCGATTTCGCCACGGTTGGCGATCAGGATTTTCTTGAACATTTTCTTCTTCTCCGTGCGGCTCACAGGGGGATGTTGCCGTGCTTGCGCCACGGGTTCTCGAGCTTCTTCTCACGCAGCATCACGAGCGAGCGGCAGATGCGCTTGCGCGTCTCGTGCGGCAGGATCACGTCGTCGATGTAGCCGCGCGCGCTGGCCACGTACGGGTTCGCGAAGCGGGCCTTGTATTCGGCTTCGCGGGCCGCGAGCTTCTCGGGGTTGTTCTTGTCTTCGCGGAAGATGATTTCCACCGCGCCCTTGGCGCCCATCACCGCGATCTCGGCGCGCGGCCAGGCCAGGTTGACGTCGCCGCGCAGGTGCTTGGAGGCCATCACGTCGTACGCGCCGCCGTAGGCCTTGCGCGTGATGACGGTGATCTTCGGCACCGTGCACTCCGCATAGGCGTAGAGCAGCTTGGCGCCGTGCTTGATGATGCCGCCGTACTCCTGGCCGGTGCCGGGCATGAAGCCGGGCACGTCGACGAAGGTGATAACAGGGATGTTGAACGCATCGCAAAAACGCACGAAGCGCGCCGCCTTGATGCTGCTCTTGATGTCCAGGCAGCCCGCCAGCACCAGCGGCTGGTTGGCCACGATGCCGACCGTCTGGCCTTCCATGCGCGCAAAACCGATCACGATGTTCTTTGCGTAGTCGGGCTGCAGCTCGAAGAAGTCGCCGTCGTCCACCACCTTCAGGATCAGTTCCTTGATGTCGTAGGGCTTGTTCGGGTTGTCGGGCACCAGCGTGTCCAGCGAGTAGTCGGGCCGGTCGGCCGGATCGCCCTGGCCGTCGTTGCCCAAGCGCACCGGCGGCTTCTCGCGGTTGTTCAGCGGGAGGTAGTTGTACAGGCGGCGCAGCATCATCAGCGCCTCGACGTCGTTCTCGAACGCCATGTCGGCCACGCCGCTGCGCGTGGTGTGGGTGATGGCGCCGCCGAGTTCTTCGGCCGTCACGCTCTCGTGCGTCACGGTCTTCACCACCTCGGGGCCGGTGACGAACATGTAGCTGCTGTCCTTCACCATGAAGATGAAGTCGGTCATGGCGGGCGAGTACACGGCGCCGCCGGCGCACGGGCCCATGATCATGCTGATCTGCGGCACCACGCCCGAGGCCATCACGTTGCGCTGGAACACGTCGGCATAGCCGCCCAGCGACGCCACGCCTTCCTGGATGCGGGCGCCGCCCGAATCGTTCAGGCCGATGACCGGTGCGCCGACCTTCATGGCCTGGTCCATCACCTTGCAGATTTTTTCGGCGTGGGCTTCGCTGAGCGCGCCGCCGAAGACGGTGAAGTCCTGGCTGAACACGAACACGAGGCGGCCGTTGATCATGCCGTAGCCCGTGACCACGCCATCGCCGGGGATCTTCTGCTCGGCCATGCCGAAGTCGACCGAGCGGTGCTCGACGAACATGTCCCATTCTTCAAACGTGCCGTCGTCGAGCAGCAGCTCGATGCGCTCGCGCGCCGTGAGCTTGCCCTTGGCGTGCTGCGCGTCGATGCGCTTCTGCCCGCCGCCGAGTCGCGCCTGGGCGCGCTTCTTTTCGAGTTGTTCGATCAGTTCTTGCATGGTGTGCTTCCGAAGCTGTGGTTCTGGATTGCTGGGAGAGTCTTGTGGGGGCCGAGGTGTCACACCCGGGCGGTGATGGCGGCCGCGGCGAGCAGCTGGCGCGCCGCCGTCGAGGCCGGCAGGCTGCCTTGCGCCACCTGCTGCGTGAGCTGCGGCAGCAGCTCGCGCACCTGCGCGTGGTGGCGAAACGCCTGCTTGAGCCCGGCGTCGATGCGTTCCCACATCCACGCGGTCGCCTGTTTTTCGCGGCGCTTCGCGAGCTTGCCGTTGGCGGTCTGCAGTGTCTTGAATTCGAGCACGGCGTCCCAGAAGGCGTCGACGCCGGTGCCGGCGAGTGCGCTCAGCTGCAGCACCTTGGGCAGCCAGAAGCGCCGCTCCACGCCGCTGTGCGCGTCGTGCACCGCGTGCGCATGGTCGGGGTTGCCCTGGTGGCCGAAGAGGCGCAGCGCCGAGGTGATCTGGGCCTGTGCGCGCGTGGCGGCGTCGCGGTCGATGTCGGCCTTGTTGATGGCGACCAGGTCGGCCAGCTCCATCACGCCCTTCTTGATCGCCTGCAGGTCGTCGCCCGCGTTGGGCAGTTGCAGCAGCACGAACATGTCGGTCATGCCGGCCACTGCGGTTTCGCTCTGGCCCACGCCCACGGTCTCGACGATGACGATGTCGTAGCCCGCGGCCTCGCAGACCAGCATGGCCTCGCGCGTTTTTTCGGCCACGCCGCCGAGCGTGCCGCTCGACGGGCTGGGCCGGATGTACGCGCGCTCGTGCACCGACAGGCGCTCCATGCGCGTCTTGTCGCCGAGGATGGAGCCGCCCGACACGGTGGACGACGGGTCGATGGTGAGCACGGCCACGCGGTGGCCCTTGCCGATCAGCAGCAGGCCGAGTGTTTCGATGAAGGTCGACTTGCCCACGCCGGGCACGCCCGAGATGCCCAGGCGGAACGACTGGCCGGTGCGCGGCAGCAGCGCCGTGAGCAGCTCGTCGGCCTGCGCGCGGTGGTCGGTGCGCGTCGACTCGAGCAGCGTGATCGCCTTGGCGATGGCACGCCGCTGCACCATGCCGTCGGTCGAGGCAATGGCGCGTTCGAGGGTCTGAACCGTGCCGCTCATCCGCAGGCCAGCTCCGTGCAGCGCCAGCGGTAATGCAGGTCGACGCCCTCTTCGCCCTCGAGCACGAAGCCGTGGCGCAGGTAGAAGCGGTTGGCGTCGCTCTGCACGAGCGCGGTGAGCTTGATGTCGCGGCGCTGTTCGCGCGCCTGGGCCTGCGCCCAGTCGATCACCCACTCGCCGATGCCCAGGCCCTGGAAGCCGGTGCGCAGGTAGAGGTGATCGAGCCGCAGCGCATCAGCCCCTTCGGGCTTGAGCGTGACGAAGCCCACGCGCTGGCTGCCGTCGAGCACGATGTGGTGCATGAAGGGCACCACGAAACCCGCGCTCAGGCGTTCGCGCGAACGCGCGGCATCGAAACGGCCGACACGCTCCAGGCTCGGGCGCATCGCATCGATGCGCAGGGCCAGCATGTCCTCGAAGTCATTGGAGTCCACCGGCTGCAGGGACAGCCGTGGCAGAAGATCGCCCACGATGTACCTCGACCGATCAGGCGGCGACGGCCGCGCGGATCTGCTCCAGCACGTCCTTGGCGCTGGCCGGGATGGGCGTGCCCGGGCCGTAGATGCCCTTGACGCCGGCTTCATAGAGGAAGTCGTAGTCCTGGCGCGGAATCACGCCGCCGACGAAGACGATGATGTCGTCCGCGCCCTGCTTGCGCAGCTCTTCGATGATGGCCGGCACAAGCGTCTTATGGCCGGCGGCGAGCGTGCTCACGCCCACGGCATGCACGTCGTTCTCGATGGCCTGGCGTGCGCACTCTTCGGGCGTCTGGAACAGCGGGCCCATGTCGACGTCGAAGCCCAGGTCGGCGAACGCCGTGGCCACGACCTTCGCACCCCGGTCATGCCCGTCCTGGCCCAGCTTGGAAATCATCACGCGCGGACGGCGGCCTTGCGCCTCGGCAAAGTCGTTGATCTCGGTCTTGAGCGCTTCCCAGCCTTCGGCCGAGTCATAGGCGGCAGCGTACACACCGGTCACCTTTTGCGTGTCGGCGCGATGGCGGCCGAAGGATTTTTCGAGGGCGTCGGAAATCTCGCCGACGGTGGCGCGCGCACGCACCGCGTCGATGCTCAGCGCCAGCAGGTTGCCGGTGTTGCTTTCGGCGGCTTCGGTGAGCGCGTCGAGCGCGGCCTGCACCTTGGCGTTGTCGCGCGAGGCGCGGATGCTCTGCAGGCGCGCCACCTGCTGGTCGCGCACCTTCACGTTGTCGATCGACAGGCTGTCGATCGCGTCTTCGGTCTTGAGCTTGTACTTGTTGACGCCGACGATCACGTCCTTGCCCGAGTCGATGCGCGCCTGCTTCTCGGCGGCGGCGGCTTCGATCTTGAGCTTGGCCCAGCCGCTGTCGACGGCCTTGGTCATGCCGCCCATGGCCTCGACCTCTTCGATGATGGTCCAGGCGGCGTCGGCCATGTCCTGCGTGAGCTTTTCCATCATGTAGCTGCCGGCCCAGGGGTCGATCACGTTCGTGATGTGCGTCTCTTCCTGGATGATGAGCTGCGTGTTGCGTGCGATGCGCGAGCTGAACTCGGTGGGCAGCGCAATGGCTTCGTCGAGCGCGTTGGTGTGCAGCGACTGCGTGCCGCCGAACACCGCGGCCATCGCCTCGATGGTGGTGCGCACCACGTTGTTGTACGGGTCCTGCTCGGTGAGCGACCAACCCGAGGTCTGGCAGTGCGTGCGCAGCATCAGGCTCTTGGGGTTCTTGGGGTTGAACTCCTTCATGATGCGGCACCACAGCAGACGCGCCGCGCGCATCTTGGCCACTTCAAGATAGAAGTTCATGCCGATGGCCCAGAAGAAGCTCAGGCGCCCGGCAAAGCCGTCGACGTCCAGGCCCTTGGCCAGTGCGGTCTTCACGTATTCCTTGCCGTCGGCCAGCGTGAACGCGAGCTCCAGCGCCTGGTTGGCGCCGGCTTCCTGCATGTGATAGCCGCTGATCGAGATCGAGTTGAACTTCGGCATCTTCTGCGCCGTGTACTCGATGATGTCGCCAATGATCCGCATGCTCGGCGCCGGCGGAAAGATGTACGTGTTGCGGACCATGAACTCCTTGAGGATGTCGTTCTGGATGGTTCCGCTCAGCTGGTCTTGCGCCACGCCCTGCTCTTCGGCCGCGACCACGTAGCCCGCCAGCACCGGCAGCACGGCGCCGTTCATCGTCATCGACACGGAGACCTTGTCGAGCGGGATCTGGTCGAACAGGATCTTCATGTCTTCCACCGAATCGATCGCCACGCCGGCCTTGCCGACGTCGCCGGTCACGCGCGGGTGGTCGCTGTCGTAGCCGCGGTGCGTGGCCAGGTCGAAGGCCACGCTCACGCCTTGGCCGCCGGCGGCCAGCGCCTTGCGATAGAACGCGTTCGATTCTTCAGCCGTCGAGAAGCCCGCGTACTGGCGGATGGTCCACGGACGCACCGCGTACATCGTGGCCTGCGGGCCGCGCAGGTAGGGCTCGAAGCCGGGCAGCGTGTCGGTGTACTTCAGGCCTTGCAGGTCGGCCGCGGTGTACAGCGGCTTCACGCTGATGCCGTCGGGCGTGACCCAGTTCAGCGTATTCACGTCGCCGCCGGGCGCCGACTTGGCGGCGGACTTGGCCCAGGCGTCGAGGTCGGCCGGCTTGTAGGTGGGTTCGGGTGTGCTGCTGCTCATGGAAGGCGCCGCTCCAGGCGGTGGTCTGACGGGATTCGCAAGGTCGCTTGCACGGATTTGCAAGCCGTTCACAAGTCTAACCCATCTGTAATTATTAATTCAAACGCATTTTTTGAAGTACAGTGCAGCCCATGTCCGCCGTCACCCTGACCCCCCGCGCCCTCTATGAAGAGGTGGCCGAGCTCCTGCGCCAACGGATCTTCCGCCGCGAGCTGGAGCCCGGCAGCTGGATCGACGAACTCAAGCTGGCCGAGGAATACGGCATCAGCCGCACGCCCCTGCGCGAGGCGCTGAAAGTGCTGGCCGCCGAAGGGCTGGTGACGATGAAGGTGCGCCGCGGCGCCTACGTCACCGAGGTGTCGGAACAAGATCTGGCCGATGTGTACCACCTGCTCTCCCTGCTCGAGAGCGACGCCGCCGGCGTGGTGGCCGAGCGCGCCACCAACGACCAGCGCGCCGAGCTGAAGGCGCTGCACGCCGAGCTGGAGGCCGCCGCCGCCCCCGGCAAGGAAGACCGCGAGCACTTCTTTGCGGTGAACGAGCGCTTCCACATGAGCCTGCTGGCCATTGCCAACAACAAGTGGCGCGACCAGATGGTGGCCGACCTGCGCAAGGTGATGAAGTTGAATCGCCACAACTCGCTGCTGAAGGCGGGGCGCATTGCCGAATCGCTGGCGGAGCACCGCGCGGTGATGGCCGCCATCGAGGCGCGCGACGCCGCCACGGCCATGGCGCGCATGCGCGAGCACTTCCTCAACGGCCTGGAAGCCGCAGTCTGAGTTCACCCCCAGGCTGCGCGCACTTCGTGTCGTGCACTGAGCTCTCCCCCAAGCTGCGCGCACTTCGTGTCGCTTCGCCAACCCCCTTCCGGGGGCGACGCCTGCGGCCCGGCAGAGCCGGTTCCGCGGCGTCTCGCGAAGGGGCCTCCGCCTTTGGCGCGGCCTCGTTCAGTCCAGCGTTAGGGTGCCGGCCTCTGTGGCGATGCGGTGGGCTATTTCCAGCATGCGGGGCGCGACGCGGCTCAGCATGGTCTCCCTCGGCAGCAGGTACGCGGGGCCGCCGCAGCTCACGCCGTAGCGTTCGCCGCGCGGGCCTGCGAGCGCAAAGCCCAGGGCGTGGATCTGGGGGTTCCATTCGCCGAACGAGGTGCAGTAGCCCAGGCGGGCGTACTCTTCCAGGCTGGCGATGAGGCGCGGTTCGATGGCGTGCCAGTTCTCGCCGGTTTCGAGCCGGATCTGCTCCAGCAGCGCCGACTGCTCGGCGGCGGGCAAGGCGCCGATGTAGGCACGGCCGGAGGCCGAGGTGGCGATCGACATGCGCGAGCCGACGTCGATGCGGGAGCTGATGAGCGCCGAGCGCGGTCGCAGCGAATCGATGACCAGCATGTCGAGGTCGTCGCGCACCGCCATGTGGATGCTGGCACCCGACAACTCGGCCAGGTTGCCGAGATGGGGACGCGCCAGTGATCTCAGGTCGAAATTGCGCAGGTAACGGCTGCTCATGTCGAGCAGCACCGGCCCCAGGCTGAAGCGCTCGCTGTCCTGCGACTGCCGCAGAAACCCCGCGCCCACCAACGTCGCCGTGAGGCGTGACACCGTGGCCTTCGGAATGCCGGTGGTGTCGGCCAGTTCCCGGTTTCCGACGGGTGCCGCCGACATCCCGATGACCTTCAGCAGCGACAACCCCCTGGCAAGCGCACTGACTTCTTCCTTGCCACCCACAGCTTCACTCATAAGACAGAACCTTTTTCTTGTTTCCCTGACCGCCTTATTCTTGAGCAAAAACAGGTGATTCGCTCACACTTGTTGTTGCATTGTCATGAAACTGTGTTCCATCGTGCGTCAACTTCGGTCAATTGTGTTGACTGTCTACAAAGTCGGTGGCGGCGGCGAAGGAAATCAGGCAGCCTGGGCGGCGACGGGTTCGTGCGCCAGCGCCATCACTTCGTGCGGCGGGCGGGTCTTCAGGCGGTGGTCGCTCCAGACCTGACGCCAGCGGCGGGCGCCGGGCAGGCCGTTGCGCAGGCCCAGCATGTGGCGTGCGATCGACCACCAGTTCGTGCCGTGTTCGGTCGCCTCGCGGACCATGTAGTCGCACATCTGCGCCTCGATGTCTTCGCGCGTGAGCGTCTGCGGGGCCTCGCCGTAGAACTCGGCGTCCCACTCGGCCAGCCACCAGGGGTTGTGGTACGCCTCGCGGCCGATCATGGCGCCGTCGAGCAGCCGCAGGTGCTCGTGCACCTGGGCGTTGGTGGCGATGCCGCCGTTGATCGAAAACTGCAGCGCCGGAAAATCGTGCTTCAGCCGGTGCACCAGCGCATAGCGCAGCGGCGGAATCTCGCGGTTCTGCTTCGGGCTCAGGCCCTGCAGCCAGGCGTTGCGCGCATGCACGATGAAAGTGCCGCAGCCCGCCTCGCTCACCGCGCCGACAAAGTCGCGCACGAACTCGTAGCTCTCGATCTTGTCGATGCCGATGCGGTGCTTCACCGTGACCGGCACATCGACCACATCGACCATCGCCTTCACGCAATCGGCCACCAGCTGCGGCTCGTTCATGAGGCAGGCCCCGAAAGCGCCGCGCTGCACGCGCTCGCTCGGGCAGCCGCAGTTCAGGTTGATCTCGTCGTAGCCCCACTCTTCGCCGAGCTTTGCGCAATGCGCCAGGTCGTTCGGCTCGCTGCCGCCGAGCTGCAGCGCCACAGGGTGTTCTTCGGCATGAAAGCGCAGGTGGCGCGGCACGTCGCCGTGGATCAGCGCGCCGGTGGTCACCATCTCCGTGTAGAGCAGCGCGTGGCGCGTCATGAGGCGGTGGAAGACGCGACAGTGCCTGTCGGTCCAATCCATCATGGGCGCGACGGAGATGATTTTTTCTTTCAGATTCAAGGACTTGTCGTTCATACGCGGGGCGCTCGCTCGGGGGCGTAGTTTCTCACGCGACGGTTTTTGGCGAGTCGCCCGCCCGGTAGTTCCCCGGCGTCACACCGAAGCAGCGGCGGAACCAGCGCGAGAAATGCGCCTGGTCGGCAAAGCCGCATTGCGCCGCGACCTCGGCGGGCCCGTGGCCTTCGCGCAGCAGCACCTTGGCGCGGGCGATGCGCGCCAGGCGCGCGTACTGCGCCGGCGCCATGCCGACCGCCGCGCGGAACAGGCGATGGAAATGCTCGCGCGACACGCCGAGCCGTTCGGCCAGCGACGCGGGTTCGATGCGGCAGGCGTCTTCGGTCGCGAGCAGGTCGCACACGGCCTCGACGCGCGCATCGCCCGCGGCGCGCGCGACCGCCACGAGCGGGTCGGTCGTCTGCATACGGAAGAGATGGTCGAGCAGCCCGCCGACCCGCGCGCCGTCGGCCGCTGACGCCGCTTGCGCGAGCGCATCGACGGTCGCCTCGTCGCGCCAGACATCCTGCCGCAGCGACCCGCGCCGGTCCACCGGCCAGTCCATCCGCGCCGCCACCCAGGCGTGCGGTACATACAGCATCACCATGCGAAAGCCCTGGGCGCTCACGCCGGCCGTGTGCAGCGCGAACGGCGGCATCAGCACCAGCGCGCCCGCCTGTGCCGAGCGCGGCGCGCCCGCGCAGACGAACTCGCAGCGGCCTTCGAGGATCGCGCCCACGCTCCACTCCGCATGCCAGTGCAGCGCGAAGTGCGCCTTGGGATCGCCCGCGAACATCACCTCGACCGGCGTGCCGTCGTCCAGCGGCAGGCCGATCACGTGCGAGGTCGTCGGGGCGGGAAACGTCATGGCCCGCCGAGCGTAGCGCAGCCGCCCGCGGGAGGCAGGGCGCTCCTCACACCGCGATCGCGCCGCGCACCGTGAGGCCCATCCAGCCCGCGCTGGCCTGCGTCGCCTGCACGGGGCCGAGCAGCGCGAGTTCCTCGACAGGGTGCTCGTGGAAACGCAGCGTGGCCTCGCCCTGCACCCAGCCCGTTTCGACACGGTCGATGATGTCGGCACGCAGGTAGCGCGGCACCGCCTCGCTGCCTGCTTGGGTCAGGTCGGGCCAGCCGATGGCGCCGATGGTGGGCGCGGCCAGGAAGCCGAGCGGCCCGCTCGCCTCGCCCGACAGCGTGACCGTGGCATCCACCAGCCGCCGCTCCTTCACGCTGAGGCTCGCGCCGAGCCGGCTGCCGGCCGCCACGGGTGCGGCGGCCGGATGGATCAGCGGCAGGCTGCGCGTGAGCCAGGTCTGGCCGATCTTCTTGGGCCAGCCCTGCAGCCAGCCGCGCAGCATCGAGATGTCCTGGTCGACGTAGATGAGCGGACAGTAGAAGCAGCGGCGCGAGGTGTCGCCGCGCGCCGGTTCAATCTCGAGCACCACGATGGTCTCGCGGTACTGCGCATACACCGGGTCGAGCATTTCGCGCCCGTCGTCGCCGCACGATTGCCAGTCGGCGAAATGCACGCAGCCGTTGCCCGTGGCCACGCCGACGTCCGCCGGCACCAGCGCCGCGCCGCGTGCGGCATCGAAAGAAAAACCCACATTCACCAGCCATCCGGCGTAGTGCCACGGCGGCGCCTGCACGAGCGCACTGCGGCCCGAAGCGGTGAAGGGGGGAGCGAAAGAAGACCAAGAAGAAGGCGACATCGAACAACCTGTCGTGACGGAGTCAAAGAAGCCCCGCACGATAGGCACGCCCCGCGCCTGCGTCTTGTACGCCAGTGATGCAATGCACAAACAGCCGTTTCGCGTGCGCAAGGGACGCCATGTGGCGGCGTTGTCCGACTCCGCCGCGCCCTCCCCTCGTGACAATGGACCGGCCCGGCAGCCCCGCGCCACAAGCGCAGACACGCCGTTGCATTTCATTTCCAGACTCCGCACCGATGACCCGCATCTACCTCATAGAAGACAACCCCCTGATCGCCACCACCCTGACCGATGGACTGAGGGAATTCTCCGGATGCGAAGTCGTTGCCACTGCCAGCACCTGCGATGAAGCGATCGACTGGCTCGACGCGAACCCCGACGCGTGGGACGCCGCCGTGATCGACGTGTTCCTCGCACAAGGCAACGGCCTGACGATTGCGAACCACCTGCGGGAGCGCAAGTCACCCGTGCAGCGCACCGTGGTGTTCATGAACCACGCGACCTCCGAGGTGCGCGAAGGCGCGCTGTCGGCGGGCGTCGATGCGGTGTTCGACAAGTCGCTGCAGCTCGAAGACTTCTACGACTTCTGCCGCACGCTCGGCATCCAGACGCGCCGCTGAACGTTCAGACGTTGGCCGCGCGAATCGATTCGGCCAGCAGGCCCAGCCCTTCTTCAAAAACCGCCTCGGGAATGGTGAGCGGGAACAGGAAGCGCACCACGTTGCCATGCACGCCGCAGGTCAGCAGCAGCAGGCCGCGCTCGAGCCCGGCCGCATGCACGCGCTTCGTGAACTCGGCATCGGGCTCGCCGCTGTGCGGATCGCGAAACTCCACCGCCACCATCGCGCCCAGGCCACGCACGTCGCAGATGCGCGGCACCTCGGTGCGCAGTGCCGCGAGGCACGCCGTCAGCCGCTCGCCGAGCATGCGGGCGCGTGCGACCAGCCCTTCGTCCTCGATCACGCGCATCGTCTCCAGCGCCGCCGCCACCGCCAACGGGTTGCCCGCGTAGGTGCCGCCGAGGCTGCCGACGCGCGTGGCGTCCATGAGTTCGGCGCGCCCCGTGAGCGCAGACAGCGGAAAGCCGCCGGCCAGGCTCTTGGCCGTCGTCACCAGGTCGGCCTCGATGCCGTAGTGCTCCAGCGCAAAGAGCTTGCCGGTGCGCCCGAAGCCGGTCTGGATTTCGTCGACGACCAGCAGGATGCCGTGCCGGTCGCACTCCGCGCGCAGGTGTTCCATGAGTGCGGGCGGCGCCACGTAGAAACCGCCCTCGCCCTGCACCAGCTCGATGACGATCGCCGCCACGCGCTGCGGATCGACGTCGGTCTTGAACAACCGGTCGAGCGCCGCGATGCTGTCGTCCACCGTCACGCCCAGCGGCGCAGCCGGAAACGGCACGTGCCACACGTCGCCCGGCATCGGGCCGAAGCCCGCCTTGTACGGCGCGACCTTGCCGGTGAGCGCCATGCCCATGAAGGTGCGCCCGTGGAACGCACCCGAGAACGCCACCACGCCGCTGCGGCCGGTGGCGGCGCGCGCCACTTTCATCGCGTTCTCGATGGCCTCGGCGCCGGTCGTGAAGAGCGCGCTCTTCTTCGCGCTGGGGCCGGGCACCACGCGGTTCAGCTGCTCGCACAGCGCCACGTATTCCTCATACGGCGTGACGTGGAAGCAGGTGTGGTGAAAGTCGTCGAGCTGCGCGCGCACGGCCGCCACGATGCGGGGGTGGCGGTGACCGGTGGCGAGCGTGGCGATGCCGCTGGCAAAGTCGACAAAGCGCCGGCCTTCCACGTCCCACAGCTCGGCGTTGTCGGCGCGGGCGGTGAAGTGCGGCGTGAGCGTGCCGATGCCCTGCGCGCAGGCGGCGTTCTTGCGGGCCTGCAGGCTCGCATTGGTCGTGACTTGGGTGAGCATGAAGAAAGAGAAAGGAAGAAAGGGAAGAAAGGAAATCAGCCGCGCATCAGGTGCTCGGCCAGCGCGCGAAAGGCGTGCATCGAGGTCGGCAGGTGCGCGTTGGCAGCGAGCGGGTGCGAGGCAAAACGCGCCACCACCATCTCCGCCTCGGGGTCGATGTGCAGCGCCTGGCCGTGGATGCCTTGCGCGGTGAAGGTGCGACGCGCGTCGTGCGCCACCCACCACATGTTTCTGTAGCTCCAGCCGGCCAGCCGCGTGTAGCCCGCGAGCGCAAAGCGCGCCGGATCGGCGCCGCGGCGGATGTCGGCCACCACGGCCTCGGGCACGATCTGCGAGCCGTTGAAGGCGCCGCCGAGCCGCATCATTTCGCCCAACCGCGCCAGGTCGCGCAAGCCGGTGCACAGGCCGCCGCCCGCGAACTCGGCGCCCTGCCCGTCCACGACAAAGGCTGCGTCCTGTTCGGCGCCCAGGCGCGACCAGATGCGCTCGCCCAGCACCTGCGCCAGCGGCTGGCCCGCCACGCGGCTGATGAGCCAGCCCAACACGTCGGTGTTGACGGTGCGGTAGGCAAAGGCTTCGCCGTGCGTGCCCTGCCCCTGCACGGTCTGCAGAAACTGGCGGTAGCCCTCGGCGCCCGCGTAGCCCGCGGGGCGCGGCAGCAACTGACCGGCGCGCGCGTGCTTCCACACGCCGGCGTCGGGGTCGGCGTAGTCCTCCGAGTAGTCGATGCCCGTCGTCATGTCCATCACCTGGCGCACGGTGGCGTGGCCGAAGGCGCTCGTCGCCAGCTCGGGGATGTAGTGCCGCACCTCGGCGTTTTCGTCGAGCAACCCCTCGGCCGCGAGCATCGCGCCGACCGTGCCGACGACCGACTTGGTGACCGACATCGCCATGTGCTGCCCGTGTTCGTCGAGCGCGCCGAAGTAGCGCTCGTACACGATGCGCCCGCGGTGCAGCACCACCGCGCCGTCGGCGCAGATCGTTGTGAGCGCGCTGCGCCAGTCGGTGCGCGAACCATCGGCGGGCAAGGTGAAGGCCAGCGTGTCGAGCTCGGGCCGCTCGGCGCGCGGCAGCACCGACACCGGGCCGGTGCCGCGCGACACGTTGCGCGTCGGCTGCAGCTCGCGCAGGTGCGAAAAGGCCCAGCGGTTCTCGGGGGCCTGGAAGATCGGGCGTTCGCGCGGGCGTTGCACCGCCGTGCCGGCCGTGGGAAAACCATCGCGCCAGCCGTCGGCCAGCGCGGCGTTGGGAGCCGTCGTTTCTTGGGGGGTCATAAGGGTGCGGTGGCTCATTCGCCGAGCGCATCCAGGTCGCCCATCACGCGGCGCTCCAGGATGTCGCTGGCACGGCTCAGGTGGGCGTGCATGTGCTTGGCGGCGACTTCGAGCTTGTTCTCTTCGACCGCGTCGAGGATCTGCAGGTGCTCGCGGCACGACTTGCGCAGCAGGTCGATGTTCACGAGCGGGTAGTCCGACAGATCGGAGATGCGGCGCAGCCGGTTCTGCTGCTTCACCGCATCGAGGATGAAGCGGTTGCCCGAGGCGCTGGCCAGCAGCTCGTGGAACTGCGCGTTTGCCTCGAAGAATTCCATCCACGAATGGCGCGAGGCGTGCGTGAGCAAGGTCTGCTGTTGTTCGCGGCAGGCCAGCAGCCGCTCATGCTCGACCTTGAAGCCGGGCTCGCGCAGCGACGCGCATTCGACCACCAGCCGAAAGCGGTAGCTCTCGCGCTCGCTCTCGACCGAGTCGAGGGTTTCGGTGAACTCCCAGCGCTGGTAGTGGCGACCGCGCAGCACGCCGTCCTGCAGCAGCGTGGTCATCACGTTGCGCAGCAGCGGGCGCGGCACGCCGTAGGTCTGGGCCAGCTCGAGTTCGTTGACGCGCGTCGGCAGCTTGCCCGCGAGGCGGTCGCGCAGCACGCGGTAGTAGAGCGTCTTCTCCTCGTCTTCCGGCATCTCGCGGCGCGCACGGTCGAGCGCCTCGCGGTCGGCTACGAGCGTGTAGCCGCGGTTGGGCACATGCGCCAGCAGCGCACGCTCGTGCAAGAGGCGCAGCGCGGCGCGCACCGGCGTGCGCGAAATGCCGAGCCGGCCGGCGAGGTCGGTCTCGGTCATGTGGCGACCGTTCTCGTAGCCGCCGGCCAAAGCCTGGTCGAGGATGTAGCGGCTCACACGCTGGGTGAGCGGCGGGACCGACTTGTTGTCCATCTGCGTCTGCATCGGGATCTGCTGCTGCGGGGCCATCCATGGGTCTCCGGAAACACGGGCTGGGTGCCGATCATCGCGGGTTCTTTGTATTTTTGGCCCTAAAAAACCATGTACATCTCACGCCAAAAATACAATTTGAATTCCAAGATCGGCCCCACGCCGACCCGGACGACGGGTCGTTTCCCAAGGAGAAAAACACCGTGGCTTCCGCCGATACCCTGACAACGCCACCCGGTTCGCTCGACGCGTTCTGGATGCCCTTCACGCCCAACCGCAAGTTCAAGCAAGCGCCGCGCCTCATCGTCGGCAGCGAGGGCCTGTACTACGACCTGGCCGACGGCCGCCGCGTGCTCGACGCCATCGCCGGCCTGTGGTGCGTGAACGCCGGGCACCGCAACCCGCGGGTCAGCGCGGCGATGAAGGCGCAGATCGACGTGCTCGACTACGCCTCCAATTTCCAGATCGGCCACCCCGCCGCCTTCACGCTGGCGCAGCGCCTCACGCAGATGGCGCCGGCCGGCATGGAGCACGTGTTCTTCACCAACTCGGGTTCGGAGTCGGTCGACACCGCGCTGAAGATCGCCGTGGCCTACCACCGGGCGCGCGGCGACGCGGGCCGCTACCGGCTCATCGGCCGCGAACGCTCGTACCACGGCGTGGGCTTCGGCGGCATCTCGGTGGGCGGCATCGGGCGCCAGCGCAGCACCTTCGGGCCGCTGCTCAACGGCGTGGACCACCTGCCGCACACGCTCGACCTGGCGCGCAACGCCTTCTCGCGCGGCGAGCCGGAGCACGGCATCGACAAGGCCGACGCGCTCGAGGCGCTGGTCTCGCTGCACGACGCCTCGACCATCGCCGCCGTGATCGTCGAGCCCGTGGCCGGCTCCACCGGCGTGCTGCCGCCGCCGCGCGGCTACCTGAAGCGCCTGCGCGAAATTTGCGACAAGCACGGCATCCTGCTGATCTTCGACGAGGTCATCACCGGCTTCGGGCGCGTGGGCAGCAACTTCGCGTCCGACCTGTTCGGCGTGACGCCCGACCTCATCACCACCGCCAAGGGCCTGACCAACGGCGCCGTGCCGATGGGCGCGGTGCTCATGCGCGGTGCGGTGCACGACGCCTTCATGCAGGGCAGCGTGAGCGCGGTCGAGCTCTCGCACGGCTACACCTACTCGGGCCATCCGCTGGCCTGCGCCGCCGCCCTGGCCACGCTCGACGCCTACACCGAAGACGGCCTCATCGCCCGCGCCGCCGAGCTGTCGCCCTACTTCGAAGACGGCCTGCACAGCCTGCGCGGCCTGCCGGGCGTGATCGACGTGCGCAACGTCGGCCTGCTGGCCGGCGTCGAGCTGCAGGGCTGGGCCTCGGGCCCCGGCACGCATGCGCAGGCGGTGGCGCAACATTGCCTGGACGAAAGCGGCGTGCTGGTGCGTTCGGTGGGCGACACCATCGCGCTGTCGCCGCCGTTCACGCTGGAGCGCCGGCACATCGACCAGATCATCGACAGCCTGCGCGCCGCCATCGCGCAGACCGCACAAGCCACCGACACGGCAGCCTGAGCCCCCTCACGCCGCACCGACAAGACAAGCCCCGGAGACAAGACACACCATGGACATCGAATCGTTCCCCCTCTACGACATCGAAGGCGACGCACAGCAGCGCGGGCGCCAGTACGGCCGCGCCGCCGGCGACCGCATCGACCTGAGCCTGCGCACCTACCGCGCTGCCTTCGAGCGCGTGGGCCTGAGCTGGGAGCGCACACGCGTGCTGGCACGCCGCTTCATGCCGATGGTCGAGGCCTTCGACGCCGGCATGCTGCGCGAGATCGAGGGCGTGGCCGAAGGCGCGGGCGTGCCGGCCGAAGACATCGTGGCGCTCAACGCGCGCAGCGAAATGCTCTACGCCTTCCAGCAGCTCGAAGCCACCGAGCCGCCCGACGGCTGCACCGGCGTGGTCGTCATGCCTTCGGCCGCGCGCGACGGCAAGCTCATCCACGCGCAGAACTGGGACTGGCGCGTCGAGAGCCTCGAACTCGGCGTGGTGCTGCGCATCCAGCCGGACGAAGGCCCGGCCATGCTCACCTTCGCCGAGGCCGGCACGCTGGCGCGCGCGGGGCTCAACAGCGCGGGCATCGCCGTCACCGGCAACTTCATCAAGGCCGACAACGACGGCAAGCAGCAAGGCGTGCCGCTGGCGCTGATCCGCCGCGGCATCCTGCAGTCGACGCTGTACGCCAACGCGCTGGGCGTGGTATGCCGCAGCGCGCGCTCGATCTCCAACAACATGATCATCACGCACGCCGAGGGCGAGGCCGTGAGCCTGGAGACCTGTCCCGAGCAGGTGTTCTGGCAGCAGCCAGAAGGCGGCATCCTGGTGCACGCCAACCACTTCAAGACCCCGGCGGCACTGGCGCGCGTGGTCGACCGCAGCCTGGAGACCACGCCCGATTCGCTCTACCGCGACCGCCGCGTGACCGAGGCGCTGCACAACAAGCGCGCAGTGGGCCTGCTCACCGAGCAGGACGTGCTCGACGCATTGCAAGACCGCTTCGGCGCACCGCGCGCCGTGTGCCGCAGCCCGAGCGCGGGCCCCGGCGGTGCCTCGTCGGCCACCGTGGCGACCATCGTCATGGACCCGGCGGCACGAAAGATGCGCATCGCGCCGGCGCCCTTCAAGGCGCACCGCTTCACCGAGTATTCCCTCTGATCCGCCCGCCCCGCCCAGCCATCGCCAGGAGTGTTGCCATGAACCTGCCCACGCCCCCGTCCCTCCCTCCCGCTGCGCGCGCCGCTGCCGCACTGGCCCTCGGCCTCGGCCTCGCTGCCAGCGCGGCCTTCGCCCAAGCGCCCGTCGGCGCCGGCCAGACGATGCGGATCCAGATCAACTCCGACATCCGCTCCACCGACCCCGGCGGCAACCGCGACGACAACACCGACAACGTGCTCACCCACGTGGTCGAAGGCCTGGTCGCGCTGCGCGAGGACACCTCGGTCGGCCCGATGCTCGCGAGCAAGGTCGACACCTCGGCCGACGGCCTGACCTACACCTTCACCCTGCGCGACGGCGTGAAGTTCCAGAACGGCGCGGTGCTCACCGCCGACGACGTGGTGTGGAGCTGGCAGCGCTACCTCAAGCCCACCAGCGGCTGGCGCTGCCTGCCCGAGTTCGACGGCAAGGGCATGACCAAGGTGCTCGCGGTGGAAGCGCCCACGCCGAAGACCGTGGTGTTCAAGATCGAGCGCCCGAGCGCGCTGTTTCTCACGATGATGGCGCGCCCCGACTGCGGCGGCGCCGCCATCGTGCACCGCAGCTCGCTCGGCGCCGACGGCCAGTGGAAGGAGCCCGTGGGCACCGGCCCCTACAAGATCAAGGAGTGGAAGCGCGGCCAGTACATCGAGCTCACGCGCTTCGACGGCTACAGCGCGCGCCCCGAAGCCCGCGACGGCCTCACCGGCGGCAAGAAGGCCGAGATCGAAAACCTGCGCTTCGTCGTCATTCCCGACTCGGCCGCGGCCAAG
Source organism: Variovorax sp. 54 (assembly GCF_002754375.1). Classification (NCBI taxonomy): domain Bacteria; kingdom Pseudomonadati; phylum Pseudomonadota; class Betaproteobacteria; order Burkholderiales; family Comamonadaceae; genus Variovorax; species Variovorax sp. 54. Next base: position 614,670 of record NZ_PEFF01000001.1, read on the forward strand.
GCGGCGCTGTACAGCGGCGGCATCGACGCCTTCATCAGTCCCAGCCCCGCCGACGTCGTCGAGATGCGCGGGCGCAGCGACGTGCGCGTCGACACCACGCCGGTGATGACCATGGTGGCGCTGCTGCTGCAGACCACCGACCCGCTGCTGAAAGACGTGCGCATCCGCCGCGCCCTGGCACTGGCGCTCGACACGCCCGAGATCGCCAAGTCGGTCACCGAGGGCCTGTCGGCCGTCAACAACTCGGTCGTGCCCTCGTCCAGCCCGTTCTACAGCGCCGTGCAGGCCGGCGGCTACAAGCGCGACATCACCGGTGCCAAGAAGCTGCTGGCCGAAGCCGGCTACCGCGGCCAGCCGATCAAGCTCGTGGCCAACAAGCGCTACGAGGCGCTGTACTCGGCCGCCGTGCTGGTGCAGGCCATGGCCTCCGAGGCCGGCATCAACGTCGAACTCGAAGTGCTCGACTGGGCCACGCAGCTCGACCGCTACACCAAGGGCCAGTACCAGAGCATGGCCTTCATCTACTCGGCGCGCATCGACCCTTCGCTCAACTACGAGATGGTGTCCGGTGACAAGGCCGCGCAGCCGCGCAAGGTGTGGGACAACGCCGCCGCGCAGACCCGGCTCACCGAGAGCATGGTCTCGCGCGACAAGGCGCGCCGCCAGGTGCTGTTCGACGAACTGCACAAGCAGATGCTGCAGGACGTGCCGATGGTCGTGCTCTTCAACGCCAGCGACGCCACCGCCATGCGCAAGAGCGTGACCGGCTTCAAGGGCTGGGCGCCAGCCAAGCCCCGGTTCTGGAACGTCCGGCTCGACGCGCGCGGCTGACGGGGCGCCGCCGCCATGCTTGCCTACCTCTTGCGCCGGATCGCCATGACGGTCCCGACGCTGCTGCTGGTGTCGATTGCCGTCTTCACGCTCATGCGGCTGATTCCGGGCGACCCGGTGCAGCTCATGCTCGGCGAAGGCGCCGACCCCGCGCAGCTCGAACTCGCCCGCCAGCAGATGGGGCTGGACCAGCCCCTGGTCACCCAGTACTTCGTGTGGCTGCGCCACGCGCTCACGGGCGACCTGGGCGTGTCGACCACCAACGGCCTGGCCGTGCTGCCGCTGATCTGGGAGCGCTTTCACGTGAGCGCCGTGATCGTGCTCACCGCCGTGGCGCTGGCCTCGCTGATCGCCGTGCCCGCCGGCCTCATCGCCGCCTGGCGCAAGGACCGGCCGACCGACCTCGCCATCATCGGCGCGGCCACGCTGATGCTGTCGGTGCCGAGCTTCTGGCTCGGCCTGCTGCTGTTGATGTTCTTCGGCCAGTACCTGCACTGGCTGCCGGTGGTGGGCTACGTGCCGATGTCGGAAGACTTCTCGCAGGGCCTGCTTTACGTGATCCTGCCGATCGTCACGCTGGTGCTGGTCGAGACCGGCGTGCTCACGCGCATGTCGCGCGCCAGCACCATCGAAGTGCTGCGGCTCGAATACGTGACGCACGCACGCGCCAAGGGCGTGCCCGAGTCGCAGGTGCTGCGCCGCCACGTGCTGCCCAACGCCTTCAACCCCACGCTCACCATGATCGGCCTCATCCTGGGTCATCTGCTGAGCGGCATCGCGGTGCTCGAAACGGTGTTCACCCTGCCCGGCCTGGGCCGCCTGATGATCGATTCGATCTTCGCGCGCGACTACCCGGTGCTGCAGGGCTGCCTGCTGTTCACGGCCTGCATCTACGTGGTCATCAACCTGATCGTGGACATGTGCTATCCCCTCTTCGATCCCCGGGTGTCGGTGCAGTGAAAAAGCTCAAGACCCATACCCTCGTGGGCGGCGTGCTCATCGGCGTGCTGCTGGTGCTGGCCGTGGTGGCCGCGCTGTGGACACCCTACAACCCGCTGGGCATCGACCTGCGCGGCAAGCTGCAGCCGCCGTCGATGGCGCACTGGCTGGGCACCGACGAGTTCGGGCGCGACGTGGCCAGCCGCGCCATGCGCGCGGCCTCCACCAGCTGCCTCATCGCGCTGCTCACGGTGGCGCTGGCCACCGCCATCGGGCTCGTGATCGGCGTGGTCGCCGGCTTCGTGCGCGGCTGGACCGACCGCGTGCTCATGGCCTTCAACGACACGCTGCTGGCCTTTCCGGGCCTGCTGCTGGCGCTGGGCGTGATGGTGATCGTGGGCGCCAACCAGTGGGGCATCGTGCTCGCGCTGAGCATGGCCTACGCGCCCTCGGTGGTGCGCGTGGTGCGCGGCACTGTGCTGTCGCTGCGCGAGCGCGAATACGTCGAGGCCTCGCGCATGATCGGCAACGGCGAGATCTACACCATGTGGCGCCACATCCTGCCCAACTGCGTGGCGCCCGTCGCCGTGCTGGCCACCAGCATGTTCGGCTGGGTGCTGCTGTCGGAAAGCGCCCTGAGCTTCCTCGGCCTGGGCGTGCCGCCGCCCGCGCCCACCTGGGGCAACATGCTCTCCAGCGCCCGCCCCTACATGGCCTCGGCCGTGTGGCTGTGCCTGGTGCCGGGCCTGTGCATCGCGCTCACGCTGCTGGGCATCAACCTCTTGGGCGAATCGCTGCGCGACCGGCTCGATCCGCGCACGGAGAAGTCATGACCCATTCACCCTCTTCCACAGCGCCCGTGCTTTCCGTGCGGCATCTGAAGATCGACCTGCACGGCGGCGCCCAGACGCTGGTGCACGACCTCTCGTTCGACGTGCGCCCCGGCGAGTTCCTTGCCGTGGTCGGCGAATCGGGCAGCGGCAAGACCATGGCCGCGCGCGCCATCCTGCAGCTGCTGCCGCCCGGCATCGCGCAAAGCGGCGGGCAGATCGTGTTCGACGGCGAAGACCTGAGCACGCGTGATGTGAAAGCCATGCGCCCCATCCGCGGGCCCGGCATCGGCATGGTGTTCCAGGAGCCGATGGTCTCGCTCAACCCGGTGCACCGCATCGGCGAGCAGATGGCCGAAGGCCTGCGCATGCACACCAAGCTGTCGGCCACCGAGATTCGCGCGCGCTGCCTCGACATGCTGCGCCGCGTGCAGATCGCCGACCCCGAGCGCTGCATGCACGCCTACCCGCACGAATTTTCAGGCGGCATGCGCCAGCGCATCATGCTGGCCAGCGTGATGCTGCTCAAGCCGCGCCTGCTCATCGCCGACGAGCCGACCACCGCGCTCGACACGCTGAGCCAGCGCGAAGTGCTCGACCTCATGGTCGGCCTCGCGAAGGACCAGGGCACGGCCGTGCTGCTCATCACGCACAACCTCGGGCTGGTCGGGCGTTATGCGCAGCGCGCCATCGTGCTGGAAAAAGGCCGGATGGTGGAGACCGGCGACGTGCCCGCCATCCTCGTCGACCCGCAGCAGCCCTACACCCGCAAGCTGGTCGATGCCCTGCCGCGCCGCCAGGCCGCGAAGCCGGCCCCGGCCGCGCCGCAGCAGCCGCTGGTGCAGGTGCGCGGCCTGTGCGTGAGCTACCCCGGCCCGCGCGCGGGCTTCTTCAAGCGCCATGCGCCGGTGCAGATCATCGACCAGCTCGACCTGGACATCCACCCCGGCGAGATGGTCGCGCTGGTGGGCGGCAGCGGCTCGGGCAAGACCACGCTGGGCCGCGCCATCCTGCGGCTTGCGCCGTCGCATGCGGGACAAATCTTGTTTCGCGGCGACGACGTGCGCAGTGCCGACCGCGCCGCGCTGCACCGCTTCCGCCTCGCCTGCCAGCTCGTGTTTCAAGACCCGTTCTCGTCGCTCGACCCGCGCATGCGCGTGCAGGAGATCGTGGCCGAGCCGCTGCGCCACCTGCCCGCGCTCGATGCCGCCGCGCGCCTGAAGCGCGTGCACGAGACGCTCGACGAAGTGGGCCTGGACGGCCTGGGTGCGCGCTACCCGCACGAGCTCTCGGGCGGCCAGCGCCAGCGCGTGGCGATTGCGCGCGCGCTGGTGCGCCGGCCCGCCTTCGTGGTCGCCGACGAGCCCGTGTCCGCGCTCGACATGACCATCCAGGCGCAGGTGCTGCGGCTCTTTCAGAGCCTGCAGGCGCACCACGGCTTTGCGTGCCTGTTCATCAGCCATGACCTCGCGGCCGTCGAGCAGATCGCCGACCGCGTCGTCGTGATGGAGCGCGGCCGCATCGTCGAGCAAGGCCCGCGCGATGCCGTGTTCGACCAGCCGAGCCATGCGTACACGCGCGCACTGCTGGCGGCCACGCCACGGCCGCTCGCGTCGCTGGCCGAATCTGTCTCCCGCCCTTCCGAGAAAGTGTTTGCGTGACCGCCTCCTCCTTGCCCGCGACCTGGCTGAACCCCACCGCCCCGCCCCCGCTCGACCCGCAGATCGTCGAGTTCATGCGCCTCATGGCGGCCGAGGGCGGCCGCTACCCGAAGCGCCACACCATCCCGATCGCCGAAGGTCGCGCCAACGCCGAGAAGGTGCGCGCGCCGTGGACCGAAGGCGGCCCGACGATGGCACGCACCGTCGAACAGCAAGTGCCCACGCGCCACGGCAACGTGCGCATCCGCGTGCACTACCCCAAGACGCGCTCGCTGCAGGGCGCACTCGTCTACATCCACGGCGGCGGCTTCGTGCTGTTCAGCCTCGACACCCACGACCGCGTGATGCGCGAGTACGCGGGCCGCGCGGGCATCGCCGTCATCGGCATCGACTACACGCGGGCGCCCGAGGCGCAGTTTCCGCAGCCGCACGACGAATGCGTCGACGTGATGCGCTGGCTCGCGGTGAATGCGGGCGCGCTCGACATCGACCCTGCGCAGCTCTTCATCGGCGGCGACTCGGCGGGCGCCAACCTGTCGGTGGGCGCCTGCCTCGTGCTGCGCGACGCGGGCGAGGCGCTGCCGCTGGGCATGCTGCTGAACTACGGCGCCTACAGCACCGAGCTGTACCGCGAGTCGGTGGTGCGCTACGGCGCGGGCGAGTACGGCCTGTCGCTGCACATGATGGTGTGGTTCTACGGCCTGTACCTGCGCCGGCCCGAAGACGCTCGCGACCCGCGCCTGGCCAGCCTCACGGCCCGGCTCGAAGGCCTGCCGCCCGCGTGCCTGGCGATCACCGAGTGCGACCCGCTGCACGACGACAGCGTGCTCATGGCCGCGCGACTGCGCGAGGCCGGCGTGGCCGTGACCGATGTGCTCTACCCCGGCACCATCCACGGCTTTCTCGAAGCCGTGTCGATCGCCGACGTGGCGGGCCGCGCCTTCGACGACGCCGCCCGCTGGATGCACGCGCTGGCCGCGCGCTGAAGCCTTCGCCATGTACACGCCCAAGCCGTACATCGAGGACGACCTTGCGACGCTGCACGCCGGCATCCGCGCCTGGAGCTTCGGCACGCTCATCACCGTGGGATCGTCGGGCGCCAGCGCCACGCATCTTCCTTTCTTGCTTGATGCGCAGGACGACGGCCCCGGCCTGCTCACCACGCACCTGTCGAAGAAGAACCCGCAGTTCGACGAACTGCGCGCGGGCGCCGAAGTGCTCGCCATCTTCCAGGGGCCACACGCCTTCATCACGCCCAGCTGGTACGTGAAGCAGAGCACCTTCCCGACCTGGAACTACACCGCGATCCACGCGCGCGGCACGCCCCGCGTGATCGAGGACCGCATGGTCATCCACGCCGTGCTGCGCCGCACCGTCGCGCTGTACGACACGCCGCTGGGCGGCACCTGGGACTTCGACGCCATGCCCTTCGACTTCGTGGCGCCGCGCCTGGACATGATCGCGGCGGTCGAGATTCCGGTGCGCGTGCTCGAAGGCAAGTTCAAGCTCAACCAGGACCGCTCGGAAGACGACCGCAAGGGCGTGATCGCCGCGCTGGAACGGCTGGGCGATCCGCAGGGCGTGGCCGTCGCCGGACTCATGCGGCAGCAGATGGCGTTGACGGTGGCGGGCTGAATCGCGGCGGCACAATCGTCCGCGTGCCACGTCTCCTTCACCTTCTGACCGCCGGCCTCGCGCTCGCGTCCTCACTCGCTGTACCGGCCGCTCGGGCAGCCGACCCGGTCCTGCTCGTCACCTCGCCCGTCGCGCTGCAGGCCGCCGAGAAATCCGGCGCCGGCTTCGGCCGCTGGTTCGATGTGCCCATGGCTGCGAGCGGCATTGCCACCAACCAGGCACTTGCGCGCGCGCCGGCCTGGCAATCGATCGCCAATCCGCTGAAGGGCAGCCTCGCCGCCCTGCAGCGCCGCGACCCGCAAGCCGGCGTCGGCATTGCGCGCTACCCGCACCGGATCTTCGACGCGCGCTGGCTTGCCAGCCCCGATGCTTTCTTCGAGCTGGTCGGCGTGGCCAACCGCATGGACCGCCGCCCGTTCCAGCCCGGCGCCTGCGGCGAGACGCGGCTCGTGTACCGCCTGGCCTACCGCTCGGCCGCGATGCAGTCGCGCCTGCCGATGACCGTCGCCGTCGAGCTGCGCGGCGATGCGCCCGATGCCGACGGCAGCTGCGCCAGTGCCGCGCGGCGTTGGCAACCACCGCAGGCGTCGATGAAAGACGAAGCGCTCGGCCACTGGCTCGTGTCGGCCGACGGCCCGCTCGCGCCACCACGGCTCGCGCAGGCCCGCATCGCGCAGGTGACGACCAACCTTCAGAGCGTGCGCTGGCCCTCGGCCGTGCGACCCGACCTCGGCGGCCATGCCGAGTACCTGCTGCGCGCCTTCCGCTGGAACGCGGGCACGCAGCGCTTCGACGCAGGCCCGTTGGAGAACACGCCCGACGTCGCGAAGCTCAAAGCCGACGCGCCGCTGCGCAAGGCGCTGCTGCAATGGCTGCAGCAGCCCGACACGCTGCGCGCACTCGACAGCGCCACCGTGCGCATCCCCGATCGCTTTCTGGCGACCGAGTCTGTCTCCGTCGCGCCGCGCGGCCTCGAACGATTGGCGAACCGCCCCTTCGAACAGCTGTTCGCGCCCGGCGACTGGCAGCCCGTGCCCGGCAGCCGCACGCTGCAATCACCGCAGGCCGTGCTGCGCCGTCTCGACGACCTGAGCTGCGCCGGCTGCCACCAGAGCCGCGCCGTCGCGGGCTTTCACCTGCTGGGCCTGGACCGGCGCGGCGCCTCGCGCACCTTCACGACCGGCAACGCGCTCGCGCTGCCGCACTCGCCGCACCTGCAGGATGAACTGGCGCGGCGTGAACGCTATGTGAAGGCGGCGATGACGACGCCCGTGCCCGACCCGTTCCGCCCGCTGGCCGCGCCGGACGACGAGAGCGCGGCGCCCGAGAAAGCCACCGTCGGCGCGAGCTGCGAGCCCACGCGCATCACCGCATCCGCCGACCCGTGGCGCGACCGCGCGCAGAAGCTGCCGCGCACCGCTGCCACGACCTGCGAGGGCGCGGACTCGGTGTGCGAGAAAACCTCGGTCGGCTTCCCCGGCGGCATGTGCTCGGGCGCCTGCGATCCGAAGGACCCGAATGGGACTTGCGGCGGCATCGCCATCCTCAGCGACTTCAACCAGTGCCTCGCTGCCAAGCAACCCTTCGGCGATTGTTTGAGCAAGCACACGCGCCCCGGCAACCTGCGCAGCTGCTCGGCACAGAAGCCTTGTCGTGAGGACTACATCTGCGCGCAGGCGGAGGGCCAACCCGAAGGACGCGGGGCGTGCATTCCGCCGTACTTCCTGTTCCAGATGCGGGTGGACGGGCATTCGTGAAGGGGGCTCCCGTACGGCTCCCGAATGAATGACTCCCTCTCCCGCTTGCGGGAGAGCGTTGGGGTGAAGGTGAGCGGCGATGAAGGCCGCGCGATGTTGTCAGGCCCCCCTGGCTGGCGGACCAGGGAGCCATTGCTGGCGCCAGATGAGAGGGCCGACCGCGAAAAATACCAAGTTCTGGGGATATCGAAAGACACTCTTTTTAACAATGATTGACATTTGGAAACCCCCTGCAGACCCGTCGGCAGGGGGCTTCTTTTTGTTGAGTCATACAACCATAAAGAGGAGTCAAGATGCGTTTCAGTCAAGCGAGTTCGGTCGCGCGAATCGGCGCCGTGGCCGGTGCGGTCATGTTGGTGGCATCGTGCGGCGGGGGTGGAGGTGGTGGTACTTTTCTGCCGATGGTCGCACCGCCCCCTCCGGCGACAGTGCCGCCCGTCGTGAACCATTCCATCGGCGGCACGGTCACCGGCCTTGAAGGCCGCCTGGTGCTGCAAAACAATGCCGGCGACGACCTCCAGCTGTCGGCCGATGGCAAGTTCACCTTTGCAACGACCCTGGTCGAGGGCTCGGACTACAAGGTCAGCATCCGTACGCAACCCCTGTGGCAGTTCTGCACCGTCACCAAGGACACCGGCAAGGCTTCGGCCGACGTGAGCGACGTGACGGTGGCCTGCTCGGCCGCCGCCGCCAAGGTCGAGACGCTCGCCGGCGGCACCCCGGGCGCCGCCGACGGCAAGGGTACGGCCGCATCGTTCTTGCTGCCTTACGGCATCGCCCCCACCAAGGATGGTGGTCTGCTCATCGGTGACTGGGGAAACAATTTCGTGCGCAAGATTTCGCCCGAGGCCGACGTCATTACGATCGCCGGCGACGGCCCCAACCCACCGTTCGTAGACCTCGCCGGCCTCACCGTGGATGCGACCGACACCGCCTTCGTCGCGGACGCCCAAGGCCATCGAATCTTCAGGGTCACGCCGACGGGCGATGTGAGCCCGGTGGCGGGCAATGGCACGAACACCACGACCGATGGCAACGGAACCGCCGCCACCTTCAACACGCCCATCTCGGTGGCCGTGGATGCTGCCGGCAATCTGTACGTTCTGGAGTATGGCGGCGGCGTCGTTCGCAAGATTGACCCGGCGCTCAATGTCACCACGCTGGCCGGCAGCAGCCCGCGGGGCTTTGCCAACGGCACGAAAACCGCCGCGAAATTCGGGCGCGGCTACGGCATTGCCATCGATGCGTCAGGCAACCTCTACGTCGCCGACTCCGAGAACCATCGAATTCGCCAGATCACCCCCGCCGGGGTGGTCACGACATTTGCAGGGACGGGGACACCCGGCGCCACCGATGGCCCCAGGGACTCCGCGACCCTCTCCGATCCCCGCGGCGTGGCTGTCGATGCGGACGGCAATGTCTACGTGGCCGATTTCGGGAGCAGCCTGTTGCGCAAGATCACACCGGCAGGGGTGGTCTCCACGCTCGCCGGCAAAGAGGGTCGTACGGGTAGCCAAGACGGCATCGGCGATGCTGCCAGATTCAATCAGCCGCAAGGGCTCACGATCAATGCGGCGGGCACGCTGTATGTCGCCGACACCTTCGGCAATGTGATCCGCAAGGTCACGCCGGTTCGGGCGCCCTGAGGCGCGCTGCGGCGACGTGCGCCGAGCGCGTCGCCGCATCAGCCGCCGTCTGCGGCGGTGAGCGGCGATGGAGGCCGCGCGATGTTGTCAGGCCCCTGCCCTCACTCCCCCTCGTACCACCTGTCCTTCGCCAGCATCACCCGGTGATGCCCACACCCCGACGGCATCATCGGAAAGCAGTTCTCCTGCGCCGCCACCTGCACGTCGAGAAAAAACGGCCCCTTGCTCTCCAGGCATTCGGCCAGTGCCTCTTCCAGCTCGGCCGGGTCTGACACCCGCCGCGCCCCCCAACCAAAAGCCTTCGCCAGCGCCACGAAATCAGGCAGCGCCTCGTTCCAGCTGTGGCTCAGGCGGTTGCCGTGGTTCAGCTCCTGCCACTGGCGCACCATGCCCATGTAGCCGTTGTTGCTCAGCACCAGCTTCACCGGGGTGCGATGCTGCATGGCCGTCGACAGCTCCTGGATGTTCATCAGCACCGAGGCGTCGCCGCTCACGCACACCGTGAGCGCGTCGGGGTGCGCGATCTGCGCGCCGATGGCTGCGGGCAGCCCGTAACCCATGGTGCCGGCGCCGCCCGAGGTGAGCCAGTGGCGCGGGCTGTCGAAGCGCAGGTACTGCGCGGCCCACATCTGGTGCTGGCCCACGTCGGTCGAGACGATCGCATCACGCCCCGCGATGGCCCGCTGCAGCGACGACATGAGCTGCTGCGGCAGGATTTCTTCGGTCGACGGCGTGAAGGCCAGGCAGTCTTCGGCGCGCCAGCGCTCGATGCGCGCCCACCACGGCGCCAGCCGTTCGGGTGCAAAGTCTTCGGGCAGCAGCCCCAGCAGCGCTTCGACGATGGCGCCGCAGTCGCCCACCATCGGCACGTCGACGTGCACCACCTTGTTGATGCTGCCGGGGTCGATGTCGATGTGGATCTTGCGGGCGTGCGGACAGAACTCGTCGAGCTTGCCCGTCACGCGGTCGTCGAAACGCGCGCCCACGCACACCACCAGGTCGGCCTCGTGCATCGCGAGGTTGGCTTCGAGCATGCCGTGCATGCCCAGCATGCCGACGAACTTCGGGTCGGACGCGGGGAACGCGCCCAGCCCCATCAGCGTGAGCGTGCACGGCGCGTGCAGCCGGTGCACGAGTTGCGTGAACGCCTCGCAGGCCGTCGGCCCCGAGTTGATGAGCCCGCCGCCGCCATAGAGCACCGGCCGGCGCGCGGTCGAGATCAGGTCGGCGGCGCGCTGCAGCATCGCCCGCGGCGGCAGCGGCGCGCGGCCCGTGCGCAGCGCGCGCAGCGGCGCCGGCGCGGTGCCGTGCGTGAGGCGCATGAGCTGGATGTCCTTCGGCACATCGAGCAGCACCGGGCCGGGACGGCCGGTGGTGGCGATGTCGAGCGCGCGGCGCACCAGCGCGGGCACATCGTCGGCCGCGCGCACCTGCCGGTTCCACTTGGTCACCGGGCGCGACATGCCCAGCGCGTCGCTTTCCTGGAACGCCTGCGTGCCGATCACCGCCGTCGACACCTGCCCGCTGATGCACAGCACCGGCACCGAATCGCTCATCGCGTCGAGCAGCCCCGTGATCGTGTTGCCCACGCCCGGCCCCGACGTGACCAGCACCACGCCCACGCGGCCCGTGCTGCGCGCATAGCCCTCGGCCGCATGCACCGCCGCCTGTTCGTGGCGCACCAGCACGTGGCGCAGCCGGGGTTCGCCGTGCAGCGCGTCGTACAGCGGCAGCGCCGCGCCGCCGGGGTAGCCGAAGATCGTGTCGACGCCGCACGCGACCAGCGTGTCGAGCAGCGCTTCGGCGCCGTTGCGCACGCGGAGTGGGGTCTCGGTCTCGGGCAGGGCCGGCGAGAGGGAGGGCGAGGATGTAGGGGGAAGGTCGAGCAGTCGCATGCCGTCAATTCTTCCGCTCTTGAGGCAGAATTTGCTTCTTTCTTTTGGCTGTTTAAGCTCGAAACATGAAAACCAATCGCCAAACCTCGTCAGACAGCGAAGGATCTTTCGACAAGACCGATCTGGCGATCCTGCGGGTGCTGCTGCTCGACTCGCGCAAGACCCTGCAAGAGATCGGCAACGAGGTCGGCCTGTCGCCCACCAGTTGCTGGACGCGCATCAAGAAACTCGAGGCCTCGGGCGTCATCAAGCGCTACACCGTCGACATCGACCCGGCCAAGCTCGGGTACCACGACTCGGTCATCGTGCAGGTCACCCTCGAGAGCCACACCGACGAAACCCTGTACGACTTCGGCCGCACCCTCGCCACCATTCCCGAGATCCAGGAGGCCTACCTCGTGTCGGGCGACTACGACTACTACATCCGCATCGCCGTACGCGACACGCGCGACTACGAGCGGCTGCTGCGCGAAAAGCTCTACAAGATCCCAGGCATTCGCCACAGCAAATCGCACTTCGTGCTGCGCGTGCTGAAGGAAGCGACCGTGCCGCTGATCTGACGGCGCCCTGCTCTTCTCTTTCTGCCCGCCACGTCACTTATCCGCGCGATTCGAGACTTACTGGCGCATTCGGCCCACCAGCGTGCGCCGCGCTTCTCTACAGTGGATGCCCCTGTCATCCGACACCCCGCTATGGGGACAAGGAAGACAGGACCGCTTCGCCTCGCGGCGGGTCATCGATGCGGCAATGCGCATCGGTGCGAACGCGAGGCACAAAAGGCGACGGCCAGGGTGTGTCAGCACCCCAGCCGTCTAACCACACGACGTGCCAACACCTCGAAAAGGAGCACACCAAATGGCTACTTCAACTATAGCCCGGCCTCGCGCGCCGGCATCCCCCGACACCGCCTGCGGGCCCACCCCGTCGGACCTCCTGGAAAACAAACTCGCGCAATTGAATTCGCTGCTGTGGTGCTGCCACGGCGACGGCAATCGATGGTTCGAAGACGCGGGGCCGGAGCATCTGGACAACGTGCTGTGGATCGCGGCCGAGTTGGCGCGGGATGCGATGGGGTTGTTTCAGGCGTGTGAGGTGGGGAGAGCTGCGCAGGGGTGATGTGCGTGGGCTCCGACTGACAGGCTGTGAGGGAATGCGTCCGCGCAGGTGCCGCGGTGCGGAATCGCGCGTTGGCGTTCTTTGCCATCAAGAACAACAGCCATGCGAACTATGTCTCGCGCGGCGCTGATGTGACTCGAAAGATTGCTCCTGTTCATGCCCGCTTTGCCGGCGATCCTCCTCTCGGCCTCCGAAAGATGAAGCGAGACGACCCGTTTCCCCTCCCGACGTGGCACGATTGCTTACAACTAAGGAGTCGAGGATGAGCAAATTCCAGCGCACGGCATGCCTTTGGGTCATCACATTTTTCCTAGCGAGCCCGCTGAGCGCGGCGCCCTGGAGTATTTTTTACCCTCATCCAGAACCTAAACCCATATCTGCAAGTGAGCCGACTCCAGCCTGGATAAAAAGCGGCGTCGGGGACGACGGCTACATACGGGTAATGGCGGAACCTTCACTCAGCAGTGGGTGCCAACGTTTAGGCGATGCAGGTTTGCTTGGAGTCATAAACAAGGAATCCGTACGCTTAATTATCACGTTGATTATTACCGGCATTGAAGGCCCTTTCAATGGAAAAGAAGTGCCAATCGCGACACTGTCCTCAAACAGACCGGGCGAATGCGTTTTAATTAACAATCCACAGATAAATATAGTTCCACTCACTCGCCTACGATCAATAAATCCCGGGGATTTCGAAATTGTAAAATTTGAACTTAGAGTTCGAACAGTTTCCGAGAGTGATTTTAATTTAATCAACGCCACACAAGCATCCTTGGGACTTGTCAGCCTTTTTGCTACTGGCGGAGCGGCAAATACGGTCGCAGCCCTCTCCTCTTGGGCTGTAAAGCCAATGTTTGAAAATGCCGAGAAATTTTTCGAAGAACAAGCAAAATCAACAACTCCAGGCCAATCCTCTTACCCCTCGACATTTTCAGATCTGAGAAAAAGCGTCCGCAGGATTGATTTCCCAATTTACCTGGGAAGCTATTGGCTTGGAAACCCCGGAGACAATTTAAATGATTTTCAAAAAAGCATAAAGGAAGACACGCCACGCGCTCTTACGGTTTCTGTCAGGTTGTTTTTCACCCGTTCGGCCTTTCCACTTCAGCTACTCGAAGCATCGCAACTTCCTGATGCAAGGGACATCAAGAACAGCCAAATACTGAAGTACCCGAACCAGCCGAACGCTGCAAATCTGCTTCAAATCTTGGCCGGCAACGACCCCGAGCAACCGAGCTTTCTACAAGCGATGGCCACCGCCACTTCCGAAAACATACAAATCCAATGCAAACGAGCACTGGAACTCCTCGAAGCACAAGGCCTCAACAAGATGGATCGAGTCATTGCGTTAAAGGCTTTCATTGACACGGCCAAAAAGAATTCGGGATGGTACACACCTTCTTTTCTTAGTAAATGTTTCGCGGACGGATTTTATTCGGAATTCAGCCTACTAAAAACAATATACGGAAATACACCTCCACCGCCGCCAGTCGATAGAGATGCGGTCAATCCCATCACGGGTGAGCCGGCGGACATTGAGCGCCATAAGAAGTGGATGGCTTCTGGAGTTCCATTTCTCTATAAATTTCAAAATGCCATTCTTGCAACAGAAAATCGCGAAGCGTCGCTTTACCGACTTTCAGGTGGCACGGACATAGATTTGCAATTTTACAAAGGGGAAGCCCCCTGGGCGGCTCTGCCTGAAACAGGCGCACATGCGAACATCTCAAGACTTGCCTCGAAGAAAATTATTGCTGCAGGCTGCTTTGGGTATGCGTTAGACGAAGAAAACCCCTCCGTTAATATGGGCAACCTGCTTTTGCGCGACGATACTGGCGCAACATGGGTCGCACGTGTTTTCGTCAAACGAAATAATGAAGAGGTAACTCTAAAAACCGTTGAGATAGCGCAATACCAAGAGGACTGGAAGTTGTATTACGAACCTATATTCGAAAATAAATTGTTTCCATCTCCACTCAGCAGTCAATGCGCAAAGGTAAGGAAAAACAATTGAGCGACCGCATGCCTCATGCGAGCGACGCCATCCATTTCAATGAGATCGACATCGGAACATCGACCCCTGATTGTCCTGAGCGGACTACCAGGCACAGGCAAGACCACCATCGCGCGCGAACTCGTGGCTCGCTGGCCTTCTGCATACCTGCGCATCGACGCCATCGAGCACGCGCTGAAAACGGCGAGCGGAAGCGCTGAAGACGTGGGCCCGGCCGGCTACATCGTGGCCTACGAGCTTGCCAAGTCCAACCTCACACTCGGCATGTCCGTGGTTGCTGATTGCGTCAACCCGCTGTCGGTCACGCGCGAAGCGTGGCGGGCCGTGGCGGCGGAGACGTCGTCGCATCTGGTGGAGGTTGAGGTCGTGTGCTCTGACGCCGTTGAACACCGCCGGCGCGTGGAGAGCCGGGAAGCCGACCTTGCGGGCTTTGCGCTGCCGAGCTGGGAGGCTGTGCTTCGGCATGACTACGAGGCTTGGGGGACGGCGCGCTTGATCATTGATTCGGCGCTCGTGAGTGCGAGCGAGGCAGCCGACCTGATCTGGCGGCGCGTGCGTGAGCGGTAGATCGATGCGATCCCGCTTCATCGATGCCTTCCTGGGCGCCATCGTGCTCGGCCCCTGGGCGGCGATGTTTGCCTATCTGGGCCTCGCCCCGCTGGCCGCCTACTGGCTCGACGGCACCAAACATCGCACGGGGCCCGGACGCGGTGCCTCCTATTGGTGGAGCTTCTCGGACGCCGTGACCGCTCAGTACCCTGCCCTTACCTGGCTGCTGGAATTCAAGAGCCATGTCGTTGTGTGGAGCTGCCTGGCTGGCATGGTGATGGGGCCGGTGCTTGCGTGGATCATGAGCAGCCGCTTGAACCGCGTGCGTCGCGGCATCCGGCAATGAATTGGAATCAGCGAGCTTCAATGAACCCCACGCTGCGCGCCGCCCTCGACTCGGATGTCGAATTTGCGTTCGATGCCAAGCGGCAGGCACTCGGCCCCTACGTTGCAGCGCGATGGGGATGGGATGACGACTTCCAACGGAACCTGCATCTGAGTCGATGGCAAGAACGCCCGTGGTCAATCATTCTCAAGGGTGCAACGCCGGTTGGCACGATCGCCACATGGGAGGTCGATGGTCACCGCCGGATTGGCGAGTTCTACGTCTTGCCGGCTTTTCAGCGCGCGGGCATTGGTTCAGCGGTGCTTCGTCATGTGCTGGAGCAAGCGGACCGGGACAACCAAGCGGTGCGACTGGAGCATCTGAAGTGGAATCCGGTTGGCGAGCTTTACGCGCGCCATGGGTTTGTCCACGAGAGCGCCAACGACACGCATTGCTTTTTGGTTCGTTGGCCGGTCGCTCCGTCTCGATGAGGCGGGTCGGCGGGCAGAGTTTCGTTGAAGCAATGATCGCGAGTTCAGTCCCTCAGCTCTTAACCAGAAGGTGATTTTTTGATCTCAGTGCAACCAGCGAAATCGGATGAATGGAAGACCTATCGGGACATGCGCCTGCGGGCGTTGCTCGACTCCCCGGACGCCTTCGGAAGCACGCACGAAGCAGAGGCCACGAGAACCGATGCGATGTGGTCCGCTCGAATTGCCGCGGCTGCTTCGTCCGAGAAGGATTGTGTCCTCTTCGCGTTCAATCGCGACGACGCCTGCGGTCTGATCTGGTGCAAGTTGTCCAGTGATGAACCGGCGGTCGCCGACCTTTTCCAGATGTGGGTCGCTCCTGCATCACGAGGACTGGGGGCCGGTCGCGCTTTGCTCAAGGAGACGCTTTCTTGGGCTGAGAGCGTGGGCGTGAACCGCGTTCGTTTGGGTGTCACTGCCGGAGATACGCCGGCGATTCGCCTGTACACAGCTAGCGGCTTCCGCCCCGATGGTGCGTTGGAGCCGCTGCGGGAACACGCGAATCTGATGGTGCAGCCGATGAGCCTTGCACTCGGACCCATTGGATTGACGGACCGACTTCCGCCATCAACCACCTTGACCTCGTTTAAGCTCAACCGACAAAACTCTCTCTGAGGTTTCGCCATGCTCCAAATGCGCCCTGGGTGTGAATGCTGCAACCGCGACCTGCCGCCGGATTCAGCCGATGCCCGCATCTGTTCTTTCGAGTGCACGTTCTGCAGCGAGTGCGCAAGCGGACGCCTCGCAGGCACATGCCCGAACTGCGGCGGAGAGTTGCTTCCGCGTCCGTCGCGGCCGGCCGCCAAGCTTGAAAAGTTTCCGGGTTCGACCACGCGGGTGTTCAAGCCTGAAGGTTGCGGGGTAGCACCGTGAAATGCGCGTCGTCGGCCTTCTCGCGCTGATGACTTGTCACTCGCTGCCAGTGCACGTGATGATGCAGCCCCATTCAACCGACAGCTGAAAAGGGAAGGTGTTGTGCATATTCATAGCGTCCGTGCGGAACGCGGTCTGAAACATTTTTGGCATGTCTGCGGTTCAGTCGCAACTCTTTGCCTGGCATTGACCGCATGCGCCCCCATTCCATATGCCGACCCGGATAGCAAGGCCGATCAGGTGCCGCTCACGATCGAGTACACGGGCGCCCCTCTCCATCCGCAGGTCTCCCTCTTCCTGGAGCCCAAGACTTGCAGTGCACCTCGCTACGTTGCGATGGAGAACACGACAACCCGAACGATCTTTGTCCCTGCAGATCAGCCTTCAACGTTGTTCGTCGGCGGTGCGAGGCTTACGGGACTGGGTGTTGCTTCTTGCCAGCGCTTTGCCATCACCGCCAGATTCGACCGCGGTGCGCGCTATAGATTGACGCACCATACGAGCGACAAGCAATGCACGTTGCGGCTCATCCGGGTAGAAGATGGTGCTGCACGCGACGTCTCGTCTGTCATGAGATCGCGCCAAGAAAGAAACCCTGCGCTACCGGCGCCGCGAGACGGCCCCTATTGCGTCGACAAATAGGTGGGCCACCAAAAAATGCCAATCTCAGATATGCAAGCCCTTGAAACTCACTTCAGGCTTTTGGAGGCGGGCGCGCAGGCTGAGGTCTGCTCTGCCAAGGTTGTCGGCTTTCAAGCAAAATTTGAGAAGCTATTCAGCGCTTGGCGTAAAGCCAACTCGGAAGCGATCGCTCGAGGTGAGGCTCTTGCAGAGGCAAGAGGATGGAACAAGAAAGACGGTACTAGCCTGAGGAGCTTTGCAAGCATGGAAGCACAAGTGATCGCTCAGATCCCTTCCGATGACAGACAACGTAGATGTGACGAACTGCTCGCATCCTTCATTGCATCGCGCGGGTCGTAAGACGGAGTCCGGCCAGGACAAAACCTTCGCTGATCCGACCATTCGTAGACTGTCGATTCCCTTCGCAGCCTGATGTCAAGCCATGGACTTCTACGACGACCTCGCCCCGCTGTATCACCTGATGTTCCCCGACTGGAGCAACAGCATCCGGCGGCAGGGCGAGCAGCTGGACAGCGTCATCCAATCGGAATGGCCCGGGCATCGCACGGTGCTTGACGTCTCTTGCGGCATCGGCACCCAGACTCTTGCGCTTGCCGGGCGGGGCTACGCCGTCGTCGGGTCAGACCTGTCGGCCAAGGAAATCGAGCGTGCACGGCGCGAAGCGGACCTTCGCGGTTTGGCTATCGACTTCAGGGTCGGAGACATGCGCACGGCCCACGAGGACCACGGGACTGGATATGACCTCGTCATTTCGTGCGACAACTCGGTCCCTCACTTGCTGACCGACGAAGACCTGCTGCTTGCGTTGCGCCAGTTCCTCGCGTGCTTGCGCCCCGGCGGCGGATGCGTCATCACGGTCAGGGACTACGACAAAGAAGAGCGTGGGACGAACCTGGTCAAGCACTACGGCGCGCGGGTCGAGGACAGCAAGCGGTACGTGCTGTTCCAGGTTTGGGATTTCGACGGCGACCACTACGACTTTTCCTTCTTCGTCGTCGAAGACGAACTGGCCACCGGCATGGTAAAGACCCATGTCATGCGCTCCAGGTACTACGCAGTCTCGGTCAGCCGTCTTTGCGAGCTGATGCGAGAGGCCGGCTTCGAGAATGTGAAGCGACTCGACGCCGCGTTCTATCAGCCTGTCTTGGTCGGTACCAAGCCTGCAACCGGGTAGCTTGCTTCCGCGGGCGGAATTCGGCCAGAAACAGGCATTGGCCCCTAACCTTTCTGCGCGCCTGTATGAAGTAGAAACCTCAAACGCTTGGTAGACGTTTGAGGTCGATCTGAGCCCTGCTACTTGTTATTTGAGTTTCGGGAACAGCTTGGGTACTTCCCCGGAAAAGTCCACCCAGGGGTTGGTGTTGAGCAGTTGAGCATTGGGCGCTGTGGATTCGTCAAAGCGGATCACAAAGCGCTCGGGACCATGGGCATACGCCACGATCAAACCGTCCTTCGGGTCCATGTAGCCCGCATGAGTTCCCATGCCGGGATAGCTCAGGCGCACGGCGGGACCGTTCTCCGTGATTCGGTCAACGGTCAGACGGGCAACTGTCGCGTCGGGCACGCGCCTGGCTTTGACTTCGCCATCAGCCAGGCCAGCCGGGACGCGATGCTCGTTCAGCTCGCGGATGGTGAACTGGACCTGGCGCTCGGCATCTTTCCTGATCTTCCCAAGGACATCCGGGTCGAGACGTTGTTTGAAGAAGATTTCGTCTGCCTCGCGGACAAGGCAACCGTTCCTGGAAAAGGCGCGCTGTCGCTGGAAGAGTGGCTGTCCCGCCCGCACGTCATGCTCGCATTGAGGCCAGATGCGAACGATGAAATTGAACGGGCGCTTGCAGCCAAAGGGCTGAAGAGGCGGATCGCCGTTGCCTTGCCCCACTGGAGCGCTGCCGTTGAGCTGCTACCGGGAACAGATTTGGTGCTGACCATTGCCCGCCGCGCAGTTGGCCCGCTGCGCTCATTTCGGGAACTGCGGCAGTTTGCACCACCGCGACAACTGCAGTTGCCGAAGATGGCTTACCAACAGGCTTGGCACATCAGAAAAGACAGCGACCCCGCGCTGAATTGGATGCGCGATGTCGTCATGAATTGTTGCCGACCGGAAGAAAAGTGAGTCTGACAATTTACGGGGTCCCCCATCTTGCGGCAACCAGTTGATGTGGAAATGGCAACTAGAGAATTACCCCCCTGGGGGCCCTTTGGGCCGATACCGCTTGCAAGTGGACGAGGGCCCAGCATGAACGATTCATCGCCTTACCATCCCTGATTTTTCCGACCACACCCCATGCACCAATCACTCGGCCTCGTCTCCCTGGTGGTCCTCGACTGCGACAAGGCGCTCGACTTCTTCGTCGGCACACTGGGCTTCGAGCTCGTCGAAGACACGCCCGTGCCTGCGCAAGGAAAGCGATGGGTCGTGGTCAGGCCTCAGGGTGGAACAGGGGCGTGCCTTCTCCTGGCGCAGGCGTCAGCACCAGAGCAACAACGCGCCGTCGGCGATCAGGCCGGAGGCCGCGTGTTCCTGTTCCTGTACACCAACGACTTCTGGCGAGACTACGAAAAGTACAAGACCGCGGGCGTGACGTTCGTCCGCCCACCGGAAGAACAGCCGCATGGCATCGTGGCCGTGTTCAAGGACCTGTGCGGGAACATGTGGGACCTGATCCAGCCGAATGCCAACAACAGGAGTTGGCGGCAGTAAGACCTGGGCACGAACATCGCCAGTCCTCGCGCCGCATGGAAGCGCCCGGCGACGTGGACAGGTAAGAATCCGAGCAGGCCCGGCCGCATCGAATGCCGCGCCCGCAGCGGCCTACAGGCCTTGCAAAAACCGCACTCTCAATCTACGAAAGAGCTACTCATGACCGAGACCGCCAAGGTAAAAGGACCCGCCTCGTATTTCCCCTCCATCGAGAAGACCTACGGCCAACCGATCGCACATTGGATGGACATGCTTCAGGCCGCGGGCCCGCTGAAGCACATGGAGCTTGTGAGCCAGCTCAAGACCCAGCACAAGATGGGCCATGGGCATGCGAATGCCCTGGTTGCGGCCTTTCTTGCGAAGAAGTAGCGGGCAACCGTGACGTGCAATCGTCGGGCCTGCCTCCCCGACGACCCGTCACGGCCGGGGATTCAACGGGCCACCGAATACCGTAGTTCAACTCGCTGCATCTACCGCCGCATCGACGGCAACGTCCTCGAAGTGCCACTAGTCACCAAACCAAAAAATCACCCAGAGGCCGACGGTGCTATAGGCGACGAGCATGACCAGCGTTTCGCCTTGAAGAGCCAGGCGTGCGCGCAACAAACGGATGTGAATCATCATCTCAACCCTCTCTCCACGGATGCTCCCCTTGGCCGAGGTTGCGCGAGACCGGTCCGTTCGTCAATCCGAAATTAGTTCGCGCTGGGCACACCTGTGTCGGGCGTCACACCTGGATGCGGTCCGGGCGGAAAGAATCACGGCACGAGCAAGACGCACAGGCGTGCCGGGTATCGGCCGGGTATCGGAATGGTCTTGCCGCCAAGGCGAAGCCTTGCTGGCCGTCAGATCTCGAACGACCCGCCCGATGTCCGCATGACGCGCTCCTGTCGGTAGCGATCGGAGAGGCGACATCGACCTCAGCAAGCCTCGCCTATCGAACGGAAGGCTGAGCATCTCAGCGCCGATTCAGTTTCAGCAATTTCCTCCACGCGACCAGCGACCCACCGTGCGATGGCGGACGCGCTCTCAGCCATGTCTGCGCCGATGCATGCGGCGGATAGTTGCTTCGCAGCGCCGGGTCGGCACCGGCGGCCACCAGCAACTGCGCGATCTCGAGGTTGTCGCGCTCTACAGCTCGCATCAAGGCGCTGCCCGTCCAGAACCCCGGCGACGGCAGGACACTTTCGGTACCAGGCGCGGGTGCGAACGGCAACCGGCCGACAGGCAGCGTGGCCTCCACCAGCGTCGGCGCGCCTGCCGCGGGGACGAGCGAAGCGTCGTTGCAAGGCGGCGGCAGCACATGGACAAGGCGAGGCAGCCCCGACGACGTGTGCGGCTGCGGCACCAGTTCGCTGCGCAGTGGCGCGGGGGTCTGGTAGTTCACATCGATGCCCAGGGCCAGCAAGGCGCGCACTGCCTCCGTGTTGCCGGCATCCACCGCGGAAGCCAACGGCGTCTTGCGTCCGCACGCGACGGCCTCGAAGGTGCGATAGGCGGCCAGAGCCTCCTGCGGCTTCTGCTGCAGGATCAGCAGGTAGACGCGCGCCTCGGCCGTTGCATCCGCTTCGGGCGACGGCCACGACGCCTGGCCCATGGCCCGGTGCAGCAGCCGCGCCGCCTGCAGATGGCCTTGTGCCACCGCTGCACGCAAAGCGCCCTCAGTGGCCGGCAGACCCTTCGCCAAGAGAAGACGAACGATCCTGGCATCGCCACCACTGGCCGCCGCATCGAGCGCGTTGTGCCCGTCGGCATCGGTACCCCGAACCGCGTCCGGCGACATGACCGCCAGGAGCTGCCGGACACTTTCAAGACGGCCCTTCCCTGCTGCCGCTGCCAGCGCTGACGCACCCTGCGCATCGCGCACATCAGGGCGGGCGCCGGCGGCCAGCAGCAGTCGCACGCGCGCCGGGTCGTGCGCGTGCTCGATCAACGGCGGGTTTCTGGTCGCAGCATTGGGGTCCGCGCCCGCAGCCAGCAGCGCCCGGATGACCCAGGTCGTGCGCGCGAAAAACAACGGAAGACCGCCGTTGCGATCGGGCGTGTCGGGATTCGCGCCCGCCTTCAGCAGCAGCGCCAGGGTCTGGCGATAGTCGATGACGTACGCGTCGCTGACACCGTCCGAGCCCGCGAACTTGGCCGCACGAAACAGCGCCGTCTCACCGTCGTTCTCGTTGCGGTAGTCCACATCGGCATGGCGGCGCAACAGCAGCTTCACCATCTGCGCGTTGCCCTGCTGCGCGGCCTTCATCAGCGGTGAGTCGCCGAGGTTGAAACCGTAGCCCTGCACATCGTTGGCACCGAAGCCCTGCGCAAGAAATGCCTCAACCTCGCGGGTGCGACCGCGCTCGACGGCATCGAAGAATGGAATCTGCGCTTGCGCGGAGGTCGTGTCGCGCGCGGGTTCGGTCTCGGCCGGATGCGCGGGCAGGTGGAGCATGAGAGCGGATGCGAGGGTGATGCCCCAACGAAGGGATGGGTTTCGTGTGAACACGGGGGTCAGGCCTCGCTGGCCTGTCGATCGATGTCCGCCACAAGGCCCTGCAGCCACAGGCGGTGATCGCTGAAGCTTTGCAGCTGTTCCTCGGCCTCTTCCCTCGCCGCCAGATGCTGATCCAGATACCGGAACCCGACCAGCCGTGCGGCCTCGTGCAGAACGCTCTCGGGCACATCGTTTTCATACAGCACGTCGAATTGGGTCACCCAGAAGCCTTGTTCAGTCAAGGCGACCCGTTCGAACGCACGAGGGTCTTCCACGCTGAACTCGACGAACTCCAGGCCCTCCGGATGCGCGCGCAGGCCGGTGACCCGGCTGCCGCGGTCCCACAGCGGAACCCATGGCGGCCCGTCGGGTGCGCGGGCACCGTGGTACGCATAGAACGACGGCCCCAGGCAGACGGTGCGGAACACTTCGTGGAGGCACTCGCCCGTCGCCAGCCGCACCAGGGGCGCAGAAGCCCCGAGCCGCTGCAATGTCGCCACCCGCAAAGTCTCTGCAACCACAGTCATCCTGCGTCCTCCTTGATCTGCTTTCGGCCGATGTTAGCCATGCCTGCCCCCGGCCGAAGGCGACCTCATGAAGGGATCACGCATCACCACACAGGCTACCCACCGCACTGGCATCGCCCCCGCCGCAAGCGTAAGCTGACCACCGGTCGGCCAGCCAAGGCAACGCCGCCAAGCGGCACCCGCTGCGCCGAGCTGTGCGAAAGGACTCCCCATGTTGTCCGATTCGTCTGTCACGACCATGCTTCCGGTGAAGGACATGGACCGCGCGCGTGCTTTCTACGAAGGCTGCCTGGGCTTGACGGCCGGTGGTTTGCGGCCCGACGGAAAGTTTGTCTACACGGTGGGCGGCAGCACGCTGGCGCTGTTCCCGAAGCCCGAAGGGACGAAAGCCGACCACACGGCGATCAGCTTCCAGGTGCCGGACATCGCCGCCAGCATCGACAAGCTGAAGCGCGCCGGCGTGGTGTTCGAGGACTACGACTTTCCCGACCTGAAGACCGTCGACCATGTCTGCGTGCTCGGTTCAGAAAAAGCGGCGTGGTTCAAGGACACCGAAGGCAACTACCTTTGCATTCACGAGGACATTGGGCAGGCCCAGCCATAGGCGGCTTGGCCGGTTGTTCCATCGTGCCGACCGGATCGTCGGCATCGCCCGTGAAGACTGTTGATTCCCGCCTACTCGTGACCGGTGGAGTCTTTCAACGGGTAGGAAAGCCCTGCTCCCCAATCGGCGAGGGGCCATAGGGCGTCGTCCAGCGCAGCGCCCATTTCGGTTGCCGAGTATTCGACCCGAGGCGGGCTTTCTGCAAAGGTCTCGCGGCAAATGATGCCGTCCTCCTCCAGTTCGCGCAGTTGCTGGGCAAGCACCTTTCCGCTGACCTCCGGCAGGCACCGCCTCAAGTCTGTGAATCGCATCACCTTTGCAACCTTGATTTCCCACAGGATGCTGGCTTTCCATTTTCCTCCGATGACCTCGATCGCGGAGCCGAGGCCATGGCTGTATCGCTGTTTGTCTTGTGCTTCTTTTTTCATACTTACCAATCAGTAAGTACATAACCAAATGGTAAGTACTTGTCATTCTCGATAGTTTTTTTAACATGCAAATCGGCGATCGGCTCTTTACCAAGAGAGGTCTCAGGGGTTTTCAAATTGATTTTTTTTGATGGAGACGCGCATGGATTCTTTGAGCCCTCATCTGCACGAGACAAGAACGGCACACCCTGCGTTGCACGCAGACCAGGAGTTCGCGAGCGGCCCCCTGGATGCGATCCCTGTCACTCTGCGAGTCAACGGCTCGGACCATTCGCTGCCCCTCGATCCGCGCGCGACGTTGCTCGACGCACTGCGCGAACGCCTCGGACTCACGGGCACCAAGAAGGGCTGTGACCGCGGTGAATGCGGTGCCTGCACGGTGCATATCAACGGACACCGCGCACTCAGTTGCATGACGTTGGCCGTCATGGCGGAGGGCAAGGAAGTGACCACCATCGAGGGTCTCGCACCCGAAGGCGAACTGCATGCGATGCAGGTGGCATTCATCGAACACGATGCCTTGCAGTGCGGGTACTGCACGCCCGGGCAGATCATGTCGGCGGTCGCCCTGATCCGCGAAGGCCATGCGGGTTCAAAGGATGAGATCCGTGAATTCATGAGCGGCAACATCTGTCGTTGCTCCGCATATCCCCAGATCGTTCAGGCAGTGCACGTGGTTGCGAATGCCGGCGGAGACAACTGACATGCAGACCTTCAGCTATGCACGACCGGCCACGCTGGCGGACGCCATCGACGCCACCTCTCAGGCAGGCACATGGGCCATCGCCGGTGGCACCGAACTCGTCAACTGGATGAAGGAAGGCATTGCCTCCCCCCGTCGCCTGATCGACCTCAATCACATCCCGGGTCTCGACCTCATCGAGGCCGACGACCGCGAACTGACGATCGGTGCGCTCGCACGCATGAGCGACGTCGCGGCACACCCGTCGGTGCGCAACGACTTCCCTGCCATCTCCGAGGCTTTGCTGAAAAGTGCATCAGCGCAACTTCGCAACATGGCCACCATGGGTGGCAACCTGATGCAGCGCACACGGTGCCCCTACTTTCGAGCGGAAGCAGAACTTCCTTGCAACATGCGGCGAGCGAGCAGCGGTTGTGGGGCAATGGATGGCGAAGACCGCGCGGGCGCGTTGTTCGGCGGGAACGCGCACTGCATCGCGACCCACCCTTCGGACGTTGCGGTGGCCTTGACCGCATTGGATGCCGATGTGGTCGTCCAGGGGCCCGGCGGGCAGCGGCGCATCGCAATGACGGCGTTGTATCGCGTCCCGGGTGAAACGCCCGGCAACCCCACGGTGCTGGATGCGGGCGAACTCATCGTTGCCATCTCGGTGCCGCGCTCGCAGACGGCTCGCTTTTCGCACTACGTGAAGATTCGCGAGCGAGCGTCCTACGAATTTGCGCTCGTCTCGGCCGCCGCCGGGGTGGCGCTCGACGGCGAGGTGATCCGTGCAGCACGCATCGCTCTTGGAGGGGTCGCTCACAAGCCTTGGCGGCTGAACGCCGCCGAGCATGCACTCCAGGGCCTCGCTATTGCCGACTCCGCGGCACTCGGACGTGCGCTGGAAGAGGACTTCGCCTCGGCACGCCCCGGACGCCAGAATGCCTTCAAGCCCGAGCTTGCCAGGCGAGCCGCCATCCGGGCCCTGCAAACTGCGGGAGGTGCGGCATGAGCGGCGGCCTCATCGGCAAGGCCGTCAGCCGGCTGGACGGGCCGGACAAAGTGTCGGGGCGCGCACGCTATACCGCGGACACCTTCGTGGCGGATGCGACGCACGCGGTGATCGTGACGGCAAGGTGCGCCAAAGGAACGATCACCCGGTTCAACCTGACAGACGCGCTGGCCGCGCCGGGCGTGATTCGTATCTTCACGCACCTCAACACGCCGCGGCTCGTCAGCATCAAGGACTACCCGCTGGCGTCGCAGCATCTGCTGCCGCTGCAGGACGACCGCGTGATGCACGATGGACAACCCGTGGCGCTGGTCGTGGCCGATACGCTGGAGCACGCAACGGAGGCCGCCCGGCGTGTCGAAGTGCTGTACCGGGAAATTCCTTTCAACGTCGGTTTTCTCCCCGGCATCGATCGCGCAGAAGTGGCTCCTGCCTTCTTCGATGTACCGCCCAACAAGAGTTTCGGCGACGTGGCCGCGGCGTGGACCGAAGCAGACGCAACAGTGGATGGCGTCTACACAACCTCGGACCGGCATCACAGCCCCATCGAGCTCTCGGTGACCCTTGCGATCTGGAACGACGGCCACTTGCTGGTTCATGACGCGACGCAAGGCGTCGTGGATACCCGCAACGTGCTGGCGCGCGCACTGGGGCTGGCCCCGGCGAACGTCCGCGTACGGAACGAGAATCTCGGCGGCGGCTTCGGCTGCAAGCACTACGGCTGGCCGCACCAGATCCTGGCGGCGATGGCTGCGCGCGAACTGGGGCGACCGGTCAAGCTCGTGCTGACACGCGCACAGTCGTTCACCGGCCATGGCCATCAACCGGCCACCCGGCAAAGGGTGAGGCTCAGCGCCCGCGCCGACGGCGCCTTGACCGGCATCCGCCACGACACCATCGCGGCCGCCTCCCGGGCCGGCGACCATGTCGAGGGTGCGGGCTGGGAGACGGCGCCGCTGTATGCGTGCCCATCCGTCATGACCACGCACAGCATCGTGCGGCTGGACCGCAGCGCCCCGTGGTCGATGCGGTCACCGTTTGGCGGTGTCGGTCTCGTGTCGGTCGAGATCGCCATGGACGAGCTGGCCTTCACCCTGGGCATGGACCCGCTTGCGCTGCGGCTGAAGAACCATGCGGATCTCAACCCGGTGGACGGACGCGCCTTCTCCTCCAAGAAGCTGCGCGAGTGCTATGAGGTCGGTGCCCGCCGGTTCGGCTGGGCGGACCGCTCACCCGCGCCGCGCTCGATGCGCGCAGGCCGCGACCTGGTCGGCTATGGCATGGCAACCGCCATCCTGCCGGCGTATCGCTACCCGGCGAAGGTCCGGGTCAGCATCGACCGAACGGGGCAGGTGCTGATCGAGGCCAGCACGCAGGAACTCGGCACGGGCACGCGCACGGTGTTTCCGCAGATCGCGGCAGATGTGCTGGGCATTCCGGTCGAACGCGTCACCATCGAACTGGGCGACACGGCACTGCCGACGTCGCCTGTCAGCGGCGCGTCGGCGACAACCATGAGCGTCGGCGCTGCGGTGATGGACGGTGCGCTGAAGCTCAAGGCCCTGCTGGCACAGGCTGGCGCCAGTGAACCCGCGGACTTTCCGCGCGCGCTGGCCCGGCTCGGCGCCAGCCAACGCCTCTCGGCCGACGGCGAATGGACGCCGGGCGAAACTGCTGGGGCCATCTTCAGCTTCGGCGCGATATTCGCTGAAGTCCGGATCGACGAGGACCTCCCGATCCCGCGCGTCAGCCGCATCGTTGCGGTGTACAGCGCCGGAAAAATCGTCAACCCCAAGACAGCGCACAGCCAGATGACCGGCGGCATCATCTGGGGACTGGGGCAGGCGCTGCTCGAGCGATCGGAGACGGATCTGCGACTGGGGCGTTTCCTGTCGAAGAATCTCGCGGGATATCTGGTGCCGGTGAATGCCGATGTTCCCGACATCGACGCATCCTTTGTCGAAGAATTCGATACCCAGTCGTGCCCGTTCGGGGGACGCGGCATCGGTGAACTCGGCGCCATCGGCGTCGGCGCGGCCGTCGCCAACGCCGTCTTTCATGCAACAGGTCATCGCGTGCGCGATCTGCCGATCCGTCCGGAACACCTCATGGAATTCAGCACAACAGGCACTGAAACTTCACGCGCTGCTTCTGCGAGAGCGGGGCATGGTTGAAGGTGCAGTCCTCCGATCGCACCTTCTCGTCGTCCGTACGCAATCAGGATCGGTCATCCGGCCAGGGCCTTGCACAATCGACGCACCTAGTCCCACGCAGGCAGTTGCTGCAAGGCATCGTTGGGACGGTCAACAATGTCGACGCCAGTGAACGCGGTCCCGCCCGGCAAGAGTCGGACGTCGCAAATGACTTCCCAGCCGTGGCTTTCAGTGCGCCGGGCAAGGCAGACCTGCTCGCCGGCTGCAAGGAGCTTGACGCATTCGCCGGCGCTGATCCGCTGTGCCGTGCCAAGGGCGAATTCTGTCGATCCGAACTCTTTCTCCGCAACCGGGTGAATGGCGACGAGATCGACCTTTGCGTCCTTGAAGTGAATCGCGGTAATTGCATGCTGCGCCATCTTCGACCTCCATTCGTGTAGCGCTTCGACAGGGCTGCGGCGGCTGCCGGCGGCCGTTGCGTGGCTCCCCTGTTGGACTGTACGCCGCAGCAGCAAGTTCTCCTGAGGCCTTCCGAAAAGCCGACGCAGGCGAAGGGCGGCGTCTGGCCGACTGCAGAAGCCCCGGGCCTGCCGCTCGAAGCGCCGGCACGTCTGCGAGGCATCTACAAGCTCTGGGCGATCTGCTCCCGCAGCCACCGATGCCCCGGGTCGCGATGCCGCCGCTCGTGCCACAGCATCGCCATCTCGTAGCCCGGCACCTCCAGCGGCGCCTCCACCACGCGCAACCCCGGCGCGCCGCGCGCCAGGCGCTCGGGCAGCATCGCGACCATGTCGGTGCTGGCGAGCACGGACATCATGAACAGGAAGTGCGGCACCGACAGCGCCACGCGCCGCGTGAGGCCCTGCGCCGCCAGCGCCTCGTCGGTGGGGCCGACAAAACCGCCGCCGCCCAGCGACACCACCACATGCGCCAGCGCGCAGAACTGCGCGAGCGTGGGCCGGCGCTTCAGGCGCGGGTGCCCTGCCCGGCCGGCCAGCACGTAGCGTTCGTGGAACAGCACGCGCCGGTGCAGGCCGGGCGGCGCGCCGACGCTGGTGTGAAAGAACAGGTCGATCTCCGCCTGCTCGAGCTGGCGCGCCATGCGCGTCGGCACGGCCTCGACCACGGCGAGCCGGGTGTTCGGCGCGGCCGTGCGCAGACCGGCCAGCGCGGGCAGCAGGATGGCCGACTCGGCGTAGTCGGCCGCGGCCACGCGCCAGGTGGTGGTGGCCTGGGCGGGGTCGAAGGGCTGGCTGGGCGCCACCGCACGGCCCAACGAGGCGAGGGCTTCGCGCAGCGGCTCACGCAGTTCGTCGGCGCGCGCAGTGGGCCGCATGCCGCGTTGCGCGGGCACGAGCAGCGGGTCGTTGAAGAGCTCGCGCAGCTTCGCGAGCTGCACGCTCACCGAGGGTTGAGAGAGGTTCAGGCGCTCGGCCGCGCGGGTCACGTTGCGCTCGGCCAGCAAGGTGTCGAGCGTGACCAGCAGGTTGAGGTCGATGCGGATGAAATTGTTCATGGCGATACCTGGCATTCAAACTATTCATTTCCAATATAGCGCGGCACTGCCTAACCTGAGGACATCTTCACTCAACCCTCATGACACCGTGAACATCCTGCTGGTTATTGCCCATCCCGAAGCCGCCTCGCTGAACGGCTCGCTCCATCGCTTCATGGCCGAACGCCTCACGAGCGCCGGCCACTCCGTGCGCGTGTCCGATCTGTACGCGATGCGCTGGAAGCCCGCGCTCGATGCCGACGACTTTCCCGCACGGGACACCGCCGCGCCCTTCGACCCCGTGCGCGATTCGCTGCACGCGTTCGAGGGCGGCACGCAGACCGCGGACATCGCCGCCGAACAAGAGAAGCTGCGATGGGCCGACGCAGTGATCCTGCAGTTCCCGCTGTGGTGGTACTCGATGCCCGCCATCCTCAAGGGCTGGATCGAGCGCATCTACGCCTATGGCTTTGCCTACGGCGTGGGCGAACATTCCGACACACACTGGGGCGACCGCTTCGGCGAAGGCACGCTGGCCGGCAAGCGCGCGATGCTGGTGGTAACGACCGGTGGCTGGGCCTCGCACTACGCCCCGCGCGGCATCAACGGGCCGATGGACGAGCTGCTGTTTCCCATTCACCACGGCATCCTCTACTACCCGGGCTTCGACGTGCTGCCGCCGTTCGTGGTGCACCGCACGGACAAGGTCGATGGCGCAGCCTATGAGCGCATCACCGGCGAGCTGGGCGAGCGGCTCGATACGCTGTGGACCACCGACCCGCTTCCGTTCCGCCCACAGAACGGCGGCGACTACGAAATTCCCGCGCTCACGCTGCGCGAACACATCGCGCCAGGCCGCGCGGGCTTCGGGGTACACCGCAAAAGCAGCGAATCTGAAACTTTGGTTTTCGAATCCAACAGCCTTTAACCACGCCGGAAGCAGGTGGATTCGCTGGAGACTTCAAATCGTCGCGACAACGCAGCAAGATGCGCATCCGCCGATTCGTCCGAAGGAGCTTGTCCATGTTCGCCACGCAAGAACGCACCGTCAAGATTCCGGGCCCCGACCATGCGATCACCATCACGCCGAATCCGATGCGCGTGGTGGTGTCGGTGGGGGGCCATGTCATTGCCAGCTCGCGCGAAGCGCTGACCTTGCGAGAGTCGCATTTCGGCACGGTGCATTACCTTCCGCGCAAGGACGTGCGCATGTCGCTGCTGGAGCGCACCGCGCATGCGACCTATTGCCCGTACAAGGGCGAGTGCGCCTACTACAGCATTCCGGCCGGCGGCGAACGCTCGGTGAATGCGGTGTGGACCTACGAGTCGCCCTACGACTCAGTCGCGCCGATCAAGGACTACGTGGCCTTCTACCCGGACCGCGTGGGCACGATCGAAGAACGCTGCTTCTGACGACGACCCCACTCCGTTCGTGAAAAAACCGGCCCTTGCTTTCGCAAGGCCGGTTTTTCTTTCTCTGACCCGCTGACACCTCGCCACGGGCAACGTGCGCGTGCCTGTTACCGATCTATTACAGCGGCAGTGCGTCACCGCGTGCAGCGGCACGGGCTTCGGCACGCACCGAGGCGCGGTCCAGGCCGCTGGCCAGCACCGGGGCCACGCGGGAGGTCACGGCCTCGCTGTAGGGGTTCTCGCTGCGAGCAGCCACCACGGCCTGGGCGCGGACGGTGTCGCGGCTCACGGTCGAGACAAACACCTGGGCGGGGCCGGCATCGGCGCCTGTGGCGTAGGGGTTGGCGCTGCGTGCGGCCACGACGGCTTGTGCGGCGACGTCGGCGCGGCTGGCGGCCGAGGTCAGCTGATGCACGCCTTCGTAGGTTTCAGCGTGGGCGGCACCGGCGACGGCCATCAGGGCAACAGCAACGGCGGAGAGGATCTTCGAGGCGTTCATGGCGGTTTCCTTCTTCAATTCAGTTCAGTAGTACAAGTGTTTGACTTGGAGGGGTTGAACCGGTCTGGGGTGGGTCACCGTCCCTCTTCTTGAAGGGCGGCCAACTCGCTCGGGGCCTGTTCATCCGGATCAGCTGGAGGGCCGGTCCGTGAGATGAATTGTGCGCGGCGATCTAGGTAAAAACCCGCAGCAAAAGGAACCGCGGCGTTCCCGAAACGGAAACAATGCGACGCGCCGGAGCCTCAACCCCAGGTCAGCGGATCGAGGCGCAGGTAGAAGTCGAGCCGCCCGTCGTCGGGCGCATCGATGCCGAGCTGGGCGTACAGCAAGGCATGCGCGGCGCGTGCGTCCGCCGCATCACGCCAGCTGTCGCGCGCATTGCCCAGCAGCAGCGACAGGTCGACATACCGGTCCGCCGTGCCGAGCCGGCCGACGTCGATCAGGCCCGTGCAGCGCAGCGTCTGCGGATCGACCAGGAAGTTCGGCAGGCAGGCGTCGCCGTGGCACACGACGCAGTCTTGCGCCTCCTGCGCCAGCCGGTGCGGCAGGTCGGCTTGCAACCGCGCCAGCAGCTGCGGCGGCGGCACGTCCTGCTGGCCGGGGTCGAGGAATTCCGGGTTCACTGCGCCGCGTGCGACGACATCGGCGGCGCGGTCGAACATCGCCGACAGCGGACGCGCAAACGGACAGTCGCCAGCAGGAATCTCGTGCAGCACGCGCAAACGCTGCGCCATCGACGGCCAGGCGCGCAGCAGGTCCGTCGCCGACAGGTCGCTGGCCGGCACACCCGGCACCGCCGTCGTGACCAGACAGGCGCCCTCAGGCGTCATGTGCCAGTCGAGCACGCTCGCGGAGCCGACGCCGTACGGCGCGAGCCATTCGGTGCGGCGGCGCTCCTCGTCGAGCTGCGTCGCACCCGCACCGAGTGACACCTTCGCGAACGCAGCGCCATCGCTGCGGCGGAACACCGCATCGCCCGACTCGCCCTCACTGGCCGGCTCCCAGGTCGTGCCAACGGGCAGCCGGGGCAACAGTTGTTCGACCGTGCCCATGCCTCAGTGCCCCACCGATTTCGAGAACACGTTGACGACCACCACGCCCGCGATGATCAGCCCCAGCCCGACGATGGCTGGCGCGTCGAGCGTCTGGCCGAACCAGAGCCAGCTCCCCACCGAGATCAGCACGATGCCCACGCCCGACCAGATCGCATAGGCGATGCCGGTGGGCAACACGCGCAGCGCGAGCGAAAGAAAGTAGAACGACACCGCGTAGCCCACCACCGTGGCCACGCTGGGCCAGAGCCTGGTGAAGCTGTCCGATGCCTTGAGGAAGCTGGTCGCGAGCACTTCGACGACGATCGCAACAGCGAGGTATGCATAGGTCGGGGTCATCGCCGGACTCTAATCGCGCGCGCTCTGCGCGACCTCGGTGGCCTTGCGCGATCCGGGGCCGAAGGCGCGTGCGTTTGACGCTCTCTCGAAGCTGTGCGCACAGCACCGAAAGCTTCAGGGCGGCAGCAGCAGCGGCCCGCAGTTGGTGTCGGTGACGAACACCGCCATGAGCTTCGCGGGCTTCACCGGGTCGGGGTTCTCCGCGAACACATGCAGGGTGTTTGGCGGCGCGAAGAAGGTCTCGCCGCTCTTGAAGGTGCCCACCGGGCCGCCGCCCAGTTGCGCGCGGCGTTGGGCTGGGACTCAGGCGCGCAGATCGACTTCAGGCCGCATCGCCGACGCGCCATTCCAGCGCACCTCGAAGCCCGCGCTGCGGAACTGACTGACCACCAGTTCGCCGACACGCTGCATGTCGGCAGCGCCGCCCTCGGGCGCGCCCCAGAACGCGAGCGAGAGCTGGCTGGTGCGCTTGGCGCGGTTCTGGTCCTGCCGCGTGTAGAAGCAGAAGCCGTGCACGCCGGCCTTCTTGCCGCCGCGCGTGCGGAACGCTTCCGAGCAATCGGAGAAGCCATCGGACTGCGTGTCGCCCGCGTCCTGCAACGCGACCAGACCCGCCTGCGTCAGCGCGGCGAACACCTCGGCGATGCGCGCTTCGGCCGCACGCCACTGCGCGGCGCTCATCTTCACCGGGTCGGGTTCGGGCGGCGGCGGCTCGGGCAGCACATGGCCGGTGATGCGCGACAGCAGCTCGGCCACCTCTTCCTCCATCGCGTTCTCCGTGATGTGGTTACCGTGGCTGTCGCGCACATCGGGGTTGGCGCCCGCATCGATGAGCAGTTGCACCGGCTCCGTGGTCGGCGAAAACTCGGCCGTGAGGTACAGCGCGGTGCGGCCGTCGGTACCGATGTATTCGAGCGGGCTGCCGGCGTCGAGCAGCAGCCGCAGCACGGCCAGGATCGGTTCGAGCTCGGATTCGTTCGTGCCCATCGCGGCGCACTGCAGCGCGGTGAAGCCCTGCTTGTTGACGGCGGCCAGGTCGGCCCCCGCCTCGATGCAGGCGCGCACCGTGTCGACATCGGCTTCGCGCGCCGCGTCGAAGATCTTCTTCGGATTCATGGCATCCCCTGTTGGTTTTTGGATTCTGCCGCAGGCGCTTTGCGCTTCACAGATCGCGCGAACCTCGCTACATTCGACGCCTCGATCAACAAACCGGACTGGAGGTGCGCGATGGAAGACACAGCTATTCACTCTCCCTCCCCCGTACGGTTTGTCGGGTCGCATCCGAACTGCTGCTGAAGCGCTCCCCGCGCA
The DNA here is from genome assembly GCF_002754375.1 of Variovorax sp. 54. Taxonomy (NCBI): domain Bacteria; kingdom Pseudomonadati; phylum Pseudomonadota; class Betaproteobacteria; order Burkholderiales; family Comamonadaceae; genus Variovorax; species Variovorax sp. 54. The sequence goes on from NZ_PEFF01000001.1 coordinate 648,614, forward strand.
CCCGGTGCCGCTGAAGGCACCACCAGCCAGCCCGTTCGACCCTCGCGGTGTTCTGCCGCGACACGCCGTCCGATTCAGACAACCAACGCCACGCCGGCACACCCGTGCCGCGTGCGGTTCGTTCCCTTTTCGAATCAAGGCTCACCATGCTTGAAACCCGTGCCGCCGATGCGCGGCAGTTCGCGACTTCTCCTTTCGATCCGCAGCAGGCGTCCGCTGAAGAATGGGCGCAGGCGCTGGCCTACTGGCGCCAGCGCCACGACGAAGACCATCCGGGCGAACCGCAGCCCGACGACGCCCACACCCAGCAGAACGTGCAACAGCACACACCGCTGCATGTGGTGCACCGCGCCTTCGCGCGGGACGCGCAGGGCCGCATCGTCGGCAGCCTCAACATGGGCGTGCGCCGCGAAGGCTCACCCGACTACGCGACCTTCGCGCCTTTCATCGACGTGTGGGGCGGCGTGCTGCGATCGCACCAACGCCAGGGCGTGGCCAGCACCTTGCTGCACCGGCTGCTGGCGCTGATGGAGGCCCGCGACCCCAGCACAGCGACCTTCAAGACCCACTTGCCGGAAGGCCGCGCGTTCCTCGCGGCCATCGGCGCGACCGAAAAGCACCGCAGCATCGAGAACCGCATGGCCTTCGACAGCCTCGACTGGGCGGCGCTCGCGCGCTGGCGCGCCGACGCTCTGGCGCCCGCGCACGGGTTGCGCCTCGAGATCCACGCAGGCCGCGTGCCCTTCGAGCGGTTGGCCACGCTGATGGCGCCGCTGTCCGCGCTGCTCGAAGACGCACCCACCAGCGCACTCGAACGCGCGCCCATGCGCTTCGAGCTCGAAGGCTTCCACGCCTGGTACGCCGAAATCGACCGCCGCGGAGGCGAGCACTTTCTCGTGCTGCTGCGCGATGCCAATGACGAGGTGGCCGCCGTGTGCGACGCCAGCTGGAACCAGCTGTACCCCGACCGCATGTTCCAGCGCCTCACCGGGGTTGCCCGCCATTGGCGCGGCAAGGGACTGGCCAAGGGCGTGAAGGCGATCATGCTGCAGCTCGTTCGCGAGCGGCACCCCGAGGTGGTGATGGCCATCACCACCAACGCAGAGGTCAACGCGCCCATGCTCGCCATCAACCGCCAATTGGGCTTCGTGCCGTACAGGCATGATGGGGCCTACCAGATCGGCAGGGAAAGCCTGAGGGCCTTCCTCTCGACCCGCCCCCTGGCTGTGCCGGAGGCGCACGCATGAAGACACCCCCCAGACTGCAATCCCTCGTCGACGAGGGCCTGATCGACAGCGTCGTGCGCCAGCTCATGAGCGGCAAGGAAGCCATGGTCTATGTCGTGCGCTGCGGCGAGGAAACGCGCTGCGCCAAGATCTACAAGGAAGCCGACAAGCGCAGCTTTCGCCAGGCCGTCGACTACACCGAGAACCGCCGCGTCAAGAACACGCGCGAAGCGCGCGCCATGGCCAAGGGCACGAAATTCGGCCGCCAGGTGACCGAGGCCATCTGGCAGAGCGCCGAGGTCGACGCGCTCTACCGCCTGGCTGCGGCCGGCGTGCGCGTGCCCACGCCGCACAACTTCCTCGAAGGCGTGCTGCTGATGGACCTGGTGACCGACGCTCACGGCGACGCCGCCCCGCGCCTGAACGACGTGGCCTTCTCGGCCGAAGACGCGCTGCAGCACCACGCCAGCCTGCTGAAAGAAGTGATGCGCATGCTCTGCGCAGGCATCGTGCACGGCGACCTGTCGGAGTTCAACGTGCTGCTGGCCGAAGACGGCCCGGTTATCATCGACCTGCCGCAAGCGGTCGACGCAGCCGGCAACAACCACGCCAAGCGCATGCTGCTGCGCGACGTGGAGAACCTGCGCAACTTCTTCGGGCAGTACGCACCCGCGCTGCTGAAGACGCACTACGGCGACGAGATCTGGCAGCTCTACGAGCGCGGCCTGTTGCGGCCCGAGACCGAGCTCACGGGCACCTTCGTGCGCGAGACGGGCCCTGTCGACCTCAGCAACGTGCTGCGCGAAGTGGACGACGCGCGCTCGGAAGAAGCGGCGCGCCAGCTGCGGATGCAAGCGCCGCGACAATAGCGGGGACTCGCACCCCCGCCCCGATGACTTCCAACGCCCTGCCCCAGCGCCCGCCCTTTGCGTCCATCGCCGCCCGCCACATCGCCCGGGCTGCGGCGGTCGTGGCTCTGGGCATCGGCCCCGCAGCGCATGCGGGCGCCATCCGCCTCGAAGACGACCGCGGCCGCGTGCTCGAGCTGCAGGCGCCCGCCAAACGCATCGTGTCGCTGATGCCCTCGCTCACCGAGACGGTCTGCGCGCTCGACGCCTGCGACCGGCTCGTGGGCATCGACCGCCACGCCAACTGGCCGACAGCGGTGAAGGGCCTGCCACAGGTCGGCGGCATGGACGACGCGAACATCGAGCGCATCGTCGCGCTCAAGCCCGACCTCGTGCTGCTGCGCCCGCGCAGCCGCGCTGCCGAGACGCTGGAGCGCCTGGGCATCAAGGTGCTGGCGCTCGACGCCAAGACCCATGCCGACATGCGCCGCGTGATGGAAACCGTGGCCCGCGCCACCGGCAGGCCGGGCGCGGGCGAGGCCTTCTGGCGCACCCTCGATGCGCGGCTGAACGCAGCGCGCGCCCGCGTGCCGCTGAACTGGCAGGGGCGGCGCGTGTACTTCGAGGTGCACGGCGGCGTGGCCGCTGCGAGCGAAAGCTCCTTCATCGGCGAGACCCTGGCGCGCCTGGGCCTGGTCAACGCGGTGCCGGGCTCGCTCGGCCCCTTCCCCAAGATGAACCCCGAGTTCGTGGTGCGCGCCAACCCCGACGTGCTGATGGTTTCGGCCCTCGGCGAAATCTCGGCCATGGCGACGCGGCCCGGCTGGTCGGCCCTGTCGGCCATCCAGCGCGGGCGCGTCTGCAGCTTTGCCTCCGCGCGCTTCGACCTGATGATGCGGCCCGGCCCCCGGCTCGACGAGGCGGCCGACGCCATCGTGAATTGCCTCGCGTCGCTGGATGCGCCGCGCAACTGACCCTCCTCTCCCCATGAACTTCGACATCGTTCCCGCCGCGAACTTCGGCACCGACGAACTCACCGCGCTCTGGAACCGCGCCTACGAGGACTACTTCGTGCCGATCGCATTCGATCGCGCGATGTTCGAGCGGCATGTGCGGCGCGCCGAAGCCGACCTTGCGCTCTCGCGCGTGATCGTCGTCGATGGCGACGCCTGTGGCCTCTCGCTCGTCGGCCGACGTGGGCCGCGTGCCTATCTCGCGGGCTTCGGCATCGCGAGCGCCCAACGGCGCCGGGGGCTGGCGAAGCAGCTCATCGAGGCGCAGCTGCGCGACCTGGCGGCGGCCGGCATCGCGCAGGTGCAGCTCGAAGTGATCGAGCAGAACCCGGCGCGACAGCTCTACCGGCAAGCGGGTTTCGTCGAGGTCCGCACGCTCGAGGTGCTCGAAGGCAGCTTCGAGCCTCGCGCCGATGCAACCTCGACGGCGCCCGACACCGACACGCTCGCCGCCGTGCATGCGGCCTGCACCGCCCTCTCGAGCCCCACCTGGCGCCGCGAGTGGCCGACCGTGCAAGGCGCGCTGGCGCACGACGGCGCCGTGGCCCTGGGCACGGCAACGGGCGGCTACGCCATCCTCCTGCCAACGACCCTGCCGCTGAACACGTTGCTCGACGCCGCAGCACTCGACGAGGCCTCCGCCCACGCGCTGCTCAACGCGCTCGCCCAGGCACGCCCCGGTGCACGCTGGCGGCTGGTCGACGAGCCCGAGGGCAGCCCGATGCACCGCGCCCTGACCGCACGCGGCGCCACCCTTGTCATCCGCCAGATCGAGATGACCGCGACACTCCAGCCCACCTCTTCTTTTTCCGATTCCTCGCGCCCCGCCCGTTCATGAAGCCCAACAAGCGAACCTCGTCCACCCCGTTCATCCGCGTGGGCCCCAGCGGCGTGCACGGCCTGGGCGCCTTCGCCACGCGCGACCTGCCGTCTGAAGCCTTCCTCGGCCTGTACGAAGGCCGCCGCTACACCAAGCAGGAAGTCGCCGCCAAGGCCTGGGACGACCAGCTCACCTACCTGTTCACGCTGACGACCGGCGAGACCATCGACGGCGCCAAGGGCGGCAACGCCACGCGCCACCTGAACCATTCCTGCGAGCCGAACTGCGAGGCGGTCGAGGAGTTCGACGAGGCGGGCGAGATGGTGCTGCGGTTCCAGACGATGGAGGCGGTGGAGGCCGGCGACGAGCTGTTCATCGACTATTCGCTGACGGCGGACGATGGCTCGCCGCCGTCGAAGTACCCCTGCCATTGCGGCTCGGCGAACTGCCGCGGGACGATGCTGGCGCCGGTGGAGGCCGTGGCGGAGAAAGACGGGTCGGCCACCCCCGCCGATGTGCTGCCGGCTGTTTCAGACCCGCGCAGGCCGCTCAGCGAACTGCCCTGGTGAGGTAGCGGCAACGAGCCGCCAAGGCTCAGGGCGACTCGCTCTTCACGCTGCGCAGCTGCGCCTCCGCGCGTTCGAGTTCGGTGCGCAGCGTGCGGATTTCGTGTTCCAGCTTTTCGATGCGCGCTTCGCGGTTCAGCGGCGCCAGCGTGTGGCAGCGCAGCTGCAGCGCACTCAGGGTGTCGGCCAGCTCACGCCGGCGCAGCATCTGGCCGCGAGAACGGGCCAGGGCCATGTCGCGCTCCAGCACCGCTTCCTGCGCCTTGCACTCTTCGGCACTCAACGGCTGCGCAGTCACCTCGGTTTGGGCAAAGGCGGCAGGCATGGCCAGGGTCAACGCAAGGGCCAGGAGACAGTGTTTCGGACGCATGCCGTACGGTACCCGAACTCCCTGGCGGAAACGGCCTTCAGCCCTTCAGGCTGCAGTCGTTCTGGCGATGCACTTGATCTCGATCAACCAGTCCGGGCTGCCGAGCCGTGCCACCTGCACCAGCGTCTGCGACACCTGCGGCTCGCCGCCGAACATCTCGGCGCGCAAGGCGAACAGCGCATCGGCCTGGCCGAGGAAGCCGTCGATGTCGGTCACGAACAGGGTTTCGTCCACGATGTCGGCCATCGAGGCGCCGAAGGATGCGAGCACGCTGCGCACGTTGGCGTAGGCCTGCCGCACCTGCGCCGCGATGTCGCCGGCGCCGAGGGTGTGGCCCTCGCCGTCCACGCTCACCTGGCCCGAGAGATAGATGGTGTCGCCGACCTGCACGCCGTCGGCAATGATGTTTTTGAACGCGCCTTCGCGCACCACGCGCCTTGCTGCTGCCATGTCGTTTCCTTGCTGGGATGGGTTCGGCGGCAGTATCGAAGGGAAGTGTCGCCGTGCATGCCCCTGCGCGAGATGAGCCTTTGGCGCGAAGGCCGATCACAGCGTCCGAAGACGCGCCATCGCTTCCTGTGCTTCAACCTGGGCGGTCGGCAAGCAGGTAGCGCGCCTGCCAGCGTTCGGCCAGCTGCTGCGCGCGATGCAGCGGAAGGCGCGCCGCCTCGAAGTCGACCACGCAGGCCACATCGGCGGCTTCGGGCCGCGCGGGGTTCTCGCTGCTGCGGCCGTCGGTCAGCAGCCACAGCCAGCGCTGCCGCGCCTCGCTGCGCACCAGCAACTGTTCGGCGCGTTCCACGCCCAGCGCGAGCGGCGTGCCCCCACCGGCCGCGATGGGCGCGATCCAGTCGTCGTTCCAGGCGCTCGCGCGGCGCGGCGGCAGGCGCAGCTCGACCACGTCGCCAGCAAAGCACAGCAGTGCCACATGGTCGCGCCGCTGGTACGCCTCCTGCATCAGCGCGAGCAGCAGGCCCTTGGCGCGCGCGAGGTTGCCGTCATGGCGCATCGAGGCCGAGCAGTCGAGCAGGAAGCAATGCAGCGTGCCGCTGCGCGCCTCCTGCGGGCGATGGCGCAGGTGCGCGGCCTGCAGCCGGTCGGCGCCACGGGCGACGAGCGTGCGCGGCCAGTCGAAGGCGGTGCCGGGCGCGGCGGCGCCGTGCCAGGCGTCCCGTTGCGTGCCCTGCCTCCGGTCACCCTGGCGTGCGCCAGCGGGTGCGGCGTCCCGGAGGCTCAGGCTTTTTTTGGGGCGGCCTGCTGTGCGGAAATCAGCGGACGCAGCGGCTTCACGCGCTCGATGCCGACGGGCTCGGGCGGCATGGCGCCCCATTCGCTGTCGCCAGCATTGCGCGTGGGTGCGTCACCGGGGTTGCGGCGGGGTGCGGGTGACTCCATCGGGGGCGCCACGGACGCTTCAGCCGACGGATGGCGACGGTGCAGCAGCACCGCCTCGACCACGCGCTGCACGTGGTCGTCGGTGATCGATGCCGCACCTTCCCACGCCGCGAGCGCGCGTGCGGAGCGCAGCATCACGAGGTCGGCACGCAAGCCATCCACGCCTGCCGCGATGCACAACGCGCCGACGGATTCGTGCACCGCATCGCCATACGGCAGCGCCGCAGCGTCTGACACGAGGCTTCGCGCACGCACCAGCGCGGCGGCGAGCGCTGCCTCTTCATCCGCGTGTGCGGCGCGGAAGCCCTGCGGATCGGCATCGAAAGCCAGCCGTGCGCGCACGATGGCCTGCCGCTCGGCCGCATCCTGCAGATTGCGCAACCGCACGCACAGGCCGAAGCGGTCGAGCAGCTGCGGGCGCAAGGTGCCCTCTTCCGGGTTCATGGTGCCCACCAGCACGAAGCGCGCGGCGTGCCGGTGCGAGATGCCGTCGCGCTCCACCACGTTGACGCCGCTGGCCGCCGCATCGAGCAGCGAGTCGATCAGCGCGTCGGGCAGCAGGTTGATCTCATCGACATACAGCACGCCGCCGTGGGCGCGCGCCAGCAGGCCCGGCGCGAACCTGAGTTCGTGGCCGGCCAGCGCCTGCCCGAGGTCGAGCGTGCCCACGAGGCTTTCGAGGCTCGCGCCCAGCGGCAGCGTGACGAAGGGCGCGCCGGGCAGCAGCTCGGCGAGCGCGCGCGCGGCCGTGGTCTTGGCGGTGCCGCGCGGGCCTTCGATGAGCACGCCGCCCAGCGCAGGATCGACCGCGGCCAGCAGCAGCGCCTGACGCAGCTGCGGCTGGCCGGCGATCGCGGCAAAAGGGAACGGCACCGGCATCGGGGCGGCTGTGGTCATCGGGGGCTTCCTTCCATCTGCTGCTCGTGGTCGAGCAGCAGGTTTTCCAATTGGTCCTTGTAGTCGCCGGGCGACTGCCAGAGGCCGCGCTGCATGGCTTCGAGCAGGCGGTTGAGCATGTCCTGCAGCGCGCGCGGATTGTGCGCGTTCACGAAGTCGCGGGTGGCCTCGTCGAGCACGTAGGCGTCGGCCACCATCGCGTACTGGTGGTCGCCGACCACGCGCGCGGTGGCATCGAAGCCGAACAGGTAATCGACCGTGGCAGCCATCTCGAAGGCACCCTTGTAGCCGTGGCGCTTCACGCCGTCGATCCACTTCGGGTTGACCACGCGCGAACGGATCACGCGGCTGATTTCTTCCTTCAGCGTGCGCACGCGCGGCGCCTGCGGGTTGCCGTGGTCGCCGTGGTACATCGCGGGCTGCTGCCCGCTCAGGTGACGCACGGCAGCGGCCATGCCGCCCTGGAACTGGTAGTAGTCGTTGGAGTCGAGCAGGTCGTGCTCGCGGCTGTCCTGGTTCTGCAGCACGACGTTCATGGCGCGCAGCCGCCGCACCAGCGCATCGCTGGCCGGCACGCCGTCGCTGCCCTGGCCGTAGGCGTGGGCGCTGCCGCCGACGTAGGCCTTCGACAGGTCGTCGTCGGTCTGCCAGTCGCCGTGGTCGAACAGCGGCTGAAGCCCCGAGCCATAGCTGCCGGGCGCGGAACCGAACACGCGCCAGCCGGCCTGCGTGCGCGCCTCGCCGGGTGCCACGCCCTGCGCTTCGAGCGCCGCGGCCTCGCGCAGGATGCGTGCGCGGATCGGGTTGCGCTCGGCGTCTTCGTCTTCCTGCGCGGCCACGGCCTGCACGGCCGCGTCGAACATCTGCACGGCGTTGGGAAAGGCATCGCGGAAGAAGCCCGAGATGCGCAGCGTGACATCGATGCGCGGACGGCCGATGCCGACCGTGGGCAGCACCTCGAAGTCGACCACGCGCTGGCTGCCCGGCGCCCACTTGGGGCGCACGCCAATCAACGCGAAGGCCTGCGCCAGATCGTCACCGCCGGTGCGCATGGTGGCCGTGCCCCAGACCGACAGGCCCAGCGCGACCGGGTAGTCGCCGTGCTCCTGCAGATGGCGTTCGACCAGCTGCGCAGCGGATTTGAGCCCGAGCATCCAGGCCGTGGGCGTGGGGATGGCGCGCGTGTCGACCGCGTAGAAGTTGCGCCCGGTCGGCAGCACGTCGGGCCGGCCGCGCGAGGGCGAACCGCTCGGGCCCGGCGGCACGAATCGGCCTTGCAGTGCGCGCGACAGCTGACGCAGTTCTTCCCCGCCGCACGCATCGAGCGCGGGTGCGAGGCGGTTCGCGATGCGACCCATCACTGCAGCGGTGCACGGCAGTCCGGCCGGGCACGCGTCCGCCTCGAGCAGCTGCTGGGCCAGCAGCTCCAGCCGCTCCCGCGTGTCGCCCTGGTGGCGCCACGCCTCGTCGCTCACGGCCGCCAGCAGTGCGGGTCGCGCCCCCTGCCAGGGTTTCGCCGCGTCGATGTCGAGCGGGTCGAAGACCTCGCCGGGCAACAGGTCGGCCGCAAGCGCACCGAGCAGCCCGGCGTTCTCGCCCGCGCCATCGCCGGCCGGGTAGCGCGCGAGCGCGAGCAACGTGTCGCGCCGCAGCCGTGCGCGCGGCGAGTCGCCGAAGACATGCAGGCCGTCGCGGATCTGGGTCTCTTTCAGCTCGCACAGGTACGCATCGACGCGCGCCAGCACGGCATCGTCTTCCGCACCTGGCATGCCCAGTTCTTCGACCAGATGCTGGGCGCGCACGGTCGCGAGGATCTGCGCGCGCAGCACCTTGGCGCGGCGCGCGTCGACCAGCAGCGCGTCGTAGTACTCGTCGACCTGGCGCTCCAGGTCCTGCAGCGGGCCGTGGTTCTCGGCGCGCGTGAGCGGCGGCATCAGGTGGTCGACGATCACGGCCTGCGTGCGGCGCTTGGCCTGCGCGCCCTCGCCGGGGTCGTTGACGATGAAGGGGTAGACGTTGGGCAGCGGCCCCAAGATGGCGTCGGGCCAGCAGGTCTGCGAGAGCGCGAGGCTCTTGCCCGGCAGCCATTCGAGGTTGCCGTGCTTGCCGACGTGGACCACCGCGTCGATGGCGAACACATCGCGCAGCCAGAAATAGAACGCGAGGTAACTGTGCGGCGGCACCAGCTCGGCGTCGTGGTAACTCGCGTAATCGGCCAGGCCCAGCGGGCCGAGTGCGCGCGCCGGCTGGATGCCGACGAACACGCGGCCCAGCCGCAGCCCGGCGATCATGAAGCGACCCTGGCGCAGCATCGGGTCGTGTTCGGGCGGGCCCCATTGCGCATCGATGGCGGCGGCCATGCCCTCGGGCAGCGCCGCGAGGCGGGCGCGGTAGTCGGCGAGCGCGTAGCTCTGCCACGCGGGCCGCGCGGCCCACTGGGCGGGATCGTTGGCGATGCCCTCCTGCAGCGTGCGCATCAGTGCGTCGCCGTCCGCGGGCAACGCGTCGAGCGTGTAGCCCTCGGCCTGCATCGTGCGCAGGATGGCCATCACCGAGGCCGGCGTGTCCAGCCCCACGCCGCTGCCGATGCGGCCTTCGCTGCCGGGGTAGTTCGCCAGGATCAGCGCGACGCGTTTTTCATCCGCGCGCAGGCTGCGCAGCCGGCACCAGCGGCGCGCCAGCTCGACCACGAAGGCGATGCGATCGGGCTCGGGCCGATAGCCGACCACCTCGGTCTGCGTGAGTTCGCAGCGGTGCGACAGGCCCTTGAAGCTCACGGCGCGCGTGACGATGCGCCCGTCCATCTCGGGCAGGGCAATCTGCATCGCGATGTCGCGCGGGCGCAGGCCCTGGCTGTCAGCAAGCCAGTCTTCGCGGTTGCCGCCGCTCACGATCACCTGCAGCACGGGCGCGTCGCCGGCCAGTGCCACGGGCTCACCACTCTCGTCCGAAGCGCCCTGCCCCAACGCAGCGAAAGCGGTGGTGTTGAGCACCAGCTGCACGTCGTGCTCGGTGCACAGCGCGCGCAGTGCGGACAGGCACAGCGGGTCTTTCAGCGAATCGAGCGCCACGGGCAGCGGGTTCAGTCCTTCGGCATGCAGCGCGGCGGCCAGCGCATCGAAGGCTTCGGTGTTGCCCGACAGCAGGTGCGATCGGTAGAACACCAGCGCCACCACGGGCGCGTTCGCGTGCCAGCCAGCACGCAGGTCGTCGATGCCCGCGACCGTGTGCGTCGCGTCGATGCCACCCGGCACATGCAGCGCCACCTGCGGCAGGCTGCGCGGCGGCAACGGCGCCTCGCCATGGCCCAGGCCATGGAAGGCCACCGCGCGCAGGAACTGCGCCGCATTGCCCGCGCCGCCCGAGCGCAGGTACTGCCAGAGCTGCCGGCTCACGCCGCGCGCCGCGGTGCCGCGCGCGAGCAGGTCTTCGTCTTCCTGCAGGTCGCCCGAGAACATCGCGAGCTGCTGGCCCTGGCGCTTGGCGAGCTTCTCGAGCTGCTGCAGCCCGTAGGCCCAGGCCGATTCGGCCCCCAGGTGATCGACCACCACCACGCGCGCATGCCGCAGCACCTCGTCGATGTACAGGTCGAGCGACGCGGGCTGGCGCAGGTGCATGAGATTGGCCAGCCGCAGCGACGGGTAGCCGGGGTCGGTGGCAGCCAGCGCGGTGCGCGCGGCGGCGAGCAGCGCGAGCGTGGTGTCGGCCGAGCTGAGCACCACGATGTCGCCCGGCGTCTGGTCGAGCCGGGTGACGACGCTCGGATCGTCTTCGACGAAGCGTCCGGGCTGGGTGCTCAGCAGGTGCATGCGTTGATCAGGCAGGCACGGCGGCCACGCCTTCGAGCGCCGTGCGCAGCGCGGCCTCGTCGAGGTCTTCGCCGATGAACACGAGGCGCGTGCGCTGCGCTTCGCCGTCGCGCCAGCGGCGGTCGAAGTGGTGGTCGAAGCGGCGGCCCACGCCTTGCACCAGCAGGCGCATCGGCTTGTTCGGCACGGCGACGAAGCCTTTCACGCGGTAGATGGTGTGCTGCTCGACCAATGCGGTCAGCACGGCAATGAGGCTGTCGCAGTCCACGGGCGGCAGCTCGATCACGAGCGAGTCGAACTCGTCGTGGTCGTGGTCTTCCTCGTGGTCGTGGTGGCTCTCGCGCAGGTGGATGGTGGTCTCGGCGGCGCGGCCCTGGCCCAGCAGCAGCGCGAGCGGCAGCTTGCCTTCGGTGGCGCCGACGATCTTCACCTCGGGCGGCAGCTCTTCGCGCACCAGCGCCTCGACCTGCGCGCGCGCGGCGGCGTCCATCAGGTCGGTCTTGTTGAGCACCACGAGGTCGGCGGCCGAGAGCTGGTCTTCGAACAGCTCGTGCAGCGGCGATTCGTGGTCGAGGTTGGGATCGGCGCGACGCTGCGCGTCGACCTGTGCGGGGTTCGCGGCGAACTGCCCCGACGCGGCGGCGGGGCCGTCGACCACGGTGACCACCGAATCGACGGTGAAGATGTTCGCGATGTCGGGCCACTGGAAGGCCTGCACCAGCGGCTTGGGCAGCGCCAGGCCCGAGGTTTCGATGATCACCGCATCGATGTCGCCGCGCCGCTCGGCCAGTTGCAGCATCACGGGCAAAAACTCTTCCTGCACGGTGCAGCAGACGCAGCCGTTGGCCAGTTCGTACAGCGCACCTTCACGCTCGTTGCCCTCGTCGTCGCAGCCGATGCCGCAGCCGCGGAGGATGTCGCCGTCGATGCCGAGTTCGCCGAACTCGTTGACCACCACCGCGATGCGGCGGCCCTCGGCATTGCCGAGGATGTGGCGCAGCAGCGTGGTCTTGCCGCTGCCGAGGAAGCCCGTGACGATGGTGACGGGGATCTTGGCGTTGCTGTTGGATGTCATGGAGTGAGTGCTTTCAGGCGCCGAGAGCGCACAGGGAATCGGGCGCCGGCGAGCGGCGCCCCCTCTTCAGATTGGCGCGAATCAGACGGCGCTGTACAGGCGGCGCTCGACGAGGGCCGTGCCCTGCAAGCGACGCCAGGCCTTGGCCGCAGCCAGCACGCCCAGGTCGACCAGCGGCTCGACCAGCACGACGGTCATGTAGGCCGCGCCGAAGCTGGCGATCTGGCTCAGGTTCTCAAGCCCCGTGCCGCGGCCGTAGAGGGCCCAGAAGCCGACCCACACCACGATGCCGCCCTGGTAGGCCACCGACAGCTTGAAGGCCTGCTGGTAGCTGATGTCCACGTAGGCCATGTTCGCCGGAATGATGCGGCGTGCCAGCGCGGCGGTGGCGAACAGCGGCACAAGCAAGGTCGTGACGTTCATGCCGTACTGCGGCAGGTCCGGTGGCGCGAAGAACAGGCTCTGGATGAGCAACCCGCCCGCCAGGCCGATGGCCGCAGGCGCGAGCCCGAAGAGGAGCATCAGCGTGGTGCCCAGGATCAGGTGCACTTCAGAGACGCCCACGGGATGGTGCGGGAACACCTCGAAGAAGCAGAACACGAGCATCACGGTGAAGACCGAGCGCAGCGCCAAGCCGATGGGGCCGTCCTTCAGCAAGGTGTCGAAGGCGACTTTGCCTGTGTAGGCCAGCGCAGCCGCCCCTGTGGCATAGCTGAGGAAGATCTTGGATCCGTCGACGAGTCCGGGTTCGATGTGCATCGCGCACCTCCTGAAATGCACCGAAGTGCGAAAGTTGATTGTTGGGGGATGGACCGGCTTGCGCAAGTCCCCGTCATGAAACCCGGGAGCCTTGCAGCCCCCGCTGAACGGGCGATGGCTGTGGCTTGCGCCGCAGCCGCCGCCAGCCGATCACCACGCCGCTCGCCGAAGCGACGACGCCGATGATCGACAGGAACCACACCACGAAATCCCAGGCCGGCCGGTACTGGATGAGCCAGGGAAAGTCGAGGCTGTGCGCGGCGTTGAAGAGCCAGCGGCGCAACCGCGCGTTGCGGTCGTTGCTGCCGGCCACCTGGCCGCTCGTGGGGTCGATGTAGAGCCAGCTGCGCGCGGCGTCGTTGAATTCGAGCCGCCACACGGGCAGCACGCGCGTGCGGTGGTGGCCGTACCAGTGAAAGTCTTCGTGCGTCTGCAGCGTGGCCTGCGTGATCGTGGCGCCGGGGCGCAGGCGTGCGGCGGCGCGCTCGATGTCTTCGCGGGCGATGGCGGCCGGTGCGCCGGTCGCTGCATTGATCACCTGCACGCGGGCCTGCGCGTCGCGCAGTTGCAGCAACGGCTTGCCGTCGAACCACATCAGCAGCGCCTCGCGCGGTGCGTCAGCGCCCTCGCCTGTCGGCAGCACCGCTGGCGGCCAGGGGAACGGCGATGCGCCGGCGCCCGTGTAGCGCGCCATCGCTGCGGCATCGGCGGGTCCGCGCTGGAACCAGCCATTCGGGTTCATCGAGAGCCAGCCGCTCACGATCCAGGTCAGCACGAAGAACCCGCCGATGAGCCCGGCGATGTGGTGCCAGGCCATCCAGCCGGTGTACGGCGTGACCGCGCCGCTGCGAAAGCGTCGACGCAGCCGGATGCGCAGGATGCCGATGACGATGCCCGTCACGGCCGAGACGATGCAGGCGGCCGACAGCCACACGACCACGTCGTGCCACAGCGGCGGGTCGGCGCGCAACGGCGTGAAGTAGATCCAGTGCGGCACGGCGCCCAGCCAGTTCCAGAAGCGCTCGGTGCGCGTGGTGTCGCGCACCACCTCGCCGGTGCGCGAAGACACGTACAGCTCGGTGCCCGCCACGTCACCGACGTCGATGCGGTGCAGCGGACGCAGCGGGTTCAGGCCCTGCGGCACGGTCCACTGGTCGCGCTCCAGCGTCTCGGCCCAGCGTGCACCGGGCTGCGCGGAGAAGTCGCGGGCGATGGCCTCGGCCTGCGCCGCATCGACCGGGCCGAGCACACGGCCATCGCGCGCGGACACGGCATGCCGCCCGCCGCGCGCATCGACGATGCGCCACACGGGCTGCGCGTCGGCACCGGCCTGCATCTCGAGCGCCATGCGGCGGGGCTGCTGCGCGCGCACCGCGGGCGGCAAGGCATCGAGCGCGGCGGACGGCGTGACCACCGCCTGCGCGAAGCGCACCGGGCCGAGCCCCGCGAGCCGCTCTTCGTCGGTGAGGTTCGGGTACCCCACGTACATCATGACCACGCCCGAGACGAACCACATGACGAACAGCAGGCAGCCGCCGATGCCCAGCCATCGGTGCGTCCAGTACAGCGCCCGCCGCAGCGGGGGCCATGCGCGTTGCCATGCGGTGCTCATGAGGCCTTGCTCAGAAGTTCACCAGCGCCGACAGCTCGAACGAGCGCGGCCGGCCCAGCAACCACTGGTTGCCGCCGTTCGAAAACGAGACCGGGTACTTGCGGTCGGCCAGGTTGAAGGCGCGCAGCGCGAGCTTGAGCGACGGGTTCGCCTGCCAGCTCACGCCCGCATCGGCCACGGTGTACGAACCGATCTGCCGCGTGTTGGCCGCATCGACCTGCCGCGCGCCGACATGGCGCACGCCGAACTCGGCCTCCCACTGCGGCAGGAAGCGCCAGTGCAGCCACAGGTTGGCCGCCACCTCGGGCACGCCAGCCGGCGTGTTGCCCGCGCGCGAGACCAGCGACTTGCCGACCGCTTCGTTGAAGTCGTCATAGCGCGCACGCAGCCGCGCGGCGTTGGCTTCGAGCCGCAGCGTGGAGGTCAGCGCCAGGTCGAGCGTGGCCTCGATGCCTTCGGACGACTGCTTGCCGACCTGCTGGGTGAGGGTCGGGTCGTTCGCGTCGCGCGACAGCAGCTTGTCCTTCTCGATGCGGTAGGCGGCCACGCTCCACGCGCCGCGGCCTTCGGCCAGCTGGCGCTTGTAGCCCACCTCGACCTGATTGCCGGTGCTGAGTTCAAACGGCACCTGCGTGGCCGACGTGCTGATGAGCCCGGTGAGCGGATCGGCCGCGCGCGCCACCTGCGCATAGAACGACTGCGCGGCGTCTGGCGCGTAGACCACACCGAGGCGGCCGGTGGCGTACTCGAAGGTCTTGTCCAGGCGCGGGGCGCGGTTCTGCGGATCGGTGCGCACGATCTTCGCGTGGTCCCAGCGCAGGCTGCCGACCACCGACCACTGCGCGTTGAAGGCCAGCTTGTCTTCGGCGAAGAAGGCGTAGGTGCTCGTCTTCGTCTTGTAGCGCGGCAGGTAGGCCGTGGGCGACACGTAGTAGCCGGGATTGAAGACAAAAGCGTCGACCACCGAGCGCCCGCCGTAGGGCGTGTCGCTCGAATTCAGGAAGTCGATGCGGTTCACGTCGAAGCCCACCAGCATCTGGTTCTTCAGGCCGAACAGCGCGTGCTTGAAGGTGGCGTCGGTGCGGTTGCCGATCTGCTCCTGGTCGTGGCCGATCTCCAGGTAGTCGCCGCGCGTCACGCGGTTCGTGGCGGCGCTGTAGGTGTAGGTTTCGCTGTCGCGCCAGTGGCGCTTGCTGTCCAGGCGGTAGAGCTGGTTGCGCACGGTGACGGCGTCGTTGGGCGTCCACTGCGCATCGAGGCGGGTCCAGCGGTCGCGGTACTTGACCTCGGCGTCGTCGAGGTTGTAGTTCTGCTCGCGGTTCAGGCTGCTCACGCGGCCGTTGATGAGCGGCACGCCGAAATAGCGCTGCGGCGTCTGGCGGCCCTCGTCGTGCGAGAGCGTGAACTGCAGCTGCGGCGACACATCGAGCCGCACCGCGCCGCCCACGGCCAGGCTCTCGGCCTCGCCGCGCACCATGAAGCCGTCGGTCCTGCGGTGGCTGATGTCGAAGCGGTACGAGAGCATGTCGTTGATCGCCCCGCCGCTGCCGAAGGCGACCTGGCGCGTGGCGTCGGAGCCCACGGTCACGAGCGCTTCGTTGCGAATCGGGCCGCGCGTGGGCTTCTTGGGCACCACGTTGATCGCGCCGCCGATGGCGCCCTCGCCGAACATCACCGAGGCGGCGCCGCGCAGCACCTCGATGCGGTCGGTCGACCAGGTGTCGAACGGGAAGGTGACGGTGCCCGCGCCCACGTACAGACGCGTGCCGTCATACAGCTGCATCACCGAGCCGTGGCCGTTGAAGCCGCGCGCCGACAGCGACGAGCCGCCGTTGCCCGGCGCGGGCGAGCCCGTGATGCCGGTGGCGCGGCTCGCAGCCTCGACCACCGACACGTCGCCGCGCGCGCGGATGGTGTCGCCGGTGAGCACCTCGATGCTGGCCGGCGTTTCGAGTGGCGTGAGGCCCAGGCGGCTGCCGGTCTGCGTGGGCTCGTCCAGGGCCAGCGGCGTGTGGCGGCTGGCTTCGACCTGCACGGGCGCGAGGCTGGGGCGGCCCGCCGTGTCGCCCGACTGGGCCAGAGCTGGCCCGCATGCGAGGCCGAGCCCCAATGAAATGCCTGAAAGACCCGAAAGGCGTGCCCGTTGCAGGGGCAGGCCCGGGCGATCGCGCAAGGGCAGCGATGCCTGATTCATCCGATTTCTCCTCCGGCCCGCGTCCCCGCAGGCTCCTGACCGATCGAGGACGAAGAGGGAGAAGAGACTGAGGGCGGTGCCGTTTCGCGCGAGGGGAAAGGGCAGGCCCGGACACGCACTCCCGCAGCGTCCGAAGGCGGTTGCGAAGGCCGGTATCCGGGCTCGCGGAGTGCGTCGAAAGGTGCATGCACCTCGACGCCGAAACCCTCGCCTTCCCACGCCGAAGCGCAGTGGCTGCCCATGCAAGAAAGCGCATGAGCCTGAGGGTGTCGATATCCGCTGACCGTTGCGGGGGCAGCGCAGGAATGGAAGCGTCGATCAAAAAGACGACGCCTCGCACCTGCTTCCCGTTTAACCCCGCCGCCAGTCCTGTGACTGGTCGTGCAGGGCACCTTCGAACCGTGGGGTGGTGGACGACACCGGTGTGAACCAATGTTTCCAACCGCCGGGATTATAGGGAGCGCCCTGCGGCGGCGCCCTCATGGGCCC
Source organism: Variovorax sp. 54 (assembly GCF_002754375.1). Taxonomy (NCBI): domain Bacteria; kingdom Pseudomonadati; phylum Pseudomonadota; class Betaproteobacteria; order Burkholderiales; family Comamonadaceae; genus Variovorax; species Variovorax sp. 54. The sequence goes on from NZ_PEFF01000001.1 coordinate 665,687, forward strand.
CGTCAGACGGGCTTGCCGTCGGGCCCGAACAGCCGCCGCAACACCGCCACGCCGGCCACCAGCGCGTTCGAATAGGTGGCGTAGGGCTCGTGGGCGGCTTCGAGCGGTACGTACACGTGGGTGGAGTCGCCGGTCGAGCCGTCCACGGCTTCCATCAGCACCCAGTAGAACTCCCCTTCTTCCAGTTCGTGGACGGTGAGTGCGATGTCTCTCGGCGAAGGCATGTCGGTCGGAAATGAAACAGGGAATGAACCCGCCTTTGAACGGGCTGGGGGCTGGCGCGGTTGTCAGTACTAGGGCTTCTCCTACAGTGCTTGTACGCCGCTCGGCCTAATGTTAGGGGTGGGGAGCTGCATCAGAACAAGGAGTCAGCATGAAACATTTCACGCTTGAACCCAACATGCGCGCCAGTTTCGGCGGCGCGTTCTACCCGACCGGCTTCTCCCTGGTGATGTTCCCGAGCATCGAAGACGCCAGCCGCATCGGCCACGGGCTGATCGAGAAAGGCATCGTGAGCGGCGACGAGGTCTACCTGATACCGGCCGAAACCGTCCTGGCGGAAATCGCGCCGACCGTGCATGCCTCGCACAGTCCCCTGCCCTCCGCCGGCACCGACGGCGCCACGGTGCGCGCCTTCATCCATCTGGCCCACGAAGGCCACACGGGCCTGTTGATCCGCACCAAGGACGGCGCCACCACCGAGCGCGTGATGGAACTGGTGCGTACCGTGCCCTACTCGATCGCCGAGCGCTACCGGACGCTGGTGATCGAGGACCTTTGAACGCCGGCTGAAGCGCCGGCGTCAGCCTGGCGCTCCGCCTCCATACCTCGGTAGCCGAGGTGGCAGGCGCCTGCGCCCAGCAACGCAGGCAGCAGCAGATTCACCACGGGCACGAGCGCCAGCAGCAGGATCAGCACGCCGAACACCACCATCGCCCCGCGCTGGCGGCGCACGATCCGCATGCGCTCCTCGCCGTTCGCGATGCCGGCAAGCGCGGGCCCCAGCAGAAAGCGCACGTTAAGGTAGGCGAGCAGCAGGAACAGCAGCACGCCGTTGACCACCGGCACCAGCAGGCACAGCAGCATGCCCAGGCTTGCGCCCAGCCACGGCCCCAACCAACCGCGCACGCCGGCCAGCCAGCCCGAGGGCTCGGGCCGTGGCTGCGCCAGCAGCGCCGGGTAGCGCGCCTGCACGCGCTCGCGCACCGGGCCCAGCAGCGCCCAGCGCAACGCCAGCCGGATGGTGGCGACGATGACGCCGACGTACATCACCACCAGCACCGCGACCGTGAGCACCGCCGCGTAGAGCAGCAGCATCGCCAGCGCAGGCGCAATGCCCGCCATGCCCGCGACGCTCCCTCCGGTGCCTCCCGTGCCGGGCAGCAGGCCGAGCACCGCACCGCCCATCACGACGAAGACCGACACCACGCCGGCCGCCGTTCCGATCGGCTGGAAGTGACGGTAGAACACCCAGCTCCACACCGCGAAGACCAGCAGGCACAAGCCCGCGGAACGCAGTGCGATGCCGGGACGCAGGCTGGAGCGAAAGGCCAGCGCCAGGCAGACCAAAGACTCGCGCACAGCGCCGAGCAACGAATGCCATCGGGCTTTCAGTGACATGGGATGAGGAAAAAAGAGATCGGTGAAATGTGCGGGGGCATGCCGTGGCCAGGAGATGACGCCCGACCGGCGCGACCCGCGACAAGCGTATTCAGCCAGCTCTCAAGCCGGCACCGCCATCGCGGCGGCGCGCTGCACCACATCGCGGGCCATGGCCTGGGCGAGTTCCTGTTCGCCCAGGAACACCTTCGCATCGGTTTCGTCGGCCAGCAAACGGGCTTCCTGCTCGTTGTGGCTGCGCACCACGGTCTGGATGGTCGGGTTCAGCGTGCGGGCGGTTTCGATCATCTGGCGCACGTTCATGGCGTCGGGCGTGGCCACCACGAGCACGCGGGCGCGTGCCACATGCGCCTGGATCAGCACCGCCGGATCGGCCGCGTCGCCCCACACGGCCGGAATGCCGGCCTCGCGCAGCTTCTCGACCAGCTCGCGGTTCTGCTCGGCCACCACGTAGGGGATGTCGTTCGTCTCGAGCTCGGCGGCGATGCGCCGGCCCACCCGGCCGTAGCCGACCAGCACCACCTGGCGCGACAGGTACTTGGCCTCGGTGGTCATCGGCAGCTCGGCCAGCGGGTCGCTGCGCATGTCGAGTTCGCGCGCGAATTTCGAATGCGCGTGCAGCCATTTCTGTAGCGGCGCGATCAGGCTGAACCACAGCGGATTGGTGGCAATGGAGATCAGCGCACCCGCCAGCACCAGGCTCTGCCCTTCCACCGGCAGCAGGCCGAGCGACACGCCCAGCCCGGCCAGGATGAACGAGAACTCGCCGATCTGCGCCAGGCTCGCGCTCACCGTGAGCGCCGTGGCCAGCGGGTAGCGGAACACCAGCACCAGCGCACAGGCCGCGAGCGACTTGCCCAGCACGATCACGAGCACCACGGCCAGCACCTGCAGCGGACGCTCCACCAGCACCGACGGGTCGAACAGCATGCCGACCGACACGAAGAACAGCACGGCAAACGCGTCGCGCAGCGGCAGCGACTCCTGCGCCGCGCGGTGGCTGAACTGCGACTCGCGCATCACCATGCCGGCAAAGAAGGCGCCCAGTGCGAACGACACACCGAACAGCGCCGCCGAGGCGAAGGCGATGCTCACGGCCGCCGCCACCACGCACAGCGTGAACAGCTCGCGCGAACCGGTGCCCGCGACCTGCCAGAGAATCCACGGGAACACGCGCCGCCCGACCACGAGCATCAGCGCCACGAAGCCGCCAACCTGCAGCAACGTGAGGCCCAGCGTCTGCCAGACCGGCGCGCCGTTGGTGTCGGCGTTGGTGCCGCCCAGCGCGCCCGCCAGCGGCGGCAGCAGCACGAGCACCAGCACCATCGCGAGGTCTTCGACCACCAGCCAGCCGATGGCGATGCGGCCGGTAAAGGAATCGAGGATGCCCAGGCTTTCGAGTGCGCGCAGCAGCACCACCGTGCTCGCCACCGACAGCGCCAGCCCGAACACCAGCGCCGCGCCCCAGCTCCAGCCCCACCACACGGCCAGGCCGCCGCCGAGCAGCGTGGCGACCACGATCTGCGCAATGGCGCCGGGCAGCGCGATCTTGCGCACCGCGAGCAGGTCGGTCAGCGAAAAATGCAGGCCCACGCCGAACATCAGCAGCATCACGCCGATCTCGGCCAGCTGCGCGGCAATGCCCGCATCGGCCACGAACCCCGGTGTGAACGGGCCGATGATCACGCCCGCCAAGAGGTACCCCACCAAGGCTGGCAATCGCAACCGCGCCGCGAGAAAGCCGAACACCAGCGCCAACCCCAGGCCGGCGGCAATCGTATTGATGAGTGAGACGCTGTGGGGCATCGGTCCATTTTGCAGGAACGCCCCCCAACCTTTGAAGCCCGCAGGCTTCTACAGGCTCGCGTCTACACCCCTACGGCGACCACGCGAACTATCGTAGGCATAAAGCACTTCTATTCGCATAGACACCTTTCTCATTGAGAATTTGTGCGGTCCCCCCGTCCCCCCACAACAGGAGCCTCCCCATGAGCAACGAGAAGACAGCAGCGAAGTGCCCGTTCAGCCAGACCACCGGCGCCGGCACCACGAACCGCGACTGGTGGCCCGAGCAGCTGCGCCTGGACCTGCTGCATCAGCACTCGGCCAAATCCGATCCCCTGGGCGCCGGTTTCGACTACGCCAAGGCCTTCCAGAGCCTGGACCTCGCCGCGGTGAAGAAAGACCTCGCCGCGCTGATGACCGACTCGCAGGACTGGTGGCCGGCCGACTTCGGCCACTACGGCCCGCTCTTCATCCGCATGGCCTGGCACAGCGCCGGCACCTACCGCATCGGTGACGGCCGTGGCGGCGCCGGCCGCGGCCAGCAGCGCTTTGCGCCGCTCAACAGCTGGCCCGACAACGTGAGCCTGGACAAGGCACGCCGCCTGCTCTGGCCGATCAAGCAGAAGTACGGCCAGAAGATCTCCTGGGCCGACCTGTTGATCCTCACCGGCAACGTCGCGCTCGAAACCATGGGCTTCAAGACCTTCGGCTTCGGCGGTGGCCGCCCCGATGTGTGGGAACCCGACCAGGACGTGTACTGGGGCCGCGAGAAGACCTGGCTCGGCGGCGACGTGCGCTACGCACAAGGCTCGCCCGGTGTCGAGAAAGACCGCGGCGTGCTCGTGAAGGACGACGACAGCAAGGTGCCGCACACCCGCAACCTCGAGAACCCGCTGGGCGCCGTGCAGATGGGCCTGATCTACGTGAACCCCGAAGGCCCGGACGGCAACCCCGACCCGATCGCCGCGGCCCACGACATCCGCGACACCTTCGCCCGCATGGCCATGGACGACGAGGAAACCGTGGCGCTCATCGCCGGCGGCCACACCTTCGGCAAGACCCACGGCGCGGGGCCGGCCTCGAACGTCGGCAAGGAACCCGAAGCCGCCGGCCTCGAAGACCAGGGCTTCGGCTGGAAGAACAGCTTCGGCACCGGCAAGGGCGGCGACACCATCACCAGCGGCCTCGAAGTGACGTGGACCACCACGCCCACGAAGTGGAGCAACAACTTCTTCGAGAACCTGTTCGGCTACGAATGGGAGCTGACCAAGAGCCCCGCCGGCGCGCACCAATGGGTGGCCAAGGGCGGCGCCGGTGCCGGCACCATCCCCGACGCGCACGACGGTTCCAAGCGCCACGCGCCGACCATGCTCACCACCGACCTGTCGCTGCGCCTGGACCCGGCCTACGAAAAAATTTCGCGCCGCTTCCTGGCCAACCCCGACCAGCTCGCCGACGCCTTCGCGCGCGCCTGGTTCAAGCTCACGCACCGCGACATGGGCCCGCGCGCCCGCTACCTCGGGCCCGAGGTGCCGGCCGAAGAACTCATCTGGCAAGACCCGATCCCGGCCGTCGACCATCCGCTGGTCGATGCGGCAGACGTCGCCGCGCTGACGAAGAAGGTGCTGGCCTCGGGCCTCACGCCTGCGCAGCTGGTGTCTACCGCCTGGGCCTCGGCCTCCACCTTCCGCGGCTCCGACATGCGCGGTGGTGCCAACGGCGCCCGTGTGCGGCTGGCGCCCCAGAAGGACTGGGCCGTCAACCAGCCCGCGCAGCTGGCCCAGGTGCTGAAGGCGCTCGAAGGCATCCGCAGCGAGTTCAACGCGGCGCAGGCCGGCGGCAAGCAGATTTCGCTGGCCGACCTGATCGTGCTGGCCGGCGGTGCGGGCGTGGAACAGGCCGCGCGCAACGGCGGCCGTGAAGTGAAGGTGCCCTTCTCGCCGGGCCGCGCCGACGCCTCGCAGGAACAGACCGACGTGCCCTCCTTCGAACCGCTGGAGCCGTACGCCGACGGCTTCCGCAACTACATGAAGGGCCGCTACAGCGTGCCCGGCGAAGCGCTGCTGGTCGACAAGGCCCAGCTGCTCACGCTCACGGCCCCCGAGATGACCGTGCTGGTCGGTGGCCTGCGCGTGCTCGACACCAACGTCGGCCAGACCCGCCACGGCGTCTTCACGAAGACGCCCGGCACGCTGAGCAACGACTACTTCGTCAACCTGCTCGACATGGGCACGGAGTGGAAGGCGGTGTCGGACGCCAAGGAAGAGTACGAAGGCCGCGACCGCAAGACCGGCGCCGTCAAGTGGACCGGCACACGCGTCGACCTCGTGTTCGGCTCCAACGCGCAGCTGCGCGCCATCGCCGAGGTGTACGGCGGCTCGGACAGCCAGCAGAAGTTCGTCGATGACTTCGTGGCCGCCTGGACCAAGGTGATGAACCTGGACCGGTTCGACCTGGCCTAAGGCCGTTAAGACAGGCGCTCTCGGGCGCTTTCACGGCGGTCGGGGGCTTTGCCTCCGACCGCCGTTTTGCTTATGGCGCCATCTTCGACTCGCGCGCGTTCACCAGCTCTTCCGGCTCCTGCGACTCGACCCAGCTCTCGTTGTTGAGCGCGGCCTGCAGCCGCTCCTCGTCCAGCTCATTCGTCCACTTGGCCACCACGATGGTGGCCACGCCGTTGCCGATGAGGTTCGTCAGCGCGCGCGCCTCCGACATGAAGCGGTCGATGCCCAGGATGAGCGCCAGCCCCGCCACCGGCACATGCCCCACCGCCGACAGCGTGGCCGCCAGCACGATGAAGCCGCTGCCGGTGACACCCGCCGCGCCCTTCGAGGTGAGCAGCAGCACCGCCAGCAGCGTGATCTCCTGCGTGAGCGTCATGGGCGTGTTGGTGGCCTGCGCAATGAACACCGCCGCCATCGTCAGGTAGATCGAGGTGCCGTCGAGGTTGAACGAGTAGCCCGTGGGAATCACCAGGCCCACGCAGGTCTTGTGGGCGCCCAGGTTTTCCATCTTCTCCATCATGCGCGGCAGCACCGATTCGCTGGACGACGTGCCCAGCACGATCAGCAGCTCTTCCTTGATGTACTTGATGAACTTCCAGATGCTGAAGCCGTGAAAGCGCGCAATGAGCCCCAGCACCACGAAGATGAACAGCAGGCAGGTCAGGTAGAAGGTGCCCATGAGCTTGCCCAGCGACAGCAGGCTGCCCAGCCCGTACTTGCCGATGGTGAACGCCATCGCACCGAAGGCGCCGACGGGCGCGAGCTTCATGATGTAGTTGACGATCACGAACAGCACGTGCGAGCCCTTTTCGATCACGTCGAACACCAGCGTGCCGCGCCCGCCGAAGCGGTGCAGCGCAAAGCCGAACAGCACCGCGATCAGCAGCACCTGCAGGATCTCGCCCTTGGCGAAGGCATCGACGAGCGTGCTGGGAATGATGTTGAGCAGGAAGTCGACCGTGCCGGTCATCTTGCCGGGGCCGGTGTAGGCCGCGATGGCCTTGGTGTCGAGCGTGGACGCGTCGATGTTCATGCCCGCGCCGGGCTTGAGCACGTTCACCAGCACGAGGCCGACCACCAGCGCGATGCTGCTCACGACCTCGAAGTACAAGAGCGCCAGCCCGCCGGTCTTGCCGACCTTCTTCATGTCTTCCATGCCGGCGATGCCGACCACCACCGTGCAGAAGATGATCGGCGCAATGATCATCTTGATGAGCTTGATGAACCCGTCGCCCAGCGGTTTCATCGATTCCCCGAGCGAGGGGTAAAAGTAACCGAGGAGCACGCCGATGACCACCGCGGTGATCACCTGCACGTAGAGGGAACGGTAGAGGGGGAGCTTCCTGGGTACTGTGTTTGTTGTATGTGCCATGACTGCCTCCTGAAAAAGATGGAGAAGGAAAACGCAGAAGAAAGGGTTCGTGTCGCGGATGCTTTCGATGGTTGAAATGGTTTTGGCTTCGGCCCAAATGAAAAAACCCGCCGAAGCGGGTTTTGGTTTTCAGGGTGTGGCGCGCATGCTCAGTGCATGTGAAGGCCGCCGTTGACCGAGAAGTCGGCCCCGGTGCTGTAGCCGCCTTCGTCGGTGGCGAGCCACGCGATGATGGAAGCGATTTCGCTCGGCTCGCCCAGGCGCTTGACCGGAATGGTCGCCACGATCTTGTCGAGCACTTCCTGGCGGATGGCCTTGACCATCTCGGTGCCGATGTAGCCCGGGCTCACGGTGTTGACCGTGACGCCCTTGTTGGCCAGCTCCTGCGCCAGCGCCATCGTGAAGCCGTGCATGCCGGCCTTGGCGGCCGAGTAGTTGGTCTGACCGGCCTGGCCCTTGGCGCCGTTGACCGAGCTGATGTTGATGATGCGGCCCCAGCCCTTTTCGACCATGTCGCCCACCACCTGCTTGGTGACGTTGAACATGCTGTTGAGGTTGGTTTCGATCACCGCGCTCCAGTCTTCCGGCGTCATCTTGAGGAACATGCGGTCCCGCGTGATGCCGGCGTTGTTGACGAGCACGTCAATCGCGCCGTGGGCCGCCTTGGCGGCGGAAAAAGCCTCGACGGTGGATTGCCAGTCGCCGACATTGCCGACCGACGCGTGAAACTCGAAGCCTTCGGCTTTCTGTTCGGCCAGCCATTTGGCATGGTCGCGTGTAGGACCGCAACCGGCGATCACAGTGAACCCGTCCTTGTGCAGACGCTGGCAGATGGCTGTTCCGATGCCACCCATGCCCCCGGTGACATATGCAACTTTCTTGCTCATGAGATTTCCTTGATTTGAAGCTAGCAAAAAGCCTGAACGGCCGCCTTCACTCTAGCCATTTTCAGGCCACACAACCCTGAGGGAGAACACTGAGCCAAGCTTGCAACCAGCTGTCACCGAGACCGCCTCGGCGGCACTCTATATGCTTGCGGCTGCGCGACCGTGACACGCCCCCCGCCGACCACCCCCACCAGGAGTTCGCACGCATGAATTTCGGAATCATCGTCTTCCCCGAGGTCGAGGAGCTCGATTTCATCGGTCCCTGGGAAATGCTCACCATGTGGAGCAAGCTGGCCGGCGGCCCCGCGAACTGCCTGGTGGTGGCGCAAACGCACGGCCCGGTCGTCTGCGCCAAGGGGCTGTCGATCAACCCGCATGTGTCGTTTGCCGACTGCCCACCGCTCGACTTTCTGCTCGTGCCCGGTGGCATGGGCACGCGGCGCGAGGTCGACAACCCCGCGATGGTGCAGTTTGTGGCCGCGCAGGCGCCCGGCTGCAAGGCACTGATGTCGGTGTGCACCGGCGCCTTCGTGCTGCATGCGGCCGGCCTGCTCTCGGGCCGCACCGCCACCACGCACTGGGGATCGCTCGACCGCCTGCGCGCGCTCGGCGACGTGAAGGTGGTCGAGCAGCGCTTCGTGCAGGACGGCCACGTCTGGACCTCGGCCGGCGTGTCGGCGGGCACCGACCTGATGCTGGCCTTCATCGCGCATGCCGCAGGTGAGGAAGCCGCGGCCAAGGTGCAGCTGCAGGCCGAGTACTACCCGGCCGACACGGTGTATGGCCACACCTCGAGCCATGAGCGTGCGCCGTCGTATGTGCGGCGACCGGGGTCGCGCGCGGGCACGGCCTGATCGTTCATTCGTTTTCTTGATCGATCGAACGGTCGGTCATTTCTTCTTTTTTACTTCTTTAGACCTCCATGTCCACGCCCGACCTCACCGACCTCGAACCGCTTGCCGTGCTCGCCGCCCGCGTGGGGGCGACGCTGCGTGAGCGGCGCCAGACGGTGGCGGTCGCCGAATCGTCGGCCGGCGGCCTGGTCTCGGCCGCCCTGCTCGCGGTGCCGGGTGCCTCGGCCTACTTCCTGGGCGGTGCGGTCGTCTACTCGCGCCGCGCCGGCAAGGCCCTGCTCGGCCTCACGCCCGAGGACATGGGCGACATGCGCGGCGAGACCGAGCCCTATGCGCGCTTCATGTCGGGCCGCATCCGCGACGCCCATCGCTCGAAGTGGGGCATCTGCGAGAGCGGCGCGGCGGGACCGTCGGGCAGCCCGTACGGCGACGCGCCCGGGCATGTCTGCATCGCCGTGACCGGCGCGGACGGCCTCGTGGTCAGCCGCACGATCGAAACCGGCGCGACCGATCGGCCGTGGAACATGGACGTGTTCGCGCGGCTGTTGCTGAAGTTGTTCGAGGAGACGTTGCAGACGGTCAGCGAAGACGCTCGCTGACGCCCCCGCAACTCAGCTTGGCGTCTTCAATCCGCCTGCACCCCCGCAGCCCGGATCACCTTCCCCCACTTCTCGATCTCCGCCGCCAGGTGGCTGCGCAGCGCCTCGGGCGTGACCTTCTCCATCGGCACGGCCTCGGTGCTCAGCTCGGCAAAGCGCTTCTTCACGTTGTCGTCCTGCAGCGCGGCGCGCAGGGCCACGTTGAGCTTCTCGATCACGGCCGGCGGCGTGCCCTTGGGGGCGTACACGCCGTGCCACACCTTCACGTCGAAGCCCTTGAGGCCCTGCTCGTCGAGCGTGGGAATGTCGGGCATGCTCGACAGGCGCTTGGGCGTGGTCACGCCGAACACCTTCACGCGCTGGCCGTCCTTGATGACCGGCGCGGTCTGCGTGGTCTGGTCGCACAGCAGGTCGACCTGCCCGCCCATGAGGTCGTTGAGCGCCGGGCCTGCGCCCTTGTAGGGCACGGTCGTGAGCTGCACGCCGATCTGGTGCGCGAAGAGCATGCCGCACAGCTGCGAGACGGCGCCGATGCCCGCGTTGGCGAGCGAGACCTTGTCCTTGTTCGCCTTCACGTAGGCCAGCAGCTCCTTGAAGTTGTTGGCCGGAAAGTCCTTGCGCGACAGCAGGGTCATCGGCACGTCCATGACCTGGCCGATGTACTCGAAGTCTTTGAGCGGGTCGTAGTTGAGCTTCTTGTACAGCGCGGGTGCGGTAGCCATGCCCATGTGGTGGATGAGGATGGTGTAGCCGTTGGGCGCCGCCTTGGCCACGCGGGTCGGCGCGATGGTGCCGCCCGCGCCCACGGTGTTCTCGACCACCACGGTCTGCCCGAGCGACTTGCCCATGGGCACGGCGAGCATGCGCGCCACCACGTCGGTGGGGCCGCCGGCGGAGTACGGCACGACCATCACGATGGGCTTGTCGGGCCACGCGGCCTGCGCGGCGGCGGGCGATGCGGCACCAAGCAGGCAGGCGCCCGCCGAGGCCGCGATGAGGGCTTTCAGTTTCCAGGTCTTCGTTGCGTTCACTTCTTTCACTGCTTTGTCTCCTTTTGGTTTATCTGTAGATCAGTGCGTCAGGGATGAATCGCCCGGACTGCTTGGCGGCGCCAATGCCAGCCAGCGCTCGGCCAGCCGCACCACGGGCCCGTCGACCATGCGGCCGTCGAGGCTCACGACGCCGCCGCCGGCCGCGCGCACGGCCTCGGTGACGCGGTGCGCCCAGGCCACCTCGTCGACCGAGGGGCCGAGCGCGGCCTGCACGGGCGCGACCTGTTCGGGATGGATGCAGAGCTTGGCGCCGAAGCCGCCACGGCGGGCGCGTGCGGTGTCGGCGGCGAGCCGCTGCGCATCGCGCCAGTCGGGCGTGACGCCGTCGATGGGCGTGGCCAGCCCGGCGCGGCGCGAGGCCAGCACGAGCGCGAGGCGCACGGCCGCCAGCTCGACCTCGTCGGCGTCGCAGGCCATGCCGAGGTCGGCCTGGAAATCGAGGTGGCCGAAGGCCAGCCGCAGCACCTGCGGCGCACCCGCGATGGCGTCGACTGCAGCGAGCCCCGCGGCCGATTCGATGAGCGGCAGCAGCACGGCCTTCGGTCCGACCGTGGCGGCGAGGCGATGCAGTTCGTCGGCGTGTTCGGCCTTGGGCAGCACGACGCCGGCGATGAGTCCGTCGGCGATCCAGCCCGCCGCACACGCGCAGTCGTCTTCATGCCATGGCGTGCCGCTGGCGTTCGTGCGCACGAGCAGCCGCCCTCGCCCTCCGGCGGGCAGCGCTGCGAGCGAGGCACCGAGCGCGCCGCGCGCTTCGGCCTTGCGCGCGGGCGCCACGGCGTCTTCGAGGTCGATGATCACGGCGCCCGCGCCCGTGGCCAACGCACGCGCATGGCGCTCGGGCCGGTCGGCCGGCACGAAGAGAAAGGCGCGCGCCAACGCCAGCGCTTGCTTTGCGGGCCCGCTCATACCGCCCCGGCCGCGCGCAGCGTCGCGATCGCGTCGTCGCCCCGGCCCAGGCTGCGCAGGATCGCATCGGTGTGCTGGCCGACCGCAGGCACCGGGTCCATGCGGTAGTCGAACGCACTCTGACGACCGGCTGGCAGCAGCGCCGGAATGTCGCCGGCCGGCGAGCCCACCTGGCGCCAGCGCTCGCGCGCCTGGAGTTGCGGGTGCGCCCACAGCCCGGCCATGTCGTTCATGCGCGCATTGGCGATCTGCGCCGTGTCGAGCCGTTCGAGCACCTGCGCCGCACTCAGCGCGCCGAAGGTGTCGACGATGAGCGTGCGCAGCGCCTCGCGGTGTTCGTTGCGCCGCGCGTTGCTGTCGAAGCGCGGGTCGGTTGCGAGCTCGGGGCGCAGCAGCACCTTGTCGCAGAAGGCGCGCCACTCGCGCTCGTTCTGCAGGCCCAGCATCACGGTGCCGCCGTCGCCCGCGGGGAACGGGCCGTAGGGGTAGATGGTCGCGTGCGAGGCGGCACTGCGCGGCGGCGGCGGTGCGCCGTCGTAGGCGTAGTACATCGGGTAGCCCATCCACTCGGCGAGTGACTCGAGCATCGACACGTCGATGTGCGAGCCCTTGCCCGTCTTGCCGCGCTGCATCAGCGCCGCGAGGATGCCGGTGTAGGCATACATGCCTGCCGCGATGTCGGCGATGGAGTTGCCCGACTTGCACGGGTCGTCGGGCGTGCCCGTCACCGACAGGAAACCGGCCTCGCTCTGGATGAGCAGGTCGTAGGCCTTCTTGTCGCGGTACGGGCCGTCTTCGCCGTAGCCCGAGATGTCGCAGACGATGAGCGCGGGGTGTTTTTCCTGCAGCACCTGCGCGCCCAGGCCCATGCGCGCGGCGGCGCCGGGTGCGAGGTTCTGCACCAGGACGTCGGCGCCGGCCACCAGCTCCTGCAGCACCGCGAGCGCGGCGGGCTGCTTGAGGTCGAGCGTGAGGCTTTCCTTCGAGCGGTTGACCCACACGAAGTGCGAGGCCTCGCCGTTCACGCGCTCGTCGTAGGCGCGCGCAAAGTCGCCGCCGCCGGGGCGCTCGACCTTGATGACGCGCGCGCCGAGGTCGGCGAGCTGGCGGGTGCAGAACGGCGCCGCGATGGCATGCTCGAGCGAGATGACGGTGATGCCGTCCAGGGGTCTTGTCATGGGCTTCTTTCTTTCCTTGCGTCAGGCGAGCACGGCGGTCGCCTGCATCGTGAGCCAGCCGTCGGCGTCTTCGCCCCACAGGCTGAAGGTCTTGCCGTCGGTGCTGCCTTCGGCGGGCTTGCCGTGCACGCGGAACGGCGCGATGTCGAAGGTCGGGCGCACGGCGCGGAACTCGAAGCGCGCCAGCTGCGCATCGGCCGGCACGTTGCGGCGCAGCAGGTCGACCAGCAGCGTCGCGATCAGCGGCCCGTGCACGATGAGGCCCGGGTAGCCCTCGACCTGCGTCACGTAGCGGCGGTCGTAGTGGATGCGGTGGCCGTTGAAGGTCAGCGCCGAGTAGCGGAACAGCAGCACGTCGTCGGGCACGAGGTCGCGGCTGAAAGTGGCGTCCTTCGGTGCGGGCGTGGGCGGCGGCGCGGCCTCGCCCGGTGCGGCGGCGGCGCGGTAGACGATGTCGTGCTCTTCGGTGAGCGCGAGCCCGCGTGCGTTGCGCACCTCGTGGCGCACCAGCACGAACACCAGCTCGCCCGTGCGGCCGGCCTTGTGCGTGACCGAGGCGATGGTCGACGTGCGCTCGATCGCGTCGCCCACCTGCAGCGGATTGCCCGGCGCCCACGTCAACCGGCCGCCGGCCCACATGCGGCGCGGCAGCGGCACGGGCGGCAGGAAGCCGCCGCGCTTGGCATGGCCGTCTTCGCCGATCTCCGACTGGCGGTGGTGCGGCAGGAAGTAGAGCCAGTGCCACAACGCGGGCAGGCGCGTGCCCGCCTCGGGCAGCGGGTCGTCGCGGTCGAGCGTGGCGGACAGCGCGCGCACGGGCGCGGCCGTGAGGTCGTCGCGCAGCGTTTCGCTGCGGCCTTGCCAGGCCTGCAGCCGCGCGAGGGCTTCGGCGTCGATCAATGGAGAAGTCATGGCGTGAGTGGCAAGAAGAGAAATGAGTCGATGGATCAGTCGACGGCAGCGCCCGAGGCCTTGACGATGCGCGCCCACTTCGCGAGGTCGGTGCGCAGCAGCGCCGAGAACTGCTCGGGCGATGTGGGCGCCGCGATCTCGACACCTTGCTGGTCGAGCTTGTCGCGCAGGTCCTTGGCCGCGAGCGCCTTGCGCGTCGCGTCCTGCAAGGTGGCGAGCACGTCGGCCGGCACGCCCGCGGGCGCGAACAGGCCGATCCACAGCGTGCCGTTGTAGCCCGGCACCTGCTCGGCGATGGCGGGCACGTCGGGCAGCACGGGCGAACGTTTTTCGCCGCTCACGGCCAGCGCGCGCAGCTTGCCGGCCTTGATGTGCGCCAGCGCCGAAGGCAGGCTCGCGAACACGATGGGCAACTGCCCACCGAGCACGTCGTTGATCGCAGGCGCCACGCCCTTGTACGGCACATGCTGCATCGAGATGCCGCCCATGCTGTTGAGCATTTCGCCCAGCAGGTGGTTGAGCGTGCCGTTGCCGGCCGAGGCGTACTGGTAGTTGGCGCCCTTCTCGCGCGCCAGCTTCAAAAACTCGGCGAAGTTCTTCGCGGGGAACGACGGGTTCACCAGCAGCACGTTGGGCACCGCGCCGATCAGGCCGACGGGCTTGAAGTCTTTCTCGGGATCGAAGCCCGGGTTCTTGTAGAGCGCGGGGTTGATGGCCTGGCTGCTGCTGATCGTCATGAGCAGCGTGTAGCCGTCCTTCGGGCCCTTGGCGACCAGCTGCGTGCCGATGTTGCCGCCCGCGCCGGGGCGGTTGTCGACCACCACGCTGGCGTTGTTCAACACCTCGCTGAGCTTCTGGCCCACGAGGCGGCCGACGATGTCGTTGGTGCCACCCGCCGCCTGCGGCACGACGAGCGTGATGGGGCGCGAGGGGTAGGTCTGGGCGGTGGCCGGGCCTGCGGCCAGCAAGGCGGTGGCGGTGAGGCCGAAAGCGAGCAGCGCCTTGGCGCGAAGCCGCAAGGCGGGGGTGGTGTTGTGTGTCTCCATGGCCGCATGGTCTGCTGCCGGCCCCTGGCGCGCAATCTGCGATTTCGGAACCCAGGCTTCTGAAATTCCGAAGGCTTGACTACCATCGCCCCATGCTCTTCGACCTCACCGACCTGCGCCTGTTCGTGGCCACGGCCGAGCTCGGCAACCTCACGCGGGCGGCCGAGCGCCAGCACCTGTCGCTGGCCGCGGCCAGCGCGCGCATCAAGGCGCTCGAGACCCAGGCCGGCCTGCAGCTGCTGCAGCGCGAGGCCCGCGGCGTGCGCCTGCTGCCGCCGGGCGAGGCCTTTTTGCACCATGCCCGGCTGGTGCTGCACCAGGCCGACCAGCTGCGCGCCGACCTGCTCGAGTACGGCGGCGGCCTGCGCGGCCACCTGCGCGTGTTCGCCAACACCACGGCGGTGACCGATTTCCTGCCCGAAATCCTGCCCGGCTTCCTGGCCGCCAACCCGCGCATCAACGTCGACCTTCAGGAAAAACCGAATGCTCAGATCCCGCGCGGCGTGCGCGACGGGCGCGCCGACATCGGCATCGTCGCGGGCCAGATGGACACGCTGGGCCTGGACACCATCCACTTCAGCACCGACCGGCTGGTGCTCGTCACCTCGCGCCAGCACCGCTTTGCGCGGCGCCGCCGCATCTCCTTCGCCGAGACGCTCGACGAAGACGCCATCGGCATGCAGCAAGGCAGCACGCTGCAGGCCTTCCTGGGGCAGATCACCGACAACCTGGGCAAGCGCCAGAAGCTGCGCATCCAGCTCGGCAGCTTCGACGCGATGTGCCGAATGATCGGCAGCGGCGTGGGCATCGGCGTGGTGCCCGAGTCGGCCGCGCGGCGCAACCAGGACAGCATGCAGCTCGCACTGGTCGAGCTCAGCGACCCCTGGTGCGTGCGCGAGCGCTACCTGCTCGTGCGCGACCGCGCCGCCCTGCCCGTGTACGCCCAGGCGCTGGTCGAGACGCTGTGCCGGCACTACACAGAGCCGCAGGCCAAAACCGGCTGACGGCCCGATTTCCGGCCAAAAACAGGCACTTGCAGGCGGCTTGTGAGAAACCCGATGTCTTCCCCATTTTCTGTGCACAACTTTGGGGGTAAGTCAGGGGTCGCGTTGTAAAGCCGTCGCAAGTTGTTGTTTTATAAGGGGAATAGTTAGTCTGCTTAAAAATTTTGCAGTGCACAACTCTGGCGGCCCGGAGGTCCAAAAATGGCTGCAAAACAAGAAAGTCAAGCGAAAAAACAGGGGGTTGCCTGTGCTAGGCCGCCCTTTGAAACCAACGACTTGCCGCCGGTTGTGCAGAAGTCCGCTTCAATCCCCACTTTCTGTGGGCAACTTTGGGGGTAACTGGGGTGGAGCTTTGTAAAACGAATGCAAGTTGTTGTTTTACAAAGAGATTCGACACATTGCTCAATTTTTGAGCGGTGAACAAGATTGGCGACCGCTCAGACGCCAGTCGCTCGAATGAATTCAAAGGTTCTCAGAACACCGAACCGAGCCGGTGGCAGGCGCAAAAGACGGCCGCTACAGTCGCCCTGACATGCTCGAAGCCCTCAGCTCTCCCTGGTCCTGCCTCGGTGCCGTCGCCGGGCTGCTGATCGCCCTGCTGGTCCACTGGCTGGCCCCCGCCGACATCGACACGGTGCACGCCGGCGCATGGCTGGTGGGCATCGGCTGGCTCGCCGGGCTGGCCTGGGACCTCGTGGATTCGGACCGCTCGAAGTAATCCGCAGGTGAGTCCTGCGAACAGCGGACACAAAAAAGGGAGGGGAAGCCGCAGCCCTTGCGAGCCCCTGCCTCCCCTCCCCGTACCGGTTCACCCGGTAATCAGGCTCAGCGCTCGATCGTCAGCGCCACGCCCATGCCGCCGCCGATGCACAGCGAGGCGATGCCCTTCTTGGCGTTCTGGCGCTGCATTTCGTGCAGCAGCGTCACCAGGATGCGGCAGCCCGACGCGCCGATGGGGTGGCCGATGGCAATGGCGCCGCCGTTCACGTTCACCTTGTTCACGTCCCAGCCCATTTCGCGGTTCACGGCGCAGGCCTGCGCAGCGAAGGCTTCGTTGATCTCGAGCAGGTCGAGGTCGGCGGCCTTCCAGCCGGCGCGCTGCAGCGCCTTGGTCGACGCGGGCACGGGGCCCATGCCCATGATGGTCGGGTCGAGGCCGGCGGTGGCGTAGCTGGCGATGCGGCCCAGCGGCTTCAGGCCCAGGGCGGCGGCCTTCTTGGCCGTCATGACCATCACGGCGGCAGCGCCGTCGTTCAGGCCCGAGGCATTGCCCGCGGTCACGCCGCCGGCCTTGTCGAAGGCAGGGCGCAGGCCGGCCAGCACTTCGGCGTTGGTCTTGCGGTTGATGAACTCGTCCTGGTTGAAGACGAGCGGGTCGCCCTTCTTCTGCGGAATGCTCACGCCGACGATTTCGTCCTTGAACTTGCCGGCGTCTTGTGCGGCGGCGGCCTTGGTCTGGCTGGCCAGGGCCAGTTCGTCCTGCGAGGCGCGGTCGATGTTGTACTGCTTGGCCACGTTCTCGGCCGTGATGCCCATGTGGTACTGGTTGTACACGTCCCACAGGCCGTCGACGATCATGGTGTCGACCAGCTTCCAGTCGCCCATGCGCTGGCCGTTGCGCGAGTTGGGCAGCACGTGCGGCGCCATGCTCATGTTTTCCTGGCCGCCGGCGATCACGATTTCGGAGTCGCCCGTGGCCACGGCCTGCGCCGCCAGCATCACGGCCTTCAGGCCCGAGCCGCACACGGCGTTGATGGTGAGCGCCGGCGTTTCCTTGGTGCCGCCGCCCTTGATCCAGGCCTGGCGCGCGGGGTTCTGGCCGGCACCGGCCGCGAGCACCTGGCCCATGATGGCCTCGCCGACCTGGTCGGCCGTGAGGTTGGCGCGCGCAATCACTTCCTTGATCACGAGGGCGCCCAGCTCGGTGGCGGGAATGCCGGCGAGCGAGCCGCCGAATTTGCCGACCGCCGTACGCGCAGCCGAAACGATGACGATGTCTTCCATGAGGTTCTCTCCGTTGAGGTGATTTGAAATCGGTTGCGATCTTGCGGGAGCTGGCGCCCGTTCAGGCCTTGGCCTTCACGTAGCGTCCCGGCGCCGGTTCGATGGCCTTGTAGGCCTTGCCGTTGCCGTAGCCCTTGGGCGCGGGGATCTGCTTGCCCGCGTGGCCCTTGAGCCATTGTGCCCAGTCGGTCCACCAGCTGCCCGGCTGCTCCTGCGCGCCGGCCAGCCATTCGGGCTGGGTCTTGGGAAACTTGCCGTCTTCGCGCAGCCAGTGGCTGCGCTTGTTCTTGGCGGGCGGGTTGATCACGCCGGCGATGTGGCCCGAGGCCCCCATCACGAAGCGCTTCTTGCCCGTGAGCAATTGCGTGGTGGTGTAGGCGCCGCCGATCGGCACGATGTGGTCTTCGCGCGAGCCGTAGATGTAGGCCGGAATGTCGATCTTGCCGAGGTCGACCTTCTCGCCGCACACCGTGAGCGCGCCGGGCTTGGCCAACTTGTTCTCGTGGTACGTGTTGCGCAGGTACCAGGCGTAGAAAGGGCCCGGCAGGTTGGTGGCGTCGCTGTTCCAGTACAGCAGGTCGAAGGCCGGCGGCGTCTCGCCCTTGAGGTAGTTGCCGACCACGTAGTTCCACACCAGGTCGTTCGGGCGCAGGAAGCTGAAGGTCGAGGCCAGGTCGCCGCCGGGCAGCAGGCCGCCCTTGCCCAGCTGCATTTCGCGGTACGCCACCATGGGCTCGTCCACGAAGATGTCGAGGATGCCGGTGTCGCTGAAATCCAGGAAGGTGGTCAGCAGCGTGACCGACGCGGCCGGCTTCTCGCCGCGCGCCGCGAGCACGGCCAGCGCGGTGCTCAGGATGGTGCCGCCCACGCAGAAGCCGAGCGTGTTGATCTGCTTGCTGCCGCTGATCTCCTGCACGGTATGGATGGCCTTGATGGCGGCGTTCTCGATGTAGTCGTCCCAGGTGGCCTGGGCCATCGACTCGTCGGGGTTGCGCCAGCTCACCACGAACACGCGGTGGCCCTGGTCGTTCGCATAGCGGATCAGCGAGTTATCGGGCTGCAGGTCGAGGATGTAGAACTTGTTGATGCACGGCGGCACCAGCAGGAACGGCCGCTCGTACACCTTGGCGGTGAGCGGCTTGTATTCGAGCAGCTGGAAATACTCGTTTTCAAACACCACGGCGCCTTCGGTGGTGGCCACGTTGCGCCCCACTTCGAAGGCGCTTTCGTCGGTCATGCTGACGTGGCCCTGCTGCACGTCGTGCAGCAAATTCTGGATGCCCTTGGCGATGCTCTCGCCCTGTGTGTCGATGGCTTTCTTCTGCGCCTCGGCGTTGAAGGCGAGCGAGTTGCTGGGCGAGGCCGCCGCCATCCATTGCTCGACCGCAAAGCGCAGGCGCGCCTTGGTCTTGTCGTCGGCGTCGACGGCCTCGGCCATGCGCATCATGGTGCGGCCGTTGAGCAGGTACACGGCGGCCGAGAAAGCCGCCATCGGGTTGCTGCCCCAGGCCTCGGCGGCAAAGCGCTTGTCGCCCTCGGGGCGGGCACCGAAGCCGCGGCGCCAGAGGTCGGTGGCGTCGGTCAGGTATTGCTGCTGGATCGACTGGAGCTGCTCGGGATCGATGGAGAGCTTGGGCAGCTCGGGCATGCGGGCCGCGCCCGGAAACTGTGGCATTTGTGGCAATTGCCATAGCGGCGTGCCGCCGATGTCGAAAGCGGCGGTACCCGGAGAGCCCCCGGCTTTCTGGAAAGCCTCCATGGCCTGGGTCCAACCCTGCGTGAGGGCTTTTTGAAAGGGCGCGAACGCATCGGCCCCCGTGTCTTCTTGCTTCATCATGTCTCCTGGCCGTGGCCTGGGTCGATACGAACGGATGGCTTGCGTGTTTTGAGTATGCTGCATTCGCAAGGCACTCACAACGCCGCGCTTTCACTAATCCATTGAAACGAAACGTCTCTGCCTGTGTTCATCCATTTGATCGTGATCGGCTGGCTCTATGTGACCGTGATGATGGCGGTGGCCGAGGCCACCAACACCACGGGCACGGTGCTGGGCGCCATCTTCACATTTCTTCTTTACGGCCTGGCGCCGGTGGCCCTGGTGGTCTACCTGATGGCCACACCGGCGCGCCGGCGGGCGATCAAGGAACGCGAGGCACAGGCCCAGGAGGCCGCGCGCCGCGCCGCCGCGGAAGCCGCGGGCTCAGACCTTCCAGACCAGCGCAGCGAAGCGCCCGCTGACGCCGTCGCGCCGGTGCGAAAAGAACCGTGACGGCTGCGCGACGGTGCACCACGCATCGCCGCTGTCGTTGCCATGGAGCGACTCGACACCCACTGCACGCAGCCGCTGCCGCGCGAGCGCAGGCAGGTCGGCCAGCCACTTGCCTTCGCCTGCTGCGGGCGTGAAGCACGACGCTGCCTCGGGCGACTGCGCCTCGAAGGCGGCCTTGACCTCGGCCCCGACCTCAAAGGCCTTCGGGCCGATGCAGGGGCCGAGCCAGGCCATGAGGCGCGGCGCACCACCTTCATCTTGTGCGAAGGCGCGCACGGTCTGCTCGAGCACGCCGCCGGCGAGCCCGCGCCAGCCCGCATGCGCAGCGGCCACGCGGTGGCCGCGTTCGTCGGTGAAGAGCACGGGCAGGCAGTCGGCCACCATGACCGTGCAGGCACGCGCGCCGGTCGTGGCGGTGCACGCATCGGCGATGGTGCCGTCTTGCACCGCATCGTCGAGCGATACGAGACCCGTGCCATGCACCTGCTGCAGGAACACCGGCTGCGTGCCGATCGCCTGTTGCAGCCGTCGGCGGTTCTCGGCGACGTGCGCGGCATCGTCGGCCACGTGGTCGCCGAGGTTCAGGCTGTCATAGCGCCCGGCCGACACCCCGCCGTCGCGCGTGGTGCACAGCGCGCGCACGTTCGATGGCGCCGGCCATTCGGGCACCAGCCATTGCGGATTCATCGCGACGTGCCGGCTCAGGCTTCCGCGTCGGGCGACTGCGAGGGCTGCGCGCGCTGGAAGGCGTCGAGCTTCATGCAGGCGTCGAAGGCGGCCATGGTGCGCGGCAGGCCGCTGAAGTCGCAGTCGAAGCGGCGGCCGTTGAAGATCTGCGGCACGAGGCAGCAGTCGGCCATGGTCGGCGTGTCGCCCCAGCAGTAGGTGCCGCCCGGGTGCTGCGCGAGCTGGCGCTCGAACGACAGCAGGCCTTCGCGCACCCAGTGGCGGTACCAGGTGTTCTTGGCTTCGTCGTCGACCTTCAGTTCCTTCACGAGGTACTTGAGCACGCGCAGGTTGTTCAGCGGATGGATCTCGCAGGCGATCGACTGCGCCAGCGCGCGCACATGGGCGCGGCCCACGGGGTCGGTCGGCAGCAGCGCCGGCTCGGGGTGCACTTCGTCGAGGTATTCGATGATGGCCATCGACTGCGAGAAGCGCTCGCCTTCGTCTTCGAGCAGCGGCACGAGCATGTCGGCCGAGATCGCCGAGAAGGGGCCGGTGCGGTGGTCGCCGCGCGCGATGTGCACGGGCACGTAGTCGTAATCGAGGCCCTTCAGTTGAAGGGCGATGCGGACGCGGAACGAGGCGGAGGAGCGGAAATAGTTATGCAGCTTCATGATTTCTCGAGGATAGCGCCCTTGGATTTCACCTTCAGGAGCGGGGTGTGGCCGGGAGCACGCAGCGGAAGTCGTGCAGCCGGGCTTCGGGGTGTTCTTGCTGCCATGCATCGAGCAGATCGCGCGCGGCGGCTTCTTCGCGCGAGGCGATGCCCAGGCGCCACGGCCCGAGCGTGCCGGGCGCCTCGTCGGCGCCGTGGTTGTGCCGGCCCTCGCCGAAAGGGCGGCCTTCGGAGCAGGCGCGGCAGAGCATCTCCATGCTGTCGGTCCAGTTCTCGGCGAAGCCATCCGCGGCCTTGCAGCGCTGCACCAGCGCCTCGATGTCCTCCGAGCTCACGCCTTCCACCGAGACCTCGTAGGTCGCGTGCGCCGACGGCGCAATCAGTTCCAGCGCATCGAACACCGGCACCTCGCGCTCGCCGCGCAGCCGGTAGCCGTTGGGCGCGCCGTCGTGCAGCACCAGGTCGCCGTAGCGGTGGCCGCAGGCGGGCGTGGGCACGTTGCGCAGGATGGCGCGCGCCGGGTCGATGCGGTCGGCCCACACCACCTCGGTGCCCTCGTCGCCGTGCACACGGATCGGCGTGAGCCCGACGAAATAGTCGACCGGCCCTTCGCCTTCGGGAATGCCGATGCCGTACTGGCGCCACGCACGCCGCGCCGTGGGCCAGTCGCCCAGCGCGGTGGCCGCGATGCCCAGGTTCCACAGCGCGCCTTCGTGGCGCGGCTCGCACTGCACGGCGCGCTCGTTGGCCTGCAGCGAGGCGGCCCAGTCGCCGCGGTACTTGTGGATGAGCCCGGCGTTGTACCAGGGTGCCGACCAGTAGGGATGGATGGCGCTGGCCTGCGCGTAGGCGGCCAGGGCGCCGTCTTGATCGCCGGCATCGTCGCGTTCGCGACCGAGTTCGTTGAAGGCGGTGGCCTTGCCGGCTTTGCCGAGTCGGAGGGGCATGGTGAAACGAGGGGAGAAAAGAGGTCGGGGAAACGCGCAGAAGCGCCTATTGTGGGCCGCCGCAAAATCCCGAGTCCGGCGTGCCGGCAAGCCCGTGCCGCCTCTGGCACACTGCCGGTCTCCCCTCCCGTTTCGCTGAAAAAGGACACCTTCCCATGGCTTCCGAGTTTGTTTTTGCCCCGCCGGCCACCGTTTCGGTGCCGGTGGTCGGTCAGCCCGCCCGCTTTCCGGTGCACCGCATCTACTGCGTGGGCCGCAACTACGAAGATCACGCCAAGGAAATGGGTTTCACCGGCCGCGAGCCGCCCTTCTTCTTCATGAAGCCGGCCGACGCGCTGGTGACGGTCGATGCCGGCCAGACCGGCTCCATGGCCTACCCCACGCTCACGAAGAACCTGCACCACGAGATCGAACTCGTGGTGGCCATCGGCACCGGCGGCAAGAACATCAAAGCGGCCGACGCCCACAAGCACATCTACGGCTACGCCGTCGGCCTGGACATGACGCGCCGCGACCTGCAGAACGACATGAAGAAGCAGGGCCGCCCCTGGGACATCGGCAAGAGCTTCGAGCAGAGCGCGCCCATCGGTCCGATCGTGCCCGTGGCGCAAGCCGGCAACGCCGAGCAGGCCGAAATCTCGCTGCAGGTGAACGGCGAAGACCGCCAGCGCAGCACCGTGAGCAAGCTGATCTGGAACGTGGCCGAAACCATCGAGCACCTGTCGGCTGCCTGGGAGCTGCAACCCGGCGACCTGATCTTCACGGGCACGCCCGAGGGCGTCGCGGCCGTGGTGGCCGGCGACACGCTGGTGGGCCAGGTGGCCGGCCTGCCCGCGCTGACCGTGAAGATCGTCTGACGCCAGGCGGTCCCGCTTCATGTTTCTTCGCGTACCCATCAAGCATTGCAAGAACTGCGGCACGACGGTGGTCTACCGCGTGCCGGACGACGGCGACACCAAAGAGCGCGCCGTCTGTCCGGCCTGCCACACGATCCACTACGAGAACCCGCTGAACGTGGTCGGCACCATCCCCGTGCTGGGCGACAAGGTGCTGCTGTGCAAGCGCAACATCGAGCCGCGCTGGGGCAAGTGGACGCTGCCCGCGGGCTTCATGGAACTCGAGGAAACCACCGCCGAAGGCGCGGCCCGCGAGACTGACGAAGAGGCCGGCGCCAACTTCGAAATGGAAGGCCTGTTCGCCGTGATCAGCGTGGTGCGCGTGGGCCAGGTCCACCTGTTCTACCGCGCGCGCCTGCTCGACGACCGCTTCGACCCGGGCCACGAAACCATCGAGGCGCGCCTGTTCACCGAGGAAGAAATTCCCTGGGACGAGATCGCCTTTCGCACCGTGCGCCAGGCGCTCGAACACTTCTTCGAAGACCGCAAGCGCGGCAGCTTCGACCGCGTGCACGAACTCAGCATCGTTTGACCAATTTCTCCATGATCAAGACCCTTCGCGCCACCCTTCTCTGCGGCGCCAGCCTCGGCTTTGCACTCGCGGCCTCGGCGGCCAAGGCGGAGACGGTGGGCGAGGTCGACACGGCCTTCAAGCTCATCGGTCCCGACCACAAGATCGTGGTCGAGGCCTACGACGACCCCAAGGTCAGCGGCGTCACCTGCTATGTCTCGCGCGCCAAGACCGGCGGCATCGCCGGTGCGTTCGGCGTGGCCGAGGACAAGGCCGAAGCCTCCATCGCCTGCCGCCAGGTCGGCCCGGTGAGCATCACGCAGCCGCTGCCCAAGCGCGAAGAGGTTTATACCGAACGCCTGTCGGTGCTCTTCAAGCGCCTGCGCGTGGTGCGCATGGTCGATCCCAAGCGCAACACGCTGGTCTACCTGACCTACTCCGACCTGCTGATCGACGGCTCGCCCAAGAACAGCATCACGGCCGTGCCGGTCGATCGCGGGACGCCGATCCCGCTCAAGTGATGGGGCTGCTGAAGGGCCCGGCGGTGCGAGTTTGCTAGCATGGTCCGAGCGGCCGACACTGCGGTGTCGGCCTTCGACGGAACCCTCCGCAACGAATCCGTTCCAACAGCGTCATGCACCTTCAGACTTTTGTTTTACGTACCGCCGCCACGCTGCTCGTGGCCGGCGGCATTGCCGCCTGCACCACGCCCGGCCCCACGCCGCCGCAGCAGCCTGTTCCAGGCGCCACGCCGCAGCCGCCGCGCCAGGCGCTCTTCATCCGCCCTGCCGCCGGCACCACCGTGGGCCGCTTCGACGGCGTGCGCAACAAGGGCCTGGACATCGCGGGCAACCTGGGCGACCCCATCGTGGCCTCGGCCGACGGCCGCGTGGTGTACGTGGGGGGCGAGCTGCGCTCCTACGGCAACATGGTCATCGTGAAGCACAACGAGACCTTTCTGACCGCCTACGCACACGCCAAGACCATCCTCGTGAAGGAAGGTGCCGTGGTGCGCCAGGGCCAGAAGATCGCCGAAATGGGCAACAGCGAATCCGACCGCGTGAAGCTGCATTTCGAGATCCGCAAGAACGGCACCGCCGTCGATCCCGAGCCGTATCTCAACGGCCGTTTGCAGCAGTAAACGTAAAAGCCGTTACAGCAGGCTTTCGGGCACCAGCGGCGCCAGCAGCTCCAGCCGCCAGCGGGCCCAGAAATGGGTTTCGGGCTCGGTGTGCAGGATGGTGTCCGCCCCGTCGCCCGACGCCGGGCTCACCCACTCGATGCCGCCGCGCGGCCCCAGCTGCAGCTGGTAAGCGCCGTCCAGCCGCATGAAACCGATCAGGCTCGTGAGCTGCTGCGCGATCTGCGGGCTGAAGATGAAGATGCCGATCTCGGTGTTGTGCAGCGCCGAGCGCGGGTCGAAGTTCATCGAGCCGACGAACACCACCTGCCCGTCGATCACCGCCGACTTGCCGTGCAGCCGCCCGCTGGCCGAACCGTAGATGCCGAAGCGCTTCGTCTGCTCCACGCGCTTGGGGCTCAGCTCGTACAGTTCCACGCCCAGGCGCAGCATCTGCCCGCGGTAGCGGCGGTAGCCGATGTGCACCAGCGACTCGTCGGTGGCCGCCAGCGAGTTGGTGACGATGGTGTAGCCCACGCCGTTGCCGCGCACGATCTGCATCGTCTCCATGCCGCCGCGCCCGGGAATCAGGTAGGGCGTGGTCAACAACACCCCGTGCTGCGCGCCGCGCAGGTAGCGCTGCACGTTGTAGAGCACGCTGTCGGCGGCCTGGTCGGCCGGCAGCCCACGCCCTTCTTCCGTCGGCGCCAGCGCCTTGGCGGGTACGTCGGCATACGCCTCGGCGCGCGCCCAGCTCAGCGAGAGCTTGCCGGCGTTCAGGTCTTTCGCGAGCGGGTTGTGGCCCAGCAGGTCGGTCGATTCGGGCTCTTCGGGATGCAGCGTCTCGGGCCCCGTGGTGAGCCGGTCGAAGCGCTCGCGCAGCGCCTGCGCCGACTCGCCGCCGCGCGGCACCAGCGACTCGATGGGGTACACGTACGGGCTGTTCCAGTACATGTCGAACAGCGACGACAGCCGGGGCACCACGGCGCCGGCCACCAGCGTGTCGATGTCGATGAAGTTGGAGCCGCCGTCGCGCAGGAAGTACTCGTTGGCGATGTTGCGCCCGCCCATGACCGCCATCGTGTTGTCGACCACGAACAGCTTGTTGTGCATGCGGCGGTGCACGCGGTCGAAGTCCAGGATCGACCACGCCCAGCGCGTGCTGAAGCGCGAGCGCCCGGCCGGGAACGGGTTGAACAGGCGCACCTCGACGTTCGGGTGCGAGGCAAAGCTGGTGAACAGCGGGTCGGCACCCGCCGTGTACAGGTCGTCCACCAGCAGCCGCACGCGCACGCCGCGGTCGGCCGCGTCGCGCAGCGTGCGCAGCAAATAGCGGCCGGTCTCGTCGTTCTGCACGAGGTAGTACTGCACGTCGATGGAGCGCTGTGCGCGGCGCGCCAGCTCGATGCGCGCATGCAGCGAGAACTGCGGCATCGGCAGCAGGCGAAAGCCGCTGAGCGGCTCGCCCGGCGGCGCCGCGGCACGCACCAGCTGGCCCAGCGCGGTGTCCGAGCCATCGGTGATGGCGCTCGAGGGCTTGCGCACCACCTCGGTCGGCAGGCCGGCGCAACCGGCGAGCACGAGCATCGCCAGGCCGCACAGCAGCCATGCGAACCACCGGGCGCGCGACGCGTCAGCGCGGGGTGGCGGGTTCTGCATGAACGACGACGACGGGACGACGAAAGTGCACAGGCGAGGGAGCGAGAACGGGGGTGGAAAGCGCCGCTGGCGCGCCGCGGCTGGCGGTTTCTACCACGCACGGCGCCACCGCGCTTTCAAGGCCCCATCGGGGCGTGTCAGTGCCCGCGCTCGGGCGACCACTGGCGCACGAAATGCCCCGCGCGCACGTTCGCGCGCGCCACGGCCGAGTCCCACGACAGCTGCTGCGTGATGACCAGGGCGCAGCGCGTGATGCCGTCCAGGCTCAGCGCCGCGATGCCGGCGTAGGTGCCCTTCGGCGTGCGCGTGAGTTCGAACCATCCCGTCCAGCCGTCTGGCACGCGAAGATCCAGTCGGACCATCTCCATGATGAAACCATCATAAGACTTTGGTATTCAAATGCAAACTTTGAATACAAAAGCAAAGCCTCAGGCATGCGCACCCGACGCGCGCCCCACGGGCAGGCGCAGCAGCGCCTGGCGCAGCGTGGAATCCACCCGCCGCAGCGACAGCCCGTGCCGTACCGCCACCTCGTGCCGCGTCAGCTCGTGCACGCGCAAGGCCACGAAGATGTCCTGGTGGCGGTGCGGCAGCCCCTGCATCGCGCGTTCGACCGCCTTCAGGTCGGAGCGCGCCTCGGCGATCAGCTCGGGCCCCGGCGCGTGATCGGCCACCTGCGCAAGCGCGTCGTCCGCCTCGCCGGCGTACTGCCAGGGACGCTCCGCGCGCAGGCGGTCCATCGCGGCATTGCACGCCACGCGGAAGATGTAGGCCACGGGGTTCTGCAAGGTGTCCGTGAAGGCGGCCTCGGCCAGGCGCAGCCAGGCATCGTGCAGGCTTTCGGTGGCCGCGTCGGCGCACCCCAGGTGCATCGACAGCCGCCGGTGCAGCTGTGCGTAGTGCGCCACCAGCAGTTGCTGGACATCCGGCGGCGCAGGGGCGACCCCCGCGGCATCGCCGCGGGGCAGCAGGCAGGCGTGCGACATGGTGCGTCGCCGCTCAACGGCCGCGCGGCAGGCCGCGCCGTTCGGGCTCGTTCAGGCGCGCCAGCTGCGCGTCGGTGAGCGCACCGTGCCCGACCATCTGGACAAAGCCCGACGGGTCGTAGCTCGCCTGCTCCGCGGGCTTGCGCCGTACGTCCGTTGCCTCGGGCGCGCCGGACGCCGGCTCGTTGCCGAAGCCCAGCACGCGCACCGAGAACACCGACGGCAGGCTCTGGCGCGCCGCCGCGCGTTCGCGCTGCATCACGTCCTGCGCCGCCGCCGTGGCCTGCGAAGCCGCGGCGCTGGCGTTGGCGAGGGCCCCGACATTCACCGACGCCACCACCGGCAGCCCCGTGCTCTTGCCCTGCACCGCCACGTTGGCCGCGTTCACGATCTGCAGCGCCGCCAGGTTCACGTTGCCCGACACGCGGATGCCCGCCTCGCCCGCGTCGATGGTGCCCAGCGGCGCGATCAGGTCGATGTCGCCGGCCGGCACCTCGGGAATCGGGTTCAGCGTGGCAATGCCCGCGCCCGTGCTCGGCACGTCCGACGACAGCACCACGTTGCCCCAGCGGTCGTACACGCGCTTGGGCGGCGTGTAGACCACCGTGGTCTTCGAGCCGCGGCCCGCGTTGATGTCGCCCTCGGCCGACCAGCCCAGCACGCTGCCGCCGAAGGTGGTCATGATCCGGCTCTGGCCCAGCAGGATGCTGCCCAGCGCATAGAGCGAGATGTCGCCCGCGCCCTGCGTGATCACGCCCGGAATCAGCGTGCCCACGGCCTTGGGCGCCTCGCCCTCGATGCCGAACACCTGGCGTCCGCCCGGCGTGAGCATCGCGATGTCGCCGCCGAACAGCGTGTTGACGCCGGCCGCGCCGAACATCGTGATGTCGCCCCTGTAGCTCGTGCCCGGGAACAGCGACGCGATGGCGTTGCGCCCACGCAGGTAGCTGCCATAGCGCACGCCGGCCTCGTCGTTGTATTCGCGACCGCCCTCCTTCAGCTCCGCGAAGTACACGCCGCGCAGGTAGCTGCGCTGCTGCTCGGGCGGCAGGCCGTTGAAGAAGGCGAGCGCCTCCTGTGCACCGCCCTTGCCCCTGTAGCCCTGTGAGGCTTCGAGCCAGTTCACCAGGTACAGCTGGCTCGCCTGGCGGTAGTCGTTGGCGAGCACGCGGCGCGGCGTGCCGGTTTCGCCGTCGAGGCTGGTCTGGCGCTGCGCCATCCACGCCGCCGCGCCGTTCTCGTCGCCGCTGTAGCCGAGCTCGGCGCGCAGCCAGTCGCCCAGCGTGAGCTGGCGGTTGTAGTTCTTCACCACCTTGCCGGCCTGGTCGGCCAGCGGCTGGCCGCTCTGCATGAGGTTGACGGGATCGAGGTAGCGCTGCGCGAAGCCCCTGTAGTCGGGCCCGCTTGAGCCCACGCCCGCCAGCATGGCGATGCCTGCACCGGGCCGGTTGTCGCCCGGCACCACCGCGCCGAGGCTGCTCACCGAGGCCTTGTTCTCCATGCGGATGTCGCGGCCGGCCGTGATCTCCAGCGTGCCGGGACCGGCCACGTTGAAGGTGCTGAACAGGATGTCGCGGCCCGCCGAGACCACCGAGATGTCGCCCGGCTTCTGGTGCGCGAACAGGTTGCCGCTGCTCTCGAAGTAGGCCTGCGCCGCGCCGTTCGAGGGCTCGGTCCGCCCGACGGGCGTGCCGCTCGCGACGATGTCGCGCCCGGCCCGCATCCACACCGGCTGCGCGCCCTCGTACCAGGTCTGGCCGGCACGCGTCGCGTCGTCGGGCCTGAAGCGCAGGATGCGCCCGCTGCTCACGCCGACCAGGTCGCCCTGCACGGCATAGAACCGCGCCGGCTGCGTGCCCACCGTTTCACCCGACACCGTGTTGGGGCCGAAGGCGAACAGCGGACGCACGCCGCCTCCGTCCAGGTTGTTGCCGCCCGACAGGTTGCCGAGCGCCGTGCCGTCGCCGGTCGTGCCCTGGAAGGCCGGGCGCAGCGGCGTCGCCAGCGCCGAGGCGGCCGCGCCCGACTGGCTCACGGTGTTGCCCCCCGCATAGATCGAGTCGCGGGCCAGGAACTCCAGCGCGCCATGGGCCGCGGGCGCCAGCACCAGCGGCGTGCCCGTGCCGATCTCCTGGAAGGTCGCCGCATCGCCGTAGAACAAGCTGCCGCTGGCGGCCACTGCATGCAGGATCGACGGATACACGAAGGCCGAGTCGGTCACGGGCAAGCCCGCGCCGCCCGTCACCGGCACCAGGTCGCCACCCGTGGCGAACAGGCCGATGGCGGTGTGCGGCGTCCACAGGGTGAACCAGCTCTGGCCTTGTCCCGCCAGGCCATTGGCGCTGAACGGCGTGGCATTGGCGAGGCCCACGCGCGTGGGGTCGATCACGCCCTTGACCACCAGGTCGCCCCGCGTGGCGAGCGTGTAGTTCGCATCGCCCGGCGCCAGCACGATGCCGCCTTGCGCCATGCCGCGGGTCGCGGTGTACAGGTCGTAGGCGCGGGTTTCGCGGGGCGACTGCGACCGGGCGTAGAGACCGTAGACCAGGGGCAGGCTGCCGAGGCTGCCAGCCTGCAGCTGCACGTCGCCCCGGAGGTTGACGATGGCCCCGTTGAGCCCGGCGTCCACGTCGCCGCCGGCGCCCTGGACGAAGGGGGTGTCCAGCGGATTGAAGGCGCCGCCCACGCGCACCTGCACGTCGCCGCCGCCCGTCAGGCTCAGGCGGCCGTCGGCCAGCACGCGGCCGGTACCGCCCACCGCCAGCACCAGGCCCTGGCTGCGCCGGCTGTCGGTGGACGAATCGATCCTGGCGCCGCGCCGTGCCTGCAGGCCCGCGTTGCCGCCCACGTCCACGCGCAGGTCACCGCCACCGAGCGTGCCGAAGCCGGTGAAGCCGAGCAACTTGTCGGCCGCCCCGGGCGTGCCGACATAGGAGCCGAAGTTGATCCACCACGCCGTGGGCTGGTCCTGCCCGCCACCGAAGCTCTCGCCCGTGCCCTGGCGCCACAGCCAGTTGCCGATGGCGCCGCTGCTGAAGCCATTGTCGGCGGGATTCGGCCGCCTCGAGCCCGTGCCCCCGGCGATCAGCGTCATGTCGCCGGTCAGGTCGCCGCCGGCCTGGAGCGTCAGGTTGCCCCCGGAGGCCGGGTACCAGGCGCGTGCCAGGTTCTGCGCGCCGCCGTCGACGAACTTCTCGTAGCCGCCGTTCGCGTCGTTGAGCACCGTGCCGTTGGCGCCTACCGCGCGCGACAGGTTGTAGGGGTCGCCGGCATGCGTGGCCTGCGACGAGGCGCCGGCGGTGTACACGCCGAACAGCGAATCCATGCGCAGGTTGCCGGCGGCCAGCAGGTCGAGATCGGCCGCGCCAGTGCGCACCACGCTGAAGCGCGCGCTGCCGGGGACCATCGCGTATTCAGGCTTGCTGTTGGACACGCAATAGTCCGGCACGTCCTTGCAGAAGAACTCCACGTCGCCCACGATGGCCGGATCGACAGGGTCGCCTACCTTGACGGTGATCCCGCTCCAGGACAGTTCCTCGACCGCTTGCGCAGACCAACCGAATCCGCCTTTCGGTGGCAACAGCTTGCCGAACATGCCGTAGTGGCTGTCCGCCAGCCGCAGGTCGCCCCGGCCCGCCGCCGGATGCACCTGCACGATGCCGTTGTCCGCCGCGTTCAGGTCCGCACCCGCCACCAGCCGCAGCGACCACGACTGCGAGCCTTCGGGCAGCATCGCCGCCGCGGCCCACAGCCGGCCGGCGCCGTCCGGGCGCAGCTTCACCGAGGTCACGCCACTGGGCAGCTTGATGTTCGTTGCGGCCGGCAGCAGCGCGCCCAACGGCAGCGTGAGGGCGCCGCTCAGCACGAACTTCTTGCCGTTGCCGGGCAGCGGCACGCCCTTGGGCCACACCACGCCCGACAGCGTCGCCGCCGACGGCAGGCGCATGCCGGCCCCCAGGCGCGTGCCCACCGGCAGCGTCACGTCGGCGCCGCTGACGATGCTGCCCGCCGCGAACAGCAGCGCGCCCGAGGCGCTGCGCACGTCGGCGCTCAGCACCGTGCCCACCTTCAGTTCGAGTGCCTGGGCCAGCACGCTGGCCACCGGCATCAGTTGCCCGGCCACGAAGAGCGTCGACTTGATCGGCAGGTCGTAGTTGAGCGTGCCGGCACCGCCCTCGAAGGTCGTGCCGTCGGCCAGCACCACGCCGCCGCGCGGCAGCACGGTGTCGCCGCGCAGCAGGTTGACGCCCGGCAGCAGCAGCCAGCCGCCGTCGTCCTGCGTGGCGGGCGGCGGCGCGAAGCCGTCGTTGATGCTGCCGAAGATGTCGAGGTTGCCGCCCGCGCGGATGGCCAGCGCGCCCACCTCGCCCGAGCCGTACACGTTGGTCTTTTGCGTGTGCAGGTTGGCGCTCGCATAGCGATAGCCCGACAGGTCGATGTCGCCCTGCACCACCAGGTCGCCGTCGGGTGCCTTGCTGACGATTTCCACGCCGGGGCGCAGATGAAAGGCATCGGCATAGCGCGCGTTGTTCAGTCCCGCAAGCTTGCCGTTCATCAGCGCGCCGTTGGCCAGCGCGTGGTCGATGAAGGCCGTGCTCTGCAGGTGCTTGGCGTCGAGGTAGACCTGGTCGATGACCTGGTAGGGCCGGCCGGTGGCTGCGGCGTCGGTGCCGAAGCGCGCATCGTCGTAGCGCCACATGCCGTTCACGGCGATGGAGCGCGCGCCCTCGATGGCGAGGGTGCCGCTGGCGTCGATGCGGATGTCGCCGACGGTCTCGCCGGTGCGGCCCGCGTTGAGTTCCAGCGTGCCGCGTGCCCGGCCGTCGTTCTGGCCCGGCTCGCCGCCCACCTTCGCG
The DNA here is from genome assembly GCF_002754375.1 of Variovorax sp. 54. NCBI lineage: Bacteria > Pseudomonadati > Pseudomonadota > Betaproteobacteria > Burkholderiales > Comamonadaceae > Variovorax > Variovorax sp. 54. The sequence continues at coordinate 697,999 of NZ_PEFF01000001.1, forward strand.
TCGGTGCCGTGTCGCAGGTCGATGCGCGAACCCGAGGCGAGCGTGAGCTGCCCGTCTTTCGACGTGAGTTCGACCATTGCGCGGTTCGGCGAATCGATGATCTGGCCGTGGCTGTCCACGCGCAGCGTGCGGCCGTGCGCGTCGAGCATCGCGCTGCCGGCCAGCGTGAGGTTGTGCTTGGCCGCGAGGTTGATGCGGCCCACGCGCTCGCCGCTGGCATCGATCGTGCCGGTGACGGTGAGGCTGCCGTTGTCGAGCGACACGTTCACCTCGCCGGCCTTCAGGCCGTCGCCGATGGAAAGGTCGCCCTGACGCAGCTGGAAGCTGCGCGCGCCGAACACGCCGCCGTCGTTCAGCCGCTGGTTGAGCGCCGCGAACTCGGCGTCGCCGAGTTGCCGCGCGCGCACGTCCACGCTGCCGGCCTGGAACGGCACCCGCGTGCCGCCCGCGTCGTAGTGGCCGCTGCTCGCGCCGAGGATGCGGCCCTGCAGGTCGACCTGGCCGGCCGCATCGTCGAGCGCCATCGCCTTCAGCGTGCCCGCGCGGTTGTTCTGCGCCGAAATGTCGATCACCGAGCCCGCCGCCTGCCGCAGGTTGCCGTGCAGGCTTTCGAGCACCACGTCGCCGCCGGCGCTGTACTTGCTCACGTCGTTGAACACCACCTGGCGGCCCGACAGGTCGAGCACCGCGCGGTCGGTCAGCGTGAGGTCGCGTTCGGCGCTCAGCGTGAGCTTGCCGCTGGGCAGCGCCACGGTGGTGTCCAGCGTCAGGTCGCGTCCGCGCAGGCTCAGCTCGGCGCCCAGTGCCGCATCGCCGGTGGCAGCCGCCGGCGCGCCGGTGGGTGCGGCCACGCGCAAGGTGCCGCCCGCCGTGATGCGGTTCACCGAGCCCGCCTCGCCCGTCAACAGCGGCGCCACGATGTTCAGGTTGCCGCCGCTGTACGCGTAGCCCTTGCCGGCTTCGTACGCGCCCTGCGACTGGTAGACCGAGAGGCTGCCCTTGTGGTTGGCGCTCATGCGCTCGCTGGCCTTCAGGTTCACGTCGGCAAAGCCAAGCACCAGGCGACCCGCGTCTTCCAGGCCGCTCGGCTGGCTGTTGGAGCCGTAGCCGAACTCGATGTGCTCGGCCTCGATGTTCAGCGTGCCGCTGCCGGTGCCCGCGCCATTGCGCACCACGGCCGAAGGCGCCGTGGTCGCGCCCTGCCACACCAGGCGACCGGTGCGGATGGTGGCCACGTCGTCCGCGCCGCCCTGGCCGTAGATGGCGGGCGTGGCCAGCACCAGCTGCGCCATCGTCGCCTTGCCGGTGGCGGGGTCGATGGTGTCCAGCGCCGCGGTGCCGAAGAAGTTGACGCCGCCGCTGGCGCTGAGCTCCAGCGTTTCGAGCGCGGGCGCGCCGTACTGCCGGTCGCCGCGCAACAGGCGGTCGAGCAGGGCCTGGCTCATGGCCAGCCCCGGCGGCAGCGTGTTGTTTTGCGCGGCGGCAGCCAGCGCGGCGCTGTCGCCCACGTTGATGCCGCGCACCGCCAGCGTGAGGTGGCGCGTGCCGTAGCGCACCGCCTCGTTCATCTCGAAGCGGTCGGGCGTCACCATGGCGATGGTGCCTTCGGAGTACAGCTCGGTCTGCCCGCTGCACGACGCGCTGGCACACACGCCGATCTGCAGGCTGCGGTTGTCCGACTCGGCCTGGGTCTGCGGCACCGGCAGCGTGCTCACCCGGCCGTTGGAGACCATCAGCATCTGGCCGTTCGCGGCATAGACGAAGCCGTCGTCGGCGTCATACGCGGCCTTGCCGCGGCCGAGCGTGTGGATGCGCGCGCCCTGCTCGACGACCACGCCGAGCGGCGAGCCTTCGGTCACCGCCACCGCGGCCAGGAACACTTCGGGCGCGGACAGCACCGCCCCCTGGCGCAGCACCACGCTGCCCCCGCCGTCGCCGGTCTGGATGACGTTGCCGCTCTGACCATAGTCGGCGCCCTGCAACCCGCCGATGACCAGGCGCGCCGCGCCCATGCCGCTGAGCGCGCCGGCGTCGAGCGTGACGCCCTGGAAGCCCGCCGTCGCCGGCGCGCCCGCCGCGACGATCTCCAGGCCGAACTGCTCATCGCTGGTCGTGGCCGCCACGGACCCGCCCCGCCCGCCCGCGCCCACCCGGAAGCGCGCCGTGCCGTCGAAGCGGAAGGCGTCGGCGCCCGCACCGGGTGAGAGATTCAGGTGCAGGTTGCGTGCGTCCGCCGGCAGCATGGCGCGCGGCACGCCCACGCGCAGCGCATCGGCGCTCACGAAGTCGGCGTAGCCCATCTCGTTGTATTGCGAATAGCTGCGCAGCACCTCGCCCGAGGTCACGATGGCCTGGCGGAACAGCGTGTCGCCGATGCCGGTGCGGCCCACGCCCAACTGCGCGGCCGTGAGCCACGAGCCGTTGCGCATCGCCAGCGTGCCGGTGGGCGCGCCCAGGCCGGCCGCGCCGTTCAGCTCGACGCGGAAGGCGCCCTGCTGCAGCGCATAGGTCGAGGGCATCAGCGTGTAGGTGCCTGCGGGCAGGCCCGGCACGCCGGCGCCGATGGTGATGTGCTGGCCCACGAGCGGATCGACCGCGCCCTTCTCCGCACCCGTGGGCGCCACCGCCGGCTGCACGCCGGGCACGATGGCGTACACCGGGTTGGTCGCGAGCCCCGGCAGTGTGAAGCCGCCGTGCGTGCCGACCTGCATCAGCGGGCTGAAGCGCGCGTCGGTCGAGCCACCGCGTCCGCTCACGAAGCCCGCGCCCGTGAGGTTGCCGCCACCCGACAGGTCGAGCGTGGCGCCTTCCTGGCCCTGCACGCTGGCCCCCATGAACGTGAGGCCGATCGTCTGGTTGCGTTTGTAGAGGTCGCCCGCGCCCACGCCGGTGAGCTTGACCTGCTTGCCGTCGTACAGGTAGTTGATGCCGTCGACCGTGCCGCCATAGGGCATGTTCAGCCCTTCGCCGCTCACGGACGTGAGGCTGCCGGGCAGCAGCCTGACCTGCGTGGTGAGCGCATCGCCGAGCGTCAGCTGCCCGAGCGGCACCCGCAGCACGCCGCCCTGCTCGATGACGCCGGCGCGCAGCGACAGGTCGCCGAAGGCCGCGTACGGCACGTCCGGCGTCGCGCCCGTGCCCTCGATGCGCAGCGCCGTGTCGGGCAGGTACGTGCCGTCCGGCGCCAGGCCCGCGGACACGAGCGCCACCACGCCCGTGGCCGGATAGATCTGCGCGGCGCGCAGGGTCAGGCTGCCGGGCACGACCAGGCTCGTGGAAATGCCGACGTCCTGCCGGCCTTGCAGAAAGCGCAGGTCGCCGCTGCTGGCCAGCGTGACGTGGCCGAAGGCGGCCAGGTCGACCGTGGGCGCTTCGCTCGCGCTGTCGAGCAACGGGACCTTGCCGTTGACGCCGAAGCCCATGCCGTCGCGGATGTCGATCAGCTCACCGGCCACATCGAGGCGGGTGCCCGACGGCACGCGCACCACACCGCCCTCGGCGACGGGCGCCCGCAAGACTTCGCGCGTGAACGACGGCATCGCGCCGGCCAGCCGCACGTGCGCGGCCGACAGCGCCACGTGCGCGTCGTCGGGTGCGTCGGTGCCGAGCGCGAGGCCGCCGGCATAGATCTGCAGGCCCTGCCGCATGCGCAGGTCGACGCCGTCTTCGAAGGCGAGCGTGGCGCCGGCAAACAGCGAGAGGGTGTCGAAGCCACCGCGCCGGACCGTGTCGGTGCCCAGCCGGGCCTGCCCGTATGCGAGGGCGCCGTCGTCGACGCCGGCCTGCAGGGTGTCGGGCGCGAGCGCTGCGCCTTGCGCCACGCCCAGCACCAGCACGCGATGCCGGCGCACGCGGTCTTCCGCCTGTTCCAGCGGGTCCAGGTGCAGGCGCAGGCCCGGCGTGCCGAGCACCACGGCCAGCGTGCCGCCGGCTGCGCGCTCGCCGCCTGCGACGGCGCGCAAGCTGCCGTCCAGGTGCAGCCCGTTGTACGACGCGAGCGAGATGCTGCCGCCGTTGCTGGCGACGTCGGTCGCGCCCAGGCCGGGCACGTCGAGCACCGCATGCGTGCCCGAGGCATCGAGCAGCGCGCCCGGGCGCACGACGACGAAATTCTGCGACGCAGTGGCTTTGCTCGACACCGCATCGATCTCGCCGCCCACCACGATGCTGCCGCCGTCGCGCACCAGGCCGTAGCGCTTGCCGGTGGTGTCGGTGGCGGTGGCCGCGTGCGCCGACGCATCGAGCACCGCCTGCCCGCCGATCCAGATCGAGCGGGCATGGGCCTTTGCATTGGCAATGTCGGCCTCGAGATCGGTGATGTCCACCGTCTTCAGCACGATGCGCCCGCTGTTCGCGCGCAGCGTGCCGTCCACCGTGAGCTGGCCGGCGCTGCGCACCTCGATGGCCTGGCCCGGATCGACGTGGATCGTTGCGCCCTTGCCCACCACGGCCTGCACCGTCGGCAGTTCCTGGGCGAGCGTGGTCGTCGTGCCGGCCTGCAGCGACAGGCTCGCGCCCTTGCGCGGCGTGAGCACGGCCTTGGTGGCGTCTTCCTGGTAGAGCGGCGGCGTCCACACCTCGAGCGCGTCGGCCGGACGGCTGCCGGTGGCGATGTCCTGCGCATGGGCGCCGAAGCGGTACACCGGCATCGTCACATCGACCTGCGCACCGTCGGCCACGGCGAGGCCGTGGTTGCCGATGAGCGCATAGCGGCTGAAGCCCTTGTCGAAGAAGTCGGCGTCGAGCATCAGCGTGTCGGCCTGCGCCATGCCCGAGGTGTCGCCGATGGCGACGCGCATGGTCTGCACGGTCAGCGTGCCGCCGCCGTCCACGCCGTGGCCGCGCAGCACCGCGCCGTCGAGCGCGACATGGCCGCTGCCGGCGTTGAAGCCGTCCGCCTCGAGCGTGACGCTGCCGCCCTTTCCGCCCTGCGGCTTGGCCTTGGCCAACAGCGCCGCGCCGGACGACACGTCGATGACGCTGCCGGTGCCCAGCACCACATCGCCGGTGCTGCGCACCGACACGCTGCCGCCGTTGCGGTACGCCACGCCGCCCGCATCGGCGGGGTTCGTCAACAGGTTGGTCCACAGGCCGCGGGTGTCGAGCGTCGCGCCGCCCGCGAGCACCACCGAGGTCGTGCCGCCGGCGGGCGCGGTGAGCGCGCTCGTGTCCTTCAGGTAGTTGAGGCTGACCTGTTCGAGCACGTTGCCCAGCTGGATGCCGCCGCCGCGCGCGACGAGGTCGGCGTTGACCTTCACGTCGGGGCTGTACAGCGTGAGGTGGCCGCCGTCGCCCGCTTGCAATGCTGTGTCGACCGCGATGCTGTCGGTGGCCGCGATGCGCACCGCGCCCAAATGAAAACCGCTGAGCTGCGCCGCGTCGAGCACCAGCGTGTCGCGGCGTTCGGCCGGCAACGCGGTCGCGAGGTCGAGACCGCCCGCAATGCCGTCGGCCGTGTCTCCCAGCACCACGTGCTTGATGCCCGCCGCATCGAGCCGCCGGTGGATCGCACCGGTCGCCTTGTCGTAGTAGGCGTCGTAGCGGCCCACGACGAACTGCCCGCGCTGCGCCACCGCACCGGTCGACTGCTGGTAGCCGTCGAGCCCGGCCTGCCGCGCCTGCGTCTGCCGGTCGCCCTGGAAGGTCTCGCCGACGATCTCGCCTTCGAGCACCGCGGCCTGCGTGCCGACGACGAGCAGGCCGGCATCGCGGCCCACGGTGTAGCCGCTTTCCAGCCGCGTCTGCGGGCCGATCAACGGGTTGTAGAAGAAGCCGGTGGTGTTCTTGCCCCAGCGCGCGTGTTCGTCTTCGAAGCCCTTGTAGACGCCCGTGTAGCGCAGGTCGCCCGGTGCCTTCGACACCTCGTACAGTCGCCCGTCCGCGCCCTTGAGCCAGCTCTGGTGGAGCTTGCCCGTGAGCACGTCGAGCGTGCCGCCCGAAATGTTGATGCTCGCGCCGCGCTGCGTGACCAGCTCGCCGCCGCTGAAGCCCACCACGCCGCCCTGCGCCATCCACTCGCCCACGCCATGCGCCTGCGTGCCGAGGTAGCCGCCCACCTCGAGCAGGCCGCCGCCGGTGTACCAGCGCTCGCCCTGGTAGCCGCCGGTGCCGCCTGGCACGAAGACCAGCGAGCGCCGGTCGATCCACAGGTCGTTGTTGTTGAGGTTCTTGCTGTCGCGGTTGAGCGGCGCATCGCGCTGCTCGTTGCCCTGCACGTTGATCTTGATGTTGTTGGATTCCATCGCGAGCTTCACGCCCACCGCGCCCGACACGTCGATGCGCGCGCGCTCGCGCACGAGGCTGCGCTGCTTGGCGTCGACCACCACCTGGCCGCCCGTGGCCAGCGTGAGCGAGTCGGCCTGGAACTCGACCGTGCCGCCGCTGGCGACTTCGACGCGCGACAGGTCGCGGCGGTCGTTGCCCGCCAGCACGATGTTGCCCGTGCCCACCTGGACCGCCGGCGCCATGAGCCCGGCGCGCTGGCTGTCGAGCGCGGTCGCGCCGCTGGTGTCGAGCGCGATGGCCGTGGTGCTGCCTTCGCCGAGCGTGACCTGGCCCGTCGCGCCGGTCGCGTTCAGATGCACCGTGCCCCGTGCGTTGACCGACGTGCTGGAAAGGATGACGCCGCCTTGCACCACCTCGCGCCCCGCCAGCGTGACGTCGCCGGTGGGCGCCTGGATCAGGCCCGAGTTGCGGACCAGGCCGGCCTTGCTGTCTGCGGCCAGCGTCACCGCGACTTCGTTGCCGCGCGTGGTCGAGGCCAGGTTGCCGTCGGTGCCCACGCCCTTGCGGATCGTGAAGCTGTCGCCCGCCGCCAGCATCGTCTGCCCGCCCGGCGTGGCGATCTCGCCGGCGTTGTGCACCTCGGCGCCCAGCAGCAGCACATAGCCGCCGCCCTGCGTGGCCGAGCCCGGCGCGGGCGTGGAAAGCCGTGCGCCGGCCTGCACCTCGACGCGGCCTTGCGCGTTCTTGAAGTTGGGCGTGTTGCCGTTGGCGTACACGCCGTGGGCCTGGAACTGCGCGTCGTCGATCTGCGCCGCCGCGGCCACGAGGTTGCGCGTGTCGACCTGGCTGCTGCCGCTGAACACGATGCCGTTGCGGTTGACCACCATCACCGTGCCGTCGGCCTTGATGCGGCCCTGGATCTGGCTCGGGCGCGCCTGCGGGTCGTTCACCCTGTTGAGCACCGCCCAGTCTTTCTGCTGCGCGAAGGCCACCGTGGTGTTCTTGCCGACGTTGAAGGTCTCCCAGTTCAGGATGGCCTTGTCGGCTGTCTGCTCGACGGTGACGACCGTGCGGCCGTCGACCTGCCGCTGCGAATCACCGGTCAGTGCGCGCGCATTCGACCAGCCGGCGGTCAGCGAATTCGTGTCGACCTTCAGGCCGCCGTCGGCCAGGCCGTCGGGCACAGAGGGATCGTTCTGAGCGGCCCGCCGCGCGGCCTCTTGTGTCGCCTGCTGCGCCGCGATGCCGCGCGCCGCGAGGTTCAGGTTGCCGATCGACTGGCGCAGCTGCTCATTGGCGCGCTGCTGCTGCGCGAGCGGGCTCGTGAACTGCGCCGCCGGCGACCCGTTGGGCATCAGGCCGGTGGCCGTGGCGGTGGCCTGTGCCGCGCCCTTGGCGTTGAACCAGGTCGGGCTGAAGGCGCGCTGCGCGTGGGCCGGCGCGGTGGCCGCACCGGCGGCCAGTGCCAATGCCATGGCCTGTGCCAGCGGCGAAATCCGGAAGCTCCTCGCATGCACGGCAGCGCCCTGGCGGCGGCTGCGGTGTCCCTCGTGTGTGTTCATCTGACGACCCGTAAAGAATGAAATGCACAGGCACGGAATCCGTGCCCCTTACGGGACAGACCGACGGACGCAAACAAAACCGCTAACTTTCTGGCGCAATCCTGAGCGCACGCGAGGGCCAATCAGGCTGTCACATTCATCAGCTAAGGAGGAGCACGCCGCCCGGCAGCGCGCGCGCATCGAGGTCGTACGAGCGCTGGATCTGCACCAGCACCGTGTCGAGCGAGGCGATGGCGAAACGCCCGCTGACTTCGCGCCCGGCCAGGCGCTGCGCCAGCAGCACCACGCGGCCCGGCCGGTAGCGGTTGATCTCGTCGATCACATGCGCCAGCGGCGTCTGCCTGAACACCAGCACGCCGCTGCGCCAGGCCGAAGGCTCGCGGGTGGCCACGCCCGCCACCGACCCGAGCGAGCCGGCGTCGTACAGCACCTGCTCGCCGGCCTGCAACTCGCGCGTGCCACTCCCGTGCGTGACGCGCACGCGCCCTTCGAGGCAGGTCACGCAGCCTCGGCCCGCGAGGTAGCGCACCTCGAAGCGACCGGCCTGTGCCTCGCTGCGGGCCGCGCCCGCCACGACACCGAAAGGCTGCGGCCCGGCCACCAGATCGACCGCCGCCTCGCCCGCGATCAGATCGATGCCGACGACGCGGCCCTCGACGCTGCGGCGCTGCACGCTGGTCTGCGTGTTGAGCATCAGGTCGACGCCTTCGGCCACCTGCACCGCGCGCTGCTCGCCGGTGGCCGTGCGGTAGTCCGCGTTCCATTCGCCGAGCGACGGCCACAGGCCCAGCGGCGGAGAAACCACCGCCACGCCCGCGGCGCCGGCCGCGCCCACCGCCGCACCGAGGAACGCGCGGCGCGCGGCCACGGGTCGCGGCGACGACACGGAAGGCCGTTGAATTTCGGCCGGCATGCCTCCGATGGCCGGGTCGAGCGCCTGCCACAAGCGCCGGGCCTGCGCGAGCGCGGGCTGGCGCAGCGGGTCGCCGTCGCGCCAGCGGCGAAAGCCTTCGACGTCGTGCTGCGTGGCCGCGCCGGACGACAGCCGGCGCAGCCAGGCCTGCGCTTCGCGCAAGGCCTGTGCGTGTGCATCGGGCGGGGTCATCGGGGCGTCAACCTGTGTGCGTTGAAAGATGTCGCATATCCATGAGACGGCTCTCGAGGCGGTGAACCGCAATTTATTTGTCATGCGGCTCCTTTGCTCTGAGCGCACGGCCCATGCGGGCGGCGATGTGGTCATGCGCCTCCTTGAGTTCCTTCTCCACCGTGCGCAGCGAGATGCCGAGCCGCGCAGCCACCTCGCGCTGCGGCAGGTGCTGCCAGCGCACCATCACCAGCACCTGCCGGCGCCGTGGCGGCAGGCGCTCGATGAGCGCACGCAGCGCGGCCAGTTCCGCGCGGTCTTGCGCGATCTGCGCGGGCCCCGGCGCGGGGTCGGGCGTTTCGTCGAGCAGCGCCTCGATCTCGTCGGACGTGGCCAGGCGCCCCTGCTTCGCGACCTGGTCGTAGGCCAGGTTGACGGCCACGCGCAGCAGGTAGGCGGCGGGGTCGTGCACGCCGTCGATGTCGTCGCGGCTTTCCAGCCGCAGCCAGGTGTCCTGCAGCGCATCGCTCGCACGCTCAGCATTGCCGAGTCGTCGCGCGAGCCGCTGCTTGAGCTCGTCGTAGCGGGCGACCAGGAAGTCGCGCAATGCGGGCAGCGCGTTCTCGGGCATGGCGATGCGTCAGTGCCGCACCGGGCATTCGAGCCCGGGCGTCTGCGAGCGCGGCAGGATCAGCATCGTGAGCGGCTGCGCCATGTCCGGCGGCGGCGCGCGGTCGATGCGCAACTGCCGCAGAGTGTCGAGGATCGCATCGTCGCGCGCGCGGTCACCGCTGGTGTGCAGCAGGAAGGCATGGGCGATGCGGCCGGTGCCGTCGATCACGAAACGCATCGCCGCGCGGTAGCCGCCCGGCGCCGAGCGCGGGTGCGCGCACAAGGCTTCCCAGATGCGGGTCTGGACCAGCCCGTCGTAACCGCGGTCCACGGTGGCAGGTGCGGCCTGCACCGCGTCGGCAGGCCGTGCCGGCGCAGGCGCCGTCGGTGCGAGCCGGAGCACGAAGGCGGTCGTGGCCCCCACGCCGGCATCGTCGGCGACCAGGCCCGTGCCCGCGAGCAACGCATCGAGTGCGGCCTGCGCATCGAACACCCCGTGCACGGGCGCAGCATGGCGTCCGGCCACGCGTTCGGCATCGAAGAACACGGGCAACCCGGTCGCGCGGCCGTACTGCTCCAGCGCCGCGGCGAGCGGCTGGGCCGCAATGTCGAAGGCGATGCGCGTTTCGTGCGGTCGGCGCGGCGCCGCGTCGGACTGCGCGCGGGCGGTCGTCCACGGGCCGGTCATGCAGGCGACCAGCGCGAGGCAGGCGAAGGAGACAAGAGGAAAGGAAAGAGGTGCATGCCGCATGAGTTCGATACGCCCGGCGAAAGCCACGGCCCGGGGGCATGTCGAAGCGGATGCTAGGTTCGCTTAATGACGCTCGAATGACGCGGCACGATTGCACTCAACACTTCGGCGACCCGGCCCGCGCGCAGATCGGCACGAAGATCCGCGCGCCCGCGCGCTGCACCAGCAACGCCGCCGTGCCGTCGGCCCCATCGAATGCCTGGGCCAAGGCTTCGGCGCTGTCGATCGGCTGGCCGTTGAGCGCCAGGATCACGTCGCCCGGCTGCACGCCCGCACGCGACGCCGCCACGTTCACGCGCTGCACCAGCAGCCCGCCCTCCACGCGCAGAAACTGCCGCTCGGCCGGTGCCAGCGGGCGCACCGCGAAGCCCAGGCGCGAAGGCATCGAAGCAGCCGCATCGCCCTGCAGGCGCGGCGTGTCGTAGCCCTCCACCTTCACCGCGATCACCTGCTCGGCGCGGTCGCGCCACACCATGAGGCGCGCGCGCTGCCCCGGCACCTGCTCGGCGATGAAGCCGAGCGCGTCGGCCGCCTGCACCACCTCGCGGCCCTGCACCGACAGGATCACGTCGCCGGTCTTCAGCCCGCCCCGCGCCGCCGCGCCGCGCGGCTCCACGTCGGTCACCAGCGCGCCGGCCGGGCGCGGCAGGCGGAAGGTGTCGGCCAGCGCCTGTCCCACCTCCTGAACGGCCACGCCGATGCGCCCGCGCGTGACGGTGCCGGTGGCCAGCAGCTGGTCCTTGATGCGCATGGCGGCGTCGATGGGGATGGCGAACGACAGCCCCTGGTAGCCGCCGCTGCGGCTGTAGATGCGCGAGTTGATGCCGATCACCTCGCCGCGCAGGTTGAACAGCGGCCCGCCCGAGTTGCCGGGGTTGATCGGCACGTCGGTCTGCAAGAACTGCATCGACTCCGCCCCCGGCAACAGCCGCCCCTTGGCGCTGACGATGCCGGCCGTCACCGAGTTGCCGAAGCCGTAGGGCGAACCGATGGCCGCCACGCCGTCGCCGGGCTCCGTGTCCGCCGGGTCGCCGATGCGCACCGTCGGCAAGCCCGTCGCGTCGATCTTCAGCAGCGCCACGTCGGCCAGCGCATCGAGGCCGATCAGCCGCGCCTGGAACTCGCGCCGGTCGGGCAGCTTCACGCGGATCTGCGTGCCGTGCGCCACCACGTGCGCGTTGGTCAAGATGAGTCCGTCGGCGCTCACGAGGAAGCCGCTGCCCAGGCTGCTTTCGTCGGCCTCGGCCGGCGCCACGCGCTGAAGCCAGCGGTCGCTGAAGCGACGCGCCGGCACCGAGGGCCGCTCCACGCCGATGTGGACCACGGCCGGCCCGTAGGCCTTGACCAGCGCCGCGAGCCCCGGCACGGGCCACGGCATGGCGGCGTGCAGCGGTACCGCAGCCGCAAGGCCCAGCAGCGCCACGCAGATCAGGCCGCGCCGGCGCGATCGCTCAGGTGCGCGCGACAAAGCTGAGCGTGAGTTGCAGCACCATCGGCTGGCGCATGTCGCGCGGCGGCGGCTCGGCCAGCGGCTGCGCGGTGAGCAGCGCGCGCAGGTCGGTGTCGGCCTGCGCATCGCCCAGCGAATCGAAGGCCACGCGCTCGACCTTGCCGCTGCCCGCGACCCACACGCGCACCACCACCGGCGCGGGCGGCACGGGCTGGCCCTCTTTCAGCATGCGGTCCTGCATCCACGTGTGCAGCCGCACCACGGTGTCGCTGGCCGGGTCGCTGAGCGACGACTGCAGCTGGTTGCTTGCAAGGTTCGCGTAGCTGATCCAGTGCTGCGGCACCTGCGGCTGCGGCTGTGTTTGCGCCGATGCCGCGAGCGGCGCGACGGCGGCCGACAGCCCGAGGCCGAGCCAGCCGAGCGCCAGGCGCAGGCGGCGCCAGCCGCGGGTCGTGTCGGAAGAAGAGGTCATGGAGGTTCCAGTGAAAGGCTAAAGAAGAACGCTCAACCGCACAGCACGCCGACCGACAGGGTCGAGGCCCGCGCGGCGGGCGACTGCTGGGGGCTGAGCTGCGGTTCGCGGCTGTGCGTGTACGCGATGCCGTGGGCGTCCAGGAAGTCGCGCAGGCGCGAGGCCGGCACCGCGCGCACCCGCGTCACGCCGCCCCCCACGCCCGCGGCCGAGGCCGCGCGACTGAGCACCATGCCCGACGCGTGCGGCGCGGCGGCGACACGCTCGACCACCACGCCAAGCAACAGGCCGTCGGCGCCCAGCACCGCGCTGCCGCTGGCGCCGGGCTGCACGCCCGACAGCAGCTGCAGGCCTTCTGCCCCGGACACGCCGGGCACGGTCAGGGCGTTGCTCAGCAACGCGGCGCGGTCGGGCATGCGCTGCAGCACCGCGTAGGCCTCGGCGAACACAGCCACGCTGCCCGCGGCCGACGCGCGCTCGCCCGCCGCGAGCGTGGCATGCAGATAGGGCGTGAGGGTGGTGCGCAGCACCGCGATGTCGAGCTCGGCGCTCTCGGCGATCACCCGGGCCTGTGCCACCTGCGCGTCCTTGAGGGCGAACAGCGAACGGCAGTCCGCCACCGCATGGCGCGCGGTCAGCACGTCGCCGGCGGCGTTGAGGAACACGCCGCTGGCATTGGCCTCGGGCGGCGCGCCATGCGCCGCGCCGGCCAGGGCAGCGAATGCCATGGCCAGCAGGAACGACGCCCACAAGGGCATGCGGGGGCCGGCAGAAGACAACAACAGAGGGGGCATCGGACAGTCACGAAAGCTCTGAGACAAAGACGGAACTGCGCGCCCGGGAATGTCGTTTGTCACAAAAATTTCATGAAACAACACTCACCCCACACCCAACCCGCTGTGGTGCTCATGGCTTGGATTCGTGGTGAAAGACGTGAACCTGATGGCCATGAACCTCTTGACGCTTCACACCTGGGCCGACATGCACTGGAACCTGGGCGCAGCGCAACAGGCGAGCGCTCGGCGCAACGCCGCATCGATGCGGCGCAACGACAGTCCGCTGCGCACCGCCACTTCCTCGCGCGTCATTCCGTCGATGCGCAACGCGATCAGGATGGTGCGATGGCCCACCGGCAGTTGCTTCATGGCTTGCTCCACGGCCTGAAGGTCGGAGCGCGCTTCAGCGATCAGTTCCGGGCCCGGTGCGTGGTCAGCGAAGCTCTGGAGTTCGGCGTCGGCATCTCTTGTGTATCGCCACGATCGATCACTGCGCATGCGATCCAAAGCGATGTTGCAGGCCACCCGGTACACATAGGCTTCCGGACTCTGCACGGTCGTGCACGTCTGCTCCGCGCCCAGCCGCAGCCAGGCATCGTGCAGGCATTCGCTCGCCGTATCCGCGCAGCCCAAATGCCGCGTCAGTCGCCGGTGCAAACGCACATAGTTGGCAACGAGGAAGTCGCGCAGCGGCGGGCCGCACCGCATCTCCTGCTGTCGTTCGTTCGTCGCTTCATCGCAAGCGAAGGCGTGCGGGCGGTGCGGAATGCTCACGAGTGTCATGGCGGGATAGAGGGCGAAGCGTTCCGCTGCCCATTCCCGTGGAGGGGGCGATGGGAGAGAAACATGGACTGAAAAGATGACCGAGGCTCAGCGGTTCTGCTGCAAACGCCGTCGCTCGTCGTCGCTCAGGCGTGCGACCTGGCCGGGGTCGAAACTTCCCCCCAGACCGACGAGCTGCACGGGGTGCGAAGGGTCGTACTTCGGCTTGACCTCCGACTGCAACGCCGGGCGTGACGATGTGGAGGCATCTGCACCATTGCCGCGTGCCGGTGCGGCTTCGTTGCCGAAGCCCAGCACGCGCACGGTGAACACCGATGGCAGGTTTTGCCGCGTCGCCTGGCGCTCCCGCTGCACCGCGTCCTGCGCCGCCGCAGCGGCCTGTGAGGCCGCCGCACTGGCATTTGTCAGCGCGCCGACGTTCACCGACGCGACCACCGGAAGCCCCGCCGACGCGCCCTTCACCTGCACGTTGGCCGCATTCACCACCTGCAGCGCCGCGAGATTCACGTTGCCGGACACGCGGATGCCCGCCTCGCCCGCATCGATGGTGCCCAGCGGCGCGATCAGGTCGACGTCGCCTGGCGGCACCTCGGGAATCGGGTCGAGCGTCGCGATGCCCGCACCCGAGCTCGGAATGTTGGGCGCCAGCTTCACGTTGCCCAGCGCGTCGTACTCGCGCCGAGGTGGCGTGTAGACGAGCGTGGTCTTCGAGCCCCGGCCGGCGTTGATGTCGCCCTCGGCCGACCAGCCGAGGATCGCGCCGCCGAAGGTGGTCATGATGCGCGACAGGCCCAGCAGGATGCTGCCCTTGCTGTAGATCTGGATGTCGCCTTCGCCCTGCGTGAGCAGGCCGGCCGGCGGGATGTCGTCGCGCGACGCCGGGGTGACGCCCTCCACGCCCAACACCGTCTTGCCCCCTGGCGTGAGCAGCTGGATCGCGCCGCCTGTCACCGTGCGGATGCCCGCGTTGTTCCTCAGGCCCTGGAACAGGGTGAGGTCGCCGCCGCGCGCCATCGCATGGCCCTGCGCGTCTTGGGTGGGAAAGAGCGCGTCGATGGCTTCACGCCCGCGCAGGTAGCTGCCGTAGCGCCTGCTGCTGGCGTCGTTGTACTCGCGGCCACCGGCCGTGAGTTCGGCATAAAAGACCTGGCGCACGAAGATGCGTTGCTGCTCGGGTGCCAGCGCCGAAAAATACACCAGCGCCTGATCGGCCGTGCCCTGGAAGCCGTAGCGATCGCCGAGCCAGCGCGCGAGTTCGGCCCCATAGGTCTTCACCACCTTGCCAGGCTGATCGGCCAGCGCGCCGGTCGCGTCGATGCGGCTGGCGGGGTTCAAGTACCGCTTGGCGAAGCCGGCAAAGTCACTGGTGCCCTCGCCCGGCGCCCCCTGGCCGAGACCAGACTGCACCACGATGTCCGCACCCTTTCGCGTGTCGGCCGCCGAGACCGGGCCAAGGCTGGTCATGCTGAACTGGTTGCCCAGGTAGATGCTGCCGCTGGCACTCACCTCCAGCGTGCCCGGCCCGAGGAGCGAGAGGCCGACGCCCTCGCTCGAGAAGAAGATGTTGCCGCCGGCGGCAAGCATCGACACATCGTTCGCGTTGCCGTGCGCGATCATCAGGCCGCTGCTGATGATGTCGCCGCCGGCCATCATGCGCAGCGGCTTGGAGGTCCGGTAGTAGATGCCACGGGTGCCCTCATCAAGGCTGCCGAGCTCGACCGCCTCCCCGACCCGCACGCTTTGGATGTCGCCGCGCAAGGCATAGATGTGCGTCGCCGTGCCCTGACCGGCCATGCTGTCGTCGGTCAGCGTGTTGGCGGCGAACATGAAGGGGGTGCCGCCCACCCCCCCGAACTGGCCGGTGTCCGGGATATACCCCATGGCGTAGATCACGGTCTGGTCCACCGGGTTGCTCGAGGTGAGCCCTCCGCGCCAGTAGTTCGAGCCCAGGATGTCGTCGGTGCTGAAGGAATCGGTCTTGGCGACGCGCCAGGCCGCGTTCAACGGCGTGGCCAGGGCGAGCGCCGAGGTGCCCAACAGGCCGATGGAGCCGCTTCCGATATTCAGATTGTTGGCAGATACACCCGAAACCCGATTTCCGGCCAGCAGTTCGAGCTGCCCCGTCGGCGATGGCATCAGGTAAGCGGCACCGTTGAGTGCAGCGAAATAGATGCTGCCGCTGGGTGCCACCGCACGCAGCTTGGACGGCCATACGTTGGTGCTCGTCTGGCCGACGCCGTCGCTGCCCATGGGCGAGAGGTTCCCCCCCGCGGCAAACAGTCCGATGGCGGTGTTGTCGCTCCACAGCGTGAACCAGCTCGCGGCATTGCCTTCCTGGCCGTCGGGCATGCGGGCGCGTGTCTCCACGCGCTCCCCGACACGCCCAGGATCGATGACCTGGCTGAGCACCAGACTGCCCAGCGCCTCCACCTGCACCTGGCCGTCGCCCGGCACGAAGCTCGCGCCGGCGCGGCCGGTGCCCGAGTAAGCGGTGTACGCGTCGGGTTCACGCGGATCGTTGAGGGCCACGCCATAGTTACCCAATCGGACGGAGCCCACGCTGGCAGCGCGCACTGTCGTGTCGCCGCGCAGGTTCGCGTACTGCCCGCCATAGAGGGTGCCGTTCGCACTCAGCGAGAGCGTTCCCCCGCCGGTCTGCACCACCGCACCATCGATCACGCGGCCGCTGCCACCCACAGCCACCACGATCCTCTGCTGCGAGTAGCCGTTGATGCCGTCGGCGCCGATGTCGCCACCGGCACGCACGGTGACGTTGCCGCCACCCAGCGCGCCCAGCCCCGAGTAGGCCGCCAGCCCGAGCTTCGAGTAGCCGTCGTATTTGCTCACACCGTCCAGCACGTAGCTGCCGAACTGGATGCCCCAGCCCGTGGCCTGCCCCAGCGCCGCGCCGCCTTGGCGCAGGAACCAGTTGCCCACAAACTCGGAATTGAGTTCCTCGCGGCCGCGGATGTCGCCGCCGGCTGCGAGGGTGAAGTCGCCGCCATCGGTCACGTACCACATGCGCTGCCGGCCGATGGTCGCAAGGTAGCCGTCGCGATCGCCCAGGCCGCTGCCCAGCGTGGTGCCATCGGGTTGCAGCGCACGCGGTGTGTTCCAGATCGAATCCGCCCCCGTGCCGGACACCGGCGTGCCCGCGGTGTAGACGCCGAACGGGCTTTGCTGCACGTAGTTTCCCGCCGCGTAGAGCTCGAGATCGCCGGTGCCGGTGCGCACCACACTGACCCCCTCCGAGGGCGCGCCCAGACCCTTGCCCTCGAGGTTGATGTTGAACGGGTCGTTCAGCGTGATGCCGCCGGCCCTGGTCCCGTGCACCGCGCGCGAATCGGCGCTCGTCAGATCGGCCCCTCCCACGAGCCGCATCGACCACGAGCGGCTGCCCGGCTCGAGCATGGCCGATATCGGCCAGATGGCGCGCCGGCCTGTCATCACCGAGGCGCTGCTGACATAGGTGCCGACCGGCAGCGTGTTGCCGGCGGCGATGACCATCGGCTGCGAGAGCGTGTAGCCGTTCAGCACGCCCAGATCCAACCCTGCGCGCCAGGTCATGGCCTTCGCCTGGAAGCTGTTCACGATGGCGTTCATCCCGGCCTTGAACGTGGTGCCGGCGGGTAAATACGCCGTACCCAACATGTCGACGATCGTCGACATGTGGGTGCCCGCAGGAATCGACTTGCCGTTTGGCAACACGATGCTGGCTGTCGTGACGGCATCGGGCACGAAATCCCAGACCCAGACTTCGGTTTTCAACACCACGTCGACCGGCAGCCGCACCCGATCCGACAACAGGACCGGGGTTCCGTCAGGAAGCGAAAGATCGAAATCGAGCGCGCCTTCGCCCGGCAATTTCGTGCCGGTGCCGAGCGTGACGCCGCCCTGCGGCACCTTGTAGTCGGTGTCCAGCGTGACCGTCGAGAGCAGCGCCGTGTAGATCGGGCTGTCGGGTGTGTTCGGCGGCGGCGCGAAGCCGTCGTTGATGCTGCCGTTGATGCGCAGTTCGCCGCCGGCGCGCAGCGTGAGCACGCCGGGCTCGCCCGCACCGCGCCGGCTCGCGCTGGCGTCGGGTCCGTAGCGGTAGCCGGACAGGTCGAGGTCGCCCTCGGTGTTGAGATCGCCGCTGCTGCGGATTTCCACGCCCGGGCGCAGGTGGAAGGCGTCGCCGTAGGCCTTGAGCCCGGCCAGGCGGTCCTGCAGGTCGGTATTGCGCCAGGCCGCGTCGATGAACGCGCGGCTGCGCCCGTCGATCTGGTCGAGGCCGGCCACACCGTCCGCGCTCACCGGGCGGCCGTCGGCATCGCCGTTGTCCTGCCTGAGCGTGCGCTTGGCATCGGTGGGGCTGTAGGTCCAGAAGGCATTGACCGCCACGCTCTGCGCGCCGCGGATCGTGAGCAGACCGCCCGCCTCCAGCCGCACATCGCCGCTGGTCTCGCCGGTGCGCGGGGCGTTGATGCTCAACTGGCCACGCGACACCCCGTCGGCAGCACGCAGGTCGAGCGTTGCACCGCTCGCCAGCCGCACCGTGCCCTGGCTCGATGTCAGCGACACCCTGGCCCGGTTGGCGGCGTCGATCGCGACGCCGCGGCTGTCGGCGACGAGCGTGTTGCCGTGCGCATCGAGCACAGCCGACGCGGCCAGCGCGAGTTCGTCGCGGGCCGACAGCGAAATGCTGCCGACGGTGGGGCCCGATGCGTCGAGCCTGCCGTCGATGTGCAGGCTGCCGCCGTCCAGCGCGATGCCGATCTCGTGCGCGCGCACGCCATCGCCCACGCGCAGGTTGCCGGTCTTGATCGTGAAGTCGCGCGCGCCGAAGAATCCAGCGGCATTGAGCTGGCGGTTGAGCTGCGCGAAGCCGTCGTCGCCGATCTGCGCCAGCGTCAGCGCGAAGCGGCCGTCCTGGAAGCCCGCGCCGCCCCCTGCGCCCTGCAACGCACCCGCCAGGTCCACCGCGCCGGCCGCAGCGCTCGCCGACAGCGAGCCGGCGTTCTGGTGCGTGGCGGACACGTTGATGCGCGAACCAGCCGACTGGGCGATGTTGCCGCCGCTGCTTTCCAACCGGAGGTCACCGCCCCAGCTGTACTTGGTCACGTCGAAGAAAGAGACGGTGCGGCCTGCGAGGTCGATGTGCGCGTCGTTGCCCAGCGTGATGTCGCCATCGGCGCGCACGCCGAGCTTGCCGCTGGGCAGCGCCACCGCGGTGTCGAGTTGCACCGTGCGCGCATCGAGCGTGATCGCTGCGCCCAGGGTGTCGATGGCCGACGTGTCGGGCCGCACGGCGCCGGCCGGGGCCGTGACCTGCATCCGCCCGCCCGCCACGTACTTCATGCGGGACCCCGCATCGCCCGTCAGCAGCGGCGTGCTGATGAACAGGTCGCCGCCCCGGCGCGTGCCGTCGGCCGCCTGGGTGCCGCCCACGGTGAGCGTGCCGAGGTTGTTGGCGGTCACGCGGCTGGCCGCACGCACCGTGACACCGGCAAAGCCCAGTGCCAATCGGTCGAGCGCCGCCTCGTTCTGCGGCCTGCTGAACGCGCCGTAGCCGAACTGGACCGTATCGGCATCGATCAGCAGTTGCCCGTGCCCGGTGCCGGGCCCGCCCGGTTGCACCGCCGCGGGCGCCGCACTGCCGTAGAAGTTGAGGCCATTGATCGGGTCAGAGCCGGCCAAAGCAGAGATGCCGCTCCAGACGAAGTTGCCGGTCGCGATGCGCGCGCGGTCGTCCGCACCGCCCCAACCATAGAAGGCCGGCGTGTTGAAGACCATCTGTACCGGCGAATTGCCCGTATCGAGCGTGACCGTGCCGAAGAAATTGAAGGCACTGCCGGCTGTGAGGCTCAGCCGTTCGAGCGCCGGCACGCCGGCACTCGGCAACGGTCTGAGCAGCCGGTCGAGCAAGGACTGGGTCAGGCGCCAGCCCTGCGGCTGCACGCCGCTGGCTTCGGCCGCGGCCAGGCTTTCGGTGGTGCCCACGCTGATCTGGTCCTGCGACACCGTGAGGTAGCGCGCGCCCAGGTTCACGTTGCCGATTTCGAGTGCCCCGGGGGCGACGAAGGCAATCGTGCCCTCGGTGAGCAACGTGGCGCCATCGCCGACCGCGATGCGGCCGTCACCACTCACAGGCAGGAAGTCGAACCAGCCGTTGCCCACTGCCAGCACCGCCGGCGTACCGTTGCCGGCGTTGTCCTTCAGCGCATTGCTGTAGACGTAGCCCCACGATGAATCGACCGAACGGCCACCGACGCCTCGCGTGTCAACGGTCGCGCCGCCCTCCACTGTCACCGTGTCGCCCACGAGGAACACCTGGCCGGCCTTGAGCACCGCGCCAGCGCGCAGCGCAACGCTGGTGCGACCCCGGTCCCGCCCGAAGTAAAGGCGCGCGCTGTCGCCGTCGCTGCCAGACCCGTCGAAGTAGCTCAGCGTGCCGCCGATCGTCAGCACGGGCGCGGCAAAGGCGTTGATCGCGCCGTCGGCCAGCGACACCTTGGTGAGGTCGCCCGCCGGGCCGGCCACGCTTTGCGGCCGGATCTCGACAGACTTGTCAAATTCGGCCGTGGCGACAACCATCTGGCCGTCGATGCCGACGGCACCGCCGCGGGTCACGCCGCCGAAGCGCACCGTGCCCGCAAAACTCAGCGGCTCCTGTACCTTGTCGCTCGTGAAGAACCGCAGGTTGAGTATCTTGCCGTCCTCCGGCAGGCGGGAACGCACCGCACCGAACGTCCGGGCCTGCGCAAGCACGAACTCGCTGAAGCTGGTCTCGTTGTACTGCGATTGGCTGCGCACCGCCTGCCCCGGCGTCAGGATGACCTGCGTGGGCACGGCATTGTGCTGGCCGGTGCCGGCCACGGACTGCGTGGCGGTGGTGAGCCACGACACGCCGCTGGCGATGGTCCCGCCGCCCGGGTTCGTGAGGCTGCGCAGCGGCGCCTGGGCACCGAGTTCGACCCGGTAGCCCCCTGGCATCAAGGCGAAGCTCGCGGGCAGCAAGGTGTAGCGCCCTTCGGGCAGTCCGGGCACGCCCGCACCGATCTCGATCTGCGCGCCGACGGCCGGGTCGCCCGCGCCGTTGTCGGCGATGACCGGCGCATAGCCCGACGCGTAGCCCGGCAGGATGGCGTAGACACCGTTGCCGGGCCGGCTGGCGCCACGCAACGCCGGATTGGCATTGGCCAGCGGAGTGCTCAGCACATTGACCGAACCGCCTCGGCCCGAGAGGAACCCCTCGCCGTGCAGGAGTCCACCACCCGACAGGTCGAGCACTGCGCCGCGTTCGCCGATCACCTGCGCCCCACCGATGCTGATGCCGCTGGCCAGAACGCCTGTGTCGGACTGCGCGTAGGGGTTGGAGTTGTCGATGACGCCGCGGTAGACGAAGGTATCGGCCAGGTAGTCCTGCGTGACGCGACGGCCTTCGCGCGGCTTCACTGCGCCGCTGTAGGCCACGTTGTCGACCGTACCGCCGTAGGGCATCTCCAGCCCCGCAGCACTCACCGAGGTCAGGCTGCCGCCGCGAAGCACCACCACCGGGTCAGTCTGCGTGACGAACAGCGTGGCCCCATAGGTGCCGAACGAAACGACCGAGCGCCAGTCGGTCCCCAGATTGCCTCCCGTCGTGTTGAGCGAAACGGTGCCCAGCGGTGCGCGCACCACCCCCCCCTGGTCCACGGTGCCGCCCAGCAGCACGAGACTGCCGAAAACCGAGTACGGCATGTCGGGCACCGTGCCAGTGCTGGAGCGGATCGACAGCAGGCTGTCGGGCGCGATGCCCTGCAGGCGGTTGCCCGCCACGAGGGCGCCATTGCTCCCCGACATCGGGTACACCTGCGCCGCGCGCACGTCCACGTTGCCGCTCGTGTTGAGACCGCCGGCCAGGCGCAGGTCGCCGCTGCTGTGCAGCGCGATGTCCGCGAAACCGTCCAGCGTGACCGTGCCGACATCCACGGAAGTGTTGCTGTCGTAGTAGCCGGTGCCCAGCGTGGAACTGATACCGGACAACACGAGGCCGCGGACGTCGATCAGGTCGGCCGACAGCGTCAGCGCGCTGTGACCGGCGGGGGCCGCGCCGGCGCCGACGGTCAGGACGAAACCGGGCGCGAACAGGGGAGGAGCGTTGGGCGGCAGCGAAATCCGCGATCGGCCGTCCAGGCGGATGTAGGGCGCGGCGAAGCGCACCTTTGCATCGGGCGTCTCCTGCGCCACCGTCAGCGCGCCCCGCTGCAGGTTCAGGCTGCGGCCGAGCGAGAGGTCGATGTCGCCGTCAAACAGCAGGCGATCGGGTGCGGATAACGTCAGCGCATCGAAGCCGCCGGCAACCACCTGGTCGACGCCGAGCGCGGCCTGACCGAAAACCAGGCCCGCGTTGGCTTCGCCCGGTGCGAGCGCGCCCGGCAGACCGCTCGGGCTCGCCGTCTGCGCCAGGCGGACCGTGTACAGCTGATTCTTCGAAGGGTCGACCGACTGGACGATCGGGTCGTAATAGCGGTCGTGCAGATAAAGGCCGAGCGCGCCGCCGGACGCGTTGGTGCCACCCGCTTTGGCGCGCAGCGTGCCTTCGAGCACGATGCCGCTGTACGAACGCAGCGCGATGCTGCCGCCCGCGCCGGCCAGCGTCACGGTGCGCGACGCGGCGCTGGCGGCGGTGCCCGCGGCGGCGTCCACCTCGGCCGATGCGCCCGATGCGTCGAGCACAGCGCCCGGACGCACCAGCACGTAGGCGTCGCTGGGCCCGATGCGGATGGTGCCACCGTCGGGCGCCACGCCGTAGGCACGGCCGTGCGTGTCGTAGGCCACGTGGGCGCGGCCCGCGACATCGATCACCGCATCGTTGCCGATCCACACCGACATCCCGTCGCTGGCGAAAATCCCGAACGGGTCGGGCAGATCGCTGGCGAGGCTGACCGCGCCGCCCCAGGCATTGAGTCGTCCTTCGAGCGTCAGTTGTCCGTCGGCCTGCAGCGAGATCGACTGACCCGGGTCGACCGACACCACCGCGCCGCGCCCCACGCCCAAGGGCGAACGGTCCCGCAGGGCAGGCACGCCGGACGTGAGCGTGAGGCTCGCCCCCTTGCGCTGCAAGAGCGTGGCCGCGACCGGATCTTCCGTGTAGACCGGCGGCGTCCAGAGCGCGAGTGCGGCATCGGGCGCAGCGCCGGTTCGCACCGCATAGCCGTGGCCGGGATCGATACGCAGCACCGGCATCGCCACCTCGAGTGCGGTGCCGTCGGCCACGGCAACGCCGTCGCGCCCCTGCACCGCGTAGCGCGAAAAGCCGCGCTGGAAGAGGTTGGTGCGCAGCGTGGTGACGGGCACCACCCCGATCTCCTGCAATGCGGTGCTGCCGGCGATGACGCGTGCACCCGCCGGCACGACCAGGTCGGTGTCGACGACCGTGCCCGCCGCATGGCGCAGGGTGACTGTCGTGATGGGGATGCCGTCAGGGAAGACTTCCGCCGGGACTGTGTAGCCGACCGGGAAGGCACCAACCATATAGCTCAGCACCGCGCCCTTCGGCACGGTGCTGCCGGCGTAGTACCCCGTGCCGTTGGCCGTCTGCGCATAGAAGCCGTCGGGCAACGTCCAGTTCTCGGCGACCGTGAGCTTCTTGCCGCTCAGGTTCGGAGCGATCGACTGGGTCAGCGTCTGCCCCGGCATGAGTGCGCGCACCGTGACCTCGAAATCGACCGGCACCGTGGCGCCGGCCTGCAGCCGGTAGTCCTTTGCAAGCTGCAGATCGAATGCAGCGGCCGCGCCGACCCGCAGCGTGCCGTCCGCCCCCTGCAGGCCGTTGCCGATGCCCACCGCGACGCCGGACCCCACGGTCAGTGTGCCGCCGCCGTTCACCCCCCAGCCGCGCACCTCACCGTCCATGCGCAGCGCCCCGCCGCGTGGCACGTCCAGCCCGCCATCGAGGATCGGATCGCCCGTGACCGGTACGTAGCCGGCAGACAGCGTCACGTCGCCGCCGCGGCCGCCCTTGAGCGAGCCGTTGCCCATCAGCGCAGCGCCCGAAGACACGTCGATCGACGTGCCGGCCGCAAGCGTCACCGCACCCGAGTTGCGAATGTCTACCTTGCCGCCGTCCACGAATGGCAGGCCGTTGCCGCTGCCGGGGTCGCGCAGCAGGTTGGTCCACAGGCCGCGCGCATCGAGCGTCGCGCCGTGGGCGATGACGACGCCGGTGGGCGTCTTCTGGTCGACCCTCAGCAGGTTTTCGTAGGGCACTTTGGGTACGCCGAGGAACCCCACCGCGTTACCGAGGACGATGCGCCCGCTGCGCGCGGTGAGGTCGGCATTGACCTCGATCTGCGGCGCATGCAATTGAATGCGACCGCCGGGCTGGACCGTGAGCGCACCGTCCACCGCGAGATGGTCTCCCGCCGCCGCGATGATCGAGCCTAGGCCGAAGCCGTTCAGGCGGTCGCTGTCGATGAACAGCGCATCCCTGTGCGCCTGTGAGAGTGCCGTGTCGGGTTCCGGCGCCGCGTCGGGTTCCGGCGCCGCGTCGGGCGCCAGGGGGCCGGCGCCGAACACGATACGGTCGAAGGTCGGGGCCAGGTTCAGGGCAGCGCCGAGCGGACCGGCCTTCGGGTCGTTGTTGTATGCGCTCGTGTAGCTGCCCAGCACGAGCTGTGCGGCCCGTGCCGCTGCGTCTTGCGACTGGCGATAGCCGTCGAGTGCATCGTTGGCCCTCTTCGTCTGCCTCGGCCCCTGGAACACCTCCGACGCGATGTCGCCTGCCAGTACGGCGGCGCCGGTCGCCACCACGAGCCGGCCCGCGTCGCGGCCGATGGTGTAGCCGTTCTCCAGTCGTTTGTCGGGCCCGATCAGCGGCGTCATAAAGAAGCCGGTGGTCTTGTCGCCCCAGCGCTTGTGTGTGTCTTCGAAGCCCTTGTAGAGCCCCGTGTAGACGATGTCGCCCGGCGCGCTCGACACCTCGTACAGCCGCCCTTCGGGGCCCTTGAGCCAGCTCTGGCGGATGCGCCCGGTCTGCACGTCGAACGTGCCGCCCGAGAGGTTGATGCTGGCGCCCGCCTGCATCACCACCTCGGCGCCCGTGAAGCTGACGATGCCGCCCTGCGCAGCCCATTCGCCGACCGTGTGGCCCTGCAGGCCGAGGTAGCCGCCCACCTCCAGCAGGCCGCCTGCGGTGTACCAGCGCTCCTTGTCGTAGCCGCCCGTACCTGCGGCCACTTGCACCAGCTTGCGCCGGTCGATCCACACGCTGGCGTTGTTGAGCCGCGAGGTGTCGCGGTTGAGCGGCGCATCGCGCTGCTCGTTGCCCTGGATGTTGATCTGGACGTTGTTGGAGGCCATGGCCACCTGCACGCCGACCGCGCCGGACACGTCGAGCGTGGCGCCCCGGGAGACGGTGCTGCGGCCAGTGACGCTGCCCGCGCTGACAGCCAGCTGGCCGCCCGTGGCCAGCGTGGTCGATCCGCCCTCGAACAGCACACCGCCGCCCGAGACGATCTCGATGCGTGAGAGGTCGCGGCGATCGTCCTGGCGCGACAGGCTGTCGAACACGCCGAGCGCTGCGCCGCGACGCGCGATGTCCATGCGGGCCGACTCGTCGATCAGCGCATCACGCTGGCTGTCGAGCGCGGTGCGGCCATTCTGCTCGTCGAGCACGATGGCGTTGAGCGCGCGCGCCGTGGTGGTCACACTCGACGTCGCATCCGAAGCGGAGGTCAGCAGGTGGATCGTGCCGCGCGTGTCCACGCTGGTGCTGGCTAGCGCCACGCCGTCCTGCACCACCTTGCGCCCGGTCAGCGTGATGTCGCCCTCGGGTGCTTGCAGCAAGCCGGTGTTGACGACGCGGCCTGCGGCGCTGTCGGTGTTGAAGCCCGGCGCAACCTCGTTGCCGCGCGTGGTGGCGTGCTGGTTGGCGGCGGTGCCCTGCCCCGGCCGGACGATGAAGAAATCGCCCGCCGCCAGTTGAACCTGCCCACGCGGCGTGGTCACGGTTCCCGCGTTGCCGACTTCCTTGCCCATCAGCAAGACATAGCCGCCGCCCTGCTTGACGGTGCCTGGGGCACGGGTCGCGAGCTGCGCGCCCGCCTCTACCGTGACCGCACCCGCGGCATCGGTGAAGCTCGGCGTGTAGGCCCCGTTGGTTTGCGCGCTGTAGATGCCACTCACCTTGAACTGGTCGTCGCCGATGCGCGCGGCTGCTGCCACGAGGTTGCGCGTGTCGGTCTGGCTGCTGCCGCTGAAGACGATGCCGTTGCGGTTGGCGATGAGCACCGTGCCGTCGGCTTTGATCCTCCCTTTGACCTGGCTCGGCCGTGCCTGCGGGTCGTTCACGCGATTGAGCACCGCCCAGTCGGCCTGCTGCTGGAACTCGACCGTCGTCTTCTTGCCGACGTTGAACGTCTCCCAATTGAGGATGGCCTTGTCGGCGGTCTGCGCGATCCTCACAGTCGTGGCACCACCGGCCGTACTCTGCTCGGGCGCCCGGGCGTTCAACCAGCCGGCCGTCAGGCTCTGGGTGTCGACCTTCAAGCCGCCCTCGGCAATGCCATCGGGCACGTCGGTGCCTGCGTTCTGCGCGGCTTGCCGGGCGGCGGCCTGCGCCGCCTGTTGCGCGGCAATGGCCTGCGCCGCAAGACTCAGGTTGCCGAGTGAGCGCTGCAGCTGTTCGTTCGCTTTTTGCTGCTGCGCCTGAGGATTCATCAGCAGCGACGCGGGCGTGCCGTTGGGCAGGTAGCCCGTGAGCGTTGCCGATCCTTGCGCCACGTTCTTCTGCGCCATCCACGCCGAGCTGAAGGCCCGCTGGGCTTGCGCCGTGCCGAGAACGGTGCCCGTCGCCAGCACGAGGGCGATGGCGCGTGCGAGCGGCACCATGCGAAGGTGCCGTCCGTCCTGCGCCCGGTGTCGTGGTCGTGTTGCTGCGTCCTGCTGCCCGCACGTGTTCATCTGAGGTTCCCGCCGATGGTTGAGTCAAAGTCATCAGGCCTGTCGCATCGCGCGACCTGCCTTGTCGATGCCCTAAGACGGAACCAGCCCGGCCGAAACCGCAGACTATTTTTTTGGGTTCGGCCTTCTTGTCGCCGCGTCAGCTCAACAACAGCAGGCCGCCGGGCAGCGCGCGCGCGTGCAGGTCGAAGCTATGCTGCAACTGCGACAGCGCCGAGTCCAACGCCTTGATCACAAAGCGGCCACTGACCGGGCTGTTGCGCACGTTGTCGTTCAGCAGCACCACGCGCCCCGCGCGGTAGCGGTTGATCTCGTCAAGCACGTCAGAAAGCCGCGTGTTGCTGAACACCAGTTCACCCTTTCGCCAAGCCGATGCGTCCGCCGTGTTGACGCCCGCGACACCGCTGACCGAAACCGCGTCGTAGACCAACTGCTGGGCCGCCTGGAGCATCCGCTGCCCGGCGGGGTGCACGACGCGCACGGAGCCCTCGACACACGTCACGCGGACCTTGCCCGCCAGATAGCGCACCTCGAAGTGCCCCACCTCGGCGAGGGTGCGTCCCTCGCCCGCCATGACGCTGAAGGGGGCCCTCCGGGCCGGCATGTCGACAGCCGCCTCACCGGCGAGCAAGTCCATGCCGACAGCGCCTTCGCTCGCGACGCGTTGCCGGATGCTGGTCTGCGTATTGAGCGTGATGTGGACGCCGTCGCCCAAGGTCAGCGCCTGTTGCTCGCCAGTGGCGGTGCGCAAGTCCGCGCCCCACTCCCCGGGTGCAGGCCACAGCCTGGCTGGTGGATGCCATACGGCCATGCCGGCCACCGCCGCCGCGCCGACAGCCGCGCCCAGAAAAGCGCGGCGCCCGAACGGCGAGCCGGACAGTGTGCGCGCATGGAAACCCGCAGCCTGCGGGTCGGTGCGCAACAGCGCTCCCACACCCGGCTTGAGCGCCGCCCACCGCTGCCTGACCTCGTGAAAGGCCTCCTTGTTTCCAGGGCTCGCGGACAGCCAGCGCCTGAAAGCCTCGGCGTCCCATGGCTTCACGTCCCCTGAAGTCAACGTGCGCAGCCACACGCGCGCCTGCCGTTGCCGCACGTCTTGAGGGGCAACTCCGCTGTTGTCGCGACGCACCTGCGTCTTCATGCTGTCATCCTGATCTGCCACGGTAATTCTTGTGTATGCGCTATGACGTTTCGAGGTTCCAGGAAACCGCAATTATTTTTTTGCATGGAGCATCCGCACATCGAGATAGTCGTGGGCGCGCTTGAGATCCATCTCGACCGTGCGCAGCGAAACGCCCAACTTTCGTGCCACCTCTTTCTGCGGCATGCCCTCCCAGCGCACGAGCACGATCACTTCGCGCTGTCGCTGGGGCAGCTGATTCAGCAACCTGACCAGGACGCCCAGATCGGAGCGCGCTTCGACAACCTGCATCGGACCCGGCGCGGGATCCGCCAGATCGAGCAACGCGCTCACATCTTCATGCGGCAGCGACTGGCCATGCCGACGCTGGATGTCCACCGCGGCGTTGGCCGCCATGCGCATCAGGTAGGCACGCGGACTCTGGATCGCCGCACCCTCGTCCTCCTGGCTCTGCAGGCGCAACCAGGTGTCCTGCAGCGCGTCGCCCGCAAGGTCGGCGTTGCGCAGCACCCGCGCCAGACGCAGCTTGAGCTCGCCATAGCGCTTGGTCAGGTAGTCCAGCAGAACCGGCTGCGCGTTGTCGGACATGCGTGATCAGGACGGCGTGTCGCGATGACAACGCCGCTCCGCCCGAGGGGCAGCCGGATCGTCTGGCAAGACAAGCATGGTCAGAGGCTGCGGCATGCCGGTGGGCGGCGGTGCACCCATGCGCACGCCGTCGAGCGCATTCAGCAGGGCCTTGTCACGGCGCGCGTCGCCCGTCGAGTTGAGCAAGCGGGCCTGAAAGAGCCGGCCCCGCTCATCTACCTGGAAGCGCAGCAAGGCGCGGTAGCGGCCGGGTTCGGCGGGCGGGCTGGCACACAGTGCGTCCCAGATTCGGCGCTGCAACAGGCCTGGATAGTCACCGGCGCTGGCCAGGGCCGCCTGCAGGGAAACGGCGGAAGAACCGGCCGTTCGCAGCACGAAAGCATTTGCTGGACCGTCGTCGATCCTCTCGAACACGAGGCCGGTCCCCTCCAGCAACTGTGACAAGGCGGCCTCGGGTGTGTAGCGCCCCTGGACGCCTCCCGATGTCCGACCGGCGGCGAGCTCGCTGCGAAACAGCGTGGCGCGCGAGGTGAGCGACGCATAGCGATTGAGCGCAAGCGACAGCGGCTGGGCGGGAATGTTGAATTCGATCAGGGGAGCGATCGCGGCGGAATGCTCCGCTTTTGAAGGCACATCAGATTCGTCGGCCGCCCATGTCGACATCGATGTCAGCAGCCCGTACCACATGCACAGCGCGACAACGCGGCCGTTCAATTGCGCCACCCGGCCACGCACCTTGATCGATCTTTGTCCGGCGTGTTGCCTCGGGGGCCATCACACCCACGTTGAAGGCGCGAGTCGCATGCGAGGGGGCAAGTCGGTGGGGCAAAGAACATACACCATTCGGGAAGCCGACATGGTGACGCCGATCGATGACTTTCTGATTACAAGGAACCCACGGTGCAGGTTGCTTGAGAAACGTCGACGTCCGCGACGATTCGCACCAGTGGCCGTGGGGGAGTGTCAACATCAAACGCCGTCGCCCGTGCACAGCGCGACGCGGCTCGGGTGGGCATGGACGGGCGCCTTCGACAAGCGCCCGCCATCGGCGCCCTGCCTTCACTGCCCCAGCAAACGTCGCTCCTGCGCCGTGAGCTTCGTCTTCTGCGCATCGCCCAGCGGCCCGCGGCCCAGCACCTGCACCGGGCTGTGCTCGTCGTAGCCCACCGGACGCGCCGCCGCACGGCCCGCATCGGATGGCGCCGCGGCACCGTCCGCAGGCTCGTTGCCGAAGCCCAGCACGCGCACCGAGAACACCGACGGCAAGGCTTGGCGTGCCGCCGCGCGTTCACGCTGCATCACGTCCTGCGCCGCTGCCGTGGCCTGCGAAGCCGCCGCGCTGGCGTTGGTCAGCGCGCCCACGTTCACCGACGCCACCACCGGCAGGCCGGCCGACTCGCCCTTGACCTGGATGTTGGCCGCGTTCACCACCTGCAAGGCTGCGAGGTTCACGCTGCCCGACACGCGGATGCCCGCTTCGCCCGCGTCGATGGTGCCCAGCGGCGCGATCAGGTCCATGTCGCCCGCCGGCACTTCGGCGATGGGCGCCAGCGTCGCCAGGCCGGCACCCGAGCTGGGCACCTGCGACGACAGCTTCACGTTGCCGATGTTGTCGTACACGCGCTTGGGCGGCGTGTAGACCAGCGTGGTCTTGGAGCCGCGGCCGGCGTTGATGTCGCCCTGCTCCGACCAGGCCAGCACGTCGCCGCCGAAGGTGGTCATCACGCGCGACAGGCCCAGCAGCAGGCTGCCTTCGCTGAAGAGCTGGATGTGGCCCATGCCCTGCGTGATGACGCCCGCACTGCCCGGCGGCACCGCGCCCTGCACGCCCACCACGATCTGCCCGCCCGGCGCGAGCATCTGGATGTCGCCGCCGAAGTCGGTGTGCACGCCCGAGGGGCCGTACAGGATGATGTCGCCGGTGCGCACGATCTCCTGGCCCGCCGCGTCGAGGTCGGGGAACAGCGTGGCGATCATGCCGCGCCCGCGCAGGTAGCTGCCGTAGCGCGGGCCGTCCACGTCGTTGTACTCACGGCCACCCGCACGCAGCTCGGCGAAGTACACGCCGCGCAGGAACACGCGCTGCTGTTCGGGCGCCAGCGCCTTGAAGTACGCGAGCGCGCTGCCCGGCTCCTTCACGTCGGCGCTGGTGGCGACGAAGCCGTAGCGCTCCTTGAGCCATGCGCCCAGTTCGGT
The DNA here is from genome assembly GCF_002754375.1 of Variovorax sp. 54. NCBI lineage: Bacteria > Pseudomonadati > Pseudomonadota > Betaproteobacteria > Burkholderiales > Comamonadaceae > Variovorax > Variovorax sp. 54. The sequence goes on from NZ_PEFF01000001.1 coordinate 728,566, forward strand.
GTCATACGTTTTCACCACGCGGCCCGGCTGGCTGGCCAGCGACTGGCCGGGGCCCGACTCGGCGCGCTTCGCAGGGTCGAGGTAGCGGTCGGCAATGGCCGAGAAGTCCGGCCCACCCACGCCCATCGGGCCCATGCCGGCCATCATCGCGATGCTCGCACCGGGGCGCGTGTCGCCCTCTGCCAATGCACCGCGGCTCACCACGCTGGCGCGGTCGTCCTGCGTGATGTGGCGGCCGGCCGAGATTTCCAGCGCGCCGGGACCGGCGACCTGCACGTTCGCATACAGGATGTCGCGCCCGGCCTCGATCAGCGACACGTCGCGCGCGTCGTTGTTCACGATCAGCGCCTCGGTGCCGACGATGTCGCGTCCGGCGCGGATGCGCGCCGGTGCGGCCGAGCGGTACCAGGTCTCGGGCACGGGTTGGCCGCTGGAATCCACCTTGCGCGCCGTGCCGCTGGCCAGGCCCAGGATGTCGCCCTGGACCGCATAGAACAGCGAGGGCGGCGCGTCGGCCGCGTGCAGCGCGCGGGGGCCCAGCGTGTCCGGCCCGAAGGCGAACAGCGGATAGCGGTCGACCTCTCCGTAGTTCGGCACGCCGAGCGACCCGGTCACCGAGCCCTCCGGGCTGGTGTTGTAGACCACCGGCCGCTGGGACCCGTCGTAGCCGACGAACGCGGGCGCCCACGGCGTGGGCAGCGGCGTGACCGCGCCCGACATGCCCACGGGATAGCCGCCGCCGAACAGCGAGTTGCCCGCCAGGAACTCGAGCGCACCCGACGGCGACGGCGCGAGCACCAGCGCGCGGCCCGGCGCCTGCGTGGCGGGCGTGGCCGAGAAGCCGTAGTACAGGCTGCCCGAGGCCGCCGTCGCGCGCAGGATCGACGGATAGACCGTGACGTTGTCGCTCATGTTGATGCTGCCGAGGTACCGGCCGCCGGGCTGCAGGTTGGCCAGGTCGGTGCCGGGCGTGAGGTTGCCGCCGGCGCTGAACAGGTTGATCGCGGTGCGGTCGGTCCACAGCGTGAACCAGCCCTGGCCGATGCCGTACTCGGTGCCGCCGAGCTTGAATCCCGAGCTGTTCGGCACCCGCGCGCGGCCCGCGTCGGCCACGCTCGTGAGCACCAGGTCGCCCGGTGTGTCCAGGTACATCGCCGAATCGCCCGGCACGAGCACGATGCCGGCGTTGCCGATGCCGATGGTCGGGACGAAGGGGTTGATCGGGCGCGTGTCCATCGCATCGCCTTCCTGACCCGGAATCGAACGCTCGGCCTTGCGGTAGCGCACCTCGACGCCGCCGATGGCGGAGGCCGACACGTTGGCCGCGCCGCGCAGGTTGACCAGGGCACCATTGAGGTCCTGGTACTGCGCGTTGGTGCCATAGCTCGCGTACTGCGCAGCGGCCAGGTTCGGGTTGACCACGCCGCCGATGCGCAGCTGCAGGTCGCCGCCGCCCGTGAGCGTCAGCCGGCCGTTCGCATCGACACGGCCCGTGCTGCCGACCGCCGCCACGATGGCTTCGCTGCGCTGCCAGATCTGGCCTTCGCCCATCCGCGTGGTGAGGCCCGCGTCGCCGCCCGCGCGCAGCGTGAGGTTGCCGCCGCCCAGCGTGCCCATGCCGGTGAAGCCCACGAGGTAGGGCTCCGGGCTGCTGTCGGTGCTGAACTGCACGCCGGCGGGCAGCGCGTAGGTGCCGAAGTTGATCCACCACGACGTCGCGATGCGGTCGCTGCCGGCCAGGGCCGTGCCCGAGCCCTGGCGCCACAGCCAGTTGCCCACCGCGGCACTCGGCGCCTGCGCGCGCTCGCCCGAAAAGTGGCCCCAGACGTCGCCGACGACGTTGCCGCCCACCGCGATGTCGAGGTTGCCGCCGTGCTCGGGGTACCAGGCCTGGTAGGCCGCGAGCGCCGCACTGTAGTCCGCCGTTTGCGGGCCGATCACCGAGCCGCCGACCGCCTTGCCGCGTGCGAGGTTGAAGGGGTCGAGGCCGTTGGCGTCGAGCAGCGGCGCGGAGCGTGTGCCGGCCGTGTAGACGCCGAACGGCGACTCCATGACGAAGTTGCCGGCCGCCGCCAGGCCCAGGTCGCCGGTGCCGGTGCGCAGCACGCTGAACATCGGCGACAGCGGCGTGTATTTGGTGACGTCCTTGACGGGGTTGATGACCGTCGTGCAGACGCCCGGCCCCCACTCGCAGATGACGACGTACTCCGGAGAGACCGGCGCCCCCTCGACGAAGCTCGGGTCCCAGTCGGCGCCGTTGGGCCCCCAGAAATAGGAGAGGCGCGCCGGGTCGACCTTGCAGGTGCCCTCGCCGCCCCAGTCGCAGTAGCCCGCCTCGAAATCCAGCGGGTCCATCGGCGTTCCCTCGTCGTGGCCCCACATGGGCCCGTTCGGACCCCACACGAAGCCGCTGCCGCCCGGCGTGAGCCTGACGTTGTACATCGCGTGGCTGTCGGCCAGGATGAGCGCGCCGTGCTTCGCGGGGTCGACCGCGCGGCGGTCGGCCGAGTCCAGGTCGGCGCCGGCCGTGAGCTGCAGGCTCCAGCTCGTCGCGCCCTGCCCCAGCATCGGCGCCACGGCCCAGTTGCGGCCCTGCACGCCGTCGACTTCGGGCCGCAGGTTCACGGCCGCGTCGCCCGGCAGCTGCACATCGGTCATCGACGGAATCAGCGCGCCGCGTGCCAGCGCGATGGTGCCGTCGGCCTTCATGGCGACCGGCAGACGCACGCCCTTGGGCCACACCATCGCCTGCACGCTGGCCTCGCCGCGCAACGCGGTGCCTGCGCCCAGCTGCATGCCGCTGTCGAGCGTCACGGCCTCGCCCAGCACCGTGCCCGCCTTCAGGCGGATGCTGCCGTCGGCGTTGTAGACGTTGGCGCGCAGCACCGTGCCGGCGGGCAACGTGTAGGCCGCACCCAGGGTCGCGGTCACCGGCAGCACCGTGCCGGCCGGCAGCACCATGGCTTCGGCGGGCACGTCGTAGTTGAGCAGCGCGTTCTTCGGGAACACGGTGCCCTTGTCGAGCACCACGCCGTCGATCGGCACGACGATGTCGCCGCCGTCGGGCGTGAACGGGGAGCCGAACTTCGTGCGCTGCTCAGTGAGGTACCAGCCCTTGTCGTCGGGCGTGGCCGGCGGCGGCGCAAAGCCGTCGTTGATGCTGCCGTAGACGTTGAGGTTGCCGCCCGCGCGGATCACCAGCACGCCGGGCTCGCCGAAGCCGCGCCGCGCCGGATCGTTGCGGTTCGCACCCGGGCCGTAGCGGTAGCCCGAGAGGTCGATGTCGCCGACCACGCTGAGGTCGCCCTCGGCCGTCTGGCTGACGATCTCCACGCCGGGGCGCAGGTGGTAGCTGCCCAGGCCTGCGAGGCGCGACGAGAGCGAGGTGTTGGCCAGCGCCTTGTCGATGAAGGCGCTGCTGTGGCCGTCGATCTCGTCGAGGTACTTCTGCGTGATGAGCTGCGGCACGTGGCCCGTGACGTCGGGCGCGTCTGCCAGCGGTGCGTCGCTGTAGGTGCGGAAGGCGTTGACGGCGATGGTCTTCGCGCCCTGGATCGTGGGCGTGCCGTTGATGCCGATCGCCACATCGTTGTCGCCGCGTCGCGGCGCGTTCAGCGCGAGCGTGCCGCGCGATGCGCCGTCGTTGCCTTGCGCCGCGCTCACGCCCGTGCCCACGCGCAGGTCGATGGCCGCGCCGCTGCCCAGCGTCAGCGTGCCCTGCGTGCTGGTGAGGTCGACGATGGCGCGGTTCGGGCTGTCGATGATCTTGCCGTAGCTGTCCACGCGCAGGCCGGTGGCGTGCGCGTCGAGCGTGCCGTTCACCGTGAGGTCGCCCTTGGCCGCGAGGCGGATCGCGCCGGGCTGGAAGCCGCTCGCGTCGATGCGGCCGTTCACCGTGAGGCTGCCGCCGTCGACCGTGACCTCGACCACGCGCGCCTTCACTTCGTCGCCGATGGCGAGGTCGCCCTGCTTGATCTGGAAGCGCCGCGCGCCGATCACACCGCCTTCGTTCAGGCGCGTGTTCAGGCCCGCGAAGTCGGCCACGGTCTGGCCGCGCACGTTGATCTCTGCGGCGTCGTACGGCACCACCGTGCCGCCCGCGTCGTAGGCGCCGCTGGCCGTGCCGAGGATGCGCCCACCCAGGTCGATGCGGCCCGCGCCGGCGCCCAGTGCCGTCGCCTGCATCGTGCCGCCGCGGTTGTGCGTGGCCGACAGGTCGATCACCGAGCCTGCGGTTTGCACGATGTTGCCCGCGGTGCTTGTCACTTCGAGGTCGCCGCCGCGGCTGTAGCGCGTCTGCTCGAAGAACTTCACGGCGCGGCCCGCGAGGTCGATGCGCGACCCCGCGCCCAGCGTCACGTCGCCACTGGCCGTGAGCTGCAGCTTGCCCGAGGGCAGGCCGACCGTGCCGTCGATGGTGATGTTGCGGCCCGTGAGCGTCAGTTGCGCGCCCAGCGGCACGTCGCCGGCCGGTTGTGCGCCTGCCGGTGCGCTGACAACGATGTCGCCGCCCGCCGTGATGCGGTTGTTCGAGCCGGCCTCGCCGGTGAGCAGCGGCGCGCGCAGGTTCAGCTGGCCGCCGCTGTAGTCGTAGCCCTTGCCGGTCACGTACGCGCCCTGCTGCTCGTACACGCCCAGCGTGCCCTTGGCGTTGGCCGTGATGCGCTCGCTCGCGTTCAGGTTGACGGTGCCGAAGCCCAGCGCCAGGCGGTCTGCCGAGAAGCCCGCGTCGGGCTGCGTGTTGGGCGCATGGCCCAGCACGATGCGCGCGGCCGACACGTCGAGCGTGCCGTGGCCCAGCAGGCTGCCGATGGCGCCGCCCGGTGCGTTCTCGCCGGGAAAGATTTCGCCGCTGCCGGGCGGACGCGGCGTGAGGCCGGTCCAGATGAATTCGCCGGTCGTGATCTTCGCGGTGTCGCCCGCGCCGCCGTAGCCGTAGATGGCCGGCGTGCCCAGCACCAGGCGCTCGATGGACGACACACCGGTGGTGGGGTCCAGCGTGTCCAGCGACACCGCGCCGTAGATGTTCACCGACTCGCGCGCATTCAGCACCAGCGTCTCGACCGCCGGCACGCCCTCGCCCTTGTTGCCCGCCAGCAGGTTCGCCAGGATGCCCTGGTTCATCGACAGGCCCGACGGCAGCTGGCCGTTGGCAGAGGCCTGCTGCAGCGCCGCGTCGCTGCCCAGGTTGACCGAGGACACGGCCAGCAGCAGGTTCTTGGCGCCGTAGCGCACGGTGTCGGCCATCGTGAACGAGCGGTTCGTGGCCACGGCCAGTGTGCCCTCGCCGTACAGCGTGGTCTGGCCGGTGCAGGCGCCGCTCGGGCACGCGCCGACCTCGATCGTGGCGGGCACGGCCTCGGGGACGGGCGGCAGCAGGTTGATCCAGCCGTTCGACAGCCCCAGCACCGCGCCCCGGCCGGCCGAGAACACCACGCCGTCGGTGGAGTCATAGGCCGGCGCGCCGGCGCCCAGCGTGTTCAGCGACGCGCCCTGCTCCACCTGGATGCCGTCGCCGTAGCCGCCGGCCACGAGGAAGATTTCCGCACCACGCAAGGTTGCGCCGCTGCGCACGACGACGTGGCCGGTGTTCGACTTGAAGGTTGCGTAGTTGTCGGCATAGGGCAGATCGATGCGGCCGCCCAAGATCATCCGCGGCGCGCCGAAGGCATTGAGCTGGTCGGCCTGCACCGACGCGCCCCCGAACCCGGTCGTGCGCCCGGCGCCCGGCGCCGTCACCTCGAGGGCGACGGCCGTCATCGACAGCGTGCCGCCGAAGCCTGCGCTGCCGGCCGCCGGGTTGAACAGCGCCGTGCCGTCGAACTGCAGCATCGACACGCCGTCCTTCGGCTTGGAATAGAAGTAGTCGAGCTGCAGGTTGCGGGCGTCGGCCGCGATCTCGCCGCGCACGCCGCCGCGGCGTGCCGCATCGGCCGCCACGAAGGCGTCGTAGCCCATCTCGTTGTAGGTGGCGTGCTGCTTCACCACGGCCGCCGGCGTGACGACCAGCGGGCTCGCCAGCGACGACTTCACCGCCGTGTTCGCCACGCCGAGGTAGCCGCTCGCCACGTACGAGCCGTAGCCCGCCGGCAGCGGCGTGGCGGGCAGCGCGCTGGGCGCGCCCACTTCCACGCGGAAGGCACCGGGCAGCAGCGCGTAGGTCGAAGGCAGCAGCGTGTAGGTGCCGGCCTTGAGCCCGCCCACGTCGTGGTCGAGCGTGACCTGTCGACCGATGGCCGGCTCGCCCGCGCCTGCGTCCGGCGACACCGGCGCATAGCCGCCCTGGAAGCCCGGCACGATGGCGTACACGCCGTTGCCCGCCTTGCTGAAGGTGTTGGCCGGGTTGGCATTGGCCAGTGGCGTGCGCAGCACATCCACCGAGCCACCACGCCCGCTCACGAAGCCCGCGCCCGTGAGCTCGCCGCCGCCCGACAGGTCGAGCACCGCGCCGGCCTGGCCGACCACGCTGTCGCCCGTGAGCAAAATGCCGCTGCTGCCGATGGCGCGCTTGTCGATGGGCGTGCCCGCGACGCTGTAGCCGATGCCGTCGGTCGTGCCGCCGTAGGGCATGACCAAGCCGGCACCGCTGACCGAGGTGATGCTGCCCGGCAGCAGGTCGACCAGGCTGGCGCGCGCCTCGTAGGTGCCGCGCCCGTCCTGCCCCACGATGAGGTTGCCCAGCGGGGCGCGCACGATGCCGCCCTGGCGCACCGTGTCGCCGCCGAGCGCGAGGATGCCGAACACCGACTGCGGCATGGCCACGTCGCCTTCGACCTGGCGGCGGATGTCGAGCACGCGGCCGGTGTCGTAGCCCGCGCGGATCTGCGCATTGGCGCCGGTCGCGGGGTAGATCTGTGCGGCGGTGAGCGTCAGGTCGCCCATCGTCGCCAGCTCGGTCGTGGTCGCGCCGAGCAGGCCGAGCGCGGGCGTGCCGCCGAGCAGGCGCAGGTCGCCGCGGCTCGTCATGTTCACGGTGTCGAAGCCGCGGCGGTCGACCACCAGCGCGGGGCCGGCCGTCATGGCGATTTCGCCGTGCGCGCCGAAGCCCACGCGGTCGCGGATGTCGATGTGGTCGGCCTCGGCCGTGAACACCGCCTCGCTCGTGCGGGTCGATGCGCCGTGGCGCCAGGTCGTGGTGTAGACCACCTCGCCGTCCTTCGTGGGCGCACCGGTCACGCCGGCCAGCCGCAGGTAGGACGAAGCAAGCCGCACGTGCGAATCGGTCGCGGCGCTGTCGGCCAGCGCGAAGCTGCCGGCGTAGAGGCGCAGGCTCTGCGCGGTCGTGAGGTCGACGTTGCCGTCGAAGCTCAGCAGGCCGTTGACCAGCAGCGACAGGTTGCCGAAGCCGCCGGCCTGCACCTGGTCCACGCTCAAGCGTCCCTTGCCGTAGTCCAGCGCCGCGTCGGCATGGCCCGGCTGGAGGGTCGAGGGCAATCCGCTGGGCTGCTGCGTCTGCGACAGCACCAGCTCGCGCGCCCGCCGCACGGCGTCGTCGGGGCCGAAGAACTTCGAGAACACCGGGCTTTCGAGCGCCACCGCAAGCGTGCCGCCGGCCGCATTCGCGCCGCCCGCGTGGGCACGCAGCGTGCCGTCGAGGTACAGGCTGTGCGCCGACTTGAGCACGATGCTGCCGCCGTCGCTGGCCACGTCGAGTTCGCGCCACAGGCTGCCAGCCGCCGGCACGTCGGTGCGCGCATGGCCGCCCGAGGCATCGAGCACCGCACCCGGTCGGATGATGAGGGCCAGGTCGGGCGCATGGGCCACGCCCTTCGCTTCCCAGTCGAGCGCGCCGCCAATGGAAATGGTGCCGCCGTTGCGCACGGTGCCGTAGCGGCGGCCGTCGTCGTCGACGCCGATCTGTGCGCGCGCTGCCACGTCGAGCACCGCGCTCTCGCCGATCCACACCGAACGCTGGTGCGGCTGCAGCGACGGGCTCTCGGGCATCGTGAAGGCCGGGGCCTCGATGTCGATGCCGATGCGCCCGCCCCAGGCGTTGAGCCGGCCGTCGACCACGAAGCTGCTCTTGCCGCCGCCGAGCAGCTGGATGGAACGGCCCGCGTCGACCGTCACCACCGCGCCCGCGCCGACGCCGACGTTGCCGCCTTCGGTGACGCGGCGCTGCGAACGCAGCACGAGGTCGGCGCCCTGGCGCTGCACGACCTGGCGGTTCACCGCATCCTGCTGCAGCAGCGGCGGCGTCCACAGCTGCAGCGCGATGCCGCCTTCGTGGTCGGCACCGGCCCCGGGCGCGATGCCGTAGACCGGCATCACCACGTCGAGCTGTGCGCCCGGCGCGACCGTGAGCCCCGCGTGGCCATTGAGGTCGTAGGTCGAGAAGCCCGATTGCAGGCGCGACGCGTCGAGCACGAGCTGCGTTGCGTCGGACAACGCCGGGTCGAGGCCGATGAGCAGCGCGTTCCCCGTTTCAATCTTCAGCGTGCCGCCGCCGTTCACGCCATGGCCGCGGATCTCGCCGTCCAGCGACAAGCGCCCTTGCGCATCGGTGCTGGTGGCGGCCGAGTCGGCCACCAGCGACACGTTGCCGCCCTTGCCGCCCCGCTGCTTGCCCTTGGCCAACAAGGCTGCACCCGACGACACGTCGATGAGGCTGCCCTGCCCGATCGTCACGCCGTGCGTCGACTCGAGGCGCACCGTGCCGCCGTCGATGGCAGCGAGCCTGGCCGTGTCTTCGGGCGATGTGCCGACATCGACACGGCGCCCACGCAGGTCGAGCGTGACGCCGTCACGCACCCGGAGCCGCGAGCCGCTCTCCTGCGTGAGCGCACGCGGCACCGACCCGGCCACCGGCGACAGGAAGACATTGCCGGCCTCCAGCGTGCCGCCGCGCACCGTGACGTCGGCACCGATGTCGATGAACGCGCCGAGCAGGTTCATGCGCCCGCCGTCGGCCAGCGTGAGCGCCTTCTCGGTGGTCACACTGCCGCGCGTGCCGATGTCGAGCACCGAGAGGTGTTGCGCATTCAGGTGCGCCGCATCGAGCCACAGCGTGTTGATGCGGTCGGCGGCCAGCGCGTCGGCCGCGGCCATCTGTTGCGTGATCGGTGCCACGTCGCCGAAGCGCACGTCGGTGTCGAACAGGTCGATGCGGCCCAGCGCACCGTAGCGCCCCACCGCCAGCACGCCGCCGCGCGCCACTGCCGTCTGCGACTGGCGGTAGCTGTCGTCCATGGCGGCATCGCGTGCGCGCGTCTGCTGCGCGCCGTTGAACACCTCGGCGACGATGTCGCCTTCGAGGACTGCCGTGGGCGCGCTCACCACCAGCCGGCCCGCATCGCGACCGACCGTGTAGCCGTTTTCCAGCACGCGCTGCGGCGCGATCAGCGGGTTGTAGAAGTAGTCGGTCGTCTTCTTGCCCCAGCGCGCGTGCTCGGCCTCGAAGCCCTTGTAGACGCCGTCGAAGAGCATGTCCGACGGGGCCTTGTCCAGGCTGTACAGGCGCCCGTCGCTGCCCTTGAGCCAGGTCTGGTTCAGGAAGCCGGTCTGCACGTTCAGCGAACCGCCCGACAGGTTGACTTTCGAACCCGCCTGCGTGAGCACCTCGGCGCCGCCGAGCACCACCGTACCGCCCTGCGCGGCCCATTCGCCGATGCCGTGGCCCTGGTTGCCCAGGTAGCCGCCGACCTCGAGCAGGCCGCCCGCCGCGTACCAGCGCTCGCCCTCGTAGCCGCCCACGCCGGGCGCCACGCGCACGAGCTTGCGCCGGTCGATCCACACGTCGCTGTTGAAGAGCGTGCCGCTCTCGCGGTTGCGCGGCGCGTCGCGCGTCTCGTTGCCCTGCACGCTGACCTTGACGTTGTTGGATTCCATCGTCACGTTCACGCCGACCGCGCCCGACACGTCCAGGCGCGCCTTGTCGGCCACGAAGCTGCGGCGCGTGGCACTGGCCGCGATCTGCCCGCCGGTGGCGAGCGTGAGCGACTCGCCCTCGAAGCGGATGTCGCCGCCCGAAACGATCTCGATGCGCGACTGGTCGCGGCGGTCCGACAGCCGCGAGAGGTTGTCGAAGAGGCCCGGCGGCACGAGCGCGCGTGCGGTGTCCTGCGCGGCCGACTCCTTGAGGAGCGCGTCGCGCTGGCTGTCGAACGCGCTGGCCTTGCCGTCGTCTTCGATGAGCACGGCAGTGACCGCGCCGCTGCCCAGCGCCACGTTGCCGCGCGTGTCGGCGGCCGAGTTCAGCAGGTGCACCGTGCCGCGCGCGGACACCGTGGACGTGGCGAGCGCCACGCCGTCCTGCCGCACATCGCGGCCGGCGAGCGTGATGTCGCCTTCGCGCGCCACGAGCAGGCCGGTGTTGCTCACCTTGCCCGACGTGCTGTCGGCCACGAACTGCGGCGCGATCTCATTGCCGCGCGTGGTCGAGAAGGCGTTGGCCTCGGTGCCCACGCCCTTGCGGATCACGAAGCTGTCGCCCGCCGCGAGCTGCACCTGGCCCTTGCGCGCGGCGATCTCGCCGGCGTTGGCCACTTCCTTGCCGAGCAGCAGCACATAGCCGCCGCCCTGCGTGACGGAACCGGGCTCCTTGGTGGTCAGCCGCGCGCCGGCCTTCACCTCGACCTTGCCCAGGTCGTCCTTCGCCGTGGTGAAGCTGGGCGCGGTGTCGTTCGAATAGATGCCGCGCGCCTTGAACTGGTCGTCGCCGATGTGCGCGGCGGCCGCCACGAGGTTGCGCGTGTCGGTCTGGCTGGTGCCGCTGAACACCACGCCATTGCGGTTGGCGATGAGCACCGTGCCGTCGGCCTTGATCTGGCCCTGGATCTGGGACGGCCGCGCCTTCGGATCGTTGACGCGGTTGAGCACCGCCCAGTCGGCCTGCTGCTTGAAATCGACCGTGGTGTTGCGCCCGACGTTGAAGGTCTCCCAGTTCAGGATGGCCTTGTCGCCGGTCTGCTCCACGGTGACGACGGTGCGGCCGTTGACTTGCTGCTGCGAGTCGCGGTTCAGCGCGCGGGCATTGAGCCAGCCGGCACTCAGCGAATTCGTGTCGACCTTCAGGCCGCCGTCGGCCAGGCCGTCGGGCACCGACGGGTCGTTCTGCGCAGCGGCGCGCGCGGCGGCCTGGGCGGCCTGCTGCGCGGCAATCGCCTGCGCCGCGAGGCCCAGGTTGCCGAGCGACTGGCGCAGCTGCTCGTTGGCCTTCTGCTGCTGCGCCAGCGGGTTCGTCAGCATCGAGGCCGGCGTGCCGTTCGGCAGGTAGCCCGTGACCGCGGCCGTGCCCTGCGCCACGTTCTTCTGCGCCATCCATGCGGCGCTGAAGGCGCGCTGCGCCTGTGCATTGCCCGCCAGGCCCGCCATGGCCAGCGCGAGGGCGGCGGCGTGCGCGATCGGCGCGCGGCGGAATGTCTTGTTGCTCATGTCATACCCCAGAGAAAAACCGTTCTGGAGAAGAGACCGGGCTCACGGGATGCGACCGACACGCGCAGCACGAAAGTTCGGGAGAATTTGCGAACGAAGACGAAGCGCTGCTTTTTTCACAGCCGCGTCACACAGCGCGGCTACCCGAGCAGCACGATGCCGGCGGGCAGCGATGTGAGCTTCGCGCCGTAGCTCACGGCGATCAGCGTCTCGACATGCGGCAGCTCGTCCAGCCGCAGCCGCGCCTGCACCTTGCGGCGGCCGAGTTCGGCACGCGTGACGATGAGGCGGCCTGGACGGTAGCGGTTGATTTCGTCGACCACGGCCGCGAGCGGCGTGTCGTCGAACACCAGCACGCGCTCGCGCCACGCGCCCACGGCCGCGAGATCGGGCGCGCGCGCCACCTCGGCCTCGCGCAGGCCGCCGTAGCGGATCTGCTGCGCCTCGCCGGCCACGAGCACACGCTCGCCGTCGCGCAGCTCGACCGAGCCCGCGAAGCAGGTCACGCACACCTCGCCGCCGGTGGCGCGCACGTTGAAGCGGCTGGCCGCTGCAGCCACGAGGCGCGCGCCGCCCACCGTCATGGTGAAGGGCGCGCGGCGCGCCGCATCGAGCTGCACCTGCGCCTCGCCGCCCAGCATGTCGAGCACGGGCGGCTCGCCCTCGGCGCCGCGCGCGAGGTTGAGGCTGGTCTGCGTGTTCATCTCGACCACCGCGGCCGCATCGGCCAGCACCACGCGGCGCTGCTCGCCGGTGCCGGTGCGGTAGTCGGCCGTCATGTCGGACAGCGCGGGCCACAGGCCGGCGGGCGGGCGCACCACCACGAAAGCAGCAGCACCGGCCGCGAGCGCGGCGCCGAGGAACTGGCGGCGGCCGAATGCGGGTGGGCGCGACGCGGCGATGGCCGCGCGCGGTGGTACTGCGTCCATGGCGGGCATGCGCTGCGCCACGGCTTCAGCGGCAGGCCGGGTCAGGTCCCACAGCCGGGTCGCGTCGGCCATCGCCTGCGCGTGCTGCGGGCTGCGGGCGCACCAGCGGCGGAAATCCTGCGCGTCGCCCGTGGTGGCGCGGCCGGAGGTCAGGCGCACGAGCCAGTCGTGGGCCTGGGCGTCCAGCGCGGCGCGGTCGGCGTCTTGAATCGGGGTGGGTGCGGCCATCATGTCTTCTCAGACTGTTTTCCGGCGCCGGGACCGAACCTTTGAATCACGTCTCGTCCCAAACGGCCCGCGCAATGCACCAGCGCGGCCTTCACTTCGCGCTCGACGATGCGCACCGACACGCCGTAGCGCCGCGCAAGGTCGGCATGCGGCGTCTCGTCCACGCGCGAGGCGATGAAGATGTCGCGGCGGCGGCGTGGCAGCTCTTCGAGCGCGCGCTCCAGTGCCTGCACCTCGCTGCGCGCCTCCGAGACGCGGGCCGGGTCGTGGCTGTCGTCGGAAAAGTGCAGCAGCTCCTCGACCTCGACGAAGTCGAGCAGGCGCCCGTGGGAGATGCGCCGGTCTTCCGCCACGTTCGACGCGATGCGCAGCAGGTAGGCCATGGGGCTTTGCACCGGGCCGGGGTCGCTCATGCGCTGCACGCGCAGCCAGGTCTCGTGCAACACATCGTCGGCCCGCTCATCCGAGCCCAGGCGGCGGCGCAGCCGGTTGCGGAACTCGATGTAGCGGCTGGTCAGCAGGCTGCGCAGAAAGCCGGGGGTGTCCTGTTCCACGGCGTGCTCAGGGAGAAACCGCTGCGTCGCAGACGTCGGGGCGGTCGCCGGTGCGCGGCAGCAGCAACACGGTCAGGGGCTGGTCGGCCTCGCCTTCGGGCGGACGGTCGAACACCAGCGTGTTCATTGCGGCTTCAAGCGCGGCGTCGCGCTGCGCGAGGCCGGTGGAACTGAGCAGCCGCGTGCGCCGCACATGGCCGCTGGGGCCTACCCACAGCTGCACCAGTGCGCGGTAGGTCCCAGGTCGTGCATGCGGCCAGCGGCACAGCGTGCGCTCCAGGGCCTGTTGCACCACACGGGCATCGCGCGGGGACATGGCGATGGCGGGTGCGGCCGGTGTCGTCACCACTGCAGGCGGAGACGCCTCGGCCTCGACCAGCGTGAAGGTGCGCGCATCGGTGTGGCGCGCGGCCAGCCGCGTGCCGGCCAGCAGGCGCTGCAACGCCTCGCGCGGCGTGAACACGCCGTGCAGCGGCGCGGATTCGAGGCCGGCGGTGAGCTGTCCGTCGAAGAACACGGACTGCCCCGTCGCCTGCGCATAGACCTGCACGGCGGTGGCCAGCGGCTGGGCCGGCAGGTCGAAGGCGATGCGCCCCGCCGCATCGGGCGAGGGCGCAGGTTCGCCGGCAAGCGACACGGCCGCGAGGGACAGAATTCCGAGGATCAGGGTCAAGACACACACCCACCGTGACCGAGCAACGCGAGACATGCCGGGTCCTGTGACGAAGGAGGAATCGCAGGCGCCGGGCCGGTGCCAGGTACTGCTTTGGTGCTCGGAATGCTAGTGACGCTTTGTGACAGCTTGAATGCATGGCAGGCGCGAGCAACGGTCCGAACCGCGCCTGTCGCTGGCGACAATGCGCCCATGACGTTCGACCTCTTCGACGCCCCGCCGCGCGCCGCGCGCGAGCCGATCGGCCCGGCCGCCTTCGTGCTGCCGGGCTTTGCATTGCCGCGCGTCGACGCGCTGCTCGCGGCCATCGCCGACGTGTCGGCGCGCGCGCCGTTCCGTCACCTGGTCACGCCGGGCGGCTTCACCATGTCGGTCGCGCTCACCAACTGCGGCGCGCTCGGCTGGACCAGCGACCGGCGTGGCTACCGCTACAGCGCGGTCGATCCCGACAGTGGCGCGCCCTGGCCCGCGATGCCCGAGGCCTTTGCACGGCTCGCGCGCGACGCGGCGGCGCTGGCGGGCTTCGACGGCTTTGCGCCCGACGCCTGCCTGGTCAACCGCTACCAGCCGGGCAGCCGGCTCTCGCTGCACCAGGACCGCGACGAGCGCGACCACGGCGCGCCGATCGTGTCGGTGTCGCTGGGCATGCCGGCGGTGTTCCAGTTCGGCGGGCTCGCGCGCGCCGACAAGACCGCGCGCATTCCGTTGACGCACGGCGACGTGGTGGTGTGGGGCGGCGTGGACCGGTTGCGCTTTCATGGCGTGCTGCCGCTGAAAGACATGCCGCATCCGCTCCAGGCGCAGCTCGGCGCGCAGCGCATCAACCTCACCTTCCGCAAGGCGGGCTGATGCACGCATGACGGACACGACGACCACCTCCACCGAATCCCCCGGCCGCGCGATCCGTGCGCTCTACGCTGCGCTGTGGCACTTTGCGGCCGGTGCGCGTGCGCAGCTGCTCGGCGCTACGGCATTGCTCGCGAGTTCGCAGCTGATCCGCCTCTCACTGCCCTACCTCGCGGGGCAGGCCATCAACGCGCTGCAACGCGGCGACCTGCCCGCGGCGGGCCGATGGATCGCGACGCTCGCGGCCGTGTACGTCGGCGCGTGGGCGCTGCACGGGCCGGGCCGCATCCTCGAGCGCAACGTGGGCCTGAAGGTGCGCGAGACGCTGGCCGACCAGCTCTATGCGCGCATTGCCGCCGCGCCGCTCGCCTGGCACGACAGCCACCACTCGGGCGAGCTGCAGCACCGCGTGCACCAGGCCAGCCGTGCGCTCGCCGACTTTGCGCAGAACCAGTTCATCTGGCTCACCAACGCGGTCAACTTCGTCGGGCCGCTGGTGGCGCTGGCGCTGCTGTCGCGCACCAGCGGCGTGACGGCGCTCGCGGGCTATGTGCTGATCGGCGTGGTGATCGTGCGCATCGATCGCGCGCTCATGAAGCTCGCGCGCGCCGAGAACGACGCTGACCGCCGCTACGTGGCCGCGCTGCTCGACTTTCTGGGCAACGCCTCGACCGTCATCGGCCTGCGGCTGCAGGGCGCGTCGCGCCTGTTGCTGCGCCGTCGCATGGCGGCCGTGTCGCTGCCGCTGAAGCGCACCGTGGTGCTCAACGAAGGCAAGTGGTTCGCGGTCGACCTGATGGGGCTGGCGCTGACCTGGGGCCTGGTGGTGATCTATGTGTGGCAGGCGCGCGCGCCGGGCCAGGCCGTGATGCTGGGCGCGGTGTTCATGATCTACCAGTACGCGCAGCAGGCGGCGGGCGTCGTGACCTCGGTGGCGGCCAACTTCAGTTTCTTCGCGCGCATGCACACCGACTACAGCAGCGCCGAGCCGATCTGGCACGCGCCGACGAGCGCCACGCTCGAGGCCCCACCCGAAGAAGTGCCGGCGCATGAGCGCATCGATGCCCAGGCACCGTGGACGCAGCTGCAGGTCGAGAGCCTGCAATGGCGCTACGCGCCGCGCGGCGGCGGCACCGTCGCCGACGACCCGGCGGCGCCCACGCGCAGCGGCCTGCACGACGTGGCGCTCTCGCTGCGCCGGGGCCAGCGCGTGGCGCTGGTCGGCCCCAGCGGCGGCGGCAAGAGCACGCTGCTGCGCGTGCTCGCCGGCCTGTATGCGCCGCACGGCGGCACGCTGGCGCTCGACGGCGTGCCGGCCGACTGGGCCCGGCTGCGCCAGCTCGCCACGCTGATCCCGCAGGAGACCGAGCTGTTCGAGGCCAGCGTGCGCGAGAACCTGGCCTTCGGTCGCCCCTGCGACGACGAGCGCCTGCGCGCCGCGCTGCACACGAGCACCTTCGACGAGGTGCTGCAGGCCACGCGCGGCGATCTCGACAGCGCGATCTCGGAACGTGGTTTCAATCTGTCGGGCGGACAGCGCCAGCGGCTGTGCCTGGCGCGCGGCGTGCTCGCGGCCGAGGGCAGCTCGCTGCTGCTGCTCGACGAGCCGACCAGCGCGCTCGACGCCGCGACCGAGGCGCGCGTGCTGGGGCGCATTGCCGCGGCGTTTCCGCAGGCCTGCGTGATCGCCTCGGTGCACCGGCTGAGCCTGCTCGACCGCTTCGACACCGTGATCCTCATGGAAGCCGGTCACGTGCGCGACCACGGCCCGCGCGATGCGGTGCTGGCGCGCCAGCCGATGCTCCGGGACGTTCGGGAGGCGCCGGCCCCGCCGCAGTGAGTAGGACCCCTCCTGCGCCAGAAGGCGGCGTTCACACCCGCCGCGCTGGCATGCCTTCTGCAACAGTATCGGCATCCATTTGTTCACGTCTGGCCCCGCGCAGTCCCTTTTTGCGCTCCGGCTGCGTTCCAATCACATGGTTCTTCATTCCGCGAGCGTTTCCCGTCTCATGCGTCCTTCCCGCGCCACCCTTCCGCTTGCCCTGCTCGGCGCCCTGCTGGGCCTGTCGGCCTGCACGTCCGGCACCACCGCCGCCCAGCGCCAGGCCGCCGCGAGCAAGCCCCCGCCCACCGACTGCGTGGCCTGGGTCGGTGCCGACCGCAACGCACGGGTCGGCGGCTACCTGTTGCCGCAGGCCGGCACCGCGGTGAACGCCGGGGGCCCGCGCGTGTGCGTGCCCGTGCTCATGAGCGCCTACCCCGTGCCCACCAACTATGCGGGCGGCGACTACCACGTGGGCCAGTTCACCGACGACCAGCTCAAGGCGCGCTGGCGCACCTGCAAGGCCGAGCCGGACTGCTTCGAGCGCGTGAACGCGCAGATGCAGCGCTGGCTGCCGCCCAACAAGGCGCGCGCCACGCGCGTGACCGGCGCGGTCGACCCGGCCGGGCGCATCGATGCCGACAGCCCGAACGTCGACCTGAAGCAGATCCGCCGCCCCGCCTTCTTCGCCAAGGCGCCCTACCGTGAAGGCATTGCCGAGGCCGACGCCCGCACCCACATCGTCGAGTTCACCGTGCCGCGCGACACCTTCGAGCGGCTCGACCTCAAGCTCACCGACCCGATCAAGCTGCGCGGCTGGTACCTCGAAGGCGCGGGCGTGGACGACGGTCAGGGCCGCAAGGTGCGTGCCCTCGCGGTCATGGCCGCGGGCGGCGGCGGGCAGCTCACGGCCCTCCAGCACCCGGACGAGGTGGCCTACCGCATCGACGGCGCCAGCGGCAAGGCCGTGCCGGTGTCTTTCCCCAACGGCACCACCGAGGCCATGGGCCAGCGCTGGTGGCGCGAGAATCTGCACGCGCTGAACAATGCCGGCTTCGACGTGCTGGCCTACGACCGGCGCGGCGAAGGCCTGTCGGGCGGCGTGAGCGACACCAACACGTTGGAGCAAGGCGAAGACGTGTTCCGCGTGCTCACGCAACTCGACAACGGCCAGGGCCTGCGACTGCTCACGCCCTCGGGCCAGTTGTTCGAAGGCAACGCCGCGCGCGGGCGACTGCTCGCGGGCCAGAGGGCCAGCGAGATTCCACTGGTGCTCGGCGGCTACTCGCGCGGCTCGATGTCGACCGCCTGGGCCCTCACGCGCAACTACGTGGCCGCCTGCAGCTTCGACATGCCCGTGCCCAACTGCACGCCGGCGCGCGGCTGGCGCAACATCCGCGGGGCCATCCTGCTGTCGTCGTTCGCCAGCGGCGCGGGCTACCTGCCCGATGCGCCCGACCTGGCCGACCGCAACCTGTTCCTGGGCGGCATGGCGGCAGACCACCACATCCTTTTCTATCCGAACTCCGCCACGCTCGCGGGCATGGACCGCTGGCCCGCCGCCTTCTTCGGCAAGGGCCTGTGGGACCGCGCCGAATCGCTCGAAGGCACCGTGGCCGCCTACAACCGCATCCGCGGCGTGAAGGAGATCGTGCTGTCGCGCGGCCCGCACGCCATCGAGACCTGGCCCGAGTCCGAACGGCGCTACCTGCGCGAGCGCATGGTGGCCTACGCGAAGGTGGTGATCGTCGGCGGGCGTGCCGTGCCGGGCGCGCGGCCGTGGAAAGATTTCAAGTCGCTGGTCGCGACCACGCCCGATGTGTGGGAGCCTTCGTCGCGCCCAGGCACGGGCCCCGGACGACAGCCCTGAGATCGACAGGCCACCGCCACAATGGCGGCCATGGACCTGCTCAAGACCTTCGGCCTCTTCATCGCGACCGCACTTGCGGAAATCGTCGGCTGCTACCTGCCCTACCTGTGGCTCAAGCAGGGCCAGTCGATGTGGCTGCTGGTGCCTGCGGCGCTGAGCCTGGCGCTCTTCGCGTGGCTGCTCTCGCTGCACCCGACGGCTGCGGGCCGCGTGTATGCGGCCTACGGTGGGGTCTACATCGGCGTGGCCATTCTGTGGCTGTGGGCCGTGGACAAGGTGACGCCGTCCACCAGCGACTGGGTCGGCGTGGCCGTGTGCTTCCTCGGCATGGGCATCATCATGTTCGGCCCGCGCAGCGCGGGCTGATGCCTTGGTCACGATGAAGCTCCGGGACTGGGCGCGCCGCATCAAGCGCGACGCCGTCACCCTCTGGTTCGCCTGCCGCGACCCCGCCACGCCGTGGCTGCCGAAGGCGCTGTGCTGGTTCACCGTGGCCTACGCGCTGAGCCCCATCGACCTGATTCCCGACTTCATTCCCGTGCTCGGCTACCTCGACGACGTGTTGCTGCTGCCTGCGCTGATCTGGCTCGCGGTGCGCCTGCTGCCGCCCGAGGTCATCGCACGCAGCCGCGAACGTGCCG
Source organism: Variovorax sp. 54 (assembly GCF_002754375.1). NCBI lineage: Bacteria > Pseudomonadati > Pseudomonadota > Betaproteobacteria > Burkholderiales > Comamonadaceae > Variovorax > Variovorax sp. 54. The sequence goes on from NZ_PEFF01000001.1 coordinate 747,502, forward strand.
AAGACTGGATGGCGCGCACCGGCAGCCGGCCGACAAGCAAGGTCGGCATGGCCCTGGTCATCGGCGTCTGGGTGGTGGTGGCGGCCGGGCTGGCCTGGTGGCTCTGGCCGCGCTGAGCGGCCGTCAACCGGCGCGGCTGCGCGAACTCTTGCGCGGGCTCTCGGTGCGCGCCACACGTGCGGCCTCGGCCGCGGCGTTCACCTGCTCGATCCACAGCAGCGCATCGACGTGCGCCATGAAGCGCTGCAGGTACTGCGGCGACAGGTCGCGCATCAGCGTGAGCGCGCGCTGCACGAGGTGGTGCGTGTTGAGCGGACCGGCGTTCTTCGGCACCTTGGCGAGCGATTGCGTCACGCGCTGGTCGGCGGCGAGCTTCGACCAGGTGCTGCGGAAATAGCTCAGCGTCTTGAGCTCGGGCGCGGTCGACAGGCTGGGCACGGCGTCGCCGTCGGTCGCCGCCGCGTCGGGCGGGGGCGGCAGCGGCGCGAGTTGGGCGATGTGCACCATCAGCTCTGCGAGCGCGGTGTGCAGCGGCGCTTCGGTCGGCGCTTCTGCCTCGGGTGCGACCTTGTCGAGATCGGCGCGGTAGGTCGCCATGAGGCTGGCCAGTCGCGCATCCAGCAGACGTCGCGCCTCGCCCGCGTGCGCCGCCGCGCGCTGCGCCATCGCCTCGATGAAGCGGAAGCGCACCGGGTCGAAGCGGTCGTCGCCGCGCGCGCGCCAGGCGTCGAGCGCCGCGACCGCGTCGACCTGATCGTCCGGTGCTGTGTCGTTACTCACGGGGCTTCGCAGCGTCGGGCGTGTTCTTGGGCCGGGGCGTCGGCGCCATCTCCACGCGGCGGTTCTTCGCGCGGCCTTCCGCATCGCCGTTCGAGGCCACGGCCTGCTCGGCGCCGAACGCGGCAGCGAACACCGACGACGAGGGCACGCCCTCTTCGATCAGCGCGCGCGTCACGGTGAGCGCACGCTGGGCGGACAGCTCCCAGTTGTCGGCGAACAGGCGCGCGCCTTCGCGCATCTGGCGGTCGTCGGTGAAGCCGCTCACCATCAGGATCTCGTCGCGCGCCTTCAGGTAGGCGCCCAGCGGGCCGGCCAGGCTTTTCAGCAGTTGCCGGCCGCCGGGTTGCAGGTCGGCGGAGTTGAAGGCGAACAGCACGCTGCCGCTGATGCCGATACGGCCGTTGTTGAGCGTCACGCGGCCTGCGGCGAGCGGACCGGCCAGCGCCTGTTCGAGCGCCTCGCGGCGCTGCGATTCGGCGCGGCGCTGCTGCACCTCGGTTTCGAGGCGGCTCGCCAGGTCCAGCTGCATGCCGAGCACGCACACCAGGATCAGCACGAACGCGCCCAGCATGCCCGCCATCAGGTCGCCGAACACCGCCCACACGGGGACGGTCGGCTCCAGGCCGGCGTCGAGGTCGATCTCGTCGCGCCCCATCTCAGGCCTCGCTGCCCACGGCCGTCTGGCGGCTTGCGAACTGCTGCAGGTCTTCGACGATCTGCTTCTGCGACATGATGCTCAGGTCGATCACCTCGCGCGCCTGCGCCACGTAATAGGCCAGCTGTTCGTCGCTGCGAGCGAGCGACTTGCCCAGCGCGCCTTCGATGCGCTGCAGATGCGCCACCAGCTTGTCGTTCGACTCGCCGAAGCGCTGCACGGCAAAGCCGAAGGCCTCGCCCAGGCTCGCCACCTCGACCGCGCCGCCGGTGATCTGCGCGGCAATGCCGGCCATCTTCTCGGTCTCGCTCTCGACCTTCTCGGTGAAGCTGGTGCCCACGCGTTCCATCATGTCGGCCGAGGCCGTGACGAGCGCGTCGATGGCGCTGCGCTGCTCGGTCGAGGCATGGTTCACCGCGCCCAGCAGGGTCTCGAGCGTGCCGAGGATGCGACTGCGCTCTTCGAGCATGTCGTTGTCGCGCGCCATGCCGTCGGACAGCTTCTGGCGCAGCTCGGCGATCACGTCGGCCGCGGCCTTCGGTGCTTCGGCCGCCACCTGCAGCAGCTGCGCGACTTCGGCCACGGTCTGCTTGGCATTGGCCTCGGCCTGCGACGACATGTCGCGCACGGTCTGCGCCAGCGTCTCGCTCATCTGCTGCTGCTGGCTCAGGCTGTGTGCGCCGGCCTGCTGCCATTCCTTCTGCAGCGACGCGGCCATGGTCTCGAGCGACCCACTCCAGGCCGCGAGGCGCTGCGCGTCGCGCGTGGCGAGTTCGGTCTGCAGGTTGGCGTGCGCCTCGCGCACGGTGTCGAGCAGCGAAGCGGCGGCGCGGGGCGCGTCCGATGCGGCCTGCAGCAGCTGCGCGACTTCGGCGACGGTCTGCTTGGCGTGTGCCTCGGCCTGCGTCGACACGTCGCGCGCGGCCTGCGCCAGCGTGTCGCTCAGTTGCTGTTGCTGGCTCAGCGTGTGCGCGCCGGCCTGCTGCCATTCCTTCTGCAGCGACGCGGCCATGGCTTCGAGCGACTGGCTCCAGGCCGACAGGCGCTGCGCATCGCGCGCCGCAAGTTCGGTCTGCAGGCTGGTGTGCGCTTCGCCCACGGTGCGCAGCAGCGAAGCCGAATGCTGCTCGAAGGTAGCGGCAGCAGCGGTGAGTGCCTGGTGCGAATCGCCCGACAGTTTTTCGCTGACGCGCTGGTGCTGCGCAAGCGCGCTGCCCCAGGTGTCGGACACGCTGCCCACGGTGCTTTCGAGGCGGGCGGACACGCCGTCGACCAGTGCGGCCGAGCGCTGCTCGAAGGTCTCGGCAAAGCGTTCGAGCGTGCCGCGCAGGTCGCTGGACAGCGCACCGCTCGCGCGCTCGTGTTCGGCCAACGCAGCCTTCCAGGTGTCGGCGACGCCGGCAGTCGAGGCCTCGAAACGGTCTGTGAGGCCTTCGAGCTGCCGTTCGACGGCCTGCGCCATGCCGCCTTGCAACGCCGCTGCTTCGCGCGCGATGCCGAGCATGGCCGCCTCGACCACGGGCTGGATCGTGGCGCCGGCGATGCGGGCGGTGTCGGTGAGGCTGTCTTTCAGCGAGCGATCGACCGAGGCGGCCAGCCCGCTGTACGCGGCCTCGGCCTTCTCGTGGAAGCTGTCCTGGCTGGCGACGAGGCGGTCGTTCTGCGACTGGCTCTGACGCTCCAGCGCGGCCATCATGGTCTGCAGCTGGCCGACCAGCTCGGGCATCACCTTCGCCACGGGCTGGATGGTTTCGCCGGCGATGCGGGCGCTGTCGGCCAGGCTGTCCTTCAGCGAGCGATCGACCGATGCGGCCAGCCCGCTGTACGCGGCCTCGGCCTTCTGGTGGAAGCTGTCCTGGCTGGCGACGAGGCGGTCGTTCTGCGTCTGGGTCTGGCGCTCCATCGCGGCCATCATGGTCTGCAGCTGGCCGACCAGCTCGGGCATCACGCGCGCCACGGGCTGGATGGTTTCGCCGGCAATGCGGGCGCTGTCGGCCAGGCTGTCTTTGAGCGAGCGATCGACCGATGCGGCGAGCCCCGTGTAGGCGGCCTCGGTCTTCTGGTGAAAGTTGTCCTGGCTGGCGACCAGGCGTTCGTTGAGCGACTGGCTCTGGCGGTCCATCGCGGCCACCATGGCCTGCAGCTGGTCGACCAGCGCCGGCATTGCGTGCGCCTGCTGCTGCATGAGCTTGAACGACTCTTCGCGGCGGTGCGCCAGCGAATGGCCGCGCAGCGAGGTCGCGATCTGCGTGTCGAGCGCCTGCCCGGCCAGCAGGCGTTCGCGCCGGCACAGCGCCGAGGCCAGGCCCAGCATGGCCGACGCGGCCACGCCCGCCACCGAGGTGCCGAAAGCCAGGCCCAGGCCGCGCACGGGGGCCGACAGCGAGTTGCGGATGGCCTGCACGTCGGTCGCGCTTTCGAGCGCCAGACCCGTGCCGTTGAGCGTGACCACCATGCCCAGGAAGGTGCCCAGCATGCCCAGCAGCACCAGCAGGCCCGCAAGGTACGGCGTGAGCGCCGGGCCCGGCAGGCCGACGCGCTCGCCCTCGATGCGCAGGCGCACCGCATTGCGCAGCGAGGGGTGCAGGTTCGCGAGCCAATCGCCGAGGCTCGTCAGCGGCGCCGACAGGTCGTTCACAGCGCGCGACAGCGTGCTGGTGGCCTGGTGAAAGCGGTGCAGCTCCAGCGCGCCCATCAGGTAGAACGCGCCGATCAGCGCCGTGATCACCAGGGCCAGCGGGTTGTGGCCCACGTAGCTGGCACCGACCCAGCACACGACGGCCAGGCCCACGAGGAAGACGGAGTAATGGAAAAATCTGTTCATGGAAGCTTGTTGTCTTGTCTCTTGGGGGGCTGCAGGCTAGCGATCGCGAAGGGCTTCGAGCAGGCCTTCGACCGGTTGCATGCGAATGTCCAGCTCGGCCCGCAACACGCTTTGCATGTCGCGGCCGAACACGTTCAGCCAGCCGCCGGCGGAATTCGGTGGCGGCTGGGGGGTGTCGGGGTTGGCGTCCTGCGCGGCCTGGTTGGCTTCACGCAGGCGCTTGAAGTGTTTCTCCAGCAGCGACGGCACGCTCGCCAGCAGGCTGCGTTCGCGGGCGCCCACCACCTGTTCCAGGATGGCGTCCACCGCGGCCAGCCGGGCCAGCTCGGGCGAACGGGTCGCGAGCCGGGCCCGCAAACGGGCACGCAGCGGTTCGATGGCCGTTTCCATGGCCTGCTGCCGCGCGAAGTAGCGGCGGCGGTACGGCGGAAAGTCGTCGTTCGCGCCCGGCAGCACGGAGGCCACGCCGCCGTCGGCATTGCCCTTGGCCAGTGCGGCCTTCAGACGCGCGCACTCCTGCGCCTCCTCGTTGCTCTCGGACGCCCGGGCGCCGGACACGGCGACGCCCAGATCGGAATCCAAAGCTGCAGACAAGGAGATGGCGTCGGTCCAACTGAACCACTGACTCAAACGATCCGCGAGGGCTTGCCTGGATTCGGGAACGTCGATGTCGCTCAATTGAGCGAGCAAGCGAGTGAGCGCCGAGCCGGTGAAGCCTGTGCGCCGTGACACTTGCACCATACCGCGAGAGAGGGAGAAAACCGGGCAGTTTACACCGGTCAACTGGGCGCTTTGCCTCTGTGAACTGGTGCACAAGAAGCGCCGGAGAAGTGAAACGGTGTGTGACGGGAATCGAGAAAATGGAAGCCCGGCCGACCCACCGCGATCAGCACGAAGCGGCCGCCGTCGGGCTCGACGGGTGGTGGGTGATCAACGCTGGCGTCGATCCATCTGCCGGATGACGCGAGGCATACCCCGTCATCTGCTCGAGTTGCTTTTGTCGTTCGGCAATCGCCAGTTCGCGCGCACGCGGGCCATACCGCCCGACCGAGAAAGCCTTGCTGACCGATTTCTCCGGACTGACTCTGGTCATCGCGATCCACATCGGATTCTTCCCGCCCGGCTCTTCTCGAAAATACACCCCCGCCACACCGCTCTTGTTGTCACGCCGCACCCGCTGAGCGATCTCTCGCTTCAAGACCGGCAAGTGTTCGCGCACGAATTGATCCCGATGGGCTTGGGCACGCGCCAATGCGCCCTCGCGACCGCCGTGGGTGTTGAAGTAGAACGCCTTGACCATGCGCACCTTGTTGCGGCGAATATCGACGCTCCAATAGTCGTCATAGCCGTAGATGCCATACATGGGATTGGGGTTGGGGGTGCCTCTGGGCATGGAAGCTCCGAAAGTTCGCGCCGCTTGTCGACCTCAATTGATCTGCGTGTTGCGCATTTCCAAGTGCTCGAAGTAGCTGCCAATGAAGTCCACATGCTCCCCGCGCAGGCCATCGGCCTGAACCGTGGTACCCGTGCATCCCAGCACGGCGACATCGGACCAGTGACCCCCATCGAAATTCAAGCCGTTCCACTGGCAGTTGTTGAACTGACAGGCACTGAGCCGACTTTGCTGGAACTGTGACTGCGAGAAGGTGCAGTTGGAGAACGTGCACCCAGAGATGGAAATGCCCTCGAAGTCGCACGCGGTGAAGGTGCAGCCTGTGAACTGGCATCCGGTCCAGCCGGCCTGCTTGAAGGTGCACGCGGCAAAGCTGGTGCCGGTGAAGACGGTGGTGGCGAACTGGGCGAGGTTCAGGTCCAGGCCAGCGTAGGCATAGCTGTCGGCCATGCCAACAAGACCTGCGGGGGCACCACCGGCGCCTTTGCGCCAGAGGTTGTGGTTTTGGATGATCAGTTGGGAGGGCATGGTCTTTGGCTCATTGATGGCAACACATCAGGGCGCTTGGGATTTCAATAAAAATCGGAATTGGCAAACAAAATGTTATTTCCAGCAGGATCTTTCAAATAAATCCACTCTCCGTATGGCTGAGAAATGCTTCTTATCACAAGATCACTGAAGCTCTTGAATATCAAACTCTGCCAACCGAAAAACTCTTCATCCCAAGAAGAAATCAGACCGAATGCCACCACGGGAAGGTCCGCGTCATCGACATCTTTGTAGGCGCGCAACAAAGAGTTGTTGTCACGAAAATTCAGGCCCAGAGACGGTGCGGCACTGTGAGTCATTCTTGCGATTCTGATTCCGGCCCCATCAAAATCATCACTCGCAAGGGCGAATCCGAACTCCCTATAAAACTCAATACTGCTCGGAATATCGCTTGCATGAAGATGGATCAATACTCTAATCATTTAAATCCCTCAACACCCCTTCGGCACAGGAAGACGAAATTTCCATCAGGAACACCCCCCGATTTTTCACACTGAATGTCGCGCAGAATCAGAAGATTTCCCAGCAATTGTTGCAAAACTCAAATCGCAATTTCGTCAAAATTAGATTTGAAATTTCTTCGACTTCCTTGCTGGAAAACGAATCAACCGGATCGATCTCCGCACCGTATGCAAGATCAATCTTGATGTTGATACGCCTCCCCAAGAATCGGCAGCGCAGCACATCTGCTTCTGCAATAAAACCCATCTCCTCAAGAAGAAGGCCATCGCCTTTTAGCTGCTCAATTGATCTTTCGATTTCCTCAATCGTGAGCGCATGAAACTCCTTCATCGTAGATGTCTCAGCTTGTGCAAAAATTCACCGTCGACGCGGAATTTCAGTCAACATCCTGATAGATATTCCAACTCGATATGTCGAAATTTAGATCATCCTCGAAGCTCTCTGAGATTATTTCGATTGAATTTCCAGAAGGACCCATGATTCTTGCAAAATAGAATCCAGGAGTCCGTGCAAGCATGTCAAACTCGACTCCTCTTTCTTTCAAATTTTGGCAAAGACTAGGGAAATTTTTGTCAACAAAAAACTCATAGAGCGACTCTTTATCTTTTTTGTTCTCCCCTTTGGAAAAATTTGAATACTTGAAGCAGACCGCCAAATTCGAATGATTTGGCACCCGCAGAATACTCAACACGGGATCTCGCTCGTAGCCCAGAATGCCTTCGTAGAAAGAATTCATTTGTTCAAGCATCCCTTTTTTCCGGAGCATTGGAATATGAATGGTGAATGGTTTCGTCATCGTCCGTATCGTCCTTTTGCTTTGGGGCGAGAGCTTTCTTTCGAACCATCTCTGGCAGCCGCAGCCGCACACTTATTGGCCCTGTATGTCTTGCCACTGGCCCGCCTTGCGGATCGCCTGCCCCACCTCCTTCAAGCCCTTTTCGCATTCCAACACACCCACTACTCCGAATTCACTAACTCCTGCAACATGCCCAAGGGGTTGCACTGGAAGAAGCGTGATCTATTTGCTCAAATATTCCCGTAAAATCTCCCCCGTTTGAGCCGAAAGCACGTAGGTTATAGATTTTCCCATTCTATTTGCGTTACCCAACCCCTTCATTCCGGGGCGGAGGTTTGCAACAAATGCAACTTCGATGGTTTCTACTCCAGCTGGATCCTCTCCATTTTCCCCAGCCCTCTTTCTAATTATTACCTTGTAATTCTTAATTTCATTATTCCCCTCCAAAAATTTCTTGTACGAAACGCCCACCCCAATAGTGGCGGCACTACTAAGACTGACGTGACCCTCATCCATCTCTTCAAAGATTACGTTGGAAAAAGCCTTTGAGTTCATAAAAAAAATTAGAAAGAAAATAATTTTAAAGTGGGTAGTCTTTTTTAGTTTTTGGATTGTAACCTTTGAACCCAGCGCTCGGCGTTCCAACATATCCTCTGTAGTTTGGATATTCAGTTTGCCCAATCTTTGCTGCATCTCGATCAGGATCTGAGAAGTTGTTGCTGTCATAGGCATCCTTGTTACGCGTCGTCCTGTTTCCCTTGGAATCCGAATGATCTCCATGAGTGTGCCAATAGCCGACTTCTTGGGCACATCTTGGAGGCTTAGGAGCCATGGGATCCCAAGGGTTAACCGAATCACCCTGACCAGTAATAGCCTTGGTGTAGTCATATTTTCCGTCAGGGGTTTTGTAAATCAACCCTCCATACTCTTTATTGTCACGAATTGATTTATCGTTATATCGAAGGAGCGCCGCCTTGGCTGCTCCATCAGATGTAGCAAATCTACCGCCTTTAGACGCTCCGCAATTTGCTGGCTTTGCCTGCAACCCCATCGGATCAATCCATTGCGTGGGGTTCGGGACATACGCATGTGTATTGGAGCCGCCTCCTAAACCCAATGGGTCACTGCTGACAAACCTCCCGCTGTGCGGATCGTAGTAGCGATACCGGTTGTAGTGCAGCTCCGTTTCCTCGTCGAAATACTGCCCCTGGAACCGGATCGGATTCACGATCCCCGCGAGCCCGGCCGCCTTGCTGATCGCCTGCTTCGCCTCGCCCCAGGCCTTGTAGTTCGCGCTCCAGCAGACCTGGCCTTCCGAGTCGGTCAACTCCTGTGGCGTGCCCAGGTGGTCGCACTGGTAGAAAGCGATTTCTTCAGGCCTGAACGCCTCGGCGCTGGCTTGCTGCAGTCCCTGTCCGTTCCACAACGGGTCCTGCTCGATGTCGTAGGCCCCGCCGTTGGCCTGCATCAGCGCCTTCACGTCGGTGGTGGGGCTCAGCTGAAGGGAGCGCTGTCTGCGCACCTGCACCAGCGGCACGAAGCTGTCCTTCTCGTGGACGTAGTGCACGGTGTACGCCTGCTCCCGGGTCCTGGGGTCCACCGGCGTTGCGCTTTCGTAGGCGATGGTGTCGCCGTCCCAACCAAAGAGGGTCTCTCTGGCTCCGCTCGCCTTGGCAATGCGCCGGCCCATCGGGTCGTAGCGGAAGGTCGTGGTGCCCTCCTCGCTCTTGGCGCTGACCATGCGGTTGAAGCCGTCCCAGTTGAAGAGGGTCTTCTGCCCGTTCTTCGTGCGCTCGATGAGGTTGCCGTGCTCGTCGTACTTGTAGCGCGTGCCGGCGTACTCTTTGAGCAGGTTGTCCAGCAACTTGCCGGGGGCCACGCGCTGTTCACGCGCGAGCGCTGCGGTGCCGAGTTCCTTCTGCACCGGGTCGGCGATGTTCCCGGCGGGGTCGAAGGCGAACACTTCCTTGCCCAGTTGGCTCTGGGCTTCGAGCAATCTCCCGACCGGGTCGTAACGGTAGTCCAGCCGCCCGCGCCGGCTATCGCCGATGCCGGTGAGTTGGCCGGCCTTGTCGTAGCGGTAGCTGCGACGGATGCCGACGGTGGTGGTGCCTGTGGTGCCAGGCGCTGGTTTCGTGTGAGTGATCTGCTGCTCGAGCAACCGCCCGGCAGGGTCGTAGGCTTGCGTCTGGACCAGGCCGTTGTGCTGCTGGCGGCCGACCTCACGGTGGAGGTCGTCGCGCTCCAGGCTCAGGATGTCCTGGCCGTCGAGCAGCAGGCCGTGCACATGGCCGCTGCCGTAGGTGAGCCACTCCTGGGTGTGGCCGTCGGGGCGGGTGCTGCCGATTCTTTGGTTGAGTTCGTTGTAGCGGTGCTGCCAGATGGCGGTGTGCCCCCGGGCGAGGTCGGCGTGGTGCTCGCGGGTGAGGTTGCCGGCGGGGTCGTAGAACCACTGAAGCTTGGCGTCCTGGTTCCGGGCTTCGACGAGGCGACCGTTGCCGTCGTAGGCGAAGGTTTCGGCTTGGGCTGCGGCCTCGCGTTCGACAAGTCGGCCCAAGGGGTCGAAGGCGAGTCGGGTGACCTGTCCTGCTTCGGCCACTTCGGTGAGCACGCCGCTGGTTTCTTCGTAGCGGTACTGGGTCAGCTTGCCATCGAAGCCGGTTTCTTCGAGCAGGCGACCGACGGGGTCGTACTTGAACAGGTAGTGGCTGCGGTTCTCGTTGTCGAGCCGAGTGAGACGCCCCAGTGGGTCCCAGTGGTAGCTCAACGTGTGGCCTGCAGCGTCAGTGCGTCCGGCGATGAGTCCCGCGTCGGCGTAGCGGTAGTGGGTGCTGCGCGCCAGGGCGTCGGTGTGCGTCAGCAGGCGGCCTTCGGCGTCGTGGGCCAGGCGCTCGCTGGTCTGATCGGGGTGGGTCACTTCTTCGAGCTGGCCCGGGTGATTGGCACCCGCCTGGGCCGCCGTCAGCGTTTGCTCGTCGAGCGTGGTGTAGCGGTACTTGGTGACCTGACCGGCGGCGTCGGTGCTTTGGGCGAGGCGGCCTTGAGGGTCGTAAGTCCAGGTGGTCGTCTTGCCCGAGCAGTCGGTGTAGCTGGCGAGTTCGCCCGTCGGGGTGTAGGCGAGTTTCTTGACGCCGCCCTTGGCATCGGTGATCTGCACCGGCCGCCCGGCCTTGTCGTAGGCGTATTGGGTCTTGTGGCCGAGCGGGTCGGTTTCCTCGGTGAGGTGACCCTGCGGGTTGTAGTCGCGCCGCCAGGTGCCGCCTTCGGCATCGCGCACGCCGGTCAGGCGGCTGAGCTTGTCGTACTCGAAGTGAACCTGGCTGCCGTCGGCCTGGGTGTGGGTCTGCAGGTTGCCGGCGTCGTCGTAGACGTAGTCGTCGGTCGTGCCGTCGGCGTGCACATGGCGGGTGATGTTCTTGGCGTCGTCGCGGAAGAACCATTCCTCGTTCTCGTCCGGGTGAATGACGCGGTAGGTGTAGCCGAGGATGTCGTAGTAGATCCACGTTTCCTGGCCCAGCGCATCGGTCACATAGGCCAGGCGGATGTTCTCGTCCCACTCCAGATGGGTGTCGAAGCTGCCGTCGTCCGCCCATTCACGAATAGCCTTGGCCTGGGCCCCGGTGCCGTCGTAAGCCAGGTTCATGCCGCGGCCGGTGCGGTCGGTATAACGGGTGACGAGATGATGGCTGTACTGGTAGGCCCAGGCGGCACCGTTCTCGTCCTGCGCTGCGACCAGATCGCCGGCCTCGTCGTGGGTATAGGCGGCGAGTTGGCGAACGACCTGCCCGTCTTTCAGCTCCCAGACGGATTCGATGCACCCCGACACCGCATGTGGCCGGATGCCGACGTGTGCGAGCGTGACGTCGCCCTGCTTGCTGACGACATCGCTCAGCACCTGCTCGCCGGAAGGCAATGCATGGTCGTAGCGCAGGCCGATCGCGGCGCCATCCTTGGCATGTTGAGCCACCAGACGGAAGTGCTGCTTGCCTTGGGTGGCGGCCTTGCTGCTGACCGTGTCGACGAGTTCGTAGCTCTCGCGCCAGTCGGCCGGTTCGCCGGCGGGCAGCGGCTTGCCGAAGTCGAGCACCAGCAGCGTGTCGCTCACACGCGTGGCACTGAATTCCTCGATGGCGTTGCGATGGCTTTGGCCGACGGCCAGCCAGGGGATGTCGTGGCTGCGACCATCGGCGGCACGGTAGACCAGTGCGCGTCGGCCCCTGGATTCGACAACGTCGATGCGCGTCGTGTACGGGATCAGCCAGCGCGCGCCGAAACTGCCCTGTTCATAGGCGTCGAGGTCGCTGCTGTAGGTGCGGCTCCATTCGATGGGCAGCGTGGCCGGCAGCACGAAATCCGTGTGGGTGAAGCTCTCGCTGCCTGTGGCGAAGCTGATGGACTTGCGCGTCTTGGCCTTGGCGGCGCCCTGCTTGCAGCAGTTGCCGCTGCCCGTGGCGCCCGCCTGGGTGTTCACGGCACCGAGTTCATGGCCCGGCTTGGTGGCCTGCGCCTGGGCGCCCTTGGTGGGCGGCACCACGGCGGCACGCTTGGCCTTGAATTTCTTCACCGCGGCAAACAGGCGCTTGAGCAGCCACATGATCGAGCGCTCGGTCTCGGCGCTGGCCAGCGCCATCAACTTGGCTCGCAGCGCGCCCTTGAAGTCGGTCAAGCTGCTGATGACGATGTTGACCACCGCCTTGGCCTTGTCCGGCAGGCGTGCGGCTGCCACCTTGACGGCATAGTTGGCCGCCTGTTTGGCATAGCGGTCCGCGGCGGCGAGCATGCGGTTCCACATGCTCTCCTTCTTGGGGTTGTAGGTGTTCCGCTCGGGCTTGGGGCCCGCGATCTTGAACAGGTCTTCGCCGCCAGTGCAGCGGCGCAACACGCTGATGAGGTCATCGACAACGCCATCGGCCTTGTCCGCGCAACTGTTCAGGATGCCCGAGAGCTTGCTCATCGCACCGTCGACAAACTTCTCGATCTCGCCGGCGATCTTGTCGTTGAGGTGCATCACCAGCACGGAAATCAACGCCTCGCCAATGTTGGAGGCGCTGTGCTTGAGCTGCTGTTTGACGAGATGCAGCGCCGGGCGCAGGCTCATGCGGGCAGCCGCCATGCTCGGCGGTGCAGGAATGATGCCGATCAGGTTGATGCCCAGGTTGACCCACGCAAGAAAATCGACGGCCTCTTTCTTGATGAATCGTCCGCTGATCAGGACGATGTCCATGATCACGTCGATCAACGCCATGATGTTGCCGATGACAGGCAAGCTGCCGGCCACCGTGCTCAGGCGCTCCAGCGTGACGTAGTCGTTGCTGATGTCGCGCAACCACTTGTCGAAACGCGCCGCACCGGCACCGATGTCCTGCGGTGCGATGGCGTTGAGCGGCGCGACCGCAGTCTGCTTCTCGCGCGGCTTGGTTTCCTGCGGTCCCTGCGTTGCCATTTTTTGTGCTTCCTCGATCTGATTTGTTCTCTTCAGGCCCGCGCAACCGCCGGGCCTGTGTTGCCGTCAACCGGCGAAGCCGGGTGTTCTGCCAGCCATGGCTGTCGCAGCGTTCGCGCTGCCCAAGGACGGCAGGCTGGGCAATGCGCCAGGCAGCTTGGGAACGAGCGACGCCACCGCACCGCTCACGCTGCCCTGCGCCGCGGCAGCCGCGCCCGCCAGCCCGCCCTTCATGCCGCCGGCCACCACGCTGCCGGCCACGCCTGCTGCAGGCGCGCCCATCGGGCCGAGTGCACCGCCAACGGACTTTCCAATGGCTTGGATCGCGGCGCCAGAGGCCATCTGCCCCGCTTGTCCCAGCAATGCCCGCGCGCCGCCTTGCTGCACGGCCTGGACGGCCGCTACGGCTTGTTGCGCCGTTCCGGCCACTTGGCCGATCTGTCCCAACGCGCCCTTGGCTCCGCCGAGAACGCCCTTGGCCGACAGCAGGTTCGCAGCAGGCAAAGCGCCCGCATCGCCTGCAGGGCTCGTCGTCGACTTTTCGTCCAGCGGCTTGGGCGGCCATTCGTGCGGTGGCCCGAAGTAACTGCCCTCGTCCCAGGGATCGCGCGGGTCCGGACCGAAGGTGATCTTGGCGCCACCGATCGGCAAGCCCGACACCGTCGCGAACCCTTTGGCATCGAGGTTGCCGCTGTGGGTGCCGCCTTCCGAATCCACCACCGTGTACTCGCCCTGCTTCACGGCCTGCCGCGGCGTGCCATCGCTCTTGATGTAGTGGTTGTGCAGATCCAGCTGCCCTTTCGGCAGCTGGGTCGGCTCCGGCAGCTTGGGCGACCCTTTGCTGTTCGGCCCGACCAGGCTGTGCACGGCCGCATGCTCGCGCCAGATGCCATTCGTGCCGCTCTCGATGCCGCTCGCATTCCAGCGTGTGTAGCTGGTGCCGCCATTGACCAGCACCTCTTCCTTGGCGGTGATGGTGATGCGATTGGCCTCCATCTTGATGTCGAGCTTGGCGATGACATTGATGCAACTCTTGAGTGCAGTGATGTCGATGTCCGCCGCTGCCGCCACCAGACGAATGCCTTTCTCGAAGGCTGCGATGCGCACCGCCTCCCTGGCGCTGACCAGCAAGCTCTTGCCCGCCGCAATGCTGGTGTGCGCCCCGCTGGTGACTGCATGGTGCTCGGTGCTCACCAGATGTATCGAGCCACCCGTGGTGGCCTCGATCCCCACAGGACTGGCCAGCACCACATGCGGCTCGTTGAGTTCGGGGAACTCGCCCTCGGTCTTGTTGCCACTGCCCGAGCCCTTGATCGCGTCGTTCTGCGCCTTCAGGCTCTTGGCCACTTCGTCCTGGTCGCCCGCCTCGTGCGCCTTGGCCTGCTGCGCCGCTTCACTCAAACCCTCGTGCAGGTCCCGCCCCTGAGTCAGGCGCTGCACCGTCTCGCCCATGTCGGTGATGTGGGCCTGGGCGTTGGCGCGCGCCTCGGTGCTGATCAGGAGTCCGTCCTGGGCCCGGATCGCGCCGTGGCCGTCCGTGCGCAGCTCGAAGCCCTGGCCCCGGGCGTCCTTGCGTCCGGCGTTGTCTTCGATGCGGGTGATGTGCCCCAGGCTCAGGGAGCTGCTGTCGTGGTCGCTCTTGAGCTGCGCCTGGATCTTGCCCTCGGTGTCGTCCAGCAGCAGGTGATTGCTCTTGCCACCGGCCTCGTTGCCGCTGGCGCCCGCCAGTTCACGGCTTCTGAGCCCGGTCAGGGCCTTTTGCTCGGGCAGCTTCCACGGCGGCATGCGCTGCGCGTTGTAGACCACACCCATGACGATGGGGTGGTCGGGGTTGCCGTCCAGGCATTGCACGATGACTTCCGAGCCGACACGAGGGGTGGAGACCGCACCGGTCTCACCGCCGGCCCATAGGCTCATCACACGCACCCAGGCCGAGCTGCGTTCGTCGCTCTGGCCTTCGCGGTCCCAATGAAATTGCACCCGGATACGCCCGTACTCGTCGGTGTGGATGCTGCCCTCGGCGGACGGCCCCACCACGGTGGCGGTCTGCGGCGCCATCACGCGCTGCTCCACGCTGTGGAAGCCGCGACCCGGCATCCATGCAACGAAGCGGCGGCTGCACGTGAAACGGTTGCTGTATTGGGCGAGTTCGCCTGCGCTTTGCAGGTAGTTGTTGCTCGCGCTGTGCTCGACCTCCAGGATCAGGAATTCGCTCTCGGGGCCTGTGCCCTGGGTGCGCCCGAAATGATCGGTGAGGCGGAAGTAGCGCCCCGGCAGTACTTGCCGGTTGTTGCCGCGCGCATCGAAGTGCTTGCCGACGGCTTCGATCTCTTCGACGCGCCGGGTGGCCAGCGCATCGCCTTCGCGGCTGGTCTTGAAATGCCGGTGGCCGCCGTACTCGTGCACTTCCAGTTGCGGAACTTCACCTTGCCGATTGCCGCTGGGGATGTCGGCGTGCTGGGGGCGCGGGTTCTTGAAGTCGAAGGCGCTGACGGCCGTGCGCCCGGACACGAGGGTGCGTGCAGCGCTCCACTGGTGGATGGCGTCTTCTTCCTGAGCGCCGCCTTCGCGCTGGAAGCGGATGTCGGGCGTGGACCCGTCCACGGCTTGGGCCAAGGTGGTGTCGTCGGCGAGAACAAGGGTGTGGCCTGTGGCCGTGTGTTCGTACCAATAGCTGTAGCCGGCGGCTTCCCAGCGCCGGTGCAGGTAGTTGTGGTCGCTCTCGCCTTGGGCACCTCCGCCTTGGGCGGCCATGGTGATGGGGAGGTCTTCGCTGCGGACTTGCCACTTCCATTGCGGCAGGGTGTCGTAGTCGTTGAAGATGGCCTGGGTCTGCTCTTTCAGGTTCTGGCGATGGAACAGGCGGTTGTTCGAACGCAAGCGCAGGTATCTCAACCAGGGGCCGAGGCGGGCTTCATAGAACGCAAGGTTGCCGTCGGTCTTGACGAGACGGAATGCGAAGACGATGCCGGTGAAGTGACGCAGGCTGCCATCCGCACGCACGAGATCGATGCACAGCATCTTGCCTTGCAGGTCTTTGAGCGCCAGGTCGGCATTGCTCGAGAGCAGCTCGGCCGTGTATTCGAAGTCGCGCGATACGCCTTCGCTCGCGTCCAGCCGGTTGATGACGAGCCGCGCACCCGCAGGCTCGCCCCCCTGGGGAAACGACAGACGCAACAGCCGGTCGTGCTGGCGGTCGAGAAGCGCCCCTCTGCTTTGGATACCTTCGGCCATTTGGCTCTACTCCCTGAAGATGCAACCATCGTCGCGATGGCCTGCTGGAAATTGATCAGACACGGTCAGTCTTCCCGCGCCTCAACGTGGCAGCTTGATGCTGGAACCCTCTTTATTGAGGTTGCGCCCAAGCTTGCCGATGTCGGTGCCGCCGACCTGCCTAAACTCCTTGATCTGGGTGTTAGACAGGTTCAGCGTTTTGGAGAAAACGACTGATCTGAGCATCAAACTGTCGATGAAGCTACTGCCAAGATTCAACGTCGAGGCAATCGTCGTGTTGCTGATCTCAAGACTCCCTATGCGACCATTGCGCAGATCAACCTCCTGAAAATTGCCCCCCTCCACCAAGAGCCGCGCTGTATTCAGGTAAGTCGCATCGATGCGACTGGATTTCAGATTCTTGAGCGTCACGCTTTGGTTGACTGGAGGGCGGCTCTTGTACGCTGGCTCCTTCTCCGCCCCACCGATCCATGGTGCTTCGGAGTCGGGCGCATTCGGCAACACGCAGTCGTTCAACAGCACGCTCGTCACACGATTGGCGGCTAGGTAGAAAACCTTCTGACCACTGCCACTGATCTTCACATCACTCAAGTCGATGGCTTTTCCCGACGCGACGGCGAGATTCATCTTCTCAGCGTTGACTCGCTCCATCAGGATGTCGCCCTTGACCGTCGCGTCGCTCAGGTTCAAGGTGCCGATGGTGCTATCCCGGATGGTGAGGGACAGCAGCATGGCAGGTCGCATGTCGAAGTCCCCGAGCAAGCGTGAGTTCTCGATCAGCACTGCCGATCCGCCGCCGTCGTCACTGACACCGCAATCGACGCTCTCGAAATCGCAGTCGCGAATCAAGTGTTGGGTCTCGCCTGTCACGTTCGTCCACTTGGCCTTGCATTTGATGAACGCGACCTCACCGTAACTACCGAAGCTGCCCCAATGGTTGGGCTCGGGATCCTTGCCGATCTGCTCGCATTGTTCGAAGGTCACGTCCAGGCTTCCCGTGTCGCCGACCACATGGCTGGAGCCGCTGATCAGGCAGCGTACGAACCGCACTTGCTTCAACACGCCGAGATTGAAGATGCCTGCAAACTTGCACCCCTCGAAGCTCGATTTCTCAATCAGCGCCTGCTTTATTTCGTAGGCACCCGCGAAATCGCAATTGACGAACTTGATGTTTCGCCATTCTTGGCCCTTGAATCTGACGCCGCTGAACTCGGCACCTTCCACCACAAGCTGCGCATCACCCATGTCCTTCTTGCGGAGCGCTGGGTCGCTCAGATAGTCGAAGGTTTTTCCGAAGTCCTTGATGTTCTTCTTACCGCTCATTTCGCATCCGTACAGAACAGCGCCCGCAACCACCGCACCGAGCTTGAGGAATCGCCTGCGCGTCATGGCGTGGTCTTTTCTGAGAAAGAAACTTTGCCTGCGATGGCAGCCTCGGTGTTGACGTCGCCGTCGGATTCGAAGATCTTGGCCAGCCATTTCCAATCCGAAACCTCCTCCTTCTCTCCGCCGAGATGACCAAGATTGGGCATCGTTCTCCTCACATTCGTTCTCACCGCACTGATCGGACATTCGCAGCCTTCCCGCGCCTCAACGTGGCAGCTTGATGTTGGAGCCTTCCAGCTTCAAACCCCGCCCTAGCCTCTTGAGGTCGGTGGTCCCACGTTGCTTGAACTCCTTGATCTGCGCCCCGCTCATATTCACAGACCTTGTGAAACTCACATCGTCCAGCTCCAACACCTCCGCGCGAGTGTTCGTGAAATCAGCTTCCCCAATCTCCACCTTCCTGAGTACGAGATTCTTGGTATTGAGATGCTGAGATTGCAGTTGGGGGATCTTGCTGTCGCGAATCAAAATAGATTGGCTGACACTCGACGTGCGGGTCGGTTCCTTAAGAGAGAAGCCTCCTGCGATCGTGACCCCATCGGTGCCGTTACCGCCTCGTATCGAGCCTACGCCGAAGGTCGTTCCCTCAATCGAGATCGCCCTGATCCCACCGGCGAAGGCCTCGAACACATCCATTCCGTTGCCTGCGATCTTGCTGTCTCGCACAGTGAAACTGTTGGCATTCTTGACATAGCCGAGGATCACACCGGCAGTCACTCGCTCCATCAGGATGTCGCCCTTGACCGTCGCGTTTGTCATGTCGAAGGTGCCTTCGATGAGAGTGTCACGGATGATGAGGGATTGGAAGTCTGCGGGGACCATGCTGAACACACCACGCAACTTGCTGTCTTCGATCGACACATCAGCGAAGACTCCGCCCGACTCCTTGCTTCGGGGTGTGCACTTCGTATCTTCAAACTCGCATTGCCGAAGCGTGAGCTTTGCGTGTCCTTCAATGACAAAGTACTTTGCTGTGCAGCGAATGAATTCCGCTTCGCCATCGCTGCCGACACCTCCCCAGTGATTCCGATCGGGATTGGTGCCAACGAACCGACAAGATTCAAAAACAAGAGCCGTGCTCTTCTCGCCGGCATACCCTATGGAACCGTCCGTCCATGCGCATCGCAAGAAGTGAACACGGTTGGTCTTGCCGTATCCAAAGATGCCAGAGAACCGACAGTCTTCGTACCGAACGTCCGTGGAGTTTCCAATCTTGATCTGATACGCACCGACGAAGTCGCAATTCCTGAACAGGATGTGACTCCAGTCAACGTACTGAAAACTTTCACCGCTGATCTCCGCACCCTCGACGGTAAGTAAGGCGTCTCCGACTTCCTTTTTGCGAAGCTCTGGGTCTTTGAGGTACTGGAAGATCTTTCCAAGCTCGCGGATGTTCTTTTTGGACGTGGCCATGTTGCAAGCGGTCAAGAGTGGGCTTGAGGAAATGATCAGCGCGGGAAGCGCAGTCAAAGCGGAGCGACGATTCATTGAGTAGGAGATCACTTGGGTCTGATTGCCTCGAGCGGCGGTAGATATCCCACGGCGGGAAAGTGTTCGGCCAGGAAATACCAATCCGGCACCTCCCCCTTCTCTCCTCCGACACGGCCAAGACCGGCCATCGTTCTCCCTGCGTTCGTGCTCACCACAGCGATCGGAAAAACCCATGGATCGGTGCATTGCATGTGCAGGGCCCAGTCTTCGTCTGCTTTCATCGGTTCAGGCTTTCGCAGCCCCACCTCACAAAAGGTCACCTGGATGCGCCGGAATGCCGAATCGGCCTGCTTGCCCACGACACCTGTTGCAAAGGCTCTTGAGAGTGCCGCCATTCCTTCGTTGCTGACCGTCGCGTTGCCGGGAGAGCCAAGCGTGTCCAGCTTTGTGTCTACGCGATGCCATTTGCGAACGTCGTTCTTCTCGGAATCCTTTCCGCCCTCAAACACCCACAGCGTCAAGCTCACGATGCAGTTGAGCTTTTTCATCTGTCGACTCAGTCGAAGCGGGATCTGCGTGTTGCCCATCGCAAACTGAGGAATGTCGCCAAACTCAAGCGGCTTGTCGATGTTGCCCTTCGCCGGCAGGCCGCTCATCACATGCAGGTAGTCCAGCGCCACGCACAGCCTTGGCTTCTCGTTGTACGCCTTGCCGTCTTCGATGCGGCAGCGACGCGTGCTGACCTGGCTGATCTTGCCCGTGGCCGGCTCCAGCAAGGTGCCCGCAGGTGGCCGCCCTGTCCATGCGCTGAGTTCACCATCCAGGTTCTGATAGCCAATCGGACCACCGCAACTGCTGACGATCAGGGCCGTCTGCGTATCGGCGGGCACGGTCCGCACCTGGTGAATCCCCGGGTCCGTGGCCGATACAACCTGGATGTAGGGCTTGGTATCCGGTCCGTCGCTTTGCCACTCGACCTGATAGACGCCGCTTCGATGGCTATGGCCTGACAAATGCCAGTCGACCTGTGCACCGCCCTTGGGTCTGCGCCGGCCCGCGCGCACGTAGTGTTCAAAGTAGTGGGCAAGCCCTCGCTCGCAGGTCCCCACATTGACGTGGTTGAAACCCGCCGGCTCATCCGGCAGGCCGGTAGCGCTGTTGTGCGGCCACAAGCGCGCCTGGACCAACCTCTTCTTCACGTTGCTGTACGGCTGCGGCTCGTCAAAGCTCACGATGGTGAAGTGGCTGGCTACCGTAAGGCTTGCTTTGCTGCCGGCAGCCTTGTACTTTTGAGCCTGGGAGAGCAACTCGAATTGCGCTGTGCTCCACGACTCTGTGGCGCGCGGCAAGATGCCCGCGCCTTGCCTGTCCACACCACCGAAGTCTTTCAGATATGGCAATTTGGTGGGATCGACCATTTCGCCCAGATTCTTGAAGTTTTCGTCGGCACCCCAACCCATCGGCGCGATGACCTGGAGGGTTCCTGCCGCACTGTCATCGTCACTCTGGGCACCATAGGCGACCACCACATCGGCCAACGGCGTGAACAGCGCATAGAACCAGTCGAACTGACCGCTGTGAAAATTGAATCCCGTCAGAGCCTGTCCGTAGGTTGGACCATATGCCAGGCAGGCTTCGTAGATGGTCATGTTGTGGTCACGACTCATCCCTTCATTGGCTTTGCCGCGGGTCCAGTCGCTGGCCGCTTCGATCTGCTTGCGGTGCGCTGCAAGTTCGCTGCCGTCCAGGGTGCCGCGGGCCGTCTTGAGCGCCTTCGAGAGACCGTCGTTGAGGCCACCCAGCCCGTTCTCAGCAGCGCGGGCGACCTGCTCGACACCTTCTACGCCCCGACCTGCCGCTTCGCTTGGAGAAACGCCGGTGGCTGACTTGAACCAGCCGGACACCTTGTCGACGACGGTCCCCGCTCGATCACGCAAGGCACCGCCACTGCCAGTGACCGCGGCCCTGGCAATCTCGCTGCGTTTCGCGGGGTCGGCCGCGGTTTCCAGCACGCCCAGCTTGAATGCCCAGTTGGTCATGTCTCCAGCCTCTACCCGCGCACTGATGCCGTAGGGCACCTGGTACGCCTCATGGTTGCCGCTGGTCATGAAGACGGGCAGGCTGTGCTTGCGGTACATCTCACGCACCAGGCTGAACACGAGCATGTCGTCCAGCCCGCGCGGGTACAGCCTCTTGCCGTTGGCCGGGTCATCGATGTTCGCCAGCAGGTTGAAGCTCTTCCATTGCTCGCCGATGGCCTTGTTGCCCGTCGCTTTTCCTGCGGCAACCTGTGCCGGGTTGAGGTTGCGGTTGAAATCGATCAGGTCGCCGGTGAGCAGCACCGCGTCGGCCTTCTCGACTTTGTCGCCACCCAAAGCCATCTTCTCGAACAAGGCGCGCAGCGCATCGAAGCTGTTGCACACCTTGGTGCCGACAGGCGCATTCCATTTCGCGCCGGTCACATCGCCTTCCAGCACCTGGGCCATGCTCTTGCCCATCGCGGTATGGCGAACATTCACGTGCACGTCGGACAGGTGGCCCAGCTTCAATGGACGTGCGGGCATGTACTTCACGGGGTGCCAGCTCTGCAGGCGTTCGCCCGAGCCGGTTTTTTGCGGCGGCAACTGGTTGGCCGTGGTGCGGGCGCCCTTGGACAGGTCGAACTCCTGGATGTTCGCGAAGTGGAAAGGGTCCTTGGTGGATTGCTCCCGCAGGAACTTGGCAATCATCAGGTCCTGCGGCTCGGCGTGCGTGGCGTTGGGCAGAAGCTGCTTGCCGGCGTCGTTGAGTTTGACCATCCAGGCAAAGCTCATGAAGCTGCCCGAATTAATGCCCTGGAACGGCGCGGCCTTCAGGTCGATCTCTATCTCGTAGATGTCGCCGCCTTGCAGATCCTTGTAGACCTGTGCCGCCATCGGTGCGATGGTGGCAAAAGGCCGCCGATGGCGATCCTTGATGAGCACCCCCGCTCCGAAGCGGCCGACGCGCCAAGCCTTGATGTGCTGCGGGGCCGTTGCGCAAGTGTTGCCATCGCCGAACAGCGTACCGGTGGTCGTGTCGGTCTGGGTGCCTTTCTCCTTGATGGAGTAAAGCCGCAGATGACGGTCGACAAAGACATGCAGGTTGGGCGCAGGCGCGGGGATGAGACCTCCTGCACCCGAGGCCGCCTTCAAGCTCGACTCGCCGACGATGAAGATGCTGCACTTGGTCTGCCCTTCCTTGAGCAGCAGCGGCGTTCCCAGGCTCGGATAAAGGATGAGTGCCGATTTATCGACCGGGTCGCTGCAATCGCAAACGCCTGGAATGCGGTTCTTGGCGGATTGCGCGTTGGCAGCGCTGCTGCCGAGGTTGGGAACGGTGGCCATGATTCAGCGAACTTCGGTGCGCGGGATGTGAAAGGGGTGTGCGGACACGGCAGCAAGGCGTCGTTGGCGCAGGGGTTCGAGCAGTGCGTGCGAATGCAGCGCAAGCACCTGCGGCGCCGCCTCGACCAGGTCTTGCCACACCGCGTTGTCGACGTCCGCGATGGCGGCACCGAGGCCTTGCTCGCCGGTTGCCGCAGCGGCAATCATGGGCTGCAGTGCCTGTGCCTTGGCAATATCGGGGTGCAGGCGCAACCCCATGGCAAGCAACATGTATTGATCGGCCCACTCGCCCAAACCAAGGCGCCGGGCATCGTCGCTCAATTGGTGGGCCAGGCGGCGTTGCAACGCCGGTGCCATGTGATCGAGTTCACCAGGCTCGATGTCGTTCTCGCGCACGGAAGCGAGCATGGTTTCTGCCGTGTTGAGTTGGTCGAGTGCCAGCAACAGTGTCTGGTCAAGCGGCAGCGGCTCGGCACGCGGAGCCGCCCTGTTGAGAATGGAGCCCTGCACCATGCGCGGCGAGAAGTCGGCGCGCCAGGCGGCCCACCATTGAAATGCCTGCATGAACTGCTGGCGATCCGCTGCAGGCCAACAGCCGGGCATCTCCAGGCCGATGCGTGGGTCGAACCAGCGCAGCACGGCACCACAGGATTCGTCGCCCTCGATCGTTGGGTCCGGCGGAATCAGGCCTTCGAGCCAGCTTCTCATGTGAATCGCCAGATCGCCCAACGCGAGGGATGAGCCCACCATGCTCAACGCATGATGAACGCCCGCATGCAGGGCCAGCGTCTCCAGCAGAGCGCCCGAAGGCTGTACCGGAAGCTGGATCAACCATGGCCCCTGATCGGCCAGTTCGGATTCGGGCGTGCCCTCGAACAAGCGCTCCACCTCCAGCCCATGCGCTCGGACACCGAGGGCGATCGCCTCGCGCTCGGCCATTTCGCATTGGCCGAGTTCGACCAATGCGTAGCGCGGCATGCTCGCACTGCAGGCCAACAGAACACCCATGTCATGTGCCAGTGCCTGCGCGACTTCCTTGTTGAACACCGCAGGCGCGTGCGGCGGCAGGCCGCCGTGGGCCCGCGTCGCTTGTGGGGTTGGGTACACGGACACGGTCACTGTCGGGGTGCCACCGCGGCAGCACGCGCTGCAGCCTTTGCCATGCACTCTTTGCACACGGCTTGAGGCAAACGAATCTCCGGCACCGGCAGGCTTTTGGGGCCCGTTGTGACATGGGAAGCCGCGTGCTCGCGCCAGATGCCCTTGGTGCCGTTCGCAATGCCTGCTCGACCCCAATGGGTGTAGCTGGTGCCGCCGTTGATGATCACTTCTTCTTTCGCAGTGATCGTTATCCTGTTGGCTTCGGCCTTGACGTCCAGCTTGGCCAGGATGTTGATGTTGTCCTTCAAGGCCTGGATGTCGATATCGGAATTGGCAGCAATGAGCCGCATGCCTTTCTCGAACGCCGCGATGCGCACCGCCTCCTTGGCACTGACCAGCAAGCTCTTGCCCGCCGCGATGCTGGTGTGCGCCCCGCTGGTGATCGCATGGTGCTCGGTGCTCACCAGATGCATCGAGCCCCCGGTGGTGGCCTCTATCCCTACAGGACTGGCCAGCACCATATGCGGCTCGTTGAGTTCGGGGAACTCGCCTTCGGCCCTGTTGCCGCTGCCCGAGCCTTTGACCGCATCGTTCTGCGCCTTCAGGCTCCTGGTCACTTCGTCTTGGTCACCGGCCTCGTGCGCCTTGGCCTGCTGCGCCGCTTCACTCAAGCCCTCGTGCAGCTCCCGCCCCTGGGTCAGGCGCTGCACCGTCTCGCCCATGTCGGTGATGTGGGCCTGGGCGTTGGCGCGCGCCTCGGTGCTGATCAGGAGTCCGTCCTGGGCCCGGATCGCGCCGTGGCCGTCCGTGCGCAGCTCGAAGCCCTGGCCCCGGGCATCCTTGCGTCCGGCGTTGTCTTCGATGCGGGTGATGTGCCCCAGGCTCAGGGAGCTGCTGTCGTGGTCGCTCTTGAGCTGCGCCTGGATCTTGCCCTCGGTGTCGTCCAGCAGCAGGTGATTGCTCTTGCCACCGGCCTCGTTGCCGCTGGCGCCCGCCAGTTCACGGCTTCTGAGCCCGGTCAGGGCCTTTTGCTCGGGCAGCTTCCACGGCGGCATGCGCTGGGCGTTGTAGACCACGCCCATGACGATGGGATGGTCGGGGTTGCCGTCCAGGCATTGCACGATGACTTCCGAGCCCACGCGGGGCGTGGAGACGGCGCCCGTCTCGCCGCCGGCCCATGGGCTCATCACACGCACCCAGGCCGAGCTGCGTTCGTCGCTCTGGCCTTCGCGGTCCCAATGAAATTGCACCCGGATGCGCCCGTACTCATCGGTGTGGAGGCTGCCCTCGGCGGACGGGCCCACCACGGTGGCGGTCTGCGGCGCCATCACGCGCTGCTCCACGCTGTGGAAGCCGCGACCCGGCGTCCATGCAACAAAGCGGCGGCTGCAGACGAAACTGTTGCTGTACTCGGCCCACGACCCCTTGGGTTTTCCTTCTGCGGTGGCGGGCTCCTGCAGGTAGTTGTTGCTCGCGCGGTGCTCCACCGAGAGAACGAGGAATTCGCTCTCGGAGCTTTCGCCTTGCGTGCGTCCGAAGTGGTCGGTCAGCCGGAACCAGCGCCCGGGCAGCACCAAGCGGTTGTTGCCCTGCGCCTCGAAGCGCCTGGCCTTCGCCTCGATCTCGCCAATGCGCCGGCGTGCCACGCCTTCACCGTCGAGCGAGGTCTTGAAGTGACGCGCGCCGCCGTACTCATGCACCTCCAACCGGGGCACGTCGCCCTGCTGGTTATTGCTGGGCATCGCGGCATGCTGGGGACGCGAGTTCTTGAAGTCGAAGGCGCTGACGGCCGCTTGCGCCGAGACCAGCTCGCGCACCGCGCTCCATTGGCCAATGCCGTCTTCTTCTTGCGCGCCACCCTCCTCCTGGAACCGGATCTCCGGGGACGAGCCATCCACGGCCTTGGCAAGCGTGCTGTCGTCGCACACATGCAGGGTGTGACCCTCGGCCGAATGCTCGTACCAATAGCTGTAGCCCGCGGCCTCCCAGCGCCGGTGCAGGTAGTTGTGGTCAGTCTCCCCGCCGGCCCCGCCCCCCTGCACCGCCATCGTGTGAGGTGCGTCTTCGCCGCGGACAAGCCACTCCCATTGGGGCAACACGCCGTAGTCGCCGAAGATGGCCTCGGTCTGCGCGCGCAGCGTCTGGCGATGGAAGAGGCGATTGTTCGCCCGCAGCCGCAGGTACTTCAACCACGGGCCGAGCCGGGCTTCATAGAAGGCCACGTTGCCGTCCGTTCGCACGAGCCTGAACTCGAAGACGATGCCGGTGAAATAGCGAAGCGTTCCGTCGGGGCGCACCAGCTCGACGCAAAGCATCTTGCCCTGCAGGTCCTTGAGCGCCAGATCGGCATTGCTGCTCAAGAGCCCGACCGTGAAATCGAAGTCGCGCGACAGGCCTTCCGAAGCAGAAAGGGTGTTGACCACGAGGTCGGCACCTGCGGGCTCACCACCCTGGGGGAACGACAGTCGCAACAGCCGGTCGTGCTGGCGGCCAGCGACAAGCTCCGCGAGATGACGGCTCGACGGGTCGCTCATCGGATGCGCCCGTGCAAGAACAATCTCGCCACGATGTGGTTCACGCGGATTCCTCCCCTTTGATTCTTGTTTTCAAGAAATGCGCGCAGTCACGCGCCTTGCCCAACTGCATGCAAACACATCAGGCCCGCTCCCAACCTGATCATGTGAAGCTGAATTTTCTTGTTATTTGATCGTCATTTTCTCACGCGTACCAGAGGAGTTTTCTGGGATTTATCGCGAGTAAGCCATTGGTTTCCCAATCGGAAGCCGAGACGCTTCTGGCTTCAAAGACACCTGACTAAGGTGTAAGACAAAACAGTAAATGACTCGTGAAAACGAAGAGTCAATCACCTGAAAGTTCAAACTTTATCCAGCCGGCCTGGTGGGGTAACAAGGCGTGTCTGTAACGCAGGAGCTGCGCGCGACCTCGACGTGCGCAAGAGCGCACTGCGCAAGTGGGGGGCGCGCTCTACAGCTTCGATCTTCCAACACAGTTCTGCCACACGGTCCTCTGCCTTGCACAGGTTCTCCTGTCGCGTGGGCTCACGAATCCATGGACGAGCGTTTTGGCAGCGGATTGATAGATCCGCCGCATGGCTTTGGCCATCGCTCTCCATCTTCAATAGCTCGCCTGCAGGTCTTTTTTTGAGGCCCCGCTTGAGGCGCGGCGGGGATTCTGCGGACAGTCATCTCACAAAGAAGGTCGACCGCATCCCTTGCGAGAAAAATGACTGCGACCTCATCGCGAGCCCGCCCTCGCCTGCGCGCGCTGCGCCACCCCGATGCTGCAGATCACCACCACGAGCCCCGCAATCTGCGCCGCCGTGAGCGTCTGCTGCAGGAACACGCCGCCGAGCACCACCGCCGTCAGCGGGCTCAGGAAGCCGAGCGACGACACGACCGACGACTCCAGCCGCGCGATGCCGCGAAACCACAGGATGTAGGTCAATGCTGCGCCCACCAGCCCGAGCCATGCGAGCCCCAGCAGGCTGGGCGTCGTGAACGCGGGCAGCACCGGATCGAGCGCGAGCGACACCGGCACCAGCAGCAGCCCACCCGCCGTGAGCTGCCACGCGGTGAAGGTGAGCGGCGAAACCGGCGGCTGCCAGCGTCGGCTCAGCACCGTGCCGCAGGCCATCGACGCCGCGCCCGCGAGGCCCGCAGCGATGCCGACCGGATCGAGCGTCGCGCGCGGCGTGAGCACCAGCAACGCCACGCCGCCCAACCCCGCCAGCGCCGCGACGATCGACAAGGGCCGGATGGGGCTGCGCAAGAGAACGTATGCCAACCCGATCACCAGCAGCGGCTGCACCGCGCCCACGGTCGCCGCCACGCCGCCCGGCAGCCGGTAGGCCGACACGAACAGCATCGCCCAGAAGAACGAGAAGTTGAGCGCGCCGAGCACGAACACCCGCCCCCACCACGCGCCGCGCGGCAGTTGCCGCACGACGAGCAACAGCAGCAGCCCCGCGGGCAGCGCGCGCAGCATGGCGACCGTCATCGGCGGCCAGCCCGCGAGGAACTCGGTGGTGACGATGTAGGTACTGCCCCAGATGGCCGGCGCGATCGCCGTGAGCCACAGGTCGGTGGCGCGCGCCTTCACAGGATGTCGAGCACTTCGGCCAGCGGGCGGCGCGGCTTCTGCGGCCAGTTGCCGGGCGCGGCGCGGCCCACGGCCACGAGCACCACAGGCACCTCGTGCGGCTTCAGGTCGAACTCGCGGGCCACGCCCTCGGGGTCGAAGCCGACCATCGGCCCCGACACGAGCCCCTGCGCCTCGGCGGCGTGGATGAGCGTGGCGGCACCGAAGGCGGCGCTGCGCACGGCCTCGTCGCGCGCGGTGCGCGGGTCGTCGGCGTACTGCAGGCGCGCGCCTTCGCGCCAGCCGGCCGCCGTGTCGGGCGACATGAAGCCGGCTTCCATGAAGGGGCGCAGCCGCTCCGACAGCGCATCGTGGTCGGGCAGCAGGCCGCAGACGATGAAGGTGACGGCGGCTTCGGTCACCTTGGGCTGGTTGTGCGCCACCTGCCGCAGCCGCGCCTTCGCCTGTGGCGTGCGTGCCGCGATGAAGCGCCAGTTCTGCAGGTTGTAGGCCGTGGGCGCGCGCGTGGCGAAGCGGATCAGCGATTCGATCTCTTCGCTTTGCAGCACGTGGGTGGGGTCGAAGCGGTTGGCCGAGGCACGTTGTTCGATGAGGGTCAGCGCGGGATGGGTCATGGGAATGGGAATGGGAATGGCAACGGTGAAAGAAGAGGAGAAAAAGAAGACAGGCGCGGTCATGGGCGGACTGGCTGCGCCTGCGCGGCAATGGAGGCTTCCTGGCGCGGCGTGTTCTGGCCGGCGGCGATCATCCAGCCGTCGCCCTGCTTGCTCATCACGTACAGCGGGCGCCCTTCGGCCCGCCCCGCCAGCGGCGCACCGACCGCGTCGACCGGGCGCTGGCGCACGTTGACGACCGCGATGGCGTCACTGAGGAAAGTGATGTGCTCCACGTCGTAGAACGCGTGCTCGTCGCCGATGGCGGGCGTGAGCACGCTGGCGGTGAACTCGCGGATCTTCGGCCAGTCGTTGAGTCGCCGGCCAAAAGCTGTCACCCACACGGCCTCGGGCGTGAGCAGGCGAGTGAAGCCGTCGACATCGCGCGCCCGCTGCGTCGATTCGACACGGGCGACGACGCCGTCGATGAGTGCGATGTCGTGCGTGCGGTGCCGCGGCGACGAGGCCGCGTAGCTCACGGTCGGGCGCGGGCGCAGCCTCATGCGGGGTCCCCGTGATGCGTCGCGTCGAGCGTGAAGCTGCCGACACCGACCGGCGCGCGCCCCTGCACCGCGTCGATGACGGCGGCAGCACCGGCGCTCGTGAAGCCGCCGTAGAGTTCGATGAGCCCCACGCCGTCGGCCACCAGCCCCCGCGCCGCGGCGACGGCAGCGGCCTCGTCGGGCACCGGCACGAAGGTCGTGTGCTCGCGCATGAAGGTCTGCACGAAGCGGTCTCGGCGCGCGTCGGCGCCGGGCTCCAGGAAGATGAAGGCGGCCGGCAGCGGCGCGCCGTCGGCATGGGCCTGGCTGAAGCGCGCGGCCGGCGCCAGCGACTCCATGCCGAAGGTGACCGAGCTGACCTGCACGCCCGGGCCGGCGGCGGCGCTCACCAGCGGGCGCCAGCGGGGCGAGACGCCGCCGCACAGCTCGATGAGCTCCACGCCGCCCTTCGCCAGATCGATGGCCACGTCGGCCAGTTCGCCGGGGTGACCGACCGCCACGATGGTCAGGTCGTTTCGCTCGAGATGGTCGCGCCGGGGGTCGGCGCCGGTGGCTTCGTAGACGATGGCTTTCTTCATGGCTGACTCCAGGAAAGGGAGAAGAGGACTCCATGCTCTCGCAGGCCATCGATCTGCACAATTGATAAAATTTAGATCGAATTGATCACAAAATCAGATCATGCTGGATGCCCTCACCCTCGACCAATTGCGCGTCTTCGTCTCGATCGCAGACCGGGGCTCCTTCCGCGCGGCGGCCGGCTCGCTCGGGCGGGCGCAGTCCGGCCTCAGCGCCGCCATTGCCAACCTCGAATCCGAGCTGCGCCTGTCGCTGTTCGACCGCTCGCAGCACCGCCCGGTGCTCACCGAGGCCGGCGCCACGCTGCTGGCGGAAGCGCGCACGCTGCTGATCAAGGCCGACGCGTTCCGCGCGCGGGCCAACAGCTTCAGCGAAGGGGTCGAAGCCGAACTGCGCATGGCGCAAGACCCGCTGCTGCCGCTGCCGCTCGTGGCCGAGGCCATTCGTCGTTTTCAGGCGGAGTTCCCCAGCGTGCGGCTGGAACTCGAAACCGCACCCATGACGTCGGCGCTCACAGCCGTGCTGGAAGGCCGCTGCGACCTCGGGCTCACGGCCGCGGAGGAACACGATCCGCATGTGGCGTCGGAAGGAGTCGGCGAAATCGCGGGCATGGTCGCGGTGTGCCATCCCGATCACCCGCTGGCGCAGGCCACTGCCACGCGATGGACCACGGTCGACCTGGCAGACCACGTGCAGGTCGTCGTGGCCGACCCGTCGGCCCGCTCGCAAGGCCGCAACTTCGGCGTGCTCTCGCAGAAGACCTGCCGCGTCAGCGAGATCGCGACCAAGCACGCGCTGATCCTCGGCGGTGTCGGCTGGGGGCACCTGCCGCTGTGGATGGTGCAGGCCGACCTGAAGGCGAAGCGGCTGGCGCACGTGCCGCTGGCCATGCAGCAGACCTCGGCGCCGCGGCCGTTGCCGGTCTACCTGATCCGCCGGATCGACCGACCGTTCGGCCCTGCGGCGTCGGGACTCAGCCGCATTTTTTCGGACGCTTTCCGTGGCCGGAAGCTGCCGAATACCTAGAACAGGTGAGTGTGCTTGTTTACATTTGTCGTAAGAATGAATACTTTCAATTCCCAGTAGCCGAAGAGCCACAGAGCTTGGTCAGGGTGGGATCTGGACAGCATGGTCATTCGGACAAATGTCGTCGTCTCATTCGGTTTCTGCCTGCCCCTGCCACCCTCAGGACATGGATCGCCAGCCGCGCAGCGGGTGGATGCGCCTGCTGCCCTGGCTGCGCCTGTACCGCTGCTCGATCTGCAGCAAGATGCACCTTCTTTCCAAGCAGAAGGTAGACAACGCCCGCCTCCTGCACGCGGCCCAGGTGCGCGCCCGCGGGGGCTGAGGGCGCCCGACCGCAGTTTCCCTGCTATCATTTTTTCGTTCGCGCGCCCTGCGCGAACCGGGCCGAGGACGACCTCGGCCCCGCACACCACCACCTTGCAAGGGACGGCCCTTCACTTCTCACGAAGTCCTTCATGGCCGACCTGTCCTCGCCCCCTTCTCCTCGCACTCCCCACGGCGCGCCGCAGCGCCTCGCGCCGCCCGCCACCTGGGCCCTGATCGCCGCCGCCTGGCTCGTGGTCGGGCTCTTCGTTGCCTTTGGCGACCGCTGGCTGGCCGCGCCGATCAACCCCGTGGTGGCCGGCTGCGTTTTTCTGGCGCTGTTCGTCACCATCCTGGCCGCGTCGTTCGGCGTGGTGCGCGAGGCGGACCATCTGGCGCACCAGCTGGGCGAGCCCTACGGCACGCTGATCCTCACGCTGTCGATCGTATCGATCGAGGTGATCCTCATCGCGTCGGTGCTGCTCGGGCCCGGGGAGTTTCCGACCATCGGGCGCGACTCGATCTTCGCCGTGATGATGATCATCCTGAACCTCGTCATCGGCATCTGCCTCATTGCCGGTTCGGCCCGCCACGGCGACCAGGAATACAACGCGCAGGGCACCACGGCCTACGTGTCGATGATCGTGCTGCTGACCGGCACGGCGCTGGTGCTGCCCAACCACACGACGGGCGCGGGCGAGTTCACACCGGTGCAGGCCATCGGCATGTCGGTGCTCACCGCCGTGCTGTACGGCGCCTTTCTCTGGATGCAGATGCGCAGCCACCAGCGCTTCTTCATCCAGCCGGCGCCGGGGCATTTCTCGGTCCGGGCGACCGCGCCCTCCCCCGCGGCACAGTCGGCGCACGGCGGCCTGGACAAGCGCGCCGTGGTCGTGCGCTCGCTGCTGTTGCTCGCGATGATCCTGCCCATCGTGCTGCTCGCGCACTACCTCGCGGTGGTCACCGACTACGGCATTGCCGCGGCCGGCGCGCCTGCCGCGGTGGGCGGCGTGCTCATCGCCATCATCGTGTTCACGCCCGAGTCGATCACCGCCGTGCGCGCCGCGATGAACAACGAGATGCAGCGCGCCATCAACCTGTGCCTGGGCGCCTTCGTCTCCACCGTGGGGCTCACGGTGCCGGCCGTGCTGGTCATCGGGTTGGTCACGGGCAAGCAGGTGCTCATGGGCATCTCGGGCGCCGAAACCCTGCTGTTCGCGGTGACGGCCGTGCTGACGATGCTGAGCTTCAACGGGCAGCGCACGTCGCCGATCCAGGGACTCATGCACCTGCTGCTGTTTGCGGTCTACGGGATGCTGCTGTTCCTGCCCTGAACTCGCGCAGGACACGGGGCTGAAAAAGCACGACCGGGGTACCCAACGGCACCGCCTTCGCGAAGGGAGGCGGACGGCCTTGCGAGGTACCGCGCCATCGCCATGGGTTTGCACGCGACCCCGTGCAGAAGCCCCTGCACATGAAATCCAATGCAAATATAGTTACCAAGTGTTAATGGAATGCGATTTCAATTGCTTCTGAACACCAAAGTAGTAATGTGAACTCGTCACACGTTGTGGTCTCAGGTAAGAAAAATGTATCCCAAACTGTCACAGCCGGGCTTCGTCGTCTCCACTGCGATCTCTCGCGGTGCCTGACATGGTTCATGCACAGGATGCATCCCCATGCGAGTTCGCGGCTCCGCCCCCAGCATCGACGCCAGCCTGGCGGCGGATGCACTCATGGTGGGACGCATGCGGCTCGTGCTGTCGATTTCGGCCCTGCTGGCGATCACGGTCGACGCCGCCGATAGCCACAACGAGGTTCCCGCAGCGGTCTGGCTGGCCTTCTTCGGCTACATCCTTCACAGCCTGCTGATCCACGTCTGCACGGCGGTGGGACGGCCCTACTTCCAGGGCAAGGCGATCCATTGGTCCGACGTGCTGTGGTTCACGCTGATCATGTCGGTGACCGACGGCACCCACAGCCTGTTCTTCCTCTTCTACTTCTTCGCGATCCTCACCTCCTCGTTCCGCTGGGGCTTCGAGGAAGGCGCCCGCGTGACGGTTGCCTCGGTGGCCTCGTTCGTTGCCTGCGTGCTGGTCACGTGCTCGGACGACACGCCGCAACTGCTGATGCGCACCGCCTTCCTGCTGGCACTGGGGCACATGATCGTGTACTGGGGCGGCTCCAAGCTGGCGCTGCAACGGCGCCTCGCATTGCTTGGCGACGTGAGCCAGCTGTCGAACCCGCGCTTCGGCGCCGGGCGCACCATCGCCCGCACGATGGAAAAGACGCTGGCCTTCTTCAAGGCCAGCCACTGCATCCTGCTCACGCGCGACCGCGCCACCGGCACCTGGACCCTGCGCACGCTGCGCGAGGACGACACCTGCGAGCAGGTGAGCATCGAGACCATCGGCCGCCTCGCGGAATCGCCGCTCATGGCCCTGGCGTCCGACAGCATCGTGCTGAGCAACCGCCTGCCCTGGCCCCTGAACCACCTGCGCGCGCAGCACCATGTCTTCGCAGCAGGTGCGACCGCCTGGCGCAGCGCCAACGAAAAAGGCGCGCAGCGCTGCGCCACCGTCGCCGCCATGCTGGAGGCCCGCGCGTTCATCAGCGCGCCGCTGCCGATGCGCCTGGGCGAAGGCCGGGTGTTCATCTCGTCGCGCGACGGACGGCTCGGCAAGTCCGACGCGTTGTTCCTCGCGCACCTCATGGAGCAGATCTTCCCGATCATCGAGACCATCGAGGTGCTCGACCGCATGGCCTCGGAAGCCGCGTCGACGGAGCGCCTGAAGATCGCGCTCGACCTGCACGACACGGCCATCCAGCCCTACATCGGCCTGCGCATGGGCCTGTGCGCACTGCGCAAGCGGGCCACCGCCGACAACCCGCTGCGCGAAGACCTCGACAAGCTCGCGGACGTGGCCGACGGCGTGATCGCCGACCTGCGCCGCTACGCCGGCGAAGTCAGGCACCGCACCAACGATCCCGGCGGACTCGTGCGGCCCCACCTGGAACGCCAGGCCGCGCGGATCAAGGGCCTGTACGGCATCGACATCGACATCGTGATGGCCATCGACGCCCCGCTGCACCTGGACGACCGCGTGACCGCGGAGCTGCTGCAGATGGTGAGCGAGGGGCTGAACAACATCTGCAAGCACACCCATGCGCGCCGCGGCAGCGTGCGCATCGACTGCAAGAACGGCCAGCTGGCGTTGTGCATCGAGAACGAAGCCTGCCAGGAAAGCTTCACCCCCTTCCACCCCCGCTCCCTCACCGAGCGCGCCGCGGCCCTGGGGGGCCAGGCGCATGTCGACCGATGCGCGAATGGCGGCACGGCGGTGCGGATCGAAATCCCGATCTGACCGCGCCGCAGACACAGGAGAAATCCGTCATGCAAACCCTCGACCACCTTGACCACCCTATTGCCGTCCTGCTCGTGGACGATCACAAGACCATGCTGTGGGGCCTGTCCAAGCTGATCGACGGCGAACAGCCGCGCATGAAGGTGGTCGGCACGGCCAGCTGTTGCGACGAAGCGGTGGCCACGGCGCAAAGCCTCGCGCCCGATGTCATCGTGCTCGACCTGGACCTGGACGGCCACAGCGCGCTGGACATCCTGCCCCGGCTGCTGACCAACGAGGTGTCGCGCGTGATGGTGCTGACGGCGGAGAAAGAGCAGCGCACGCTCGACCTGGCCGTGCTGCGCGGCGCGCGTGGCGTAGTGGGCAAGGACGCCTCGGCGCAGCAGCTGCTCGACGCCATCGAGCGCGTGTCCCGCGGCGAACTCTGCGTCGACGCGCAGACCATGGGCCGCGTCTTCTCCGAACTCACGTCGGCGAAGAAGCCGCCGAAGGCCGACCCCGAAGCGGCGCGGCAGGCCGCGCTGACGCACAAGGAACGCGAGATCATCCGCATCGTCGTGACCGGCTGCGGCGCCTCCAACAAGGCGCTCGCCGAGCGCGCCTTCGTCACTGAGCACACGCTGCGCAACCACCTGTGCGCGATCTACCAGAAGCTGGGCGTCACGAACCGGCTCGAGCTGTACATCTACGCGATCAAGCACCAGCTCGACACGCTGACGCACTGAATCGCTGCAACGGCGCGTGGCATGCGCGCCCCTCCCTCACAGCTGCCCGTTCAACATCGGCACGATCATCCGGATCACCCGGATTGCCGCCGGCGTGAGGATCACGAGCGAGATGCACGGAAAGATGCACAGCACCAGCGGCAACAGCATCTTGGTCGGCACCTTGGCGGCCAGCTCCTCGGCGCGCACCTGGCGCTTGTGGCGCAGGTCGTCCGAGAACACGCGCAGCGACTCCCCGATGCTGGTGCCGAAGCGGTCCGCCTGGGTCAGCATGGTCGCGAAGGTGCTGATTTCTTCCACGCCCGTGCGCAGCGCCAGGTTGCGCAGCGACTTCTCGCGCGTGCCGCCCGCACGCATTTCCAGGTTGGTCCAGTGCAGCTCCTGCGCGAGCGCCTGGCTCTTGATCTGGATTTCCTCGGTGACCTTGGCAAGCCCCGCGTCCAGCCCGAGCCCCGCCTCCACGCACACCAGCATGAGGTCGGCGGCGTCGGGAAAGTTCTCGAAGATCTCGCGGCGCCGCGCGCGAATGCGCAGGCGCAGCAGCAGGTTGGGCAGGTAGCAACCGGCCAGCGCGGCCAGCGCGAGCCACAGCAGCATCGTCATGCCGCCCTCCGACCCCGTCGCGCGCAGCATGAGGAATGCGACAGCCGCGAGGCCCAGCGGCAGCAGTGTCTTCAGGCCGAAGTAGACGAGGTACGCATCCGGATGGCGGATGCCGGCGTTCAGGAAGCGCACGCGCAGCGGCGACAGGTCGGCGTCGCCGGTCGGGGACGACAGCTGCGCGAACGGGCCGACGAGCTTGACGGCCGTCTCGGTCCAGGCCGACTTGCCGGACGACGGCGCCACCGCCTGCAGCCGCTGCGCGGTGCGCGTCGGGGACAGCCACACCGCCAGGCCGATGACCGCCAGCGACACGGACAGAAAAACCAGGATGGGAAACAGCATGGCCATGGCACTTCTCCTTCAGACGCGAATCTTCACGATCTTGCGCAGGAGCAGGATGCCTATGAGCATCAGCACCAGCATGTAGCGCAACACCGTCTGGCCGATCGGATCGGTCCACAGCGGCGACATGAACTCAGGGTTGAAGATGTT
The DNA here is from genome assembly GCF_002754375.1 of Variovorax sp. 54. Classification (NCBI taxonomy): domain Bacteria; kingdom Pseudomonadati; phylum Pseudomonadota; class Betaproteobacteria; order Burkholderiales; family Comamonadaceae; genus Variovorax; species Variovorax sp. 54. Next base: position 783,286 of record NZ_PEFF01000001.1, read on the forward strand.
CATGAGCGCCGCCAGGGCGAACGGCATGACGCCCAGGATCCAGGCCGACAGCCGCCCTTCGGACGACAGCACCCGCACCCGCGCGAGCAACTTGAAGCGCGCGCGGATGAGCCGGCTCAGGTTGCCCAGCACCTCGGTGAGGTTACCGCCCGAATCGCGCTGAATCAGCACCGACACCACGAAGTAGCGCAGGTCGGTGAGCGGCACGCGCTCGCTGAGGTTGGTCAGCGCCTGCTGCAGCGAGACGCCGAAATTCACCTCGTCGGCCACCAGGCGGAACTCGCTGGCGATCGGCTCTGGCATTTCCTCGCCGATCATCTGCACGCCGCTGGCAAAGGAGTGGCCCGCGCGCAGGGCGCGCGTCACGAGATCCAGCGCGTCCGGCAGCTGCTTTTCGAGGCGCTCCAGCCGGTGGCTGCGCTGATGCTGCAGGTACAGGACAGGAAGCGCCGCCGCCACGGCCCCGGCCAAAAGCGCCATTGCCACGGGCTGGCGCGCCAGCCACACGGCGCAGAACGCGAACACGCCCAGCACACCGCAGGCCAGCAGAAAGCTGGACACCGTCCAGTCCAGCCCCGCTTGAAGGATGAAACGGTCCAGACGGTGCGCCCGCGGCAACGCCAGCAACTGGCGCTGCATCCAGGGCACGTCGCTGAGCATGCGCTCCTTGGCGAGATGCGCCTGCGGCGTGCGGTCGACCGCGGCGGACATCGCCTGCAGCCGCTTCTCGATCTTGCGCGCGTCGGGCCCCTTGTAGGACCGCCACAGCAGGTAGAACCCTTCGATCATGAGCAGCGCGGTCACGAAGACCAGCACCGTGACCGTGATCAGCGTGTCACCTCCCAGCTTGTCGAACATGGCGAGCTCCTATTCGTAGTGCTTTTCAGGATCGAAGATGCTGTCGGGCAGATCCACGCCGTACGCGTGCAGCCGCTCCATGAACTTCGGCCGGACACCGGTCGCGTGGAAATGGCCGCGCACCTGGCCGTCGGGGCCCATGCCCGTCTGGTGGTAAGTGAAGATCTCCTGCATGGTGACGATCTCGCCTTCCATGCCCGTGATCTCCTGGATGCTGGTGACCTTGCGCCGCCCGTCGACCAGCCGCAGCACCTGCACCACCACCGTGATCGCCGAGGCGATCTGCTGGCGCACGGTGCGGTGCGGCAGGTTCAGGTTCGCCATGCCGATCATGTTTTCCAGCCGCGCCAGCGCATCGCGCGGCGTGTTGGCGTGGATGGTGGTGAGCGAGCCTTCATGGCCGGTGTTCATCGCCTGCAGCATGTCGACCGCCTCGGCGCCGCGCACTTCGCCAATGACGATGCGGTCGGGCCGCATGCGCAGCGCGTTGCGCACCAGCGCCCGCTGCGTGATCTCGCCCTTGCCCTCGATGTTCATCGGCCGCGTTTCCATGCGCGCCACGTGCGGCTGCTGCAGCTGGAGTTCCGCCGCATCCTCGATGGTGATGATGCGTTCGGTCTCCGGAATGAAGCCCGAGAGAATGTTCAGCAGCGTGGTCTTCCCTGCCCCGGTGCCGCCCGAGATCAGCATGTTGACCTTGGCCTGCGCCAGGCCTTCGAGCATCTGCGCCATCGGCGGCGTGAGCGATTTGAGATCGCCCACCAGGTTGGCCATGCGCAGCGGAATCTTCGCGAAGCGACGGATCGACATCATCGGACCGTCGAGCGCCACCGGCGCAATGACGGCATTGACCCGCGAGCCGTCGGGCAACCGCGCATCGACCATGGGGCTGGACTCGTCGATGCGACGCCCCACCAGCGAGACGATCTTGTCGATGATGCGCAGCAGGTGCTTCTCGTCGGTGAAGCTCACGTTGGTCAGCTCCAGCCGCCCTCGGCGCTCCACGTAGATCTGGTCCGGCGAGTTGACCAGGATGTCCGACACCGTCGGGTCGGCCATCAGCAGCTCGATCGGCCCGAAGCCCAGCATCTCGTGCTGGATGTCGCGGATCAGCGTGCGCCGCTCGATGTCGTTGAGCGCCTCGGGTTCTTCCTGCAGAAGCCGCCCGACCATGGTCGAGATTTCCTGCCGCAAGGCGTCGGGCTGGAGGGTTTCGAGCGCCGCCAGGTCGAAGCGCTCCAGCAGCTTCAGGTGCATGCGCTCCTTCAGCAGCTTGTAGGTGTCCGAGGCGAAAGGCGACGCGGTCAGCTCGACGACCGGCCCCGCCGGCCGCGCGCCGGCATCGCCGTCGATTGCATTGAGTTGGTCCCTGAATGACATGGTTGGCACCTCCGCCTGGGTATGGATGGGAATCCGCTGCGTCGCCCTGTCTCATGCACGGCGGAACAGCCGCCCCATGAAGCCGTGCGCCGCTTCCGGGCGCGGACTGAGCGTGTGGGCGATCTCGTCGAGGCGCTTGGCGAGCGCGCTGCCGCGCGACATCTCCGCCAGCGGCACGCCGCGGTTGATGGACGCGTCCACGTCCTTGCCGCCGTCCGGCACCGCCGTGAACGTTGCGCCGGGCAGCGACCGGCGCATGTCCGACAGCCCGATCTCGCCGCCGCCGGTGCTGCGGTTCACCAGCAGTTCGACCTTGCCGGGGGCGTAGCCGAGCGACTTGAACACCTGCATCAGGCGCGTCACGTTGCGGATGTGCGGCAGGCTGGTCTGCAGCACGGGAAAGATGTGCTCCGCGCGATCGAGCACGCGCAGCGTGAGCGTGTCGATGCGCGGGCCGAGGTCGAAGATCACGAAGTCGTACTGCCCGAGTGCCACCTGCAGGATGGCATCGATGTGCTCGGCCTTGACGTCCATCGCGCGCGCTAGGTCCTCGGGCGCGGGCAGGATGCTGAAGCTCGGCGACACGCGCACCACGCTCGCCGCCAGCAGCGAGGCATCGAGGCGCCCGATGTCGCGCGCCACGTCGGCCATCGTCGAGGTCGGGCGCAGGTCGCTCACATACGACAGCGCGTCGCCGAACTGCAGGTTCAGGTCGATCAGCAGCACCGAGCGCTCGCGCGACAGCTGGTAGGCGATGTTGGTCGCAAGAAAGGTCGCACCGCTGCCGCCCTTGCAGGGCATGAACGCCACCACCCGCCCGGGACTGCGCGCCTGCGAACCGGACATCTTGAGCGCGATGCGGCCGACGGCGGCCTCGAGCGCGGCGGTGTCGGCGGGCGACGGCAGCACCTCGCGCACGCCCGCGCGCATCGCGTGGATCAGGAACTCGGGCGTCTGCATCGCGCACAGCAGCACCACCGCCACCGCCGGATGCCGCAAGGTCAGCGCCTCCACCAGCGAGAGTTCCTGCGGATCGCAGCACATGCCGTCGACCAGCAGCAGGTCGGGCGCGACCTTTTCTACGACCGCCTGCATGCGGCTCTTGCCGCCTTCGAAGAGCGACACGGCATGGCCGCGCGGCTCCAGCACCTTGCGCATGTCCTGCAGGTGGTTCGGATTGGGGGAAACGATGGCGATCTTCATGGTCGTGTCCGGTGTGTTGCTAGGAACAGATGGCCGCGCTGTTCGGATCCCTGCGCATGACCTCGCGCGGCAGGTACGTGGAGAACCCGGGCATGGGGATCAGCGGCGCCGCGGCGCCGACGATGGGAGAAATCCACTGGTAGTTCAGGCCGGTGATGCTGACGGTGACACCCTGGCACGTGGCAGCCGTGCAGCCCGAAGGCGCCCACGTCACCGACACCGTGTTGATCTGCGGCAGCAGCACCTGCATCCGGGCGAGCACCTGGGCCTGGTAGGCGGTGTCGTCGCACACCACCGCATACCGGGCTCCCGCGCGCGTGGCCTCCTGGGCCGCATTCCACATGAACAGCATGCGCGAGAAATCGACGATGCCCAGAACGAGCATCAGGAAGATGAGCAGGCCCAGGGCGAATTCGACGGTGGTCGCGCCGTTGACGTGGTGTCTCATGACGGAGCCCTCATGGTGGCGGTGATGTCGCTGAAGACGATGTTGCCGTTCGCACCGGCGAAAGCGACACCCATCACCGAAGGGAACAGCGAATGAAAGGCGTAGCTGCTGACGCGCACCGTGACCGTGGTGATGATCGGGTTGGCCCCTGCCGCCTGCCAGGTGCAGCAGCTGCCGGCGGGCACGTTCGAAAGGCTCAGCCCGCGTGCCAGCGGTGTTCCGGTGCCGGCGGTGTTGCCGTACACGATCAGGTTGCGCGCCTCGGCGACGTGCGTGTTGGGTGTCTGCACCGACAGGTAGCGCACCGCGTCGCGGGTTGATTTGACGACCGTGTTGTACTCGTACACCGCACGGCCGAACTCGGTGGTGATGAAGGTCAGCAGCAGCAGCAGCGGCGTGATGAGCGCCAGCTCGATCAGTGCGGTGCCATGCTGGGTGCGACGGGACTTTTTCATGATGCTCACCTCACCAGGACCGGAACCAACGGGCCTGCCGATCCACCGGCCAGCCCGCCGGTGGTGCAGGGGCTGCCTGTGGCTCCCGCGTTGCTGAGGAATTCCAGCTGCGTGTCGGTCATCGGAATGCTCAGCGGCTGCAGCATCAGCATGCAGAGGTAGTCGATCACGCGGTTGCCGCCGTCGATGACCGGCACCGTGACGAAGCGGCGGTCCAGGCCGTACTGCATGTGGCCTCCGGCCACGTTGCCGGGATTGGCCAGCTTCTGGAAACTGTTGAGCGACAGCCCGGTGATCGACTCGCAGCTGTTCGCGCCCTTCACCTTGGTGCCGGTGTCGGCGCAGGAAGCAAAGGCGGCCCGCTTGGTCACGAAGTTCTGGGCGGTCGGATCTGCGCCAGCACCTGGCGTGCCGGCATAGGCATTGAACTTCGCGGGCCAGTTGAGCGCGGTGTAGGCATAGCCGGTGTAGTCGGGCCTGTCCACGCTCGGATCGCCGCTGTTCTTGTAAATGCCGAAGCGATAGTTCCAGGTGTCGGCCACCGAGGTCTGCACGCCGGGGGTGCCGATCGTGTCGCCCACCTTGGCGCCACAGCGGCCGTTGAGTTCGGCTTCGGTTTCCGAGGCGCTGTTGCTGCCGTCGAGGTTGGCCCAGCCGATCTGGCCGCCCGTGGCAGCGTTCTGCGCCATGATCAGTGTCACCCATTCGCCGACGACAAAGCCGTAGTTCGGCGCCGTGTTGCCCGGCTTCGGCTTCGCTGCGACCGGAATGGGGCATGCAGTCTGTGCGCTCGCGCGGGTGGCGACCGCGCTCGCCGCCACGCTGCGTGTCGCGGGGTTGCCGGCGGTATCGCCCGAGAAGGCGCCGATGGCCTGCATCAGCCACATTCTGATGTTGGGCTGGCTGTGCACGCATTGCGCGTAGACGGCCGCGGTGGGAACGCTCGTGGGCGCATAGGAAGCGTCGCGGAACGTGATTTCAGTGGCCACGATCTGGCCTTGCCCGCCCCAGGTGGCCGACTGCATGTTCACCCGGTTCGCGTTGCCGGCCGTCTGGCCGGCGCTCATGCCCCGCGTGATCGCCGAGCTCGATTTATCGAGCTCGCGCGCCGCAGCCAGCGCGCAACTGTCGACCGCCGTCTGCAGCTCGGTCCTGACGATGAACAAATGGCCGAAATCGAGCGCAATGCCCATGAAGCCGAGCAGGAACAGCAGGAGCAGCGCGGCCGTGATGATCATCGCGCCACGCTGGCGGCGGGGGGAGCGGCGGGCTTTCATGATCGATCCTCGGTCTGGACGATGAAAAAGAAGATGCCCGGCGCGTCACGCGCAACCGTTCCCGGCCAGGCAATCGGCCACGCGGGTGAGCACGGCGTCGATGCTCGCCGAGATCGTCCCCGGTTGCAGCGCGATCACCAGCGCAATGGAAATGACGGCAATGATCAAGGCGTACTCGACCACCTGGGCGCCGTCCTCGTCTGCCAGCAATGTCTTGAACATGGTGATGACCCCGTTTCGTTGTGTTGGAAGGTCTCGCAAAGGCATAGGGAACTGCGGAAGGAGGCGAGCCTCGAGGAAAAGCCCGCCTCCTCCGCAACACGCGCCTCAGGGGCAGCTGGTCCCGCTCAGGCAGTTGGTCACGTGCGTGATGAAGGTGGAGAACCCACCGCCGTTGGCCGTGAGGGCCTTCAGGGCAACGACCAGTGCAATCGAGACGACCGCGATGATCAGCGCGTACTCGACGACCTGAGCACCTTCTTCGTCGCGCAGCAATCCGCTCGCGGATTGACCGATGGTCTGGAAAAACTTGTTCATGGCTCTTTCCTTTCAAGGTATGGACTACAGAAAATCAGGTTGAAAAAACAAGGGGGTCGAATGTCATGCGTGTCGTGGCGTTCTCCTTTCCATGCGGAAGTTGGTGCGGAACGGGTCCGCAGGATTGCGGTCTTTCATTTCCCCGAGCCGCCGCTCTGGCTACCGATGCCGCCTCCGATGTTGATGACGTTGACCACCGGCGGCGGCGTCTTGTAGGACTCCTGGTACTGCACCATCGCCTCGCGCGATGCGCGGCCGTCCATGCCTGTGACCGGGTCGCCGTTCTTGCCGGCGTTCGGGTTCAGCGTCATCTTCTTCTTGGCGTCCCGCACCGCGTCGCCGAAGCGCGCGTCATAGTTGGGCGTGACGCTCGAGCAGCCGGTCGCCAGAAGGCATGCAAGCGCAAGGGTGGTGGATCTGATGAACATGGCGTGTGCTCCTCACGGGGTTTCGCTGGCCGGGGCGGCCGGGGCCGGGGTGCTGCTTTCGAGGGCCCCGTTGAGGTAGACCTCGGCGCGGCTGGGCAGGACGTGGTTGTCGGTCGGCACGCGCGGCGACTGGGCCAGCGGACGCACCAGGCGCGGCGTGATGACGAACATCAGCTCGGTCTGCTCGTTCTGGAACTCGGTGCTGCGGAACAGCGCGCCCATCACCGGCACTTCGCCGAGCCCCGGGAAACGCTTGATCGCCTCCGTCGCGTTGCTCTTGATGAGCCCTGCGATGACAAAGCTCTGGCCGTCGTTGAGCTGCACCGTGGTGTCGGCACGCCGCACCGTGAGCGACGGCAGCACGGACGTCACGCCCCCGACCGTGGTGAAGGGCGAGCCGGTCTGCGACAGGTCCGACACCTCCGACACCATCTTGAGGTTGATGCGGTCGCCGTTGAGCACGGTCGGCATGAACTTCACGCCGATGCCGAACTCCTTCTCTTCCAGCGTGATGGTGCTTCCGTTGGTGCCGCCACCGGTTTGCGCCACTGGAATGAAGATCTTGCCGCCCGACAGGAAGCTGGCCTGCTGGCCGCTGATGGCCATGATGTTGGGCTCTGCAAGAACGCGCACCAGCCCGTCGTCCTTCTGGCCGTCGATGGTCACGGCGGTGCGGCCGATGCGCAGCGCCTGGACCAGCCCGCCGCCCGCGCTCAGGAAGTTGGAGATGAGCGAGTAGTTGTTCGCCCCCCCGCCACCCGTGCGCGCCAGGCCGACGCGTGCGCCCAGCCGGTCGAGCAGGGTCTTGCTGACCTCGGCGATCTTCACTTCGAGCATCACCTGCTGGGACGTTCCGACGCGCAGCAGGTTCACCACCTTCTTGCCTTCGGCGCCGTAGGCCGAGGCCAGGTTCATCACGTCGTCGAGCTTCAGCGCGTCGCTGACTTCGCCGGTGAGCACGATGGATCGTTCGGCGCTGCGCACGCGGATGCCGCGCTCCTCGGGCATCAGCTCGGCCAGCTTGGCCTGCAGCGCCCCGGGATCGATGGTGACGATCACGTCCTTGATGTGGCAGGTGCCGTCGGCACTCTGGAGCACGACGTTCATCGAGCCGGCCTGCCGGCCGCGGAAGAACAGGTCGGTCGGGCTCAGCAGCGTGACCTCGATGTCGCCGACGCCGTCGGTGCGGGCCGCGGGTGGCGCCGCCACGGGCGCCGCACCCTGGGGGGCTGCCGCCGGCGCGGGCGCCTGGCTCTGGGGCTGCGGCTGGCCGCTGACCACGATGCGCACCGCGCGCGCCTTCAACGGAATGACCACCGACTTGCCGAGCACGGCATAGGTCGGCTCGTCGTCCGGAATGATGGCGGTGCAACGCCGGCTGCCGGATGCATTGCCGCTGGCCGCGGCCGCGGGTCGCGCCGCAGCGGGCGCGGCGGCGGCAGCGGCAGTGGCGGCGGGCATGGCGGCCGTGACCGGGGCGGTTGCCACGACCTCCGCGGCCATGGCGGGGGCCGCCACTGTCGCGAGGGTCGCCAGCAGACGGGCGATGGTGGTGGTGGTGAGTGGGCGCACTTGGTGTTCCTCCTGACGGACGATCAGAAACAGGTGACCGAACGGGAGGCGCTCTGGATCACCTCCACGCATTCGGAAGACCGCTGGGCGGCGGGCGCCGCACGCTGCATACGCGGGCGGACCGGTGCCGCGGTCGAGACCGGCACGATGTCCTTCTTATCGCCGAACAACTGCCCCTTGGTGATGCCCAGGGTGGCCACGGTGGTCTTGTCCATCTGGTTGCGAAGCACCAGCGACAGGGTGCCCACGCTGCGTGCCAGGTCGAGCTTCTCGGAGTCTTCGAGCGAGAGCTCGAGCGTCACAGCGCTCACGACCTTCGGCTTGGTATCGTCGCGGTTGGCCTCCTGGGCCACGGCCAGCACCAGCACTTTCTCGAGCACGGTCTTGCTGATCTGCAGCGCGTCTTCGCCGCGTCCCTTGTCCTGCTGGGCGTTGACCATCACGTCGACGTAGTTGCCCGGCAGCGCGAAGCCGGCGACGCCGACGACGTCGTTGACGCGCACCGTCATGGCCCGCTTGCCGCTGGCGATCACCGCCGACAGCCCGCCCTGCGTGCCCACCGGCGCCAGCTTGCCCTCCATGAGCGCTTCGCCGCGCAGCACGCCGACCTTCACCACGCGGTCGTTCAGCGCCTTGATGTCGCTGAAAGCGCCGTTCGGTATCGAGCCGCTGGGCCAGTCGACCGTGGACAGCATCTGCGCGTTGACGCGGCTGCCCAGGTCGATGTCGACGGCGGCCACCACGACCTTGTTGGACGCGATGCCGCTTTGCCGGGAGATCCAGCCGGTCGCGTAAACCGCGGCCGCCAGCCCGAACAGCAGGGCCAGAAAGATCAGCCCGATCGCCTTGATGTTCTTCATACGAACCTCCGCCAGGGGTGAAACATGTAGGAGCTAGACAAAGCCCAGCTGGTGCGCCAGCACTTGGACCACCGTGCCCGCCGCAATGCACAGGCCATAGGGCAACTTGCCCACGGACTGGCCCGCCTGCAGGCGCCCGTCGGGCCGCACGCCCACGATGCTGGAAATGAACATGCCCTGCGCCGCGGTCTTGACGTTGCCGAGCATGTGGACCAGGCGGCGGCGATGGATCGCGAAGGCCAGCGCCGCGACACCGCCCGCAATGAAAGTGAAGAGCACGGCCATCAGCGTCTGCTGGGGCCCGAGGAAGGCCCCGGTCATCGCCATCAGCTTGACGTCGCCCGCACCCATGATCCCCAGCGCATAGAACGGCAGCATCGCGGCGAAGCCCACGCCCAGGCCACCGAAGGCGGCGAGTGCACCGGATGACGGCGTGCGTGCCGCCATCGTCCCGTAGATGAGGGCGAAGAACGCGCCACCGAAAGTCAGCCAGTTGGGAATGCGGTAGGAGCGCCAGTCGCTGACAGCCGCCACGCCGAGCAGCGCGAAGAGCGCCAGCATGCGCACGTCGGTCGCCAGCATCGCGAGCAGTTCCAGGACAGCGTTGAATTCCTGCATGGCGGGCTCCCCGTGTTCAGGCGCTGCGCCGCAGGGCGAGCAGCAGCAGAAGCACCACGACCATCACCAGCGCACCGATCAGCGCGAACTCCATGAACGACATGCCGGCGTCTTCGCGCAGCAGGCTCAGGGCGGTTCTGGGCAGAACTTCGAGCGGTTCCATGCGGCTTCCCCGGTGGCGGTGACCGGCCGAAACCGCTGGCCTTCCCGGCGTGGGAAGAAGCGTTCGGCATGGGGATGACTGTAGGAATCGGGCCGCTTTCGCGCATGAGCGGAGCGCCCTTTTCTGGGGGGGTCAGGCGCCCCGCGGTGGCGCGGGGGCGGGCATGACAAAAGGCCTGCCCAACGTGGTGCAGATGCGAACGGTTCTCCGCATCCGGCCGCGCGGTCGCGGGCGTCGCCGCGACCGCAGACGCTCTTCAGATCACCTGCGCTTCACGCAGTGCTTCGAGCTGCGCCTCGCCCAGGCCCAGCTCGCCATACACCTCGACGTTGTGCTGCCCCGTGCGCGGCCCGGTGCCAGCCGGTCGCACGCCTTCGCGCCCCACGAAGCGCGGCACCGCCGCCGGTGCAGGCACCGTGCCGAACTGCTCGTCGGGCACGTCGATGAAGGCGCCGCGTGCCTGCATGTGCGGGTCGGCCTGCAGGTCGGCAATCGAATACACCTTGCTGTAGGGCACGTCTTCGCGGTCCAGCCGCACGGCCAGTTCCGCGAACGGGAGGCTGCTGCACCAGTCGGCAATGATGCGGTCGAGCGCTTCGAGGTGACGGATGCGCGCGGCGTTGTCGGCAAAGCGAACGTCGGTGAGCAGGTCTTCGCGATCGATCGCGCGGCAGATGCGCGCGAAGATCGGCCCGCCCGTGCCCACCAGCGTGAACCACACGCCGTCGAGCGCGCGGAACACATTGGAAGGCGCGGTGTAGGTGGCGCGCGAGCCGGTGCGCTCGCGCACCACGCCGCCGATGCGGTGCTCGGCCGCCAGCGGATCGAGCAGGCGCGACATCGCCTCCGTGGCCGACAAGTCGATCTCGGCGCCCCGCTGCTGATCGCGCGGCAATGCGTTGCGCTCGGCCAGCGCGGTGCTGATGGCGAAGGCGCCGAACAACCCAGCCACCACATCGCCCAGCGGGTAGTTCATGTGCTGCGGCGGGCCGCCGGGTTCGCCGGTCAGGTGCGTGAAGCCGCTCATCGCTTCGAAGATGCGGGCAAAGCCCGGCCGGCGCGCATAGGGGCCGGTCTGGCCGAAGCCCGTGAGGCGCAGCACGATGAGGCGCGGGTTGGCCGCATGCAGCGTGGCGATGTCCAGGCCCCAGCCGTCGAGCGTGCCGGTGCGGAAGTTTTCCACCAGCACATCGAAGCCGGCGATGAGCTGCAGGAACAGCGCGCGGCCCTCGGGCTTGCGCACGTCCAGCGAGATGCCCTTCTTGCCGCGGTTGGCGGTCTTCCAGAACAGCGGATGGCCTTCGTGCACCGGCGTCAGCCCGCGCAGCGGATCGCCGCCGCCCGGCAGTTCGAGCTTGACGACGTCGGCGCCCATGTCGCCGCACAGCGTGGCCGAGAACGGCGCCGCGAGCACGGTCGCCATGTCGAGGATGCGCACCCCATGCAGGGGGGCGTGGTCGGCAGGCTGGCCCATCAGTTGCCCTTCAGGTCGACGCGCTTGAGCACGGGGTCCCATAACTTGCGATCGGCGGCGATGCGTTGGCCGTAGGCGGGCAGCGACGGATCGAGCGCGGCCGCGCCCAGCTTGGCCAACTTGTCCTTCACCGCCGGCAAGGCCTTGGCCAGCGCTGCGCGCAGCGGACGCATCACCGCATCGGGCGTGCCCTTGGGCGCAACGATGCCCACCCACAGGCCACTGTCGAAGCCCTGCAGGCCCAGCTCGGAGAAGGTGGGCACGTCGGGCGCCGAAGGCGAGCGCGTGCGGCCGGTCTGCGCCAGGATGCGGATCTGCCCGCTGCTCATGTAGGGCAGCGTGCCGCCGAGGTTGTTGCACATCACCGGGATGTGGCCGGCGATCAGGTCGTTCACCGCCGGCGCGTTCCCCTTGTAGGGCACGTGCTGCATCTTGATGCCGGCCTGGTGGTTGATCATTTCGCACACCAGGTGCGACGGCGTGCTCGGGCCCGCCGAGCCGAAGGCGAGTTGGCCCGGCTTGGCCTTGTCGGCGGCGATGAGCTCGGGCAGCTTCTGGTACGGCGTCTTCGCGTTGACCGCGATCACGTTGGGCAGGTCGGCCACCAGGCCCACGGGCACGAAGTCGTCCACCGGGTTCCAGTTGAGCCCCTTGTGCACGTAGGGCAGGAAGATGTTGGTCAGGCCCGCCATGAGCAGCGTGTAGCCGTCGGGCGCGGACTTGGCCACTTGCTCCGAGCCGATGAGGCTGCCGGCGCCGGGCTTGTTCTCCACGATGACCGGCTGGCCCAGCGCATGGCCCAGTTCCAGCGCCACCTCGCGCGCCACCAGGTCGGTGCTGCCGCCGGCGGGGAAAGGCACCACCAGCTTCACGGGGCGGTCGGGGAAAGCAGCCACGGCCAGCGAGCCGGCCAGGCTGAGCGCAAGGCCTGCGGCCAGGTGCGAAAGTGTCTTGGTCAAGGACGTCATCGTCAGTCTCCAGTTTCTGTGTGTGTGTTCAGCGTGTCAGTGAGTGAGGAAGCGGCGGCCGAGCGTGGCGCGGTGCAGCTCGGAAGCGCCGTCGTAGATGCGGAACGGCCGCAGCTCGCGCACGATGAGGGCGATGGGCGCGTCTTCGGACATGCCCAGTGCACCGCACATTTGCGCCGCGCGGTCGGCCACGCGGTTCAGGGCTTCGGACACGAAGACCTTCGTCATCGCCGACTCGGTCTTCACCGACGAGCCCTCGTCCATGCGGCGCGCGCAGTCCAGGCTCATGAGGCGGCTGGCATGCAGGTCGATGTGGCAGTCGGCCACCATCGCCTGGATCTGCTGCAGATCGGCCAGCCGATCGCCGAAGGACGTGCGCTCGCACACGTAGGCCTGCGCGATCTCGAGCGCGCGCCGCGCACGGCCCATGAGCCGCAGGCAGTGCGACAGGCGCGCAGGCTCCAGCCGCTGCTGCGCCTCGGCGAAGCCCGAGCCCACCTCGCCGAGCACCGCGTCGCCACTCACTCGGCAGGCCGTGAAACGCAGCTCGCCGTGACCGCCGACGGCGAACGGGTCGATGGCCTTGATGGCGCGCACCAGCGCAAGGCCCGGGTTGTCCATGTCGACGATGAACTGCGTGGAGCCCTCGTCCGTCTGCGCCAGCACGATGCAGAAGGCCGCGCCCACCGCGCCGGTGATGAACCACTTGTGGCCGTCGATGACCCACCCGTCACCCTCGCGCCGCGCGGTGGTGCGAAGCATCGACGGATCGGAGCCCGCGCCGGGGGCCGGTTCGGTCATCGCGAAGCAGGAGCGGATGCGGCCCTCGGCCAGCGGGCGCAGGTAGCGCTGTTGCTGCGCGGGCGTGCCCCGGCGCAGCAGGCTGATCATGTTGGGCTGGTCGGGCGCCGCGCAGTTCAACGCGGCCGGACCGAGGTAGCTGCGCCCGGCCTCCTCGAACACCGCCGCGCGCTCGACCCACGACAGGCCCAGCCCGCCCTCCTCCGCCGGCATCTGCGGCAGGTACAGCCCCAGCTCGCGCGCGACCGGGCGCAGCTGCGACAGCGCGGCGTCCAGCGCCAGCGGGTCGTGCACATGGGCGTTCGATTCGAGCGGAATGCAGTGCTGCTCGACGAAGTCGCGCACCCGTGCCGGAAGGTCGACGCGCACGTTCATCGCGTGCCCGCCTCGCGCAGCGCCAGCTTGGCGATGTTCAACTGATGGATCTGGCTCGTGCCCTCGTACAGACGGAACAGGCGCACGTCACGGTAGTAGCGCTCGATGGGGCTGAAGTCGGCCACGTAGCCCGAACCGCCGAACATCTGCACCGCACGGTCGGCCACGCGACCGCACATCTCGGACGCGAAGTACTTGCACATCGAGGCCGACATCGCCACGTCTTCGCCGCGATCGCGCGCACGCGCGGCTTCGAGGATCATCGAGCGCGCCGCGTAGATGTCGGTGCGGCTGTCGGCAATCATGGCCTGCACCAGCTGGAAGTCGGCCACCGCCTGGCCGAACTGGTTGCGGCCGCTCGTGTGCGCCATGGCCAGGTCCAGCATGCGGATGGCTGGGCCCGTGCACAGCGCCGCCAGGTGCAGGCGCTGCTTGTTGAGCACCTTCATCACCGTCTGGAAGCCCGCGCCCTCGCGCCCACCGATGAGCTGGTCGGCATGCACGCGGCACTCGTTGAAATGCACGTCGGACACGAACGAGCCGGCCTGTCCCATCATGCGGTAGGGCTCGCCCGTCGTGAGACCCGGGCCGCGCTCGACCAGAAACGCCGACACGCCCTTGCTGCCCTTCGAGCCTTCTTCGGTGCGGGCGATGACGGTGAACACATCGGCCACCGGCGCGTTGGTGATGAAGCGCTTGCTGCCGTTGAGCACGTAGTGGTCGCCCTCGCGGCGCGCGGTGGTCCGCACATTGCTCGCCTCCGAGCCGGCCTCGGGCTCCGTGAGCGCCAGGCAGCCCGTGAGTTCGCCCGTGGCCATGCGCGGCAGCCAGCGCTGCTTCTGCGCCTCGGTGCCGTCGGCCACCAGCGCTTCGGAGCCGATGCCGGTGTTGGTGCCCACGCGGGCACGCAGCGCCACCGACGACTGCGACAGCTCCATCGCGCACAGCACGAGCTCCTCGGTCGTGAGGCCCAGGCCGCCATACGCTTCGGGAATGCTCCAGCCGAAGTAGCCCTTGCGCCGCAACTCGTCGACCACCTCGGGCGGGATGTCGTTCTCGCGGCTGACCTGTTCTTCCAGCGGATGCCAGCGTTCGCGAACGAAGGCGCGGATGTCGGCCCGCAGGGCCTCGAAGTGGGGGGTGTCTCGGATCATGGTGAGCGCGACTGTAGGAAGCAGGTCCACAATCACCGGCACTGAATTTCAATTATTGAAACTGCGATTCACACCCATGCCTCGCCCCACCCAGAATCGCCGCCAGCCCATGAAGGACTCCGACGACCTGCGCCGGGTACGCGACGAAGACCCGTACTTTGCCGGCACCCTGGCCAAAGGCCTGCTCATCCTGCAGACTTTTGTGAGCGACCCGCGCGCGCACGCCAACAGCGAGTTCGCCACCAAGCTGGGCCTGCCGCGCCCGACCGTCTCGCGCCTGTGCCGCACCCTGTTGGCCATGGGCTTCCTGGACCACGACGAGCGGCTCGACCGCTACTTCATCGGCCCGGCCGCCGTGGCGCTGTGCTACCCCTACGTCATCAACACGCCCCTGCTGGCCATGCTGCGCCCGGCCATGCAGCAGCTGGCCGACCGCATCGAGGGCGCGGTCTCGGTCGGCGTGACCAACGACCTCGACGTGGTCTACCTGGAAACCTGTGCCCACGAAGGCGGCACCTTGAAGCGCCCCGGCGTGGGTGCCGTGCGCGGCATCGTGGAAACCGCCATGGGCCGTGCGTGGCTGGCGCAATTGCCCGCGGGTGAACGCCAGGAGTTCCTTGCCCGCGTGAAGCGCGAGCGGCCTGAAGAGCATGCACGCTGCATGGAAGGCGTGCGCGAGAGCGTCGCGAACTACGCCAAGCGCGGCTTCGCGATCAACCTGGGCGATTCAGGGTTTGGCGTGCTTGCTGCGGGCGCCGCGGCACGCGTTCGCTACGGACCGCGGCGGCTGCTGTTCAACTGCGCGGTGCCGGGGTTTCACTGGAAGAAGTCGCAGCTGCTGGACACGATCGGGCCGGGGCTGGTGCAGCTGGTGGGGGCGGCGGATCGGCAGTCGGGGTTGCGGTGAGGCGACGCAGGTCGCGGATCTGCTAGTGCGTCGGCGGGACCAGCGTGGCTTGCTGGCCCGCACCGAATTCGAAGCGCACACCCGGATTCACCGGCGACGCATCCGCGTACGCAGCGCCACGGCGCCTAGCCAGGTGACGTGCATGTGAAGCTGGACGCTGCGTCAGGATCGCCGGCACCGTTGTACTTCGGAAACTGCGGATATCTGCACATCGGCCGCTGCATGCCCTTGGCCGGCTCGACGCTGCGCGTGGCGACGATCTCGCGGGCGCTGGGACGGGTGCCAGTTTCGATCCAGTCGAACATCGGGGTGACGAGGTCGACGCTGTCCGGGCCCTTGCCGCCGTCCGGTGTGGCGGCGCAGTGGTCGTTGCCTGCCAGCACGTAGTACTCGACGAACCGGTCGGCCGCGGCCTGCCCGCCCGCTGCGGCGACGACCTTGCTGTAGTAGTCCGTGGTGTTGTTCTGCGTGATCAGCCAGTCGGTGGTGCCATGCATGAGCAGCATCTTGCCGTTGCGGGCCCGAAAGCCGCTCAGGTCGGGGTTGACTGCATCGATCAGGCGCGCGAGGTGGTCGAGCCGGTTCGTGTACTGCAGGGGGTCGACTTTCAGTGGGTCTGCGGACGGGTCCTGCGCCACAAAGAACTTCATGTAGTCGCCGCCGAGAACCTGGAAGGTGGTGCCTCCGATGGCCTGCCATGACGCGTCGTCGGCGGTCTCGCCGCCGACATAGGGAAAGGCCGGCCATGTGTAGCGGCCACCCGCCACATCGGTGGGTTCATACAGGACCTTGGCGGACGCCAGCTGCGCGTCGGTCAGGCAAGAGTCGGCGTCGGCGCCCGTGCATCGGAGCTGGGCCAGGTCGGGCTTGCAGGCCTCGGGGTGGCTGATGATGCCGTCCTTCAGGCCGTCGAGCGCATCGCATTGGGACTGCATGAAGTTCGCGAGCGTCTTGACCTTCGGGATGCTCAGGCCCGCCTCGGGCTGGGCCAGCTGCTTGAGTATTTTTTGATACCAGAGGAACTGGCCCGTGTAGGCATTGGCCGGGGCGCGCGCAATCACGCCGTCGAACAGATCGGGATGCCGTTGCGCCTGGATCAACGCCTGGCGCCCGCCGCCCGAACAGCCCTCGTAGACAAACTTCGAGCGCCCGACCGATTCGCCGTAGCGCGAGCGGAGCACGGCCTTCGCCGATGCAAGCACCTTGGGCACGGCACCGTCCGCGTAGTCCTGAAGCAACTGAGAGTCCATGGCGAAGGAACCGTTGGGGTGTTTGGCTGCGTCGTGCCCGTGGTTCGTCGCGATGGTGGCGTAGCCACTTTCCGCGACGCCGGGGCTGTAGGCGCTGGGGTAGATGGCGCCGTCGAAGCCGCCGCCGCCGATGAACAGGACACGCTGGTTCCAGCTGCTGGGCAGCTTGACTTCAAACGCGAGCTCCGGCGGCAACTCGCCGCGCACGGTGCAGGTCTCAGGCGCGGTGTCTGTCTGGGGCGTCAGCGTCGCTTGCGTGATCGTGGCGCCTTCGAAGATCCGGTTCAGGAAGCTGTTGCATGCGGCCTGCGCGCTTCCGGTGGCGGACGGGAACAGCGCAGGTGGCGCGCTGCCGCCGCCACCGCTACCGCCGCCGCAGGAAGCAAGCAGCGCCGCAGCAGCCACCACGGACCACGAGGTGATGCGCCGGTGGGTGTCGCGCCGACATGTGAGAGGGGCCATCTTCATTTTTTGTCTCCTTGTTGGGGCAATGCCCCCGTGAACGCGCACGCTGGCGCGGAAAGCCGAGCCTCGCTGCCAACAACTTTGCGGAGTTGCGCCAGTGGATCGCGTCGAACGGCGGCAAGGTG
The DNA here is from genome assembly GCF_002754375.1 of Variovorax sp. 54. Taxonomy (NCBI): domain Bacteria; kingdom Pseudomonadati; phylum Pseudomonadota; class Betaproteobacteria; order Burkholderiales; family Comamonadaceae; genus Variovorax; species Variovorax sp. 54. Next base: position 800,604 of record NZ_PEFF01000001.1, read on the forward strand.
AACCTCGCCAACGCGGGGCTCGGCTCCGCATCGCACCTGTGCGGCCTGATGCTCCAGGGCGCGCTGAAGACGAGCATGACGCCCGTGCCCTACAAAGGAACCGCGCCTGCAATGACGGACCTCATCGGCGGCCAGGTCGATGTGATGTGCGAACAGGCGACCAATGCGGTGCCGCAGATCGAGGGAAAGAAGGTCAAGGTCTACGGCATCACCAGCTTGCAGCGGCTCCCGCTCGCGGCGCTGAAGGACACGCCGACCCTGTCCGAAGCCGGACTCAAGGACTTCAACGTCCAGGTTTGGCACGGCTTGTACGCACCGCGTGGCACGCCTGCCGCAGTGCTCGCCAAGCTCAACGCCGCACTGCGCATCGCGCTGAAAGATCCTGATCTGATCAAGCGGGAGGAGGCGCTCGGCCTCACCGTCGTCAATGACGACCGGCTCGACCCCGCGGCCCACAGGAAATACCTTCAAGCTGAAATGGCGCGGTGGTCGAAGGTGATCAAGGACGCTGGCGAATACGCCGACTGATGCGACGAGGGCGGCGGGCTGACAGCGCCCGCGCTTTCCGTTGGATGGCATGGCGGGTCGGTCGGCACGGCGGTTCATCCATCAGCGCGTGGATGCCCCAACCGCTCCTGCAGGAACTCGATGAACCGCAGCGTCTTGGCTGGCAGCAGCCGGGTTTCGGTCAGCGCATACACCGGCACCGGCTCTCCATGCCAATCCGGCAGGATGCGACGCAGACGCCCTTGGGCCAGGTCGTCGGCCGCCACACCTTCGGCCAGCAGCGCGATCCCCTGGTCGTGCACCGCGAGGCTGCGGTACATGCCGACGCTGGTGACGGTGAAGCGCCGGCCGATGCGCACCTCGGCCGTTGCCTCGTCGTTGTGCAGCACCCAGGGGCCGGACTTCGGGAAGCCAAGGCACTCGTGCTGCTGCAGCTCGGCGGGATCGCGCGGTTCGCCGGCCGTCTTCAGGTAGCCCGGCGATGCGTAGAGACAAGGCGTCAGCCGCGCCAGCAGACGCGCGATCAGCGTCGAACTGGGTTGCTCTCCCATGCGAATGGCGACGTCGAAGGGCTCGGCCACAAGGTCCACATTGCGTGGGCTGAGGTCCAGGTCGAATGCGATGCCCGGATAGCGGCGCGCGAACTCCGCGATCAGCGGTGCCAGGTAGATGGTCGCGAAGTCCACCGGCAATGACGCACGCAGCACGCCGGTGGGCTGGGCCAGCATCTCGCCCAATTGCTCATGCGCGATGCGCGCCTCCTCGACGATGCGCCGGCAACGCTCGTAGTAGAGCTGCCCCGCCTCGGTCAGTTCGATCCTGCGCGTCGTGCGATGCAGCAGGCGCAGGCCGATCACCTTTTCCAGCGCCCCGATGCGGCGCGACAAGGTCGAATTGGGCACCCCCGTGACCTCCGCCGCCCCCCGAAAGCTCTTGGCTTTCACGACCTCCACGAAGAGGGCCATGTCGTTCAGGTATTCCGTGCTCATTGCGCCAATTTTGGATCAATCAATCTCACTAGACCATCTTTATCTCACCGATGGATTAATCGAAGATTGCCTTCTTCTTCAGCGCGACGCACGCGTTCAAGCCAGCTCAGACGGTCTGGGCACTTTTTTCAACCTCATCCGAAATCGCCATGAAACAACTGTTCAACCCCGTCCAAGTCGGCCGCTACACCCTCTCGAACCGCCTCGTGATGGCACCGATGACCCGCTCGCGCGCCGAGTTCGATGGCACGCCCAAGGCGCTGGCCGTCACCTACTACGCGCAGCGCGCCACCGTCGGCCTGATCGTCTCCGAGGGCACGCAACCTTCCGACGACGGGCAGGGCTATCTCTGCACCCCCGGCATCTACACCGATGCCCAGGTCGCCGGCTGGAAGGCCATCACGCAGGCCGTGCACGACAAGGGCTCGCGCCTCTTCATCCAGCTCATGCACGCGGGGCGCATGTCCCATCCCGACAACACGCCGCACCACCGTCAGCCGGTCGCCCCCTCGGCCATCGCCCCCGGCGCGCCGATGTTCACCATGACCGGCATGCAGCCCATTCCCGAGCCCCGTGCGCTGACCACCGATGAGATTCGCCAGACGGTGGCGGACTTCCGCCTGGCCGCGCGCCGGGCCATCGAAGCAGGTGCCGACGGGGTCGAGATCCACGGCGCAAACGGCTATCTCATCCAGCAGTTCTTCGCCCCGAGCGCCAACACCCGCACCGACCTGTACGGTGGGTCGGTCGAGAACCGCGCCCGCTTCGCGATCGAGGTGGCCGCAGCGATCGCAGAAGAAATCGGCGCGGACCGGACCGCCATTCGTTTGTCTCCCGGCGCCAAGCTCGGGGGCATCGACGAAGGCTCCGAAGCGCCGGCCCTGTACCGCCATCTGATCACCGAACTCGCCAAGCTGGGCCTGGCCTACGTGCATGTGATGCACGTAGGCGACGAGGCCCTGGTGGCAGACATCCGCAAGCTCTGGCGCGGCACGCTCATCGTGAACCGCCCGTCGCGCGCACGCGAACAGATCGGCACCGACCTGGCGTCGGGCCTGGCCGAGCTCGAAGCCTATGGACAGATGGTGCTGGCCAACCCCGACTTCGTCGAACGCCTCCAGACCCACGCACCGATGAACCCACCAGACCACGCCACCTACTACGGCGGCGACGCCAAGGGCTACACCGACTACGCCAGCCTGAGCGGCGCAGCAGCCTGACACCGCGCTGCGAGACGCATCCACCGGGTTCTGCGCGGTGGTGCGTCCCGCGTATCACCTTCAGCTGCCTGCGGTGCTGGCCCCCATGCCTACGGGAAAAGAACGGCGCCCCCGCGATTGAGGTCCGCCAGCAAGACGCCCTGAACATAGACGGCATAGTCCGCGAAGAACATCGCTGCGCCCCCGCTCGCTCCGGTAGGAACACTCAGGCCCGAGTAGAAAAATCCCTGGCTCGCCTGGTCGTTGAGTCGCGCGAGCCCTGCGGGCGTGTTGATATCGACCGGGCCCCCAGGCATTTCATCCGAGAAGCGATAGGCCACTGCCGCGGGCCTGCTGCTGTCGAGCTCGTAGGTGTTGAAAACACCTCGAACGGGCTGTCCGCTGCGGTTCGCAAAATACTCGAAGTAGCCCTTGTAGCGGAATCCGGTTTGACCGCGGCTGTTGAGTTGCGGCTTCGGATCGGAGACGACCGGTTCGAACGCGTAACTGTAGGTCGCCCCTGCGGCTGCAGAGCTTTTGACGACGATCGCATTCACGCTCGGGCTGAGACCCAGCTCCGTGTTCAGGAAGCGATAGCCTTCCTGCCCCAACGCGTTCAACCGGGCGATGAAGTCTGCCGGCATCATCAGATCGAAGCTGAATTTTTGATAGGTGTAGGTGGCGGGCTGACTTTCGTTCTTCACCAGAATGAAGCTGGCCTTGCGGATGGCATTGAGCGAATCGTCCAGCGTATGCGTCTCCCCCACCAGGTGGTGCAGCACGTAGCCTTTGGCGCCCTCGTCTTCCAACCGCTGCAGCAGCGCGTTGCTGGCCCCGTCCCAGCCATCGCGACCTGAGAAGGTGAGCGTGAATTCCTTGTAGCTGTATTTGTCGTTGGCGGCCTGCGGATTGACATAGAGAGAGTTGCTTCCGACGGGACGCAGTCGGACGCTGCCTTTGGCGCCTTGGTCGTTCAGTTGCTGCACGACGGCCGGCACCGAGGCAATGTAGGAATCCTTGTCGCCGTCCCAGGCAGACGGGAACGTCTCATATTGCGCGGGTGCAGGTGTTCCGGGTTCCTGGGTTCCAGGTCCCTGCGTCCCGGGCACTTGCGTTCCAGGCCCTTGTGTTCCGGGGTCGTCCGTTCCAGGCCCGATAAGCCCCACGGGGAAGCCACCGCCACCTCCGCCCCCGCTGCCACCCCCGCATGCCGCAAGCATCAAGGCGACTGCCGTTGCAGCAGCCACTGCAGATTTTCTGAATTTCATTCCCTTGCCTTTCAATTTTGTCGAAGCCAATGCTGCCGAGATGGCAACGTTGTCCATGGCGATCGGTCCTCCCAACGTGGCCCGTCAGATCACCGTCGACGTTTGTATGGCCGTCGGGAGAAATTTCCCCATGCCGAAAGTCACAACGACCTGAAAGCTATGTGAAATCGATTTTTTGTCATGAGTAAGTTATGACTAATTTGAAGCATGTGATCGGAAGAGAGACGGTGTCTTCCCTTTCCAATATCGAGAGGGTTCGCATGACGATTCTGGATTTGCCTCACCGATCTATTCTTCTCACCTGATTTTGAAAAGTAGCGCCTTGGCAAGGCGTCTTTGAAACCGGCATCGGCCCACCAGGCGAACAGCGCCGTGGCAATGACGCGGCAGACAATCAGGTAACCGGCGACGGGTCTCTGAAGTGACGGGTTGCCGGAGAAAAAATCCGCGTCTGCCCCGTGACGGATGTCAGTTCTGCCATCGCCTGCAGGAGCGAAGCGGCGCTCACAGGCTTGAACAACATCGGCACCCCCGAGGACTGTGCACGCCGCAGTTGCTGCGGGGCCGTCTCGCCCGTGATCAGGAGCAGGGGAATGTCGAGCTGAAAGCGCTCGAGCAGGCGCAGGCCGACCTCGAGTCCATCTCCCCCATCGGCCAGCCGGTAGTCGCACAAGAGCATCGAGAACGGACGGCTTTTCGCATCCGGGTGCGTCAATGCTTCGACCGCATGCGATTCGTCCGTCACTGCCACCACATCGACGGCGTGTGCACGCAGCAGTGCCGCCATGGCCAGGCGAATCTCCGCTTCGTCGTCGATCAGCAGCACGGGCCCGGGCAGGTTCGGCGCAGCAAGGCTGCGATGCGCGGGAATCTCCAGTTCATCGAGCAGCAGTTCGGCCGGCGCGGTGATCGCTGCCTCGGCTTGCGGCAGGACCACGCGGAAATGCGTGCCGCGCCCCGGTCGTGAGTGCACCTCGATCGGGTGAGACATCAGGTGCGACAGGCGCTTGACGATCGACAGCCCGATCCCGAGTCCGCGCGCCCGGTCGCGGCCGGGGTTGTCGATCTGATAGAACTCTTCGAAGATGCGGCTCAACTGTTCGGGGGCAATGCCGACGCCGGTGTCGCGAACCTCCAGCCACACCTTGTCTCCTCGCCGCCGCGCGACCACGCTCACACCGCCCTCATGGGTGTACTTCAAGGCGTTTTCGACCAGATTCGAAAGCAGGCGGAACAGCAGCTGGATGTCACTGCGCACCCACATGCCACTGGCACGGATGCGCAATTGCAGACCCTTCTGTTCAGCGTAAGGGGTGAAGGTCTGGTTGAGGACAAGAAGCAGCGCATCGAGTTCCAGTGCCTGCGGTTCGGACACGACCACGCCTGCATCCAGATGCGACACGTCGAGCATGGTGTCCAGCGATGCGCCGAGCGCGTCGACGGCGCGCATCAGGCGTTTGGCATTCGTTCTTTCAGGATGGTCATGCAGTGCGGTTTCCATGGCCGCGCCGAACAGTGCAATGGCATGCATCGGCTGGCGCAGGTCGTGGCTGGCCGCTGCAAGAAAGCGGGTCTTTTCCGCGCTGGCGCGCTCCACGGCAGCGATGCGTTCGCGCAACTGTGCGGCGAGCATCTCGTTCTCGAACTGCAACATCAAGGAGGCTGTCAGCCGCTTGTTCTGCTTCACCCCTTCGTGCAGTGTCAGTACCAGATTGGCAAAACTGAAAAGCGCCAGAAACCAGTGCAGCGTGCCACCGTGCCAGATCAGGGCAAGAATCAGCCCGCCCATCACGGGGATGCCGCAGCCGAACATGGCCCCCTTGATCGGCCAACGGGCCTGAATGGCCCGGGTCCAACTGACCATGATCACGACGATCACGACGGTCGTCATCGCCGGGGTCTGGATGAGCACGAGGAACAAGGCGCAGGGCAGCGCCGTGGTCACGCTGACCAGCGTGACGATCCACGTGTACCGGCGTGCCCAATAGCGGCTTTCGGACAAGGGGACATCCGGCGTCCACCGCGGAGAAAGCAAGGCATACAGGTTCATCGACACGACGGCGGCGACCATGCCGATCACCAGCAGGTGGTGGGTCGAATCGATGTTGAAGTAGCCGAAGATGCCAATGGCAATGGCGAAGCCGATGTGCGCACAGGTGGCCGTCGTGTGTGCGGCATACACCGAGGCCACGTGTTCGCGGAGCACCCGATGGTCCAGATCGGCGGCCGCCGGGGCCTGATGCATCGATCGGGCAGCGTCATTCATGAATTGGGCCCTTCCTTCTTCCTTTTTTCTTCGACGATCGCGTTGCACCTCCTCCGGTGAATCAACGCAGGCTGCTGATCAGTTCCGCCCGCGATTGCACACCGAACAGCAAGAGGATCGTCGAAACATAGTTCTTCACCGTGCCTTCGCGCAACTCGGCCAACAGTGCGATCTCCTTGTTGGACTTGCCTTCGAGAATCATCTGCAGCACACGCGCCTGGCTTCCCGTCAGCGAGCTCAGGGCGCCGCCGGCGGAACGGCGAGGCGCCCGGGCAACCCACCTGGACGTACCTGGCAGGCCATCGACAACGTTCCGCCCGATCAGACCGCAGGCACGGATGAAACTCACCACCTCCTTGAGGTTGGCCGACTTCGGCAAGAACGCGCTGGCGCCCTGAGCCAGCGCACTTTGGGCAATGGCGTTCTGGGCCAGCGCGGTGGCGCCGGCGCCCGACAACGCGACCACGCGCGCCTGCGGATAACGCTGGAGAAAAACGGACACGCCGCTCAGGCCTGGTGTGTCAGGAAGCGCCAGATCGAGCAACACCAACCCGATGCTCGCCTGAGAGCGCTCATACACAGCCAGTGCCTGCGCCATGCTGCTGGCTTCGAAGACCTCGATTGCAGGCCCGTGGGGCGACGCTTGCGCCTGGAGCAAGGCACGCACGCCCAGGCGCACCAGGTCGTGGTCGTCCACGATCAGGATGGCTGACGCCCGGGTCGACACAGGAATGCTCATGGCGCGCATGTTAGGGTCATGCGCCGCCGGCTGAAAGTGACGAAAGTCAACTCGTCAGCAGACCTTTACGCCTTCTTCAGTCCGATCTGCTGGGCGATCTGCCCAAACCGCGCAAGGTCTGACCGGGCCCGCGCCGCTGCCTCAGCAGGCGAGCTCCCCATCGGCATCCACCCCGCCTCAATCAACCTTTTCCGCGTCTCAGGCCGCGCCATGCCCTCAACGATCACCGCATGGAGCCTGTCGATGACGGCCTGCGGCGTGCCCTTCGGCGCCGCCAGGCCGAACCACCCCGAAGTCACGAAGCCCGGCAGCCCCGCCTCCTGCGCCGTGGGCACGCCGGGCAGCGATTCGCTGCGCTCGCGCGTCGTGACGAACAGCGCGCGCACCTTGCCGGCCTGCACGTTCGCGACCTGCGCGGCGGCGTTGTCGATCATGGCGTCGATGTGGCCGCCGAGCAGGTCGGCGATGGCGCCGGTGCCGCCCTTGTAGGGAACGACGTTGGCCGAGATGCCGGCCTCCTTCATGAACATCATCTGCGTCAGGTGGGCCTGTGTGCCCACGCCTGCATTCGCGAACGAAACCTTTCCCGGGTTCGCCTTGGCATGCGCGATGAACTCCTTGAGGGTGCGCGCGGGGAAGTCCGGCTTCGTCACGACCACGAAGGGAATGTCGACCAGGATCATGATCGGCGCGAGGTCTTCCACCGGCTTGTACTTCAGGTCGTACAGGTAGGGGTTGACGGCCATCGTTCCGCTGGCCATGAGCACCAGCGTGTGCCCGTCCGGGTTGGCGCGCACCACCTGCTGCAGCGCCATCGATCCACCGGCACCCGGCTTCGCATCCACGATGACCGGCTGGCCGAGCGCCTTGGCCATGAGGTCGGCAATCTGGCGCGTCATGGCGTCGGTGGCGCCGCCGGCCGCGTAGGGAAAGACGATGGTGATCGGCTTGCTGGGATAACCCGGCCCGGCCGCTCGCGCCGCGGTGGCGAGCGATGCCGCACACACAAACGCGGCAGCATTCAGCACGAAGGTTCGGCGAGGGATCGTCATGCGGGCATCTCAACGTATCGGAGCGAAAGAAGCAAGGGTGCGGCCTGTTCGGCGAAGCGCATCAGCGCGGGCACCATGTCGGGCTGGTACCAGTGCTCCTGGTGCAGGAGGTTCAGCGAACCAATGGTGCCGCCGCCGTGCCGGACCGGCACGTTGATGGCAGACCGGCAGCCCAGCGTGTCGATCAGCGCATGGTCGGGAAACGCGCGGCGACAGGCTTCCTGATCCGAGCAGATGCGCGCTCGACCACCCTGCACCACCTCGCGAAAGAAGTCGTTATCGTGGTGCAGCGGCTTGGTGCCACCGCACGGATAGGCCACCGCATCGCTCGTGTACAGGCGCCGGGAGGCCGCAAGGCCGGGCTCGATCGCCAGCACCGTGAAGAGCCGGTGCCCCGGAGACCGTCGCAGCGCGTGGTCCAAGGCCTCGAAGGAAAGCTGCGCCATGTCACTCACTGCGCAATGCCCAGCTTGTCGATGATGGGCCCCCAAGCGGCCGACTCGCGCTGCGTGAACTTCAGGACATCAGCCGGCGTCGACTTGACGCCGATCAGCATCTGGCCGGCCAGGCGTTCCTTCATCTCGGGCGTGTCCAGGGCCTTGTTGATCTCGGCGTTGAGCCGCGCGACCGCGTCGCCGGGTGCGCCCGCGCGCGCCACCAGGGAGTACCAACCGGGCACCTCCATGTCGATGCCCAGCTCCTTGAACGTGGGCACGTCGGGCAGCTGCGGCAGCCGCTTTTCGCCAGTCACGGCCAGCGGCACCAGCTTGCCGCTCTTGACCAGCGGCACGACACCGACGGGGACGGTCGTCATCACCGGCGTGTCGCCCGCCATCACGCTGGTCAGCGCGTTGGGGCCGCCGGCGCCGCTGATGGGCACGTGCTGCATCTGGATGCCGGTGCGCGACTTCAGCAGCTCGCTCGCAAGGTGCGTGGAGTTGCCGATGCCGGCGGATGCAAAGCTGAGCCGCTGCGGCTCGGCCTTGGCCATCTTGATGAGGTCCGGCAGCGTCTTCACGCCCAGGCTCGGCGACACGACCGTCACGAACGGGGTGTTCGCGATGACGGCGACGCCGGTGAAGTCGCGCGCCGGCTGGTGCCCCAGCGACTTGTACAGGTGCGGGTTCCACGACATGTTGGAGACGCCGGCCAGGAACAGCGTGTAGCCGTCCGCAGGCTGCGAGAGCACATAGGCCGCGGCCAGCGTGCCGTTGGCGCCGGGCCGGTTCTCCACCACGACGCTCTGCCCGATGCTCTTGCCGAGCACGTCGGCCAGCGTGCGCGCCAGCGTGTCCGGCCCCGAGCCGGCAGGCTGCGGAACCACGACCTTGATCGGCTTGGAAGGAAATCCCTGCGCGAAGGCGGGTGCGGCGAGCAGCGAAGCTGCAACGGCCAGCGCGGAAAGCATGGTGCGGCGGGTGGTCATGATGAAGTCAAGGTCGATGGTTGCGAAAGGTGTGAGCGGTCTCAACCGACGGTGGCGTAGTCGAGCGACTTGGGCGTGGCGGTGAGCACGCGCGGCGTCGCGCCCACCACGACCGTGTCGTCGATGCGAAAGCCGCCCACGCCGTAGACATACAGGCCGGGCTCGGCCGAATAGACCTCGTTGTCCAACAGCGGACGCTGGCTGAATGCCATGTCCTCCGGGTACTCGTGGTGCACGATGCCGATGGCGTGGCCCGTGCGGTGACGGATGCAGTCGGTAAAACCGGCGCGCTCGATCACGGCCTGCGCCGCCGCGTCGATCCCGCACACGGGCCGGCCTGTCACGGCCGCGCCGATGGCCGCATCGGTCGCGTCGCGCGCGGCCGTCCACAGCGCCTTCTTCTGTTCGTCGGGACGTCCGCAGAACCAGGTGCGCTCGTTCTCGATCGTCAGGCCGTTGAGCCGGGGAATGACGATGTTGACGAGCACGTCGCCTTCGCGGATCCGCGCGCCGCAGGAGGCACCGTCGCCGTGCGGCGACGCCGACGCCGGGCCGCTGAGCGTCCAGCACCGCACGACCTCGAACTGCTCGCCGGGGAAGCGCTCGGCAGCCTCCTGCACGAACAGGCTGGCCATGGCGCAGTCCATCTCCTGCACCAGGCGGCCGGGCTTGATGGCTTCGCGGTAGCGGTCCTGCAGCCAGTCGGTCAACCCGGCCATGGCCTGCATCACGGCCAGTTCCTCGGCATGCTTCTGCCAGCGCAAGCTGCGCACTTCCGTGGTGGCGACGCGCACGTTCAGGTCGGGCAGCAAGCGCTGCACGGCGGCCATCACGCCGCTGCCGGCATCGAGCGCGATGCGCGAGCGGCGCAGGCCGGCGCGGCTCAGGCGCTCGGCAAGGATCTCGGGGAGCTGCGACACGAGCGGCAGGCGGTTGCTCACCATCGGATGCTCGGCATAGAACGTCACGTCGGTGATCCACACCTTGTGGGCTTCCATCGAAAAGCGCATGTGGTTCGTGGACAGCTCGTTCATGACCAGGAAGCCCTCGCCCTGGCGCGGCACGACCGCGAAGATCGGCCGCTCCCACGGCTGCACGTCGGTGTGGAAGTTGGTGGCGAACTGAAAGAAATCCGCAGTCGTGAACACCAGCGCATCGACGGCGAGTTCGTCCATCAACCGGACCATCTGGTCGTGGCGGTACCGCCAGACGGCTTGCGTCAGCTTGGGCATGTGTCGTTTCCTTGAAGGGGCCGGAGGCATCCGGCGGGTTGTGTTCTGAACAGCTCGGGGTGCGGGCTACAGCGCGTCGAACTCGACCACGCCGGCCTTCATCACCAGGGGAATGCGCTCGCCCTGCCCCAGCAGGCAATCGAGGTTGCGCATCGGGTCGCCATCGACCAGCAGCAGGTCGGCCAGTGCGCCGGGAATCAGCCGGCCGAGCCGGTCGCTCATGCCCAGCACCTCGGCGCCGATGAGCGTGGCGCTGGCGATGATCTCGGCCGGCGACAGCACCTGCGCGCGCAGGCGGAACTCGTCGCTCTGCAGGCGATGCGACTCGCCCAGCAGGTCGGTGCCGAAGCCCATCTTCACGCCCGCCGACTTGTAGATCTCGAGCGAGCGCAGCCCGGCGCCGCGCACGTCTTCCACCTTGGCCACGCTGGCGGGTGGCAGCCCCAGGGCCGCGCCTTCGTTGGCGAGCGCGTCGTAGGTCACCAGCGTGGGCACCACGTAAGCGCCGTGCTCGGCCATGAGCGCCGCGGTGGGCGCATCGACGAGGTTGCCGTGCTCGATCGTGCGCACGCCGCAGCGCACCACGCGCTGGATCGCGGCCGGGGTGTAGGCGTGGGCCAGCACGTAGGTGTTGCGGGCCGCCGCTTCGCCGACGATGGCGCGGATCTCGTCCTCGCTGTAGCCCAGCGCGTCGACCGGGTCGGTGGGCGATGCCACGCCGCCGCCGGCCATGATCTTGATCTGGTCCGCGCCCATCTGCAGTTCTTCGCGCGCGGCCTTGCGCACGGCGTCCACGCCGTCGGCCACGCGGGCGAGCATGCCCACGCGGGCGCAGTTGGGGCACACGCCGTTGGCGATCAGATAGTCGGAGCGCGCACGGCCGTCGCCATGGCCGCCGGTCTGGCTCAGTGCGCGGCCCGAGACGAACAGGCGCGGCCCCTGCGCCAGCCCCGACTGCACGGCCTGCTTGAACGCATCGCCCGCACCGGCGGCGTCGCGCACCGTCGTGAAGCCGCGGCGCAGCATGCCGCGCAAAATCGGCAGGCTGCGCAGCGTCACCAGCACGTTCGGCATCTGCGCCTGGCGCTGCAGGTTCAGGTCGATGGCCACCACATGCACATGCAGGTCGATCAGGCCGGGCATCACGGTCTTGCCGGCGGCGTCGATGACCCGCGCATCGCGCGCCACGATCGGCCGGTCGGACACCTCGCGGATGGTGTCACCCTCGATCAGGATGTCGTGGCGGTCCTGCAGCTCGGGCTTCAGCGGATCGAGCAGGCGGGCGTTCTTGACGAGGATCTGGGTCATGGGGTCTGTTTGCCGGGTTCCGGGGCATGGGCGGTAAGGAATGACGGGATCGTAGGATCGCGTCACAATTCCGAAAAATTTATATGCTGAATCCATTCCATTGATGGAATGAATGGTTTCAGCCTCCTGCCCATGAACTACCGCAACGCCGATCTCAACCTGCTGAAGGTCTTCGAAGCCCTCATGAACGAAGGCAACGTGACGCGCGCCGCATCCAAGCTGTCGCTCACGCAGCCCACGGTCAGCAATGCGCTGCGCCGGCTGCGCGAAACCTACGGCGACCCCTTGTTCGTGCGCAACGGCGCCGGCATCCGCCCGACGCGGCGCGCGACGGAGTTGTGGGCGCCGCTGGCGCGCTCGCTGCGCACCATCCGGGGCACGCTCGAGGGCGAGAGCTTCGATGCCTCGCAAAGCGACGCCCGCCTGACGGTCTCGATGACCGACTACGTAGCCTGCATCGTCGCGCCGCGGCTGCTCGAGCGGCTCGGCGAACTCGCACCGGGCATGCGCCTGCACACGCACCCCGGCACGGTGGTGGACTTCGCCCAATCGCTGGACGACAACCGCGCCGACTTCGCCATCGGCGCCTACAACGACGACGTGCAGCGCCCCGGCTTCATGCGCTCACGCCGGCTGTGGTCGGTCGACTTCGCCTGCTTCATGCGCAACGACCATCCGTTGGCGAAGCTGGACAAGATTCCGCTGAAGAAATTTCTGGCCGCACGCCATCTCGACGTGAGCCTGGCGGGCCGTGTCGGCGGCATCTACGACCGCGTGCTGCAAAGTCGCGGCCTGCAGCGCAACCTGGTCTCTACGGTGAGCCACTACTCCGCAGCCTATGAGGCCGTGCGCCGCTCCGACCTCATCGCCGTGCTGCCCTGGTCCGAGGGCCTGGAGACGGTGCGCATGACGGGCCTGAAGCGCGTGGCGCCACCGCTGGCGGCGCCGGCGCGCACCGTCGAGCTGGTCTGGCACGAGCGGCACGAGACCTCGGCGCTGCACCAGTGGTTCATTGCCTTGGTGGTCGAGATGCTGGCGCGGGAGCCGCAGCCGCGCGCGGCCCGCGCTCGTCGCTAAACATCGGAGAGCGATTCAGGCCGTCGCTGCCCGGCGCGACAGCACCTGCAGCAGGTTCTTCGCAGCACCCACGCCCATGTTCACATAGGCATCTCTCGTCACGCCGCCGATGTGCGGACTCAGCACGATGTGCTTGTCGCCCTGGAACGGGTGGCCGGGCGCCATGGGTTCGACCGCGAAGCTGTCGAGCCCGGCCATGGCGACCTGGCCCGCGTGCAGCGCTGCGAGCAGGGCCTCCTCGTCGATCAGGCCGCCGCGCGCCGTGTTGACGACGATCACGCCCCGCTTGCATTGCGCCAGAGTCTGCGCGTTGAGCAACCCCCGGTTGTCTTCGGTCAGCGGGCAGTGCAGCGAGATCGCATCCGATTCGCGCCAGAGGGTGGCAAGGTCCACGGCCTGCACATGCGCCGGCAGGTCCTTGGCGAAGGGATCGAATCCGAGCACACGCATGCCGAGGGCATCCGCCATGCGCGCGAAGCGCAGGCCGATGGCACCCAGCCCGACGAGGCCGATGGTGCGCCCGCCGAGTTCGAGGCTCTTGTGCGTGGCCTTGTCCCAGTGGCCGGCGTGCATGCGTGCGTCCAGGGCCACCACCGATTTCGCGCAGGCCAGCAGCAAGGCGAGCGCCTGCTCGGCGACGGCCGCGGCGTTGGCGCCCACGGCCGCGACGACCTCGATGCCGCGCGCGCTCGCAGCCGCTTTGTCGATCGTGTCGGTGCCGCTGCCGTGCTTCGAGATCACCTGGAGCGAAGGCGCCGCGTCCATCACGGCCGCACCCACCTTGCCGTAGCGCACGATGATGGCCACCGGATCGTGCGTGCGGCACAGGGCGACCAGGTCTTCTTCGGTCGGCGTCTTGCCTGCGTAGACGACCTCGTGCCCCGCGAGCAGCGCGAGCGCTTGCGGCGCGAGGTCGGCGCCGGTCACCAGAATGGCGGTCACAGCGTTTCGCCTTCCTTCAGCACGCCAGCCGTGCGCAAGGCCGACACGAGCCATTTGGCGGCCGTGTCGCCCTGCTTGATGGCCGCGATGCGCGCGGCCTCGTCCTTGACCTTCTTGGCGGCCAGCGGCAGCAGCGATTCGATCTTCTCGCGCTCCACCACGACCACGCCGTCGCCGTCGCCGATCACGAAGTCGCCGGCGTTCACGGTGACGCCGCCGATCGACACCGGGTGGCCGATGCGTCCGCCGATGTGCTTGGTCGGCCCGTTCGGGTTCGTGCCCACCGAGAAGACCGGGAAGTCCATCTCGTCGATCTCCAGGCTGTCGCGGCACGCGCCGTCCATCACGACGCCGGCGATGCCGAGCTGCTTGCAGGCCGTCATCATGATGGTGCCCATGAGCGCCGAGGTCTGGTCGCCCTTGCCGTCGATCACCAGCACGTCGCCCGGTTGGGCCATCGCGATGGCGGCATGGATCATGAGGTTGTCGCCCGGGCGCACTTCGACCGTGAGCGCCGTGCCCGCCAGCTTCATGCGCGGCCGCAGCGCCTTGATGCGGCCGTCGAGCGCGCCGCGCCGGCCGGCCACGTCGGCCAGGATCGCGGGCTGCAACTCAGCGGCCTGCGCCACGAGATGGGAAGGCACGCGTTCAAAGTCGCGAATGATGTCGGGAAGTGTGGAGGACATGGGCTTCTTTCTGGGATGAAGAGGGGTGCCGACGCGGGCATGGCTGCGCCCAGGCAACGCTCAGTGCGTACCCCTTGGCGTGTCGCCGCGTCAGTGAGTTAGGTCAGTCGACCTTGGCGCCGGATTCCTTGACGATCGGCGCCCAGCGCACGATGTCGTCGCGGATCAGCTTGGCGAATTGCTCGGGCGTTCCACCCAGCGCATCGGAGCCCTGACTGGCGAGCTTCTTCTTGACTTCCGGGTCCTGCAGCGCCTTGTTGAACGCGCCGTTCACCTTGGTCACCACGTCCTTCGGCAGGCCAGCAGGCCCCGCAATGCCGAACCAGGTCACGGCCTCGAAACCCTTGAAGCCCGACTCGGCGACCGTGGGCACGGCCGGCAGGTCGGCGGTGCGCTTGGCCGAGGTGACGGCCAGCACGCGCATCTTTCCGTTCTTGACGTAGCCGATCAGCGTCGGCACGGAAGACATGTACATCTGGATCTGGCCGCCGATGAGGTCGGTCGAGCCTTGCGCGGCGCCCTTGTACGGCACGTGCGTGAACTTCACGCCGGCGGTCTTCTGGAGCAGCTCCGTGGCCAGGTGCGCGACCGTCCCGCTGCCGGAGCTGGCGTAGTTCAGCGCTTCGGGCTTGGCCTTGGCCGCGGCCACCACGTCGGCGAGCGTCTTGTAGGGCGAGTCCGCCGCCACCACGAGCGCCAGGGGCGCGCTGGCCACCGTGACGATCGGGGTCAGGTCCTTTTCGGGGTTGTAGGGCAGCTTGGGGTACAGCGTGGGGTTGATCGCCAGGTTGCTCGTCTGGCCCAGGACGAGCGTGTAGCCGTCGGGTGTCGACTTCGCCGCCGCGTCCACGCCGAGGTTGCCGCCCGAGCCCGGCTTGTTGTCGATGATGATCGACCAGCCATTGGCCACGGCCACCTTGTTGGCGACTTCACGCGCAATCAGGTCCGTGCCTCCGCCCGCAGGAAACGGCACGATGAGCTTGATGGCCCGCGAGGGATAGGCCGCCTGCGCCGACGCCGGCGAAGGCACCAGCAGCATCGCTGCGGCAACGGCAGCGGTGGCGGCCACGAAGCCGGTGAAGCGGCCCGAGGCCGTGGCGGGGAAAGCGCGATGCATGTCTTGTCTCCAGTTTTTTCGTCCGCTTCGCAGGAGCGCGGGCGGCGTGTTCGATGGAGGCAAGTATTCGCAGCGTCGCCCATTCAGTCCAATCGATACTTTTTGAAGATCGATAGATTTGACTTGGGGTATCAGCCGGCCGGCGTGTCTGCGTATTTCGCCAGCAGGTTGATCAGGCGTTGCGCCGCGGGAGAGAGGTAGCCGCTGTCCCGGTAGGTCACGACCATGCGCCGCCGCATGGCCGTGGCGGGCACCTTCACCTCGCGCAGCGCGGCGCCCGACTGCCCGGCTTGAAGGTGCAGCCGCGAGATGAAGCTCAAGAGGCCCGTCTCCCCGATCAGGCCGGGGAGCATCAGCAGCATCGTGCTTTCGACCTGCACCAGCGGCCGCGGCAGACGGTGCCGGTCGAAGGTCTGGTCGAGCCAATCGCGGGTCGGGGCCCCGGGAGGCTGCAGCACCCATCGATGAGCCGTCAGGTCTTTCAAACTGGGCTTGGGCTTGCTGAAGATCGGGTGCGACTCGGCGGCGGCCACCACGATCACGTCTTCGGCCAAGTAGTGCGAAGCAAACCCGGTTTCCGCCGGGACTTCGGTGCCGACCATGAGGTCGATGTCGCCGGCGCGCAAGAGCGGCTTCAGCACGTCGACCAATGCCACGGTGGTGCGCAACGTGACGCCGGGTGCTTCGCGCATCAGGTCGCGTGCGGCCGGCGGCAGCAAGAACTGCGCGGCCGTCGGGACGATGCCCACCTTGATGTTGCCGGTCAGGCCGCGGCCGATGTCGCCGATCTCGCGGCGCGCGCTCTCCACGTCGAAGCGCGTGCGCTGCGCCCACTTGAGCAGGGCACTGCCGGCCGCAGTGAGCCGGATGCCGCGGCCCGTCTTCTCGAACAGCGCCGCGCCGCATGCTTCTTCGAGCCGCCGCACGCAGCTCGTGAGCGCGGGCT
This sequence comes from Variovorax sp. 54, assembly GCF_002754375.1. Classification (NCBI taxonomy): domain Bacteria; kingdom Pseudomonadati; phylum Pseudomonadota; class Betaproteobacteria; order Burkholderiales; family Comamonadaceae; genus Variovorax; species Variovorax sp. 54. The sequence goes on from NZ_PEFF01000001.1 coordinate 817,358, forward strand.
GCGTGCGGTGCAGCCGCTCCGCCGCGCGCCCCATGTGTTCGAGCTCGGCGATGACTTCGAAATACTGGAGGTCGCGCAGGTCCAGGGGGTTGCTCCGTGGGGTGGGAAAGAAAGAACGGTGCCGAAGACAGCGGTGCAGGCGGCTACGCCCGGAACCAGATCTTGAGCGTCACGTACATCGCGTAGCCCAAGCCCAGGACCATCCACGCAACGAAAAACAGGTTGGCCCAGTAGTCGCCCGCATGCGCCGCCAACGTGTAGACCTGCCCCGCGCAGCCTTTGCCGACGCAAGGAATTTCGCCCCGAACCAGGGCGCGCAGCATGGCGAAGAAGAGGTAGCAGGTCACGCCGGCGACCATCAGGAATCCGACGGGCCCTACGACCCCTTGGGTGAGTTCGCCCTTCTCATCGCGATAGCCCTGGCGCAGCAGTTTCTGTCCGTACCTGTACCAGGCAAATCCGAGCAGGAGCATCAAGGCGTAGTAGAGGAAGGTTCGCATGTCGGGGGGTCGTCGGGGTGTCGCGGGGGGGGGCTTCGGCAAGGATCGTAGCCGAGCGAAGCCCCTTCTCCGCCCGACCGCGCGCCCCCGCTACCGCGCGCTGGCCACGATGGCGATGCCTCGGATCTGCCCGGCGCTGGGCGCGTCCACCGGCTTCGCGTAGCGCGATGGCGCAAAGCGGTGCAGCAGCTCGGCCTCGCGGATGCGCGCCGAGTCCAGGTTCGCCAGCTTCACATGGCCGAAGCCACGCACCGACAGCGGCAGGGCCGCGATGCGTGCAGCAGTCGATTGGTTGTCGGGCGTCAGTTCGGCCGCCATCTCCTGCAGCAAGCGGTCGAAGTGATCGATCAGCCCGCGCTCGGTGCGGCGCTCCGCCGTGTGGCCGAACAGGTCGAAGGGCGTGCCGCGCAGTCGCTTGCCGTGGGCCAGCCATTTCATCGCTGGCAGCATCCATGCACCGAGGCGAATCTTGGCGGGCGCCTGACCGTGCGCAGGGCGTGAGAGCAACGGCGGGGCCATGTGGAACTCGAGCTTCAGGTCGCCTTCGAACTGGTCTTTCAGCTTCTGCAGAAACGTGCCGTCGGTGTACAGGCGCGCGACCTCATACTCGTCCTTGTAGCTCATGAGCTTCAAGAGGCTGCGCGCCGCGTTGCGCGTGAAGGGCAGGCGCGCATCGCCGCCCGGCAATGCGGACTCGGTCGCCTGCAGCGCGCGAATGCGCTGCTCGAAGCGCTGCGCCCATGCGGCGCTCTGGTAACCGGTGAGGTGGCGGCGCGCATCGGCGAGCAGGGTTTCCAGCGGGCGGTCGTCGACCTGGTGCGCCGCAGCCTCGACCGGCGCCGCGCGCAACTGGTCGAGCGCCGCAGCGTCGCCCGCCGCGAGCCGCCCCAGCGAGAACGCCGACTGGTTGGCCGCCACGGCCACGCCGTTGAGTTCGATCGCATGCATGAGCGCCTCGAGGCTCAGCGGCACCAGGCCGCGCTGCCACGCGTAGCCGGTCGCGACGATGTTCGCAGCCAGCGTGTCGCCCAGGAACTCTTCCGCCAGGCTCTGCGCATCGAAGGTCTCGACCTGTTCCTCGCCCGCGACGAAGCGCATCTTCTCGAGCAGCAGGTCGACATGCAGGTCCGCATCGGGGTTGCGCAGCGACTCGGCCACCGGAATCTCGTGGATGTTCGCGAGCACGCGCGTGCGCCCGTGCCGCACGGTCTGCAGCGCGTCGGCCGAGGCGCCCACCACCACGTCGCACGCGAGGATGGCGTCGGCCTGCTGCGTGTCGATGCGCACCTGGTTCAGCCGCTCGGGCGTGTCGGCCAGCCGCACGAAGCTCAGTACCGAGCCGCCCTTCTGCGCGAAGCCCATGAAGTCGAGCACGCTGGCCGACTTGCCTTCGAGGTGCGCGGCCATCGCGATGACCGCGCCCACCGTCACCACGCCGGTGCCGCCCACGCCGGTCACCAGCAGGTCGTACGGACCGGTCCACGCATGCGGCGCAGGATGCGCGAGCGCGCCCACGCGGTGCAGGAAGGCATCGCGCCCGGCCGCCAGCGCCCCGCTCTTGCGGCGCAGCTTGCCGCCGGTGACGCCCACGAAGCTGGGGCAGAAGCCCTTGGCGCAGGAATAGTCCTTGTTGCAGCTGGTCTGGTCGATCTTGCGCTTGCGGCCCATCGGCGTCTCGTGCGGGAGCACGGCCACGCAGTTGCTCTGCACGGTGCAGTCGCCGCAGCCTTCGCACACGGCCTCGTTGATGAACAGGCGCTTGGGCGGATCGGCCAGCTCGCCCTTCTTGCGGCGACGGCGCTTCTCGGCGGCGCAGGTCTGCTCGTAGATGAGCACGGTCACGCCGGGCATTTCGCGCAGGCGTCGCTGCACCTCGTCGAGCGCGGCGCGGTCGTGGAACTCGGTGCCGGCCGGAAACTTGTTCTTGATGGCGTCGTAGTGGTGGATGGCGTCGCTCACGACCACCACCTTGGTGACGCCTTCCGACTCCACCTGCCGCGCAATGGCGTCCACGCTGATGACGCCGTCGACCGGCTGGCCGCCGGTCATCGCGACCGCGTCGTTGAACAGGATCTTGTAGGTGAGCGTGGCCTTGGCCGCCACGGCCTGGCGGATCGCGAGGTAGCCCGAGTGGTAGTAGGTGCCGTCGCCCAGGTTCTGGAACACGTGCGGCGTCTTGGTGAACATCGCGTGCGAGATCCAGTCGACGCCCTCTCCGCCCATCTGGATCAGGCCCGCCGTGCTGCGGTCCATCCAGTTGGCCATGAAGTGGCAGCCGATGCCCGCGCGCGCCGTCGATCCCTCGGGCACCTTGGTGCTGGTGTTGTGCGGACAGCCGGCGCAGAAGTACGGCACGCGCTTGACCGCATCGCTCGCGTTGCCCAGCAGCTCGGGCGGCGTGAAGTCGCGCACATGCTGCAGGTGATCGCCCAGGTCGTAGTTCTCGGGAAAGTGCACGGCCAGCCAGTGCGCGACCAGTTCGATGAGGCGCGAAGGCCGCAGCTCGCCGAGCGCCGACACCAGCGGCTGACCCGCGTGGTCGTGCTTGCCCACGAGCACGGGGCGCGCATCGGGCGGCGCGTTGTAGAAGATGTCGCGCAGCTGCGTCTCGACCACGGCGCCCTTCTCTTCCACGATGAGGATCTCGCCGAGCCCGCGCGCGAACTCTTTGAGGCGCGTCTGCTCGAGCGGAAAGCTCAGCCCGATCTTGTACAGCCGCACACCCGCACGCGCGAGTTGCTCGGGCGAGAGTTCGAGCCGGCGCAGCACCTCCATCAGGTCGTGGTGCGCCTTGCCGCAGGTGACGATGCCCACCTTGGCATGCGGGCTCACGATGACGTGGCGGTCGATGCTGTTGCGTTGGGTGAAGGCAGCCACGGCCGCGAGCTTGTCTTCCAGCCTCGACTCGATGCGCAGCGACGGCAGATCGGGCCAGCGGTAGTGCAGGCCGTCGGGCGGCGCGGCGTGGCCGGTGGCGGCGCGCACCGCATCGGCGTCTTCCCAGGCGGCCACGCGCGCGTTCACCGCATCGAGGTCCACCGTGCCCGCGCTCTCCACGATTTCGGACAGCGCCGCCATGCCGACCCATGCGCCTGAATAGCGCGAGAGCTCGTAGCCGTACAGCCCGAACTCCAGGTACTCGGCCACGCTGGCGGGCTGCATCACGGGCATGCGCCAGGCCATGAAGGCGTGATCGCTCTGGTGCGGCATCGACGACGACACGCAGCCGTGGTCGTCGCCTGCCACCACCAGCACGCCGCCGCGCGGCGACGAGCCGTAGGCGTTGCCGTGCTTGAGCGCATCGCCCGCGCGGTCCACGCCCGGGCCCTTGCCGTACCACATGGCGTACACGCCATCGACGGTGCGCTCGGGGTCCGATTCAACGCGCTGCGTGCCCAGCACCTGCGTGGCGGCCAACTCCTCGTTCACGGCAGGCACGAAGCGGATGCCGGTCTGCTTGAAGCGCTCGCCGGCCTTCCAGATGGCCTGGTCGACCATGCCCAGCGGCGAGCCGCGGTAGCCGCTCACGAAGCCCTGCGTGTGCAGGCCGCGTACCGCGTCGCGCTGTTTCTGCATCACCAGGATGCGGATCAACGCCTGCGTGCCGGTGATGAAGACCGAGCCGGCATCGGCCCAGAGGTTGTCGGACAGTTGGTAGTCGGGCCGTCTGAGTGCGGTCGCTTCGAGTGGGGCGTTCATGCCCGGAATTGTTCTGCGGCCCCCCAAGTAAGTGTTTCTTCAATACACTGGCGCAGACCCTTGTTTGAAGAAGAATCCACTCGAAAATCACGATGAACGTCGGTTCTGCTTCTCTTGACGAGCATTGCCTCAAGATTCTTTCTGCACTGCAGCATGACGGCCGGCAGACCGTGCAGCAGATTTCCGAGGCCGTGGGCCTGTCGCCCACGCCCTGCTGGAAGCGCATCAAGGACATGGAAGCGGCCGGCGTCATCCGCGGCTACACCGCGCTCGTCGACCCCGAATTGGTGGGTTTGCATGTGTCGGCCGTGGCCGAAGTGAACCTCGACCGGCACAGCGAGGCGATGGTGCAACGCTTCGAAGAAGCCGTGGCCGCAAGCCCGCAGATCATTCGCTGCGTGTCGGCCACCGGGCCCGCCGACTACATCCTCAACGTGACCGTGCCGGACATGAAGCACTACGAGCGCTTCCTGCACGAGGTGCTGTTCAGTCTGCCCGGCGTGACGCACGTGCGGTCGAGCATCGTGCTGCGCGAGATCAAGTCGGAGGCGGCGCTGCCACTGGGGCACCTGCTGGATGCGAAGGCCGGGCTGGTGGGCTCACGACGAACCTAGACGCATCCGGTCGTCGTGGGCCGTGGAGCAGCGGCCCCTGCTTACTTCTTGCGCCGGATGGCGTAAGCGTTCTGCGCCAGCTCGAAACCGAGCGTCGGGTAGTAAGACATCGCGTCGGGGGCAGACAGCAAGATCAACGACACCTCGTCGCCGATGATGGCCTGCGTGCGCTTCACGAGTTCCCGGCCAATGCCATGGCCCTGGTACTTCTTGTCCACCGCCAGGTCCGACAGGTAGCAGCAGTACGCATGGTCGGTCAGTGACCGCGACAGCCCCACCAGCTCGTCGCCGACCCACGCCGACAGCAAGAGACTGGGCGCGGCGAACATCCGCTCGATTCGCGCGAGATCGTGGGTGGGACGCTTGATGCCGGATCGATCGAAGACGCGGGCGATGTCGACCGGATCCAGTGGAACGTTCTGACGGTAGTCGATGGTGATGTTGTTCATGTGTTTCTTCAGCAGTGCCTGCGCCCCGCTCATTCAGTCTCGGAAGAATCCAGCTTCTTGAGTTCGGCGAACTTGGCCGCCATCGTCGGGTTGCCGCGCGTGAGCTTCTTGATCGTCACGTCCTGCGCCTTGTCGTTCGCAAGACGAAGGTTCCGATCGGTGCCGAGCAGCGCTTCCTTCGTCTTCTGCAGGTGATCGATCGACTTGTCGATCTCGGCGATTGCCTTCTGGAAGTGCCCGGAGGCGAGGTCGTAGTTTCTGGCAAATGCGGTCTTGAAGGTCTCGAGTTCGGACTCGAACTTCGTGATGTCGATGTTCTGCGCCTTGACGAGCGCCAGCTCCGACTTGTACTTGAGCGAGTTCATCGCCGCATTGCGCAGCAGCGTGATGATGGGCAGAAAGAACTGCGGGCGCACGATGTACATCTTCGGGTAGCGATGGAACACGTCGACGATGCCCGTGTTGTAGAGCTCGTTGTCGGGCTCGAGCAGCGAGACCAGCACCGCATACTCGCACCCCTTCTCGATGCGGTCCTTGTCGAGCTCCTTCAGGAAGTCTTCGTTCCTGTTCTTGGTTGCGGTGCGGTCGCTCTCGTTCTTCATCTCGAACATGATCGAGACGATCTCGGTGCCGGCTTCGTCCGCGTCGCGGAAGATGTAGTCGCCCTTGCTGCCGGTGCGCGCGTCGTTGTCCTTCTCGAAATAAGCCCGGGGAAATGCCATCGACCGGATGCGGTTGAACTCGGTCTCGCAGTGCTGCTCCAGGGTCTCGCCGACCATCTTGGTCGACAGGCGCGCCTTCAAATCCTTCAGGCGATCAATCGCGTCGTCGCGGTCCTTGATCTGCGTCTCGTACTTGTCCTTGAGTGATTTCTCGGCCAGTTGCTTCTCGAGCTCCGCCCGCTCGAGGCCGCTCTTCAACTGATCCCGCTCCTTCTCGACCGCACCGACGGCCTCGCTGATCGCGAGCTTCTTCGCCACCTCGACGGCGTCGAGCCTGGCCTTCAGTTCCTGGATTTCCACGTCCTTCGCGGCGGCGCCCTTCTGCAGCTCGCCCACGTGCCTGGCCTCGGCGAGCGCGGTCGCGGCCAGCTTGTCCTGCTTGGCCTTTTCAAGCTCGTTCGCGAGCGCGTCGCGCTCCCGTTCCACGATGCTCAGGGCTTCGCTCACGGCGAGTTTGCGCGCGACGTCGCCGGCCTCGAGCTTGGCCTTGAGTTCCTGAATCTCGCCGTCCTTGGCTGCTGCAGTTTTCTGCAATTCTCCGGCAGCTTTTGTCTGGGCGAGTTCGACGGCGTTGCGCTTGTCCCGCTCGGCCAGCTCCAGCCGCTCGTGCAACTGCTTTTCGAAATCGCCGTCGCGTACCTGCTTCAGGATGTCCGCGTAGCCGGCTTCGTCGATCTTGAATGCTTTGCTGCAGTGGGGGCAGATGATTTCATGCATGGTTACTGACCTTCGACCGGAAGAGTTGCCGTTCGATGCGCGAGGTGATTTTTCGCGAGGTTGAGACCTCCATCCTTCGGCGTGCGTTGATTCTTTTTGCGAGCGGATTGAATCCTCATGTGCAACTTTCGGTTTGTGTCTGCATAGGGCGATGTTAGGCGCTCGCAAGCGCATGCAGCGACATGACTAGCAAGCAAAGGCCCGCCGATATTTGACGAGCCCGCGCTTGATCGAGGCATCGAAACCGCATCGCTCGAAGAAGCGATGGGCATCCGTGCGATCCACCGAACTCAGCAACATGATCTTCGAGCAATCGCTCACCGCGCAGAAGGCCTCGACCTCCCGCATCAGCGCGGCCCCGACCCCTCGGTTGCGGGCAGCGACGTCGACAACGACGTTCTCCACGACGGCGAACGGCTGCCGCTTGAACATCACGTCCTCGCACAGAGAAACCAGCGCCGTCGCGCACACCTGGCCGTCGACCTCCGCGACAAGAAGCGCCGTCCTCGGGTCTTCGGACAACTCCTGCAGGCGCTCGGGCAGCACGCAGCGCGCCGTGTCTCCCACCAGTTGGCCGTAAAGCGCATCGATGCGCGCTGCGTCATCGGACACCGCACGACGGACGCTGAGGGATGAGATGGACATGCAGGCGGTCTCCGCAAATGACGTCGGGTTCGGGCGAGGCCCGCTTCTGGCTGGATTCTCCTGCAGCCCTACACCTGCAAAACGCGCGATGCCCACATAGACTGGCGAAATGTCCGAGTCCACGCCCGCCTTCAGCGCCCCCTCCACCACCAACAACTACGCCGAAAAAACCGCCCGTCTGGTGCCAGGCCTGCACGACCTGCAGACGATGGCGGCCCTGCTCATCGCCGAAGGTGCGCCGGACTCGGCCAACGTGCTGGTCATCGGTGCCGGCGGCGGCATGGAGTTGAAGGTGCTCGCGCAGGCGCATCCCCGATGGCATTTCGTCGGTGTCGATCCGTCGCAGCCCATGCTCGACCTCGCCGCGGAAACGCTCGGCCCGCTCGCCGAACGGGTCGCGCTGCACCACGGCTACACCGACACCGCCCCCGAAGGCCCCTTCGATGCAGCGACCTGCCTGCTGACGATGCACTTCCTGACGCTCGATGAACGCAGGTCGACGTTGAGGGAAATTCATCGCCGTCTGAAGCCCGGTGCGCCGTTCGTCGTGGCGCACCTCAGCTTTCCTCAGGCGGATGGCGAGCGGGAGTTGTGGCTCTCGCGCTATGTCGCTTTCGCGGCGGCGTCCGGTGTCGATCCGAACAACGCGCGCAAAGCGGCAACGGCCATCGGTTCGACGCTGTCGCTGCTCAGCCCGGAACAGGAAGAAGCACTGCTGGAAGAGACGGGTTTTTCGAACGTCCGCTTGTTCTATGCGGGCATGGCGTTCAGAGGCTGGGTCTCGCAAGCCTGAGCCGAAGCCTCACTCCGGCGTCTGCAACTCCGCCCACGCCGTCAACATCTTCACCTGCGTGCGCAGCCAACTCGTCGGCATCGACTGCGTGCCCCACACCGCGATACGGCCCGCGTGTTCGCCCATGAGCCAGAACTGCCGCACCGCGAGGAAAGCGGCGATGGCTTCGACATCTACCGAAGACAACGGGCGCGCGCTGCGGTAGCCCGTCAGGTAGCTGCGCCAGCGCGCCAGCGACGTCGCGTCGAGCGATCCGCCCACGGTGCGCGGGTGCATCGCCCACAGGTACACGCACAGGTCGTAGGCCAGCCAGCCGGGGCCCGCATCGTCGAAGTCGAAGAACGACGCGACGCGCGTTCCCTCCGGGCCGTCGGTCACGAAGTTGTTCATGCCGTGGCAATCGCCGTGCCCATGGACACGCGTCAGGGCCGGCATCGCGGCAATGCGGGCTTCGAGCGTTCGCGCGATGGCGCTGAACTCCGGGCGCAGCGCGTCGGTCATCGTGGGCGCGGCATGCAGGCGCTCGAGCGACGCGTGCAGCAGGTCGGAACTCCAGCGTGTAGCGACTGGCGGGGCCGTGGTAGTCCTGTGCGGCTTCGTGCAACAGCGCCAGGCCGCGACCGGTGGCCTCGACGTCGGGCAGCACGTCGCCGGGGATGTCGCCGTCGAGGTGCTCGAACAGGATCAGCGGGCGCTCGCCCTCGGGCAAGTCCATCGCGACGGCATGTGCGCCGTCGCGTGCAGCCAGCGCGCCGGCCACGGGTACGCCCTTGGCCTTCAGGTGCGCGAGCAGTGCCGTTTCGTAGCCGACGTTCGGCGCGCCGCGCGGACGGTCGGCGCTCAGGCGCGCGACGGCGCGGCGGCCGTCGACAAACTCCAGTCCGTAGACGTGGTTGAAGCTGCGCCTCAGCAGCTCGCACGACCGGACCTCGCCGAGGTCGTAGGCCTGCGCCACCTTCTCTGCGATGGCGGCGCCCGTGGGCGTGGTCTGGGCGATCTGCGTGGAGCGTAGAAGCGTCGTCACGGGTGCGGCCTTTCGGGAGCGTGGGCGGCGGGCGATTCTGCCCTACCCTCCGCCGCCTTGCCGCGTTGCGTCAACGCTCCACGTCGTTGTCGAGCGAAGCCCTTTCATCCCCCACCTGCCGCCACGCAGGCGCCAGCGCCTTGCGCGCCGCATTGAGCTCGGCCATCGAGATGTGCAGCTCCGCCATGGTCTGCACCAGCAGCTCTAGCAGCGCGGCGCGTTGGCGCAGCCGCACGGTCTCGGCGCGGCGCGCGCGCTGGGCCTGGCGGGCCGCGGCCTGGATGGCGCGGCCCGTGGGCGAGTCGTGCGTGGGATGGCTGTGGTGGTCGTCCATCGACAGGCCGGGTGCGGCGCGCATGGGCAACATCACGCGGCGGCGGGCACACCCTGGACGGCGGCGGCAGCGGCGAGTTCGGCATTGGCCGCATCGCCGCGCGTTTCAGCAGCGGGGCCGTAGTTGCGCAGGTGCAGGAAGAACTCGCCCATCATCTGCATCCACAGGCGCACGGCAAACGCCAGGTAGGCGGGGCTGACGCCGCCGGCGACGACGACGTCCATCTCGAGCACGACGAAGTCGCCGTGCTGCGCCACGCGCGCAAAGCGCTTGCTGCGGTGCCATGCGGCGAGCACGGCCTCGGGCAGCGTGCCGCCCTGCACGCGCAGCGGGCAGCTCAGGGTGAAGTCGGTGTACTGGGTGGTGGTGACGGCGTTGCCCCACAGCACCTGGAAGCCGATGCCGTGGCTGGCGCTGTGCAGGCGCACCACGCCATCTTGCTCAATGGCGGTGACGGCGCCGCCGGCGGCCTTGATGGCGTCCGACACCTGGTCGGGCGTGACGGCGTCGAGCATGTCGAGTGCGGCCGGCGTGGCGGCGATGTCGTCGGCTTCCGGGGTCGTGGCGGTGGTGTTCATGGTCTGGTTCTTCTTTCGGAAAAAGGGGAAATAGGTTCAGTTGGTTTTCTTGAGCGCGGCGTCGAGTGCGGCGCTGTCGATGCTCAGTTGCGCCGGCGGCGCCAGCTGGGCCATGTAGGCCTGCACCAGCTGCTGTTGCCGCTGCTGACGCAGCGCAGCCTGCAGCTGCGGCTTCATCTCTTCGAGGGTGGCGGTGCGCGCGGGCTGGATGTCGAGCAGCTTGACGACGTGAAAGCCGGCCTCGGCCTGCACCGGTTCGCTGACCTGGCCTTGCTTGAGTTTGGCCACGGTGTCGCGCAGTTCGGGGAGGATGCGCGCGAGCGGCAGCGTGTCAACCTCGCCGCCGCGCTCGGCGCTGCGGCGGTCCTGCGAGCTGGCGCGCGCGACGGCAGCGAAGTCGCCGCTGCGGGCCTGCTTCGCGAGGCGGTTCGCTTCGTCGCGCACCTTGGCGATGGCGGCCGGGTCGCGCTCGGGCGTGGCCAGGTAAATCTGCGCGACGCGGTAGGCGGCCGGTAGGTTGAAGCCGGTCTTGCCTTGGTCGTAGGCAGTCTTCACTTCGGCGTCCGACGGGAAGCCCGCGGGCACCTGGCTCACGGATTCGAGATAACTGGTGGCGACGATGCGCGCGGCAATCTCGCGCGTGGCGGCGTCGATCTTTGCCTTCACCTCGGGCCGATCGGCCCAGCCCTTGGCGCGGGCGTCGCGCAGCAGCGCTTCGCTCACGAGGCGCTGGCGCAGCCAGCCGTCGAGACCCGCGCGGTCGGCCTTGACAGCAGCGCGCTCGGCCTCGGGCAGGGTCTGCAGCAGCTTCTCGATTTCGTCGGGGCCGATGGTCACTTCGCCGATGCGTGCGACCACGGCGGGGCCGGGCGCGGCGGGTTGCTGCGCGGCGGCCACGCCGACAGACGAAACCAGCAGCACGCCGGCCGCTGCGCGCAGGCGCCGGCCGATCCCGGCGGTGGAGGTTGCTTGTGCATGGGTCATTGCGGCTTTCCTTCCGTAGCGGACGCAGCGGCTTCAGGTGCCGGCGCGCTCACAGCGCGCACGTCGAAGCGGCTCTCGTAGAGCTTGTCGCCGTACTGCTGCGCGATCTGTTCGTACTTGACGCGGCTCTGCGCCGCGAAGGGTTGGCGCGAGGCGAGCACGCTGCCCACGTCCATGGTTTCGTAGGCGCGCAGCACTTCCTGGCCGACGGCGTACAGCTGCGTGTTCTTGGCCTCGCACTGCGTGAGCGCGGTGCGCTGCAGCGCGGCCTCGCCAGCCAGACGCTGGCGCTCGGCCTCGGAGGCGCGCGACATCTTCAGCAGTTCGTCGTACGCGCCGCGGAACTGCGCGATCTGCGCGCCCGCCTTCTCGCTCGCGGCCTGGGCCTGCTCGCGCAGCTGCGCGTTGCCGGCACTGGCCTGCCCGCGCGCGTGGCGCTCGGACGCGAGCTGGGCCTGGCTTGCGGCCAGTTCCTTCTTCAGCGTTTCGAGCTCGGGTGCAACGGGTGCAGCACCAGGTGCCTTGCCTGCGGGCTGGCCCGCCTTGAGCGCGGCCAGCTCGTTCTGCGCCTGTTGCAACTGCGTGGTGGTGGTGCGCAGCTGCGCACGCAGCCGCTCCTCCATGCTCGCGCCTTGCGCTTGCTGGGCCTGCGCCACGCCGGCCGTGGCGGCCAGTGCGGCCAGGGCCAGCGCCGGGAAGATCGTTCGGGACACGGCGCTCTCCTTCTTTTGCTTAGAAACGCGCATTGAATTCAAGCTGCAAGGTGTCGATCGACAGCGGCGGGCCGTAGACCTCCTTGGTCGAGATCCAGCGGCCGGTGAACCACATGTTCTTGTCGATCGCGTACGAGCCGCCCAGGAAGTAGCCGCGCGCATTCGTACCGCCACCGTGGAAGCTCGAATCGTTGTAGCCGTCGGGCATGGCATCGGGCTCGATGCGCTTGTAGCCCGCGAGCACGTTCCAGTCGCCGCGTGCGGCCGGTGCCGGCTTGCCGTAGGTGGCCTGCACCATGTAGGCGTTGCCGCCGCTCTTGAAGTCGGACTGGGTGGTGCCGCCGGTCGGGCCGAAGTTGTTCACGATGGCGCCGCGAATGCCGCCGCGGGCCCAGATGCCGGCGGCGTCGTAGGCGGTGTTGCGCACGAAGTTGGCGTCCAGACGCAGGTTGTTGCCGGCCACCTGGGTGTCCCAGCGCAGGTTCAGGTCGATCAGGCGGAACTTCGAGGCCAGGCCCACGTACTGCGGCTGCGGCGTGCCGGCCGGGTTGAGCGGGTCCAGCGAGATGTCGCGCAGCAGCATGAGCGTGTTGCCCTTCTGCATGAAGGCCGGACGCGACCAGTCGGTGCTGCAGCCGTCGGCGCCCGCGTACAGCGCGCAGGGCTCGGAGACCTGGCCGCTGATGTTGCGGAAGTTGTAGTACGCCAGCGCGCCGCGCACGCGGTTGTCTTCGTTGATCTTCCAGTCGGCGCCCACCTGCGCGCCGAGCAGCCACTTGTTCTCGCTCTTCATCTTGCGCTGGCTGCGGGTGGGCGAGCCGTCCGCCGAGTATTCGAGCGGAATGAGGCCCAGCGTGCCGAACAGCGAGAGGTCGCGGTTCGCGGCGAGCTTCTTGTCGAACTGCGCGGCAATGCCGTCGAAGTTCAGGTCGCTCGAATACAGCAGGTCGGTCGACATGAAGGGGTTGCCGAAGCGGCCGCCGGTCACGGTGAGCCAGTCGGTCGGCTTGTGCGAGATCCACATCTGGTCGAGCCACACGCTCTTCTTGCCCAGTCCGCCGCCCAGCGTGGTGGTCGTCGACACGGGGCTGTCGTCGCTGCCCGAGGCCAGGCGCACGCCGGCCTTGGTGTTCTCCGACAGGTCGGCCAGCAGGCCCACGCGTGCGCGGGCGCGGAACAGGTTGCGGCGGTCCTGGCGCGTGTTCAGGATCGACGGCAGCGACAGGTTGGTGTTCGGGTTGACGTCGTAGCCGCTGCCCTGGTTGAGCGAGGGCCAGTTGATCTCGATGTCGCTGTTGTTGCCGGCATAGCTGCGCGATTCGTTGCGCACGCGCACGTCGCCTTCGAAGCGGATGCGCTTGCTCCACTCGGGCGTCTCGTTGGGCGCGGCCCAGCCTTCGTCCTTGGCCTGGGCCATGACCTGCGCCTTGACCTCGTCGCGGATCTGGTCGCGCACGGTCTGCGAGATGTAGGGCACGCGCACGTCGCCGGCCTCAAGGCGCATGCCGCCCGCGACGGTGGCCGATGCCGCGGTGGCCGACACGGCCGCCTGGCGCTGTGCCTGCTGCGCGGCGATGGCTTCGGTCTGCGCCTGGGCCAGCAGGGCTTCGCCCACGTCCTTGGCGAGCGTGCCGCTTTGAATGAGGCCGCGGATCAGCTTGACCATCGCGGATTCGGCGGCGGGCGCGGCGGCGGTCTGGGCCAGGGCGGTGCCGGCCGACAGCACGAACGCGGAGGCCACGGCCGCCGCGAGCGCGCACTGGCGCAGGGCCGGCATCGCGCCCCGGCGCGGGAGGGTGTTGTGGAGGGTGTTCATCGCTTCGTTCACTGGATGGAAGGAGTCGGGCCGACGGTCGGCCGTAGAGATATGGAAATTCATGGCCGGCGGCCTTTCATCGACACGCGCATCGGAAAGCGCATCGAGGCCGGCGGACGTTCTTCGATGCGATCGAGCCCGCGCAGCAGCGCCAGCACGGCTTCGTCGATGTCCTCGGTGCCGGTGCCGCGCACCAGCTGGGCGCGCGTGGTCTTGCCGTCAGCGCCGAGCCACAGGTCGATCTGGATGTCGTCGAACACCAGCTGGCGCGTGCGCGGGTCGCGCGACAGCGCCTGCTGCAACATGCTCGACACGTAGCGCGCATACGAGCCGCTGCCCAGGCCGCCGCCACCGCCGGTGCCGCTCATGCCACCGCCGCTGCCGGCCTGGATGCCGAAGGCGTCGTTGCCGGCCTGGCCGGCGCTGTCCATGGTCACCGGGTCGCCCAGGTCTTTCGACGGGCTGGGCGGTGCGTCGTCCTTCGGTGCTTCGAGCGGCTCGAGCGGCTTGGGCTCGGGCTCGACCACTTCGGGCTTGATCTTTTCCGGCTCGGGCTCGGGCAGCTTCTCGGGTTCGGGTGGCGGTGGCGGGGGCGGCGGCAGCATCAGCGTGGGCGCATCGGCCACCACGCGCTTCTGGCTCGCGGTGTCGGACAGCAGCCGCCACACGAGCAGCGCCAGCGCCACGACGACCACCAGGCCGATGACCACCCCGCCCCAGCGGCGCCAGAGCGCGGCCGTTCCGCCTGCACCACGGGAGCGCGGCGCAGGCGAGGCAGAAGAAATCGGGTCGCGAGGGTTCACGCTCCGGTCCTCACTTCTGCTTGCCGGTCACGAGGCCGATCTGGTTCAGCTCGATGCGGCGCAGCAGGTCGAGCACGTCGACCACCTTCGCGTACTGCACGCTGGCATCGCCGCGCACGATCACGGGAAAGTCGGGCGACAGCGCCTTCTCGGTGCGCAGGCGTTCTTCGAGTTCGGGCAGCGTGACCGGGTAGGCGTCGAGGAACACGTTGCCCGCGTTGTCGATCGTGATGGCCTTGGTCTTGGGCTTCTCCAGCGCCACCGAGGCGCTGGCCTTCGGCAGATCGACCTTGATGCCCGGGATGCTGGCGTTGCTGGTGAGGATGAAGATCACCAGCACCACCAGCAGCACGTCGACAAAGGGCGTGATGTTGATGCCGCCCGTGCGCTTGCGCACGGCGAACTTCGCGGCTGTGTTTGCCATGGTGCGCGGTCCTCAGGCGCGGCGCGCCTGCACGGCCACCGGCAGCGAGCGGCCCTCGCCCTGCTCTTCGGCCAGGCGCGTGACGAACTCGTCGACGAACACGGCCATGTCGGCGCCGATGGCGTCCGAGCGCGAGGCCAGCCAGTTGTAGCCGAACAGCGCGGGAATCGCGACGCCCAGGCCGGCGGCGGTACACAGCAGCGCGGCGGCCATGCCGGGCGCCACCGAGTTGATGTCCACGGCGCCGGCCATGGCCGCCACCACGAACACCAGCATGATGCCGATCACGGTGCCGAACAGGCCCACGTACGGCGCGCCTTCGATGGTGGTCGAGAGCCAGTTCATGCGCTTGGACATGCGCTCGGTCTCACGCACCATCACGCCGTCCATCGCGGCGCGGATGGCACCGATGGTGGAGGCCGACACAGCGTTCAGGTCGTAGCCGCGGTCGTGGCGGCGGCGCATCTCTTCGATGGCCACTTCGTATAGGCGCCACAGCGACGAGTCGGCACGCACCTCTTGCGGCACGGTGTTGTTCGTGGCCATGCGGTCCAGCGGCGCACCGGCGCCTTCGCGGAAGTGCTCGATGAAGGTGGCGTTGGCGCGCGAGGTGGCGCCGAAGCTGCGGCCCTTGCCGATCATGATGGCCCACGACAGCACCATCATCAGGCCCAGCAGGCCGACGACGACCCACGCGTCCAGCGGCATCGCGGCCAGGATGAAGCCGAAGTGGCTCTTGCCCGCCTGCTGCTCGTCGGCACCGAAAGCGGCCAGGCGCGACTCGGCGCCTTGCGACACGGCATCGGCCAGCAGCAGCGCGTCGGGGCGCGCGACCTTCGACAGGCGCACTTCGTCGATCGCGCCGGTGAACGGGGCGAAGGCATCAGCGGGTGCGGCGCCCGGCGCAGCAGGTGCGGCCGGTGCATCGGCGCCAATCGCGGCGGCGGTGTTCAGCGCGGGCAGCTTGGCCGCCAGCGACACGGCCGGACGGCCACCCACATACAGCGCCACGCTGTCGCCTTCGGCCTTCACCGCAAGGTGCGACCACTGGCCGGCCTGCATGGGCTGGCCGGGCGTGCTGCGCTGGCCGTTCACCTGCACGAAGGGCACGCCCTGGTCGATGCCGACCACGAGCTCGCCGGCGCCGTCGCGGCGTGCATAGATCGCCTGGCGCGCGCCAAGCGAATCAGGCTTCACCCAGGCGGAGAAGGTCAGCGTGCCGCCGGCCGTCACGGCCAGCGACGGCGTGGCGGGCAGCATCAGCGCGCCGTTGCCGAGCTGCGCGCCCTTGCCGATGACGGTGCCTTCGACGGGCACCGCCGCGGTCTGGCCGTTGTTGCCGTAGGCGGTGGTGTCGCGCGGCGGTACCGCGCCTTCGGCGAAGTGGTAGACCAGCGTGTAGTCGGGGTCGAAGCTGCGCTGGCCGTTGCCCGAGGCCGGGGCCTTCGGGTTGCCGTAGTACATCCAGAGCTTTTGCGGCGTGCCGGCCGAGACGTTGGGCACGTCGACCCAGATCAGCGCCATGCCCAACAGCGGATCGAACTGCTCGATCTGGTGGTTGAGCACAGTCTTGTCGTCGCCCGCGACAAAGCGCAGGTCGGCGCCGGTCTCGCTCACGCCTTCGAACTTGAAGTTGCCCGTGTGCAGGCGCACCAGCACCGGCACGCGGCCGGCATCGCTGCCGATGGCGCCGGCCTGCGGGCCGCCGTCGATGGTGACGGGTTTGCGGTAGGCCCATTCGGCCTGCCACCAGGCATGGGCCAGGCCCGGCAGGAGCGTGCTCAACAGCGTGAGCGCGATGAAAAGAAGTCGTCGCATGACAGGGGTTCTCCGGAAAGCTCGTGGAATGAGAAGAAAAATCGAAAAGAAAGAGGGATGGCTGTCGCCGTCGTTCGTGTGGTCAGTAGCTCGCGGTGATGCTGAAATTCACCTGCGGGTCGTGCTTCTTGGTGCGCGGCCCGTCGACCAGCGGGTAGCCGATGTCGACGCGGCCCGAGAAATAGGTGCCGACCTTGAAGGTCGTTCCCACGCCCACCGAATACAGCGAGAAGCGTTCGGCCTGCTCGGGCAGCGGGCTCTTCAGGCGCAGCCGCGCCGCGTCGGCGAAGGCGTACACGCGCCAGTTTTCGACGGTGCTGCCCAGGAAGGTGAGCGGCTTGCTGCGCAACTCGACCGAGCCGACCACGCCGTAGTCGCCGGTGGCTTCGGCCGAGAGATAGCCGCGCACCGAGTTCATGCCGCCCGCGGCGATCTGCTCGCTCGAGACGAGTGGCGAATCGGTCATCTGTGCGTTGACGCGGAAGGCCACCTGTGTACCGCCCTCGAAGCTGTGCGCGCCGTTGAGATCGGTCTTCAGCACCATGAAGCTGGGCGAGGCCTTGTAGCGCTTGTAGTCGAAGGCCGCCCAGTCGCTGCCGTACTTGAACGAGCTGCTCGTGCCCGCCACCAGCGACACGCCCACGCCGTACTGGCTCTTGTCGGTCTGCCGGAAGCCCGAGTACGACAGCGTGATCGGCGCGTACTTGAGCGGCACCGTGTCGCCGCTGCCCTTGAGCGTCAGCGCTTCCTTGTTGTTCTTGAAGTCGACGCCCACGCTGAAGGCATGCCACCAGTTGCCGGTGTTGGGCACGGTGTAGGTGGCCTTCAGGCCGATCGAGTGGCCCTTGCCCAGCACGGTGGTGCCGCCGACGGTGGCCACGTTGCTGTCGGACACGAAGGCGTTGGCTTCGAGGCTCCAGTTCGTGCCCTTGAGCGGCGCGTTGTACGAGGCCGAGAACACCTGCGTCTGGTTCAGGTCCTGCGGCGCACCGAAGAAACTGATGGAGGCGCTGTGCCCCATCTGCCAGAGGTTGTCGTGGCCCAGCGAGGCACTGGCGCGCAGCTTGCGCGTGTCCGCGCTGTAGTCGTTGTTGAGGCCGACGCTGGCGCGCCACGGGCTCTGGTCTTCGACCTTCAGGTCGACGTCCATCGTGCCCGGCATCGTGCCCGGTCGCACCAGCGGCATCACCTGGCGCTTGGGGCCGCGGTTGAGCGCGGTGAGCTCGGCCTGCGCGGTGTTGAAGTTGGGCACGCCGCCCTCCTTCAGCGCCGGCACCTGATCGCGCACGTCGAGCGGCGAGTTGTACTCGGCGCCCACCACGCGCACGCGGCCCACGCGGGTCTCGTTGACCTGCAGGAACACCACGCCCTGCGTGACCTGCTGCTCGGGCAGGTCGACGTACACCGACTGGTAGCCCGCCGCCTGGTAGGCCGCGAGCAGCGCGTCGCGCGCGCCCTCCACGTCCTTCAGCGTGCGCTCGGGGCCGAGGAAGGGCGTGACCGCTTGTTCGATGGCGCGGGCGTCGAGCACGGTGTTGCCGCGCACGATGTATTCGGCGATGTCGACCTTGCGGGCCGGTTCGGTGGCTGCGGCCGGCGCGGGCGTAGAGACAGCGGCAGGTGCTTGTGCGAAGGCGCCCGCCGGGGCACCGATCGCCATCACCGCCAGCCACACCGCTCTCCAGCAGGTCGGCGGCGCGTTGTTCTTCATGTCATGCATTTACAGCTCGGTTTTCAAGGATGAAGCTCGCGTGGCAGCGGCTCATGGTGGAGAGCCTTCATGTCGCTGCTGCGTACCGATACCTAGACGCACGGCGCGCGCGGCGACTGCCGTTTGTCACGAAAACTTCATCAAGAAATCGGCACGAGGTCCGGCGCGGCGGGTTTCGCGCGGATAAGAAGAAGGGCCTCGGCGTGGGAGGCCCTGGTGGTTTCTTGGTGGGTGCGGTGCTTCATCGGAGGCCGCTTGCCCCCATCCCGGCCTGCCCCCCGGGAGGGGAAGGAGCAAGACCTCACGACCTTCACCCGGCGGTATTTGTGTTTCTCCCTCCCCTTCCGGGGGAGGGTCGGGGTGGGGGCACGACGGCCTCCACGACGACAAGGCTCAGCCCCTCGACCACCGTCTTCTTCCTGTCTTGCAGGCAGCCCAGACTGCAGGGTGGCTCACCGCATCCGCTCGGCGAGCCTTCATCATTTCTTCAAGGGAGCTGCGATGCGCGTCGGTGTGTGGCTATGGGGTGTGGCGCTCGGCGCGGCCTGCGTCGGCGCTGCGGCGCAGACGGCATCGACCGACAGCGGCGAAGACAGCTGCGTCGAAGTGGTGGTGAACGGCGAGCGCACGCCCGCCTACGACTGCCTGACCCGCAAGCTCACGCCCACCCTGCCGGCACGCGGGCCGGACGACGCCGCGCCCGCGTTCGCCTCGGAAGCGATCACGCAGCGGCCGGGCAACCAGCTGGGCCTGTTCAACCGCGCGGCGACCGGGCATCGCATGGGCAACACCTTCGGCACCTCGGTGTATCCGCAGCGTCCGCCGCCGGTGGTGCCGACGTCGCCGCTGCTGTCGCCCCGTCGCTGAGCGACGACATGCGGGCACCGGGTCCGGGCGTTCAGAGTTGCTGGGTCACCAGCACGACGACGCCGGCCAGCGAAATGGCGGCGCCTACGGCTTTCCTGAAATTCTTCAACATCTCATGTGCTCCATCGGTAAGACTCGATGGTGCCCCGCCGGCGGGTGCAGCGGGTTTGGCAATCCCGATGGCCGGGATAGACAAACTTCAACCGCAGGATGCTGCTGACCGCGATCAGCTCGCCCGCACGCCCGCCCGGGCTTCGGCGAGCGACAGGCGCTCGCGGGCAAACTGGCTGGCGCGCAGGCGCACGCGCGCAACCGCAGCGTCCAGCGAAGGTTGTTGCATGAAGACGAGCACGCCGCGCTTGAGCCCGCGCAGGCTGAGCTCGGCAACACCGGCGTAGCGGCCACCGGTGGTCTGGCGAATGTCGATCTCGCTGGACCAACCGTCGGGAAGTTCGACGAAAAGATGTTGCTGTGTGGCGCTCATGTCAGTGAGAAGCTTAGGGCTACTGCCGCCGGCGCCCTAGGACTTAGTTCCTAGGTATTAGCATTTAATTTCTTTTAATAACAATTTCACGCGCACCGCGCAAAGGGACACCATGTGTGAACACCCGCATGACTTTCGGCACTCGCGCCGCAACCGTGCGCCATCTAGGATGGAGCGGCCGTGATCCGTCTCCCTCTTTCCGCGCATCCGCCTGACCGACCTGCCTCCCCCGCTGCCGCATGAAGGACGAGACACACACAGCCGAACACCTCTACACGGTCGAAGTCGAGGGGCGCAACGTCACGGTGCGGGACGTGATGGTGGCGGCTTTCACCTACCGCATCAAACTCGAGGAACTGCTCGGGTCCCCCCGACAGGTCGCGCACTGCTACCGGCTCTGGCGCCGGCTCGAGCAGCTCGACGAACCGCCCATGACCCGTCTGGACATCAAGTACGCGACCGCCTGGCGCGACGCACATGCGCAGGCCTGGCAGGTGGCACAGGTGTTTCTGACCGAGCCGCACGCCAAGACCTTCGTGCTCCGGCTCGCCATTCCCTGATCCCTGGCTGCGCGCGTCAGCGCATGTGCGCCATGTCGCGGATGTCGGACCTCAGCGCGCTGCGGTCGGCGCCCAGCAGCGGCAGGTTGATCAGCAGTTCGAGCCGTCGCCGCAGCGAATACAGCACCTGGATCGCGCCATGCACCGCGTCGTCCGGGCCGGCGCCGGCAGCGGCCACGTCCGGGTAAGGCCACAGCGCCGCATCGGGCTGTCCGGGCCAGCGCGGCTGCAGCGGTTCGAGCGAGGGGTCGAGCGTGATGACGAAGTCGACCCGGGGCGAGCCCGCGCGCGCGAACACATCCCAGCTGCGCGGCGGTGACATCGGCACCGCGATGCCGGCGCTGCCCAGCGCCTCGACGGCCGCAGGATGCACGTCCGCCGCAAGCCGCCCCGGCTGCCCGCACGAGCGCGCCGCGAAACGCTTCGAGTCGAGGTGGGCCAGGCAGGCCTCGGCCAGCACGCTGCGCAGCGAGTTGCGCCGCGAGACAAAGACGACTTCGATCCGTTGCTGCATGGTCAAACGACTATAGCCACGCCGTGTGGCAGGTGTGTGCAGGGGTACGTCAACCCTTCTGCGCACACCTGTTTTGCCCTACCTTTTGCGCATGGCAAATAAGTGTAAACACTGGTAAACCTTGGGGCGATGCACGGCGTTAGAACCCCATGTGGACCACCGACCCCTCCCTCGTAGTGCTTGCCTTCCTGGTCGGTCTTGCCGCGGGCGTGACGCTCATGAGCATGCTGGCGGTCCTGCGTTCCGACCAGGAACACCGGCCGCCCTCCAAGCACACCCGGTTGTAAGGCAGACCGCGGGCATCACCCGCCAGCATGTTGCCAGCCCGTGCAAGCGGGCGCGCTTGTTCAGAACCCCGATTGCTCGATCAGCACCGAGGTCGCCGCGTTGATCCAGCGGCGGGCCAGGCTCTCGCGGGTGCCTTCGAAATGCGCGCGCACCTCGCGCACCCCGTCGACCGGCGTGTCGTCCTCTCCCTCCACCGTCACGCGAAACCAGGCTTCGGCCGGGCGTAAATCTTTCTTCTGCGCGGTCGGGTTGAGTGCGATCGGGCCGCCGTGGTCCTGCGCCAGCAGCAGGTGCGGCAGCCGGCGCACCGGGCTGTTGTCGATGGCGCGCACCTGCCCTTCGAGCTTGCGCGTGCGGCCCTTCACGATGATCACCGCACGGCTGCCGGCCGCCAGGCGCTGGCGGTCGTGCTCGGGCACCAGCGCTTCCACGCGCCAGCGCCGCCCGTCGACCACCATCGCCATCAGTTGCGACGGCGCGACCCAGGTGCCGGACTGCAACAGCGGATCGACGTCGCGCATCGTGCCGCCGTGCGCCGCCACCAGCCGCAGGCGCAGCAGCTCGGCGTCGCGCGCGCGGCGCTCGGTGTCCCAGCGGCTGGCCTGCTGCTCGGCCAGCACCTGCTGCGCCGCCGGGCGTTCTTCCAGCCCCATGGCGCCGCGCGCCGCGCGCGTGTAGGCGCTGGACATCACGCGCGCCTTCTCGCGTTCCTCGGACTGGCCGGGCGCTTCGAGCGTGACGAGCGACTGCCCCGCCGCCACGGCCGCGCCGTCGCTCGCTTCCATCGCGGCCAGCCGTGCCGCGTAAGGTGAGAACACGGGCTGCTCGATGCCGGCCCGGATCACGCCCGGCGCCGAGATGCCGCCATGCCACGGCACCAGCAATACCGCTGCCACGAGCACCAGCAGCAGCGCCGCCACGACGCGCCGCCGTGGCTTGATCTCGCCCTGCCGCGCGTGCCACACGCGCAGCTCGGCCATCACCGGCCGCACCACGAAGACGCCCATCTCGACGATGAAAAGGAACACGCCCAGCGCCTTGAAGAACGCGTGGTACACCACGACCGCGATGCCGATGAACAGCACCAGCCGATACACCCAGGTGGCGAACGCGAACGCGATGAGGAAGCGACGAAAGCCCGGCGTCAGCGTCTCGGGCGACGGATCGTTGAAGCCCAGCAGCCAGCGCCGCAGCGCGCGCTTGGCCTGCTGGCCGGCGCGCTCGTGCAGGCCCGGAAAATCCAGCGCGTCGGTCAGCATGTAGTAGCCGTCGAAGCGCATGAAGGGGCTGGCGTTCACCGCGAGCGTGAGCACCCAAGCCGTGGTCGCCAGAAAGAACAGCGCATTGCGCAGGTCGCCGTCGGGCATGAAGGCCCACAGCAAAGTCGACCAAGCGGCCAGCACCAGCTCGGCGCAGATGCCCGCCGACGCAATGGCCAGGCGATGCCGCGAGCGCGCCAGCTTCCAGCTTTCGCCGGTGTCGGTGTAGGCCATCGGCCACATCACCAGCAGCGCGACGCCCATGTGCCCCACCCGCACGCCGTGGCGCGTGGACATGAGTGCGTGCCCCATCTCGTGCAGCAGCTTCGACACCACGATCGCGCCAGCAAAACCCAGCACGCCCTCCCAGCTGATGGCGCCGTGCAGGTGGGCCGCCACCGTGTCCCACTGCCGCGCGGCCAGCAGCACGCCGACGCCGGCTGCGAGCACGGTGAGCACCACGAACCAGCGGCTGTAGAGCCACTCGACCCAGGGCAGCATCTTCTCGAGCAGACGCGCCGGCCGCACCAGCGGAATGCGCACGAACAGGTAGTTGTTGAGCAGCCAGCGCCACGCGGGCGTCGGCGGCTTGCGGCGCACGGTGCGCAGCAGCTGGTGCTGTTCGAGAAAGGCCTGGAAGCGCACCACGTCGTCGGCGTCGGGTGCCAGCGTGGTGTCGCGCGCGATCTCCTGCGCAATGCGCTCGGCATCGGCCATCGGCCAGCGCAGCAGGATCTCGAACTCGAGCCAGCCGATGCGAAAGAACAGGTTGCGCACCGGGTCGCTGATGTGCCAGGCCGGCGAGCCGTCGCGGTTGGCGCCGGTCGGGTGGATCTGCAGTTCCTCGCGCAGCGCCGGCCAGGGCGGTGGCGATGCAGCCCCGCCTCCGCCCGCCGCCGGGCCACGGCCCGCGACTGCGGTGCCGCTCAGCATCCGCACCACTCCCGCGCCGCCGCGAACGGCCGGCGCAACAGCAGGTAGCCGAGCACGGTCCAGTTCCCCGACACGCGCGCCGTGCCGCGCAGGCCGATGCGCGCCACGCTCGACGGCTCGCTCAGGTGACCGCGCAGCTGGTAGCTGGCCACGCCGTTGGGCGCTTCGACCGCCTGGTAGCCGGCGTAGTCGAGCTGCGCCGACACCGGATCGAGCGGCGCCACGCGCAGGAACAAGGTCATGGGCGCGCCGGGCGTGAGGTTGACCGCCTCGCTCACCGGCGCCCAGGCCTGCACGCCGAGCGCGGCCGGGTCGGCCAGCAACCCGACACGCTCGCCGGTCTGCACCGGACGGCCGGCCCAGTCATCGGGGTCGGAATAGACGAACACGCCCTTGGCCGGCGCCTTGATCTGCAGCTGCGCCACTTCGCGCTGCAGCGCATTCACCTCCACCTCGCGCTCGCGCAGCTTGCCTTCGGCCAGACTCAGCTCGGCCTTGGCCGACTGCGACTCGATGGCCCGCTGCGAGGCCTGGTGCAGTTCCAGCCGCGCGGTCGACAGCGCTGCGCGCGCCACCGACAGGCGGTTGTCCAGCGTGGTGTCGTCGAGCTCGGCGATGGTCTGGTCGGCCTCGACCGGCGTGTTGGGCGGCACGGTCATGCGGCGGATCACGCCGTCCCGCGGCGAGGCGATCACCTGGCTGCGCGTGGAGATCACCTCGGCCTGCAGCAGCGCGTACTCGCGCACCGGCACCAGCAACGCGAGCGGCAGCAGCGCCAGCGCCCAGCGCAGCGGCTTGCGCGCCCACAGCTCGCGCAGCATGGTGCCGAACGAGCGGCGCCGCCCGGTCAGTGCCCACCATGCATGGCCGTACATCGCGGCGGCCTGCAGCAGCAAGAACTCGGGCGCCTTGGCATCGAACTCGGTGGGCCACGGCGCCTCGCGCGCGAGGAACAGCGCGGCGCGTGCGCGGCCTTCGGGGTCGGTCATGGGCAGCACCCACACCTGGTCGGGCAGCCAGTCGGCCCACGACGCAGCGAGCGCGGGCGGCAGCATGCCGGGCGACAGCGCCAGCACGCGCGCGGCGGCGGGCAGCTCGTCCAGCCGCGGCTTCAGGTGGTCGGCCACCGACGCCAGCCACAGCGCATAGGGTGAGTCGGACTCCACGTCCGCCAGCCCCGAGTGCGCCACCAGCCGCGTGCGGCGCGCGCCGAAGAAACCGACCAGCGCGGCCTGCCGGTACGGCGCGATCGCGTGGGTCTCGTTGCAGATCAAAAAGGCCAGGTCGGCCGGGCGCTGCGCCGCGCGCACCTTCGCGGCCAGCGCATGGAACGCGAGATCGGTCACTGAAAGAATTCCTTACCCGTGGCGCTCATCCCTTGCTGGCCGGTGCGCGCACCTGCCCGCTCATGCCCGGCAGCACCTGGCCGGCCGCGTCGCCCGCGAGCTCGGCCTCGATCTCGATGGTCTGGCTCACCGCGTCCACGCGGCCCGACACACGCGTGACCTTCAGCGCCACGGTGCCACCGGTCTCGTCGACCGTGCCTTCCAGGCGCTGGCCGGTCTTCAGCCAGGCCAGCCATTGCGAGGGCACGTTCATGCGCGCCTTCAGCGGCCCGTTGCCCACCAGCTCGACCACCGGCGCGCCGGGGTTCACGCCCTGCCCCACCTTCACGTGCACGCGCGCCACCTTGCCGGCGAACGGCGCCACGAAATTGCACTGCGCGATCTGCGCATCGAAGATGCGGACCTGGCTCTGCGCCTTGTTCACGTTGGCCGCGGCCAGCTCGACCTCGATCTCGGCCGCCGACTGCAGGCCCTGCAGCTTGAGCTTGCCCACGTACTGCACCTTGGCGGCCTCGTGCTCGGCACGCGCGGCGGCGCGGCGTGCCTGCATCTCGTCGCACTCGTAGGAGGCCAGCACCTGGCCGGCGCGCACCGTGTCGCCCAGGCTCACCGGCACCTTCGCGAAGCGGCCCGGCGCCGAGGCCGAGAGCACGCTTTCCTGCGCGGCCACCACGAGAAAACGCACCGGCGCGGCAGTGCCCGGCGCACTGCGCGGCGGCGCCGCGGCGGGCGCGGGCTGGGCGCCGGCCTGCATCGCGCCCCCCAGGGCGCAAGACAGCAGAACGATGGCGCGAAGAACCGCGGGGCGCGATGGCTTCATCAGGGACCCGTTCACTTTCACTTCTGCGTCACCGTGGCGCTCGTGCGCGCGAGGCGGCGCACGTCCGAGATCACCGACAGCGTCGCCGCCTCGGCGAAGGCGCTCATCGCGCTTTCCGTCGTCACGGCCGGCACGTAGCTGGCGTAGTTCTGCGACAGCAGTTCGCGCCCGCCCGGCTCGGCCAGCGTGAGCCGCCACTGGGCGCGCGTGGTGCCGCGCGTCTGCGGCACGTTGCGCTGGAAGGCCAGCGTGAGCACCAGCGCGTCGGCCGCGCCCGATGACACCAGCTCGTTGCGCGTGACGATGCGCTCGACCGCGCTGCGCACCGCCGCTTCGCTCACGCCCGAGGGCAGGTCGCGCACGCGCACGGTCACGGGCCGGTTGCGGGTCTGGATCAGCGCCGCTTCGAGGAACACCGCCTTCTCGCCCTCGGCCATGCTCTGCTCGATGGCCTTGGCGACGGTCTTGATGTCGGTGCTGGCCACGGAGGCCGGCATCAGGTCGACGCCGACCGAGTTGAGCACCCGCCCATACGAGGTCTGCGTGGCGGCATAGGCGGTGGCGAGCTGGAAGCGCGACACCAGCGCGCGCGAATCGACGCGCAGCGCCTCGAGTTCGCTCTCGAGCTGGTTGCTGGCGCCGGCGCGCGCCACGCTCGACATGCGCTGGTCGACACGGCTCGACTCGGCCGCCAGCTCCTGGTCGACCACCGCCAGCTTGTAGCGCTCGGCCGATACGCGCACCTGCGTGATCACCGCCATGGTCAGCGCCAGGCGGCGCGCTTCGTCGGTCTTCTTGCGGGCGTCGTTGGTGCGGTTGATGGCCGGAATGGCCGCCAGCCGGAACAGGTCCATCGACAGGCTCACGCCCGCGTCGCTCCAGTTGCTGTTGTAGAGAAAAGAGTTGGAGTCGTAGCGCGCCCCGGCGTACAGGTTCAGGCTGGGGAACAGCGAGGCGATCTGCTTCTTGGTCTCGGCGATGCCGATGCGCGCCTTGTAGTCTTCCTCGCGCAGCTCGGCGCGGTTTTCCAGCGCGGCGAGTTCCAGCTTGTCGATGTCCAGCGTGACCGGTGCGCGGCCGTCCTGCGGCCCTTCGACCAGCGTGAAGTCGACACCCGGCGGCAGGCTCATCAGCGCGGCCAGCTCGCGCTTGGCGAACTGCATCTCCTGGCGTTTGGCATTCACCAGCGACATCGCATCGAGCAGCGCGCGCTGGTAGGCCAGGCCCTGCGCGGGCGGCAGCACGCCGGCGCGCTCGGCCTCGCGCGACTTCTTCAATGCGTCGTCGATGCGCACAGCCAGCCGGTCGGCATCGCCGATGAGCTGCTGCGCACCGATGGCGCGCCAGTAGGCGCTGCGCACGTCCTGTGCGATGTTCTGCAGGATCTTGCGGCGGCGCTCTTCCGAGATGTTCACCTCGTCGGCCGCCTGCTTGGCGCGGAAGTAGCTGATGCCGAAATCGAGCGCGTTCCACGACAGCGTGGCACGGCCGTAGTAATGCGAGCGCTGCTCCGAGGTCGAGGGCCGCAGGCTCACCACGCGGTCTTCGATGCCGATGCTGGTGCCGCCCGAGTCGTTGCTGCGGTCGTTGTAGCCGGCGTCGGCCACCAGCTTGGGCAGCATGTCGGCCGCCGACACGTCGAGCAGGCCGCGCGCCAGCGCCGACTCCATGAGCTTGAGGCGGTAGTCGGCGTTGTACTTGAGCGCACGCGCCAGCACCTCCGAATAGGTCATCGGCGTGGCGACTGCCGACTGGTCCTTGTAGAGCTGCTTCTGGTCGTTGCGCACGCGAACCACGATCTCGTCGCGCGTGAGCTGCACCGGCGTCATGCTGCAACCGGCCAGCATGAGCGCGGCCGCGGCGGCGGTCCATGACAGGGGGGAACGGAACGTCGATTCTTGTGGGTGTTGCATATCGGTCCTGGTGCTCGCTGGATATGAAGGGGTCGGAGGTTCCGGGAAAGTTCTGGCGTCGGTCATCAACTCGTGGGCACGCGTACGGTGGGCTCGGCGCGCTGCGGATGCCGCAGCACGTCGCGCACGGCACCGCGCTCGGCGGCGGCCGCAGCCACGCGGCTGGAGAAGGAACGCGCCGGTGCGTCGGTGGCGGGCCCCACCGGCACGGCCTTGCCGGCCGCAGGCACCGCCTCGGCATGCGCAGCCTCGGTGGACGGATGCGCCGCGTCGGCACGCGGCACCACGATGCGCCCGCCGTCGCGCGGCGGCGCCTCCTGCGGCGCTTGCTGTTGCGGCACGGAGAAGCTGCCGAAATCTCCGAACAGCGGGCTCACGCTGTCGCCCAGCTTGCCGGGCGTGACGCCGCGCAGCGCCAGCGTCTGCTCCACGTCGCGGATCATGCGCAGCGAGAAGGCCACGCCGTCGCGGCTCACATGGTCGGCATAGTCCACGCCCTGAGGCTCGCCCCACAGGTCGGTGGGACGGTCTTCGCCGAAGATGCGGTCGCCGCCCAGCGCGCGCGCGGCAATCGCGCCCGACAGCGTCTGGCTCAGGCGCTGCGACTCCTGCACCGCCACCTGCACGAACAGCGCCGGCGTCATCGACTGGTCGAGGCGGCGGCTGGT
The DNA here is from genome assembly GCF_002754375.1 of Variovorax sp. 54. Taxonomy (NCBI): domain Bacteria; kingdom Pseudomonadati; phylum Pseudomonadota; class Betaproteobacteria; order Burkholderiales; family Comamonadaceae; genus Variovorax; species Variovorax sp. 54. Next base: position 845,354 of record NZ_PEFF01000001.1, read on the forward strand.
GTCGCCGAAGTCCGCGGGGAACACCTGGTCGCCGGTGAGCGGCCGGTGCTGCGAGGTGCCGTTGATCGTGACGACCAGCTTCGCCGTGCTGGTGCTGCCGTCGGCGTCGGTGATGACGTAGTCGAACACCTCGGTCAGCGTCTGGCCGTCGCCCAGCGAGGCCACGCGCACGTTGCTGGCGTTCACCGAGTAGCTGTAGCTGCCGTCGGCGTTCAGGCGCAGGTTGCCGTAGCGCCCTGCCGTCGAGCCGCCGATGGTGCCGGCCACGCCCTCGAAAGAAACACCCGTGACCGGCGTCGGCGTGCCGTCGGCACCCAGGCGGTCGGCCACGTCGTTCGCCCCCATGCCGTCGCCGCCGAACACGTTGCCCGTGGCCGTGGCGCCCGGGCGCGTGGTGCCGATCGAGGTGGCGTCGTCGCGCGCCGTGGGCACGTCGTCGATCACCAGCACGCGCAGTGTGCCCTGCACGGTGTCGCCGTCACGGTCGGTCACCTGCAGCGCGATGTCGTCGGTGACCTGCCCGCCCGCATGGTTCTGCGCGGCGCCCAGCACGTAGGTGTAGCGCACGGTGCCCGTGGCCGCATCGAAGCCGGTGAGCGTGATGCGCCCGCGGTCGGTGGCGATGGTGACCGGGCTCGTGCCCAGCGCAGCAAGCTGCGCCGGCGTGAGCGTGGTGCCGTGCACCGCGATGCTGCCCAGGCCGTCGGGTGAAGTAACGAAGAAGCTGCCCGAGACGGTCTCGCTCGCATCGGCCGGGTCGTTCAGGCCGCGCTCGTACACCGTGGCCTGCCCTGCGGTGTCGGGGCCGTTGTTGTCGCCGATCACCAGCGTCACGCCGTCGTTGGCGCCGTGGATGGTGATCGTCAGCGTGGCCGTGCTGGTGTCGCCGTCGTTGTCGGTGAGCGTGTAGCTCACCACCTCCGTGAGCGTGTCACCCACGATCAGCGCCTGCACGCGCGGATCGCCGTTGTTCAGCGTGTAGGTGTAGGTGCCGTCGGCGTTCAGCACGATGCGGCCGTAGGTGGTGGTGATCGACGCACCCACTGTGCCGGCCACGCCGCCGAAGCTCACGCCCGTCACCGGCACGCCGTTGGCATCGTCGGCACCGACAATGTCGTTGGCCTTCACGTCGCCCGACACCGTGTTCGGCGCGCCGTCCTCGGTGATGGCGTTGGCGTCGTTCGCCGCCTCGGGCACGTCGTCCACGATGCGCACGGTGAGCGTGCCCGAGGCCGTGTCGCCGCCGGCGTCGGTCACCATCAGCGCGATGTCTTCCGTGCTCTCGGTCGCGTTCGGCTGCGCCACCTGCGCGTCCAGCGTGTAGGTGTAGGCCAGCTCGCCCGTCGTCGGCACGCCGCCCACCGACGCGGTGGGCGTGAAGCCGGTCAGCACGAGCGTGCCGCGCGGCGTGTCGATGGTGATCGGCGCCGTGCCCAGGTTCGCCAGCTCGGTCAGCGTGAGCGTGCGGCCGCCCACCGTGACGGTGCTCAGGCCATCGCTCGCCGACAGCACGATGGTCCCGGTGGTGGTCTCGCGGGTGTCGGGGCCGCCGACGCCGTCGACCAGCCCGCGCTCATGCACCTCCGCCTGCCCCGTGGCCGCGCCATTGCCGTCCACCGCGCCGATGGCCGGGTCGCCGTCCAGGCGGCCGTGGATGGTGATCGTCAGCGTGGCGGTGCTGGTGTCGCCGTCGGCATCGGTGATCGTGTACTGCACCTGCTCGGTCAGCGTCTCGCCGACCGACAGCGCCTGCACGCGCGCGTCGGCGTTGTTCAGCGTGTAGGTGTAGCTGCCGTCGGCGTTCAGCACGATCGAACCGTAGGTCGTCGTGATCGACGTGCCCACCGTGCCGGCCGCGCCGCCGAAGCTCACGCCCGTCACCGGTGCGACGTTGAGGTCGTCCGCGCCGACCGTGTCGTTGGTCGTCACATTGCCCGTCACCGTGTTCGGCGTGGCGTCTTCCGTGATGCTCGCGCCGTCGTCGGTCGCCTGCGGCACGTCGTCCACGATGCGCACCGTGAGCGTGCCCGTGGCCGTGTCGCCACCGGCGTCGGTCACCTGCAGTGCGATCGCTTCCGTGCTCTCGGTCGCATTCGGCTGCGACACCTGGGCGCGCAGCGTGAAGGTGTAGGCCAGATTGCCCGCCGTCGGCACGCCGCCCACCGAGGTGGTGGCCGTGAAGCCCGTCAGTGTCAGCGTGCCCAGCGGCGTCGTGATGACGATGGGTGTCGTGCCCAGGTTGGCCAGCTCCGTCAGCGTGAGCGTGCGACCGCCCACCGTGACGGTCTGCAGTCCATCGGCCGCCGACACCGTGACCACGCCGCTGCCGTTCTCGCGCGCGTCGGGGCCGTTGGGGCCGTCGACCAGGCCGCGCTCGTAGACCTCGGTCTGGCCCGTGGCCGCGCCGTTGCCGTCCACGGGCACGATCTGGGGGTTCGCGTCGGAATGGCCGTTGATCGTGATGGTCAGCGTCGTGGTGGAGGTGTCGCCGTCCGCGTCGGTGATGGTGTAGCTCACCGTGTCCGTGAGCGTCTCGCCGTCTTTCAGCGCATTGACCCGCGGGTCGTTGTTGTTCAGCGTGTACGTGTAGCTGCCATCGGCGTTGAGCACGATGCTGCCGTATGCCATGCCCAGCGCGTTGCCGACCGTTCCGACGGTGGCACCGAAGTTCACGCCCGTCACCGGCACGGCCGTGTCCGCGCCGTCGCGGTCGTTGGTCTTCACGTTGCCTGTCGCCGTGTTCGGCGCACCGTCTTCGGTGACGGTGTTGGTGTCGACGTTCGCCGTCGGCACGTCGTTGATGATCAGCACCGTGAGCGTGCCGTTGGCCACATCACCGTCGCGGTCGGTCACGCTCAGCGCCACGGCTTCGGTCACTTCGCCGCCGCTGTGGTTCTGCGCCGAGGTCAGCGTGTAGGTGTAGCTGACGGTGCCGCCGGTCACGACGCCGGGCGTGGGCTCGGGGTCGGCCGCGAAGCCCGTCAGCACGATCACGCCGTCGGGCGTGACGATCGTGATCGATGCGCCCGGCGTCAGCGCCTGCAATTGCGCCAGCGTCACCACCGTGCCGCCGACGTTGATGCTCGCCACGCCGTCCGCCGCCGTGACGTTGAAGCTCGCGCCCGTCGTCTCGCTCGTGTCGCCCACGCTCGTCAGGCCCGACTCGTGCACCGTCACCTGGCCCGTCGCGCCGCCGTTGGCGTCGGTCACCGTGATGCCCGGCACGTCGTTGCTGGCGCCGCGGATCGTGATGGTGATCTGCGCAATGTCGGTGCCGCCCGCGCCGTCGGAAATGGCGTAGGTGAAGAGGTCGGTGAGCGTTTCGCCGGCGATCAGCGCCTGCACGCGCGGGTCGGTGTTGTCCAGCGTGTAGGTGTAGCTGCCGTCGGCGTTCAGCACGATGCGGCCGTAGGTGCCGGTGAGCGCACTGCCCAGCGTGCCGTCCGTCCCGGCGCCGAGCTCGGGGCCGGTGCGGATGTGGGTGACGGTCAGCTGTGCGGTGGTGTTGTCGGGGTCGGAGTCGGCCTCGCCCGGAACGCGCCCGGTGATGACGTTGCTGCCGACCGAGACCGTGTCTTCGTCGATGCTGTGCGTGTCGTCCAACGCCTTCGGCGGGTCGTTCACGGCCGTGATGTTCAGCGTGCCGGTGAGCACGTTGCTGTTCAGCGCCGGCCCGCCCGCGTTGCCGCCGGGCTGCACGTTGTTGCCGTCGTTGAGCACGATGGTGTACACGCGCTCGTTGTCGGTGCCAAAGGCCGTCGGGTTGTCGCTGCTGCTGCGGTACGACAGCATGTCGATCACCGCCTGCACCTGGGCCACGGTGGTGTCGGCGTCGAACTGCACCACCAACGGCGCCCCGTTGCCGCCCGAGACGGTGACGCCCGCGGGCGGCGTGCCGTTGACAAACAGCTGGTCGCCCGGCTGGTAGCCGTCCAGGCTCAGCGTCAGCGAGCCCGCGCCGAACACGCCGGCGGCCAGGCCGGGCGTGGTGGCCAGGTCGAGGTCGCCGACGGTGCTGCCGGTGACCAGCGCCACCGGCGGAATGCTCACGCCGGTGCCGGTCTGGTTGTTCTCCACGGCCGTCGCGCCGGTCGTGCCCGTGATGACGGGCGCGTCGTTGCGCGGATCGATGGTGATCGACACGTTGTGCAGCACCGACCACTGGCTGCGGTGATCGCCGACGGTCGCGCTGATGTCGCCGCTGCCTGCAGCCACCGGCGCATCGGACACACGCACGACCAGGCCGCCCGGCACACCGTTGAAGTTGGCCGCCGGCACGAAGCGCAGCTGCGCGTCGGGCGGCAGCAGCAAGGCGTTGCCGTCCGACGGGCTGGCGGGCACGTCCACCCAGGTGCTGCCGTCCAGGCTGTATTGCCACGCGCCTTGCGAGGCGTTGGCGTTGTTGCCCACGATGGCCAGGCCGCCGAACGACGTCGATGCATTGCCGCCGCCGTCGATGGACGTCTGGTCGTCCGTCGTGTCGCCGTAGCTGCCGGTGAAGAGCGTGTCGACGCGCACGCCGCTGCCCGACACGTCCTCGGTGCCGGTGGGCGCCGTGACGTCGGTCGCGGTCGGCCGGTCGTTCACATTGATGACCGTGGTGCTCAGCACGATGGTGCCGGCGCTGTAGATGGTGGTGCCGCCGTTGTTGGCGCCGGCCACATTGACCGTCGAGCCCGACGTGGGATCGGCGGTGGCGCTGTCGTTGTTGGTGTCGGTCTCGACCAGCCGCACGGTCAGCGTGGTGGGCGTGCCGTGGAAGTTCGCGGCCGGCACGAAGCGCAACTGCGCATCCGCGGCCAGCACCAGGGCCGTGCCGTCGGTGCGCGCGCCGACGGGAGTCCAGCTGACGCCGCTGTCCAGCGAGTACTGCCAGACGCCCTGCGCGGGGTCGGGCGTGTGGCCGGTGATCGCGACACCGAAGAAGTTGTCGGACGTGCTGCCCGGCGTGGCGCCGATGCCGCTGTTGTCGATCAGGTCGGCGGCGTCGTCGAACTGGCTGCCGAACAGGCTGCCCACCGTGCTGCCGGCCGCGTTGGTGCCCACGTCCTCGGTGACGTCCGGCAAGGCCTCGGTGGTGCCGCCTACCACCACCGGTGCGTCGTTGACCGGCGCCACCGTGAAGACGAAGGTGCGCGTGGTGACCAGGCGGTTGTCGACGCCGTTCTCGTAGTCGAAGGTGCCGGTCGTGTTGTTGTCGCCGGGCGCCAGCACGCCCGGACGGTCGCCGGTGTGGCCCTGGTCGTTCACGACCACGGTCACGGTGAAGGTGCCGTTCCAGTCGCTGGGCAATGCGGCGCCGGGCGCGTCGGGCAGCGCGACCGAAATGGCGTTGATGCGGCTGTTGATCTGCGCCAGCGTGCCGGTGATGGTGACTGTCGTGCTGGTGGGCGTGAGCGCGCTGACCGTGCCGCCGCTGCCGCCCACGCCGCTGATGATGAAACCGTTGGGCACCGAGACCGTCGCCGTCAGCACGTCGCCGGTGGCCGCATCCTGGTCGGTGACCGTGATGCCGCCCAGCGTGACCGTGCCGCTGCCCTCGTTCACCGGCGGGCTGGTGACGCCGATGTGGGCCGGGTCGTTGATCGACGAGGGGAACAGCGTGCGGTAGGCCGACGCCACGTTGGCCGTCAGCCCGGCCAGGATCGGCTCGTAGGGATCGACGTTCGTCGTGGGCGGCGCCGTGGTGCCGCCGCCCGCGTTGTTGTTGTTGCCGCCGTTGGCGCCCCCCAGCAGCACGCCGGCGTTGTCGCGCAGGCGGTCGTCCACGATCACCTCGACACGCAAGGCCTGGTCCGTGTTGCCCAGGCCGCCGCCCAGGGCCACCTGCAGCCCGTCCAGGTAGGCCTGGACCTGCGCGTGCGTGCCGCGGATGACGAGCGCGCGGCCGGCGCCGTCGTAGCTGCTGTCGATGATCGCGCCCGCGCTGCCCGCGTTGCTCGAGGTGATGACGATGCTGCCGCCGTAGATGGACACGTCCAGCGGGGTCCCGGCGGCATTGGTGATGCGCACCGTGACCTGCAGGAAGTCGGTTTCCCCGGCCGCAACGCCGCCGCCGTCGCCGGCCGCGCCTGTGCGGATGTCGAGGTCGCTCACGACGAAGCCCGGCACGGGCGTGGGCGTGTCGCCGCCCGTCAGGAACAGCGGCGTGTTCGGGTTGGTGCCCGGCGTGAGCCCGGCCGTCGGCGCATCGTTGACCGCCGTGATCGTGATCGCCATCGTCACGTCGGGCGGATTGGCCGACACGCTGCCCCCGCCGGTGTCGCCGCCGATCTGCGAGCCGGTGTCGTCGAAGGACACGGTGAGCGTCACGTCGCCCGGGGTGACGACGGGGGTGTCGTTGAGGTCGTGGTTGACGTTGAGCGCACTCGTGAACGTCAGGCCCGTGGCGGCCCCGCTGGTGATCAGTTCCTGGATGTCGCTGGCGCGACCGGTGAGCACCAGCGTGCCCGTGTTGTCACCGGTGATGGTCACGATGCCGCCGCCGGGCAGCGTGTAGGTGCCCTGCGAGCCCGTGCCGCCGATGCCCAGCGTGCCGTGGCCCGCGGGCACCGACAGCGTGAGCGTGATGGGCGTGTCGAACGCGGCCGACTCGGCGTCGGACACGATGAAGCCCGCGCCGATGTAGGTGGGCTGGTCTTCGTAGACCGTGTGCACCGGTGGCACGACCAGCACGCCCGGATCGTTCACGCTCGACGCGCGCACCAGCACCGAGGCGGCGGCGATGTTGCCCTTGATGTCTCCGGTGGTGGGCACGGTGTCGGTGTACCAGTCGTACTCCGTCGTCGGAACCGGGATGTTCGGCCCGCCCGGCGTGGTCGGCTCGTTCTCCGGGCCGCCGTTGGCACCGGGCTGCAGCACGCCGGTGGCGGTGTCGCGCACCCGGTCGTCGACGATGACCTGCAGGCGATAGGCCTGGTCCTTGTCGGTGGCGAAGGTGAGCGTGAGGCCGGCCAGCGCGGCGTTCACCTGGGCGCGCGTGCCGCGCAAGGTGAGGAAGTCGCCGTTGCCGTTCTTGTCGGCGTCGACGGTCACGCCGCCCATCGAGGTCGAGCCGATGCTCACGTCCGCATAGTCGGCCGCCGACAGCGGGTTGCCGTTGGCGTCGGTGAGCCGCACCGTGACCTGCAGGAAGTCGACCTCGACCGGCAGCAGCACATCGATGTTGATGTCGTCGACGCTGAAGCCGGGCACGGGGTTGTTCGCCGGGTTCGCGCTGTCGATATCGATCGGGCCCGCGGGCGCGGTGACCACGGGCGCGTCGTTCAGCGGCGTGACGTAGATCCAGAACTCGCCGCCGGTCTGCTCTTTGTCGCCGTCGCTCAGCGTGAAAGTGAAGCGGTCGCTCGGCGGGCCGGGATAGGTGGCGCCATCGGACTCGTCGCCCGAGTTGGTGTAGTAGATGTGGCCGGCGTTCACGTCGGCCTGCGTGAACGACGAGCCCACGCCCAGCGCCACGAAGTTGACGCCGTCGGTCGAGTACATGATGCGCCCGTGCGTGGTGACGGAGGTGATCGTGTACTGCAGCTGCGTGAGCGTGCTGTCGGGGTCGAAGGCCGTGAGCATGCCCGGCGTGATCTGGCCTCGGCCGCCTTCGGTCACCGTCAGCGGGTTGTTGGCGGTGGTGCCGCCGGGCGGGTCGGGCTGCGTCGGATCGGTCGCGATCATCGGCGCGTCGTTGACGTTGGTGATCTCGATGCCGACCGTGACCTGGTTCGACGCGGCGCCCCAGCGGTCCACGGCGTGCACATTGAAACTCGTGACGCGCACCTCGGAGCCGTCGCTCACGAAGCGCAGGCCCGTGGTGCCGGCGCTGCCGGTGATGAGCGACGCGTCGATGCGCATGCCCACGGTCACCACCTGCCAGACGCCGTTGCCGTCCCGGTACTGGAGCGTGCCGCCGGTGGGCAGGCTGTCGAACTCGAACTGCAGCGCGGCACCGTTGTTGAAGGCGTAGTTCGGGTCGCCGTTGAGCAGCGTGTCCGAGCCTTCGAGGTAGCTCTCGCTGGTGGCGTCGTCCGCGTCGGACACACGGATCTGGCCGGTGGTGAGGTAGGCGGTCTCGCCCTCGCGGATGACGGTGTTCGACGAACCGGTGGCCACGGGCACGTCGTTGATGGGCGTGATGAAGAACGCGAAGCTGGTGTTCCAGACGTTGCGCACGCCGCCGACGGCAACACCTGCCGTCACCGAGAGCGACACCGCCGACTCGAAGTCCTCCACATCGCCGTTGTGCTGGAAGCGGATGCGCCCGGCGTTCAGGTCTTCCTGGGTGAAGGACTCGAAGGTGTCGATGTCGACCCAGGCCGCGCCGTTGAAGCGTTGCAGCACGCCGTTGCGCTCAGGCCCCGTGGTGCCGGTGTACTCGGTGACCGTGTAGATCACCTGCGACGGCGGCACGCCGTCGACCACATAGCTCAGGCCCGGCTGGGTGCTGAAGTCGGAGTTGGTGCCGCTCAGCACGACCGAGCCGCCCTCGCTCAACGTGCCTCGCGTGGCGCCGTTCTGGTCCGTGCCCGCGTGGTTGGAGCCCGAGGTGACGACGTTGCCGTTGATGGTCTGCAGCGGATTGCCGTTGCCCGCCGGGGTTTCGACCAGGTTGATCGTGAAGTCGTAGGTCTTCAGCGTGCCGTCGGGGTTGCGGTCGGCGCCCTCGCGGATCACGGTGTTGCCGTTCGCGTCCCAGGTCGGGCCGAGCGTGTTGTCGACGACCTGGAAGCTGAAGCTGTCGGTGTCGCCCGCCGATGCGCCCTGCACCTGCACGTACTGCACGCGGCCGGTGCGCACGTCCTCCATGGTGAAGGTGCCGCCCGGCGGCAGGATCTTTCCGTCGAGCAGCAGGTAGCCCTGGTTCAGGCCGGTCATCGAGGTGACGGCGAAGGTCAGGTTGTCGTCGCTCGAGTCGACGTCGGTGGCGCCGAGCATGCCGGGCGTGAGCGTCACGGTGTAGCCGCCCGCCGGGTCCACGGTGGCTTCGAGCGTGCTGCCGGGGTCGAGCACCGGGTCGTCGTTGGCCGGGCGCACGGTGATGCCGATGGTGCCCGAGGTCGACGACGGCGTGCCGGTGCCGCCGCCCGCGTCGCGCACCGTGACGCCGAAGCCGTCGGTGAACGGGTAGCTCTGTCCGTTGTTGTCGCGCTGGCCGTTGTTGCCGTAGGTGAGGCCGCCGCGGTCGTCGTAGTCGAACACGAAGCCGGCGTCGATGTCGGCCTGCGTGATGGCGCGGTTGGTCACCGTCTGCGCCACGCCGCCGATGAGCACCGTGCCCGTGAAGTACAGCGTGCCGTCGGTCGGCAGGCTCGTGAGCTGCACCGTGAGGTCGGCGCTGGCATCGTCGCCGCCGCCGTCGGCCACGATGAAGTTGCCCACGACCGAGCTCGGGTTGCCGCTGGTGTCGATGGCGTTGGGCGGCTGCCCTTCGAACACGCTGCCCCCGCCCGAGAGCACCGGCGGCTGGTTCAGCGGCGTGACGTTCAGCGTGATGGTCGCGTGGTCGGAGCCCGCGAGCGGCGTCGCGCCGTCGCGCCGTCGTTGACCACGATGACGAAGCTGTCGCTCAGGTTCTGGTCGGCGCCGGTGGCCGTGTGCACGTACACGACGCGGCCCGCGATCACGTCGGCCTGCGTGAACACCGAGCCCACGCCGATGCGCTCGCCGTTGAGCGTGAGGTAGCCGTGGGCGGTGTTGGTCGCGATGCCGTAGATGATCTGGCTCGCGTCCTGCGAGCCGATCGCGACCTCGGGGTCGATGGCGTTGAGGGTCGTGGTGGTCAGCGTGGTGCTGCCGCCCTCGTTGACCGACTGGGCCGCATCGGCCAGCGTGGTCGGGTCGTTCGACGGCGTGATGCTCACGTCGAGCGCGCGGTTGGCGGTGAGCGCCGGCGTTTCCGAGTCGGTGATCGACACCAGGATGCGCGTGCTCACGGCGGTGTTGCCCAGCTCGGTGTCGGCGGCGGCGAACACCAGCTGGTTGATCCAGGCGTTGGCGTCGGCCACGCTGCCGACAAAGCGATAGCCGCCGGGCACGGTGGTGACGCCCGCCATGCTGGCGCTGGACAGCGAGCCCAGCGCGGGGTTCTCGACGGTGACGTCGACCGTGACGTTGCCGGCACCGTCGTCCGTGAACGTCCAGCCGCTGAGCGTCGCGCGGTCGGCGCCCGCCGCATTGAGCGTGCTGGGTTCGCTGACCGTGATGCCCGTGGCCGTGGTGGACACGGTGGGCGCGGCCAGCAGGCCGTCGTAGCCGGGGGCGGCGAAGACACGCGACTCGATGAGCCCGGTCGCAACCTCGAGCGACCAGTCGCCCTGGCGCGACGCCGCGCCGGTGGCATCGCTCGACGCCGCAACGTCGGCACCGGTCGCGCGGCTCAGGGCCTGTGCGAACTGCTGCCCGTCGGCGCCCACGTCGCAGCCGTACAGCAGGATGTCGCCGTTCACGTCCAGGCTCGCGCCGATCGCCTGCCAGGCGCCGGCCGACTGCGCCAGGCTGGCGACGCCCAGGGTCTCGTTGCCCAGCGTGATCTCGCCGGCGGTGCCGTGGCTCAGGATGTGCAGCGCCGTGATGCCCGTGCGCCCTTCGAGCGCCTGGCGCAGCTGCTCGACGCCCGACGAGCCTGTGTCCAGCAGGATCAGCTCGGCGCCCTGCGGCACCGAGGCGGCGAGCTGCTGCCAATTGGCAACATTCTTGTCGACCACGTAGACCTCGCTCGCCGCGGCCGGGCCCGATCGCGCGTCCGCTTCGGCCGGCGCGCGGGCCGCTTCGGCCATGCTTTCGCGGCCATGCGGCACGGTGATGGGCGCCGCCGCATCCGCGGCATGCGGCGCATCCACATGCTGGCCCTGCGGCGCGTCCGGCGGGGCTGCCGCAGCGGCTTCTACAAAGGCGGCCCCATCAAAAAGCTGCCGGCTTTCCAGCGCAAATCGATGGGAACGAGGGCGGAGGAATTGGGGCGATTGGGGCCTGGACATGCGCCGAAGTGTGACGACAAATGCTCAATTGTGTCCACCGTTTACCAACGCAAACACTGCTAAATCAATGCCTTTGCACACAAAGCAACGTTCAATCGGTGTTTTGGCCATTTACTGAAAACAATTGTTACCCAGATGACGGGTCATTCACCTACGGATTTCCGTGACATTCGGCTACCACCCTGACAAAACCGTGGCCAACGGGTAATGCACACCTTGAATCGCGAGCGACTTTCGATCGTTGACTTTTCAGGCCGACGAGATGTCGGCAATGGATGAAGAGGCCCATTGAAATGTAAACATCGTCGATCAAAACGCTTGAATTCAATTCAATGAAGCGAGAAGCGCCAGGCGCCCAACTCAATTGGCGCGCGGTATATGAATACTCAAATACCGGTCATCTTCCAATGCGTGTAATTATTTTTCAGTACATGCAAATCCAATCGAAAAAACTGCTGCTCATCCCCGCGAGAAGTTCATTGCAATAGTCGGGGATGCCGTGATGCCAACAGTGCGACCGGCAGTGCGTGCGCCCGGCTGTCGCCGCCCCAGATCCGGCTTCGGTTCGATGTACTACCAAATGATCAATTGAATTTCATTGAATCGCGGCTCGGTGCGCACGACCCGGACGTGTCGACCTCGCGCAACGGCCGCGGACCTGCGCGGCGCAGCCCTCACAGCCCGGCAAGAATTAACAATAAGAGACGATTTTTGTGCCATTTGCGTCGCTGCAACCCAACTGACCACGTTCCAGTCACGGCCAAGCCCCAGCAACACGGCGATACTGAAATGGCCTTGATATTTGCGTTCCCGGCGTGCTGTGCGCGCGCCGCGGGACACGAGACGAGGCACATCATCCAACTCGCTCATGTAAGACAAAAATGAACAAACTGCTCGCACTCATCATCGTGGCTGCTGCCATCACCGCTTGCTCCAAGCAAGAGTCCACCCCCGCAGCACCGGCCGCGCCCGCGGCACCTGCAGCGGCACCGGCCGCACCGGCACCCGCCCCGGCCGCCAGCGCACCGGCTGCCGCAGCACCTGCGGCCACCACCACGGCATCGGCCGACGTGCCCAAGGAATGCCAGGAATACCTGGACAAGGTGAGCGCCTGCGTGGGCAAGCAAAGCGGCGCCGCCGCCGACGCGCTCAAGGGCAGCCTCGAGCAGACCAAGGCCACCTGGGCCAGCTACGGCGCCAACGCTGCGCAACTCGGCGCTGCCTGCAAGGCCGCTTCCGACGCCTTCGCCGCACAAGCCACGGCCATGAAGTGCTGATGCACTGAGTCGCTGATGCCGGCGAGGCCACCCTCGCCGCGCGACGCGACCAACCTCCTCGTCACCGACGAGGAGGCGCCGCCCCCACTCAGCGGACGGCGCACCGACGGTTCCTGTCAGACCGAGAGAATCCAGCCTCATGACAGATCTCCTCACCAACCTCACCTGGCACGCCCTCTCGGGCCCGCACGCGCGCCATGCCAGCGGCACAGCAACCGCCCGCCGGTACGCCACAGGTTTCTCCCCCATCGTCGGTTTTGCCGACGCACTGCACCCCGACCTCGACGCGCTCCTGCCCTTCTGCACGCCGGACGAGCACTTCTACGCCATCGGCTGGTCGGGCACCGCGCCATCCACGTGGCAGGTCGACATGGAGTCGGTCATCGTGAAGATGATCTGGGACGCACCTGCGCCCGTGGCCGACACGCGGCCTGATGTGGTCCGGCTCGGCGCAGCAGACGCGGAACAGGTGCTGGCCCTGGCCGACCTGACGCGCCCCGGCCCCTTCTCCACGCGGACCATCGAACTCGGCGAGTACGTCGGCTGCTTCGACGACGACGGCCGCCTCGTGGCGATGGCCGGCGAGCGCATGGCCGCCGGCACGCTGCGCGAGATCAGCGGCGTCTGCACGCACCCCGACGCGCAGGGCCAGGGCTACGCGAAGCGACTGGTCACACGGCTGGTGACACAGCAGATGCAGCGCGGCGAAGTGCCCGTGCTGCATGTGATGCAGGGCAACGCGGACGCGCGGCGGATCTATGAACGCATGGGGTTCCGCGTGCACAGCGAACCGGTCGTTCGTGTGATCTCGCGGCGCTGAGCGGCGCCGCGCCTGCCGCCTGAATCAGGCCGCCGCCGCCCCGCGCTCGCTCGTGATCTCGGCACCTTCACGCATGGTCTTGGTGACCGGCGTGTTGGCCACCACCTCGAGCAATCGGCTCCACTGCGCATCGGTCAGCGGCCCGCTGGCATGCAGCACGCGGTGAATGTGCGCCTTGCCGTCCGCGTCCTTCGCGAAGCTCAGCTCGGCCTTGAACTCGCCGAGCTCCCAGCCCTTGCGCTGGGCATACATGCGCAGCGTGATCGCGGTACAGGCGGAGAGCGCGGCCAGGTAGTAGTCGTAGGGCGCCGGCCCCGCGCCCTGCCCGCCCAATGACGCCGGCTCGTCCGCCACGAGCTGGAACTTGCCGACCTGGATCCGGTGGTTGAAATTGACGTCGGTGGAAACGATCGATGCGGTGTGGCTCATGGGTGTACTCCTGTTGGCGATGAGGCATTCTGGCGCGCTCAGCGGTCCAGCACCGCGTGCGGCCAGCGCCCCGCGTCCACGCGCTCCTGCACCACGGCGCGCAGGATGTCGATGAGCACTTCGGTCGCGCGCGACGGCGGCCGGTCGGAGGCGCGGGCCAGCACGCGGCGCAGCCGCAGCCCCTCGATGGGAATCGCGACCAGCCGGCCGGCCTCGATCTCGTCCTGCACCACCGCCGCAAAGTGCACCGTGAGGCCCAGGCCTTCCTCCACCAGGCGGGCCGCCACGCTCAAGGTCTCGACCTCGACCACGGGGTTCAGCACCACGCCCGCGCGTGCCGCCGCCGCTTCCAGCTCGAGCCGCACGCCCGACTTGGACACGCCCGTCATCACCAGCGGCAGGCCGGCCAGCCGGGGCAGCTTGATCTTCGTCATGCGCAGCAGTCGCGCGTCGTCGGTGCGGCCGATGAGGCACAGCGATTCGGTCATGAGCGGCGTGGCCAACACGTTGGCCAGCTGCATCGGGCCGTTGAGGATCGCGACGTCGACGGCCCCCTGCTCCAGCATGCCCAGCAGCGACTGCGAAAAGCCTTCGACGATGCGCAGCCGCACATCGGGAAACTGCTCGCGCACCGCGCGCGCCAGCGGCACCGCAAGCAGCAGCGCGAGCGCGGGCGACAGGCCGATCGCCACCGGGCCGCGCGGATCGCGCTGGCGGGCCGTCATGTCCTGCTTCATCTGCTCGGCATAGCGCAGCAGGAACGACGCGCGCTCCATGAGGAACACGGCCTCTTCGGTCGGCGTTGCGCCGCGTGCGTGCCGCTCGAACAGGCGCACGCCCAGCTCTTCCTCGAGCAGGCGGATCTGCCGGCTGAGTGCCGGCTGCGCCACATGCAGCACGGCGGAGGCGCGGCCGTAGTGCTGCTGCGTGGCGAGCACCACGAAATACCGAAGCTGTCGGAGGTCCATGCGGGGGTTCCAGGTCGTTGCCACAAGAGCGGCCGAGGGTCACCGGACGCCTCATACCGAAATGTTATCGAATCGCTCGAAAAATGGTAATGGACGCATGAAAGACCGTTGCCTACAGTGGGCCTCGCAGAACGTAAACCGCTGCTTTTTCGACGACTCCGAACCTCATCGCATCAAGGAATAGACATGGACCCCACCCTCCAGGAAATGGAATCCACCCGCATCGCCCGCTGGGGCAAGGTCGCGCCCTACGGCGAGACCTTCATCGAGAGCCGGCTGCCGGGGATGAAGAAGAACATCTACAAGATCATGAACCGCGGCGTGCTGGAGAACAAAGGCGTCCAGCCGGCAATTCCAGGCAACCACCGCTTCGGCGTGACCTTCATCGAAATCCCGGTTGGCCAGGGTGCCAGCCTTCACGCACACAAGACCGAGGAAGTCTTCTGTCCGCTGAACGGGCAGATGGAGGTCATCTGGGGCGAGAAGGGCCAGTACTCCGTGATGCTCAACCAGTGGGACGTGATCTCGTGCCCGATCGGCGTGATGCGCGGTTTCCGCAATCCGAACGATCACGCGCTGGTGGTGTACTCGGTCGTCGGTGGAACCGACGAAGAATGCGGGCGCATCGCCTGGCACGAAGATGTCGTCAGGGCTGCAGAGGCCACCGGCCTGGTCTACGGAACCGACGGCTACATCAAGGAGACGGCGTCAGAACGAAAGTAGTCGCCGCGCCGACCGCCCAAACTGCGCAAGGCTCACAGGCACCACCCGAGGAGACAAAAAAATGACGATTCCCCACGACTTTCAGGCCGCACGCCGCATGCCGGCATGCGGTGTGGCACACGGCATGAGCCGGCGACACGCCCTCGTCGCGACGCTCGCGGCGCTGGGCGCCGGCCTTGTCCGCGCCCAGCCGGCCTGGAGCCCCAAGGGCCCCGTGCGCATCGTCGTTCCCTTCGCCGCCGGCGGCACCTCGGACATCATCGCGCGCATCGTGGGCGTGCGGTTCGCGCAAGCGCTGGGCCAGCCCGTGCTCGTCGACAACCGCGTGGGCGCCGGCGGCAACATCGGCATCGCCTCGGTGGCGCGCGCCGCGCCCGACGGCCAGACGCTGCTGCTCGTGTCGTCCGCCTTCGTGAC
This sequence comes from Variovorax sp. 54, assembly GCF_002754375.1. Classification (NCBI taxonomy): domain Bacteria; kingdom Pseudomonadati; phylum Pseudomonadota; class Betaproteobacteria; order Burkholderiales; family Comamonadaceae; genus Variovorax; species Variovorax sp. 54. The sequence continues at coordinate 860,955 of NZ_PEFF01000001.1, forward strand.
CAACCCGGCCCTGTTTGCCGACAAGCCCCCTTACGACCCGCTGCGCCAGTTCGCACCGGTGTCGCTCGCCGTCAGCTCACCCGACGTGATCGTGGTGCCGGCCAAGAGCCCGCTCACCAGCCTGTCGGCACTGATCGACGCCGCCAAACGCCGACCGGGTGCGCTCACGTACTCGACGCCCGGCAAGGGCAACAGCGTGCACCTGGGTGGCGAGTTGCTCTGGCAGCGCGCCGGCATCGAGCTGCTGCACGTGCCCTACAACGGCGCGGCCCCGGCCGTGCAGGCGGTGCTCGGCGGACAGGTTGATTGCGCACTGACCGCATTGCCCGCCGCCAAGGCCCACATCGCGGCGGGCACGCTGCGGGTGCTGGCCGTCGGCAGCCGCGCACGCTGGGCCGAGTTGCCGCAGGTGCCGACGGTGGCGGAGTCGGGCTTTGCCGGCTACCGCTCCGAGACCATGCAGGCGTTGTTCGCACCGGCGGGCACGCCCGTCGCCGCCATCGAGCGACTGCACACCGAGGTGCGGCGCATCCTGGCGCTCGACGACGTGCAGCGCCAGACCCGCGAGCTCGGCTTCGAGACGGTCGCGAGCCTGCCCACCGATCTCGCTGCGCGCGTCGCCGAAGACGTGCCGCGCTGGACCGCCGTCGCCACCCGCGCGCGCATCCGCGCCGACTAGCGGCCTCACGCCCCTTCAGCCACAGCGGTGCGCCATGCGTGCCGGGCGGCGCCGTGCCGATTTCGTTTTCTCCACTCTCCAGGACTTCCCATGATTTCTGTCGCCGAGACCCCCACGGACACCGGGGCACCGACCGCCCAGCGCTCGATTCCCGCCAACGCCGAAGCGCTGCTGCAGGCCGTGCTGGACGCCAATCAGGGCACACGCGACGCACGCACCCGCACCGTGCTCGACGCGATGATCCGGCACCTGCACGCCTTCGCCACGGAAGTGACGCTGACCTACGAAGAGCTCTTCAAGGGCCTGGACTTCATGGTCCGCATCGGCCAGGCCACGGGCCCGCGCAAGCACGAAGGCATCCTGCTCGCCGACATTCTCGGCATGGCCACGCTGGTGCTGCTGATGGACGCCAAGGCCGTGCTGGCCGCGGGCGGCACCGAGCCGGCACTCATCGGCCCCTTCTGGCGCGCGAACCAGCCGGTGCGGCCCAACGGCGTGCGCATCGCGACCGACGACACGCCCGGCGAAACGCTGCACGTGAAAGGCCGCGTGCTGTCGCTGGACGGCACGCCCATTGCCGGCGCCCGCATCGAGACCTGGCAGGCGGCGCCCAGTGGCCTGTACGAGAACCAGGACCCTGAGCAGGAAGACATGAACCTGCGCGCCGTCTTCGAGACCGACGCCGACGGCCGCTTCTGGTTCGAGAGCGTGCAGCCCTCGGGCTATGGCGTGCCCACCGACGGCCCCTGCGGCGAACTGCTGGCGCTGCAGAACCGCAGCCACATGCGCCCGGCGCACCTGCACTTCATCGCCATCGCGCCCGGGCACAAGGTGCTGACGACGCAGATCTTCGATGCACGCGATCCGTACGCCTACAGCGATGCGGCCTTCGGCGCGGTCGGGTCGCTGCTGCGCGATTTCGAACCCGACAGCGCGGGCCACTTCCACCTCGACTTCGAGCTGCGGCTGGAGCCCGGCGAAACGCGCCTGCCCACGCCGCCGCTGCCCTGAACGACCACACACACACGCATTTCCCTCCCTCCACTTCACACCACGAGACATCGCACCATGAGCACACCACCGCGCGCCCTTCGCCTCAGCGCCAAGGCCCCGAGCCCCGAGGCACTGAACCCCGACCTGGTCGACATCGCACAGCCCGAAACCCCGGCCGGCTGCGCCATCGTCGAAGTCCTTGCCGCGGCGATCAACCCGAGCGACGTCAAGGCGGCGTTGGGCCTGATGCCGTATGCCATCTGGCCCCGCACGCCGGGTCGCGACTACGCCGGGCGCGTCGTCGCCGGCCCGTCGGAATGGATCGGCCGCGCCGTGTGGGGCACCGGCGGCGACCTGGGCATCACGCGCGACGGCACGCATGCGCGCTACCTCGTGCTGCCCGTGGCGGCGCTCGTCGCCAAGCCCGAACGCATCGCCATGGCCTCGGCGGCCACGGTGGGCGTGCCCTTCGTGACGGCGTACGAAGGGCTGCGCCGGGCCCACCTCGCGGGCCCCGGCCAGACCGTGCTGGTGCTGGGCTCGAACGGCAAGGTCGGCCAGGCCACCGTGCAGCTGGCCACGCGTGCCGGCGCACGTGTGATCGGCGTCGAACGCGGCGCCACCCGGTACACAGGCCATGCCAGCGCGCAGGTCGAGGTGATCGACGGCACGCGCGACGACATTGCGCAAACCGTTCTGTCGATGACCAACGGCCAGGGCGTGGACATTGCCTACAACACCGTCGGCTCGCCGTACTTCGCGGCAGCGCTTGCGTCGCTCAAGGTCGGTGGCACGCAGATCCTGATCTCCACACCCGACCGCAACGTGCCCTTCGACATCATGGCGTTCTACCGCCGCGACCTGCACATGCTCGGCGTCGACAGCCTGAAGCTCACGGCCAGCCAATGCGCGGACGTGTTCCGCACGCTGCTGCCCGGCTTCGAGGACGGCAGCCTGCAGGGCTTCGACGTGAACGACGGCTCGGTGCTGCCGCTGGACCGCGCGCGCCAGGCCTACCTGCAGGTGCTCGAAGGCTCGATGGAGCGGCTGGTTCTGGCGCCCTGAGCGCCCGCGGGGCGCCCTGCCCCGCGCATCACTTCGGGGCCTGCCCGCAGGCAGGCCCTTCCCCACGAACAACAAGGAGACAACGATGGACATTCATCGCAGGACATTGCTTCGCCTCACGGCAGCCGCAGGCGGCATCGCCGGCCTTCCCGCCACGCTCTTCGCGCAGCCCGCCTACCCGAGCCAGCCGGTGAAGCTGGTCATTCCCTTCACCGCCGGATCGACCACCGACGTGGTGGGCCGCATCGTCGGCGAACGGCTGCAGCAGTACCTCGGCCAGCCCTGCGTGGTCGACAACCGGCCCGGCGCGGGCGGCACGCTCGGTGCCAGCGCGGTGCTCAATGCCGCGGCCGACGGCCACACGGTGCTCATCCACTCGACCGGCCACGTGGCCAACGCCGCGCTCTACCCCGGGCTCAAGTACGACACGCTGAACGACTTCACGCCGGTCACCATGCTGGCGTCGATGCCCAACGTGCTGGTCGTTCCCCCGGACCGCGGCTTCACTTCGCTGCAGGACCTCGTGCGCAAGGTGAAGGCCGGCCCGCAGAAGTTCGTGTACGGCTCGTCGGGCAGCGGCAGCGCCTCGCACATCGCAGGCGAGAAGTTCCGCATCGCGACCGACATCGAGGTCGCGCACATCCCGTACCGCGGCACGCCGCAGGCGCTCACCGACCTCATGGGCGGGCGGCTCGACTGGTTCCTGGCGCCGCTGGCGCTGGCCGCCCCGCTGGTGCAAAGCGGCAAGCTCGCCGCGCTGGCCATCGGCGCACCACGGCGCTCGCCGCTGCTGCCGCAGGTGCCGACCACCGCCGAAAGCGGCTTCGGCGATGCGGACCACCGCTTCTGGGTCGGCATGTTCGTGGCGGCGAAGACGCCGACGCACACCGTCGCGCGCCTGCATGCCGAGACCGTGCGTGCGCTGAAGACCGACGAGGTGCGCGCGCGCCTGGACAAGCTCGGCGCCGACGCCGCACCGATGCCGCAGCAGGCCTTCGCGCAGCAGGTGCGCGAAGAGATCGTGGCGACCACCGCGCTCATCCGCCGCGCCGGCATCCGCATCGACAGCTGACCACCCATCGACCGCTCCGCCTCGAAAGAAAAACATGAGACAAGCACACAAACTTCTGCTGGCGCTCGCAGCCACCGGTGCACTCGGCGCTGCGCACGGCCAATCGTCCGTGACGGTGTTCGGCAGCATCGACCTCAACTTCACCTACTCGAAGGCGGGCAACGCCTCGACCAAGGCCATGGACCAGGGCGGCTACCTGCTGCCCAGCCGCCTGGGCTTTCGCGGCGTGGAAGACCTGGGCGGCGGACTCGCGGCCGGCTTCTGGCTCGAGACCGCCGTGCTGCCCGACACCGGCGAAACGCAAGGCGGCTTCGGCCGACGCTCCACGGTGAGCCTGATGAGCAAGGACCTCGGCGAGCTGCGCCTGGGCCGCGACTACACGCCCACGTTCTGGAACGTGTCGAGCTTCTCGCCCTTCGGCACGGTCGGCGTGGGCGGCAGCAGCAACATCGTCGAAGGCTGGCCGCTCGGCCTCGGGCGTGCGCGCACGCAGGCCCGCGCCAGCAACTCGGCCGGCTACTTCCTGCCGCGCGGGCTTGGCGGCCTGTACGGACAGTTCATGTTCGCGGCGGCCGAAGGCGCAGAGGGCGCCGGTTACCGGGGCGGACGGCTGGGCTACGAGTCGGGTCCAGTCAACGTGGCGGCCGCCTACGGTCTGACCGCCATCGGCCCCGACGACTACCGCACGGTGACCGTCGGCGGCAGCTACGACTTCGGCGTGGTCAAGGTCTATGCCAACTACCTGCGCCATCGGCTGGCACGCGAGCGGCAGACGAACACGCTGATCGGTGCGTCGGTTCCCATCGGCGCGGGTCAGATCCGCGTGTCGTTCGCACGCTCCGAGCGTTCCGGCCCCGGCCTCGAGACCGACGGCACCGCGCGCCAGTTCGCCATCGGCTACGCGCACCACCTGAGCAAGCGCACCACGCTGTACAGCGCCTATTCGCGCATCAGCAACCGCGGCAATGCCGCCTACGTGGTGGCCGATTCGTCGTCCGCCGGCGTGGCAGGCCGGCGCTCGTCGGGCCTGCAACTCGGTGTGAACCATGCCTTCTGAGCGCAGCCCATGAACCGACCGATCCGACAACGGCTCGTCGCGGCCGCCGCTGCGGCGCTCGCGCTGATGTGGCTGCCCGCGGCGCAGGCTGCAGACACTCTGCTGCTCAACGGCGAACTCCTCACGATAGACCCCGCCAAGCCCCGCGCACAGGCGCTCGCGGTGCGCGGCAACCGCATCGTCGCGGTCGGCTCGAACGCTGCCATCCGCAAGCTGCGCACCGCGCACACCCGCGTCATCGACCTGGGTGGCAAGACGGTGGTGCCCGGGCTCATCGATGCGCACATCCACGCCATCCGCGGCGGCCAGGGCTTCACCTTCGAGAGCTACTGGTATGAGCAGACCACGCTGTCCGGCGCGCTCGACCAGCTCGCGCAAGAGGCGACGAAGCGCGGGCCCGGCCGATGGGTTGCGGTGATGGGCGCGTGGCATCCGGCGCAATTCGCCGAGCAACGCGCGCCGACGCCGCAGGACCTGAGCACCGCCCTGCCGCACAACCCGGCCTACGTGCAGTACCTGTACGACTACGCTGTCGTCAACAACCAGGCGATCGACGTGCTGGGGCTGGACACCGGCGCTACGCTGCCGCCCGGCATCACGATCGAACGGGATGCGCAAGGCCGAGCCACCGGCAAGCTGTTCGGCGGCATCGGACCTTTCTCCGCCTTGTTCGCGCGCATCAGCGCGCGCCCCGAAGCCGAGAACCGCGCCAGCCTGCAGGCCTTCTTCCGCGAACTCAACCGCCTGGGCGTGACCGGCGTCGTCGATCCGGCCGCGGGCGACCACGCCATCTACAGCCCGCTGTTCACGCTGTGGCGCGACAAGGCGCTGACCGTGCGCGTCGCCTACCGCGCCTCGGCCCTCGCGCCCGGCAACGAGACCGCCTGGTTCCAGACCAGCCTGGCCTACCTGCCGCCGCTGTTCGGCGACGACATGCTGCGCTTTCTCGGCGTGGGCGAAGTGCTGGCCTTCGGCATGAACGACGGCGTGCGCATGAGCGCGGGCTTCAATCCGCCGCAATCCGCCCGCGACGAGCTGGCGCAGGCTGCGCTGTTCGCGGCCGAGCGCCGCTATCCGCTGGAGATCCACGCCTACACCGAAGACGGCGCGAAGGCCATCCTCGATGTGCTCGAGAAGGTGGCGCAGACGCGGCCCTTCAAGGACCTGCGCTGGGCCCTCACGCACATCAACACAGGCTCCGAACAGACCTTCGAACGCATGCGCAAGCTGGGCCTGGCGTACACGGTGCAGATGGGCCCGTACTTCGAGGCACCGGCGATCCAAGAGGCCCATGGCGCCGAGGCCGCGCAGGCCTCGCCACCCACGCGCCTGGCACTGCAAAAGGGCCTGATGGTGGCCGGCGGCACCGACTCCACGCGCGTCGGCGTGATCAACGTGTGGCGCGCCATCGAGTACCACGTGACGGGCCGCGCCGTCGGCGGCGCTGTGCAGCGCCGTGTCGACCACCTGCTCACGCGTGAGGAAGCCTTGCGGCTGTACACGGCCAACGCCGCGTGGCTCACCTTCAGCGAGCCGCATCGCGGTTCGTTGACGGTGGGCAAGCTCGCGGACTTCGCGGTGCTCGATGCGCCCTTCCTCACGGTGGCGGCCGACGAGATCCACACGATCCGTTCCGTGCTGACCTTCGTCGACGGCAAGCCCGTGCATGTGGCGCAGCGCCACGGTGCCGCGTTGCCGCCGCGCACCGATGCCAGCGTGCTCAAGACTATCGGCCACATGCATGACCACGGCGACGACGCCGACAGCGCGCCGCCTCGCCATTGACCGGTTGCCGTCGGAGCGCATGGCCGGCCGCGTCTCAGTTCTGCGCCGAGATCTTCTCGTCGCGGACCACCTGGGTCCAGCGCGTCACCTCCTTCGCGACGAAGGCCTGCGCCTCCGTCGGCGTGGTGGACCACGCATCGGCCGCCTGCAGCCGCAGGCCTTCGGCGACCTCGGGGCGCTTGAGCGTGACGCGCACCATCTCGGCGAGCTTCGCGACGATGGCCGGCGGCAGGTTCTTCGGCCCGCCCAAGGCATACCAGGCGGTCACGTCGAAGTCGGGCAGCACGGTTTCGGCAAGGGTCGGCACGTCGGGGTACAGCGCGAAGCGCTGGCGCGAGGTCACGGCCAGCGGCTTGACCTTGCCGCTGTCGATGTAGGCGCTCATGCCGGCCATCGACGTGACGATGATCGGCACCTCGCCGCTCACCACCGCCAGCGCGGTGGCGCTGCCGCCGCGGTAGGGCACGTGGTTGAAGCGCACGCCCGCCCGCGACTGCAGCAGCGCCGCGGCCAGGTGCATGCCGCTGCCGTTGCCGCCCGAGCCGTAGTCGATGGTGCCGGGCGCGGCCTTGGCCTTCTTCATCAGCTCCTGCACGGTGGCGAACTTCGCGTTGGGGTTGGCGATGATCGCGAACGGGCTCTGCGCCACCATCGAGATCATCGTGAAGTCATTCACTGCGTCATACGGCAGCGCGCCGTACAGGCTGGGCGCCGCCGCATGGCCGGAGGCCATGAGAAAGAGCGTGTAGCCGTCGGGTGCGCTGCGCGCCACGTAGCGCGCGGCCATCGTGCCGCCCGCGCCCGGCTTCGCCTCGACGATGGCCGACTGCTTGAAGTGCTCGTGGAACTGTGCCGCCAGCAGGCGCGCCAGGTGGTCGATGGGACCGCCCGGCGCGAAGCCGTGCACGATGCGCACCGGCCGGTTCGGCCAGGTGTCAGCGGCCTGCGCGTGCGAGGCCACGGCGCCCAGTTGCAGCGCGGCGAACGCGAAGAGTCTCAGTATTTTTTTCATGATGGGGTTCAGAGGATCGGGCGTGCGGCCTCAGCGCCTCAGACGAACTTGATGCTGGCGGCCTGGGCCCCCACGCGCTCCTGCGCTTCCACCAGCCGGGCCTTGAGGTTCGCCCAATCGACACCGAGCATCTTGCCGTGCCGCTTGCGCGCCTTGCCGGCGATCCACACGCTGTCGACGTCGGGCGTGCCCGCAAAGGTGACAACACGGTCCGCGAGGCTGCCGGCCATGCCGAAGCCGATGCGGTCGGTGCTCAGCAGCACGAGGTCGGCGCGCTTGCCGACGGTGATGGTGCCCGTCACGCCGCCCAGCCGCACCGCCTGCGCGCCCATCGAGGTGGCGAAGTCCAGGATGTCTTCCGACGTGTACCGGCCGACGTACCCGCGGCATTCGGGGTCGAGGTACAGGCTCCAGAACGTGGCGCGGATGTGCTCGAAGTAATCGCCCGTGAGCGCCAGCGAGATGTCGATGCCCATGCCCGTGGGCACACCGGCCGCGCGTGCGCGCCCGTGCACCGACGGACCCTTGCTCGGCGACATCACGTACGGAAACTCGCCCATCGCGGTCGCGCAGATCATGCCGCCGGTGTCGCGCAGCATCTTCAGTTCTTCCGACGTGAGCCGGTTGGCGTGCGTGGCCTGGTAGTCGGGGCCGAGCAGGCCGGCTTCGTGCAGGTCGGGCATGCCCGAATCGCGATGGCCCATCACGCCCGGTGCGTGCGGCCGCTCAGGCTTGTGGATGTGGGCCGCGAGCATCTTCACGCCCATGCCGCGCGCACGCGTCCACTCCTTGCGGATGTCGTCGATGCGGCTGCCGTTGTTGCCGCTCGGTGCCAGGCCGAGTTGCAGCAGCGCCGTGCTGTCGGAGAACAACTCTTTCTGCAGCCGTTCGGCGGTCTTCCAATGCGACTCGTTGGTCATCGCGATGCGCTCGCCGTCGGCCTTGGCGAGCGACACGGTGTCGCCCGGCTTGTACGAAGACGACACGCCGAGCTGGAAGGCGAACCAGCCGGCGATGCCCGAGTCGCGCAGGCCTTGCGCGGCGGCCATGGCGCGGTCTTCGCTGGGCTGGCCGTGCGCGTAGTCGAGCACCGTGGTCACGCCGGAGTCGATGGCCTGCAGGCCGCCGATCAGTTCCGCGAGGTAGTTGTCCTCGGGCGTCATCGACACGATCGTGCGCATCTTCCACTGCTGGTAGTACGGCGCGTACTCGGCCGGGCGCGTTTTCACCAGGCGGCCCATGTCGATGATTTCCCAGACGTGGCGGTGGCCGTCGATCAGGCCCGGCATGAGGACCATGCCTTTCGCATCGATGACTTCGGCGTCGGGCGGCGCCTGCAGGTTCGGGCCAACGGCGGCAATGCGGTCGCCGTCGATCAGCAGGTCACTGCCGTGCAGGTCTCCGAGCTTGGGGTCTCGCGTCAGGATGCTGGCGTTCTTGATCAGTGTGTGCGTCATGTCTCACTCGGGGTTTCAAAGGGTCCGAGGATGTTGACGATTTCGTTTCGATCAATAAACGGCGTCCAAAGAAAGAAATGATTTCTTGAAAGGAAAAAATCTAGACCACTGCCGCCGCGTCTTCCGCTTCGAGCTGCCACTGGCTGTCGGCCGCAAAACTGCGCGCCACGAAGTTCACGAACTCGCGCACCTTCGGAGAGGGCCGGCGCGGCTGCGGGAACACGGCGAACAGCGTGCGCGGTTCGGGCACCACGCCGGGCAGCACGGTGTGCAGGTTGCCGTCGACCAGATGGCCCGTCACCAGGAACGCGGGCAGCAGGCCGATGCCCGCGCCGGCGAGCAATGCCTCGCGCAGCACGAGGCTGTTGTTGCAGCGGCAGTTGCCGCCGACGCGCACCGTGCGTTCGCTGCCGGCTTCGGTGAAGCGCCACTCGTCGGGCGTCTGGCCGCGCGTGTAGACCAGGCAGTTGTGGCGCACGAGGTCCGCCAGTGCTTCGGGCGCACCGCGTGTCGCCAGGTAGGCCGGTGCGGCGACCAGCATGCGCGGCATCTTCGCGATGGCGCGGGTGGCACCGGTCGCGTCCTTCACGTGGTCGGCAATGAACAGCGCCACATCGACGCCCTCTTCCGCCGGATCGACGAAGCGATCGTTGAGCGTCATGTCGATCGTCACCTCGGGAAAGCCGGCCAGGAAATCCGCCACCGTGCGGCCCAGGTGCGCCGTGCCGAGCGACACCGGCGCGCGCACTTTCAGCAGGCCGCGCGGCGTGGTCTGCAGCTGGCCAGCAGACTTCTCGGCCTCCTCCACGTCGTCGAGGATGCGCACGCACTTGTCGTAGTAGCTGCGCCCGGCATCGGTGAGGTTGATGCGCCGCGTGGTGCGCGCCAGCAGCGGCGTGCCGATGTGGTTTTCGAGCGCCGCCACGTACTTGCTCACCGACGCGTTGGACATGCGCATCTGCTCAGCGGCGACCGTGAAACTGCCGCGCTCGACCACCTTGCGGAACACACACATGGCCGTGAGGCGGTCCATATTCTTTCCTCTCTGGAAAACAGTTTTTTCTCCGGGCGATATTTATTGTCAAAAATGAAAATGTCAACATCCTCGGACTCTTACAACCACGGAACGAGACATGACCCCACCCAAGATCGCCCCGCCTTCGGGCTCGGCGCCACCGGCCGGATTGACCCGCAAGGCTTTCCTCGGACTGTCGGCCAGCGCAGCCGCCGCGGCGGCCTTTGCCCCGCAGGCCATGGCGCAAACACCGAAGCCCGCTGCGTCGCCACGCGGCCCCGCGCGGCGCACACTGATCCGCGGCGCCGACCTGCTCACGATGGACCCGCTGAACAAGGAGCTGCAGGCGACCGACGTGCTGATCGAGAACGGCAAGATCGCAGCCATCGGCAAGCGCCTGCCCGCCGGCGATGCCGAAGTGATCGAGGCGCGCGGCATGATCCTGATGCCCGGCATGATCGACGGCCACCGCCACATGTGGCACGGCCTGGATGCGGGCCGCATCGTCAAGGCCGAACCGAATGCCTACGCCAAGGGCTACATCGGCTGGCAGCGGCGCACCATGGCCTGCATGACGCCCGAGGACAACTACCTCGCGGAACTGATCGGGGGCCTGCAGGCCATCGACGCGGGCGTGACGACCGTGCTCGATTACGCGCATGGCCAGCCCACTGAAGAGAAAGCGCTGGCCGCGGCGCGCGGCGTCAAGGACTCGGGCGTGGCCGGCTGGTTCACCTTCCAGCTCGGGCGCGCAACCGCCTTCGGGCCGGGCTCGACGATCTCGACGGCGCGCGTGCATGCCGACCTCAACACGACCACCGAAACCAACTGGAAGACCGTCGAGCGCCTGCAGAAGGAGTTGTTCTCCGACAGCAACGGCCTGCTGCAACTGGGCCTGGCGCCGTCGAATGCCACCGGCCGCGCCGTGGCCGAGGTGCGCAAGGAATGGGAGCGTGCCCGCGCCACCGGCGTGAAGATGATTGCCGCGCACGTGCACAAGACGGCGCAGCCGCAGCCCGCCGGCACCATCGGCCACCGCGGCTCCGGCATCGTCGACCTGCACGAGGCGGGGCTGCTCGGGCCCGACTACCACGCCTCGCACGGCAACCGCCTCACCGACGATGAGCTCAAGATGCTGCGCGACACCGGCGGCATGCTCTGTGCCACGGTGGTCGGCGAGTTCCCCTACATGATGACGCCGCACCTCATGGCCTCCGCGCACGGCCGCGCGCGCCATGCCGGCGTGGCCACCGGCATCGGCATCGACGTGAACTCGGTGCTGCAGCAGGACTACTTCGAGCACGTGCGCTGCGCGTTCCTCAGCCTCTTTCTCGAGCCCGAGGGCCGCGAGATCGTGCGCAACTACAAGTCGGAAGACTCGCTCGACTTCGCCACCGCGCTCGGCGCCAGGGCCGTGCGGCTGGGCGACGTCACGGGCAGCCTCACGGTCGGCAAGCGCGCCGACCTGGTGCTGCTGCGCACCGACCGCATCGGCTTCGCCATGCTGGGCAGCCTGGCCGACCGGGTGATGAACTTCGCCTCGCAGGCCGACGTCGACAGCGTGTGGGTCGCTGGCAAAGCGCGCAAGCGGCACGGAAAGATGCTCGGCGTCGACTGGGCGAAGCTCAAGGCCCAGCAGGTGGCCGCGCAGCAGCGCATCGGGCCGCAGCAGGCCAGCATCACCTTCACGACCTAGCGCACAACGCAGGCCCCCTCGGCCTGCTGGCCTGCAGGCGCTGCGTGACGTCTTCGTCGCGCGCGCCCTCTTCACCTCCGCTCACTGAACACCTCCGTGCAGCCCGCTCCCGGGCTGTCGTGGCGCCGCTCGTCCTGCGCCTTCCCACTTTCTGGAATTCATGCAATGAACAAGTCCCTGATTGCCCTGGCCACCGTCTCCCTGGCCAGTGCTGCTTCGGCCCAATCCTCGGTCACCGTCTTCGGTGTGATCGATGCGATGGTCAGCAGTTATTCGAACCGCTCGGAAGACCCACACGGCCTCACGCCCGCGGTGACCGTGCGCCGCACCGCCCTCGGGCACTCCGGCTACAGCACCAGCCGCCTGGGCTTTCGCGGCACCGAAGACCTGGGCGGCGGCCTGGCCACCAGCTTCTGGCTCGAAGCCCCGATCACCAATGACGACGGCGCCATGGGCATCGCGAACTTCTCGCGCCGCTCGACCGTGAGCCTCTCGGGCGGCTTCGGCGAGATCCGCCTCGGCCGCGACTTCACGCCGACCTTCTGGAACGACACGCTGTTCGACCCGATCAACACCAACGGCGCCGGCGGCAACCTGATCCTCGCTGCCAACACCGCCTTCGCGGGCAACGCGAACTACGTGCGGGCGAGCAATTCCATCGGCTACTTCCTGCCGCCGAACCTTGGTGGATTTCACGGGCAGCTGCAGTACGCGCTGCACGAGCGCGACAGCTACGACCCCGGCACCGCGACGCCGCCGGGCGCGCATCCGATCACGGGCGCACGCAATCCTGGCGCGGTCGCTCCCTCGCGCGCAGGCCGCTACATCGGCGGGCGTCTTGGCTACGCGAACGGACCGCTGCAACTGGCCGCGGCCTACGGCGACAGCACCGTCGCCGACAACTACTACGCTGGCAGCACCGACTCGGTGAAGACGATGAACCTCGGCGCCTCGTACCACTTCGGCAGCGTGAAGCTCTTCGGCGAATGGTCGCGCTCGCGGCATGCGCGCGACCTTGCGCAGCCCGCGCTCGGCGGCGGCCTGCGCAAGGTGGACCTCGAGGGCTACGTCGTCGGCGTCACCGTGCCCGTCGGCGCCGGGCTGATCCGCGCCGCGTACTCGCACGTCACCTACGACCAGGACAACACCGGCGCACCCTTCGCCGTGACGAAGAACCCGAAGGCCGGCAAGCTGGCGCTGGGCTACGTGCACAACCTGTCGAAGCGCACCGCGCTGTATGCGACCGTGGGCCACGTGCGCAACAAGAACGGCGCGGCGCTCACCACGGGCGGGCCGGCTTTCGTGCAGACCGCGGGGCTCACGCCGAAGACCTCCACCGGCTACGACTTCGGCATTCGCCACGCCTTCTAGCGGGGGATCGGGGCGCCTCGGAACCGGCACCGCGAGGTGCCCTAAAACATCAGCGCCAACGCGGTTGATCCAGACGCGCACAATGCTCGCCGGGCGGCCATGCCAGGGGTCGCCAGCCACCCGGCACAAGCGGGTACGCCGCCCTCCTGCCTGGCATCGACGGAACGACACCATGAGCGCACTGCACATGTTTCTACCGGTCTCCGAGCCCGCGCGCAGCGAGGCGTTGGCACTGTTCATCAAGACACACCACGTACCCCGCCATCTCGTGAGAGGCATCTCGCGCAAGATGCCGGACGACTGCGGACCGCCCGCGCCGATTCGCACCACCACGCAGGAGCTGCCGCCCGCGCCTGCGCAGGCATCCGCCGCATCGGCGGCATCGACGGCATTGGCCTAAGGCTCGCAGACAGCAAAGAAGACAGCCCGCGTCTCGCCCGCCGTGCACAGGGCGCGCGTGTGCGCGCCCTTCTTCCAGAGAAACTTGCAGGCGCCCACGCCGGTGCCCGCGCACGCCACCATCTCGGGCCTGTTGACGCAGCGCGCGTCGTAGGCGCTGCACCTGTCGGCGTCGGGGGCGTGGTACGGCTTCCACCCCGCCTGGATCATCCGCGCGCGCACCGCGCCGTAGTCTTCGCCCTTCGTCATGCGAGGCAGGTCGCCGGTCGCCGATGCGGACGGCACCAGGAGACACATGGCCATACAGAAGGCCAGGAAGCGGGTCACGCGCTTCGGAATATTCGACATGTCGGCGGCTCCTGTCCAAAAAACAAACCGTGCGGGCCATGGCCCGGCCTTCGTGATTTTCGATGACGGCGGTGACGGCGATGGCAAGACCGAATTTCTCCGTCCGCGCCGAAACGGCGCACCTCATAACCCAACAATCGGTCACACTGGCGACATCACGAAAAGGATGTTCGCGTTGTTGCGACATACTTCACGTATGCGAATTAATCACATCGAAGCCAGCTCTCCATCGATGCGCTCGTTTCGTGGCCGCCCATGACCGAATTGCGGGTCAGCTGGGAGCACACCTTTCCCGACGACGGATCGAAACTCGTCGTGCATTCGAACTGGATTTCCAACACCCCCGCCACGCTGGCCTACCTCGAGGCCCTGATCGCGCGGGTCTCGGAGATGGAGTCCGCACCCCACTGCGTTTTCGAAAAACGCAAGGCGGTTCCCTCGCGGTCGTTGCCGCCCGACGTCGGGACCTTCACCTCGGCGGAGTTCTGGAAAGTGGCCGGGCTTTTGCACCTGCAAGCCACCCCCTCGCTCGCTGCTGCGCGGCTGGTGCTGGTCGAGGGCATGCGGCCCGCGAAGGCGGCCCGGCAGCTCAACACGAGCCCGCAGGCGCTGACCAACACCCTGCGAAAAATCCGCACGGAGCGGGCGACCTCCTCCCGGCTGGGAAGGCTGCCCACCGATCCGCCGCCGCCCTCCGACGATGCCGCGCCAGTGACACCGTGATCGTGCGGCCGTAGCCACCCGGCGCCACGTACTGGCGGACGGTATGCGGCCGTAGACGGTGTCGTTGCGCGGCGCGACCCTCGTGTGGAGACGCGTCGCGCAAGGTGCTATGCGCCGTCGGTGGACGCGTCGCATCGACGGGCGCGTTGCGGCGCAATCAACTTGCATCGGCACGGTCAATCCCGTACGCTGGCCCGACGTCCACGCGCTGCACCCGAGCCCCTGCGGGCCGCCGGGCCGGCCTTGCGAAGGCGCAAAGGAGACCAGCCATGCCAAGCCGATCGAACGGCCTCGCGGCCGAAATGGAAGCCGTGCGAACGCTGGCGCTCGTGGGCGCCGCCGCCGCCGGCAAAACGTCCCTCGCCGAGGCCTTGCTGTTCAAGGCGGGCGCCATCGGGGCGTGCGGCAGCGTCGAGCGCGGCAGCACCGTCAGCGACCACGACCCGCTCGAGCGGCGCATGCTGCATTCGCTCAACGCCTCGGTGATGCACCTCACGCATGCCGCCACGCGCATCCACCTCATCGACACGCCCGGCGGCCCCGACTTTCTCGGCCAGAGCCTGCCGGCGCTGGAGGCGGTCGAAACCGTGGCGGTGGTCATCAATGCCGCCACCGGCATCGAGCCGATGGCGGTGCGCATGATGGAGTACGCGACCTCGCGACACCTCGCCCGCATCATCATCGTCAACAAGATCGACTCGCAGGGCATCTCGCTGGCGGGCCTGCTGGCCGACATCCAGGCGACCTTCGGCCGCGAATGCCTGCCGCTGAACGTGCCCGACGGGGTCAACCGGCAGGTGATCGACTGCTTCTTCAACCGCTTCGGGCGCTCCGACTTCGGCCCCGTCGAGGCGTCGCACCGCGCGCTGGTCGAGCAGGTGGTCGAGGTCGATGCGGCCTTTGTCGACCGCTACCTCGAGGAAGGCGACGTGGACCCGTCCGAGCTGCACGCGCCGCTCGAGCAGGCGCTGCGCGAAGGCCACCTGATCCCGGTGTGCTTCACCTCGTCGCGCAGCGGCGCCGGCGTGGCCGAGCTGCTGGACGTGATCGTCAAGCTCCTGCCCGATCCGACCGAGGCCAACCCGCCGGCGTTCATCGTCGGCGAAGGCGCGCAGGCCCAGCCCATGAAGGCCCTGCCCGATCCGTCGCTGCACGTGCTCGCACATGTTTTCAAGATCACCATCGACCCCTTCGTCGGCAAGATGGGGGTCTTCCGCGTGCACCAGGGCACGGTCACGCGCGACAGCCAGCTCTACATCGGCGACGGCCGCAAACCCTTCAAGGTGGGGCACCTGTTCAAGCTCCAGGGCAAGGACCATGTCGAGGTGTCGCACGCGGTGCCCGGCGACATCGTGGCGGTGGCCAAGGTCGACGAGATCCATTTCGATGCCGTGCTGCACGATGCGGCCGAAGACAGCCACGTGCATCTTGCGCCGCTGCCGTTCCCGGTGCCGGTGTACGGCCTGGCCGTGGAGCCCAAGCGCCACGGCGACGAGCAGCGCGCCTGGGAAATCCTCGGCAAGCTCGCGGCCGAAGACCCGTGCCTGCGCATCGAGCATGTGGCCGCGACCAACGAGACGGTGCTCTACGGCCTGGGCGAGCTGCATCTGCGTCTCGTGCTCGAACGCCTGCGCGAGGTGTACCGCTTCGAGGTCCAGACGCGGCCGCCGCGCATCGCCTACCGCGAGACCGTGACCGCGCCGGCCGAGGGCCACCACCGCCACAAGAAGCAGACCGGCGGCGCCGGCCAGTTCGCCGAAGTCTTCCTGCGCATCGAGCCGCTGGCGCGCGGCGCGGGATTCCAGTTCGCGGACGAAGTCAGGGGCGGCGCCATTCCGAACCAGTTCATCCCCGCGGTCGAGAAAGGCGTGCGCGAGGTGCTGGTGTACGGCGCGATCGCCGGCTACCCCGTGGTCGACGTGCGCGTGGTGGTGTACGACGGCAAGCACCACAGCGTGGACAGCAAGGACATCGCCTTCGCGACCGCCGGCCGCAAGGCCTTCATGGCGGCGATCCGCGAGGCGCAGCCGACCGTGCTCGAGCCCATCGTGCAGATCGAGATCGCCGTGCCCGAGCACTCGGTGGGCGACGTCACGAGCGACCTGTCGTCGCGGCGCGGCCTGGTCACCGGCACCTCGGGCCAGGGCGGCGGCACGGTGGCCATCGGCGGGCAGGTGCCCGAGGTCGAGCTGGCCAATTACCAGTCGCGGCTCAACGCAATGACCAGCGGCCAGGGCCGCTACACCATCGCGTTGTCGCACTACGACGCGGTGCCGCCGGCTGTGCAGAAGACGTTGATGAGCGAGTACCGCGGGCGCGAGGACGACTAGGCGCCTCAGTCGATCTTGATGCCCGCCGCCTTCACCACATCGGCGTACTTCTTCAGGTCCGCCTGGATCTGCTGGCCGAACTCCGCCGACGTGTTGCCCACCGACGTGATGCCCAGCTTGGCCAGGCGCTCCTTGACCGCCGGCTCGTTCACCACGGCATGCAGCTCGCGCTGGATGCGATCGACGATGGGCTGGGGGGTTTTGGCGGGCGCGAGCAGACCGATCCACGAACTCGCCTCGAAGCCCGGCACGGTTTCTCCGACGGTCGGCACGTTGGGCAGTGACGGCAGCCGCTGCGCGCTCGAGATCGCGATGGCGCGCACCTGCCCTCGCTCGATGAACGGCAACGCGCCGGCCACGGCGGTGTAGAGCATGGGCAGCTGACCGCCGACCACGTCGGTCATGGCCTGGCCGCCACCCTTGTAGGGCACATGGATGAAGTTGGCGCCAGTCTTCACCTTGAGCATTTCGGCGGCGATGTGGGGCGTGCCACCCGTGCCGGAGCTGCCGTACGACAAGCCACCCGGGTTGCTCTTCGAATACGCGATCAGCTCGGGCAAGGTCTTCGCGGGCACCGAGGGGTGCGTGACGATGACGAGCACCGCATCGCCGATCTTGCTGACGGGCACGAAGTCTTTCACGGTGTCGAACGGCACTTTCGCGAACACGTGCGGGTTGATGACGAGCGTGCCGTCGAAGCCCAGCACCAGCGTGTAGCCGTCGGGCGCCGCGGCCGCGACCATCTGCGTGCCGATGTTGCCGGAGGCGCCGGGCCGGTTGTCGACCACCACCTGCTGGCCCAGCCGCGCACCGAGGCGCTCGGCCACGACGCGCGCGCCGGTGTCGGTCACGCCGCCGGGCGTGAACGGCACGACGAGGCGGATCGGCTTGTTCGGGTAGTCCTGCTGTGCGTGCGCCGGCGTGGCGGTGATGCCAATGCCGATCGCGAGCGCACTCGCGGCAGCCATTGCCAGCGCCAGCACGCTGCGGCGGGGAATCTTGTCGGTGTTCGTCATGGGTCTTGTCTCCGTTCTTTTGTTGATTGAATCTTCAGCGCGCCCAGCGCTTCTCGAAATCCCACACGTCCTGAAAGCCGATGAGACCGCAGAACTCGTTGAAATCGAACAGCGGCACCTCGGGCGCCTGGCTCATGCCGCTGTGCTTGAGGTGGCTCAGCGCGCGTTCCATCGCGGCGGCGGCCGACAGGCTGGTGAGCGAGGGGTAGATGGCCAGCGCAAAGCCGATCTCTTCCAGCACCTTCGCGGGCAGGATCGGCGTCTTGCCGCCATCGGCCATGTTGGCCAGCATCGGCGTGTCGAACGCGGCGCAGGCCTTGCGCATCTCTTCCTCGGACTGCGGCGCCTCGAAGAACAGGATGTCGGCGCCGGCTTCGGCATACGCTTCCAGGCGGCGCATCGCCTCGTCGACGCCGAGCGAAGCACGCGCATCGGTGCGGGCGATGATGAGGAAGTTGTCCTTGTCCTCGCGCGCCTGCGCGGCCACCTTGATCTTGTCGACCATGTTCTGCGTCGGCACGCAGCGCTTGTTGGGCGTATGGCCGCACTTCTTCGGAAACTCCTGGTCTTCGAGCTGGATGGCCGTGACGCCGGCCGCCTCGTAGCCGCGCACCGTGTGGTGCACGTTGAGCAGCCCGCCGTAGCCGGTGTCGGCATCGGCGATGACGGCGCCCTGGCTCGTGCGCACCAGCGTCGCCATGCGGTCGAGCATCTGCGTGTAGGTGGCAATGCCTGCGTCGGGCAGGCCGAGGCTCGAGGCCGTGAGCCAGTAGCCCGTGCCGTAGACGATGTCGAAGCCGACCTTGTTCGCCACGGTGGCCGCAATCATGTCGTGCAGGCCGGGCACGACGATGAACTCGCCGCGGTCGAGCTTCTGTCGGAGGATGGGGTTCGCCATGCCGCTTACTCCGCCGTGATGCCGCCGCGCTGCGCGACGAGCGACCACTTCTTCGTCTCGCTCGCCAGGAAGGTGCGGAACTCGGCCGGGGGCGTGAGCGTGATGTCGGCGCCCTGGTCGTGCATCTGCTTTTGCACCGCGGGGTCGGCCGTGACCTTCTTCAGGTCCTGGTTGATCTGCGCCACGATGGGCGCCGGCAGACCGGCCGGGCCGAACAGGCCGTACCAGCTCAGCGACTCGACACCGTTCAAACCCGCTTCCTTGAAGGTCATCGCATCGGGGAACAGCGGCATGCGGCGATCGGCCGCGACGCCCACCACGCGCAACGCGCCCGAACGCACATGCGGCAGCGCGGTGAGCACGCTGGTCACGCCCATCGGCAGGTGGCCGCCGATGATGTCGACCATGATCGGCGCGCCGCCCTTGTAGGGCACGCCGGTCAGCTTGAGGTGGCCGACCTGGCGGATCAGCTCGCCGGTGAGGCGCGTCTGCCCTTCCGAGTAGCCGCAGCCCAGCTCTTCCTTGCGTGCGGCGGCCAGCAGGTCGGCCAGCGTCTTGTAGGGGCCGTTGGCCTGCACCACCAGCACCGACGGCGAGTTCGCGATGTTGGTGATGGGCGTGAAGGCCTTGTCGGTGTCGTAGGGCAGCGACTTCATCAGCACCGGGTTGACCGCGTGCGAGCCCACCACGAGCAGCAGCGTGTGGCCATCGGGCGCCGCGCGCGCCACGGTGCTGGAGCCGATCACGCCGTTGGCACCGGTGCGGTTGTCGACCACCACCGACTGGCCCCACAGCTCCGACAGGCGCTGCGCCATCAGGCGGCCGACGATGTCGGTGCCGCCGCCGGCCGAATACGGCACCACGAGCGTGACCGCCTTGCTCGGGTACTTGGCGCCTTGCGCGAAAGCGCTGCCGCCCGTGCCGATGGCGGCGAGCGACGCGAGGCCGGCGAGCATCTGGCGGCGGTTGGGATGAGGAAGGTGGAAGGTGGGGTTCATGCAAGTCTCCGGGTGTTGTCTTGGGTGTCCTTGTCGCGCTGGCGGCGCAGCCAGGTGATGGCGCGGCCGCCGAGCGGCTTGCGCAGTGCGTCCTGTGCAAAGTCGACCGCCGCGAGCAGGCCGGCGAGCGAGATGCCGGTGGAAAAGCCGCTGCGCTCGGCCATGAGCACGAGGTCTTCCGTCGCCACGTTGCCGGCGGCGCCGGGCGCGAACGGGCAGCCGCCGATGCCGCCGACGCTCGCGTCGAAGCGGCGCACGCCGGCTTCGAGCGCCGCCCAGGCATTGGCCACGCCCATGCCGCGCGTGTCGTGCAGGTGCACCGCGAGGCGCTCGATCGGCACCACGCCGCGCAGCGCCGCCATGCGCTGTTTCACCTGGCCCGGAGAGGCCGAGCCGATGGTGTCGGCGATGACGATCTCGTCGGCCGCCGCCGCATGCATGCGGGCCGACAGGCGCAGCACTTCGTCCAGCGGCGTCTCGCCCTCGAAGGGACAGTCGAAGGCCACGGCCACGTAGGCGCGCGTGCGCAGGCCCAGCGCGCGCGCGGCGGCAATCGTCTGCTCGCTCACCTCGGTGGCCTGGTCCAGACCCATGTTGATGTTCTTGCGGTTCATGGTCTCGGTGGCCGAGAGCACGACGGCGATCTCCTTCGCGCCGGCCGCGTGCGCGCGCTCCAGGCCCTTGAGGTTGGGCACCAGCACCGAGGTGCGCAGCGCCGCAAAGCGCGCCTGCACTTGCGGCACGAGCTCGGCGGCGTCGGCCATCTGCGGCACGGCCTTCGGCGAGACAAAGCTGGTCGCCTCGATGCTGCGCAAGCCGGCCTCGACCAGCAGTTCGATGAGGTGCAGCTTGCCTTCGGTGTCGACGTGCACCGCCTGGTTCTGCAAGCCGTCGCGCGGTGCAACGTCGGTGATGTGAATCGCTTCCTTCGCGCTCATGCAATCGCCCCTTCGGCGCGCAGCGCCTCGAGCTTGTCGGAGGCGTAGCCGACGAGGTCGACCAGCACCTGGCGCGTGTTTTCACCGAGCGCCGGCGGGCAGGTGAACGCCTTGCCCTTGTCGGCCGCCGACAGCTTGATGGGGTTGCCCGGCATGCGCACGCGCTCGCCGGTCTTCAGCGGCACCTCGACCACCATGTCACGCGCCAGCACCTGCGCATCGTTGAGCGCCTGCTCGAAGTTGTTGACCGGGCCGCAGGGAATGCGCGCCTCGCGCAGGCGTTCGAGCCAATGGGCGGTAGGTTGCTTGCGCATGGCTTCGCCGACCACCGCATCGATCTCGGCCTTGGCCGCGAAGCGCACCGGCTGCTGGCGGTATTCGGGCTTGCGCAGCGCCGGCAGGTCGATGAACTCGACAAAACGGTCGAAGAACGGGTCGCCGATGCAGGCAATGATCACGTGGCCGTCGGCCGTCGGGTAACTGTTGTACGGCACATGCACGAAGTGGCCGTTGCCGATGCCTTCGGGCACGTGGCCCGACAGCAGGTGCATCGTCGCCATGTAGTTGAGCAGCGAGATCTGCGCGTCGAGCATCGACACGTCGACATGCTGGCCCTTGCCGGTCTGGTCGCGTTCCACCAGCGCGGCCAGCACGCCCATCGCACCGAACATGCCGCCGCCGAGGTCGCCGATGGGGATGCCGCTGCGCGTCGGGCCCGTCTCGGGCGTGCCGGTGATCGACATGCCGCCACCCATCGCCTGCACCACCTGGTCGAAGGCCGGGCGCTGCGTGTGCGGGCCGGTCTGGCCAAAGCCGGTGACCGAGCAGGTGACGATGCGCGGGTTCACGGCGGCAAGCGACGCGTGGTCGATGCCCAGCCGTTCGGTCACGCCGACGCTGAAGTTGTCGAACACCACGTCGGCCTTGCGCACGAGGTCGAGAAACACCGCCTTGCCGGCCGGCGTCTTCAGGTCGACGCACACGCTCTCCTTGTTGCGGTTGAGCGTGAGGTAGTACGCCCCCATGCCATCGCGCGAATAGTGCGGGTCGTTCTCCAGCAGGCGGCGGGTGCCTTCGCCGCTGCCGGGCGGCTCGACCTTGATGGTGCGCGCGCCGAGGTCGGCCAGCAGCATGGTGCCGTAGGGGCCGGACAGCATGTGCGTCAGGTCCAGCACGGTGATGTGTTCGAGTGCCACGTTCAATGTCTCCGAAAGGTTGGCGAATGCCCAGCTATTGCAGGGGCCGTGCCAGCGCTCGAGACGCACGTAAGTGCTTGATTTGAAAAGGACTTGCCTTCCCACAGCTTTCGCCTCAAGTTGCAATGCGACATGAATGAAACACTCATATGTTTCAATGCGACATGCCCAGCGACCGCCCCTCCTCCCACTTCTTCCCGGCTTCCGTGCGCAGCGGCGAACTGCCGCGCCTGTGCTTCCTGAGCTACCGGCAGATCCGCGGGTTCGCGATGCCGGTGGTGGCGGAGTACACCGGCCGCGCCGAGATCGAGGTGGTCGACGGCACCTTCGGCGACGCGCTCGCCATCGCGCGCGACCGCCTCGAGCGCGGTCTGGTCGATGCCTTCGTGAGCGCGGGTTCGAACGCGAGCATCCTGCGCACCGGCCTGCAGGCGCCCGTCGCCACCATCCAGCTGAGCGGCTTCGACCTGCTGCAGGCGCTCATCAAGGCGCGGCGCATGTCCAGCCGCGTCGGCGTCGTCATGTACGGCCAGACCATTCCCGAACTCGACGAGGTGAAGGACCTGCTCAACATCGAGGTGGTGCAGCACGCCTACCAGACACCCGACGACGCGCGCCAGCGCTTCGAGCAGCTGCGGCGCGAGGGCTTCGAGGTGATCGTCGGCTCCAGCCTGGTCGTCGAGCTCGCGGAGCAGGCCGGCCTGCACGGGCTGCTCGCCTACTCGCTGGGCAGCGTGCGCAAGGGCTTCGAAGACGCGCTCGAACTCGCACGCGTCGCGCGGCTCGAAGCCGGCCGCTACGAGCAGCTCAACGGCGTGCTGCACAACCTGCAGGAGGCCGTGCTGGCGGTGAACCGCGACAACCGCGTGATCGCGGTCAACCCGCCGATGCAGCAGCTGCTCGGCCCGCCGCACGCGCGGCTCATCGGCCAGTCGCTGGAGGCGATCGAACCCGAGCTGTCGCTGCAGCCCACGCTCGACAGCGGGCAGGTCGAGCGCGCCGTGGTGCAGCGCTTTGCGCAGCGCGACTGGGTGGTCAACCGCACGCCGATCCGCGAGCACGGCGAGATCGTCGGCGCCGCCCTCACCCTGTACGACGCGCGCACCATCCAGGAAGCCGACACCAGCCTGCGCATCCAGCAGGGCCGGCGCCAGAGCGCGGCGCGCCACCGCTTCGCCAACCTCATCGGCCAGAGCCCGGCCTTCGTGCGTGCCGTGCAGACCGCGCGGCGCTTTGCACGCACCGACCTCACGGTGCTGATCGCCGGCGAGAGCGGCGTCGGCAAGGAGCTGTTCGCCCAATCCATCCACAACGAAAGCGTGCGCGCGGGGCGGCCCTTCGTCGCCGTCAACTGCGCCGCCTTTCCGGAAGCGCTGCTGGAAAGCGAGCTGTTCGGCTACGAGGAAGGCGCCTTCACCGGCTCACGCCGCGGCGGCAAACGCGGCCTGTTCGAGGCGGCGCACACGGGCACCCTCTTCCTCGACGAGATCGGCGACATGCCGCTGCAGCTGCAGACGCGCCTGCTGCGCGTGCTGCAGGAGCGCGAGATCACGCGGCTCGGCGCCACGGCCGCCATTCCGGTCGATGTGCGCGTGATTGCTGCCACGCATCAGCCGCTGAACGACATGATTGCCGAGCGCCGCTTCCGGCAAGACCTGTTCTACCGCCTCAACACGCTGCGCCTGCCGCTGCCGCCGTTGCGCGAGCGTCGCGAAGACATCGCGCCGCTGGCCGAAGCGCAGGTCGACCGCTGCCTGCAGCGCCTGGGCACACGCCTGGACCCGGTGCGCGCGCTGGCGCCGCTGCTGCCGCGCCTGCGCGCCTACGACTGGCCCGGCAACATCCGCGAGCTGGAAAACCTTGGTGAGCGCATCGCCGTGTTCCTCATGCAGTTCGACCGTCTCGAGGACGTTCGCTACGACGAACTGCGGCATGACCTGCCGGAGCTTTTTGCCGATGCCGAACCCGAGGCGGCGGACACCACCGGATTGAGCGCAGCGCGCGTGGTCGCGGCACTGCAGGCGCAAGGAGGCAACCGGCAGGCCACAGCCCGGCAACTCGGCGTGAGCCGCTCCACGCTGTGGCGCTGGATGCGCGAACACGGCGCCGAGGCGCCGGGCTAGTGTGGTGTCCCGCAAATAACTGCGCATGAAATCGCGCCTTTCACGCCAGGGCGGCGTTGCAAATCCTCGCGATACCTTCGGGTATCGCTGCGGTTTGCGCCTTGCCCTGACGCGAAACGCATCGATTTCATTTGCGCAGCTATTTGCGGGACACCACACTAAAAGAGCCCGCGCTGCGACGTCGTCAACGCCATGAAGCTGTCGCCCATCGGCTGAAGAATCGCATCGGCGATCGGCTGCAGCTGCCGCGTCAGGTAGTGCTCGTAGTCGATGCGCGAATGGCGGGTTTCCAGCGGCTCCGGTCCGTTCTGCGTCATGACGTACTGAATCCAGCCACCCTTCTGGTACTGCTTCGGCCGGCCGATCCGGCCGTTGTGGTCGTCGGCGATGCGCGCGGCCCGCACCTGCGGCGGCACGTTCACCAGGTAGGCATCGAGCTGATGGCGCAGGCGCTTGCGATAGATGAGCAGGTCGTCCTTCGCACCCGCCAGCGTCGCCCTTGCGTAGTCGGTCACGAACGCCTTGTAGGGCTCGCCCTGGAAGATGCGTGACAGCAGGCCTTCCTGGAACTGGCGCGCCAGCAGGGTCCAGTCGCTGCGCGCCATCTCGAGGCCGCGGTACACCATCTCCTCCTTGCCCACGGCGTCCACGCTGAGACCGGCGTAGCGTTTCTTGCTACCGACCTCCGAGCCGCGGATGGTGGGCATGAAGAACTTCTTGTAGTGGGTGTCGACCTCGATCTCGAGAAAGCTCTCCAGGCCCTGCTCTTCGCGCAGCGTGCGCGCCCACCAGTCGTT
Source organism: Variovorax sp. 54 (assembly GCF_002754375.1). Classification (NCBI taxonomy): domain Bacteria; kingdom Pseudomonadati; phylum Pseudomonadota; class Betaproteobacteria; order Burkholderiales; family Comamonadaceae; genus Variovorax; species Variovorax sp. 54. Next base: position 885,923 of record NZ_PEFF01000001.1, read on the forward strand.
GATGTCGGCCGCCAGGCGAGCCGCAACGGCGTGCGCCTCGTCGTTGGTGTGGGTGCGCTTGAGCCAGATGAAGATCGAGTCGGTATCGCCATAGATGGCCTCGTAGCCGCGCTCTTCCACGAACTCGCGCGTGAGCTTCATCATCTCGTGCCCGCGAAGGGTGACGGCGGACACCAGCTTCGGGTTGAAGAACCGGCACTCGGACGCGCCCAGCACGCCGGCAAACGAGTTCATGAGCAGCTTCAGCGCCTGCGACAGCGGCTCGTTCTTCGCGCGCTTGGCCTCGTCCCGCGCGCGCCACAGCGTGGTCACGATTTCCGGCAGGCAGTGCCTGTCGCGCGAGAAGACAGTGCCCTGCGGCCCGTGGATGAGCACGCTCGGATCGGCGGCGTTCGAGCCCTCGACGAGCCCGACCGGATCGACCAGAAAGGTCCGGATGATCGAGGGGTAAAGGCTCTTGTAGTCCAGCACCACGACCGAGTCGTAGAAGCCCGGCTTCGAGTCCATCACGTACCCGCCGGGGTAGGCCTTGCTCGCAATCTCGCCCACGCTCGGCGCCACGTAGCCCAGGCGGTGCATGCGCGGCAGGTAGTGGTGGCTGAACGCGGCAATGGAACCGCCGAAGTGGTCGGCCTGCAGGCCGGTGACCTGGGCGCGCTCCATCATGAACTGCAGCAGCTTCGCCTTGTCGAAGATGCGCAGCACCAGCTCGCAATCGCGGATGTTGTAGAGCGCGAGCGCGGGCTTGTCTTCCTGATAGCGCCGCTCGATCTCCGCCATCTTGTCGTACTCGTCGCCGATGGCCTTGCCTTCACCGAGCAGTGTTTGCGAGACGTTCTCGAGGCTGAAGGACGGGAAGCTCCACACCGCGGCCTTGAGTGCATCGATGCCGTCGAGGATGACCCGGCCCGGCGTCGGCGCGAACAGGTAGCCCTGCTTGCCCGGATGGGTCCGCCATTCGATGAGGCGGCGCTCGCGCCCCAGGAGCAGCGGCACACCGCAGTCGTTGGCGGTCTTCTGCAGCACGCGCAGGTCGAACTGGATGACGTTCCATCCGATGACGACGTCGGGATCGTTGCGCTCGAACCAGTCGTTGAGCTGCTCGATGATGGCTTTGCGCGTCGGGCAATAGACGAGCGAGAAGTCCAGAGACTCGCCCGGTTCGGACGGCGGCTCGCCCAGCATGAAGACGACGCGCTCCGGCGTGCCGTCCAGCGCAATGGAATAGAGCCCTTCATGCTGGCTCGTCTCGATGTCCAGCGACACGACCTTCAGCACCGGTCGGAACTCGGGCGCGGGCTTGAGCTTGCAATCGACGAGGGCGGCGCCCTCTGCCCGCCCTCCTTCCACCCGCACGCCGGCGGTGATGAAGCGCTCCATCAGGTAGCGGTCGTGCGGGCGCACGTCGGCTTCGAGCAAGGGAATGCCCTGCGCCAGGAGCGCGCGCGCCAGCCGGCCGAGCTGGCGGAAGTGCGTCGCGTAGACACCGAGGACGGGTTCCTGCTGGAAGCTCTGGAGCGCGAGCTCGCGCAACTGCACACCCGGCATGGCCGCGAGGTGGACTTCCACTGCCGCGCGGTGCCGAGCGGCGACAAACGCCACGCTGCTGTGGGAGGTCAGGACCACTTTCCGTGGCCCCGCATCGGTGGCCAGCCAGTACTCGATCTCGGTGCCGGCGGATGCATCACGCCAGTGGCGCGTGAGGATGAAGCCGTTGAGGTCGGTGGAGGTCACGGGGGCGGGAGGAGTCGGTAGAGCGGGAAGGCGGGCGGGGTGCACAGGATTTTCGCCCGGCCGCGCAGCGGGTTGCGGACCCGCGCGCCCACCGGCCGAACGCGGCATTTGCAGCGTGCACGGCGCAATGGTCAGGCCCAGGTGAGGTCGCGCGCATTACAAACGCCCACGATGCAATCCTGGCTGAACCCCTCCCCCACCCGCCACCTGCCGGCGGCCGCACGCCCCTTCCCGATGCACAGCGCCGTGCTCCTTGCGCTCGGCTTGCTGGTGGTGCTCTGGACCGTGCCCATGGCCACGTTCTACGAAACGCCGCCTTGGGACAACGTCGAGGAGCTCTTCTGGGGCGGCAGCCTGGAATGGGGCTACTACAAGCATCCGCCGCTGCCGAGCTGGCTGATGGGCCTGCTGGTCTCCCTGGCAGGCCGCCAGGCCTGGCTGACGTATGCCGCCGGCGTCGGCTGCGGCGTGGGCGCGCTCTACATCCTGTGGCGCTGGTCGCAGGAGGTGATGAGCCTCGAACGGGCGGCGCTGGCCGTGCTGCTCGGCTCTCTGGTGACCTACCACGTCCAGCGCGCGACCATCTTCAACCACAACACGGTGCAGCTGCTGCCGATGGCGGGCTACTGGTGGATGCTCTGGCGCGTGCTGCGTGCGCCGGCGCCGGAGCGCCGCGACTGGCTGTGGCTCGGCGTGTTCGCGGCATTGTCATTGCTCACCAAGTACAGCGCCGTGGTGCAGTTCGCAGTGGGCGCAGCCTTCATCGTCCGCGAGGGATCCTGGCGCGATGCGCGCGTGCGACGCGACCTGCTGCGGGCCGGCGCGGTGGCGCTCCTGCTCATGGCGCCGCACCTGGCGTGGCTGCTGCAGCACGGCGACCAGACCATCGGCTACGCACGGCATTCGGTACATCCGTCCATCCTGTCGGCGCACGTGCACTCCCGGCCGCTTCGCGTGCTGCTCGTGCAGCTCGCGCGCCTGTCCCCGATGCTGCTGTTCGTTGCATGGGCGTGGTTCACGCGCGAGCGCGCCCCGCTCGCCGCGCCGCCGGAAAAAAATGCGTTCGACCGTCGTTTTCTGGCCTGGGCGACCCTCGGGCCGGTGTGCCTGGTGCTGGCCGCGTCGGCGCTGCTGCAGACGCGCCTGGTCGCTTCGTGGCTCAGCACCTTTTTTCTTCCGCTTGCCATGTGGGCGGTGGCGGTGCTGCCGGGTCTCGAGGCGGAACGCTGGCGTCGCCACCGCTGGGTGGGCATGCTTGCTGCCGCGACATGCCTGCATGTCGCCGGTGCGTTCGGCCAGGCATGGATCGACGGCGTCTGGAGCGCCAGGCACGGCTACATCACGCGCGCCAACCTGCCCTCACGACAGATCGCCAAGGCAGTCGACGCCCTGTGGCGTGAGCATGTCGACGACCGCCCCCTGCGCCTGATGGTGGGCGACACCTGGTTTGCGGGCGCGGTGGTCCTGCACATGGACCCTGCCGTCCAGCTGCTGATCGACGGCGACCCGCGCACCTCGCCCTGGCTGGCGCCCGACACGCTGGCACGGGAAGGCGGCATGGTGCTCATCCTGGACACGCCGGAGTTCCGCTCCGAGGGGCTGCTGCTGGCGCCGCTGCTGGCAACCGCCGGTTGCACGGGCAACCTGCGCCTGCCTTGGGCGGGCGAAGACGAAGCGCACAGCGTGCGTGTGCGCTGGGGCATCCTGTTGCCGGACGGGAAGCGCGATCTGCGCGGGTGCCTGGCGGACACGCCGGCAGCACCAGCGCCAACGCCAGCGGCGCCGCCATCGCCACCACCCTGACTTCGCGCTGCACGCAGCCGCGCCAGCGGTCCGGCCACGGTGCAGGGCGACGACATCCGCAAGAAGCTCGACCACGCGTTCGACACCCCCGAGATCTCGCGCATCTTCACGCGTGAAGTGCTCGACGGCGGTCGCAACCTCGACCGCTACGGGCCCAACGCGCAGGCCTGGACACAGAAGAAGGTCGATGTCATCAACGGCTGGATCGCGCGCGGGCAGATGCGCCCGCTCGATGCGCGCCTGCTGCCGATGCACATCTGGGCCATGACCCAGAGCTACGTCGACTGCGCGATACAGACGCGCGTGATGCTCGGCCTGCCGCCCGAGGCGCCGATCGAGCGCGAGCCGATCGCGCGGGAACTGGTGGCGTTCGTTCTGGGCAGCTGCGGCATCAAGGCCTGAGTCCCGCAGCGCGCCACCGTTCAGGCCACGTCCGCTTCCCAGGCGCGGCCCGTCGGGTCGGCCAGCGCAAGCCGCATCGCCTCGATGAAACGGCGCAGGCGCGCGGGCTGGAAGCGCGCGTGCGGATAGACCAGGTACACGGGCAGCGGCGCCGCCTGCCATTGCGGCACGAGCTGCACCAGCCGCCCCGCAGCGATGTCGGCCTTCAGCAGCCAGGTCGACCCCAGGCAGGCGCCCAGGCCCATGCGGGCCGCACTTTGCAGCGCATAGAGGCTGTCGGTGCTCATGCGCGGGTGGATCGGCACGCGTGCCGTTTCGCCGCTCGGCCAGTGCGTGAGCAGCACTTCGTTGCGATAGAACGTGCGCAGCGCAAGCCACGGCAACCCGGCCAGTTCCGCCGCGTGCGTGGGCGGCGTGCGTCCTTCGAGCACCGAAGGCGCGGCCACCACCACGCGCGGCACCTCCGAGAGCTTGACCGCCACGGCCATGGCGTCGGTCACCTCGCCCACCTGGATCGCGCAGTCGACGCCTTCGGCGATGAAGTCGGGCCGGCGGTCGTTCAGCAGCCATTCGACGGACACGCGCGGGTAAGCGCGCAGGTAATCGGCCAACGGGCCGACCAGCAGCATCTGGCCCAGTGCATGCGGCGCCACCACGCGCAGCGTGCCCTCGGGCTCGTCGCCCACGCCGCGCAGGTCGGCCTCGAAGGCATGCCAGTCGGCAATCAGCTCCCTGGCGCGCTCGTAGCAACGCTCGCCGTCCTCCGTGAGCTTCATGGCGTGGGTGGAGCGGCGCAGGAGCCGCACGCCTAGCGAGCGCTCCAGTGCCTGCAGGCGACGGCTCACGGTCGGTTGGGTCGCGCCCATCTGCAGCGCGGCGGCCGACAGGCTGCCGGCCTCGACGATGTGGACAAAGGTCTGCATCAGTTCGATGCGATCGACAGCGGGGGAAGTTGACATGGCGCTTCTTTATACGTCTGACGTATAGACATTGTGCGACCCGCGGGACTACCAAGCCAAGCCTCGAGCGAGCACATTTCAGGCATCGCTTCAGATTCAAGGGTTAACACCATGTCTTCCATTCAAAGCACGCATGCACCGGCCACGGCGCAGGGGCACGGCCTGCCGGCCTCGCTGGTCCTGCTGCTGGCCGCCGGCGCGGGGCTGTCGGTGGCGTCGCTCTACTACGTGCAGCCGATGCTCGGGGTGCTGGGCGCCGACATCGGCGCCTCCACCCGGGCGGTCGGCTTCATTCCCACGCTCACGCTGCTGGGCTATGCGCTGGGCATCCTGCTGCTGGCGCCGCTGGGCGACCGCTTCGACCGGCGCCGCATCGTGCTGATCAAGGCGGCAGCGCTGTGCGCCGCACTGCTGGTGGCCGGCGCCGCACCGTCGATCGGCGTGCTGCTCGCAGCCAGCCTCGCCATCGGGCTGGCGGCCACGATGGCGCAGGACATCGTGCCCGCCGCCGCCACACTGGCGCCCGACGCCACGCGCGGCAAGACGGTCGGCACGGTGATGACGGGGCTGCTGCTGGGCATCCTGCTGTCGCGCGTGGTGAGCGGCTTCGTGGCCGAGCACTTCGGCTGGCGCGCGATGTTCATCGCGGCCGCGGCCAGCATCGCGCTCATCGGCGCCGCGGCCTGGCGCGGGCTGCCGCGCTTCCGGCCGACCACGCACCTGGCCTACGGCGCACTGCTCGGCTCGCTGGGCACGCTGTGGTCGCGCCACGGCACGCTGCGCCGTGCGGCGCTGGCCCAGGCGCTGCTGGCCGTGGGCTTCAGCGCGTTCTGGTCGACGCTGGCGGTGATGCTGCACGGCGCGCCCTTCCACCTGGGCAGCGCGGCCGCAGGCGCCTTCGGCCTGGCCGGCGCGGCGGGCGCGCTGGCGGCGCCGCTGGCCGGGCGGCTCGCCGACCGGCGCGGGCCCGAACTGGTGACGCGCCTGGGCGCGGGGCTGACGGTGGTGTCGTTCGCGGCCATGGGGCTGGCGCCGCTGATGGCGCCGCATGCGCAGCTGTGGCTGCTGGCCCTCGCCGCCGTCGGCTTCGACCTGGGGATGCAGGCGACGTTGATCGCGCACCAGACCATCGTCTACGGCATCGAGCCCGGCGCGCGCAGCCGGCTCAATGCGGTGCTGTTCACCGGCATGTTCATCGGCATGGCGGCCGGCTCGGCGCTGGGTGCGCTGGCGCTCGCCGCCTGGGGCTGGGCCGGCGTGACGGTGCTGGCGACCGCCACGGCCGCCGCCGCGCTGGCGGTGCGGCTCTGGCCGCGCCAGGCTGCGTAGCCGCGTCAGCCGCGGGACCGAAGCAGGACAGCAGCTCGCGCCAGGATGAGCGTTTTCAACTCAGGCGAACTCCGGCAACGCCCAGGACCCCGCCCCCTTCATTCGGACGATGCCTGCGCGCGGCAGCCGACGCACCATGCCTTCACCATTTTTCAAGGAGCAGAAGATGGGGAAACTCGAAGGCAAAACCGCACTGGTCAGTGGCGCCGCACAGGGCATGGGTGAGGCAATCGCGCGCCTCTTCGTCAAGGAGGGCGCACAGGTGGTGATCGCCGACATTGCCGCGGAGGCGGCCCGGCAACTTGCGCACGTGCTGGGCGATGCCGCGCGCGCGGTGGCGCTGGACGTGCGCGACCCGGCCTCCTGGACTGCCGCCGTGGCCACCGCCGAGCAGGCCTTCGGCCGACTGGACATCCTGGTGAACAACGCCGGCGTGCTGGCCTGGCAGTCCATCGAAGCCATGACGCTGGACAGCTATCGCCGCGTGATCGACGTGAACCAGGTCGGCTGCTGGCTCGGCATGAAGGCCGCACTGCCGGCGCTGCGACGCGCCGGCGGCGGAGCCATCGTCAACATCGCATCGCTGGCCGGCCGCCAGGGCATGCGCGACGGCTCGGCCTACGTCGCCAGCAAACACGCGGTGCTGGGTATGAGCAAGTGCGCGGCGCTGGAGTTCGGGCCCGACAACATCCGCGTCAATGCCGTGCTGCCCGGCGCCATCGCGACGCAGATGGCCGGGCTGCGCGCAGCCACGACGGGCGAGCCCGCCGTGCCGGTCTATGCGAAGCAGCCCATTCCCAGGCGGGGCACCCCGGAGGAAGTCGCGCGCCTGGTGGCGTTCCTGGCCTCCGATGAAGCGGCCTACTGCACAGGCGCCGAAGTCACGCTCGACGGCGGCATGTCGCTGGGCTGAAGGCGATCGCACACCACCCGGCTCAGAGGCTGTAGAACCCCTTGCCTTCACTGGCCAGACGTGCAAGCAGCGGCGACGGCGTCCAGTGTTCAGCGCCCAGCGTCTGCTGGTAGCCCTGCATTGCGCGAAGGATGTGCTTCAGGCCGATCTGGTCCGCATGGAACATCGGGCCGCCCCGGTAGCGGGGAAACCCAAAGCCGTGGACCCAGACCACGTCGATGTCGAGCGCGCGCAAGGCCACGCCTTCCTCCAGAATCCTCGCGCCTTCGTTGATCATGGCGAACAGGCAGCGCTCGAGGATCTCGGCGTCCGGCAACGGGCGGCGCACCAGCCCTCGCCGATACGAGTGCGCCACGATCAGGGCCTCGGTGTCCGGGTCGGCCAGGTCACTCATGGCATACGGGCCCATGGGAAAGCCGAAATCGAACAGCACCTTGTCGATCTGCCACGGCGTTGCGCCCTCCTCCCGCATGAAGAAGCCTTCGCGCGAGCGCCTGGCCAGCATGCGGTTGCCGATGAAGCCATCGCAGATGCCGACCCGCACGGATTGCGTGCCGAGCCCCTTCCTCGCTTCGCGCTCGGCGAAGAACAGGTGCCGCAACGCCGCGGACTGCGGCGAAGCCAGCAACGCCCGCGTCAGCTCGTCCTCGCGCGCCAGGCCTTCGGTCAACGTCAGTTCGCAGGCCCCCCGGATCGCCTGGATGCTGTAAGCGGGCGCGAGAAAGCCTCGGTATGTCGTGGCGACGCGTTTCTCCCAGTCATCGAAGACCTGCAGATCAATCTGCGCAATGGGACGTTCGTCGACGGGGCGCATCGGTCGCTTGCCCGCCACCACCTCTTCGGCGAAGGCCAGGCTGCCCGCCAGCAGATCGCCGTCGATCACGGCATCGATGGCGCCCAAGGCCATCGCCTGGGCCGCACCGATGGGGTCGCCTTCGACGATCAGCCGCAGCGCGGCGTCCACGCCGATGAGCCGGGGCAGGCGCTGCGTTCCACCGCAACCGGGCAGGATACCGAGCTTGACCTCGGGCAGGCCGACCTGGGCCGAGGCCAGTGCCACGCGGAACTGGCAGGCCAGCGCCAACTCGAAGCCGCCGCCCAGGGCCGTGCCGTGCATGGCGGCGATGACGGGCTTGGCGGACTGCGCGACGGCACGGACCACCTCGGCCAGGTGAGGCGCCTGCATCGGTCGGTCGAACTCGCGGATGTCCGCGCCGACGATGAAAGTGCGCCCCTCGCAGCGCAGCACCAGCGCATCCAGCGCGGGGTCTTCGCCCCCACGCCGCACCGCCTCCAGCAGGCCGGCCCGGACCGCCTGCGACAAGGCGTTGACCGGCGGCGCGTGGACGGTGATCACACCGATGCGGCCGTGCGTGGACGAGGTGACAGGCGTGGACATTTCCAGCTCCAAAGAAAAAGCGTTCAACCGTGCCGCGGCCCCGGTTCCACCCGCTCCAGCCGCATCGTGCGGATCAGCCAGCGCCCCTGCACACGCACATAGTCTTCGTGGTAACGGCCGCTGCCCTGCCAGTGGCGCCAGCCATCCGGCGCGGCGGCATCGGGAAACCACAGCCGGTCTTCCATGGTCCAGATGCCGTGGGCGGCGGTGGACGACTGCAGCGTGATGAAGGGCATGCCCGCGACATGCAGCGTGACGGCACCGGTCAACAGCGTCGACACCTTGTCCACGAAGCTGTCGCGGCCGCGCGATCGGCCCTGGCCGCCGGTGTCCGTGGCCGCCTCGGGCGTGAAGAGCTCGCGCAGTTCGTCCCATCGCTGGCCGTCGACGCACAGGCAGTAGCGGGCCTTGAGCTGCCGGATCGCTTCGATCGCCTCCAGGGCTTCGATGCCCTTCACGGACGCCATGACGGCCGGCCGATCGCGCGTGTCCATGCCTAGATGGAGAACCCGGAGCCACTGACCAGTGGCGCGTTGGTCCAGTGGCCTTCAGGCGTGCGATAGAAACCGCCCGCCGCGAGCGCGCCGCCATCGACATGCAGCGTCGTGCCGGTGACCCACGACGACAACTCGCTGGCCAGGAACACGGCGGCGCCCGCGACGTCGCGCGGCCGCCCATAGCGTCCGAGCGGCACCCAGTGCTGCGGGTTCTCGCGCAGCCCGGGCGGCAGGCCCGACAGGTCCACCTGGAGCGAATCGGTGGTCTCCGGGGCGATGGCATTGACGCGGATGCCGCGCGGCGCCTGGCCCACCGCCAGGCTGCGCGTGAAGCCGGTGAGGCCGGCCTTGAAGGCCGAATACACCGGGCAATTCGGAATGCCGCGGAACGCCTCGATGGTCGTGAGGTTGATGATGGAACGGTCGCCCTCGGTGCGCAGCATCAGCGGCAAGGCCGCGCGCGTGACGCGGAACACCTGCTTCAGGTTGATGTCGTACAGCTGTTCCCACTGCGCCTCGGTGTGCCGCTCGAAGCGACCGAAGATGCGCAGGAAATCGCCGACGTTGTTGACCAGCACATCCAGCCGGCCATAGCGCTGCCCGATCGCGGCGACGCAGGCATCGACCTGTTCCGGATTGCGCACGTCGGTGCAGCTGACCAGCGCATCCGCGCCCTGCGCATTGAGCGCGGCCTCGAGGCCGGCGGCACGTCCGGGGTCGGCCTCGGCGACGACCACGCGCGCGCCCAGTTGCACATAGGCCTCGACGATCGCGCGGCCGATGCCGGCGCCGCCGCCGGTCACCCACGCGACCTTGCCGTGCAGATCGATCGTCGGGGGCATGCGCGTCGGCGTCATGGGTGCCTGTACTGGGCGACGATCTCCTCGATCGCGCGGGTGATGTCGTCCCGGGCATAGCCCAGCAGTGCGGTCTGCGCCGGATCGGGCTCGAAGTAGAGGGTCCCGCCCAGCCCCGCATAGCTGGACGCGAGCGGATGGTCCTGCGCCAGCTGCGGGATCGCCGCGGTGTTGCCCACGGCGCGAAAGAAGGCCGTGAAGTAGTCGAGGAAGGAGAGGTTCCGGTCGCCGACCAGGTAGGCCCGCCCCGCTTCGCCGCGCATCAGCGCACCTTCGATTGCCTGCGCCAGCGATCGCGTCGACATGAAATTGACGCCGCCCGTCGGCGCGAACACCGGGATCTTCGGGACCCGTCCCTGGGCGTAGTGGGTCAGGCGCTCGAACGCCCGCGAGCCGAGGCCAGGCACGGCTCCGAGCATGTAGGGAGGGTTCAGGCAGACGACGCCGAAATCCGGCGTGGAGAGCGCGCGCACGGCCTCGTCGACGCGATGGCGGGACAGGATGTAGGGGTTGCCCGCCATCAGTTGCGGCGCGGCCTGCGGATAGAAGCTGCCGATGTTGACGGCGCGCCGCACACCGGCATCACGGGCCTGCGCGAAAAAGCGCGGCACTGCTTCCACGTTGGCACGTTCCCAGTGCACCGCGGCGTCGTCTCCCTTGCGCAGGTGGCGCGGGTCCTGCCCGGCCGCGAACACCAGCGCGTCGAAGCGCGCGAGATCGGCGGTCCTGAAGCTCCCGGCCACGTAGTCGCCCTGAAGAAATGCCAGGGCCGACATCGGCGTCGCCCCGGCCGGTGGGTTGCGCGAGGCGATCGTGACCTCGTGCCCCGAGGCCGCCAGATGCAGGGCTGCGTGTCCGCCAATCATTCCGGACCCGCCGACGACGAGAATTTGCATGGGGCTCCTTGTCCAATGGATCGGGGAAGAGAATCCCCGTGACGCCCCATCTTGCTTTCGCCCCCTGCGCCCGTCGTCGTCTGTTCAGACTAGAGAAACGCCGAGCAGACCTTAGTCCGACTGGACGATGCCTGCCCACCCCGAAGTACAGACCATCCGCACTGAAGCCCCGCGCCCGTGCGGCAAGCCTCGCATTCTTTCAATAACGATGGAGTAGACAAATGAAGCCTTCGCGAGCCCCTCACCGAGCCCCTGTTCTTTCCCCTGCCCGGCGCACCCTGGTCGCCGGACTCGTCGCCAGTGCCTGCTGCCTGTCGGCATTGGCCCAAACGGCCGCCGAGCCTGTGCGCCTCGGTGCGCTGGTGTCGATGACCGGCAACCCGGCCAACGGGCTGACCTCGCTGGCCGGCTACAAGATGGCGGTCAACGAAATCAACAAGTCCGGCGGCATCCTCGGGCGCCAGGTCGACCTGTTCGTCGGCGACGACGCCAACGACCCGACCCAGGCGGTCACCGCCGTCAAGCGCCTGATCTCCAAGGACAAGATCCAGGTCCTGGTCGGCCCCATGGTGAGCCAGGCGACGCTGGCCATCGCGCCGGTGCTGACCGAAGCCCGCATCGCCAACATCAGCGTCTCCGGCTCGTCGGCCATCACGCCCAAGGTGGCGCCCTACCACTTCAGCCTGTTCACCAGCATCGAGGCCGTCTCCGAGGCCATGACCGACTACATCGCCAACGTGCTGAAGGTCAAATCGGCGGCGATCATCACCGACACGGGCAGCCAGGGAAAGTCCGCGCAGGAGAACCTGCAGCGCATGCTCGCGGCGCGCGGCATCAAGGTGACCGGCACGCAGCAGCATGAGCCGCACATCACCGACATGACCTCGCAGGTCCTGTCGCTGCGCCGGGGCAACCCCGAGGTGCTGCTGCAGGTCAGCAGCACGGGCGACGACACCGGCTCCATCCTGAAGAACCTCGACGAGGTGGGCTGGAAGGTCAAGCTGGTCAGCAACTCGGCTGCATTGAATGTGCCGATGGTCATGCGCACCGGCGGTCCCGATGCGTTCAGCAACGGGCTGACCGCCGGCCAGCTGCTCAAGGCCTACACCTACTGCCCCGGCGACGCAGTGGGCCAGACCGAGTTCGGCAAGTTCGTCACGAAGCTCAAGGCCGCCGACAGCAAGAACTTCGCCCAGCTCAACCAGCAGGTCGTGAGCATGGCCTACGACGGGGTCTACATCGTGAAGGCGGCGGTCGAGGCCACCCAGTCCTTCGACGGCCCGGTGCTGGCGGCGTGGATCGAGAAGAACGCGCAGGCCATCAAGGGCCGCATCAACGGTCCGCTGTCGGCGTCGCCCGCCAACCACTTCCTGGTCGGCACCGATGCCATCGTGTTCGTCACCCGGCCCGACAAGAAACGCGAAGACGGCCTGCCCGAGCGCAGCTGCCTGTAGGAACAGGAACGGAACAGCAACGAGGAGCGGCCTGCCGGAAGACGCAGGCCGCTGCCGCCGCGCTCACAGCATCCAGTTGCCCCCGTTGACCAGCAGCGTCTGCCCGGTCACGTAGTTGCTGGCGTCGCCCGCAAAGAACGAGACCACACTGGCAATCTCTTCCGGCTCGGCGATGCGCTGCATGGGAATGCCCGCGATCACCTTGTCCATCAGGTCCTTGGGGGCCTGCTCGATCGCGCGGGTGCGCGTGGCACCGGGGCCGATCACGTTGACGTTGACCTGGAAAGGCGCCATCTCGCGCGCCAGGGCGCGCGTGAAGCCGATGACGCCGGCCTTGATCGCCGCGTAGTCCCAGTTGCGCAGCACACCGTTGACGGCCGCTTCCGAGGTCACGTTGATGATCTTGCCGCTGCGGCGCTCGCGCATCTGCGCCACCACCTGCTGCGAGCACAGCACACAGGTCTTGAGGTTCACGGCGAACAGGAAATCGATGGACGCCAGGTCGGCCTCCAGGAACTCGTGCGTGTTTTCGCGCGCGCCCTGGCCGACGTTGTTGAACAGGATGTCCACGCGCCCGAACTCGCGGTCGATGCCGGCAAAGGCCTCGCGCACCGCAGGCTCGCTGGTGCAGTCGATGGCGTAGGTCTGCGCGCGCCGGCCGAGCGCGCGCACATCCGCGGCAGTCTGGCGCAGCCCGGCCTCGTCCCGGTCCAGCAGCGCGATGTCCGCGCCGTCGCGTGCCAGCCGCAGTGCCGCCGCGTGGCCGATGCCATTGGCGCCGCCGGTCACGACGGCGATTTTTCCTTGCAGGCTCATGTCTTGTCTCCTGATCCTCGGGTCTGTTGTGTGGGTTGTTGTGTGGGTTGTCGTGTGGGTCCGTTGCACAGCGAATGCATGCGCCCGACGCCATGACCTTATCGAAGCGTGCCCATGCGCTCATCGTCCAAGCGGACGATTCAGCGCATCGAGATCGCCCCTACGCTGCAGGCGATCCCTGGAGAAAACTTCGTGTCCGACCCCACCCCTGACGCCCTGCAGCGCCTGCTCGACCACCGCGAGATCCAGGACCTGGCGATCCGCTATTGCCGCGCCATCGACCGGCACGACTGGGCCGCGATGCACGCGCTCTACCACGGCGACGCCACCGACGACCACGGCAGCCTCTTCCAGGGTCCGGCCCGCGCGTACATCGACTGGCTGCCCTCCATCGCGCACAAGATGCACGCTACCTTCCACCAGGTCAGCAACCACCTGATCGCCTGGCGCGGCGACCGGGCCGAAGGCGAGGTCTATGTCGTGGCCTGTCACCTGAAGACCGGCGCCGACGGGCAGGAGGAACAGGTGATCACCGGCGGACGCTATCTCGACCGCTACACGCGGCGCGACGGCGTCTGGAAGTTCCAGAGCCGCAAGGCCGTGATGGACTGGAACGAAGTGCAGCCTTCGCTGCGGCGCTGGCCGCTCACGGGTGCGCACGGGCCGCAGGACCCGGCCTGGGACTTCTTCGAGTTCCTGGGCAAGTAGGCCCGGCAGGCGCCGCGCGGCTCAGGGCGCCGTGGCATCGCGCCTGCGCGCCAGGCGCGCGTGGGCCTCCAGCGCGAAGGCGACGCTCTTGCGGTCGGGTTCGATCTCGGTGCTCGCCTCGACGGCCCGCAGGGTGCGCAGCGACACGGCCGCCAGGCGCTGGTATTCGGTCGTGCCTTCGGACTTCCAGAACACCTCGTCGTCGGTCATCGTGCGCACCACCCGCGCTGGAATGCCGGAGACCATCGAGCGCGCCGGCACCACCATGCCCTTCTTGACGAAGCTCAAGGCCGCCACCAGGCTGGACTCGCCGATGACCGCGTTGTCCATGACGATGGCGTTCATGCCGACCAGCACATTGCGGCCGATGCGGCAGCCGTGCAGGATCGCGCCATGGCCGATGTGGCCGTCGGCCTCGACGACGGAGGCCCGCCCGGGAAAGCTGTGCATCACGCAGGTGTCCTGGACATTCACCCCGTCCTCCAGCACCAGCTGACCGAAGTCGCCGCGCAGGCAAGCCGCCGGGCCGACGTAGCACCGGGCGCCGACGATCACGTCGCCGATCAGCACCGCCGTCGGATGGACATAGGCCGAGGGATGGACCACCGGCCGCACGCCATCGAATTCATACACGATCGTCATCGCCGTGCGCCGTTCATACCGGATGCGCCACCGCATCCGCCTGCTGCTTCAGGTGGGCCTTCAGGTCCCGGGCGGCGCAGCTGAGCTTGATGGCGCCGCGCTCGACCACCATGGCCCGGTCGGCCACCGACAAGGCGATGTCGATGTGCTGCTCGACGATCACGATCGCCGTGCCCGATGCCGCCCAGCGGCGCAGGAAGTTGAGGATGGGCGGCAGCAGCGACTGCGCCAGGCCCAGCGAGGGTTCATCGCTGAGCAGCACACGCGGCTGCGCGACGAAGGCCTGGCCCAGCGCCAGCATCTGTTGCTGCCCGCCGCTCAGGTTGCGCGCGGGCTGCTTCAGCCGCTCCTTGAGGATGGGGAAGACGTCGAACACCTCCTCGATCGCCCGGTCGAAACCGCGCTGGTCGCGGCGGATCACCGCGCCCAGGCGCAGGTTGTCCCACACCGAGATGTCGGGAAACACGCGGTGCCCGTCCAGCACCAGGCGCAGGCCGCTGCGTGCGATGGCCTCGGGACTCATGCCGCCGATGTCCTTGCCGTCCAGCCGGATGCGGCCCTGTTCGGGTTTGATGAAGCCGCCGATGGTGCGCAGCAGCGTGGACTTGCCCGCGCCGTTCTCGCCCACCACCAGCAGGATCTCTCCCGGCTTGACCGAGAGATCGATGTCGCGCAGCACCGGCACATTGCCGTAGCCCGAGCGCAGTTGTGTGGTTTCAAGCATGGGCCGGCTCGATGAACAGTTTGCGGACGAAGGGGTTTTCGGCGATGTCGCCGGCGCTTCCGTGCGCGACCACCTTGCCGGCCTCCAGCACGGTGATGGTGTCGGCGATGTCCCAGACCAGCTCCAGGTCGTGCTCGACCAGCACCACGGTCTTGCCCAGGTCATCGCGCAGGCGGCGCAGCAGCTGCTTGAACTGCTCGCGCTCCGACGGCGAGAGCCCGGCCGCCGGCTCGTCCAGCAGGATGATGTCCGCGCCCATCAGCACGACGCGCATCAGTTCGACCAGCCGGCGCTGCCCGTGGGGCACCAGGTCGACGTGGCCGCCGGCCATGGCCAGCGCCAGTGCCGCGATCAGTTCGGCCGGATGCGCCTGCCCGCCCTGCCCGCCCTGCCCGCCCATACCGCGCGCACTGCGCACGACACGCGAGGCGTCCACGCCGATCTCCACGTTCTCCCACAGCGTCATTGCCGGGAAGATGCGCGGCTTCTGGAAGGTGCGCCCCAGGCCCAGCCGGGCGATGCGGTGCGCAGGCAGCGAGCTCACCTCGCGGCCCGCCATGCGCACAGAGCCGCTGTCCAGGCGCGAGAAGCCGCTCAGCATGTTCAGCAACGTGGTCTTGCCCGAGCCGTTGGCGCCGACCAGGCCGTGGATCTGGTGGCGCCTGACCCGGAGGTCGACACCGTCCAGCGCCGCCACCGAGCCATAGCGCTTGGTCGCCGAGCGCACGTCGATGGCGTCGCCCGATGCAGACTCGCCCACGCGCGCCTTGGCAGTGCCGCCTTCGAGCAGGCACTCCAGGTTCACGTTCAACGGCGGCTGGGCCTCCCGGCGACGCTGGCGCCAGCGCTCGAAGGTGCCGACGATGCCGTCCGGCAGCAGCAGCATGACGACCAGCGCCGCGGCGCCATAGGCCAGCAGGCGGTACTGGAACAGCTCGGCCAGCAGGATGTTGGGCAACAGGTAGAGCACCCACACCCCGACCACGGTGCCCAGGATGTGGCCGCGTCCGCCGACGATCACCGCCAGGAAGAACAGGATGGACGTGTCGAGGTTGAAGGCCGCGGGACTGACGAAGCCGACGATGGGCGCGTAGAGCGTGCCGACGATGCCCGTGCCGAAGGCCACGAGGGTGAAGGCAAAGCAGCGCATCAGGCCCGGCGAGACGCCCAGGGACTGTGCCGCCTCGGGGCTGCTGGCGGCCACGCGCAGCAGCCGCCCCAGTGCGGTCCGTCGCAGCAGCACGTGCGCGGCCAATGCGGCGCAGGCCACGCCGCAGACCGCCAGCGTCATCGGCGAGACGCCGAGCACCGTGCGTTCATGCCAGGAAGAGAAGCTCAGCGAGAGGCCGTTGATGCCGTTGGTGTAGCGGTTCGCCGCCACCAGCATTTCCGGGAACACGGTGGCCGCGCTCATCGTGACGAAGCCGAGGTAGTAGCCCTGCACGCGCAGCGACGGCAGCGCATAGAGGAATCCCGCCACGACCGCTGCCGCCACGCCGCAGCAGGCCGCCACCCAGTAGGGCTGGCCGTACAGGCTGGCAACGACGGCTGCACCGTAAGCGGCCACGCCGAAGATCGCGCCCTGGCCGAAAGAGGTCTGGCCGGCGTCGTGCATCAGCAGGTTCTGAAAGGCGGCGACCGCGATGAACAGGTTGACCAGCTGGAAGCTGTGCGTCCAGTAGTCGTTGCCGACCCAGTCGGGCACCAGCCCGCTCAGCACGATCAGCACGCAGGCGATCGCCAGTTGCCCGGTGTCCGCATCCATGCGGGAGCGGCGGGCCGCTCCCGGGACGGCGGGCGTAGAGACAGTGGATGTCATTCGAAGGGTTTCCAGAGAGACGCTCATCACACGCGGCGCGCGCTCGCCCGACCGAAGAGGCCTTCGGGACGGATCAGCAACATGCCCACCAGCAGCAGCAGCGACACCAGGCCCTGGTACTCGCCGCCGACCAGGTAGATGGCCAGCATCGAGACCACGCCCACCAGCGCGCCGCCCACCATGGCACCCAGGTTGCTGCCCATGCCGCCGATGACCGAAGCGACGAAGCCGTTGAGCACGTAGCGGATGCCCGTGTCGGCCGAGATCGACATCAGCGGGGCTGCCACGAAGCCCGCGCTGCCCACCACCAGGCCGCTGATGCCGAAGGCCAGCAGCTGCAGCTGGCGCACCTTCAGGCCCGCGGCGCGCGCGGCCTCCAGGTCCTGCGACAGCGCGCTCACGGCCAGGCCGACCAGCGTGCGGGTGAGGAACAGGCGCAAGGCAATGAACCAGAAGACGGCCAACGCCATCACGGCGATGTAGGGGCCGGGCGTGCGCACGCCGAACAGCACCAGCGGCGGCATCGGGCTGCGCGCCGTCGCGGCCCAGGGGCCCTGCACCAGCAGCAGCGTGGCGCTGATCATGATGGACACGGCCATGGTCGTGATCAGCCAGGAGTTCTGTTCCACCGAATGCCGCAGGGGCACCAGCGTGATCCAGCCCTGCACCGCGACCACCAGCGCCAGCACCAGCGCCGCCGCCGGGATCAGCGCCAGCCAGAGCACCATGCTCTGGCCGGCGGGCGTCGCGGCCACGGCGACGAAGCCGCCCAGCACGAACATGTTGCCCTGCGCGAAGTTGAGGATGTGCGTCGCCCCGTAGACGATGTTCATGCTCATCGCGATCAACGCGAAGATCGCGCCGAGGCCGATGCCGCGGATCACCACAATCGCAAATTCGTCAACCATAGTCACTGCCCTTGAATGTCGGCGGCCGATGGCCGGCCGCCCTGTCGGCCATTAAAACTTGTACTTGCCGATGAACGACAAGCGGCTGCCGATGCCGGACTTGGGCACGTCGTTCTTGATCTTGGCCCAGGCGTACTCCAGCCCGAGTTCGGCCTGCGGCACCGGCGACCAGATCAGGTTGGCGAAGACCGACTCCACCGAACTCATGGTGGTGAGCGGCAGCTGCGGATGCGGCACCGTGGTGCGGACCTTGCCGTAGTCGATGGTCGAGCGCCACTGGTCGTTCCAGTAGTGCAGGTAGGAGATGTTGAAGCCGCGCGACTTGATGGCGTCGAGCGCGTTGGGCGCGCCGGCCACGTTGGGATACAGCACGGCGGACGGCTGCTGCTGCGTGATGTAGCGGCCGGCGCCCTTGCCCCAGACCAGGTGGTAGCCCAGCTTGTCCCTGCCGAACACGTTGAAGGTGCCCTGGTTGTTGAGGGAGTAGCCGGTGGTGCTCAGGGTCTTGTCGCCCAGCGCCGCGCCCGCCGTGCCCGCGCCGCCCACGTTGGTCGCCGTCAGGCGGCGGGCCACGAAGCCGAAGGACTGGCGGCCCCAGGTGTCGTCATAGACATAGCGCGCAGTGATGTCCGGCAGCTTGTCCAGCGAATTGGTGCTGATGTTGTTGTAGCCCGCCTGGAACACCACGCTGTCCGCGCCGCTGAAGTCCTGCGTGGGTTGCTCGATCGAGGTCGAGAAGGTGGAACGCGGGTTGATCTTCCAGGTGTAGCGGATCTGCGGCACGCGGCTGAGGGCCGCCAGGCCGACCGGGCCGCCGAAGTCGTACACGTCCGGCCCCTGCATCAGGTCCGCCGAGTTGGACCAGTACTGGCCGAACATCCAGGGACCGATTTCCGCCATGGCATGGCGCAGCCGGAACGAGACCGAGTTGGTCGAGGCCTTGGTGCCGCCGGTGCCGTAGAAGTCGCCTTCGATCAGGGTGCGCAGGTCGCCATAGCGCGTGGGCGTGAGCGTGGTGACGTTCAGTCGCGATTCGCGCGCCTCGAAGCTGGTCTCGCCGCTGCGCTTGGACGCCTGCGATCCCGAGTACGGAATGCCGCCGGCTGCCGCGGAGAACGGCGACAGCACGGTCTGCGTGTTGCCGATGAAACCGTTCATCTCCCGGCTCGCGGCCAGCTGCACGTAGCCGCCGATCTTCAGCGAGGTGTTGGTGCCCGGCAGCAGGATGGAGCCCGGCAGCGTGCCCGCCACGACCGGCGCTGCGCCCTCCGGCTTGGCGGCGGCGTTGGCCGTCTGCCTGGCCTCCATGTCGTCCTGCTTCTTCTGCAGCGCCTGCACCTGCAGCAGCATCTCGCTCATCTTCGCCTTGAGGTCCGACAGCTCGTCGGCGTGCGAAGGCAGGGCGAACGCCGCCGAGAGGGCCAGCGCCATCGGCACTTTCCTGAATGTCGTCATGTCTCTTGTCTCCTGGTGCTTTTATGAAAATCGGTGGGGTCTCCGAAGACCCCTTGTGCGAATTGCGCCGTGTCCGGTGCGTGTCCGGTGCGTGTCCGCCGGCCGGATTCTGTGGAAAGACATCCGCCTCAACATCGTCCTTAAAGACTAGGCGGATCGAATGGATCGGCGCCTTCAGCCGCCGGCGTCCGCCGCGCGCGGATAGCGCAGTGCGTAGGGATGCAGCACGAGCTCCGCCCCCACCACGCCGACCGGCAGCTGCCGCGACTTGAGCTGCGCCTCGAAGGCCTGCGCGACCTCGTCCACGCCCCAGCGGGCGCTCTCCAGCGGCGGATGCAACACGGCGGGATGCGTCATGAGCGACAGGCGATCGCCGTCGATGCGCACGACCTGTCCGTTGACGCCTTGTGCCGCATCGGACAGCAGGTAGGCCACGACGGGCGCGTTGTCTTCGGGGCTCACCGCGACCTGCGGCCACGGCATGCGATGCCGGTCCGTGAAATAGCTGCGGGCCACGTCGGCCATCGGCGTCTTCGCCATGGGCGACACCGCATTGACGCGCACACCGTGCGGCGCGGCATCGACCGACCAGCTGTAGGTCAGCGAGGCCACCGCGCCCTTGGACGCGCCGTACACGCCCTGCAAGGTGGTGCCGGTCTGCGAGCCCGAGGTGACATTGACGATGGCGCCCCGGCCGCGCGCCAGCATGTGGCGCAGCGCGTGCACACCGCAAAAGGCCGTGCCCAGCACATTGACGGCGAGCAGCGCGCGCATCGCGGCCTCTTCCTCGTCCTCGGGCCGCGACATGTAGAAGCGCGCGGCGTTGTTGACCAAGCCGTCGATGGTGCCGAAGCGCCCGATGCATTCGCCGATCAGCTCGGCAGCGCCGGCCCAGATCGAGATGTCGGCCGCGTTCGCCGCGGCCTGCCCGCCGGCGGCCTCGATGCCCTGCACCACCGCCTGCGCGGCCGCTGCATCGATGTCGTTGACCAGCACCCTCGCGCCCTGCGCGGCGGCCAGCCGTGCGTAGGCCGCGCCCAGGCCCTGGCCGGCGCCGGTGACGACGACGGCCTTGCCCTGCAGGACACCGGCGCGCTCAGCCCCCGCGGTGCCCACGCCCCTCGTGGCGGCCACGGATCACAGCACCTCGAACAGGGCCGCCGCACCCATGCCACCGGCGATGCACATGGCCACCACCACGTAGCGCACGCCGCGCCGGCGCCCTTCGATGAGCGCATGGCCCACCATGCGCGCGCCCGACATGCCGAAGGGATGGCCGATGGCAATGGCACCGCCGTTGACGTTCAGGCGGTCGTGCGCAATGCCGAGCTGCCCGGCGCAGTACAGCACCTGGCAGGCAAAGGCCTCGTTGATCTCCCACAAGCCGATGTCGTTCACGCCCAGGCCGTGCCGCTTCAGCAGCTTGGGAATCGCGAACACCGGCCCGATGCCCATTTCTTCCGGACCGCAGCCCGCCACCGCCATGCCGCGGTAGACACCCAGCGGTGCCAGGCCACGGCGCGCCGCCTCGGTGCGGCGCATCAGCAGCGTCGCCGAGGCCCCGTCCGAGAGCTGCGAAGCGTTGCCCGCCGTGATGTGCTGCCCCTCCTTCACCCAGGTGCCGTTCTTGAGCACCGGACGAAGCGCGGCCAGGCTTTCCAGCGTGGTGTCGGCGCGATTGCCTTCGTCGCGCTCCAGGGTCACGCGCGTGGTGCCGATCGACTGGCCTTCCTTGTCCGTCAGCGCCTTGTCGACGGTGATTGGCACGATCTCGTCGTCGAACAGGCCCGCCTCCTGCGCAGCGGCCGTGCGCTGCTGGCTGGCCAGCGAATACGCGTCCTGCGCGGCGCGTGAAATCCCGTAGCGCTCGGCCACCACTTCCGCCGTTTCGATCATGGCGATGTAGGCCTCGGGCACCACGGCGCGCACGGCCTGCGACTGTGCGCGGTAGCTGTTCTTGTGCGCGTTCTGCGTGAGCGAGATCGACTCCAGCCCGCCGGCGACGGCAATGTCCAGCTCGCCGCACATCACGCCCTTGGCGGCGGTGGCAATGCTCATGAGGCCGGAGCCGCACATGCGCTCGATGGCCATGCCCGGCACGCTCAACGGCAGGCCGCCGGTGTAGGCGCACAGGCGGCCCAGGTTGTACGACTGCGTGCCCTGTTGCGCCGCTGCGCCCATCAGCACGTCGTCGACCTCGCCCGGCTCGATGCCGGCACGCTTGACCACGGCGCGCACCACATGGCCACCCAGCACGGGGGCCTCGGTGTCGTTGAAGGCGCCCCGGAAGGCCTTGCCGATGGCGGTACGGGCGGTGGCAACTATCACTGCTTCATGCATGGCTTACTCCGTCGATTCAGAAAAGGTGTGGCCGGGTCCGAGCGCCGCAGCGGGGTCGAACACGTGCTGCGCGACGCGGGCCTTGTGGAAGGCCTCGTCGCCCCAGGTCGCGTCCAGTGCCCAGACGCGCTTGGCGAAAATCTGCAGGTCCATGTCCCACGTGTAGCCCATGGCACCGTGGACCTGGATGCCGTTGCGGCAGGCCAGGCGCGCCGCATCGGCCGCCACCAGCTTGGCGTGGGACACGTGGACGTCGCGCAGGTCTTCGCGCTCGGCCTGCGCATAGGCGGCGCGGTAGGTCACCGGCTTGGCGAACTCCAGCTCGACCGCCACGTTGGCGATCAGGTGCTTGACCGCCTGGAAGCTGCCCACGGGCTTGCCGAACTGCTTGCGCTGCGCGGTGTAGTCGACCGACAGGTCGATGAGGCGCTGCGTCAATCCGTTCATCTGCCCGGCCACGGCCAGGGCCCCGCGGTTCAGCGCGTCGGCCCACAGGCGCTGGCCGAGCTCGGCATCCGCAATGCAGCTGGCGCGGCTGGGCGTCCACTCGACATGGAACAGCCGGCGCGAGGCGTCGATGCTGCGCCGCGGGCTCATGCGCACGTCCTCGCGGTGTACCGCATGGACTTCGTGCCCGTGCGCGAGCAGCAGCAGATCGGCCACATGCGCGTCGGCCACCAGCGGGTTGACCGGATGCCCGATCGCCAGGCGGACCTCGCCCGCCGCGATGCGCGGGAGCCAGCGCTCGCGCTCCGGTGAATCCGGCCCCAGCGCGTCGATCAGCGAAGCGGCCAGCCAGGCGGTCTCGAACAAGCCGTCGGAGCCGCCGTAGTAGCCGATGACCTGCGTCATCAGCGACCAGGCATCGTCGCCGCAGCCCAGCCCGCCGAAGCGTTCCGGCACGGACATGCCCAGCATGCCCTGCGCGGTCACGCGGGCCCACATCTCGGACGAGCGCCCGGTCGGCGTGTCCCACAGTTCGCGCGCCAGCTCGGGCGTGGCTTCTTTCATGAAGAAGCTGCACATGGCTTCGCCGAACTCGCGCTGGTCATCGGTGAAATGAAAGTACATCGCGGTGTCCTCAGGAGCGCGGCATGCCGAGCATGCGTTCGGCAATGATGTTTCGCTGGATTTCGTTGGCGCCCGCGTAGATCGTTCCGGCCTGCGCATGCAGGAAGCCGTTGAGCCAGTGGCCCACCACGCCGGGCTCGCGCACCGGCGGCAGCAGTTCGGCCTCCGGGCCGAGGATGCGCAGGGCGGTCTCGTACATCCGCAGGTCCAGCTCGGACCAGAAGATCTTGTTGGTGCTCGACTCGGGGCCGATGCTGCCGCCGTTGTCCAGGCGGCTGGCCGTGCGGTAGGTCGCCAGGGTGTAGGCCTCGGCATCCATCCAGGCGCGCAGCACGGCGTTGCGGATCGCCGGGTCGCGATCGGCCGACGCACGGTGGCGGTGGTACAGCGCCACCAGTGCGCGTGCCGTCGCCTGGAAGCGTGCCGGCGAGCGCAGCATCAGCCCGCGCTCGAAGCCCGCCGTGGCCATGGCGACGTGCCATCCCGCGCCCTCTTCCGCAATGCGGTTGGCCACCGGCACCCTGACGTTGTCGAAGAACACGTCGGCAAAGCCGGCCTCGCCGTTGAGCTGGCGGATCGGTTGCACGGTCACGCCCGGTGCGTTCAGCGGCAGCAGCAGGAAGGTCAGCCCGTGGTGGCGCTGCGAATCGGGGTCGCTGCGAAACAGGCCGAACAGCCAGTCGGCCCACACCGCGCGGGACGACCAGGTCTTCTGGCCGTTGATGACATAGAAGTCGCCGTCGCGCACGGCGCTGGCCTTGATGGCGGCCATGTCCGAACCGGCGTTGGGCTCGGACCAGCCCTGCGCCCAGATGTCGTCGCCGGCGGCCATGCGCGGCAGGAAGCGCGCCTTCTGCTCGGCGCTGCCGAAGTCGATCAGCGTGGGGCCGAGCAGGAAGATGCCGTTCTGGTTGACGCGCAGGGGCGCCTGCGCGCGCCAGTACTCCTCTTCGAAGATCAGCCACTCGATGAGGTCGCAACCGCGCCCGCCGAGCTCGACGGGCCAGGTCACCATGCTCCAGCGGCCCGCGTTGAGCGTGCGCTCCCAGGCGCGGTGCTGCGCGAAGCCTTCGGCCGTGTCGAAGCTGGCCAGCGATTCCTTCGGGACGTGGGCCTCCAGCCAGGCGCGGACCTCGGCGCGGAACCGGCGCTGCTTTTCCGTGTAGTGCAGATGCATGGAACGCCTCAGGCCTTCGCGTCAACGTTCACGTCGACGTTCTTCGCATCGAAGCTCGCGTCGCGCTTGGCGACGAAGGCCTCGCGGCCTTCCTGCGAGTCCGGACTCATGTAGGCCTCGAAGGTGAAGCCTTGCTCCCAGCGGTACTTGTCCTCGAGGTTGCCGTCCTCGATGCCGTTGAGCGACTCCTTGGCCAGGCGGATCATGGTGGCGCTCTTGGCCGCGATCTTGCGGCCGATGTCCAGCGCCGCCTCCCGCAGTTGCGCACGCGGCACCACGCGCTCGACGGCGCCCAGGCGAAAGGCTTCCGACGCATCGATGGCCTCGCCGGTGAAGTACATGTGGCGCACCTTCTGCACCGGGAACAGGCGCTGCAGGTGGGCCCCGCCGCCCATCGCGCCGCGGTCCACTTCTGGCACGCCGAAGGTGGCGCAGTCCGACGCGACGACGATGTCCGCCGCCCCCGAAATGCCGATGCCGCCGCCCAGCACGAAACCGTGCACCGCCACGATCACCGGCACGCGGCAACGGTGGATGGCCCGGAAGGTCGCGTAGTTGCCGGCGTTGACCGAGGCAATGCGCGCAGGGTGTGCCGCCAGTTCCTTGATGTCCACGCCGGCGCAGAAGCCGCGCCCTTCGGCGCGCAGCACGATGACGCGCACCTCGGGGTCGCTGCCCAGGCGGTCGATGCGCGCAGCCAGCGCGTGCCAGCCCGCACTGGGCAGGGCATTGACCGGCGGGTGATCGATCACCAGTTCCGCCACGCCGGCGTCGATGGTGCTTTTCACAGAGTTTTCGATGTCGTTCGTCATGAGAGGGTCTCCTGCGTTCTTGTCAGCGCGGCGATCGCGTCCAGCCGCGCATGGGCCTGGGCGACCAGCTCCTCGATCACCTCGGCGCAGCTCTTGAGCTCGCCGATCGCGGCGGCCACCTGGCCGCTGGGCAGCACGCCCTCGTCGGGCCGCCCGTCCACGATGGAGCGCTGGATCAGCATGGGCGCGTTGGCGGCCATCAGCGTCTGCGCCACGCTCATGCCGTCCTCGCGCAGCGCGCTCGCGGCGGTGCGCAGCATGTGGCCGGTGCTCATGCCGGTCTGCGCCTTCCATTTCCAGGCGCACTGCAGCGCCACCAGCACGCGCTTGAGTCCGCTGTCGGCTTCGAGCCGCAGCAGGTAGGCGTTGTCGATGTGGCGCTGCGGCATGCCGTCCACCGCGTGCGACACGCGGATGTGGGCCACGTCGTTCACCGCCACGTAGTGCTGCTTCGTCGCATCGGGCACCGGCGAGTCGCGGGTCATCAGGAAGCGCGTGCCCATGGCGATGCCGACCGCGCCATAGCCCAGCGCCGCCGCCAGGCCCCGTCCGTCGTGAAACCCGCCGGCCGCGACCACGGGCACCCGGACGGCATCGAGCACCTGCGGCAGCAGGATGGACGTCGGCACATTGCCGGTATGGCCGCCGCCCTCGCCGCCCTGGATGGTGACGATGTCGGCGCCCAGCTCGACGGCCTTCAGCGCATGCTTGAGCGCGCCGACCGTCGGCATGCACAGCACCCCGGCCTCCTTGAAGCGGCGGATGGTCGCCTTGTCCGGCCCGCGCCCGTAGCTCACGGCGCGGATGCGCTCGCTGTACTTGACCACGAGGTCGATGGCCTGGGCGGCATTGGATTGCCACATGTGGAAGTTCAGGCCGAAGGGCTTGTCGGTCAGCGCCATGACCTTGCGGATTTCATCCTCCAGCTTGTCGGGCTCGATGGTGACGCCGGCCAGGAAGCCGAAGCCGCCCGCATTGCAGGTCGCAGCAACCAGCCGGGCATCGGCCACCCACCCCATCGCCGTCTGCACGATCGGATAGCGGCAACCCAGCAGGTCGCACAGTTCGGTCTTGAGGGCCCGGCTCATGCAGCCGCTCCCATGCCGGCGGCGGGCGACGCCGCGCGCTGAAAGCCGACGCTCATGAACGCACTCCGGGCGGGTTGTCCTTGAGAACACCGGCGCGCAGGTCGTGCGGGTCGAGCTGGCGGATCAAGGCCATCTGCTCGTCGGTCGGCGCGGGCGTGACGCCCAGGTCTTTGGCACGCAGCAGGGGAAAGCCCGTGGCGGCCTGCACCTGCTCGAAGCTGACACCGGGATGCAGCGACCTCACCACGATGGCGTGGTCGGGGCCGGAGAAATCCATCACGCACAGGTCGGTGACGATCAGGCGCAGGTCCACCGCATCGCGGTTCATGCCGGGCAGCCAGCGCGCGGGGTTGTAGCCGACGCTGCCGACCACATCGACCTCGCCGGCGACGAAGACACGGGCGCTGTGCACCGGCACGAACATCGAATTGGCGTGGTTGATGCTGTTGCCCGGAAAGCCGCGCGAACCCAGCATCTGCACCTTGGGCTTGTGGAAGTCGCCCAGGCAGGAAATGTTGGCCTGGCCCCAGCGGTCGATCTGGGTCGGGCCGACCAGCGCGTGGCGCTTGCCGCTCCAGACGCAGTCGAAGACCCGCGCGTAGGTCATCGTGCCGGAGAAGCGGGGCTTCCAGTCGCCGCGCGGACCGAGCGGGACGGGCTCCTCGACCAGGTAGGCCTCGCCGTCGGTCATCAGCAGTTCCGGCGAATGGGTGAGCTTGGCCACGCCCAGCGCGATGCGCGGCAGCGTGCCGATGCCCGAGCCGAGCAGCTCGCCGTTGCCGCGCCACGCTTCGGATGCCGCGCTGATCAGCAATTCGGCCAAGGTGAAAGAAGAAGTCTGGCTCATCTCAAGGTCCTGTCTTCGCATCAGAAAATCGGCATCGGCAAGGCGCCGATGCGTTGCACGCCGCCCACGGCCGACTGGTAGGCGGCCTCGTCGCCGCGCAGGAACTGTTCGCCGTAGGCGCTCCAGCCGTTGGCTTCGCTCGCGCTGGCGACGTACTGCTTCAGGTGCGCCATGTCCCAGCCGTAGCGCGGCGCGCAGGAGGTGGGGTGCGCGCCGAAGGGCGCATGGATGACGTGGGTGACCAGGTTGCGCTCGAAGAGGTTGGCCTTGGCGTCCTCGGGGCGCGCGATGTCCAGCCGGTCGTGGATCTCCTCGCAGCTGACGATGGTCTTTGTCGCCGCCCGCGCGAACAGGTCGTCGAAGAAGGGGTCCGGCCCATGGATGTGGGTGTTGCCCAGCCGATCGGCGGTGTCGACATGCAGCAGGGCCAGGTCCAGCGTCAGCGCCGGCATGGCCAGCAGCACCTCGCCGTCGGCATACGGCGACTGGACCGTCTTGAACGACGGGTTGTAGGTCAGGATGTCGCTGCCCAGGCCCACGCGCGTCGGCAGGAAAGGCACCCGCATGCCTGCGGCGCGCAGCCCCCAGTGCAGCAGGCCTTCGTCCAGCTCGCAGACTTCCAGCACGCCCGCCTCGCGGGCCTTGCGAAAGTACGGCTCCAGCGGAATCGCATCGAGCGTCACGAAGCCGTAGACCAGCTTGCGGACCTTGCCGGCGGCGCACAGCATGCCGACCTCCGGGCCACCATAGGCCACGACCGTGAGGTCCTTGACCGGGGACTTCAACAACTCGCGCACCACCGCCATCGGCTTGCGGCGCGGGCCCCATCCGCCAATGCCCACCGTCATGCCGTCTCGCAGATGCGAAGCGACCGCATCCAACCCCAACTGCTTGTTCATCCTTGGCTCCTTGAATCTGTGCGTCGATTCTGTGGAGCCCCCTTGCGGGACACATCGTCCGATGAGACTACGCGCGTGTGCGAAGTCCTTCGAGCCGGCCCGTAGTCTCATCGGACGATGCCCGCCGTGCAGGGCGCGAACCAGAATGGACGCGGTTCATTGACAGACTGACGGAGAGACCGGGTTCATGACGGAAGCACTTCTTGCACGTGTCGATCGGCTGGAATCCATCGAGGAGATTCGATTCCTCGTGTCCAAGTATTCGTTGTCCCTGGACATGCGCGACGTGGATGCCCATGTCGGACTGTTCGCACCGGACATCCGCGTGAGCCGCGACAAGGTGGGCCGCGCGCACCTGAAGGCCTGGGTCGACCAGACCCTGCGCCAGCAGTTCAGCGGCACCTCGCACCACCTGGGCGGGCACGTGATCGAGTTCACCAGCCCCGACCGCGCGCACGGTGTCGTGTACTCGAAGAACGAGCACGAGGCCGGCGGCGACTGGGTCATCATGCAGATGCTGTATTGGGACGACTACGAACGCATCGACGGCCGCTGGCTGTTTCGCCGGCGCCTGCCTTGCTACTGGTACGCCACCGACCTCAACAAGCCGCCCATCGGCGAACGCAAGATGCGCTGGCCTGGACGCGAACCCTACGAAGGCAGCTGGCATGCGCTGTGGCCCAGCTGGAAGGACTTCTGGGCCCAGCCCCCGGGCGCTGAAACGGCCGAGGTGGCAACGCCTGCGCCGCTGGAACAATTCCTGGCGACCATGCGCCGCGGAGCACCGGAACCGAAGATCCGCGTGCGCTAGGACCCGCACCATGACGCCAACCATCGACCCGTTGTTCGAACCGCTTCAGTTGGGCGCCATCGCGCTGTCCAACCGCATCGTCATGGCGCCCATGACGCGCAGCCGTGCCGCCGAAGGCGACGTGCCGACGGACCTGCATGTCGCGTACTACCGCCAGCGCGCCACGGCGGGCCTCATCGTCACCGAAGGCGTGCAGCCCAGCGCCGCCGGCAAGGGCTACTGCCGCACGCCGGGACTGCACACGCCGCAGCAGGTCGCGGCCTGGCGACGGGTGACGTCGGCGGTGCATGCGGAGGGCGGCCGCATCGTGGCCCAGCTCATGCACGCCGGCCGCATCGCCAGCCACCACAACAAGCAGGCCGACACCGTCGCGCCGTCGGCGGTGCGGGCGAGCGGCAAGATCTTCACCGACGCGGTCGGCCCGGCCGGGTTCGACATGCCGCGTCCGCTGCGCCTGGACGAGATTCCCGGCGTGATCCGGGAGTACGCCCAGGCGGCCGTGCTGGCACGGGAGGCAGGCTTCGACGGTGTGGAGCTGCATGGCACCAGCGGCTACCTGCCCATGCAGTTCCTGGCCACCAACACCAACCTGCGCGAGGACGCCTACGGCGGCAGCGCCGAGAACCGCCGCCGCTTCATGGTCGAGGTGCTGCAGGCCATGTCCGCGGCCATCGGCGCGGACCGCGTCGGGCTGCGCATCCGCCCGGCGAGTCCCTACAACGACGTGACGGACGCCGCGCCCCTTGAAACCTACAGCGGCCTGCTGGACGCGGTCTCGCCGCTGAAGCTGGCCTACCTGCACATCATGCGTTCGCCCCTGCCGACGCTGGATGCCTTCGCGATGGCACGCCGGCATTTCGCCGGGCCGCTGATCCTCAACGACGGGTTCGATGGCGGCGACGCTCGCCAGGCCTTGCGGGCGGGGCAAGGCGAAGCGGTTTCCTTCGGCCGGCACTTCATCGCCAATCCCGACCTGGTGCGTCGCCTGCGCGAGAACGCCGCGCTGGCGGACTTCGACCCGAAGACCCTCTACACGCCCGGCACCGCCGGCTATACGGACTATCCCTGCCTGCCTTGAGCAAGCAGGCCGCCGGGCGCGGCGCCGGGCTGAAAAAAGCTGCGAATCCTAGTCCGATTGAACGATGTTGCAGCAGGGGCGCTCGCCACAATGGAGCCATCCTGCGATGGTCGGTTGCAGGGCTTCACGCCCCCTTCGCCCTCGCGATTGCGCGCCCCTTCCAAGACACTCTTCCTCGCCATCATGTCCCTGCTGCCACCGATTCCCACCATTCCCCGTGCCTTCGCGCAGACCGTCTCGCGCCATCCGGATCACAGTGCCATCGAAGACCGGGGCGTGCGCACCAGCTATGCCGAACTGGACCGCATGGTGCTGGCCGCCAGCCGCGCCCTAATGGCCTGGGGCATCGCGCCCGGCGAGCGCGTGGCCATCTGGGCGCCCAATTGCCGCGAGTGGATCGTCGCCGCGCTGGGCATCCTCGGCGTGGGCGCGGTGGTGGTGCCGGTGAACACCCGCATGAAGGGCCTGGAGGTCGGCTATGTCCTGGAGAAAAGCGGCGCGCGCCTGCTGCTGTCCACGGGCGACTTCCTGGGCACCCACTACCCCGACCTGCTGGCGGGCCACCTGCCGGCGTCGCTGGAGAAGCTCCTGGTCATTCACGGCGCGAAAGAAGGCGACACCGGCTGGCAGGACTTCATCGCCCGCGGCGAGTCGGTGAGCGAGGCCGCCGCGCGGGAACGGGCCCTGTCGGTCACGCCCGAGATGGTCTCCGACGTGATCTTCACCTCGGGCACCACCGGCCACCCCAAGGGCGTCAAGTGCGGGCACGGGCAGAACCTGCGCACCATGGACGACTGGTCGCAGGTCATGGGCCTGGTGCCGCAGGACCGCTACCTGATGGTCAACCCCTTCTTCCATTCGATGGGCTACAAGTCGGGCTGGATGGTCGGCATCATGAACGGCCTGACGCTGATGCCGATCGCCGTGTTCGATGCGGGCGAGGTGCTGCGCACGATCGCGCGCGACAAGGTCAGCGTGCTGCCCGGGCCGCCGACGATCTACTACAGCATGCAGAGCCACCCGGATTTCGCGGCCACCGACCTGTCCAGCCTGCGCGCCGCCATCACCGGCTCCACCTCCACGCCGCCCTCGCTGATCGAGTCGATGCGGCGCGACTTCGGTTTCAAGACCGTGCTCACCGGCTACGGCCTGAGCGAGTGCTGCGGCACGGCCGCGCTGAGTGCACCCGACGACGATGCGCACACCGTGGCCACCACGGCAGGGCGCGCCATCCGCGACGTCGAGATCAAGATCGTCGACACCGACGGCCGGACCCAGCCGCCGGACCAACCGGGCGAGGTGCTGATCCGCGGCTACAACGTCATGCTGGGTTACCTCGACGACGAGGGCGCCACGCGACAGGCCATCGATGCCGATGGCTGGCTGCATTCGGGCGACATCGGCACACTCGATGCGCACGGCTACCTGCGCATCACCGACCGGGTCAAGGACGTCTACATCGCCGGCGGCTTCAACTGCTACCCCGCCGAGATCGAGCGCCTGGCCAGCCGGCATCCGGCGGTGTCGCAGATCGCGGTGATCGGCGTGCCCGACGAACGCATGGGCGAAGTCGGCCGCGCCTTCGTCGTCAGAAAGCCCGGCGTGCCGCTCGAATCCGGCGAGTTCGTCACCTGGTGCCGCGCCCACATGGCCAACTACAAGGTGCCGCAGTTCATCGACTTCGTCGACACGTTGCCGACCAATGCCAGCGGCAAGGTGCTCAAGCGCGAACTGCGCAAGCTGCCGGTGGCCAGCGGCCACTGAGACGCCGTCGGTCGGCGAATGCCCAGGCGCAACACCGGCCCCCGAGGCCGCCCACTCTCCCCTTCCCGAGCCCCTTCATGACAACCTCCGCATTCCCCTCCGGCGTCACCCTGGTCATCGGCGGCAGCGGCGGCATCGGCCGCAGCATCTGCCGCGAATTCGCGCGCGCCGGCAGCGATGTCGCCCTGACTTACTTCTCCCGTGAATCAGCGGCGCAGCAGACCGCCGACGAGGTCCGGGCGCAAGACCGCAGCGCCAGCGTGCACCGGCTGGACACGGCCGATGGCGCGGCCATCGCGGCGCTGATCGACACGGTCGCGCAGCAGCATGGCCGCATCCACACCATCGTCTTCAGCGCGGCCGCGGTGACCGAGCAGGTCTACATTTCCCGGATCACGCGCGACCAGTGGCAGCGCGCCCTGACCGAAGAGGTGTCGGGCTTCTTCAACACCGTGCAGGCGGCCCTGCCGCGCTTTCGGGCCTGGGGCGGCGGTTCCTTCGTGCACATCGGCTCGGCCGGCGAGGTGGTCTGGCCGGCGCGGGACGGCCTGTCGGTCATCCCCAAGGCCGCGAACGAGGCGGTGGTGCGCGGCGTGGCGCGTGAAGAGGGACGCTTCAACATCCGGGCCAACTCGGTGCTGGTCGGTGTCATCGACGCGGGCATGCACCTGGAGCTGCAACGGCGCGGCGTTTTCGATGCACAGTGGGAACGCAACACGATCGATGCGGTGCCGCTCAAGCGCATCGGCAAGGCCGAGGACATCGCCCATGCCGCGGTGTTCCTGGCCTCGGACCGCGCCAGCTACATCACCGGCCACCAGCTCCCGGTGGCCGGTGGCTTCGGTGTCTGAGCACGGCCGGGGCTTCGAACCACACCCCAACGAAGAGACAGAGAGAGCGAGTACGACATGAATCCGAATCAAGAGCTTGCAGGCAAGGTGGTGCTGGTCACCGGTGGCGCGCAGGGTGTGGGCCGGGGCATCAGCCAGCGCTTCATGGACGCCGGCGCCACGGTGGTGGTCTGCGGCCGCAAGACGCCCGCCTCGCTGCCGCAGTCGGACGGCCGCAGCGCGCAGTTCCACACCTGCGATGTGGTCGATACCGATGCCACGGCAGCGCTGGTCGCGGCCATCGTCGCGGACCACGGGCGGCTCGACGTGCTGGTGAACAACGCGGGCGGCACGCCCTTTGCCTATGCCAGCGATGGGTCGCCGCGCTTTCACCAGTCTATCCTGCGGCTGAACCTGATGGCGCCGCTGACGCTGGCGATCCAGGCCAATGCCGTGATGCAGCAACAGGCCGAAGGCGGCGTCATCGAGTTCATCGGCAGCGTCGCCGCCACGCGTGCGCAGCCGGGCACCGCGACCTACGCCGCGGCCAAGGCCGGCATCCTCAGCCTGACCAGTTCGCTGGCCATCGAATGGGCGCCCAAGGTACGGGTCGTGGCGGTCAGCCCCGGGCTGGTCGAGACGGAACAGTCGGCACTGCATTACGGCGATGCCGCCGGCATCGCCGCCGTTGCGGCGACCATCCCGGCGCAGCGCCTGGCGCAACCGCAGGACATCGGCGATGCCTGCGTCTTCCTTGCCGGCCCACGCGCGAGCTATGTCTCGGGCACGAGCCTGCTGGTGCATGGCGGCGGCGAACGGCCGGGCTTCCTGACGGCCGCCAACGTCAACCAGGGCTGAGCGAACCCCCGTCGACTTCACGCACCGCGAGCAGTCGATGACTGCCTGCGGTGCGTGAAGCGGCGCATGCGTGAACGAGCCCTGCGGCCGTTGCGTCTTTGCGCCCTTTCGTCTTCGCGCGTGCAAGGCGATCGCTGCCAGTCACTCCTAGTCCCGATGGACGATGCATGCACCGGTTGCGCCCGGAAGAATGGCCCACACCAGCATCAACCAGTACGTGACGGAGACCCAGTGACTGAAGCCTATCTTGTCGACGCCTTGCGCACCCCCACGGGCAAACGCCGTGGTGCGCTGTCCGGTGTTCACCCCGCCGACCTCGGCGCCCATGTCCTCAAGGCGCTGGTCGAGCGCAACGCCGTGCCGGCGGAAGACTACGAAGACGTGATCTTCGGCTGCGTCGATGCGGTCGGGCCCAATGCCGGCGTCATCAGCCGCACCTCGTGGCTGGCCGCCGGCCTGCCGATGCATGTGCCCGGCACCGTGATCGACCGAGCCTGCGGTTCGTCGCAGCAGGCGTTGCACTTCGCGGCCCAGGCCGTGATGAGCGGCACGCAGGACGTCGTCGCCGTCGGCGGCGTGCAGAACATGAGCATGGTGCCCATCGCCTACGCCATGAGCGCGGGCCAGGCGCTCGGCTACCCTGATCCCTTCTCGGGAAGCCAGGGCTGGACGGCCCGCTTCGGCAACCAGCCGGTCAACCAGTTCTATGCGGCGCAGATCATTGCCGACAAGTGGAAGTGTTCGCGCGAGGACATGGAGGTCTACGCGCTGGAAAGCCATGCGCGCGCGCGCCGTGCCATCGCCGAAGGCCGCTTCACGCGCGAGATCGTGCCGCTCGCCGGCCTCGCCATGGACGAGACGGCGCGGGAGACCTCGCTCGAAAAGATGGCGACGCTGGAGCCGGTCGCGCCCGAGTACCCGGGCATCACCGCCGGCGTGTCGAGCCAGACCTGCGACGGCGCAGCGGCCCTGCTGGTCGTGTCCGAGCGCGCCCTGAAACGCTACGGCCTCACGCCGCGCGCGCGCATCCACCACATGAGCGTGCTGGCCGACGACCCCATCTGGCACCTCACCGCGCCCATCCCGGCAACGGCCGCGGCCATGAAGAAGTGCGGCCTGCGGCTGGAGGACATCGACCGCGTCGAGATCAACGAAGCCTTCGCGTCGGTGGTCATGGCCTGGCACAAGGAGACCGGCTACCCGGCGGAGCGCACCAACGTGAACGGCGGCGCCATCGCGCTGGGCCATCCGTTGGGCGCGACCGGCGCCAAGCTGATGACCACGCTGCTGCACGAACTCGAGCGCAGCAGCGGCCGCTACGGGCTGCAGGTCATGTGCGAAGGCGGCGGGCAGGCCAACGTCACCATCATCGAACGCCTGGGTTGAGGAGTCCCCTGCCATGAAGATTTGCGAACAGCGAACCGTCATCATCACGGGCGCCGGCGGCGGCCTGGGCCGTGCCTACGCATTGGCCTTTGCCGAGGCCGGCGCCCAGGTCGTGGTCAACGACATCCGCCTCGATGCGGCACAAGAAGTTGCCGACACCATCGCGGCGGCCGGCGGCCAGGCACTGGCCAACGGCGGCGACATCGTCACGATGCGGGGCGCGCAGGACATCGTCGCGCAGGCCATCGCGCGCTTCGGCGACGTGCACGTCCTCGTCAACAACGCCGGCAACCTGCGCGACCGCATGTTCGTCAGCATGGACGACGAAGACTGGGACGAGGTCATGCGCGTTCACCTGCGCGGCCACTTCTGCCTGTCCAACACGCTGGCGCGCCACTGGCGAGACCGCAAGAAGGCCGGCGCGTCGGTGGACGCTCGCATCATCAACACCAGCTCGGGCGCAGGCCTGCAGGGCTCGGTGGGCCAGTCGAACTACAGCTGCGCCAAGGCCGGCATTGCCGCACTGACGCTGGTGCAGGCGGCCGAGCTGCGGCGCTACGACATCAGCGTCAACGCCCTGGCACCGGCGGCCCGCACCGCCATGACCCAGAGCACGCAGGCGATGGCCGCCAGGGTGCAGGTCCCCACCGACGACAGCTTCGACTTCTGGGACCCGGCCAACGTCGCCTCGCTGGTGGTGTTCCTGGGCAGCCCGCTGTCCGCGCACATCACGGGACGCGTCTTCGAAGCCTCCGGCGGGCAGGTGTCGCTGTCCGACGGCTGGCGCGTGGGCGCGCTGCGCGACAAGGGCGCGCGCTGGGACCCGGCCGAACTCGGGCCGGTGATCGACGCGCTGATCGCCGAGGCTGCAACGCCGCAACCGGTGTACGGCGCATGAGCGCCGTGCCGGGCCACCCCAAACAAGCTCGCACTGCAGTGCGAAGCACGAAGGTACGCCAATGAGCGGCTATGTCGACTTCAGCCTGAGCGCGGACCAACGCATGATCCGCGACGCCGCCGCTGACTTCCTGGCGGCGCAAAGCCCGTCGGGTGCCGTGCGCCAGGCCATGGAATCCGAACGCGGCTTCGATCCCGCGCTGTGGACGCGCATGGGCGTGGAAATGGGCTGGTGTGCCCTGCCGATCGCCGAGGCCTGCGGCGGCCTGGCGCTGTCCTGGGTCGAGGTGGCGCTGCTGCTCGAACAGATGGGCCGCCGCCTGGTCTGCTCGCCGTACTTCGCCACCGTGTGCCTGGCCGCGACCGCGCTGCAGGAGAGCGGCAACGCCACCGCCTGCGCCGCGTGGCTGCCGCGCATCGCGGACGGCACCCTGCGCGCCACGCTGGCCTTCGGCGAAACCGGCATCGGCTGGGACCCTGCGCGTGTGACCGCCATCGCCCGGCGCACGGACAGCGGCTTCGTGCTGGAGGGAAGCTTCCGCCACGTGCCCGACGGCGCGCAGGCCGAGGTCCTGCTGGTCCCGGCCTTGCTCGACCAGTCACCTGCGCTGTTCGCCGTGCCGGCCGGCACGCCCGGCCTGCGCGCCACGGAACACCGCGGCATGGACCTGACACGCCGCACCGCCGAAGTGGTGCTGCCCGAAGTCCAGCTGCCGCCCGAGGCCCTCGTCGCCGAGGGGGGCCGGGCCGCCACGGCGCTGCAACGCACCGAGGCGCTGGCAGCCATCGCGCTGGCCGCCGAGCAACTGGGCGGCGCGCAGCAATGCCTGGACCTCACGCTGGCCTATGTCGCCGAACGCGTTCAGTTCGGTCGCACGCTCGCCTCGTTCCAGGCGGTCAAGCACCGCTGCGCCGAGATGATGGTGCGCATCGAGTCGACCCGCTCCGCCGTGACCGGCGCGGCGCGTGCGGCCTCCGAAGCGGATGTGACGACCGCCGAACTCCTGCTGGAAGCGGCGTGCGCCAAGTCCTTTGCGTCCGACGCCTTTTTCTTTTGTGCGCAGGAAGCCATCCAGCTGCACGGCGGCGTCGGCTTCACCTGGGAATACGACCCGCAGCTGTACTTCAAGCGCGCACAGGCCGGCACCCAGTGGCTGGGCACCCCCGACCTCCTGCGCGAACGCGCGGCCGCCGCCTTGCTGGGCGACGCCCAACACCTTTCTTGCACACCATGACCCTTGCAACGACCGACACCGACGAGGCGTTCCGCGCCGAAGTGGCGCAATGGATGCAGACCCACCTCGTGGGCCGCTTCGCGTGCCTGCGCCATCGCGGCGGCCCCGGCGACGAAGACGCCTACCCCGCGCTGCGCAAGGCGTGGGAACAACTGCTGGCCGCCGGCCGCTGGACCTGCATCGGCTGGCCGCGCGCGCATGGCGGGCGCGAACTCTCCGTCGCGCGCCAGATCATCTTTCACGAAGAGTACGCACGCGCCGGTGGCCCCGGCCGCATGGGGCACCTGGGCGAAACCTTGCTGGGGCCGACCCTCATCGCCCATGGCAGCGCCGAGCAGCAGCGCCGCTTCCTGCCCGGCATCGTGGCCGGCACCGACTACTGGTGCCAGGGCTATTCCGAACCGGGTGCGGGGTCCGACCTGGCCAATGTGCAGACCCGCGCCCGGCTGGACGCCGACACCGGCGAGTGGGTGATCGACGGGCAGAAAGTCTGGACCTCGCTGGCGCAGGACTCGCAATGGATCTTCGTGCTGGCGCGCTGCGAGGCCGGCTCGCGCGGGCACTCGGGCCTGGTCTTCCTGCTGGTCGCACTGGACCAGCCCGGCGTCGAAGTCCGCCCGATCCGGCAGATCACCGGCACGTGCGAATTCAACGAGGTGTTCTTCGACGGTGCGCGCACGCCGGCGGCCCACGCCGTGGGCGCACCGGGCGAAGGCTGGAAAGTGGCGATGGCCCTGCTGGGCTTCGAGCGCGGCCTGTCGTGGATCGACCAGCAGATGCACTTCGAGCACCAGCTGGCCCTGGTGTGCGACGCGGCCCGCGCCACCGGCGCCGACCAGGTGCCTGCGCTGCGCGCGCGCATCGGCCACGCGGCACTGGGCCTGAAGGTGATGCACTACAACACGCTGCGCACGATGTCCGCACAGTTGAGCGGCGAGCTCTCGCGCGAGGCCTACATCAACAAGCACTACTGGTCGCACTGGCACCGCGACCTCGGCAAGCTGGCCATGGACGTGCTCGGCCTGGAAGGCGACATCCTCCTGGACGACTTCTCGCGCACGCGCCTGCAGCAGATCTTTCTGTTCAGCCGCTCGGACACCATCGTCGCCGGCACCAGCGAGATCCAGCTCAACATCATTGCCGAACGCGCCCTGGGCATGCCCAAGGAACCGCGCCCGGCACGCTGAGGCCGGCCACCGGTTTCCGCACTCTCCGTTCACGCCCCATCCACAGCAGGAGCCCTCGTGGTCCCCCTTTCTCCTCCCCCCTACCCCACCACAGCGCACGGCCTTGCCAAGGGCAAGTCCGTGCTGATCACCGCAGCGGCCGGCGCTGGCATCGGCTACGCGGCGGCGCGCCGCTTCGCCGAAGAAGGCTGCCGCGCGCTGATGATCTCGGACATCCATCCGCGCCGGCTCGAGGAAGCCGCTGAAAAATTGCGCGCCGAGACCGGCCACGCCCACATCCACACCCAGTTGTGCGACGTGACGCAGGAAGACCAGGTGCAGGCCCTGGTCGCGGCAGCCGAAGACAAGCTCGGCGGCACCGATGTGCTGATCAACAACGCAGGCCTGGGCGGCTCCCGGCGCGTGGTCGACATGAGCGACTCCGAATGGCTGCAGGTGCTGGACGTCACGCTGACCGGCACCTTCCGAATGACCCGCGCCATGCTGGGGCCCATGCAGGCCCGCCGCGCCGGCGCCATCGTCAACAACGCCTCGGTGATCGGCTGGCGTGCGCAGAAGGAACAGGCGCACTACGCCGCCGCCAAGGCCGGCGTGATGGCACTCACACGCTGCAGCGCGCTCGAGGCCGCTGAATATGGTGTCCGCATCAACGCCATCGCGCCGAGCATCGCCATGCACGATTTCCTGCGCAAGGTGGCGCCGGCGGACATGCTGGAAATGCTGGCACAGAAAGAAGCGTTCGGCCGCCCTGCAGAGGTCTGGGAGATGGCCAACGTCATGGTCTTCCTGGCCAGCGACTACGCCAGCTACCTGGTCGGCGAAGTCCTCTCCGCGAGCAGCCAACATGCATGAAGCCCAAGGCCTGAACCCTTCCGGCGAGGTATCGCCGCCACGCCCCGTCTTCGCCTCGGCGCAGGCGCTGGTCGCGGCGGCGGGCCACCCCCTGGGATGCAGCGACTGGCTGCGCATCACTCAGGAACGCATCGACCAGTTCGCTGCCGCCACCGGCGACCACCAGTGGATCCACGTCGACCCGCAGCGGGCCGCCGCCGGACCGTACGGCGCCACCATTGCGCACGGCTACCTGACCCTGTCGCTGGCAAACCTCTTCATGCCGCAGATCCTGCAGGTCGACATGCGCATGGGCCTGAACTACGGCAGCGACCGTGTGCGCTTTCCCGCGCCGGTGCGGGTGGGCTCGCGCCTGCGCGGCAACGGGAAGATGCTCACCGTCACGCCGCTCGGGGATGGCGGCGTGCAGTGCGTCATCCAGGTCACCGTCGAGCTTGAAGGCAGCGAGCGGCCGGCCTGCGTCGTGGACAGCCTCAACCGCTACTACTTCTGAGGCCCCCACGCCCATGATCGTGCCCGGCGTTCGCGAGGAGACAGGGGGCGTTGCCGGATGAACCCCGGCACCGGAAACGCCCCCGCGGTCAAACAGCCGCACCCCGTTCCGTGTTTCAAGCGACGGTAGATCGAGGCCCCCATGAACACCCTCCACGAACAAGCCCACCCCCTGCTGGACGATCGTTTTGGCGAAACCTTTCGAACTACATCGGAACGGCAGGCGCCTGTAAAATTTTCACCTTCGCTCGCCCTGATTCGTACCAACCGAGGCTTGAAAGTGGAAGAAAACGACAAGCCTGTGCAGGCGCCGGTGGGCACGGGCGCTGCCATTCCTCTTTCGCTGTCGGAATTCAGCGAACTGGTGCGCCTGGTCTATCACGGCTCGACCGAAACCGTGCCCTGGCAGAGTCTGCTCAGCGAGGTCGGGCGCCTGCTGGACGCCAACTGGGTCACCCTGGTCCTTCGCCGGCCGGTCATCGACCGCTACGGGCTGGTGCTGGTCTGGAAGCAGGGATTTCCGGTCCGCATCGCCACCGCCTACGACCAGTACGCCTGCGCCATCGACCCCTTCGTGAACCTGCCGCTGGACCGCGTGCTCAGCCTCGACGAAGTGATCAACGAGGCCGACCTCAAGGCCTGCGAGTTCTACAAGCAGTTCCTGGAGCCGGAGAACATCGGCCAGATGCTGGGCTTCGACTTCCATGCCTCCGGGAACGCCCAGCCTCACACCTTGCCCCACGACGGCGGCATCCTGGATTGCCACTTCCGGATCTGCCGCCCGGACACGCAGACGCGCTTCTCGAACACCGACCGCGAACTGCTCAAGATCCTGCTGCCGCACCTGAAGCTCGCGGTGCATCTGCACTCGCAGGGCGACGTGCTGGAGACCGAACGCGAGCTCTACGCGGGCACGGTCGACCGCATGCAGCTGGGCATGGTGATCCTGGACGAGGCCGGCAAGCTCCTGAAGATGACGACGATCGCCTCCGAGATCCTCAAGGAGAACGACGGCCTCGGGATGTCGCAAGGCGCCATCAAGGCCGACTACCGCCAGGGGGACCGCGAGCTGCAGCAACTGATCACCGAGGCGCTGTCGACCGCGACCAAGTGGAAGCCCGCCGTGGCCGCGGCCCTGGCCATCACCCGGCCGTCAGGTCGCGCCAAGCTCGGCGTGATCGTGCGCGCGATCCCGCTGAACGCCTGGTCCGAAGGCAAGCGCCGCCCCTCGGTCGCCGTGATGATCCGCGACCCGGAGCGCAAGTCCGAGGCCTCGCACGAGATCATGCGCAACCTCTTCGACCTCACGCCGGCCGAGGCCGCGCTGGCGATGCAGCTGGCCAACGGCCAGACGCTGGAAGAGGCCTCCGAAGAACTCGGCATCCGCAAGAACACCGCGCGCGCGCATCTGCGCTCCATCTTCTCGAAGACCGGCGTGACCCGACAGACCATGCTGGTGCGGTTGATTCTCAGCAGCTTGTCGATGGGATGAAACGCCGCGCCCCTGGCGCGGCCCCCTCAGATCAATCACGCTCCTCGTAGTAGCGGCGGTGCTGCTCACGCTCCCATTGCCGGCGACGCCATTCACGGCGCTCCGCGCGGCGCTCTTCCCAGCGTTGCGCGCGACGCTCCTCCCAACGAGATCCAGGCTCGTAGTAGACAGGTGCCGGGCTGGAGTAGACCGGCTGGGCAGGCTGGTAGTAGGTCGGGGCCGGCC
Organism: Variovorax sp. 54; assembly: GCF_002754375.1. Classification (NCBI taxonomy): domain Bacteria; kingdom Pseudomonadati; phylum Pseudomonadota; class Betaproteobacteria; order Burkholderiales; family Comamonadaceae; genus Variovorax; species Variovorax sp. 54. The sequence continues at coordinate 926,579 of NZ_PEFF01000001.1, forward strand.
TCGAGTAGACAGGCGCCGGCTCGTAGTACACCGGGGCGGGCTCGCTCACGACCACGCCGGGCAGGTTGACACCGATGGACCAACTGGTGCCCGCATTGGCCGATGCGGCGGCGAACAAGGCTGCGGCAGCAACGAGACCTGCGGCGCCCAGCTTCAGAGCGGTTCGGGGGAAAGTCATTTCATCTCCTGGAGGGCAAGAAATCGCCCTGATGCACCACCAACGCCTGGCCTTGCGGCGCCGCGTACATCGCCACGATGAAGAACGTTCCCAAATGTCACGCTGCCAACTGACCGAGAGGGGGTTGGCCGGAACCTGCTTCGAATGCTTGTCGAGTTCGGGAGGCGGGAGAAAGTGCAGACAGGGCTGGCGCTGCGCACCACTCAGCCCGTGGGAATTGACCGATTTTTCAAAGCCAAAGAAAAACGGGTCAGAGCTTGTGGCCCTGACCCGTTGATCTAACTACTGTTTTTGGTCGGTGTGAAAGGATTCGAACCTTCTACCCCTTGCACCCCATGGAATTATTTTGCGGATTTCACTGGATTCCATCGGACTTCCTCGGAGACATAAAGTCTTTTAAAATCAAATACTTGCGGAGACTTTTGTTCCTAGAGCATCTAATCGGGTACATTTCAATCCGAAGATTTTTAGGGCACGATTAGGGCACGGAATGGCAAAGCTAACAGTTCGAGCGATAGACACGGCACGGCCCAAGGGCAAGCCGTACAAACTCACGGTGGATACGGGGCTCTACATCCGGGTAGCGCTCGACGGGGAAAAGCGTTGGCTTATCAAGTACGTCGTGGACGGCAAACAGCGCGAAGCACGCCTTCCGAAGCCCTACGGAAATAGCGGCGCAGGATTCATGACGCTAAGTGCAGCGACCGCCGAAAACGCGAGGATTCAGGCACTGGCTCGTGATGGCATCGATTTTCAGGTGCAAGCGGCCGAAGCCAAAGATGCAGCAGCGCTCGAAGCCAAGCGAACGAAGGTACTGGATGCGAGCGTGCAAGAAATGTTCGACGCTTGGTTGGCCGATGGCGTAACGCGCAAGGATGGCAACTCAGAGCTGCGTCGCTCATTCGAGAAGGATGTGCTGCCGAGCATCGGCAGCAAGCGCGTGAAAGACGTGACTGAACATCATCTTCGCGCCCTGCTCCGGGCGATGGTGCAACGTGGCGTGGCTCGCATGACTACACGCGTCTACAACGATCTGGTCCAGATGTTTTCTTGGGCTGAAAAGCGTCAGCCGTGGCGCACCTTGATGATCGAAGGCAACCCAGCCAATCTGCTCGAAATCGATCGCATCCTGCCGCTCGGCTCAACGGCGAACGCCGAGCGTAGCCGCATCTTTTCGCCTGATGAGATTCGAGAACTGCGCGATATTTTTTCCACAATGGACGCGGTCTACGAATCAGCACCGGATAAGAGAGCGGCGTCAAAACCACTCAAGACTGAGACAAGAATCGCAATGTGGTTGTGTCTAGCCACTGCCTGCCGCATTGGCGAGCTACTCCAAGCCAAGTGGGAACATCTCGATCTCAACGCCGGTATGTGGCGGATTCCCGTGGAAAACACCAAAAAGACAAATGGAGAGCAGCAAGATCACATCGTCTACCTGTCCGACTTTGCAAGTCGGCAATTCAAATCCCTCTACGAGATCACAGGCGAGGATTCGAAGTGGTGCTTTCCGGCTCGCAGCGCAATCGCGGGCGAACAGCATGTGTGTGTCAAATCAACCTCAAAGCAAATTGGGGATCGACAGATGCAGTTCAAGAAGCGCAAGCCGCTGAAGAACCGCAAGAATGACAACTCCCTCGTGCTCGCCAAGGGAAAGACCGGTGAATGGACGCCGCATGATCTCCGTCGAACCGCTGCAACCCTCATGCAGTCACTGGGGGTGTCACTCGATGTCATCGACCGGTGCCAAAACCACGTCATTGCTGGGAGCAAAGTGCGACGTCATTACCTACACTATGACTACGCCAGTGAAAAGACAGAAGCCTGGAAGCAGCTTGGACAAAAGATCGAACTGATACTCTCCGAAACTGCCGCCTCATCTTCTAAAAAGGAGTATGGCGAATTGCTCCCAAGCTCCATCGATAAGCAAGCATTTTCGACAAGGGAGGCAACGGTCTAGACTCCAATCAGCTACGAATTCCGCGCTCCCCAAGTCGGAACCCAACTCATGCAGGGCCTCGCGCACGAGGCGCCGGCGCATCATCCAGCAGCCGCGTCAAGCACCTCTTACCTCGCTGCTTACTCCTACGCGCTCGAAGACTGGGACCGACACCAAGTGGCAATAAATTCGCGACTGCCATTGACGGCGCGTGAGTAGAGCCACTGCGGAGTCAACTTTTCGTGCAGCATTTTCCAAATTGGTTTGTGCGCGTGCACATGCTCATTGCCGATGAAGATGTACTCGTCATACGATTCGATGCCACACGCCGATCGGCGGTAACCGGGTATTTGCAGGGCGGCGATAACGTCCAACACGAACGGACGGCAACAGCCAACCCCACAACTACTTGGCGAGTAGATCGTCCGGCGCCTTGCCAGCCTCCAGCGCCGCCTTGAACCAAGCGGGACGAGGGCCCCGTCCGCTCCAAACGTTGCCCTGATCATCCTGGAATTTCGGGGTTGCAGTTTCGGCGGCCTGCTTCTTTCCTTTTCGGGTCTTCTTCGTGCCCTGCTTCACGACTGGCGCTACGCGACCTACGCCTTTTCCGAAGCCCAGGTCAGCGGCAGTAAAGCCATACACCGCGATGGCTTCCTTGATGCGGCTGAGCACGCCATCGGCCTCCTTCTTACGCAGCTGCTCGGCTTCGCGCTGCAGCTGTTCGATCTGTTTCTGCACCTGGAGAAAGGTTTTTGCCATGAATCGGCCCTCAATTGAAAGAAGGTGCGAGCTTAAACGCAGAAAGTACTGATATCTTGTCAGCGCGAATCGTCAAACCAGAGACCCGCTGGCTCCCGGCACTTCAGGGGCCTCGAGCTCTCTTGCGGAAGCGCCGCCTCGACAAGGCCGGCTGCAGCGATAAGGCAAGCACGTCATGCCCGTGCTCGGCAATGTGCTTGATGACAGAGGCCACACGATCCGCGGGCAGTGGCGAGGCGGATCGATGCGCTGCCGGATGGCTCGATTGCAGCGACTATGGCCAGTCGGAGACGGCCGCCGGGCGCACGGCTTCGGCGACATCACGGTCACTGAGGCTTAGAGTGCGGCGCCAGCGCCCCATATTTAAGGTACTGTTGACGTCCGCGCCTGACAGTTGCGCAAGCACCAGTGGCGTCCGGCAATTGATCCCTGTTCACTACGCCGTCAGCAGGTTGTCGATTTGTAGCGGGCGACTTTCCCGCTCCCATAGCAAGTGACCGCTGGGTCTCGGCCGAGCAATGGGCAAGGATTTCACTTATCTCCGTGCTCTGTTTTTCCGGCACCAGTCTCCTTACCCGGCATATACGTTCTTGTAAACATCTGTTACTCTGAATGGAGTAGCCGTAGATCATCTCGAGAGGGACGGTCCAGGGAGTATTTATCCGAGTTTGGTGGACGACGATGAGGATATAAGAATGACGATCGCTCAGTACGATTTGAGGAACGCGGCAGCGAGAAACTTTTTTGCCAAGAACCAGCGAAGCAGGGGCTATTTGCAGAAGGCGGGCTTTCTATGCCACAGCCACAAAGACCGGGAATTGGCGCTGGGCCTGCAGCAGTGGCTTAAGGAGCAGGGGATGGACCTCTACATCGACTGGCAGGATGCGTCGATGCCCGAGTCGCCCGATGCCACGACCGCGGCTCGCATCCGCACGGTGATTCGCGGCTCAGACGTTTTCCTGTTCCTTGCGACGAGCAATTCCATGGGCTCGCGCTGGTGCCCTTGGGAACTGGGTTTCGCCGACGGCGTAATGCGCAACGAGCAGATCGCGGTCATCGCAACGCGCGACGCCTCGGGCAACCACTATGGCAATGAGTATCTCCAGCTCTACCGGCGGATTGACCAGGCCGCAGTGGGTGGATCCTTGTATTGGTACCAAAAGGGATCGCAGTCGCCCCAAACTCTTGCAAGTTTCTAGACATGTCGCCGCAACACGTCATTGATAGCTTTATCAAGGAATTCGTCCAGGACCTGCACAATGACAGTGCGGCGATCTTTGCTGGCGCAGGTATGTCCAAGGGCAGCGGCTATGTGGACTGGCCGGAGTTGCTGCGAGACATCGCCAAAGAACTTGGGCTGAACGTCGACAAGGAATACGACCTCATCTCGCTAGCCCAGTTCCATGTGAATACGCGGCGGACCAGCGATGGCCTAGCCAAGAAAATCCTGCAGGAATTCTCCGAGCAGGCAGAGTCATCCGAGGTGCACGACATTATCGCGCGCCTGCCCATCCGCAGCTTCTGGACAACCAACTACGATAGCTTGATCGAGGACGCGCTGCGCAAAGCCTTTAGGGTGCCGGACGTCAAGTACCTAGTGGATCACCTGACCATCGCTAGGCCCAAGCGCGACGCCATCGTCTACAAGATGCATGGCGACGTTCACCTACCCCAACAGGCGGTCATCTATAAGGAGCAATACGAGAAGTACTACATCACCCACGCGCCTTTCATTACGGCGCTGAGCGGCGACCTCATCTCCAAGACCTTCCTGTTCATCGGCTTCAGCTTCACCGACCCAAACCTCGACTACGTCCTGAGCCGGCTGCACGGCGGAACCACCAAGCGCAACCATTACTGCTTCATGCGCGAGGCCCAGCGCACCGCGGATGAGGATGACGAACTCTTCCACTACAAGCACCGCAAGCAAGAGCTGCGCATTGAGGACCTCAAGCGCTTCGGCATCCAGACACTACTGGTCGACAACTACTCGGACATCAACGAAATCCTGAAGAAGATCGAAGCCCTGTACCGGAAGCGGACTGTGTTCTTCTCGGGCAGCGCCGAGGAGTACGGTACGTGGTCCCGGCGAGACGCGATGGACTTTGTCCACAACGTGGCAGCGAACTGTGTCGAGGCGAACTGCCGCGTAGTCAACGGTTTCGGCTGGGGCATCGGTAGCGCCGTTATCAACGGTGCCTTAGAAGCCATCTACGGAAAACCGGAGAAGTATTCCGAGGCGCAGCTGATCGTCCGGCCATTCCCCCAGCAGGGCGAGAACTTGCCCGCGCTGTGGGAGCAGTACCGACAGCGAATGATCAGCCTGGCCGGCATCGCGCTGTTCTTTTTTGGAAACAAGCTCGATGGCGGAAACCTGGTCAACGCCAACGGCGTCAGGCGTGAGTTCGAGATTGCGCTGCAGCATGAACTCCTGCCCATCCCCGTCGCCGCCACCGGCTTCATGGCCGAAGAGCTCTGGAAAGACATCGCGGCAGACTTGGACAAGTACTACGGTAATTTCAAATGGGTTATTCCGATGGTCGAAAAGCTCGTCGACCCGAAAACCCCGCACAAGGAGATGGTCAGAGCGATCATCGATATCGTCAAACAACTAAACCGCTAAGCGCTGCGGCGCATCGAGGAATTGAGATGGCTCGTAAGGTATTCTTTAGCTTCAAGTATGACGACGTGCATCGCGCCATGAATGTGCGAAATAGCAATGTTATCGGCGGCGTCATGAAATCGGGATTCATAGACAAGGCCGAGTTTGAAAAGGTCGAACGAGAAGGCGACAAGGCAATTAAGGCGTGGATCGATAACCAATTGAGTGGCACGTCCGTGACTGTGGTTCTTATCGGTGCGAACACCCACAGGAGCAAGTGGGTCCGCTACGAGATCGAGCAGAGCATCGCCCGCGGTAACGGCCTGCTGACCATCGACATCAGCAAGATCGCGGACATGCAGGGGAACACCACGGACTGCTGCTCTCTGCGCGCGAGCGGATACAAGCACTACCTCTGGAATAAGGACGATGGCCGGAGCAACCTGGGCGCTTGGGTTGAAGCGGCGGCACAGGCAGCCGGCAAGTAGTCCTGAAGCCTCTATGTTGGTGCCGACGTCGAAGTGAGCCAATTTCGCAGGTTGCGCCGATCGTCAGGTTCGCCAGGCAAGTTGGCGTTGATCCTGCATGTTCGTTGAGCGCCCAAACAGGAGAGGCAGCGCAGCCGAAATCGGCGGCTACAGCCAAGCGCATCGGCGGCAGGCCCGAGAGAAAAACTGCTAAGAGGACGCCCTGATGACTGCCGCAGCCCCTTGATACAGGCGTTCAGCCTCAAGCCGATCCGATCAAGATAGAGCCATGTTCAGCGAATGTCCACAGAACAGGCTCCAACGCCAAAACCTACGGGCCAAGGCAAAACATCAGATATCCGGAATAGTGCACCTCACATGGAGCACTACTCCGGATATCGCTCAAATTGCCAAAAGTCATGCCCCCAAGGGCATGCCACCATCAGCTTGAAGGCCCTTACTGCGAGGTCGCCCCAGCCCTGGCGCCCACTCGGGAGGAATTTGTCCGGGACTGAAGGTTTTGAAGCCCTTGGAGGGCTTGGCACAAATGAACTGCTCCGCCTTCGCAAGGTACAGCGCGGCTGTCAACAAGTTCCGCCGCTTTTCGTGGTCGTGATAGTTCACGACACCAATGCCGTTGTTGCGATACGTCTGGGCATTGCAATTGAAGTGATAGCCCTTTCCTCGAGTGATTGTTTCGTCCCAGTACCGACCAATTTTACTTGCCAGCCATTCATGATCTGGCGTGCGCTTCGACCCATCAAAGAACAAGATCAGATGAATATGGTAGCCGCTAGCACGTGCGTATTCGAAGCACACGATATGACCTACCTTGTCACTGAATAAGGATCGCTTTCCTCGCATGTTGTCATACAGACGACGCCACTTCGCGGCAACCAGTTGCAGCGGAGCGCGCAGGTTCTCCTCATCGGCTTCATCATCTGGCGTACCGTCCATCAGCGCGTAATAGGACTGCTGCATTCGCCCCAATTCCTGCTCGTGTCTTTCTCGAGCCTCCGCGTAGCTGACACATGCTGATGCGTTCAAGTGCAAGTCCAGTCGAATAACATTCAGCCGGGCATAGCGCTCATGTAGGTAACTCAAGTAGTGGTGAACGCTCGCAGAATTTTCTTTTGCACTGCGTTCCCAATCGCGCACCTTGCGCTTGATGTCGATGCGCTTGCCCTCCTCTTGCAGTGCTTTGACGAAAGGTACAAATTCTTTGGCGCAAACCTCATGCAGCGGCAAATGATCGATTCTCCGTCTTGCCCACACATCGAAGAATAGCTTCAAATGAGGTGCAAAAGCCATATTGCGATCGTACTGCCGCGCGTAGCGATTGAGTTGCGGTGCGTGCGTGATCAGCTTTTTTACGCTAACGCCTTTGATCACCTGCTCCATGAATTCAATTAACATACTCAAAGGTCTAATACTTATGCCGATCCGATATAACGATCCGTCAGGATTGGTTTGCATGTTAAGAGATTTTTCCAATTCCAAAATTATTTCAGATTTCACTTTAATTCCTCCCCCCTGAACAAGCACTTCTCGACATGCAGGGATGACCATTCATTAATTTAATAGTTTATTGATAATCTCATATCGCGATCCAGAAGTCCCTCGCGCAAAAATTCCAACAATTGCTTGCGCTTGCAGAATTTTTTTACGAGGAATTTCTGAATTCCTATGCCCGCACGGATATACGTAAACAGCACGCCCGCGCAGGCATAGAAGATCTAGCGATAAAGACCCAGTGCGGGTTGATTCAGGACGCGCTCAAGCCAGCGGGTGTCGGGAAAGAATTTGACCAATCCCCTGCCATCGATGGCCGCGTAGCCGTTCTCGCAAAGCACCGACAAGGCGTTGTCGCGGCGAACCGAGGAGCCCAGTCCGACATTGATTGCCAGCGAACGCAACTCGCGATATGGGATCGCGCGTCGACCAAACATCTGAACTACGTATTGATAGAGCACCCGGGCATCCGCCACTTCTCGACGCTCCCGCTGATGGTGACTTCGCTCATAAAGCCAGCAATTCAAGTGGTGCTCAATCACCTGTCCGGCGCGCTCGACATATTCGCGGCTGATCCCACCTGTTTGATTCTCAAATACGTGCCAACTCGCGGCCAGTTTGATCACATGGGTTGGGTACTTCGCCAAAAAGTCAGCGCAACTGGCATACAGCGGATCTTGTTGACTGCTCTGACATCCTCGCTGCATGGTCAACAACTCGCGCTTGGCTTCAGGCACAAACTCATGGACGGGGAGGTTTTGCATTCCCGACTCCATGTTGGCCGTCGTGACATTCAATAGCTCGCCGATGCGAGTCGCGTACTGCTGCTGGCTGGAACTATCGGGATCCACCATCGAGGTGATGTCCTCCTGCCCCACCCACTCCGAAGGGACAACCACCAGACGGGTGCGCGCATCGAAACCACAACCCTGGCTGACCTTGCCGTGGCGTTGTGTGATGTCATCAGCCACGGTGTCTTGCAGCAGGTGCAAGATCGTAAAGAACGGCCGATTGGCCTTGCCGCTCTCGGCGACACGGTTCCGCTGGATGAGACGGCCATCCATGTAACTGACAACAAGCGGATAGTGAGCCGGTTTCATGCTTTGCAGAGCAAAGCCCGCTTCGTCGGTAAACCAACCTGCCATCGGGCTTTCCGATAACGGCTTACCCATTGCCGGAACAGTCGAATCGCTGAACAACTGCACCTCATGCTTTGGAAATTGTTTCTGGCAAGCAAGGATGGCGTCTTCGATTGGTGCGATCAAGGGAACATAGTGATAGCTCTTGCCTGAACCCGTGGCAGCCTTGACTTTGGTAGCGGACGAAAGGTTGTGAACTTGGCCATCGTGGCCCTTGACCTGGGCTACGCCTTGCGTGACCAGCGAGGCAACCCCGTTCGCGATGCCACCCGCGATGCCGGCATCTTTGGGCGAACTGGCACGTTCACGCACCACATTGCCCAGCAGACCGGGAATCTCATCGGCAGGAAAATGAGGTGCATTCATTTCGCACTCCCCTGCTTGATAAGCTCGTGCCTCGAACGCGGGCGAGAGGTGAGGTACCCATCCAGTTCGTCCTCAAACCAGCGCACGGAGCGCTGGCCAAGGCGGACGGGTTGTGGGAATTCTTTGTCGAAATACTTGCTGCGAGGGTTGAGCATGTCGTACACAGACGACCGACTCTTGGACAATTTTTCCAAGACACCCGCGAGACTTACCATGCGATGTTGCATGCGGAACTCCAAACGAAGTGCATGACTCAATAGCTTGAGCGCGCTAAGTCATGCGATTACTGATGAATTTTGTTTGGGTCGCATCATCAGCAAGGCAAGGCTTGCTGATGTTCAAGTGAGCACTTAGCTGCACTTCGAGCCGTCGGATGACGCGTGTCTTGCGAAACAGCGCGTCTGGCCCTTATCGTTGGTGGCAATCAACTACGGAGAGTTGATGCTTGGGGCCACGTATGAAAAACCTCATTCGTGGCACGGGCGGATTCTGACTGCAAACGGGTCACTCCGTCAAGCACCGAGATCACTCAACGGCATCCATCAAGGCGTGACAACGATCCGAGCACGACTGGATGTCGAAAAAAGCGGAAACGCTCCAAGGCGCAAGAGTGAGCCATCAAACTCAACGACAGTTGATGGAACCTTGCCGAATAAAGAAAAATTGGCGGAGACTTGGGGCGTACAGAGCAATCCTCCCGCCGGGAGAATTGCTCTGCTCCACCAGCACAAGGCGGATCTCGCCGCGCGCTCTTTGCCTGGAGCAATGGATCCTGCGCACCCGATGGTCTCGACAGCCAGATCGATGGGTCAGGCATTCAAGGCCGTGGTTTGAGCGATCTCGCAGGACAACAAATCCACCTCCCGCAGAGGGCTGGTGGATTGTTGGTCGTCGCTTCATCAAGGCTGCAGAGAAACGCCCATCACGACATAGTCAGTCTCGCCATTCAGCGCAGGCATTGAGGTCCCTTGCTTGGTGCTGACGATCAGATAGACATACGTGGTCGCCCCGCCGACTACGTACTTGTAGACCTTGCCACGAATCACCGAGCCATTTTCCGCATTGACGCGACCATTACTGGCCATTGCCTGTGCAAAGTTCAGATCAGGGGTATTGCTGTTACCCGATGCCGTTTCGGTGAAGATGAACGCGCCATCCGCACGGATTTCCGAAGTGCCGTAGGAAGCGCAGTCTTCGTATTCCACGAAGTTCTTTCCGAACAACTCAGTGGCATCCGTGACCTCTGTCAGTTCCGAGGACACATAGGCGTATTGGCTGGCCATCGTGGGATCCATTCCTCCCTTGTTGGCCGTGCACAGTTGACCGATACGATTGCCTAGGAGCGACACATACCCGTTGAACGAACTGCCGGCACTCAATGCCCTCAGATTGCCATCAGCATCGATACTGGCCTTCACGGTGTAGTTGCCTCGGTTCAGGTCGAGAATCGAGATGCCGAACGTGTCATCCAGATTTTTGGAAGTGCCCATCTTGATCGCGGTCAAGTTCGGCGTGGTGTACGCCGTCAGCGAGAACGCTTCTTTCGTCAGCGCCGTACCAGATGCAGCAGCCCTGCCCGCATCGGCTTGCGTGACCCCAGCAGTCGTCAGAGCAACACCATAGACCTCGAGAAGACCGTCGGCTGCATCACCTTTGGTTGCATTGAAGCCGGTAGTGATCGGATCGAAACCGTCAGGCAGGCTCAGCTTGCCCGGCAAAGTCGCGACGGCCGACTTGACCTTGCCGAGGGCATCCGAGAGCCCTACCGGCGTGATCGCGCCACTCAACGCGCCATTGGTGGCACTGGCAAACCAAGCCCCAGGTTCTTGCCCGCTCAAAGCGGCCACGATCAGGTCGGTCAGAGGCGTGATGTTGGAAACGCCAGGACCGCTGGCGATCGAGTACAGCGAGGTCGTGCGTTCGACGCCGCCGGCCGTGCCGCCGGACACCTGGATGACACATGGGTAGTCGCTGTTGCGCGCGGCCGTCTGCCAAGTCCCAGTGCTTTCCGTGACCGCCGTCATGGTGGTGCCGGAGGCGCACTTCATGGTCACCTGACCACGGACGATAGGAAGGCCAACGGCGGCAGTGCCATTGGATTTCACTCCAGGTTCAGGAGCGGTCGTGGGAGGGATAGCCAATGGACCGCTTTCGGCGTAGCAGCCGTTGCCCTTGAAGCTGCATGTCGGTGGGCAAGAGTTCGCACTCGTGGTTGTCACCGGGATAGGACCGGTCTTGCGGTTGCGGCTGATGCGCACCAGGTGATAGGTGCAGACATCCTGTTGAGGAGAAGTTCTATGAGAACGATTCGAACGCTCTTGAAGCGGCCGTGCTGAGTTCGGGCGAGCGTGTGCCCGCGCCATGATTGAAATGGACAAGTTCAAATCCTTCGGGTTGTGATCGCAGCCGGTGATGGCTACGGCATGAAATTCCGGCTCCTGCGAACCGGGTCAGAACAGCTCGCACACGCATCCGCTACGCCTCGGCCAAACGAGGACGGGCGTGGCGAACGAGAGGAGCGGGGTAGGAAGGAGCAGGCCGACAGGCCTGACCTGGACGCGACGCGACGGCAGCTATCGCGCGTCAGCGTCCTTTTGTGGAAGAAGCGGCTGGACGATCGTGTTCCTCGCGGCCAAACCTTTCGGCCAGCTTGGCCCGTACCTCCACAGCGCAGCCATGCCAGGCATGGCCGCTGACCATCGGTGTATCCAGTGCTTGAGGATCCATTGCAGCCACGCGCATGGCGTACTGCTCCAGCGCCTGCATCACGAAAGCCTGAATGAGCGCGCCATGGGCGCTGAACTCCATCAGCTCGGTGACGAATTCAACGTTGGTCGATCGCATGCTGCCCCCGTTCGCACACCTCGCATGTCGACTGGAGGATCTCGAAACCGGCGTCGGCAACGAGCCCTGGATCGAGCAGCATGATCAGGTCATCGGACATGCCTGAACGCATTGACGTCCAGACCGCATCGTCCAGGCCATCTTCGCGCGCACGGGTCTGGGCGGCACGAGCCAGCGCGTCTTCATCGAAGACAGCAAGCTCGACGCTGAACACCAGAACCGTTCGAGGCCGGGCAGGTATGCCACTCATGCGCCCTCCCCGCTTTTGATCTGTGCGATCTCCGCTCCGAAGGCAACCGCCGCGTTGTCGGAGCTGGGCGATCCGTTCTGGCGAACCCACCAATCGGGCGGGCTGTACGGCATGGTCATCACGCCCAGATAGCCGCCTTGCGAGGCGTAGCCCACCACCTTGGCGCGGCCTATGCCGTTGATGCGGATGAGCACGTCCTCGCCGATCAAGGGGACCTCGAATTCGGCCGACCACTTGAATATGTCGTGGGCGAAAGGGTCACGGGTATGGGGCGGCACCGTGGCGTGCCGCCGGAATGGAGCTTTCATGGATTTTCTCGTGGGATGACAACACGCTCGCGTTGCCAAGTTGTTGGGACTTAAGGCGGAAGACGAGGCCGTCGCTCTCGCGCGCGACCTGCCAGCCGCGGCGGCCGAGGCTGTGGTGCAACACATAGGTGTGACCGCCGTACGAGATACGCAGGCCCGTTCGGATGGCGGCTCGCTTGGCGGATCGGCTCGCATGGAACGCGCGCACCTTCTCCCGCCAGGGGCCGGCATAGGGCCCCGTGGGCGCATCGGCTTGCGCAAGGAACGCCAAAGGGCAGTCGTAGTAATAAGGCCCGCAGGTCTCATCCATGCTTTTGATGGCGGCTTCGCCATTGCGGCAGTCGATGAGCGTCAGGCCGATCCACTTGCGGCCGGCACCTTCGCCTGCGCGGGCTTGGGCCAGGAACCACAGCCGGTTGCCGATGACGCGGTGCGCCAGCACAGTGCAGGAGGCGCTGACACTGGCCAACTCATCGTGGATCGCCTGGGCCTTGGTGGCGCGATAGACGATGGTGCCCACGTCAGTCGCCTTCCACGATCGGTGGCATCTGCGAGAAGCGGATTCCAACCAGACCGTGATGGTGAAGACCGACGAGCCGCAAAGCCGCAGTCATCGACGAAAACAAGAAGATAGGAAAGTGATGCATCGTGTAGACGTAAAAAAGCCCGCGAGAAGCGGGCAGGATTGATTTGAAAAAGTGTCGAAGGCGGATGACTCCGCCATGCACGCGTCATCGAGATCGCACTCACTCCTCCGGATGGGTCACGACGTCAGCCTGCATTCCGGCAGTCGGGGGTTCGTCGGGCAGGCACTCAACGGTCAGTCTGGCGATATCGCCATCGGGCCTTGGCACCCAAAGCCAGCCCATGACGAACACGCCCTTCTCGCCTGTCTCACTCTCGGAGATGAACGAGCCCTGCGCATCGATCTGGATGTCGTCGTCCTGGTAGAGATCGACGGCGCGTTCGATCAGGTCTGCGTGTCGCACCCTGTCTTCGGCGACGTCCTGCAAGTGCCGGTCTAGAGCACGCATGGCCTGCGCGAGGTCGCCACGCTCCCAACGCGCCACGACCTCCCGGGCCAATCCTTCAAGCATGCGCATGGCAGGCCTGCGCGCCATGGACATAGGCTTCGATGCGCGCGTACTCTGCAGGAGATGATTCCTTCAAGATGTCGATGACCTTCAGATGCAGTGGGGTGGCCCGGGTCCAGACGCGGATCCAGGCTGCCGCGTCGTCAAGCAGTTCACCCTCGCCCTCGTCGGGACTGTCGATGCGCTCGAGTCGAAGCTCGGTGGTTTGGCCCAAGTGCGTGAAAAGCGACCAGCCTTCTGCGCAGGCCTCGGCGTTTTCTGCTTCGCTGAGCAGGGAGTCTTCGCCCCGCGTCTGCGACGCTGGTGGCAATACGTCGTTGTATTCGCGAGCCGAGACGATGATCTCGCGCATCGCCAGCGGCCCCATCGCATCGATGGCTTCGCGCTGTGCGTCATCGATTTCACTCCAGTCCACGCTGCCATCGCCGCCGTTGTCGACATCGGCGATCTCGTAGGCGCGCGCCACGCTGTGCGCGCAATGGATGGCACGCTGGAGCTGATGCCCTGTGTACACATTGCCTCCCAGCAAGTACTTGCTGGCGGTGTCAATGGAGATGGAGATGAAAGTCATGAAGGCGGCTACCGGTTGAGATTCGAATGAAGGAGGTGCGAAACGGCTCAAGGCCATGGGAAGACCTCGAACTCCAGAACGGCCGGCAACACCAGGTGGTCGCCGGCAAGCTCCAGGGCTTCGCATTGGTAGGCCTGCGCCAGCCGCAGCAACCGGCGCAGTGCGTCCCATCGCAGCGCCTGTGCCGCTGCGATGTTGTCGGCCGTGACATCGGCGCGCCAGCTGTAGTCGTCGAGCTCGAGGATCAGGAGGCCGCCAGTGGATGGGAACGCACCACAGGTCTCGCCCATCTGGTCCTCCGCGTGGATCTGCTGCGCGATCTCCCAGGGCAGATGGCTCGAACTGACACGCAGCGTTCGGGCGATGTAGCGATGAAGCCCCACCGACTGCAGTGCGGAAGGCCCATGCGCCCACGGGGCTGGAGTGATTGATTCGTTGTTCATTTCCATTCGGGTTATTAAAAAGAAGGCAAAGGGCTTCGAAAGGCAAGAGAACAGGAGCGGACAAACACGCCTACTGCACTGGCGCGCGATGTCTCATGCCCCTCTCAGGACAGCTGTCAAGGAACGCTGGCCGACGCGGCACAATCTGCGCATGACGACAAAGCAGGAGCTGCCCGACGAGGCGTTGAGTGCGATGGCCATCGAGTGGCGCAGGAAGGCCCTGGAGGGAGACCTCCACGCGCGCGGGATCGCTCATGAACTCGAGACGGAGTTGCGCCGGCGCGCTGGGGCACCATTTACGAACTACGACACCCTGGATCTACGGCCCCTGGAGACGAGATCGGCGCCACGCCGGTGGTGGACGCTCTGGCACGAACGCTGACGTCCTCGCATTTCAGGACACCGGCACGAACACCGGCATATCCTCATCCCGCGAAGGTGGGGCCTGACCGCATTCGACACTGCGCCAGAACACCTGCTCCTGCCTGATCAGCCATGCGATCTCGGCCTCGTCGCGCTCGATGCGATAGATCTGCAGGTCCTGGCCGCCCAGCAGCACGACCACATCGGCGGCGCGTTGACCCGTGACAGCAAGCAAATGCATGACCCGAAGCCGCATGTACGCCGGGACGCCGTGAGCCCACAGGGGCGCGGCGTCCATGCCGACACACGAGCACTCAAGAAGCTGGACATCGGGTGCGTCCACCACCTCGCGCGTGACGGTAGCGATCATCCACGGGTGCTTTTGGTGCCGCTGCGTGGCGTTGACTTGCCGGATCCTGCGCCCGGTCCTGTTGGTGTAATGCGCTGCTACGATCGGCTCGAGCAAGCGCCCCCAGTACCCGAGGCTATCGTCCTGGACCAGCACTGGGTGCAACAGGTCTTGGCGCCCTGTCTTCTCCATCCAGAGACGGATCTGGGATTTGAAGGGATCGTGTTCGAGGGCAGCGGCGGCATCGCGGTTTCCGATGCCGGCTTCCGAGGGCTGGGAATTGTCGATCTGGCGATCAACGATCGCCGCCGATCCGGGTCTTTTTGACGTTGAAACCAGGTGCAGTGCGACGCGCCTTGTGGTTGCGAGGCTCGCAGTTCGCAAACGTTCAGCACGTGTGTACATGATGTCTTCCTTGAAATGGAGTGCCCATAGCCAAAAGCCCCGTCCTCCTGATGGAGGGACGGGGCTTTTGGTAAGGGGGATGTGGTGGAGAGGCGGTGCCGAGGTTGGTTGTCTGCCTCATGAAGTGAGCTCAAGCGCGTGGTCCAGCGCTCGCTGCTTCAGTGCGGCGCCCTGACCGAACCAGGCACTGTCAAGGCGGTACTCGCGGTTGCGGGCACGTCGTTCGTGGTCGACGTATTCGGTCATTGCACTCAGCAGGCCCCAGGCAGTGCCCCGAGCGGCTGCGAGTTCGGCGCCACGGCCCTTGCCTTCGTACAGTTGCAGAACCTTCCGCGCCGCCAACGCGCGCGGTATGGGCTGTGCATTGGCATTGGACGCCGTTGGCTGATCCAGTTCGTCCGGCCCGTAGAGCACGCGTTGGATGTAGCCTTCGACTTCATTGCTCTTGACCTTGCGCTCAGACAGGGCCTTCATGCGATGCATGAAGTTGTCCCATTGCGACACAGCAATGCCCAACTGGAGTTTGATGGCGTCGGCGTCAAAGCTGGTGTTGTGTGGCACTCGAATGGCGTTGCTGCGCGCGCCGCTGATCGCCATTGTGAGAGTGTTGTGGCAAACAACCCTCACGGTTGTCGGCGTGACGGTGGTGGCCAGGGTGCCGTCGCAGGAGGTGGCGAGCAGCAGGTAGCCGTCGACAGCGTCCGAGCCTTTGAGCACGGTGCGCTGACCGGTGTGCGCCAGGGCCCAGCATTTCCGGACCGCCTTGAGGACGCCAGCTGTTTCCATCTCGAAGCCAGAGACTTCGGTGAGGTCCCGATAGAACTCGAGCACTGCCTGGGGCTGGACCACTTGGTAGCGACTGCTGACCACCGACAAAGCCGCCTTGGTATCGCTGCGGTAGAGAACCTTCTGTTCCTCGAAGGATTGGAGGGCCTGCAACCCACCAGTGCGCTCGCTCATGTAGTTCACGGGCGTCTCGCAGATGGTCCAGTCCATACCGGCCTGCTGGGCCCAGACTTCTAGGGGTTGCTTTGGTGGGAGCTGGTGGCCCAGCAAGTGCCAGGGAGTGGCACCGGCGTAGGCCATGTTTTCGATGAGATGAGCCATGAATGAATGATTTCCTTTTTTAGAGTGAATAGAAGCGCAAGCGCAAGCGCAAGCGCAAGCGCAAGCGCCCGCGCCGGCTCGCCGCGAGAGCAGCGTCCGGACGGGCATTCACGCCTTGCTTTGAGTTGATTTGCTGGAATGACAGACATGCACCTTCTTGACGACACGAACGCCGTCGAAGTTGCGTACCAGAGAACGGGAGAACCGCCTCGCCGAGTTGAGGGATGAACGTTGCGACTGCTCTACCGTTCTCGGGGAAGTGATATAGGTCTAAAAAAAAATGGGATTCGAACTCGCGGGGTTTTTGGCAGGTCAATAACATCGCTGCGATCCTGTCCGCGCCGATAATGCGATTCGCGCATGCACCGCGCGGCATTAGAAACGGCCGATCCCATGACCTTCCCTCCCGTCAACTTCGATCCGTCCATCGACCCCTCGGCCGACCAGGTGCGCGCATTGCGCGATGCTGGTCCCGACGGACCAGTGGTGATGCTCAATCTTTTGAAGTTCCGCGAGCGAGCAAATTACCCCGCAGATTCACCCCACCCGCCATGCTCGGGTGCGGAGGCCTACCGCCGGTACCAAACAGCATTCGTGGAAACGGTGGGTGACGTGAGCCGTGCCGAGGTGGTGTGGGAAGGACAGGTCGACATGCCCTTCATCGGTGATATCAGCCAGGACTGGGACAAATGCCTGCTGGTCCGCTACCCGAGCCGCCAGCACTTCCTCTCGATGATGGCCAACGCTGCCTATCGCGACGCGCTGGTCCATCGCTACGCGGGCCTCGAGCGCACCATCCTCTTGCAGATGCAGGGCTGACGACTCGAAGGGGGCGCGGTGCGGAGCTTGAGCCCCGCGGCTTGGACAGGTTTTTCCTTGAGGACGAGGGCCGCTGCCAGGCTAGTTTTTGATCCGCCCGCAGGCTTCCGTGAGCCTCACATTCCGAGGCAGACCTGCCATTCGCGAAGAAATCTGCCATCCACGACTTCTACCTGCAGCATTCCCAGGCATCGGGGCTGGCCGAGGCCGAACTCGAACACGACCCGGGCGCGTCGATACGACGCATTCACTTTAGCGCGTCGGGTGAAGGGCAGGCACACCTCGGGCGGCCGGTTTTCGGTGTCCTCGAGACCGGCAAGGGCTTCTTGGGTCATCTTGTCGAGCCGCCCAAGCTGCCGGACTGGTGGAGCGCAGTTGACATCGATCACTACACATCCGAGTTCGCACGAACGGGCTTTCGCGGCGGACTGAACTGGTATCGCAGTATGAAGCGGTCCTGGGAGTTGTTGGCGCCGTGGCGCAGTCAGCTCATCCGTCA
Organism: Variovorax sp. 54; assembly: GCF_002754375.1. Classification (NCBI taxonomy): domain Bacteria; kingdom Pseudomonadati; phylum Pseudomonadota; class Betaproteobacteria; order Burkholderiales; family Comamonadaceae; genus Variovorax; species Variovorax sp. 54. The sequence goes on from NZ_PEFF01000001.1 coordinate 944,593, forward strand.
ACCCTCGATGTTCATCTCTGGTGCCAGTGACGACGTGCTGAAGTTCCCGAGCTCGAAGCCGCAGATCGAGAACTTCAGCAAGTCCCTGCCCAGCCTGCGCGGCTGCCACATCCTGGAGGGTGCAGGGCACTGGATCCAGCGCGAGCGTGCGCACACCGGGTGGTATCGGAGCGCATTCAGCGTATCTCAAGCAAGCCGAAGGTAGTGGAGCGCCCCGTCGACCTTGGGCAGCAACTGGCGGCTGCATGGTCAGACCAGATGAAGCGGCAGGCCGTCGGTGGCCACGTCCAGGAGATTGAACCAACCGACCGCTGGCGAGATGCTCGTCGACCAGCCAGGTCGCGAGTGCCAGGGATTAGCGCTTCCGTCGGCACGACCGTGGGTATGGAGACAAGGAAATCGCTTCTATCGTTCTAAACGACGATTTCCGGCCAACGTCAGTACGTCCCCCCAATTGCATGCCATCCTTTATGCGGCCCATCCCTTAACCTCCGGCGTTGCTGGCATCGCCGAGGAGTCTAGGTGCCATCGAAGGGCGCTGCGCCATCGCCCGACGCCAGCGCTGCAGGTGCGGACGCGCGTCGCCGACCTGGACCTTCACTACCCGAGCGAAATCGACCGCCACGACCGCGGTGATGTCGGCAATGCTGAAGCGATCGGCCGCAATGAAGTCGCTGCCGGCCAGTTGACCGTCGAGCGTATCGAAGAAATGCTGCACTCGCGCTAGGCCCCGCTGGGCCAGTTCCGGGATCTGCGGATAGTCCACCGGCCCTGGCAGCGCGCGGTTGGCCATGGCCGGGGAACTGTTGCGAATGGCTTCGGCGATTCCCATCAGCCCCTCGAACTCGACGCGCCAATTCCAGCTCGCGATCTCGGCCTTCTCCTGTGGTGTGCTGCCCAGCAACGGCGGCTCAGGAAAGCGGGCCTCCAGGTACGCGGTGATGGCCGCGTTGTCGGCCAGCCGCAGCCCCTCCTGCGTGAGAAGCACTGGCACGGTGCATTGCGGATTCAGTCGGCGGAAGGCCTCGCTGAGTTGTTCGCCACTTCGCAGGTCCACATCGATCGTTGCATGCGCGACGCCCTTCTCGGCCAGCAGGATTCGCGCGCGGCGAGGGCTAGGTGCCGTGGCGCAGTCGTAGAGGGTGATCACAGCTTCTCCTGCGTCCATGTCTCGAAGTCGGCCGCGTCATGGCGCTCGTGCAACTGGCTGGACGGCTCGCCCCACGTACGATTGACCCTGCGACCACGCCGCGCCGCCGGCCGCGCGGCGATCTCGTTCGTCCAGCGCAGCACATGGGTGTATTGCTGCACCTGCAAGAACTCACCCGACTCGTAGAGCTGACCCTTTGCCAGAGCGCCGTACCACGGCCATACCGCCATGTCGGCGATGGAGTATTCGTCCCCTGCCAGGTAGGCGGCTTCCGAAAGGCGCCGATCCAACACATCGAGCTGGCGCTTCACTTCCATCGCGTAGCGATCGATGGCGTACTCGATCTTCGTCGGCGCGTAGGCGTAGAAGTGCCCGAAGCCGCCGCCCAGGAAGGGCGCGCTACCCATCTGCCAGAACAGCCACGACAGGCATTCGGCGCGCTGTGCCCCACCTGTGGGAAAGAAGGCATCGCCGAACTTCTGCGCCAGGTACAGGAGAATCGCCCCTGACTCGAACACACGCACGGGTTGTGGCCCGTCGCGGTCCATCAAGGCCGGGATCTTCGAGTTCGGATTGGCTGCGACGAAGCCGCTGCCAAATTGCTCGCCCTCGTTGATGCGGATCAGCCACGCGTCGTACTCGGCGCCGCGATGGCCGAGTTGGAGCAACTCCTCGAGCATCACCGTGACCTTCACGCCGTTGGGCGTGCCCAGCGAGTAGAGCTGCAGCGGGTGGCGTCCCACCGGCAGGTCACGGTCGTGGGTCGGGCCCGCGATCGGGCGGTTGATGTTTGCGAAGCCTCCCCCGCTCTCTTTGTTCCAGGACCAAACGTCGGGCGGCGTGTAGGAAGTGGCGTCGTTCATTCAGCGATCTCCAGGCTTCGGGCACGTGTCCACGTCAACCAACCGTGCATCCCCCAGATTGCTGACTGTAGAGGCTCGCAAGACGTGGCCAACATGAGGCCAACGAGCTGAAAAGCGATGCTTCTGCGCGTATAGGAACTAGTCATGAGGACTCCAAGCACCGGGTTCACCGGCGAGTTGTCGGAAAAAAGCCGTGAGGCGAAGCAGACTTGCCGATTTCAGCTCGGGCACAGGCACGCGCGGTGCGCTCCACGTGCTCGGCATGTTATGCAAGCTGGCCAGCAATCCAATCGGCGGAAGCGACGATTTCGCGATCGACCGAACTTTCGTCGCTTTTTTGCCGATGGACAGGCGGGCGCCGTTGCGCTGAGACTGCCCGGCATCTCAATACAGTTTCGACGCTCCTCGAGCGACCCCGGTCTCTCCCAACACCGTCCCATCATCATCCGTGACGCCGATCTGATCCTGGTGCTGGAAGACGGCACGCCGGCGAAAGTCGGCATGCACGACGAGTCGCTGCGTCGGCATGGCCTCTACGTGAAGCTGGCCAGCCATCAGAGAACCGGGCGATGCAGCAGCAGTGGGCGCAAGCGTAGGACGGGGCGCACTGCAGCATCTGGTTAACGAGCGTGCTTGTCTTTGCACATCGAAGTTGGGCTTGCTCGTCCAAGCTTTGGAGCCGGTACTCCCTTGAAGAATCTATGAACCATGTGATCGCAAGCAGCGCAATTTTCCTTCTCGCGGGCGCGGTCGGCGCGACGGAGCAAAGCCACGGTGTTCAGCTTTCGAGAAACGAACCCGCGGCGAGGCGAGACGTCTGCGAACAGAAGAGCCGCAATTGGTCCACCATGCGAAGCACGCTGGTCGCCGTCTCCAAGTTTCGAGGCGCCAACAATGCCAACGTGCAAAAAGATCGCCCGCAATGCCATCGCTGGATCGGAGAGTTTTTCGATTGGCAGATTCGAGCTCCAATATGCGCGCGGCAAGTCTGGCGGACCGACGCCCAGTGAGAGTGTCTGCTTCGTGAAGACGGCCACCTTCGAGGCGACCAACAACGAGGGGCATGACGTCACCTACAAATGCCAAGCCCGAATGAATATCGAGGGAAAGGGACTTTCCATTTCCTGCAAGGTTGTCGCGGGATGAACGAGCCGCACCATCGGAGCGCGGACTATCGGGTGCCGTTCGAAAGAGGCGCCCTTTATCCAACGTGGCGACGCCCGAACTAACGCCCCCAATTCGATCACTTCGTAGCCCTCGGTATCCGGCCGCACCCTGTCGATTTCTTCGATGCCACCCTGCTTGTCGCCTTCGACGAAGCGATGAATCAGATAGCGATGCTCCGTCTCGCGCCGGCCGCCAGGCGGGAACACCAGCAAGGCTTCGGTCTTGCCCAGATACAGCCAGCGCGGCGCATTACGCTCGGCGAAGTCGAAACGCTGGAAGCCTTGTCCGACCGGGTCGTGGACCATGACCATGCCGCGCGGAGCCGGCTGACATGAAATCCCCCATCACCACCAGCGCGCGGCGCGTCCTGCCAACACAACGGGCGCGCACATCCGACCCGCGCGAGTCCTCAGCCTCGCCGTCGAACAGCAATCGTTCGGGCGCTTTGCCTTCGCGAAGCTGGTAGACATGGGTGTCGGCGATGGCATCGGTGCGCAAGACCTCGACAACCCGCTGTGCACCGTACGCGCCCAGGTCGCAAGACTGAGGCATGCTGGCAAGAACCGACACGGGACCGAGCAGGCTCAGGACGAAGGCGAGGCGGATCATTTCTGGCATTTCATGGCGCTGCTGCGCGAACCGCGCCGTTCGTGTCGTCTCAAAACTTGAAGCCCGCGGGCTTCTTGGGCCCGGGCGACCCCGGATAGTTGGAGACATAGGCATCGCCATTGCTGATGACCAGGCGAACCTCGTTGTCAGGCAGGAAGTGCACGTTCATCGTCGACCCGGGCCGGTCATAGCGGTCGACCGGAACGGTCTTCTCGTGCCGGGCCTTATTCAGCGGTCCCTTCGGATCGGAGTTGCTTGTGCTCCAGCGGACGGCCGCGGTCAAACCGGGCGTCCATCGCTGCGGATACACGATGCAGCAAACGAAGCTTCCGCCGCCGCCATAGGCAAACACGTTGGCATCGAACTGGTTGTTGACCCAGTACTCGTGGATGTAGTTTGGTGTGTGGTTGTAGGCGCTCAGGTTCGCCGTGGCCATTGGGGGGATTGGCGACTTTGGCATTCGTGCTCGCGCTGTCGGACGCGGCTAGAGCACAGCCCGCCATCTACATTCCCACCACCAGCCATGTGATCGTCATAAGCATGCTCACGATTCTCATGGCAGATCGTGCGCTGCGACAATGGCTGTCCCAAGCACTCCTCATGGGTCTCGCGTGCGACCGCAGCAGCCTGGCGGACTGTGTCCATCTTGGAAACAAAGAGTTTTCCAAAGGGGATTTATCCGTGGCGGATAGAGCCGAAGATCCTCTGCTCGATCGTTGTGACGTGAGCCTCAACTCTGAGGTTCGCAATGATTCGACAAACCGGTAGTGAGAGTCATCGCCATGAACAGTGACGTCTCGTCGACCGGTCACGCTTACGCGTCAACGCGAACGATATCGTGCGACACCGTCAGTGCGGGCTTGTCTAGACAGTTTCAATCTTCCCAACGATGTCTGTTGGTCGCACGAACGGGTGGGAAAATCGCGGACCAACACTCTGCGAGCTTAGTGCGACTGCGGGCAAGTTTCTTGCCTTCGTCAAGCCGTTGTTCGCCTCGTACAAGCGTCCACGGTCCCATCCAGTTCGTGCCTGAGTTGCCGCACCGCGCGATGGGAAAGATCTTGATGCGCGAACTAAGCAACCCGCTCTGGCAAAACCAAGAAAGAAACGTGTGAACGCCTAGACTCATCTCCTAGAGCCCGATGTCGGTTCCATCCGCTGTGCACCACCGCAGAACCAGAAGGAATACAGGGACATGTTGGCATCGAAGCCCTCGTCCCCGTCCGCGCCACTCTTTGCTACCGCACCCCATGCTTTTCGGAGTTCCTCTCATGCCTAAACTAAAACGCCGCCACTTCGTCCTCGGCACGGCCGCCGCGCTTGGTGCACTTGTTGTTGGCTGGTCTGCATCGCCCACGCGGCAACGGTTGGTGGGGGACGAACCGTTGCCGACCACAACGCCTGGACAGGTCGCGCTCAATGGGTGGGTCAAGGTGTCGCCGGACAACACAGTGACGCTAATGGTGGCTGCGGCCGAGATGGGCCAAGGTATCCACACGGGATTGGCCATGCTGCTGGCCGACGAGATGGATGCAGACTTGGGCCAAGTGCGGCTCGAACAGGCGGGTTACGACCCGATCTACAACAATCAGGCAGTAGTACTCGACAGCTTGCCGATCTTCAAGCCGGACGAGAACGGGCTCATGAAACGGGGAACTCGCCATATGGTGAGCAAACTGCTGCGAGAGATACCCGGCATGTGGGGCAGCGGCGGCTCAGCGGGCATCGCCGATCAATGGGTACCGTTGCGAGAAGCCGGAGCATCAGCACGCGCGATGTTGGTGGCCGCGGCCGCCGAGGCGTGGAACGTGCAGGCGGCGGAATGCCACGTCGAGGGTGGTCGAGTGTCGCATGTGGCGTCGGGTCGGATCGCAACCTTCGGGGAACTTGCTGAGCGGGCAGCGACGATGCCGATGCCCCTCTCGATCATTTTGAAGAATCCATCCCAGTTTCGACTGATTGGCCAACCCAGACGACGTATAGACACCGCGGGCAAACTCGATGGCTCAGCCGTGTTCGGGATCGATGCGCTACCGCCCGACGGGCTGCTCTACGCGAGCCTCACGATGTGCCCAACGATCGGCGGTCGAGTCGTGCGCTTTGACGACACGATCGCGCGTGACTTACCGGGCGTGCACAAAGTGGTGAAGCTCGAACCCGTAGGGGGTGGATTGGGCTCGAGCGGCACAACGGCTGGCGCGGTGGCGGTGATTGCCGATACACCTTGGCACGCGATGCGCGCCCTCGAAAAGGTAAGCATCGAATGGGACCACGGCACGGCGGCGAGCCTGTCGAGTCGCGGGCTGATCGATGCGCTGTCACAGAGCCTGAATTCCGTCGACGGAAAGGCCGACGTACATCTCGAAGCGGGCGACGTGACGGCAGCAATGGACTCAGCCATGAAGACGATCGAGGCCGAGTACCGCGCGCCCTTTTTGGCGCACGCGACCATGGAACCGATGAACTGCACCGTTCAATTGAAGAACGGTGCCGCTACCGTTTGGGCTGGCTTGCAGAGTCCCGGGTTGATACGCGGTGACATCGCGAAGGTATTGGGCCTTGATGCGTCTAAGGTCGACATCAAACTCACATACTTGGGTGGTGGTTTTGGGCGACGCTACGCGGGCGACTTCGCTCTACAGGCGGCCGCACTAGCACGAGAAACCAACGGCATTCCGGTCCAATTGATGTGGTCGCGTGAACAAGATATGGCCCACGATTACTACCGCCCGGCCTACGTAGCACGCAGCAAAGCGGGTTTTGACTCCCAGGGGCGTTTAGTGGCTTGGCAGGTCGATACGTCGGGCTCAAGCTTGGGCGCCCCGGGGTTCATGAGCGCCGCTGCGGAAGGAACAGCAACCACCGCGTATCGATTTACAAATGCGCGTGTATCGCATCGCACCATGGAATCGGCGGTCACAGTAGGATTTTGGCGCTCTGTCAATCATTCGCAGAACGGATTTTTCACCGAAAGCTTTATCGACGAATGCGCGCACACAGTGGGCCAGGATGCCATTGCATTTCGAACGTCACTGCTAGCCGGCCCAGATGAAGCGCGGCACTTGGGGGTGTTGACACGGGTGGCCGAGCTCTCAGGGTGGGGAAAGCCGCTACCTCTCGAAGCCGATGGAACTCGCCGCGCTCGGGGGTTGGCGCTCCATCGGAGCTTCGGCAGCGTAGTTGCACAGGTGGCCGAGGTAGCGGTGACACCCGACAAAAAGATTCGTGTTCGAAAGGTGTACTGCGTTATTGACTGCGGTACGGCGGTCAATCCGAACCTGGTACGTCAGCAAATGGAAAGTGCGATCGTTTTCGGACTGTCAGCCGCACTCCATGGTGAGATCACGATCGAGCGCGGGCAAGTACTGCAAAGCAACTTTCATGACTACGCGTCGCTGCGCATGAATGAGTGTCCTGATATTGAGATCGCGATCATGCCGAGCACAGAACCGCCCACAGGAGTTGGTGAGCCAGGCACGCCGCCAGTAGCCCCAGCCGTAGCCAATGCGGTGTTTGCGCTCACGGGGCAGCGGTTGCGCACGCTCCCATTGCGATTGGTTTAAACGGTGCACCACGCCGCGACCATCGCCAGAAGATTTACAAAGCATTGATGGCGATGCCAAACGATTCCAACGAACCGGAAAACAATGGATTCCCCCATGACCACCACACTTCAAGTAAATGGCAAAGCCACGACGATCAACGCGGAACCCGACACACCGTTGCTTTGGGTTCTGCGCGGCGAGCTGCAAATGACAGGCACCAAGTTTGGGTGCGGCAAGGCGCTGTGTGGCGCGTGCACCGTGATGCTCGACGGTGAGGCGGTGCGCTCGTGCGTGACACCGGTATCGGCTGCGCAAGGCCATGCGGTATCGACCATCGAAGGTGTGAAAGGGGTGGAGATCGAATCGCTGCGCCAAGCCTGGACGCAACTCGACGTGGTGCAGTGCGGCTACTGCCAGAGCGGACAGTTGATGTCGGCGTGCGCACTCTTAAAAAAAATACCGAAGCCAAGCGACGCGGACATTGATGAGGCGATGAGCGGGAATATCTGCCGCTGCGGAACCTACCCGCGCGTCCGAGCCGCGATCCATCTGGCGGCGAGTGGCGAGACAAGTTCCCCCAAAGCACGGTCAACTCATGTTCCCTTGCTTGCCGGATCACAACTTCTCGGCGGCGGCTTGATCACGTCTTCGTCTTGACCATCCATGGTGCAACGCCCGTTGACCCGATCGTCGTTCCAAATCTGACGTTCACTACGCCCTAGCTGATGGGCTTCAACCTGCGATTGCTCCGCAAGCGTTCGGCTGAGGAAACGCTGATCAATGGGCTACGGCGGGCACGGCCCGTGTATGCGCGAAGACACCGCAAGTCACAGCCCGACCGAAATGAACCAACGCAGCTTTGCCAGCGCCGAGTACAAAATGTTTTAATGCCGATGCAATCTTGACCAGCTAAACCCCAAAGGGGGGGGTGCGGATAAAAACTTGGACTGGTTTTATGTCGAGAGTCCGAGACTTCGTCGGTATTCGATGGAGCTGCGAGAGCCAAGAGAGATCTTGGTCCGCTTCTCGTTGTACCAACGGATGTAGGAATCAACTACCTCGATGAACTGCTCAATGATCGTGGCCTTCCAGGCCCGAGGGTAGAACATTTCCGTTTTCAACCGGCCGAAGAAGCCTTCGCACGCCGCGTTATCAGGCGAGCACCCCTTGCGAGACATCGAGCGAACCAGCTTCGCGTCGCTGATCCGCGATAGCCAGCCTGGCCAGCGATAGTGGGCGCCGCGATCTGAGTGGACAACGGGCCGGTTGTTGGTATCGACCACCGTCTCGATGGCAGCATCCAGTATCGTGTTGACGAATTCATCCATACAGAGCCGCTGTTTCCAGGCGGTCGAAGTCGGTCATCGGGTCCCACATCAACGATCCGTAAGCGAAGATCCAGATGGGGCCTGTGTCGCGCCGAGCACGCAGAGTGTCTGTCAGAGATTTCTCGATTCGTTCGCGCGACCAAAGGGCATCGCTGGGCACGCCGAAGCGGTCAAGATCGGCAGCCCGAACTGATCGTGTCGCGCGATATCGTTCGCGCTAGCGCGTAGGCGTGATCATTCAACAAAACATCACTTTCATGGCGATGATCCTGAATATCGGGTTTATCAGATCATTAAAAGCCTCGAAATTGAGGCCCACATCTCGATGATCGAGAAAAGGATTTTTCCGCTCTATGTGGTACGGAGAAATCCCCTTATAGAGAACTCTTTGTTTCCAAGATAGATACGGTCCGCCACGTCACGGCGGTCGCGCGCGAGACCCATGAGTTGCCGTTGGTAGATCGCGCCAAGCCGCGGCGGTGCGATGCCCAGTTGGAAGGAGCCGTCGGTCAAATGTTTGAGGTAGCCCGTGCGCTGCGGCGACTCAGCGGCATCGAGCGCGCGTTGCTCACGCGGGAGGATCGGCCCGAGAGCTTCGTACTCCGTTCCGTTGAACCTGAAGAACTGTGCCTGCTTGAGGGGGCGCAAATCCGTAGGGGTTGGATTGAGGCTGATCCCAGGCAGCATCAGCGGCAGGCGAACCGCCTTGAGGTTCGACGCGATCTTGTGGATGTTCTCGCGGGTCAGATCGTTACCAGCCAATCGGATCACCTCGGCAGTCGCCGCGCCCGTGTTGTACCCGGCGGTGTAGATGTCATCGGTGATATCTACGCTCGGGAGATACTTGGCGAGGAACTGTCTGTAGGCCTTGACCTCAGGCAGACCTTCGGTAAGCGGCCAGCCGCCCCACCTTGAGTAGAGCCGTTGGCTAAACGATGCTGTCCAGTTAACTTCTAGCTGGACGGTTATGGACGTGAACCCGAAGTCGCGGCGCAGACACAGCGCTGAGTTCAAGGCAGAGGTTGTGGCCGCGTGCGCGGAGCCTGGTGCCACGGTTGCGGCGGTGGCGCGAGCCTTCGGCCTGAACGACAACCTCGTTCACGACTGGCGGCGCGGTCGCAGCGGCGCGGGCGCTTCCAAGACCATCGGAACATCGCTGCAAGAATCAGCGCCGGAGTTTGTTGCGCTGTCGCTGCCTTCATCATCGCCGCCCCCGGCACCCGCACCGGCACCGGCGCCGGCTGTCGCTCCCGAGGGGATCCGTCTCGAGTTCAAGCGTGGGGCGATCGGCGTAAACGTGACGTGGCCCATCTCGGCCGCTGCCGACTGCGCGGCATGGCTTCGTGAGGTGCTGCGTTGATCCGTATCGACGCGCTGTGGCTATGCACGAAGCCGGTAGACATGCGCTGTGGCGCCGAGCGTCTGCTCGCACACGTGGTGCACGCGCTGGGAAGCGCGAACGCCCACCACGGCTACATGTTTGCCAACGTGCGAGCCACACGCATCAAGATGCTCGTTCATGACGGCTTCGGCGTGTGGTGCGCCGCGCGACGGCTGAACGCCGGGCGCTTCGCCTGGCCACGCGAGATCGACACAGCCAAGCCGATCGCGCTGACGCAAGCGCAGTTCGATGCGCTGGTGATTGGCCTGCCCTGGCAGCGGCTGCCGGAGATGAGCGCGATCACGCGGCTCTAGAAGCCCAACCCTGCGAAGGCGGTGCGTTGACGGCGCATCCCCCAGTGGCAGTGAGTCACCGCGCCCTGCATGATTCGAACATGCAAGCACTGCATGATCTCAAGGACGAAGACCTCCAGGGCTTGGCCCCTGAGGCCGTCGCCGCGCTCGCGCAGCAGATGCTTCAGCGCCTGCGTCAACAGGACAGCGAGATCAAGTTCAAGGACACCAAGATCGAGAAGATCACCTTCCAGCTCGCACGGCTGAAGGCCTGGAAGTTCGGCGCGAAGACCGAGGCGATGAACGCCGAGCAGAAGCGCCTGTTCGAGGAGACGCTGGCCGAGGACGAGGCCAGCCTGCAGGCGCAACTGGAGCAAGCCAGGGGCCAGGCATCGACCCCGCCTGCAACCGATGGCGACAACAACAAGCGCAAGCCGCGTCGCCAGCCTCTGCCCGATCATCTGCGCCGCATCGAACACCACCACGAGCCCGACGACACGAACTGCCCCAGCCCTGGTTGCGGCAAGCCCATGAAGCGCGTGGGCGAGGACATCAGCGAACGGCTGGACATCGTGCCGGCAGAGTTCTTCGTGCACCGCCATATCTACGGCAAGTGGGCCTGCCGCGGCTGCCAGTGCCTGGTGCAGGAAGCGGCTGCGCCACAGGTCATCGACGGCGGCATGCCCGCCACGGGCTTGGTGGTGCACACGATGATCAGCCGCTTCGTGGACCACGTGCCGTATTACCGACAGGAGGCCATCAACGCGCGCTCGGGCGTGCACACGCCACGCTCGACCCTGGCGAGTTGGTCCGGTCGCGGTGGTGCCGCGCTGGAGCCGCTGTTCGTAGCGCAAAAAGCGCTTCGTTCTCTCGGCGAGAGTGCTGCAGGCCGACGAGACGCCGGTGGCCATGCTGGACCCTGGCGCGGGCAAGACCAAGCGAGCCTACGTGTGGGCCTATGCGCGCGGAGCCTTCGATGCGGCGCCGGGAGTGGTCTACGACTTCTGCCTTGGGCGAGGGTCGCAGTACCCCATCGCGTTCCTCGGCGCGGATGATGATCCGAACGGTGGCCGAGGTTGGAGCGGCACGCTGGTGCGAGACGAGTACAAGGCGTATGAGCAGGTGATGGCCGCCGGGCCCGGTCGCATTGCCGCGGGATGTCTTGCCCACGCGAGGAGGAAGTTCGACGAACTGCTGCGCGAGAACGGGAAGAGCGCCGTTGCCACCGAAGCGCTGCAACGCATCGCCAGGATCTACCGCACCGAGCGGGAGTTGGCCACGCTGACGAGCGAGCAACGTCTGGCCCGCAGGACCGTCGTCACGCAGCCGCGATGGGAAGAGCTGCACACATGGCTGCAGCTGGAACGTGCCCGCGTGCACGACGGCAGTGCCACGGCCAAGGCCCTGAACTACAGCTTGAACGCTTGGGAGGCACTGACGCGCAATCTGCTCGATGGCGAAGTAAACGTGGACAACAACCATTGCGAGAATCTAATCCGCCCGTGGGCGCTCGGAAGAAAAGCATGGTTGTTCGCGGGCAGTGAACTGGCCGGTCAGCGCGCCGCCATCGTCATGAGCCTCGTGCAGTCGGCAAAGATCAACGGTCACGACCCGCACGCGTACCTTAACGACGTGCTGACCAGATTGCCCGCACATCTGAACAGTCGCATCGACGAACTGCTTCCCCACAACTGGCGGCCCTCACGCTGATCCGCGCGACGAGCGGTCACACCTATTGGCGGGGCCTGTTAGCCGGCAGGCTTGCTGCGCTTGAGAAGTGACCACATGGGCCAAGTCTCCTTTACCGCGCCCTTGGCAACTTCGGTTGCGGAAGACCGTTCGTATCCCTCCGGACGGTCAATCACGACAACGACAGCGCTACCTTCGTCGCGTAGGAGCTCCCACGGCCAATCCTGACGCATCGCATCTTCTACGACCAACTCGGCATGTACGTCCTCGTAACCGGGTGGCCGCTTCAGCGCAACAAATACTCGGTGATCAAGGGTCATAGTCTGTTCATTCCAGCGCAGCAGTGCATCTCATCATTTAAGGATACAGCGACTGTCGTCTGGACAGATCAACATCTTCAGCACCTGAATCGTCAAGATGGGGTGACTGAACGCTTACGACCTTCGAACTCCTTGGCGCTGACGTTCGGCCGTCATGTCGCCATGATCACGCCTCTGGCGCTCTCGAGGCCCACGGGCGCGAAAGATGCCTTCGACGAAGAGCCACCTGCGCTGACATAGATGACCGGATCCCGCGAGAGTGCGCGGATCTTGCGCAACGCCAGGGCACTCATCTTGGAGAGACGGGCGCTGCAAGCGCAACAACCAACTACGCGCGCTCGCCATCAAGCCAACTTACGACTTGGTCAGACCTTCCCTAGGCGAGTTTCGATCGCATCGAAGAATGACGAGATGAGCCGGCTGTCTCTTCGCTCGCGCAGACAGCACACGTGGATATGCGTCGAGACGACGTCGCCTTCGATCCGTACCGGTCTCAAGCGCGGATCGGGCACATATTCGGACTGGGAAACCGTGCCGATGCCCAGTTCCCTGGCCACGGCCTCGCGCAGCGCTTCACGGCTTCCGATTTCCATCGCGACCTGAACAGTCACGCGCTGCTTTAGTAGTGCATCTTCAAGGGCCTTGCGGGTCGTCGAGCCCGGTTCGCGCATCAGCAGCGGCTGCCCCGACAGCTCTTTCAGCGCAATGGATTCTCGCTTGGCGAACGGATGATCCACATGCACGAACGCGATCACCGGATAGCGCGCATAGAGCTGCGTGTGATAGCGCTCATCGGGGAGCCGGCTCGCCAGTACGCCGACGTCGCTCACGTATTTGTCCAAGGCATCCAGCACGATCTCGGAGTTGCCGAGGGCGACGGAAATCTTGATGCGCGGGTGGAGGGCGTGATAGGCCTCGATCATCTCGGTGACATGAAAGGGGCCGACCGCGCCGATCTTCAGCGAGCCCCGGTGCAACTTGCCGCTTTCGTCCAGCAGCGCGCTCATGTCGCCTTCGAGCGCGATCATCCGCCGCGCCAGCGGCAGCATCTCCAGACCCAACGCGGACAGCTCCACACGCCGGCCGCGGCGGTGGAACAGTTCGGCGCCGTACTCGCGCTCCATCATCTGTATCTGCGAGTTAAGCGTGCTGTGGCTCATGCCCAGCGTACGCGCAGCGGCCGTGAAGCCACCATCGTGTGCGACCGCGATGAAGGCGCGGATCTGATTGAGCGTCACGGCGGACCCTTTTGAAAGAACGCGATGATGCCGCCCGATCATGATGGCCGTGTGTAATCCGGCGCTATCCGGCGGCCACGCCCATGGCCGGATCGCTCACGCCGTCCTTGCCAGTCTCCAGGCGGCCGGCGAATCGCCGCTCGAAGCCGCCGCCCATGACCAGCGTGAAGTCGTACCAGCTGTTGGAGCCCGCGAGCGACCACGACGGCTCCACCTGCATGCCGGGCGCCACGGTGTAGGTCCACGGCCCGTCGCTGCGGTAGGCGTTGGAATTCACCACCAGCGTTGCCGGGGCGTTGCCCATGTTCATAATTGTCAGGTAGATGGCGTTGCCGCCATGGTCGTAGCACACGCGCACTTCCGGGTTCGGTCCGCTCGACAGACCACCCAGGTCGCCCTTGAAGCACCGGTGATAGCCGTTGGGCCCAAGCACCCAGAGGCTGTACTTGCCCGCGTTGTCGGTCACTGCGGCCCATGTATCGGAGATCATCTTGCCGGCTTCCACGGTGAAGCGTCGGGGGTAGCGTGACAGGCTTAGCTCGTCGTACACATGGAACACGGCGCCCTGGGTGCCCGTGTTGCTGAACGTGAGCCACACCTGCCCGTTGGGCAGGTCGACATTGGCGCTCGTGTGCAGGTGGTAGGGCAAGGCGCGCGAAGGCCGCACGGCGAGGGCCTGCGACGGCAACGGCACCGAGCCCACCGCGGGCACGGGCACTCCAGGCGCGGTCACCTGCTGCGACAGGGTGTCGTCGGCCTGCTTCCTGGTCGGTGCGCTCACCAGCGCGGGCTTGGCGCTGTTCGGATTGCGGAAGTCGAAGCACGACATCAGGTCTCCGAACACAGCGCGGCGCCACGGGCTGATGTTGGTTTCACGCACGCCGAAACGCTGCTCCAGAAAGCGCAGGGTCGATGTGTGGTCGAACACCTGCGAGTTGACCCAGCCGCCGACGCTCCACGGGGAAATCACGAGCATCGGCAGGCGCGAGCTGGCGCCGAACGACCTGCCGTCGGGTGTGCGCTGGCTCGTGTCACCGGGCGGCGCCGGCATCGTGTAGTACTCGCTGGCGATATCGACTGTCGACTTGCCCGCATAGGTGCCGTCGGCATTGCGCCACGGTGGGGAAGGCGGCGGCATGTGGTCGAAGAAGCAGTCGTTCTCGTCGAAGTTGATGATCAGCACGGTCTTGCTCCATACCTCCGGATTGGCAGTGAGCATATCCAGCAGCGTCTGGATATACCAGGCGCCCTGCCCCGGAACCGACATGCTCGGATGCTCGCTGTAGGGTCCCGGCGCGACGATCCAACTCACTTGCGGCAACGTGCCCGCGGCGATGTCGTCGGCCACGGCCTGCAAGTAGCCGCCGTCCGGCATGGTGTTGCCGAAGCCCTTGTACAGCGGCGACTGCGCTTCCATCGCCGGTGAGTAAGCCGCGTTCGGCGAGCCCTGCGTCCGGAGCAGCTCATTGACAGCACGGTAGGAGGCGAATGCCACCAGTTGGTTGTTGTTGCTGTTGTTGCCCGGACGGGTGTAGACCTTCCAGCGCACGCCGGCCGCCTCCAGGCGCTCGGGGTAGGTCGTCCAGTTCAGGCCGTCGGCGGAGGGGCCGAGGCCGCCCCAGTTGGCGTTGGTCACGCAGGCACGGCCGACGACGTTCGCGCCGTTGGTGCCGCTCCATAGGAACATGCGGTTGGTGAAGGTGCCCGTGTGAATGGAGGTGTGATACGCATCACAGATGGTGAACGCGTTGGCCAACGCCCAGTGAAACGGCAGGTCGGACTGCTGCAGGTATCCCATCGAGATCTTGGTGTTCTTGGCCTTCGGCCACGCGGCCATGCGGCCGCCGTCCCAGGCGGCCTGCTGGTCACCCCAGTCGTGCGCGCCACCGACACGCAATGCGTTGCCCTTGCTCGCATCGAGGTAAAACGGCTGCACGTTGTCGGTGCTGCCCTGTTGGATCCACACTGGCTTGCCCGAAGCCATCGGGATGGTGAAGCGGTCGCTGAAGCCCCGCACGCCGGGCATGGTGCCGTAGTAATGGTCGAACGAGCGGTTCTCCTGCATCAGGATGATGACGTGCTCGACGTCGTTGATGGTGCCCGTCGCGTTGTTGGCCGGGATGGCCAGTGCACGCTGGATGGCCGGCGGAAGCGGACCGAGCGCGGCGCTGGCCGCGGCGGCGCGCAGGAAGGTGCGGCGATTGAATGGCGTCATGGATGTTGTGTTCGGCGATGTAGGTTGTCCGGCTGCGCTCGCGCCATCAAGGCGCGCAGTCGAGCTTCGAGTTCAGGGCGGGCGGCTGCTGCGCATCGGTGCCGGAGGCTGTGTTGTTGCCGAGCGTGGGCGCAGCGACGATCGGTACCTCGGCGCTTGCCGCGCCGTCGCCGGCCGCAGCTGGGAGCGCGCCCAGGAACATGGCGGATGGCAGCGGGCCGGCGCCGCCACCACCACCACCGCCGCCGCATCCGGCGATGAACAGGCATGCGGTGCATGTCGCCATCGCCACGGTGGTACGCAGACTGGGGAAGAAGTTGGATGTCATCGCGCGTCCTTTTTCAATTGACAGGAAGCGTCGACAGCGGCTTGTTTGACAGGAAGATCGATTGCAGTTCGACGTCGGTCAGCACGCGGTTCCACATCGCGAGGTCGCCGAAGTGGTGCTGGTACGTAGGTGCGACCGTGCACTTGCCGGCGAAGTACGGTGGCGTGGCCGTTCCGTTGCACTTGTTCATCAGGAAGGTGCCAGTGCCGTCGTCGCCAATGCCCCAATGCGGGAACGGAGAGAGCTTCGAAAGGTCCACGGCACCGGTCGACTTGCCGACGGCCACGCGGTTGGTCGTGCTCGTCACCGGATCGAACACATACATGTTCATGGTCTTGGCCACGCCGTCGACCGAAAAGGCGATATACACCCAGCGGTTGACGGTGATCTGCGTGTACGGGGCGGTGGGTCCGTCCGCACGCACGCCGCCGCCCGACCCGATGTTGAATGCCACGCCGCACAGGTTGCCCGAACTGGAGAACAGTCCGATTGCAACACCGGCATTACCGCCGCTGACATAGCTCTTGTTCGAGATGATCGTCACGTTGCTCGTGGCAACGCACGAAGGCGCCTTGAACCAGAACCCGATGGTGAATTGCGGCGCTGTGCCCGTGGAGATGTCGAACCCGTTGGCCGGCGTGAGCCTGTAGCCCTCGAAGCCGTTGGTGTTGACGAAGTTCGTGTCCACCAGCAAGCCGTTGCTGCGCGGGAATGGCCCCGGCACGACCAGGCCGGCCGCGGAGGGAAGATCGCTGGCAGCCGGGCCCATGGTGCTGTGTGCCATGGCATCGACCGGCGGCAGCGTCGCGCTGAACGGGTAATAGGAGACTAGGCCATTCCTCAGCGTCGGCGCCAGGGGCACCGGTGGAACGTACGACACGGGCGGCGAGAGCACGGCCCTCGACGCGGCCTCGGTGCCGTCGCCGGCCTGAACCGTGTAGCTGAACTGGTAGGTGCCTTTGCCGGCAACGACCTGCGAGAATTGGTTATCGGTGAACGAGGCGGTGCCTGCCGGCAGCTTCGACGCAATGACCTGCCCGTCGCGCAGGACCGTGATCGCGCCCGCCGCCGGCGCGACCCAGTTCAGCAACACGTTCGCGCTGGAGAAGTTGTTGTCGGCCACTGTCGCGGTCAGCTGCGAGACTGGCTGCGCGCCGAGCAGCCGACCGCCGTCCATGGCATGGTTTTTTGCCTCGGGCAGCGCATTCAGATGGCCAAGCACGGTCGGCGCCACGTCGGCGATGCTGGCGTTTGCGTACAGGTCGACCAGCTTTTCCGGCAGCGCGGCGCCAACGCCTTGCGCGCCAATGTTGGCGGGCTGGTTGAGACCGATGAAGGTGCTCGATTCGGGCACCAGCGGCAACCCGTCGTCCTGGCTGTTGGCGCTGAAGCCATGGTTGCCAGTCACCACGATAAGCCAGCGGTCGCCTGGACGCTTCGCAGTGGCCGCGACGAGCGTGCCGACTGCCTTATCGAGCTTGACCAGCGTGCCTGCGTACTGGGTTGAACCCAGTCCGAAGTCGAGCGCGGAATCCTTGGTTGAGCGGTACTGGGCCAGCACCGTGGCGTAGTCACCGCCGATCAACTGCGCGGCCTGCGTGGTCACGCAATCGCTGGCGGTCGCATCCTTCGAACAGTCGGTAAGCGAATCGAGGTAGCCGCTATCGTGATCCGAAGACAGCAGCTGGGCCAGCCCGGCCGAGGCCACGGCGGCGCCGTTCAGGCCGGTGCTCTTTTCCCGGGCCATCTGGAACACGGTGGGAGTTCGCACGGCCTGCTTCGGCGCTTCCGACATCACCTGGTGTCGGCTGGCCCAGTTGCCAGTCAAAAGCGTGGCCCAGCCGGGCGTGTCCAGCGTGGGTTGCTGGCTGGGCGTGCCGGCGACACCGCCGCTGTAGGCCAGCCGGACTTCGAGATTGGCGAGGTTCGGCAGCGTACCGGCGGCGATGCCGCTCTGCACGGCGCCGTAGGTCGCGCCATCGAGGTCTATGACCAGCGTGCGGTTGGCAGCCGGTGTCGAAGGCGCGTCGGGTGTCACGCCTTGAGGTGGCGGCGGGACCGGCAAGGAAAACGCCCCGCCACCGCCACCGCTGCCGCTGCCGCTGCCACCACCGCAGCCGCTCAGTGCAGCGGCCAGCGTGGCCGTGAGCGCGAAGGCGCACGTCCACGCGACAGCGCGTTGCCGCAGGCCGTTCGGGTCCGGCGCCTTGCATGCGGCGGAGGGTTCTTGTCGATGGCGTGCACACAGGGCGGCGCCTGAAGCGGCTTGAAAAGTGGGTGGCTCGACTGACATTTTTCGACTGCTTTTTTTCTGAGGGGGTGGTCGAATTACAGAAGAGCGGGGTGACGTCCCTGCGACGAAAGCCCATGAGTATTTCGATACTCCTGTCGGTTTTTTCGTCAGGTCAAGGCGCAGTGTCGAACGCGCCCCTGCGGCGCTTCAGGGCCACGTGGAAGAAGGCTGCGAGCACGCGGCTTTCACGCCTGACCTGAAGGCAGTGGAGGTAGGTGGGCGTAACAGCGGGGGCACCCTGAATGCGAACGGCGCGCAGGCGGTGATCCGGAATGAACTCCGCCCCCGCCTCCGACACGGCACCGATGCCGAGCCGCGCGCGGCGGCTTCGCGGATGGCCTCGCGGCTTCCGATTTTCATGGCGACCTTTGACCGGACGCCCGCGCACGCGCCTCGTCGAGCGAGCGCCGGGTGCTCGATCCGCTCTCGCGCTGAAACGGCGGTTGCCCGTGCAGTTCCTCCAGGCAAATTTCGCCCCGGCTCGCGAAAGGATAGTCCCGGTGCACGAAGAGGCCAGCACGCCGATGTCGACGGCGTATTCCTCCAGGCCCCTGAACACCGACACCGAATTGCCCATGCGGATCGAGACATCCAGGCGCGGATAGCGCTTGCGGTACGCATCGACCATCTCGAGCACATGGAGCGGGCCGACCGCCCCGAGCTTGACTGCAGGTCCCCGCTGTCGTGCAGTAGGTTGTAGGAGTCCACTTCGAGCGATGCGATCCGGCGCGCGATGGGAAGAAGCCGCTCGCCGGCGCTCATCAGCTCGATGCGATGGCCCTGTCGATGAAACAGCATGCTGGTGCTCCAGCGCCTGGACCTGCTGGGTCGGCGTCGGCTGGCTCAGGCCCACGGAGCACGCTGCGGAAGGACCACTACCTCCCCTGTTCGCCTGCACCGAAGCCTGATCGCTCTACCCCTTTCCGACGTTGCAGCCGTGGTTGCCATGCCCGCCTCGGCCGTGCAGCCGCTCACCATCGGCCATACCCGCCGAAGACTCGCAGGCCACGATCGAGAGCAGGCGGCAGCAGCAGTTGGGCATGCCGGTCAAGCCCTTCGTTGCCACGGACTACAACGGCGTAATCGAAGCGCTGCGCTCCAAGAAGCTCAACGTGGCCTACCTCGGCCCATTCTTGTATTTGCTGGCCAGTTCGATGTCCAACGCGGAGGCCTTCTGGGGGTGCGGCGGAAAACTTGGACTACCAGGAGGTAGTTCATGTATTCATACGAAGACAGAATTCGGGCGGTCGAGCTGTACATCAAGCTCAGCAAACGCGTCAGGGCGACGATTCGCCAGCTGGGGTATCCGACCAAGAATGCGTTGAAGGGCTGGTACCGGGAGTACGAGCGGCGGTTCGACTTACCAAGGGGCTATGCACGCTCGAAGCCCAAGTATTCTCAGGAGCAGAAGGAGGTAGCTGTCAGGCACTTCCTCGATCATGGGCGCTGCATCGCATTCACCATCAAGGCGTTGGGCTATGCCACGGTGCAGCAGAGCAGCCACGACGACTGGATCGTGCGCGCGGGGCTACGCCTGAAGGGCGAGATGGCGACCGCGGTCGGCGCGCTGCAACCCTATGGCCGGTTGAACGTCTACCGCAGCGGCAAGGGCACCGACATCGCGCGCTTCATCGGTCCGAGTGCTTCCACGGACGTGGCCAGCAGCACGGGTGGCACCAGCACCGAACTGGCGACTGGCGCGACGCTGGCGCTGTCGACCACAACTAGCCTCTATGGCGAGCTCAGCAAGCTCAGTGCCTCGGGCGGCGGTGCGCGCTCCAGCAGCGGCGTCAATACCAGTGTCGGAATAAAAATGCGCTGGTAGGTCCGGTAGCTAGCACTCGCAATACGGGATGGATTCTTGATGCCTCGCGCGACATCCGCTTTCGCGCGGATCGAACTTCTTGTATCCACCTTAGATGACGGGTAAGTGCACGCCGGCACAGCGAAACTCGGGGCCCGGCTCAGGCATCTAGCGGATGCGTGATCACGGCGCTTCCGCATCGTTGGCGCACGCACCGGCGGTCGGGTGGTCCGGTCCGCTGGGTTCAGCGACGCTGCGATCCAGTTCTACATGACCTTGAAGCGCATGTTTGGGATGGTCTTTCCGAGAGCCCAATCAAGCTGGCCCGGCTGAACTGCAGCGTGCCCGAATACTGTACTCACTCGCGGCGCCATAAGACGCTCAGGTGCGCGCAACAAAACCGATAGCTTGTCTTTCATGAGAATTCCCCGTCATATGTTGAAGGTATGAACCGAAATCGACCACGCTCAGAGGACTTGCCAGTCAGAGATTCGATCGCCACTCTTCCTGAGGTTTGAGTGCAAGGGGGTGGCCCACCAACCGAATGGATTGAACCGGACATGAACACGGGGACCATTCACTGCGAACAATCGTCAAAGAAAGAAGCGCTCGCGCCTACTCATTGCTCTGTCGTTCGTCCGCAGCGACGTGGTGGACTGTGTCCATGCCGGAAACAAAGAGTTCTCTATAGAGGGATTTATCCGTATCGCATAAAGCGAAAGAATCCTCTGCTTGATCGTTGTGATGAAACCTCAACTCTGAGGCTCGCAATGAGCCGATAAACCGGTGAGGATCATCGCTATGGACAGTCACGTTTCGTCGAACGCTCACGCTTGCACTCCAACACGAACGATATCGCGCGAAACCATCAAGGCCCTATCTCGACAGCTTTTGCGTGCCCAGCGATGGCCGTTGTTCGCCCGAACGAATCGAACAATCGCTGACGGACACTCTGCGCGCTCGGCGCGGCACCGGTCCCATCTGGATCTTTGCCTACGGCTCGTTGATTTGGAATCCGATGTTCGACTTCGACTGCCTAGAAACAGCGACCCTGCATGGATGGCATCGAAGTTTCTGCTTGGGGCTCTTCGCAAGGGAAGCGATGCCCACGACGCCGCCAAGACTGATTGGTATCAACAGCACCTGCTTGCCATGAACCTGCGCCAGTTCAGATCAAAAATCGAGCGCAATGGCTACGCGCCGCCGAAATGGAGCATGGTAGTCATGACGCGCAAGGAAATTACCGACGCTGCTATATGGCACCGCGCCAAGCCACAGGGTCTGCTGGCTATGAAGCTGCAGCTCACAAATCGTGGTGGCATTCAGGCGGTAGACGACTTTCATCTGGTCGTGCGGCTCAAATCCAGACTCACGGCCGGACCAATGCAGACTGTGTCTTCCCTTTCCCCGACGGATCTGCTTCATGCCATACCACATGGTCAAACTGTTTGACATGGCGCACCATATTCGTGCTTTGCCGTTGACTACTGTTCGCATGCGCGTCTCCAGAGACGCGCCGTGATCCGTCGCACCAAGCGCTTTCGAAGAAACATTTACAGACTGAGCAACATCGCGCTGTGGCTGCTCTTCGGCCTCATCGCCGCACTAGCGATTGAAGCACTGCTGGACTGCAGCATCGGTCATCCCGACTACTTGGCTATTGATTGCTGCCGAAAATTGCCCCTCTAAGCCCAGTACGGGGATGCCGAGGGATTCAATCCGGTCGTCAACTGAACTCCTGGTCTTAATGCTTGTGCCGAGTGCTGACATCGCGGCTCTCGCCCAGCTTGCTTTTGCGCATGAGCCGAAGCCCCGACAACGGATCTGATGAAACGCGTGCTCTAGGTTCATGCCGTGGCTGGGAACGGACGCCCGCTGGCCAGCAAGGCCCTGGCACGCAAGGAGCTCGTCGTATGGTACGCACAGGAACCGTCGCAAGCACAGCGCGCGTTTCAAGGCTGAAGTCCTTGAGGCGTGCCGGCAGCCGGATGCTTCTGCCGCGGCGATCACGAGGCTGTACAACCTGAGTGCGAACGTGGTGCACCGGTGGCGTGCCGATGATCGCAGGGCTGCGTCGCCGAAGGCGACTGACGTTCCAACCTTGCCGATGTCAGCATTGTTTCTATAGAGGGAATGCTGCGTCTCCGATTCGAGCGCTTTCGCTAGGGCATTTCGTCTCAGACTCGCCGCAAGGGCGAGCGAACCAGCAAGCCTAGTGGACGAGCCATTCAACGAACGAACTGGAGAACAGAGTATGAAGACCTCGCAAATCCTCGCTGCGGCAGCCCTGTCCCTTTTCGCTGTCGCTGGCGCCCAAGCCGAAACCTACGAAGGCGTGCACACCGCCGCTTCGACCAAGAGCCGTGAAGAAGTCCACGCCGAGGCCATGCGCACCGCATCGGCTCCGGACCAGAACGTGACCCGCGGCTCGCGCGTCAACAGCAAAGTGATCTCGAACATGCAGCACCCGATGGACGTGGACGTTCAAGCCCAGCAAGGATCGAGCCCCGTCGCCAAGTAAGTGAAGCGACCGGTGCAGCGGGTCTTTCGCATGCTCATGGACGAATATTAGCCTCATGCCCAGGAGAACTCACAAGGAGGCGCAGCAGACACGGCAACGAATCCTGAATGCAGCGTCTCTGGCTTTCTGCAGCAACGGCGTGTCGGCTACTTCCCTGGAAGACGTTGCACGCAGGGCACGAGTGACGCGTGGCGCAGTCTACTGGCACTTCAAGAATAAGCACGCATTGCTCGCGGAACTGTTGGGAAGCATCCGCTTTCCGATCGAGCACGTCGAAGAGGAAGGCACCTTGAGGGAAGCGTGTGACACCCTGACGACCGCTCTACTGGAAACGGCCAGGAGCCACTCCATCCGCAGGGTGCTCCGGATCCTTCTGTGCAAAGTCGAGTGGACCGAGGCCCAGCCATACGTCCAGCGTCGTATCGTGCTGGTGCGCAGACAGATGGATGCCTACCTCATGAAGGTATTTTCCCAAGCCCTTGCGCGCGGAGAGCTCAGGCCCGATCTCACACTGATCGACCTCAGCCTACTCGCTGACGCCTTTCAAATGGGCATAACCGGGCTGCTCTTTGAGTTCGCTCAGTCCCGCCCCAGCTTGCGGGACGAACTGCGCGTGAAATCAGTGATACGCATCCTCTATGAATTCTGCGCGAAGACAGAGAACTCGACTGGCGCATTGCCTATCGACGTACCGGCTGAATCGTGAGCCCGGGCTAGAGCCCAACGCTGCAGTGGGCAGTGGTAGATCGCCACCGTCGATACCGGCAGCGGACATCAATGGAGCGACCCGTCTCACATGCTCTGAATCGCCTACTATGGCTGATACTCGGCCGCGCGAGACGGCGCTGATTACCTTCTTGGCAACCTCAGCCAACGTAACCCTGCTGGGCATGGGGGCGCGTTCTAGGTACTGGTGGCGGGCCTGGTCGTTCATCTGCTTATCCACGGGGGCGAAAGATCTTGAGCGGAACGGCCACGGCCGGATGAACGGCATTCGCTACAATTTTTCTTTCAACAAGCTTGCTGAGTTCCGACAGCCTGGGACTCTCGCGAGATGTTGCATCCGGCCGCGCAGGCGGCCTATGCAACTGAGACACTGGTGCGAACCTTACCGGTCGGCACGACTTGTTTGAGGCCGTAACCTGTGCGCTCGTCCCCTACGAGTATCAAGCCGCACTACGTCCTCGAACTCGGCAGCCGGGAGGCGCTCTGCGAGGCCGTCCCAGCCGGTCTGGGCCGCGGCATCGCCTGGGACTCGGAGGCACGGGACTCGTGCCGGTGGCACACCGTCGCCATTCGCGGCAAGCCGATCGAAAGCATCAATCACATCGCCTGTCTCAGGGCCGAGGCCAATCGGCCCGTGCTGCAACCCTGCTTCAACTTCACCGAAGAACTTGCGGGCAACATGAAGGCCGGGGCCGGAGCTCGAGACGCTGCCTCCCCCTGCTTCAGTCTGGGAATAGCTGAACACGAATGTCTGCTTCCAGTTGAACTGCCGCTGGCTTTCACTCACCAAGCGTCTGTTCCTGGCCGATAGCACCCGGGCGCATCAATGTAAGCACTGTTTCTATGGAGGAAACACAGCGTCTCAGATTGGAGCGCTTTCTCCAGGAAATTTCGTCTGAGACTGTCTCTACGGGCAAGCGATTCAGCAAGCCTCGTGGACGAACCATTCAACGAACAACCTGGAGAACAGAATATGAAGACCTCGCAAATCCTCGCTGCTGCCGCCCTATCCCTTTTCGCTGCCGCTGGCGCCCAAGCCGAAACCTATGAAGGCGTAAACACCGCCGTCTCAACCAAGAGCCGTGACGAAGTCAACGCCGAAGCCGCTCTCACTGCATCGTCCCCGAACCAGAATGTGCCCCGTGGTTCACGCGGCCCGGAAACGATTGCCGTGTCGAAGGACCGCGCCATTGTCGAAGCCGAAGCCGTTCGCACCGCCTACGCTCCCGACCAAAACGTGGGCGCGGGCTCGCGCGTCAACAGCAAGGTGATCTCGAACATGCTGCACCCGATGGATGGGGGCGCTCAGGCCCAGAAAAGTTCGGGTGCCGTCGCCAAGTAATTGAGACGACCCTTCGGGGTTGCCGAAATCAAAAATGAGGCCGAGCGAAAGCGTGGCCTCTTTTTCTTGGCGCGGACGCAGCGTGTGCAGGCCAGGTAGCGCTTGAGCCAGAAGATCAGCACCAGTAGCTCCCCGATGACCAGCACCGAGGGCATCGCAATCCGGAAGCCGTCGACCTCATGCGCCAACGGGGTGAACTCGAAGTTCATCCCGAAGATCCCAGCGATCAGATCGAGCAGCGGGAACGCAGCAAGCGCGCTGTGAACACATCTTGACGAGCCTGCAGCAGGTCGATCCGCTTGACATTCAACTTCGGTCTTGACGAGTGCGGGCACAGCACTGCTATCAGCCTCGCCGCTCAGTGCGTCATGTGACGGATGTGGAAGACTTGACTCGCGACTAAGCCGTAGCAATCTTCGTAGAAGCCGCGTGCACCAGGATGCAAGCGCGTTTCCCCCTCGATACGATTCGCACCGTCCACAATCAAGTCGAGGGTATGGCCCCGGCAGACATCGAGATCCTGCTGCAATGCCTGCAACGGCTCGAGCAGCGCGGCAGCGCGCTGAGCGCGCAAGGCCTGGTGCCCGAGAAGGCCGACCGCCGTTCGGGCGGCACGCGCCACCGCTGGCCGATGCGGGGCGCGTAGGGCCTGCGGGGCCCGCTCAGCTCCGCGGGCCGCGCGGTGCGTCGGCCGAGGCCACGGCGCCCGGCACTTCCCAGCCGCCACCGATGGCGCGGATCAGCCCCACGGTCGCCTGGTACTGTGCCGACTTCACCTGCAGCGCCTGGCGCCGGTTGCGCAACTCGCTGCGACGTGCGTCGAGCAGGTCGAGCTGGCTCACGTAGCCGTTGCGGTAACGCGTGTCCGACAGGCTGGTGGCACGCTGCGCCGAGGTCACGGCCTGCGCCTGCACCACCGACTGCTCCTGCAGGATGCGGATCGCGGCCAACTGGTCTTCGACCTCCTGGAACGCCACCAGCACCTGCGAGCGGTAGCTGGCGAGCGCGCCGTCGAGCTGGGCATTGGCGCCCTGCACGCCGGCCTCGCGGCGACCGCCGTCGAAGATCGGCAGCGACAGCAGTGCGCCCACGCCCCACGAGCGGGCCGACCACTTGAAGAGGTCGCCGATCTCGGGCGAGGCGTAGCCGGCCGCGCCGGTCAGCGAGATGTTCGGGAACCACGCGGTCTGCGCCACGCCCACGCGGGCCTGCGCCGCCATGACGGCACTCTGCGCGGCCGACACGTCGGGCCGGCGCGTGAGCACGGTGGACGGCACGCCCGGCGGGATCACCGGCAGCGCGGTCGCCCAGTCGTCAGGCCGCATGCCGAAGCTGGAGGCCGAATCGCCCACCAGCACGGCCAGCGCATGCTCCACCTGGGCGCGCTGGCGGTCGAGCGCAAGCGCGTCCGATTCGGTGGACGACACCTCGGTCTGCACGCGCGCCACGTCGAGCTCGGCGATGTCGCCGGCCTGCTGGCGGCGCTGCGTCAGGCGCAGCGTGTCGCGGTAGGCGGCGACCGATTCGCGCACCAGCACGCGCTCGGCGTCGAGCGCGCGCAGCTGCAGGTAGGTCTGCGCCACCTCGGCCTGCACCGCGAGCCGCGTGCTTTGCAGCAGCGCCTCGCGGCCGGCCGCGTCGAGCTTGGCTGCATCGGCCGCGCCCGAGAGGCGGCCGAACAGGTCGACCTCGTACGAGAACGTCGCGCCGATGTTGGTCATGGTGCCGGGCCGGGTGCTGGCCGTGGCACTGTCCAGGCCCGCGCCGCGGTTGGCGCCGGCGCCCAGGCCGATCTGCGGCAGGCGGTCGGCCTGCGCGCTGCGTGCCAGCGCGCGGGCCTCGGCCAGCCGTGCGGCGGCGGCCTGGATGTTGGCGTTGTCGACCGCGGCGCGCCCGACCAGCGTGTTGAGCACCGGGTCATTGAACGCCAGCCACCATTCGCCGCGCGGTTGCGCCTCGGCGGGCGTGGCCCGGGTGAAGCCGGCCGGCGCCGTGGCGCCGGGTTGCTGCTGCGGCTGTTCCTTGAACTGGGCCGTGGTCGGCACCGAGGGCATGCCCGAGGGCACGCTGGCGCAACCGGCCAGCACGAGGGCCGCCACCAGCGGCAGCATGGCGGTGCGCAGCGGGCGCATCAGGGTGGGGATTCCGAATGTCATGGAAAACCTTCTTTCTTCTTGTCGATCAGTCATGCGCGCCATGCGAGGGGCGCGGCAAGGCTGGCACCGGGTGCAGACCGCCACCGCCGCCACCGTGCGAAGGCGCCACCGGATGGTCGGCCGACACGAAGTCGTCGCCGTGCGGCACTTCGCCGTGCAGCTTGAGCGGCCGGTTGCCCGCCAGGCGGCGCATCAGCACGTAGAACACCGGCGTCAGGAACAGGCCGAAGGCCGTCACGCCGATCATTCCGGCGAACACCGCCACGCCCATGGCTTGGCGCATCTCGGAGCCGGCGCCGGTCGAGAGCACCAGGGGCAGCACACCCATCACGAAGGCCAGCGAGGTCATCAAGATGGGGCGCAGGCGCAGGCGGCTGGCTTCGATCGCAGCCTGGATCGGCGTGCGTCCGGCGAACTCCAGCTCCCGTGCGAACTCCACGATCAGAATCGCGTTCTTCGCACTCAGCCCCACCAGCACGATCAACCCGATCTGCGTGAAGACGTTGTTGTCGCCCCCCCAGATCCACACGCCCGCCATCGCGGCCATGATGCCCATGGGCACGATCAGAATGATCGCGATCGGCAGCGTCAGGCTTTCGTACTGCGCAGCGAGCACCAGGAACACCAGCAGGATCGCCAGCGGGAACACCAGGAAGGCGGAGTTGCCAGCCAGGATTTCCTGGTAGGTCAGCTCGGTCCACTCGAAGCTCACGCCCTTGGGCAGCGTCTCGGCCGCGATCTTGGTGATCGCGTCCTGCGCCTGGCCCGACGAGTAGCCGGGTGCCGGGCCACCGTTGATGTCGGCGGCCAGGTAGCCGTTGTAGCGCATGGCGCGTTCCGGGCCGAAGGTCGAATTGACCTTCATCAGGGCCGACAGCGGCACCATCTCACCCGAGGTCGAGCGCACCTTCAGCAGGCCCACGTCTTCGGCACGGGCGCGGTACGGCGCATCGGCCTGGACGCGCACGCTGTACGTGCGGCCGAACTTGTTGAAGTCGTTGGCGTACAGGCTACCGAGGTAGATCTGCATCGTGTCGAAGATGTCCGTCACCGGCACGCCGAGCTGGCGCGCCTTGGTGCGGTCGATGTCGGCATACAGCTGCGGCACATTGACCTGCCAGCTCGTGAACATGCCGGCCAGCTCGGGCGTGGCGTACGCCTTGGCCATGAAGGCCTTCACTGCCGCGTCCATCTGGTCGTAGCCGACCGAGGCGCGGTCTTCGATCTGCAGCTTGAAGCCGCCCGTGGTGCCCAGGCCCGCCACCGGTGGCGGCGGGAACATCACGATGAACGCATCCTGGATGCTCGAGAACGCACCGTTGAGCTGGCCGGCCACCGCG
Source organism: Variovorax sp. 54 (assembly GCF_002754375.1). Taxonomy (NCBI): domain Bacteria; kingdom Pseudomonadati; phylum Pseudomonadota; class Betaproteobacteria; order Burkholderiales; family Comamonadaceae; genus Variovorax; species Variovorax sp. 54. Next base: position 972,901 of record NZ_PEFF01000001.1, read on the forward strand.
CCGCCGCTCTGATCGGCGCGCTTGCGTTGGTCGAAGGGCTTGAGAATGACGAACACGATGCCCGAGTTCGAGCTGTTGGTGAAGCCGTTGATCGACAGGCCTGGGAAGGAAAGAGCCTCTTCCACGTTCGGGTTCTTCTTGATGATCTCGCCCATGCGCTGGATCACGTCGTCGGTTCGGTCGAGCGTGGCGCCGTCGGGCAGCTGGGCAAAACCGATCAGGTATTGCTTGTCCTGCGCCGGCACGAAGCCGCTGGGCACCGCCTTGAAGAGGCCGAAGGTCACGCCGACCAGCGCCAGGTAGATCACCAGCATCAGCGTCTTGCGCGAGATCACGCGCTTGACGCCGCCGCTGTAGGCCTCGGAACCGCGATGGAAGAACTTGTTGAAGCCGCGGAACAGCCAGCCGAAGGCCTTGTCCATGCCGCGCGTGAGCGCGTCCTTCGGTTGGTCGTGGCCGCGCAGCAGCAAGGCGGCGAGCGCGGGCGACAGCGTCAGCGAGTTGATGGCCGAGATCACCGTCGAGATTGCAATGGTCACCGCGAACTGCTTGTAGAACTGGCCCGTGAGACCGCTGATGAATGCCAGCGGCACGAACACGGCCACCAGCACCAGCGCGATCGCGATGATGGGGCCCGACACCTCGCGCATCGCGCGGTAGGTCGCTTCACGCGGCGTGAGCCCCGCTTCGATGTTGCGCTCGACGTTCTCCACCACCACGATGGCGTCGTCCACCACGATGCCGATCGCCAGCACCAGCCCGAACAGGCTCAGCGCATTGATCGAGAAACCGAGGATGTGCAGCACCGCGAAGGTACCGATCACCGACACCGGCACGGCCAGCAGCGGAATGATCGAAGCGCGCCACGTCTGCAAGAACAGGATGACCACCAGCACCACAAGCACGATGGCTTCGAGCAGCGTGCTTATCACCGACTTGATCGATGCGCGCACGAACTGCGTCGGGTCGTAGGCGATGCGGTATTCCAGGCCTTCGGGCATGTTCTTGTTCAGCTCTTCCATCGTCTTGCGGACGTTGGACGAGATGTCGAGTGCGTTGGAGCCCGGTGCCTGGAACACGCCCATGCCGACGGCCGGGTCGTTGTTCAGCCGCGCACGCAGCGAGTAGTCGGCGGCGCCCATTTCGAGGCGGCCGATGTCGCGAAGGCGCGTGACGGCGCCGTCGGTACCGCTCTTGACGATGATGTCGCCGAACTCTTCTTCGCTCTGCAGGCGCCCTTGCGCATTGATCGACAGCTGCATGTCCACGTCCGACAGGCCCGGCGATGCGCCGACCACGCCGGCCGCGGCCTGCACGTTCTGGCCGCGAATCGCTGCCACCACGTCGCTGGCCGACAGGCCACGCTGCGCGACCTTCTGCGGGTCGAGCCACACGCGCATCGAGTAGTCGCCGCCGCCGAAGATCTGGACCTGTCCCACGCCTTCGATGCGCGCGAGCGGGTCCTTCACATTCAGCACCGCGTAGTTGCGCAGGTAGTTGATGTCGTAGCGGTTGTTCGGCGAGACGAGGTGGACCACCATCGTCAGGTCGGGTGCGCTTTTGACGGTCGTGATACCCAAGCGCCGCACTTCCTCGGGCAGGCGCGGCTCGGCTTGCGCGACGCGGTTCTGCACCATCTGCTGGGCCTTGTCGGGATCGGTGCCGAGGCGGAAGGTGACGGTGAGCGTCATCACGCCGTCAGTGGTCGCCTGGCTGCCCATGTAGAGCATGCCTTCGACGCCGTTGATCTGCTCTTCGATCGGTGTGGCCACTGTTTCAGCGATCACCTTCGGGTTGGCGCCCGGGTACGTTGCGCGCACCACCACCGAGGGTGGCGCGACTTCCGGGTACTCCGAGATCGGCAGACCGCGCAGCGCAATCAGGCCGGCGATCAGCATCAGTAACGACAGCACGCCGGCAAAGATCGGCCTGTCGATGAAGAATTTTGAGAGATTCATGTTGGTTCTCCGGCGGGCGCCAGGGCGCCCTCCTCCGAAATCAGGACTTCGCGGCCTCCTCGGCCACGCGTTCCGGTTGTTGTTGCTTCGTGTCGGCCTTGGCGTCCATGGTCACTTGCTGCGGCACCACCAGCGCACCCGGGCGGATGTGCTGCAGGCCGTTGACCACGATGCGGTCGCCGGCCTTCAGGCCCTTGCTCACGACGCGCAGGCCGTTGATGGAAGTGCCCAGCGTCACTTCGCGGTAAGTGGCCTTGTTGTCGTCACCCACGACCATCACGAACTTCTTGTTCTGGTCGGTGCCGATGGCGCGTTCGCTCACCAGCAATGCGGTGTCGTTGCGTGCCTGGCCCATGCGGATGCGAGCGAACTGGCCGGGAATGAGCGCGCCGTCCTTGTTGTCGAACGAAGCACGCACACGCACGGTGCCGCTGCGGGCGTCGACCTGGTTGTCGATCAGCTGCAGCTTGCCGGTGAAGGGCGTGCCTTCGAGGCCGGCGGTGCCCATCTGCACGGGGATGGTGTCGATCTGGCCGCGGGCGCCGGCGTTGGCCGGCAGGTCCTTCAGCGCGCGAGTGATCACCTGCTCGTCGGCATCGAAGCTCGCGTAGATCGGGCTCACCGACACCAGCGTGGTCAGCACGGGCGCGCCGGGGCCGGCGGCCACCAGGTTGCCCACGGTCACTTCGAGCTTGCCGATGCGGCCCGACACCGGTGCGCGCACCTGGGTGTAGCCCAGGCTCAGGCGTGCGGTCTGCAGCGAGGCCTGCGCGGCGCGCAGGTTGGCTTCGGCTTCGCGGCCGGCGTTGGCGCGCTCGTCGTACTCGCGCTGCGCGATGGCCTGCTCGTCCCACAGGCGCTTGGCGCGTTCCTGCTCGCTGCGGCTGAACGACTGGCGGGCCTGCGCCGACGCCACCTGCGCTTCGGCACGCTCGACTTCGGCCGCGTACGGCGCGCGGTCGATGGTGATGAGCAATTCGCCCTGCTTCACCAGCGCGCCTTCGCGGAAATGCACCGACTGCACGGCACCTGCCACGCGGGAGCGCACATCGACCCGTTCCACGGCTTCGAGGCGGCCCGAGAACTCGTCCCAGGCGTTGATCTCGCTCGATGCGACAGTGGCGACCGACACCGGCGTGCCCTGTTGCGCAGCGACCGGGGCGGTGGCCTCGGCCTTGAAGCTGTACATGCCCACCACCGCGGCGGCCACGGCCAGCACCGCGGTGAGGCCGGTCACGGCGGGCCACAGACCCTTGCGGGCGGTGGAAGACAGCGCTTGTTCGTTCTTGTTCGACATGATGATTCGTCCTTCTCGATGACTTTTTCGGGATGCAACAGGCCACCCCGGCGCTTTTCGGCACCAGGAGGCGGATTTCGGAAAAAAGGGGCCCTCGCGCGCTGCCGCGCTGGCAGCGTGTCGATCAGGCAGCCTGGCTGGGCTGTAACGCTAGCTGGGGTGGTTGGGCGCCGCAGGCGGCGGTGTGGTCGCACTGAAGAACTCGCGGAAGTGCTGCTGCACGGTCGCTTCACAGGCCACGCAGCCGTTGTTCTCGGTGTCGTACAGCGCCTTCGGCCAATCACGAGCGCTGGGCAGCACGCTGCTCGTGACCTCGATGCCGGCGGCACGCAGGCGGCCGGCGAAGGTCAGTGCCTCGTCGCGCATGGCATCGTCCGCGCCGACCAGCACCAGCGCGGGCGCCAGGGACGACAACCGCAGCGATCCGCCCGGCACCGCATAGGGGTGCGTGGCGTTCGAGGGGCAGCTCAGGTACTTCTCCCAGCCCGTGGCCCAGCGGCACTCGGCCGCGTCGTTGGTGGCCTTGCGCAGCGAGGCCGTGCCCACGCACGGATCGAGCATGGGCGACAGCAGGATCTGCCCCGCCACCGGCGGATGCGCACGGTCGCGGGCAATCAGCGCCACTGCCGCGGCCAGGTTGCCACCGGCTTCTTCGCCGGCCAGGTACACCTGGGCGCCCCTGCCGCCGAGCTTGACGCGCTGCTTGTAGAGCCATTCGAGGGCTGCATAGCCCACCTCGATCGGCTCCGGGAACGGGGCCGCCGGGGCCAGCGGGTAGTCGAGCGACACCACCACCGCACCCGCGCCGGCCAGCAGCCGGGCCACGTTGCGGCCGTTGTCGAGGTTGCCGCAGATGAAGGTGCCGCCATGGAAGTGCAGCACCAACGGCACCGTTTCACCCTTGGCACGCTGCCCGTAGACACGCGCGTCGACCGGTGCACGGCCGGGCAGCTCGATCGACAGATCGGCTTCCATGCCTTGCACCGCTGCGAGAGCAGCAGCTTCGGCGGAGCGGGACGATGGTGCGGGTGACATGGGCGGCCTAGGGGGAATGAGCGATGGTTGAAATATAAGTCGCCGTGCGCGCCGTTACACATGGAACCTGCCCCTACTCTGTTTCCAAACGGCCAACAATCGGTCCGCCGTGGGATTACCCGCACGTGTGAAAATCCGCCTCCCCGGTGTGGGCCGGGTATCCCAGAACAGGCATTCAATGGATCAAATCCAGGCCATTCGGACCTTTGTCCGCGTGGTGGAAGCCGGCACATTCACCCGTGCCGCCAACTCTCTGGCCCTGCCCAAGGGCACCGTCACCAAGCAGATCCAGGCGCTGGAGTCGCGCCTGCGCGTGAAGCTGCTCAACCGCACGACCCGGCGCGTCACCGTCACGCCCGACGGCGCCGCCTACTTCGAGCGCGCGGCGCGGCTGCTGAACGACTTCGACGACATGGAAGCCAGCATGACGAATGCGCAGGCCAACCCCACGGGGCGGCTGCGCATCGACGTGGGCACCTCGGTGGCGAGGCAGATCATCCTGCCCCACCTGGCCAGCTTCTGCGACCGCTACCCCGACATCCAGGTCGACCTGGGCGTGAGCGACCGCACGGTGAACCTGATCAGCGACAACGTCGACTGCGTGATCCGCGCTGGCGAGCTCAGCGACCAGTCTCTGGTGGCGCGCCGCATCGGCACCCTGCACTTCGTCACCGTGGCCTCGCCGGCGTACATCAAGCGCTATGGTGCGCCGCAACATCCGAACGACATCGAGAAGCGCCACCACGTCGTGAGCTACTTCTCGGGCACCACCCGGCGCGTGTACCCGCACGAGTTCAAGAAGGGCGACGAGTACATCGAGCTGAACGGCCCCTACCGCGTGTCGGTCAACGAGAGCAACGCGCACATGACGGCCGTGCTCGCGGGCTTCGGCCTGTCGCAGTGCATCACCTTCTCGGCCGCGCCGCTGCTGGAAAGCGGCGAACTCGTCGAGGTGCTGGCCGACTGGCAGCGCGACCCGCTGCCGATCCATGTGGTGTACCCGCCGAACCGGCACCTGAGCGCGAAGGTGCGGGCGTTTGTGGACTGGGCGGCGGATCTGTTTGCGAAGAATCCGCGGTTGCAGCGGCGCTGAGGCGCTCTCTTCTCAGCCTTCAGGGCTGGATCAACGCTGCCAGTGCACGCGCCGAGGGTGATGCTTCCCGGCCCAGGTTCTCGACCAGGCTGAGCCGGTCGGCCTCGGTGCGCTGCGGCGAAAGGAAGCGCTTGCCGGTCAGCGCGAGGATATCGATTTCGAAGCCGACCAGCCGGCGCAGCGCATCGTCGACGAACTCGGGCGACGCATCGGCAAGCGACCAAGGCTCATCGCTCATAGCTTCCTGCGCCCGCGTCAGCGCTTCGAGGTGCGAGCGCAGCCATGCGAGGTCTTCGATGAACCGCAAGCGGCCCGTCGCCTGCACCGCGATGTAGTTCCAGCTCGGCGCCAACCGCCCGCTGCGCTGGCCGTTGACGTACCAGCGTGGCGAGATGAAGGCGTTCGGACTCTGGAACACGACGGTGACATCGCAGCCGTTGCGCGCCTCGCTGGTCCACAGCGAATGACTACGGGCCACGTGGCCTGCCAGTGCGCCGTGCGTGCCGCGGTCGATCACCTCCAGCGGCAACAGGTTGGCATCGATCGAGCCGCCCGCTATCTTGAAGAGCGAGGCCAGCGGGTAGGCGCGCACGAGCCGGTGAAGCTCATCACGCGCCTCGATGGCGAAGAGGGGCTGGATGTGCACGGGGGAGGCCTTTCGGGGCATCGATGCCCGTCGAGTATTGAGCCGCACCTGGGATGCGGCTAAAAACTTGGACTGTTTATGCAATGAGCCCCAAGCTTCGTCGGTGGCCAAGAGGGCTGCGCGCGCCCAAGGACATCTTGATCCGCTTCTCGTTGTACCAGTGCATGTATGAGTCCAAGGCCTGGGTGACTACTCAACGGTCGTTGATTGCCATTTGCCAGGATAGAACCATTCAGTCCTCAATCGACCGAACAAGCCCTCGCAGGCCGCATTGTCGGGCGAACAGCCTTTGCGGGACATCGAACACATCAGCTCGGCATCCGCGATACGTGCCAGCCATCCCGGCCATCGATAGTAGGCACTGCGATCCGAATGCACAACAGGCCGGTTGCTGCTGATGTCGATCGTCTCGATAGCGGCATCCAGCATCGTGTCCACGAGCTGCGCGTCCGGGCGCATGCCGATCGTCCAACTGACCACCTTGCCATCGAAGCAGTTGCTCACAGGCGACAAATACCCCTTGTCTGCCGGAATGTGGAACTCCGAGATGTCGGTGAGCCATTTCTCGTTGGGAGCACCAGCGGTGAAGTCGCGGTTGACGAGGTTCTCTGGCGCAGGACTGATCTCGCCCAGATAGGAAGCATACCGACGCCGCTTGGGCGTCGCAGCGACCAGGCGCTCCTGCTTTATCAAGCGCAGCACCCCCTTCTCACAAATGTGCACGCACTGGCTGCTCAGTGACGCCCGCATGCGGCGACAGCCATAGCAGCGGTGATTGCGCTCGAAGATGTCCGCCATGGTGCCGCGCACTTGGGCGTACTTGTCTGCGACTTGCGCCTGGGTGCGACGATAGAAGTACGAGCTTCTTGCCAGGCCTAGCATCTCAAGGAGCTCGAGCACCGGGTGAGTCTGTTTGGGGGCATCAACCAGCTGTGCCTTTTCCCGATCGCTCAGGCTTTGCAGGTCGATGCCCCCGTCTTTTTTTTAGTTCATTCGCCTTGTTCAGGAGGTCGTTCTCCAGCTGCAGGCGGTGCAAGTCGCGTCGGAGTGCGTCGATCTGTCGCTGCAGTTCTTCACGCTCATCTGGCTGGGTCGGTTCGAGCTTGCTTGTCATGGATGCGAGTGGCGGCGTCACGCCGGTCATCAGCGACATGATCGCGCTTCGAGCAGCGCATTGGCGATTTGCGGAGCAGGGTTGAGGCACCAGCGATTGGATATGAAAAGAGCATGTGGGCGGCAACCATCGAAATACGTCACTTGCATTGTTACCACACAGGAAACGTAGAAGAGCACTAACGGTGGTTTATCGCGGCGTGCATTCGACCAAAATTCCCTCACCCCCAAGTGACTCGCGATTTCATTCGCGCGTAAATCCTCAATTTGCACTAATCGAGCTGGTGTCGACACGATGCCGGCAGGCATACCGTAATGAATGACAAGATCATTAAAACTCCGAGCCCTGAGCATCCTCTCTCCATTGAACGCAGCAGCTCACGAGTCATCGTCCGGCTGGCGGGCCAGGTGGTTGCTGACAGCACCAACACCCTATTGCTTAAAGAGGCGAGATACCCAGGCGTCTACTACATCCCTCTGGCGGACGTCAACGCGTCGTTGTTGACGGCCTCAGACCTCACGACCTATTGCCCCTACAAGGGAGACTGCTCTTACTTCAACATCACCTCAGGAAAGAGGGTCTCTGTGAACGCCGCCTGGTTCTATTCGCTTCCATACCCCGCAGTTGCTGAAATCAAGGACCACCTCGCCTTCTATCCCGACCGGGTCGACTCGCTTGAAGTTTCTCCAAGCGCATAACCGACGAGCACCATGCCACCCGCATACTCATTCTTGAAAAGCCAACGCCAGAACGAGCTATGGCGACTTCTCAAGTCCGTACGCAGCACGAGCGTTGAGTTAAGCAAGCCATTGTCGGATGCTGATGCAACCGCGCAATCGATGCCAGACGCGAGTCCAGCGAAATGGCACCTAGCGCACACGACCTGGTTCTTTGAGACCATGGTGTTGGAACCCCACGTCCCGACTTACCGAGTCTTCAAACAAGAATTCAGCTACCTCTTCAACTCGTACTACGACAGCATCGGCGACAGACACCCTCGTCCGATGCGAGGGCTGCTAACCCGGCCGTCGCTTCAGGATGTCCACGCGTACCGCAATCACGTGGATACCGCGCTCAACCTCATGCTGGAGGAAAACATTTCAGCTGACGTTCTCGACCTCATCGAACTCGGCTGCAATCATGAGCAGCAGCATCAAGAACTTCTTCTCACAGACATCCTTCACCTGTTCGCGCAGAACCCCCTTCGGCCCGCATATCGTAGGACGCACAGTCTGGTTAGGCACGTAGAAAGGGCAACTCACACCGAGTTTCAATCCTTCGAAGGCGGCTTGGTCGAGATGGGCTTTGACGGCGAAGGCTTTGCCTTCGACAGCGAGCGGCCTAGGCATCGAGTCCACACCGAGCCGTTCCAACTCGCAAAGCGCCTGATTACCAACGGGGAGTGGGTCGACTTCATGCACGACGGTGGATATGAAAATCCCACCTTCTGGCTGGCCAACGGATGGGCAGCCAAGCAGGTGGCTGGTTGGAACGCCCCGCTCTACTGGGAGCAGCCCGATAGTGAGCGGTGGACGATGACGCTTAACGGCCTGCAGCGGCTTGAACTCGACGCTCCTGTCGCGCATGTGAGCTTCTATGAGGCCGACGCCTACGCCCGTTGGGCGGGCGCTCGCCTACCGACCGAAGCTGAGTGGGAACACGCGGCGCACGATCTTCCTGTGCATGGCAACCTCGCCGAGAAGCTCCGGTGGCGCCCGCGAGCAGCCCCGGAGAGCAGTAGTCCTGCACCTCAACAGATGTATGGCGACGTCTGGGAATGGACGGCTTCGCCTTTTGTGGCCTACCCAAGGTTCCAGCCGACCAAAGGCGCGGCCGCAGAGTACAACGGAAAATTCATGTCAGGGCAGTTCGTGCTCCGTGGCGGCTCTTGCGTGACGCCTAGCCAACACATCCGTCGGACATACCGCAATTTCTTCGCCCCAGATGCGAGGTGGCAGTTCTCCGGCGTTCGACTCGCAAGGAACTCTTAGCATGATTGATTTGGTTGAAAGCTCGATAGTTCAGGCAGATGCCTTCCGACTAGATGTTTTTAGTGGACTGGCACAACCGCACAAGACGCTTCCTTCGCGCTGGCTGTATGACGACCGCGGCTGTGAGCTTTTTGAGGACATCACCCGGGTCAAAGAGTACTACCCAACCGTGACCGAGAAGGCAATCTTGCGCGAGAGATCCGCTGAGATTGCAGAGTTCTGCGGGCCCGGTGTGACACTTATCGAATATGGCGCTGGGGCTGGCATCAAGACAGAAATCGTCTTGGATGCTCTCACGAGGCCGAACGGCTACGTGCCAATCGACATTGCAGGGGAGTTCTTGTTGGCAACCGCACAGCGGATGGCGAAGGAATTTCCCTCGTTGACCACTTGGCCTGTCGTGGCGGACTTTACCTCCAACTTTCTGCTCCCGCCATCCCTCCCCACTGGCAACCGCGTTGGCTTCTTCCCTGGCTCCACTCTCGGCAACCTGGATAAGGAACAAGCAAGAGCGTTCCTGCGCCGCATGCACCAACATGTGGGCGAAGGTGGCCGGGCCATCATCGGAATCGACCTGATAAAAGACTTGAGAAGGCTGCTGCCCGCTTACGACGACGTCATGGGCGTCACGGCCGAGTTCAATCTTAACTATCTCAAGCGTATCAACCGTGAACTGAGAGGCACTTTCCCCGTGGACCGCTTTGAACACGAGGCTCGCTGGAACGCTGAGGACAAGGCCGTGGAAATGCATCTCGTCAGTCTCGACAGCCGCTCCGTCACGGTAGGGGCGCACGCGTTCTTGTTTGATGCCGGAGAGACCATTCACACCGAAAGCTCTCGCAAATACGATGTGCCCTCAATCCGAAAATTGGCGACAAGCACTGGCTGGAAGCTAGACCATGTGTGGACGGACAAATATTCCCTCTTCGCGGTCGTCGGCCTGTCAGCCATCGACTTGTGAGCGTCGATGCGAATCGAGGCGCCCGAACGCCGTCACGCGGGCGGGACCCGGTCAAGGCGCTGACCAAAGCGGACCCGCTGTGTGTGCGGCTCATGTCCCTCCCGGGTGTGGGGCCCGTGAAGGCACTCACCTTCAAGTCGGCCGCGGATGACTCCGCCCGGTTCAAGTCATCGCGCAATGTCGCGGTCCACTTCGGCCTGACACCCAAACGCTACCAGTCCGGCGAGACGGGCAACCCTGGTCACATCTCTCGAGCTGGCGATGCCGATGTGCGGTCGGCGCTCTATGTGGCGGCGCATTCGCTGCTCACGCGCAACGCCCAACGGTCGTCGTTGAAAGCCTGGGGAATGCGGCTTGCCAAGACAAGAGGCCATCGACGTGCGGCGATCGCGGTAGCGAGAAAGCTCGCAGCTATCCTGCACCGCATGTGCGTGGACGTTTCCGAGTTCCGGTGGGGTTCACAGGAGCCTATTCCCGTGAAAGCCTGAGCATGTTGGCTGGCTAATTGACGGAAGCGAAAGGAAGCGAGGATTGAGCGTTCAGATGTAGACGATGGTCCGGATGAAGCCGTAAATATCTGCTGCGCTGCAAAGCGCGTCCAAAGGCGTGGCTCTCCGCTCCGTCTGACCAATGCGTGCAGCGCCGACCTTCGGGGCAGGACCGACTGCGTAGAGAAGCGAGAATTGCACCGAGACGTTCTGTTCGACGAGACCAAATACCGAGATACTCTGCGATTGACAAACTGGCCCGATCAGAGAAGCAGGCGCTCGCAGAAGGGCGGCTTTCCGGAGTTCACTTGATCACGAGACAAGGCTTCGACGCAACTCATCGAGCAACCATCGTCCCGCGAAACCGAGCGCACGATCACGCCGGTGCGCCGCGTAGATCGTCAGTCCTTCGGGCGGAGTTGGATCTTCGTGAATCTCGATCGCGGTGAGCTCCCCGGTGGCGATCAATGTCGCCACGAGGTGCTCGGGCATGCGGCACCAACCGAATCCCGCCAAAAGAAAATCGAATCGACGACCGAGATCGACAAATCGCCAAAGTCGGGTGCCGGCCACGCCGTAATTTGCGCTGCCCGGGTCGACTGGATCCGATAGGACCAATTGGACGTGCGGAGCGAGGTCGCTCTCTGTCGCCGGACGTCCCAACAAGGAGAGAGGGTGGCCGGGCGAGACGACCGCGCGCATTGGAGCGCGCAGCAACGGATAGGCAGCAATGTCCTCAGGGACGCCAGGCAGCAGCAAGCACAGAGCAATGGCCGCCGAACCACCGCGAAGCCGCCGCAATGAACCGCCCAGCCCTTCGGTCGAAAAATGCACCGGGAGATCGGGAAAGGTTTCGCTCAGCATGCGCAGGCTGTCAATCAGCGGTGCGGTCGGCACCAGGGGATCGATCGCGATCGTCAACTCTGGCTCTACACCCGCCCGCGTGCTGGCCGCAACGGCCTCGAAACGAGTTGCACTTGCGAGCACCAACCGAGCTTGATCGACCAACACGCGCCCCACCTCGGTCAAACGGGGGCGGTGCCCTCGGCGGTCGAACAGTTCGACGCCTTGGATCTCCTCGAGATTGGCGACGGCTTGGCTGATTGCCGACTGCGCACGCCTGAGTTCGCGGCCGGCGGCTGAAAAGCTGCCTGCGTCGGCAATGGTCACGAGGACGCGCAACTGGTCGAGGGTAAGGCTGCCGATCATTTTCCATCTCTGAAACAGATGGAAAGTATCAGATTTTCATCGCTTCCACCGAAGCATTGTCGCACCTAGATTACTGCCACGACTCCACTTGTTGTCCTGCGCGGCCAGCCGCAGAAGCTTTTTCAGGCCCATCCATCGGCAGCCCGCGTATCGCTCACCCACTCCGAAAGAAAGAAACCTCCGATGACCCAGCTTCTCGTTGTCGAGACCAGCCCACGCGGCGATCAGTCCGTCTCGCGTCAAATGACCCAGCGCTTCCTCACGGCATGGCGCACCGTGAATCCGGGAGGCCACGTCGTGCATCGCGATCTCGCCGACCCCGGGCTTTCGTTCGTCACGGCGCCCTGGCTCCAGGCCTACTTCACGCCGCCCGCAGATCAATCGCAAGCGATGAAGGAGGAGCTTCGACTGTCCGATGAACTGGTCGCAGAACTAATCGCGGCCGAGCACCTTGTCATCTCGACGCCGGTCTACAACTACAACGTCCCGGCTTCGCTCAAAGCGTGGGTGGATCACATCGTGCGCAAGGGCGCGACGCTCGGCTTCGACGGCCGAGGTCTTGTCAAGGGCAAGAAGGCGACCCTGCTGATGGCCTCTGGCGGCGTCTATACCGAGGGATCGCCGATCCGGGATCGCGACATCGCGACGCAATACCTTCGGCTCATCCTCGGCGTTATCGGCATCGAGGACGTCACTGTGGTGGCGGGCGGCGGGGCGAAAGCCGTTGACCTGCATGAGCAGACGATGGTTGGATTTCTTGCCGCGCTGCAGCCACAGATCGACCGCGCTGCGAGAGTTGAAATCACCCGCCAATCCTGAGCCTGGCCTGGCGGCAGGGCTTTGCAAGCGTTCTGGGCGTCGCTGCTCTGGTGATCGCCTATGGGCGAGCGACTCGGCGTCATGACGTCGGATTCGGGCTCCTTCGCGACGCCAGCGCGACCGGCTACGGTCGGCCAGAGGCCATGGTTCGTGGGCGAGACCAGATCCAGCTTTTCACCGAGCACCCCGCAAAACTATCGGCCTTGACTCAAGCGATGTACTCCCTTTTCGGTCAAATATTCTTGTCCTGATGGGTCTCGCGCTACCAGACCGTGGAATCTCAGTCGGCCTGAAGAACGAATGGGCTCATCGGGGGTGTCAACTTCTGGTCAGCGGCCAGACGGAGCAGCGTCGTCCACTGCCCATCGTTGAGCTGAATTCTCTCTTCCATATTCACTCCCTGCGGCATCGCGGATTGACCTACGTCATGCCTTCCGCTCGACTTGCGACGCAACACAGCAGGCCTGAACGACGCGACTTCAAACTTGGCTGTTGGCTATAACAGACTACCCTCCCCCTCGACGTGGGTGATACCGACGCGCGGATCAGATGGAATGCAGGAAGGCTTGTTCACGCTGGCCAAGCTCGACGACTTCGTACCACCAGACCATCCACTGCGAGCCATCCAGGGGCTGGTCAATGAAGCGCTGATCGGCTTGAACGGGCTGTTCAACACGATCTACGCCGAGACCGGGCGAGCGTCGATTGCCCCCGAGAAGCTGCTGCGGGCAATGTTGATCCAGGTGTTCTTCTCCGTGCGCAGCGAGCGGCAACTGATGGAGCAGATTCGCTACAACCTGCTATTTCGTTGGTTCATTGAACTGGCCATCGATGACGAGGTCTGGGACCACTCAGTCTTTTCCAAGAACCGTGATCGCCTGTTGGAGCACGCCGTCGTTGGGAGCTTCTTTGCCTAGGTGATGCGGCGGCCGACAAGCGCAAGCTGCTGAGCAAGGAGCACTTCTCGGTGGACGGCACGCTCGCCGGTTGCCGCAAGCGGGGCGTGACGCCGCACGTGGCCAGCCACACGACTCGTTCGGGCGGGAACGCCGTCGATGGACGAACGACTCGTCACGCTGGCTACGCTGCCAGCCAGGTCGTGCGCAAGCGTATCGAAGAGCACTTCGGCTGGGCAAAGACGGTCGGGCGGAGACGACAGACGATGTATCGCGGACTCCAGCGCGTCGACCAGCAGTTCAGGCTCACCATGACGGCCAGCAATATCGCGCGGACGGCTCGAATACTGTGCATCGGACCTCAAGAGGCTGTGCGATGAGCCGCCGAACGGCCCCCCCGGTCGACGCGTGGCCGGCGTACGCCAAGCCTCATCGGTCGATGCTGACAGCCAAGTCCTCGCTAATCTGCCTCCAACCGCGTGATCAAGCTCACCAATTGACGTGCACAACGTCGAATTTCAACAGCCTGCAAAAGAGACGACAGCAGCGCGGGGCGCAGCGGCGCGCGAACTCGATGTGCAAGAGAACGTGCTGCGCAAGTGGGTACGCGAGGCTGCGGTCGACCCGCTGCAGGCGATCCCCGGTCAGGGCGTGTGAAGCCCGAGCAGGTCGAGTTGGAGCGTTTGAGGAAGGAGAACGCCAAGCTCCGGATGGAGCGCACCCTACTGAAAACAACGGCGACCTACTTCGCGCGAGAGATGTGAGATTCGGCTTCACGGCGAAACACCGAGGGCCCGGCCGGTGTCGACGATTCGCGAGGCCCCCCGGTGTCTCGCGGAGCGGCTTCTACGCGTGGCTCAGCAGGCCTCGAAGCCAACGCCGTCTGGAAGACGAAGGGCTCGGCGGCCATACGCCGCTGCGCAAACGCATCGATATCAGCATTATTTCTATAGAGGAAATTCTGCGTCTCCGATTCGAGCGCTTTCGCTAAGGCATCTCGTCTGAGACTCGCCGCAAGGGCAAGCGAACCAGCAAGCCTAGTGGACGAACCATTCAACGAACGACCTGGAGAACAGAGTATGAAGACCTTGCACATCCTCGCTGCTGCCGCCCTGACCCTTTTCGCTGCCGCTGGCGCCCAAGCCGAAACCTACGAAGGCGTGCACACCGCCGTTTCGACCAAGAGCCGTGAAGAAGTCCACGCCGAGGCCATGCGCACCGCATCGGCTCCGGACCAGAACGTGACCCGCGGCTCGCGCGGCCCGGAAACGGTCGCCGTGTCGAAGGAGCGTTCGATCGTTGAAGCCGAAGCCGTTCGCACCGCCTACGCTCCCAACCAGAACGTGACCGCCGGCTCGCGCGTCAACAGCAAAGTGATCTCGAACATGCAGCACCCGATGGACGTGGACGTTCAAGCCCAGCAAGGATCGAGCGCCGTTGCCAAGTAAGTGAAGCGGCCCCTTGTGGCTTATTGAAACTGAAAAGGGGCCGCTCGAACCCCGCCGATACGTTGTGTAGCTAAGTGGCCTGGCCACGTGGGCTTTTCTCTCTTCAGATTTTCCGTCATCTTGGATGTGGCCTTGTCTCGTTCGGGCGCACGTCATGCTGCTGCGCCAACTCGGCCAGCGTCTCTGCCTCGAACGGCGGCCAGCGCCACCTGCGCTTTGAACGCCGCTGAGTGCGTGCGGCGGGGGGCTTCTTCTCATCTTTTCTCAAATCTTCGTTGGCGAGGACCTCGCCCTCAGGAGCAGTCTCCACACGTATCGGCCTGTGCAAATTTCCGGGGCCAGCGCTGCAGGAAATAACCGCGCACGAGTAGAAAAGTTCGTGCTGTCGATGCTGGATAAGTATGCAGTTAAGACAAGCCAGATGACGATTGAATTCTTTCGATCGTGTACCTGTTCAAGGAAAACACAGCCCACCGGGCAGATGCTTTCGATCCATGAAGACATATAGATCACGCGATACCGCGTTGCAAGGGAAATCCGTCGCAACGCAATCCGGCCTCGCGCTCCGCGAAAATTTCCGTAATTGGCTCGGAATCGAAAGTCGCCCAAAGGGAGTGGGAAGATTGCGATCGATGGACGTTCGCTCTGTCTCGAAGACTGGCGGATGCACTTGAAAACTCGATGGTTCGATGAGAAAAATTTCTCCCGGCAGGCGGCACAAGGGATGACGGCAGGAGAATCCGGCAACGGTATATTTGCCTTTCTCGTGATCTTGATGGCAGTCGCTGTGTCGATATTTCTTGGGCACGAGGCGCGGCAGGCGGCGCAGTTGCTCGTATTGGCTATCCCCATGATTGCGTGGCTGCTATGGCCGGTGGATTCTGTCGGATTGAATCGATTTCGTACCGTGACCGTAACGCTCTGGGTACTTGGATTTTCTTTCGACGGGGCTGCTCGCCAATACCTAATGGCGTCCTACGGAAGCGCACCCGAGGCATCGGTCATCATCGGCGCTAGCGCAAACACGAACGTTCGAGAAGCGCTCGAATACCTATCGACCAACTGGCGATCGCTCGGTATCTCATGCATGTGTGTCGTGGGAACGTTGTTGCTCGTGGGCCATTTTTCAAGCAGAGGCCGGCGCAGAACGTCAACTGGCCTCTCGCGGTCGAAAACTATTCTGATCATGCTCCTACTTCTGGTCAGTGCTGTCGCCTATTCAAGCAAACCGTGGCGCCGCAACCTTCCGCTGATCTATTGGATCACTTGGGCTGGATCCGTTAGCACTCTTCGCGAAAGCTGGAGCGACTTGGATGACGTTCGTAGGGTCTCACTCCAGCGTGCAATGGCCGTAGCCCCGGTACTCAACCGCAGCGGGCCGGCGACGGTCGTGCTTGTGATTGGTGAAAGCATCAACAGAGACAACATGTCACTGTATGGCTACGGTAGGCCCACTACCCCAGGCTTGATTGCTGAGAAAAAAGTACTGGGCGATAGCCTCATGGTTGTCCGAAATGCATGGTCTGTTGACGCCAGCACCTTGCCGGCCCTACGGAACATCTTCAGGTTCGGAATGCCTTCTACTGAAAATCCACAGCATTTGCTCGCACTCGCGAGAGCGGCGGGCTACAAAGTCTGGTGGCTGAGCAACCAAGACGACATTGCAATCGAGCAGGAGCACGCGAGGCTGTCGAATGTCTTCATAATGCTGAACCGAAAACCTGGCCGCTCCTCAACCGCACTTGACGAGAACTTGCTAGACCACCTCGACGTGGCACTTCGTGACGCCGCACCACACAAGCTGATTGTGGTGCACATGATTGGCGCTCATCCTCATTACGCGCTTCGCATTCCACCAGGCACCGGGCCCGCTCGCGCAAGAGAGGATCAGGTTGAGCTTGATCTGGTGCGTAAGAATCGCCCCATCTGGCTGCGACGGCTTCGCAATCAATATGACGCAGCCATTCAATATCACGATTTCGTTGTCGCCAGATCTCTCCAAATGACTCGTCGCATATCCTCCAGCGACGGTTACCTTGCTTGGATGTACCTCTCGGATCATGGCCAAGAGGTGGGTCACGAGAGCAATCGTGCAGGGCACAGTTCGACAACCGCCGCCGGTTATCGGATTCCTACTCTCATCTGGTCGAATCGTCCCGCAGATCTATTCGCCTCCGCCAAGGCGGAGCGAGCTTTCCGTGGAGATTGGAGTGGCTGGACGATCACAAATCTGTTGCATCTTCAGTGGCCAGGAGATAGACCGGATCGGAATTTGTTGGACGACTCCTATCGTTGGAGATTTCCAGAGCTACCGGTTGTTCGACCTGTCGTTGAACGAGCATCGCTCGGCATGCATTACCAAGTCGAAATGAGATCGAGTGAGTAGCTCGGTTCAACTTTCGAAGGGCCTGTCTTCATCTACTCTTCGTGACGGTACTCTTTTCGACGCTCACGAAATTTCCCCTGGCTCTTGGTTGACGCGTATCCGGATACGGTGTCGCCCAAGCCGATCACTGCGCTGGATGCCCGTGAGAGTGATGAAATCTGATCGCGGGGACGAACATCCCATTCGCGTGATCTCTGTCTGCATTGCTCGCAGACCATCAGCTCGAACGCCTGCTGCGCAACCGGTACTCGCGCGTCATCCCTTGCGGCCTGTAGATCAGCATCAGGATCAGCCCCACGCCGATCAGCATCAGGCGCAGCGAGGCCAGCTGGCTGGGGCTCAGCCACGAGACGTAGTCGCTGAGGAAGCGTGTGCCTTCCAGCAGCAGGATCACCGTGCCCGCGCTCAGCAGCACGCCGCGATGGCTGCCGCGCCCGCCGATGATGACGGCCATGAAGGCATAGGCCGTGATGATTGGGCCGAACTGCGTGGGGTCGATGTAGCGGTAGTAGAAGGCATGCAGGCAGCCCGCGACGCCGACGGCGGCGCCGCCCAATGCGAAGAGCTTGAGCCGCATGCCGAGCACGTTCTTGCCGAGCGTCGCGACCACCACGGGGTCGTCGCGCAGCGCGCGTGCCGTGCGCCCCAGCGGCGAACGCGCCACGAGTTCGAACACCGCGAACACCAGCGCCAGCAGGACGACCGCCAGCGCCAGGAAGACCGTGTCGTCCTCCACCGGCCGCGGGATGGCGGAGATGCCCAGGCTGCCGCGCGTAAGCCAGGACTCGTAGGTGATCACGAGCTTCAGGCTCTCAGCGAAACCCAGGGTGACGATGGCGAGATAGTCCTCCGACAGCCGTATCGAGATCAGGCTCACCAGTGCGCTAGCCAAGGCCGTCAATGCGACGGCCGCGAGCATGGCCAACCAGGGATTCCAGTGCAGTTGCGTCGCCATCTGCGCGCACAGGTAGGCGGCCAGCATGTAGAAGCCGAACAGCCCGAAGTTGACTAGGCCCGTCAGGCCCCACTGCATGTTGAGCGCCAGCCCCGCCAGGCTGGCGATGGTCACGAGAACGAGGATGGAGAAGAGATACGTCGTCATTTCTGGACCCATTTGCTGCCCAGCAAACCGGACGGCCTGACGACCAGCAGCAGGCTGAGCACGGCAAACGCGACCAGCGTGCGATAGTGCGGAGGCAGTACGAGTGTGGACAGTTCGGCGAATACGCCCATCACGAGCGCACCCGGAATGGCGGCCAGCGGATGGGTCAGCCCGCCGAGGATCGCCGCCGCGAAGACCGGCAGCACGTAGTTCCAGCCCATCTGCGGATCGAGTGTCGTGTCCAGCCCGATCAGCATGCCTGCGATGGCCGCCAACGCGCCCGACAACAGCCAGGTGATGGAGACCACGCGCTGGCGCGAGACGCCCCGCGTGGCTGCCAGCGATGGGTTGTCGGCCACCGCCCGCATGGCGCGGCCGAGGCGGGTGTAGCCGAAAATCAGGCCGATGAGCAGCAGACTGGCCAGGCTCATCGCCGCGCCCAGCAGTTGCTCGTGATTGACCCGCAGCCCGGCCCAGCGCAGTGGACGGGCCACGTCGACCGCGTAGCCGACCGGCGTGTTGCCGGCGAGAAAGCTCACCGCGTTCTCCAGCACGAAGGACACACCCATCGAGGCCACCAGCAGTGTGATCGTGGAACGGTCGCGCAAGGGCCGATACACCAGGAAGTCGATCGCGACCGCCAGGAGCGCGGCCAGGGCGGTGCCCACGACAGCGGCCCACGGCAGGCTCAGGCCCAGGGCCGTGTTGCACCAGTAGATCAGGTAGGCCCCGACGGTCAGCATCGCGCCGATGGAGAAGTTGGCGAAGCGCAGCACGCTGAACGTGAGGGCCAGCGCCAATGCAGGCAAGGCCACCAACATGCCCGAGACCAGGCCGTTGAACAAGAGCTGCATCATTGGCCGCTTCCCAGGTAGAGGTGGTGCAGGCCTGAGTCGGCCGCAAGTTCGGTGGCGGCACCCAGCCGCCGCACCTTGCCGGCCACCAGCACCAGGCCGGTGTCGGCCACGGACAGGCCCAGCCGCACGTTCTGCTCGATCATCAGCAGCGTGACGCCGGTCTGGCGGATGCGGCGGATGACCACGAACAGCAGTTCGGCATTGCGTGGCGACAGGCCGGCCGAGGGCTCATCGAGCACCAGCAGCGCCGGCGACTGCATGAGCGCGGACGCCATCGCCACCATCTGGCGTTGTCCGCCGCTGAGCAGGCCCGCCGAGGTTCGCAGGTGCGGCCGCAGTTCGGGGAAAAGCTCAAGCATCGCGTCCATGCGCGCGCGCAGCGGCGATGCGGCGCGCGCGGACTGCAGGAACTCGCCGCTCATGCGCAGGTTGTCCGCCACGTCCATGTTGCGGAACACGTTGTTTTCCTGCGGCACGTAGGCCATGGCGCGCTGCGCCCGCGCGGGCGCGTCCAGCCGGCTGATGTCCTGCCCGGCAAGCAGCAGGCGGCCCTCCGAGAGCGGCAGCAGCCCCACCACCGCCTTGAGCAGGGTCGACTTGCCGGACCCGTTCGGGCCGATGATGGTCAGGGCGCTGCCCGCGGGCAGTTCCAGCGCGACTCCGTGCAGGATGTTCTTGCCGTGGTAGCCGGCGTGAAGGTTCTCGATCGAAAGCGATGCAGTCATTCAGCCTCCCAGGTAAGCCTGCTGCACGCGCGGGTCGGCCGTGACGTCGGCGAAGCTGCCCTGCGTCAACACCGTGCCTTCGGCCAGCACATAGACGGTGTCGCACAGCGCGGCGATCATCTCCATGTTGTGCTCCACGATGGCGAAGGTCATGCCTTCCTGGCGCAGCGTGCGGATGAAATCGACCAGTTCGTCGATCAGCGCCGGGTTGACGCCCGCGGCCGGCTCGTCCAGCAGGATGACCTCCGGGTCGCGCATCAGCGCACGGCACAACTCGAGCAGCTTCTTCTGGCCGCCCGACAGGCTGCCGGCGGGCTCGTCGAGCAGCCGGATCAGCCGCACGCGGTCGAGCAATGCCACGGCGCGCTCGCTGGCTTGCGCCTCGGCCCGACGGACCTTGCCGCGTCCGAAGAACACCGATCGCATGGCGTCGCCCGGATGGTCGGGCGCCGCCAGCAACAGGTTCTCGAGCACCGTGAGGCTATCGAGCTCCCGCGACAACTGAAAGGTGCGCGCGATGCCTCGCCGAGCCCGGCGATGCACGGCCAGCCCGGTGATGTCCTCGCCACCGAACAGCACCTGCCCCTGGTCGGGCTTGAGTGTTCCGGCGAGGACATTGAACAAGGTCGACTTGCCGGCGCCGTTCGGACCGACGATGCCGGTGATGAGCGATGGCGCGATGGCCAGCGTCGCCTTGCGCAAGGCGGCCACGCCACCGAAGGCCAGAGACACGTCCCGGGCGACCAGCCGGGCCTGCGAGGCCGGCGCACCGGCCTGGCGTTCGATGACTGCAGCCCTCATTACTTGAGCACGTCCACCAGTTCGTTCACGCCATTGCGGATCACGAAGTGGCCGAACTCACGATTGAGCTGGTCGCCGGTGGGCGTGAAGGTGAACTGCGACCCGGCGCCGCTGTAGGCCACGGCCTTTCCGGCGCGCAGGGCCTTGAGCCCGTCGACCGGGTTCTCGACCTTCGTTCCGATGCCGCTGGTCACCTGGAGGATCGATTTGGAAAACACCTTGGGATCGGCGCTGCCCGACTTCTCGATGGCCAGCGCGAGGACGGAGATTTCATCCCACACGTTGGACGGGAAGATCGCCAGCGTGTTCGGCGCGATGCCAGCGCGGCTCGCGAAGGTCTTGTAGGCGGTAGAGTCCTTGGGCGGGATAGATTGCACATGATGAATGCCTTCGGCCACGGCCTTACCGACGTTCTTGATGAAAGCACCTTCTGCGTCCGCTGCCGAAGAGTTCGCGTAAATCTTGCTTTTGAAGCCACCGCGGTAGACCTCGCGCGAGACCGCGGAAAGGTCTGACAGATAGCTGGGCAGGAACACCGCTTCGGGGTTCTTGGCGAACACCTTCTCCACCTCGGCGCGGTACGACGGCTGGTTCGGGTTGTAGTAGACGACGTCGAGAATCTCGCCACCGCCCTTCTTGAATTCGTTTACGAAAGGCGGAACTATGCTGAGCGTAAAAGGTGTCTGCAACGCCAGCACCGACACCTTGCGTGCACCGTCCTTAGCGACGGCGCGCGCGAAGACCTGGCCCCAGTCGCGGCCGGTGGCCTGGAAGCGCCAGACCAATCCCTTGTTATCGCCCTGGGTCACCTCATCGCCCGAGCCGGTCATCAGCAACGGCACACCTTTTGCGATAGTCAGCGGCTTGATCGCCATGGCGACTGCGCTGCTCCACACGCCGACGATGGCAGAAACCTTGGACACTTCGAGCAGCTTGTGCGTCGCTGCAACGCCGACCGTCGGATTGCTCTCGTCGTCCTCAATCACGATCTCCAGCTTGCGGCCGTTGAGCACGCCGCCAGCCTCGGCATTGATGAACTCGGCCGCCTTCTTCGCGGCATCCGCCATGCCTGCGCCGTAAGCACCGCCGCTGCCACTCAGCGACGCCAGCACACCAATGCGGATGGGCTCTGCAGCGGACTGGGCCAGGGCGGCATGCGGCGCAGCCAGCAGTGCGAGGCCTCCAACGGCAAGTGCCAGCGCGGCACGCCGCGAGATCGGGTGGAAACGGGTCATCAAATACTTCTCGGTTGCGAAACTTCGGTGGCCGGCACGGACGTGTCGTCCTCTCCGATCTGAAGGGCTTGGTTGAAGCGGTTGAAGAAACCGCACAGGGAAATACGCAACGTCAGCTCGACCACTTGGGCCTCGCTGAAATGCGCGCGAAGACGGGTCATGAGCTGATCGCGGATGCGTTGCGGTGCCTGCGTGACCGCGATCGCGTACTCAACGACCACCTTGTCGATTGGCGTCAGTTCGGGGTGTTCGGCGAAGTCGAGTAGGTTCAATGCGCCTTCGCGCGAAATCCCCTCCACCGACAGCCGCGGTGCATGGTTGTCGACGCAGTAGGTGCACTGGTTGAGCAGCGACACCACCACGACGGCCATCTCCACGTAGCGATAGGAAACGCCCTCGCGCGCCTTGAGTTCGAGCAGCATGGCGTACAGGTGTTCGGCCGCAGGGCGCACATGGGCCATCACGGAGAACTGGTCGGCGAAGGCGGTACCGCCACCAGTGAAACGCTCGAACAGATCTTTGAACTGCGGGTCGAAGGAAGCGGGGTCCAATTCGGAAACTCTGGGCATGTCGGTGCTTTAGAAAAAAGTCAGGAGATATGAAAGTCGGCAGCGCGTGGCCGCCGAAGGTCGGTGTTCAGCCGTTCCGGCGAGAGGCGGCACGATGCGGCTGTCGGCGAGAGCGGCCCGCTGCTTTAGCAGCTTCGCGTGCAGAGTTCCAGGTTCATACGTCTCCTTGTAGGCGCCGCACGTCTGCAGTTCGGGAACCGGCAGTTGAACGATGGGCTTAACGCAGCTCCTCAATGAAAGCATTGAGGCGAATTTCTTGAGTCATCGGGAAACCTGCCTGCATCGCCCCATCGCGGCTTCTGCTCGCAACGAACAATGTTTGTAGTGGAAACGTTCAATTGTGTCTTCGCATACGACCGAACAATTCAGTCCACTTGCTCTCATTCGTAGCAAGCTTAGTCAGAACACTCATAAGCCTCCTGCGCCGAACTGCGAGAGGTCACTTCATAGTCGAAAACTTGAGGGGATCGGTGGCTTTTGCACATTCGAACGGGCGCGCGGAGGGCTTGAATGCACGGGAGCATCCAGACGCTGAACTCGTCAACACGATACTGGATGCTGCCATCGAGACGGTGGCTGATACCAACAACCGGCCCGTCGTCCACTCTGATCGTGGCGCTCACTATCGCTGGCTCGGTTGGCTATCGCGGATCAGCGACGCGAAGCTGGTTCGCTCGCTGTCTCGCAAGGGGTACTCGCCAGATAACGCGGCGTGCGAAGGCTTCCTCGGCCGGCTGAAAACGGAACTGTTCTGCCCTCGGGACTGGAGGGCCGTCACGGTCGAGCCGTTCATCAAAAAAGTTGATTCCTACATCCGCTGGCATAACGAAAAGCCGATCAATATCTCCCTTGGCTCTCTGAGCCCCATCGAGTACTGAGAGAGTCTTGGACTTGCGACGTAAAACCAGTCCAAGTTTTTATCCGCACCTCTCAGGGTCAGAGATCGTCGGAATCCAACAGGCTGGTGGTGCATACGTCGCTACGCGGACGCGTCGATGTCAGCATTGTTTCTATAGAGGAAATTCTGCGTCTCCGATTCGAGCGCTTTCGCTAAGGCATCTCGTCTGAGACTCGCCGCAAGGGCGAGCGAACCAGCAAGCCTAGTGGACGAATCATTCGACGAACAACTTGGAGAACTGAATATGAAGACCTCGCAAATCCTCGCTGCTGCCGCCCTGACCATTTTTTCTATCGCTAGCGCCCAAGCAGAGACCTACGAAGGCGTTCATACAAAGTTCAAATGTCATTGAACACTTGAACGGGTCTGAACCATGTATCGAAATCTAGCCTGGCTAGCGCTGGGTGCCTTCGCCATTGGAACGGAAGGCTTCATGATCGGGGGAATTTTGCCTGGAATGGCGAAAGATCTCGGCGTATCCGTCTCGGCTGCAGGTCACCTCGTTACTATGTTTGCGCTGGCCTACGCCGCCGGGACTCCGCTAATCGCGGTGGCGACGGCGAGAGTTCCACGCAAAACGCTTCTGCTAACCGCGATGGCGGTTTTCGCGGCGGCCAACCTCCTTGCTGCCTGGGCGCCGAACTATTTCGTTCTTGCTTTCGCACGCATCCTTCTAGCCCTGTCAGCCGGAACCTTCATGCCTGCATCGGCAGGCTATGCTTCGATGGCGATCGCACCCGAGCGTCGCGGCCGCGCGCTCTCCTTCATCTACAGCGGAATGACCATTGCGCTGGTGATAGGTGTTCCTTTTGGCACGCTACTCGCTGCACATTTTGACTGGCGATCCACATTCGAAGCGGTCGCACTGATCTCAGCAGTTGCATTGATCGGAATTTGGCTGAAACTGGAACCTGTCCCGGCCCCGCCTGCAGTCGGGCTGTCCGAAAGAATCTCCGTTGCCCGCCGACCTGATGTTCTGGCGGTACTTGCACTCACGGTCCTTTCTCTAGCCGGTGCGTTTGCAGTCGCCACCTACCTCGGGACCTATTTCGAGACGATTTTTGATGTGGCGCCACGAAACGTCGCATATATATATCTCGTCTTCGGCTTGGCGGCCGCTGTCGGGAACGGCTGGGGGGGATATGCCGCCGATCGCTGGAACCGTCGAAGATTTATCGCGGCTGCTACAACCGCTATGGCATTCGCATTCGCAATGCTATCCGCGCTAGCGATGTTCCCGTCCAGTCGTGGATCTTTTTGGGCTGCAATTGGATGCGTCGTTTTGTGGGGCGTGTCCGGCTGGGCATTGCCGTCTCTTCAGCAAGTTCGACTGGTCCAAATCGATCCCAAGCTTGCACCTGTTACGTTGTCGTTGAACTCTTCAGCGACATATGTTGGAGGTGCGTTGGGAGCCGGGATCGGCGCTGCCGCCATCGAATTTACCTCCGTCACGTCGATCGGCGTGGTAGGAGCTTTCTTTGCGCTTGCGGCTTTGGCCCTCCTTCTCGGGACGTCGAAAGAAAACGGTCTGGCAAACGGGCCACAAGGCGGCATCGACCGCGCGCGGACGTAACCGGGAAAACTTGGTCATCTTGAAGATTACCAAGTTACTCACAGTGTGGTCTGCCGGGGGTGCGGATAAAACTTGGACTGGTTTTATGTCGCAAGCCCGAGACGTTGTCGGTATTCGATGGGGCTCAGAGAGCCAAGGGAGATATTGATCGGCTTTTCGTTATGCCAGCGGATGTAGGAATCAACTTTTTTGATGAACGGCTCGACCGTGGTCGGCCCTCCAGTCTCGAGGGTAGAACAGTTCCGTTTTCAGCTGACCGAAGAAGCCTTCGCACGCCGCGTTGTCAGGCGAGCGCCCCATGTGCGACATCGAACGAATCAGCTTCGCATCGGCGATGTGCGATAGCCGTCCAACCAGCGATAGTGAGCGCCAAGCGATTCGGCATTTGACAAGAGATCTCATGGCGGGAAAGAGCGAAAATTTCTTCGTGAATCTTCAGAAAGATGATCTCGCCCAGCTTCATGAAGCTTTGAATCCTACGATCAAACCGTCGCTGAGTCGAACAAAATCCGTCCTGCTTCTGCTTGTTGTATCGGCCTGTGGCCGAGCCGAAGCCTGCCTGCTAGGCGCGGAGGCCTGCGCTCGGCCACGCAGCTGTGACGCCCAAGCCGATCACTGCGCTTGATGCCCGTGGGCGCGATGCAATTTTCTACGAACATCCACCGGCCTTTGCATGAAGGCCGCCGCACACACCGCGAGGCCCGATGATGACCAGTACTACGGCCCGCCGACCCTGGCTGTCGCGGCTGCTCTTTCTGTTCGGCCCGCTCTTCCTGTTCGGCTTGCTACTGTCTCTGAGCGATGTTTTATACCGGCGGGCTACTGCACTGGCGCCGGTATTTCCGTTCTCACCATGCCACAAGGTATGGGGACATCGCGGCTACGCAGCCATCGGTGGAGAGAACAGCCTGCGAAGCATGCGGGCAGCTTACGGGAGAGGCGCAAGCGGCGTGGAGATCGATATTCTCTTTGACCAAAAACTAGACGACTTCGTGGTCTCGCACGACCGGCCCTACACGTTGTTCGACGGCGAACCGCTGAAGCTCGAATCGGTACTGTCAGAGTTCACAGATAGCGGATTTTTCTGGCTAGATGCCAAGGACCTGCGCAAGCTGTCACCCGCCGCCGCGCGCAGGGCGACACAACGACTGGCAACCCTAATCCAGCGCTACCGACTCAAAGAACGGGCGGTGGTCGAGTCGAGTAACCCGCTGTACCTGTCCTGGCTGACCGACCGCGGCATCTACACGAGCTATGCGGTGAGCCCCAACGACCAGAAATACGGTGTACTAGTGTCCGAACTGAATACGGCCATTATGAAGCTGGCCTATGCATTCTCTGGGGCCGGCGCCATCTCGATGAGCGCAGCCCGGTACACGCCGGTCACTGCCGCGAACTTCGGTCGGGTTGCTGTCCTGCTATCGACAGTAAACGACGCCAGCATACTGCGGCACCTGTCCACGATCTCCGAGGTGAAAGTCATCCTTTCGGATGACGATCACTACGCAATCACCGCTTGTGCCCGACCCGCGGTTCATTAGTGACCGTGCTGAAAGTGCCAGCATCTCGATCATGAACTACATGCTCCTGGCCGCCTCCGTCATAGCCCACGCCTTGACCCTTCCTCGACTTCAAGTACAGCAAGAAGTTGATAACTTTTAGAGTACGGAGAAAGGAAATGAGAGGTGGCGATGCGCTTAGGCGGAAATATGCGAACGAGATCGAAGCGATCAGGCTGTCCGTCTTGGTGAGCGGTCACGAGGCCGCGCGAAGATTGGGGATTCCATTGGCGACGTTGAGCACCCGGTCGATCAGGAACCTATGCAACTGGGACACTGGTGCGAACCTTACCGGTCGGCACGACCTGTTTGAGGCCGTAACCTGTGCGCTCGTCCTCTGCGGAGATCAGCCGCATCATGGCCTCGCGCAACTCGGAAGACATGGATGTGCTTGTGTTCGAATCACGAAAGAATCGCATGGTGGCTCCCGCCACGACATCGGCAATCTGCACGCCCACAACTTCGTGTGATTGGCCTGGATCAAGGGCGTCCACCTGCTCGACGCGGTCATCGAATCGGGACGTGTAGGGCAAATCCATCTTGCTGCGCATTCGTTCAGCAGCAGCCTTATCCTGACGCAGAATACTCCCCACCTCGAACTGTTGATCGTGCACCAGCCTGATACCGGCCAAGCGGCGCCTGTAGTAGCGATTCATGCGGGCGTAGATGCTCGTGAATGAAGTCAGGTTTAGCAACATCCAACCCTGCTTTGAATGTCTATTGAGTTCTGGAGGAGGGAGAAAGTTCAACCAAGGGTGATGCTGAGCAACACTCAGCTCGCGATACTCGGCTTCCACCACTTCGACCATGAGACCGAACCCTTTGGCGACCTGCGCTGCCGCCCCTTCATAAGTAGTTTTCGTAGCCAAGTCGCGCAGGCTGGAAAACGATGCACGAAGTGTCGCCCCCCCCGGCATTAAGCAAGACGCGACGAAGCTGTCTAGCACACGCCCACTTGCATGGGCGTTCAAGAAATCCGCGACGGCATTCTTGAGGAACTCAAGCCGCATCGACTCGGGATAGCCAAGACAAGGGGGTAGAAGCTGGAATGACGCGATGCACGTGCAGATGAAGTAACGCTTGTCGACCACCTCGACGAAAAGTGGAGCCTGCTGGTCAAGCAGCGCGTTGATCACAGCCGCAGAGAACTTTGGCTTTGACACTAGTGATTCGAATTTTAGTTCGCCCGACGGAACGCGGTAGCGATCGCGCAACTCTTTGATGCGCTCATCCCAATCGTATCCATCCTGAAGCCCGACGCCCGCCAATGCAAAGTAAGGTTTCCCTTTGAAGTCGTAGCCTATGCCACCGTTAATCATGGCACCGCTGTGGCCGCTTTCATTGATATAGATGGTAATCACTATGTTGGGGATTCTTCCGCTCTATGCGACTCGGATAATTCCCCCATAGAGAACTCTTTGTTTCCAACATGGACACAGTCCGTCCCACCGCTGCGGTCGCGCGCGAGACCCATGAGTACACATCGCTCGCGTACGCATCGCTCGCCGCGGCTCTCTGCCTCAAGGGCTCAATGAATCTCGTCGACTCCTCGAAGTATCCGAATGCTCACGCGCTACACCGCATGCTCGCCATCGCGGATGACGTAGTGGTACGTCGTCGCACGCCCGACCGAATCGGTCACGGTGGTCGTGCCGTTGGCGTTGTGGGCCAGCGCGCACGAGCACCACGGGGCGACGGTGCCGCAGGGACGCAACGTAGCGCGGGCGTTGCGGCTGGCCTGCTGCTGGCCGCAGCCTTGCCGGCGCAGGCGGCGAACTACATCGTGAATAGCGAGGCAGATCTTCATGCTGCTATCGCTTTGGCGAATGCAGATCCCGACCCGAGTTCGACAATCACGCTAGGCAGCAACATCGCCATCGGCACGCCGGCCGCGCTGCCGCAGATCACCAAGCCGCTGTCGATCGCCTCGGGCGGCTTCCTGCTCGCGAGCATCGGCAATGGCCTATTCAACGTCGCCCCCACCTCGGCGCTTACGCTCGATGGCTCCTTCAACAATGCCGGCCCCCTTGGCGTGGCCGGCGGCAAGCTGGTGCTCAACGGTGGTACCGTCACCCAGACCGGAGTGATCACCGCGACGGGTGGTGAGCTGTGGGTACAGGGTGGTGCGCAGCTGCCCGACTGTGCTGGCAAGCGCCGCGAGCCTGTGCTGCAGCCACGCTTCGCGTGGCCCGATCCTTGAGCAGATCGCGCTCGTCGAGGGGTGGTAGGAGCCACTCAGGTAACTGAACGCCGAGGTCCTTCCGGGGTGCCGTTGGCCCGAATCAATTCGCAGCCGGCGGCCTTACTCGAGCGAGTGGATCGGCCCGAGAGCTTCGTACTCAATGCCGTTGAACCTGAAGAACTGCGCCTGCTTGAGGGGGCGCAAATCCGCAGGGGTCGTATTGAGGCTGATCCCGGGCAGCATCAGCGGCAGGCGAACCGCCTTGAGGTTCGACGCGATCTTGTGGATGTTCTCGCGGGTCAGATCGTTACCAGCCAATCGGATCACCTCGGCAGTCGCCGCTCCCGTGTTGTACCCGGCGGTGTAGATGTCATCGGTGATATCTACGCTCGGGAGATACTTGGCGAGGAACTGTCTGTAGGCCTTGACCTCAGGCAGACCTTCGAACTCCTTGGCGCTGACGTTCGGCCTCCATGTCGCCATGATCACGCCTCTGGCACTCTCGAGGCCCACGGGCGCGAAAGATGCCTTCGGCGAAGAGCCACCTGCGCTGACATAGATGACCGGATCCCACGAGAGTGCGCGGATCTTGCGCAACGCCAGGGCACTCATCTTGGAGATCGTCACCATCAGCACCGCATCGGCGCCGGAGTTCTTCATCGCGATGATCTGCGAGTCGATCGTGGGGTCCGCCACCGTGTATGTTTGCTCGGAAACCACCGCGATGTTGGTGCCGGCAAGCTTCGATTTGAACCCACTCAGAACCGCCCGCCCGGCCTCGTCGTCCTGATAGATCACCGCAACCCTGGCATTGGGTTTGGTCTGGGACAGATGCCTGGCCCAC
Source organism: Variovorax sp. 54 (assembly GCF_002754375.1). Lineage (NCBI taxonomy): Bacteria > Pseudomonadati > Pseudomonadota > Betaproteobacteria > Burkholderiales > Comamonadaceae > Variovorax > Variovorax sp. 54. The sequence goes on from NZ_PEFF01000001.1 coordinate 1,002,587, forward strand.
GAACCGCCTTCAAACTCGTACGTTGTCGCGAGGATCAGCGTGTACGGGAATTTCTTCGGATCGGTCAGCTTGGAGGCAGCAGCAGCCAGGAACAGCTGCGGCACCTTCTTCTGGTTCAGGTAGGGTGCGACCGCAAGTTGCGTGCTGCTGCCCATGCCGCCGGCCATGAATAGCACCTTGTCGGACTCGATTGCTTTGCGAGTCGCCTCGACCGTGCGCGCAGGTTCGTAGCTGTCGTCGTAGGTTATCAAGTTGATCTTGCGGCCGTTGATACCTCCGTTGTCATTGACCATCTTGAAGTAGGCGGCCATGGCCTTGCCAGTGCCACCCCAAGCCGATGCCGGTCCGCTTTGCGGACTCGTATGCCCGATGCGAATCTCGGTTTCCGATGCCCCTTCGTCGTACTTGCTCTTGTTGTTTTGGGCGCCCACGCTCAGGGCCGCAAATGCGGCCAGCGAGGCCAGAATACGCAATGTCGTTTTCATGCATGTCTCCTTCGTTGTTGATGGCTATGCCGATGCGGTGCCGCAGGTCCGTATCCGGGCAGACTGATCGCCGCCTGCCGATAGGGGCAGCCTGAAGGCCGGTGATGCTCTCAGCGTTGGTCAGTCGCGTTGCAGCACGTGGGCATAGCCCACCGCACCCAAGCCCACCATATGAGCCAGGCCAATCCTTGCGCCCCTGTGTTGCCGGTCGCCAGCCTCGCGGCGCAACTGCATCGTGATCTCTCCGATCTGGCCCACGCCGGTCGGCCCAATGGGATGCCCCATGGCAATAAGGCCACCGGAAGGGCTAACAGCCACCTTGCCGCCGATGTCGAAAGCGCCTTCTTTCAGCCACCTGACCGCTTCGCCCGGCTTGCAGATGCCCATAGCCTCGATGTACTGCAGCTCTTCCACCGCGAAGGCATCATGCAGTTCGATCAGATCGAGCTGTGAGGCCTTGATACCGGCCTGCGCCATGGCCATCTCGCTCACCCGCCGGGTCAACTCGGCATCGAATCCCACCTCCGGTGGATAGACGGTCTCGCTGATGGCCGCCGACGCGGAAACTCTCACGGCGCGCGATGCGTCAAGGCCGAGGCGCTTGATGCCCTCCTCGGAGGCGATTACCACCGCGGCAGCGCCCTCTCCAACCGGACAGCACTGAAGTGTGGTAAGAAATCCCGACACAGCGCGTCCCTTCAGGATGTCTTCGAGTGAGCGCACCTTCTGGCGATGTGCGTTGGGATTCTTCGCGCCGTTGCCATGGTTCTTGACCGCCACGCGTGCCACATCCTCGATGGTGGCGTTGTACTTCCCCATATAGGCGTCGGTCAGCAGGGCGAAATGCGTGAACGGCACGATTTCGTCGGCTGCGAGGTGCTGGATTCCGGTCTGCTTCAAGGCGTTATCCACTCGCGCGGGCTTGTCCACGCCCACAACCAGACCCACGTCGCTGATGCCCGAAGCCACTTCGATGCAGGCGTGCCGGAATGCTGCCGAACTTGAGGCGGAGGCGTTCTCGATGTGAACGATCGAACTCTGGTTGCTGCCCAGATGGCTCAGCATCGGCCTGCCACTGGCCATGCCCAGCAGTGCAGTGCCGACATAGCTCGTCTCGATGTCGGTCCACTTTGCTCCGGCGTCGGCGAGCGCTTGGCGGACCGCCGTCAGCCCCAGTTGTACGTAGGGTGTCTCGGACAGTTCCTGGTAGCGATGCCAGCCCACGCCCACGACGTACACGGGGCGCAGTTGTGCCAGTGTCTTTGCCATTTCAATTCTCCTCGCCGTTGCCGTTGGCTTTATCCTCGGCAATGAAGCGCAGGTCGCGCACCGTTTCTCCCGCCTCGTTCTGCACCTCCTCCAGACAGGTGACGAGCGTCGCGCCGTGCTTCAGTGGCGCCGTCTGGGCCGTCGCAAGAAGTCCCCGTACAAGCGGGCCGTCATCCAAGACAACCTCGACCACCGTGAAGGGAACGGGCGGCACAGGCCTCGAATGCATGTGAACTGTCGATTGAGCATGCAGGCGCCCGCGGCCGCTCAGGAGCACCTCGACAAGGCTCTCGCCTGTGTCGCCGGTGAGCTGGCAGCCATAGTGCTGCGGCGGGAAGCTGATGTGTCCGCTGCTGGACTTGACGGCGCGCAGCGCAGGCGAAGTCAGCAGTGCCGCTGTGCCTTCTTCTGCATAGAAGCCTTGATTTCGCAAAGTGGTCATGAGAGTTCCTGGAAAAAGGTCAAGAGAGGGACGCGAGACGGTCGACTTGAGCGCCCGCGAGATCAGTTCTTTGATGATTTCTCTTGTGCCACCGTAGGTGCGCCGTCTCCGGACGTCGCCGTACAACCGACCGGCCATGTGTTCGCTCAGGAATCCGTCTTTTCCGAAGCGTCGGAAGACCGATGGTCACTGGCACGTCTCCACCATCGAACGCATCCTGTAGCGCGCGGCGTCGAACTCGCGGCCAGTCGCCGCCAGGATCTCGGCAACCGGTTCGATCGCACCGACGCCGCTGACCGAATGCCCCGCGCTCCAGATGTCGGTCCAGCGGCGGGCACGGTTGGGGTCCTTTGCCTGGCTGAAGAGCTCACGGGCCCTCTCCGGCGTCATGGACTCGTCGAGTGCAGCCGGATCGAGACCTGCCGCCAGCAGCGACGGCACCAGCATGCTTGCCGGCAGCCCGGTGATGGCGCTCGTCAGCACGATGTCGTCGGCACTGGAGTTCACCAGCATCTGCTTGTATGCCTGTGACGCCATGCTTTCCTCGGCGGCAATGAACTTGGTCCCCATGTAGGCCAGGTCGCAACCGAGTACCTGCGCGGCGAGAAGAGCGGCCCCGTCACTCACGCCGCCGGCAAGCACCAGTGGGCCATCGAAGAAGCTGCGAACGGCCCGCACGAACGCGAAGCCGTTGAGCCAACCGGTCTGGCCGCCGGCACCCGCGGTCAGAAGCACGAGGCCGTCTGCGCCCGCTTCAATGGCCTTTCGCGCATGCTTGATCGTCGCGACATCCGCAAACACCAGACATCCTGCGTCGTGCAGTGGCGCGATCACCGGCGCGGGAGAGCCGACGCTGGTGATCACCATCTCCACGCCGTGGCGCACGATCAATTCCACATCCCTTTTCAAGGACTCCTCGCCGCGGTGGATGATCAGGTTGGGGCACCAGGGCGCAGCCTTCACATCGCTATCGCCTAGTTCCGAAACAATGCGCGTCAGCCACGCATCGAGCTCCTCCGCGCTGCGTGCATTGGCGGTCGGGAACGCGCCGATCGCACCACTGCGACAGGTGGCAATCACGAGGTCAGGCCCCGAGACGCGCAGCATGGGCGCCGCAATCACAGGCAGGTGAAGTCGTCCGGCGATGTGGTCTGGAAGACGAGTCATGCTCAACGTCCTTGCCACACTGGAGCGCGCTTCTCAAGGAAGGCTTGCACGCCTTCCCTGCGGTCTGTCGACTCGAGGGCGGGCTTGGCCATCGCCATCTGCTGCACCCACGCCTCGCTCTCGGTCCAGTCGACAGCCGCTCGCACGATCTGCTTGGTTGCTGCCAGCGCGGTTGGTCCGTTGCGCAAGATCCGCTGGGCCAATTCCAGCGCTCCAGCCAACGCCTGGCCTGGTTCGCTCACGCGGTTGACGAAGCCCCATTGCTGCAAAGTTGCAGCACTCTGCATATCGCCCGTCAGCAGGAACTCCATTGCGATGTTGTAGGGAACGCGCCTTGGGGCGCGGAACAACCCGCCGCCGAGTGCGACCACGTTGTGGCGCACTTCGGGCAGACCGAACTTCGCATCGCTCGCGGCAACCACCAGGTCGCAGGACATGCACAGCTCCATGCCGCCGCCCACCGCATGCCCTTCCACTGCCGCGATCAGCGGTTTGGCCGGCGGGCGTTTGAAGATGCCGAAGCCACCTCGCTCGGGCGTCGAGGCCAACTCACCACGCGCTGCGGCGCGCAAGTCTGCGCCGGCGGAGAAAGTGCCGCCAGCCCCAGTGACCACCGCCAGGAAAATCGACGGGTCGTTGTCGAAATCGTCAACGATGTCCGACATGGCCTTCGCGGTGGCGGCATCGAACGCGTTCCTGGCCTCGGGCCGATTGATCGTGATGATCAGGATCGGACCCAGCCGCTCGGTGAAGACAAGAGGTTTGCTCATGGTTGTGCCTTACATCGAGAACGAGAAACCGCCATTTACCGGATAGGTCTGTCCGGTGATCCAGCTGCTTGCCCCCGATGCCAGGAAAAGCACCATGGCGGCGACATCAGAAGGCTCGCCCAGGCGGCGCACCACGTACTGGGCGAGCGCCTTCTTGAGAAACTCCGGATTTGCAACGGCGGCGGCAATTGCCGGCGTGTAGGTCGCAGAAATCGCGATGTTGTTTGCAGTGATGCCGTACCGCCCCACGCCGCGCGCGATGCCACGGGTCAAGCCTGCTGCACCGGCCTTGGCTGCGGAGTAAACCTCCAACCCATTCGCTTCGCCCGAGCGGCCGGCGTCGGAGATGATCGTGATCAGTCGACCGTGCTGCCGATCCACCATGCCCGGCAAGGCATGGCGGCTGCAGTTCATCACGCCATCCAGATTCACCGAGATGAAGCGCGCCCAATCGGAGGGCTCGGATTCCCAGAATGGCTTCCTGTCGGAGTGGCTGCCAGGGTTGGCGCCTGCATTTCCCGCGTTGTTTACGAGGATATCGACCTTGCCAAAGATTGCATGTGCCTTCTCGAACATGGCGCCCACGCTGGCGTAGTCTGTCACGTCGGCCTGGATGGCCTCGGCCCTGCCGCCCGCCGCCTTGATCTCCTGCGCCACCGCCTGCGCGCGTTCACCGAAGTAGTCATTGACCACCACGGCCGCGCCGTGCGCGGCCAGCATCTGCGCGATGCCCTTGCCGACGCCCTGGCCTGCACCAGTGACCACGGCAACACGGTCATCAAGATTGAATATGTGGGTCTTGGCGCTCATTCGTGTTTTCCTTTCTTCTTCCAAAAAATCGGTGTGCATGCTGCGCTTCAGAGATCTCCATGGTTGGCGCTGCTCCGCCTTTCCTGTTGTCTCTGTGTGCGATGCACTGCAATGAATGTAGAGAGGAGCCCTTCTTTCGAGATCGTCGGAAGCGACGAGCACCCCAAAAAATAAATGGCGGCGCGAGGCGAGACCTTCAGAATGAATTCATCCGAATTCCGCGGCATGAACGATTGGAAACCTTCGCTTCAGGTCGACTGCAGGGCAATACGAAATGGCATCGTGCGACGCGCTATCGCAGCACCAGCCACGGATCGACTTGCCTGCACGCAGCGGGGCGGCACGCCGTGTTCGGTCGGGTGCGATGTGATGCGCGCGCTCAACGAACGGGGACTCGACTGTGGCCCTGTTCGGCAAGGAGGGCTACCCGCAGCTTCTGGTCATCCGGCACAGGGGGCGACAGTTCGCACTGCCGATCGAAATAGCAGGCGTGTAAACGCGCCCTACCGACGACCGCCTGGCGCAGTCCTCGCACGATGGCTGAGCGCAAACGCTTGCCCATTGAGCGCTTCACGGCCCACAAGATGAGGGTTCAACGAACTTGCCACCGGACGAACAAGCGGATGTTTCCGGAGCCGACGAGGAGATACGCCTGCGCAGCGCAACGCGCGAAGCGTTTTCTATCGCACGATTCCCAAGCGCCGGGCAGCGCTGACGGCCTGCATCCGACTTCCCGCCGCGAGCTTGCTGTTGATGTTGCGCAGATGGGTGCGGACGGTGCTGTCCGTGACACCCAACTTCTCGGCCATGGCGATATTGCTGTACCCCTCGGCAAGGAGATGCAAAACGTGGACCTCCTTCTCCGTGAGCCGATCGAGCAGCACCGTCTGCTGGGAGGGGTCGGGCGCCGCAACGGGCAGGGTCGAGCCATAGCCTTCTCGCAGATTTGTGAGGTAGCCAAGAAAAGTGACGTCCCTCGAGACGCTGCTTGCGGCAGTGGCTCGCGCATGCAACTGCCGAACGAGCACGCCGAGTGGCGGTCCCTCGTCGAGCACCATACGCACAAAGCCCTGCCGATGGCAGGCTCGCAGCGTCGATTCGAGTGCGATGAGCGCCGAAGGCTCCCGCCCCGAGCGCGCCAAGGCAACGGCCAGCACAAGCTCGAGGGCCAGGCCACGTCGGCGGCGTTGCTCCGAGAAGGCGATCGCCGCCTCGGCAGTCAGCGCGATTGCCGCTGTCGCGGCGTCTCCTGAGACCGCTTCCCATCGCAGCTTGGCGAGAAGGGGATAGTCGACGTCGTTGCCAGCGAGCCGAAAGGTCTGCGTCCTGCTGGCTGCAGCGTCATCGCTCACTCTGGCCAATTCCTGCTGCGCGGCGATGGAGTGGCCTTGCAGCAATTGCACACGCGAACGTTCCAGCCGGGCGCTGGTGACCACGCGCGGAAGTTGCCTCTCATGGCCTAGCGCCTCGAGCTCAGTCAAGAGTCTGTACACCTCGTCCACGTCGCCGGCCAGGAACGCGATCCTCGAAAGCATTCGGTAGCCTTGGATCATGTGATCGGGCAGTCCGATATTCCGTGTCTGCGGGATGTAGACCCTCAGCAGGTCTGTCGCATGGGCTATCTCGTTTCGTTCATAGGTTGTCAAGGCATAAAGAAGGCCCGCCCAAGCGTTGCCGCCGGTGCTCTTTCGCCCTTCAGCGATCGTGGCTGCAACAGCCGTCCTGAAGCGAGCGTGAGCCTCATGAATCCGACCGGCAAACAGATCCAGCGTACCTTCCATCGTTTCCGCATACATACGATGCAGTTGGCTGCTGTTCTCACTCTGCGCACGCCGGCTGGCGCTCATCAGCTCCAATGCTTCGAAGGACTGGCCCCGCATGGAAAACACACCCGACATCGTGTTGATCAAGGCGCCATCGGCAAACGGGACGCTGCTCGGCAGTCTTGCGAGGCCACGCCGTCCGGCCTCGAACGCATCCTCCTGCCGATCCATCATGCCGAAGAGTACGGGGCGCAGTGCCGAAACATGAGGCCAGACATCCTCGTCCGCCGAGTCGGCCAGACCGGAGATGTTCAGCGCCGTCATCGCCGCCCAAGGGCCACGCGTGAAGCAGAGGGTCCACAGCTGCGCCATCTTGAGTGCCGGATGGGATCGAAGGGCGTTCGGTGGCAGCTTGTCAAACCAGCGCCCGAGCAGCCGCATTCGCCCTTGCGCAAGCAAGGAATAGATGTGGCGTGACATCAATGGCAGAACCTCCGATAGTTCACCGCTTTCGAGATAGTGATCGATCGCGGGAACCGGCCTGTCTTGTGCCGCGAACCAACGCGCTGCCTGCAGATGCAGGGCGGCAACTGCGTCGGGAGACTGGCGCCGCAGTTGAGACTGAAGAAAGCTCGCGAAAAGGCTGTGGTAACGGTAGGTCTGGTCCTCGCCCTCGACGAGGGTGAGCAACACATTCTCCGCACTGAGGGCTTGAAGAATTGCGGCACTTTCTATCTGCGGAACCAGCGCATTGCACAAACCCGGCGTCAGCTCTTTCAGGATGCTCGTCCTGAGGAGGAACTGGCGTACTTTCTCAGACTGCTGCTCGAAGACTTCGCCCAGAAGGTAGTCAGCCACCGAGAGGTTGGAACCGGAGAACTTGCGCACGAACTCCGCCTTCTCTGCATGGTGATCGAGTGCCACCGACGCCAGCCACAGGCCAGTGATCCAACCCTCCGTCTTGCCGTGCAGTTGCGACAGATCCTCCGGGGCAAGACCGGCCTGATGGCGACCGCCGAGAAGTTTCGAAGCCTCAGCCAACGAAAACCTCAGCTGCGAAGAGTCGATCTCGAACATCTGTCCGAGCGCGCGCAAGCGACTAAGTCGAAGATCTGGCACGTTGCGAGAGCCGATGATGACGCGGCCGTTGGGCGGGAGATGGGCGATGAATTCGCGCACCCATTCGTGGACACTGGCTACATGAATGGCTTCGAAGTCATCCAGAAAAAGTGCGAACCGGCCTTCGTATGCAGAGAGCCGGTGCAACACGTGCGCGTCGTCGTCGCCGACGTCGCCTGCATTGAGAAGATGGTCAACGCAGCATCGCAAGGACTGCAGGAAACGCGATACATCGTTGTCAGCACGATCAAGCGTCAACCAGACGGTCGCAGTCCCAGAACTTTCAAGACTGCTTCGCATCTGGGCCATCGCGGTGGTCTTGCCGAAACCTGCGGGTGCTCGCACCAGGATCAGCTTGACGTGCAGCGGTCCCAGCGCCGCATCGGAGATTCTCGGTCGCACGATCTCGGTAGCGACGCGCGCAGGTGGGCTCAGTTTGGTGCGCGGTGATACCCACCCGGGGCTTTGGGGATCGGAGTGACCGGCCCCTGCTGCGCCTTCGTGGCGGCGGTCTTGGAAGCGAGAAGCCATCGTTGCTGAACCGAAAAGCCGAAGAGGCGTTGTCTCCAGGTGATGCACTCGCACACCCCGAGCAACGATCTTACGCGGGGCGCTCGACGTTTGCTGTTGGCGCTACATCCATGTTTCGGCCGGCTGGCAGATTGCCTCGTCGGTTTCGACGAGCCGGATTTGCACATCCTGCTCTAGATTCCATCGAACAAAGGAGACAAGACATGAAATCAGAGTCAGACACCGGATCGGCACCGCCTGGTGCCACCAATTCCGTGAGCCCTGCACCCAACTCTCTCGAGCACTGGGCGGCGGTGAAGCCGGACGAAGTGGCAATCATCGACGGCGAAACCGAGGTGACCTGGGGCGCGTGGAACCTGGAAGCCAATCGACTCGCCGAGGCATTCGTACGCATCGGCGTTGTGGGTGGCGACGTCGTCGCGGTCCGCACGCAGATTCGGCATGAGTGGCAGTTCATCAGTTCCGCCCTGGCCAAGCTGGGTGCTTCGATACTGCCTTTCAACTGGCGGCTGACCCCCGGGGAATCGCGGCACATCCTCGAGGACAGCGGCGCGAAGGTGCTCATCCTGGATGATGAAGATGTGCAGGCGTTCTCACCTGCGTACGGGGGCCTGAACTTGAAGGCGGTGATCGCCATCGGCTCGCAGCCCCCGGCCGAAGTGCTGTCGATGGATCAGCTGCTGGCGCAGACCGAGCCCGTTCCTCGCTTTGCGATGGGTCGGCCACCATTGATCATCTACACCTCCGGCACAACGGGTCAGCCCAAGGGCGTCGTCATGGGCGAGCTCGTCATGAGTGCCGAGCGCATGGAACACATCCAGAGCATCGAAGCCGCAGATCCGCAGCTTCCGGGGGCGCGCACCATGCTGACACTTCCCATGCACCACGGCGCAGGGCCGGGCGCCTGCTGGAGTTCGATCGCCGCAGGCAACACATTGATCATGGCAAGGCGTTTCTTGCCCCAGCAAGCGCTTGCGGACATTCAGCGCCACCGTATCAACCACTGGGTCGCGGTGCCCACCATGTTGAAGCGGATCGCCGCGTTGCCCGAAGAAGTGCTGCAGAGTTACGACGTCTCCTCGATTCGCTCCTTGCGCACCGGTGCTGCGCCAGTGCCTACAAGCCTGAAGGAATGGGTAATGGACTACTTCGGAGAGGTGCTGCACGAAGGCTACGGTGCGACCGAGGTCGGCATGATCGCGCACCTCGGTCCACACGACGTGCGCAGAAAGCCGGGTTCCAGCGGCAAGCCGTATCGGCACGTACAGATCCGCATCAAGGATGAAATTGGCACGCTGTTACCGGCCGGGGAAGTGGGTGCCATCTGGGTCAAGTCCCCGGCGGTGATCAAGCGCTACGTCAACCAGCCGCTACTCGGGCGAGAAACGATCGATGAAGATGGATTCTTCCAGGTGGGTGACGCGGGGCGGCTGGACGAAGATGGATACATCTACCTGACAGATCGCATCAAGGACATGATCATTTCAGGCGGCGTGAACATCTATCCGGCCGAGATCGAATCCGCTTTGATCCAGCACCCGGCGATTCAGGACGTGGCAGTCATTGGCGTTCCGGACGAAGATCTCGGCGAAGCCGTCAAGGCTTTCGTCGAACTCAGGAACGGCGCGACATCGACGGCAAACGAGCTTCTGACCTTCGTTGAGCCCTTGCTCGCCTCGTACAAGCGCCCTCGCTCCATCGAGTTCGTGGTCGATCTGCCACGCAGCACGATGGGAAAAGTCCTGAAGCGTGAACTGCGCAACCCGTTCTGGCAGAACGAGGAAAGGAACGTGTGAGCACTACGACCTCAAAAAATCGCCGCATCAAACATGCCGCTTCCGCTCTTGGGGATGCGGACAAAAACTTGGACTACCTGGAGGTAGTTCATGTATTCATACGAGGACAGGATTCGAGCGGTCGAGCTGTAAATCAAGCTCAGCAAACGCATCAGGGCGACCATTCGCCAGTTGGGGTATCCGACCAAGAATGCCCTGAAAGGTTGGCACCGCGAATACGAGCAGCGCTTCGATTTACCTGTGGGCTATGCGGGCCGATCTCTCGATGGGCGCGATCCACTTCAAGGATCGAGCCACGCTGAGGGAGTCGCAACACAAAATCGTAGCGCTTGGCATCGGTCGCACGTTCCAGAACTTCTGCCTTGGCGTCGCGATTCGAGCATGTGCGGACGATAGGCCTCACAAAGCTTGGTATCTCGGATCGACGATTCGGCTTGCTGTAGCGTTCGAAATCACCTTATTCTTGCTTCCAGTTGATCTGATGACAAAGCAGTGCAAGTCCATCGGTTAAGGATCTTCCCAGGTGCTTAGAGACCACGTCATGGCAATTCACGTTGACTGGCTGGATCGGCGGTGGGCGGCAGGGCGCCGCGCAGCAGGCTCTGCGCTGGCATGCCGGCATCGTCTGCAAGGCGCGGCGGTGGAATGAGTTGTGTGCCGCGGAGGCGGAACTCGCCGGGATTGCGGCTGCTCGAACGAGGCGACGGTGCTTCGGCAAGCACGGGGGCAGAAGACACGGCGCGCAGCATGACGTTGTCGGTGCTCGGCTGCGCGCGCTGCTGCATGCCGCGGATCTCGTCGTAGCGGTCCCATGCAAAGGTCTCGGTTGACCTGCCGTCGCGCATGACAACGGGGCGCAGGAACATCATGAGATTGCTTTTGTCGCGCGTGCGCACTTCGTTCTTGAACAGGTTGCCGACAACGGGAATGTCGCCTGCGAGTGGCACCTTCTCCACGGTGCTGCCGTAGTTGTCCGACAGCAAGCCACCGAGCATCACCAGACCGCCGTCTTCCACTAGCACACTGGATTCGATCGAGCGCTTGCTGGTGGTGGGGCCGTTGGGGCTGTTGACCGTCTGCTGATCGACGGTCGAGGTCTCTTGCGAAATCACCAGCTTGACGGTGCCATTCTCGTTGATGGTCGGGCGCACGCGCAGCGTGAGCCCAACGTCCTTGCGCTCCACCGTCGTGAAGGGGTTGATGCCCGCTGAGCCCGAGGTGCTGGCGTATTGGCCAGTGACGAAAGGCACGTTCTGGCCTATGACGATCTTAGCTTCCTCGTTGTCCAGCGTCAGCAGGTTGGGCGTCGAGAGCACGTTGGCATCGCCGTCGCTGGTAAAAAAGTTCGCGATCACCCCCAAGATGTGTTCGCCGCCGATCTTGCCAGCGATGGCGAGGTTCAGACCCGGAGCAACGGTGGGAAGGGTCTTGGCCGCGATGGCCTGCGTCAGTGCCAGGATGTTCGCGCCCGTCAGGCTCGAATTGGTACCGGCAAGGGCGTTCTTGCTCAGCGCGCTTTGCCACTGCACCCCGAAGTTGGCCGCCTTTCTGGCGCTGACCTCGACGATCAGTGCTTCGACCATGACCTGCGCGCGGCGCCCGTCGAGCTTGTCGATCACAGCGCGCATCTGGCGGTACTGCGGCTCGGGCGCGGTGATGATCAGCGAATTGGTGGAGGGATCGGCTTGGATCTGACCACCGGTGGAAGGCTGGTTGGCGTTGTTCAGTGGAGCACCGGCGCTGGAAGTGCCGCCCTGTCCGCTCGGCAGGCCCGCCTGCGTGACTTGCGCCGCGCCACCTTGTTGCATGCTCGCGCCCCCTCCTTGCCCACCCGACGTGCCGGTCGGTTGGTTCGCCGCCATCGCGGCGCGCAGTGTGGCCGCAAGGCGTACCGCATCAGCGTTCTTCAGGTAAACCACGTAGATGTTGCCGGCCGCGCCATTGCTGCTTTCGACGGGTGAACGGTCAAGCTTCTCGACCAAGGTTCGCACCAGTCGCGCGCGTGCGAGGTTCGCTGCGCGCAGGATCAGAGAATTGCTGCGCTGATCGGCCAGCAGCGTGGTGCGAAATGACGCATCGGCAGTGCCCGGCGCGGCGGCGCTTGGCGCCGAGCCCGAGCCGCTGCCGTCGAGGAGCCGCAAGACCAATGGCAGCAGGTCGTTGGCGACGGAGTGCTTGAGCTGGATGACCTCGATGTCCGACGCATTGGGCACGTCCAACGCCGTGATGATGCGCGCAAGTCGACGCATGTTGTCGGCATAGTCGGTGATCACGAGGGAGTTGTTGCCCGGATTCGCATTGATGGTGTTGTTGGGCGGAATGAGCGGTCGAAGCACCGGCACCAAGTTGCTCGGCGATTCGAAGGTGAGTTGGAAGATCTGCGTGACGATCTGGTTGCTGCCGGCCTTTGCGGCGGCGCCGATCGAAGTGTTGACGGCGCTGCTTTGCAGCTTGGCGTCGGCTTCAGGCACCACCTTGTAGAGGCCGTCGGCCTCCATCACCGCGAAGCCCTGCAGCCGCAGTGCCGCGGTGAACTGGTTGAACGCCGCGGCCGGGGGGATGGCGCGGTCAGTGATCAGGCTGATGATGCCCTTGACGCGCGGATCGACCACCACATTGCGCCCGGTGACCACAGCCATGGTGCGAGCCACGTCCTCGACGTCGGCATTGGAGAAGTTGAGCGTGATCGACGCGCTCCCCGGCCCTGGGGCGGCGTCACTCGTCGGACCCATGCCGGCATTCCTGGACGGCCTTTTGTTTCGGTCGTTCTCCCTTGCAGAAATCTCGGCTTCAGGTGCTGTCAGATGCGGCGCGGCCGTGGGCTCGAGGATCACCAACAGAGAGTTGCCCTGGATCTCGACCCTGTACACAGTCATCTGATTGAGATTGAGCACCACACGGCTTCTCTCGCCCGCTTGGACCACGTTGACCGAACGCAGGGTCGGCTGGTTTATTTCCACGGCCGCGCGCCCGACGGAACTCGCAATGCCGGGAAAATCAATTGCAATGCGTGCGGGCTTGGGGATGATGAATCCTTTCGGCACCACGCTGATGGGTTGTGTCAGTTCGATTCGAAGTACCTCCACATCGGACTGCGTAGAACTCGAAACTCGTTCGATCGAGTTTTGAGCGTGCGCCGCCATTCCGCTGACGATCATTAGGCCGAGTCCAGCGGGGCGGATCCAACGTGTCATCGTTGCCGCAAGAGTTGCGGCGATGACCGTTTGGGATTTCCCAAAGACCCATCCGATCGTCTCTGGGGCTTTCTGCGACTTTCCGGGTGCGGTTGGGTGAAACATGAATGGCTTGTGGTCGCAGACGTTAAAAAGCCTGGCGCTTTTCGCGCAATCGCCCTTCGGATTGCAATCAGCAAACACCACGGATATCGCCGGCGTCATTTCCATCGACACCGAATCCGGTTGAACCAGTTGCCCATCACTCCAAGACGCACTCCCCAGCGCGAGTTTGACTCCGAGGCCCGTTCTCGCTTGAACTCGGCACTTCGCACAAGATGCACGTTCAGTGCACCAGCTTGATGCAGCAGATGCAGAAATTCGGTACAACGAGAGATCGATTGTTTGCTGAGCTTGGCGAGCTCGCGTGCGCTCAGCGTGTAGCGCATGAGCAAACTCGCCAGCAGTATCTTGTCCGGGTCATTGGCAATCAGCTTATTCGCCGGCCAACGGCGAAGCATGAAACGCGCCGAATCGGAGGCAACAGGCTTCTTGCTGGTCAGGCGACGCTTTGTCGAGGCTTCGTGCAAAGTTTGTTGAAGGTCTCTGAGTAGAAGCTGGAGTTTTTCAGCTCGGATAGGGCGCTGAAGCGAGTTCGGAAGATCGCTCGCATCGCGGGTAAGTTTGAGGATGACGCTTGCTGCTCTTGAGGATTCATCCAGGCTGTCAAGTCCGGTCTCGTCAACCAGCAATGCGTCGTAGGGCGGCTCTTGCACCAGCTTCCATCGGCAGTTTCCTTGGTTTGCCGACAATCGAACGGTCGTTTGGATCACGACGCGCTCGATGGCTGGCAATCGGTGGACGCCTAGTCTCAAGGACCGGCCCGAAAGCAACTTCATGAAAGTGAGCCTCTTGTCATCGAACCCGATGGACATCCGCGTGACAGCGACCAACGCAGGGCCCGCGGCTTCGAATAGCAATCTCTCCCGCGCCTGGAAGTCCGGCCGCAGGTGTTCGATCACGCTAGGCTTGATCCCTCTGGGATCGCCTTGCGCTGCCCAGCTCCGAGCGGCGGCTTACACCGGCGCGAGGTGATTGCCGTCGAGCAGGGACCGCAGTCGCTGCCCATTCGCTGCAGGCCATGCAGCGCCCGCAATCCGAGAAAATCGGCGCGGTACTCGTATGTGGTTCGGTCCGTCATTCCTTGCCCCGTCGAGCGGGCAGTCGATTGCGCTTGGTGGCTGTCTCGTCTGTCGAATGGCTCTTTGCAGCAGCGCCACCCGGCTTGCTCGCGGAGCTCTGCCTGATCGCTGCCTCGGCCGGATGTACATCCGTCAGACCGTTCATTCGGTCCAATTGTTTGCTGCGTTCCTCGATGGCCAGAAAAAGCGCGGCAGAGCCCCATCTGCGGACAGAAAAACCAACGCGCAAGACCTTGCCCTTCGACACATAGGTCTTGGCGATCCATTCGCGTGGCTTGCCATCCGGCGAGAGCCGGCAGGAGACGCCGGGAACGCCGGTCGTGTTGTTGCTTCGGAGCTTTTGCGCTCGCTCCTTCCGCTCAAGCGGCGGAATGGTTTGAACGATGGTGTCACGCCATTCGAGCGCTTGTCTCAAGGCGGGCACCATGCCCCCGTTGCGTGACACGCTGAACCGCTTCGTGTACCGGGTACCCTTTCGCATGATGGATACCTCGTAGCCCCAATGCCTTTCAATGATTCCGTACATAGGTGTTTGATTGGAGGCACCTTCTGAGCCGATGCCTTGAACATTTCGTGGAGATCGTCACTGTCGAGACTTTTTTGACCTGACAACGAGCAACGAGCAGGGGCAGGCGCTTTGCGTCGGGGACGTTGCTTGGCCCCGCGGGGCCGCCTGCAAGGAGGTCGCTATGCCAGGAAGCCGACGTTCTTCGGATAGTCGATGCCGTTGGCACTGCCGCCGAAGTTTCTAAGGTTGGGAACAACCTCCTCCAGGCTGGTCGCCGGTACGCCGAACCAAGTCGCCAAAGTGGCCGCGTA
This sequence comes from Variovorax sp. 54, assembly GCF_002754375.1. Taxonomy (NCBI): domain Bacteria; kingdom Pseudomonadati; phylum Pseudomonadota; class Betaproteobacteria; order Burkholderiales; family Comamonadaceae; genus Variovorax; species Variovorax sp. 54. The sequence goes on from NZ_PEFF01000001.1 coordinate 1,017,933, forward strand.
CTGGTCGACGGAGGTGGAGGGAATCAGCCGCCCCTGCCCTACTTGGCCTTCATACCCAGCGAGCCGCGGGTCGCTGGTGATACTGACAACCGGCGAAGTGCCGTAGAACTGCTTGCCCTTGACCGCCCCTCCCAGCACGAATTGGTGACCACCCCAGCCATGGTCCGAACCGTCGCCGTTGGAGGCCAAGGTGCGCCCGAATTCGGAGGCAGTGAAGGCAGTCACTTTGTCCGCCACGCCAAGCAGGGCCATCTGGCGATAAAAGGCCGCGAGCGAGTCGCTCAATAGCTGCAGCAAAGGAGGATGCCTGGAAATCAGGTCATCGTGCATGTCGTAGCGACCCATCGCGACAAAGAACACTTGCCGTTTTGCACCAATCGCCGCACGGCCACGAATGAGGCGGGCCACCATGGCAAGTTGTTTCCCCAAACCGACGGAGGGGAAGGCGCTGGCCGGGAAATTGCTTCCGATCGCTGCAGTGACGGTGCCCTCCGCATCCACTGCGCGCTTGGTGATCTTGGTGTACTCGCCTTCCATGGCGTGACTGCGAGGCTCTCGCACCATTTCCGCCAGCGCGGCCTTGACCGTACTGGATCCGTAGACAGAACTAGCACTCAGGCTTGTCCGTGTCGGACCGCCGACGCCGACGCCGTATGCCAACGCCGAATCGCCTGACAGGAAGACGGTGTTTCCGCCCACCCCGATGCAAGTCAGAAGCGAGTTGGTGTTCTGCCCGAGCATCAGGTCGCCCATGTTGCCGCCCCACCCGATCGTGGAGCCTTCCGGCGAGGAGGATTGCCAGATCGATTGTTGATCGTTGTGTGAAAACAGGCTGGGGGGCAACGGGTAGAGCTTGCGATTGCCGTTGGTGAACTGGGCGCGTGTAAGTGGCACCACCAGTGGGCCGACGTTGAGCTGCACCGCCAGCTTCGCGTCCGTGTTGAAGAGCGTGGCCAGTTGACTCATGGACGGATGCAACGCGTATTGCCGGCCCTCGGGCAGCGTCGTGGTCGGGTTCAGGAGCGTGGCCGCCAAGCTGGCCTTGCTCAGGGCGATGCCGCCGGCCGTCTGACCGGGGCCTCCGCCGCGAATTGCGCTGTAGGCGTTGTAGCTGGCGTCGTCGTAGGTGACAACCGTGTTGGCGTGGTCGTTGCCACCGTACAGGAAAACGCAAACCAGCGCCTTGTAGTCGTCGCCAGCGGCTTGCGCTGCTGCATCGCCCATCAGGGCAAGATTGAGTGCCATGGGCAACGCGCTACCTGCCATTGCAAGCTGGCCGGAGCGGCGCAGGAACGCGCGGCGGGTGTGGGCTTTTGGATCGATCAGGTACATGGTGGATCTCTTATTTCTGGACCAAGTAGGCCGGCGCAGCCATCACCAGCAACACGGCGGCGTAGAGGCGGTTGTCCTTGAGGGTGTCGGTGCTGCTCTCCGTCACGGCGGGTGTATTCAGCGCGCCGGTGATACGCGCAACGCTGGCTGCATCCAGCTGGTTGGCCGTCAGCAGCAAATTGAGCCGGTGCACCAGCGCGGCAGGGTCGAGTACCAGTGCGCGCTCGGCTGTGTAGCTTGCCACCACGCTACCGTTAAGGCCGCCGGGTATGACGCCCTGCATGAAGTTGAGATACCCGCTCACACTGCTTTCGTTGACCAGTTGAAACTCGGGCGCTACCAACTTGGCTGAAGCTATTGCACTCGACGGAGGCACGTAGCCTGGTCGGAAGAAGTTGAAGACCGAAGGTGCGCGCAACGGGCTTTGGCCGAGTTGGGCGCTCGAATCCGAAAGGTCTCCGATCTTCCAGGTGTCCTCGGCCGAGGTGATTCCAAAGGTCCGGCCCCACTGGACCAGGCGCAGCATCGGCTCGCGCAGTCGGCCGAAGTACGGGTTCGCGAGTCCATCGGGACCGCGCGCTTCGTTGTCCAGCAACACCGCCGCAAAAACGCTCTTCATGTCGCCGCGCACGCCGGCGCCGTTGTCGGCAAATGCGTCGGCCACTCGCTTCACGTAGGCAGGGCTGGGGTTGCTGGTCACGAGGCGTTGGATGAGCTGCCGACCGATGAAGGGGCCGACGTTGGGATGGTTGTGTAACGTGTCCAGCGCGATCTTCAAGGCGGCCTTGCCTTCGGTGTTGGCAGGCACGACCGCCCCTAGAAATCTGGCCTCCAGCATCGAGTGGCGCGAGGCAACGAGCGCCATCGGGCGCGTCGTCCAGCCATTGCTGTCGATCGCGCGGCTGGCGCCTGGCGGTGTGAAGCCAGCGCGTTCGGCGGCCGGTATGTCCCGGTCATAGCCTGTAAATACGCGCGCCAGGTTGCTGACGTCCGCCAGCGAATAGCTATCTAGCGGTGCACCGTCGCTGCCAGTCTTGACTGTGCCATCGGCGTTGAGCTGATGCAGGCCGATGCTCATGAGCTGCATCACCTCGCGGGCGTAGTTCTCGTCCGGTTGGCGGCCTTGGGCATCCTCTTTTTGGTTGCCCTTGGTGTTGAGGAAGTAACCCATGGCCGGATTGAGCGTCACGTTTTCCAACAGCTCGCGAAAGTTGCCTGTGACGCCAACAACCAACGTGTCCCAGTATTGGGCGATCGCCTGCGCATGCCAGTTGGGGGGGGCAATTTCGCTGGCGGAGACCACAAAGATCTCCGACAACGCGAGCGCCATTCGTTTGCGTATCGCGTCGGGGGATGCCATGAGCTGGTTCCAGATCATGTCGTCGGAAGTGACTGCGCCGTAGGCCTTGCTCGCGACCCAGGCCCAGCCGGTCTGCGATGCTGGGCCGGCCATTTGCTCACGCAGCCATGCCAGATAGCCCTGACTGCGCACCGCAGCAATGTCCTCCTCTGAAGCGGAAAATTGCGCCTGCAGTAGAAACCGTGCCGCCTCTGTGTCGGTTTTGGCTTGGGTGTAGAGGTAGGCTTGGTCGCTCGGTGTGCTTGCGTTGCCAGGTCCGGCCCCGCTGCCCGCCCCACCAACCCCACCAACCCCACCGGTGCCGCCTGGCCCTCCAGGGCCACTTTCCGTACCGCCGCCGCAGGCCGTCAGCGTTGCTGCAGCGACGAGGGCGACAGCGGCGGCTGCAGAAGTTGAGTGATCCGCAGCGCCTGCGAGTTCAATCCTGGAAGCGGTCGTGATGCCAGCCGCTTGCGACGGCCCGTTGGCTCCCTTGGGGCGCGCGATTGCAAAGTCTTCCATACAGGTTTTGATCTCGTTGTGTCTATTTCAGCCATCAGTGCAGCAACCGATGTGCCGGGGCCGTCGAGCATGAAAACCCAGTCAAAACTCATTCAGTTCGACACAAATTGTCAAAATTTGTGACTTATATTGTTGCTTTTGCGACAACTTATGTCACTTTGGTAACAGTCATTTACAGCGATATGTGGTATTGAAACTATTGTATTGGCCTGTGGTTTTTTGTGTGGCGCGCGACGGTGACAGCTGTGCGTGGAGTTCCGGCGCGCCGCTCGTGGCCATGGCCATCGTCGATTTGCGACGCAGGCTCTTGCTACAGGCATGCATCGCCTCTTTCATGTGTGCGCAAAGCCACGGTCGGTTGCGTGCTCCGTCGTACTGGGCGGTCGAGATTGAGCGATCTGCGCCTGAACGAGCCCGTGCAACGCTGCGAGCGCGAGAACCCTGGCGAACTGCTGCACATCGGCATCAAGAAGTTGGAACGCCCTAACAAGGTCGGCCGTCGGATCTTCACAAGAGCAAGCTCCGCGCCGAGGCATTCCCGCGGACTGCTGTGGGCTACTCCACAAGCATGGGCGCCACGATCCAGCAGGTGTTGACCAACAACGGCATGTCGTTCCGTTCCAAGCTACTTGTCGAAACATGCCCCAGACTGGGTATCGGGTAGAAGTTCACCAGGGTGCATCGCCCACAGACCACCGACAAGGCCGGACCCTTCACACAGTCCACCCAGTGCGAGCGGGCCTTCGGGCACACCTACGCGAACTCAAACCAGCACCGCGAAGTCCCCCTTGCAGAGAGTTTCAGACGAGATGCCTTAGCGAAAACACTCGAATCTCAGACACAGAATTTCCTCTGTAGAAACAATGCTGACATCTATGCGTCCGCGGGGCTGGGTGCGCACCACCAGCCCACTGGCGGCAATGCCGCTGTTGATGATCTGCGTATCGCGCAGGCTCTTGCATCAGGCGCTCGATCTCGAGGCGCAAACCGACTCCGCCACCACCTCGCCCTCCTTTTCTAAAAGCCCCGTCCCTCCACAAGGAGGACGGAGTTTTTTGTCATGGACACCACTTTTAGAAAAAAAGCACTGCATGTGTTGCAGCCTGGAAGTCGCGGTTAGGGAGGTTTTCTGGCGCCGGACTGTGAGCGTCCAGCCATCCCATCTTGAGTTCTCCCAAAGGCGTATAACTGACCACCCGCCCCTCGCGGGCGTCGTTGCGTCCGCGTGGCGCAAGTCAGTCGGAACGCTGCGCCTGCGTGCCTGGACCGCCATAGGGCACTGCCGGCAGGAAAACGCCGCGCCGCAAACCCGAAATGCATGCGGCCAATCGAAGTAATTCCTCGGCATTGCCATCATGCAACGCACTTTCCGCGTTTTCCCGCTCGATCAACTCCGCGATGTGCTCGAGCGCAGCGGCCGGCGTAAAGCCGAGGCCGGCACGCGTCATCTCAACGGCCGTGGCAAGCACCTCAGTTTTGGTCATGCCAACAAGCCGCGCGCAATGAACCGCATCGGCAAAACCGCCCCCGCTCTCACATGCGATTCGATGAGCTGAGTCTTCTTCATCATGCCCCCCCCTTCTGGACACGCAAAGTCGCGGTGTAGAGCGTGCCGTCCTGCTACATCTCTGCGCTGATGCCGAGCATCAGTACAGAAGTCAAGGTCGAACTCTTTTTTCGTGAGCGCTACCGACAGCGCTCCCCTGTGAATCATCCGCCGGCCAGGCCCGAAGCAGAAGCCTTCGAGCGGTTCGAGCTCACTCGTTTCCGAAGTCATTCCTGCATCGGAAGGCTTCACAGCGGGAAATTGGGCCGAGAGCGACTCGCTTGGACTTCCTGCCCTTGAAAGTTCCGTGGCATCTACTTTCCGGGCAACTCCTTGTTGGAACTCATTTTCTGATTATTTTTCCGATGAATGGAAAACCATTGCAAGTTCGGCGTTGCATGCCAGATCTGGCATTCAAGGGCTTCTTGATGGGGTCCGTTCAAACAGATTCCGCGCGAAGCGGTCATCTGAAATCTCTCAAACAACTGACACCAAGAGCTCGGGTTCCGTTTAGTCCCGGCGAGCGGGCGTCAGCGACCGGAAGTTCCTGCGGGGGATTTGCCTGGCTTGGGGTTGAGGTCCATAGGGTTTTTACCGAGGCAACAGTTAGTTTTGGAATAAATAATTCCATCCATTGGAACAAATTCTCTGAATTCATGACTTCGCATCTTTCTCTGACCGGTGTTTTCCCCGTTCTTCCCACACCCTTCGATGCCCAGGGGCGCCCTGACACCGAGTCCCTGCGCAAGCTCGTCGAATATCTGGTTCGGTGTGGGGTTGATGGCATAACCTACCCTGGGGTCGCGAGCGAGGTGGGGCAACTGGTTCCCGAGGAGCGGCAGGCGCTCGTCGACATCGTGCTTGCGGAAGTGGCGGGCCGCGTCCCGGTGATTGCGGGTGTTTCGAGCAGCGACGCCGCCACCACCGATCGTCTTGCGGTTGCCGCGACCAAGGGGGGCGCGGCGGCGCTGATGCTGGCTGTGCCGCCCGATCGAAAGAGTGCTGCCGAGCAGATCGCCTATTTCACCCAGGTCGCGCAGGCCGCGGGGGACACCGCTCTGATGCTGCAAAACGTGCCGCCTCCCGTGGGTGCAGGCTTGGACCCGGAAGTGCTGCTCGAGATTCTGGCGGCCGTTCCGTCGATCCGCTACGTCAAGGAAGAGACGCTGCCAAGTGGTCAGCGCCTGTCGGTATTGCGCGCCGAGGCGCCGACAAACCTGCTGGGTGTGTTCGGCGGCGCGGGCGGGCGCTACATCACCGACGAGTTGCGCCGTGGTGCTTCCGGGACCATGCCCGCGATCGAGTTGGCGGAGGTGCACACGGCGCTGTTCAAGGCGCATCGCGAAGGTGACGTCGATCGCGTGCGTGCGCTTTTCACGCGCATGCTGCCCGTGCTGAACGTGCAGGCGGTGTTTCGCTGGTCCCTGACGAAATACGTGCTCAAGAAGCGCGGCCTGATCGCCGACGCTCGCCAGCGCATGCCGGGCCCGCTGCTCGACGCGATGGACATGGCCGACGTCGACGCATTCCTGGCCGACATCGACGACCTGCTGCTGCCGCAGGACCAGTTGCCATGACCGGCTTCGCAAGGATCGCCCAGGTCGAAAGCTTCATCGTCTCGCTGCCGCGCGACACGCCCTACCTCGGGCCCCTGGGCCCCGGAGAGAAGATCAACGAGCGCGGCTACCTGGTGCGTCGCGGCAATCGCGCGATCTATCCGTCGACCGACATGTCGGTCCTGATCAAGATCACCGCCGACGACGGCACCGTCGGCTGGGGCGAAACCTACGGCATCGTTGCGCCCGACGCGGTCACGAGCATCATCGACGACGTGATCGGCCCCGTGATCGTGGGGCGCGACCCCCGCGATGCGATGGTGATCCAGGAGGACCTGTACGACCTGATGCGCGTGCGCGGCTTCTTCGGGGGCTTCTATGTCGACGCCATTGCCGGCGTGGACATCGCGGTGTGGGATCTCTTTGGAAAGCTGGTCGGCCAGCCCGTGGTCAAGCTGCTCGGCGGCCAGCGACTCGAGACCGTGCCGGCCTACGTGTCCGGCCTTCCGGGGGCGACTCTGGAGGCCCGGCTCGAACTCGCGCGCGGCTTCGTCGCCAGGGGCTTCGACGCCTTCAAATACCACGCGGCCGTATCCTTCGACGGCATTGTGGCCGAGATGCGCACGCTGCGCGAAGGCCTGGGCGATGCGGTCAAGCTGATGGTCGACCTGCACTGGAAGTTCACCGCGCAGGAAGCCGTGCAGCTCATCGACCAGCTCGCCCCCTACCGGCCCTACTTCGTCGAAGCACCCTGCCAACCCGAGGACATCGAAGGCCAGGCCCACGTCGGCGCGAGCGTGCGCGTGCCGCTCGCGCTGGGAGAAGAGTGGCGCACGGTCTTCGAATACCGCCCTCGCCTGGAGCGACGTGCGATGTCGATCGTGCAGCCCGAGATGGGACACACCGGCATCAGCCAGTTCATGCAGATCGGCCGCATGGCCAATGCCTTTCACATGAAGGTGATCCCGCACGCCAGCATCGGCCTGGGTATCTACCAGGCCGCGAGCCTGCACGCTACGGCGGCGCTGCCCAACGCGCCGATGCACGAGTACCAGCACTCGGTGTTCGACCGCAACCTGCAGTACGTCCGGACCGCGATGCGCTGCGATGCCGGGGCCTTCCATCTCCCCGAGGGGCCGGGATTGGGCATCGAGCCCGCCCCCGAAATCTGGCAATTCCTGAGAAAGAAAGGCTATTCGCAATGAAGGCGTCATTAATCGCCATCGACTGGGGCACTTCCAACCTGCGCGCGAGCTTGCTCGATGCGCGCGGCGACATCCTTGAAGCGCGCAGCGCGCCCGGCGGCGTGATGGCCGTGCCCGAGCGGCGTTTCGCCGAAGCATTGCTGGCGCTGTGCGGCGATTGGATCGACACGCATGCAGTGCCGCTGATTGCGAGCGGCATGATCGGCAGCCGCCAAGGCTGGCAGGAGGCGCCCTACGTCGCTTGTCCGGCAGGCCTGCCAGCGGCCGCGGCGCAGCTGGTGCAGGTCGAGGTCAGGCCCGGCGCGGTGCTGCACATCGTGCCCGGCATCCGCTGCTTCGGCGCCGACTGTGTGCACGATGTGATGCGCGGCGAGGAAACCCAGCTCTGGGGCGCGGGCCTTGCGGCCGGCGACTGCTGCGTGCTGCCGGGCACGCACAGCAAATGGGCCTGGCTGGGCGAGGAAGGCAAGGTCGATCGCTTCGAGACCTTCATGACCGGTGAGTTCTACGGTCTGCTGACGAAGCACGGCATCCTCGGCCGGCTCATGCAGTTCGGCGCGGCGCGGCCCGAGACCTTCGATGCCGGCGTCAGGCTGGGCCTGGCGCAACATGGCAACGCGCTGCACGTTGTGTTTGCGGCGCGCACCGCCGGCCTCATGGGCGACATCGACCCAGAGGGATTGCCCGACTACCTCTCGGGCATCCTGATCGGCGTGGAGATCGCAAGCGCGATCGCACGCCATCCGCAACGCAGCATTGCCTTGCTGGGCGACGACGACCTGTGCAGCCGCTACGAAACCGCGCTCGGCATCGCCGGCGTGGATACGCGCCGCGCGAGCGACGGGGCGACCACGCGTGGGCAATGGCGCGTTGCCGTCGAGGCCGGGCTTGCGAAGGAAGCCGCATGAACGGGGTCATTGCCATCTTGCGCGGCATCACGCCGGACGAAGTGCTGGAGGTGGGGCACGCATTGGAAACGTGCGGCGTTCGCTGCATCGAAGTGCCGCTGAATTCTCCGCAGGCGCTCGTCAGCATCGAGTCCCTCGTGCGCGAATTCGGTGATCGCTTGCAGATCGGCGCGGGGACCGTGACGGCTGCCGCGCAAGTCGATCGTGTCGCCGACACGGGAGCGCACCTGGTGCTGTCGCCCAACTTCGATGCCGAGGTCATTCGCCGCACCAAGGCGCGAGGCCTGTACTCGATGCCGGGCGTGGCAACCTCCACCGAGGGCTTCGCCGCGATTGCGGCAGGGTGCGATGCGCTCAAGCTCTTCCCCTCCGAGCTGCTGGGCACCGCTGCGCTGAAGGCATGGTCCGCCGTATTGCCCGCCGGGACGCCGATGTTCAGCGTCGGCGGCGTCGGCATCGACAACATCGGAGCCTTCAAGGCGGCCGGGGCTTCGGGGGTGGGCATCGGCTCCAGCCTCTATGTGCCAGGCATCTCCATCGACGAACTTGCCCGGCGCGCGAAAGCGCTGATTGCAGGGTGGTCGGCGGCCTGACAGAAGTTCAAGGAGACCCAGATCGTGTTCCGTAAAGACAAGAGAACCGTGCTGCGCCTTGCACTTGCCTGCGCGCTTCTTCCCGCCTTCGGCGCCGCGCAGGCGCAGTCCGCCTTGCCCTCCTATCCGTCCAGGCCGATCAAGTTCGTGGTCCCGGTGCCGGCCGGCGGTGCGGCCGACGTGATGGCGCGCATGATCGCCACCCACCTGCAGGCCAAGTGGGGCCAGCCCGTGGTGGTCGACAACAAGCCCGGTGCCGGTTCCAGCGTGGGCATGGCCCAGGTCGCCAAGGCGGCGCCGGACGGCTACACCATCGGCATGGGCAATGTCGCCGCCAATGCCATCAACCCCGCCGTCAGGCCCGAGTCTTTCCCCTACGACCCGGTGAAGGATTTCGCGGCGGTCACGATGGTGGGCATCACGCCGCTGATCCTCGTGGTGAATCCGCAGAAGGTACCGGCGCGCACTCTGCCCGAGTTCCTCGCCTACCTCAAGGCGCACCCGGGGCAGCTCAGCTACGGGTCTTCCGGCGCGGGTTCGGCGCTGCATGTGGGCATGGAGCTCTTCATGCAGAAGACGGGCACCTCGATGGTCCACGTCGGGTACAAAGGCTCCGCACCGATGCTGACCGACCTGCTCGGCGGGCAGATCGATGCCTCGATGGACGCGGCCGCGACCTCCTGGCCGCATGTTCAATCGGGCAAGCTGCGCGCGCTCGGCGTCTCGACCGCCCAGCGGGTGGATTTCGCACCCGACTTGCCACCGATCGCCCAGACCGTGAAAGGCTTCGAGATGAATCCCTGGCACGGTGTGATGGCGCCCGCAGGCACGCCGCCGGCGATCGTCGACAAACTCGCGGCCGAGATCCAGTCGTTCCTGCGCCAGCCCGACACCGAAGCCAGGCTGCGCGAACGCGGCGTGGTGCGCGTGGGATCGAGCCCTGCGGAGTTCGCGAAGACCTTGCGCGATGAAGCCGCGTTCTACAAGAAGCTGGTGGCCGACGCCGGCATCAAGGCCGAATGAGCCGCCGATCCGTCGAGAAGGCCATGGCTTTTCCAGGACCCGATTTCCCGCTCCCGCGCCGCCGCGTGCTCGGCCTGCTGGCCGCATCGGCGTCATCTTCCCTCTGGCCCATGGTCGCCAGCGCCCAAAGCGAATGGCCTGCGCGCCCCGTCTCCGTGATTGTTCCGTTCGCGCCGGGCGGTGCGGGCAACGGTTCCGTGCGCATCCTGGCCGAGTTGATCGGGCCACGCATCGGCCAGCCGCTGGTGATCGACAACCGCCCTGGCGCAGGAGGCATCACCGGCACCGCGATGGTGGCCTCCAGCAACGACGATCACATGCTGCTGATGGGCAGTACCACCATGACCATCCTGCCGGCACTGCGCAGCGACCTGAACTACGACGTGCAGCGCGACCTGCAGCCCGTGGGCATGATGTCGACGCAGCCGCTGGTGCTGGCCGTGGGCGCCGGCTCGCCGGTGCGCAACCTCGACGACCTCATGGCCAGAGGACGGGCGGGCGACCTGAGCGCCGGCAACAGCGGTGTCGGCACGCTCTCGCACCTGGCGACCGAACTGCTCAACCGCAAACTGGGCACGCGCATCCTGCCCGTTCCCTACAAAGGCGACAGCGTGCTGATTCCCGATGTCGTGGCGGGCACCGTGTCCATGGGCGTGATGAACCTCCCGGTCGCGTTGCCGCTGATCCATGCCGGTCGCCTGCGCGCAGTGGCGGTCACATCGGCACAGCCCCTCGCGAGCCTGCCCGCCGTGCCGCTGCTGCGTTCAGTCGGCGAAGAGTTCGTGATCTCCGGCTGGGCCGCGCTCTTCGCAGCGAAGAAAGTACCGGCCGCGGGCGTGGAGCGGCTCGGGAAGCTGCTGCGCGAAGCCTTGGGCACGCCGACGGTGCGGGAACGCTTTGCCGGCTTTGGCGTGACGCCGGAAGCATCGACGCCGTCGCAGTTGCGCGAATACGTGCGCAACGAAACCGCGCGTTGGGGAGAAGTGGTGCACAGCCGCAGTATTAAGCTTGAATGAGGGGGCGCTGAGCGCCAACATGCAAGCACGACTCGAACTAGAATTCGGTCAATGTTCCGCTCTTTGGAACTCCTTTCCGCATGCCCATGACAAGCACTACTGGAGCCGCCTCCCAGGGGGATGGCACAGCCAAATTTCCGGCGACCGAAACGAACCACCAGGCAACCAACTGCGCACGGCCCACGGCCTCAGGTCTCGGTGTGCTGGAAAAGGCGATGAATCTCCTGAACATCGTGTCAGCACGCCGCGCACCGATGACCTTCACCGAGTTGCTGCGCGCGTGCGACCTGCCCAAGGCCACGCTGCACCGCATCCTCGCGACGCTGGTGCGCGAAGGACTGCTGCGACACAACGCCTACGACAAGACCTTTCAACTCGGGCTGCGCCTGCTCGAGCTTGCGCACGACGTGTGGAGCGAGTTCGACTTGCGCGTGGCGGCACAGGACGAGCTTGCGCGGCTGCGTGACGCGCTCAATGAAACCGTGGAACTCACGTTGCTTGATGGCACCTGGGTGGTCATCCTGGCCAGCGAACCTTCGGGAGAGGCGCAGGGTACACGCTCGGCTGTCGGACAGCGCTTGCCAGTGCATGCTTCCGCGTCGGGCAAGGCCATTGCAGCGAGCCTCGATCCTTCGGGCCAGCGACGCCTAATCCAGGCACTTGATCTTGAACGCTTTACACAGCACACGATCGTGACGGCAACCGAACTGCAGGCCGAACTCGATCTGGTCCGCGCGCGCGGCTATGCTATCGAACAGGGCGAGCGCGCACTGGATCGCGCGGCGGTGGCCGCGCCGATCTTCGACTACGAAGGCCGCCCTATCGGTGCTGTCGCCATTACCACCGACGCGAGCCGGCTCGATGCGGCGCGTGCCCACACCCTGTCGTCCGCGCTGATGGGTGCGTCGCGCAGCATCTCCCACAGCGCAGCGGGCAAGGCGATGTCCATCGCAACGCAGGCACCGCCCGAAACGACGTCGTCCGTCGAGGTCGCTTGTGTGAGCGAGGTGCGCTCGCTCCTTGGCGAAGGGCCAGTGTGGTCGCCTCGCGACAACGCGCTCTACTGGGTCGACATCCTCACCCCCTCAGTGCACCGCTACGACGCCGCAACGGGCGTTGACACCGAGACGCCGCTCGGAACGATGGCAAGCTTGGTCGTGCCGAAAGCCAGCGGCGGTCTGCTGGTTGCAACCCCGGGGGGGATCATGGCGCTCGATCTCTCTACACGGCGACTGACCTCCTTCTGCCACCCTGAAGCGGGTCGAACCAATGTTCGCTACAACGACGGCAAATGCGACCGACGCGGGCGCCTGTGGGTCGGCTCGATGGACATGGGGGCAGCGGCCAATCGGGGACACCTGTTCTGCATCGAGGCGAACGGCAGCTGGAAACAGGTTGACACCGGCTTCACGGTCCCCAACGGCATCGGCTGGAGCCCCGACAACAAGACAATGTATGTCACCGATACGTACCGCCAGGTCATCTACCGCTACGACTTCGACCTCGCATCCGGAGCCATCGCAAACCGGCGTCCACTGATCACCATCGCCGCCTCCGACGGCAAGCCCGACGGCCTGACGGTCGACGACCAGGGGTGCTTGTGGGTCGCGCTCTGGGACGCCTGGCAGATCGCTCGCTTCTCACCCGAAGGCCAGCTCATGCAGCGGCTGCGCGTGCCGGTTCCGCGTCCCACCAGTTGCTGCTTCGGTGGCGACAACCTGGACACGCTGTATGTCACGAGTGCATCGTTGCGTCTCAGCGAGGAGCAACTGGCGACGGCGCCGCTGTCGGGCTCTCTGTTCGCAATTCAGTTGCCCGATGCACGAGGCTTGCCGGAGGCCGCCTTCGCTGGTTGAAGCGCCTGCGCGGAACTCGCGTAAAAAAAGCCACCCGTGAGGGTGGCCAAAGCCTTGGGGAATCGTTGCATGCGCTTGCCGCGCGCATCTCGCTGGTCAAAAGTAGTGACGCAAACCGAAGTCGTAGCCGGTCTTGCCGATCGTCTTGCCAGTTGAAGCCCAGCCTTTGGCGGCGGTATAGGCGAATGCCGCTGCCTTGGGGTCATGCACAACGTCTGTGTAAAGAACGGTGCGTTTTGACAGGTAGTGGTAGTAACCCACAGCGACCCGCGACTGAATCAATTGATCGTCCGCTTTGGTGCGGGTGTAGGACACGCGAATGTTGCCGGCACCCACAGGGACGTTCACTCCAACCATCTGGTTGCGGATGGCTTGGGCGGCCGTATTGGTGCCTGAACCAACGCCACCATACAGTCGCAGAACGCCGAAATCGTACTGCCCCGAGAGATAGGCCCAGTGGTCGCGCGGTTTGGACGGGTTGATGTACGACACACCGACTTGGAAGGGACCGGATGCATAGATCAGGGACGCCGCATAGGGGCGGTTGCCGGTGGGGTCTGTGCCCTCGCGCAGGGCGCTTTGGACGCGGAAAGTGAAGCCAGCCTGAGTCAACGCGTAGTTGATCGAGTTGTTCATTCGCACGGTATCGATCGCACCAGGTGCACCGTTGCCACGAGAAATGCCGCCTCGCGCACCGTAGCCGCCTGCCAGACCGTCCTGCCCGAAGGGATCGGCGCCCGCCTCGACATAGTGGCTGGGATTGACCTCACGACCCAGGGTCACGCGTCCAAAGGCGCCTTCCAAGCCCACCGTCGATCGTCCTCCGAAGTACGCAGTAGCGTTGTACTGCGTGCCGTCGTCAGGATTGATCTGGGTTTCGAGCTGGAAGATGGCCTTGAGGCCTCCCCCCAGATCTTCGGCCCCGCGAAAACCCAAGCGGCTCGTGGCGCCTGTTCCCATCGTCTTCACGTTGGTTCCGTCGTACTTGCCTGTGGCGATGTCCATGACGCCGTAGATCGTCATGCTGGACTGCGCGGCGGCAGTGCCTGCAAATGGAATGAGCGCCAGCGCGGGCAGCAGTTTGCGCAGCGATCGGCGATGAAAGGGGCGGTACATGAAGTGAGTCTCCTGTTTGAAGTCCATCTATTGGAACTAAATGGCGAATCGGATTGTTCTTCTTCAAATTTGTTCCGATGAATGGTACTTTCCCTGATGCTTTGAGAAAAGTGTGACGACATACTCCGACGTGAACTTGAAATGTTTCAGTAAACGAGACTAAAGGAGAGTGGAATGTTGAACCGACGTGAATTTGCGGCGGGTGTCGCCGCAAGCGCGCTGGCCCCCTTGGGCCCGGCAGCCTGGGCACAGGGGAAATCTCTGACGTATGTGGGCTTCAGTCAGGACGAGGCGGCATCGAAGCCAACGCTGGCGGCCTTCTTCGACACCTATCGCCGAGAGAATCCGGACGTGAAGCTGGAGGCGATCGGGTTTCCGTGGGCACAGACCCAACAGAACATCCTGCTGCGGGTGCGTGCCAATCAACCGCTGCATGTCGCACAGATGCAGGAGCGGTGGCTGCCGACCATCGCGCCGCTGGATCGCCTTGTCGATCTCGACACGGTGTTCAGCAAGGGGCAACTTGAAAAGCTGATCGATCCCGGCGTGCTTGCGCTGGGCGAGTTCCGCGGCAAACGTCTTGGCCTGCCCTGGACGGCGGGCTCCATCGGCATGGTGGGCAACCTCAAGGTATTGCAAGCCGCAGGTGTCGCAAAGCTGCCTGTGAGCGTCGATGACTTCGTCGACGCGTTGCGCAAGGTCAAGAAGGGAAATCCGCAAGCAGTGCCCTATGCGCTCATGAGCAAGAACAATGGCTCGCTGAACCCGGAATTCCAGGTCTGGCTCTGGACCTTCGGTGGCCGCATCCTGGACGACAAGGGCAAGGTACAGGTCAACGATGCGGCGGGGGTGCGTGCGCTTTCGTTCATGACCGATCTCATGCGCGAGGGGCTCGCGGCGCGCGACATCGATCGGCCCGACGCACGCCGTCTGTTCGCGCAGCACCAGACGGCCTTCTACAACGACGCGCCGCTCGCTCGCGGCTTTGCGCGCAACAACTCGGGGCAGGGGGTCCAGATCGATTCGCTGGTTGCCTCGGTCCCCACGCCTGTGTTCAAGAGCGATGCGACACCCCAATCCTTTGCATGGGGCCACCTGCTGGGCATCTTCAAGAGCGGCTCGGCACGCATCGACGCACAGTCGCCGCAGGCAAAGCTCCTGCAATTGCTCGCGCTCAACGACACCACGCAGCTCGAGTACTTCAAGGCCGTGGGGTTGTTTCCGGTGACGAACACCGCGCTCGAAGCGCTCGCCGGCGACGCCTATGTGCACGCATGGTCGCGGACCGCGCGTTCGGCCCGTCGCGATGAGCTCGCCGCATGGCCCAACTCCGCCGACCTCACGACCATCGTGGGCGAAGAAGTGCAGTCCGCGCTGCTGCAGCTGAAATCGCCGCAGCAAGCGATCGAAGCCATGGCCAAGCGCCTGGACGTGAAGATGGCAGAGGTGCGATGAACGCCGTGACAACAACCTCGACGCATCGCGAGGTGCAAGCCGCCCCGCGCCGCGGCAGGCTCAAGCGCCACGAGCGCCGCGTCGGCATCGCGCTGGCGCTGCCTGCACTGGTCGCCTTCTGCGGAGTCATCCTGTATCCATTCCTGCAATCGCTGTTCATGTCGTTGCAGCGCTACACGCTGTCGACGCCCGAGCCCATTTTTGCGGGGTTCGAGAATTTTCGGCGACTTGCCAACGAGCCAGGTATGTGGACCGTGTGGCTCAACACCGCGGTTTTCGTGGTGGTGACCACGGCGCTGACATTCGTGCTTGCGCTGGCCTGGGCGCTGATCGTGCAGCAGAAATTTCGCGGCCGCACCTTCGTGCGCTCCGCGTCCCTGCTGCCGTGGGTCCTGCCCTCTACCGTAACTGCTTTTCTCTGGGCATGGTTGCTCAACGGACAGTACGGCGTACTCAATGCGATGCTGCTTTCGCTGCACGTCATCGATGAGCCGATCACCTGGCTGGCGACCGAGTACGGTGCCATGGCTGGCGTGATCGTTGCCAAGGCGTGGCTGTCCGTGCCGCTTTTCATGGCGTTCTTCCTGGCCGGGTTGCAGGGCGTGTCTCAGGACCAGGTCGACGCCGCGCGTGTCGACGGCTGCGAAAACATCGGCGTGCTGCGCTACGTCGTGCTGCCGCACCTTGCACCCACCATGGTCATCATCACTGTCCTCGGGGCCATGGGCAACCTGCAGGCCTTCGACGTCATCTACGCGATGACCCAGGGCGGGCCGGTCAAGGCCACCACGATGCTCTCGATCGAGGTCTACAAGCAGGCGTTCCAGAACTGGGACATGGGCCTCGCATGCGCGATCGGCTTCGTCTGGTTCATCACCATCGCGGTACCTGCCGGGTTCTATCTGCGGATGCTGTTCCGCCGCGAAGCGGCCTGACCCCCATGCTCAATCTCAAGACACCGCAATCGAAACTCGTCTTCGGCACGACGCTGGTCTTTCTCGGCGCGTTTCTTTTCTTTCCGTTGATCTGGATGTTCATCACGGCGCTGAAGCCGGAAGGCGAGATCTTCGTGCGCCTTCCGACGCTGCTTCCGAAGGCGCCCACGCTGGACAACTTCCGCAACGCCATGCGCGGCGACATGCTGCTGCATCTGCGCAACAGCCTGATCACGGCGGGAGGCGCCGCGGTGCTGACCACCGCGCTGGCGGCCTATGCGGGCTACAGCTTCGCAAAGTTTCGCTACCGGGGCCGCACGGCGCTGATGTACCTGATGCTTTCGGCGCAGATGTTTCCGTTCGCGCTGCTGCTGGTGAGCCTGTATCCGCTGCTGCAGAAGCTGGACCTGCTCAACACCCATTTCGGCCTGATCGTCGCTTACATCGTGCTGGCGTTGCCGAGCGGTACGTACATGCTCTACAGCTACTTCGTGAACATACCGAGCGAGATCGTCGAGGCCGCGCGCGCCGATGGGGCGGGAGAGCTCTATATCTTCCATCGGATCGTGCTGCCGCTCGCACTGCCTGCGATGATTACCGTCGGCCTGTACTCCTTCATGTGGGCCTGGAACGATCTGCTTTTCTCGCTCACGCTGATCACCGACCCGGCGCTGCGCACGGTCGGCCCGGGCCTGTTGCAGGGCTACCTCGGCGAATCACGCAGCGATTGGGGCGGCGCCATGGCGGCATCGGTGCTCGGCTCGCTCCCCGTGGTGATCGGCTTCGCCATGCTTCAACGCTTCTTCATCCAGGGCCTGACGGCCGGAGCGGTCAAATCATGAGACTTGCCGGAAAAACAGCCATCGTCACCGGTGCTGGACAAGGCATCGGGCAGGCGATCGCCCTTCGGTTCTGCGCCGAAGGCGCCGCCGTCATCGCGATCGAATGGTCCCCCGTACTTGCGACCGAGCTGCGCAAGGCGCTGCCCTCCGAACGCGCAATCGTGGTCAAGGCCGACGCGACGACGCAGCAGACAGTGGACTACGCGCTGGCCCTGGCGCACCAACACTTCGGCGGTGTCGACGTTCTCGTCAACAACGCGGTGAAGTACGCCGAGAAGAGCGTGACCGAAACGAGCGACGACGAGTGGGCAAGCACGCTGGAGTCCGCACTGACTGGCACCTTTCGCTACTGCCGTGCGGTCATCCCCTCAATGGTCCAGCGCGGAGGGGGAAGCATCGTGAATCTTGCTTCGATCAACCAGCTCGTCGCCAACCCGGGTCTCGCTGCCTATACAGCAGCCAAGGGCGGGGTGCGCGCCTTGTCAAAGCAGATCGCCATCGAATACGGTCCCCAGCGGGTGCGCTGCAATTCGATCTCGCCAGCGTTGGTTCTCACGCCGCGAACCGGACATGGCGTGACGGATGCCGACATGCGACTCAACAACGAGGCCTACCCCATCGGCCGCGTCGGCGTGCCGGACGACGTGGCCAACGCCGCGCTCTTTTTGGCGTCCGACGAATCGGCCTTCATCACCGGAGTTGATTTGCCGGTGGACGGTGGCCTCACCTCGCTCGCGGCCAGCGCCTTGCTCTCCCGAAAAATCCGTCAGTGGTGGGGGCGCGCGCCCATCGCCCTGCCTTCGAACGACCCAACCTGATCCAGTATCCATGGCACAACTGACACTCCAAGGCGTTGCCAAGTCCTTTGGCGATACACCTATTGTTCGCGGCGTCGACCTGCAGATTGCGCACGGCGAATTTTGCGTGCTCGTCGGCCCTTCTGGCTGCGGCAAATCCACATTGCTGAGGTTGATCGCCGGCCTTGAAGAAGCCAGCGGCGGAAGCATCCTGATCGGCGGGCGCGATGTCACTGACGAGCCGCCCGCGCGGCGCGGCATCGCAATGGTTTTCCAGTCCTATGCGCTCTATCCCCACATGAGCGTGGAAGAAAACATGGGCTTCGGCATGAAGATGGCGAAGCAGAACGATGCCGGGGAGATCCGACAGGCCGTGCATTCAGCGGCGAAGACACTGCGCATCGATCATCTGCTGGCGCGCCGGCCGCGCGATCTTTCGGGTGGGCAACGCCAGCGCGTTGCCATCGGCCGTGCCATCGTGCGCAAGCCCGATCTTTTCCTGTTCGACGAGCCGCTTTCCAATCTCGATGCAGCGCTGCGCGTGGAGATGCGCGTCGAGCTCGCGAAATTGAAGGAGCAGTTGGGCACGACGTTCATCTATGTCACGCACGACCAGGTGGAGGCCATGACGCTTGCCGACCGCATCGTGGTCTTGCGCGATGGGCGTATCGAGCAGGTGGGCACGCCGCTCGAGCTTTATCACGCGCCGGCGAACGAGTTCGTTGCGGGCTTCATCGGTTCGCCGAAGATGAACCTGCTCGAAGCCCGCGTATCGCACGTCGGCTCCGATGCGTGCGAGCTTGCGCTCGCGGACGACGTGACGCTGCAGATTCCCCCGGTGGCCGGCGTACGCCCCGGGGAGGCCGTCAAGCTCGGAATCCGCCCCGAGCATCTGTCGCTCGCCTCGCCGGAAGACGCCCATCTGCGTGGACGCGTCGTCGTCGTGGAGCGGCTGGGAAGCGAAAGCTACGTTCATGTCCAGATGGGGGACAACACAGTCATCGTGCGGACGGACGGGGGCGCCGACTGCACGCGCGGCAGCGTGATCGGCTTGCGGCTGGCACCCCATCAACGGCATCTCTTCAACGCGGCGGGCCAGCGGCTCGCGCTCCGCTTGGACGAGCCCGCCCATGCGTGAATTCGAGACCGGCCGGCGTCGCCTGCTGTGCCAGGCCATCGCAGCCGCTACAGCGGTTGCGGTCCCGTTTCGCGTATCGGCGGGAGACTTTCCATCGAAGCCGATCCGCATCGTCGTGCCGTATCCGCCGGGCGGCGCATCAGACATCACGGCGCGCATCCTCGCGCAGCACATGTTCGCGGCCTCGGGCCAGCCGACGGTGGTGGAGAACCGTACCGGCGCCTCGGGAATCATCGGCACGGATCTGGTCGCCAAGGCGCCCGCGGACGGCCATACACTCGCATTCGTTGCGAGTTCTCATGTCGCGAACCAGCGATTGTTCGTCGGCCTGCCTTATGACGCCCTTAAGAGCTTCGCGCCCATCACGCAAGTGACGGCCACCCAGCTGGTGGTGGTCGTGAACGCCACGGTGCCCGCGCGTTCGGTTCCCGAGCTCGTGGCGCTGGCAAGGAGCAAGCCCGGCGCACTGACCTTTGCCTCCTCCGGCACCGGGAGCAACCCGCATCTGTTCGCGGAACTCTTCGCGCAGCGCGCCGGCGTGAAGTTGACGCATGTGCCCTATCGCGGCAGCACGGCGGCGCATCCGGATCTGATCGGCGGCCAGGTCGACCTGATGTTCGATGCCATCGCAGCCGTGCTCCCGCATGTGCAATCCGGTCGCATGCGCGCACTGGCCGTCTGCGGCGAAAACCGAAGCGCCTTGCTGCCCGCAGTGCCCACGATGAGCGAGGCCGGCGTCGCCGGCCATGTGGCGAGTTCGTGGGGCGGAATTCTCGCGCCGGCGGGAACGCCGGCACCGATCGTCGCGCGGCTTCAAGGCGAGATCGTGCGTGCACTCGCACTCCCGACAGTGCGCGCGCGACTGGCGCAATTGGGCGCGGAGCCCATCGGCAACAGCAGTGCCGCATTCGAAGCACTGCTGCGCACGGACTCCGAGCGCTACATCCGGCTGATCGAGTCACTGTCGATCGAGCCACAACAGATCAAATAACGAGGTAGTTGCAAGAATGAATCCAACAACTGGCGATGACGCGCTGCGCATCGTCTCCGCGCGCCACTGGATGGTGCGCATGCCGTTCAGGCAAACCATCGAATGGGCTTCGGGCAAGCGCACCGGCACGACCCGGGTGATCGTCGAACTGAAGACCGCCGCAGGCCATGTCGGCTACGGTGAATCGATCTGCCTGCTCGATTTCATAGAGCCCGTACTGCGCCGCGTGGTCATTCCCCTGGCCCTGCACCACCGCGTGGACGAGGCGGAGGCGCTGTCCCGGCACGTGCTTGGCGCCGGCTACTACCACCACAAGCGCGCAGCCGTCATGGCAACCGCCGCAGTGGAGATGGCGATGTGGGATGCATTCGGAAAGTCCTGCGGGCAGCCCCTTCACAGGCTCTGGGGTGGGCTTTTTCGCGAACGCATCGAGATGGCGGCCTACCTCTTTCAATCCGACCCGGTCGTGGTCGCGGAGCGCGCGGCACACTTTGCCGATGCAGGCTACCGCTCGTTCAAGGTCAAGATCGGCATGGACGTCGACACCGACGCTCCGCTGGTCGCGGCGGTGCGCAAGACGGTAGGCGAACGCATGCCCATCCGGGCCGACGTCAACAGCGCCTGGACGCCCGGCACCGCGCGTCGCCAACTGGCGAAGCTTGCCCCCTACGACCTGAGCTATGTCGAACAACCCCTGGAGCTGGACGACTTCATGGGCCATTCGGAGTTGCGCAAGTGCCAGTCGGTGCCGATCGCGCTCGATGAATCGGCCTATACGCTGGCGGACGTCGGCAACATCGTGCGCATGGGCGCCGCGGATGTGATCCTGCTCGACCCGCATGAACAGGGCGGTTTGTGGCAAACGATCAAGGCTGCGGCGATCGCGGAGGCTGCGGGCATACCCGTCACGCTGCACAGCGGCGCCGAACTCGGGTTTTCCCAAGCTGCCTACCTGCATCTCGCCGCAAGCATTCCGAACCTTACGCACTCGGTCGATACCGAGCACGCCTACCTTGCGGCTGATGTCGTGCGCGAGTCGTTCGAGTTGCGTGATGGCTGCTTCGATGTGCCGCGCGCGCCTGGTCTGGGGGTCACGCCGAACATGGACGCGCTGGAGCAGTTCTGTACTTCAGAAATTTCCGGTGCTTATCTGGATGACGAGCGTCCAGGGTGGTTTCCCGTCAAACCCGCGTACTGAGACCAAGCATCAGGAAGGGGCGGATAAAAAATTGGACTGGTTTTACGTCGCAAGTCCAAGACTCTCTCGGTACTCGATGGAGCTCAGAGAGCCAAGGGAGATCTTGCCCAGATATTCCACCCGACCGTCACTGACGGCAACGGCGCGCGCCGTTCGATCGCGCGCCGTCCGGGGTCGTTTCAGATTGATTGAGGGAGTTAGCGAAAGCCGCCGCTGACGTACAGGTGTTCGCCGCTGATAAAAGAGGAATCATCGGACGCTAGGAAGACCGCAACCTTGCCCATCTCCTCGGTCTTGCCGAGGCGGCCGAGTGCCGTTCTCGAGGTGATGGCGTTGGCGAAGTCGGACCCGACGAAGCCATTGGTAATCACTCTTTCGGTGACGGTCAGCCCAGGGTTCAGGGCGTTGACCCGGATACCGCGCGGTCCCAGCTCTTGGGCGAGGACGCTGGTGTAACCATCGATCGCAGCCTTGGACGCCGAGTAGACAGCATTGCCGGGCATTGGGTACTTCGCTGCCAACGAGCCGATATTGATAATGCTGGCGCCCGCCTTGAGGTGCTGGACGGCGGCGGCGGTCACCAACATCGTACCGAGCACATTGAGATCGAACTCCTGATGGAACTGCTCTTCGGTGACTTCCTCGACGGTACCGAACGTGTGCATGCCGGCATTGTTCACCAGGATATCGAGCCCACCGAACGTCTTGATCGCCGCGTCCACAATGGCTTGAGCCGATACCTTCTTCGTGATGTTCGCGCCGATGGCGATGGCGTCGCCACCGGCTTTCTTGATATCCGCAACGACGGCATCCGCGCCCACCTGGTCGCTGTTGTAGTTGACGACGACCGAAGCGCCCTCGGCGGCCAGCGCCCGCGCGATTGCGGCACCGATACCAGTAGAGGACCCCGTGACGATGGCGACTTTTCCGGTAAGTTTCTTGGACATAATCTATTCCTTTGCAAATGGTTTTTTACTGATCGATACAAAACATGGCGTGCCGGTTTGCCTCAAGGCAGAGCGCCCCGTTCTTACCTTTTTCCGTGGGAGTGTTGTGCTAGGGGCTTCGCCGACTGAGGTTTTGTACCGAAAGTATATTAAGGCGGCCCAAGCCAAGTCAAGAAAGAATTGTACCTTTCGGTAAAAAACCTTAAGGTGTCAAAAGTGATGGATAGTTCTTCGAAAAAAAACCTTGGGGGCCGCCCCTTGGAATTCTGTCTAGAGACGGCGCTCGAAGCGGCGACGGGCGTTTTTGCGTCGAAGGGATTTGAGGCGGCCTCGCTGAATGATCTCTGCTCGGCGATGGGTATCAACCGGCCGAGCCTCTATCTGCACTTCGGGAACAAGGAGGCGCTCTACCTGAAATCGCTCGAACGCTACTCGCGCATGAGCGCACAGGATCTGGAGACCTGCCTTTCCGATCCGTCCGCGCGAGCGGGAGTCGAGCGGCGGCTGCGCGAAGTTGTGATGACGTCCACCGATCCGCACGGACCGGGTGTGTGCTTCACCACCCAAGGTCCCCTGAAGAGCCGTACAGCGTCAGCGGGGATACGCGAGGAGCTGGCGCGATGGCGCGGCACCACGGCGCTCAGGCTGCGTGCGCGCTTTGATAAAGCGGTGATGGACGGCGAATTATCGCCCAGCACGAACACCGAGAGCCTCGCCAATTACTATACGGTGCTGATGCAGGGGTTGGCGGCGCAAGCGCAGGACGGCGGCGAGCGAGCGGCGCTGCTCAATGTGCTCGATGTCGCGATGGCTGCCTGGCCAGCGTCCCGCTAGGCGCTCTTTACGTTGGCATCGGTGTGCCGCGGCGCCTTCTTGGGAACAATATCTCGCCGATTTCCAGCAAATCCCGCAATTAAGCTGCGCTCACGGCGGCCCATGAAGCCCATGTCTTGGCCATAGGTCTGCTGCGATCAGCACCTGAGCGGTGCGGAGCAGGCTCAGGGTGCGCCACTCATATCCGACACGACCGCGTGCGCTGGATCAAAAACCGCAGCCGCCCCGCCATGCAGGCGGGCAAGCGCTTCACGGCGTAGGCAGGGCTGCCTGAAAGCGTTCATGGCCTGGTGTGTTGGATTCCGCCGATCTCTGACCCTAGGCGGATGCGCCAGGCGCCCTAGACGACGATGCAGCGACTTACTTACGAGCTCGACCGGCCTCGCATCAAAGGACTTGGCCGCTGGCTGATGCCTCCATCGCGCACTAAGTGCGGAATGCCTGAACGAAGCACCACAATTTAGGGCACATCTAGGGCATGAGCGTCAGAAATGACAAAGGGGTTAGCAACTACTACGCTGCTAACCCCCGTCAATACTGGTCGGTGTGAAAGGATTCGAACCTTCGACCCCTTGCACCCCATGCAAGTGCGCTACCAGGCTGCGCCACACACCGAAGCTCTCGATTATAGCGGGCTAAATTCAGTGTCCGACAGTCAGCAGCTCACGAATTTCAAAGAGTTCGCGGCGAAGGTGCAACAACTGCGACAGGTCGACGGTCTGCGTGGCCGCTGTAGCCCCGGGTTCGTCTTGCACGGCGGCATCGAATTCTTCCTGGCCGATCTCGATGGCCTCCAGGCCTTCGAGCGGCACTTCGCCGGCCTTGCGACGGTCGCGCTCGCCTTGCGTGAGTTCTTGCAGCTTGTTGCGCGCACCGCTGATGGTGAATCCCTGGTCGTAGAGCAGGTCACGGATGCGGCGGATCATCAGCACTTCGTGGTGCTGGTAGTAGCGACGGTTGCCCCGCCGCTTCATCGGGCGCAGCTGCGTGAACTCCTGCTCCCAATAGCGCAGCACGTGCGGCTTCACGCCGCAGAGTTCGCCGACCTCACCGATGGTGAAGTAGCGTTTGACTGGAATCGGCGGGAGCGCTTTCTCCATTATTTCCATTGAAATCAAGACTGTGCGCGGGAAACCTCATAGATTACTCTACGCGGCCGCACAGCACCAAGCACTATTCCGCGCCCAGGCTCCACTCGACTTCGGAAGTGCCTTCTTGTGGCTCGACGGTGCCCTGGATCTGCTCCTTGAGCTTCGCACTCGCATGGAAGGTGGCCACGCGGCGCTCGCCGATCGGAATGGCTTCGCCGGTGCGCGGGTTGCGCCCAGGACGCGGCGCCTTCACGCGGATCTGGAAGTTGCCGAAGCCAGAGATCTTCACGTCCGTGCCTTCGATGAGGCTACCGGCGACGAGCTCGAAGAACGCCTCCACCATGTCTTTCGACTCACGCTTGTTCAGGCCGATCTGCTCGAACAGCAGGTCGGCCAGGTGCGCCTTGGTAAGCGCCGGCGTTTCGAGGGCTTCGAGCGTGAATTCGGCGGCGTTCATCTTCATCCTCTCAAGCGGCCGCCCAGGGTGGCGCCCAGTTGTTCGACGATTGCACGGACAGCAGGTTCGACCTGCTCGTCCGTCAGCGTGGCGACATCGCTCTGGAAGGTCAGGCGCACGGCCATGCTCTTCTCGCCCGGCGCCAACGCACCCGGCGCGGCGACTGCGCCTTCACGCAAGGGCTGCGGACGGTAGATGTCGAACAGCGTTGCATCCCGCAGCAGGCCCGAGGCGGACGCGCCCGCGCGGATGGCCTGCATCAGCGCATCGTGCGTCACCGCTTCGGCCACGACGACCGCGATGTCGCGCTCGACAGCCTGAAGCTTCGGCACCGGCTGTGCCACGGGCACGGGCCGCGCCGTGACGGCGTCGAGGTCGAGTTCGAAGAGCACGGGCGCTTGCGTGAAGTCCCACTTCTGGCGCCAGCGCGGATGCAGTTCGCCGATGAAGCCCACGGCCTGGCCATCCAGCAGCACGCGGGCCGAACGGCCAGGGTGCAACGCCGGATGCTCGGCCACTTCGAAGGTCGGCACGCGCGGCGCGAGCAGCGCCTCGACATCGCCCTTGACGTCGTAGAAGTCGGCGCGCTGCGGCTTGCCGTCCCAGCGCGACGCCTCGGCATCGCCCCAGGCGAGGCCTGCCACGCGCATGGGCTGATTCACGCCGCGCACGGTGCTGTCGGTGGTGACGACGCTGTCGTCGCGCAGGAACACGCGGCCCAGCTCGAACACGCGCACGCGCGGCGCCTTGCGGTCGAGGTTGAACTTGAGCACCTGCAGCAGCGAGCCGAGCAGCGACGAGCGCATCACGCTCATCTGGCTGGCGATGGGGTTCAGCAGCTTGACCGGGTTGGCGTTGCCCGCGAGGTCCTGCTCCCAGTGCGCTTCGACGAAGCTGAAGTTGATGGTTTCCTGGTACCCCAGCGCTGCGATGCTGCGACGCACGGCGAAGCGGCTGCGCTGTGCTTCGGGTCGCACACGGGCGGTGATGGGCGCGAGCGGCGCGGTCGTCGGCAGGTTGTTGAAGCCGATCAGGCGCGCCACTTCTTCGATCAGGTCTTCCTCGATCAACAGATCGAAGCGGTGCGGCGGCGGCGTGACGGTCAACGTGCCTTCGCCTTCGACGAGGGCGAAGCCGAGGCGGTTGAGCGCGTCGGCGCATTGCGCCTGCGTCAGCGGCATGCCGATGACGCGCGCGGCGCGGGCCACGCGCAGCGTGACGGGCGCGGCGTCGGGCAGGCGCAGCGTCTGGTCGTCCATCTTGCCGGCTTCGCCGCCGCAGATCTCGACGATCAGTTGCGTGATGCGCTCGATGATCTGCACCGTGCGGCTCGGGTCGACACCGCGTTCGTAGCGGTGGCCGGCGTCGGTCGAGAAGTTGAAGCGGCGCGAACGGCCTTGCACGGCCTCGGGCCACCAGAAGGCGGCCTCGACGTAGATGTTGCGCGTGTCGTCGGAGACCGAGGTGGCATCGCCACCCATGATGCCGGCGAGCGATTCGACTTCGCGGTCGTCGGCGATGACGCCGACTTTTTCGTCGACGGTGATCGTCGTGCCATTGAGCAGCTTGAGCTGTTCGCCCGCCTTGCCCCAGCGCACCGTGAGGCCGCCGTGGATCTTGTCGAGGTCGAAGATGTGGCTGGGCTGGCCGTACTCGAACATCACGTAGTTCGAGATGTCGACCAGCGGCGTCACGCTGCGCTGGCCGCAGCGCGCGAGGCGCTCGACCATCCAGGCCGGCGTCGCGACCTTGGTGTTCACGCCGCGCACGATGCGGCCGGAGAAACGACCGCACAGGTCAGGCGCTTCGACCTTGACGGGCAGCACATCGGAGAACGACGTGGCCACGGGCGCGATGGCCGGCGTCTTCAGCGGTGCGCCGGTGAGCGCAGAGAGTTCGCGCGCCACGCCGTACACGCAGAGGCCGTGCGCCAGATTGGGCGTGAGCTTGAGGGTGAGCAGCGCGTCGTCGAGCTTGAGCACGTCGCGCACATCGGCGCCGAGGGGCGCATTCGCGTCGAGCTCGAGCAAGCCGCCGTGGTCTTCGCTCAGGCCGAGCTCGCGCGCCGAGCACAGCATGCCTTCGCTTTCAACGCCGCGCAGCTTGCCCAGCTTGATGAGGAAAGGCTTGCCGTCTTCACCCGGCGGCAGTTCGGCGCCGACGAGGGCGCACGGCACCTTGATGCCGACGCGCGCATTGGGCGCGCCGCACACGATGTTCAGCAAGGCACCCTGCCCCACGTCGACCTGGCACACGCGCAGGCGGTCGGCGTTCGGGTGCTGCACGGCTTCCTTGATTTCGCCGACCACGATGCGCGTGAAAGGCGGCGCCACCGGACGGCGCTCTTCAACCTCGAAGCCGCCCATGGTGAGCGTTTCGGCCAGTGTGGCGCTGTCGAGGGGCGGGTTGCAGAACTCGCGCAGCCAGGATTCCGGGAATTGCATCTCTTCGATCTCGATCTGTTTTTCTGGTTTGGAAAGGGCGTGTCAGTGAATCACTGGAACTGCGAGAGAAAACGCAGGTCGCCGTCGAAGAAGAGGCGCAGGTCGTTCACGCCGTAGCGCAGCATCGTGAGCCGGTCGGGGCCCATGCCAAAGGCGAAGCCGATGTAGCGCTCGGGGTCCAGGCCCATGTTGCGCACGACGTTCGGGTGCACCTGGCCCGAGCCGGCAACTTCGAGCCAGCGGCCGGCCAATGGGCCGCTCGCGAACTGGATGTCGATCTCGGCGCTCGGCTCGGTGAACGGGAAGAAGCTCGGGCGGAAGCGCAACACGAGGTCGTCGCGCTCGAAGAAGGTGCGGCAGAAGTCAGTGAAGACGACCTTCAGGTCCTTGAAGCTCACGTTCTCGCCGAGCCACAGGCCTTCGCACTGGTGGAACATCGGCGAGTGGGTGGCGTCGCTGTCGACGCGGTAGGTGCGGCCCGGTGCGATGACGCGGATCTCGGGCGCCTTCACGGTGCCGGTGGCGTCGGCGGCAGCAGCTGCGAACTCGGCCGCGTACTTCTTGGTGTGCTGGTGGGCGTAGCGCACCTGCATCGGGCTGGTGTGCGGACGCAGGTTGTAGGGAATGCCGTCGTCGCCCTTGAGGTCGACGTAGAAGGTGTCCTGCATCGAACGCGCCGGATGGTTCGGCGGGTTGTTCAGCGAGGTGAAGCTGTGCCAGTCGCTCTCGATCTCGGGACCGTCAGCCACGTCGAAGCCCATGCTCGAGAAGATCTCTTCGATGCGCTCCAGCGTGCGGCTCACGGGGTGCAGTCCACCGCCGGCGCGGTGGCGGCCGGGCAGGCTCACGTCGAGCGCTTCGGCGCGCAGTTGCAGCGAGAGTTCTTCGTCGGCGAGTTGCTGGCGGCGGTCGGTCAGTGCGGCCTCGATGGCCTGCTTGCCGACGTTGATCGCGGCGCCACGGGACTTCTTCTCTTCGACACTCAGCGCGGCCATGCCCTTCATCAGCTCGGTGATGCGGCCCGACTTGCCAAGGAACTGGGCCTTGGCGTTTTCGAGCTCTGCGGGCGTTTTCGCTTCGGCGAAGGCGGCGCGTGCGGTGTCGACCAGGGAGTCCAACTCGTTCATAGCAACAAAAATCTTCGAGGGGAAATAAAAAAGAGCTGGAGCCTTTTCAAGCGCCAGCCCTTGAGCCGTGGGCGCAAGAAGCCGTCCGAAGACGGCGACCTGCTGTGCAAGATCAAGCAGCCAGCTTGGCCTTGACCTGCTCCACGATGCCGGCAAAAGCGGCCTTGTCGTGCACGGCGATGTCCGCAAGCATCTTGCGGTCGATCTCGATACCGGCCTTGCGGATGCCATTGGCGAACTGGCTGTAGGTCAGGCCCAGTTCACGCGAGGCGGCGTTGATACGCGCGATCCACAGCTGACGGAACACGCGCTTCTTGGTACGACGGTCACGGTAGGCGTATTGCCCAGCCTTCATCACCGCCTGTTTGGCGACGCGGAAGACATTACCGCGGCGACCGCGAAAACCCTTGGCGAGTGCGAGAACTTTTTTGTGGCGGGCGCGAGCCGTTACACCACGTTTGACGCGAGGCATGTGTTTACTCCTTGTTCGTCTGAATTAAATGCCACGGCCGGGCAGCATGGCGGCGACAGAAACCATGTTGGTTTCATGCACTGCGACTGCACCACGCAGGTGACGCTTGTTCTTGGTGGTCTTCTTCGTCAAGATGTGACGCTTGAAGGCTTGACCGCGCTTGACGGTGCCACCGGGACGAACGCGGAAACGTTTTTTCGCGCTGCTCTTGGTCTTCATTTTGGGCATATGAATGCTCCTTTAGTTTGTGCTCGTGAGGCGCCGCGGATACTCCACGGACTTGTTGGCCCCGAGACACTTCTTTATCTCGCCCCCGCCTGCACTTCTTTCGAAATGCGGGCCAGGGCGAAATCCCTTCAAAACCCGTCTACTGCAAATGCCTCAGGCGGTTGCCGTGGGCGCTGCTGCCGGCGCAGCATCTGCAGCCGGCTTCGGCGCCGCGCTGCCAACCTTCTTGCGGCCCGGCGCGATCATCATGATCATCTGGCGGCCTTCCAGCTTCGGGAACTGCTCGACCATGATCGTGTCGCCCAGTTCGTCGCGAATGCGCTGCAAGAGTGCCAAACCGAGCTCCTGGTGCGTGATCTCGCGGCCGCGGAAGCGCAGCGTGATCTTGCATTTGTCGCCCTCTTCAAGAAAGCGCTTGATGTTGCGCATCTTGATGTTGTAGTCGCCATCGTCGGTACCGGGCCGGAACTTGATTTCCTTGACCTCGATGACCTTCTGCTTCGACTTCGCCTCGGCTGCCTTCTTCTGCTCGTGGTACTTGAACTTTCCGTACTCGATCAGGCGGCACACGGGCGGATTGGCCGCAGCAACGACCTCCACCAGATCCACATCGGCCTCGCCAGCAAGGCGCAAGGCCTCCGAGAGACTCATAACACCCATTGGCTCGTTTTCCGGGCCTACAAGGCGGACTTCCGGGGCCATGATTTCCCGGTTCAGGCGGTGTTGGCGTTCCTCGCGGTGGCGGCGGTCGCGAAATGCAGTAGCGATGGTCAGAATCCTTCAAAGTTTGCTACAAAATCTGTAGCGATCGCCGTTCAGTCTTCGCGGACAGGCGACACGACTTGGCAGGGAAACATATGAGGGTGTTTCAGAGACAAATCAACGCTTGTCAGCAACGTCCTGGACGAGCCGTTGCGTGAACGATTCGAGGGACATTGCACCGAGGTCTTGATTGCCCCGGGCGCGCACTGCGACGGCACCTGCTTCCTTTTCCTTGTCGCCCACGACGAGGATGTAAGGGAGCTTTTGCAACGAATGCTTCCGTATTTTATACGTAATCTTTTCGTTGTGCAGGTCGAGCTGGACCCTAAGCCCTTGATTTTGCAGCGTTTTCGCAACTTGCGCAGCGTAATCGGCCTGTCCTTCGCTGATATTGAGCACCGCCACCTGCACCGGAGCGAGCCATGCGGGCATCGCGCCGGAGTGGTGTTCGATGAGCATGCCGATGAAGCGCTCGAGGCTACCGACGATGGCGCGGTGCAGCATCACCGGGTGGGCGCGGCCGCTCGATTCCGTCACGTATTCGCCGCCGAGGCGCTCGGCCGTGTTGTAGTCGACCTGCATCGTGCCGCACTGCCAATGGCGGCCCAACGCGTCGCGCAGCGTGTACTCGATCTTCGGGCCATAGAACGCGCCGTCGCCGGGCGCAATCACGAAATCGACGCCCGAGCGGCGCAGCGATTCCATCACCGCGTGTTCGGCCTTGTCCCAGAACTCATCGGAGCCGACGCGGTTCTCGGGCCGCGTGGCGACCTTGTAGAGGATGTCCGTGAAGCCGAAATCGGCATACACCTTCTGCAGTTGCGCCGTGTACGCGATGCACTCGTCGAGGATCTGG
This sequence comes from Variovorax sp. 54, assembly GCF_002754375.1. Taxonomy (NCBI): domain Bacteria; kingdom Pseudomonadati; phylum Pseudomonadota; class Betaproteobacteria; order Burkholderiales; family Comamonadaceae; genus Variovorax; species Variovorax sp. 54. The sequence continues at coordinate 1,048,519 of NZ_PEFF01000001.1, forward strand.
TCTTCCGTGCAGAAGATGTGACCGTCGTCCTGCGTGAAACCGCGCACGCGCATGATGCCGTGCAGCGCGCCGCTGGGCTCGTTGCGATGGCACTGGCCGAACTCGCCGTAGCGCAGCGGCAGGTCGCGGTAGCTGCGCAGGTCGCTCTTGAAAATCAGCACATGGCCCGGGCAGTTCATCGGCTTGAGGGCGTACTCGCGCTTCTCGGATTCCGTGACGAACATGCCTTCGCGGTAATTCTGCCAATGGCCCGTTTTCTCCCACAGGCTCTTGTCGAGAATCTGCGGACTCTTCACTTCCCAGTAGCCCGTGTCGCGGTAGATGCCGCGCATGTACTGCTCGACCTGCTGCCAGAGCGCCCAGCCCTTGGGGTGCCAGAACACCACGCCCGGCGCCACTTCGTCGATGTGGAACAGGTCGAGTTCCTTGCCCAGCTTGCGGTGGTCGCGCTTCTCGGCTTCCTCGATGCGCTGGATGTACTGGTCGAGTTGCTTCTTGTCGGCCCAGGCCGTGCCGTAGATGCGCTGCAGTTGCTCGTTCTTGGCGTCGCCGCGCCAGTAGGCGCCGGCCAGCTTCGTGAGCTTGAAGACCTTCAGGAAGCGCGTGTTCGGCACGTGCGGGCCGCGGCACATGTCGACGTATTCCTGGTGGTAGTACAGGCCCATGGCCTGCTCGTCGGGCATGTCTTCGACGAGGCGCAGCTTGTAGTCTTCGCCGCGCGACTTGAAGACCTCGATGACCTCCGCACGCGGCGTCATCTTCTTGACCACGTCGTAGTCCTGCGCGATCAGCTCGCGCATGCGCGCCTCGATGGCGGCCATGTCTTCGGGCGTGAACGGGCGCTCGAACGAGATGTCGTAGTAGAAGCCTTCGTCGATCACGGGCCCGATCACCATCTTGGCCGTCGGGTACAGCTGCTTCACCGCGTGGCCGACCAGGTGGGCCGTCGAGTGGCGAATGATCTCCAGGCCCTCGTCGTCCTTGGGCGTGATGATCTGCAGCTTGGCATCGCGGTCGATGACATCGCTGGCATCGACGAGCTTGCCGTCGACCTTGCCGGCCACCGTCATCTTGGCGAGGCCGGGGCCGATGGATTGGGCCACTTCGGCCACCGAAACCGGGCCGGGGAACTCGCGGCGCGAGTTGTCGGGGAGCGTGATCTGGATCATGTGAAAACCTCGGGGAGAAAAACAAAAAAGCGCGGTGGATGCCGCGCTTTGCTTGGTTGGTGCGCTGGAAAAACCAGCGAGCGCGGGGCTACCGGCCCTTTCCTTCGAAGAAGAAAAAGCCGCCGAATCCTTGCGGGGTAGTTCGCGGTGTCATAACCAAGGTGCCTTTCTCGCTCTTGTTGAGTGCAGAGTCGGCGATTCTAGCCGCTGCCTGTGCGGGCCGTGGGACCGCGCCCATTCGTCGGAACGCCCACGAAAAAGCCCGGCACGGAGCCGGGCTCGGGGGCGACAGCGCAGCGCGCCGTCACTCAGCGATCAGCGAAGGCAGCTCAGTGGAACTGCTCTTCTTCGGTCGAGCCGGTCAGCGCCTTCACGCTGGATGAGCCACCCTGGATCACGGTGGTCACGTCGTCGAAGTAGCCGGCGCCGACTTCCTGCTGGTGCGACACGAAGGTGTAGCCCTTGTCGCGTGCGGCGAACTCGGGTTCCTGCACCATGTTCACGTAGTGCTTCATGCCTTCGCCGCGAGCGTAGGCGTGGGCGAACTGGAAGGTGTTGAACCAGTTGATGTGGATGCCGGCCAGCGTGATGAACTGGTACTTGTAGCCCAGCGCCGACAGGTCTTCCTGGAACGAGGCGATCTGCTTGTCGTCCAGGTTCTTCTTCCAGTTGAACGACGGCGAGCAGTTGTACGACAGCAGCTTGCCGGGGCAGGCGGCGTGCACGGCTTGCGCGAACTCACGGGCGAAGCCGATGTCGGGCACGCCGGTTTCGCACCACACCAGGTCGGCGTACGGGGCGTAGGCGACGCCGCGGCTGATGGCTTGCTCCAGGCCGTTCTTGACGCGGTAGAAGCCTTCTTGCGTGCGCTCGCCCGTCAGGAAAGGCTTGTCGTTGGCGTCGTGGTCGGACGTGATCAGGTTCGCAGCTTCTGCATCGGTGCGGGCCAGAACGATGGTCGACACGCCCATCACGTCGGCAGCGAAACGTGCCGAGATCAGCTTCTCGCAGGCCTCCTGCGTCGGCACGAGCACCTTGCCACCCATGTGACCGCACTTCTTGACGGCAGCCAGCTGGTCTTCGAAGTGCACGCCGGCAGCGCCCGACGCGATCATGTTCTTCATCAGCTCGAAGGCGTTCAGCACGCCGCCGAAGCCAGCTTCCGCGTCGGCCACGACCGGCAGGAAGTAGTCGATGAACTCCTTGTCGCCCGGGTTGATGCCGCGGCCCCACTGGATTTCGTCAGCGCGCTTGAACGTGTTGTTGATGCGACGGACCATCGTCGGCACCGAGTCGTAGGCGTACAGCGACTGGTCGGGGTACATCGTTTCCGAGGTGTTGCCGTCGGCGGCGACTTGCCAGCCCGACAGGTACACGGCTTCCAGGCCGGCCTTGGCTTGCTGCATGGCCTGGCCGGCGGAGATCGCGCCGAAGGCGTTCACGTAGCCCTTCTTGGCACCGCCGTTGATCTTGTCCCAGAGCTTTTCAGCGCCGCGCTTGGCCAGCGTGTGCTCGATGGGGAGCGAACCGCGCAGGCGAACCACGTCGGCTGCGCTGTAGCCGCGCTTCACGCCCTTCCAGCGCGGGTTGGTGGCCCAGTCCTTTTCGAGGGCGGCAATTTGCTGTTCGCGGCTCAGTTGTTCGTTCAGGGTCTGGGGCATGGTCACTCCGTGAGGTTGATTGAAGGTTGGCGTTGCGGCCGTGGGGTTACTGTAATCCGATTGCGGACTCTTATGTCTTATAGAAGACATATTTTTGAACCAACAAAATCAACAACTTACAGAGATATTTCTCAATGAGAAATTATTTTTCTCATATTGAGAAAAAATATTGCGGCGCAACAGTCTGAGTTTTCGCGATACGGAATCACTCTTTCGGTTGTGAAAACGAACGCGCTTCCCCTGCGATTTCCGCGGCATGCGCGATCCAGTCGCCGCCGTCGATCACGCGACGGCCCGCGATGCGCATCGGATGGATCTCGTAGACCAGGCACTCGACCCATTTCGCTCCCACCGCCACGCGCACGCTGCGTCGGATGTACTCGCCCGAATCGTCGTCGGCCACTTCTTCGAGCCGGTCGAGTTCGCGCTCGACCTCCGGCGCAATGCGATACACCTCGCCCTTCACGCGCCCTGCCCCGCCGAGCACCACGCCCGGGTACGCGCCCAGGTCGTACAACGTGCCGGCAATGACGGCCTCGCCAACGAACACCGGCGCCGGCCGGTAGCGCGCGATGTCGTTGCGCCCGCCGCGCCGCAGCGTGCCGTAGACAAGAACGTGGGGCATCATCGAATCCATCCGATCAACAACCAGTGCCCAGTCTATTGAACCCCGCCGCTTCCACCTCCGGCCGCCTCGTGGCCTACGGCTGCCTGGCCTTGAGCATGTCGCTCGTCGGCGTCTACGTCGCCCTCTCCAAGCCGCTGGTGGCGGCCTTCCCGGTGCTGCTGCTGGCCTGGCTGCGCTTCGGCATCGCGGCCCTCGCCATGCCGCACTGGCTGCGGCCCACGCCCGACGAGCCGCCCATGAGCGCACGCACGCGCGGGCTCGTCTTCCTCGAGTCCTTCCTCGGCAACTTCCTGTTCTCGATCTGCATGCTGTTCGGCGTGAGCCTCACCAGCGCCGTGTCGGCCGGCGTGATCATGGCGTCGATCCCGGCCGTGGTCGCGGTGGCCAGCTGGCTCTTCTTGCGTGAGCGCATCACGGCGCGCATCGGGCTGGCCATCGGCTGCGCCGCGATCGGCATCGGCCTGCTCGCCTTCACGCCGACGCATGCACCGACCGCCACCGGCAGTGGGGTCGGCGCACCGTCGATGCCCTGGCTCGGCAACCTGCTCGTGTTCTGCGCGGTGCTCTGCGAGGCCGCCTACGCGGTGATCGGCAAGTCGCTCACCGGCAAGCTGGGGCCCAAGCGCATCGCCTCGCTCATCAACCTGTGGGGCTTCGTGCTGTCGATGCCCTTCGGCATCTGGTTCGCGCTGCAGTTCGACTTCACTGCCGTGCGCTTCGGCACCTGGGCGCTGCTGGTGGCCTACGCACTGGCCGCCAGCATCTGGACCGTGTGGCTGTGGATGACCGGACTTCGCCACGTACCAGCGGCGCAAGCGGGTGTCTTCACTGTCTTGCTGCCTGTGAGTGCGGCCCTCGTGGGGGTGCTCGTGCTCGGGGAAAACCTCACTTCGCCACAGCTGCTTGCGTTCGCGATCGCCCTCGTGGGCGTGGTGCTGGCGACGTGGCCGGGGCGACGAACGTGAACAACGCCCCTTCTCCCCTCTGAAAAAACAACAGCTCCCAATGAAAAAAGCGCTTTTTCCCTTGGAAACGCGTTTTTTCTCATTTAGCATCCGCATTGCCACTGGAGACGCAAGTTTTTCATTGGTGAACGTTCAACCAAAAAAGGAAATCAACCATGGCAACTGCAAAGAAAGCTCCGGCGAAGAAAGCCGCTCCCGCAAAGAAGGCTGCGGCTCCTGCAAAGAAGGCCGCTCCGGCCAAGAAGGCAGCGGCGCCCGCCAAGAAGGCTGCTGCTCCTGCGAAGAAGGCTGCCGCTCCGGCAAAGAAGGCTGCTGCTCCTGCGAAGAAGGCTGCTCCTGCAAAGAAGGCTGCTCCCGCCAAGAAGCGCACCCCCAACGCTGCGTTCATGAAGGCCCTGACCCCCAGCCCGGCACTCGCCGCTGTGGTCGGTTCGACGCCTCTGCCGCGCACCGCTGTGGTGAGCAAGCTGTGGGACTACATCAAGAAGAACAACCTGCAAGACAAGGCCAACAAGCGCAACATCAACGCCGACGCCAAGCTGAAGGAAATCTTCGGCAAGGCCCAGGTTTCGATGTTCGAACTGGCAGCGCTGATTGGCAAGCACGTCAAGTAAGCGTTCGGGAGCCTCGTGCTTCTGAGTCAAAAAGCCCGCGTCATGCGGGCTTTTTTTTCGCCTGCGGCACGCCGCCACCCGCCTCGAAGAAGCGCGCAGGCGTGCGGCCGAAGTGCTTGCGGAAGGCCTCGATGAAGGCGCTCACCGAGCTGTAGCCCACCGTCAGCGCCACGGCCGTCACCGACTCGCCCAGGCTCAGCAACTCCACCGCCTTCAGCAAGCGCGCCTGCTGGCGCCATTGCGCGAAGCTCCATCCCGTCTCTGCTGCGAAGCGCCGCGTGAGCGTGCGACGGGCCATGCCGATGCGATCGGCCCAGTCGTCGATGCCATCGGCCAACGCCGGATCATTGGCCAGTGCGCTCGCCATCGCCACCAGCCGCGGGTCCTGCGGCATGGGCAGGTGCAGCGACTCGCGCCCGCCAACCACCAGCTCGTCGATCAGCACCCCCACCAATCGCATGCGACGGGGCTCCAGCAGCGCATCGGATGCCTCCAGCGACATCAGCCGCGCCACCAGCTCCCGCACCAGCGGCGTGGCGGCAAAGACATGCGGCCCGTCCGGCAGCACCGCCGCAGCCAATGCATCGATGTGCAGGCTCCACCCCGACGTAGCCCCGAAGCTCTGTGCGGCATGGGCGCAGCGCGGCGCAATCCAGCCGATCCATCCCGGCGGCTGCACCCAGCGACCTGCGGGCGTCTCGATGACCTGCAGGCCTTCGCGCAGTGCGAACAGCTGGCCGGTCTCGTGCGCGTGGTAGCCCGTGACGCGCGCTGCTTCGTGCGCGTAGCGCCAGAGCGTCGCGGGCGACTCAACCGCCATGGCTGCTGGCCCGCTGGCGGTATCGATTGGCCCCGCGCCGCAAGCCGGGCGCCCCTCTGCTGCCTAGCATCGGATGCATCGCCACCAAGGAACAACCATGAAAGCGCAAGACATCATTCCCGACGGTCAGGACTTCGCCGTCATCGACGGCCACACCGTGCGCAAGGGCTCGGTCGGCGCCTTCCTCGCGAATGCGCGCGTGCTCGAGGACGCCAACGCGCCAGCCGACGCACGCCGCATCGCCCGCAACGACCTGCTGTCGCTCGTCCCCACGCTCGCCGCGCTGGGCCTGTTCGACGTCTTCGAACTGCGCTCGCCCGCGCTGCGCGACGAGGTGGCCCGCCATCGCGCGACGCTCAGCCCTGCGCCTGCTGCTTCGCCGCGCGCGTGATCGACGCCAGCGTGCCGCGCGTGGTGATCACTTCGGGGTCGAGCGGGATCTCGATCAGCGTGCCCGTGTCGGCCGCCAGCGCGCGCAGCAGCGCCGCTTCGAACTGCGCCGTCTCGGTGACGCGCTCGGCCGCGTAGCCATACGCACGCGCCAGCCCGCAGAAGTCCGGGTTGCGCAGCGCGGTGCCGCTGGTGCGCTCGGGGTACTCGCGCTCCTGGTGCATGCGGATCGTGCCGAACATGCCGTTGTTGAGCAGCACGACGATGCTCTTGCCGCCGTGCTGCGAGGCCGTCGCCAGCTCCTGCCCGTTCATCAAAAAGTCGCCGTCGCCCGCGATGGTGAAGGCCACGCGCCCGGTCGCAATGCTCGCCGCAATGCCGGCCGGCACGCCGTAGCCCATCGCGCCACTGGTCGGCGCCAGCTGCGTCTTGGCGCCCTTGGCGAGCCCGTGGTAGCGGAAGTAGCGATGCACCCAGCTCGCGAAGTTGCCGGCACCGTTGGTGATGGCTGCATCCGCCGGCAGGTGCTTCTGCAGCAGCGCCACCACGGCCGCCATGTCGACCGCGCCGCGCGGCGTTTCGGCCGGCATGCCGGTGAGCGCCTGCGGCTCGAGCCAGGCTTCGTAGTCCGCATGCAGCTGCTGCGCCCAGTCTTCCCACGGCAGCGAAGGCGGCGCGCTCAGCACCTCGAGGCTGCGCGCGGCAGCGCTCATGCCGGCGTTGATCGCCAGGTCGGCCTGGTAGACGCGGTTCAGTTCCTCGGCGCTCGCGTGGATGTGCACCAGCGTCTGCTTGGCCTTCGGCGCTTCGAGCAGCGTGTAGCCGCCGGTCGTCATCTCGCCCAGGCGCGGGCCGATGGCCAGGATCAGGTCGGCGTCCTTCACGTGCTGCGCGAGCTTCGGATTGATGCCAATGCCCACGTCGCCCGCGTACAGCGGGTGGTGGTTGTCGAAGGTGTCCTGGAAGCGGAAGGCGTTCGCCACCGGCAGGCGCCAGTTCTCAGCAAAGCGCTGCAGCGCCTGGGCCGCCTGCGTCGTCCAGCCGCCACCGCCTGCGATCACCAGCGGGCGTTGCGACTTCAGCAGCAGCTCGCGCAGCGTGCGCAGCGCGCCCGGGTCGCTCCACGGCTGGACCGCTTCCACGCGCGCCAACGGCCGTGCCGACGTCTCGGAGCGCAACATGTCTTCTGGTAGCACCAGCACGACCGGGCCCGGCCGGCCATTCATGGCGGTGGAGAAGGCGCGCGCGATGTATTCGGGAATGCGGTCGGCGTCGTCAATGCGCTCCACACGCTTGGCGAAGCCCTTGGTGCTCGGGCCGAAGAAGCTGGCGTAGTCCACTTCCTGGAAGGCCTCGCGGTCGCGGAAGTCGCTGCCGACGTCGCCGACGAACAGCACCATCGGCGTCGAATCCTGGAACGCGTTGTGCACGCCGATCGATGCATTGGTCGCGCCCGGCCCGCGGGTCACGAAGCACACGCCCGGCCGCCCCGTGAGCTTGCCGTGCGCCTCGGCCATGAAGGCTGCGCCGCCCTCCTGCCGGTTCACCACGAAGCGTGCGCGGTCGCGGTACGCATGAAAGCCGTCGAGCACCGCCAGGAAACTCTCGCCCGGCACACCGAAGGCGACCTGCATGCCTTGTTCGACCAGGCACTCGACGATCAGGTGGCCGGCGGGTTGTGATGTACTCATGAAAAATTCGAACCTCAGTTGCAAATGTCTCCGGCAATTATGTGCGCCCGCCTTCCACGCCTTGTCTTAATTCCCCAATTGGTTAAATTCGCGTCATGAAGGCCCCCAAGGACTCTTTGCCCGAAACGCTCGAGCCGCGCTCGCGCGACGCCGACCGCTCGCAGCTGGCCATCCTCGCGTCGGCGCGCGACGAGTTCGCCGCGCGCGGGCTCGCCGGAGCGCGCATGGACAGCATTGCCGAGCGCGCAGGCCTGAACAAGCGCCTCATCTACTACTACTTCGGCAGCAAGGACGACCTGTTCCTGGCCGTGCTCGAGCGTGTGTACGCCGACATCCGCGCCGCCGAACAGCGCCTGCACCTGGACGAGATCGAGCCCGTCGAAGCCATTCGCCAGCTGGTGTCGTTCACCTGGCACTACTACCTGGAGCACCCCGAGTTCATCACGCTGCTCAACAGCGAGAACCTGCACGGCGCCTCGCACCTGAAGCGCTCCGACCGCATCCAGGAGATGAACTCGCCGCTGGTGCAACTGCTGGCCACCGTGCTGGAGCGCGGCAAGAAAGACGACCTGTTCCGCGCCGGCGTCGACCCGGTGCAGCTGTACATCTCCATCGCGTCGCTGTGCTACTTCTACCTCTCGAACAACCACACGCTGTCGGCCATTTTCGGGCGTGACCTGCGTGCCCCCAAGGCGATGGCGCAACGCCTCTCGCACATGACCGACCTCGTGCTGGGCTACGTCCTGCACTGACCGACGACGACCGGCGCGCGCCCCGCCGCGGGCGCACCCACCCTCCTTCTCGTTCTCCGGGTAATCACTAGGCCGCCGCCGTTGACGCTGCGGCGCAGCCGTTCCTAAAATCGTTAATTCACTCATTGGTGAATTGATCGATCCCAGAATGCGGCCCGACCGCGCGGAGACACACCTTGAAGCCCCTTGCCAGCACTGCACGCACCACCGTCCTTGCCTCGCTGACCTGCATCGCCGCCCTGCTGCCGGGCCTGGCCGCAGCGCAGAACGGCTACCCCACCAAGCCGATCCGCGTGATCGTTCCTTTCGCTGCCGGCAGCACGACGGACATCATTGCCCGTGCCATCGCCGACAAGATGAGCCTCAGCATGGGCCAGACGCTGGTCATCGACAACCGCGGCGGTGCCAGCGGCACCATCGGCCAGCAGGCGGTGGCCACGGCTGCGCCCGACGGCTACACGGTGATGATCCATTCGTCGTCGCACACGGTCAGCCCCTCCACCTTCGCCAAGCTGCCCTTCGACACGCTGCACGACTTCGCGGGCGTCACGCCCATTTCGTCGCTGCCCAACGCACTGGTCATCTCGCCCAGCAAGAACATCAAGACCCTGCCGCAGCTGCTGGCCGCCGCGCGCGCCAAGCCCGGCAGCATGAACTTCGCCTCGGCCGGCCAGGGCAGCGCCACGCACCTGAACGCCGAGAAGTTCAAGATGGCCGCGAAGATCGACGCGACCAACATCCCCTTCAAGGGATCGGGTGAAGCCGTCACCGAGGTGCTGTCGGGCCGCGTCGACTACTACTTCTCGCCCATCGCGCCCGTCATCGGCCAGATCAAGGACGGCCAGCTGCTCGCACTGGCCGTGGGCTCGCCCAAGCGCGCCGCCGCCCTGCCCGACGTGCCCACCACCACCGAGGCCGGCGTGCCGGGCTCCGAGTTCAACTTCTGGATCGGCATGATGGCCCCCGCCAAGACGCCGCGCGACGTCGTCAACCGCCTGCACGACGAAGTGGTCAAGGCGCTGGCCACGCCCGAGGTGAAGGAGCGCTTCCTCAAGCTGGGCGCCGACGCCTGGACGCTCAAGCCCGAGCAGTTCGACGTCTACATCAAGGACGAGATCGCGAGCAACGCGCAGCTCGTGAAGGCCGCCGGCCTGTCGGTCCAGCCGTAGTCCGCAACAAGAGGCTCCAGTCGTCGTCGCCATGTTCCGCAAGCTCCTGCTCTCCCCGGCCCTGCGCCCGTTCTTCCTGATCCTGTTGCTGCTGGTGCTGTGGGACCTGACGATCCGCCTCTTCAAGATTCCGGCCTACCTCATTCCCCCGCCGTGGGAGGTCGTGAAGCAGCTCGTGGCCGAATGGCCGCGCCTGCTCGCCGAAGCCTGGAAGACCACGCTCGCCACGCTCGGCGGCTTCGGGCTGACGATCGTCATCGGCATTCCGATCGCGATGGTCATCGCCTACTCGCGGCTCGTCGAGTCGTACGTGTACCCGCTGCTGGTGTTCTCGCAGAGCATCCCCAAGGTCGCGATTGCGCCGCTGTTCGTGGTGTGGTTCGGCTTCGGCATCTTCCCGAAGGTGATCAGCGCCTTCCTGCTGGGCTTCTTCCCGGTGGTGGTGTCGACGGTGATGGGCTTCAAGTCGGTCGAGCCCGACATGCTCGACCTGGCCCGCTCGATGGGCGCGAGCCGCCTGCAGACCTTCTTCAAGATCAGCCTGCCGCAGGCCCTGCCCGCGATCTTCAGCGGCCTGAAGGTGTCGGTCACGCTGGCCGTGGTGGGTGCGGTGGTCGGCGAATTCGTCGGTTCCAACTCAGGCATCGGCTACGTGCTGCAGGTGGCCAACGGCAACTTCGACCTGCCGCTGATGTTCGCCGCGCTCGTCGTGCTGTCGAGCATCGGCGTCATTCTTTTCGTCGCCGTCGACCTGGTCGAGCGCGTGATGATTCCGTGGCATGCCTCGCAGCGCCACGTGCAGTGAACTCCCTCGTCATACCCAGAAAACTCCCGGAGACAACGCCATGAAGAAACTGCTGCTTCCCTCGCTGCTCGCCGCAGCCGCGCTCGCCACCTTCGCCATCGCCCCCGCCCACGCGCAGGGCGACAAGCCGAAGGACAAGGTCACGCTGATGCTCAACTGGTACCTGTACAGCGAGCACGCGCCCTTCTTCCTGGGCAAGGAGAAAGGCTTCTACGCCGAGGAAGGCATCGAGCTCGACATCCAGGAAGGCCGCGGCTCCGCCGTCACCGCGCAGGCGGTGGCTGCCAAGTCGGCGACCTTCGGCTACATCGACGTCACCACCATGATCAAGGCTGCCGCCAAGGGCGCGCCGCTGAAGTCGACCGGCGTGCTGTTTCAGGTGAGCCCGATGTCGGTCATGGGCTTCACCGAGAAGAACATCAAGACACCCAAGGACATCATCGGCAAGACCGTGGCCGTGACGCCCGGCGATTCGATGTCGCAGATGTGGCCGCTGTTCCTCAAGGTCAACAACATCAAGGCCGACCAGGTGAAGATCGTCTCGGGCGACGGCCAGACCAAGCTCAATGCCGTGACCAACGGCCAGGCTGATCTGCTGCTGGGCTACGTGATGGACCAGGCCATCAAGCTGCAGGACGCCACCGGCAAGCCGGTAACGCCGATCCGGTTTGCCGACTCGGGCGTGAACCAGATCAGCTCCGGGATCATCACCAACAAGAACCTGCTGACCGAGAACCCCGACCTCGTGAAGCGCTTCATGCGCGCCTCCACCAAGGCCGCCGAAGCCGCAGAGAAGAGCCCTGAGGCCGCAGTCGACGCGATGCTCAAGGCCAACCCGAAGGCCGGCGTGCGTGACACGCTCATCGTCGGCATGAAGCAGAGCGTGGCGCTGTATCACACGAAGGACACAGCCAACCAACGGCCGTTCCGCGTGGCGATGAAGAACGTCAACGACTCGCTCGACCTGCTGGTGCAGTACGGCGGCATGGATGCGTCCACGCGCGGTAAGCCCGAGGACTACGTCACCCTGGACTTCCTGCCGAACTGATTTCCTGCCCTCTCACGCATCCCATGTCCCAAGTCACCCTGATCGAAGCGCGCGGCGTCTCGAAGACCTACCAGAGCAAGGACGGCCCGGTCGAGTCGCTCAAGCCGCTCGACTTCGCCATCCGTGAAGGCGAGTTCGTCTCCGTCGTCGGCCCCTCGGGCTGCGGCAAGAGCACGCTGCTCAAGATGGTCGCGGGCCTGCTGCCGATCAGCGGCGGCGAGCTCACGCTGGCCGGCAAGCCGATCAAGGGGCCGCAGAAGGACGTGGGCATCGTGTTCCAGAGCGCCGTGCTGCTGCCCTGGCGCAGCGTGGAAGACAACATCCTGCTGCAGGCCGAGATGCGCCACCTGCCCAAGGCCGCCTCGCAGGCCCGGGCGCGCGAACTGATGCACATGGCCGGCCTCAAGGGCTTCGAGGGCAAGTACCCGTGGCAGCTGTCGGGCGGCATGCAGCAACGCGCGTCGATCTGCCGCGCGCTGCTGCACGACCCGTCGGTGCTGCTGATGGACGAGCCCTTCGGCGCGCTTGATGCGATGACGCGCGAGAAGATGAACCTCGAGCTGCAGCGCATCTGGATGGCCTCGAAGAAGACCGTGATGCTCATCACCCACAGCATCCCCGAGGCGATCTTTCTCTCGGACCGCGTGATCGTGATGAGCGAACGCCCCGGCTCGATCGCCGCGGTGTACGACATCGACCTGCCGCGCCCGCGCACGCTGGACATGATGGCGTCGCCCGAGTTCGGCCAGTACACGAAGCTGGTGCGCGCGCATTTCTTCTCGCAGGGCATCCTGGACCACTGAAGCGGCCATGACCGACGCGCCCCGTTTCCACATCGAAGAGGTCCGCTTCGCCGAGCGCGACGTGGCCCTGCGCCTGCCGTTCCGCTTCGGCGCCGCCACCGTCACCGCCTGCCCGCAGGTCTACGTGCGGGCGCGCATCCGTTTCGAGAACGGCCGCACCGCCGAAGGCTGCGCGGCCGAGATGATGGTGCCCAAGTGGTTCGACAAGAACCCGGCACTCACCAACGAGCAGAACTTCGAGCAGCTGCGCTTTGCGCTGCGCGATGCACGCGACGCGTACGTCGGCGAAGACGATGCGCAGACCGCGTGGACGCACTTCGCCTCGAACTACGCTGCGCTGCAAGCCCGCGCGAAGGCCAAGGGACTGCAGGCGCTGGTGGCTAGCTACGGCCCGGCACTGATCGACCGCGCGGTGATGGACGCGCTGTGCCTGCACACCGGCACGAGCTTCGCAACGGCGATGAGCGCCAACCTCTGCGGCATCGACATCGCCGGCAGTGGCCTCGCCGACGATCTCGCGGGCTTCGACATGCCCGCCTTCCTCGGCCGCCAATCGCCGCGCGCCAGCATCGCCGCACGCCACACCGTCGGCCTGGCCGATGCGATCGACGACAGCGACGCGCTGCCCGACGCGCCCACCGATGGCCTGCCTGCCACGCTCGCCGCGGCGGTGAAGCGCTACGGCCTCACGCACTTCAAGCTCAAGCTCTGCGGCAACACCGCACAGGACATCGACCGTCTCCAGCGCATCGCCCGCGTGATCGACGGCCACGCGCAGCTCGTGACGCTCGATGGCAACGAGCAGTACGCCGATGCCGACGACTTCGCCGTCTTTCTCGACCGCATGCTCTCCACGCCCGTGCTGTGGAAGCTCGCGCAGAAGACGGTCTTCGTCGAACAGCCGATCCGCCGCGATGCCGCCTTGGAGCGCAGCGTGTCGGCACTGGGCAAGCGCATCCCACTGCTCGTCGACGAATCCGACGGCACGCTCGATGCCTTCGTGCAGGCGCGCGCGCTCGGCTACACCGGCGTGTCGAGCAAGAGCTGCAAGGGCTTCTACAAATCGGTGGTCAATGCGGCGCGTTGCGCACACTGGAATGCGGCACAAGACAAGCCGCGCTACTTTCTCTCCGGCGAAGACCTGACCATGCAGGCCGGTATCGGTGTGCAGCAAGACCTCGCGCTCGTCGGCTGGCTCGGCCTGTCGCATGTCGAGCGCAACGGCCACCACTACGTCAACGGCCTCGCGGCCGTGCCCGAGGCCGAGCAGCAGGCGCTGTCGCAGCTGCACCCCGGCCTCTACGAAACCAGCGACGGCGCCACGCGCCTCGCCCTCCGCGACGGACAGTTGTCCCTGTCCTCGCTCGCCACCGCGCCCGGCTTTGCCACCGGCAAACCCGGCGCCGGCATCTCGTGGGACGCCATGCGTTCCGTCTACTGAAGCACCCCTCTCGCATCCCAAGGAAGAAAACGATGGCCACCCAACGTCTCGGAATCATCATGCACGGCGTCACCGGCCGCATGGGCATGAACCAGCACCTGATCCGCTCCATCTGCGCGATCCGCGCGCAAGGCGGCGTCACACTGTCGAACGGCGACAAGGTCATGCCCGACCCGATCCTCATCGGCCGCAACGCCGAGAAGATGGAAGCGCTCGCCAAAACCCACCACATCGCACGCTGGGGCACCGACCTCGACAAGGCGCTCGAGAACAAGGACGACACCATCTTCTTCGACGCCGGCACCACGCAGATGCGCCCCACGCTGCTGGCCAAGGCCATCCGCGCCGGCAAGCACGTGTACTGCGAGAAGCCGATCGCGACCAACCTAAACGAAGCCGTGGAAATCGCGCGCCTGGCCGAAGGCTCGGGCCTCAAGCACGGCGCGGTGCAGGACAAGCTCTTCCTGCCCGGCCTGCGCAAGCTCGACATGCTGCGCCGCGCCGGCTTCTTCGGTCGCATGCTCAGCGTGCGCCTGGAGTTCGGCTACTGGGTGTTCGAGGGCGACCTGCAGCCCATCCAGCGCCCGAGCTGGAACTACCGCAAGGAAGACGGCGGCGGCATGATCCTGGACATGATGTGCCACTGGCGCTACGTGCTGGACAACCTGTTCGGCGAGGTGAAGTCGGTCTCGTGCATCGGCGCGACGCACATCCCCAAGCGCTGGGACGAAGCCGGCCAGCCGTATGAAGCCACCGCCGACGACGCGGCCTACGCCACCTGCGAACTCACCGGCCACAACGGCGAGCCGGTGATCGCACAGATCAACATGAGCTGGGCCACGCGCGTGCGCCGCGATGACCTCGTGACCTTCCACGTCGACGGCACCGACGGCTCTGCCGTGGCCGGTCTGTCGAGCTGCCGCGCCCAGTCGCGCGTCGCCACGCCGCGCCCGGTGTGGAACCCCGACGAGAAGCAGATGATGAATTTCTTCGACCAGTGGCAGGAGATTCCGGATTCGCAGGTCTACGACAACGGCTTCAAGATCCAGTGGGAGCATTTCATTCGCCACGTGGTCGAGAACGAGCCCTACAAGTGGACGCTGCCCGAAGGCGCCAAGGGCGTGCAGTTGGTCGAGGCTGCGCTCGAATCGTGGCAAGACCGCCGCTGGGTCGATGTGCCCGCGCTGAAGGTCTGACGAAGCACACGCCATGGCACTGTCGCTGACCCTCCCCACCGCGAGCGGCGCGCTCGCGCCCTACGCCCTGCGCGGCACCGCGCCGGTGAAGCCCGAAGCGGGCGTCAAGTTCAACCGCATCGCCTACTCCGCCGCGCACGTCGTGGCCGACCCGCTCGCGGCCGTCGACCCGTGGCTGCAAGCGGCGGTCGATTGGGACACCACCATCGCTTATCGCCGCCACCTGTTCTCGCTCGGCCTGGGCGTGGCCGAAGCGATGGACACCGCGCAACGCGGCATGGGCCTGGACTGGCCCACGTCGCTCGAGCTGATCCGCCGCTCGCTCGATGCGGCGAAAGATGTGCCGGGCGCGCTCGTCGCCTCGGGCTGCGGCACCGACCACCTGAACATCGACGACGTGAAGAGCGTCGACGACGTGATCCGCGGCTACGAAGAACAGATGGCCGCCATCGAAGCGCTCGGCGGCAAGTTGATCGTGATGGCGAGCCGCGCACTGGCCCGCGTGGCGAAGAGCCCTGCGGACTACGAACGCGTGTACGACCGCATCCTGAGCCAGGCAAAGCAACCCGTGGTGCTGCACTGGCTGGGCGACATGTTCGACCCTGCCCTCGCGGGCTACTGGGGCACGAAGGACGTCGATGCAGCGATGGACACCGCCGTGGGCATCATCGCGGCGCATCCGGACAAGGTCGACGGCATCAAGATTTCGCTGCTCGACAAGGACAAGGAAATCGCGATGCGCCGCCGCCTGCCGAAGGGCGTGCGCATGTACACCGGCGACGACTTCAACTACGCCGAGCTGATCGCCGGCGACGGCTTCGGCAGCGAGCCGACGCACGGCAAGAGCGATGCGCTGCTGGGCATCTTCGACGCCATCGCGCCTGCCGCGAGTGCTGCGCTCGGTGCACTGGCCCAAGGCAACACCGAGAAGTTCCACGCGATCCTCGGCCCGACGGTTCCGTTGTCGCGTCACATCTTCGCGGCACCCACGCGCTTCTACAAAACGGGCGTGGTGTTCATGGCCTGGCTCAACGGCCACCAGACGCACTTCACGATGGTGGGCGGCCAGCAGAGCACGCGTTCGCTGCAGCACTTCGCGGAGCTGTTCCGCCTCGCAGATGCGGCGAACCTGCTGGAGCAACCCGAGCTTGCGGTGCGGCGCATGAAGACGTTGCTGGCCTTGCACGGCGTGGAAGGTTGACCGAGGCCATGCGCGACTTCTCGAAGAACCACGACTGGCTGTCAATCAACACGGCCACCATCCGCAAGCAGTCGGGCGCCGAGGTGCCGCTCGACCGCCTCATCGACCAGTGCGCCGAACGCGGCATCCGCGCCATCAGCCCGTGGCGCGACCAGGTCGCGGCAGTCGGGCTCGACAAGGTGGCCAAGCAGCTGAAGGCGCATGGCATCGGCCTCTCGGGCTATTGCCGCGGCGGCTTCTTCCCGGCGCCCGATGCGGCAGGACTGAAGGCCGCGCTCGACGACAACCGCCGCGCCATCGACGAAGCCAAGACGCTGGACGCGCCCTGTCTTGTGCTCGTCGTCGGTGCCCTGCCCGGTGCGCTCGAAGGAAAGGTGGCCTACAAGGACATCGGACGCGCGCGCGACGAGGTGCGCGACGGCATCGCCGCATCGCTGGAATACGCCCGTGAGGTCGGCATGCCGCTGGCCATCGAGCCCCTGCATCCCATGCAAGCGGCCGACCGCGCCTGCATCAACACGCTCGAACACGCGCTCGACCTGTGCGACGAACTCGATGCGGGCAAGACCGGCATGCTCGGCGTGGCGCTCGACATCTATCACGTGTGGTGGGACCCGAAGCTGCAGCAACAGATCGCCCGCGCTGGCCGCGAACGGCTGCTGGCGTACCACGTCTGCGACTGGCTCACGCCGACGCGTGACCTGCTCTCCGATCGCGGGATGATGGGCGACGGCGTGGTCGAGTTGAAGAAGATTCGCGGCTGGGTCGAGGACGCGGGCTTTGCCGGGTTCAGCGAGGTCGAGATCTTCTCGAACCTCGACTGGTGGCAGCGCCCCGGCGCCGAGACGCTCGACGTCTGCATCGAACGACACCGCAGCGCGGTCTGATCGATCCGACCGAAGCGAAAGGCAGCCGCTTGTGCTGCAATTCGCCCCATGGCTGACCCGACCCTCGACGACCTGCGCCGCTACGCCGTCGCGCGCACCCTCTTCACGCCCACGACGCTCCCCGCCGCGATCCGCAAGCTCGGCTTCGTGCAGGCCGACCCGATCCGCGCGCCCGCGCGTGCACAAGACCTCACGCTGCGCCACCGTGTGAAGGACTACCGCGCGGGCGATCTCGAAAGCCGCTACGCGCGGCTGGCGATCGAGGAAGATTGCCTCGTCAACTACGGCTTCCTGCCGCGCGAGCACCTGGCGCTGATGCATCCGCGCGAAGCCAAGCAGGCCTGGGACGCCGACACGCGCCGCAAGGCCGCCGACGTGCTGGCCTATGTGCGCGAACACGGGCCGGTGCATCCGCGCCAGGTCGAGCAGCACTTTGCGCATGGCCGCATCCAGAACTACTGGGGCGGCTCCAGCAATGCCACCACGCACCTGCTCGACGGCATGCACTACCGGGGCCTGCTGCGCGTGGTGCGGCGCGACAGCGGCACGCGGGTCTATGAAGCGGTGAACCATCTGCCCGCCGACGACAGCCCCGCCGGGCGCGCGCTGCGTGCGGCGGCATTGATCGTGCTGGTGGTGCGCAAGTACGCGCCGCTGCCGGCCACGAGCCTGACCTACCTCGTGCGCCTGCTCGGCTACGGCGCGCCGCACCTCGCCGCGCAAACGCAGGCGGCGCTGCGGCTGGCGCGCGACGAGCTGCTGGCCAGTTGCCGCTTCGACGGCACCACCTGGTACTGGCCCGCCGACGAGAAGCCCGCCTCGCGCCGCCATGCGCCCGACGACGCAGTGCGCCTGCTCGCACCCTTCGACCCGGTGGTCTGGGACCGCCGCCGCTTCGAGCTGCTGTGGGGCTGGACGTACAAGTTCGAGGCCTACACGCCCGCGCCGAAACGGCAGTTCGGCTACTACGCGCTGCCGATGCTGTGGCACGACCGCGTGATCGGCTGGGCCAACGTGAGTGCGCCGGAAGGCCGATTGCAGCCGGCGTTCGGCTACGCCGATGCGAAGAAGCCGCACGGCGCGGCCTTCCGCACCGGCCTCGACGAAGAACTGCACCGCATGACGCAGTTCCTCTCCGGCCGCTGACGCCGCCTTTTATAATCGCCCGCCTCAGCCAGCCGCCCGCGCCCGCCGCGAGCCCGCCAGCCGTCTTCGAAGGAACGAAGACGCAGCAGCCCGAGCAACGACACCTTTCGTCGTCGCACCCGGCCACTGCCCCCACGACGCCGTAGACACACAACACCAGCCGGTGCGCTTTCCTTTCGGAAGGCGCCACGGCACGCGCTCGTTCGTTTCCGTTTTTCGCTCGCACCCGAGAAGCCATGGCGCGCCCCAATCGCGCGCCGCAGCCACTCCCCCGCCCTAGACACATCCGACCGCAGGACACAGGAGAAGCTGCACATGACATTCAAGAACCGTCGCCCCGGAACGCCGCTCACGCGGCGGGGCTATGCCACGCTCGCGGCCACCGCCGTGGCGCTCGCCGCCAGCGCACACGCCCACGCACAAGAAGCCGCCGCCGCCGACACACGGCAGGCGCTGCCCACCGTGACCGTCTCGGGCGATGCGGGTGAAACCGCCACCGGTCCCGTGACGGGCTTTGTCGCCAAGCGCGGCAGCACCGCCACCAAGACCGACACGCCACTCATCGAAACGCCGCAGGCCATCTCGGTCGTCACACGCGACCAGATCGAGGCCCAAGGCGCACTCACCCTGCGCGAGACCACCAACTACACGGCCGGCGTGGTGTCGAGCTACTTCGACAGCCGCGTGGATTCGTTCAAGGCGCGCGGCGGCGAGGCCACGCAGTACCTCGACGGATTGCAGCGCACCTACGGCACCTACAACGCCAGCCGGCCCGACCCGTACATGCTCGAACGCGTGGAGCTGCTGCGCGGTCCTTCGTCGGTGCTGTACGGCCAGGGCGGCATCGGCGGCGTGCTCAACCTCGTGTCCAAGCGCCCGCAGGCCGAGACGCAGCGCGAGGTGCAGCTGCAGCTGGGCAGCCACTCGCGCAAGCAGATCGCCGCCGATTTCACCGGCTCGCTCGATCCCGAGAGCAAGTGGATGTACCGCCTCGTGGCCGTGAACCGCGACAGCGGCACGCAGGTCGACCACGTGTCGGACGACCGCATCGCGATCGCGCCCTCGCTCACCTGGCGCCCGAACGCCGACACCTCGCTCACGCTGCAGGCGTCGTACCAGAAGGACAAGAGCGGTTCGCTGATCGGCTTCTTCCCGTGGCAAGGCACGCTGCTGCCCTCGCTGTACGGGCGCATCCCAACCTCGACCTTCACCGGCGAGCCCGGCTTCGACCGCTTCGACACGCGCAGCACCTCGCTCGGCTACCTGTTCAGCCACCGCATCAACGACACCTGGACGGTGCGCCAGAACCTGCGCTCAACGGAGAGCAAGGTCTGGTACAACACCTCGTACACCAGCTTCGCGGCCAACCGCCTCACGGGCCGTCCGGCGCGCCCGGTGTTCAACGCCGACCAGCGCACCATCGAGCGCGACCTGAGCAGCGACATCAACGGCGGCAAGATGCTGCTGCTCGACAACCAGGCCGAAGCACACTTCAAGACCGGCGAGGTCGAGCACACGCTGCTGCTGGGCGCCGACTTCCAGCGCAACACCACCTCCAAGCTCTCGGGCCGCGGCCGTGCGGGCGCGCTCGACGTGTACGCGCCGGTGTACGGCAACTACACAGCCCCCACCAGCTACACGCGCGCACCCGAGGTGGTGCAGAAGCAGGCCGGCTTGTATGTGCAGGACCAGGTCAAGTACGGCCGCTGGATCGGCCTGCTGGGCCTGCGCCACGACAAGGCCACCACCGACACCGAAGGCCGCCCCGCCGCGGCGGCCGACGACAAGGCCACCACCAAGCGCGCCGGCCTGGTCTACCTGGCCGACGGCGGCTGGGCGCCGTACCTGAGCTATGCCGAATCGTTCCTGCCGCTGGGCGGCGTCGACACGTCGAACAACCCCTTCAAGCCCCAGCGCGGCAAGCAGTGGGAAGCCGGCGTGAAGTGGGAGCCGGCGGGCCAGCGCACTTCGTTCATGGCGGCCGTGTACGACCTGCGCGACACCAACCGCAAGACCACCGACCCGACCAACCCGCTCAACAGCGTGCAGCTCGGCGAAGTGCACGTGAAGGGCCTGGAGCTCGAGTACAAGGGCAGCATCGCGCGCGACTGGGACTGGACCACTTCATACGCGTACACCGACGCACGCGTGTCGAAGAGCAACGGCTCCGACCTGGGCAAGCGCATCTCGGGCGTGCCCAAGCACACGGCCTCGGCCTGGGTGACCAAGCGCTTCTCGATCGGCGGCCTGCACGGCTTCTCGGCCGGCGGCGGCGTGCGCTACATGGGCAAGTCGTACGACGGCATGGACAACAACCCCGTGCCCGCGGTCACGCTGTTCGACGCGATGTTCGCGTGGGACAACGGCCCGCTGCGCCTGGCGCTCAACGTGGCCAACCTGACCGACAAGGTGCAGATCACCACCTGCCTGGCGCGCGGCGACTGCTTCTACGGCCAGCGCCGTACCCTGACCGCGAGCGCCACGTACCGCTTCTGAAGAAAATCCCCGCGCGGGCGAAGGTCTGGCGCGCGGGTGACAACCCCGCGCTGCACGGGGCTTCTAGAATCGCGCCGTCGTCCGGTTCGCCGGACGGCAAGCGTTCTCAGGGCGGGGTGCAATTCCCCACCGGCGGTGATGGCGACGAAAGTCGCACAAGCCCGCGAGCGCCTTGAACCTGGTCACAGGTTCGAGGGTCAGCAGATTTCGGTGCGATTCCGAAGCCGACGGTCACAGTCCGGATGAAAGAGAGCGCGAAATGCGGGCATGCCCGCGCGCCTTGCTTTGCTTTTTTGAGGCAAACCGGCGCGCGAGCGGGCCTGTGGTTTCGTGCGCCCTGATTCAGGAAACCTGCTTTCTAGAGGCACACCATGAGTCAGATCAACGACCTTCCCCTTTCTGCCGTCACCGCGTCGGGTTCGCCGCGCGGTCAGCGCATCGCATTCGTCGAGGCGCAATGGCATTCCGACATCGTCCACCAGGCACGCGACGCGTTTCTCGAAGAGATGGCGCGGCTCGGCGTGGCGCGCGAGCTCATCGACATCTTCGATGTGCCCGGCGCCTTCGAGATTCCGCTGCACGCCAAGCGCCTCGCCAACTCGGGCAAGTACGCGGCCATCATCGGCTGCGCGCTGGTGGTGGACGGCGGCATCTACCGCCACGAGTTCGTCGCCAACACCGTCGTCAGCACGCTGATGTCGCTGCAGCTGGAAACCGACGTGCCGATCTTCTCGGCCGTGCTCACGCCGCACCATTTCCACGAGCACGTGGAGCACCGCAAGTACTTCCACCGCCACTTCGCGATCAAGGGCACGGAAGTGGCCGAGGCCTGCTTCAAGACGCTCGAGGCGCTGGACAAGGTCGACGCGCTGCTGGCCGCCTGACCGCGGAGTTGGCAAGCGGCGCAAGCCTGCAGTAATCTGCGCGGATGGCCTCTCCATCCGCCTCCAGCGATCGCTACACCCTCTACGGCGCGCCCGGTTCGGGCGCCACGCCCATCCACGCCGCGCTGACGCTGATCGGCGCGCAGGTCGAGACCGTCGACATGTCCCCGTGGGAGGGCGAGTCCGAACGCGAGCGCGTGGCGGGCATCAACCCGATGCGCCAGGTGCCCGCGCTCGTGCTGCCTTCGGGCGAGGTGATGACCGAGAGCGCGGCCATCCTCATCTGGCTCGGCGACCGCTACCCCGAGGCCGGGCTCTGCCCCGCGCCCAGCGATCCGCTGCGCACGCGCTACCTGCGCTGGATGGTCTATTTGCCAGCGTCGATCTATTCGATGTTCTGGGTGCGCGACGACCCGCAGCGCCTCGTGCCCGACCCCGACGCACAGGCCGCGATGCTCGAACGATCGGCCGAGCGCATCGCACACTGCTGGCACCTGATGGACACGCAGATCGACGAACCCGCGCCCTACCTGCTCGGCGACAAACTGAGCATGCTCGACCTGTACGTGACCGTGATGTCGCGCTGGACCCCAGGCCGCCGACGCTTCTACCGCGTGGCGCCACGCATGACCCCGGTGGTGCGCCGCGTGGATGCCGAACCGCGGCTCGCGGCATTCTGGGCGGCGCGCTTTCCCTTCTCGCTGGACCCGAGCGCGCCGGGCGGCTAAGGCAACGCAGTTTTCTATCATCGACCCCATGACCGCACGCACACAGACCACCGCCTACCCGACGACGATTTATCACAAGCCCAACTGCAGCACGTCGCGCAACGTGCTGGGCTTGATCCGTGAAAGCGGCGTGGAACCAGAGATCGTCCTGTACCTGGAAACGCCGCCCTCGAAGAAGAAGCTGCGCGAGCTCACGAAGGCCATGGGCCTGACGGCGCGCGACCTGCTGCGCACGAAGGAAACGCCCTACGAAGAACTGAAGCTGGCAGACGAGAAACTGACCGACGACCAGCTGTTCGACGCGATCGTGGCGCACCCGATCCTCCTGCAACGCCCCATCGTCGTGTCGCCGCGCGGCACGCTGATGTGCCGGCCGTGGGAGCGCGTGCGCGAGATCCTTCCCGCTTAAACCGGCTGATCTTCGGGCTGCTGCGCGAGCCCCCACGCGACATGCTCGCGCACCAGCGCACTCGGATGCCCGGCACGCGTGGCCAGCGCTTCCTTCGCGCCGTCCTCGCCTGATCGCACCGCATTGCCCAGCGCCACCGCGATGTTGCGCAGCCAGCGCTCGTGGCCGATGCGGCGGATCGGGCTGCCTTCGGTGCGGCGCAAAAAGTCTTCCTCGCTCCACGCGAACAGCTCGGCCAGCGTGCGGCCCGTGAGCCCGTCGCGCGCGTCGAAGTCGGGCAGCGTGCTCTTCTTCGCGAACTTGTTCCAGGGGCAGATCAGCTGGCAGTCGTCACAACCGTAGATGCGGTTGGCCATGAGCGGTCGCAGCTCCGTCGGAATGGCACCGGCGTGCTCGATCGTCAGGTACGAGATGCAGCGCCGCGCATCGAGCCGCTGCGGCGCGACGATGGCGCGTGTCGGGCACACGTCGATGCAGGCGCTGCAGCTGCCGCAGTGCGCGCTGACGGGCTCGCTCGGCGGCAGCGCCATGTCGACGTAGATTTCGCCGAGAAAGAACATCGAGCCCGCGTCGCGGTCGAGCACCAGCGTGTGCTTGCCGCGCCAGCCCTGGCCGCTGCGCGAGGCCAGCTCGGCTTCGAGCACCGGCGCCGAATCGGTGAAGGCGCGGTGGCCGAAGGGGCCGACCTCTTCGGCGATCTGCTCGGCCAGTTTGGCGAGGCGGTTGCGCAGCACCTTGTGATAGTCGCGGCCCCGCGCATAGACCGACACGATGGCTTCGCCGGGCCGCGTGAGGCGGTCGAACTCGACGGCCTGCCAGTCGCCCGGCGTGGCGCGCGGCAGGTAATCCATGCGCGCGGTGATCACGCTCACGGTGCCCGGCACCAGCTCGGCGGGCCGCGCGCGGCGGGTGCCGTGTGTTGCCATGTATTGCATCTCGCCATGGAACCCATGGGCCAGCCATTGCATCAGACCGTCCTCGGCGCTCGACAGATCGACGCCCGCGATTCCGATTTGGGAGAATCCGAGTTCCCGGGCCAAGGCCTGAATACGAGCAATGAGTGGATGGCTGACGATCACTTGCCGATTGTAGAAACGCGCACCCTGCGCTGGCAGGGCGAAAACGACACCGACGCACTGGCGCGCGCGCTCGCCGCATCGCCCGCGTTGCGCGACGCGTTCATCGCGCTGCAGGGCGACCTGGGCGCCGGCAAGACCACCTTCGTGCGCCACCTGCTGCGCGCGCTCGGCATCACCGGGCGCATCAAGAGCCCCACCTACGCGGTGGTCGAGCCGCACGAGGCGCCCGACGGGCTGGCCATCTTCCACTTCGACTTCTACCGCTTCGCCGATCCGCGCGAATGGGACGACGCGGGCTTTCGCGACATCTTCGCGGGCCCCGGCCTCAAGCTGGCCGAGTGGCCGGAAAACGCCGCGGGGCGCACCCCACCTGCCGACCTAGCTATTAAAATAGAAGCAATGACCGACGACACCCGCAGCGTGACCCTTCTTGCGAACACCCCTCGCGGCAGCGATCTGCTGGCGTGCCTCGCCGCATGAAGGCGACCGGCCTGAAACGGCGCGTGCTGCTGCAGGGCGGCAGCATCGCGCTGATGCTGGGCGTGCACCAGATCGCGCGCGGCGCCAGCATCCTCGCCGTGCGCGTGTGGCCCGCCGCCGATTACACCCGCGTGACCATCGAGTCCGACGCCCGCCTCAACTCGCAGCAGCTGGTGGTCGGCAGCCCGCCCCGGCTGGCCGTGGACATCGAGGGCATCGACCTCAACACCGAGCTGCGCGACCTGGTCGGCAAGATCAAGCCCGGCGATCCGTTCATCAACGGCCTGCGCATCGGGCAGAACGCACCGAAGGTGGTGCGCATCGTGTTCGACCTGAAGCAGACCGTGCGCCCGCAGGTGTTCTCGCTGGCGCCCGTGGCCGCCTACAAGCACCGGCTGGTGCTCGACCTGTACCCCGAACAGGCCATCGACCCGATGGAAGCGCTGATCGCCGAGCGGCTGCGCGATGCGCCCAAGAACGGCAGCAGCACCGCGCCGAGCAACGGCCCCGCCGTGGCAACCGCCCCGCCCGCCGCGCCCTCGCCGGCCCCCGCGCCCGTTCGCCCTGCCATGCCGCCCGTCGACCCGCTGGGCGACCTCATGGCGCAGCAGGCCATGCGCCCCGGTCCGTCGGCGCCCGCGCCGGCCCTGCCTCCCGGCGGCATGCCACTGCCCATGCCGCCGGCACCGCCGCCCGTCGTGGCCGCGGCGCCACCTCCGGCGCGCCCCGTGACACCGCCCGGCCCGCCGCCGCGCGCGACGGCCAGCCGCACCGACCGCATCATCATCGTGGCGCTCGACCCCGGCCACGGCGGTGAAGACCCGGGCGCCATCGGCCCGAACGGCACGCGCGAGAAAGACATCGTGCTGCAGGTGGCGCACCGCCTGCGCGACCGCATCAACGCGGCCAGCGTCAACGGCAGCCCGATGCGCGCCTTTCTCACGCGCGACGCCGACTTCTTCGTGCCGCTGGGCGTGCGCGTGCAGAAGGCGCGGCGCGTGCAGGCCGACCTGTTCGTGAGCATCCACGCCGACGCCTTCACCACGCCCGCCGCGCGCGGCGCCAGCGTGTTCGCGCTGAGCCAGAGCGGCGCATCGAGCAGCGCCGCGCGCTGGCTCGCCAACAAGGAAAACGACGCCGACAAGGTCGGCGGCGTGAACGTGGGCACCCACGAGGCGCAGGTGCAGCGTGCCCTGCTCGACATGAGCACCACCGCGCAGATCAACGACAGCCTGAAGCTTGGCGGCGCGATGCTCGGCGAGATCAAGGGCATCGGCGCGCGACTGCACAAGGCGCAGGTCGAGCAGGCCGGCTTCGCGGTGCTCAAGGCGCCCGACATCCCGAGCGTGCTGGTCGAGACGGCCTTCATCAGCAACCCCGAGGAAGAAGCGAACCTGCGCCGCGCCGACTACCAGGAGAACCTGGCCGACGCGCTGATGCGCGGCATCCAGCGCTACTTCGCGCAGAACCCGCCGCTCGCGCGCAGCCGCCAGCTCTGACCTAGAAGCCCGCCACGCGGGCGCCCCACGCGGCCGCATAGAGGCCGACGCCGAAGACGCTGTGCGTCACCAGGCTCTGGAACCGTGCCATCGCAGGGCGCGGCGTGCGGCGCGCGGCAAAGCCCGCGCCCATCGCGGGCTGCATCACGCAGAACGGCAGGATCACGGTGCCGATGCCGACGATCAACGCAGGGGCGAGCGTCGGCTGGCGCGCCCAACCCAACCCCCAGCCCGCGAGCAGCACGGCGGCGAACGCGATGCCGAGCAGGTAGTGCGCAGTCCAGCCGATCACGCCCTCGCCCGCCACGCGCGGCGACTTGCCGATGGGGTTGTGAAAGAAGCGCCCGCGCGTCAGGTGCACGAGCCAGCGGCCGACGAGCGCGTAGTCCAGCGAGGGAATGCCGAACAGGCGCTGGCGCAGCACGGCCCAGAGGTCCATCACCACCGTCGCACCAGCGCCGATCCACAGCGTGCGCAGCGCGAACTCGACGGCCTCAGACACGGTCGCGCTCCTGCACCGATGCACGCGCGGCGATCATCCAGCAGGCCGCGACAAAGCGCACTTCGTCACCATGCACATAAGGAGCGAAGGCAGCGTGCAACGCCTCAACGACCTGCGCGCGCGTCTCGGCATCCGCCTCCTGCAGGATCAGCCCGACCGGCCCGAGCCGCGTGAAGTAGTCGACCAGCGCCATCGCGGGGAACGCGCATTCAACCTCGAACGGCTGGATGTCGACCTCGCCCCACCCGCTCGCCTCGAGGATCTCTGCGACCCGCGCGCGGTCGGCGAACGCGAACTGGCCCGGTGCGTTCGGGCGGCGCGGCGGCAGGCCGGGCAGCAGCGGTGCGGCGGCGCGCTCGGCCGTCGTCATGAACGGGTTGTCGGCCCCGCCGCGCCAGGCGATGCAGCGCAAGGCCGCACCGTCCGTCGCGGCGCGTCGCAGATTCGCGAAGGCCCGCACCGGGTCGTCGAAGAACATCACGCCCAGGCGTGAGATCACTGTGTCGAACGCGGCCGGCTCGAAGACGTGGCTCTGCACGTCGGCGCAGACAAAGCGGGCCGACGGCAACACCTCGCGCGCGGCGCGGGCCTTCGCCGCCTCGATCATCGGTGCCGAGATATCGACGCCGAGGCACTGACCGGTCGCGCCCAGTTGCCGCGCCACGGCGAGCGTCGTGCGGCCGGTGCCGCAACCCACGTCGAGCACACGGCGGGCGCCCACAGCGCGCACCGCATCGCTCAGCCGCGCTTCGAGCGGCTGGAACATCGCATCGAGCACGGCCTGCGTGTCGACCCAGGCATTGCCGGCGCGGCCGTTCCACAGGGCGGCCTGTTCGGCATTGGCGGGAGATGTGTCGTCCATGATCGTTTTCCTCAAGGTGCCTTCAAGCGGCGAAGGCTAGACTGTGCCAATTCAAGTCGACTTGAAGTCAAGAGGGGGCAGCACATGGACATTTCGGAAGTCGCGCAACGCGCCGGCGTTCCCGCCTCGACGCTGCGCTTCTATGAAGAAAAAGGGCTGATCGCCTCGACCGGCAGGCACGGCCTGCGCCGCGTGTTCGCGCCCGACGTGCTGGAGCGGCTGGCGCTCATCGCGCTGGGCCGCGCCGCCGGTTTCTCGCTGGAAGAAATCGGCCACATGTTCTCGCCCGAAGGCAAACCGCGCATCGACCGGCAGGTGCTCGCCGACAAGGCGCAGGACCTCGACCGCACGATCCGCCAGCTCACGGCGATGCGCGACGGCCTGCGGCACGCAGCGGTCTGCCCCGCGCCCAGCCACATGGAATGCCCGACCTTCCGCCGCATCCTGCGGGCCGCATCGTCGGGTGCATTGGAAGCCCCGAAGAAAAAGGCGCCGACGCCGCGCAAGCCGCGCGCTGCTTGACCCCACGCGTTTGCTTGCAGGCCTTGCGTCCCGCAACACGCGCCCTGTCCCACGCGGTGCGGCCCACGACCGCGCACAGGCAAGCGCGGCAGGCTCCTACACCGCGAAATGCATACTTTTGACCATGATGGGCCATCACTCTCGAAAGGTGGACCTCATGTTCAACACACGTCTCTGGATCGCCGCAGCGGCAGCCACATCGGTCATGACGCTGGCTGGCTGTGCGAGCGGTCCCAACCAGAACCTCGGCACAGGCATCGGCGCACTCGGCGGCGCGGCGGTGGGCCATGCGATCGGCGGCAACACGGGCAGCACGCTCGGCGGCGCAGCCATCGGCGGCATCATCGGCAACCAGGTGGGCCGCAACGTCGACGAGCGCAACTACTACAACCAGCAACGCTACCCGCGCGGCAGCGGTTACTACCCGGACAACGGACCGCGCTACTGATCATTCATTCACACACTCAACGAAAAACGCGCCCTCGGGCGCGTTTTTTCATGGGGTGAGTTTGCAGCGACTCAGGCCTGCGATGCCGCCGCCCGCGCCTTCTCGGCCTTCGAGGCGCGCCACGCGCCGAAGATCGCCAGCAGGCCGGGCACGAAGATCAGCGCCCAGATGATCTTGTCCAGGTGCAGCCGCACGAACGGCAGGTTGCCGAAGAAGTAGCCCGCGGTGGCGATGCCCAGCACCCAGAGCAGCGCGCCGCCCACGTTGTAGGCCGTGAACTTCGCGCGATCCATCTCGGCCACGCCGGCCACGAAGGGCGCAAAAGTGCGAATGAAAGGCATGAAGCGCGCAAGCACGATGGTGATGCCGCCGTAGCGTTCGTAGAAGCTGTGGGCCTGGTCGAAGGCCTTGCGGTTGAAGAAGCGCGAGTTCTCCCACTGGAACACCTTGGGCCCGAAATAGCGCCCGATCGAGTAGTTGCACTGGTCGCCCAGGATGGCCGCCGCAATGAGGATGCCGCAGGCCAGCGGGAAGCTCATGAGCCCGATGCCGCACAGCGCGCCGACGATGAACAGCAGCGAGTCGCCCGGCAGGAACGGCATGACCACCGCACCGGTCTCGACGAACACGATCAGGAACAGCAGCGCATAGACCCAGGGGCCGTAGGCGACCACGAAGGCCTCGAGGTGTTTGTCGACGTGAAGAATGAAGTCGACGAGAAAGCTGATGATTTCCATGGGCGCGGATTATCCTTGTTGGCATGCTGCCCCCTTTTCGAATCACCCCATGATCCAGATCCGCGAAGCCCTCGATGCCGACTGGCCCGCTATTTGGGCGGTTCTCGAACCGACGTTCCGCCGGGGCGACACCTACACCTACGCGCCCGATGTCACGGAAGAAGACGTCCGCCACTCGTGGATGAAGGTGCCCACGCTGACCTTCGTGGCCTGCAACGACGAAGGCGCCGTGCTGGGCACCTATGTGATCCGCCCTAACCAGCCGGGCCAGGGCGCACATGTGAGCAACTGCGGGTATGTGGTGTCCGAGGCGGCGCGCGGCCTGGGCGTGGCCTCGGCGCTGTGCGAACACTCGCAGCAGCAGGCCCTGCGCATGGGCTTCCTGGCGATGCAGTTCAACTTCGTCGTGTCGACCAACGCGCGCGCGGTGCAGCTGTGGCAGCGCATGGGCTTCGCCATCGTCGGCACGCTGCCAGGCGCGTTCCGGCATCCGCAGCATGGCTTCGTCGACGCCTTCGTCATGTTCAAGCAGTTGCAGCCGCTGCCCGGCGCGGCATGAAGAAGATCGAGCCCCGGCTCCTGCAGGCCTTCGTGGCCGTGGCCCGCGAGGGCTCGGTGTCGCGCGGCGCGCAGCGCCTGTTTCTCACGCAGCCGGCCGTGAGCCTGCAGCTCAAGGAGCTGGGCGCGCTGGTCGAGCTGGAGCTGTTCCAGCGCACGCCCACCGGCCTGCTGCTCACGCGCGACGGCGCGGCGCTGCTCAACCATGCGGAGCATGCGCTCGAAGGCCTGAACGATTTCGCGGTGGCGGCGGAGCGGCTCAAGGGCGGCGTGCGCGGCTCGCTGCGCATCGGCACCATCCTCGACCCCGACTTCACGCGGCTCAGCCCTTTTCTCACCGAACTGGTGGCGCTGGCACCCGAGCTCGAGACCGAGTTGCATCAAGGCACGAGCGGCGACGTGCTGGCCCAACTGCTCAACAAGGAGCTGGACATCGGCTTCTACCTCGGGGACCCTGAAGCGACCGACCTGCCGCAGGCCAGCGCGGCCGCACGCCGTCAGGAAGGCGGCCTGCTGTTCCATTCGCAGGTGCTGGCGCGCTTCAACTACCAGGTGATCGGCCCGAGCGGCTGGGCGCCCCAGGTGCTGGGCCGCGAGTGGCCCGAGCTGGCCTACCTGCCGTGGGTGCTGGCACCGCCGACCTCGTCGCATTCGCGGCTGCTGGCGCCGGTGCTGCAGGCCCACAAGCTCGTGCTCAAGAAGGCCGCGCAGGCCGACCAGGAGATGTCGATGCTGGCGCTGGTGCGCGCTGGCGTGGGCATTTCACTGGCGCGCGATGCGCTGGCGCTGCAGGCCAGCCAGCGCGACGGCCTGGTCATTGCCGACCGCGTGAGCATCGGCTGCGACCTGCGCTTTGTCTGCCTGGCCGGCGCGCTCAAGCGGCCGGAGGTGGACTGCGCGTGGCAGGCCTTGTCGCGCGTCTGGCGACAGGCCTTCTGAAACCGACTAGGCGCGCGCCCGGCCGTCGCGCACGGCCGCCGGTGCCGCCGCCGCCCCGCTCTTCTTCGCCACACGCCAGCCCTTCGGCATGAGCGCCAGCATCAGTGCAGCCAGCAACGCCGCACTGCCCAGCGTGTACAGCCCCGCGGCCGAACCGCCGTGGTTCTGCTCCACGTAGGTCCGCAAGTTGGGCGCCACGAAGCCGCCCAGGTTGCCGATGGAGTTGACCAGCGCGATGCCGGTGGCAATGCCCAGCCCCGACAGCCGCTCCGACAGGAAGGCATAGAAGATCGGCGTGCCCGACAGGTAGGTCGACGCACCGATCGACAGCGCCGCGATCGCGAAGACCGGCGAGCCGTGCGCCGACAGGCACACGCACACACCGAAGATCGTGTACAGCGTGGCCACGGTGACGCGGCGACGGTCATGGTGACGGTCGGACCAGCGCGTGACGAAGTACACGACGAACAGCGCCAGCAGCCACGGAATGCTGGTGACGAAGCCGACCAGGAGGCCGATCTTCTGGCCCAGGATCTGCGCGACCTGGGTCGGGAGATAGAAGATGAGGCCGTAGGCGGCGATCTGCACGATGAAGAAGTTCAGCGCGAAGAACATGACCCGCGGATTGCACAGGGTCTGCCACACGGTCTGCGGGCTGTCGGCTGACTTTTCCGCCGCTTCCTGGTCGAGCACGGCCTGCAGCGCGTTCTGCTGCGCGGTCGTGAGCCAGGGCGCGTTGTGCGGCCGGTCGACGATGACGAAGAAGGCCACGATGCCCACCACCACGGCCATCAGGCCCTCGATGAGGAACATCCACTCCCAGCCCTTGAGGCCGCCGATGCCGTTCATGTCGAGCAGCGCGCCGGAGATCGGCCCGCCGATGACAAGCGCGCCCGCAAAGCCGAACAGCAAAATGCCGTTGGCCTGCGCGCGCACCTTCGCCGGGAACCAGTAGGTCAGCGTGAGCAGCACGCCGGGGTAGAAGCCTGCCTCCGCAATGCCGAGCAGGAAGCGCAGCACGTAGAACGAGGTCTCGCTGGTCGCGAACATCATGGCCGACGCCACGAGCCCCCAGGTGACCATGATCCGGCACAGCCAGATGCGCGGGCCGACGCGCGACAAAATCACGTTGCTCGGCACTTCGAAGATCGCGTAGCTCACGAAGAAGATGCCGGCGCCGAGCGCGAAGGCGCTGTTGCTCAGGCCGGTGTCGATCTGCAGCGCCTGCTTGGCGAAGCCGACGTTCACGCGGTCAAGAATCGACATGATGTACATGACGATCAGCATGGGCAGCAGGCGCCAGCGCGCCTTGTGAATGGCGCCTGTGACCAGCTCGCCGTAGGGACTCGTGGTTGTCATTGTTGTTGTCTCCTGAATAGGTATGTCTGTCTGGAAGCTACCGAGACTAGCCGCGTGCGACCGCGCCGTGGACCGGATTGGTCACCGCGCCGAGCCCGTCGATCTCGACCGAGACCACGTCGCCGCGCTTCAGGAAGCGTGGCGGCTTGAGGCCCAGGCCGACGCCGGCGGGCGTTCCGGTGAGGATCAGGTCGCCGGGTTCGAGCGTGATGGCGCGCGAGAGGTACGCGACGAGGAACGCGACCGAGAAGATCATTTCGCTCGTGTTGGACGACTGCACGGCCTCGCCGTTGACGAGGCAGCGAATGCCCAGCGATTGCACGTCGGCCACTTCGTCGCGCGTGACGACGGTGGGCGCGAGCGGGCAGAAGCCGTCGAGCGACTTGCCGCGCACCCATTGGGCCTCGCCCAGTTGCACGTCGCGCGCGCTCACGTCGTTGGCGGCGACGTAGCCGAACACATGCGAGAGCGCATCCGCTTCGCTCACGCCCTGCGCGCGTTTGCCGATGACAACGCCGAGTTCGGCTTCCCAGTCGACCTTCTCGGTGAAGCCTTCGGGCCAGGTGATCGCGT
This sequence comes from Variovorax sp. 54, assembly GCF_002754375.1. Lineage (NCBI taxonomy): Bacteria > Pseudomonadati > Pseudomonadota > Betaproteobacteria > Burkholderiales > Comamonadaceae > Variovorax > Variovorax sp. 54. The sequence goes on from NZ_PEFF01000001.1 coordinate 1,080,980, forward strand.
CGCCATCGGCCGCCAGCGTGTTGGTGAACTTGGCGAAGACGACGGGCTTCTCGGGGATGGCCAGGCCGGTTTCGATGCAATGGTCGCGGTAGTTGGCGCCGATGCAGATGATGTTTCTCGGTGCGAACGGCAGCGTGGGTTTGATGTCGGCGAGGGGGATCGGATTGCCTGCATCGTTCCAGGCTTTCCCTTCGACGATGTCCTGCATGTGGGCCGCATCGACGGGCTGCAATGCGCCGTCCTTGATGTAGCCCACGCGGGGGCCCTGCGGCGTTTGAACGCTCATCCACTTCATGTCTGACTCCTTCTTTTGATTTGAAAAAATTCTTTTGGCCGTGGTCGTTCAGGGCGTGTGCTCAGGCCACCGGGTACTTCCCTCCGCGAATGTCCCCCGGGCTTCGCCCTCCTCCTTGATTTCGCTGCGGGAAGCACCCAGTGCCCTGAGCACACTGGGCGCTGTCGTTGTGCTGGCCCGATCAACGACCGCGCTGATGACGCTCACGTCGATGGGGTGCCTTGCGCAGCGAAATCAAGGAGGAGGGGCGCAGCCCCGGGGGACATTCGCGGAGCAAGGCTCCCCGTCGGCGGGAGCGTCGCCATGAACAACAGCAGTCCTCAGTGATTCCGACGCGGAATCCCGGCGGTCTGCGCCACCCGCTGGTACTTGGTCGCCGGCTTCAGCACCATGCCTTCGGACAGCGTGTCCACCATCGCGCGCTGGATTTCCTGCCACGGCGTCTGGCTCGCGGGAATCGGGTAGCCGCCCTTCGCCTCGAGGTCGCGGGCGCGGGTCTGCAGCACCTCGTCGTCGACGAGCATGTTGACGGTGCGTTCCTTCAGATCCACGCGCACCTTGTCGCCGGTCTGCAGCAATGCCAGGCCCGTGCCTGCGGCGGCTTCGGGCGAGGCGTTGAGGATCGACGGCGAGCCCGAGGTGCCCGACTGGCGGCCGTCGCCGATGCAGGGCAAGGCCGACACGCCGCTCTTGAGCAGGTGCGACGGCGCGCGCATGTTGACCACCTCCGACGAGCCCGGGTGCCCGATGGGGCCGACGCCGCGCATGAACAGGATGCAGCTCGCGTCGATGTCCAGCGACGGGTCTTCGATGCGGGCTTCGAAATCTTCCGGGCCGTCGAACACGATGGCGCGGCCCACGAAGGCGTCGAGGTCGCCGGCCTTGCTCAGGTAGCGCGCGCGGAACTCGTCGGAGATGACGCTGGTCTTCATGATCGCGCTGTCGAACAGGTTGCCCGACATCACGAGGAAGCCGGCGTTCTCGCGCAACGGCTGTTCGAAGGGACGGATGACGTCGGCGTCTTTCACGGGCACGTCGGCGCAGTTGACGGCCAGCGTGTGGCCGTTGACGGTGCGCGCGTCGGTGCGAATCAGGCCGTGGCGATGCAGTTCGGCCACCACCGCGGGCACGCCGCCCGCGCGGTAGAACTCTTCGCCGAGGTACTTGCCGGCGGGCTGCATGTCGAGCAGCAGCGGCACCTCGAGGCCGACCGTTTCCCAGTCCTGGATGTTCAGCTCGACACCCGCATGCTTGGCGATGGCGATGAGGTGGATCGGTGCGTTGGTCGAACCGCCGATGGCCGAGTTGACGACGATCGCGTTCTCGAAGGCCGAGCGCGTGAGGATGTCCGAGGGCTTGAGGTCTTCGCGCACCATGTCGACGATGCGGCGGCCCGTTTCGTAGGCCATCTGGCCGCGCTCGCGGTACGGCGCGGGAATGGCCGCGCAGCCGGGCAGGCTCATGCCCAGCGCTTCGGCCAGCGCGTTCATCGTCGAGGCGGTGCCCATCACGTTGCAGTGGCCGGCCGAGGGCACGGTGGAGCCCACGAGGTCGATGTAGCCGGGGAAGTCGATGCTGCCCTTGGCGAACAGCTCGCGCGCCTTGAACAGCGTGGTGCCGGTGCCGGTGCGCTGGCCTTCGTGCCAGCCGTTGAGCATCGGGCCGCCCGACAGCACGATGGCGGGGATGTTGGCGGTGGCCGCGGCCATCAGCGCGGCGGGCGTGGTCTTGTCGCAGCCGGTGGTCAGCACCACGCCGTCGATCGGGTAGCCGGTGAGGATCTCGACGAGCCCCAGGTAGGCCAGGTTGCGGTCGAGCGCAGCGGTCGGGCGGCGGCCGTTCTCCTGGATCGGGTGCATCGGAAATTCCATCGCGATGCCGCCCATCTCGCGGATGCCTTCGCGCACCCGCAGCGACAGCTCGCGGTGGTGGCGGTTGCAGGGCGTGAGGTCGGAGCCGCTTTGCGCGATGCCGATGATCGGCTTGCCCGATTGCAGCTCTTCGCGGGTGAGGCCGTAGTTCAGGAACCAGGCCAGGTGCAGGACCGAGAGTTCGCTGTGTTCCGGGTTGTTGAACCAGGCGGCGGAGCGCAGGGGGCGGGGTGTCGTCATGGCGTCGGCTTTCAGGGGGTCGGCGAACGCGCGCGGCGGCCCCCTGCGCGGCATGGCGGCGTGCCATGGCGGTGTCCTGGGTGTCTCCGGTGCGTTCTTGTTTGTGGTGCGAATACGTTGGCGAGAGGGAGCTTAGGTTTTCGCCTTCGCCAAAGCCAATGAGATCGGTTGAGGATCGGTATAAGCGCGCCAAATACACCGCCCGGACACCCCGATACCCTGGGAATCGCCCGGTCTGCGCCCCGCTTTTAGAATGTTTCCGGTGAGTGCCCTCCCCTCCTCCCTCCCCCCCGCCGAACGCCGCCCGATCCGTGAACTCCCCGACGAGCTGATCAGCCAGATCGCCGCCGGTGAAATGGTCGAGCGCCCCGCCTCGGTGGTGCGCGAACTGCTCGACAACGCGCTGGACGCCGGCGCGCGCCAGATCACCGTGCGGCTGGCCTCGGGCGGCGTGCGGCTGATCTCGGTCGAAGACGACGGCGGGGGCATTCCGCGCGAAGAACTCACGGTGGCGCTGCGCCGCCACGCCACCAGCAAGATCGCGAGCCTGAGCGACCTCGAAACAGTCGGCACCATGGGCTTTCGCGGCGAGGCGCTCGCGGCCATCAACGCGATTGCCGAGCTCAGCATCCTCTCGCGCTTCACCGGCGCCGACAGCGCCTTCGTGCTCGACGGCGGCACCGGCGAACTGCGGCCTGTTGCCCGTTCCGTGGGCACCACGGTCGAGGTGCGCGAGCTGTTCTTTGCCACGCCCGCGCGGCGCAAATTCTTGAAGACCGACGCCACCGAGCTGGCCCACTGCATAGAGGCCGTGCGCCGCCATGCGCTGGCGCGGCCCGAGGTGGGCTTTTCGGTCTGGCACGACGGCAAGCTGATCGAACAGTGGCGCGCCGCCGCCACGCCCGAGCAGCGGCTGGCCGATGCGCTGAGCGACGACTTCGTGTCGCAGAGCGTCTCTGTGCTGCGCGAAGGCGGCCCGGTGCGCGTGGTCGGCCGTGCCGGCATTCCCGATGCGGCGCGCTCGCGCAACGACCAGCAGTTCTTCTACGTCAACGGCCGCTTCGTGCGCGACAAGGTGCTGTCGCACGCCGTGCGCAGCGCCTACGAAGACGTGCTGCACGGCCAGCGCCAGCCGGTGTATGTGCTGTACCTGGAGATCGATCCCGCGCGCGTCGACGTCAACGTGCACCCGACCAAGATCGAGGTGCGCTTCCGCGACGGGCGCGAGGTGCACCAGGCGGTGCGCCATGCCATCGAGGACGCACTGGCCGCGCCGCGCGCCGGCGACGCCCTGGCACCGGCCGACGCACCGCCGCAGCCTTTCTTCAAGCAGACGCCGCTGCCGCCGAGCGCAAGCTGGTCGCAGCCCGCGATCCCGTTCCAGGCACGCGAGCGCGGCACCGGCGACTTCGAGGCCATGTGGCCGCGACGCACCGAGGAACAGGGACACGCGCTGGTCACGGGCGCGTCGCAGTGGCAGACCGAAGCCCCGGCGATGTCGTTCCGCGCACCGGTCGGGCTGCCGGACAGCGAAGCGCCCGCGCCTGCCCCCGTCATGAACCAGGACGCCTGGCCGCTCGGCCGCGCCCTGGCCCAGCTGCAGGGCATCTACATCCTGGCCGAGAACAGCCAGGGCCTCGTGATCGTCGACATGCACGCGGCGCACGAGCGCATCGTCTACGAACGGCTCAAGACCCAGCTCGACGGCGCGGCCATCACGAGCCAGCCGCTGCTGATTCCGGCCACTTTCGCCGCCACGCCGCAGGAAGTGGCCACGGCCGAAGCCTGCGCCGAGGTGCTGCCCACGCTGGGGCTGGAGATCACGCCCTTCTCGGCCCGCACGCTGGCGGTGCGCGCCGTGCCCGGCACGCTGGCCGACGGCGACCCGGTGGAGCTGGCGCGCAGCGTGCTCGCCGAGCTGGGCCAGCACGACGCGAGCACCGTGGTGCAGCGCGCGCAGAACGAGCTGCTGTCGACCATGGCCTGCCATGGCGCGGTGCGCGCCAACCGCAAACTGACCATCGACGAGATGAACGGCCTGCTGCGCCAGATGGAAGCCACCGAGCGCTCCGACCAGTGCAACCACGGCCGGCCGACCTGGCGCCAGCTGTCGATCCGCGAGCTCGATTCGCTGTTCATGCGCGGGCGGTAGGCCTCAGCTTTTCGTTTCGTCGGCGGCTGCGCCGACATGCCGCAGCGTGACGGCGGCCAGCACCGCCAGGACCGCAATGCTGACGGCGCTGGTGGCTGCGGCTGCATTCAGTCCCGCGAGGAAGGCGGCTTGCGCCTGTTCCAGCACGCCGGCAGGCAGTTCGTGCGCCACCGACGTGGCGCCGGCCAGGCTGTCCGATGCCGCGCGTTGAAGGGCCACGCTCATGCCGTCGATCGGCTCGCCCATCCGCGAGCGATACACCGCCGTCGTCAGGCTGCCCAGCGTGGCGATGCCCACGGCGAGGCCCAGCTCCTGCACCGTTTCGGACAGGGCCGAGGCCGACCCGGCCTTCTCGGGCGGCGCGGCGCCCACCACCAGGTCGGTCCCCAGCGCGGCGATGGTGCCCAGGCCGAGGTACACGAGCGAGAACGAGGCCGTCACCAGCGCAATGCCATGCGGCGTGCGATCGAGCTGACTCAGCATCAGATACCCCACGACCGACAGCCCCAGCGCGCCCGCCATCACATGGCCCGGCCGGATGCGTCGCGCCAGCAGCGGCGCCGTGATGCCGGCCGCCACCATGGCAAGCGCCGGCGGCCCCATCCACAGCCCGGCCGCGAGCGGTGACAGCCCTGCCACCAATTGCAGGTACTGGGTCACCAGCAGCATCGTGCCGCCGACACCGACCAGCCCGACCAGGAGCACCACCAGCGCAACGCTGAAAGCCCGGCTGGCGAACAGGTCGAGGTCGATCAGCGGATGGCGCAGCCGACGTTGTCGCCGCACGAACAGCAGCGCGAAAACCAGCCCACCGACGAGCGCCAGCACGGCCCCCACGCCGAGCCCGTCCTTGGCGACCTGCTTGATGCCGTAGACCACCGGCAGCAAGGCGAGCAGCGACAGCGCGACGCTGGGCAGATCGAGCCGCCCCTGTTGCGGCGCGCGGTACTCCGGCAGCAGGAACGGCGCAGCCACCAGCAGCAGCCCGATGACCGGCAGCGCGACGAGAAAGGCCGCGCCCCAGCCGTGGTGCGCCAGCAGCACGCCGCCCACCACGGGCCCGGCCGCCATGCCGAGCGCGAACATGGTCGCCCACAGCCCGATGGCCAGCGCGCGCTGGTGCGGGTGCAGGAACATGTTGCTGATCAGCGCCAGCGTCGACGGCATCAGCGTCGCGCCCGCCACGCCGAGCACGGCACGTGCGGCGATCAGCTGGTTGGCGCTGGTCGAAGAGGCCGCGATCACCGACGCCACGCCGAACGCCGCCGCGCCGACCATGAGCAGCTTGCGCCGCCCGATGCGGTCGCCCAGCGTGCCCATCGTGACGAGGAAGCCGGCAATCATGAAACCGTAGGCGTCGACGATCCACAGCGCCTGCGCGCTCGTGGGGCGCAGGTCCAGGGCCAGCGCGGGCAATGCGAGGTGCAGCAGCGTGAGGTCGAGGCCGAGCAGGAAGGTCGGCAGCGCCAGCAGCGCCAGCCCGGTCCATTCGCGGGCGCCAGCTCGGCCTTCGCGCCTCGTGGTCGGAAGGCCTTCAGAAAGGGAAAGTGAATCGCAAGGTGCTGTCAAAAGGGGCCTCCGGGCGCGCGTTCGGGTTGCGGAAGCCCCATCTTCAGGACAAGATCATCACATTACAATTTAAGCATTTATCCTATTACTGGAAGCAACACCCTTGATCGAGCGCAGCCTCAGCCGCACCAAAAACGAGCTGTCGGAGTTCCTGACCCGGCACCGCCGGAAGCTGTCGCCCGCCGACGTCGGCCTGCCCTCCCAGGGGCGGCGCCGCACGCCCGGCCTGCGGCGCGAAGAAGTCGCGGTGATGGCCGGCGTGGGGCTCACCTGGTACACGTGGTTCGAGCAGGGGCGCGAGATCCAGGTGTCGCAGAAATTCCTGCTCGGCGTGGCGCATGCCTTGAAGCTCGACGACGCCGAATGCAGCCACCTGTTCCTGCTGGCCCACAAGCGCCCGCCGCCGCCGGAGGCCTATCAGCCGGTGTCGGTCACGCCCCAGATCCAGCAGCTGATGGACGACCTGCCGACCCGCCCTGCCTACGTGTGCAACCTGCGCTGGGACGTCGTGGCCTGGAACGCCGCGGCCGAGGCGCTCTTCGGCTTCAGCGCGCGCGAACCCGAAGTGCGCAACCTGCTTCGCATGGTGTTCGCCGACCCTGAATTGCGGCGGCGCCTGCCCGCCTGGCGCGACGATGCGCCCCGGCTGCTGGCGCAATTCCGATACGACTTCGCCATTGCACCGGACGATCCGGCCATGCTGGGCCTGGTTGCGGACCTGAAAGAACTCTCGCCCGACTTCCGCCGCTGGTGGGACACGCCCGACAGCGCGACCGCCCGGCGCGGCCTCGGATGCGTACGGATGGCCGACAGGACCGACACCGGACCGTTGGAGTTTCACCACGAAACGCTGGTGGTCGACACACACCGCCACCTGCGGATGGTGGTGTATTTCGTGCAGCCGGCACCCGGCTGAACCACGCTGCCTGCGGGGCAGATCACCGCTGTCAGCGTCGTTTTTGAGGGTTTTCGAGCGTTTTGCGGCGTCATCCACGGTGCGGGCACGCACGTTGCATGGTCTCGTGCCAGGCGCCGGCGAGCGCTGCACAGGGGGGATATGACTCGCGATGCCGACGCGTTTCAGAAAGCAAGCAGATGAACTTTCGGCCGACTTTCGCTGTCCCTCCACGCAATGATCAAACGCTGGCCCCTCCTCGCGTCCATCTTTTCGCTCTGTGCCCTCCTGGCCGCCGGCTGTTCGACCCTCGACGAACGCCAGCGTGAATGGATCTTTCAGCCCAGCGACCGCAGCTGGGGCAACTCGGCCCAGATGACCGAAGGCATGCAGGACGTGTGGATCGACTTTCAATCGTCCATCACCGGTGAGCCCGCACGCCTGCACGGCCTGTGGCTCGGCGGCGCCCCCGAAACCACCGAGACCCCCGTGCTGCTGTACCTGCATGGTGCGCGCTACAACGTGGCCGGCTCGGCGCCGCGCATCCAGCGCATGCACGAGCTGGGCTTCTCGGTGCTGGCCATCGACTACCGCGGCTTCGGCAAGAGCTCCAAGGGCCTGCCCTCGGAAGCCTCGGCCCGCGAAGACGCCCGCGCCGCCTGGACCTGGCTCGCCGCGCGCCATCCGCGCCAGCACCGTTACATCTTCGGCCACTCGCTGGGCGGCGCCATCGGCATCGACCTGGCGGCCACGGTGAACGACGAGAGCGGCACCATCGTCGAGAGCACCTTCACCTCCATCGCCGACGTGGCCAGCAGCTTCAAGTGGGGCTGGCTGCCCTTCGGCCCCTTCATCACGCAGCGCTTCGAGGCGATCAACACCGTCAAGGACATCGGCGCGCCGCTGCTGGTGGTGCACGGCACCGCCGACAGCCTGATCAACCCGACGCTCGGGCGCAAGCTGTACGACGCGGCCACGGTGCCCAAGATGTTCGTGCTGGTCGAAGGCGGCTCACACCACAACACCAACTCGGTGGGCGCGACGCAGTACCGCGCGGCACTGTCGCAGCTGTTCCGCATGAAGCCCGAGGGCAGCAGCACCGTGGCGGACAACCGGCCGCAGCCGCGGCTGGTGTCGCCGCAGCCTTCGCTGCCTTCTTCACTGCCCTCCGCCGCGCTGTCGCCGCAAGAGGTGCGGGGCGAGGCGCACACGCCGCCCGCCCCCGCCGCCATCTAGGTTTCTTCAGCCACTCACGCCAGGTCGAACGGCAGCTGGCGCAAGGGCTTGCCCGTCAACCGCGCGACGGCGTTGGCGAACGCAGGCGCCAGCGGCGGCAGGCCCGGTTCTCCCATGCCCTTGGGCGCATCGGCACTCGGCACGATGTGCACATCGAACTCCGGCATCTGCGTGATGCGCGCCACCGTGAAGTCGCCGAAGTTGCCCTGCTGCACGACGCCGTCCTTCAACGTGATGGCACTCCCCTGCAGGCAGGTCGACAGCCCCATCACCGCCGCGCCCTGCACCTGCGCTTCCACGCTGCGCGGGTTCACCGCCAGGTTGCAGTGCACGCCCGAAGTCACGCGGTGCAGCACGGGCTGGCCGTCCTTCACCGACGCTTCGACCACATAGGCCACCACCGACTCGAAGGACTCGTGCACCGCCACGCCCCAGGCGCGGCCATCCGCGAGCTTCTTCTTGCCGTAGCCGCTCTTGTCGACCGCCAGCTGCAGCGCGGCACGGTGGCGCGGGTGCTTGTCGCCGAAGAGGTTCATGCGGTAGGCCACCGGGTCTTGCTTGGTGCTGCGGGCGATCTCGTCGATGAGCGTTTCCATCACGAAGGCCGTGTGCGTGGAACCCACGCTGCGCCACCACAGCACCGGCACGTTGACCTGCGGGTGATGCACCGTGAGGCGCATCGGCACGGGGTACGGATCGCGCATGCCTTCGACGGCCGTGGCGTCGATGCCGTCCTTCACCATGGAGCCGGCGAACACCGTGCCACCGGTGATCGACTGGCCCACGATCACGTGGTCCCACGCGAGGATCTTGCCGCGCTCGTCGAAACCGACGCGTGCGCGATGCAGGTGCATGGGACGGTAGTAGCCGCCCTTGATGTCGTCCTCGCGGCTCCACAGCAGGCGCACGGGGGCGTCTTTCAGGCCCGCGGTGCGCACGGCCTTGGCGATCTCGCAGGCCTCGACCACGAAGTCGCTCGAGCCCACGAAGCGCCGGCCGAAACCGCCGCCCGCCATCTGCACGTTCACCTTCACCTGCGCCGGATCGAGCTTCAGCGTGCGCGCCGCGGCCTGGCCGTCGAGGTCGGCCGACTGCGTGCCGACCCACAACTCGGCGCGACCGTCCGTCAGCTTCACGGTGCAGTTCAGCGGCTCCATGGGCGCGTGGGCCAGGTAGGGAAACACGAACTCGGCATCGAGCTTGTGCGGTGCATTGGCCAGCGGCGCCATGTCGGCGTCGAACTTGCGGTTGCCAGGGCGGCCGGCCAGTTGACGGTATTGCGCCAGTTGCTTCTCGCTGTCGACCTTCTCGACGGCGGCGGTGTCCCACTGCAGCTTGAGCGCGTCGCGGCCGAGCTTGGCCGGCCAGTAGCCGTCGGCCACCACGGCCACACCCTCGGCACCGCGGTCCAAGGGAATGCGCAGCACGGCCTTCACGCCCTTGACGGCGCGCGCGGCGCTGTCGTCCACCGAGGCCAGGCGGGCGCCGAACACCGGCGGATGCGCCACCACGGCCGTGAGCAGGCCGGGCTGCTTCACGTCGATGCCGAAGTCTTGCCGTCCGCTGCTCTTGGCGCGCGCGTCCAGGCGCGTGGTCGGGCGGCCGATGATGCGGAAGTCCTTCGGGTTCTTCAGCGTGACCTTCTCGGGCACCGGCAGCGCCATGGCCGCTTCGGCCAGCTCGCCGTAGCCCGCCTTGCGGCCGCCCGGGCCGATGACCGTGCCGGCCTGCGTGCGCAGCGTGGCCACGTCGACCTTCCAGCGCTGCGCCGCTGCCGACAGCAGCATGGCCCGCGCACGCGCGCCCAGTTCGCGGTACTGCGTGTAGCTGTTCTTGATCGAGTTGGAACCGCCGGTCAGGTGCATGCCGAACAGCGGGTCGGCGTAGGCCGCATCGTTGGTGCCGCTGCGGCTGCGCACCAGGGCCCAGTCGGCATCGAGCTCTTCGGCCAGGATCATCGGCAGGCCGGTCTGCACGCCCTGGCCGAACTCGAGGCGGTTGATGGTCACCGTGACCTCGCCGTTGGGCGCGATCTGCACGAAGGCCGAGGGCTGTTGCGTCGGCTTGAGCGCGCCGCCGGCCTTGGCCGGGCCGTCGGCCTGCGCCATGGCCATGTGGGGGAAGGCGCCGAGTACGAGCCCCCCGGCGCCGGCCATCTTCAGGAAGCTGCGACGCGGCAGCGTGGCGACCTCGTCGGCTTCATCGGTCGCAGGCTGGGCCATCAGGCGCTGCAGCGCGCGCGGCAGTTCGTTGTAGTCGATGTTTGGCAGCATGTCGGCTCCTTCAGGCGAGGGTCTTGGCCGCATCGGCCACGGCGGCGCGGATGCGGGCGTAGGTGCCGCAGCGGCAGATGTTGCCGGCCATGGCCGAGTCGATCTCGTCCGTGCTGGGCTGCTTGCCCTTGGGCAGCGACTGCAGGAAGGCGGTCGCACTCATGATCTGGCCGCTCTGACAGTAGCCGCACTGCGCGACGTCATGCTTGACCCACGCGGCATGCACCGCCGCACCGACGCGGTCGCTGCCGCCGGTCACGGCTTCGATGGTGGTGATCTTCTTGCCCTCGGCCGCCGCGATGGGCGTGATGCACGAGCGGATGGCCTGGCCGTCCATGTGCACGGTGCAGGCGCCGCACAGCGCCGCGCCGCACCCGAACTTGGTGCCGGTCATGCCCAGCGTGTCGCGCAGGGCCCAGAGGATGGGGGTGCCGGGGTCGGCGTCGACCATGTGGTCACGGCCGTTGACGTGGAGCGCGCTCATGTTGTTGTTCTCCGTGGGTTGAGTTGAAGGATTCGATTCACTTGGCGCCGTCGAGCACCCATTGCGCGAGCGCCTGCAGGTCGGCCTCGGGCACCTGGGGTTGCGCGGGCATGGGCATCGCGCCCCACTTGCCCGAGCTGCCGCCCTTGATGCTGGCCACCAGCTGCGCGGCCGTGCCCTTGCCGTCGCCGTAGCGCGCGCCGATCTCTTTCCAGGAAGGGCCCACCACCTTCACGGCGGGCTGATGGCAGGCCACGCACGCGTACTTCTGCGCCAGCGCGGTGCTGGCGACGGCGGGTGCGGGCCAGGCGATGCTCACGCCGACAGCCAGTGCGGCCACGAGCGAGGCGGTGATGCGGCGGTCGATGCCGCGAAGCGGGTTTCGTTCGTCGTGGGTCATTTCTTTTTTCATCATCGTGGAGGGGAAGCACGGTCCTCGCGCCGCGCGCGGCAGGACTTCACGGCGGCCAGTGTCCGACGAAGCGTCCACGGCCACTTGCCCAATCCGCGCGCGTTCTTGCCTGAAACAACGAGACTGCGCCGGAAACGCCAGTCGCATGAGATGCGCCCGCTAGACTTTGCGCAAGCGCCCGAAAGGATTCAGATGGAAGTGCTACAGCCGACGCAGCCAGACGATTCGGCCGTCCTCGGTGCCCTGGCCACGGCCGTCGGGCGCATTGCCCGAAACGACGGCGACCACGCCACCGCCATTCCCGAACTCTCGCTGCACCGCCGCAGCGCCGCGACCGAACCCGTGCATTGCATCTACGGCTTCGGCCTGGGCATCACCGTCGGCGGACAGAAGCGCGCGGCGCTCGGCGACGAGATCTATGAATACGCCGCGGGGCAGTCGCTGCTCATCACGGCCGACCTTCCCGTGGTCGCGCACGTCACCCGCGCCAGTGCGGCACAGCCCTTTCTGGGCCTCATGATCAGGCTCGATCCGCGCGCCATCGTGCAGGTGGCGACCGAGATGGCGTTGCCGCCACCGTCGAAAGAGCCCCACAACCACCGCGCCCTGTCGCTGGGCGCGCTCGACCCGACGCTGCTGGGCACGGTGACGCGGCTCGTCGAGCTGCTGGCCGAGCCCCAACTCGTGCCCCAGCTTGCGCCGTTGCTGCAGAAGGAGATCGTCGTGCGCCTGCTCGCCGGGCGCCACGGCCCGCAGCTGCAGCGCCTCGTGACCGTCGGCTCGCCGAGCCAGCAGGTGGCACAGAGCCTGGCGTGGCTCAAGATGAACTTCACCAAGCCAGTGCTGGCCGACGAGCTGGCCGCGTCCGCGCACATGAGCCCGTCGACCTTCCGCCAGCACTTCCGCGCCGTGACCGGCATGAGCCCGATGCAGTACCTGAAGCAGCTGCGCCTGCAGGAAGCGCGGCAGCTGATGCTGAACCAGAACATCGATGCGGGCACGGCCGGCGTGCGCGTGGGCTACGAAAGCGCCTCGCAGTTCAGCCGCGAGTACGCGCGCCTGTTCGGTGCGCCACCGCTGCGCGACATCCGCCGGATGCGGGACGCGACCGCCGTCGCCTGACGTACTGCGTCGCAGGCAAGCAAGCCCCGCGCTGCCGCCCGGCACGCGCCATTTGCTACCCTCGACGCATGCCCCCCGCTTCCCCTGTTCCCCCGCGCTACATCGCGCTCGCCGGCCCCACCGCGTCCGGCAAGACCGCCGTGGCCCTGGCCGTCGCGCAACTGCAGCCGGTCGAGATCGTCAGCGTCGATTCGGCGCTGGTCTACCGCGGCATGGACATCGGCACCGCCAAGCCCACCGCCGCCGAGCAGGCGGCTGTGCCGCACCACCTGATCGACATCCTCGATGCGCGCGACAGCTACAGCGCCGCCGCCTTCGTGGCCGACGCCACGCGGCTCATCGACGCCATCCGCGCGCGAGGCGCGCTGCCGCTGCTCGTGGGCGGCACCATGCTGTACTTCAAGGCGCTGTTCGACGGCATCGACGCCATGCCCGCGGCCGACCCCGCCGTGCGCGCGCGCCTCGACGCCGAAGCCGCCGCGCTCGGCTGGCCCGCGATGCATGCGCGGCTCGCGCAGGTCGATCCCATCACGGCCGCACGGCTCGCGCCGCAAGACAGCCAGCGTATCCAGCGCGCGCTCGAGGTGTGGGAAAGCAGCGGCCAGCCGCTGTCGAGCTTCCATGCCAGCGACACCAAGGCCGCCAAGGCCGTCGACGGCGGCGTGCTCGTGTCGCTCGAACCCGAAGACCGCGCCTGGCTGCACGGCCGCATCGCCGAACGCTTCGACGCCATGCTCGCAGAGGGCTTTCTCGACGAGGTGAAGGCGCTGCGCGCGCGCGGCGACCTGTCGCCCGACCTGCCCTCGATGCGCTGCGTGGGCTACCGCCAGGCCTGGGACATGTTCGACGCCTGCGGCGACGCACCGCCCGATGCCAAGGCCCTGAACGCGTTGCGCGAGCGCGGTATCGCCGCCACGCGCCAGCTCGCCAAGCGGCAGATCACCTGGCTGCGCAGCATGCCGCAGCGCACCGTGATCGCGTGCGATGCGCCCGACGCGGTGCAGACCGCCGTGCAGCACATCGCACAGATCGCCCACATCGCACGCGGGGCGACGCCCGCATGACCCTGCACCTCTCCAACCTCGGCAAGCACTACGGCGACGCGCCTGTCTTCGAACACGTGAGCCTGCAGGTCGCGCCCGGCGAGTTCGTCGCCATCGTGGGCGAATCGGGCGTGGGCAAGTCGACCCTGCTCAACTGCATGGCCGGCCTCGACAGCTGGGACGAAGGCAGCGTGTCGCACGACGGCACCGACATCGGCGCGCTCGACGGCGAAGCCCGCGCGCTCTGGCGGCGCCAGCATGTGGGCTTCGTGTTCCAGGCCTTCCACGTGCTGCCGCACCTCGACGTGGCGCAGAACGTGTCGCTGCCACTGATGCTGCTGGGCCGCCCGCGCGAAGACGCGCGCGTCGCCCACATGCTCGAAGCCGTCGGCCTGCCCGGCATGGGCGCGCGGCTGCCGCAGACGCTGTCGGGTGGTCAGCTGCAGCGCGTGGCGATCGCGCGTGCGCTCGTGCACCGGCCCGCGCTGCTGCTGGCCGACGAGCCCACCGGCAACCTCGACCCCTCCACCGCTGCGAAGGTGATGGACCTGCTGATCGGCCAGACGCGCGAGCATGGCGCCTCGCTGGTGCTGGTGACGCACTCGGAGAGCGCGGCGGCGCGGGCGGACCGGTTGCTGCACCTGACGGTGAGCGGCATCCGGGCCTGACGGGTGAAGCGCCCATCGACACCCGTTCCGGGCGCGTTGGTGATGATCGCCGTGCTCTACCTGGCCACCGAGCTGTGGCAACTCGCCACACGCCCCACGCTCATGGTCGGCGTGCGCATCGTGGTCTATGCGTTCGTGTTCCGTGCGGCGCTGCGTGGCAGCCCGTGGGCGGCCGGGCTGTGGGGCGTTGCGAGCGCGGTGGCCACGGCCGCGTGCGGCTACGCCCTGTGGGTCATTGCCCGGCACGGTGCCGTAGGTGTCTCGGCATCCAGGCTCGCCTACCTTTCCCTCATGACGGCCTTCTTCGCCGCAGGCACGCTCTACATCGTCCGCAGCCAGAACCTGAAGGCCTTCCAGCGATCGCGCCGCGTCGGCGGACCACCCGATGGCGCACGCGTGACGCTGCGCCACGGCCACCTCACGCTGATTCGCTACAGACGCCCTGAGGTGCGCGTCGCGCTGGACGCCATCGATCGGATCGCGGTGCGCTCGCACACGAAGGTCGACAACCTGCCGCACGTGTGGATCGAGCTGTGGACCGACAGCGACCGCGACGACCTCTCCGCCGAAGTGGGCACGCTTGCCGACAACTTCAGGCAATTCGAGGACTGGCTGCTGGCGCTGCCGGACTTCGATGCAGCCGACTACCGTCAGCTGCTCGACTGCGGCGAAAACGCGCGCCGCGTCGTGTGGCAGCGCGTGACCTGAGGCTCAGGCCGTGCCGCTCAACAACGCGGCGTAGCGCGACAAGTCAACGTTCCCGCCGCTGATCACGATGCCCACGCGCTGGCCCTCGATGGCCTTCGCAGCCGCGATGGCACCCGCGAACGCGAGGCAGCCCGTCGGCTCCACCACCATCTTCATGCGCTCCGCGAAGAAGCGCATCGCCTCGACGAGCTGCTCGTCGGTGACGGTGAAGATGTCGTCGACGTCGCGCTGGATGATGCCGAAGGTGTACGCGCCCAGGTGCTGCGTCTGCGCACCATCGGCGATGGTCTTGGGCGTTTCGATGTGCACGATCTTGCCGGTGCGCAGCGACTGCTGGCCGTCGTTGCCGGCCTCGGGCTCCACGCCGTAGACCTTGCACTCGGGCGCCAGTGCGCGCGCCGACAGCGCCGAGCCCGACAGCAGCCCGCCGCCGCCGAGGCACACGAACAGGTGGTCGAGCGGACCCGTCTCTTCGATGAGTTCCTTCACCGCCGTGCCCTGCCCCGTCAGCACATCGGGGTGGTCGTAGGGCGGGATCATCGTCATGCCGCGTTCCTGCGCGAGCCGCTTCGTCAGCGCCTCGCGGTCTTCGGTGAAGCGGTCGTACATCACCACTTCGGCGCCGTAGCCCTTCGTGGCCGCGACCTTGGCGGCGGGCGCGTCCTTGGGCATGACGATCACGGCCGGCATCGACAGCAGCCGCGCCGACAGCGCGATGGCCTGCGCGTGGTTGCCCGACGAGAAGGCGATCACGCCGCCCTTGCGCTGCGCTGCGTCGAACTTCGACAGCGCATTGAACGCACCGCGAAACTTGAATGCGCCCATGCGCTGGAAGTTCTCGCACTTGAAGAAGAACTGCGCGCCCCAGCGCTCATTGGCGGTGGTCGATTGCAGCACCGGCGTGCGGTGCGCATGGCCTTCGAGCCGCGCGGCCGCGGCGATGACGTCGTCGTAGGTAGGGAGTTGCATGGGTCGAGCTTAGCGGCGGCTCGCCATTCTTTGCAGCCCCGATGGGTAAAAACCCGGGGATGCGTGCCGCCCCGGAAGTCCGTACTCTGTATACAGAGTTCAGAAAAGGCCCTGCCATGCCCGCCCAGTTGCTCAGCATCGAAGTCGCTCCCGACCTCGTCGATCAGGTCTACCGCGCCCTGCTCGGCGCCATCAGCAGCGGCGCGCTCGCGCCGGGCGAACGGCTCACGCAGGAGGACATCGCGGCCCGGCTCGCGGTGTCGCGCCAGCCGGTGCTGCAGGCGCTGCGGCTGCTCAAGAAAGACGGCTTCGTGCAGGACGCGCCCGGCCGCGGCGTGCTGGTGGCGCCGCTGGAGGCCGAGGCGATGCGCAAGGTCTACCAGGTGCGCGGCGCGCTCGACGTGCTGGCCGCGCGGCTGGCGGCGCAGCAGCGCTTTCGCATCGACCCGAAGCTCATCGAACGCGGCCGGCGCGCGGCGCGCGGGCGCAACGTCGAAGCCATGATCGATGCCGACGTGGCCTTTCACCAGGCCATCTACGCCGCCTCGGGCAACCCGCTGATCGGCCAGAGCGCCGACCCGCACTGGCGCCATCTGCGCCGCGCGATGGGCGCGGTGCTGCAGGCCGAGCCGCAGCGCGAATCGCTGTGGGACGAGCACGAAGCGATTGCCGACGCCATTGCCGCCGGCGACGTCGAGCGCGCCGCGCGCCTGAGCGACGCGCACGTCTCGCGCGCCAGCGACGCGCTGGCCGAGCGGCTCACGCAACAGCTGGCACGCACCGCTGCATCCGCATCTGCAATCCCCACCAAAAAAGGAGACAAGGCATGAAGCTGACCCCCGAGCAACGCGCGCAGTTCGAGCGCGAGGGCTACCTGTTCTTCCCCGGCCACTTCTCACCCGAAGAGACGAAGGTGCTGACCGAGGCGGTGCCCGACCTGTACAGCAAGCGCGCGGCCTTCAACGTGCGCGAAAAAGGCTCCGACGCCGTGCGCACGAACTTCGCCGCGCACCTCATCAGCGAGCCCTTCGCGCGGCTGGCGCGGCACCCGCGCATGGTCGGGCCGGTGATGGACCTGTTCGACGAAGCGGTCTACATGCACCAGTTCAAGATCAACGGCAAGATGGCCTTCGAAGGCGACGTGTGGCAGTGGCACCAGGACTACGGCACCTGGCTCAACGACGACCTGATGCCCACCGAGCGCGCAATGAACGTGGCCATCTTTCTCGATGAAGTGACCGAGCACAACGGCCCGCTGATGTTCATTCCGGGCAGCCACCGCAAGGGCGTGGTCGATGCAAAGCACGACCTCACGACCACCAGCTACCCGCTGTGGACGGTCGACAACGACCTGATCCGCCAACTCGTCGACCGCGCGGGTGGCACGCAGGGCGGCATCGTCTCGCCCAAGGGACCGGCCGGTTCGATGATCCTGTTCCACAGCTGCCTGGTGCACGCCTCGGGCAGCAACCTGTCGCCCTTCAATCGCGTGGCCGTGTACCTGAGCCTGTGCGCGGTCAGCAACCACATCCGCCGCCACAAGCGGCCCGAGTACATCGCGCATCGCGACTTCACGCCGATCGAGATGCTGCCCGACGACTGCCTGCGCCAGCCCTACCCCGTCGACGTGCCGTGGAAAGACGGCCTGCCCGAGAGCGCGCTGCGCACCTCGCTCGACGTCATCGATTCCGTGGAAGCCTGAACACCATGAGCCTGCACACCCGCCTGCAACAACGCGCCGCCGAAGGCCGCCCCATCCGCATCGGCCTGATCGGCGCCGGCAAGTTCGGCGCCATGTACCTGGCGCAGATTCCACGCACGCCCGGCGTGCAACTGGTCGCCATTGCCGACCTCTCGCCCGCCGCCGCGCGCGTCAACCTCGAGCGCGTGGGCTGGCTGGCCGAGCGCAGCAATGCCGGCTCGGTGCAAGAGGCACTGAAGACCGGCGCCACCTGGATCACCGACGACTGGCAGGCCGTGACGCGCGAGCCGTCCATCGACATCGTGGTCGAGTGCACGGGCAACCCGATTGCCGCGGTCGACCATTGCCTGGATGCCTTTGCGCACGGCAAGCACGTGGTCAACGTGACCGTCGAGGCCGACGCCTTCTGCGGCCCGCTGCTCGCGCACAAGGCGCAGCAGGCCGGCGTGGTGTATTCGCTGGCCTTCGGCGACCAGCCCGCGCTGATCTGCGACCTGGTCGACTGGGCGCGCACCTGCGGCTTTCCGGTGGTGGCGGCCGGGCGCGGCCACAAGTGGCTGCCGCACTTCACCGAATCGACGCCCGAAACGGTGTGGGGCAACTACGGCCTCACGCCCGAGCAGGCGAAACGCGGCGGGCTCAACCCGAAGATGTTCAACAGCTTCCTCGACGGCTCCAAGCCGTCGATCGAAAGCTCGGCCGTGGCCAACGCCACCGGCCTGGGCGTGCCCTGGGACGGCCTGCTCTACCCGCCCGCGAGCGTGGAAGACATTCCCTTCGTCACCCGTCCGAAGAGCGAAGGCGGCGTGCTGGAACGCAAGGGCATGGTCGAGGTGATCTCGTCGCTCGAAGCCGACGGCCGCAAGATCCCGTACGACATCCGCATGGGCGTGTGGGTCACGGTCGAGGCCGAGACCGACTACATCAAGAACTGTTTCGAGGAATACAACGCCCACACCGACCCGAGCGGGCGCTACTTCACGCTGTACAAGCGCTGGCACCTGATCGGGCTCGAAGTCGGCATGTCGGTCGCCAGCGTGGCGCTGCGCGGCGAGCCCACCGGCGTGGCCACCGGCTGGAACGCCGACGTGGTCGCCACCGCCAAGCGCGACCTGGCGGCGGGCGAGATGCTCGACGGCGAAGGCGGCTACACCGTCTGGGGCAAGCTGCTGCCGGCCGAGCGCTCGCTGCGCCTGGGCGGCCTGCCGCTCGGGCTGGCGCACAACGTCAAGCTCGTGCGCCCCGTGAAAAAGGGCCAGAACCTGAGCTGGGCCGACGTGGCGATGGACACCAGCACGGCCGCCTACCGGCTGCGCCAGGAAATGGAAGCGCTGTTCACGCCCGCGGTGCGCGCCCGCGCCGCCTGAGCGCGACCTGAACGGGCCCCGCAGTAGAGGGGCCTCTCGTTGCGCCAAAGGGCGAACGGATCAAGAATCTTCTGCTCGGCACCCGTCCGGTGTCGAAATGACCGGTGGCGGGCCGTCATTGTGGTGAGCGCTCTTGCTCGGCAAGTTTTCCCTTCCAGGAGAAACACCATGCAGTACATGTTGATGTTCTACCAACCCGCCGCCGAATTCGAACAACGTGACGACCCCTCTTCGCAGGCCTACCGCGCGAGTTGGGTCGCGTACGCCGACGCGGTGCGCCAGTCGGGCGTTGCGCTCGGCGGCCATGGCCTGTTGCCGCCCATGACCGGCACCACGCTGCGCGTGCGCGGCGACAAGCGCCAGGTGCAGGACGGCCCCTTCGCCGACACCAAGGAGCAGCTCGGCGGCTACTTCGTGGTCGACGTGCCCGACCTCGACGCCGCGCTCGAATGGGCCGCGCGCGCGCCCTGCGCCGCCAGCGGCGGGGTCGAAGTGCGGCCGGTCTTCACCGCCACCGCAGCGGCGGGTACGAGCCAGACGTGACCACTCCGGCGGCACACCACGCCGCCGAACAGGCGGCACGCGATTCAGCCGAACGGGCGGCCCACAATTCAGCCGAACGCGCGGCACGCGCGTCGTACGGGCGGCTGCTCGCCATCCTGTCCGCGCGCACGCACGACATCGCGGCCTCCGAAGACGCCCTGGCCGACGCCTTCGCCCGCGCGCTCGAGCGCTGGCCCGCCGACGGCGTGCCGGTGCAGCCCGACGCCTGGCTGCTGAGCGTCGCGCGGCACCGCAAGCTCGACGCCTGGCGCCACAGCCGCGTGCAGGACGACGCCACGCAGACGCTGCTGCTGCTCGCGGGCGAGATGGACGAGGCCGGCCATGACGCCGATGCTGCCGCCACCGTGCCCGACGAGCGGCTGCGCCTGCTCTTCGTCTGCGCGCACCCGGCCATCGACGCCGCCGCGCGCGCGCCGCTCATGCTGCAGACCGTGCTCGGCCTCGATGCGGCGCGCATGGCCGGCGCGTTCCTCACCTCGCCCTCCGCGCTGGGCCAGCGGCTGGTGCGCGCCAAGGCCCGCATCCGCGCGGCCGGCATCTCGTTCGAATATCCGCAGGCGCGCGACCTGCCGCACCGGCTGCGCGACGTGCTCGACGGCATCTATGCCGCGTACGGCACCGGCTGGGACGACGTCGACGGCGCCGACGCCCTGCCCCGCGGCCTCACGACCGAGGCCATCGACCTGGGCCGCATCCTGTGCCGCCTGATGCCAGCCGAACCCGAGCCGCTGGGCCTGCTCGCGCTGATGCTGTTCTGCGAGGCACGCACCGCCGCGCGCCGCACCGAAGCCGGTGCCTACGTGCCGCTCGACCAGCAGGAGATCACGCGCTGGGACCACGCGCTGCTGGCCGAGGCCGAGCACCATCTGCGCATCGCATCGGCCATGCAGTCGCTCGGGCCGTACCAGCTCGAAGCCGCGATCCAGTCGGCCCACTGCGAGCGCCGCGCCGGCGCACCGGTGCCGCCCGAGGTGCTGGTGTCGCTGTACGAAGGCCTGCTCGCGCTGCGGCCCAGCATCGGCGCGCAGGTCAGCCTGGCGTGTGCGCTGGCGAATGCGCGCGGACCCGAAACCGGGCTGCGCGCGCTCGATGCGATTCCGTCGGACGAGGTGGCGAGCTACCAGCCGTTCTGGGCGGCACGTGCGCACCTGCTCGCGGCCGGTGGTGCGCGCGTGGCGGCGCGGCAAGCGTATGACCGGGCGATCGGGTTGAGCAGCAATGGCGCGGTGCGGGCGTACCTGCACGCGATGTCGGAACGGGCTTGAAGCGCTCAGTCCTGTAGCACCGCAGCAGCGCCAACGCGCCGCCCTTCAAGCCGGCTGCCACCCTGCGTCAGCGTGACCCCATTCACCTCACCACCATCGCCCCGCCGAAACACGAACTGCGCACCGATGGCCGTCACCGCAAAACGATCAGGCCCGGTGGGCGTGAGCCCGTTGTAGCCCTTGCCCGATTCACGTGCCAGCAAACGCCCGTCGCGCACGGTGAAGCCCAGCACCTGCGCCTTGCCGACGCGGAACTCGCCCGCGTAGTCGGCCAGGCGCTTCGGATCGATCGGCACTTCCGCCGTCGGCACCGGGTAGCGGCTCTTGCCGATGGCGAGCATCACGGGCTGCAGCGGGGCGCGCTGGTTGCTGGCGAGCACGATGAGCGCTTCGCCGGTGTCGGGCGCCAGCAGCCAGAGCGTGCGGTAGCCCTCGGTGACGCCCGCGTGGTAGTAGGTGCGCCGGCCGGTCTCGGGGCCGCGCACCATCACGGCATAGCCGATCTCGGCGCCCTCGTAGCGCGCGAGCGGCGTGAGCAGGCGCGTGGCGGCCGGGCCCAGCGGGCCGTGGGCGCCGGCAAGAACCGCGCGGCTGAAGGCCAGCATGTCGGCGGCGGTCGAGCGCAAAGCGCTGGCCGGCGCGTAGGCCAGCATGTCGAAGCGCCGCTGGCGCTGGTCGCCCGCGAACGGCGGCGCCATGCGCGAGGCCTTGTCGCCGAGCGGGATCACGGTGTCGTTCATGCCCAGCGGCTCGGTGATGCGCGCGCGCACCAGCTCGCCCCACGAGGTGCCGTAGCGCAACGCCAGCAATTGCCCGAGCAGCGCCATGCCGAAGTTGCTGTAGCGCGCCTCGCACGGCGCCGCAACGCCCGTGAGGCGGATGCGCGCGAGCGCGGCCCAGAACATCGGCAGGTCGAAGCTGCGGAACTGCTCGGCCAGCGCGGCGCCACCGGTGACGCCGTCGGCCATCACGGGCAGGCAGCCGGTGTGCGTGACGAGCTGCCTCAGTGTGATCGCGGCCACGGCGGGCGGCACGCCCTCGGCATGGCCGGCCAGCAGCTTGCCCACGCTGTCGTCGAGCGCCACGTCGCCGCGCTCCACGGCCTGTGCCAGCAGCAGGCCGGTGAAGACCTTGGTGACCGAGCCGATCTCGAACATCGGCTGCTCCGCGCTGGCGGGCGCAACGGCGCGCGCCACCAGCGGCTCGGGGTTGTGGGCGATGCCGTAGCCGGCCTTGTCGCCGCGCAGCACGCCGACCACCAGCGTGCCGCGTTCGGCGCCGAGCGCGGTGCGGGCCAGCACGGCCGGGTCGCTGGCGAGCGAGAGCGGTGCAGAGGGTGCGGACGGCGGTACGAGCTGCGCGCTCGCCGCGCCCGCCAGCCAGGGCGCGAGAAGCCAGGGTGCCAGCCAGCGGCGGCACCAGGCGGAGGGCAGAAGCCGCATCGTCGGAATCCTCGGGCGTGAAGTCGTCATCGTCGAACAGCCGCCATCCTGCCACGGCGGCCACAATGACCCCATGCGTGCATTGCTTTCGACTTTCTCCTGGCAGGAACTGCGCCACCACCCCTGGCGCAACGCGGCGGCCGTGCTGGCCGTGATGCTGGGCGTGGCGCTGGCGTTTTCGGTGCAGCTCATCAACGCTTCGGCGCTCGACGAATTCTCCAGCGCCGTGCGCTCGGTGAACGGCCAGCCCGACCTCGAAGTGCGCGCGGCGCAGGGCAGCTTCGACGAGGGCGTGTTCGGCCGGCTCGCGCGCCGGCCCGAGGTGGCGCTGGCGAGCCCGGTGCTCGAGTTCCAGGGCCTCGCTTTGGGCGGCGACGGGCACCAGCTGCCGTTGCGCGTGATCGGCGTCGATGCGCTCGCGCTGCCCACCATCGCGCCCGCGCTGATGCCGCAGTCGGTGGCCGATGCCGACCGCTTCGCGCTGTTCGCGCCCGGCCATGTGTTCCTCAACGCGGCGGCGCGCCAGGCGCTGCAGTTGCCGCTGCAACCCGTACCCGGCGAAAGCCTGCAGCTGCGCAGCGGCGCCGCGTGGCAGCGTCTCGCGGTGTCGGGCCACGTGACGGCCGGCGGCGCGGCGCTGGCGGTGATGGACATCGCGGCTGCGCAAGAGCTGTTCGGCCAGCTCGGCCAGCTGAGCCGCATCGACCTGCGACTCGCGCCGGGCACCGACCGCGCGGCCTTCGTGGCCGCACTTGAAAAGTCGCCCGACTGGCCCGCGGGCCTGAAGTTCGCCGAGCCGGGCGATGCGGCCGAGCGCGTGAGCAACCTGTCGCGCGCCTACCGCGTCAACCTCACGGTGCTGGCGCTGGTGGCGCTGTTCACGGGCGCATTCCTGGTGTTCTCGGTGCTCGCGCTCAGCGTGGCCAAGCGCGCGCAGCAGTTCGCACTGCTCGGCGTGCTGGGCCTCACGCCGCGCGAACGGCTGCGGCTGGTGCTGGCCGAATCGCTGGTGCTCGGGCTGATCGGCAGCGCGGCCGGCCTGGCGCTCGGCACCGCGCTCGCGGCCTTGGCGCTGCGCGTGCTGGGCGGTGACCTCGGCGGTGGCTACTTCGAAGGCGTGGCGCCGCGGCTGCACTGGAGCGGCGCCGCTGCGCTGTTGTACGGCGGGCTCGGCGTGGTCGCTGCGCTCGTGGGCGGCTGGTGGCCCGCGCGCGCCGCGCAGGCATTGCCCGAAGCGCAGACGCTCAAGGGCCTGGGCGCCGCACCCGCGCAGGGCCGTCACCACTGGCTGGCGCTCGGGCTCATCGGTGCGGGTGCGGCGCTGGCCAACCTGCCGGCGATCGGCGGTATTCCGGTGGCGGCGTACCTGTCGGTGGCCTGCCTGCTGGTGGGCGGCATCACCGCCCTGCCCTGGCTCATCGCGCTGCTGTACGACCGCGTGGCGCCGGCGTTTGCACGGCGCGTGCTGCCGATGCTCGCCGTCGAGCGCGCGCGCCGCATGCGCGGCACGGCGGCTGTGGCGGTGAGCGGCGTGGTCGCGAGCCTGAGCTTGGCGGTCGCGCTCACGGTGATGGTCGCGAGCTTCCGCGAATCGGTCACGCACTGGCTCGACGTGGTGCTGCCGGCCGACCTGTACGTGCGCGCCACCTCGGGCGGGCGCGGCAGCAGCAACAGCGGCGGCACCAGCAGCACCGACACCGCGACCTTCGCGCCGGCCTTCGTGCAGGCGCTGGCGCAGCTGCCCGGCGTGGCGCGCACCGGCACGCTGCGCACGCAGTCGCTGCAGCTCGACCCCGCGCAGCCCGCCGTGACGCTGATTGCGCGCAGCCTCGAAGGCGGTGTGGCACGCGGGCTGCCGCTGGTCGGCGAGGCGCTGCCCGTGCCACCCGGACAGACCGGCATCTACGTGAGCGAACCGATGGTCGAGCTGTACGGCGCGAAGCCGGGCTCCGCGTTCGCGCCGCTGTCCGATGCAATGCGCGCGTCAACGCCGCAGGTGTTCTTCGTGGCCGGCGTGTGGCGCGACTACGCGCGGCAGTTCGGTGCGATCGCGATGGACGCGCGCGACTTCGAGCGCATCACCGGCGAGCACGACGTGAGCGACGTGGCCCTGTGGCTCGCGCCCGGTGCGTCGGAAGCAGAAGTGCAAGCGGCCGTGCGCGAACTCGCATCGCGAACATTGCGCGACGGCGCAGTCGAGCTCGCCTCGGTCGGCCAGATCCGCGCGACCTCGCTGCGCATCTTCGATCGCAGCTTTGCCGTCACCTACTGGCTGCAGGCCGTGGCCATCGCCATCGGCCTGTTCGGCATTGCCGCCAGCTTCAGCGCGCAGGTGCTGGCGCGGCGCAAGGAGTTCGGCCTGCTCGCGCACCTGGGCTTCACGCGGCGGCAGGTGCTGGCCGTGGTGGCCGGCGAAGGCGCGGCCTGGACCGCCATCGGCGCGGTGGCCGGGCTGCTGCTCGGGCTGGCCGTGTCAGTGGTGCTGGTGAAGGTGGTGAACCCGCAGAGCTTCCACTGGAGCATGGACCTGCTGGTGCCCTGGGTGCGGCTGCTGGCGCTGTGCGCGGCCGTGGTGGCGGCCGGGACGTTCACGGCGTGGATGGCGGGGCGCGCCGCGGCAGGGCGCGATGTGGTGCTGGCGGTGAAAGAGGACTGGTAGCGCCGCCCGCAGGCGGGATTTCATTTCTCCGGGCGTGGCGCGCTGGCACGCATCGGGGCGACGACTTTCTCCTGCCATCGTCGGGAAAGACCGCGTCGGGACGAAGCGCCTTCCGCCCTCACGGTGTGACCGGACGCATGCGCGCAGTAGTCCAGGGCCTGGCGAAGTGCCGTGTCCACTCTGCGCAAGGAGATGCGATGCCGGTCTGCCACGTCCTGGCGGGTCATCTCCTCGATTTGCAGTGCAACGAGTACCGAGCGATGCCGATGCGAAAGCCGCTGCATCGCCTGTTCGACGGCCTCCACGGCCGAACGCGCCTCGGCGATGGCATCGGGGCCGGGCGCCTGATCGGCCAGGAGATCGAGTGCCGTATCCCATTCGCCCACGTACTGCCAGGACCGATCGCTGCGCAGGCGATCCATGGCCAGGTTGCGCGCCGTTCGATAGACATAGGCCCCGGGACTGCGCACGGGCTCCGATGCCGTCATATCGCCCAGACGCAGCCAGGCGTCGTGCAAGCATTCGCTGGCCTGATCGGAACAGCCGAGATCGCGGGCCAACCGGCGATGCAGGTACGTGTAGTTCGCCGTCAGGAACGCCCGCAGCGCGACGCCGGCGGGCTCACCGTGACCCGCGAATGGCCCTTGAAAACAAGGACCGAGATCGAACCCAGCCGCGGACATCGTCTTACTTGCCGGCATGACGCAACCTGGTCTTCTCGGCGTCGGTCAGCAACGACATCACCGACGCGTCGAACTGGTTGCCGTGTCCAAGGACCTGCACGGGGTTGGCCGGGTCGTAGCGAAGCGAAGCGCCCGCTTGCGCGCCGGGGCGTGGCGGCGACGATGTACCCGCACCTGCCGGCGACAGGCTTTCGTTGCCGAAGCCCAGCACCCGCACCGTGAAAACCGAGGGCAGGTTCTGCCGTGCCGCGGCCCGCTCCTGTCGCATGGACTCCTGCGCCGCCATGGCCGCCGCCGACGCCGCCGCGCTGGCGGTGGTCAGTGCCCCGATGTTCACCGCCGCCACCACCGGCAGCCCGGTCGTTTCGCCCTTGACCTGGATGTTGTCGGCATTGCGCACCTGCAGCGCGGCAATGTTGAGGTTGCTGGCGACCCGGATGCCGGCATCGCCTGCATCGATGGTGCCCTTCGGCGCGACCAGGTCCACGTCGCCTTCGCCCACGGTTCCGATGCCGGCGCCGCTCATGTCGCGCTTTTCCTGCACGGTGATGTTGCCGTCTGCGTCCGCGGTGACTTCCGGCGCCTGCGGGATGCGCACCGTCTTGGCGCCGCGGCCGGCATCGATGTCGCCCTGGGTGGACCACAACACCTGGTCGCTGCCCAGGGGCTCGGCCTGCGAGACGAAGGACAGGATGCGCGAACGGTTCACGGTGATGTCCCGGTCGGCGAACACGTTGACCTGCCCCGGCGAGGCCAGCGTCACCAGGCCGTATCCGTCCGGCACCACCGCGCCCAGCGCCGCCACCTGCAGGCCGCCGCCGGGGGTGAAGACGTTGATGTCACCCCCCTGGTGGGTGCGCGCCGCCATCCGGGTCGCGGCGATGCTGCCCACGCCGGACCAGCTGCTGCGCCAGTTGTCCGGCAGGTCCGCGGCGTAGCGAACGGGCGGGTCTGCGGCCGTCGCACCACGGAACAGCGTGTCGATGGCCGCGGAGCCGCGGCGATAGCCGCCGTTGAGCGGACCGTTCTGCCCATCGCCCCCGTTCTGGTCGCGCCCTCCTTCGCGCAGTTCATAGACAAAGACCTGGCGCAGGAACTGCTCGCGCACCAGGGGCGGCAGTTGCCGGTATTGCTCCCACGCCTGCTGCGGGCTCAGCTTGCCGTCCGCGTTGCCGCTCAGGCTGGCGACCTTGTCGGAACCGAGCACGCCTTCCACGAAGGACACCAGGCCCCGGCGCGTGAGCTTGGGCAGATCGCCGCGGTTGTCCACGCCGTCGGTGAGGTACAGCGGCGCCACTGTCCCGTCGGCCAGGGTGGTCTTCAGGTACTGCGGCATGGCGGCCACGTTGGCCGGGTTCAGGTAGGCCGACTCGAAGGCGTCGTAGCTGGCGGCCTTGTTCATGCCGGCCATCAGGGTGATGTCGGCGCCCTCGACGGGCAGGGCCTTGATGATGTTCGGCTCCTCGCCGCGCGGCGTTGCCGACACGTAGTCCCAATAGCGATTGCCGTTGGTGTACAGCGAAAAGTTGTTGCCCTGGATGTCGCGCCCGGCCAGCAGCAGCAGCTCCCCCGGCCCTTGCAGGGCGGTGCGGCTGCCCCTGTCGTAGTAGTACGACGCCGCGTCTCCGCTGTTTCTCGCATAGGGATGCGACAGGAACCGGTTGGCGACAGCCAGGATGTCGTTGCCCGCCGCCAGCACCGTGCTGTCGGTGGCGCGCAGGTTTCGCGCACTCAGCTCGAAGTTGCGGATGTCGGTGCCGGCCTGCACGCGCACCGATTCCGACGCGATCAGGTTCAGGTCGCTGATGGAACCGGCGGCCGCGTAGAGGCGGCTGGGCACGAAGTCGTGCGCCTGCATCGGCAGCGTGTCCGGGTTGTCGAACAGCTCCGCACCGTTCTGGCTGTTCGTCAGGAAGGTGTTCGTCACCAAGAAGCCGCCATAGACCGACTTCAGCGGCGCGCCAAACGCCGACGCACCGCCCAGCATGGTCGTGAGACCTGTCCATGGGCGAAAGATCGAGGGCCACTTGTCCAGTGTGGTCTGGGTCATCACGATGGCCCCCGTGTTCAGCAGGCTGCTGCCGCGCAGGAAGCGCAGGTCTTTCGCGGCCAGCAGCGAGAGGTCGCTGGTGTTCGCCGGCGCCATCGCCAGCAGGCCCGCGACGTCGATGCTTCCGCTCAGGGCCGACACGCTCAGCTTGGCGGGGTACAGGCCCACCATGTCCGTCTGGAGCTTGGGGTCCGTCATGCCGTTCACCAGCTTGGTGGTGTTGCCCGTCTCGTTGCCTGCCACGTATTCCGACTGGTTTTCCAGACGCACGTTGCCACCGGTGGACACCAGCGTGACGGCGCTGCGCTCGGTCTGGCTGCTCATGAACATCGCATGGCTGGCCCCGCCACTGGTGTCCCTGTCGGCCTGATCGATGTAGGCACGGCGTATCTGCATGGGGTCGATCACGGTCTGCAAGACCAGGTCGCCCAGCGTCTGCAGCTTGAGCGTGGCGTCCGACAGCGCCAGCACGGGCGCGATGTCGTAGGCATAGGTGGCGCCGGACCCGTTGCTCGATGTGCCGGTCATGACATAGCCGGCGGCGCTGGTGCCTGCGTCGATCTCGCCGGCGCCGCGGCCCACGTAGTACTGGCCGGCCTTCAAGGCGCCGCCTGCGCTCACCTGCAGCTGCCCACCATTGCGCGTCACGAGGGAGGCCGTGGCATCGCCGGCGAAACGCCCGCCCGTCACGCGCATGGTGCTGGGCAAGGCCACCACCAGGTTCACCAGGTCGCCGCCCGCCGACAGCTTCACGTTGCCGCCCCCCAGCGCGCCCAGGCCCTGCTGGAAGCTGGCGTGATTCACCCACCAGCTCGGTTGCTGGCCCCGGGCGGACATGACCGGCGCCCAGGTGTCGCCCATGTTGTACGCGTCGTAGTAGCCGGTGGGACTGCTGAACTCGCCCCCGTAGCGTCCCTGGCGGAACAGCCATTCGGTCAGGATCTGGTCCGAACGCGCGCCCTGCCGGGTCGGCGCGCGCACGCTGCCCTGGACCGCGACGTCCAGGTGACCGCCTGCGGTGCCGTACTGGGCATCGACGCTGGCGGTGTCGAAGCCGCCACCCAAGGTGGGATCGGCCTCGGCCCGGCCTGCTGTGTACAGCGCGGACTCCTTGTGGGCGAGCACCAGGTCGCGCCCGGCGCGTACCGTCAGGTCACCGCTGCCGGTGCGCACCAGCTTGCCGGCGCCCGACTCGGCACCGGCCGTGCCCACCCGGATCGTGCCGGCATCGGTCGCGAGCGCACCCGGCGCCCGCGTGGCCAGTGCGTCGACCGAATTCAGGTCCGCGCCCGCCACCAGGCGCAGGTTCCACGACGCGGCCTGCTGCAGCCTCGCCGCCCGGCCCGCGCCGTTGTCGCGGCCCGCCACGTCGAAGCCGTCGCTCAGATGGCCTTCGATGTTCAGGTTGCCGCCGGCGCGCAGCGTCAGCGTGCCTTCGCGGTGCGCCGCACCGAAGCTGTCGAACAGATTCCAGTCGCGGCCCAGCGTCAGGTCGCCCGGGCTGGTGATCTCGATGCCCGCCGCCAACGTGTAGGCGGCGGCGTTGCCGCCCAGCCTCGCCAGGATGCCGGTGTGGCCTGCAAAGGCATTGGCCTCGGCGATCGCCTGCGGGGCCACGGATTCCACCGTGCCGTCCGTGCTGGCATGGCGGCGCACGCCTTCGAGCACCGCGGAGCGCGCGCCCTGCACGGCGGCGTTCAGCGCCGTGACGTTCAGGCCGTCGTTGCCTGCGGTGCGCTGCGCCCGCAGCCGCAGCTTGCCGCCTTCGCCGCCGCTCAGGTCCAGCGTGCCGCCGGCCAGGTGCAGCTGGCCGTCGACCGCTTCCAGGTCGATGCGGCTGCTGCCCAAGCCATCGATGGCGTCGGTGGCATGGGCCGCCAGCACCGCGCCGGCCTGCATCGTCAGCCCCGCCCCGCCGACCAGGCGGATGCTGCCGCCGTAGGCCGCGTTGGCCTCGACGCGCGCCGTGCCGTCGACAGAGATCACGCCGCGGTCGGTGATGACTTCGAAGTCGGCCACCCGCGTGGTGCCCGCGATAGTCAGGTCGCCCTGGCGAACGCGGAACTGCCGCGAGCGGCTGAAACCCGAATCGTTGAGCGTTCGCGCCAGCGCGCCGAAATCGTCCAGCCGATCGATGGCCAGCGCAAAGTTGCCACCGTTGCCGCCCGAACCGGCCTGCGCTTGCAGGGTGCCACCGAAGTGGACCCGTCCGCCTGCCGATGCGTCCACGCTCAGGCGGCCGGCATCGCCGCCGCGCGGATGGGCGGACAGGTCCAGCAGGCTGCCTGGGGCCAGGTCGATCAGGCCGCCTCGCGTCGCCAGGCTGATCTGGCCGGCATCCACGTACCGGGCCGCGTCGAAGAAGACTTTTTCCAGGCCCCCCGCGTGCAGGCGGCCCGACTCTGCAAGCGTCAGGTTGCCCGTGCCGGCATCGACCGCAATGCTGCCGCCCAGCGCCAGCACCGGCAGCGCCACGGTCACGCCCTGGCCCGACAGGCTCAGGCGTGCGCCCAGACTGGCGCGGCCCAGTGACGCCATCTCCTGCGCATCCAGCTGCGCGTCCTGCTGCAACACCAGTTGCCCCTGCGTTCGCAGTGCCTGGTCGGCGCCGGACACCCCTTGCAGCACCGGCGTGCGCAGCGTCAACGCCGACGTACCGGCATCCAGGCTCCCGGTGCCTACGCCGGCGATGCGCCGGCTGGCCGACAGCAGCACCTGGTCGAAGCCGGACATCGTCTTGTCGCCCACGCCCAGCACCAGTTCGTCCGCCGACAGCGCCAGGCGACCGCTGCCTGTTGCCGCGCCGCTGAGCGACGCGCCCGTGTTTTGCAGCGTCAGGTGGGAGGCCTGCACCTGCACGGCATCGGCGCCATGACCCCGCAAGGCTGCGGCGTCGAACACCACCTGCGCCAGGCCGCGCATGTCCAGCGAGCGATAGAAGTCCAGGCTGCCGTAGCTGTGCAGCGTCAATGCCTGCGCGCGCGACAACTGCGCCAGGGCGTCGGTGTCCAGCACCAGGCCGCCGGTGCCGCCGCCGATGCCGATGCGGCTCGCCGCAACCGACAGGGCCTTGCCCGACAACTGCGCGCCGGCGGCCATCTCCGTGTTGTTGGTGGCGTCGAGCAGCAGCGCCTCGCCGCCCTGCAGCAGCGCACCGGCGCCGATGCGCACCTGGCCGCCGACGGTGGTGTCCACGTTCTCGCGCAGCGCCCGCACGGCCTGGCCGCTGCTCACTCGCACCAGCGCGCCCCAGTCTCTGGAGGGCGTGACGATGTGGTCGTCGCTGGTGTCGTTCGGCGTGTTGTTGTCGCTCCACACGGCCGCCACCTGCGGCTTGAGCACCAGGTTCGCCTCGTCGCCCGACGCCCGGCCGTCCGCGCGCAGCACGCTGCCCGACTCGACCGACACGGCATTCGCCGCGGCCAGGATCACTTCCGGGCCGCTCAACGCGGTGCCTGCCGTGTTGCGCAGCACCACATCACTGGCGGCCACGTCCACTTGCAGGCCGCGCACATTGCCTGTGCGCGTGCCGCCCACCAGCAGGCTGCCCGCGCCGAACCGCGTCAGGCTGCCGGCATCCACGACCAGGTAGCCATCGGCGCGCAGGTCGCTGCTGTCCTGCCCCGCGCCGACGATGGCGATCTTGGCGGCAGCAATGTCCACCAGGCTGCCGCGCCCGCCCGCATCGGGTTGCGCGCGCAGTTCGCCGTCCAGCGTCAAGGCGCGGTCGGCCTTGAACACCACCGCGCCGCCATCGCGGGCCAGACGCGGGGTCACGACGTCCTGCCCTGTCAGGCGGTATTGCGTCAGCTTGAACGCATCCGAAGAGAAGAAGGCGTTGCCCCGCGCTTCGTTGTATTCACTGACCTTGCGCACCAGGCTGGCGGGCAGCACGCGCCAGCCCGAGGCCGTGGCATCGCGCGCGCCACTGATCGTGTTCTGTTCCCGCCCGGCCACGATCGTCGAGCCGTCACGCAGGCTCACCACTTCGCCACGGGAGGCGGCCCACGCCGGCAAGGCCTGGCCCGTGCTCTGCACCGCAAAGGCGCCGGGCAGCAGCGCATAGCGTGCCGGCAGGAGCGTGTACCAGCCGGCCCCCAGGCCGCCGCCGGCCAGCCAGACCTTCTGGCCCGCCGCACCGCCCGCCACGGGCGACAGGCCCTGGTAGCCCGGCAGCACGGCGTACATGCCGGGCAGCGTCAGCACGTCGTGCGAGCCGCCCGAGCCGGGCACGTGCTCCCATGCATGCAGGTCGCCGCCGCCCGCGATGTCCACCACCGCGCCCGCGGCCATGGCCACATCCGGCGCTTGCAGGAGCACGCGCTTTTCCGGCAGGGACGACAGGTAGCGGTTTTCGTCCAGCGAACTGGCATCGCCGGCATTGGCGCGATTGCGGCCCTGCGGGTTGGCCGGGTCCAGCCAGTATTCGGCGTTGCGCAAGCTGCCGTAGAGCACGTCCAGGCCCGCACCGGACACCGAGGTCAGGCTGTTCGTGCCCAGCGTCAGGCGCTCGCCGGCATTCAGCGCGATCTGCCCGAAGGGCGCGCGCAGCACGCCGTCCTGCTCGATGACGGGCGCGTTCAGCGTCAGGCTGCCGCCGGCCGACAGAGGCGCCGCGACGCTCCCGTTGCCGCGCACGGTGATGGAATGGTCCGAGTTGATTCGCGCCGTGACGGCGGTGGCCGGGTAGACCTGCGCGGCCTTGATCTCCAGCGCGCCACCCACGTCCAGCGTGGCCCTGAGCTGGGGGTCGTCGTAGTCGGTGCCGCCTTCGCTGTAGGCCCCCGCCACGAAGCGCAGGTCGCCGGTGTCCAGCACCGTGCGTTCGAAGCCGCGCAGCTTGACGTCGACGGGCGACGCAGACTCGCCCTTCACACCCCTGCCTGCAATGTCGATGGCCTGGCTGGCCGACAGGATCAGTTCGCCCGCATTGCGGGGCGTGGCGCCGACCGCACCGACCGCGCCCGCCGCACCTGTCAGTGGGTTCAGTTGCAGATGGTGGGCATGCAAGCGCACCACGCCGCCCAGCCCGTCGCTCTGGATGACCGGGGCGGTGATGCCCAGGCGACCGGCGATGCTCAGGTCGACGCCGCCGGCCAGCTGCACGCCCACTTGCGTGGAACGCAGATCGACCGCCGAGAAGCCTGTGTCCTGCAGCGCCTTCGCCGACACGTGCAGGGTGCCATCCGAGGTGGCGATGTTGCCGATGTTGATCTTGTGGCTCAGTGCCGTTCCGGTGCCGCTCCAGAAATACTTGTTGAGCAGTTCCACCACCCGCTTGTCGATGCTCGCGTCGTGCTCCCACGGCGCCCTGTCGGCGCCCGGTCCCGCGGCAAGCGCCGCACCCGCGTCGAGGACGAGCCCCTTGCTGCTGGACACCGACGTTGGCAGCGTGGTGTTGATCGCGGTGCGCATGGCGCTGTTCATCTTGACGTCGCCGGCGTACGCGTCGTGCACGTCGAGGTTCCCGCTGGTGCCGATGATCCGCGCGTACCTTTCGCCGTTGAAGGTGTACGTTCCGGTGGGGCTCTTGTAGTAGAGGAAGGAGCCGATGTCCGGCGCCACCAGGTCCCCGGACGAACTCCCGGCCGCGCTGGTGTCCGTGATGGACAAGGACCCACCCGCCGCCTGGGCATTGCCGCCGTGGGCGCGAAGCCTGGCATTCATGGCGCCGCCGGCCGCGGCCACCATCACGACCGCGCCGCCATCGCTGCCCAGTTCCTGTTCCACGCGCCGCAGGGCGCCGAGCGCCCCCGTGCCGCGATCCCAATACGCCACCGTGCCCCGCGCGCCCGACACGTCGATCAGCGCACCCGCCTGCGCATCCAGCGTCCCGGCGTTCAGCGTGACCGTGCCGCCCGGCAGGACCTGGCCCTGGGGCAAGCGCATGACCGGGTCGTGGAAGATCTGCGCCACCCCGGGCAGCAGCAACTCGGCCCCGTCGGCCAGCGTCAAGGTGTTCTTCGCGCGGATGTTCAGCGTCCCGGCCGGCGCCTGAAGGCGGCCCGCCACCACCACGGAAGCCTGCCCGGACCCGTCCGCGTCCAGCGAAATCGAGCCGCCGGTTTCTGTCTGGATGCTGGCGTTCGCGCCGATGCGGATACCGCCGCCGGACGCACCGGTCGCCAGCGACAGGCCACCCGGCACGCGCGCGGCGCGGCGCTGTTCGCTCAGTTCGTCCAGCGCCCTGGGGGCCAGCACATCGCCCAATGCGCCGCCGCTGGGCAGCGTGCGCAGCGTCGATACCGCAGCGGGCATGTCCCAGCTCGCGGGTTGGATGTGCACCCGTGCGCCTTCCGCGACCACGACGTCCCCGCCGAGCGAACGGATGCCGATCGTGCCGAAGCCGCGCTCGGCGTACAGGGTCTGCGGCAGGTGCAGCGGCCTGGCTGCGCTCGACGTCTTCCCGTCCGTGGCCCCGCCCGCGGGTGCGGCGCCGCCCACCTGCACGTCGCCGATCGCCGTGATCGTGAGCCGGGACGCGTCGCCCCCCGACCAGCCGCGCAGGTCCAGCGTGTCGAGCGCCGTGTGGTCGAACGCCGTCAGGCTGATGGCCCCGCCGTTGCCCGCCTGCACCTTGCCGGCCTTGCCGCCTGACGTGGCACCGGACAGCCAGCCGCCGCCGGACACGTCCAGCGCCGCGCCGGCGGCCACCTCCACGTTGCCGTACACCGTGCCGAGACCCTCTTTCATCGGGGTCCCCAGTGCAATCGAGCCCCCGTGGATGGCGCGGCCCAGCGTGACGCCGCTGCCGGTGTCGTTGACCCACTGGCCCGCGACGCTCAGCAGGCTGTTCGCACCCAGGCGCAGCACACTGTCCGCCTGGCCGCCGGCGCTCAGGGCAATGGCGCCACCCGGGGCGATGAGCTTGCCCTGGATGTCGAAGTTTCCGGGGATGCCCTGGCCGTCGTAGACCGCGGCCGTGAAGCGCGCCCCCGGCTGGAGATTCACCACCGCGCTGTCTTCCAGCACGAACCCGGTGTTGAGGTTCAACTCGATGGCGCCCAGGCCTGAATGGCTCAGCCCCGCGGCGGACAGCCAGGTGGTGCGACCCACACCCGCGCCGGCGCCGGGGGATTGCCCTTCCGGCTCGGTCAGGAAGGCGTCCTTGCCCAGCGGACTGTCGATGCTGAAACCCGCCGGCAGCAAGGCGGGCTTGTCGCTGATGATGACCTGGCCCAGGGTCCACATGCCCTCTTGCGCCCTGTTGGAACCCACCGTCAGGCGGCCGGCCCGAGGCAGCTCGGACGCTTCCTGCACCCGGTCGCCGGGCTGCACCGAGCCCCTGAACTCACCCTCCAGAATGAAGGCGCTGCCGGCACGGATGTCGATCGAACCGGCATTGCGGCCTTCCTCGTAGCCCGGCTCCCAGCGCCGCCCCGACAGCATCGGATTGACATAGGTCTGCGTGACACCCCAGCGCGCATGCGCGTGCTGGTACTGGCCCGCGATGCCCGTGTAGGTCATGTCCGCCGGAGCGGACGACATGGTGTAGGTGCGCCCGTCCGCGCCGCGCAGCCGGGTTTCCGTGTTCCAGCCGTCGCTGTAGCGCACCGAGCCGCCGGACACATCCAGGATGGCGCCCGGCCGCGTGATCACCGAACCATTGGACTGGATGGTGATGTCGCCGCCTCGCGCCGCCAGCTCGGACAGGCCGACCAGGCCGTTGCCCACCCAGCCCGTCACGTCCGCCAGCGGGGTGCCGACCCAGACGCCCTTGAGCGCCTTGCCGGACTCGTCGGTGACCCATTCGACGCCCGCCATCAGCCCCTTGAAGGTGCCCGTCCTGCGTCGATCCACGATGACCTTCCTGCCGTACAGCCAGGTGTTCGCTTGCAGGTGGGAGTCGCGCAGTTCGTTGATGCGCAGTTCGGCCTCGACGAAGTTGCTGGCCATGTCCACCGGCATCTGCATCAGTCCCGCGGTACTGACCGTGGCGTGTTCGCCGATGAGGATGCGGCTGCCGTCGCCCACCTGGGTGTTGCGCTGCAGGGCCGCAGGGTTGGCCTGGGCCTGGATGTCGATGTTGCCCGCAGCGGCGGTGACCTGGGCACGGGTCTGCACGTCGATCGTCTTGCCGTAGAGCTCGATGCGGCCAGGCTGGTAGCGGTTGGCCAGCGAGCCGCTTTCGATCCGGGTGGTGTCCTGCCAGTCGTTGACGACCTGGGTGATGCTGTCCGGCCCCAGGGTCAGCGTGCCGCCCGACCAGGCCGCCAGGCGCGGGACATCGGCCGCAAGATTGATGTCGATGTTGTGCACGCCCTGGCCCCAGGCGCGCAGGCGGATGGAGCCCGTGCGGTTGTTCAGCGCGGTGCTGGCTTGCAGGATGCCGCCCTGGTTGATGTCGCGCGACACCATGGTGATGTCGCCGTGATCGGCCTGGATGATGCCGGTGTTGTGCACGCTGTAGCCGACCTGGGCCGCGCGCTGTTCCATCAGCGGCAGGATGTCGGACACGATGCGCCCGATGAGATAGGGCTGGAAGGCGGGCGCTGTCTGTGGATTGATCAGGAACTTGGCCGGAAAGACCCAGGGCCGCACCGACGAGGTGACGGCATCGAAGCCGCGCACGGTGGGGCTGATTTCCTTGGCCTCCAGCCACACGTTTTCGCCGGCGCCCAGCAGCGTCTGGCCGCTCGGCGTGCGGATGCTGCCCGCATTGCCGACCTTGGGCGCGAACATCAGCACGTGGCCCCCCTGGCCCGTGATCTGCGCGCCGGCCAGCACCTTGACGTCGCCCGGCGGCTTGCCCGGATCGAAGGCCGGGCCCATGTCGGCGAACTGCACGTTCGAATCGGTCGGCATCTGCGGGGAGTTCTCGCCGAAGGTGGGAATGCCGACGCCCACTTCGAGGCCGCTCCAGTAACCGGGGTCGCCTGCCTTCGTGCCCAGGCGCGTGTTGAGACCGGCCTTGAACTGTTCGTCGCTGAGCTTCAGGCTGGAGGCGACCAGGTTGCGCACGTTGACCTGGCTGCTGCCGGTGAACAGGATGCCGTTGCGATTGATGAGGTAGACGCTGCCCTCGGCCTCTATGCGGCCGGCGATCTGGCTGGGTCGGCCGCTGGGGTCGTTGATGCGGTTGAGCGCGATCCACTCGTTGGCGCCGGTCTTGGCGTGGGTGCCGGCACGCTGGTCGAACTTCACCGTCGTGTGCTTGCCGACGTTGAAGGTCTCCCAGTTCAGGATGGCCTTGTCGGCGGTCTGCTCGATGGTGACCGTGGTCCTGCCGTTCGCTGCGGTCTGAACGGGATCCTTGGCGTTGAGCCAGCCGGCTGTCAGCGAATTCGTGTCGACCTTCAGGCCGCCTTCGGCCAGGCCGTCCGGCGCGGATTCGCCGCTGGCCAGCGCCTCGGCCCGCTTCTGTGTCTGCAGCGCTTGCTGTGCAGCGATGGCGCGCGCGGCCAGGTTCAGGTTGGTGATGGACGTCTGCAACTGCTGGCTCGCCGCTGACGAGGGCTGCGTCGGGTGGATCAGGCTGGACGCCGGGGCGCCGTTCGGCAGCTTGCCCGTTGCGATCGCGCCCGCCTGCGCCGCGCCCTTGTCGGCGAACCACGCCGGACTGAACGCCCGCTGCGCGTGCGCGCTGCCGAGGACCCCACCGGCAGCCAGCGCCACCGCGATGGCCCGCGCGAGGGGAGCCATCCTGAAAACCTGCTGCGCCGCGCGCGCCGGTCGATTCTTTTCGTTGCACCCACTGATGGTCATTTCTCGTTCCCGCCGAAGTAAAGACTGTGCCGAAGGGGCTGCGCGCGTCGCGCAGGCCAGCCCCATTCAAGAAGCCCCTGCGATGGCGATCGAAAAAAGCCAACGCGACAAGAGCCGTCAGTTCCTTGACGGGACGGAAACGTCGAATTCCAGAAGAATATTTGTGGACTCGTTGCGGGCGCGCGCTTGCTGCTGCGGCCTCGATCCGGAAAGTCCTTGCAGATCAACGGCGGGAACGCGCTGCACCCCGGCAAAGTCACGAAAGCTTCACAGTGGCTGCGCACGCCAACCATGGGAAGCCGCGACCTCGAGACAGGATCACCACCCAATCCCGAGGTCCACCTCTAGCTCAGGACCAGCACGCCGGCGGGGAGCGACCGGGCGTTCAAACCGAAGGAACGCTGCATCTGGAGCAATGCCAGATCGAGACGGTCGAGCTTGAAGGTCGCGGTGACCGTTTTCCCCCGCAGCGAATCCACCATCAGGACCACACGCCCGGGGCGGTAGCGATTGATCTCGTCCAGCACCACCGACAAGGGCGCCTGCTTGAACACGAGTTCACCGCGCCGCCAGGCAGAAGCCACCTCGGGGTCTGCGGCCGCGATGCCGCTGATGGAATGATCGCGGTAGACCGCTTGCTGGCGTGCCAGCAGCAGGCGGTCGCCGGCCGGGTGCTCGATGCGCACGCGCCCCGCCAGGCAGGTCACGCACACCCGCCCTTCCAGGCGGCTGATCTCGAAGCGCGCCGACTCGCCAATGCTGCGGCCAGCGCCGGCCACGACGCTGAAGTGGCGCGTACCCGGCAGCATCTCGATCGCCGCTTCGCCGTTCAGCAATTCCAGCCCCTCGGCCTGGTCGTCCGAGGCCACCCGGCGGATGCTGGTGCGGGTGTTCAAGGTCACGCCGATCTGGTCGGACCACGTGATCGCACGCTGCTCGCCGGCGGCTGTGCGCCAGTCCGCACGCCATTCATTGGCCGCGGGCCACAACCCCAAGGGCGAATAGACCGCCATCCCCGCGACACCCGCCGCGGCGGCTGCGCCCGCCACGCCCAGGAAGGCCCGGCGGCCCGCCTCGGGCTTGCGCAGGGTCTCGCGGTGAAGGTTCGCCGCTTCGGCGTCGGTGCGTACCAGCCGGTTCAGCGCGGGTTGAAGCACGCGCCACTGCTGCCGGGCCTCGATGAACGCCGCCTGGTGCAAGGGACTTGCGTCACGCCAGCGCCGGAACGCCTGCGCCTCCCACTGCGTTGCGGCGCCCGAATGCAGCTTGCGCACCCACGCGCGCGCGTCTTCGCGCAGCGTCTCGGGAAGCGTCTCGGGAAGCGTCGGTGGTGGAGGGTGCGTCGTCATGTAGGTCTCAGGGGTCCCGTACTTTGTAGACGGTTGCCGACGCCGCAATCCTCAAACTATTTCTTCGTGCCGTCATGAAGACCTGCCAGGGCGCGGCTCCAGTCGCGAGAACAGAAGATCCTGTGCGGCCTTCAGTTCGTACTCGACGGTCCGTACAGGAATGCCAAGCCGCGTGGCCACGTCCCGCTGGGACCAGCCCTCCAGTCGAACCAGCAGCAGGATTTCGCGGCGGCGCGGCGGCAGGCGCGACAGAAGGCCATCCAGCGCCTCCAGTTGCGAACGGGCTTCGGCGACCTCGGCGGGACCGGGCGCCGGGTCCGGCAGCTCATTCATCAGCATGTCGATGTCGTCGGACAGCAGGACCTGGCTCTGTGCGCGCCGGACGTCGATGGCCAGGTTGACCGCCATGCGCAGCAGGTACGCCTGCGGCGTGGCAATGGGGCCCGCCATGGGCTGGCTGCGCTCCAGCTTCAGCCAGGTTTCGTGCAAGGCGTCTTCCGCCAGTTCGCGATTCCCCAGCCGCACGGCCAGGCGTTGCCTGAGCTGCTCGTAGCGTTGCACCAGGAAGCTGCGCAGCAGCGGGATGACGTTCTCCGTCATGCGTCAGTGCACCGTGGCACAGCGGGGCCCGGGCAACACATCGTGCGGGAGGATGGCCAGCGTGAGCGGCAGCGCCAGGTCCGCCGGCGGGGGGCGATCCATCTTCAGAGGGGCCAATGCCGCGAGCATGGCGGCGTCCCGCCCGGGATCTCCCGAAGACGACACCAGGCTGGCCTGGCCGATGCGGCCCGACGCGGCCACCTGCAGCTGCAGGATCGCGCGGTAGTGGCCGGGGGCCGTACGAAGATCGGCGCACAACGCGTCCCAGACACGGGCCTGGACCAAGGCGTCGTACCCGCGTTGCGAACCGCCGGCCGATGCCACCCCCGGCGCCGCTGCGACGCGCTTCAGGATGAAAGCACCGGAAAGCTGCGTGTCCACGTCATCCGCAGTGAAACCTGCGCCGGCCAGCAAGGCCCGCAAGGCGGCATGCGGCGTATAGCGCCCGCGCACCGGGGCCGACGTTCGCCCCGCCACCCACTCGTCGATGAACATCACCGATCGCCCCGACACCGCAGCGTATTGCGCCAGGGCGGCCGCCAATGGCTGCGCCGGCACATCGAAGTCCAGCATCTGCGATTCGGGCGACGCACGGGTGGCGGGATCTGCCGACTGCACGTCGGTGCCTGCGGCCGCGGCCTTCGCTGTCGATATCCAGGCGATGCAGACGCACACGGCGGTGCACGTCAGGCCAGAGACAAAGGCTCGCACGAGCCTGTCGTCCCTGCCCCGGCCCGAGCCCCGTACAACCACTCGCCCACGACCACCATGCGCTGAAGTCGACAAGGAAGAAGAGGATCGTGTCAGCAAGCTTGTGGGCAGTATTTCAACTCCTGCAAGCATCACATCGGCGAATGACGACCTCGTGACGACCGGCATGGCCGGGCGCGCCGCCGCGGGGCTGGCGGTGACAGAGGACGGGCAGTGCCCTCTTCCGTTGCCGCTCCTGCTAGCGCCCCGGCGTCAGCTGGATCCGCTCCACCGTCTCTTTCTCGACCGCCCCGCGGCTGTAGACCAGCGGCACGTACTTGCCTTCGAGCCACAGCGGCGCCAGATCGCGGTAGTTCGGGCTGTCGGGGTTGCCCGACTGGCCCGGCGTGTTGATGACACGCGACGCGTCCCAGTTGCCCACGTCGAGCACCATGCGGAACGACGCGCCCGAGGTCAGCTTGTAGTCGTTCGCGCGGTAGGTGGCGGCCATCGGCGTGAACGACGAGCCGGACATCGGCCAGTCGCCCACCTCGAGCTTCTTGCGCGTGGCCGCATCGACCACGCCGCCCAGCGGATGCCGGAACTCGGCGCGGTGCAAGGCGCCCCACTTCCAGGCCGCCGGGTCGGGCCCGAGCTTGGTGGACAGCTCCTGCATGGCGGCAGGCAAGGTCGTCAGCAGCAAGGCATCGCGCTGCGCGTTGCTGACCCAGCCGGACGGGTTCTCCAGCAGCAGCACCATGCGCGTGTTGTCGCCCGGCGCAGCCAGCGCGGCAGCGGCATCGCCCGCCCCCGCCTTGAGCACGGCCTGGCGCAGGAACTTGCTGCTCCACACCTCGTACAGCGCGGCGGCCGCGCTGTCGCGGTCCATGGCGCCGTTCCAGCCTTGCAGCAGGCGCAGTGCTGCGGCGGTCTGTGCGTCGTCGCTGCGCTGGCCGGCGAGCAGCTTCAGCAGCCGTTGCGCCGGGGTCGCGACGATGTCGTTCTGCATGCGCTCCGAGTCCTCGATGGTGAAGCGCGAACCTGCTGCCACCTTGGCCGCGAACAGCTCCTTGAGCCGGCGCGCGCGGGCCGCATCGCTCCACTCGTAGCCCACGCCCTTCTTGGCGGCCGGATGGTCGGGCGGGATGTTGTTCTCGTTGGCCGTGACCACGTAGCCGCGCGCGGGGTTGAACTCCGACGGCAGCTCGTCGCCGTTGCGGAAGCCCGACCATTCATAACGGCCGTCGCCCGGCACGGGCATGAGGCCGTCCCAGTTCGGGCGGATGGGCGTGAGGCCGCCCGGAATCCAGCCGACGTTGCCGCTGCTGTCGGCATACACCTGGTTTTCGCCCGGCGCGCCCCAGCGGTTCATGGCCGCGCGGAACTGGTCCCAGTTGCGTGCGCGCATGTAGTCCATCGAACCGAAGTACGGCGCCATGCCGGGCTCCAGCCACGCGGCGCGCAGGGCGAACGCGCGGCGCTTGCCGGGCTCTGCCACCAGCACGGGGCCGTGGCGCGTGAAGGTGTTGACCACCTCGCGCGGCGCGCTCTCGCCCTTGACCGCGATGCGCTCGGTGACGCGCGTCATCGGCTCCCAGCGGCCCTGGTAGCGGTACTCCTCGGGGTTGCTGGGGTTGAGCTCGTACACGTACAGGTCTTCCTGGTCCATGTAGAAGCGCGTGAGGCCGAAGGCGATGGTGCCGTTGTGGCCGATCGACAGGCCCGGCAGGAAGGGCTCGCCCGCGCCGATGGCGTCCATGCCGGGCGCGCTCAGGTGCGTCATGTAGCGCAGGCTCGGCGCGCCGTGCGAGCGGTGCGGGTCGTTGGCCAGAATCGGCCGGCCCGTGGACGTGAGCTTGGGCGCGATGACCCAGTTGTTGCTGCCGTAGGCGGCCGTGGGGTCGCCTTGCGACGCGCGTTGCTCCGCTTCGTCCTGTTCGGCCTTCGCGGCCATCGACTCGGCACTGCCGGGCAGCAGCGCGACCGGCGTGGAAGACGCGCCGGCGTTCATGCCCACGCGCGTGTTCTCCTTGGTGAAGCGCGGCGAATCGGTGGCGCGAAGGTAGGCCGTGCGCAGTTCTGCCGCGGGAATGGTGCACGGGTCGAACCCCTCTGGCACCTTCGGCGTGACCGGCGGATCGAGTTCGCGGCGCAGCCAGTCGGCCTTGACGCCCGGCGCGCCGGCGCAGAAGGCGCGTGCGCGGTCGACCTCGGACGTGAAGTTGAGCGTGAGCCCGTGGTGCCGGATGCGCACCACGTCCTCGGGCGACCACGCGGCCGGCTGGTAGCCCAGCAGCGCGAACTCGGTCGGCAGCAGCGCGGGCTGCGCACGCACCTGCGCCACATAGGCATTGACGCCGGCCGTGAAGGCCTCGGCCACGCGCTTGGCGTCGGAGCCGTAGGCCAGCCATTCGCGGTACATGTCGCCGCGGTAGAGCACGGCGCGCGCGGCGCGGTCGCTCTCGACCCAGGCGGGGCCGAAGTCTTTGGCCATTTCGCCGAGGCCGCGCTTGCGCCACAGGTCCATCTGCCAGAGCCGGTCGCGCGCGGCGATGAAGCCCTGCGCCACGAAGGCGTCGTAGAGCGTGCCGGCGTACAGGTGCGGCACGCCCCAGCGGTCGACCAGCACTTCGGCGGGCTTCTCGAGGCCGGGCACGGTGAAGGATGAGGCGGGGCGCGTGGGCGTGTCGATGCCGGGGGAAGTGGACGCACAGCCTGCGAGTGCCAGCACCGCCAGCGACACGGCGCCCAGGGAAAGCCGATGGCTCGTTCTCTTCATGTCTCTCGTCTCCTGTCTTGTTGTGGATTGGCAGCGCACAGTATCCCGATTTCCGCCGCCCGCCGGGTGACAGGGCATGACTTGTAGACTGGCGCGCTATGCAGCCCACCCCTTCATCCTCCTCCTGCGGCGACTGGCTCTCCGGCGCGATCCGCCGCATCGAAGCCGACTACCAGCGCAGTGCCGACACGCACCTCATTCCGCTTCCGCTGCCCGCGCTCGCCGCGCACGGCATCGACCTGTACCTGAAGGACGAATCGACGCACCCCACCGGCAGCCTCAAGCACCGGCTCGCGCGTTCGCTGTTTCTCTATGCGCTGTGCAACGGCTGGGTGCGCGAAGGCACGACCATCGTCGAAGCGTCGAGCGGTTCCACCGCCGTGAGCGAGGCCTACTTCGCACGGCTGCTGGGCCTGCCCTTCATCGCGGTGATGCCGCGCAGCACCTCGCCCGAGAAGGTCGCGCAGATCGCCTTCTACGGCGCGAGCTGCCACTTCGTCGACCACGCGGCGCAGGTGTACGACGAGGCCCGCGCGCTGGCCGAGCGCAGCGGCGGCCACTACATGGACCAGTTCACCTACGCCGAGCGCGCGACCGACTGGCGCGGCAACAACAACATCGCCGAAAGCATGTTCCAGCAGATGGCGCACGAGCGGCACCCGGTGCCCGCGTGGATCGTGGTGGGCGCCGGCACCGGCGGCACCAGCGCGACCATCGGGCGCTACGTGCGCTTTCGCTGCCACGACACACAGGTGTG
This sequence comes from Variovorax sp. 54, assembly GCF_002754375.1. Classification (NCBI taxonomy): domain Bacteria; kingdom Pseudomonadati; phylum Pseudomonadota; class Betaproteobacteria; order Burkholderiales; family Comamonadaceae; genus Variovorax; species Variovorax sp. 54. The sequence continues at coordinate 1,124,529 of NZ_PEFF01000001.1, forward strand.
CGTGGCCGACCCCGAAGGCTCGGTGTTCTCGGCCTACCACCGCAGCGGCGACACGACGCTGACCGCGCCCGGTTCGCGCATCGAAGGCATCGGCCGCCCGCGCGTGGAGCCCAGCTTCGTGCGCACGCTGGTCGACCGCATGCTCGAAGTGCCCAACCTCGATTCGGTGGCCGCCATGCATGCGCTGTCGGCGCTGCTGGGCCGCAAGGTCGGCCCGTCGACCGGCACCAACTTCGTCGGCATGCTGGCCGTCGCGCACGAGATGCGCGCGGCCGGCCAGCAGGGCTCGATTCTTTCGCTGCTGTGCGACGCAGGCGAACGCTACCTGCCGAGTTACCACGACGCCGACTGGGTGCGCAACGCCTTCGGCGACATCGCGCCGGCGCAGCAACGCATCGACGCGCTGGTGGCAGGTTGACGATGTCCACGCGCGCACCCGGCGGCCTCATCGCGCGGCGGCAGCTGTTGCTGCTGGCCGCGCTGGCTGCCTCGGGCGCGCCGCATGCCGGCTGGGCCTTGCCCACGAAGGCGCTGCAGTTTCCGCGCGACTTCGGCAGCCACCCCGAGCTGCGCACCGAGTGGTGGTACATCACCGGCCACGGGCAGACGGCTGCGGGCCGCGCGTTCGGCTTCCAGGTGACCTTCTTCCGCTCGCGCGTCGATGCCACGCAGGCCATGCGCTCGGCCTTCGCCGCCAAGCAGCTGGTGTTCGCGCATGCGGCCGTCACCGACCTCGAAGGCCGCGTGCTGCGGCACGACCAACGCATCGCACGCGCGGGCTTCGACGTGGCGTCGGCCAGCGAAACCGACACCGAGCTGCGGTTGCGCGACTGGTCGCTGGTGCGCGATGCCGGCAGCGGCGTTTACACCGCGCGCATCCCGGCCGGCGAGTTCACGCTCGACCTGCGCTTTGCGCCGTCGCAGCCGGTGCTGCTGCAGGGCCGCGAAGGCCTGTCGCGCAAGGGCCCCGACCCCGAGCAGGCGAGCTACTACTACAGCGAACCGCAGCTGCAGGCGCAAGGCCGCCTCACGCTGCAGGGCCAGGCCCCGTTCGAGATCACCGGCACCGCGTGGCTCGACCACGAATGGAGCGAGGCGCTGATGCACCCCGAGGCCGTGGGCTGGGACTGGATCGGCATGAACCTCGACGACGGCAGCGCGCTCACCGCCTTCCACCTGCGCCGCCGCGATGGCAGCGCGTTGTGGTCGGGCGGCTCGTTCCGCCCGCGCGGTGGCGCGGCGCGCATCTTCGGCCCCGGCGAAGTGCGCTTCGACGCCCTGCGCAGCTGGACCAGCCCGCGCACGCGCGCGAGCTACCCCACGCACTGGCGCATCGACACGCCCGCAGGCCGCTTCGAGGTGCAGGCGCTGCTCGACGACCAGGAACTGGACAGCCGCGGCTCCACGGGCGGCGTGTACTGGGAAGGCTTGAGCGAACTGCGCGACGCGCAGCAAGGCAAGCGCGTGGGGCGCGGGTACCTCGAGATGACGGGGTATGCGGCGCCGCTGCGGTTGTGAGCCGAAGCACAGCGCGAGGGGCTACTTCACGCCCTGGCTCAGCGCTTGCGCCGTGTTGCGCGACAGCGCGCGAACGTAGCCGTCGATCGCCGAAGCGACCGGCGCGAGCTCGGTGCTGCTCAATCGCTTGAGGTCGCGTGGTTCCTGGAAATCCTTGAGCTGCTGCACCCGTTGCCGCTGCTGGGAGCGCATCGGCTCGTAGGCCGCGAGGTTCAGCGGCGGGTCCATGACGAAGACCTTGGCTTCGATCGCGGGCACCGCGAAGTACCGCGTCGACGCCAGCATGCCGCGCGTGAAGAGGCCCGAGTTCTGCATGAAGCTCTCGCCACAGGGGCCCCCGGTGCACTCCATGCGCGCCTGCGTTCGCGTCGCCTCGACGAGGACCACCGCGGAGATCTGATCGTCCTTCAGCTTGCGTGCCGCCCACGCCTGCGCAGGATTCGCGATCCAGTGATCGTGCTGGAAGACGGCCAGCGCGTTGACGGAGGTCGTGGCGAAGCTCGTCAACCGAACCACCTGGAAGCCCGCCTTCTCCAGCTCCGCAGTGAAGGCTTCATAGACCTTGGCCGTGGGGTTCCAGGGGAACGGGTACGGGGTCGAGAAGTTGTTGAAGACGGTCGTGCCCACGTGCATGTGTTCCGCAGATGCGGGCATCCGGACGAGCAGGCCGACCTTGGCGCCCTTCGCGAGCTTGCCGCCATCCGGCGGCAGCGGCGTCGGGGTCATGCACCCCGTCAGCGCGAGCGCCATGAAAAGTGCGAGCAGCCGTCTGCGCATGGGGGTCTCCTCCATCTTCTTGTCGGTGTAGGCCTGTGCGGCCGGGTGCGGATGATTGTGACGAGCGCCGCATGCGGCGTCGCCACCGGAACCGGTGGTTTTGGATAGAGTCGGGCTCACGTCATGCCAAGCACCCCACAGTCCATGAACGCCACACGTCATCAGAAGCTTCGCTCGGCGCTCATCGCGATCGCCGTGTTCGCGGGGATCGCCATCGCAGGCGCGCTGTTCGGCTTCAGCCGGAGTGGCAATTCGACGGGCGTCGCAGGCCGCGAGATCTGCCGCACCACGTGCATCGCACGCGGCTGGAAAGACGGCACGATGGAACCGCCCTCGCACGCAACGACCGGCTCCACGCAAGGCCCGAAGACTTGCCAGTGCCGATGACGACCGTGCATCACGCGGAAACCGTCACCCCATTGCGCTCCAGCACCGCCAGCAGCTTCGGAATGTCCGGCGCCGGCCCGACCGGAATCTCGCGATCGATCGCCGCGAACATCTGCGCAGCCATCGCGTCCTTGCCGGTGATCTCGAGCATCTGCCCGCCGCCCTTGCCGTAGTGAAAGCCATGCACCGTGCCGCGCGGCACGTGCACCAGCGTGCCGGGCTGGCACAAGTGGGCCTGGCCGTCGCAGTGGAACTCGACCTCGCCGCCGAGCACGTAGAACGACTCGTCCCAGTCATGGCTGTGCGGGGGTGGGCCCGTGCCTTCGTCACCTCGCTGGAAGGTGACGCCGTAGCTCTGCGTCGCGGCATTCGACGCCAGCACCGTCACCTGCGTGCCGAGCACGTTCAGCGGCGTTTCGCGCCGATCGGGTGTGAGGACAAAGTACGGAAGCGCCATGGCCGGCTCCTCGAAGTGGGAGCCAAATTCTGCGCCCCGCGCACAGGGGGCACAAGCGGTGGCACCGCAGGGAGGGTAACCACCTCGCTGTGACGCCCCGACGGTGCAGACGATGCATGCTGGTATCGTCTGCCGCCGTCACGGCCTTTGCATCACTGCTTCGTGCGGCGCCGATCGATGAAGGCGATGATCTCGCCCATGATGCCCTTGCGGAAGGCCAGCACGCAGATCACGAAGATCAGGCCCGTGACCATGGTCACCGACTCGCCCAGCGTGTTGAACCAGTCGATGGTCGTGATGCGCGCCAGGAAGCTGCCGAGTTCGCCGATCTTGTTCTCGAGCAGCACGACCACGGCCGAGCCCACCAGCGGACCCGACAGCGTGCCCAGGCCGCCCACCAGCGTCATCAGGATGACCTGGCCCGAAGCGGTCCAGTGCACGTCGGACAGCGTGGCAAAGCCCAGCACCAGCGTCTTGAGCGAACCGGCCAGGCCCGAGAGCGCGGCCGAGATCACGAAGGCCAGCAGCTTGAAGCGGCCCACGTCGTAGCCCAGCGAAAGCGCGCGCGGCTCGTTTTCCTTGATGCCCTTGAGCACCTGCCCGAACGGCGAGTGGATGGTGCGCACGATCAGCAGGAAGGCCAGCACGACCACGACCAGCGCCACGTAGTACATGGTGAGGTCGTTCGACAGGTCGATGACGCCGAAGAGCTTGCCGCGCGGCACGCCCTGCAGGCCGTCTTCGCCGCCCGTGAACTTGGCCTGCAGCGCGACGAAGAACATCATCTGCGCGAGCGCCAGCGTGATCATCGCGAAGTAGATGCCCTGGCGCCGGATGGCCAGCACGCCGAACAGCCAGCCCAGCAAGGCGCCAGTGAGCGTGCCCGCAATGAGGCCCAGCTCGGGCGTGAGGCCCCAGACCTTGATCGCATGGCCCGCCACATACGCCGAGCCGCCCAGGAAGGCCGCATGGCCGAAGGACAGCAGGCCGGTGTAGCCCAAGAGCAGGTTGAAGGCCGCGGCGAACAGCGCGAAGCACATGAGCTTCATCACGAACACCGGGTAGGCACCGAAGAACGGCGCCAGCACCAGCGCAACCAGCAGCAAGGCGTAGACGACTGTGGAGATTTTTTTCATGTTCATGCCGTTCGCCTTACTTCTCTTTGCCGAACAGGCCGGCGGGGCGAATCAACAGCACGATGACCATGATCACGAACACAACCGTCGAGGAAGCCTCGGGATAGAAAACCTTGGTGAGCCCTTCGATCACGCCCAGGCCCAGGCCCGTGAGAATGGCGCCCATGATGGAGCCCATGCCGCCGATCACGACCACCGCGAACACCACGATGATGAGGTTCTGCCCCATCAACGGCGACACCTGCATCACCGGTGCCGCCAGCACGCCGGCGAAGGCAGCGAGCGCACAGCCGAAGGCGTAGGTCAGCGTGATCATCAGCGGCACGTTGACGCCGAAGGCTTCCACGAGCCGCGGGTTCTCGGTGCCGGCGCGCAGGTAGGCGCCCAGGCGGGTCTTCTCGATCACGTACCAGGTGGCGAAGCAGATCACCAGCGAGGCCACGACCACCCAGGCGCGGTAGTTCGGCAGCACCATGAAGCCCAGGTCGGTGGCGCTCGACAACGCGTCGGGCGCGTCGTAGGGCAGCCCCGACACGCCGTAGGCCGAACGGAACACGCCTTCGATCAGCAGCGTGAGGCCCAGCGTGAGCAGCAGGCCGTAGAGGTGATCGAGCTTGTAGATCCAGCGCAGCAGCAATCGTTCGATGACCACGCCGAACAGGCCGATGAGGATCGGCGCGGCGATCAGCATCACCCAGTAGTTGACGCCCAGGTACTCCATGGCCATCCACGTGAGGACGGCCCCGAGCATGAACAGCGCGCCGTGCGCGAAGTTGATGACGTTGAGCAAACCGAAGATCACCGCCAGCCCGAGGCTCAGGATGGCGTAGAACGAGCCGTTGACCAGCCCCAGAAGGAGCTGGCTCAACAAGGCGGGAAGGGAAATGTTCATAAGCGTTTCAACGAACCCGGGCGCTGCAGGGGCGCCCGCGGGAGGTCACTTCCAGAGGGCGCAGCGGCTCTCAGCCTTGGTCGTGAAGACTTCTTCGCCCTTGAGCTTCTGGACCACCTTGTAGTAGTCCCACGGCTGCTTGGACTCGGCCGGCGACTTGACCTGCATCAGGTACATGTCGTGCACGTAGCGGCCGTCGGGGCGGATGACGCCCTTGCCGTAGAAGTCGTCGATCGGCGTGGACTTGAGCGTGGCCATGACCTTGTCGGCATCGACCGTCTTGGAAGCCTGCACGGCCTTCAGGTAGGTCATGGTGGCCGAGTAGTCGGCGGCCTGGATGTCGGTGGGCATGCGCTTGGTCTTCTCGAAGAAGCGCTTGCCGAAGGCGCGCGTCTTGTCGTCGAGGTTCCAGTCCCAGCTGGTGGTGAGCAGCAGGCCTTCGGTGTTCTTCAGGCCCAGGCTGTGCACGTCGGTCACGAACACCAGCAGGCCGACCATCTTCATGCTCTTGTTGATGCCGAATTCCTTGGCCGCCTTGATGGCGTTGATGGTGTCGCCGCCCGCGTTGGCCAGCGCCAGCACCTGCGCCTTGGAGTTCTGCGCCTGCAGCAGGAACGACGAGAAGTCGGAGGTGTTGAGCGGATGCTTCACGCTGCCCACCACCGTGCCGCCCTTCTCTTTCACGACCTTGGAGGCGTCGGCTTCCAGCGCCTGGCCGAAGGCGTAGTCGGCGGTCAGGAAGAACCAGCTCTTGTCGCCGCGCGCGATGACCGCGCTGCCGGTGCCCTTGGCCAGTGCCACGGTGTCGTAGGCGTAGTGCACGGTGTAGGGCGAGCACTGTTCATTGGTGAGCGCCGAGCTGCCCGCGCCGTTCACGATGAACACGCGCTTCTTCTCCTGCGCCACCTTGGCCATGGCCAGGCCGGTGCCCGAGCTGGTGCCGCCGAACAGCATGGTCAGGCCCTGCGTGTCGATCCACTCACGCGCCTTGGAGGCGGCGATGTCGGCCTTGTTCTGGTGGTCGGCCTGCAGCAGCTCGATGGGCATGCCGTTGACCTTGCCGCCGAAGTCGTCGATGGCCATCTGGATGGCCAGCGCGCCGTTCTTGCCTTCGACGTCGGCGTACAGGCTCGACATGTCGGTGATGAAGCCGATCTTGACCTTGTCCTGCGCCTGGGCGGCACCGGCGGCCAGCGCGGCGGCGGCGAAAACGGCGGAGAGAGCGAATGTGGTGGTCTTCATGGATGTTGTTCCTGTGGGGTGTTCGGTGGTGTCACTTCCAGAGCGTGCACTTGGACTCGGCCTTGGTGGTGAACACGGTGTCGCCGGGGAGCTTCTTCACGAGCTTGTAGTAGTCCCACGGCGTCTTCGATTCGGCGGGCGACTTGACCTGCATCAGGTACATGTCGTGCACGTAGCGGCCGTCGGGACGGATCTGGCCGGTGCCGAAGAAGTCGTTGATCTTCATCTTCTTGAGCTCGGCCATGACCTTGTCGGCATCGTCGGTCTTGGCGGCGTCCACGGCCTTGAGGTAGGTCATGGTGGCCGAGTAGTCGGCGGCCTGGATTTCGGTGGGCATGCGCTTGGTCTTGTCGAAGAAGCGCTTGGCGAACTTGCGGGTTTCGTCGTTCAGGTCCCAGTACCAGCTGGTGGTGAACTGCAGGCCTTCGGTGTTCTTCAGGCCCAGGCTGTGCACGTCGCTCAGAAAGATCAGCAGGCCGGCCAGCTTCATGGTCTTGCCGATGCCGAATTCCTTGGCGGCCTTGATGCTGTTGACGGTGTCGCCGCCCGCATTGGCCAGACCGAGGATCTGCGCCTTGGAGTTCTGCGCCTGGAGCAGGAACGAGGAGAAGTCGGACGCATTGAGCGGGTGACGCACCGCGCCGACGATCGTGCCGCCCTTGGCCTTCACGACGGTGGAGGTGTCGGCTTCGAGTGCATGGCCGAAGGCGTAGTCGGCCGTCAGGAAGAACCAGGTCTTGCCGCCGCCGTCGACCACTGCGGCGCCGGTGCCCTTGGCGAGCGCGACGGTGTCGTAGGCGTAGTGCACGGTGTAGGGCGAGCACTGTTCATTGGTGAGCACCGACGAGGCCGCGCCGTTGTTGAAGTACACGCGCTTCTTCTCGGCCGCGACCTTGGCCAGCGCCAGGCCGACACCCGAGTTGGTGCCGCCGAAGACCATGCTCAAGCCTTGCGTGTCGATCCACTCGCGCGCCTTCGAGGCGGCGATGTCGGGCTTGTTCTGGTGGTCGACGGTGAGCAGCTCGACCGGCTTGCCGGCGGCCTTGCCGCCGAAGTCGTCGATGGCCATCTGGATCGCCAGCGCGCCGTTCTTGCCTTCGAGGTCGGCGTACAGGCTCGACATGTCGGTGATGAAGCCGATCTTGACCTTGTCCTGGCCTTGCGCCTGGGCGGACGCTGCGAGCGCCAGTGCGCTGAAAGCCAGGGCGAAAGCGGTGAGCTGATTTTTCATGGGTGTCTCCGGCAGTAGCAAGAAGGGGTGAAAGTACTCAGACGCCGAGCAGCTCGGTCAGCACGGGCATCTTGGCTTCGAGCTCGGCGGCGCCGAACTTCTCGACGATGCGGCCGTGCTCCATCACGTAGAAGCGGTCGGCCAGCGGCGCGGCGAAGCGGAAGTTCTGCTCCACCATGACGATGGTGTAACCCTTGGCGCGCAGCGTGGTGATCATGCGGGCCAGCGCCTGCACGATGACAGGCGCAAGGCCTTCTGAAATCTCGTCGAGCAGCAGCAGCTTGGCGCCGGTGCGCAGGATGCGCGCCACGGCCAGCATCTGTTGCTCGCCGCCCGACAGGCGCGTGCCCTGGCTGTGGCGGCGCTCCGCGAGGTTGGGGAACATGGCGTAGATCTCGTCGACCGACATGCCCGGCCCCGCGCCTTTCAGCTCGGGCGGCAGCATCAGGTTTTCTTCGCACGAGAGGCTGGCGAAGATGCCGCGCTCTTCGGGGCAATAGCCGATGCCCAGGTGCGCGATGCGGTGCGTCGCCATCGAGATGGTCTCGACGCCGTTGACCTTGATGCTGCCCTTGCGGGCGCCGGTGAGTCCCATCACGGCGCGCATGGTCGTCGTGCGGCCCGCGCCATTGCGACCCAGCAAGGTGACGACCTCGCCCGGCTGCACGACCATGTCGACGCCGTGCAGCACGTGCGATTCGCCGTACCAGGCTTGCAGGCCCTTGATTTCGAGTGCAGCGGTCATGGGGCCTCCTGCCGGGCCGCCCCAAAGGAGGCCCGCGCCCCCTCGGGGGGCAGCGAATACACGAAGTGAGAAGCGTGGGGGCTCATATCAGTGCGCCCCCTGCATCTGGCCGTCGGTGGTGCCCATGTAGGCCTCCATCACCTGCGGGTTCTTCGAGACTTCGGCGTACGGGCCTTCGGCCAGCACGGCGCCGCGCTGCAGCACCGTGATGGTGTCGGCAATGGTCGAGACCACGCTCATGTTGTGTTCGACCATCAGGATGGTGCGTCCGGCCGACACGCGCTTGATGAGCTCGGCCACGCGGTGCACGTCTTCGTGGCCCATGCCCTGCGTGGGTTCGTCGAGCAGCATCAGTTCGGGTTCCATGGCCAGCGTGGTGGCGATCTCGAGTGCGCGCTTGCGGCCGTAGGGCAGGTTCACTGTCTGTTCGTCGGCCAGGTCTTCGAGGCCCACCTCGGCCAGCAGTTCACGGGCGCGCGCATCGAGCGGCTTGAGCGACTTCTCGCTCTTCCAGAAGTGGTACGAGGTGCCGAGCTTGCGCTGCAGGCCCAGGCGCACGTTCTCGAGCAGCGTGAGGTGCGGGAACACGGCGGAGATCTGGAACGAGCGGATCACGCCGCGTCGCGCGATCTGCGCCGGGCGTTCGCCCGTGATGTCGTGCCCGTTGAACAGGATCGTGCCGGCGGTCGGCTCGAGGAACTTCGTGAGCAGGTTGAAGCAGGTCGTCTTGCCGGCACCGTTGGGGCCGATGAGCGCGTGGATCGAGCCGCGCTTCACCGAGAGGTCAACCTTGCTGACCGCGGTGAATCCCTTGAATTCCTTGGTGAGCTGGCGTGTTTCAAGAATGACGTCGCTCATCTCGCGGCGTCGTCCGTGTGCGGAAAAAAGAAATCGGTCATGCGGTCCATCTCAATGCGTGCGCCACCAGCGAGCGCGGACCGATTGTTGGGGGCTGCTATGCAATTGCATACTGGGGCAAATGCCTATGCTGCACTGCAACCATTCACAGAGCGCGCACCCTCTGTGCAAGCGACTGTCGTCCCAACGACATTGCGCAGTGCAGCACGCACACCTGCGAACGCGCGATGCATGCATGCGCACAGTCATGAGGCGGTCGCACACGTGTGCACGCTTCGTGAAAAGCTTGCGCGCCCGCTGCACTGCAACGATGCTCTTTCACCCGGATTGAATCCACCACTGCCATGCCGACCCTGCCGAACTTCCGCTCGCCCGAATTCCTCGCCGGCCACATCGCGCACACGCTGGCGTTCTACGCGCCGCGCAGCCGCGATGCCTCGGGCGGCTTCTTCCACTTCTTCAAGGACGACGGCACGGTGTACGACCGGCGCACGCGCCACCTCGTCAGCAGCACGCGCTTCGTGTTCAACCACGCGATGGCGTGGCGCCGCTTCGGCCAGCCCGACGACCTCGCGGCGGTGCGGCACGGCCTCGCGTTTTTGCAGACCGCGCATGCGCAGCCGAATGGTGGCTATGCATGGCAGATCGACTGGGATGGCCATCAAGCCACCGTGCAGGACGGCACGCAGCATTGCTACGGCATGGCCTTCGTGCTGCTGGCGCACGCGCATGCGCTGATGGCCGGCGTCGAGGAAGCACGCGCCGGCCTCGCGCGCACCCGCGACCTGATGGAACAGCATTTCTGGGAGCCCGCGCACCAGCTGTACGCCGACGAGGCCACGCCAAGCTGGCAGGTCGGCCCCTACCGCGGCCAGAACGCCAACATGCACGCCTGCGAGGCGATGCTCGCGGCCTACGACGCCACGCGCGAGCCCTTCTACCTCGAGCGCGCGCGCACGCTGGCCGAGAGCATCACGGGCCGGCAGGCCGCGCTCGCCGACGGGCTGGTGTGGGAGCACTACCGCGCAGACTGGTCGGTCGACTGGGACTACAACCGCGGCGACAAGACCAACATCTTTCGGCCCTGGGGCTTCCAGACCGGCCACCTCACCGAGTGGACCAAGCTGTTATTGCAGCTCGACAGCCACCTGGGCCCCGACGCGCCCGGCACCGAATGGATCGTGCCGCGCGCGCGCCACTTCTTCGACACCGCGATGCAGCGCGGCTGGGACGCCACGCACGGCGGGCTGGTCTACGGCTTCGGGCCCGATGGTGCGGTGTGCGACGGCGACAAGTACTTCTGGGTGCAGGCCGAAAGCTTCGCCGCCGCCGCCCTGCTCGCGGTGCGCACGGGCGACGCCGGCTACTGGGACTGGTACGACCGCATCTGGGCCTACAGCTGGGACCACTTCGTCGACCACGCGCACGGTGCGTGGTACCGCATCCTCACGCCGCAGAACGCGAAGATCAGCGACGAGAAGAGCCCGGCCGGCAAGACCGATTACCACACGATGGGCGCGTGCCATGACGTGCTGAAGGTGCTGGGCGCATAAAAAAAGACCCCAGGGTCCCGAAGGAGCCTGGGGTGGTGAGGAGGCCTGTTGTCAGTGCGCGCCGGCGGCCGCGTCGCCGCCCGCCCCGCCCTTTTGCGGCCGCGCCAGCCACACCAGCGGGATCAGCAGCAGGAACAACACGGCCGAGGCATAAAAGATGTCGTTCGTTGCGAGCATGAACGACTGCTGGTCGACGAGGCGGTTGATCTGCCCGAGCACCTGCTCGGTGCTCAAGCCGCTGCCCGTCAGCCCCGCGATGGCACTGGTGGCCGCGCTGTTGCCCGGGTTCACCGACTCCACGAGTTGCGCGTGGTGCAGGGCTGCGCGGCTGTCCCACAGCGTGGTGGCGATCGAGGTGCCCATGGCGCCCGCGGTGATCCGCAGGAAGTTCGACAGCCCCGACGCGGCCGGGATGCGGTCGGGCGTGAGGCCCGACAGCGTGATGGTCACGAGCGGGATGAAGAAGAACGCCATCGCGATGCCCTGGATGATCGTCGGGATGATGATCGTCACGAAGTCGGCCTGCGTGTTGAAGTTCGAACGCATCCACAGCACCAGCGCAAACACGAGGAACGAGAAGGTTGCGTAGCGGCGCGGGTCGATCTTGGCCACCGTGAGGCCCACCACGGGCGAGAAGAAGATCGCCAGCATGCCCACGGGCGCCATGATCATTCCCGCCTGCGTGGCGGTGTAGCCCATCCACTGCTGCAGCCACAGCGGCAGCAGCACCACGTTGCCGAAGAACAGGCCGTAGGCGATGGCCGTGGCCACCGCACCCGACCAGAAGTTGCGGCGCTTGAACAGCGACAGGTCGACCACCGGGTGCTTGTCGGTCAGCTCCCAGACCAGGAAGAACGCGAAGCCGACCACGGCCACCACGGCCATCGTGACGATCTCGGCGGAGTGGAACCAGTCGAGTTCCTTGCCCTTGTCGAGCATGAGCTGCATCGAGCCCACCCACAGCACCAAGAGCGCCAGCCCGATGGCGTCGATCGGCACCTTGTGCGTCTTGCTCTCGCGCTTGTGATACAGCGTCCAGGTGATGGCCGCGGCCACGATGCCGACCGGGATGTTGATGTAGAAGATCCACGGCCACGAGATGTTGTCGGTGATCCAGCCGCCGAGCAGCGGCCCCATCACGGGCGCGACCAGCGTCGTCATCGACCACATCGCCATGGCCAGGCCGGCCTTGGCCTTCGGGTAGCTCGACAGCAGCAGCGTCTGCGACAGCGGGATCATCGGCCCCGCCACGAAGCCCTGCAGCGCACGGAACAGGATCAGCGTGGTCATGTTGGGCGCCAGGCCGCACAGCAGCGAGGCGACCATGAACAGGATCACGCTGGCCATGAACAGGCGCACCTGGCCGAAGCGCTGGGTCATGAAACCCGTGAGCGGCACCGCGATGGCGTTGGCCACCGCGAAGCTGGTGATGACCCAGGTGCCTTGCGTGGTGCTCACGCCAAGGTCGCCCGAGATGGCCGGCAGCGACACGTTCGCGATCGACGAGTCGAGCACGTTCATGAAGGTGGCGGCGGACAGCGCGACCGTGCCCCACACGCGGGCGGAGCCCTCGAGCGGGGGGTGCGCGATGTAAGCGGGAGCAGCAGTGGCCATGGCGCGGGCTGTGAAGGTTCAGCGAATCAGCGCTGCGATCAGCCCGGCTGGCCCTGCGTGGCGACGTGCGCGGCCGGTGCAGCAGTGGCTGGGGCCGGACGGCTCACGGCCGCCGTGGGCGCGCCGCGGCCGAGGTTGGCGGCGACGATGCGGTCCACCTCGGCGTCGGCGCCGCGGTCGAGCTGGCTGTAGACCTGCGTCTGCGCGAAGGCGGTGCTGCGCGGCGCGTCGGCCAGCATCTTGCCGGTCTTCTGCGTGATGTCGATCTCGGCGTCCATCGACAGGCCGATGCGCAGCGGGTTGGCCTTGAGCTGCTCGGGGTCGAGCGCGATGCGCACGGGCACGCGCTGCACCACCTTGATCCAGTTGCCGGTGGCGTTCTGCGCCGGCAGCAGCGCAAAAGCAGCGCCGGTGCCCACGCCCAGGCCGGCGACCTTGCCGGTGTACTCGACCTTCTTGCCGTACACGTCGGCCGTGAGCTTCACGGGCTGGTCGATGCGGATGTTGCGCAGCTGCACTTCCTTGAAGTTGGCGTCGACCCACAGCTGGTGCAGCGGCACGATCGACATCATCGGCGTGCCGGCGGCCACGCGCTGGCCCAGCTGCACGGTGCGCTTGGCAACGTAGCCGTCAACCGGCGCAGGCATGGCCACGCGCTGCGTGGCGAGGTAGGCCTCGCGCACCTTGGCGGCGGCGGCCAGCACGCTCGGGTGCTGGGCCACGCTGGTGCCTTCGGTCAGCGACTGGTTGCTGGCCAGCGCCTCGCGCGCGGCGACCACGCCGGCCTGTGCGGCAGCGAGCGCGCTCTTGGCATTGGCCAGTTGCGTCTCGGCGTGGTTGAGTTCTTCCTTCGACACGGCGCCGTTGCCCGACAGCGCGCGGCGGCGCTGCAGGTCGTCCTGCGCCTTGGCGATGTCGCTCTGGGCCTTGGCGATGTCGGACTGGCGCAGCGTGACCTGCGCGGCCAGCGAGCCGTTGTTGGCGTACAGCGTGCGCACCTGACGCACGGCCTGCGCGAGCGCGGCCTCGGCCTGCTCGAGCGCGACCTTGGCGTCGGCCGGGTCGAGCTGCACCAGCGGCTGGCCGGCCTTCACGAAGTCGGTGTCGTCGGCGCCGATGGCCATGACGGTGCCGCCGATCTGCGGCGTGATCTGGATGACGTTGCCCTGCACGTAGGCGTTGTCGGTGTTCTCGTAGTGGCTGGCGACCAGCCATTCGTACAGGCCCCAGCCACCGCCGGCGACCACCACGACGGTGGCGAGGACGGTGAGTGCGCGGCGGCGCTTGCCGTTGCTTGCAGGCGCCTCGGGCGCTGCGGGGGTGGGCGCGTTGGAAGACGGGATGGAAGCGGATGTCGGAGTGTTGTTATCGCTCATGATGGAGTTCTTTCCGAAGAAGGCGGATCAGCAAATCAGTTCTGGGTGGCGGCCGTCGGGGCCGCAGCCGTCGCGGTGGCCGGCGGCTGCCAGCCGCCGCCCAGGGCGCGCGCCAGGCCCACCTGCGTGTCGAGGGCGCGGGCCGCCAGGTCGACCGCGAGGCGGCGCTGGGCCAGTACGGCGGTTTCGGCGGTCAGCACGTTGAGGTAGTTGCCCAGGCCCGCGCGGTAGCGCTGCACGGCAATGTCGTAGGCGCCTTCGGCGGCCGTCTGCGCGGCGCGCTGTTCGGTCTGCTGGCGCGTGATCGACTGCGCGCTCGACACCTGGTCGGCCGCGTCGCGCACGGCATCGAGCACGGTGGCGTTGTAGCTTTCGATGGCCACGTCGAGGTCGGCCGACTTGCCGCGCAGGTTGGCGCGCAGGCGCCCGCCTTCGAAGATCGGCAGGTGGATGGCCGGGCCCACGCCCCACTGCTCGCTGCCCGACTTGAGCAGCCTGCCGAAACCCAGGCTCTGGAAGCCGGCAAAGGCCGTGAGGTTCACGTTGGGATAGAACTGGGTCTTGGCATTGGCCACGTCGCTGGTGGCGGCTTCGACGCGCCAGCGCGCGGCGGCGATGTCGGCGCGGCGGCCCAGCAGGTCGGCCGGAATGTTCGCCTGCAGCGCCATCGGCTTCACGCCGGCGAGCACCGGCGGCTTGAGCGACGCCGACACGTTGGGCTGGCCCACGAGCGCATCGAGCGCGTGCTGCTGCAGCGCGATCTGCTCGTTGAGCGCTTCGATCTGCTGGCGTGCTTCAGGCAGGCCGCCTTCGCTCTGGCGCAGTTCGAGGCGCGTATCGAGGCCGGCCGAGACGCGGTCGCGCACCAGCTTGAAAGTTTCATCGCGCTGGGCCAGCGTGCGCTTGGCCACCTCGACCTGTTCGTTCAGGCGCGCCCACTGAAAGTAGCTGCGCGTCACGTTGCTCGCGAGCAGCACGCGCGCGGCATCGGCGTCGGCTGCCGCGGCATTGGCCGCGCCGAGGGCGGTGTCGAGTGCGCTGCGGTTCTTGCCGAAGAAGTCGAGCTCCCAGCTCGCGCCGAGCTGCAGCAGGCCGATGTTCTGCGTGGAGCCGCCCAGCGGCGCCGGGTAGATGTAGTTGCTGTTGAACTTCTGGCGGTTCAGGTTCAGGTCGGCGCCGACCTTGGGCAGCAGCGCCGCGCCGGCGATGTCCGCCGAGGCCTGGGCGCGCACGAGGCGCGCACGCGCGACCTGCAGGTTCGGGTTGCCGGCCACGGCCTGGTCGACCAGCGCATTGAGCTGGCTGTCGCCGAAGGCCTGCCACCACTGGCTGTCGAGGGCGGGCACGGTAGCGCGCGCGGGGTCGGCCGCGATGCCGAGCGTGGTCGCATCGCGCAGCGTGGCGTGCGAGCCGATGCCGGCCATGTCGGCGCAACCGGCGAGCGCGACCACCGCCAGCGCGGCGGCCACGACAGGCGTGCGGCGCAGCGCGCGCACGGCGAAAGACTCAGTCATTCTTCTCTCCACGGGCCGCGAGGCCCTGTGCGTTGTCGAGGATGCGGCGCAAGTAGTCCTTGAGCTGCTCCCATTCTTCGGGGCTGAAGCCGGCCAGGTACTCGTTCTGTACCCGGCTCAGCACATAGGGCACTTCCTTCGCGGCCGCACGGCCTTCGTCGGTGAGTTCGATGTTGACCACGCGGCGGTCTTCGAGCGAGCGCACGCGGCGGCACAGGCCCTTGGCTTCGAGGCGGTCGAGCAGGCGCGTCATGGCGCCGGTGTCGAGTTCGCAGGCGCGGGCGAGTTCGGCCACCGTGGTGGCGGCGCCGGCGTGCAGCTTGTACAGCGGCACCCACTGCGGGTACGTGGGGCTGCCGGGTTCGCACATGCGCGTGCCGACCGTCTGGCCCACGGACGTGACGATGCGGCGCATCAGGTAGCCGATGCTCTCTTCGGCGCGGTAGTCCTCGGCGCGATAGAAGTCGGCCGGCGCACGCGCGGCCTCGTCGGGCGCCGGGGGGGCCTGGGGAATGTGGGCATCGCTCATGCCCAAAATATTAGCTGCCATGACAATTACTGTCAAGGCGACCTTTGTGGGGGCAAGGGCTCGGTAGAATTCGCGCCCATGGCTTCTTCCCCTCCGTCGTCCTCCGCAGCCAAGGGTTCGCCCCGCTCGCTGTCGGGGTTGCGCCCCTTCCTTCGCCCCTACCGCGTGCAGATCGTCCTGGCGGGGGTCTTCCTGGTGATGGCGGCCGTCACGACGCTGGCCTTCCCTATCGCCCTGCGCAGCCTGATTGACGGCGGCTTGGTCAGCGCCGACAAGGGCGCGCAGACCATGGCGCTGCGCGAGCACTTCGGTGCCCTCTTCGCGGTGGCCGTGGCGCTGGGCCTGTTTTCGGCCGCACGCTTCTACACGGTGAGCTGGCTCGGCGAGCGCGTGACGGCCGACCTGCGCAATGCGGTCTACGGCCACGTGCTACAGCAGAGCCCGGCCTTCTTCGAGACCACGCAGACGGGCGAGGTGCTGTCGCGCCTCACGGCCGACACCACGCTCGTGCAGACAGTCGTCGGCTCGTCGCTGAGCATGGGCCTGCGCAACGCCGTCATGGGCGTGGGCGCGCTGGCGGTGCTGGTCTGGACCAATCCTTATGTGATGGTGCAGGTGCTGGGCATCCTGGTGCTGGTGGTGCTGCCGAGCATGTGGTTCGGCCGCCGCGTGCGCAAGCTCTCGCGCGCCAGCCAGGACCGCGTGGCCGACTCGAGCGCCATCGCGGCCGAGGTGCTGAACGCGATTCCCGTGGTGCAGAGCTACACGGCCGAAGGCCGCGAGGCCGACCGCTTCAACGGCTCGACCGAGAACGCCTTCCATACCGCCGTGCGCCGCACGCGCGCACGCTCGGTGCTCGTGGCCTTCATCATCATCGCCACCTCGGCCGCCTTGCTTTGGGGCCTGTACGAAGGCACGCAGGCCGTGCTGCGCGGCGACATCACGGCCGGCCACCTGGGCCAGACGGTGGTGTACGTGGCGATCCTCGCGAGCGCCACGGCGGTGCTCGGCGAGGTGTACGGCGACCTGCTGCGCGCAGCCGGTGCCACCGAGCGCCTGATGGAGCTGCTGCATGCGCCGACGGCCATCGCCTCACCCGCACGGCCGGCGGTCGCGCCCGTTCCCGCCGCGGGCAGCGCCATCCGCTTCGACGCGATCACCTTCCACTACCCCTCGCGGCCGGGCACGCCGGCGCTGCGCGACTTCAGCCTGGACATCGCGCCGGGCGAAACCGTGGCGCTGGTGGGATCGAGCGGCGCGGGCAAGAGCACGGTGTTCCAGCTGCTGCTGCGCTACTACGACCCGCAGTCGGGCCGCATCGTGCTCGACGGCGCATCACTGGACGCGCTCGCGCTGCACGACCTGCGCACCCGCATCGGCCTCGTGCCGCAGGACGCGGTGATCTTTTCGGCCAGCGCCTTCGAGAACATCCGCTACGGCCGGCCCGAGGCCAGCGCCGACGAAGTGCACGCCGCGGCGCGCGCCGCCTTCGCGCACGACTTCCTGCAGGCCCTGCCCGAAGGCTACGACACCTTCCTGGGTGAACGCGGCGTGCGGCTGTCGGGCGGCCAGCGCCAGCGCATCGCCATCGCACGGGCCATCTTGAAGAACCCGCCGCTGTTGTTGCTGGACGAAGCCACGAGCGCGCTCGACGCCGAGAGCGAACGCATGGTGCAGGCCGCGCTGGAATCGGCGATGGAAAACCGCACCACGCTCGTGATCGCCCACCGCCTGGCGACCGTGCAGAAGGCCGACCGCATCATCGTGCTGGACCACGGCGGCATCGTCGAACAGGGAACGCACGCGGCGCTGGTCGCGCAAGGCGGCGTGTACGCGCGGCTGGCTGCGCTGCAATTCACGGCCTGACCCGATCCCCGATATCGATCGGGTCGGTCGGTTACTGCAGGGTTTCTTTCAGCGCCGCCGGAATCGGCAGCGCCATCACCGGAATGCCTTCGTCGAGCAGCGCCTCGGTCTGCTCCGGCGTGGCCTGGCCGCGGATGCCGCGCTCGGCGGTTTCGCCGTAGTGCATCCTGCGCGCCTCGTCGGCGAAGCGGTCGCCGACGTCTTCGGTCTTGGCCAGCACTTCGCGCACGGCGCGCATCCAACGGGCTTCGGGTGATGAAGTCGCGGTTGCGGATACTTGAGTGGAAGGCGGTGCGGGCGCCGACGGCGTGTGGGCCGCGTCGCGCCCTTCTTCCTTCGGCGCCTTGGCGTTGCTCAGGTTCAGGCGGGGCGCGCTCAGCAGCTTGACGATCGCGGTGTCACCGCAGACCGGGCACTCGACGAGGCCGCTTGCGAGCTGGCTGTCGAACGCTTCATTGGACGCGAACCAGCCCTCGAAGCCGTGGCCGTGCGTGCAGCGGAGATCGAGGACCTTCATGCGCGGATTATCCCGCGCCGCCTTGCGAGGCTGCGGCCTGCCAATCCAGTGCCCATGCGCCCGAGAGGACGTTCTGCAGCCACAGGGCGCAGGTGAGCGTCTTTGCGTCGGTCACGGTGCCGTCGCGGCACCAGCCGATGAGCTCCTGCGGCGTGGCAGTGAACACGTCGAGAAACTCGCCATGGTCGAGCTTGCGCTCGCCCAGCGAGAGGCCGCGTGCAAAGTAGATGTGGATGATTTCGGTCGAGTACGCCACCGCCAGGTGCGTGGCCCCGGCATGCGCCCATTCGCGCGCGGTGTAGCCGGTTTCCTCGAGCAGTTCGCGCTGGCCGCACAGCAGCGGATCTTCGCCGGCGTCGAGCTTGCCCGCGGGAAACTCGACGATCACGCGGTCCACCGGGTAGCGGAACTGGCGCTCCAGCACCACGCGGCCGTCGTCGAGCAGCGGAATCACCACCACTGCGCCGGGATGCACCACGTACTCACGCGTGGCGCTGTGGCCGTCGGGCAGGCGGATGGTGTCGCGCTTGGCGTGCAGGAACTTGCCCTTGAAGAGCTCCTCGCTGCTGACGAGCGCTTCTTTCAAATGCGAATCGGGGGCGGGAGAAGTCATGTCGGTCAGTGCCTGTGCTTCATCAGGTAGCGCCAGGTGAATCCCGGGAAGGCCAGCACGACGAACAGCGAAGCCGTCACCGCGTAGAACTCCCAGCCCTGCGCCGCGATCTGCCCTGCCCTGCGTTCGAACAGCAGGCCGATGCCGCCGGCAATGAAGTACAGCACCACCAGTTCGCCGAAGCGGATGGCGAGGGACTTGTGCTTGGCCGACAGCGGCACCGCCCCGAACAGGCGTTCATTGAGGAACGGCAGGTTGGCGGCCGCCAGGGCCACCAGCAGCACCACCCAGACCGACGCGGTTTGCGACACCTGTGCGGGCCGCGTCAGTGGGCCAGCGTGGCCGCGATGGCGTCGTAGCACAGCGTCATCAGACCGCCGGGCAAGACACCAAGAATCAGGATCAGCGCGCCGTTGATCGTGAGCACGGTGCGCACGTCGAACGAGGCCGACACGGTGGTCGCCGTGACAGGTGCGTCGAAGTACATGACCTTGACCACGCGCAGGTAGTAGAAGGCGCCGATCAGCGACATGATCACGGCGAACACCGCCAGGCCGATGTAGATGGCGGCACCCGAGGCGATCAGCGCTTGCAGCACGGCCAGCTTGGCGTAGAAGCCGACCAGCGGCGGCAGGCCGGCCAGCGAGAACATCGCGATGGCCATCACGCCGGCATACAGCGGGCTGCGCTGGTTCAGGCCGGCCAGGTCGGTGATCTCTTCGCTTTCGAAGCCTTCGCGCGCCAGCAGCAGGATGATGCCGAAGCTCGCCAGCGTGGTCAGCACGTAGGTGATGACGTAGAACATCGAGGCGCTGTAGGCGGCCTGCGCGTTCTGCGTGCCCTGCTGGTCGGAACCCGCCACCAGGCCCAGCAGCATGAAGCCCATCTGCGCGATGGTCGAGTAGGCCAGCATGCGCTTGAGGTTGCTCTGCGCGATGGCGGCCAGGTTGCCGATCACCAGCGAGGCGATCGCCAGCACGGCCAGCATCTGCTGCCAGTCGATGGCCAAGGGCTGCAGGCCGTCGACCAGCAGGCGGATGATGATGCCGAAGGCAGCCAGCTCGGGCGCGGCACCGATCAGCAGCGTGACCGCCGTCGGCGCGCCCTGGTAGACGTCGGGCACCCACATGTGGAACGGAGCAGCGCCAACCTTGAAGGCCAGGCCCGCCACGATGAAGACCAGGCCGAACACCAGCACCTGGTGGTTCACCTTGCCGGTCGAGATCGCCTTGAAGACTTCGTTCAGGTCGAGCGAGCCGGTCGCGCCGTACATCATCGACAGGCCGTACAGCAGGAAGCCGCTGGCCATCGCGCCGAGCACGAAGTACTTCATGGCGGCTTCGCTGGCCACCGCGTTGTCGCGGCGCAGGGCCACGAGCGCGTAGCTCGACAGCGTGAGCAGCTCGAGGCCGAGGTAGATCAGCAGGAAGTTGCTGCCACCGATCATCACGAACATGCCCAGCAGCGCCAGCATGCTGATCGTGAACAACTCGCCGCCGCGCAGCATCTCGCGGTCGGCCGCGTAGGGACGGCCGTAGACCAGCGTCACCATCAGGGCGAGCGAGGCGAAGCACTTGAGCCAGTTGCCCATCGAGTCGCTCACCACCATGCCGCCGAAGCCGTAGGCGGTCTTGCCGCCGACAGCGGCCAGGCCCGTGAGCACAGCCACCGCCGCCAGCGTGAGCAGCGTCAGGATGTAGGTGCGGGTGCGGCGCGGGCTCGTGTCCGACAGGTCGACCAGCGCAATGATGCAGGCCATGACCAGCAACACGATTTCGGGGTAGATCGTCACCCAGCTGAGTTTGTCAATCATCTCGTTCTCTTCTTCAGCGTGGCATCAGACGGGCAGCTTCGAAATCGCCACATGGCGCAGAAGCTCGACGACGGAGGCATCCATCGCGTCGGTGAAAGGCTTCGGATACAGACCCATCCAGAGCACGGCGATCGCCAGCAGCGACAGCATCAGGAACTCGCGGGCGTTGATGTCCTTGAGTTCCTTGACGTGGTCGTTGGCGACCGGGCCCAAGTACACGCGCTTGTACATCCACAGGGTGTAGGCGGCGCCGAAGATCAGTGCGGTGGCTGCCCCCAGGCCGATCCAGAAGTTGGCCTTCACGGCGCCCAGGATCACCATCCATTCGCCCACGAAACCGGCGGTGCCCGGCAGGCCGCAATTGGCCATGGCGAACAGCAGCGCGAACGCGGCGAACTTGGGCATGGTGTTGACGACGCCGCCGTAGTCGGCAATCTGGCGCGAGTGCACGCGGTCGTACAGCACGCCGATTCCCAGGAACATGGCGCCCGACACGAAGCCGTGGGCAATCATCTGCACAATGCCGCCGGACACGCCGAGCTCGTTGAAGATGAAGAAGCCCAGCGTCACGAAGCCCATGTGGGCCACCGACGAGTACGCCACCAGCTTCTTCATGTCCTGCTGCACCAGCGCAACGAGGCCCACGTAGATCACGGCGATGAGCGACAACGCGATCATCAGCCACGCCCATTCGTGCGAGGCGTCAGGTGCAATGGGCATCGAGAAGCGCAGGAAACCGTAGGCGCCCAGCTTCAGCATGACCGCGGCCAGCACGGCCGAACCGCCCGTGGGGGCCTCGACGTGCACGTCGGGCAGCCAGGTGTGGACCGGCCACATCGGCACCTTGACGGCGAAGGCCGCGAAGAAGGCAAAGAACAGGAAGGTCTGCGCGGTCGAACCCAGCGGCAGCTTGTGCCAGCTCAGGATGTCGAAGCTGCCGCCCGACTTGTTGTACAGGAAGATCAGCGCGACCAGCATTAGCAGCGAGCCGAGCAGCGTGTACAGGAAGAACTTGAACGCCGCGTAGATCTTGTTCGGGCCACCCCAGATGCCGATGATCAGGTACATCGGGATCAGCGTGGCTTCGAAGAACACGTAGAACAGGATGCCGTCGAGCGCAGAGAACACGCCGATCATGAAACCCGACAGGATCAGGAACGCGCCCATGTACTGGTTCACGCGCTCGGTGATCACTTCCCAGGCCGAGATCACGACCACGACCGTGATGAACGAGGTCAGCAGCACCAGCCACAGCGACATGCCGTCGATGCCCAGGTGGTAGTTGACGTTGAAGCGCGAGATCCAGCTCGTCTTCTCGACGAACTGCATCGCGGCGGTTCCGTTCTGGAAGCGCATGAACAGCGGCACCGTGACCAGGAAGCTCACGATGGCACCGACGAGCGCGACCCAGCGCACGCCCTTGGCGTGCTCGTCGCGGCCAAACGCCAGCAGCGCGGCGCCGAATGCGATCGGCACCCAGATGGCAAGGCTCAACAAACCCATTTTTCTTTTTCTCCAGCGTTCGGGCTCAACGTTTGAACCAGACGAAGTACGTCATCAGGATGAAGATGCCCAGCAGCATCGCAAAGGCGTAGTGGTAGATGAAGCCCGTCTGCAGCCAACGGATGACACCTGCGACGCGCCCCACCACCTTCCAGGACCCGTTGACGATCGTGCCGTCGATCAGGCCCTGGTCAGCGCCCTTCCACAGGCCGGTACCGAGCATGCGGGTACCGCGGGCAATGATGTTTTCATTGATCCAGTCGAGGTAGTACTTGTTCTCGAGCAGACGGTAGACCGGACCGAACGTCCGCTTGATGGCGGCCGGCAGGGCCGGGTTCATCATGTACATGTAGTACGAGAGCGCCACGCCGGCCAGCGCCAGCCAGAACGGTGCGGTCTGCAGGCCGTGGATCGCCATGGCGACCGGGCCGTGGAAGGCTTCCTTCAGCTCGCCCATCGCGTGGTGCTTGGCACCGTCCACGAAGATCGCGTCCTTGAAGAAGCTGCCGAACAGCATCGGGTCGATGGTCATGAAGCCGATCACCACCGAGGGGATCGCCAGCAGCACCAGCGGCAGCCAGACCACCATCGGCGATTCGTGCGGCTTGTGGGCGTCATGGCCATGGCCGTGATCGTCGTGGCCGTGATCGCCATGGGCATCGTGCGCATGGTCGTCATGGTGCGCATCGGGGTTCTGGTCGTAGCGTTCCTTGCCGTGGAAGACCAGGAAGTACATGCGGAACGAGTAGAACGCCGTCACGAACACGCCGGCCAGCACCGCGTAGTAGGCGAACTGCGCGCCCCACAGGTGGCTTTCGTGCACGGCCTCGATGATGCTGTCCTTCGAGTAGAAGCCCGAGAACAGCGGCGTGCCGATGAGCGCCAGCGAACCCAGCAGCGAGGTGATCCAGGTGATGGGCATGTACTTGCGCACGCCGCCCATCCAGCGGATGTCCTGGTTGTGGTGCATGCCGATGATCACCGAGCCTGCACCGAGGAACAGCAGTGCCTTGAAGAAGGCGTGCGTCATCAGGTGGAACACCGCGACCGAGTAGGCCGAGGCACCGAGCGCCACCGTCATGTAGCCGAGCTGCGAGAGCGTCGAGTACGCAACCACGCGCTTGATGTCGTTCTGGATGATGCCCAGGAAGCCCATGAACAGCGCGGTGATGGCACCGATCACGAGGATGAAGCTCAGGGCCGTGTCGCTCAGCTCGAACAGCGGCGACATGCGCGCCACCATGAAGATGCCGGCCGTCACCATGGTCGCCGCGTGGATCAGCGCCGAGATGGGGGTCGGGCCTTCCATCGAGTCGGGCAGCCACACGTGCAGCGGGAACTGGGCGCTCTTGCCCATCGCGCCGATGAACAGGCAGATGCAGATCACCGTGATGAGCATCCACTCGGTGCCCGGGAAGGTGATGCCGGCCAGCATGTTGGCCTTGGCGAAGGCTTCGGTGTAGTTCAGCGTGCCTGCATAGGCGGCGATCAGGCCGATGCCCAGGATGAAGCCGAAGTCGCCCACACGGTTGACCAGGAAGGCCTTCATGTTCGCGAAGATGGCCGTGGGCTTGTTGAACCAGAAGCCGATCAGCAGGTACGACACCAGGCCCACCGCTTCCCAGCCGAAGAACAGCTGGAGCATGTTGTTGCTCATGACGAGCATCAGCATCGAGAAGGTAAAGAGCGAGATGTACGAGAAGAAGCGGTTGTAGCCGTCGTCTTCTTCCATGTAGCCGATGGTGTAGATGTGGACCATCAGCGACACGAAAGTCACGACGCACATCATCATGGCCGTGAGGCCGTCGACCAGGAAGCCGACTTCCATCTTCAGGCCGCCGACGATCATCCACTCGTAGAGCGTCTGGTTGAAGCGGGCACCGTCGACGATGACCGACTTCAGCGTCAGCGCCGAGATCACGAAGGCGACGAACACGCCCAGGATGGTCAGCGAATGCGTGACCTTGCGGCCGATGTGGTTGCCGCCGAACTTGGTGCCGAACAGGCCGGCAAGTGCGGCGCCGACCAGGGGTGCCAGCGGCACGGCCAGCAAGGTGGATGCGGAAAGGGTTGCGCTCATGCTGAGACCGCCCGTAGGGCCGCCCCAAGGGCGGTCTGCGCCCCCTCGGGGGGCAGCGAATACACGAAGTGAGGAGCGTGGGGGCCCATGTCTTAACCCTTGAGCGAATTGAGTTCGTCGACGTTGATGCTCGACTTGTTGCGAAACAACAGGACCAGCAACGCGAGGCCGATGGCCGATTCGGCCGCTGCCACCGTCAGGATGAAGAACACGAAGATCTGGCCGTGCATGTCGCCCAGGTAGTGCGAGAAGGCCACGAAGTTCATGTTGACCGCGAGCAGCATCAGCTCGATGGCCATGAGCAGCACGATCAGGTTCTTGCGGTTCAGGAAGATGCCGATCACCGACAGCGCGAAGAGCATCGCGCCGAGCGAGAGAAAGTGTCCGAGCGTGATCGTCATGCCTTGTTTTCCTTTGCAGCATCCGCTGCCGGGGCCTCAACCACCGGCTCGGCCGCACGCGTGACGGGCATCTGCACGATGCGCACGCGGTCGCGCGCCTTCACGCGCACCTGGTCCGACGGGTTGACGTACTTGCTGTCCTTGCGGGTGCGCAGCGTCAGTGCAATGGCGGCAATGATGGCCACCAGCAGGATGACCGCGGCGATTTCCAGCGGGTACAGGTATTCGGAATACAGCAGCTTGCCCAGCTCGAGCGTGTTCGAGCTGTTGGGCGAGGTCGTCGCCATGGCGCGCGGGCCTTCGCCCAGGCGGAAGCCGCCCATGAGCACGGCCGCCATTTCGAGCGCGATGAGCGCGCCGACGCCTGCAGCCAGCGGGAAATGCTTCCAGAAGCCCTCTCGCAGGCCGTCGACGTCGATGTCCAGCATCATCACGACGAACAGGAAGAGCACCATCACGGCGCCGACGTACACGAGCACCAGTGCGATCGCGAGGAACTCGGCACGCAGCAGCAGCCAGATGGCCGAGGCCTGGAAGAAAGCCAGCACCAGGTACAGCGCGGCGTACACGGGATTGCGGGAGGTGATGACGCGGAAGGCTGCAAACAGCAGCACCGCGGCAAACAGATAGAACAGACCGGTCTTGACGTCCATTGGAATTCGATTGGTACGGGTTTCGAGCGGAGCCGGCTCAGCGGTACTTGGCGTCGGCCGCCTTGTTCGCCGCGATTTCTTTTTCGTAGCGGTCGCCCACGGCCAGCAGCATGTCCTTGGTGAAGTACAGGTCGCCGCGTTTTTCGCCGTGGTATTCGAAGATGTGCGTCTCGACGATCGAATCGACCGGGCAGCTCTCTTCGCAGAAGCCGCAGAAGATGCACTTGGTCAGGTCGATGTCGTAGCGCGTGGTGCGGCGCGAGCCGTCGTCACGCACGTCGGATTCGATGGTGATGGCCAGTGCGGGGCACACGGCCTCGCAGAGCTTGCAGGCGATGCAGCGCTCTTCGCCGTTCTCGTAGCGGCGCAGCGCGTGCAGGCCGCGGAAGCGCGGCGACAGCGGCGTCTTCTCTTCGGGAAACTGCACGGTGATCTTGCGCGCGAAGGCGTACTTGCCCGTGATGGCCAGGCCCTTGAACAGTTCGAACAGCATGAAGCTGCCCAGGAAGTCCTTGAGCGAGAACGGCGCGGAGGCCAGCTTGGAGGGGCGCGAAAGCCCCCCGGCGGTGTGTGAAGCAGTCATGATGTCGTCGCTTCCTGCTTATTTCCAGATGTTGAACGGCGTCTGCATCCAGCCACCGACCACGACCAGCCACACCAGGGTGACGGGAATGAAGATCTTCCAGCCCAGACGCATGATCTGGTCGTAACGGAAGCGCGGGAACGTCGAACGCACCCACAGGAACATGGTGACCACGCAGAAGGTCTTGAGGCCCAGCCAGATCCAGCCCGGAATGAAGCTCAGGAACTCGAACGGCGGCAGCCATCCGCCGAGGAACAGGATGACGGTCAGGATCGAGACCAGCCACATGTTGGCGTACTCGGCCAGGAAGAACATCGCGAAGCTCATGCCCGAGTACTCGATCATGTGGCCGGCCACGATTTCGGACTCGCCTTCCACCACGTCGAACGGGTGACGGTTGGTTTCGGCCAGGCCCGAGATGAAGTAGACGACGAAGATCGGCAGCAGCGGCAGCCAGTTCCACGACAGGAAGCCGATGCCCAGGTCTTGGAACATGCCCTTGCCCTGCACCGTCACGATGTCGGACATGTTCAGGCTGCCCGTGACCATCAGCACCACGACGAAGCAGAAGCCCATCGCGATTTCGTAGCTCACCATCTGTGCCGAGGCGCGCAGCGCGCCCAGGAAGGCGTACTTCGAGTTCGAGGCCCAGCCGGCGATGATCACGCCGTACACCTCGAGCGAGGTGATGGCCATCACGAACAGCAGGCCGGCGTTGATGTTGGCCAGCGCCACATCCGGGCCGAAGGGAATCACGGCCCATGCGGCGAGCGCCGGCATGATGGTCATGATGGGGCCGAGCAGGAAGAGGCCCTTGTTGGCGACCGTCGGAAGAATGATTTCCTTGGTCATCAGCTTGAGCGCGTCGGCGATCGGCTGCAACAGGCCCAGCGGCCCGATGCGGTTCGGGCCCACGCGGATCTGCGTGAAGCCGATGGCCTTGCGTTCCCACAGCGTGAGGTACGCCACGGCGCCCATCAGCGGGATCACGACGACGATGATCTTGATCAACGTCCAGATGACGGGCCAGACGACGGCGGTCCACCAGCCTGCGGCGACCAGCCCCAAGCCGAAGCCATGAATTGCGTCGATCATGCCAGTGCCTCCTCGGCACGCGCCGGTGCACCCGGTGCGGTCGATGCGTTGCGCGCATCGGCGGTCAGCTGCAGCGACGGTGCGCGACGCACGATCGAGTCGAGCTGATAGATGCTCGCGACCACGGGCGCAGCCACGGCGCCGCTGGCCGCGACAGCCCTGGCGGACGTGGCGTTGCTCAGCGCATTCGCCGGCACGGTGCCCTTGTCACCGATGGTGGAGAGCACCTCGGCGGTCGATTCGAAGGCGAAGCCCGGCAGGCCGAGCAGGTTCGCCAGCACGCGCAGCACCTTCCAGGCCGGACGCGTTTCGCCTTGCGGCTTCACGACGGCATGGAAACCCTGCACACGGCCTTCCGCGTTGACGAAGGTGCCGGGCGTTTCGGTGAACGGGGCGATGGGCAGCAGCACGTCGCTGAATTCGAGGTTGGCCTTGAAGGGGCTCAGCGTGACCACCATCTGCGCATTGCCGATGACATCGGCGGCGGCAGCACCGGCGGCCGAGTCGAACACCGGCTCGGTGTTCAGCAGCAGCACGGCCTTGAGGCCGGAGCCGGCGGCGAGCATGCGGCCGGCGTCGAGGCCGCCGTTCTGCGGGAAGGCGCCGACGAGCTGTGCGCCCACGGTGTTGCCCGCTTCGGTCAGGTAGCCGACGGTGGCGCCGGTCTGTGCGCCGATCCAGTTCGCGAGGGCCAGCAGGCTGCTGGCTTGCGCGTGGTGCGCGGCGGCATTGCCGAGCAGGATCGCCTTGCGCTCGCCGCTCAGCAGCGAGGCTGCGATGGCTTGTGCGGCGGCGTCGGGCGCGTTCTTCGGTGCCAGCGGTGCGGCAGCGCCGTTGGTCTGGCCGATGGCAGCGGCCACGGCGGCCAGCGCCTCGACCCACTGGTCGGCTTCGACGATGGCCGCTTGCGCCACGTCGATGGCCCAGGCACCGCGGTCGGCCATGAGGCTGGACGAGGTGATCACCGACAGCGCGGCGCCCTTGCGCACGGCCTGGCGGATGCGCTGAGCGAACAGCGGGTGTTCCTTGCGCAGGTTCGAGCCGACGACCAGCGCGCGCTGCACTTGCGTGAGCGAGGCGATCGACGTACCGAGCCAGCGCACGCCTTCGAAGGCCGTGAATTCGGCGTTGCGCAGGCGGTAGTCGATGTTGTCGCTGCCGAGTTCACGCGTGAGCATGGCGGCGAGCTGCAGCTCTTCGAGCGTGCTGTGCGGGCTGACCAGCGTGCCGATGCTTTGCGCACCGTGGTCGGTCTTGATCTGCTTGAGGCCGTTGGCGACGTACTCGAGCGCCGTCTGCCAGTCGACCTGCTGCCATTGGCCGCCCTGCTTCAGCATGGGCTGGGTCAGGCGTTCCGTGCCGTTGAGCGCTTCGTACGAGAAGCGGTCGCGGTCGGCAATCCAGCATTCGTTGACGTCTTCGTTCTCGAGCGGCACCACGCGCATCACGCGGTTGTTCTTGACCTGGACGATCAGGTTGGCACCGGTGGAGTCGTGCGGGCTCACCGACTTGCGGCGCGACAGTTCCCAGGTGCGGGCGCTGTAGCGGAACGGCTTGCTCGTGAGCGCGCCGACCGGGCAGATGTCGATCATGTTGCCCGACAGTTCGGAGTCGACCGAGTCGCCGAGGAAGGTTTCGATTTCGGAGTGCTCGCCGCGGTGCGACATGCCGAGCTCCATCACGCCGGCCACTTCCTGGCCGAAACGGACGCAGCGCGTGCAATGGATGCAGCGGCTCATTTCTTCCATGCTGATCAGCGGGCCGACGTCCTTGTGGAACACGACGCGCTTTTCTTCTTCGTAACGCGAAGAAGAACCGCCGTAGCCGACGGCCAGATCCTGCAGCTGGCACTCGCCGCCCTGGTCGCAGATGGGGCAATCCAGCGGGTGGTTGATCAGCAGGAACTCCATGACGGACTGCTGGGCCTTGATGGCCTTGTCGCTCTTGGTGCGAACGATCATGCCCTGCGTGACGGGCGTGGCGCAGGCCGGCATCGGCTTGGGCGCCTTTTCCACGTCGACCAGGCACATGCGGCAGTTGGCCGCGATGCTGAGTTTCTTGTGATAGCAGAAGTGCGGAATGTAGGTGCCCGCCTTTTCGGCCGCATGCATCACCATGCTGCCTTCGGTCACTTCGACCTTCTTGCCGTCGAGTTCGATTTCGATCATGTCTGTGTTTCTTCTCGCACTCAGGCCTTGACGGGCGCCGTCGGGACGTGGCCCGGAATCAGGGCCTCGAACTCATGGCGGAAGTGCTTGATCATGGCGCGCACGGGCATGGCCGCCGCATCGCCGAGCGCACAGATGGTGCGGCCCATGATGTCGCCGGCCACGGAGTCCAGCAGCTGCATGTCGCTGGGCTTGCCCTGTCCGTTGTGGATGCGGTCCACCACGCGGTAGAGCCAGCCCGTGCCTTCGCGGCACGGCGTGCACTGGCCGCAGGACTCGTGCATGTAGAAGTACGAGAGGCGCTTGAGCGACTCGACCATCGAGCGGCTGTCGTCCATGACGATCACGGCGCCCGAACCCAGCATGGAGCCGGCCTTGGCGATGGAGTCGTAGTCCATGGTGCAGGCCATCATGATGTCGGCCGGCAGCACCGGCGACGACGAGCCGCCGGGAATCACGGCCTTGAGCGTGCGACCCTTGCGCACGCCACCAGCCAGTTCGAGCAGCTTGGAGAACGGCGTGCCCATCGGCACTTCGTAGTTGCCGGGCAGCTCGACGTCACCGCTCACCGAGTAGATCTTGGTGCCGCCGTTGTTCGGCTTGCCGCACTCGAGGTAGGCCGGGCCACCGTTGCGGATGATCCAGGGCACCGCCGCGAAGGTCTCGGTGTTGTTGATGGTGGTCGGCTTGCCGTACAGGCCGAAGCTCGCCGGGAACGGCGGCTTGAAGCGCGGCTGGCCCTTCTTGCCTTCGAGCGATTCGAGCAGTGCGGTTTCTTCACCGCAGATGTAGGCACCGAAGCCGTGGGCGGCGTGCAACTGGAAGTTGTACGTGCTGCCCATGATCTTGTCGCCGAGGTAGCCGGCGGCGCGTGCCTCTTCGAGGGCGGCCTCGAAGCGGTCGTAGCTCTGGAAGATCTCGCCGTGGATGTAGTTGTAGCCCACGCTGATGCCCATCGCATACGCGGCGATGGCCATGCCTTCGATCACGATGTGCGGGTTGAACTGCAGGATGTCGCGGTCCTTGCACGTGCCGGGCTCGCCTTCGTCCGAATTGCAGACGAGGTACTTCTGGCCCGGGAACTGGCGGGGCATGAAGCTCCACTTCAGACCGGTCGGGAAACCGGCGCCGCCACGGCCACGCAGGCCCGAGGCCTTCACTTCGGCGATCACCTGGTCGGGCGTCAGGCCCTCGGTGAGGATCTTGCGCAGCGCCTGGTAGCCGCCGCGCGCTTCGTAGTCGGCCAGATGCCAGTTGGTGCCGTCGAGGCCTGCATAGATCTGAGCGCCGATGTGGCGGTCATGGAAGCAGGTCTGAACACCGGTGGCCTGGAATTGCGAGAGAACCTGTTCGGGCGCCATCACGAAGCCTCCCCTGGCTTGGCACTGCGCAAACCGTCGATGAGCTGGTCGAGCTTGTCGTTGCTCATGAAGCTGCACATGGTGCGGTCGTTGACCAGCATCACGGGCGAATCGGCGCAGGCGCCGAGGCATTCACTCTGCTGCAGCGTGAACAGGCCGTCGGCCGTGGTCTCGCCCATCTTGATGCCGAGTTTCTTCTCGAGATGGACCAGCGCGGTCACGCCGTCGCGCAGTTGGCACGGCAGGTTGGTGCACACGTTGAGCTTGAACTTGCCCACCGGATGCTGGTTGTACATGTTGTAGAAGGTCGTCACTTCGTGCACGGCGATGGGCGCCATGCCGAGGTAGGCGGCGATCTCGCGCTCGCGCTGCACGCTCACGAAGCCTTCGTCCTGCTGGACGATGGCGAGGCAGGCCATCACGGCCGACTGCTTGCCAGCTTCGGGGTACTTCGCGACCTCGCGCGCAAAGCGCTCGAGGATGGCGGCCTTCAACGGCGCCGAAGGCACCGCGTCATGGTGATGGGTTGAGGAAGTCGTCATTCGCTCTTTCTCACCTGTCGATTTCGCCGAACACGATGTCCATCGTGCCGATCACCGCGACAGCGTCGGCGATCATGTGGCCGCGCGACATTTCGTCGAGGGCAGCGAGGTGCGGGAAGCCCGGGGCGCGGATCTTCAGGCGGTACGGCTTGTTGGCGCCGTCGCTCACGAGATAGATGCCGAACTCGCCCTTGGGGTGCTCGACGGCGGCATACGCTTCGCCTTCGGGCACGTGGAAGCCTTCGGTGAAGAGCTTGAAATGGTGGATCAGCTCCTCCATGTTCGCCTTCATCGATTCGCGCGCGGGCGCAGCAACCTTGTGGTTGTCGGTGATGACCGGACCCGGATTCACGCGCAGCCATGCCGAGCACTGCTGGATGATCTTGTTGGCCTGGCGCATTTCTTCCACGCGCACGAGGTAGCGGTCGTAGCAGTCGCCGGTCTTGCCCACGGGCACGTCGAACAGCATCTGGTCGTAGACGTCGTAGGGCTGCTTCTTGCGCAGGTCCCATTCGACGCCCGAGCCACGCAGCATCGGGCCGGTGAAGCCCAAGTTCAGCGCACGCTCCGGCGTGACCACGCCGATGCCCACGGTGCGTTGCTTCCAGATGCGGTTGTCGGTGAGCAGCGTTTCGTACTCGTCGACCATCTTCGGGAAGCGCTTGCAGAAGTCGTCGATGAAGTCGAGCAGCGAACCCTGACGGTTTTCGTTGAGACGCTCGATCGCCTTCGCGTTCTTGATCTTGCTGACCTTGTACTGCGGCATCGAATCCGGCAGGTCGCGGTAGACACCACCCGGACGGAAGTACGCCGCGTGCATGCGCGCGCCGGACACGGCCTCGTACATGTCGAACAGGTCTTCACGCTCGCGGAAGCAGTAGATGAGCATGTTCATCGCGCCGCAATCCAGACCGTGCGCGCCGAGCCACAGCAGGTGGTTCAGCAGGCGGGTGATCTCGGCGAACATCACGCGGATGTATTGCGCGCGGATCGGCACATCGAGACCCATCATCCGCTCGATGGCGAGGCAGTAGGCGTGCTCGTTGGACATCATCGACACGTAGTCGAGGCGGTCCATGTAGGGCAGCGACTGGATGAAGGTGCGCGATTCGGCGAGCTTCTCGGTCGCGCGGTGCAGCAGGCCGATGTGGGGGTCGGCACGCTGGATCACTTCGCCGTCCAGCTCGAGCACCAGGCGCAGCACGCCGTGTGCTGCGGGGTGCTGGGGACCGAAGTTGAGTGTGTAGTTCTTGATTTCGGCCATATCTGTCAGTGCAAACCGCCGCCGTAGTTGTCTTCGCGGATCACGCGCGGCGTGATTTCGCGCGGCTCGATCGAGACCGGCTGGTAGACCACGCGCTTCTGCTCTTCGTCGTAGCGCATTTCGACGTGACCCGACACCGGAAAGTCCTTGCGGAACGGGTGGCCGATGAAGCCGTAGTCGGTCAGGATGCGACGCAGATCGTCGTGGCCGTCGAACACGATGCCGTACAGGTCGAAGGCTTCGCGCTCGAACCAGGTGGCGGCACTCCAGACAGGCTGGAGCGAATCGACTACGGGCAGGTCTTCATTCGGCGCGAACACCTTGAGGCGCACGCGCTGGTTGAGGCTCACGGAGAGCAGGTGCGAGACAACGCAGTAGCGATCGCCCTGCCACTCGCCTTCGCGGTAGTCGGAATAGTCCATGCCGCAGAGGTCGATCAGCTGCTCGAAGCGGCAGCCGGGCGCATCGCGCAGCAGCGTTGCTGCATCGATGTAGTCGACGGCACCGACCACGACGGTCACTTCTTCGAGTGCGAGCGTCACGCTCTTGGCCTTGGCGCCGAGCGCCTCGGCAATGGTGGCGCGCAGCACCTCCGGCGAAATTGCAAAGTCAGTCATCGTCGGCAATCTCTCAGGCGCGGGCAATGGTGTTGGTGCGGCGAATCTTCTGCTGCAGCTGGATCACGCCATACAGCAGTGCTTCAGCGGTGGGCGGGCAACCCGGCACGTAGACGTCGACCGGCACGATGCGGTCGCAGCCACGCACCACGGAATAGCTGTAGTGGTAGTAGCCGCCGCCGTTCGCGCAGGAGCCCATCGAGAGCACCCAGCGCGGCTCGGGCATCTGGTCGTAGACCTTGCGCAGCGCGGGCGCCATCTTGTTGCACAGCGTGCCGGCCACGATCATCAGATCGGACTGACGCGGGCTGGGTCGGAACAACATACCGAAACGGTCGATGTCGTAGCGGGCAGCACCCGCGTGCATCATTTCGACCGCACAGCATGCGAGACCGAACGTCATCGGCCAGAGAGATCCGGTCTTCGCCCAGTTCACGACCGAGTCGTAGGTCGTGGTGACGAAGCCTTCTTTGAGAACGCCTTCAATGGCCATCGTGTTGCTTCCTTGTCATTCCCAGTCGAGCGCGCCTTTTTTCCACTCGTAGACAAAGCCCACGACGAGGATGGCGAGAAAGATCATCATGGCCCAGAAGCCAACAGCGCCGATTTCCTTGAGCGCAATGGCCCACGGAAAGAGAAAGGCAATTTCGAGATCGAAGAGGATGAAGAGAATCGCGACGAGGTAATAGCGCACGTCGAACTTCATGCGCGCATCCTCGAAGGCCTCGAAGCCGCACTCGTAGGGAGCGTTCTTCGCAGCATTGGGCCGATTGGGCCCAAGGATGTATCCGATGACTTGCGGGGCGACGCCTACGCCGACCCCGACCAAAATGAACAAAAGGACGGGAAGGTAGGAATCGAGGTTCATCGAGAAATTTTCACCGCTTGCCACCGACAGAAAAGCCTCTGGATAGAGATTTTCTGCCGGTGATATTTGGTGCGGTCGGCGAGACTCGAACTCGCACAGCTTTCGCCACTACCCCCTCAAGATAGCGTGTCTACCAATTTCACCACGACCGCGGTTTTAAACTGTCCAGATGGCATGAGGTGCCGTTGAGGCATTTGGCTTTCTGAACAGATTTAGAGTTTACCCTGAAATGAAGCCGTTTCTCACAGACGGCTGCATGAAAACAACCTGATTACTTGGCCGGAATCTGGCCAGTGCCCGAAACGGGTGCTGCAGGCGCCGAAGCGGCCTTGGCAGGTGCTGCTGCAGCAGGGATTTCGCCCGCAGCGCCAGTCGCGGGAGCGGCCGGCGTGGCAGGTGCGCCTACGGCTGCGCGCTCCAGCAGGCTGCCACCGCCCGCAGGACGTGCGTGGCTGAAGTAAGCCAGCAGCAGCGTACAGGCAAAGAACACCGCAGCCAGCACGGCCGTCGTGCGCGAAAGGAAGTTGGCACTGCCGCTGGCACCGAACAGGCTGCCCGCACTGCCGCTGCCGAAGGCCGCGCCCATGTCGGCGCCCTTGCCGTGCTGGATCAGGATCAGGCCGATCATTGCCAGCGCCGCCAGCATTTGCACGCCGACCAGAAGATTGAGGACCACGTTCATTCGTTCTTACTCCTAAGTGATGGCTGCCGTTGCCGCGATCAGCGTGCAGCGGCAGAAATGATCTGCAGAAAGTCGGGCGCCTTGAGCGAGGCGCCACCGATGAGGCCGCCGTCGATGTCGGCCTGCGCCAGCAGTTCGGCGGCATTCGCCGCGTTCATGCTGCCGCCGTACAAAATCTTGATGCCCGCAGCATGCTCGCTCGCCGCATGGTGCAGTTGCGCACGCAGCACGGCATGCACCGCCTGCGCCTGCTCCGGCGAGGCCGTCTTGCCCGTGCCGATGGCCCAGACCGGCTCGTAGGCCACGACGATCTCGCTGATGCAGTGGCCATTCAGATGAATCACCGCAGCCAGCTGACGCTTGACGACCTCTTCGGTCTGCCCTGCTTCGCGCTGTGCCAGCGTCTCGCCGACGCAGACGATCGGCGTGATGCCATTCGCCAGCGCGGCCGCCGTCTTGGCCGCCACCGTGTCATCGGTTTCGCCGTGGTACTGGCGACGCTCGGAGTGACCGACGATCGCATAGCGCACGCCGAACTCCTTCAGCATCGCCGCCGACTGCTCGCCGGTGAACGCACCTTGCGGGTGCGCCGAGATGTCCTGCGCACCGAGCGCCAGCGACGGCGTGTCCGCCAGCAGCGATTGCAGCTGGGCAAAGTACGGCGCAGGCGCACACAGTGCAACACCGCATGCCGCAGGACTGGTTGCCAGCCCTTGCTGCAGGGCCTTCACCAGCGCCTCGTTGGCGGCCAGGCCGCCATTCATCTTCCAGTTACCGGCAATCAGTTTCTTGAAGGTTGTCATCGCGTTGTTCGTCTCACCAAGTCAGCACGATCTTGCCGATGTGCTGGTTCGATTCCATCAGGGTGTGAGCCTGGGCCGCGCCGCTAGGCTCACCTGCTGCCGCATAGGTGCTGTGGATCACGGGCTTGACCGCGCCGCTTTCAAGCAGCGGCCAGACCTTCTCGCGCAGCGCCTTGGCGATGGCACCTTTGAACGCCACCGGCCGCGGACGCAACGTCGAGCCAGTGATCGTGAGCCGCCGACGCAGCACGAGGCCCGCGTTGATCTCACTCTTCACACCGCCCTGCACTGCAATGATCACGAGCCGACCGTCTTCGGCCAGGCATTCGATCTCGCGCGCCACGTAGTCGCCGGCCACCATGTCGAGCACCACGTCCACGCCCTTGCCGCCCGTGAGCTGCTTCGCCACTTCGACGAAATCGCTCGTGCGGTAGTTGATGGCGTGATCGGCCCCCAGCTTCAGGCAGGCTTCGCACTTGTCGTCGCTGCCGGCCGTGACGATCACGGTCGCACCGAGCGCCTTGGCGATCTGGATCGCCGTGACGCCGATGCCGCTCGAGCCGCCCTGGATCAGCAGCGTCTCGCCCTTCTGCAGGCGGCCGCGCTCGAACACATTGCTCCAGACAGTGAAGAAGGTCTCGGGCAGCGAGGCCGCCTCGATGTCGCTCCACCCCTTGGGCACCGGCAGGCATTGCGCCACAGGCGCCACGCACAGCTCGGCATAGCCGCCACCGGCGACCAGTGCGCACACGCGGTCGCCGACCTTGAAGCCCGCCTCGGCCAGCGCCTTGGCGTCGCCCGACACGATCTCGCCGGCCACTTCGAGGCCCGGCAGGTCGGAAGCACCGGGCGGCACCGGGTAATGCCCCATCCGCTGCAGCACGTCCGGGCGATTGACGCCGCTGGCCGCCACGCGGATCAGCAGCTCGCCCTCGCCCGCCACCGGGTCGGGACGTGCAGCGACGCGCAGCACCTCGGGGGCGCCGTACGAAGTGATCTCAATGGCTTTCATGGGGGTCTCCGAGACTCGGATGCCCGCACAGGGGCGGGCATCAGTGGCTGTCCACGAGAGGCGACGACACCAGGCCGTCGCGCCTCACTGCTTACTCCTGCGGTTCGCGCGGCGCTTGCTGCTGCGACTCGCCGGCGGGCTGCTGTTGCTGCTCGCCGCGGGGCTGTTGCTGCTGGTCGTTGTAGCGCGGTGCGCGCTCGCCACGATCACCACCACGGTCGCCGCCGCGATCGCCACGGTCCGAACGCTCACGGCGGTCGCCACCACGGTCACCGCGATCGCCGCGGTCTTCACGCGGCGGGCGCTCGCTGTATTCCATGCCGGCCGGACGCTCGGTCAGGGCCTTCATGGACAGCTTGACGCGGCCCTTTTCGTCGGTCTCGAGAACCTTGACCTTCACGATCTGGCCTTCGCTCAGATAGTCGGTCACCTTCTCGACGCGCTCGTGCGCGATCTGGCTGATGTGCAGCAGGCCGTCCTTGCCGGGCAGCAGGTTGACCAGTGCGCCGAAGTCCAGGATCTTGGTGATCGGGCCTTCGTAGACCTTGCCGATTTCGACTTCAGCGGTGATCTGCTCGATGCGGCGCTTGGCGAATTCGGCCTTTTCCGGATCGGTCGAGGCGATGGTGATGGTGCCGTCTTCGTCGATGTTGATCGTCGTGCCGGTTTCTTCCTGCAGGCCACGGATGACCGAGCCGCCCTTGCCGATCACGTCGCGGATCTTCTCGGGGTTGATCTTCAGCGTGGTCAGGCGTGGCGCGAAGCTGGAGACTTCGGCCTTGGCCTCGCCCATCGCTTCTTGCATCTTGCCCAGGATGTGCATGCGCGCTTCCTTGGCCTGTGCCAGTGCGACCTGCATGATTTCCTTGGTGATGCCCTGGATCTTGATGTCCATCTGCAGCGCGGTGATGCCGTTGGTCGTGCCGGCCACCTTGAAGTCCATGTCGCCCAGGTGATCTTCGTCGCCCAGGATGTCGGTCAGCACCGCGAAGCGGTTGTCTTCCTTGATCAGGCCCATGGCGATACCGGCCACGTGCGCCTTCATGGGCACGCCGGCGTCCATCATCGAGAGGCAGCCGCCGCAGACCGAAGCCATCGACGAGGAGCCGTTCGATTCGGTGATTTCCGACACCACGCGGATGGTGTACGGGAATTCTTCCTTGGTCGGCAGCACAGCGACGAGCGCGCGCTTGGCCAGGCGGCCGTGGCCGATTTCGCGGCGCTTGGTCGAGCCCATGCGGCCCACTTCGCCGGTGGCAAAGGGAGGCATGTTGTAGTGGAACAGGAAGCGGTCTTCGTACTCGCCGGCCAGCGCGTCGATGCGCTGTGCATCGCGTTCGGTGCCGAGCGTGGTGATGACCAGTGCTTGCGTTTCGCCGCGCGTGAACAGGGCCGAACCGTGGGTGCGGGGCAGCACCGAGTTGCGGATTTCGATGGGGCGCACGGTGCGCGTGTCGCGGCCGTCGATGCGGGGTTCGCCCGACAGGATCTGGCTGCGAACGATCTTCGATTCGATCGAGAACAGCAGGTCGTTGACCTTGCCGGCGTCGAAAGGCTCGCCGCCTTCCTTCAGCGATGCCATCACGCTGGCATTGGCTTCGCGCAGGGCTTGCGTGCGGGCTTGCTTGCTACGGATCTGGTAGACAGCGCGCAGCTTTTCTTCGGCCAGCCCCTTGACCTTGGCGACGAAGGCTTCGTCTTCGGCAGGCGCCTTCCAATCCCACTCCGGCTTGCCGGCGTCGCGCACGAGGTCATGGATCGCGTTGATCGCGATGTTGGCTTGTTCGTGGCCGAACACCACGCCGCCGAGCATGATTTCTTCGCTCAGTTGCTGGGCTTCGGACTCGACCATCAGCACGGCAGCTTGCGTGCCGGCGACGACGAGGTCCATCTGCGAATCCTTGCGGGCCGTCTGGCCCGGATTCAGCACGTACTGGCCGTTGATGTAGCCCACGCGGGCGGCACCGATCGGGCCGCTGAACGGGATGCCGGAGATCGACAGGGCGGCGCTCACGCCGATCATGGCGGCGATGTCGGCGTCGACTTCAGGGTTCAGCGACACGGTGTGGATGACCACATGCACTTCGTTCAGGAAGCCTTCGGGGAACAGCGGGCGGATCGGGCGGTCGATCAGGCGGCTGGTCAGCGTTTCGTGCTCGCTGGGCTTGGCTTCGCGCTTGAAGAAGCTGCCGGGGATCTTGCCCGCGGCGTAGGTCTTCTCGATGTAGTCGACGGTCAGCGGGAAGAAATCTTGACCGGGCTTGGCCGACTTGGAAGCGACCACGGTCGCCAGGATCACGGTGCCGTCGATGTCGACCAGCACGGCGCCATTGGCCTGACGGGCGACTTCACCCGTTTCCATGACGACGGTCTTGTCGCCCCATTGGAAGGACTTGGTGATTTTGTTGAAGAGGCTCATTGTTGCTCCTATTTTGATAGCGAATCACACAGGATTCGCAAAGGGCGGAGGCTGCTCAGAACACGATGCCATTCCAGCGAAGCTCGGGGCGAACTTCATTGGAATGACACAGCTTCGCTCTGTTGGGCACTCCGAAAGTGGATCGCGAAGTAAAAAACGCCTGAGCTAGCGGACTAACCCAGGCGTTTTTTCATGCGATTCGAATTACTTGCGCAGACCCAGCTTGGCGATCAGCGCGGTGTAACGCTCGGCGTCCTTGGACTTGAGGTAGTCGAGGAGCTTGCGACGGCGACTGACCATGCGCAGCAGGCC
This sequence comes from Variovorax sp. 54, assembly GCF_002754375.1. Lineage (NCBI taxonomy): Bacteria > Pseudomonadati > Pseudomonadota > Betaproteobacteria > Burkholderiales > Comamonadaceae > Variovorax > Variovorax sp. 54. The sequence continues at coordinate 1,163,530 of NZ_PEFF01000001.1, forward strand.
GCGACGACCGTGGTGGTCCTTGGCGTGCGTCTTGAAGTGGGGGGTCAGCTCGTTGATACGGGCGGTCAGCAGTGCGACTTGCACTTCAGGGCTGCCGGTGTCGTTGGCTGCACGGGCGTTGTCTTTGACAACTTCGGCCTTGATGGAGGCTGCGATCATGTTGAATTTCCTTGTTCCGGGATGTTTGACTTGCGGTGAGCACTGGAACTGCCCTCACCGTGCGCCTTGCGGCATGCAAAGCTTTGGGAGTATACATCGGCCGGCTTGACCGCTCCTTCCCGCCGCCTTCCGTCGAGCGAAACCAGCCCCACGGCCCCCAGCACACAGGCGGCGCCGGCAACCTGAGGCCAACCAACCGCCTCCCCCAGCCACCACGCGGCCAGGACCAGCGCCGACACCGGCATCAGCGCCGTGAACAACGCCGCCTCGGCGCCCCGCAGCCGGGCGGCGCCCGCGTACCAGAGCAGGAAGCCCGCCACCGTCGGCACCAGCGCGTAATAGGCCACCCCGGCCAGCGCCTCGGCCGGCACCGGCTGAAGCCAGGCCCGCTCCAGCAGCGCCGGAATCACGGACAGCAGCAGCCCCAGCGCGACCATCGCCGTCGACTGAACGAGCGGCGCCAGCGGCACGCGCAGCCGCTTGTTGAGCAGGATAAACAGCGACTCCAGCGCCACCGCGCCCAGCACCAGCAGGTTGCCGAGCAGCGCGGTCGACGTGCGCTCGCCGCCCTCTCCGCCCGGGCGCAGCGTGATCGCCAGCACGCCCAGGCTCGCGAGCACGATCCCGCCCACCAGGTAGCGCCCCGGCCGCTCGCGCAGCGCCAGCACGGCCACCAGCGCGGCCATGGCCGGCAGCGTGCCGGTCACCACGCCCGCATCGGCGGCCGGTGCCCAGCGCACGCCCAGGATCAGCAGCACCGTGTAGCCGACGCTGCCCGCCGCCGCCTGGCACAGCAGTAGCGCGGCGTCGTGGCGATCGGGCCGCGGCCAGCGGGCGCGCATGAACCCCATGAGCGCCACGAACACGGGCAGCGCCAGCGCAAAGCGCAGCGCGGTCGCCGTGAACGGCGGCAAGCCGCTCGCGATGAGCTTGCTCGCGACCACCGTGCTGCCGACCGTGACCATCGCGAGCGCGCACAGCCACATTCCCTTGCTTCGTTCCGACATGTTTCTTCGCCTTTCGATTGCGCTGGCAACCACAAAGAGACGAGCGTCTCCCGCCGGGACACCGGCGGTCTTGAACGAAATTGCAGGGAAGGAAAGATTCAGCCGCAGCGCGCCGCCGCATACGCCCCGGGCGTGAAGCCCAGAAAGCGCACAAAGGCCCGCGTCATGTGACTCTGATCGGCAAAGCCAGCACCAGCCGCGGCATCGGCCAGCGCCCTGCCCTGTGCGATCAGCCGACGGGCGCGCGACAGCCGGCACTGTTGCAGCCAGGCATGCGGCGGCAGCCCGAAGGCGGCCGCGAAACCGCGCAGCAGCTGGTAGCGACTCAGGCCGGCCTCGCGTGCCAGTTCGGCGAGCGTGGGCACATGGATGCAGTCGTCGGCGATGCGTGCACGTGCGCGCTCCATCGCCGCCGGTGCCACGCGTTTCGGCGACTCAGGAGCCCGCGCGCCGGGCGCATCGCGCAGCAGCTGCAACACGCCCTGCTCCAGCGCCAGCGCGTCGTCGCCCTCGACAACGGCCGCGAACAGCCGGTCGAAGCCCTGCCGCAGCGCCGGATCGCTCAACACAGGCCGCGTCAACTCGAACCCCGGCGGCACGCCCTCCGACAGCAGCGCAGGCGCCAGATGCAGCATCCGCCAGGCCCGCGCTTCACCGCGCATCGCAACACCGTCGTGCACCTCGCCCGGATTCACCGTGATGACGTCGCCGCGCACCGCCTCGACCGCGCCGCGCCCGCTGGCCGAGCGCTGCCCGCCGCGGTCCATCACGCCGATGCCGAACACGTCGTGCATGTGGCGCGGAAAACTGCGGCTCGATTCAGCCGCAATCGCCTGCAGGCCCGGCAGTGCCGAGCCGCGGATGCGCACGGCATCGACGGGCGCGGACCTCGATGCCATGCCGGAAAGCCTCAGCGCGCCTGCTTCGCCAGCCAGCCGCGCAGCCGCTCGACGCCCTGCACCAGCCGCTGCGGGTCTTTCGACGCGAAGCACCAGCGCAGCCAGCCCTGCGCCTCGGGCGCGAAGGCGTTGCCCGGCGCAAGCCCCAGACCCGCTTCGGCGACGAGGCGCTTGGCGAGTTCGAGCGAATCGCCAAAACCTTCGAGCCGGAAGAAGGCGTACATGCCGCCCTTGGCCGGCGCCACCTGCACGCCCGGCACCGCTGCCAACAGCGGCACCAGCGTGTCGCGGCACTGCTTCAGGTGCGCGACCACGCGCGGCGTGATGTCCGCCGTGTGCTCCAGCGCGGCGATGGCGGCGCGCTGCGTGAACACGCTCGCGCACGAGGTGTTGAACTCGATCAGCTTGCCGATGCCGTCGACCATCGCCGGTGGCAGCACCAGCCAGCCGAGGCGCCAGCCGGTCATGAGGAAGCTCTTCGAGAAGCTGTGCGTCACGACGAGGCGATCGTCGGGCGTCGAGATGTCGAGGAAGCTCGGCGCACAGCCATTCGAGTCAAGTTCCCCCCGAGGGCTTCGCCCTCCCCCCGGGGGGCGAGTCCGCCTTGAGGCGGCTCGGCGCCGGACTCGGCTCGAAGTACAGCCGCTCGTACACCTCGTCGGCCAGGATCCAGGTGCCGGTCTCGCGGCAGTGGTCGAGCACGGCCTGCTGCTCGTCGCGCGTCATCGTCCAGCCCGTGGGGTTGTTCGGCGCGTTGACGATCAGCAGCTTCGTCTTCGGCGTGACCGCGGCGCGCAATGCGGGCAGGTCGAGCGTCCACTGGCCGTTCACCGGCACCAGCGACACGGTGCGCACCTGCGCGCCCATGATCGCCGGCTGCGCCGTGAGGTTGGGCCACACGGGCGTGACGGCGACCACGTCGTCGCCCGCGTCGACCAGCGCCTGCACCGCGAGCATCAGCGCGCTCACGCCGCCCGAGGTGACGGCGATGCGCGAGGCATCGACGGCCGGGTGCAGGCGGCTCGTGTAGCGCGCAATGGCTTCGCGCAGCTCGGGCAGGCCGAGGTTGTGCGCGTAGAAGGTTTCGCCGCGCTGCAGCGACTCGATGGCCGCCTGGCGGATCACCTCGGGAGTGACCTCGTCGCTCTCGCCGAACCAGAAGGCGAGCACGTCGTCGCGGCCCATGCCGGCATTGGCGACTTCGCGGATCTTCGAGGCTTCGAGGTGGTGGATGGCTTCACGCATGTCTGGGGGTTCCTGTGCTGTCGGGGTCGTGCGCCTCAAAGGCGATTCAAGGGCGCTTCATCTTGCAAGAGGTGGGCTGCTCTGCGCGCTCGGGCGCGATCGTCTTGATCACGCGGAAGCCGTAGCCCGAGCCCTCGACGTCGAACTGCACGCCGGGCTTGCCCTGCTTGTCCATCACGCCCACCACGAGCGGTTGCTGGAACTGATGGTCGGCCGCGCGCATGCGGCCGCGCTGGCCGTACAGGCTCACGTCGGCCTGCTCAAGCGCACGCGCCAGCGGCACGGCCTCGGCGCTGCCCGCGCGCTCCAGCGCCTGCGCGAGCGACTCGACCAGCAACTGCATGCGCATGTGCACGTAGTCGTCGGCCGGCCGTGGAAAGCGCGTGCGAAAGGCGCGGTAGAAGGCTTCGGACTGCGGCGTCTGCACGTTCGGCAGCCAGTCGGCCACGGCAACCACGCGGCCGATGCCCGCGTCGCCGATGGCGGCCGGCGCGCCCAGCGCATTGCCGTAGAAGGTGTAGAAGCTGCCGTTGAAACCGGCTTCGCGCGCGGCCTTCACGAGCAGCGTGAGGTCGTTGCCCCAGTTGCCGGTGATCACCGCCTGCGCGCCGCTGGCGAGGATCTTGGTGGCGTAGGGCGCGAAGTCCTTCACCTTGCCCATCGGGTGCAGTTCGTCGCCGACGATCTCCACGTCGGGGCGCTGCACGCCAAGCTGGCGGCGCGATTCGCGCAGCACGGCCTGGCCGAAGCTGTAGTCCTGGCCGATCAGGTAGACGCGCTTGAGCGCCGCGTCGTCCTTGACCACGTCCATCAGCGCGGCCACGCGCATGTCGGCATGGGCGTCGAAGCGGAAGTGCCAGAAGCTGCAACGCTCGTTCGTCAGCACCGGATCGACGGCCGAGTAGTTCAGGAAGATCACGCGCCGCGACGGGTCGCGCTCGTTGTTCTTGTCGATGGCATCGATCAGCGCCGCCGCCGTCACCGACGAGTTGCCCTGCAGCACGATGCGGGTGCCGTCGTCCATGGCCGCGCGCAGCGCCGACAGCGCCTCTTCGTTCTGGCCCTTGCTGTCGTAGCGATCGAGTTGCAGCGGACGCGCACCGCCCGGCAGCTTCACACCGCCGCGTGCGTTCACGCGCTCCACGGCCCACAGCAGGTTGCGAAACACGGCCTCGCCGGTGTTGGCGAAGGGGCCGCTCATGCTCTCGATGAGCGCCAGCCGGATCGGGGCGGGTTGCGGGGCCTGCGCGAAGCCGGCGAACGGGGTCGCGCATAGCGCCGCCGCTGCGAATTTCAAGGCCTGGCGGCGCCAAATAAAGGGGGTTTTCATTGTCTTGAAACGCGTGCCGATGCGCCTAGATGAGGTGTCAAGCGGCACTCACGATGGAAAGGCCGCGCAGTGTAAGGGACACACATTCCATGTCCCCATTGTGTTCATTCACCCTGGAGTTTTCGCCATGTTCTTCACCCCCACCCACCGCAGCGCGCATTTCGCTCCCCGTGCCCACGACCGTGCTTTCGAGCGCTTCGTGAACGAGGCTTTTGCCGGCGCCCGCCGCTCGCCCCTGATCGAGCAGGACGACAAGAGCTGGACCCTGTCGCTCGACGTGCCCGGCCTGTCGCGTGAAGACCTGTCGGTGGCCATCGAAGGCGCCGTGGTCCGCATCGAAAGCAAGGCCGAAGCCAAGCGCCAGATCAAGCTCGCCTACGAGCTGCCGCAAGCCATCGACCTGGCCACCAGCGAAGCCAAACTGGAGAACGGCGTGCTGACCCTGAAGCTCGGCAAATTGGTGCCGGCGAGCCAGGTTTCGCACTTGCAGATCAACTAGTCCGAGCGATGCCCCCACGAAGAAAATGTTAGTGACAGCTTGTTTTGACTTTAAACAAGCGTCGTATTCACAATACTGCTGGATAACGTCACATGATGTGACGATTTATTAGTACTTTCTTCTTCGTGGGCATCTCGTAAACGCATCGAGTTCCCGGGCGGTGCGGACAGCGGGTGTGCCTCAAGGCACCATGAAAACGCACCTGCAGTCAGCCAATGACAACCAACGGTCCGACACGCTCCTGATCTTCCTGCCAGGGGCTTACCTCAAACCCGAAGAGTTCGAGCGCGAGGGTTTCATCAGTGCCGTGCGCGAGCGGCACCTCGCAGCCGACGCACTGCTGGTCGATGCGGACGTCTCCTACTACTACGACCAGACCCTGAGCGAGCGGCTGCACGCCGACGTCATCGAGCCCCAGCGGGCCAAGGGCTACACCTCGATCTGGCTGGTCGGCATTTCCATCGGCGGTTTCGGTGCGCTGATCCATGAGCTGGCGCGGCCGGGCTCTGTGGACGGCATCGTGGCGCTGGCGCCCTACCTCGGGCGCCGCGTGCTCGGCGCGGAGATCAAGAAGGCCGGTGGCCTGCGCACCTGGCAGGCCCCCACCGGGCCGCAGCCCGACGAGGAGCCTGATCGCAAGCTCTGGCCCTTCTTCCAGCAGTACCTGGCGCCAAGGCCCTCCAAGGACCTGCCGCCGCTGTACCTGGGTTTCGGCCTGGCCGACCGCTTTGCCAGCAACCACAAGCTGCTGGCCGACGCCCTGCCGCCGGGGCGCGTATTCACCACCGAAGGCGGCCACGACTGGCCCGAATGGCGCCAGCTCTGGCGCAATGTGCTCGACGTGCTGCCGCTGCCCTCGCTGCCCGCGCTGGTGCGCGGCGCACGCGCGCCGGCTATGCGGTTTCCGGCTGTGGCGCCTCGGGCGTCATCAGCGATGCCATCGGCCATCGCGGCTTGACGTCGAAGGCATAACGCTCGGAGGCCTGCGACAGGCCCGACTGCAACCGCATCGCCGCGGCCATGGCGATCATGGCGCCGTTGTCGGTGCACAGGTGCAGCTCGGGGTAGTGCACGCGCACCTTGCGCTTCGCACACGCCGCGTTCAGCTGCTCGCGCAGGTTCTTGTTGGCCCCCACGCCGCCCGCCACCACCAGCCTCTTCAGGCCGGTCTGGTCGAGCGCCGCGAGCGACTTCTTCAACAGCACCTCGACGATGGCCGCCTGCGTGGACGCGGCCAGGTCGGCCTTGCGCACGTCGAGCTGGTCGCCGAGCTTCTTGGCCTGCGTGAGCACGGCCGTCTTCAGGCCGGCAAACGAAAAGTCGAGATCGCCGCTGTGCAGCAGCGGGCGCGGCAGCTTGAAGGCCGCGGCATCGCCCTCTTCGGCCAGCTTCGCGAGCCAGGGGCCGCCGGGGTACGGCAGGCCCATGAGCTTGGCGCTCTTGTCGAAGGCCTCGCCGGCCGCGTCGTCGATGGTTTCGCCGAGCAGTTCGTAGCGGCCCACGCCGTCGACCCGCATCAGCTGCGTGTGGCCGCCCGACACCAGCAGCGCCACGAACGGAAATTCGGGCGGGTCGGCGCTCAGGAACGGCGACAGCAGGTGCCCTTCGAGGTGATGCACGCCCAGCACCGGCTTGCCCAGCGCCACGCCGAGCGCGCAGGCCACGCCCGCGCCCACGAGCAGCGCGCCGGCCAGGCCCGGGCCACGCGTATAGGCCACCACGTCGATCTCGGCGAGCGAGCGCCCGGCCTCGGCCATGACGGCTTCGGTGAGCGGCAGCACGCGGCGGATGTGGTCGCGGCTGGCCAGCTCGGGCACCACGCCGCCGTAGGCCTGGTGCATGGCGATCTGGCTGTGCAGCGCGTGCGAACGCAGCAGCGGCAGCGCGTCGCCGTGCGACTCGACCAGCGCCACGCCGGTCTCGTCGCAGGATGATTCGATTCCCAACAAGAGCATGGCGCCGAGTGTAGGGGCCGCCCGTCGGCGGCGCCCGCGAAGGGGCAAGCGAGGCACGGAAGTTGCACGAGTGACGTGCGCTCCACCCACTCCCCCACGAATGACTTCCGGCCTGAGCTTCCTGATCGCCGCGCGCCGATGCGAGATCGACGCGCTGGACCAGCTCGCGCGCACCAGCGAACTGGTCGGTGCGATCGGGCGGCTCGTGCATGCGCTGCAGCGCGAGCGCGGCATGTCGAACGTGTTCCTGGCCTCGCACGGCGGGCGCTTCGCCGACCAGCGCGGTCCGCAGATCGCCGAATGCCTTGCGCTCGAGCAGCAGGTGCGCGCCGGCTTCGACCGGCTCGAGGCCGAGCACCACCGCGTGGTGGGTGCCGGCCACGGTGCGCGCCTGTTCAGCCGCATCGCCTGGGTGCTGCCCGGCCTGGACGCCCTGCCCGCGCTGCGCCAGCGCATCGACGCGCTCGAGCTCCAGCCGGCACAGGCCGTGGCCGCCTTCGCCAAGCTGGTGGCCGGCCTGCTGGCCGTGGTGTTCGAGGCGGCCGACGGCGCCACCGACCCCGAGATCTCGCGCCTGCTGGTGGCGATGTTCAACTTCATGCAGGGCAAGGAGTTCGCGGGCCAGGAGCGTGCCTTCGGCGCCGCAGCGCTCGCGCTGGGCCGCGGCGACGAGGCGCAGCGCCAGCAGTGGCGGCACCTCATCGAGTCGCAGGAGCGCTGCTTCCAGGTGTTCACCGATTTCTCGGGCGACGCGGTGCGCACCCTCTGGCACGACAGCCAGTCCGACGCCGTGCTGGCCGAACTCGAACGCCTGCGCCGCAAGGGCGCCACGTCGGTGCCGGCCGACGCGCTGCTGAGCCAGGCCTGGTTCGACTGCTGCACCCGGCGCATCGACGCCATGCAGACGGTCGAGAACCGCCTCTCGGCCGACCTGCGCGCGCTGTGCGACCACAAGACCGCGCAGGCGCGCAGCGAGCTGGCCGCCTACCGGCAGCTGCTCGGCACGCTGGCCCCGCAGGCCGGCGGCGCGCTGTTCTTCGACGATGCTCAAGCACAGGACGCCACGCCCGCGCAGCTCGGGCGCCACCTCGAACGCTCGGTGCTCGACATGGTCCAGGAGCAGTCGCAGCGCCTGCAGGCCATGAGCGACGAACTCGACACCGTGCGTGCCTCGCTCAACGAACGCAAGATCGTCGAGCGCGCCAAGGGCCTGCTGATGGCGCACCGGCGCCTGAGCGAGGCCGAGGCGCACAAGATGCTGCGCCAGACCGCCATGAACCAGAAGCGCCGCCTCGTCGACGTGGCCGAGTCGATGCTGGCCATGGCCGACTACCTGCCGCTCGAACCTGCACCGCGGCGCTGACCCGGGCCGCTTGGATTGGTGCAGCGCACAACAGTTGTGCGTCGCCGAAGTTTCCGGGCCGGATCGGACCTTCTCCTTGCCCCACGGGCGGCATCAGCTCCCCTTTCCATAGCAAAACACTGCCAGGTCAGGCTGGCACGTCGCTTGCGTAGACCTTCTCACGGACCGCAAGGTCTCAAGGCAGGTTGCACCCAACGGCGGGTGCGGCCCACCGAACCGGACAAAGGCGTCCCCATCCCGCACGGGCTCGTTCACGAGCAGCCCCTGCGCGGTGCGGACGCCTTTTCGTTTTTGTCTTTCACTTCTGGAGCCCCGCCCATGTCCGATCTGCTGCTGAAAACCAAACTGAGCCGGCGCCGCGTGCTGCAAGCCGCCGCCCTCGGCGCCGTGGGCATCGACCCCGCATTGCGCGCCGCTGTCTGGGCCCAGGGATCGGACAAGCCGGAAAAGGAAGAAGTGAAGATCGGCTTCATCCCGCTGACCGACTGCGCCAGCGTGGTGATGGCCTCGGTGCTGGGCATCGACAAGAAGTACGGCGTGAAGATCGTGCCCAGCAAGGAAGCCAGCTGGGCCGGCGTGCGCGACAAGCTCTCCAACGGCGACCTCGACATGGCGCACGTGCTCTACGGCCTCGTCTACGGCATGCACCTGGGCCTGAGCGGCCCCAAGAAGGACATGGCCGTGCTCATGACCCTGAACAACAACGGCCAGGCCATCACGCTGTCGAAGAAGCTGGCCGACAAGGGTGCGGTCGATGCCGCCTCGCTCGCCAAACTCATCGCCACCGAGAAGCGCGAATACACCTTCGCCCAGACCTTCCCCACCGGCACGCACGCCATGTGGCTGTACTACTGGCTCGCCTCGGCCGGCATCGATCCGTTCAAGGACGTGAAGAACATCACCGTGCCGCCCCCGCAGATGGTGGCCAACATGCGCGTGGGCAACATGGACGGCTACTGCGTGGGCGAGCCCTGGGGCCAGCGCGCCATCATGGACGGCATCGGCATCACGGCCATCACCACGCAGGACATCTGGAAGGACCACCCCGAGAAGGTGCTCGGCTGCACCGCGGAGTTCACCAAGAAGTACCCGAACACCGCACGCGCCGTGACCGCCGCGATCCTCGAGGCCAGCAAGTGGATCGACACCGGCCTGCAGAACAAGAACAAGATGGCCGAAACCATCGCCGACAAGAGCTACGTCAACACCAGCGTGGACGCCATCAACCAGCGCATCCTGGGCCGCTACACCAACGGCCTGGGCAAGAGCTGGGACGACCCCAACCACATGAAGTTCTACAACGGCGGCGCCGTGAACTTCCCGTACCTGTCGGACGGCATGTGGTTCCTCACGCAGCACAAGCGCTGGGGCCTGCTGAAGGAGCACCCCGACTACCTGAAGGTGGCCACCGAGATCAACCGCATCGACATCTACAAGCAGGCCGCCGCCGCCACGCAGACGCCCGTGCCCAAGGACACGATGCGCAGCAGCAAGCTCTTCGACGGCACCGTCTGGGACGGCAAGGACCCGAAGAAGTACGCGGACTCGTTCAAGTTGCATGTCTGAGGAGAAACACACCATGGTCAGCGCTGTCTTTCACTCGCCCCTGAACGCATCCCTCCCTCTCCCGCATGCGGGAGAGGGCCGGGGTGAGGGTGCGGCCCACGCCAAGGCCGCCCCGCTCCCCCGCGCGGAGAAAGAGAAGAAGCCACGCACGCCCCTCGACCTGCGCGCCTTCTGGATGCGCGTGCTCCCGCCGTTCCTGGGCTTCGGCCTGCTGGTGCTGGTCTGGGAGATCGTGGCCATGAAGAGCACCACCGGTTTCCCCACGCCACTCGCCACCTGGCAGCAGGCGCTCACGGTGTTCAGCGACCCGTTCTACAGCAAGGGCCCGAACGACCAGGGCGTGGGCTGGAACGTGCTGTCATCGCTGCAGCGCGTGGCGCTGGGCTTCGGGCTCGCGGCGGCGGTCGGCATTCCGGCCGGCTTTGCCATCGGGCGCTTCGAGTTCCTCTCGCGCATGTTCAACCCGCTGATCAGCCTGCTGCGCCCGGTGTCGCCGCTGGCCTGGCTGCCCATCGGCCTGCTGGTGTTCAAGGGCGCCAACCCGGCCGCGATCTGGACCATCTTCATCTGCTCGATCTGGCCGATGGTCATCAACACCGCCGTGGGCGTGCAGCGCGTGCCCAGCGACTACATGAACGTGGCCAAGGTGCTCAACCTCAGCGAATGGAAGATCCTCACCAAGATCCTCTTTCCCGCCGTGCTGCCCTACATGCTCACGGGCGTGCGGCTGGCCGTGGGCACCGCGTGGCTGGTGATCGTCGCGGCCGAGATGCTCACGGGCGGCGTCGGCATCGGCTTCTGGGTGTGGGACGAGTGGAACAACCTCAACGTCGCCAACATCATCATCGCGATCTTCGTGATCGGCATCGTCGGTCTGGTGCTGGAGTTCGCGCTCATCAAGCTCGCCACCGCATTCACGTTCGAAGAGGTGAAGTCATGAACGACGATTCGAAGTACATCGAGATCCACGGGGTCGAGCAAGCCTTCAAGACGCCCAAGGGCCGCTTCGTCGCGCTGCGCGACGTGAACCTGAACGTGGCCAAGGGCGAGTTCGTCACGCTCATCGGGCACTCGGGCTGCGGCAAGTCGACGCTGCTGAACCTCATTGCCGGGCTGACCACGCCCACGCAGGGCGTGCTGCTGTGCGCCAACAAGGAGATCAAGGGCCCGGGCCCCGAGCGCGCCGTGGTGTTCCAGAACCACTCGCTGCTGCCCTGGCTCACCTGCTTCGAGAACGTGTACCTCGCGGTCGAGCGCGTGTTCGCGGCCACCGAGAGCAAGGCACAGCTGCGCGAACGCACCGACGCGGCACTCGCGCTGGTGGGCCTCACGCCCGCGGCGCAGAAGCGGCCCGGCGAAATCTCGGGCGGCATGAAGCAGCGCGTGGGCATTGCGCGTGCGCTGTCGATGGAGCCCAAGGTGCTGCTGATGGACGAGCCCTTCGGCGCGCTCGACGCCCTCACCCGCGCCAAGCTGCAGGACGAGCTGCTCGCCATCGTGCAGAAGACGCGCAGCACGGTCGTCATGGTCACGCACGACGTCGACGAGGCCGTGCTGCTGTCCGACCGCATCGTGATGCTGACCAACGGCCCGGCCGCCACCATCGGCGACGTGCTGACGGTGGACATCGCACGCCCGCGCAACCGCGTGGCGTTGGCCGAAGACCCGGCCTATGTGCACGCGCGCAAGGCGGTGATCGATTTTCTCTACACGCGCCAGGCGCATGTGGAGAAGGCCGCGGCCTGATCCGGCAGGCGCAGCACCACGGGCGTCAGGACATGATGACCTGCAGGCTGTGCTCGTACCACCCGGTCAGGCGCTCGAACGTGTCGACCAGCGCCTCGCTGGAACGCACCAGCGTGGCGCGCCCTTCGGGGCTGTCGAGCGCCTGCACGCCGCCGACGAGGCGCAGCCACTCGTCGCGCGCGCTCACCAGCCCGGCGCGGATCTCGGGCGAGCTGAGCGGCGCGCGCTCCAGCTCCAGCAGCGCGGCTTCGAACTCGTGCATGGTCGGCAGCAGCCGGTCGCGCGAGGCACCGGCCGCGAGCGTCGAGGCCAGCAGCGCGTCCTTGGCCAGCCGCTGCGCACGCATGCGCTGCCGTCCGCAGATGTTGACGATGCGCAGCGCGCGCCGAGCACCCGAGGCTTCCAGCGCATCCGTCAGGGCCTCGGCCGCCGACAGCAAGGCCTCGCCGCGCGCATCGATCGCTGCAAGCCCCTGCGCCGCGGGCTTGGCGCCCAGCAGCGCGGCCAGCTCGTTCCACGCGGCCTGCACCTCGCCGAGCGCCTGCACGCCGACCGGGCCCAGTTCGAGGGCGGTCAGATGATCCAGCGTCTGCTGCACCCGCTCGGTCGATTGCGTGCGCAGCACGCGCGCACGCTGCGCGTCGATCCCCGCCGCGAGCTGTGCCGCCACGCGCACCAGCCGCTGCGAGAGCATGCGCAGCTGGCCCGCCCGGTTGATCGCCTCGGCCCACTGCGCGGCCTCGATGACCGAGCGCGACACCTCGCCCAGGCGCAGGTTGGCGTGCATCGCGGCGCCGCGCAGCAGGCCGAAAGCCTCGTCTTCGCCGATGCCGCGCGCGGACATCAGCAGGCCCTTGGCGCGATCGACCCACTTGCGCTCGTCCATGCGCGTGCGCAGGTTGTCGAGCTCGGTGCGCAGTGCGGCTTCGCGTGTCCATCGGGCCTGCGCCCGGGCGAGCAGTGCGGGGAGCGACAACGCATCGAGCGGTGCCCACGCCTGCACGCCGAGCGCGACCAGTGCCTCGTGCTGTTCGCCGGCCAGCGGCGCCCCCACCACGCTCACCGCGCACGGCGGCACGCCGCTCCACCCCTGCAGCGCGTCGCACAGCAGTTGCAGCGGGGCCGGCCCGGGCCAATGGACCAGGACCTGTTGCGGTGCGAGCACGCCCACCTGTTGCACCAGCGTGTGGCAGGTGGCCCGCCCGAGCACCGTGGCGCCCGCCTGCGCAAGCCCCTGCACGAGCGGCTCCGGCAGGGGCGCGCGGGCGTCGATATCAGGGGGAAGAACAAGCAGAAGGGACGTCATGGCGGGGTGTCGAAAGGCCCGGCAAGCATAGGCGACGCCCGCGCGCACACCCACGCAATTTCGCGGGCACGCCTCTTGCATTGGATGGAGTGCGGTGTAACGAAGCACCGCTTTGGTGATGAGGCTGCAGGCTCCTGCATCCCGCCCGGCCGCGCTCAGGCCGGGCACACCCCCACGCCGACAGCGTCCGCTGCCGGCACCCCGACCCCCACCCCGTCCGTCGACACGGCCTGCCCCAGGCCGGGCCGCGGCTTTTTGCACCTTTGAACACCATGTCCGGTTTCAGGAATTTCTTGCAGTCAGGCCACAGTCCGACCCTGTTCGCGGCCTTCCTGTACTTCTCGTTCTCCTGCTGCATCTGGGTGCTCAACGGCGCCATGGCGCCCTTCATCGGCGAGACCTTCGACCTCTCGCCCGCGCAGAAGGGCCTGATGCTGTCGGTGCCGATCATCGCGGGCGCGCTCATGCGCTTTCCGCTGGGCCTGCTTTCGCAGTACATCGGCCGCAAGAAGGCCACGCTGGTCGAGATGGGCCTCATCGCCGTGGCGATGCTGTTCGGCTTCTTCTTCGTGAAGAGCTTCAACGACCTGCTCGCCATGGGCGTGCTGCTGGGCATTGCCGGCGCGAGCTTCGGCGTGGCGCTGTCGCTGGGCTCGGGCTGGTTCCCGCCGCAGCACAAGGGCCTGGCCATGGGCCTGGTGGGTGCGGGCAACGTGGGCACGGCGGTGTCGGTGCTGGTGGCGCCGCCGCTCGCACTGTGGCTCGGCTGGCAGGCGGTGTACGGCGTGGCCGCGGTCGCGATCCTGATCCCGATGGTGGTGATGGTGGTGTTCGCCAAGGAGCCACCCGATGTGGACCCCCACGGCAGCTTCCGCGAACACATCGCCTGCCTCTTCGAAAAAGACGGCTGGGTCTTCAGCCTGATCTACGGCGTGACCTTCGGCGGCTTCATCGGCCTGACCACCTTCCTGCCTTCGTACTACTACGACCAGTTCGGCGTGAGCAAGGTGCAGGCCGGCCAGCTGACGATGCTCGCGGCCTTCATGGGCGCGGCGGTGCGCATCGTGGGCGGCTGGCTGTCCGACCGCTGGGGCGGCGTCAACACGCTCACGGTGGTGCTGCTGGTGGTGGCCGTGGGCCTCGTGCTCGTGGGCTTCTCGTCGGGCTCGCTGGCGCTCACCACGTTGTTGCTGATCGTGTGCTTCGCCGCGCTGGGCGCGGGCAACGGCGCGCTGTTCCAGCTGGTGCCGCTGCGCTGGCCCGCGAGCACGGCGGTGGCCGGTTCGATGATCGGCGAGATCGGCGCCCTCGGCGGCGGCCTCGTGCCCAACGCCATGGGCCTGTCGAAGCAGTACCTGGGCAGCTATGCCTGGGGCTTCGTGTTCTTCGCGCTGCTGTCGCTCGTGATGCTGGGCGTGATGCGCGTGATGCAGATCCGCTGGACACGCACCTGGGCCGAAAAGGGTGGCCGCGCGCGTGTCACACCGGCCCCTGCTGCGAAGCCCTCGCCCGTTCGCAAGGCCGCCCGCTCATGAGCCCTTTCGCCCGCCTCCGCTCAACGTGGCAGGAACAGCAGCCACACGATGAGCAACACGTTGAACAGCACCGACACGCCGAGCGCGAGCTGGTACAGCGCGAGCGGGTCACGGCGGATCAGCGGCGTGGCGGCGGGCGCGTTCACGGGGCGCGAGGCGCCGCGCTCCAGCGCGAGCAGCATCTCCTCGGCGGTCTCGAAGCGTTCGCGCGGATCGCGGGCCACGGCCTTGCGCACGAGGTGGTCGAGCCACACGGGCACGTCGGGCCGCAGGCGCGAGAGCGCGACCGGGTCGCGCCGGTAGCGCGCCACCTGGTAGGGCTCGATCTCTCCGTAGGGCAGGTGTCCGCCGAGCCATTGGTAGAGCGTGGCGCCGAGCGCGAACAGATCGCTGCCCGCATCGGCCACGCCCCCCTCTTCCCACTGCTCGGGGTTGATGTAGCTCGGCGTGCCCGCATGCAGCTCGCGCTGCGCCGCGCCCTCGCGACCCGAGACCGCCACGCCCAGGTCGAGGATGCGCCAGCGTCCGTCGTCGCCCCGGTGCAGGTTGCCGGGCTTGATGTCGCGGTGGATCACGCCATGGCGGTGCAGCCGCCCGAGCGCGCGGCTCACCTCGATGGCCGCGGCGACCACCTCGGCCACGGTGCCGCGCGCGCCGTCCTTGCGCATCTGCTCGAGCGTGCGCCCGCCGTGCCAGTCGAACACGATGTACAGCGCGCTGGCGTCCGGCGCGCGCTCGTGCACGCGCACGAAGCCGCCGCCCTGCCCCACGCGCTGCCCCAGCCAGGCTTCGTGCGCCAGCATCGCGCGCTCCTGCGGGTCGCTGGCGCGCGAGGGGTGCAAGGTCTTGAGCGCGACCAGCTCGCGCGTGACCGGATGGCGCGCCTGGTAGAGCAAATGCACGCCGGTGTCGGCGACGGGCGCGGTGATGACGTAGCCGTCGAGCACGTCGCCCACCTTGAGCACGGGCGGCGGTGCGAGGCGGCGGCCGTCGCCGAGTTCGTCGTCGAGCTGGCGCGCATCGAGCCCCACCACGCGGATCACCAGCGCGGTCGCGTTGTCGCGCGTGCCGGCGGCCAGCGCGGCCTGCACCAGCGCTTCGCTTGCTGCCTCGGCGTCGCCCTGCAGTGCGAGCGCAGCCACCTGCTGCGGCTTGAGCACGCCGTGCACGCCATCGGTGCTGAGCACGAAGCAGTCGCCCACCCGCACGTCGCCCTGCATGTAGTCGATGCGCACCTGGTCGTCCAGGCCGATGGCGCGCGTGAGTCGGCTGCGCATGTCGGGGTGGTCGAAGGCATGGTCCTGCGTGAGCAGCTGCGCGGGCTCGCCGTCGGCGCGCACGCGCCAGGCGCGCGTGTCGCCCACGTGGGCCAGCGTGTAGCTCTGGCCGTGCAGCACCAGGGCGGTGAGCGTGGTGAGTGCGGTGCCGGCGCCCTCCTGCTTGCCTTGGCGCCGGCGGTTGTGGTCGGCGAGCCAGCCGTTCTGTGCGCCGATCAGGCGGTCGAGCGCGGCGGTCGGCTCCCAGGTGGCGGGCGTCGCGAAGTAGTCGGCCAGCAAACCCATCACCGTGGTCTGCGCCGCCTCACGGCCGCGCCCGCCGCTGGAGACACCGTCGGCAATCGCCGCGATGAGCCCGCGCGCTTCGTCGCCGACCGGCGCATGCACCGTGCCGGCGAAGTCTTCGTTCACCTCGCGCGGCCCGCGCTGGCTGCTGTAGCCAATGTCCACTTCAAAGCTCATGGCGCGATTCTGACCGCGCGCCACGGGCTGTCGTTCGCTTGATTTCCCTGAAAGGTCCAGCCCCATGAAGAAAATGAAACTCGTGATGGTCGGCAACGGCATGGCCGGCGTGCGCACGCTCGAAGAGCTGCTGAAGATCGCCCCCGATCTGTACGACATCACCGTCTTCGGCGCCGAGCCGCATCCCAACTACAACCGCATCCTGCTGTCGCCGGTGCTCGCGGGCGAGCAGACGGTCGACGAGATCGTGCTCAACAGCTGGGAGTGGTACTCGGACAACCACATCACGCTGCATGCCGGCAAGAAGGTGGTGGAGGTCGACCGCGTCAAGCGCATCGTGCGCGCCGAAGACGGCACCGAAGCCGCCTACGACCGCCTGCTGATGTGCACCGGCTCCAACCCCTCCATGCTGCCTGTGCCCGGCAAGGACCTGAAGGGCGTGATCGCCTACCGCGACATCGCCGACACCGACTACATGATCGAGACCGCGCGCACGCACAAGAACGCCGTGGTCATCGGCGGCGGCCTGCTCGGGCTCGAAGCGGCCAACGGCCTGATGCTGCGCGGCATGACCGTGACGGTGGTGCACGTGATGCCCTGGCTCATGGAACGCCAGCTCGACGATGTGGCGGGCAAGCTGCTGCAGAAGTCGCTCGAAGACCGCGGCCTGAAGTTCCTCATGGGCGCGCAGACGCAAGACCTCGTCGGCGGCGACGATGGCCGCGTGAAAGCCATCCGCTTCAAGGACGGCACCGAAGTCGCGGCCGACCTCGTGGTCATGGCCGTGGGCATCCGCCCCAATGTCGATCTGGCCGAGAAGATGCGTCTGCACTGCAACCGCGGCATCGTCGTGACCGACACCATGCAGACCGTGACCGACGCGCGCATCTACTCGGTGGGCGAATGCGCGGCGCACCGCGGCATCGCCTACGGCCTGGTCGCACCGCTGTTCGAGCAGGCCAAGGTGGCGGCCAACCACCTGGCGCTGTTCGGCATCGGCCGCTACCTCGGGTCGCTCACGTCCACCAAGCTCAAGGTGACGGGCATCGACCTGTTCAGTGCCGGCGAGTTCATGGGCGGCGAAGGCACCGAAGAAATCGTGATGAGCGACCCCTTCGGCGGTGTCTACAAGAAGCTGGTGCTGAAAGACGACAAGCTGATCGGCGCCTGCCTGTACGGCGACACGGTCGACGGCAGCTGGTACTTCAAGCTGCTGCGCGACGGGCGCAGCGTGCACGACATCCGCGACAAGCTGATGTTCGGCGAATCGAACATCGGCGACACCGGCCACGAGGGCCACAGCAAGGCCGCAAGCATGCCCGACGACGCCGAGGTGTGCGGCTGCAACGGCGTGAACAAGGGCACCATCTGCAAGGCCATCAAGGAGAAAGGCCTGTTCACGCTCGACGAGGTGAAGAAGCACACCAAGGCCAGCGCCAGCTGCGGCTCGTGCACCGGGCTGGTCGAGCAGATCCTGATGTTCACGGCCGGCGGCGACTACTCGGCCACGCCGAAGAAGAAGGCCGTGTGCGGCTGCACCGACGTGAGCCACCAGGACGTGCGCGACGCCATCCGCAAGGAGCACTTCCTGACGCACGACGAGGTCTACCGCAACCTCGGCTGGCGCACGCCCAACGGCTGCGCCACCTGCCGCCCGGCCATCAACTACTACCTGATCAGCACCTGGCCCAAAGAGGCGAAGGACGATCCGCAGAGCCGCTTCATCAACGAACGCAGCCACGCCAACATCCAGAAGGACGGCACCTACTCGGTCATTCCGCGCATGTGGGGCGGCCACACCACACCCGACGAGCTGCGCCGTATTGCCGACGCGGCCGACAAGTACAAGATCCCGACCGTCAAGGTCACGGGCGGCCAGCGCATCGACCTCTTGGGCGTGAAGAAGGAAGACCTCGAAGGCGTGTGGAAGGATATCGGCATGCCCTCGGGCTTTGCCTATGCCAAGTCGCTGCGCACGGTGAAGACCTGCGTGGGCAGCGAGTGGTGCCGCTTCGGCACGCAAGACTCCACGCAGATGGGCAAGGACCTGGAGCGCGCGCTGTGGGCCATGTACTCGCCGCACAAGGTCAAGCTGGCCGTGTCGGGCTGCCCGCGCAACTGCGCCGAGGCCGGCATCAAGGACGTGGGCGTGATCGGCGTCGACTCGGGCTGGGAGCTCTACGTGGGCGGCAACGGCGGCATCAAGACCGAGGTGGCGCAGTTCCTCGTGAAGGTGAAGACCAGCGAGGAAGTGATGGAGTTCACCGGCGCCTTCCTGCAGCTGTATCGCGAGGAAGGCTGGTACCTGGAGCGCACGGTGCACTACATCGGCCGCGTGGGCCTGGACTACGTGAAGAAGAAGATCCTCGAAGACGCCGAGGGCCGCAAGGCGCTGTGGGAGCGGCTGCAGTTCTCGCTCGACGGCGAACCCGATCCGTGGTTCGAGTCGGCCCAGGCCTCGGTGGACGTGCGGCAGTTCGAGCCGCTGTCGGCCTGAGCGCAAGGGGGGAGAAAGACGCTTGAAACGAAGACACTTCATCGCCGCCGCCGCGCTGACCTCCCTGACCTCCCTGACGGGGGTGAGCGCCCGCGCCCAGGTGGCCGACCTCAACGATGCCATCAACAAGGCGGGCCGCCAGCGCATGCTGTCGCAGCGCGCGAGCAAGGCCTACCTGGCGCTCTTGCAGAAGGTGGAGCCGCGCAGCGCGCAGCAGGTGCTCGACAGATCGATCGCGCTGTTCGAAAAGCAACTGGGCGAACTCAAGGCCTTCGCGCCGAACGCCACGATCCGCGGCACCTATGACGCGCTCGACGGCAGCTGGAACGACTTCAAGCGCGAGCTCACCAGCGCAACGCCGGGCAAGGACGAAGCCGCCAAGGTGGTGAAGCTCGACGCCACCGTGCTCGCACTCGCGAACCAGGGCACCGCGCAGTACGAAGCCGCCTCGGGCAAGCCCGTGGGCCGGCTGGTCAACATCGCGGGCCGGCAGCGCATGCTGTCGCAGCGCATGGCCAAGTTCTACCTGGCCGGCGCGATGCAGATCGATGCGGCCGGCAGCGCAGCAGAGATCGCCCGGTCGCGCGCCGAATTCCTGAGCGCGCTGGAAATTCTGCGCAACGCACCCGAAGCCACCGCGCAGATCCGCCAGGAGCTGGTGCTGGCCGACGCGCAATGGATGTTCTTCAACCGCGGGCTCCAGCGCCTCGAAGGCGCCGGAGCCTCGCCTGCCCACATGTCCGACGTGTTCGTGACCAGCGAGAACCTGCTCGCCATCATGGACCGCGTGACCGGCCTGTATTCCGACCTCAAAACCTAGAGAGCCCCACCATGAGCGAATGGAAAGCCATCTGCCGCATCGACGACATTCCCGTGCTCGGTGCGCGCCGCGTGACGCGCCCTGAAGGTGTGGACGTTGCCGTGTTCCGCAACGCCGACAACCAGGTCTTCGCACTGCTCGACCGCTGCCCGCACAAGGGCGGCCCGCTGAGCCAGGGCATCGTGTTCGGCACCAGCGTGGCCTGCCCGCTGCACAACTGGGCCATCGGGCTGGACGACGGGTGCGCCAAGTCGCCCGACGAAGGCTGCACGCCGAAGTTCGCGGTGCAGGTGACGGACGGCGTGGTGCATCTCGATGCGCACGAACTGGCGACGCACGCCATCGACCTGCCCCGCCCCGTGGCCGGCCCCGCGCGCACCATCGCGCTCGTTTCCGCTTGAGACCGGCCGCGCCCCCCATGAACGAAACGAAGTCCACCTGCCCCTACTGCGGCGTGGGCTGCGGTGTGATCATCGAATCCGACGGCGCGCAGATCACCGGCGTGCGCGGCGACCCCGACCACCCGGCCAACTTCGGGCGCCTGTGCAGCAAGGGCTCGACGCTGCACCTCACGGCCAGCGCGACCGTCACGCGCCAGACGCGGCTGCTGCAGCCGATGCAGCGCCTCGTGCGCGGGGAAGCACCCGCGGCAGTGACGTGGGACACCGCACTCGACAACGCCGCCGGCAAGTTCGCACAGGTGGTGCGCGACCATGGCCCCGATGCGGTCGGTTTCTATGTGTCGGGCCAGTTGCTCACCGAGGACTACTACGTCTTCAACAAACTGGCCAAGGGCCTGGTCGGCACCAACAACATCGACACCAACTCGCGCCTGTGCATGAGCAGCGCCGTGGCCGGCTACAAGCAGACGCTGGGCGCCGATGCGCCGCCGGCCTGCTACGACGACCTGAAACACGCCGAGTGCCTGTTCATCGTGGGCAGCAACACGGCGTGGGCGCACCCCATTCTTTTCCGCCGCATCGAGGACGCGAAGGCCGCGAACCCGGCACTGAAGATCGTCGTGGCCGACCCGCGCCGCACCGACACGGTCGAGATCGCCGACCTGTTCCTGCCGATCCAGCCCGGCACCGACGTGATGCTGTTCCACGGCATGCTGCACCTGATGCTGTGGGAAGGCTGGACCGACACCGCCTACATCGCGGCCCGCACCAACGGCTTCGACGCGCTGAAGGCCACGGTGCGCGAGTGCACGCCCGACAAGGTGGCGCAGGTCTGCGGCATTCCGAAGGACGACCTGCTCGCGGCGGCGCGGATGTTCGCCACCTCGCCCGCGACGCTGAGCCTGTACTGCCAGGGCCTGAACCAGTCGTCCAGCGGCACGGCGAAGAACGCCGCGCTCATCAACCTGCACCTGGCCACGGGCCAGATCGGCAAGCCCGGCGCCGGCCCGTTCTCGCTCACGGGCCAGCCCAATGCGATGGGCGGGCGCGAGGTGGGCGGCCTGGCCAACCTGCTGAGCGCGCACCGCGACCTGGCGAACCCCGAGCACCGCGCCGAAGTGGCCGCGCTGTGGGGCCTGGATCGTGAAGGACGCTCGGTGCCCGAGAA
Organism: Variovorax sp. 54; assembly: GCF_002754375.1. NCBI lineage: Bacteria > Pseudomonadati > Pseudomonadota > Betaproteobacteria > Burkholderiales > Comamonadaceae > Variovorax > Variovorax sp. 54. Next base: position 1,184,765 of record NZ_PEFF01000001.1, read on the forward strand.
GCCCGGCAAGACGGCGGTCGAGATGTTCCAGGCCGCGGCCGACGGTGAGATCCGCGCGCTGTGGATCGCCTGCACCAACCCCGCCCAGTCGATGCCCGATCAGGCCACGGTGCGCCGCGCGCTCGAACGCGCCGAGTTCGTCGTGGTGCAGGAAGCCTTCGCCACCACCGCCACCTGCGCCTTTGCCGATCTGCTGCTGCCCGCCACCACCTGGGGCGAGAAGGAAGGCACCGTGACCAACAGCGAGCGCCGCATCTCGCGCGTGCGCCCGGCTGTGCCGGCACCGGGCGAGGCGCGCAACGACTGGTCGATCGCGATGGCCTTCGCGCACCGGCTCGAACGGCAGCTGGGCCGCAGCTTCACGCTGTTCCCTTACGACAGCGCCGAGTCGGTCTGGAACGAGCACCGCGAATCGACGCGCGGGCGCGACCTCGACATCACCGGCCTGAGCTACGCGATGCTCGAAAGCGCCGGCCCGCAGCAGTGGCCGCTGAAGGAAGGCGACAGCACCGGCCGCGTGCGCCTGTACGAAGACGGCGTGTTCCCCACGCCCGACGGCCGCGCGCGCTTTGTCGACACGCCCTACAAACCCGTCGCAGAGGCGCGCGAGGCGCGCTACCCCTTCTCGCTGAACACCGGCCGGCTGCGCGATCAGTGGCACGGCATGAGCCGCACCGGCACGGTCGGCAAGCTGTTCGGCCACGTGGCCGAGCCCATGGTGCAGATGAACGCACAGGACATGGCGCGCCGCCAGATCGCCGAGGGCGACCTGGTGCACCTCACGTCCAAGCGCGGCTCGATCCTGCTGCCGGCGCGCGCCAGCGCCGAGATCGGCCTGAGCCAGGCCTTCGTTGCCATGCACTGGGGCGAGGAATACCTGAGCGGTTGCTCGTCGACCGGCGTGCGGCTCGCGGGCATCAATGCACTCACCACGCCGGCCTACTGCCCGACCTCGAAGCAGCCCGAGCTCAAGCACACGCCCGTGAAGATCCTCAAGGCCGAGCTGCTGTGGTCGCTGCTGGCCATGGCCTGGCTGCCCGCCGGCGACGCGCTCACGGCGCAGCGGGCGCTGCAGCCGCTGATGGCGCTGTTCCCCTTCGCCACCTGCGTGCCGTTCGCGAGCAATGCGCAGGGCGAAGAAGAACGCAGCGGCGTGCTCTTTCGCGCCGCCGCGCACGACGCGCCCGACGCCGCGCTGGTCGGCCAGATCGAAGCCCTGCTGGGCCTGCAGACCACCGACACCCTGCGCTACGCCGACCACCGCCGCGGCCAGCGCCGTGCCGCGCGGCTGGTGCGCCGCGCCGACGGCAGCGCCGGGCTCGAAGCCTTCCTGCTGGGCGGCGACACCAGCGCCGAGGCCTGGATCGCCACCCTGCTGCGCGAGGAACTGCCCGCGCAGAGCTACGGCCGCCTGCTGCTGTCGCCGGGCGCCCGCGCGCCGGTGGCCGTGCAGTCGCGCGGCAAGCCGGTGTGCGCCTGCTTCAACGTGACCGACCGCGCCATCGAGGCCGAGCTGGTGCGCTGCACCGGCAGCCCCGACGAGCGGCTCGCCGTGCTGCAGGGCGCGCTGAAATGCGGCACCAACTGCGGCTCGTGCGTGCCGGAGTTGAAACGGATGATCCGCGTGACGCCTGCCGAGGCGATGGCGGAAACCCCGTGATCCTGTGTGTTTCTCCCGCCCCTTCCGGGGGAGGGCGGGGGTGGGGCAAGCGGCGCATCCATCGAGCGCTCTGCCTGCCCCCCTCCCAACCTTCCCCCAGCGGGGGAAGGCGCAAGACAAAGGCATAAGCCGACTCACATTCCGGCATAAGCGTTGCAGGACAATCCGCCTACCCATGGGAATCAGCCACTACATCAAGGAAATCGGCCGCGGCGCGCGAGGCGCCCGTCCGCTCACGCGCGAGCAGGCCTGCGACCTGTTCGGCCAGGTGCTGGACGGCACGGTCACCGACCTGGAAATCGGCGGCTTCTGCCTCGCCATGCGCATCAAGGGCGAGACGCCCGAAGAAATGGCCGGCTTTCTCGACGCCACGCACGCGCGACTGAACCCCGTGACGACGCTCGGCGGCCCGCTGATCGCGCTGCCCAGCTACAACGGCGCGCGCAAGCTGCCGGTGCTCACGCCGCTGCTGGCGCTGCTGCTGGCGCGCGAAGGCCTGGCGGTGCTGGTGCACGGCAGCGCGAGCGAAACCTCGCGCGTACTGGCATCGAACGTGCTTTCAGCCCTGGACATGCCCCCGATGACCACGCTCACCCCGCTTGCCGCCGGCCAGGTGGGCTTTGCCCCGACCGAGCTGCTGAACCCCGCGCTCAAGCGCCTGCTCGACGTGCGCCGCGTGGTGGGCCTGCGCAACCCCGGCCACAGCGTGGTCAAGCTGATGCGCCCGACCACCGGCCCCTGCGTGGTGGTGGCCAGCTACACGCACCCCGAATACGCCCGCACGATGGGCGAGACCTTCGAGCTCACGGGCATGACCGCCCTGCTCTCGCGCGGCCTCGAAGGCGAGGTGGTCTCCGACCCGCGTCGCACCGCCCAGATCGACGGCTTCGTGCGCGGCGTGCGCAGCGAACTCCAGGCCCAGGCCGCCGGCACCGCCGCCGACGTGCCCGGGCTGCCGAAAGAAATCGACGTCGCCACCACGGCCGACTACACGCGGCGCGTGCTGGCCGGCGAGCTTCCCGTGCCCGAAGCCATCGCGACGCAAGTCAGGCACATCACCGAACTGGCCTCCCACGCATGAACACCCCCTCCACCCTCATCACCGGCCGCTGCACGCTGGTGGGCGCCGGCCCCGGCGACCCCGAGCTGCTAACCGTCAAGGCCGTCAAGGCGATCCAGGCCGCCACGGTGCTGCTGGTCGACGACCTCGTGAACGACGCCGTGCTCCAGGCCTACGCCCGGCCCGGCGCGCGCATCGTGCACGTGGGCAAGCGCGGCGGCTGCAAGAGCACGCCGCAGGCCTTCATCGAGCGGCTCATGATCACGGCCGTGCGCGAAGGCGAGACCGTGGTGCGCCTCAAGGGCGGCGACCCGTTCATCTTCGGGCGCGGCGGCGAAGAGGTGGAACACCTGCGCGAGGCCGGCATCGAATGCGCGGTGGTCAACGGCATCACCGCCGGCCTGGCCGCCGTGACCTCGCTGGGCGTGCCGCTCACCCACCGCGACCATGCGCAGGGCGTGGTCTTCGTCACCGGCCACGCCAAGACCGGCGCCGGCGCGGCCGAAGACCCGACCGACTGGCGCGCGCTGGCCGCCACGGCGCACAACGCGCGCCTGACGCTCGTGATCTACATGGGCGTCTCGGGCGCCGGCCACATCGAGCGCGAACTGCTGCACGGCCTGCCGGGCGACACGCCCGTGGCCGTGGTGCAGCACGCGAGCCTGCCGCACCAGCGCCACCTCGTGACCACGCTGCAGGGCCTGCAGGCCCGCATCGCAGACGCCGGGCTGGGCAGCCCGGCGGTGATCGTGGTGGGGGATGTGCTGCGGGGGTTCGCCGCAGCGGCGCTGCCCGCGCCCCTGGACCAGGACCGCTTCGGCACCTGAGCGGACCCGGCGGTCCGTTGCCGCCGTTGTCGCCTCACCCGAAGTACGGGTGCTCCGCCGGAAACAGGGCCCGCTTGACGAAGGTGCGCCACTGCGCCGGCGCACGAGACCCCAACGCCACCAACCCCGCACAGTAGGCCTGCGCGCGCACCTGCGGCGTGAGGCCGGCCAGCGCGGCCTCCGCGCTGCGGGTGTCCTTGCTGGTTTCGAGCGCGGTCACGAAGGCGCGCAGCCTGTCGGCATCGTCCGGCGACAGGTTCTTCAGCGCCAGCATCGACTTGTCGACCGGCCGGCCATGCCGGATCGCCAGCCCGATGGCCGGCCAGAGCGATTCGAAGTCGTCCGGCGTGATGGCCCGCGCAGCTTCGAGCGCCTTGCCGACCTGCTTCTGGCTGGCACCATCCGATGCTCCGACCATCAGCACGAGGCGGGCCTGCGGCTGCGAAGCGACCGTGGCGATGTCGAAGGCCTTGTCCAGATGCCCCTGCCCCAGCTCCACATAGCCGCGTGCGGGGCTGGTGGCGGGCACGTCCTTGCCGAGCTGCAGGGTCCGCTGCATCCGCAGGTAGTCGGACCTGGCCAACAGGTCGTCGATAGACACGGCCTCGCCCTGCTCGATGCGGCGGATGCGCGCCAGGTCTGCCGCGGCGATATTGCCCATGAACGGCACCTTGGCACCTGCCTTCTCATAGGCGCGGCGGGCTTCGACCCAGGCCTGCTCGCCGGCCCAGACGTGCCCGGCGGCATAGGCGAACCAGGCGCTGTCGGGATGCTCGGCGGCGCCTTTCTTGAAGGCGACATCCTTCGCGGCCGGGTCGGCGATGCACCGCACGACCAGGTAGGCCAAGTCGCCCACAGCGGGATTCGCTGCGGCCAGCGCACGGTGCTGCGCGCAGACCCGTTCCTTCGCCTCCGGCGTGATGGCCAGCGATTGCTGCTCACGCAGCGACGCGATCTCGAGGGGATCGCGCGCCAGGCGCGAGGCGATGACCTTCGCGTACCCCTCGGCCAGTTCCTGCTCCGAGACGTTCAGCCACTCGATCAGGTAGGCCGACTGGACCGAGTCCCACCGGGCGTGCGCTTCGACCAGCGCCTTGCGGTCCCCGCCCGCCGGCATCATGTTCAGGTGAAGGCTGGCCGACTGCGACGCCGGAAAGCTGACGACCGACCGGGTGCCGCCGCCCCCCTTGGTGCTGATCTGCCGCGGCGGCTCTTCGAACAGGGCATCCGCCGACTGCGATGACCAGCGCGGCGCGCCCAGCGGGCGCTCGGGCGGTGCGACCGCGTTGCCGTACACCGCCGTCCACGCCACCATCGGCGCCGCGCCGGCCACGTTGTAGACGTAGCGCACGCCGACCAGCTCGGGGTTGGCCGAGAAGGATTCGATCTCCTGTCCTTGCGCCGTGCGTGCGCCCAGTTCGATGGGCTTGTCTGCCTCGACCTCGAAAGCCCGCTTGCCGCCCGGTGCGAGCGTTGCGCTGTGGCTACCCACGTGCACCTTCACCTCGCGGTCGAGGCCGTTGTAGGCGATCACGCTGGCGCTGCCGAGCGTGGTGCTGATGCCCATGAGGCTCGCGATCACGCCGCCCGCGACGACCAGGCGCGCCCCGCCGGCCCACCAGCCGTCTGCTGTCTGGAAGCGCGACCAGGCATCGAGCTTCTTCTGGCGCGGACGCTCCTGCCCGTTCATCAGCGTCGTGTACGTCGCGGGCACCACCGGTGCGGCGGGCGCATCACCGGTGGGGGCTTGCTGTGTCAGTGCGACGTCGGCGAGGCTGGCCTCGGTGGTCAGCAACTGGTCGAGCGCGGCCCGGCGCAGGCTGCCCAGCGCGCGCACCATGGGGCGGACCCAGCTGTCCGACGCGCGGAGCCATTCGTTGATGTTCTCCCGCGTCGGGTAGCCGAAGCTGAACTCGCCCACCGTGGCCGCCCAGCTCTCGCGGCCCATCAACGCCAGCGCCTGGGGGCCGGCCTCGAGGGTTGGCGCGTCCTTGGCGATCTCGGCCATGCCGCTGAAAAGCGCGCTGGCATCTGCCAGCACGCGCCGGGCCTCGGCCTCGTTGGTCTTGCGCTTGGCCGTGACCATGGTCAGCGTGTTGATCGTCGTTTCCTGCAGGTCGATCAGGTTCGCCTCGGCATGCTCGGCATAGTGCAGCAGCCGCAACTGGGCCAGCCAGCCGGCCTCCCACTCGGGCCCCAGCACCGCCGCCAGCGCGTGCAGCGTGGAACGGCAGCGGCGGTCGTGCGTTTCGAGTTCGCGCTCGACGGCTGCGATGTCCTGCGCCACTTCGTCGATGGCGCCGGCCACCTCGCGCTTCCTGATCGCCTTGCCGCGATGCTCCAGGCGCGCGCCCTCGGTCTTGGCGATGCCGTCCTGCACGGCGACCAGCGTGGCGCGTTCGTGCCGCAGCGCGCCCAGCCGTTCGAGCACACCCGACAGCGACTCGGGATAGAGCCCCGGCAGCGCTGCGGCCGCCTCCGATGCGCTGATGCGGTCGAACAGCGCCTCGGCAGTGTTGTGCGAGCGCGTGACGGCGCGCCCCAGGTACACGCCGCGGTAACGCCGCTTGTACGACTCCCGGTCGTACTCGGCATCGAGCGCCTGCGCTGCCGCCTCGCGCGTGTCGGCGATAGGGGGCGGCACCACGTGGCTGATCAGGGCGGCGCAGTTGCGCTCGCGAAAGGCCGGTGCGTCGTCGAACAGGTCCCACGCGGAGTTCTCTCGGGTCTCGGCCGGAAGGTAGACCTTCTTCGCGTTCTCTTCGCGCTCGTGGCTGGCCGGGTGCGTGGCCCACATGCGCGACACCGACACCCGGTCGCGCTTGAAGATGCGGTGCGTGGCCGGCCCTTCGGCCGGTGCGGGCGGCGGCGTGCCGTAGTTCGGGTCGTCGTAGATCGCCCGCAGCTTCTGGATGATCCGCGACTGGATGTCGTAGAGATCGGGTGCCGCATGGCCCTTGTGCAGCCGCTGGTTGGCGAAGTCGAGGGTGCGGTCCCAGGCGCTGTCGGCCGCCTGCATCTTGTAGAGCGCGTCGATCAGCGCGTCGCTGCCCGCAAGGCTGACCGAGACGCGGTCGGCCTGGAACTCCATCTCGCGCGACAGCGCGCGGTCGGCCAGCACGACAACGCGGAACAGGCTGTCGACCACCGACCGGATCGACCACACCAGCAGGGAAAACAGCCAGCCGATCCACGCGATCCGGATGTCGGTGCGCGAGAGCCCTTCGAGAAAGCGGTCCAGCCCGTCGCGCTTGGCCACGATGTGCGCCGCGATCTGCTGCGCCAGGTAGACCCAGCGACCGACCGCCATGCTGCGCTGCGCGAAGTGACCGAACTCGTGCGCCAGGACGGCCTTGAATTCGGACACGGTCAGCACGTTGACCAGCGGCAACCCGATCTCGAGGTTCTTCTTCGAGGGGAGGAAGAAGTTGAGCAGCGACAGGTCGTAGAACACCGCCGCATTGACCCGCGCGGACACGTACACCTTGGCCGGTCGCGGGGCTCGCGCTTCGTCGGCGAGCCGGTACAAAAAGGCGAACAGCCGGGGCTGGTCGGCCTCGGTGATTTCGGTCAGGCCGTCCATCTGGCCGCGCCGGACGAATACCAAAGCTTTCAGCATGAACACCGCCAGGAAGGCGGCGCCGACCCCCACGACCAGCAGCAGGAACCCGTCGCGCGACCCGTAGACCGAGGCCCGGATCGAGAGGTAGGCCTTCCAGGCCAGCCAGCCCGAGAACAGCAGGTAGGCCCCGACGAAAACCAGCAAGGCCACCATGGCCAGCCACGCATGCCGCCGGTAGGCCGGCGACGCCTTGGCCAATTGACTCCCGGCGCCGGCGGGACCCGCCGGATAAAGCTGATCCACCATGTTGTGCCCCCTTCCTCTTAATGACCGTTGTTCTTCGGACCGCCGGGTCGCACCCGCCGGGCCATGCCACCGATAATTCCACCCCATTGCGTATGGATTCTTACATCCGCAAGAGAAACAAAAAGAGGGGAAAAGTGCTCGACAAACTCAACGAATTCACCGAAAGCCACGGCGAGCTGCGCCGCGGGCGCGGGCTGGTCACGGGCACCATTGCCTTCAGCCTCGCCGCCCTGTGCTTTCTGGGCGTGCTGGCCTTCCACTTCCCGCAGTACCTGACGACGCCCGAGCTGCGCAAGAGCTACAACGTCGACGTGATGCGCGTCATTCTGCTGACGGCGCTGGTCATTGCGGGCGGGCTCTCGCTGGTCAACATCATCTTCAACCGCTCGCGCTGGCTCTCGTCGGCCGCGTTCCTGCTGGTGGTGGTGTCGGCCCTGCTGGGCGGGCACAAGGTGCCGGTGCACGACTTCGCCGACCACACGCCGTACATCGGGCTCGACTGGTTCATCCTCGACCTGCTGGGCTCGTCGCTGATCTTCATCTTCATCGAGAAGCTCTTTGCGCTGCGCAAGGACCAGCCCGTGTTCCGCGAAGAGTGGCAGACCGACTTTCATCACTTCGTGGTGAACCACATGATCGTGGGCTTCGTGCTGCTGGCCACCAACCTCATGGTGCACAAGCTCTTCGGCTGGGCCGCCAACGACGGCATCCGCGGCTGGGTGGGCAACCTGCCGTTCTGGGCCGGCATTCTGCTGATCATTCTGGTGGCCGACCTCGTGCAGTACTGGACGCACCGCGCGTACCACGAGGTGCCGGTGCTGTGGCGCCTGCACGCCGTGCACCACAGCGTGAAGAGCATGGACTGGATGGCGGGCTCGCGCCAGCACATCCTCGAATTGCTGATCACGCGCACGCTGGTGCTCGCGCCCATCTACGTGCTGGGCTTCAGCAAGGACGTGATCGACGCCTACATCGTCGTGGTCGGCTTCCAGGCGGTGTTCAACCACTGCAACGTGAGCGTGCGCCTGGGGCCGCTGCGCTACCTCATCGTGACGCCCAACTTCCACCACTGGCACCACAGCCAGGACCAGGAAGCGCTCGACAAGAACTACGCGGCGCACTACGCCTTCCTCGACTACCTTTTCGGCACGGCCGTGAAGACCACCAAGCTCTGGCCCGAGAAGTACGGCGTGCTGGGCGACTATGTGCCCAACGGCTTCTTCAAGCAGCTGAAGTTCCCGTTCGTCTGGAAGGGATGACCATGGCTTCCCTTCTTCGCGCGGTTGCGCTCGCAGCCGCGCTGCCACTGCTGCTCTCGGCCTGCGCCACGCGCATCGAGATGCCTTCCGAAACCTCGGGCCTGCGCCTGCGCGTGCAGAGCTCGGTGATCGCTCCCGGCAACGGCGGCGAACTCATCGGCGCCGAGGTGCTGGCGCCCGGCGACATCCTGCTGACCTCGATCGCCACGGTGAATTCGTTCGGCATCCGCCTGGGCACCTTCTCGCCGGTGAGCCATGCCGTGCTGTACCTGGGCGACGGGCTCATCGCCGAGGCGGTGGGCACCGGCGTGCGCGCGCGCCGGCTGGCCGACGTGGTCGACGAAGAGCAGATGGTCGTGGCCTTTCGCGTGCCCGGCCTCGAGTCGGCCCACGTCGAGAAGATGCGCGACTGGGCGAATTCCAAGGTCGGCACCCGTTACAACACGGCCGGCGTGCTGCTGAACGCGCCCTTCGTGCTGAACCGCCGGCTGTGCGAGCTGCCGCTGATTCCTTCGGCCGTCAGCGCGTACTGCATCACCGGCATGGCGATGGTGCAGCTCGGCGCCAGCCGCAACGACCAGTTCTTCTGCTCGCAGTTCGTGCTGGAGGCCTACCGCCAGGCCGGCGCGCCGATCACCGACGCCGACCCGCGCTGGGTGAGCCCGGCCGACCTGCTCCACATGCGCGAGGGCGACGTGCCTTCGATTGCCGCCACGCAGCCGCTGCGCTACGTGGGCCACCTCAAATACAACCCGCCGCCCGTGCTGGCGGCGGACGGACCCGCTTGAGCTCTTCTTCCTCTCCTCCTTCTTCTTCCTTTGACGTCGTTGTCGTCGGCGCCGGCGCCGCCGGCCTCTTGTGCGCCGCGCTGGCAGGCCAGCGCGGGCTGCGCGTGCTGCTGGTCGACCACAGCGAGAAGGTCGGCGAAAAGATCCGCATCTCGGGCGGCGGCCGTGCCAACTTCACCAACCGCGACCTCGACGTGCGCGCCCCGCAGCGCCATTTCGTCGGCGACAACCCGAATTTCTGCCGCTCGGCGCTCTCGCGCTATGCGCCGCAGCAGTTCATCGACATGGTGCAGCGCCACGGCATCGCGTTCCACGAGAAGCACAAGGGCCAGCTGTTCTGCGACGGCTCCTCGCAGCAGATCGTCGACATGCTGCTGGCCGAATGCGCCACCGGCAACGTCGAGCGCTGGCAGCCATGCAAGCTCGGCGACATTGCCTTTGCCGATGGCCGCTACCAAATCAGTAGCACGCGCGGCCCGATCGACGCGCCCAAGCTCGTGGTCGCAACGGGCGGCCTGTCGATTCCCCAAATTGGTGCAAGCGATTTCGGCTACCGGCTCGCCGAGCAGTTCGGCCTGCGCCTGGTCACGCCCCGACCGGCGCTCGTGCCGCTGACCTTCGGCGGAGACGCCTGGGCACCGTACGCCAGCCTGGCTGGGCTGGCGCTGCCGGTGCGCATCGAAACCGGCGGCAAGAAGGACAAGATGACCTTCCTGGAAGACCTGCTGTTCACCCACCGCGGCCTGTCGGGCCCGGCGGTGCTGCAGATTTCGAGCTACTGGAAGCCCGGCGTCCCGCTGACGCTGGACTTCGCGCCCGGCGTGGACGTGGCCGAATCGCTGGCCGATGCCAAGCTGCGCTCCAAAAAGCGCATCGCCAACGAACTGGCCGCGCTGGTGCCCTCGCGGTTGGCCGACGCCTGGGTCGGCGAAGACCCGGCCCTGCAACGCCCGGTGAACGAGGCGACCGACAAGGCGCTGGCGGTGCTGTCGGAGCGCATCGCCCGCTGGCAGATCACGCCCAGCGGCACCGAGGGCTACAAGAAGGCCGAGGTGACGGCGGGCGGCGTCGACACCCGCGATCTGTCGTCCCAGACCATGGAATCGAAGCAACCGGGCCTGTATTTCATCGGCGAAGTGGTCGATGTGACGGGATGGTTGGGCGGATACAACTTCCAGTGGGCCTGGGCCAGTGCCCATGCCTGCGCAACCGCGCTATAATTTCGGGCTAACTTCCGGCCTTCCCTCAACGGCCACCAAAGATTTCAGTTGAGGAACCCCGGCTTTGGGCCTCGATCTCCCCGAGCCAACTTCAGTTCAACGATTCATCAATGACCACCATTCGCGTTAAAGAAAACGAGCCCTTCGACGTCGCCCTGCGCCGCTTCAAGCGCACCATCGAAAAGCTCGGCCTGCTGACCGACCTGCGCGCCCGCGAGTTCTACGAGAAGCCGACGGCCGAGCGCAAGCGCAAGAAGGCCGCTGCGGTCAAGCGCCACTACAAGCGCGTGCGCAGCATGCAGCTCCCCAAGAAGCTGTACTAAGCAACGCCCAGGGCAGCTGGCCCCGACGAAAGTCCTCGCCAGCGCCCCGTTGCACCAGCCGCGCCAGGGAAACCTGCCGCGGCTTTTGTTTTTTCCGAAAGGTTGCGAAGAATGACTCTCAAAGAACAAATCACCGAAGACATGAAGACGGCGATGCGCGCCAAGGATTCGGAACGCCTGGGCACCATCCGCCTCCTGCTCGCGGCCCTGAAGCAGAAGGAAGTCGACGAGCGCGTGGAACTCGATGACGCCATGGTCATCGCCATCGTCGACAAGATGGTCAAGCAGCGCAAGGACTCGATCGCCGCGTTCACCACCGGTGGCCGCACCGACCTGGCCGACAAGGAAGCCGCCGAGATCAAGGTGCTCGAGGTGTACCAGCCCCAGCGCATGAGCGCCGACGAAGTCGCCACCGCCGTGAAAGCCATCGTGGCCGAGCTCGGCGCGGCCGGCCCGGGCGACATGGGCAAGGTGATGGGCGTGGTCAAGACGCGCCTGGCCGGCAAGGCCGACATGGGACAGGTCAGCGCCGCGGTCAAGGCCGCCCTCACGGGCGCCTGAGGCGGCCACCGCCATGAAGAACGGCAGCAGCAGCGCGCTCGGCGCCGCGCCCGTCGCAATGATCCCGAAGGCCTGCGCCTGCCTGGTCGATGCGCGGGGCCGGCTGCTGGTGTTCCGTCACCCCGAAGACGGCAACATGCAGCTGCCCAAGGGCACCATCGAGCCCGGCGAGTCGCCCGAGGCGGCCGTGCGGCGCGAGCTGCTCGAGGAATCGGGCCTGGTGTTCGCCGGCCGGCTGGAGTCGCTGGGCACGCTGGAGCGCGAATGCGAAGCCGGCGTCGAAGGCAACACGCACCGCCATCCGCAGCGCTGGCACATCTTCCTGATGCGCGACCCGCGCGACCTGCCCGAGACCTTCGAGCACATGGCCACGGGCAGCCCCGAAGAAGAAGGCCTGGTGTTCTCGTTCTACTGGCTCGAGGCCGACGCAGCCATCGAAGACTTCGCCCTGCCCTACCGCCAGACCATCGAGCGCGTGCGCGAAGCCCTGCTCGCCGCCGGCTGACCGATCACATGGCGGCGCGCAGCGCCATGTACGACCCCAGCAGCGCCAGCCCGATCAGAAAGCAGCGCCGGAACACGGCCACCGGCAGCCGCTGCCGCAGCCAGGTGCCCAGCACCATGCCGCCCACGGCCGGCACCAGCATCGCGACCGACCCGCCCAGCACTGCCGCCGGGTAGCTCCCGTTGGCCGCCAGCCCCAGCGCCAGCACCACGGTCGACGTGGTGAACGAGATGCCCATCGCCTGGATCAACGCATCGCGCTGGAAGCCCAGCGCCTGCAGGTATGGCACGGCCGGCACCGCGAACACGCCCGTCACGGCCGTCACCAGCCCCGTCGCAGCGCCCACCACGGGCCCGAGCCAACGCGCCTGTGCGTCGCTCACGTGCAGTTGCCGCCCCGTCAGCCCCCACAGCGCATAGATCACCAGCGCCACGCCGAGCGCCAACGAGGCCCAGGCGCCGGCCGGTACGCCCAGCCACCACGCCCCGGCGAGCGTGCCCCCCACGACGCCGGCCTGCATGCGACCGATGCGGCGGAACACGGCGCCGAAGCTGGCGCGCGGCCCGGTCTGCCAGAGGTTGGTGACCAGCGACGGCACGATCAGCAGCGCCGCCGCCTGTGCGGGCGACATCCACAGCGCGAGCAGCGCCATCGCCACGGTCGGCAGCCCGAGGCCGATCACGCCCTTGATCAGGCCGGCCAGCAGGAACACCGCGGCAGCCGCCGCCCACAGGCCCATCGCGTCATTGGAGATCGTCATCGCCGCGGAGTCTGCCGACCTGCACCTCGGCTGGAAATGCGGCTTTCGCGCACCCAGCCTCAGGCACAGGCTGAGGCTGGCGTGCTACCTTGCGGCTCACCATGCGATTCGATCTGACCGACCTGCGGCTCTTTCTCCACGTCGTCGAAGCCGGCAGCCTCACGGCCGGCGCCGGCCGCTCGCACATGACGCTGGCCTCGGCCAGCCAGCGCGTGCGCGGCATGGAAGACGCGCTCGGCACGCCGCTGCTCACCCGCCACGCGCAGGGCGTGCGCCCCACCGAGGCCGGCCGCACGCTGCTGCACCATGCGCGCGTCGTGCTGCAGCAGATGGAGCGGCTGCGCGGTGAACTCGGCGAATACGGCCAGGGCCTCAAGGGCCACGTGCGCTTCATGTGCGGCACCTCGGCGCTCACCGAGCACCTGCCCGAGGTGCTGAGCCGCTTTCTGGCCGAGCATCCGCGCATCTCGGTCGACCTCGAGGAGCGCGCCAGCCCCGACACCGTGGAAGCCCTGCGCAGCGGCCTGTGCGACATCGGCATCGTCTCCGACGCCATCGAGAGCGACAGCCTCGAATGCCACCCCTTCCGCCGCGACGACCTCGTGCTGGTGATGCCGCGCGGCCACGCGCTGGCCGGCCGGCGCCGCGTGCACCTGGCCGAGGTGGTCGACAGCGAGTTCGTCGGCCTGCCCGCCGACAGCGCGCTGCAGCAGCTGATCACGGGGCATGCGCGCGCGCTCGCCAGGCATCTGGCCTACCGCGTGCGCGTGCGCAACTTCGAGGCCGTGTGCCGCATGGTCGAGTACGGCATCGGCGTGGGCATCGTGCCGCAGACCGCGGCCGAGCGCTGCGCCCGCTCGATGAAGATCGCGCGCGCCTCGCTCGCCGACCCGTGGGCCGAGCGCACGCTGATGGCCTGCGTGCGCTCGTCGGAAGACCTGCCGCTGAATGCGCGGCGCATGCTCGACTACCTCATCGCACCACCGCCGTCGGCGGCAGACGCTACGCGGAAGTGACCGGCCGCCCCTGCTGCGCACGCGCCGCAATGAAGGCCTCGAAGGCCTCGCCACTGGTCTTGCGCGGCACGTAGCCGAACTGGCTTTTCAACGCGGTGTTCAGCAGCACCGGCCGGTAGCGCAGAAAGTCGAGCTGCTCGGGCCCGTAGCGGCTCACGCCCAATGCCGAGCCCGCGGCCAGCGCCGCCTGCAGCACACCAGCCGGCCAGGCGATGGCACGCTTGCCAAGCCGCGCGGCAATCTCGTGGATGGTGAGTGCGCCGTCCCCCGCAAGGTTGTAGCAACCGGCCGGCGCGCCGCCGAGCGCATGGGCGATGGCACCGGTCACGTCCTCGTCCCACACGAACACGAAGGGGCTGTCGCTGCCGCGGATGGCGATCAGCCGCTTCTTCTCGAACAGCGCGGTGATCTGGTTGTCGACGCGCTCGCCGAGGATGGTGCCGATGCGCAGCACCGTCTGCGCCAGCGCGGGATGTTGCGTGCGGCAGTCGGCCAGCATCTCTTCCACCTGCCGCTTGTGGTCGGCGTAGGCGAACACCGGGTTGCCGCGCAGCGGCTGCGACTCGGTGATCCAGGCCGGGTTGTCCGCGTGGTAGCCGTAGGCCGCGCCGCTCGACGACACCACGATGTGCCCCACGCCGCGCGCCACGCAGGCATCGAGCACGTTGCGCGTGCCGCCTACGTCGACCGAATGTTCGAAGGCGCGGTTCGAGTCCTTGCCGGGTGTGACGATCGACGCGAGGTGCACCACCGTGTCGATCGCATGCGCAGCGAGCACGTCGGCGATGCCGTCGTCGCGCACGTCCTGCTGCAGATAGGCCACGCCGGGCAGCCGCCGCGCGGCGGGCACCTCGCGCACGTCGAGCGCCACCAGGGTTTCGAAGGTGCCTTGCGCAGCCAATGCAGCGAGCACGCTGCGCCCGAGAAAACCATCGCCGCCGGTGATCAACACGCGCCGCGCGGACGCCTTCCAGACCTCGCTCATTGGTATACCTTCGTGCTTCGCACTGCGGTGCGAGCTTGCTTGGGGCGGCCCGGCGCGGCGCTCATGGCGTCGCAGGCTTGCGCCCCCACCAGCTCGCCAGCGCCAGGCCCGCGATGATGTCCCAGAAGCCCCACACGCCCGCCACCACGGCCATGCCGCCGAGCCCGCCGAAGAAGCTGAAGATCAGCACCAGCCCGAGCCCCGCGTTGCGGATGCCCACTTCGATGGACACCGCGCGCCGGTCGTAGTCGCCCAGCCCCGAGAGCCGCGCGCACAGGTAGCCAGTGCCGAAGGCCAGCGCGTCGTGAATGACGACCGCCAGCAGCACCAGCCCCACGTAGTCGAGAAAGTAGCGCCAGTTGCCCGCGATGGCGCCGACGATGAAAACGATCAGCGCCAGGAAGCTCAGGATGCGCGCCGGCTTCTTGATGCGCGCCGTGAACCGCGGCAGCTGGTGCGCGCAGGCCACGCCCAGCACGAAGGGAATGCCGATGATCATCACGATGTGGCCCAGCATGTCGAGCGGGTCGAGCGCGATGGTCTTCAGCAGCTGCGAGGCCGTGGGGTGCAGGCCGCCCCAGAACGCGAAGTTCAGCGGCATCACCACGATGGACAGCGCATTCGAGATCGCCGTCATCGACACCGACAGCGCCACGTTGCCGCCCGCGCGGTGCGTGAGGATCTGCGAGATGTTGCCCGGCGGGCAGCAGGCCACGAGGATCATGCCCAGCGCGATGCTCGGGCCCGGCTGCAGGATCAGCGTGAGCACGAAGGTCACGGCCGGCAGCACCACGAACTGCGCGCCGATGCCCACCGCCATCGCGCCGGGCATGCGCGCGACGCGCTTGAAGTCGTCGATGCGCGTGTCCAGCGCAATGCCGAACATCAGAAAGCCCAGCACCACGTTGAGCAGCACCAGCGAGGCCGGGTTGAAGTGCAGGCGGATCTCGTCGACAGGCAGCATGCGGAGAACCTCGTGAAGAAAGACGATCGGTCAGTCAGCCAACGCAGCAGCGGCTTGGCGCACGGCCGCGCGGTAGGTGTCCTTGTGGACGTAGTACGCCATCCGTTCCAGCTGCAGGTACTTGAAGCCGCCCGACAGATCGGGCGGCGGCCCCTGCACTGCTGCACGCAGTGCGGTCGCCTTGGGCGAGCCCGCCGCGTGCGCGCGGAAGTAGCGCGCCAGCAGCTCGGCCTGCTCGTACCGCCCCTGCCAGCCGATGCCGCTCGCCTCGATCATGCCGAGCACACCCAGCGTCTCGAAACGCGGCGAGAAGATGTTGAGGTACAGGCGCGGCGCCATGCCCTGCCAGTTGAGCAGCTCGCGGTCGATGAACGGGTAGTGCAGCGCATAGCCCGTGGCCGTGAGGATCAGGTCGTAGTCGCGCGCGCTGCCGTCCTTGAAATGCACGGTGCGCCCCGCGAGCCGCGCGATGTCGGCGCGCACGCCAATGTCGCCATGGCCCACGTGGTGCAGCACCAGCGAGTTCACCACCGGGTGCGACTCGTACATCTTGTAGTCGGGCTTCGGAAAACCGAAGCGCACCGGGTCGCCGGTGAACCACTGCAGCACGGTGGCATCGACCTTCTGCTTGAGCCACGGCGGCAGTGGGCGCTTGCCGCCCAGCGTGTCGGCCGGTTTGCCGAACACGTACTTGGGCACGAAGTAGTAGCCGCGCCGCACCGAAATGTCGACGCTCTGCGCGTAGTGCACGGCATCGACCGCGATGTCGCAGCCCGAGTTGCCCGCGCCGACGATCAGCACGCGCTTGTCCTTGAACAGTTCCGCGTGCTTGTAGCTGCTGGTGTGCAGCAGCTCGCCGTCGAAGTGGCCTTCGAACTGCGGGTGCTTGGGCTCCGAGAGCGTGCCATTGGCGATCACCACGCCCTTGTATTCGTCGGTCTCGACCGTGCCGTCGGGCGCCTCGACGCTCACGCGCCAGCGCGTGTCGGGTGCGTCGCTCACCGGCTCCACGCGCAGCACGCGCGTGCCGAAGCGAAAGTGCGCGCGCAGGCCGAAGCGGTCGGCAAAGTCGCTGAAGTAGCGACGCAGCTCGCGGTGGCTCGGGTAGTCGGCCACGGTGTCGGCCATCGGAAACTCGGCGAACTCGGTGGTGCGCTTGCTCGAGATCAGGTGGGCCGAGTGGTAGACCGTGGAGCGCGGGTTGTCGATGTCCCAGAGGCCGCCCACATCGCTGTGCGCCTCGAAGCCCTGGAACGGAACGCCGAGCTTCTGGAGATTGCGGGCGCCCGCCAGGCCCGAGGGGCCGGCGCCGATGAGGGCGATCTGTTCGTGGGTCGGAACGGCAGTGGCAGAAGGCGTCATCGGCGGGGAGGTTCTTTCTCATTCTGGGAATTCAGACCGGGGATGGCCGTGGCACCGGCCTCGCCCACGCGCGGCTTGCGCGGCTGCCCGCGCAGCAGGCGGTCGTGCAGTGGCGCAGGCAAGAGGTCGAGCGCTTTCGACAGCCAGCCGATGCGCCGCGGCAGCACGATCTTTTCGCGCCGTGCTGCAAGGCCCGCCAGCAGCTGGCGCGCCGCCGCGTCGGCCTCGAGCAACCCCGGCATCGCGAAGCGGTTGCCGGCCGTGAGCGCGGTACGGATGTAGCCCGGGCTCACCGTGTGCACCGTGAGTCCCGTGCCGCGCAGCTCGGCGCGCAGGCTTTCGAGATAGCGGATCAGGCCGCCCTTGCTCGCGCAGTAGGCGCCGTTGCCCGGCATGCCGTGCCAGCCCGCGATGCTGGCCACGCCGACGAGCGCGCCGCGGCCCGCTGCGCGCATCGGCTGCACGAAAGGCTGGAAGGTGGTGGCCGCGCCGAGCAGGTTGATCTCGAGCATGCGGCGGAACACGGCCAGGTCGTCGGCCTCGGCGGTGTCGTAGCCGCCGGCCACGCCCGCGTTGGCGATCACGAGATCGGGTGGGCCGAAGCGCTGCATCCAGTCGGTGGCCATCGCCTGCATGGCGGGGCCGTCGGACACGTCGGGCGTGTAGGCCTTGCAGCGCGCCTCGGCCGGCGCGGCGAGTGCCGCGAGGCGTTCGGTGTCGAGCCCCACCAGCGCCACGCGCGCACCGTGGCCGATCAGCTCGCGCGCCAGCGCCTGCCCGAGGCCGCCGCAGGCACCGGTGAGAACGACATTGCGAAACGGCAAGAGCATGGGCAGGGAAGCGCGCAAGGCTGCGAGTGGCAAAACGCAGCCACTGTAGCCGCGCCCTGCCACCGCATTCCCCAGCGTTTCCCCTTGCCCCGCGCCCTTGCGGGACGTTCAGGCCGCTTCGGCGGCGGGAAATTCGATCTGGATCTTCACATCCGTGACGCGCCCGGCCGCAGCCTCCTCGAAAGCGGCGATGCCGTCCTCGAACGCGAAGGTGCGCGAGATGAAGGGCTTCACATCGACCTGCCCCGACGCGATGAGCGCGAGCGCGCGCGGGAAGATGTTGGCGTAGCGGAACACCGACTCGATGCGCGCCTCCTTCGCCTGGATCGCGACGATGTCGAAAGCCACCTTGGCGGCGGGTATACCCACCAGCACGAGGCAGCCGCCGGGGCACAGCAGGTCGAACACGTTGTCGAAGGCACGTGTGCTGCCGCTGGCCTCGAAGACCACGTTCGCGCCCCAGCCGTCCGTGAGTGCCTGCACGGTGTCGGCGAGGCTCGTGCTGCGCACGTCGACCGTCGTCACCGCCGGGTTGTCGGCGAACAGCGCCAGCTTCTCGGGCACGAGGTCGGCCAGGATCACGCGCGCCGCACCGCCCGCGAGCGCGGCCAGCGCCGTCATCGCGCCGATGGTGCCGGCGCCGATGACCACCGCCACGTCGCCCGGCTTCAGCGCCGCCTTCTTCGCGGCCTGCAGGCCGATGGCCAACGGCTCGACGATGGCGCCTTCGCCGAAGCTCACGTTGTCGGGCAGGCGGAAGGTGAAGGCCGCCGGGTGCACCACGAAGGGCGTGAGGCAGCCGTGGATCGGCGGCGTGGCCCAGAAGCGCACCGCAGGGTCGAGGTTGTAGAAGCCTTCGCGCACGGCGCGCGAGTCCATGTCGGGAATGCCGGGCTCCATGCAGACGCGGTCGCCCGGCTTGAGGTGCCTGACTTCCGCGCCCACCTCGGCCACCACGCCCGAGGCCTCATGGCCGAGGATCATGGGCGCATCGACGACGTACGGGCCGATGCCGCCGTGCTGGTAGTAGTGAACGTCGCTGCCGCACACGCCCACGGTGTGCATGCGGATCTTCACATCGCGCGGGCCGACGTGCAGCGGCAGATCGACATCGCGCAGCGTGATCTCGTGCGCCTTTTCCAGAACCAGTGCTTTCATTGAATCTTTCCGAGAGGGGTAGTGAAACGGGGCTGCACCTCAGTGCAGTGCGGTGTCCGAACGCAGCAGCGAGGTGCCCGTCGCGACGTCGAACAGGTGCACCTGCTGCGCATCGGCGACAACGTGCAGCTGTTCGCCGAGCCGAGGGCCGCCTGCGGATGGCACGAGCACGGCGATCTCTTCCTCGCCCTGCCCGACGCTCACCAGCACTTCGTTGCCGAGGTATTCGATGAGCTGGACCTCGCCCGCAAAGCCTTCGTCGTACGCGCCGGTGGTGTCGATGTGCAGGTGTGCGGGGCGCACGCCCAGCGTCACGCGCTCGCGGCCTTCGAGTGCGAAGCGGCGAGCATCGACGCGCACCGAACCGCCGCGCCCACGCAACTCGCACTGCCCGTCGTCCAGGCTATGCACCGCCATCTCCATGAGGTTCATCGGCGGCGTGCCGATGAAGCCGGCCACGAAGGCCGAGCGCGGGCGCTCGAAGATTTCCTGCGGCGAGCCGACCTGCTCGATGCGCCCGTCACGCAGCAGCACGATGCGGTCGGCCAGCGTCATGGCCTCGTGCTGGTCGTGCGTGACGTACACGGTGGTGGTCTTCAGCGTCTGGTGCAGCTTCGCGATCTCGATGCGCATGTGGTTGCGCAGCTTGGCGTCCAGGTTCGACAAGGGCTCGTCGAACAGGAAGACCTTCGGCGTCTTGATCATCGCGCGCGCAATCGCCACGCGCTGCTGCTGGCCGCCCGACAGCTCGGTGGGCTTGCGCTCGAGGTAGCGCTCCAGGCCCAGCGTGTCTGACACCTCGCGCACGCGCAGGTCGATCTCGTGCTTGGGCACCTTCTGGCGCTTGAGCCCGAACGCGATGTTGTCGCGCACCGTCATGTGCGGATACAGCGCGTAGTTCTGGAACACCATCGCGATGCCGCGCTCCTGCGGCGGCAGGTCGTTCACGCGCCGGCCGCCGATGTGCAGGTCGCCGTCGCTGATGTCTTCCAGGCCCGCGAGCATGCGCAGGATGGTCGACTTGCCACAGCCCGAGGGGCCGAGGAACACGACGAACTCGTTCTGCGCGACTTCCAGGTCGAATTCGTGGACGACCTGTGTTTCCCCGTAGCGCTTGATGATGTGGTGACAGCGTATTGCAGACATTTTTTGTTCTGGAGAAGGAGAAGTGACGTGGCTCATTCGGCCTCCCGCTTGCGCTTGAACGCGGCATTGAGAAAGCCGCTGAGCACGCCCACCATGAGCAGCGGCGGCAGCGACAGCAGGATGACCGAGGCGTTCAAGATGCCCCACGGCACATCGCGCCCGAGCTGGCTGAGCTCCGACGCCACGATGGGCAGCGTCTTGGCCTCCGAGGTGGTGAGCATCAGCGCGATGAGGAACTCGTTCCACACCAGCACGAAGCCGAAGGCGATGGCGCCCACCAGCGAACGCGCGGCGATCGGCAGCGAGATGCGAAAGAAGATCGCGTAGGGCCCGTAGCCGTCGACACGGCCGGCTTCTTCCACCTCTTTCGGTACCGCCTTGAAGGCCGGAATGGCGAGCCAGATCACGGTCGAGAGCGTGAGCAGCGTGTAGGTGGCGATGAGCGCCACGCGCGTGTCGTACAGCTCCAGCTGCAGCCAGATCACCATGAGCGGAATGGCCACCGCCACCGGCGGCAGGAAGCGCATCGACAGCACGAAGAACTGGATGTCGTTGCCCCAGCGCAGCGGGTAGCGCGCCAGCGCATAGGCAGCGGGCAGGCCCAGCAGCGCGCCGATGATCACCGCCGCGCCGACCACCACGATCGAGTTGACCAGCCCCGCGCCCACGGCCTCGCGGTTCAGCACGTAGAGGTAGTTGTCCAGCGTGGGCGTGAAGAAGAACTTGGGCACGGCCGAGACGATGTCGACCCGGTTCTTGAACGAGTTGAGAAAGGTCCACAGCACGGGCACGAATGCCGAGAGCCCGGCCGCAATGAGTACCAGCCGCGCCAGCAAGGTTCCGATGGCAAGCTTCTTCATGACGGTTTCGTCCATTTCCAGATGTAGGTGAACGCGACCGTCGAGGCGACCATCATCAGCACCGCCATGCTCGACGCGTAGGAGATGCGGCCCGACTCGATGAAGCCCTGCGAGAAGGCGTACATGTCGAGCGTCTCGGTCGAGATGCCGGGGCCGCCGCGCGTCATCACGTAGATGAGATCGAAGGCGCGCAGCGACTCGACCATCTTCACGAAGGTCAGGCTGATGAGCGGCGCCTTCAGCATCGGCAGCGCCACGTAGGCATACACCTCCCACGTCTTCGCGTGGTCCAGGCGTGCGGCCTCGAAGGGCTGCGGCGGCAGGGTCTCGAGCAGCTTCAGCACGATGACCGCGAAGAACAGCCCCCACTGCCACACATCGACGAACGCCACCGTGAGCAGCGCCAGCAGCGGGTCGGCGAACAGGTCGAGCGGCTCGCCGGTGATCGCCTTGTACGGCCAGGTCACGAGGCCGAACAGCGGATGGAAGGCGAACTTCCAGACGAAGGCGGCCGACACGCGCGGCAGCAGTACCGGCACGATGAACAGCATCGACAGCACCTGGCGCCAGCGCGGCGTGGTGCAGCGGTGCATCAGCGTGCCCATGAGCACGGCCAGGGCCATGGTGGCGCTGACGGTCAGCACCTCCCACACCAGCGACACGCGCACCGAGTTCAGAAAGCGCCGGTCGGAGAACAGCTGCACGTAGTTGCTGAACCAGACCCAGCCGGTGTCGGCCTGGCCCAGCTCGCGGTCCTGCAGCGAGATGGCGATGGCGAACACCGTCGGCACCAGCGCCAGGACTGCCAGTACGAGCAGCCCCGGCCCGATGAACACGGCCGGCAGCCGTGTGGCATGGGAACGCTTGCTCACTTCTTGCGACGCGCGATCAGTTGCTTGGCGTAGGCGTCGAGTTCGTCAAGCCCGCCCTGGATGTCGGTGCGCGAACCGGTGATCAGCTCTTCCAGAATGATGCCCCAGCGGTCGCCCAGGTCGGGCCAGGCCGGGTCTTGCCAGAAGTTCACCGCCGTGACCTTGCCGGTGTCGGCCAGCGCCTTGCCCAGGTCGGCGCCGTAGCGCTTGGCGAACTCGGGGCTGCCGAGCACGCTGGTGCGGTTGAGTTCGCCGAACTGGCCTTCCGCCAGGCGGCGCTGCTCGTTCTCCTTGGACGTGGCCCACGCGATGAAGAGGCCCGCGCACTTCTTGGCTTCTTCGGTCTTGTTGGCCTTGGCGCCGATGGCCAGACCGTGGCCGTAGCCACCGCCGGTGAGCGGCGCGGGCGGCACCGCATAGGCGATCTTGCCGACCACGGTCGACATCTTCGGGTCGAGCGCGTTGCCCGCCAGCGGCGTCGATTCGACCAGAATCGCGACCTTGCCGGCCAGGAAAGCGCCGGTGGATTCGTCCCATCCACCGGTCTTGGTGCCGGGGGCGGAGTACTTGAAGAGGTCGAGGTAGGTCTGGGTCGCTTTCACAGCCGCGGGCGAGTTGAAGACCGGCTTGTCGCCGTCGAACCACTGGCCGCCGTAGCCGCGGAAGTACGGCATCCAGCGCCACACGTTGGCACCCGAGCCGCGCTGGCCGCGCAGTGCCACGCCGTACACGCCGTTGGCCGGGTCGTTGAGCTTCTTCACGGCCGCCACGAACTCGTCGAGCGTGGCTGGCGGCTTGATGCCCGCCTTTTCGAGCAGGTCCTTGCGGTAGACCATGAGGTCGCCGCCGCCGGTGAGCGGCGCAAACCAGGTCTGGCCCGCGAAGCTCGCGACCTTCTGGCGGCCGGCGTCGAAATCGGCGTAGTCGTAGCTGGCCGGGTAGTACGGCGTGAGCGGCACGATCCACTTCGACTGGACGAACTGCGCCACGTTGGCCTCGTCGACGTAGTACACGTGGTACTTGCCGACCGTGGACGCATCGGCGCGCGACTTGGCGCGGCGGTCGTTCTCGTTGAGGTTGTCCACGCTGAACGAGGCACCGCTGAGGCGCTTGAATTCGTCCTTCGATTTCTCGAGCAGCGTCAGGCCTTCGCGGGGCTGCGACAGGACGCGCACGTCCTCCTTGCAGACCTGGGCCAGCGCGGCGGGCGCCAGCGTGGCGAGCGCCAGCGCAAGGCCGGCCAGACGGTACGTGTGCGGAAGCGGCATGGGGTGTCTCCTTCGTTGTAGGTGCGAATTGCCGGCGAAATGTCGGCAACAGCAGCGAAACGAAGGTTAGAGGGCCGATCCAGAGACCCGCGTACATGCCCACCGGGCACCTGATACTTTGGCGCCAAGCCGTCTCGGGGTTTAACCGAGGTGGCGAACCCGTATCAGGGCGCGATCAGGCGACGAGCGGCGTGTTTTGCGCGCTGCGCAGGCCGAAGCGGTCCTGTGCCTGCTGCCGGTAGGCCGAAGGCGTCATGCCCTTGAGCTGCAGGAAGCGGCGGTTGAAGTTGGCGAGGTTCGCAAAGCCGACCTCGTAGCAGATGTCGCTCACCAGCCGATCGGACACCTGCAGCATCTCGCAGGCCTTGGTGATGCGCAGCCGCGTGACAAAGTCGGTGAAGGTGCTGCCCATGTGCTTGTGGAAGTAACGCGAGAAGCTGCTTTCGGCCATGTTGGCAATGGCCGACACGGCGGGCAGCGAGAGCTCTTCGGCCAGGTGGGCGTGCAGGTGGTCGAGCACGCGGCGCATGCGGGTGTTGGCCGTGGGGTCTTCGTCGGTGGGCTCGGCGTTGCTGGAGATCTGGCGGCAGTCGGTCCAGTTCGCAAGCTCGTGCAGCAAGCCGATGAACTCCGACAGCCGCGCCATGCCCTCCTGCTTCTGCACGCGCGTGAAGCGCTCGCGCACGAGGTCACCGATGCCGAAGAACTCGATGCCCAGCTTGGCGCGGTCGAGCATCGGGAGCACCGTTTCGAGTTCGGGGAACAGGTCGACGCCCTTGCGCAGCGGTTCGTCGCGGAAATGGATCACCATGCTGCGGTCGGCCACGCCCTCGGGCGGCACGTCGTGCGAGATCCAGGTGTGGGGCAACCGCGCCCCCACCAAGGCGACGTAGCCGGGCTCGAAGCGGCCGATGTGGTTGCCGACGAAGGCGTCGCCGCTGGTGCGGTTGATGCACTGCAGCTCGAACTCGTCGTGGTAGTGCCAGCAGTCGAAAGGCCAGGGCACGCCGTGCTGCAGGCAGCGCACCGAGCTGCTGCCCGCCGGCTCGAAGCCCAGGCGTGGGTCACGCAAGAGTTCGTGTTCGAGAGCCGGCTTGCGCACGGCGCTGGTTTTGCTCATTTCCTGTCCCCCTGTATTTGAAATCGGAGGTCTTCGAGCCAGCGCCGCCGCTGCCGGCGGCGCCTGTCAGGCGCCCGCCACCTTCATGCGGTTGACCAGGATCGACCCCGTGGTTTTTGCGCCGAAAGTGTAAGCATCTGCGCCGATCGCTTCAATCCCCATCAGCATCTGCTTCAAATTGCCCGCAATCGTGATCTCTTCGACCGGGAAGGCAATGCGGCCTTTTTCCACCCAGAAACCGCTCGCGCCGCGCGAGTAGTCGCCGGTCACGTAGTTCACGCCCTGCCCCATCAGCTCGATGACGAACAGGCCCGTGCCGAGCTTGGCGAGCATGGCGTCCAGGTCGTCGCCGTGTTTCGTGAGGCGCGAGCTCAGCGTCAGGTTGTGCGAGCCGCCGGCATTGCCGGTGGTCTTCATGCCGAGCTTGCGCGCCGAGTAGGTCGAGAGAAAGTAGCCTTCGAGGCGGCCGGCATCGACCACCTTGCGCGCGCGGGTGACCACGCCTTCGTCGTCGAAGGGCGAGCTGCCCTTGCCGCGCAGCACGTGCGGGTCTTCGGCAATGTCGACGTGCTTGGGCAGCACCGGCTTGCCGAGCGAATCGAGCAGGAAGGTGCTCTTGCGGTACAGCGCCCCGCCGCTCACGGCCTGCACCAGCCCGCCCAGCAGGCCCACGGCCAGTGGCGACTCGAACAGCACCGGGCATTCGGTGGTCTTGATCTTGCGCGACTTCAGGCGGCTCAGCGCCCGTTCGGCAGCGTAGCGGCCCACGGCCTGCGGGCTGGCGAGTTCGTCGGCCGAGCGCATCGAGCTGTACCAGGCGTCGCGCTGCATGCCGTCGCCCTTGCCGGCGATGGGCGCCACCGAAATCGAGTGCCGCGAGCTGGCGTAGCCGCCGCGAAAACCGTGCGTGTGGGCACTGAAGAAATGGCTCTGCTGGGCCGAGACGCCCGCGCCTTCGCTGTTGGTGATGCGCTTGTCGGTCGACAGCGCCGCCGCCTCGCACTCGAGCGCCATGGCTGCGGCCTGCTCGCTGGTCACGGCCCAGGGGTGGAACAGGTCGAGCTCGGGGTGGACCTTGGCGATGTCGGCTTCGTCGGGCAGGCCGCTCACCGGGTCTTCGGCCGTGAAGCGGGCGATGTCGAAGGCGGCTGCCGCGGTCTGTTGGATGGCCGCCTCGGAAAAGTCGGAGGTGCTGGCGTTGCCGCGGCGGTGGCCCACGTAGACCGTGATGCCCAGCGACTTGTCGCGGTTGCGCTCGACGTTCTCGAGTTCGCCCTTGCGCACCGAGACGCTCAGGCCGCAGCCCTCGGAGGCCTCGGCACCGGCGTCGGTGGCCCCGAGCTTTTTGGCGTGGGCCAGGGCCGAATCGACCAGGTTTTCGAAGAAGGAACGGCTGTAGGCAAAGCCAGAATCGGCGCGCGAGGAGGATGTCGTCATGTGGTGGCTATGATACTTGCGCCCCCTGTTTCACGTTTTTCCTTCCGCGCCCCCTGTGCGCGTTGCAGCGCCGCACGGCGCAGCCCAGAATCCACCCCATGTCCCGCAAACCCAAAAAAGGCTATTTCGTCCGTGGCCACTTCGTTGCCGAAGGCAGCGAACTCGACCTGGAGCTCAAACGCGAGCTCAAGGGCGGCACCGACGAAGCCAGCCGCACCGAACTCAAGCGCGAGAGCGACGAACTGCAAAAGCTCGGCGAGGAGCTGCTCGGCCTGCGCGCGGCCCTGTTCGATGCGCTGCCACTGGGCGAAAAGCTCGTCGATGCCATCACCGAGGCCAAGCGCATCACCAATTTCGAGGGCAAACGCCGCCAGATGCAGTTCATCGGCAAGCTGATGCGCAAGCTCGACGAGCCCACGCTCGAGGCCGTCAAGCTCGCGCTGGTCGAGCAGAACACCGTGCCGGCCGCCGAAGCCGCCGCGCTGCACGAGGCCGAACGCTGGCGCGAACGCCTGATCGCCGACGACGACGCCCTCGGCGGCTGGATCGAAACCCACCCCGCCACCGACTCGCAGCAGCTGCGCGCCCTCGTGCGCCAGGCCCGCAAGGATCTGAAGGCCGGCCCCGCCGGCGAAGCGCCGCGCCAAGGCAAGGCCTACCGCGAGATCTTCCAGCTCGTGCGCGCGCAGCTGGCGGTGCATGGCGGCGCCGACCACGCCGAAGCGGCTGCGGCGCAGGACCGCGAAGAAGACGCATGAGCGTCCGGCCTTTTTGACTTTCTCCCTCTCCCGCTTGCGGGAGAGGGTCGGGGTGAGGGCCGAGGGCCAGCCCGCCCGCACGCCCTTTCCATCGCCCGCAACCCTCACCCCAGCCCTCCCCCGCAAGCGGGAGAGGGAGCAAGAGGAGCAAGAACACCATGAGCGCACCTGACTCCGTCCGCATCGGCATCGTCTCCATCAGCGACCGCGCCTCCAGCGGCACCTACGAAGACGAGGGCCTGCCCGCGCTCAAGGAGTGGCTGGGCCGGGCGCTGAAGAACCCGCTCGAATTCGAAGCCCGCCTGATCCCCGACGAGACCGCGCGCATCAGCGCCACGCTCATCGAGCTGGTCGACGCCGGCTGCTCGCTCGTGCTCACCACCGGCGGCACCGGCCCCGCGCTGCGCGACGTGACGCCCGAGGCCACGCTGGCCGTGGCCCACAAGGAAATGCCCGGCTTCGGCGAGCAGATGCGCCAGATCAGCCTGCGCTTCGTGCCGACCGCCATCCTCTCGCGGCAAGTGGCGGTCATCCGCGACCAGAGCCTCATCATCAACCTGCCGGGCCAGCCCAAGTCGATCGCCGAGACGCTCGAAGGGCTGAAGGACGCCGACGGCACGCAGCTTGTGCCCGGCATCTTTGCCGCCGTGCCCTACTGCATCGACCTCATCGGTGGTCCGTACCTCGAGACCGACGACACGGTCTGCAAGGCCTTCCGGCCCAAGTCGGCGATCCGCGCGCCGCGCTGAGTCGCCTCGATGTTCGCCGCCGGTTCTCGCGCGGCGGAAACCACAGAAGCCCCCTGAGTCGCTGACGCGCGACGGCGCGTTCGCGCGCGCGCCCGAGCGCGCCGAAAGCAGGCCCTGGTCTTCTTTGTGCCGTGGCCGATGGCTTTGTTTGCGCTTTCGAGGTCGGACTATTCCTTCGCGCCTGCCTTTCAGATTCGTCCGATGGCCCCCTTCCGCCGTGCTTCCTAGAGTGCCCGATCCCCCAGGCTGCCAGAACGAACCGTGCGCATCCGCACACCGATCCGGCGCCGGTTTCCATTCAGAGCACAGAGATCACCTACATGGCATCCGAGAAGACGAACGTCGTTGTCGACAACACAAACACCGGCCACGCAGCGAGTGCAGGCGCAGGGGCGTTCGCGGCGCAGCCCCCTGTGATCGGCGGTGCCTTCGACAACGCGGGCGACATCCAGGGCAACCTCGCAGCCGGCGGCATCACCGACGACCGCCAGCCCGACTTCCACGGCCAGGGCACGCCCGGCGACACCATCGTCCTCAAGGACAACGGCGTCGAGATCGGCAAGACCCTCGTGCGCGCCGATGGCCGATGGTCCTTCACCCCGTCGGTCGACCTGGACGAGGGCCACCACGCCATCACCGTCGTCGCACGCGATGCGGTCGGTAACGAAAGCCAGCCCTCGGCCCCGTTCAACTTCGAGATCGACGTCACCCCGCCAGACGCCAGCCAGCTGGCCATCACCGGCGTCATGGACACCGCGGGCAGCATCACCGGCAACGTGATTGCAGGCGCCACGACCGACGACGCGCGTCCGCTGATCAGCGGCACCAGTTCCGGCGTGCCCGGCCACACCGTCATCGTGATGGTCAAAGACGCCACGGGCGAGCGCGAACTCGGCCATGCCGTCATCGGCGAGAACGGCCACTGGACACTGCAGGTCGACACGCCGCTGGCCGCGGGCCTGAACACGTTCCGGGTCTTCGAGCAGGACGTGGCAGGCAACGAGACCGCACTGACCGCACCGTACCGCGTGACCATCGACACCGACAGGCCGACGCCTCCCGTCATCGAGCGCGTGTTCGACGACGTGGGCGTGCCGCACATGCTGCAGCAGGGCGAGATGACCAACGACGCCAGGCCGACCCTCTCGGGCACAGCCCAGGCCAACCACACCGTCAAGCTCTACGACGGCGCCACCTACCTGGGCCAGACCGTGGCCGATGCCAACGGCCAGTGGGAGTTCACGCCTGCAACGGCGCTGTCCGAAGGCCCGCGCGACATCACCGCCACGGCCACCAGCCCGCTGGGCCAGACCAGCGACCCCGGCAACCTCTGGAACTTCGTGGTGGACACCGTGGCGCCCGTGGCGCCGACCATCGTGTCGGTGGCCGACGACGTGGGCACGGCCGACGGCAAGGTGCAGATGCTGGTCAACGGTGCCAACGGCGAAGTCGATCTGCTCGGCGGCAACGACGGCTGGACCCAGGGCAACGCAGCCACGGTGGGGGGTGTGACGTACAGCGTCTACACCAACCTCGCCGGCACGGCCGAGCTGCTGGTCGAAGACAAGGTCCACGTGACGATCATGTAAGTCGCACAGAAGGCGCTACAGCAGCGCCACAGCGCCCCCTGAATGACGCGACAGTCGCCCCGTGCGGCTCTCGCGTTTTTCTTTTTCTTCTTCCTTGTGCAGCGATGGGTGGCTTTGTTCACGTTTTCAGCGCCGACTTATTCCTTCACGCTTAGCTTTCGGACTCGTCCGATGGCCTCGCACAGCGGTTCTTCCTAGAGTGCTCTATCCCCCAAGCCGTTAGATCGCAAAGCATGCATTTGCACGTCGATCCGGCATTACTTTTTTCCATTCAGAGCACAGAAATTTCATGGCATCCGAGAAGACCCGCGTCATTGCCGACGACCAGACCATCGACCCCGCAGCGAGCGCCAGCGCGCAGACCTTTGCAGCACTGCCCCCCGTGATCGGCGGCGCCGTCGACAACGCCGGCGACATCCAGAACCCCCTCGCCTCCGGCGGCGTCACCGACGACCGCCAGCCCGGCTTCCACGGCCAGGGCACGCCGGGCGACACCATCGTCATCAAGGACAACGGCGTCGAGATCGGCAAGGTCGACGTGGAGGCCAACGGCACGTGGACCTTCACCCCGTCCGTCGACATGACGGAAGGCAGCCATGCTGTCACCGTCGTCGCACGCGACACGAGCGGCAACGAAAGTCAGCCCTCGGCTGCATTCAATTTCGAGATCGACGTCACCCCGCCGGACGCCAGCCAGCTGACCGTCACCGGCGTCACCGACACCGTGGGCGGCATCACCGGCAATGTGATCTCGGGCGCCACCACCGACGACGCGCGTCCGCTGCTCAGCGGCATCAGCACCGGCACGCCCGGCCACACCGTCACCGTGCTGGTCAAGGACGCCAGCGGCGTGCGGGAACTGGGCCAGGCCGTCATCGGCGAAGACGGCCACTGGACCTTCCAGGTCGAAGCGCCGCTGGCCTCGGGCCTGAACACGCTCATGCTCGTCGAGCGGGATACAGCGGGCAACGAAACCGCACCGACCGGACGCTACCAAGTGAACGTCGCCACCGACAAGCCGACCGCCCCCGTCATCGAGAGCGTGTTCGACGACGTGGGTTCCAGGCAAAGCGAGCTGTACAGCGGCGACTTCACCGACGACACCAAGCCTGTCGTCACGGGAAAGGCCGAGGCGGGCAGCACCGTGATCGTTTATGACAACGGCGTGGAAGTCGACCGCGTGCAGGCCAACGCCTCGGGCGACTGGACGTACACGCCGGCTGCGGCACTGGTCGACGGTGGGCACAGCATCAGCGCGGTGGCGATGAACAAGGCGGGCACGGCCAGCGTGCCGTCGGCTTCGTTCGGGTTCACGGTGGATACGGAGGCACCGGCGGCGCCTACCATCGCGTCGGTGTACGACGATCAGGGTACCGTGACCGGCAACCTGACGCAGGGCCAGGTCACCGACGACGCCAAGCCGGCGATCAACGGCTTGGCCGAAGCGAACAGCACCGTCGTCATCTATGACGGCGTCACCGAAATCGGCCGTGTGAAGGCCACGGCCTCGGGCGACTGGAGCTTCACACCGGCTACGGTGTTGGTCAACGGCAATCACAGCATCAGTGCAAAGGCTATTGATGCGGCGGGCAACATGAGCCCGCCGTCCGCGAATTTTGATTTCAGCGTGGCTGTGCTTACGACGTTGACTGAGGATTTTGAAACTGATGCGACCCAGTTGATGCCGAATATCGGAGATACAGCCGATTCAGGCGTCTTCACGTTGACTCAGTTGGGGAAGCCTACCAAATATAGCAGTGCGGTGAACGGAATTGGACCTGGATACTTAATTTCTGCTGGAGTCGATCCCACTAAGGCTTGGGGAATCAGCGGTGCCCCTGTTAGAGCGACGCTGAATAACGGAGTTCAGGCTTCGGAAATCACGCTTGAATTGAAAAATAGTCAGGCCGCGCAAAAGATTGAATTTTTTGACAAATCTGGAAATCTTCTTTTTAATCAAACTTTTACTGCTGATTTTCTAGGGCAAGATTTCACATTCAAGATGCCTGGTGGTGTTCTTTTTTCTTCCTTTGTTATTACGCCTGGCCTGAGTGGTGGTCAGCCAGACTACATCGAGATCGACAATATTTCCATGAAGGCGGTCATTCCTGGCATTTCGCAATTTTCGGTCGCCTCGGCATTGATCGAACAATCCGAACCGCAACCTTTGGTGAGCCCGGCGGGGCTCGCACATTCGGGCCACGAGAGCGGCGTGCTCGATCACTCGACGCAGGTCCACGCCGAGAGCGACGAAACGCTCATCGCCAAGCTCGGCTTTGCGGATCGACTGAGCGGCGGCGCAGGCAACGACACCATCTCCAACGTCGGTACGGCCGACGTGGTGCATGGCGGCGCGGGCGACGACACGGTTCGCGTCAACAGCGGCGACTTCGAACGCGTCGACGGCGGCCTGGGCATCGACACGCTGGTCATGGACGGCAAGGCGATGAACATCGACCTGTCGGCCTTCGGCCTGAAGATCCAGGGCTTCGAGAAGTTCGACCTGGGTGCCGGCGGCAACAAGCTGTCCCTGCATGCGAGCGACGTGCTGGCCGGCGGTGTGCGCGACATGGTCACGGTCGACGGAAAGGTGCAGATGCTGGTCAACGGCACCAACGGCGACGTCGATCTGCTCGGCGGCAACGACGGCTGGACCCAGGGCAACGCAGCCACGGTGGGCGGCGTGACGTACAGCGTCTACACCAACCTCGCAGGCACCGCTGAGCTGCTGGTCGAGGACAAGGTCCACGTGACCATCCTCTAAGCCTGCAGACAGGCCACACGGCGCCACATCAGCGCCGCCCTCAACGCGACAGCTGCCCCGTGCAGCTGTCGCGTTTTTCGTGGTGCTTGCCTTCGCGTCAGGCCGTCGTCGCAGGCCCGAAGCCGTGGCTCGCGCCTGCCTGCTCGCAAGGCACCCGCTCCATCTGCACGGTCGAATGGCGGATGTTGAAGTTCTCGGCGAGCATCGCACGCAGTCGCAGCATCAACGGCACCAGATCGTCCACGTCGGGGGTGCACACCACATGCACGCTCAGGCTGATCTTTCCGCTGGACAGCGCCCACACATGCAGGTCGTGCAGGTTGGCCACGCCCTCCTCTGCCTGCAGCGCACGCTCGACCACCGGCAGGTCGATCTCGTCGGGCACGCCTTCGAGCAGCACGTTGAGGCTCTCGCGCAGCAGGCGCCAGGTGCGCGGCAGCACCCACAGGCCGATGGCGACGGCGATCACCGAATCGACCCAGGCCCAGCCGGTGAAGCGGATGACGAGCGCGCCGACGATCACGCCGACGGAGCCGAGCATGTCGGCCCACACCTCCAGGTACGCGCCCTTCACGTTGAGGCTCTCGTCCTTGCCGCCGGCCAGCAGGCGCATGCCGATGAGGTTGACCACCAGGCCGCCGATGGCCACGAGCAGCATCATGGTCGACTGGATCTCGGCCGGCTGCGAGATGCGCCGGTACGCCTCGTAGAGCACGTAGATCGCCACGAAGAACAGCAGCACCGCATTGACCACGGCCGCCAGAATTTCGAAGCGGTAGTAGCCGAAGGTGCGGCGCTTGTCCGCCGGCCGCTTGCCCAGCCAGATGGCCGCCAGCGAGATGGCCAGCGCCACGGTGTCGGTGGCCATGTGGGCCGCGTCGGACAGCAGCGCGAGGCTGCCCGACACCAGCCCGCCGATCACCTCGGCGACGAGGTAGGTCGAGGTCAGCAGCAGCGCCCAGCGCAGCGCCTTCTCGTTACCACCTACCGCATGTGAATGCTCATGGGCCATGGGAACCTCGCAGTGCAGGATCGAGCGGTGCGCCGTGTTGCTGCTCGGCATTGGCTTCCTGCACCTCGTCTTCGTCGCGCCGGTGCGCGATGCGGTACAGCAGCGGCAACACCAGCAGCGTCAGCGCGGTCGACGACAGGATACCGCCGATGACCACGGTGGCCAGCGGGCGCTGCACTTCGGCGCCCGTGCCGGTGGCGATGGCCATGGGCACGAAGCCCAACGACGCCACCAGCGCGGTCATGAGCACCGGGCGCAGCCGCGTGAGCGCGCCTTCGCGAATGGCCTCGTCCAGCGGCAGGCCGCCTTCGCGCAGGTTGCGGATGAACGAGATCATCACCAGCCCGTTGAGCACGGCCACGCCCGACAGCGCAATGAAGCCCACGGCCGCCGAGATCGACAGCGGAATGCCGCGCATCCACAGCGCCACGATGCCGCCCGTGAGCGCAAACGGAATGCCGGTGAACACCAGCAGGCCGTCCTTCAGGTTGCCGAACATCGCGAACAGCAGCGTGAACACCAGCAGCAGCGACACGGGCACCACCACCTGCAGCCGCTGCGTGGCCGAAGCCAGGTTCTCGTACTGGCCGCCCCACACGGTCCAGTAGCCCGGCGGAATGCGCACGGCGCGCATGGCCTCCTCGGCCTCGGCCACGAAGGAGCCGAGGTCGCGCCCGCGCACGTTGGCGCTGACGACGATGCGGCGCTTGCCGTCTTCGCGGCTGACCTGGTTGGGGCCGGGTGCGAGGTCGAGCGTGGCCACTTCGCCCAGCGGGATGAAGCTGGTGCGCAGGGCCTCGCCGCCCGCGCCCCCCGCGCCCTTCGGCAGTGCGATCGGCAGGCGGCGGATGGCTTCGAGGTCGGTGCGCAGGGTCTCGGGCAGCCGCACGAGGATGTCGAAGCGGCGGTCGCCGTCGAACAGCGTGCCGGCCTCGCGCCCGCCCACGGCGGTCGAAATGGCGTCTTGCACATCGCCCACGTTGAGGCCGTAGCGTGCGGTCTTCTGGCGATCGATGTTCACGGTGAGCATCGGCAGGCCGGTGGTCTGCTCCACCTTCACCTCGGCGGCGCCGGGCACCTTGCCCAGCGCCGCCGACACCTGCGCGGCCGTCTGGTTGAGCACGTCCATGTCGTCGCCGAAGATCTTCACGGCCACGTCGCTGCGCACGCCCGAGATCAGCTCGTTGAAGCGCAGCTGGATGGGCTGCGAGAACTCGTAGTTGTTGCCCGGCAGCTTCTCGACCTCTTCCTGCACGGCGGCCAGCAGTTCGTCGCGCGTGCGCTTGGGCTTGGGCCACTCGCTCTCGGGCTTGAGCATGATGTAGCCGTCGGAGATGTTCGGCGGCATCGGGTCGGACGCGATCTCGGCCGTGCCGGTGCGCGCGAACACCCGTTCGATCTCGGGGAATTTGTCTTTCAGCGTGCGCTCGAGTTGCTTCTGCATCTCGACCGACTGCGTGAGGCTGGTGCCCGGAATGCGCAGCGCCTGGATGGCAAAGTCGCCCTCGCTCAGGCTGGGCACGAACTCGGTGCCCAGGCGCGTGGCCAGCAGGCCCGACAGCACCACGGCCACGGCAGCCACGGTGATGACCAGCGGCTTGGCATTCATCACGCGCGCCAGCAGCGGCTCGTAGCCGCGCTTGGCCCACACCATCAGGCGGTTTTCCTTCTCGCTGACCTTGTTGCCGATGAACAGCGCCACGGCGGCAGGGATGAAGGTGATCGACAGAATCATCGCGCCCAACAGCGCAATCACCACGGTGAACGCCATCGGGTGGAACAGCTTGCCCTCGACGCCCGTGAGCGCAAAGATCGGCAGGTACACGATCATGATGATCAGCTGGCCGAACAGCAGCGGCCGGCGCGCCTCCTGCGAGGCCGCGAACACTTCGTGGAAACGCTCGCTGCGCGTGAGCGGCCTGCCGTGCTTGGCCTGCGCATGCGCGAGGCGCCGCACGCAGTTCTCGACGATCACCACGGCGCCGTCGATGATGATGCCGAAGTCGAGCGCGCCCAGGCTCATGAGGTTGGCGCTGACCTTCTGGTTCACCATGCCGGTGAAGGTGAAGAGCATCGACAGCGGAATCACCGTCGCGGTGATGATGGCCGCGCGGATGTTCCCCAGAAACAGGAACAGGATCGCCACCACCAGCACCGCGCCCTCGAAGAGGTTCTTCTTCACGGTGGCGATGGCCTTGTCGACCAGCACGGTGCGGTCGTACACCGTCACGGCCTTCACGCCCGCGGGCAGCGTGCGGTTGATCTCCTGCATCTTCTTGTCGACCGCCTGCGAGACGGTGCGGCTGTTCTCGCCGATGAGCATGAACACCGTGCCCAGCACGACCTCGCGGCCGTTGTCGGTGGCGGCGCCGGTGCGCAGCTCCTGGCCGATGCCGACCTCGGCCACGTCGGACACGCGCAGCGGAATGCCGCCGGCGTTGCCCAAAATCACGTTGCCGATGTCTTCCACCGACTTCACCTGCCCCGGCGCACGAATGAGGTACTGCTCGCCGCGCTTCTCGATGTAGCCCGCGCCCACGTTGGCGTTGTTGCGCTCCAGCGCGGTGACCAGGTCGGTCATCGTGAGGCCGTGCGCCAGCAGCTTCGCGGGGTCGGGTGCGATCTGGAACTCCTTGGCGTAACCGCCGATGGAGTTGATCTCGGTCACGCCCGGCACGTTGCGCAGCTGCGGCTTGATGATCCAGTCTTGAATCTCACGCAGGTCGGTCGGCGTGTAGGGCTTGCCGTCGGCTTTCTTCGCGCCCTCTTCCGTCTCGACGGTCCACAGGTAGATCTCGCCCAGGCCGGTGGAGATGGGCCCGATCACCGGCGACACGCCGGGCGGCATGCTCTCGCGCGCCGACTGGATGCGCTCGTTCACGAGCTGCCGCGCAAAGTAGATGTCGGTGCCGTCCTTGAAGATCACCGTCACTTGCGACAGGCCGTAGCGCGACAGCGAGCGCGTCTGCTGCAGGCCCGGCAGGCCGGCCATGACGGTCTCGATGGGGTACGTGACGCGCTGCTCGGCTTCGAGCGGCGAGTAGCCGGGCGCGGAGGTGTTGATCTGCACCTGCACGTTGGTGATGTCGGGCACGGCGTCGATCGGCAGCTTCTGGTAGCTGAAGACGCCGAGCGCTGCCATGCCGAGCACGGCCAGCAAAATGAGCCAGCGCTGCTCGATGGAGAAGCGAATGATGCGTTCAAACATGGGGCGGCGTCCTCAGTGGGTGTGCGTGGCAGAGCTCTTGCCCTGCTGCGACTTCACGACGAAGCTGCCGCTGGCCGCATAGGCCGCGCCGGGCTTCAGGCCGCCCACGATCTCGATGCGCTGGCCGTCGCTGCGGCCGGTCTTCACGTGCTGCGGCACAAAGCCGCCGGGCACGCGCAGGAACACGGTGGGCTGGTCGTCCACGGTCTGCACCGCTTCGGCCGACACGGTGACGGGCGCATCGGCCTCCGACGCCACCAGCTCCACGTTCACGAACAGGCCCGGGCGCCAGGTGCGCTGCGGGTTGGTGAGCGTGACGCGCGCGGTGGCGGTGCGCGTCTGCGCGCCCAGCAGCGCGCCCACGTACGACACGGTGCCGCGCGCGGCCTGCTCGAAGGAACCGGCGCGGATGGTCACGGCCTCGCCGACGCGCACGAGGTTCAGGCTGCTCGCGGGCACGCTGATCTCGGCCCACACGGTCGACAAGTCGGAAATGGTGAACACGTTGACCGCCTCGCCCACCGATTCGCCGAGCGAGATGTGCTTCTCGACCACCATGCCGTCGAAAGGTGCGCGCAGCTCGTAGCGGCCCAGCGCCGACGAGCCCGGCGTGGCGCCCAGTGCCAGCAGCTTCTGGTTGGCGTTGGCCACGGCGATCTGCGCCTCCTGCATGGCCTGCTCGGCCTGCAGGTAGTCCTGCTGCGGGGAGATCTTTTCTTCCCACAGTTTTTTCTCGCGGTCGTGCGTGGTGCGCGCCAACGCCAGCCGGCGCTGTGCCGTCTGCAACTCGCTGCGCTGCTCCGAGAGCGCAGGGCTGGAGATCACGGCCAGCACCTGGCCGCGCTTCACTTCCTGGCCCAGGTTGGCCGACACGCTGTCGACCACGCCCGCCACG
Organism: Variovorax sp. 54; assembly: GCF_002754375.1. NCBI lineage: Bacteria > Pseudomonadati > Pseudomonadota > Betaproteobacteria > Burkholderiales > Comamonadaceae > Variovorax > Variovorax sp. 54. Next base: position 1,221,589 of record NZ_PEFF01000001.1, read on the forward strand.
CGCGGCACCACGTGCGCCGTGCGGTCTTCGTTGAACTTGATCTCGCCGGGCAGCTGCAGCGACGTCTTGATGCGCGCCGGGCCGACGCTGTCGATCGCGATGCCAGCCGACTTGACCTGCTCGTCGGTGAAGGGGATCTTTTCTTCGTCTTCCTTGTGGGCGTTGGCGGCGGCTTTCTGCGGCTCTGCGGTGGCAGGGGCTTCCTTGGCGGGCTCCTTGCCGGCGTCCTTGCCCTCTTCCGCGTGGTGCTCCCTGTCGCCATGGCCTTCGTCGTGCGAATGGCCGTGGTCGTCTTCCTTGCCCTTGGCGTGGCCCTTGTCTTCTTCGTGGTGCTCGCCGTCGGCGTGGCCGGCGGACTCCGAGTGGCCGCCTGCTGCCTCGGGCTTGGACGGTGCGGTGCGCAGGATGAGCGCGCCGGCGATGAGACCGGCGAGCAGGACGGCGGCAATGGCGATCCACTGCTTGCGGCCGGAAGAAGTGGTGCGGTTGTGTTCTGTGGTCATGGTCGGAATTCGGTTCAGGGGGTGGCGTCAGCGCACGTTCTCGGAGGGGTCGTCGCCCTCGGTGCCCAGCAGGCGGGCGAGTTCGCCGGCCGCGCGGTGCGCGTCGGCCAGCGCGACGAGGTACTGGTTGCGCACCTGGAACAGCGTGCGCTGCGCGTCGAGCGCTTCGAGAAAGCTGAACTTGCCCAGCTCGAAGCCCTTGGTGGCGGCGCGGTAGGCCGTCTCGGCGCCGGGCAGTGCGTCGCGCTGCAGCGTCTCGGCGGTGGCTCGCGCGGAGCGCAGGCGCTCGCTGGCCTGCGCCACGTCGGCGCCCAGTTGCAGCTCGGCGGCGGCGAGCTCGTCGCGCGCCTTGTCTTCGCGGCTCAGCGCCTCGGTGATGTTGCCGCGGTTGGTGTCGAAGATCGGCAGCGGCACCGACAGGCCGACCACCACCTGGTTGCGCCGGCTGCTGCTCACGGCATCGCCCTCGCCTTCGGACGCCGGCACGCGCTTGACGCCGAGCGACACGGTCACGTCGGGAATGCGTTTGGCCTGCTCCAGGTCGCTCAGCGCGCGGCGGCGCTCGACCTCGAGCCGCGCCTGGCGCAGCACGGGCGCATCGGGCAGGCGGCGCGCCACCTCGGGCGCAGCGGCCTGGGTGGGCAGCTGGTCGACCGCGCCTTCCACCTGCGTGAAGCGCGGCGCCGGGTTGCCCCACAACGCGGCCAGCAGTTGGCGCGACGCGCGCAGCGTGCCTTCGGCCTGCAGCAGTTCGACGCGGATGCCGGCTTCGGCCACGCGCGCCTTGGTCTCTTCGAGCGGCGACACCTTGCCGGCCGCCACGCGGTTGGCCGCGGCGCGGGTGGCGATCTGCGCGAGCCCCACCGAGTCTTGCGCCAGCCGCAGGCGCTCCTGCGCGGTCAGCACATCGAAGAAGGCCGTGACGGCCGAGGCACGCAGCTCGGCGCGCCGCGCCGACAGCGCCGACGCCGCCTGGTCACGCGCACGCTCGGCCGCCGTGACGCGTGCGGCGCGCTTGCCGCCCAGCTCGATGGGCTGGCTCAACTGCAGCGTGGTCGTGCGGTTGTTGCGGCGCAGGTCTTCCAGCTGCGTGTCTAGCGTGGGGTTGGGCCAGGCGCCGGCCTGCACCACGGCACCGTCGGCGGCGGCCTGCTCGTGGCGCGCGGCCGACAGGCCCGGGTTGGCCTGCAGCGCCAGCGCGACGGCGGTGCGCAGCGTCAGCGGACCTTCGGGCTCCAGCGTGCGGGCAGGTGCCGAAAGGGAAGATGAAGGACCGGCTGTGGTCTGTGGTGCGGCCTGCTGCTGTGAAAAGGCCGGGGGTACCGCCAAGGCCAACACGGCCAGCGGCACGAAAAGCGTGCGCATCGAATTCTCCTGGGTTGCAAAACAACGGACGGACGAATTCGGCGAAAAGCGCTCAGCGGATCGGTGGGATCAGAAAAAAGAAAAGGTGCTGTGCTCTCGCCGAATCAGGCGGCGAGCAACCAGTCGGGGCGCACCGGCACTTCGGCGATGTGCGAGGCGAAGCGTTCGGTGGAAACGGCGCGCAGCGCCTGCGAGGCGACGGGCGCGTCGGCCGGCAGCGCGGCGGCGGTGTCCGCATGCTGGGCCTGCCCGAAGTGGGCGACGATGCAATGGCCGACCGCCGCATTGGGCTGGCGGGTGCTGTCTTTCTTGGCGCCGTCGCCCGCGTGGGTGCGGTCGGTGCCATGCGGCTCGCTGTCGTGGTGACCCCAGTGGCCGCGCCCCGTATCGCCTTCGTGCAGGCAATAGGCTGCCGACACCGCCCAGCTGTACTGGAAAGGCAGGAGAAACAGCAGGAAAATGAGGAGCCAACGGCGCATGGGTGACAAAAGTATATCGACGGCACGTGATGCGCCGAGCGACAAAAGCCCTGCGAACCGAGGGCCCGGCCCACTGTATGACAGCGTGTCGGCGCTTTGTCCTTCAATAGGATTACTAAATCGTAACCAGCGACCCGAGAGGCTTTGGGTACGATCCGTACCATGCGAATTCTTGTCATCGAAGACGAACCCAAACTGGGCGACTACCTCAAAAAAGGGCTGGAGGAGAACGGCTACGTCGTCGACATTGCCCGCGATGGCATCGAAGGCCGCTACCTCGCCACCGAAGGCGAATACGCGCTGGTGCTGCTCGACGTGATGCTGCCCGGCATCGACGGCTTTGCCGTGCTGCAGGCCATTCGCCGCACGAAGAACGTGCCCGTGCTGGTGCTCACCGCCCGCGACAAGGTCGAAGACCGCGTGCAGGGCCTGCAGCAAGGCGCCGACGACTACCTGGTGAAGCCCTTCTCTTTCTCGGAGCTGCTGGCGCGCGTGCAGGCGCTGCTGCGGCGCGGCAAGACGCAAGAGCCCACGGTGCTGCGCCTGGCCGACCTGGAGCTCGACCTGGTCAGCCGCAAGTGCGTGCGCAACCGCACGCGGCTGGACCTCACGGCCAAGGAGTTCACGCTGCTCGTGGTGCTGCTGCGCCGGCGCGGGCAGATTTTGTCGCGCTCCACGCTCGCCGAGCAGGTGTGGGACATGAACTTCGACAGCGACACCAACGTGGTCGAGGTGGCCATTCGCCGCCTGCGCAGCAAGATCGACGATCCCTTCGACGTGAAGCTGCTGCACACGGTGCGCGGCATGGGTTACGTGCTCGAGGATCGCTCCTGGGCATGAGCCCGAAGCCGCATTCGATCCAGAGCCGGCTCTCGTTCTGGTTCGCCGCGCAGACGCTGTTCGGCCTGAGCATCGTCTGCCTGGCGATCTACTTCGTCACGGCCTGGAGCTTCGGCGCCAAGCAGCGCGACGCGCTCGACCAGAAGACGGTGCTCGTCGAGCACCTGCTCAAGGAGGCCGAGAAAGGCGGCGACCTGGTCTTTCTGCGGCACAAGCTCAACGACTTCTTCTCGATGCAGGACGACGTGACGCTGACGATCGCGAACGCGGGTCACGAACTCTTCCAGTCCGTGCCCCCGCCGCAGGGCCGCTGGCTGCGCCGCACCATCGTCGTGCCCTGGCAGAACGGCGACTTCCACACCAACCTGTCGGTGCAGGTCGGCGTGAACATCGCGCAAGACACGCGGCTGCTTGAACGGCTCGCGTGGACGCTGCTGGGCGCGGTGGTGCTCGGCACGGCGCTGGTGTCGCTCACCGGCACGTGGCTGGTGCGGCGCGGGCTGCGGCCCTTGAAGGTGCTGGCCGAACGCACCGCGGCCATCACACCCGACCACGTCCACCAGCCCATCGACCCCGGCGCCTTCGCGGAAGAGCTGCGGCCCTGGATCACGCAGTTCAACGCGCTGCTCGCACGCGTGCAGCGCGCCTATGTGCAGCTGGAGTCGTTCAACGCCGACGTGGCGCACGAGCTGCGCACGCCGCTGGCCAACCTGCTGGGTTCCACCGAGGTCGCGCTGACGCGCCCGCGCAGCAATGAAGAGCTGCAAAGCGTGCTGGCCTCCAACCTCGAGGAGATGGGGCGACTGTCGGGCATCGTGACCGACATGCTGTTTCTGTCGAAGGCCGACCGCGGCACCTCGGCGCGCTCGAAGGCGTCCGTGAATCTGGCGGACCAGGCGCGCGACGTGATCGACTTCTACGACGCCATGCTCGACGAGGCCGGCCTGCGCGCCGAAGTGCACGGCGAGGCCGTGGCCGAGGCGGATGCGGGGCTGATCCGTCGCGCCCTGTTCAACCTGCTCGGCAACGCGATCCGTTTTGCCGAACCGGCCTCGGCGGTGCGCATCGAGATCACGGCCGGGCCTGGGGACCAACACAACACCATCGCCGTGGTCAACCGCGGCGCGGCCATCGACCCCGAGGCGCTGCCGCGCCTGTTCGAGCGCTTCTACCGTGCAGCCCAGGCGCGCGAAAGCTCCACGCGCCACCACGGGCTGGGGCTGTCGATCGTCGAGGCGATCGCGCGCATGCACGGTGGCGAGGTGTTCGCGTCGAGCCAGAACGGGCAGACGCGCATCGGGTTCAGCGTGCGCCGCAACGGCTGAGAGCAGCGCCGAGGCTCAGGACTCGGCGTGCGCCGTCTCGGCGGGCCGGGTCTTGCGGCCGATGCACAGCGTCATCAGCGGCCCGGTCATCGCGGTGGTGGCAAGCGCCATCACCAGCAGCATGGTGAACAGCTCGGGGCCGATCAGGCCGACGTCGAGGCCGATCTTCATGACGATGAGTTCCATCAGCCCGCGCGCGTTCATGAGCGAGCCAGTGGCCAGGCTGTCGCGCCAGCTGTAGCCCGCGATGCGCGCGCCCGCCGCACCGCCCGCGATCTTGCCCACGGTGGCCACGCCCACGATCAGCAGCATCGCGCCCAGGCTCGCGCCCGAGAACGCGTTGGCCGTGGTGCCCAGCCCCGCGAGCGCGAAGAACAGCGGCATCAGCACGACGATGGAAATGGGTTCGATGCGCTCGCTCAGCGAGCGCAGCAGGCGGTCGTCGCGCGGCAGGCAGGCACCGAACAGGAAGGCGCCGAACACCGCGTGCAGGTGCAGCCATTCGGTCAGCAGCGCGCACAACAAGAGGCCGATCATGAGCGAGGCCATCAGCGTGGTCGACGGCTCGCCGTCGGGCGCCTTCACGCGCAGCAGCCACGCAAAGGCCGGCTTCAGGCCGAAGAACAGGAAGGCCAGCAGCACCACCACGCCGACCGAGGTCTTGAGCAGGCCGGCGTAGCCCTCGCCCGCGCCGATGGTCGCGACCACGAAGGCCAGCAGGATCCACGCGAACACATCGACCACCGCCGCCGCGCTCAGCGAGAGCTGGCCGAAGGGCGTGCGCGTCATGCCGCGGTCTTTCAGGATGCGCGCCATCACCGGAAACGCTGTGATCGACAGCGCCGCCGCCATGAACAGCGCAAAGGGCCAGAAGCCCACGCCGGCCGGTGCGAGCGTGGGATGCAGCATCGGCGAGATGGCGATGCCCAGCACCACCGGCACCGCCACGCTCAGCACACCCACCGCACCGGCCGCCTTGAGCTGCGCGCGCATGTTGCGCGTGGCCCGCAGCTCCAGCCCGACCACGAACATGAACAGCACGAGCCCCACCGTCGCCAGCGACGACAGCCCCTGCAGCGACTCCTTGGCGAACAGCTGCACGTGCAGCGATGGAAAGAGCAAGCCCATGACCGCCGGCCCGAGCATCAGCCCCGCGGCCATCTCGCCCACCACGCTCGGCTGCCCCACATGGCGCAGCACCCAGCCGCACAGGCGCGCGGTGGTGAGGATGACGACGAGTTGCAGCAGGAGGGTGGTGACGGACATGGGCAGGGGCGCGGAGCGGGCGAAAAGGACGGCCGATGTTAGTGCCACCGCCGCCCTGCCCCGCAGGCCCTCATGCCTCGCGCAGATTCACTCCTTGGGCATCCGCATCAACCGCAGCCCATTCGCCACCACCAGCAAGCTCGCCCCCATGTCGGCAAACACCGCCATCCACATGGTCGCGCTACCGAACACAGCGAGCACGAAGAACACGCCCTTGATGCCGAGTGCGAGGGTGATGTTCTGCCACAGCACCGCATGCGCGCGGCGCGACAGGCGGATGGTCTCGGGGATGCGGCGCAGGTCGTCGTTCATGATGACCACGTCGGCCGCTTCCATGGCGGTGTCGGTGCCTGCGCCGCCCATGGCGAAGCCGATGTCGGCCTTGGCCAGTGCCGGGGCGTCGTTGATGCCGTCGCCGGTCATCGCGACGGCGCCGTAGCGCTGCTGCATGGCCTGGATGGCGTCGAGCTTTTCTTCGGGCAGCAGGTTGCCGCGCACATCGTCGATGCCGGCATGCGCGCCGATGGTCTTCGCAGTGGCGGTGTTGTCGCCGGTGAGCATGACGGGCGTCACGCCCAGCGCGCGCAGCTCGGCCACGGCCGCTTGCGAGGAGGGCTTGATGGTGTCGGCCACTGCGAACAGCGCGAGCACCGAGGTCGTCGACGCGAGCAACGTCACGGTGCGGCCCGCCTCCTCGTGCCGCTTGAGTTCGGCTTCGAGTTCCGGCGTGCACAGGCCGCGCTCTTCGATCAGCCGGTGGTTGCCCAGCACGTAGCTCTGGCCCGCATGCGTGGCCTGCACGCCGCGTCCGGGCAGCGCGGTGAAGTCGCCGACTTCTTCGACCGACCCACCCAGGCCTTGGGCAATGGCCTTCGACACCGGGTGGTCGGAACGGCCGGCGATGTTGGCGGCCAGTGCGTACACCGCACCTTCATCGCCCGCTGCCTTGTCGATCAGCACCGACTCGACCAGCTTGGGCTTGCCTTCGGTGATGGTGCCGGTCTTGTCGAGCGCCACGGCCTTGAGCTTGCGTGCCTCCTCGAGGTAGGTGCCGCCCTTGATGAGAATGCCGCGGCGCGCGGCCGAGGCCAGCGCGCTCACGACCGTCACGGGCGTGGAGATGACCAGCGCGCACGGGCAGGCGATGACCAGCAGCACCAGCGCCTTGTAGATGGCCTGCATCCAGGTCCAGTCCATGAACAGTGGCGTGAGCACCGCGATGGCCAGTGCCAGCACGAAGACGGTGGGCGTGTAGATGGCGGCGAACTTGTCGACGAAGCGCTGCGTGGGCGCGCGCGAACCCTGCGCCTCTTCGACCGCGTGGATGATGCGCGCGAGCGTGGTGTTGGCCGCCACGGCCGTCACGCGGAACACCAGCGCGCCGGTCTGGTTGATGGTGCCGGCAAACACCGCGTCGCCCGCGGCCTTGTCGACCGGAATGCTCTCGCCTGTGACCGGGGCCTGGTCGATGGCGCTGGTGCCTTCGAGCACCACGCCGTCCAGCGGCACGCGCTCGCCGGGGCGGATGCGCGCAACGGCATCGAGCGCCACCGCATCGGCGCGCACGGTCTGCCAGCTGCCGTCGGGCTGCCGCACCTCGGCCTGTTCGGGCGCGAGAGCCAGCAGGCTCTGGATGGCATTGCGCGCGCGGTCGACGGCGCGGGCCTCGATGAGTTCGGCAATGGCGTACAACGCCATCACCATCGCGGCCTCGGGCCACTGGCCGATGATGAAGGCGCCCGTGACGGCCACGGCCATCAGCGCATTGATGTTGAGGCGCCCGCGCACCAACGCGGCGAAGCCCTTCTTGTAGGTGTCGAGGCCGGCCAGCGCGATGGCGCCCAGCGCGAGCCCCATCTCGGCCACCTGGAAGCCCAGGCCGTCGAGCGCGAGGAAAGAAATGGTCTCGGCCGCGATGGCCAGCACCAGCGCGGCCACGAGGCGCGCGAGGCCGGTCGACATGCCGGCGAAGCGCGCGGGCTCCACCTTCTGTGCGCCCGTGGTGGCCACCGGCTCGGGCTTGAAGCCGGCCTGGCGGATGGCTTCGAGCGCGGCGGGCAGCGCGCCGTCTTCGGTCGTGAGGGCCAGCGTGCGTTCGCCCAAACGGAAGCGCAGGCCCTTCACGCCCGCGACGGGCTCGAGGGCGCGGCGGATCTCGGACTCTTCCACGGCGCAGTCCATGGTGGGGATGCGAAACAGCACCGCGCCCTTCGGCAGGTCGGCGGGCTCGGTCGACTCCGGGGTGCTCCCGCACACGGGACTGCCGCAGCAGGCTGTTTCCGGTGCTGCGGGGGCATGGGCATGCGCGTGGTCGTGTGCATGGTCGTGCCCATGATGGTCATGGCCGTGGTCATGCGGCGCAGCACGCGGCACCGGCGGTTTCAGGGTGTTCTGATTCGTCATGCATTCATTGGAAACCCTGAAGCAGGTGTAGAGTCAACCGTTGATTGCCACTTCCTTGAGATGCCGCATCATGAAAATCGGTGACCTGGCCAAGGCCACGAACACGCCGGTCGAAACCATCCGGTACTACGAGCGCGAGCAGCTGCTGCCCGCGCCCGCGCGCACCGACGGCAACTACCGCATCTACGACGACGAGCACACCCAGCGGCTGGGCTTCATCCGCCGCTGCCGCTCGCTGGACATGACGCTCGACGAGATCCGCAGCCTGCTGAAATTCCGCGATGCGCCGCAGGACGACTGCGGCGAGGTGAACCAGCTGCTGGACGACCACATCGGCCACGTGGCCTCGCGCATCGCCGAGCTGAAGACGCTCGAAAAGCAGCTGAAAGCGCTGCGCCTGCAGTGCGGCGGCCCCGAATCGGCGAGCGCCTGCGGCATCCTGCAGGAACTGGACACCGCCGCGCTCGCGCCCGAGACCTTCGGCCAGCATGCGGGGCACGTGCACGGCACGCTGCACGCGCCGGCCAAGCGGGCCGGTTGATCCGCTCTTATTTGCCGATCAGCTGCGTGAGCTTGTCGGCCTCGAACGACTCGCCGCGCGCCGCGTCGCCCGGCACGCAATCCTTCGTGCCCGGCTGCGCCGACAGCTTCTCGATGGCCTGCCACAGCAGTGCAATCTGGTGCTCCTGGCTCGACGCGTTGTCGATCAGGCCGCGCATGGCCTGGCTCAGCGGGTCGTCGTCCTGCGTGATGCCGTAGGCCGAGAACTTCTGCGGCGCGGACACGTCGGCGCTCTCGCCCTCTTTCGACGGGATGATGCGCGCCGGAATGCCCACCGCGGTCGCCCCGGCCGGCACGGGCTTGATGACCACCGCGTTGCTGCCGATCTTGGCGCCGTCGCCGACGACGAAGCCGCCCAGCACCTTGGCGCCCGCGCTCACCACCACGTTTTTGCCCAAGGTCGGGTGGCGCTTGGTGCCCTTGTAGAGCGAGGTGCCGCCCAGCGTCACGCCTTGGTAGATGGTGCAGCCGTCGCCGATTTCGGCGGTTTCGCCGACCACCACGCCCATGGCATGGTCGAAGAACACGCGTTCGCCGATCTTGGCGGCCGGGTGGATCTCGATGCCCGTGAGCCAGCGCGCGCAGTGCGCGATGAAGCGGGCCGGCCACTTGAAACCGTGGGTCCAACAGGCGTGCGCCCAGCGGTGCAGCACCACGGCATGGAAGCCGGGATAGACCGTGATCACTTCCCAGGCGCTGCGGGCGGCCGGGTCGCGTTCGAGGATGCACCGGATGTCGGCGCGCAGGCGAGAGAACATCGCTGCCTTTGTTGTCGTTATATCGATAGGGGCCGGGCAGTCTAAAGCCGGGCGTCTTCGCTTACATGCGATGGGGTTTTGCGGCGGTTCAGCTGCCGCGCGGCGGCCGGGTCGCGTCGCTCATGGCCTTGGCGATGCCGCGCAGGATGTGGATTTCCTCGGGCGTGGGCTGCGCGCGGTTGAACAGCTGCTGCAACCGCGGCATGAGCTTCTTGGGCGCCGCCGGGTCGAGAAAGCCGATGTCGACCAGCGAGCGCTCCCAGTGGTCGAGCATGCCGGCCACGGCCTGCGCGTCGGCCGCCTGCACCGGGGCGATGGCCTCGCGCACGCCGTAGCCGCCCAGCGCCAGGCGCCATTCGTAGGCCACCACCTGGATGGCCGCGCCCAGATTGAGCGAGCCAAATTTCGGATCGGTGGGAATGGTCAGCGCCACGTTGCAGCGGTAGACGTCCTCGTTGCGCATGCCGAAACGCTCGGAACCGAACAAGAAGGCCACGTGCTGGTCGCCCTGCTTGCCCAGCGGCTCCAGGTGCTCGCGCGGCGTGCGCGTGGGCGGGCCGAAGTCGCGCGGGATCATGGCCGTGGCGCACAGGTGGGTCACGCCGTCGAGGGCTTGATCGAGCGTCTCGACGATGCGGGCGTTGTTCAGCACGTCCAGGGCGCCACTGGCGCGCTGGATGGTTTCCTCGCGCCGCAGCACGTTGGCCCAGCGGGGCGTCACCAGCACCAGGTCGTCGAAACCCATGGTTTTCATGGCGCGGGCGGCAGCGCCCACATTGCCGGCGTGACTGGTCTGGATGAGGATGAAACGGGTGCGCATGACGGGTGGGGAAGACACAAACGGGCTGAGCCGGTAAAATGCCCGATTCTCGCCGCCCGCATCGCCGGGTCGCAGGGTCACCCAGATCTCAATCTCGGGACCCCCTCTCACCGTTCTTCTCACAATCCAGAATGTCGTCCCCCAACCTGCATCCCATGCTCAATGTGGCCGTCAAGGCCGCACGCGCCGCCGGCGCCATCATCAATCGCGCTGCCCTCGACGTCGAGGCCGTGCGCATCTCCCAGAAGCAGGTCAACGACTTCGTTACCGAAGTCGATCACGCCAGCGAGAAGGTCATCATCGAGACCTTGCTGGGCGCGTACCCGGGGCACGGCATCCTGGCCGAAGAATCGGGCACCGAATACGGTGCCAAAGACTCCGAATTCGTCTGGATCATCGATCCGCTCGACGGCACCACCAATTTCATCCACGGCTTCCCGGTCTACTGCGTGTCGATCGCGCTGTCGGTGCGCGGCAAGATCGAGCAGGCGGTGGTCTTCGACCCGTCGCGCAACGACCTGTTCACGGCCACCAAGGGCCGCGGCGCCTACATGAACGAGCGCCGCATCCGCGTGTCCAAGCGCGTGAAGCTCAGCGAGTGCCTCATTTCCACCGGCTTCCCGTTCCGCACCGGCGACAACTTCAAGCAGTACCTGGCCATCATGTCGGACATGATGCCCCGCATGGCCGGCCTGCGCCGCCCCGGCGCTGCCGCGCTCGACCTGGCCTACGTGGCCGCCGGCTTCACCGACGGCTTCTTCGAAACCGGCCTGAACCCCTGGGACGTGGCCGCCGGCTCGCTGCTGGTGACCGAGGCCGGTGGCCTCATCGGTAACTTCACGGGCGAGCCCGACTTCCTCGACCAGCGCGAATGCCTGGCCGGCGCCCCGCGCGTGTACGGCCAGCTGGTGCCGCTGCTCGCCAAGTACTCCAAGTTCGCCAACGTGGACGACAAGCTGCGCGCCAGCGACCGCGTGCGCGCCGTGTCGGCCTCGACCCGCTCGACGCCCGACGAGGCCTCGACCGACCTGTACGCCCGCAGCACCGTGACCGACCAGACGGCCGCCTCGCTCGACGGCAGCACTGAGGCCCCTGCGGCTGCACCCGCCGCGCCGGCCGCCCCGCGCAAGCTCACCCGCATCAAGCGCGAGGCGCCCGCCGAGGGCGACGCCTCCGCCAAGTGATGACGGGGCCGAGCGCCGCCGCGCGGGTTCGTGCGGCGCTGCGCATTGCGCTGAGCCACTACGTCGCGAGCGGGCTCACCGTCGCGCTCGGCCTGCTCGTGATCTCGGGCGGGGTGCACCTGTGGCTGGGCACCCTGGCCGCCTCGGCCGCCGCCACCGGCGTGATCGTCACGGCGCCGCCCGACCTGCCCGGCCCGCGCCGCGGCAAGTTTTTGCAGATGCTGCCGGCGCCGCTCATCGGCCTGCCGCTGTTCTTCGCGGTGCAGATGCTGCACGGCGCACCGATCCGCCTCGGGCTGCTGCTGGTGCCCGCCACCTTCATGGCCTTCGTGGCCATGGCCTGGGGCAAGCGCGGCATTCCCATCGCCATCGCGGTGATGTTCTCGATGATCTTCTCCATGGCCACGCCAGCCCCCGCCGGGCTGTCCGACGCCATCGCGCGCACCACCGAGTTCGGCCTGGGCGCGGGCCTGTACGTGGTGTGGGCCACGCTGGCCAACCTGCTGCTCAACGGGCGCTTTCGCACCCAGTCGATCGCCGACGTGCTGTTTTCGCTGGCCGCGCTCATGCGCACCGAGGCCAGCCAGTTCACGCCGCAGGACGAAACCCGCGACATCCGCGACACCTCCGCCTCGCTGCTGGGCCAGCTGCTGCGTGAGCAGGCCGCGCTGGCCGACCAGCTGCAGGCCACGCGCGACATCGTGCTCGAATCGCCGCGCACGCCGCGCCGCCAGCGGATGGCCGGCATGCTCGTGATCGTGCTCGAGATGCGCGACCAATTGCTCGCCAGCGAACTCGACCTCGACGCCCTGCGCGCCCATCCGTCGCACGCGCAGGCGCTGGTCGAGATGCGCAGCATCCTCGAAGAGCTGGCCGACGAAACCAGCAACCTCGCCGATGCGTTGCTCATGCGCCGCCACCCCGCCGCCGTGGCCGACCGCCGGCCGCGCCTGGCCGCCATCCACGTGACGGCGGACGACGAAGACACGCACGGCCACATGGGGCCCTCGGCCGCCATGCTCGCGCGCGGGCTGGCCAGCCGCATCGGCCACATCAACGACGAGGTGTTGCGCCTCGCGGCCATGGCGCGCGGCGACGCCGAACCCAACCTGGCCGTGGTGCGCGCCAACTGGCAGCTCTTCGTGAGCCCGACCGACTGGTCGCTGCGCCCCTTCCTCGCGCTGTGGCGCTGGGACGCACCGCCGCTGCGCCACGCGATTCGCGCGGCGCTGGCCATCGCGGCCGGCTACGGCATCGCCGTGTCGATGCCCTGGGGGTCGCATGACTACTGGATCCTGCTGACCATCGTGGTGGTGCTGCGCGGCAGCCTCTCGCAGACGCTGGAGCGGCGCAACAGCCGCGTCGCCGGCACGCTGCTGGGCTGCGTGCTCGCGGTAGGCCTGTTGTCGGCGCACCTCTCGGCGCTCATGCTGCTCGTGACCATGACCATCGCGCAGGCCATTGCCCACAGCTTCGCGGTGCGGCGCTACCTCGTCACCGCCGTGGCCGCCACCGTGCTGGGCCTGCTGCAGGCCCACATGCTGAACACCGGCACCGCGCCCATCTTTGCGCTGTTCGAGCGCATCGCCGACACGCTCATCGGCGCCGCGCTGGCCTGGGGCTTCTGCTACGTGCTGCCCTCGTGGGAGCGCACGCAGATTCCCGCGCTGGTGGCGCGCGTGCTCACCGCGCAGGCGCGCCACGCGCGGCTCGCGCTCGGCCTGGGCCAGCTGCAGGCCGTCGAGAGCAGCCCCGAACTCGAATGGCGGCTCGCGCGCCGCGAGGCCTACGACAGCCTCTCGGCGCTGGTGCAGGCCACGCAGCGTTCTCTCTCCGAGCCGCGCGCCGTGCAACCGCCGCTCGAACCGCTCGAGCATCTGCAGGCCCACAGCTACCAGCTGCTCGCGCAGCTCAGCGCCGTGAAGTCGATGCTCGTGCTGCGCCGCGACCGCCTCACGCCGGGCGACATCGAAGGCCCGCTGGTGCGCACCGCGCAACGCATCGAGGCCGCCCTGGGAACCATTCCGATCGCGGGGCCCTCTCACCCCGAGAGCACGGGTGCCACCACCGTCGGCGGCCCCATCCCCTTGCCTGACCCGTTCGACAACGACATCAGCCCCTGGCTGGTGCGCCGGCTCGACCTGGCCACGGCGCTCGCCACGCAGCTGCGCGACGACGCAGCGCGCATTCTTCAACCACTGAACGACAACAACACAGAAGCAAAGACCACCCCCGCCTGATGACCCAAGAGCTCCTTGCACACCCCTGGTTCGGCACCTGGATTGCCGCCCTGATCGCCGTTCCCCTCGCCCTTCTCGCCCACCGCATCGGCGGCATGGTCCTCAGGCGGATCACCCGCCCGGCGCCCGCCGTGCATGCGATGGTGCTCAACTGCACCGCCCCCGCGCGGCTGGTGCTGCCGCTGGCGGCGCTCATGATGGTGTGGCAGGCGGCGCCGGACGACCTGCGCTATCTGGGCAGCGTGCGGCATCTCACGGGGCTGCTGCTCATCGCGGCCAGCACCTGGTTCGTGCTCAAGGCCATCAGCGGCTTTGCCGACGGCGTGCTCGCGCAGCACCCGTCCGACATCTCCGACAACCTGCAGGCCCGCCGCGTGCTCACGCAGACCCGCGTGCTCGCGCGCACCGCCATGTCGGTCGTCGTGGTGGCCGGCGGCGCCATGATGCTCATGACCTTCCCCGGCGCGCGCCAGGTCGGCGCCAGCCTGCTGGCCTCGGCCGGCGTGATCGGCATCGTGGCCGGCCTGGCGGCCAAGCCCGTCTTCAGCAACCTCATCGCGGGCCTGCAGATCGCGTTGTCGCAGCCGATTCGCATCGACGACGTGCTCGTGGTCGAAGGCGAATGGGGCCGGGTCGAGGAAATCACCGGCACCTTCGTGGTCGTGCGCATCTGGGACGACCGGCGCCTGATCCTGCCGCTCACCTACTTCATCGAGAAGCCGTTCCAGAACTGGACGCGCCACTCGGCCGAACTGCTCGGCTCTGTCTTCTTCTTCTTCGACTACGGCATGCCGCTGGCGCCGCTGCGCGCCGAGGTGGAGCGCATCGTGAAGGCCGCGCCCGAGTGGGACGGCCGCTTCTTCAACCTGCGCGTGACCGACGCCACCGAACGCACCATGCAGGTCCGCGTGCTCTGCACCGCAGCCACCTCCGGCCTGGCCTTCGACCTGCGCTGCCACGTGCGCGAAAGCGTCATCGACTTCATGCAGCGCGAGTACCCGCAGTTCCTGCCGAAGGTGCGTACGGAAAGCATCGACCCGGCGATGGGGCAGCCGGGGGCGATGCAGGGCGCGACGGCGGGCTGAAGCCCCGCCGCGCCCTCGCTCCCCTACCGCGCAGGCGCCACCGCCGGCAGCACCACCGGCGCGCCCAGTCGCGTTGCGCGTTCCCAGCCCGGCTGCGACTGCGCGCGCTCCAGCTCCGCAACGACCTCCGCACGCGTGCGGGGTTGCGTCGCCTTCACGGGGATCGGTGCACCCCAGCGCAGCACGCCGGCCCACTCGGGGCTTTGCTGCGCGGCGCGCAGTTCGGCCACCACTTCAGCATCCGTCTTGCCGGGCCCGGCGTTTTCAGGGTGCTCCTTGATGCCGGCTTCGTTCGCCGCGAAATGCGCGGGCCCCTCGACGTGCTGCTGGCTGGTTTGTGCACCCGCCACCAACGGGAGCGCTGCGGCGGCCATCGTCGCCAGCGCAAAGGCCATCTTCCTGTTCGTCATGTGTCATCTCCTTCGTTGAACGCCGAAGAGGACCACCCGCTTCGGCGATGGCGGTTTTTCTGGATCGCCATGCCGACACGCTAGGAATTCGGACCGTCGCTGCGCGAACGGTTCAATTACAAAAACGACAGGATAAAAACCAATTCATCAATTCCCTGCAAAGGGCAGCCGGAGCTTTCCATTTCGTAACCCGGCTGCACGGAAAATGTAATTGAAAAAGGCGATTTCGATCTTTTCCTGTCGCAATCGACCGATATCATTTGCCCAGACGCATGAACCATGCGGAAGGTGGCAGGAATCAATTGAAGATATTTCTGCGCGCCAAAACAGGGCTGCCACGCCGTGCGTGGGAGCGATGAATTTTCTATTCAACTCGAGGGCAACAATGAAAAGACAATTTCTCACGGCGGCCGCACTGTTCGGTGTCGGATTCGCCAATGCACAGTCTTCCGTCACGCTGTTCGGCGTGGTGGACACGGGCATCAGCAATTACTCGTCCAAATCGCAGGACATGAACGGCGCCACGCTGTTCAACCCGTTCTACGTGAACCAGGGCACGCGCACCGCGAGCCAGACCGCGCTGAGCTCGGGCGGCTATTCCACGAGCCGGCTGGGGTTTCGCGGCACCGAGGACCTGGGCGGTGGGCTCGCGGCCAGCTTCTGGCTCGAGGCGCCGATCAGCCCCGACGACGGCAAGACCGGCATCACCACCTTCCAGCGCCGCTCCACGGTCAGCCTGTCGGGTGGTTTCGGTGAGCTGCGCCTGGGTCGCGACTACGTGCCGACGGCCTGGAACGACATCGTGTTCGACCCCTTCGGCATCGTCGGCGTGGGCCGCAGCCTGATCTACACCGCCGCCAACACGAACGCCGCTGGCGGCTCGGGCGGCTTCGGCGGCGACCTCAATTACAACCGCGCCAGCAATTCGATCGGTTATTTCCTGCCGAAGAATCTGGGCGGCTTTTACGGCCAATTCATGTACGCGCTGCATGAAAACACTAAATACGACCCTGGCACCGCAACGCCGCCCGGCGTCAATTCGGCGGGCGCGCTCAATTCGGGCAATTCAGCTGCATCGCGCGCGGGGCGCTATCTCGGCGGGCGCGTCGGCTATGCCAATGGCCCGTTCGACGTGGCCGTGTCTTATGGCAACAGCACGGCTGCCGATAATTTTTATGCAGGCACCACCGAGAACGTCAAAACCTTCAATCTCGGCAGCTCCTACGATTTCGGCGTGGTCAAGCTGTTCGGCGAATTGTCGCGAATCAAGAAAACGCGCGATTACGCCGTCACGCCGCTGGCCGGCGGGGTGCCGGACGTCGACCTCACGGGCTACCTGATCGGCGTGACCGCGCCGGTCGGCCCGGGCCTGATCCGCGCCTCGTATTCGCAGGTCAAGTACGACCTCAACGCCGTCAACCTGCCGTTCACGCCGTCGGTCGCCGACCCCAAGGCCAGCAAGCTGGCCATCGGCTACATCCACAACCTGTCGAAGCGCACCGCCCTGTACGCCACCGTCGCGCGCATCAGCAACAAGAACGGCGCTGCGCTCACGGTCGGCGGCCCGGCCTTCGTGAACACCGGGGGCTTCGTGCCCAAGACCTCGACGGGCTACGACATCGGGCTGCGTCACTCGTTCTGATCACGAAAGCTGTCACGCGCAAGCAAGTGAGTGAATGACCGCGGGCGGCCTGCTGCGCCCCGGATGTTCCGTTTCTCCAGGAGCCCGCAAGGTGGGCAATTCGGTCCGCGCTTGCGCGGACCTCTTTTTTGGGGGCGTGCCCTGCGGGTGTGACTCAGTGCGCTGCCGGGTATCGGATCAGCGGGCGCCCGTTGAGCGCCTGCAGCGTGCGGTTGTTGTGGCCGTAGTGCTCGCGAAACCCGGCGATCTGGGCCGACGACAAGGTTACCGGCGCCTGCAGCACGTACCACTCGACGTTCTCCGTCAGCGGCGGCGTGGTCAGCGAACCCAGGTAGTGAAAGTAGCCCATGCGCGCGGGCAGCAGCGCCGCAATGTCGGTCATCGGCACCTCGCCATGGTGCTCCTTGCCGAGCGCCGCGAGCAGCTTGCCGGCCAGCGGATTGGCAGCGCCTTCACGGTACATCACGGCGATCACGGCCAGGCGGCCATCGGCGGCGCGCAGCACGAAGTGGCCTTCGAGCGGAAAGTGCGCGCCGTCCACGGTGTGCTCGCTTTCGGCATGGAAGTGGAACTGCGCGAGCTTGAAGTGCCGACCGCGGATCATGGCCTCCGGTCCGCTGGCTTCCACCTCCACGGCGTGGCCGTTGTCGACCACTTCGAGCTTGGCGCGCGTGCGGCTCAGCCGAAGGCCTTGCTGCTCGCTCGCATCGCCGGCTTTGGCTTGCTGCGGGGCGATGTCGATGGGCGATTGCGCACTGTCGTGCACGGCCTTCCAGCTTTCCTGGTGGTCGTAGTCGAGGGGCTGTGCGTGAACGGTGAAGGCCGCGAGCGATGCGGCGGCCAGCAGGGAGCGAAGAACAAGAGACATGATGATGGTTCAGAGTTGGAGTTGGTTTTTCATCCCGAGCGCCCGCCTTGCGGCGGGCGCTTGCACCATATCCCGCAGTCAGCCCGTCAACCGGTAAAAATTGTCAACTGCTCGCGAAAGCCACCAGTTTCGAGCGCGTGCCGGTCACACACGTTCGCAGCTGTTGTCATTCGTTGTTCAACGGGCCGCGTGCCTTCGGTGTGCGCCGTGGGGCACGGGCCCCGCTCACACCCGCCGGCGCTGCCACCGCGCGCGCCGCGATCGGCACCGACATCACGATCGACGTGCGCGTCTCGCCCAGGTGGTTGATGCTGCTCACGAACGACTCAAGGTGCTCGATGTCGCGCGCGACCACCTTCAGCACGTACGAGTCCTGCCCCGTGACGTGAAAACACTCGAGCACTTCGCGCCGGCCGTCGAGCAGCTTCAGCAGCCGGGCCTTGTCGGGCTGCGCGGTCGTGATGCCGACGAGCGCAGTGACGGTGTAGCCCGCCTTGCGTGGCGGCACCACGGCGCGGTAGCCCTCGATGACGCCGGCTTCTTCGAGGCGCTTCACGCGCTCCGAGGTCGAGGGCACCGACAGCGCCACCTGCCGCGCGAGCGCCGTGAGCGAGGTGCGTGCGTCCTGCTGGAGCGCGTCGAGGATCTGCCAGTTCTTGGCGTCGATTTCCATGGATCTAAGGCCCGATTGAGAATTTCGCTTCCGATTTCAGGCAAGGCATGCCGTGCGCCTGAATTTCGCCATTCTCGTCACGCGGGCGGCGCCGAACAATCGTCGGCATGGACTTCCCTCTCTTTCTCAAGGCCCTCGTCATCGGGCTCTCGATTGCCGCACCGGTCGGCCCCATCGGCCTGCTGTGCATCCAGCGCACGCTCGCGCACGGCCGGACCATCGGCTTTCTCAGCGGCCTCGGCGCTGCGTTGGCCGATGCCTGCTACGGCGCCATCGGTGCATTCGGCGTGTCGGCCGTGGTGTCGACGATGGTCGCGGCGCGCGTGCCGCTGGCGCTCGGCGGCGCGGCGTTTCTCGCGTGGATGGGCGTGCAGTTGCTGCGCGCACCGGCCGCCACGCAGGCCCGGGCTGCGGAAGACGCGGCCACGCCGGTGAAGGCGCTGCTGTCGGTGTTCGTGCTCACGCTGGCCAACCCGATGACGATCCTGTCGTTCGTCGCCGTGTTCGCCTCGCTCGGCAGCGGGCACGTGGGCAGCGGCAGCGGTGCGGCGCTCACGATGGTGCTGGGGGTGTTCCTCGGCTCGGCGCTGTGGTGGCTGGGGCTGTCGAGCATCGTGTCGATGGTGCGGCACAAGCTCGGCGCGCGCGTGCTGCAGTCGATCAACCGGTTGTCGGGCGCACTGCTGCTGGGCTTTGCGGTGTTTCAGTTGTCGACGTTGCTGTCGCGCTGACGAGTTAGCTACCCGGCTTTTGCCGCCGGTTTGCGGCGCACGGGCTTGCGCGCACCCAGCGCACTCGCCAGCGCCTTCGTCGCCCAGTCGCGCAAGGCGTGCGGGTCTTCGAGCGCATCGACCGGCGCCTCGTAGTAGCTCGCGACCTTCACGGTCGAGGCGCTGGTCGCGTAAGAGAACGGCAGCGCACCCAGGCGCTCGAACTCGGGCCGGGTGGCGTCGTCCACGCGCAGGTACAGCGTGCCCTTCATCACGAAGGCGAACTGCACGCCGGCCTGCACGAGGCCGAAGCCGCCGAAGAAGCGCTTGACCTCGATGGGGCCCATCGCGCCCAGCGACTCGGCCACTTCGAGCGCGCGTGCGTGCGATCGCTCCGCCCCCCCGGCGGTCGCACCTTTCGCGCGGCTCAAACGACCGCCTTGCGTCGCGCGTCGGTCACGGGCGCACCGCCATGCACTTCGAGCAAACGCAGCAGCGCCTCGGAGCTGTGGGCCTTGGCCCAGTCGCGCTCGGAGTCGTTGATGCCGACCAGGTGCAGGAAGTCGAAGCGGCCCGAGTCGAGCTGCGCCGTCGCGGGGTAGTGCTTGGGCTCCATCAGCACCACATGGCGCAGGGCCACGGTGCCCTTCTCGCGGATCGCCTCGCCGACGGGAATGCGGTCGCCGTAGTCGAAGGGTTGCTTGTCTTCACCGAAGTGCGAATGCGCGAGCAGCACGTTGTAGGCAAGCAGGCGGCGCAGCAGCTTGATCGCCCACTGGTCCTGCGGCTGCGACGGCACCTCGATGACCAGCTCGGAGCCGATCCACGAATAGCCTTCGGGGTCGTAGTCGGCCGGCTCGGTTTCCCAGGGCGTGGAGGCGCCCGAGGTCACGTACAGCCAGGTGTTGCGCACGGGCGTGGGTGCGAACTCGAACACGCCCAGGTGCAGCCAGCGCGGATCGACGTCTTCGGCGCCCAGCGCCTTGAACTCGTCGAAGTCCAGCACGTAGATGCCGGTGCGCTCGGGGCCGAACAGGCGCGGGTAGAGCGTCTCTTCGCGGTAGGCCCACACGTCTTCCATGGAACTCATCGACTTCCCCCTTCGTGAATCGACGGCATTCTCGTCGTTCGGCGCAGCGCCGGCCATTCGAGATTCGTGAAGGCGCGAAGCACCCACTCCACCGGGCCATACGCAAAGCGTGCCAGCCACCAGCGGCTGATCAGCATCTGCGCGCCGAAGATGCCGAAGGCAACCATCAGGCTCACGAACGGGCCGAACTCGCCGATGAGCCGCAGCCCGTACGCCAGAAAGAGCCACGCGCACACCGCCGACTGCAGCAGGTAGTTCGACAGCGCCATGCGCCCCGCCGGTGCGAGCGCGCCCGCCAGCCAGCCGCCCCAGCGCGACTGGAACAGCAACATCATCGCGCCCACATACGTCGCCGTGAGCAGCGGCGAGGTGAAGACGCCGACCGCCAGGCCAAGCACGTCCCAGCGCGAGCCCGGCACGACCGACGCCGTCCACGCATACACCGCCGCGCCCGGCAGCCCCAGCACCAGCCCGGGCACCAGCAGGCGCTTGAACAGCGGGCGGTAGCGGTCGGCCCGCGCGAACAGGTTGCGGCGGCCTTCGATGACGCCCGCGAAGAACATCGCCAACGCCATCGGTGCCTGGACCAGCCCGAGCACGATCCACACCTGCGACAGCTCGCGCAGATGCTGGCGGATGACCGTCGCCGCCGTGCCGCGGTAGGCCGCGAGCGCCGAGGCTGCGTCGGCCTTTGCGATGCGCAACACCTCTTCGGTCGCCGGGCCGCCCAGCATCGCGAGCACGCCGATGGCGCCCCACACCAGCGCGGTCGCCAGCACCAGCCGCAGCGCCCAGCGCGCCAGCACGGCGTCGCTCTGGTGGCGCAGCGCCAGCAGCACAGCGCCGAGCACCGCGTAGGTCGTGAGGATGTCGCCGTGGAACAGCAGCACCGCATGCAGCGCGCCGATGCACCACAGCGCCACCAGCCGGCGCGCCAGGCGCGGCACGAAGGGCTTGCCGCTGCGTTGCGCCGACTGCATCTGCAGCGTGAAGCTGTAGCCGAACAGGAACGAGAACAGCAGGTAGAACTTGGTCTCGAACAGGAAGGCGACGGCAAAGGCCGCCACGCGGTCCAGCCCCGAACGCATCATCGGGTCGGGCATCGGCTGGCCGTAGTACGGCGAGGCAAAGGCCGCGATGTTCACGACCAGGATGCCCAGCAACGCGAAGCCGCGCAACGCATCGACGAGCGACTGGCGCTCGGCTGCAACCGGGGGGTGGTTCATATGCCCCGCCCCGGTTTCGCGAGAAAGCGGCCCGCCACGCGCCGCAGCATCGGTGCCTCGCGCGCCGGGTCGAAGCCCGTGTCGAGCGCCAGGCGCGAGAACACGCCGTCGATCAGTGCGGCGATCCAGTTGGCCGATTGCACGGGGTCGAGCTCGGGGTCGATCTGCCCGCGTGCCGCGGCCTTGCGCAGCAGGGCGGCGAGGCCGTCGCGCATGTCGGCATCGCCCGCGGCCACGCTGGCACAGACCACGGGATTGCGCAGGGTCTCGGCAGCCACCTCCAGCGCCAGGCGCGAGTAGCTGCGGTCGGAGGCAAAAACCATCACCACGTCGAGAAAGGACAGCACCACCTCCAGCGGGTCGGCCGGGTCGTCGTCGATCGCGGCGAAGTACGCGGCCGTGTCGCGCCGCTCTTCTTCGGCGATGGCTTCAATGATCGCGTTCTTGCTCGCGAAGTAGTGAAAGAGGTTGCCGGGGCTCATGCCCGCGGCGGCGCAAATCTGCGCGGTGGTGGTGACGTGGAAGCCGCTGCGGGCAAAGCAGTCGGCGGCGGCTTCCAGGATCTGGCGGCGCTTGGCCTGCTGGCGTTCGGGGTCAACTTTGCGCACGGTGGTTCTCGCGGAGTTCAGTCATGCACGAATTATTAGACCGAGCGCTCGATCTATTCTGAAGAGACCCTGAAGAAACCCTTCAGGAAGCGCGCATGGCCGCAATGCCCCGGATGGTGTCCAGCAGCAGCCGCGCGCCCTCGCCCGTCTCGCCGCCGCGCCGCACGGTCACGCCCACCGGGCCTTCGGTGCTCGCCGTGTCGATGGCCACGCGCTTCAACTCGCCGCGCGCCACGAAGCCTTCCACCGCGCCCTGCGGCGCAAACCACACCGCGTCGGAGCGTTGCAGCAGGCCCACTGCAAAGCTGGTGTCGGTGGCCTCCACCAGCCGGGTCGGCAGCGCCAGCCCCTGCGCGATGAGGAAGGCGTCGGCCGTGTGCCGGATCAGCGTGCCCGACACCGGCAGCACCAGCGGATAAGCGGCCAGCGCGTCGAGCGTGGGCTTGCGCTGCGAGGCCAGCGGATGGCCGGGGCGCACCACCAGCAGCAGCACCTCGCTGTAGAGCTGCTCGAAAGCCAGGTCGGCCATGGCCGAGGCCTGCGCCAGCCGGCCCAGCACGAGGTCGATTTCGCCCTGGCGCAGTTGCGTCATCAGCTGCGCGTTGGTGCCGCTCACCACGCGCACGCGCATCGCCGGGTGCGCCGCGTGCAGCCGCGCGACCGCCTCGGGCAGCAGGTGCGCCGCCATGTTTGGCAAGGCGCCGACCACCACGCGCAGCTGGTCGGCCTCGGGCTGGTCCATCGCCAGGCCCAGGCCTTCGCGCAGGCCGCGCAGCGCCGACACGGCGTGGCGCACCAGCACCTCGGCCGCGGGCGTGAGCTCCACGCCGCGGCGGCGACGCAGCAGCAGCTGGCGCCCGACGATCTCTTCGAGCTCGGCCACCGTCTTCGACACCGCCGGCTGCGTGAGCGACAGCGCCTCGGCCGCGCGCACCAGGTTGCGCTCTTGCGCCACCATGACGAGGCATTGCAGGTGGCGCATCTTCAGGCGCTCAAAGTTCATGGCTGACATGCGGTTCTCCTCGAAGCCCGTGGGGCGACATGCTTTCAAATATAACCAGAGGGAATAGCTGGCAGAAGAGAGTTCAGTTGTGCCGCGCCGCGCACCCTTCTAGAGTGCCGTGGATACGGAGACAGACAAAGCAGCCCATGACCACGATTTTTTCCTCGAAGCCTTCCTCATCCTTCGGCGCGCGCCGCCGCCTCACGCTCGCCGCCGCCTGCGCCGCACTGGCCCTCGGCCTCGCCGCACCGGCCGCACACGCCCAGGCGACCTACCCCGCCAAGCCCGTGAAGTTCCTCGTCAACTTCCCGGCCGGCGGCCCCATCGACATCCTCGGGCGCGCGCTGGCCGACGCGCTGCAGAAAGACCTGAAGCAGCCCTTCGTGGTCGACAACCGCCCCGGCGCGGGCGGCAACATCGGCGCCGACGCTGTGGCCAAGAGCCCGGCCGACGGCTACACCGTGCTGCTGGGCATCGACAGCACCTTCACCATCAACCCGCACCTGTACGCGTCGATGCCCTTCGCGGCCAAAGACCTCAAGCCGCTGATGATCTTCAGCTCGTCGGGCCTGAGCTTCACCACCGCCGCCTCGGTGAAGGCGAAGACGCTGCCCGACTTCATCACCCAGGCCAAGGCCGAGCCTGCCACCTTCAGCTCGGCCGGCAACGGCAGCCCGGGCCACATTGCCGCCGAGATTTTTGCGGGCGCGACCGGCGCGAAGATCGTGCACGTGCCCTACAAGGGCAACGCCCCGGCCGTGATGGCCATGCTGGGCAACGAGGTACAGGCCGGCATCGTCGCCACGCCCGGCGTGCTGCCGCACATCCAGGCCGGCAAGCTGCGGGCGTTGGCAGTGACCGGCCGCCAGCGCGCACCGCTGCTGCCCGAGGTGCCCACCGTGGGCGAGCTGGGCCTGAAAGACCTCGAGTTTGAAGTGCTCTACCTCGCCATGGTGCCGACCGCCACGCCCGAGCCCGTGATGCAGACCCTGCGCCAGGCGCTGCACAAGGCGATGGCCCTGCCCGAACTCAAGAGCCGCCTGGCCTCGCTCGACATGGTGCCGCTCGCCGAAACCGATGCGGCCGCCGCCACCCGCCTGGCCACGGCGCAGGCGCGCTACGGCCGCATCGTCAAGGCGACCGGGATGAAGGTGGACTGACGGCCTCGGCCTTGCCGGTGCGCGTCGTGCTGTTCTTCTTGCCGTTGCCTGCTGCAGCTGCCGCAGCCGCCGCCGCGTGGCGCCCCCGGTCGGCCTTGGGCAGCACCGCCTGCGCGACCATGGTTTCGGCGTGCGCCTGCAGCCGGAGCAGCGCGTCGTCGAAGCGCGCGGCATCGTCTGCGTCGAGCGTGCCCATCAGCTCGGCGTTGATGCGCGTCACCAGCGGAAACAGCTCGTCGTACAGCGCCTGCCCCGTCGCCGTGAGGCCCAGCCGCACCTGCCGCCGGTCGCCCGCCAGCGCCGTGCGCGACACCAGCCGCTTGGCCACCAGCGAGCCCACCGCCTTCGAGGTGCGCGCCCGGTCGAGCTGGGCAGCCTCGGCCAGTTGCGACGAGCCCAGCTCGCCCCGGCTGGCCAACACCGCGATCAGCCGCCACTCGCGCCGCGTGATGCCGAAGCGGCCCTCGCACAGCCGGATCACCATGCTGCCCGCCACCGCGAGCAGGCGCGACAGCCGGTACAGCAGCAGGTCGTCCAGCGGGCGGCGCGGCGGGGTGGCGGCGTCTTCAGCAGTCATGGGGCGGGGTCTCGAAAGGCCGGGTAAGTCCGGGTAAGTCCGGGCGATGGTTGATTTGATCAATCGACTGTAGCGTCTCCAGAATCGTCCGCAGCCGCGGCCACCCGCCCCGGCCACGCACCGACCACTGCAGTACGCCGAACGAGACCCGGAGACATTGACGATGCCCCAGCCGCTTCCCGACCCGACCCGCCGCCGCACCCTGACCACCCTTGGCGGGCTGGCCCTTGCACCCCTCGCGTCTTTCGCGCCGTTTGCCATGGCACAGCAGCCGGCAGCCTTCACCCCCGGCCAGCCGATCAAGGTGCTCATCGGTGTGCCCGCCGGCGGCACGCAGGACGTGCTGACCCGCGCCATTGCCCACCAGGTGCGCGATTCGCTCGGCCCGCTCATCATCGACAACCGCTCGGGCGCGGCCGGCCGCATTGCCGTGGAGGCCGTGAAGACCGCGGCGCCCGACGGCCACACCCTGCTGCTGGGCACCGCGAGCATGATGACCATGTTCCCCAGCGCCTACCGCAACCTGTCGTACGACCCCATCAAAGACTTCGTGCCGCTGGTGAACGCCGCGCGCTTCGAGCTGGCGCTCACCGTGCACAAGGACGTGCCCGCCAACACGCTGGCCGAGTTCATCACCTGGGCCAAGGCGCAGGGCGACAAGGTCAGCTTTGGCTCGTACGGCGCCGGCACGCCCTCGCACTTTCTGGGCGAAATGCTCAACCGCGCGGCCGGCCTGAAGATGGTCCACGTGCCCTACCGCGGCTCCACGCCCGCGCGCCAGGACGTCATGGGCGGCACCGTGCCCGTGTACTTCGACACCATCGGCGGCGCGCAGCAGATGCTGCCCACCGGCCGCGTGAAAGTGCTCGCCACCAGCGGCGACAAGCGCTCGCCGCTCATGCCGCAGCTGCCCAGCTTCGTCGAGAGCGGCTACAAGGACGTGGTGGCCACCGCATGGTTCGCCTACTACGCGCCGCTGAAAACGCCGCCCGCCACCGCCGAGAAACTGCGCGGCGAAATCATCCGCGCCGTGAACTCGCGCGACGTGCGCCAGCTGCTGCTGCAGAACGGCATGTACCCCGTGGCCGACGGCCCCGAGGCGCTCGTGAAGACCATGCGCGAAGACATCGCCCGCTGGGCCGGCATCATGAAGGCCGTGAACTTCCAGGCCAACGACTGACCGACCGATAGACAACCAGGACACCCTTCATGATCCCGCGCACCCTCTCCGCTTCTTCCGCTTTCGCTTCCTCTTTCACCCCCACGCGCCGTCGCCTCGCCGCCTTGCTGGCCATGGCCGGCCTCGTGGCGGCCATCGCCGCCCCCACGCTCGCACGCGCACAGGCCGCGCTCGACAGCCCGCTGCGCATCGTCGTCGGCTACGCGCCCGGCGGTGCCACCGACCGCGTGGCGCGCATCGTGGGCGACAAGCTCACGGCCAAGCTCGGCGTGCCCGTCATCGTCGAGAACAAGCCCGGCGCGGGCGGCCGTTTGGCCGCGCAACAGGTCAAGGCCACGCCCGCCGGCCAGAACGTGTTGATGCTCGCCAACCCCGCCGTGATGATCGTGGCGCCGCTCGTCTTCAAGGACAACGGCTACGAGCCCGAGCGCGACTTCGTGCCCGTGTCGCACGTCAACGCCTACGACTTTGCGCTCGCCGTGTCGCCCACCCTGCCCGTGCGCGAACTGAACCACTTGCTCGCATGGATGCGCGCCAACCCGCAACAGGCCAACGTGGGCGTGCCCGCCACCGGCAGCCTGCCGCACTTCTTCGGCCTCATGGTGGGCGAGAAGGCCAAGGTGCAGACCCAGGTGGTGGGCTACCGCGGCTCCGCCCCGCTGCTGAATGATTTGATCGGCGGCCAGGTGCCCATTGCCGTCGACACCGAAGACGTCGTGCTGCCGCAGCACACCGCCGGCAAGCTGCGCATCCTGGCGCTGTCGGGCGAAAAGCGCTCGCCCTTTGCACCGAATATTCCGACCTTCAAGGAAGCCGGCCTCGACCTCGCCGCCACCGGCTGGAACACCTTCTTCGCGCCGGCCACCATGCCCAAGGACAAGGTCGAACGCCTGGCCACCACCATCCACGCCGTGATGCAAGACCCCGACACCCAACGCAAGTTCAAGGACGCCGGCATGACGCCGGTGGTGAGCACTCAGGCGCAGACCGCCGCGATGCTCAAGGCCTACAAGGCGCAGTGGGCCCCCGTGGTCCAGAAGTCCGGTTATCAGCCCTGATCGAAAGACCTTCCGACATATGACGACACGCAGCACCCGCCCCAACATCATCTTCATCGTGGCCGACGACCTCGGCTATGCCGACCTCGGCTGCTACGGCGGCCGCGAGGCGCCGTTCGGCCGCGTGTCGCCCGTGCTCGACGGCCTGGCCGCCAACGGCTTGAAGCTCACGCAGGGCTACGCGAACTCACCCGTGTGCTCACCCACGCGCTTCGCGATGATCACCGCGCGGTACCAGTACCGCCTGCGCGGCGCGGCCGAAGAGCCCATCAACAGCAAGAGCCGCGGCAGCACCACGCTGGGCCTGCCCACCGAGCACCCCACCCTGCCGTCGCTGCTGAAAGACAGCGGCTACAAGACCGCGCTCATCGGCAAGTGGCACCTGGGCTACCCGCCCAGCTTCGGCCCGCTGCGCTCGGGGTATGAAGAGTTCTTCGGCCCCATGTCGGGCGGTGTCGACTACTTCACCCACTGCGACTCGGCCGGCCGCCACGACCTCTGGTACGGCGAAGAAGAGCACAAGGACGACGAGGGCTACCTGACCGACGTGCTGTCCAAGCGCGCCGTCGACTACGTCGAGCGCATGGCCACGCAAGAGGCGCCCTTCTTCCTGAGCCTGCACTACACCGCCCCCCACTGGCCGTGGGAAACCCGCGACGACGCCGACAAGGCGCCGCTCGTGAAGGACAACCTGTTCGACCTGTCGGGCGGCAACATTCATGTGTACCGCCGCATGATCCATCACATGGACGAAGGCATCGGCTGGATCATGGCCGCGCTCGAAAAGCACGGCATGGCCGACAACACGCTCGTCGTGTTCACCAGCGACAACGGCGGCGAGCGTTTCTCGGACAACTGGCCGCTGGTCGGCGGCAAGATGGACTTGACCGAAGGCGGCATCCGCGTGCCATGGATTGCGCACTGGCCGAAGGTGATCGCCAAGGGCAGCGAGAGCACCCAGCTGTGCATGACCATGGACTGGTCGGCCACCATGCTCGACGCCGCCGGCGTGAAGGGCGACGCCGCGTACCCGCTCGATGGCGTGTCGCTCATGCCCGTGCTGAAAGACGCCACCCAAAGCTTCCGCCGCCCCCTGCACTGGCGCATGAACCACCGCGGCCAGGAAGCGATGCGCGACGGCGACTGGAAGTACCTGAAGGTCGACGGCAACGAGTACCTGTTCAACATTCCGGCCGATGAGCGCGAGCGTGCGAACCTGGGGAAGAAGGAGCCGCAGCGGCTGGAGGCGATGCGGGCGCAGTGGCAGGCTTGGAACGCGACGATGCCGGGGATTCCGGAGGATGCGACTGTGAGCCTTGGGTATTCGGTTAAGGACATGCCGCAGAGGTGAAGCGCGAGTGCAGGAAATCTATCGGGTGCGCGCCGTAGCACCTCGGAATACTCTTGGTGTGGCCGGGTGTCGACGCAAGCGGTTCCAGGGTAGGGACTCACCGAGCGGCGCTATCCTCCCAGGATGACTTCCGCCGCTCCTACGCCCTCTCCTGCACAGAAGCCCGACGAGCCCAAGCCGTTGGGAGAGCTACTGCCATCCGCGGCAAGCCCCGAACTCACTGGGGGCGCTGGATTCACCTACGAAGACGGAGTCGCAGCGTCCTACGTCGTGGCGTTGTTGGCCGAGGCGACAGCTCAAGGGGTGCCCGGCCGCATAGTCAAGAAGGTATCGATTCAACAGGGGGCAGTGGGCCAGCCCCTTGACGATGTGATCGTTGAAGCGGAGGGGCAGGATAGCGTCGGCATGCGCTTGAGTCTCCAGGTCAAGCGCAGTCTGCGAATCAGCGATGCCAGGACGAACTCGGACTTCCGCGAAACAATCATCCGTGCGTATGCCACTGTGGTCTCGAATGGTTTTCAAGCCACGATAGACCGCGTCGGCGCTATCACGGACGAGATTGCCGAAGGCGCCAGACGTGACTTCGAGACACTCTGCGAGTGGGCGCGGATGGATCCAGTCCCTGCCAGTCTTGCGACCAAATTGAACACGGAGGGAGTCGGAGGGGCGAAAACTGGTCAGTACGCCGCTGTCAAGAACATCCTATCTGGCATCGCCGAAATATCTGACCTTGATGCAGCAACGCACAAGCTTCTCGCTCACTTCGTATTAATGCGAGTGGACATGCTCCATGAGGGCTCTGCGACCCAGGCTAGCGCCGTCGCATCGCTGGCAAACGTATTGCAACCGCAGGACCGCGCACGAGCTGATGACCTCTGGCAACGACTTCTCACCCTCGTCAGGGCGAGCGAGGGTGGAGCGGGCGTGTTTGATCGCAAGACGCTCGTTAGCAGGCTCAATGGGTCATTCAGACTCTCTGGCTCAGCAGTTCTACAGAGCACGCTCGCGTTTATTCGGGAGGAGTCTGTCCGTGGAGTGGCCGAAATCGGCAACCAAGTAGATGGCTTTGGGGTCGCACGTGCGCATCTGGTGGCTGAAGCGACTACGGCGATTGGTGCACATCTGTTCGTTCAACTTACCGGTATGCCCGGCACCGGCAAATCAGCAGTCCTTCGAGCGCTAGTAGAACGGGCGATCACCCAAGGGACGACGCTTTTCTTGAAAGCCGATCGCCTTGCGGGAGGAACTTGGACGCAGTACCTCGCCGCGAACGGGATTGCACCGTCCTCCATCGAGGACCTGCTTGTTGAAATCGAGGCGTTGGGGGTTCCGACGCTTTTCGTCGACGGGCTAGATCGAATTGAAATCGAAAATCGAGGCATCCTCACCGATCTTCTGAAGGTCATCCTTCAGTCACCACTACTCAAGGGCTGGAAGATCGTGGCCGCGTTGCGGGACAACGGCATTGAGCCGTTGAGAACTTGGCTACCTCCAGAACTACTTAGGAAGGGTGCAGCCACTCTCTCCGTCGGGGAGTTTAGCGAGGAAGAATCCGAAGCCTTGGCGAATGCCCGCCCCTCGCTACGACCGATGCTTTTCGGGTCACCCGACGTGCGAGCCATCGTCAGGCGGCCGTTCTTCGCCGCCGTCCTAAGCGCTGGGCACACCGATGGCGATAGTGTGCCGATGTCTGAAATCGAGCTAGCAAGCGCTTGGTGGGAACGCGGTGGGTACAGTGCAGAAGCCGCGGCGGCCGGTCGCAGGCGACAGGCACTGGTGCAACTCGCTCGCAAAGGTGCATTTGCATTGGGGCGCAAGATCCCTGCTCTAGATGTTGATGCTCGGGCACTGCATGAGCTGCAAATAGATGGGGTGGTACGGCCATTACGAGCTGGCCAGACCTGGCGATTCGCGCACGACATCTTTTTTGAATGGGCGTTCTTGCAGCTCCTCATCTCAAACGGTGAGGATTGGCTGACTACGGTTCAGGAAGCAGGGGAGCCGCCAGCACTTGGCCGAGTCGTCGAACTGCTCTCGCAATCCGAGATCAAGGACGGGGATGATTGGGCGAAGCAACTTGAGCGGCTCGAGGAGGTCAGTGGGGCTCGGACTCAGTGGCTCCGTGCGTGGATGACAGGGCCACTGGGCCTACCTCAGTTCACCTCAGTTCAGGCTACCTACGAGGCAGCCATGCTAGTCGACGGCGGCAGGCGCGTCTCGAAGCTCTCTGTCTGGTTCCAGGCAGAGAAAAGCAAGGCCAATCCGAACTTTCTCGATGCGGCTCAGTTTCCACAGTTGAGTCCGGAACAGCGCCTCCGATACGCCGATGCCATGGCTTGGCCGTCAGACGTCGACACTTGGCGAAGACTCTGCAACTGGCTCTTGACATGCGTTGAGAGCCTTGACCCCAAATACTGGGGCAACGTCTTGACAGTATTCGAGGTGTGGCAGAACCTGGGGCGGGACTTCAGGAATAAGGTCTCGAAGAGCATTGTCGACATCGTCGCCAAGTGGACTGTTCAGATTGATGCGGGAGAAGAGGACTGGCGACGACTCCGAGGCGAAGCGGATCTAACGAAGGCACCAAGACCACCATCTTCGCTATCCGAGCGGCTTCGATCGTTGATATTGATTGCTTCCCCGGCCTATCCAGAGGTAGCGAAGGCCTACATGAGACATCTACTGGCGCTGGAGCATCTTCCACAAGGGGCTTTCGAGGGAATCTTGACGTTTAGCCCGAGGCTAGGCGCATCGTGTCCTAAGGAACTCGTCGATTTCATCATTGTGACCACGAAAAACGATCTGCCGAAGGAAGAGAAGCGACACGAGTTTTACAGCGGTCCGGACACCCAGGCCTGGCACGACCTGGGCCTTGATGACCATCAAGCTTACTTGCCGCCAGCCCCATCTCGTGAGCCATTTCCGTCAGTCTTTAAGGCCGCCCCGGGTGAAGGACGGCGCTTAGTGCGATCGTTGGCGAATCGCGCTATTGAAGCTTGGCAACAGCTCTGCGAATTCGATCGACAAGGCCCTCGAAAACCACTGTCTCTGAAGCTGATCTTTCCCTGGGGAGAGCAAGAGTTTTGGGGCGATGGCCAAGTCTATCAATGGTTCAGGGGCGCTCATGGCTCCTACTTAGCGGACTCCGCGTTGATGGCGCTCGAGTCTTGGGCGTTCGAGCACGTAGATGCAGGCACTTCAGTTGACGAGGTTATTGCCCTGGTGCTGGATGGTCATCACTCCGTCGCTGCCCTAGGCATTGCGGTTTCCATCGCTCTCGAGAAGAACCATGTGTCCGCGACCACTTTGCCGCTAATTACTAGCCAGCGACTTTGGAAGTGGGACATCAAGAGGATGGTCTCCGAAAACGGTTTCCTACTAGGCGCCGGAAGTTTTAATTCGGCTGATGAAAGGCACACGCAGGCAGCGCATGAGACAGGCAAGAGGCGCGCGCGAAAGGTCGAGTTGCGATGGCTCGCCTCTTTGGCCGTTCTGCAGGGTGGGGAATTCGCACAACAGGCCTCGAAGGAGATCGCGGATTTTCCGCATGCCCTTCCTTTCGACTACGTCGACGAAACGAAGAATGCAAGTCTCATATCAAGTCTGCGAAGAACGGCTGAAATCTGGGCTGAGGTCGGAAAGGCCGAGAACTACGAGGCGAAGACAACGGACGATGGCAAGGGAGCGCTGATCTCCCTGAATAACCCAAAGGCAGTCGGGCCGGACATTGATGCCATCAACGAGCGTCAGGCCACCATGGTCTTGCACATGAGAGTGAATCAATGGGCAGAGAAGACCTTGGAGGCAGGCGTCATAGATGATGAAGCAGAGTTTATAAATGCACTCAATACGGCTAGACAGCTAGACGCGGCCGATCTGTTCAGCCAAGGGTACGACCACATCAGCTCTGAGCACTCGCGACAGTCGCTGGTCGCAGGCGTCGCAGCGGTCATTCTTTCGCTTCCAACCTCCATCGATGTGGACACGCGCGAGTGGGCCTCGAATGTGTGCTTTCGCGCTTGGCGGACTGCGGAAGTGGGGAGCAATTACACGTACCGAGACTCACAGTTGGTATTTCATCCGGTGTTGTTCGCAACCCAAGGGCTCGCCGGCATTTTGCGAGCGGATCGCTCTCGTCATGACGCGCTAGAGGCGCTGCTGCAGCTATTTAGCCACCCATATACTCAGATCGAAGGGGTAGCGATGCAGGGTCTAATCGGACTCTGGGATGCTGCGCCCGATGCTGCATGGCTGGGACTTCGACTTGGGATATCCCTGTCGATCCTTGAACGTTCGCAGTACATGGTGGTCAAGAAGGATCGCCTTCAGCACGAGCAAGATCGCATCAACGCGAGCGTGCGTTGGGCCTTGGATGAAATCGCGGAGCTCGACGCACCTCCAGTTGCCCTGCCGGCGGTCCCCGATGCATGGGATCAGGTCGAGCCAAGCGGCTCAGACGTCGCTGAGGAAGGCGGCCAACCTGCGAAATGGCGACCGGCCGAGCGTGATCTCGACTGGCGTCATCTGTCGCGAGTGATAGCAGCGATTCCCTTGGAAGCCGTGGTGAATGACGAACACCGGTTCCGGTTTGTTCTGGATTGGCTCGAAGGCCTTGAACGATGGACTATCGATCGGTTCAATCCGCCTTCGACTCGAGACCGCCCCGGAAAGAGACCTCGTGATGAAAAGCCCACGGAGTTGTATCAGTGGCGCATCACGCTCTTTTCTTTCCTCGCTCTGGTCAGTGCCCGGTTGGAGCCGACCGAGGCCCTTCGGCGCTTCGTGAATCCGATTCTTTCCTTGGACGACGAGACCTTCGTTTCGTTTGCTGATCCATTCGCATCGCCTTTGGTGGCAAACATTGTGGATGCACCGGATCTCCCCGCAAAAGTCCTCGAGTTGCTTGCTGCCTTGATGCCCAGAGTTACGAGCCATTCCGCATGGAAAAGAAGTTCTTGGCGTGATGAAGGAATGAGAAATAACGAACTTGAAAGAATCCTCCGATCCGTGTTTTTTATTAAGTGGGGAGACCTTCCTAGAACCGCGCGGTTCGCCAACGGTAACTGGCAAGAACTGGGTCAGGTTCTTGATCTGGTCGCTCCTCTTCTTCGCGCGCATGGAAGCGATGCAACATTGGCTGCGATCTGGGCAACCTTGTGCGAGCGCGCGTTCGAACACTACCCGATTGAATCTTTTGTTGAGCACCTGGAGCTGGTTCTGCATAGCACAGCCGCGCCGACTGGCTGGAATAGCGCGCTCGTGCCGCCGCGGGTCGCGAGTCTCATCCAGCGTTTCTCAGAGCGAGGCGTAGAGCTTCCCGAACCCATCGCACGAAAATTATTGCGAGCGCTCGATAGCCTCGTCGATATGGGTGACAGACGTGCTGCTGCGATTCAGACGAGCGAGGTCTTCCGGCGAGTCAAGCTTGCTTAGCTCGGAATGAGGCTCGGATGTGACGTACTCCTGTGTTGCCTTGCGGCAATCCGAAGTACTGCGATGGGGCGACAGCACCAGTTCGCGCCTCAACACAGCGGACGTTCACGAAGCAACCGCACTTCGGCGCGCCGCCGATTTCAGGTACGCATCTAGAACCCGTCATCGGTGCGGCGACGATACTTTCGCCTGAATGACCGGTTTGGAGCTGAGACCGCAAGCTCTATCTCTGAGGGCCACCGACCGCAACCTCTGCAAAGCGGTCAACCCCTGATCGGGAAGCCGACGACACCAGCCCTTTGCCATATTGCTGGAGATAAGAAAATGAACCGCCGCCGGTCACAAAGACACGGCGGCGGACCAGCAATCCCCTACCCCCTCCCACTCTCCCCCAACAACCTCTCCGCCTCCCTCGCCAGATCCGCCGCGATCCACAGCATGTGATCCCGGTGTTTCTCTCCGGCTTCCTCGAACCATCCGTTGCCGTCGCCGTAGCAGCACCACAGCAGGGAGTTCAGCTGGGCCAGTTTGATTTCGAGGAGGTCTCGGGCGTCTTCGCCCGTGGGAGTGACAGAGGCCGCGCCGCTCTTGCGGCGGGAAGATTTGGGCGTTGAATGCCCAGCGATAATTTGCTCAGCCATTTGGTGTGCTCGCTTTCGAAAGTTAGTGCACGTCATGTGGTTAGACGGTCAGGGTGTTCACGCACCCTGGCCGTCGCCTTTTGTGCCTCACATTCGTGTCTCTGCTTCACAAAGAGGCATCGACACCCGCCGTGAGGCAAGGCGGTTCATTCACTCGCTCGTCAATCGATCAATGGATGCATGGGAGAAGGCGTTTCCTTTCACGGGGTTCGTCGGCCGCTACAGCGGGCCGTCTTGTCGCGGGGGCATTCACTGTAGAGAAGCGAAGCCGCGCAAGAGAAAAGAATTCGTCGAGGATTCCTCGAATCGACGAGATATCTGAGGTGCGCCGGTTTTTGGGCTTCACCGGAGACGAGGCGAAGCGAGGTTCGGCTCGGGGCCGACCGCCAAGGAGGGCCTTATATGGGCGCCGCCCTAGGTCTCGGCTTGCGCCTCAGACAGAGCACCTTCGGCACATGCTCCGGCGAGTCATGGAGGCGCATGTCTGATTCATGTATTCGGATCACTTCTGCCACTCAACGCCAACCCGTGAATCCCGCGGAAGTCCAACCGCTCCAGCAAGTCAAGAAGCCGGGCAATGAACGCAGCATGGGCGACTTGATCGGCATGGTGGGCAACCCAATGCTCAATATCGGTGAAGCGTCCCTGGAGCGCCAGGCCTGCGAGCTCGTCCAGAGCTCGATCCTCCGGCATGAGATTTCGGGGCATAGCGGGCATCGATGAAGACCCAACGGGTTCTATCTCCCGCTGCTCGACGACGACCCAATCTGCGTCAGCTTCGTCGGCAGGAACCGAGAGCACGAAAGAAAACGTAGCACCTTCGCCGTAGACACTGGTCACGCTCAGAGACCCACCCATGGCCTCGACAATGCGCCGCACGATGAACAGGCCCAGCCCGCTGCTGCCACTTGCGGCTTGTACTTGCTGGAACGCGGAAAAAATATCGGCATTCTGGTTCAGGTCGACGCCAATGCCTGTGTCACTGACAGCGAAATTCAAGGCACAGGTTGCCCCCTCTTTCCGGGCCGTGACCGAGAGAGTCACCAGACCATCGCGCGTGAACTTGGCGGCGTTGGACAACAGATTCAACAGCACCTGCTGCAAGCGCTTCCCGTCTATGTTGATCCGTTGGGGAATTTGAGTTGAGGGCTGATAGCGGAAGCCGTTGTTCTGTTGTGAACACAGGGCGACTCCGTATTCGGAGATGTTGTCCAGCAGGAGCGGCAGGTCGGCAGTGACAGGTTGAATAGCCAAAGGTTGCAGTTCGGCCTTGGCATATCCCAGCAGTTCGTCAATCAGGTTGAGTTGATATTTGACGCCGCGCTGGATGGCTAGCAGATGCTTGCGTTGCCCTTGGTTCGCGTTGGCGAGCAAGAGCGAGGAGTAGCCGCTGATCGTCGCAAGCGGTGCGCGCAAGTCATGGCTGACGTAGCCCAAAATTTCAACTTTCTGTCGGCCCTTTGCCTCGGCGTCCGCGAGTGCCTTTCGCAGTTCTTCATGCAACGCGGACGCGTGCATGTTGCCGAACGCAATGGCATACCCAACGTGAATCAACTGAAGACCGAAGGCAAACAAGACCTGGAAATCCCCTGCTGCGAGAAAATCTTGCGGCACAGGAAAAAATGGCGTACCGACCAAGCGTGTGCTGTGAGCCACCAGTGCCGCCAATGCCACCAAAGCTACAGCGGCGACTTCCGGCTTGAAGCGCTCTCCTCGTCCACGATTCACTGTGAACAGTGTCTGAAGCGTCATCAGGGCGATCAGTACCTGGGCCGCTCCATACGCGTACACACGTGCCGAGGTGTCGTATGTAACGTAGGAGTAGTAAGCCAGCAGTGCGGTCTCCAAGATCAATATTCCGACCATCCACGGCAGCCACGCCCGGCGTCGATCGAAGAACACGCAGATACCTGCGTAGAGCAGGACCGAGCTCAGTGTTGTGCAGAGATTCCCGACAAGGATCGAGAAGAAATCCGGGATTCTTCCCCGCAGCGTGAGCAGCAAAGCGCCGACGCCGAAGACGAAGAATCCGAAGCCCCAATGAATGAGATAGCGGGCTCTTCCCCTCGCCCACAACGCCCACATGCCGGCGGCAAGGACAGCTTCCAACAGCGCAGTGAAGAAGGCCGCGGTTCCCAGACTCAAGTTCATTTTTTTCTTTTCCGATCGGCTAGTCGTTCATATGAGGGACTCAGCCTGGCCAGATAGCCAGCATGATCGGTACTTCAGCCCATCAGCACGCCAATCGCCAGGGCAGCGACGAGACCGAGGAACAGCCACAGCGCGATGCTGCTCAATCGGTAAAGGTTTCTGCGAAAGCGCTTCGTGCGGCGGATCACGGCGCGCCTCCCGAGGCGGCCGTGCGGGCGTCGTCGTCGTTCAACGCAAGAAGAAGACACAGCCCCCTGCAGCGGGCCGCATCCACCGCGACGGCCGCGTCGTCCACGTCAGCCATGGGGCATGCGGTGGTACAGGCCCGGCAGAAAGCCGCCGGGCGCGGTGAGGCGCGACTTGAGCCGCACGACCAGGTGCAGGTCGTCCACCAGATGAATGTCGCCGCCGCGGTTGGTGAGCTGCAGCTTCACGGCCAGCAGGCCCTGCAGTTTGGCGCGGTGCCATTCGGCGGCGTCGGTGATCTGCGCGCGCGTCATGGCCGGGATGCCGATGCCGTGTTCCAGCTCGGCGGCGCGCAGGCAGGCCACGACGCGGTCGACGCTCTTCAGCGTGCCCTCGATCACCTCCAGGCAACGCTCGGCCAACCGCGTCGGCTCGTCGGCGGAGTTGCCGTACACGAAGGCCTCGTAGGGACGGGGCGTGCGCGTGGCGTCGCGAAGCATGGGCTGCTGCTGACCAATGTTGCTGTTGTTGTTGCTGCTGCTGTTGCCGATGGGGCTCAGCGCGGCAACAGGTCCAGGCATTGGCGGCGGCGCCACACGGCGCTGCGCACGGCCTGGCTGTCGTCGAACACGACCTTGTACTGGCACACGAGGTAGTTGGCCGACTGGGGCATCTGGAACTTGAAGTGGTAGTCCCACTCGGTGCCGAGCGCACCGCGCTGCTGCTTCAGCGCTTGGCCGAGCACGGCGAGCACCTGGGCCTGGTTGAGGCCGGGCTTGATCTCGCGAAAGCGCTCGGGCCGCGACACGACGCCGTCGCGCAGAAAGGGTTCCTTGAAGTCGGGGCGGCGCGCCTCGACGTCGCGGTAGTCCAGCTTGTCGGGGTTGCTGACGGGGTCGACGGGGTTGTCGCGGGCCACGGCGGTGGTGGCGGCGCCGAGCAGCGCGGCGGCGAGCACGAAGGTGGCAACGGCGGGTGATGCGTGCGGGGTCTTGGTCATGGCTAGCGTCCTCTTGGGTCAGATGGGTGTCGGATGGGCTTGTGGGGAAAGATGAGCGCGCGCGGGTCAGCGCTCGCGCATGGCTTCGCGCGCCTTGTTCAGCGGCTTGGTCAGGTAGTCCCACACGGTCTTGCGGCCGGTGCGGATGTCGGCGGTGGTCACCATGCCGGGCACGATGGGCATGCGGCGGCCGGCCTTGTCGGTGAGTGCGTCGGAGTCGGTGCGCACGAGCACGGGGTAGTACACGATCTCGGGCTTGACCTCGTCGCGCTGGGTATCGGGCGCGATGGTCACGACGCGGCCCTTGAGGCCGCCGTACACGGCGTAGTCGTAGGCGGTGATCTTGATCTGCGCCTCCTGCCCGGGCCGCATGAAGGCGATGTCGCGCGGCGAGATGCGCGCCTCGACCAACAACTGGTCGTCCAGCGGCACGAGGGTCAGGAGCGAGCCGTTGGGCGGCACGACGCCGCCGATGGTGGTGACCTGCAAGCTCTTGACGATGCCGCGCACGGGCGAGTTCAAGGTGAGCCGCTCGAGCGAGTCGGCGCGCCCGCGCACCACGGACGACAAAGACTTCACCTCGGCATCGGCCTTGGCGAGTTCTTCGCGGCTGCGCACCATGTAGTTCGATCGCGCCTCGGAAATCTTCAGCTCCAGGTCGGCGGCCTGGCGTTGCAGGCGGATGAGTTCGACATTGCTGGCCGCGCCGCTCACCTGCAGCGAACGCGTGATGTCGAGCTCTTTGCGCACGAGCGAAAGCGCCTGGCCCAGGCCGGCCGTGGTGTCGCGCAGGCTGCCCTGCCGCGAGCGGAAGAACGCGCTTTCGGAGTCGACCAGCTGCGCGTGCGCCTTCAGCTCGGCGGGGAACTGCAGGCTGCTGCGCCCTTCGACCTCGGCGCGCAGGCGCACGCTGCTGGCCAGTGCGGCGCGGTAGCGCGCGGCGGTTTCTTCCACGCTCGATTCGCCGCGTGTCGGGTCGAGCTGCGCGAGCACCTGGCCCTTCTCGACGATCTGGCCTTCGTGCACGCGCAGCTCGGCGAGGATGCCGCCTTCGAGCGACTGGATGCGCTGCTCGCGCGAGCTGGGAATCACCTTGCCCATGCCGCTGGACACTTCGTCGATCTCGAAGCACCAGGCCCACACGAAGAACACGAGCAGAAAGAGCGCGACGAACCACACGACGCGCGCGGAGCCGCTGGCGCGGGCTTCGTCGAAGTCGTCGGCGCCGCCGGGGCCCCACACGGTGGCGGTGGATACGGCGGGTGCCTGCACCGGTGCCTGCGCTTGTGCCTTGGTCAATGTCACGGCGTTCATGCCTGCGTCTCCTTGCCACGGCCTGCGGGGGCGGTGGTCTCGCGCGATGCCGCCGCGCCCTGGCGCAGCCGCGCCATCACCTGCTCGCGCGGCCCGTCGAGCACGACGGTGCCGCCGTCCACCACGAGGATGCGGTCGACCGCTTCGAGCACGGCCGGACGGTGCGTGGCCAGCACCAGCGTGCGGCCTGCGGACAGCGCGCGCAGGTGTTCGATCACTTCGCGTTCGGCCACTTCGTCGAGCGAAGCGGTGGGCTCGTCGAGCAGCAGCACGCAGGGGCGGCGCAGCATGAGCCGCGCGAGCAGCAGGCTCTGACGCTGTCCGCCCGAGAGGCCGCGCCCGCCTTCCAGCAGCGGATGGTCCAGCCCGGTGGGCAGGCGGCGCACGAAGGCCCAGGCGCCGGTGGCTTGCAGGGCGGTGATCAGTTCGGCGTCGGTGGCGTGGGGCGTGCCCATCTGCAGGTTCTCGCGCAGGGTGCCGTGGAACAGGCGCGCGTCTTGCGCGAGCAGCCCGACGTCGCGGCGCACGTCGGCGGGGTCGATGTGCGCCATCGACACGCCGTCGAGCAGCACGCTGCCCGCACGCGGTTCGAGGAGGCCCGACAGCGCCTGCAGCAGCGTCGACTTGCCCGCGCCGTTGCGCCCGAGCACGGCAATGCGTTCGCCGGCGCCGATGTGCAGCGCCTTCACGTGCAGCGCGGTGGTCTGGCCGTCGTGGCTGAAGACGGCGTCGCGCAGCGTGTAGTCGCCTTGCACGGCGGGCCGGTGCACGCGCGTCTCGTGGGGCGGGTGATCGACCGGGAGCTTCATGAGCTGGTCGAGCGACTCGCCGGCCACCTTGGCCTGCTGCCAGCGGTTGAGCACCTGCGTCACGCCGGCCAGTGGCGCGAGCATGCGGGTCGACAAGATCGATGCAGCCACGAGCACGCCGGTGCTCATGTGGCCGTCCATCACCAGCGGCGCGCCGAAGAACACGACAAAGGCAAAGGCGCCGCCCTGCACGGTCTGCGTCCAGTTGCTCAGGGTGTTGAGCAGCGCGCGCAGTTGCAGGCCCGAGTCGGCGTTGACGGCGTTGTAGTGGTTCCACTGGTTCTGGAACCGCGGCTCGGCCTGCAGCACCTTGATGTCGTCGATGCCCTGCACGGCCTCGACCAGCATGGCGTTGCGCAGCGACGATTCGCGCATGCCCGCCTGGGCCAGCGCGCGCAGGCGCGGCTGCGCCAGCAGGCTGGGCACGAGCAGCAGCACGCACGCGGCCAGCGGCACGAGCACGAGCCAGCCGGCAATGAACCAGAAGAGCACGCAGAACACGAAGAAGAACGGCAGGTCGGCCACGGCCGCCACGGTGGTCGACGTGAGCATTTCGCGCACGGGCTCCAGCTCGCGCAGCTGCGAGATGAAGGTGCCGGTGGCGCGCGGGCGTGCCGAGCCGCGCACGCGCAGCGCGTGGCCGAACACGCGGTCAGAAATGCGCAGATCGGCACGCTTGCCCACCACGTCGGTGATGCGCATGCGCGCACCGCGCATGACCCAGCTGAACGCGATGGACAGCAGCACGCCGCCGAACAGCACATGCAGCGTGGGCAGCGACTGCGCGGGCACGACGCGGTCGTACACCTGCATCGAGAACAAGGTGCCGGCCAGCGCCATCAGGTTGTAGGCGAGCGACGCGACAAGGATGTGCGCGTAGGGCCGCCAGTCGGCCAGCACGATCTGGCGCAGCCAGTGCGGCTCGACGGGGCGGATGTAGGCATCGACGCGCGAGTCGGGTGCCGATTGCGCGGGCCGCAGCACGGCCATGGTTTCGAGCGCGGGTTGCAGCTCGTCGATCGTGCAGACGGTTTCTGCGCCCTGGTCGCCACCGAGCATCACGCGCAGGCCCTGCGCCGAGATGGCGGTGACCACGGCCACCTGCCCGTCGCGCAGTTGCAGCACCACGGGCAGGCGCCAGGGGCTCAGGGTGTCCAGGCGCGGCGCGACCTGGCGCACGGTGAGCCCGGCCTGGCGGGCCATCTGTCGCACGCGCTCGCCGATGTCTTCGTGGTCGCTCCATGCGGCAGCGCCGCGGATGCGCTCGCGCGAGGTGTCGAGGTGGTAGTGGGCGGCCACGGCGAGCAAGGCATCGACCCAGCCGCTCAGCAGTTCGGGGCCGCGCGCGGCAGAAAGCTCGGGCATGGTAGTGGCGGTCATGGCTGGCCTCCGGCGACGAGGTCGCCCGCATCGACCAGCCCGAAGGCCTCGCGCAGACGGCCCGACTGGTACAGGCACTCGACCGCGAGCCGCTGCACTTCGTGCGCACTCTCGGCCTGCTCGAAGCGCGCGCCGTGGAACTCTTGCTCGGCATTGAGCAGGTCGAGCAGCGAGCGCGTGCCCAGCTGCAGGTACTGCTCGCGGTACAGGTCGCGCGTGCGCTGGGTGCTGTGCACGCGCGCGGCGAGTACGGGCAGGCGCTGCGCGTGGCCTTGCGATTGCACGCGCGCGTCTTCGAGCCGCTGCCGCACGCTGAGCTGTGCATAGCCCAGCGCGGCCTCGGCCGCTTCGACGGCGTGCACGGCGGCGCGCTGGCGGGCCTGGCTGCGCCCGCCTTCGTACAGCGGCGCAGAGAAGTTGACGGTGAGCGTGCTTTCGGTGGCAGGCTGGCCGGCAAGCCGCGCGCCCGATTCGAGCCCCCGGTTGACGCCGGCGTTGAGCGACAGCGTGGGCAGCAGTTGCGCATCGGCACCGCGCAGCGCGGCCTGTGCCATGTCGCGCTCGGCCTGTGCCATCTGCACGGTCGGTGCGGGCAAGGCCGTCTGCGGGTGCGCGGCGCAGGCGCTCGCGAGCGGCGCCGACGCTTCGCCGGCAATGTCGGCCGGCATCCGGCCCTGGGTCAGATGCATGAGATTGAGGCGCCAGCGCTCGGCCTGCGACGCGGTGTTGAGTTGCTGGGCGCGCGCGGCCTCCAGGCGCGACTGCGCCTGCGCCACGTCGGACTGGCTGGTGGCGCCCTTGGCCTGGCGCTCGCTCACGAGGCCGGCCAGCGACTGCACGCCCTTCACCTGGGCCTGCGCAATCTCGCCGAGCGCCTGCTGGCGATGCACTTCGATCCATGCCTGCGCGGTGTCGCGCACCACGTCGTCGACCGCCACGAGCAGCTTGGCGCGCGCGGCCGTGGCCGAAGCCTCGGCCTCGTTCACGGCGCTCGACACCTTGCCGAAGTCGTACAGCAGCTGGGTCACCGACAGCGAGGCCTGGTGCACCTGGCGGCGACCGTCGGCCTGCAGCTGGCGGTTGCCCGTGCGCGCGCTGACGCCGGCGCTGACCTGCGGGTAGTAGCCCGAGCGCGCGGCCGCAATGCCCTCGCCCGCCTGCAGGGCCTGCCCGACCGCGTTGCGCACGGTCGGGTGCGAGGTGGCGGCCAGACGCACGGCCTCGGTCATGCCCAGCGGGGTGGCGGTGCTTGCTTGCGCAAGCGCCGCCGTGCCGGCGAGCAGGAAGAAAAGGCCCGCAGTGGCGGACGGAAGATGACGAGAAAGAAGCATGCGTGAAGGCTTGCGAACAAGGTGCCGACGCCACCAACGGCGCCGACACTCAGGTCACTCAGTGGTGAAGCGCGAGGCCCTGGTGAAGCTCGTCGTCGAGCGAAGGGGCCACGGGCGGTGCGTAGGCCGCGAGCGAGTCGGCCGACGACGCCAGGGCCAGCACCGAAGGCGATGCCTGCGCGGCTGCGAAGGGCGGCGGGAACGCAGCCTGCAGCAGCGCATGCAGCGACTCGGCAGCGCCGAAGCCCTGCAGCATGTCGGACAGCTGCATGCCTCCCCATGGGCTGTCGCCGAAGGGGAAATGCGGCGCATCGTGCTGTTGTTGCTGCTGCTGCTCGATCGACACCGTCACCTCGTCGACACCGGCCAGCCCCAGCGAATCGGGCGAGGTGAAGAGCGCCGCCACCCCTGCTGCAGGCGTGTAATTGACGTGCAGCGTCTGCGTGGCCACGTTGCTCGCGTCGCCGTCGCGGTCGACCACCTGGTAGCTGAGGGTCTCGTCGTAGTTGTGCGAGCTGCTGGTGCGCGGTGCCACCTGGTAGCTGAACTCGCCCGAGTCGAAGTCCACGACCAGCTTGCCGCCCTGCGCCGTGGCAATGGTGACCTGGTGCGTCGCCGGGTTGTAGCTGTAGTCGCTGCCGGTGGCGGGGCCGGTCTTCGTCATCAGGCCCGCGCTGCTGTCGAAGGCGTAGGTGGTGCCGTCGATGCTCAGCGTGGACACATGGCCGCCGTCGGCGCCAAAGCCCGACGAGCCACCGAGGCCGCCGGTCAGCAGGTTGCTGACCGTGGGCGGCACGCTGATCGTGCCTTGCAGCATGTCGTTCAGCTGGCTCGTGTCGGTGACGATCTGGCCGTGGGTGTTCGTGCCGGTGTTGCCGTTGTAGGCGATGGGGTCGATGAAAGCTTGCGCCGCCGCGTTCAGGCTGGACCCCAGGCCCAGTGCGAACGAGTTGATCTGGTGGGTGGTGAGGAAGTTCTTCCAGAGCGTTTCTTCCGCTGCCTGGATACCGTTGTCGGACGAGTTGTTGTTGTTCTGGTTGTTCAACTGGCCGGTGTTGCCGTCACCCTGGGTCGGCTCGCCGTCCGTGAGGAAGTACGAGACGTTCTGGGCACCCTGCAACTTGCCGGTCGCCGAGAAGCCACTCATCGCTTGCGCCAGGGCAGCGTCGTAATTGGTACCGCCCCCAGCCTGCAGGTTCTGCACCAGCGTCTTGGCCTCTGCCGCCGTCATCCAGGCCTGCTGCGCCGCCCCGGTGCTGCTGAAAGTGACGAGCTGCACTCTCACGTCCCCGTACAGGTCGTAGCCGTCGATCAGGTTCTGGACAGCCTCTTTCGCACGGCTGAGGCGTGTCGGGGTTTCCTGCCCCATGCTCCCGGAAAGGTCCAGGATCACCATCAGGTTCGTGTTGATCGGCGCCACGTCGACGGACTGCTCGCCGTTCACGAGCACCGGCGCATCGTCCTTGACGGGCACATCGAAGCTCACTGGCGCAGCAGCGGTCTGGCCGTCGGTCACATGCGCCTGGAATTGCAGGTTCGACACGCCCTCGCCGTTGCCAGCCGGGTGGTCGATCGGCGCCTTCAGCGTGACGGTGTAGCCCGCCTCGAACTGCCCCGCGCCCGTGGCGGTGACGTTGCCCACGGCCACGGTCATCACATCGGTGGTGACGCCGCCGACGGTGACGCTGCC
Source organism: Variovorax sp. 54 (assembly GCF_002754375.1). Classification (NCBI taxonomy): domain Bacteria; kingdom Pseudomonadati; phylum Pseudomonadota; class Betaproteobacteria; order Burkholderiales; family Comamonadaceae; genus Variovorax; species Variovorax sp. 54. The sequence continues at coordinate 1,265,909 of NZ_PEFF01000001.1, forward strand.
CGTGAGGGTGTGCGTGCCCGCGTCCCAGGTCCACGTCACCGGCTGGCCGCCGGAGGTGACGCCGTTGGGGCCGCTGAGCGACACAGCCAGATCGCTGGCCGCGCTGTCCGGGTCCGCGATGGAAATGGTGCCGGTCGATTGCACCGGCGGTTCTCCTGCAGCCGGAATGCCGCCGGGCAGGCTGCCTTCGGAGACGGCATCGGGCGCGCTCACCGTGACCGACGGCGCATCGTTCACCGGAGTGACGGTCACGTTCACCGTGCTGGTGGTCGTGCCGCCGTGGCCGTCGCTCACCGTGACGGTGAAACTGTCGGTGCCGTTGAAGTTGGGGCCGGGAACGTAGGTGTAGGTGCCGTTGGCGTTCACCGTCACCGTGCCGTTCGACGGGTTGCTGCCCTTGGCGTAGGTGAGCGTGTCGCCGTCGACGTCGCTGCCGACGATCTGGCCGCTGACCGGCGTGTCTTCGTTCGTGGTCTTGGTGTCGTCGGGCGCCGTTGGTGCTTCGTTGACGTTTTGCTCGTTGAGCGTGACGGGGATGTTCGTCGTGACCGTGCCGTCGCTCGCGCCGACCACCAGCGCGTGCGCGTTGGCGCCTGCTTCGTAGTCGTTGACGAAGGCTGCAGCGCCTGCCGGCGTGAGGCTGATCGCGCCCGTGACCGGATCGATGGCGAAGTAGCCGTTGTCGTTGCCCGAGAGGATGCTGTAGGTGACGTTCGCGCTGTCCACATCGGTGGCGCGGACGGTGCCAAGTACGGTGCCTGCGGGGCGGTTTTCGTCGTAGCCGAAGACGTAGCCGTCGGCTGTGTTCACCGGTGTTCCGCCGCTATCGACGAACACGGGGGCGTCGTTGACGGGGTTGATCGTCACGTTCACGGTGCTGGTGGTCGTGCCGCCGTGGCCGTCGCTCACCGTGACGGTGAAGCTGTCGGTGCCGTTAAAGTTGGCGCCGGGCGTGTACGTGTAGGTGCCGTCGGCGTTGACCGTGACCGTGCCGTGCGCTGGGTTGCTGCCCTTCGCGTAGGTCAGTGCGTCGCCATCGACGTCGCTTCCGATGACCTGGCCGCTGACGGGCGTGTCTTCGTCAGTCGTCTTGTTGTAGTTGGGCACCGTCGGTGCGTCGTTGATGTTCTGCTCGTTGAGCGTGACGGGGATATTCGTCGTGACCGTGCCGTCGCTCGCACCGACCACCAGCGAGTGCGCGTTGGCGCCCGCTTCGTAGTCGTTGACGAACGCCGCAGCGCCTGCAGCCGTGAGGCTGATCGCGCCCGTGACCGGGTCGATGGCGAAGTAGCCGTTGTCGTTGCCCGAGAGGATGCTGTAGGTGACGGTCGCGCTGTCGACGTCGGTGGCGCGGACGGTGCCGAGTACGGTGCCTGCGGGGCGGTTTTCGTTGTAGCCGAAGACATAGCCGTCCGCTGTGTTCACCGGTGTTCCGCCGCCATCGACGAACACGGGGGCGTCGTTGACGGGGTTGATCGTCACGTTCACGGTGCTGGTGGTCGTGCCGCCGTGGCCATCACTCACCGTGACGGTGAAGCTGTCGGTGCCGTTGAAGTTGGCGCCGGGGACGTAGGTGTACGTGCCGTCGGGGTTGACCGTGACCGTGCCGTGCGCTGGGTCGCTGCCCTTCACGTACGTGAGCGTGTCGCCGTCGACGTCGGTGCCGACGACCTGGCCGCTGACGGGCGTGTCTTCGTCGGTCGTCTCGTTGTAGTCGGGCACCGTGGGCACGTCGTTCACGGGGTCGATCGTGACCGTCACGGTGCTCGTCGTCGTGCCGCCGTGACCGTCACTGACCGTGACGGTGAAGCTGTCGGTGCCGTTGAAGTTGGCGCTCGGCGTGTAGGTGTACGTGCCGTCGGTATTGACCGTGACGGTGCCGTGAGCTGGATCGCTGCCCTTCGTATAGGTCAGTGCGTCGCCGTCCAGATCAGTGCCAGTCACCTTGCCGCTGACCGGGGTGTCTTCGTTCGTGGTCTCGGTGTAGTTCGGGACCGTGGGCGCATCGTTCACCGGATCGACAGTCACCGTGATGGTGCTCGTCGTCGTGCCGCCATGGCCATCGCTCACCGTGACGGTGAACGTGTCGGCGCCGTTGAAGTTGGGGTTCGGGGTGTACGTGTAGGTGCCGTCGGGGTTGACGACCACGGTGCCATTTGAGGGATTGCTGCCCTTCGTGTAGGTCAGCGCGTCACCGTCCAGGTCAGTGCCCGTCACCTTGCCGCTGACTGGCGTGTCTTCGTTCGTGGTCTCGGCGTAGTTCGGGACCGTGGGGAGATCGTTCACCGGATCGACGGTGACCGTGATGGAGCTCGTCGTCGTGCCGCCGTGGCCGTCGCTGACTGTGACGGTGAACGTGTCGGTGCCGTTGAAGTTGGGGTTCGGCGTGTACGTGTAGGTGCCATCGGGGTTGACCGTGACGGTGCCGTTCGCTGGATTGCTGCCCTTTGTGTAGGTCAGAGCGTCACCGTCCAGGTCAACGCCCGTCACCTTGCCGCTGACTGGCGTGTCTTCGTTCGTGGTCTCGGTGTAGTTCGGCGCCGTCGGTGCGTCGTTCACCGGGTTGACGGTCACGTTCACCGCGCTGGTGGTCGTGCCGCCGTGGCCGTCGCTCACCGTCACGGTGAAGCTGTCAGTGCCATTGAAGTTGGCGCCCGGGACGTAGGTGTAGGTGCCATCAGCGTTGACCGTCACAGTGCCGTGCGCCGGATCGCTGCCCTTCGCGTACGTCAGTGCGTCGCCATCGACGTCGCTGCCGATCACCTTCCCGCTGACGGGCGTGTCTTCGTTCGTGGTCTCGGTGTAGTTCGGCGCCGTCGGCGCGTCGTTCACCGGGTTGACAGTCACGTTCACCGTGCTGGTGGTCGTGCCGCCATGGCCGTCGCTGACCGTCACGGTGAAGCTGTCAGTGCCATTGAAGTTGGCACCGGGGGTGTACGTGTAGGTGCCGTCAGCGTTGACCGTCACCGTGCCATGCGTTGGGTCACTGCCCTTCGTATAGGTCAGCGCATCGCCATCAACGTCGCTGCCGATCACCTTCCCGCTAACCGGCGTGTCCTCGTTCGTGGTCTCGGTGTAGTTCGGCGCTGTCGGTGCATCGTTCACCGGGTTCACGGTCACGTTCACCGTACTGGTGGTCGTGCCGCCGTGGCCGTCGCTCACCGTCACGGTGAAGCTGTCGGTGCCGTTGAAGTTGGCGCCAGGGACGTAGGTGTACGTGCCATCGGGGTTGACCGTGACCGTGCCGTGCGCGGGATCACTGCCTTTGGTGTACGTCAGCGTGTCGCCATCGATATCGCTGCCGATCACCTTGCCACTGACGGGCGTGTCTTCGTTCGTGGTCTTGCTGTAGTCAGGCACCGTGGGCACGTCGTTCACCGGATCGACCGTCACGGTCACCGTGCTCGTCGTCGTGCCACCTTGGCCATCGCTCACCGTCACGGTGAACGTGTCGGTGCCGTTGAAGTTCGGGTTCGGCGTGTAGACGTACGTGCCATCGGGATTGACCGTGACCGTGCCGTTTTCCGGATCGCTGCCCTTCACATACGTCAGCGCATCGCCATCGACGTCGGTGCCGACCACGCTTCCGTTGATCGGCGTGTCTTCGTTCGTCGTCTCGGCGTAGTCAGGTGCCACAGGTGCGTCATTGACGGGTGAGACCGTCACCGTCACCGTGCTCGTCGTCGTCCCACCATTGCCATCACTCACCGTCACCGTAAAGCTGTCCGTGCCATGGAAGTCCGGGTTCGGCGTGTACGTGTACGTGCCATCGGGATTGACCGTGACCGTGCCATGCGACGGATCAGTGCCCTTGCTGTAGGTCAACGTGTCGCCGCTATCAATGTCGCTGCCGGTCACGCGACCGCTCACGGGCTTGTCTTCGTTCGTGGTCTCGGTGTAGTCCGGCGCCGTAGGCGCGTCGTTGACGGGCGAGACGGTCACGGGCACCTTCACGGTGGTGGTGCCGCCCTTGCCGTCGCTGACGGTCACTTCGAAACTGTCGGGGCCTTCGTAGCCGGGCTTGGGCGTGTAGACGAACTGGCCCGTGGACGGATCGACGGTGACGGTGCCGTGCTCGGGGCCCTTGGCGACGGTGTAGTTCAACGTGTCGCGGTCGGGGTCGGTGGCCTGCACCTGGCCCTGCACGGGCTTGTCCTGCTCGGTGACGACGGGCTCGGCCTTGCCTTCGGGGCCGCGGTTCTGCGGGGGGAGCAACGGCGGGATGAAGGCCGGGCCACCACCGCCGCCGCCGCCACCACCGCTCGCGGCGGCGCCGACGCCCAGCACGCCGAGCGCGCCCAGCAGCCAGCCGGGGACACCGTCGGGCAACAGCGCGCCGCCGGCGTCGTTCCATTCGATCTCGGTGAAGTGGAAGTCTTTCCAGGGCGCGGTGTACTGGCCCCACCACTGCACGCCGGCGCCGTCTTCGAGCACGAGGTCGTTGCGGCCGCCGTCGGGGTACTCGGCGAAGAAGCCGCGCACGGCGACTTCCTGGCCGTCGCGCATCACGAGCACGAGGTCGTCGCCGCGGCGCTCGAACTTGAGCACGCTCTCGGGCGCGATCTTCAGCGAGACGATCGACGGGCGATCCAGAACCAGAGGGGTCTCTGCTGTCGCCGCTTTGCGGGACGACGCGCCACCAGACTTGTAAACAGCTTCCATGATTTGCCTTTGCTCCTTGACTCCGGACCTCGGGCGCGCCGTCGCTCTCGACGAACAGCCCGGGCCGCACACAGTGGGAAATCTCGAGCGCTGTGGGTGCCTCTCGAGGACTTGCCGGCGAGACCCGGTGCGCGGGTCTCACACAGGCTTGCGCTTGCATGGGGCGGGATTCTTGGTGCGGGGGGCGGCCCGGGCTTTTGCCGGACAGGCCGTGGCCTTTGCCGTGGCAGACAACTGTTCACAAACGTGTGCGAACGTCGAATACTTCACACGAATGGCGAGAGAAATTCGTTAATTCGCGGGTTAGGGAAAGCGGGCAAGGGCGGCCTTTTGACTTATTGGCCTTTGCCAGACCGTCCATTTCTTTTGATGGACGGAATCGGCTTGGCTATTTCCGGCAATGCCGGAAATACCGGATCCGCCCGCTTCCAGCGCCCCGTTTTCCCTCTGACAGAGGCCGTTTCAGAGGCCGCCTCATGGCGCGCGTTGAGGGCCATCGGCGCGAATGGCAAGCAACCCAATCAGGAATGAATGGCAGTCATTGGATGAATTTGCAATTTTTGTGACAATGATTACCAAATTAATTCCTTGGTTACATTGATTCGATTGCAGGGCGTGCCAAACGCCGTGCTGTCGTTCTTTCCTTTCATGTCCTATTGGTCCTCTCCGGAGCCCCGGAGCGCTCATCTTCTGGTGGTCGACGACAACGTCGACGAGCTCAAGCTCTTGCTGGAAACGCTGCGGGGCACCGGCTACCGCATCACGCTCGCTTTCGACGCGATGGAGGGCTACCGGCGCGCGACGACGCTGCAGATGGACCTGGTGCTGCTGGACGTGCGCCTGGGCGGCACCGACGGGTTTGCTGTCTGCCGCCTGCTGAAGGCCGACCCGGCCACGGCGGACATTCCGGTGATCTTCGTGACCTCGTCGGCCAGCGTGGAAGAGCGCCTGACGGGCCTGCGGGCCGGCGCGGTCGACTACATCGTGAAGCCCTTCGACCCGGCCGAGGTGATGGCCCGCGTCGAGATTCACCTGGCGCTAGCGGAATCCCGCAGGGCGCGCACCGCGCCTGCCACGGAACCTGCGCCCCCGCCCGACCGCCCTGCGGCCAACGACGGCGGCGCGCCGGGCTCGGGCATGGACCGCGCGCTCATGCAGGCGGCGGAACGACTCATCCTGGCCGACCTGAGCCGCGTGCTGCCGCTGCGCGAGCTGGCGGCGCGCGTGGGCACGCACGAGAAGCGCCTGTCGCGCGTGTTCAAGGAGCTGGCGAACCGCACGGTGTTCGAGTTCGTGCGCGAGGCGCGGCTGCACGAGGCGCAGCGCCTGCTGCTCGAATCGGCGATGCGCATCGAAGAGATCGCCGCGGCGGTGGGGTTCTCGAGCGCCGCGAATTTTGCGACGGCGTTCCGCGAGTACTTCGACTGCACGCCCTCGGCCTGCCGCCAGGCCGGCGTGGGCCGGTCGGGCACCTGACGCGCGATGCATCCGGTGCGCGTGCCCCGATGGGCGAGCTGCTGGCTGCTCGGCCTGGCCTTGTGGCTGTGGGCCTTCTCGGCCAGCGCAGTGGAAGCGGTCAAGTTCAGCGCGCTGGCCCGAGGCAACATCGCCGTCGCGCAAGCCGTCGAGGTGCTGGAAGATCCCACCGCCCGCCTGTCGGCCAGCGAGGTGCTCGCCCTGCCGACCGGCGGTGCGAACGGGTTCGTGCCCGCCACGCCCGACCAGCTGATGCGCGGGTTCTCGACATCGGCGGTCTGGCTGCGCCTGTCGCTGGTCAACGATGCGCAAGAGACGCGCACGGCGCGGTTCGGGCTCAACGTGACGTGGCTGCGGCATGTCGAATTTCACCTGCTGCGCACGCGCGACGGGCAGCCCGCGTGGACGCATGCGCAGGCCGGCGTGTCCGACCCGATGGACGCCACGCACCGCTACGACCGCGTGCCGCAACTGAAGATCGACCTGCAGCCGGGCGAGTCGGTGCAGGTGCTGGTACGCGTGATGAGCACGGGCCAGATCAAGCTGGTGCTGGAGCTGCACACCGACGAGGCCTGGCATCACATCGAACGCAACCATGCGCTGCTCAGCGGCCTGCTGATCGGCGGGCTGCTGGCCTTCGCGGTGTATTCGGCCGCGCTGTGGTGGATTTCGCGCGCGCCGATGCTCGCGTTCCAGGCCGGGAGCTTTGCGCTGCTGGCGCTGTACGAGGCCACGTACCGGGGCTATGCACGCATTGCGCTGTGGCCAAACAGCACCGACTGGAGCTACCGCGGGCACAGCGTGATGGTGGCGGCCACGGTGCTGTGCCTGCTGCTGTACTTTCACGAGCGCAGCCGCCAGAGCCCCGTGCGCGTGCCGGGGCGCCCGCTGCTGTACGTGCTGGCCGGTGTCGAGATCGTCGTGCTGCTGGGCACCTTGCTCGGGCCCTACGCGACCTTCGCGTCCATCGGCATCGTGAACGCGCCGCTGATCGTGCTCACGCTGACGGTCTGCACCTTCATCTACCAACGGCGCGCCGGCCCGGGCGGACGGCTGTCGCTGCTGGTGATGCTCGTGATCTGCGTGGGCGCGCTGATGCGCATGTCGGCGCTGATGTTCGCGGAGCGCTCGATGTCCGACTTCGACCACTATGCGCTGGCGTTCCCGGGCATGCTGGTCGGCGCGTTCGCGATCACGGCGTGGTCGTTCCAGGAAACGCGCCAGCGCAACGCGGCGCAGCAGACGCTGCTGGCGTGGCAGGCCCAGGAGCAGCTGCGGCTCGAAGAAGAAGTGGTGCGCAAGACCCGCGCCCTGAGCGAGGCACTGGGCCAGGCCGAACAGCGCACGCGCGAGCAGAAGGAGCTGCTGGCCTACATCAGCCACGACCTGCGCGCGCCGGTGGCCACCATCCTCGGCAACCTGAGGCTCATGCAGGACGCCGGCGACACGCCCGCGCCCACGCGGCTCGCCACCATCGAGCGCAGCGCGGCCTACCAGCTGGAGCTGATCGATGACCTCGTCGACTACGCCAAGGGCGAGCTGGCGCCGCTGGCCGTCGAGGCGCAACCGGTGCAGCTGCGCACGCTGGTCGACAACATCGCACAGTACGCGGACGCGCTCGCGCAGCGCCAGCACAACAGCTTCGAACTGACGATCGACGGCGCGCTGCCGGCCATGGTCCACCTGGACGGCAAGCGGCTGCAGCAGGTGGTGCTGAACCTGCTGTCGAACGCGGCCAAGTTCACGCGCAATGGAACGATCGCACTGCGCGTGCACGCCCTGCCCGCCGCCGTTGGCGATGCCTGGCAGCTGCATTTCGAGGTGACCGACAGCGGCACGGGCATCGATACAGACACGCTCGACCGCATGACCCGCCTGCTAGCCGACAACGCCCCCAGCATGGCGGGCGGCGGCCTCGGGCTGGTGATTGCGCAGCGCATCGTGCAGCGGATGGGCGGGCAGTTGGCAATCCACAGCGGCATGGGCACGGGGACGCGGGTGGTCTTTTCGCTGTCGACCGAGCCGGCGCCTTCGTCGGATGCGCCGTCTGCGCCGCCGCCACCGGAACCCATCGCCGCGCCCGCCCCGCGTGCGAAGCCCCGGGCGCGTGGGCGGCCGCTGCCGGTGCTGACGCCGCTGTCGCCGACGCAGAAGGACGAGCTCGAAGCGCTGGCCCGCGACGGGCGATGGAGCGACCTGCACGAATGGGTGAACCGGCTGGCCACGGACGCGCACAGCCAGCCGATGGTGCTGACGCTTCGCCAGGCGCTGGACCGGCTGGATTTCGAGCAGATCCGCCTGATGGCGCGCGCGGCGCCCGTGCGCGCGCTGTAGCCCGCCGGGCTGCGTTGCCAGAGCCCATGCGACCGCCAGGGTCGTCTCAGCGGGTGGCTATCGCTTTCTATTTCGATATATCTAGAATAGTCTCGACACCTTCCAGAAAGACAGCCCATGCGCCACCTTCACCACGCTCCGCACCACCATCACCACCGCCACGCCCCGCGCGGCGAACACGAAGACGGCCTCTCGGGGGGCGGTCGCGGGCTGCGCGGCGGGCGCGGTGGCGGCGCGGGCCGGGTGTTCGGCCACGGCGGTTTGCGCTTCGTGCTGCTCCAGCTCATTGCCGACAAGCCCTCGCACGGCTATGAACTCATCAAGGCCATCGAAGACCGCCTGGGCGGCACCTACGCGCCGAGCCCCGGCGTGGTCTACCCCACGCTCACGCTGCTGGAAGAGCTGGGCTACCTGAGCGTGGAAACCGCCGACGTCGGCGGTCGCAAGCGCTACAGCATCACGCCGAGCGGCCAGGAGTTCCTGGCCGCCAACCGCGAGACGGCCGACGCCATGATGGCCCGCATGGCGGGCGGCGTGGACGGCGCCGGCCCGCGCGCCGGACGGCCCCCGCAAGTCACCCGCGCCATCGAGAACCTCAAGCTCGCGATGCGCCTGCGCCTCGGCGGCGCCCCCCTCACCGAACAACAAGCCCACGAATTCGCCGCGGTGCTCGACAGCGCCGCACAACAGCTGGAACGCATCTGAACCCAACTCTGCAAATGACTGACTTCACTACGACTCCTTCTTCCAACACGCCCGACCGCACGCCGCGCCGCGTGCGCCACGAACTGCGCTTTCGCCAACTCACGGTGAAGACCGTGCAGCGCGTGACGCCGCACCTGATTCGCATCACGCTGACCGGCGACGCGCTCGAAGGCTTCACGAGCCCCGGCTTCGACGACCACGCGAAGCTGTTCTTTCCCGACGCCGCCACCGGCCAGCTCACGCTGCCGACCGCCGGTCCCGACGGCCCGGTGTGGCCCGAAGGCGGGCGCCCGGCCATGCGCGACTACACGCCGCGCCGCCACGATGCGCAAGCGAACACGCTCGAGATCGACTTCGCTCTACACGACGCCGGCCCCGCCACGCAGTGGGCCGAGCAGGCCAAGCCCGGCGACATCGTCGGCGTGGGCGGTCCGCGCGGCTCGTTCATCGTGCCGACCGAATTCGACTGGCACCTGCTGATCGGCGACGACACCGCCCTGCCCGCCATCTCGCGCCGCCTGGCCGAACTGCCCGCCGGTGCGCGCGTGGTGGTGCTGGCGGAAGTCGACAGCAAAGCCGACGAGATTCCCTTCGAGACGCAGGCCGACCTCACGCTGCGCTGGGTGCACCGCCAAGGCGCCGCGCCGGGCCTGAGCCCGGTGCTGGTCGACACGCTGAAAGCGATGACGCTGCCGGCCGGCGACTTCCATGCGTGGGTGGGATGCGAATCGGCGATTGCGAAGGCGCTGCGCGCGCACCTCGTGGGTGAGCGCGGCGCGAACCCGAAGTGGGTTCGGGCGTCGGGTTACTGGCGCCGCGGTGCCGTGGCGACGCACGACACGCACGACGAGTAAACGTCGCGGATGGTATTGCTCCTTCCCCTCCCGGGGGAAGGCTGGGATGGGGGCAAGCGGCCTCAAGAAAGCCGCTGATGGTTGAGAGGCCGCGAGCCCCCACCCCCGCCCTCCCCCGGAAGGGGAGGGAGAAAGTCGCTCAAAGCCAGCCGACGCGCTTGAACCGGTAATACAGATAGCCGCAGGTACTGACGATCAGCCCCAGCGCCATCGCATACCCATAGCGGAATTTCAGCTCAGGCATCTGCTCGAAATTCATCCCCCAGATGCCCGCGAACGCAGTACACACCGCAAAGATGCTGGCCCAGGCGGCCAGCCGCTTGGTCACTTCGCTCTCTTCGATGGTGACCATCGAAAGATTCACCTGCACTGCCGTGGCGATGGTGTCGCGCACCGCATCGATCGAGCCGTTGATGCGCACCAGGTGGTCGCCCACGTCGCGAAAGTACTCCTGCGTGCCCATGCAGATCTGCGGCACCCGCCCGCCGTGCAGCTTGCCCCCCGCCTCCACCAGCGGCGCCACCGCGCGCTTGAGCGTGAGGCTGCGGCGCTTCAGGTCGTACAGCTGCTTGATCTTGTCGCGCGCCGCGCCACCCTGCGCAAAGATTTGCTGCTCGATGGATTCGAGTTCCACTTCGAGCGCATCGATCACCGGAAAGTAGCGGTCGACCACCGCGTCCATCAGCGCATACAGCACAAAGCCCGCGCCGTTGCGCAGCAGGTCGGGCTCGCGCTCGCAACGCTCGCGCACGCCCAGGAAGCCCTGCTGGCTGCGGTTGCGCACCGACAGCACGTAGTTCTTGCCGACGAACACGTTGACCTCGCCCACGTTCACGCTGTGCTCGCCGTCGGCTTCGGTCGAAGGCTCGACCAGGTGCATCACGACGAACAGCGAGTCGCCGTACTCCTCCACCTTGGGCCGCTGGTGGCCGTGCTGGGCGTCTTCAACGGCCAGCGGGTGCAGGTCGAACTCCTTCTGCATCTCGGCCAGCTCTTCGGGCGTGGCGTCGCTCAGCGCCACCCACACGAAGCAGCCGGCGCGGGAGATGTACTCGCTGATGTCCTCGACGGGAATGTCGGCGAGCTTGGCGCCGTTTTCATAGGCCACGCAGTTGATCAGCATTGGGACGCTTCCCTCTTCGAACTTGGAATGAACTCAGGCCGACGCATCGGTCGATGCGGTCGCGGCCAGGGCGGCGGTCTCGACCAGCGAGGCCTCGATGGCCTGCGTCTCGCGGCCAAGCAGGGCCAGCCCCTGGTCGGCCAATGCGCGGTGGCTGGCCACATCGGCCCACAGGCTCGCCGCGGCTTCGGCGCACGTCAGCGACGTGAAGCGGATGCGCCCCTTGGCCAGCGCGACGAAGCGCTGCTCGCGCAACGGGTCGGCCCGGTCCCAGGCGCCGCCGATGAGCACGCGCTTGCCGCGCTTGATGCGGGGCTCGCGCTCGGCGAAGAAAGGCAGCTTGGCGCTGACCCAGCCGAGCAGGCCGGTGTTCAGCGCAGTGTCGAAGGCGGAGGGGGCCGCGTTCGCCTTGGCAAATTCGCGCAGCGTGCCGAGCTGGTAGAGCGCCGGGTCCTTGGCGCCGCCTGTGCCTTCCACGGGCCGGATGACGGACGGGCCGCTGTTGCCCGTGCCCGGGCGCCCTTCGGGCCGTTTCGACTTGCGCAGGTCCGCCAGCTGGGCGGGCGACATGCACAGATACAGCGCCGCGAGTTCAGCGGGCAAGGTGGCGGTGTCCGGGAGCGCGTCCGCTGCAGGGCCTTTGATTTCATCCGACGGGGCCATGGGCGCCTTTGTTCTTCACGCGGGGTTTGCGCCGGGGGATTTTAGGAGGGGCCGTGCAGGCCGCCGCCCGCGCCCGGCCGCGTCAGTGCCCAGGGCCGGCCTGCCCGTCCGGCTCGGGCGCCTGGGCCGGCAGCCATTGCAGCTCGTCCGGCAGGTAGGGCCGCGACCAGTTCATGCCATCCAGCCGCACGCGCAGCGTGAGCCCTCGCACGGTGGTCACGGTGCCGGGCTGCCCGTGCACCAGCACCCTGGCGCCCTTGCGGGCAGGCACATGAAATCGTTTCCGGATGTCCTCGTAGCTCACTGGGGTCTCCATCAAGAAAAAGTCGCGTGCGCTCGCGTAGTCATGCGCATGCGCATGACTACGCGCGGGGGGAAGCTTCTGGATTCAAGGCAATGCGGCCAAAGTGGACGCTGCGGGGGATTCGGTGCGAGGAGGCCGGCGCACACGCCGATGGCCGTCCCCGATAATGACCCGATCCCCGGGATGCGTAACGCGCACCCTCTTTTCTTCTCCACGGATTCAATGACCTTACCGGTGAAAAGCACCAAAGATCAAGCCCCCTCGGCTGGCGACTTCGCCGGGCACACGCCCATGATGGCGCAATATCTAGGCCTCAAAGCCGACCATCCGGACACCCTGCTGTTCTACCGGATGGGCGATTTCTACGAACTGTTCTGGGCCGACGCCGAAAAGGCCTCGCGCCTGCTCGACATCACGCTCACCCAGCGCGGCCAGTCGGCCGGGCAGCCGGTGCTGATGTGCGGCGTGCCCTTCCACTCGGTCGACACCTACCTCGCGCGGCTCATCAAGCTCGGCGAATCCGTGGCCATCTGCGAGCAGGTGGGCGAGGTCGGCGCCAGCAAAGGGCCGGTCGAGCGCAAGGTGGTGCGGGTGGTCACGCCCGGCACACTGACCGATTCGGAACTGCTCAACGACAAGAGCGATTCGCTGCTGCTCGCCGTGCATGCGGGCACGCGCAATTTCTGCGGCCTGGCCTGGCTCAGCGTGACGGGCGCCGAGCTGCGGTTGGCCGAGTGCCCGGCCGATGCGCTCGAAGCCTGGATCGCGCGCATCGCGCCGAGCGAGCTGCTGTACAGCGCCGAGGTCACGCCCGCTTTCGAGCAGCGCCTGAAGGCCGCGCGTGCGGCCGTGCCGTTCACGCTGTCGCTGCGTCCGGCGTGGCAGTTCGATCCCGGCCTGGGCGAGCGCAAGCTCAGCGAGCAGATGGGCAGCCACAGCCTCGCGGCGTGGAACGCCGAATCGCTGGGCAATGCGCACGCCGCCGCCGCCGCGCTGCTGGGCTATGCCGAGCACACGCAAGGCCGCGCGCTGTCGCATGTGCAGCGGCTGTCGGTGGAGCGCGACGGCGACCTGATCGAGCTGCCGCCCACCACGCGCCGCAACCTCGAGCTGGTGCAGACGCTGCGCGGCGAAGACTCGCCCACGATGTTCTCGCTGCTCGACACCTGCATGACGGGCATGGGCAGCCGCCTGCTCAAGCGCTGGCTGCTCTCGCCGCGCCGCGACCGCAGCGAAGCCCAGGGCCGGCTCGACGCCATTGGTGCGCTGCAATCCCCCGGGCCCGGCGCCACCGCCGCGCCCTGGCGCACGCTGCGCGAGCAGCTCAAGAACACGAGCGACGTGGAACGCATCGCGGCGCGCATCGCGCTTCGCCAGGTGCGCCCGCGCGAACTCGTGGCGTTGCAGCTCGCGCTGTCGAAGGCCGAGCAGCTGGCGCCGCTGCTGCCGGGCGCCGCGGCGCTGCTGGCACAGATCACCGAACGCCTCGCACCGCCGCCGGGCTGCGCCGACCTGCTGGTGCGCGCGGTCAAGCCCGACCCGTCGGCGCTGGTGCGCGACGGCGGCGTGATTGCCACCGGCCATGACGCCGAGCTCGACGAGCTGCGCGAGATCAGCGAGAACTGCGACGACTTTCTGCTCAAGCTCGAGATCAGCGAGCGCGAGCGCACCGGCATCAGCAACCTGCGCGTGCAGTTCAACCGCGTGCACGGTTTCTACATCGAGGTGACGCAAAGCGCGCTCTCGAAGGTCCCCGACAACTACCGCCGCCGCCAGACGCTGAAGAACGCCGAGCGCTTCATCACGCCCGAGCTGAAGACCTTCGAAGACAAGGCACTGAGCGCGCAAGACCGCGCACTGGCGCGCGAGAAGTGGCTGTACGAACAACTGCTCGACGCACTGCAGCCGTCGGTGCCCGCGCTCACGCAGCTGGCCGGCGGCATCGCCGCGCTCGACGCGCTCTGCGCGCTGGCCGAGCGCTCGCACACGCTGAACTGGCGCGCGCCGACGTTCGTGTCGCACCCGTGCATCGAGATCCAGCAGGGCCGCCACCCGGTGGTGGAGGCGCGGCTGGCCGAGAAGTCGTCGGGCGGCTTCATTGCCAACGACACGCAGATGGGGCCGCAGCAGCGCATGCAGATCATCACCGGCCCGAACATGGGCGGTAAGTCGACCTACATGCGGCAGGTGGCCATCGTGGTGCTGCTGGCGTCCATCGGCTCGCACGTGCCGGCCACGGCCTGCCGGCTCGGGCCGATCGACGCGATTCACACGCGCATCGGCGCGGCCGACGACCTGGCCAACGCGCAGTCGACCTTCATGCTCGAGATGACCGAGGCCGCGCAAATCTTGCACAGCGCCACGGCGCAGTCGCTGGTGCTGATGGACGAAATCGGCCGTGGCACCAGCACCTTCGACGGCCTGGCGCTGGCGGCCGGCATCGCGGCGCAGCTGCACGACCGCAGCAAGGCCTTCACGCTGTTCGCGACCCACTACTTCGAGCTGACCGAGTTCCCGGCCACGCACCACGGCGCGGTGAACATGCACGTGAGCGCCACCGAGTCGGGTCGCGACATCGTGTTCCTGCACGAGATGCAGCCAGGCCCGGCCAGCAAGAGCTACGGCATCCAGGTGGCACGCCTCGCAGGCATGCCCGCTGCGGTGGTCAACCATGCGCGACAGGCGCTCGATGCACTCGAATCGCAGCATGCGCAAACGCGTGCACAGGTCGACCTGTTCGCGCCCCCGCCCGCCGCCGAAACCCCCATGGTCAGCGCCGTAGAATCCGCGCTGGCTGCCCTCGACCCGGACACCATGAGCCCGCGCGAAGCCCTCGACGCGCTCTATGCCCTCCAGAAACTGAACGCACGTGAACGCAGTACCGCATGAGCGGGCCCAGTTCCTGCAAGGCGAACCCATGACTTATTGCGTAGGCATCAAACTCAACGCCGGCCTGGTGTTTCTCTCCGACTCGCGCACGAACGCGGGCGTGGACCACATCAGCACCTTCCGCAAGATGATCGTCTACGAACAGCCGGGCGACCGCGTCATGGTGCTGCTGTCGTCGGGCAACCTGAGCATCTCGCAGTCGGTGCGCGAAATTTTGCAGATCGAAGAGCTGCGCGAAACGCGCGAAGACGGCTCGCAGGGCGACCCCATCACCATCTGGAACGCCAAGAGCATGTTCGACGCCGCGCGCGTGCTGGGCTCGGCCGTGCGCCACGTGTACGACCGCGACGCCGAGGCGCTCAAGCATGCGGGCCTGGACTTCAACGTGTCGTTCATCTTCGGCGGACAGGTCAAGGGCGAAGGCATGCGCCTGTTTTTGGTCTACGCCGCGGGCAACTTCATCGAAGCGACCACCGAGACGCCCTACTTCCAGGTGGGCGAATCGAAGTACGGCAAGCCCGTGCTCGACCGTGTGCTCACGCCCGAGACGCCGCTCGACGAAGCCGCCAAGTGCGCGCTGGTGTCGATGGACTCGACCATGAAGTCGAACCTGTCGGTGGGCCTGCCGCTCGACCTGGTGGTGTACGAGGCCAACAAGCTCGAGACCGATCGCGTGATCTGCATCGATGCCGACAACCCCTACTACCGCATGATGCACAACAGCTGGGGCCAGAAGCTGCGCGAAGTGTTCGACAGCATCGAAGACCCGGTGTGGGACGGCAGCGCCACCGACCACCCGCTGCGGATGCCGGCCACGCGCCACAGCCCGTTGCGAAAAATCTCGACCCCCGACGAAAAGCTCATCTGAAACTGTCCGTGCCTCCTGTCATCTTTTCGCACGGCAACAGCTTCCCGGCGAGCACCTACCGCGTCGTTCTCGACAGCCTTCGCAACCGGGGCTTCGAGGTCGACGCCATCGAAAAATTCGGGCACGACCCGAAGTACCCCGTCACCGACAACTGGCCGCACCTGGTGCAGCAGCTGGCCGACTTCGCCAAGCTGCGCGCCGACCGCGCGGGCGGCCCGGTGTTCCTCATCGGCCATTCGCTGGGCGGCTTCCTGAGCCTGATGTGCGCGGCGCGCCACCCCGAGCTGGCGCGCGGCGTGCTGCTGATCGATTCGCCGATCCTCGGCGGCTGGCGCGCGAACACGCTCAACGTGGTCAAGCGCACGCCGTTCATGAAGAGCATGTCGCCCGGCGCCACCAGCCGCAAGCGCCGCAACAGCTGGGAGCACCGCGAAGCCGTGTTCGAGCACTTCCGCAGCAAGAAGGCGTTCGCGAAGTGGGACGAGCAGGTGCTGCACGACTACATCGACCACGGCACCTTCGACAGCGAAGACGCGCGCGCCCTGAGCTTCGATCGCGACGTGGAAACTGCCATCTACAACACCCTGCCCCACACGCTGGGCGGGCTGCTGCGCCGCCATCCGCTCAAGTGCAAGGTGGCCTTCATCGGCGGACGCCAGTCGGTCGAGATGAAGCAGGTGGGCATGGCGATGACCGAGCAGGTCACCAAGGGCCGCATCACGATGCTCGACGGCAGCCACCTGTTTCCGATGGAAAAGCCGCTGGCCACGGCGGCAGCCATCGAAGCTTCGCTGCGCAACCTGACGTAGGGGGCGCTCAGGCGGTGCTGCTGCTGCTGCCCACGCGGCAGGCGACCGCGTCGCCAACACGCAGCACACCGCCGCGCAGCACCCGCGCCGTCACGCCGCCATGCCCGCGCATGGCGTTGTAGCCACCGGCGCCCAGCAGTTCTTCCATGCGCGAGCAGGACTCGCAAGGCCCGGTGATCTCGAGCAGCACCTCGGGCCCGAGCGCGAGCACCAGCGGCTGGTCGCGAAACAGCGAGCGCGCCGCCAGCAGGTTGAGGCCCGACACGACGAGGTTGCGGCGCAGCAAGCTGGCGTCGACACCTTCCACGCGCTGCGCGAGCGCCGCGACAACCGGCAGGTGCTCCGCCTGGATCAACGTGACTTGCCGCTTGCCACCACCGCGCCCGGCGCTGCTGCGGTCGCCCGCCAGGCCCTGCGCTTCGATCGCCAGCACCTCCTCCACCGACTCGACAGGTGTGCGCCGCGCGGGGCGCAGCAGGAGGGCGTCGAGGCGGCCGGGGTGCGGGAACTGCCGGGTCAGGGCGTGAAGGTCGGGCATGCGCCGCATTGTCCACGCGGACTTTTTTTGCGCGCCGCTGTCGGCCCGCCGCATACTGGCGCGTCCTTGGGGTTGAACAGACCTCCGTCGAAGGAACAGAAGCGACACGCACCGCGCCGACGATGACCACCACCGAGCTGAGCTGGATCGCCACCACGCTGATCGCCGCGCGTCCGCGCGCGGTGGCCGCGCTGCTGCGCTACTTCCGCGACCTGGACACGGCCGAGGAAGGTTTCCAGGAAGCCAGCCTGCGCGCGCTGCGCCACTGGCCCGAGCAGGGCCCGCCCGACGATCCGCTGGCATGGCTGATCCTCGTGGGACGCAACGCGGCGCTCGACGAACTGCGGCGGCGCGACCGGCACGATCCGTTGCCTGAAGGCGATGACGGCGACGCGGACGCTGCCCTCGATACAGACCTCGCCGAACAGCTCGACCAGTCGCACTACCGCGACGACGTGCTGCGCCTGCTTTTTGTCTGCTGCCACCCCGCGCTGCCGCTCGCGCAACAGATCGCACTCGCGCTGCGCATCGTCTCGGGCCTGTCGGCGCCGGAGATCGCGCGCGCCTTTCTCGTCGGCGAGCGTGCGATGGAACAGCGCATCACGCGCGCCAAGCAGCGCGTGGCCGCGGCCGGCCTGCCCTTCGGTGCGCCCGGGGTGCGCGAACGCGGCGAGCGGCTGGCGGCCGTGGGCGCGGTGGTCTACCTGCTGTTCAACGAAGGCTATGCAGCCAGCGGCGGCACGGCGTATGTGCGCGTCGCGCTATGCGAAGAGGCGATCCGCCTCGCGCGCCTGCTGTGCGAACTGTTTCCCGACGAACCCGAGCCCGCCGGCCTGTGCGCCCTGCTGCTGTTGCAGCACGCGCGCGCCGATGCACGGCTCGACGCCGATGGCATGGTCGTGCTGCTCGAAGACCAGGACCGCACGCGCTGGCACCGCGCAGCGATCGACGAAGGCCTGGCCCTGCTCGATGCCGCGCTGCGCCAGCGCCGCATCGGGCCGTACCAACTGCAGGCAGCCATCGCGGCCACGCACGCACGGGCCGCCTGCGCGGCCGACACCGACTGGGCCGAGATCGATCGGCTCTACGCCGGGCTCGAACGGCTGCGGCCCTCGCCCGTGGTGACGCTCAACCGCGCGGTGGCCGTGGCGAAGGTGCGCGGACCCGAGGCGGCGCTGGCGATGGTCGATGCACTGGCAGGGCCGCTGTCGGCGTACTTTCATTTCCACGGCCTGCGCGGCGGCCTGCTGACGCAGCTGGGCCGCGCCGACGAGGCGCGCCGAGCCTTTGCCGACACGCTCGCGCTGGCCCGCACCGCCGCCGAGGCCGCGCACATCCGCCTGCTGCTCGACCGCCTCGAAGCCCACGGCAATGGTGCCTCTTCCGACACCCTCCACGCAAAGGACGAACGATGCTCTATTCCATCCTGATCTACGGTTCCGAAGCTGCGGCGGCCGGCTGGGCGCCCGAGGTCGAAGACGAGATGCTCGAGCGCCACACCGACCTGCGCGACGAGCTGCAGGCTGCCGGCCGGCTCGGCACCGTGCTGCGCCTGATGCCCGACACCGCCACCACGGTGCGGCACGCCGGCGCTGCCCATCCGCTGGTGACCGACGGGCCCTTCGCCGAGACGAAGGAACAGCTGATGGGCCTCTACATCGTCGAGTGCGAGTCGCTCGAAGAGGCGCGGCATGCGGCGCGGCGGCTGGACTTCGAGGGCGGCGTGTTCGAGATCCGCCCGGTGACCTGGTACGACCCGGGCGTGATCGCGCCGCGCATTCCGCAAGTCTGAAAAAAGCTCGCCGCACTGTCGGATCGGTGGGGCCTGCGCCGTCCTTGGAACGAGCGCCTGCATGTCGCAGGTCGCCACGCCAAGGAGAAGCGTCCATGCCCTCGACCATTCAGTCTTTGAAAGACCGCTGCGCCGTGATCCACGGCGGCAGCGGTGCCCTCGGCGGCGCGGTGGCCCGCGCCTTTGCGCGCGAAGGCGCCCGCGTGTTCGTCACCGGCCGCAGCCGCGACAAGCTCGATGCGGTGGTGCAAGACATCACCGCCGCCGGCGGCCGCGCACAGGCCGCGGTGGTCGATGCGCTGGACGAAACCGCGATGCTGCGCCACGCGGCCGAGGTCGCCGAACAGGCCGGCGGCATCGACCTCGCGTTCAACGCCGTCGGCATCTTCCACGTGCAGGGCCGGCCGCTGGCCGAGCTGTCGCTCGAGGACTACTTCCTCCCGGTCCACGCCTACACGCGCAGCAACTTCCTCACCGCCAAGGCCGTGGCGCCTCACATGGCGGCGCGCGGCGGCGGCGTGATCCTGTCGGTGTCGACGCCCGCCTCGCGCCTGCCCGGCCCCGGGTACCTCGGCCATGCCGTGGCCTGCGCCGGCGTGGAGGGGCTCGCGCGCCACATGGCGGGCGAGCTGGCGGCCTTTCGCATCCGCACCGCCTGCATCCGCTCGCACGCGATTCCCGAAGCGGTGGCTGCGGGCTCGCACAGCGGCGAGGTGTTTCGGCCGGTCGCCGAGCGCATGGGGCTCACGGTCGAGCAGATGCTGGCCGAGCGGCCCGAGGGCCTGCTGGTGGAACGCCTGCCCTCGCTGGACCAGTTCGCGGCCACCGCCGTGTTCCTGGCCTCGCCGCTGGCCGGCGCCATGACCGGGGCAATAGTCAACCTCAGCGGTGGGGTCATCCTCGACTAGGTCCGGCTCGCGCTTTGAATTAACATCAAGATACAAATAGGAACTTTAGAAACAGTCGTTTCATTTAAGAAAAAACGTTGCACCACGTACACCACGGCTCAAAAATGTCGCCCTATGTCTGCCCCTCTCCTGGAAGACGTTGAAGCTGTCTCGCTGAGCCCTGCGCTGGTGGTCGAAGACGATCCGGCGATGCGGGAGCGCCTGGCGTACGTGCTGTCCACGCTCGGCTGCGACGAGCCGCAGATCGCCTGGGCCGACAGCGTGGCCGCGGCCCGCTCGCTGCTGGAGCAGCAGCATTTCGGCGTCGCGCTGGTCGACATCGGCCTGCCCGACGGCAGCGGCGTCGACCTGATCGAGTGGATGCATGTGCACCACCGGCTGGTGCCCGCGGTGGTGATTTCGGCCTGGCGAACCGAAGCCGTGATCTTTGCCGCGCTGCGTGCCGGCGCCATCGGCTACCTGCTGAAGGAACGCGACGACCTCGAGCTCAGCATCGCGCTGCGCAGCATCGAGCAAGGCGGCGCGCCGATCGACCCGGCCATCGCGCGCCGCATCCTCGGCTGGGTGGCGTCGCAGCTGCCCGCCGCACCGCCGCCCTCCGACGATCCGGCACCGGCCCCCGTCGCGCTGACGCCGCGCGAGCGCAAAATCCTCGAGCTCGTTTCGCAGGGGATGAGCAACCGCGACATGGCGGAGGCACTGTCGATCTCCAGACTGACCGTGGAATGCCACACCAAGAACATCTACCGCAAGCTGGCCGTCAACTCGCGCACCGAGGCCATCTACCAGGGTCGAAGGCAAGGCCTGCTGCGCTGAGGTTCGTCTTTGCGGGCCTCCTGCTGTGGGCCCTGTGGCTGCTGCTCTCGACGGGCAGCGCGCACGCACAAACCCCTGGGGTTCCTGAACTGCGCGCCGAAGCCGCACGCGGCACCGGCTGGGACGACACGACCCCACCCGCCGACGGCTGGACGCCCGTCACCCTGCCCGACAGCTGGGCCACGCGCTGGCCCGGTTTCGACGGCGTGGTCTGGTACCGGCTCACCTGGGAGCAGCCCGTGCCGGTGACCGAATCCGGGCTGCTGCTGCACTACCTGAACATGGCCGGCGAGGTCTCGCTCAACGGCACGACGATCTGGCGCGACCGCAGCCTGATCGAGCCGCTCACGCGCGCGTGGAACTCGTCGCGCTACTGGTTGTTGGCCGCGCCGCAGCTGCGCGCCGGCACCAACACGTTACTGGTGCGCGTGTCGGGCCTGTCGGCCTACCAGGCCGGGCTGGGGCCAGTGAGCCTGGGCACGCCCGCCGCCCTGCAGGCGGAGTTCGACCGCGAACAGCTCATGCGGCGCGACCTGCAGGTGTTCGGCCTGGCGACCAGTGCGGCGGTGTCGGCCTTCTTCGCGGCGTGGTGGCTGCTGCGCCGGCGCGAGACGGCCTACGGCTGGTTCGCCGCGATGTCGGTGCTGTGGCTGTTCTTTGGCTACAACCAGATCGCCACCAGCCCCTGGCCCTTTGCCAGCAACCACAGCTGGCAGGCGCTGAACACCTCGCTGCTGCTGTTCTTCAGCGTCTCGTATGGGGTGTTCGTGCTGCGCTTCGCGGGGCGGCGCCTGCCGCGCCTCGAAATCGCGGCGTTCGCGCTGGCGGCGATCGGCGTGCTCGACCTGTGGTTCGCGGGCACCGCGAACCTGCCCACGCACCGCGCGATCTGGACCCTGGTGGGCGGCCTCACGATCATCGTCGTGAACAGCAGCGGCATCGTCCACGCGCTGCGCCACCGGGGCAGCCCGATGCGTTCGCTCGCGCCGTTCATGGCGCTGTCGGCGCTCACGGGCGCGCACGACCTGCTGGTGTTCACGCAGGTGATCGACAGCAACATCTACTACACGACCATGTCCTCGTACGTGCTGCTGCTGGGCATGGCGCTGACGCAGGCCGGGCGCTTCGTGCAGAGCCTGCGGCGCATCGAGAACTTCAACACCGAGCTGATCGAGGAAGTGAACGCCGCCAAGGCCGAGCTCGCGGCCACGCTCGCACAGCAGCACGCCCTCGAGCTTGCGCACGCGCGCATCGGCGAGCGCGTGAACCTCGTGAGCGACCTGCACGACGGCCTGGGCGGCATGCTGGTGGGCAGCATCGCGACGCTGGAGCGCACACCCGACCATCTCAGCGCGCCGCAGCTGCTGGCCATGCTCAAGAGCCTGCGCGACGACCTGCGGCTGATCATCGACGCCACCGGCCGCGACGACGGTGCGCGCGCACTCGGCGAGCTGCTCGCGCCGCTGCGCTACCGCAGCGCGCAGCTGCTGGACGCGAACGGCATCGACTGCCGCTGGAAGGTCTCGGGCATCGACACGCTCGAACTCGCACCCTCGCAGAGCCTGGACCTGATGCGTTTCCTGCAGGAGGCGCTGACCAATGTGCTCAAGCACAGCGCGGGCCGCCGCGTGGACGTGACGGTGGCGCGCGCAGGCGCCGAACTGCAGCTCAGCGTGCGCGACGACGGCCGCGGCTTCGCGGTGGCCGGCGTGAGCGGCGGCGCGGGGCTGCGCAACCTGCACACGCGGGCGCGCCGTTTGGGTGCTGAACTGCAGCTGCAATCGCGCCCCGGCGACACGCAGGTGGTGCTGCGCATGCCGCTCGCCAGCCGGTGACGCGCACAGCGCCCCCGGGATTTGACGCAGATCAATCGGCCCTGCACCTCGGGTGGCGATATTGCGGAACCGACAAGGCATTCGACTTCAAACTCTTGAAGTCTGTCGTCGGCCAGCCAGGAGTGACCATCGATGGCCAGCAAGGCGTTGTGCAGCGAGGACGAAATCTCTCGCCTGGTTCATGCGTTCTACGCGCGGGTGCGCAAGGACGAGGTGCTCGGCCCCTTCTTCGACAGGCACATCAGCGACTGGGATGGCCACCTGGTGAAGCTGGTCGACTTCTGGTCGTCCATGCTCCTGCGCACCGGACGCTTCAGCGGCGCGCCCATGCCCAAGCATGTGGTCTTGCCCGGTTTGACGGCCGAGTTGTTCCAGCACTGGCTGGTCTTGTTTCGCGAGACCGCCGCCGCCCAGCCGAATCAGGCGATGGCCGGGCAAGCGGTGGTCATGGCCGAGCGCATCGCGCGCAGCCTGTGGATGGGCTACCAGATGAGCCGCCATCCCGACGCGCCGCCCGCCACGCTTGTTCACGGCTGAACCGCTGCGCGCCGGCGTGGCCGGGCAGGACTACTTGACCAGCGTCAGCGTGCCCTTCATGAGCGATGCGTGGCCCGGGAACGAGCAGAACCACGCATAGCTGTCTCCCGCCTTGAGCTTGGCCACGTCGAAGCTCACGGCATCGGTCTCGCCGCCGCCGATGACCTTCGAATGGGCAATGACACGGGCATCGCCCGGTTTCACATAGGCCTTGTCCAACCCTGCGCCGATGCCGTCCGTCGCCACGCCTGGTGCGTCAGCGGCCTTGCTCAACACCCAGTTGTGGCCCATCGAAGCCTTGGGCAGCTTGCCGACGTGCTTGAGCTTCACGGTGAACTGCTTGCAGCTGGCCGGCACCGCGATGGCAGTCTTGTTGAACTGCATCGCGTCGTTGCCTTCGATTTCGATGTCGCAGGTGGCGGCCAGCACGGGGCCGGCGAGCAGCGCCGTGAAAAGCAGGGCCGCGGTGGTTCTCGTCTTCATCACATGGTTCCTTCGGTGAGGTGCCGATTCGGCACGCCCCACTGTGCGATGGGCGTGACGCGCCACACTTGCGATGGATCAATGCGCCCTGCGAAAGGACTCAAAGTTCGAGCACCAGCCGCCCGTCGCACGCGCGAGAACAGCAAGCCATCATCTTCGTGTTCGCATCCCGCTCGCTGCGCGTGAGCACCACGTCGCGGTGATCGACCTTGCCGGCCAGCACACGCACTTCGCACGAGCCGCACAGGCCCTCTTCGCAGTCGCTCTGCACATCGACATTCGCCGCGCGCAGCGCCGTCAGCAAGGTCTGGCCGGGCGGCACGGTGATCACGAGGCCGGAGTCTTTCAGCTCCACCTCGAAGGCATGTTCCTTCGACGGGTCGAGCGTGGCCAGCGTCGATTCGAAATGCTCGACGCGCAACGCGCCTTCAGGCCATGCGGCGCAGCAGTCTTCGAGCGCTTCGAGCATGCGCAGCGGGCCGCAGGCATAGACCTGTGCGCCGGGCACGGGCGTTGCCAGCAACGCACGCAGGTCGTTGCGTCGGCCTTCATCGGCCGCATGCACGTGCAGGCGCTCACCGTGCATCGCGGCCAGCTCGTCGACGAAGGCCATGGTGGCGCGGCTGCGACCGCTGTAGTGCAGCGCGTAGTCCATGCCCAGCGCCTTCGCGCGCCGCGCCATCGCGCTCACGGGCGTGATGCCGATGCCGCCGGCGATGAAGATCGCCTTCGGCAACGACTCGTCGAGCCGGAAGTGGTTGCGCGGGCCGCGGATGCGCAGGCGGTCGCCCACCTTCACGTTCGCATGCACCCAGGCCGAACCGCCGCGGCCTTCGGGTTCGTGCAGCACGGCGATCTCCAGCGCGTGGGCTTCGTCGGGGTCGCCGCACAGCGAGTACTGGCGCGACAGCTCGGGCGTGCCGCATTCCACGTCGATGTGCGAGCCCGGCGTCCAGCGCGGCAGCGGCTTGCCGTCGGGCGACACCAGGCGCAACCGCACGATGCCGTCGGCCACCGGCGTCACGCGCTCGACCACCACGGGCCGCGCGATGGCGTGCGCCGACGGCTCGCCGATGCGCACCGGCACCTGCACGTCGCGCAGGCCCGCGTTGGCGCGCTCGGGGTTGGCGCGCGCGTCCCACTCGACCCACAGGTGCTCAGGGCCGCGGAACGAGGTGTTGGGCACGTAGCTGAAGCGCTGCTCCGACAGGCGCATGTGCGGCAGGCGGCGCGTGAACTCCTCCAGGAAGATCTGCATCTCCATGCGCGCCAGGTTCTTGCCCATGCACTGGTGCGAGCCGTAGCCGAAGGTCAGGTGGTCGCTGGCGTTGTCGCGGCGGATGTCGAACAGGTCAGCATCGGCGAAGTGGCCTTCGTCGTGGTTGGCCGACGAGGTGACGATCAGCAGGCGCGAGCCCGCCGGCAGGTCGACGCCGCCGACCTGCGTGTCTGTCGTGACGAGCCGGCGCCAGGCGGCCACCGAGCCGTTGTGGCGCAGGCACTCTTCCACCGCGTTGGGAATGAGGCCCGGGTCGTCGCACAGCTCCTGCCACACCTGCGGGTGCTGCAGCAGCAGCTTCACGGCGTTGGCGGTGGCGTTGGCGGTGGTCTCGTGCGCGGCGACGATGCCGGCCATCATCATCGAGTGCAGGTACGAGTCGGTGACGACCTCGGGGTGCTGCATCTGCTTGCGGATGCCGTACTGCATCCAGCCGGGCGCGTCGGGGTCTTGGCGCATCTTGTCGAGCACCTTGCCGGCGTACTGCCAGAAGTTGCCGACGGCGTGCGCCACGGCCACCTGCTCCTCGGGCTTGGGGCGGCCCCAGGTGTTGACGGTGTGCGCGATGGAGTATTTGCGCAGCGTGTCCATGTCTTCCTCGGGCACGCCAAGAAAGTGCAGCGCCACGGTGAGCGGAATTTCCCACAGCATCTGGTCGACGAGGTCGGCGCGGCCGTCGTCGATGAAGCGGTCGACATAGCTGCGCGCGAGTTCGCGCACGAGCGGCTCGTGGTGCTTCAGCGCCTCGGGCGTGAACGGGTCCATGAGCGCGCGGCGGCGCGGCATGTGGGCCGGCTCGTCCTCGTTCACCAGCGTGCGGTTGAGCGCAAAGCCGTAGCTTGCGAGCACGGCGTTGGCTTCGTCGCCGGTGGGCGTGATCTTCTCCAGCGCGTTCGACGGGCTGAAGGTGAGGTTGTCGCGGAACACCGCCTTGATGTCGTCGTAGCGCGTGATCACCCAGTAGCCCAGCTTGGGGCTGTAGAAGATCGGCTCCTGCTCGCGGGCCCAGCGCACGTACTCGGGCGGGTCTTGCTGGTAGCCGTCTTCGAAGGGATCGAACTCGGCGGCGCGCTGGCTCACGGGGCAGCCGGTGGGCGTGCTGTGCGAGGACAAGGCTCCGTGCGCGACGGGGCAACCTGAAGTGCGCGATGGCATGGCGGTATCGGACATGGCAGCAGACTCAGTCGAGCGTGATCTTCAGGTCGCGGATCAGCTTGTGCCAGCGCGCGGTCTCGGCCTTGAGCAGCTCGGTGTACTGCGCGGGCGTGTTGCCCACGGGCTCGACACCGAAGTCGACCATGCGCTTGTTCACCGAAGGCTCGTGGATGGCGGCCACCAGTTGGCGGTTGAGCGTGTTCACCACGTCGGCCGGCGTGGCTGCGGGCACCACCACGCCGACCAGCGCGGCGGCTTCGACGTTCTTGTAGCCGAGCTCGGCGAAGGTGGGCACATCGGGCAGTTGCGGCAGGCGCGTGGGGTTGGCCACGGCCAGCGGGCGCACCTTGCCGCCCTTGATGAAGCCGGCGCCGGCGGCCATGTCGACCATCATGGCCGGCAACTGCCCGCCGACCACGTCGGCCAGCGCGGGCGCTGCGCCGCGGTACGGCACGTGGACCATGAAGAGCTTGGCCTCGACCTTCAGCAGCTCCATCGCCAGGTGGTGCGGGCTGCCCGCGCCGGCCGAGGCGTAGTTGATGCCGCCCGGCTTGGCCTTGGCCTGCGCTATGAAGTCCTTGGCGGTGGCAAAGCCCGAGTTGGCGCCGACCACCAGGATCATGGGGAACTTGCCCATCAGCGTGACGGGCGCCAGGTCTTTGGTGGGGCTGTAGCTCAGCGACTTGTACAGCGCCGGGTTGAACACCAGCGTGCCGTTGTCGGCCGAGAGCACGGTGTAGCCGTCGGCCGGGGCGCGTGCGGTTTCGGCGGCGGCCAGCGCGGTGTTGCCGCCCGGCTTGTTGTCCACCAGCACCGGCTGGCCGACCTGGGTCGACAGCGTCTGGGCGACGGTGCGCGCGAGGAAGTCGGAGCCGCCGCCGGCCGCATAGGGCACGAGCCAGCGGATCGGCTTGGCGGGGAATGCGGTCTGGGCAGTCTGGGCGCTGGCGGCGGTGGCCAGGGCAGCGAGGGACAGGACCGCAAGGCCGCGGGCGAAGTGCATCTTCATCGGGTGTCTCCGGAGTGGATATTGTGTATTGCGTAATTATCATACGCATTGCGTAATCACCAATCCACGGGTTTACCCGGCCACCTGGGCCGCCACCTAAGATGCCGACGACATGACCTCCCCCGCCGAAGCACCTTCTTCCCCTCCCCGCGAGCGCCGCCAGCGCGTGCAGTCCGCCGAGACCGGCATGGCCGTGCTCAAGGGCCTGGCGCACTTGGGCGGGCGCAGCAGCCTCACGGCCCTGGCCACCCACGTGGGCGAGAGCCCGGCCAAGGTGCACCGCTACCTCGCGAGCCTGATGGAAGAAAGCCTGGTGCGCCAGGACACCGCCTCGCAGCACTACTACCTGGGCCCCGAGGCGATCCAGATCGGGCTGGCCGCCATGCGCCAGGCCGACCCGATCCGCGCGGCCGAGCCCTGCCTGATCCGCCTGCGCGAATCGCTGGAGGTGACCTGCTTCGTCGCGGTGATGGGCAACAAGGGCCCGACCATCGTGCGCTTCGAGGAGCCGGGCCTGCCGGTGACGGTGAACGTGCGCGCCGGCTCGGTGATGTCGATGCTGTGGTCGGCCACCGGCCGCGCCTTCCTGGGCCTGCTCGACGAGTCGCGCGTGGTGGCGCTGGCCGAGCAGGAACTGGCCGACGCCACCGAGGACATGCGTGCGCTGCTCGACGCGGCCGACCCCATCGGCACCCTGCGCCGCGAGGTGCAGCAGGCGCACTGCGCCATCGTGAAGGACACCTACCTGCGCGGCATCAGCGCCGTGGCGGCGCCGGTGTACGACTACGCGGGAAGGGTGTGCGCCGTGATCACTGCACTGGGTGCCACGGGCGGGTTCGACCCGTCGATCGACGGGCCGATCGCCATCGCCGTGCGGCGGGAGGCGAAGGCCGCCGGCGCGCTGCTGGGCGCGGCGGCCTGAAGCTGCGGGCTTATTCCGCCCAGACCACCGCGCCGGTCCACGCCGTGGCCAGCACCACGATGCCGAAGGCGATGCGATACCACGCGAACGGAATGAAGTTGTGCGTGCTGATGTACTTCAGCAGCCAGCGCACACACAGCCACGCGCTGATGAACGAGAAGGCCAGGCCCACCGTGAACAGCGGAATGTCGGCCACCGACAGCAGCGCGCGCTCCTTGTAGAGGCTGTACACGCCCGCGCCGATGAGCGTCGGAATCGCCAGGAAGAACGAGAAGTCGGTCGCCGCCTGGCGCGACAGGCCCAGCAGCATGCCGCCGATGATGGTCGAGCCGCTGCGGCTGGTGCCGGGGATCATCGCGAAGCACTGCACCAGGCCGACCTTGAGCGCGTCCCAGGGTGTCATGTCGTCCACGTGCTCGACGCGCACCGAGCCCGGCGGGCGCTTCTCGGCCCACAGGATGATGAAGCCGCCGATGATGAAAGTGCTGGCCACCACGGTCGGAATGAACAGGTGCGCCTTGATCATCTTGCCGAACAAGAGGCCCAGCACCACCGCGGGCAGGAAGCCGATGACGATGTTCAGCGCCAGGCGGCGCGCCTTGGGCTGGCGCGGCAGCGCCACCACGGTCGAATGGATCTTCTGCCAATAGACCAGGATCACCGCGAAGATCGCGCCGGTCTGGATGGCGATGTCGAACACCTTGGCCTTGGCATCGTCGAAGCCCAGCAGCGAGCCCGCAAGAATGAGGTGGCCGGTCGACGAGATCGGCAGGAACTCGGTCAGACCCTCCACGATGCCCATGACAGCGGCCTTGGCCAGCAAAACGATATCCACGCGTACTCCTTGAAAGAGCGGCAATTATGGCGAGCCCCTCGGTCAGGCCCTGTTCAGGCGCCGTTCAGCCGACGGAACACAAGGCAGCCGACCCACGGAAATACCTAGTTCAGGTGATGTTCGACCCCGGCGCGTTAATACATATTGATAACAGTTATTCATCTGCGTCCGAAGGAGCATCCATGTCAACGTTCACCACCGGGAGTGAACTCGAGGCGTGCGTCGCTGAAGAACGCCCCTCGACGCTCGACGACCATGTCGAAGACCGTCTCAAGAGCCCCTGCCAGCGGGAGCGGGAGCAGTGCCACGGCATGCTGCGCGTGGCCGAAGCCACCGGCGCCTCGACCCACGAGCTGCGCCAGCTGACGCAGCGCCTGGCCGACATCGACCACTGCGGCGCCAGCGCCTGCATCGTCGCGCAGGGCCACGTGGAGGCCGACCGCATGGCCTCCGGCCTGCAGGCCGACGCCGCCCTGTGCATCGACTTCCGGCTGCTGGAGCCGCTGGGCCCCGCCCACGACAAGAAATGGTTTGCGCGCTGGAAGTTCTGGAGCTTCCTGCTCGGCGCGGCCGGCCCGGTGGCCGCGCTCACGCTGCAGGGCCTGGCGCTGCGCCCGGCCGAACCGCACGACGCGCACGCCGACCTGGTCGCCAAGTCGCGCAAGGTGCTCGAAAGCTGGCGCCGCACCTCCGACACCCTCTTCTGGCACGCGGTGGAAGACTACGTGCGCCAGCAGGCCTTCTCGCTCGAGACGCAGGCCTACCTGATGCACTGCGTGGCGTCGGTTTTCGCCGCCGATGCACCCATGCTGACTGACGCGCAGCGCGAACGGCTGGCCGCCGTGCTCACCGACACCTACTGCGACGCGCTCGGCACCGCGGCGACCATGCCCTCGTCGGACATCTACCGGCGCCTGGCGCAGGGCCTGGAAACCGACAGCGGCAACGCCGGCCCGGGCCGTCCGCTGGGGCGCGGCGAAGCAGCCCAGGTGGCGATGACCACGCTGGTCACGGTCGTCGGCAACGGCGGCTCACACTGAGGCACGGCGGCGCAGCGCGCGCACCGCGCTGTCGACCGTCGTGAGCACCGGCAGGCCGCTCGCCGCCTCGCAGGCGCCACGCGCCCGCGCCATGCTGAACTGAGCCAGGGCGATGCGCGTGCAGCCACGCGCACGCAAGGCGGCCGCCTGTTCGGCGATGAGCGCATCGTGGCGCTGCGTGTCGCCCGCATCGAGCGCGGCCAGCGCGCCCTCGGCCATTGCCAGCTCGAGCGCCATGCCCGAAGGAAACTCCGGTGGCATCGATTCCAGCGTGCGCGCAAAGGTCGCGATCAGGCCCAGGCGGCCTTCGCCCTGCACGGCCTCTTCGATCATGGCCTCGTTGGGCTTGAGCACCGGAATGCCCGCGTGCCGCTGCGCCACCGCCTCGATGCACGGCCCGAAGGCCGAGCAGGTGAAGAGGATGCCGCGCGCACCCGTGTCCACCGCGTACTGCGCCAGCCGCTGGAAGCGCTCGTGCATCACTGCGTCGAGCCCCTTGCCGTCGCGCGCAAGGTCGGCCGAGAGGCTGTCGTCCAGCAGGTTCATGCGCACAGCCTCGGGCCAGTCGCGTGCGAAGGCTTCGTTGATGGGGGCGACGGAGTGCGAGAGGGCGTGGATGAGGGCGATGCGTGTCATGAAGTCAGAAATCGAAACGCTCAGAAGGTGTGAATGAATCCGGCGTGGCCGAGCAGCCCGCCCAGGCGCGTCCCCTCAAGGCGCAAAGCGCAGGCATAGCTTGGGCTATGGCGAGCATTTGCAACGCCGAGGGGGCGTGTCTGGGCGGGATGAGCGGACATGGCGGGTTCGTTCGCACCTTCTCATATGCCTTTGGACGACGGGTTGGCGAACGCCTCCTTCGTCTCGGCATTGAGCGGGTAGTTGATGTTGATGCCCTTGGGCGGAATCGGCGACATGAACCACTTGCTGTAGAGCTTGTCCATCTCGCCGGACTTCATCATGCCCGAGACCACACGGTCCACCAGCGCCTTGAAGGCCGGGTCGTCCTTGCGGAACATCAGCGACTGGTTCTCGGTGCGCAGGCTCTCGCCGGTGATGACGAAATCCTTCGGGTTGCGGGCGTTGGCGATCTGGCCCGCGAGCAGGATGTCGTCGAGCACGAAGGCCTGCGCACGGCCGCTCTCGACCAGCAGGAACGAGTCGGTGTGGTCCTTGCCCGAGAGCTGGTTGACCTCGAGGCTGCGGCCCTTGTCGGCCGCGCGCAGCAGGCGGAACGACGTGGTGCCGGCGGTGGTGACCACGGTCTTGCCCTGCAGGTCGGCGATGCTCTTGATGCCCGAATCGGCCTTCACCAAGGTGCGCACGTTGTAGCGGAAGATGTCCGGTGAGAAGGCCACCTGTGACTGGCGCTCGACCAGGTTGGTGGTGGAGCCGCACTCGATGTCCACCGTGCCGTTCTGCACCAGCGGAATGCGGTTGGCCGAGGTCACGGCCTGGTACTTGATGTCGAGGGCGGGCAGCTTCAGCTCGGTCTTCACCGCCTCGACGATGCGGTTGCAGATCTCGATGCTGTAGCCCACCGGCTTCAGGTTGCCGTCCAGGTACGAGAAGCCGAACGAGGCCTCGCGGTAGCCGAAGGTGATGGCGCCGCTGGCCTTGATTTTGGCGAGCGTGTCGTTGGCGGCCTGCGCCTGCGCGGCGGTGGTCGGCAGCAATGCGGCAAAGGCCAGCGCGAAAGCGGCGGCGGCGATGGAAAGCGACGGACGAAGCTGGGGCATGGAACGCTCCTCGGAACGGCGGTTGAAGAAAAAGGGGGCGGTGGCTCAGCGCGTCGCGCCGCGCGTGACCGCATCGACCGAGGCCGTGAGCCGCGCGACGATCTCCTGCAGGTGGTCGCGCGTCGCGATATACGGCGGTGCCAGCAGCACGTGGTCGCCCTGGCGCCCGTCCACCGTGCCGCCGAAGGGGTAGCACAGCAGGCCGCGCGCCATCGCGTCTTGCTTGAGGCGCGCGTTGACGGCCAGGGACGGATCGAAGGGCCGCTTGCTCGCGCGGTCGGCCACCAGCTCGACGCCCCAGAAGAAGCCGCGCCCGCGGATGTCGCCCACGTGCGGGTGGTCGCCCAGCGCCGCGGCCAGCATCGCGCCGAAGGCGACGCCGTCGTCGCGCACCTTGGCGACCAGGCCGTCGCGGCGGATCACCTGCTGCACCGCGAGCGCCGCCGCGCAGGCCATCGGATGGCCCAGGTAGGTGTGACCGTGCTGGAAGAAGCCGCTGCCCTTGGACATGGCCTCGACGATGCGGCGCTGCGCCAGCACCGCGCCGATCGGCTGGTAGCCGCCGCCCAGGCCCTTGGCGATGGTCATCAGGTCGGGCGCCACGCCCTCCTGCTCGCAGGCATGCAGCGAGCCGGTGCGGCCCATGCCGCACATCACCTCGTCGAGGATCAGCAGCACGCCGTACGTGTCGCACACGGCGCGCACCGCCTTGAAGTAACCCGGCACGGGCGTGAGCACGCCGGCGGTGGCGCCGCCCACGGTCTCGGCCACGAAGGCGATCACGCGGTCGGCGCCCTGCGCGACGATAGCCGCCTCCAGCTCGGCCGCCAGGCGAAGGCCGTACTGCTCGGCGCTTTCGTCGGCGCGCTGCTCGCGGTACGGATAGCACGGCGACACATGCGTGGCCGGCACGAGGATGGGCGCGAAGGGCTCGCGCCGCCAGGCGTTGCCGCCCACCGCGAGCGCGCCCAGCGTGTTGCCGTGGTAGCTCTGGCGGCGCGCGATGAAGTGGGTGCGCTGCGGCTGGCCGATTTCCACGAAGTACTGGCGCGCCATCTTCAGCGCCGACTCCACGGCCTCCGAGCCGCCGCTCACCAGGTACACGTGGCTCATGCCGCCGGGGGCGGAACCGATGAGCTCGTCGGCCAACTGCTCGGCCACCTCGCTCGTGAAGAAGCTGGTGTGGGCGTAGGCCAGCCGGTCGATCTGCGCGTGCATGGCGGCCATCACCTCGGGGTGGCCATGGCCGAGCGAGGACACGGCCGCGCCGCCCGAAGCGTCGAGGTACTCGCGCCCGTCGGCGTCGCGGATGAACATGCCCTGCGCGCTGGTGGCAACGGGCGGGGTCTGGCGAAGGTGGCGGTGGAAGACGTGCGTCATGTCGGCTGGCAACTGGATTCGGTTTTGGAACTAACGTTTCGGCCGAATTATTGTTTGGAACATTTGTTCCGTCAACTCCCGGGGTTTCCCTGCTCCGGTACATTCGTTCCAGACACCGCACGAAAAGAGACACCGCCATGAGCGCCGCGCCGGGCCGCCCCAAGCAAGCTCGCACCGCAGTGCGAAGCACGAAGGTATTTGGATGAACACCCGAGAACTGATCCGCCAACGCTTCAACGACCTGAGCCCTGCCCTGCAGCAGGTCGCGCGCTACGTGCTCGACCACCCCAACGAAGTGGTCACGGGCTCGATGCGCAACGTCGGCACGCGCGCGCAGAGCACGCCGGCCACGCTGGTGCGCTTCGCCCAGCACCTGGGCTTCGACGGCTGGCCGCAGCTCAAGGAGGCCTTCGCCGCCGACATGGGCCTGGGCACCGAAACGTATGGCGTGCGCGCCAAGCAGCTGGTGGGCCGCGCCGCCGACCAGGGCCTGACGGGCGAGATGTTCGAGGTGCAGCGGCGCAACCTGGAACTCACGCACCAGCAGAGCGGGCCGGCGCTGCTCAAGGCCTGCGTGCTGCTCGAGAAAGCGCCGACCGTGCATGCGGCGGGCTTTCGCGCGTGCTTTCCGATCGCGTTCTCGTTCGTGTATGTGTACCGGCTCTTTCGCACCAGCGTGCACCTGGTCGACGGCCAGGGCGGTTCGCTCGAGATGCAGCAGCGCGCTTTCGCCAAGGGCGACGCACTGGTGGTGGCGAGCTTTGCGCCCTACTCGCGCGAGGCGCTGCAGGTGGCCGAAGCCGCGAAGGCGGCCGGCTGCCGCATCGTGGCGATCACCGACAGCGTGACCTCGCCGCTGTCGCTGCTGGCGGACGAGACGCTGCTCTTCACCATCCACAGCCCGTCGTTCTTCCCATCGGTGGCGGCCGGCGTGGCCGTGACGGAAGCGCTGGTCGAACTGCTCGCAAGCCGCGCGGGCAAGCCGGTGATCCGGCGCATCGACCAGGCCGAGGCGCAGCTGTTCGAGTCGGGGGCGTACCTCATGGCGCCGGTGGCGCGCGGCGGCTAAGGGGCTGGATCAGGCCAGCGCGCGGGTGCGACCGGCGCTCTGGCGCAGGTAGAGCACCAAGAGGTCGCGGTTGGCGTTGATGTGCTCGCGCATGGCCGCTTCGGCGCTGGCGGCTTCCTGCCGGCCCAGCGCCTCGACGATGCAGCGGTGCTCTTCCAGCGCCTGCAGGGCCTGGCCGTGCCGGTACATCAGCATGGCGGCGTCGCGCTTATGCGGACGCGCGCGGCTGTCGAAGATCACGGGCAGCTGGCAGGCGCGCTCCACGGCCTCGCTGAGCCAGCGGTTGTCGGCCAGCGACAGCAGCTTGCGGTGGAAAGCCTGGTTCAGGTCCTGCCACTGGTCGGCCCGCTCGTCGGTCCAGTCGCCGTCGGCGTGCAGCAGCGCGTGCTGCTCGTCGACCATGTCCGTCAGGTCGGCCAGCGCCTCGCCGCCCAGACCGCGCTCGCTGAGCAGGCGGCAGCCCATGCCTTCAAGCGTGGCGCGCACGCTGAAGGCGTCGAACACGTCCTTGGCGTCGAAACGGCGCACCTGGAAACCCCGCTGCGGGTGGTAGACCAGCAGCCCCTCGTCGGCCAGCCGCGCCATCGCGCCGCGCACAGGGGTGCGCGACACGCCAAGCTCGTTGGCGAGCGAAATCTCCATCAGGTGGGCGCCGGGGGCAATCGCACCATCGAAGATGCGGGTGCGCAGCGTGTCGGCCACGGACAGCACGCGCGTCCGCGAGGGATCTGGGGGGGTCATCGAACGTCGGAAACAGGGGACGGCCCGAAGCGGGCCGCGCGCATGGTACGGCGGCGTATCGAAGCTTCATATCCCCGATTTCCGTAAAAATACCGTTCTGGCGACTTTTTCGAGAATTACGGCAAAATTATTAACTTCTGTAAACAAACACCCCGGTTTCCGCGTTACCGCCCCGCCGTTTCGGCCGCCAAGTGGATCGCGGCGCGAATCCGGGGGTAGGTGCCGCAGCGACAAATGTTGCCGCGCATGGCGTCCGAGACCTGGTCGTCGCTGGGTTGGGGCGTGGCCTTGAGCAGTGCGCAGGCCGACATGAGCTGGCCGCTCTGGCAGTAGCCGCACTGCACCACGTCGACCTCGGTCCAGGCCTGGCGCAGGGCGTCGGCCTCCCGGCCCTTCAGGCCCTCGATGGTGGTGACCTCACGCGTGCCCACGGCTTCGAGCGGGGTGACGCAGGAGCGCACGGCCTGGCCGTCCAGGTGCACGGTGCAGGCGCCGCACAGCGCCTTGCCGCAGCCGAACTTGGTGCCGACGAGCTTCATTTCGCCGCGCAGCACCCACAGCAGCGGGGTGTCGGGCTCGGCGCTCACGGTGGCGGTCTGGCCGTTGATCTTCAGCGTGGTGGTCGTGGTCATGGGGATGTCCTTCTAGTTCTCGAGGGGTCAGGCCAGCCGCAAAGGCAGGCTGCGCAGGCGCTGGCCGGTCAGCGCGAACACGGCGTTGGCCACGGCGGGCGCGATGGGCGGCGTGCCCGGCTCGCCGACGCCGCCGGGCGGCACCTCGACGCCGGTGCCGGCGAGGATGTCGACCTCGATGACCGGGCACTCGTCGATGCGCAGCGGCGTGTAGTCGTGGAAGTTGCTCTGCTGCACCTGGCCGCGCACCACGGTGATCTCACCGCGCAGCGCCGCCGACAGGCCGAACACGATGCCGCCTTCCATCTGCTGGCGGATCAGGTTGGGGTTCACCGGCAGGCCGCAGTCGATCACGCACACCACGCGGTGCACGCGGATCTGCCGCTCGGGCGTCACCGACACCTCGGCCACCTGCGCCACGATGCTGCCGAAGGCGCGATGAATGGCCACGCCGCGCGCGCGCTTCGTGCCGTCGGGCCCGTCGGCCAACGGCTCGCCCCACTTCGAGAGCTCGGCCACGCGCTTGAGCACCGCCAGGTGGCGCGCGTCCTTGGCGAGCAGGCCGGCGCGGAAGGCGACCGGGTCCTTGCCGGCGGCCACGGCGCATTCGTCGATGAAGCTCTCGACGAAGAAGCCGTTCTGCGAATGCGCCACCGAGCGCCAGATGCCGGTGGTGACCGCCGATTCGACGGGCACGTGCGCCACGCGGGCCTGCGGGAAGTCGTAGGCGGTGTTCCAGGCGCCGTCGGTCGAGTTGTCCATGAACGACGGCGCGCCCAGGCTGGAGCCGGCGCTGGTGGTCTGCCACGCGACCAGCGCGCCCGCCGCGTCGAAGCCGGCCTTGCACAGCGCCACGTAGGCCGGGCGGTAGAAGTCGTGCGTCATGTCTTCCTCGCGCGACCAGATCAGCTGCACCGGTGCGCCGCCGGCCTCGCGCGCGAGCTGCGCGGCCTGCACCAAGAAGTCGATGAAGTAGCGCCGCCCGAAACCGCCGCCCAGGTAAGTCACGTGCAGCGTGACCTTCTCTGCGTCGATGCCCAGCGTCTTGGCGACCGCGGCGCGCGCGAAGCCCGGCGCCTGCGTCGGCGCCCAGACGGTGGCGGCGCCGTCCTTGAACTGCACGGTGCAGTTCATCGGCTCCATGGTGGCGTGCGCCAGGAAGGGCACGCGGTACTCGACCTCGATCGTGTGCGCGGCGGACTTCAGCGCCGCCGCCACGCCGCCGGTATCGAGGCGGGCGTTGCCCGCGTCGGCGTCGAGCGTGCGCGCGAGGCGGTCGATCATCTCGGCGCTCGACAGGCTCGCGGCCGGGCCGTGGTCCCAGGTGATGTCGACCTTCTTCAGCGCGCGCATCGCGTGGTACGGCGTGTCGGCGATCACGGCCACGCCGCCCGCCGTGCTGCCGGTGCCGACGAGGCTCGCGGCCACGGGCTCCAGCGCCATCACCTTGCGCACGCCGGGCAGCGCCTCGGCGGCTTTGCCATCGAAGTTCGCGACGCGGCCGGCCAGCGTCGGGCACATGGCGATGCTGGCGTACAGCAGGCCCGGCGGCAGCACGTCGATGCCGTAGGTGGCGGTGCCGTTGAGCTTGCCGGCGTTGTCGATGCGCCGCTGCGGCTGGCCGATGACGCGGAAGTCGGCTGGCGCCTTGAGCTTCACCGCCGTGGGCAGCGGCTGCTGCGCGGCCTGCGCCGCGAGTTCGCCGAAGCGCGCGCTGCGGTTCGAAGCCGGGTGCAGCACGCGGCCGGCCTCGGTGCGGCATTCGCCCGCGGGCACCTGCCACTGCGCCGCCGCCGCGCCCACCAGCATGAGGCGCGCCGAGGCCCCGGCCTCGCGCACCGGGCCCCACTGGTCGGTGACGCTCGACGAGCCGCCCGTGCCCGAGAGCCCCGGGATCGTGCGCAGCAGCTTGCCCACCACCTGGTGCGCCGCGCGCTTGCCGAAGCCCTCGTCGCCGGGCTTGAAGGGCAGCGCGTCGAGGATCACGGCCTGGTTGTTGTAGATGGCATCGAAGCCGGCCTGCTCGAGCCGCACCTGCGACATCGAGGCGTCCATCTCTTCGGCCAGCAGCATCGCCAGGCCGGTGTGGGTGCCCTGCCCCATTTCCGATTGCGTCATGACCAGCGTGACCGTGTCGTCGCTGCCCACCTTGACCCAGCCGTTGAGCGCGACCTGCCCGTTGCCCGCCGGCAGCGGCGCACCGGGCACGAGGCGCGACGCGGCCGGTGTGGCAGCCCAGCCGACGACCAGGGCGCCGGCGGCCCCGAGGGTGCCGAGCACGAAGTGGCGGCGTTTGAGTTGAGGCATGGTGGTCTTTCTTCGGTGGGGTCTTGCTTGTCGTTCGCGCGGAAAAAGTCGTCGCCGTCGTCAGGGCGGCACGGCGATGCCTCGCCAGAAAATCTCGAAGCCGGCTTCGGCGTAGTCGAAGGCCTCTGGGTCGTCACCGGCCTGCGCGATGTAGCCGACGGTGGTCTCGGCCATGGCGGTCAACATCGCGCCCAGGAACTCCATCGGACGCTCGACGACTTCGCCGCGCCGCATGCACTCGTGCGCTGCCGCCTCCAGCCGCGCGAACGGCGCCATGCCGGCGACGCGGCTCTCGTTGCTCAGTTCGTCGGACACCTTGAGTTGCGCGAGCACGCGCAGCTTGCCGGGGTGCGCCACGCCCCAGCGCACGTAGCGGTCCCAGATGTGGTGGAACTGGGCGCGCGGGTCGGCCGCTTCGGGCCAGTCGGCCAGCATCACGCCGGCCAGCTCGGTCTTCAGCACGCGGTACAGCGCGTCGGTCAGCAGCGCCTTGCTCGCGAAGTAGGTGAACAGCGTGCCCTCGGCCACGCCCGCGGTGCGCGAGATCGCCGAGGTCGGCGTGGCCCACACGCCGCGCCGGCCGAACTCGACCAGCGCCGCCTCGAGGATCGCGTTGTGCTTGTCTGCGCTGCGGGGTCGGGCCATGCGTCGATGGTCTCCATCGTTCGTTTAAATGAGTGCGCACTCAAGTATAGGAACGCAGCGCCGATCCGCAAGCCCCGTGGAACCACGGTGTAACGCGGTAGTCCAACCAGCGTCGTGGCGTCGTGCTGCGACAGGAGGTAACGACCATGAAGCATGTGAAGCATTGGCAGGACCCCGTCAACGCCGTCGCCGGTGTGTGGCTGATCGTCTCGCCATGGGTACTGGGCTTTCAGGGCAATTCGCTCGCCATGTGGACCATGGTGGCGACCGGCATCCTGCTGGGCGCCGTGGCCTTGGGCGCGACCTTCGTGCCGCACCAGTGGGAAGAGTGGACCGAAGTGGCGCTGGCAGCCTGGCTGGCGGTGTCGCCCTGGTTGCTCAACTTCCGCATGGTCGAGCCGGCGCTGGTCAACGCGGTGCTTGTCGCCGCGCTGATCATGGTGCTCGCCCTCTGGGTCCTGGTGACCGACAAGGACTACCTGGGCGGTGCCATCGACCGTCCGGCGCACTGATCACTGATGGGGAGAGAGCGATAGTGTGAGCCGAGCGGCGACCACCGCCGCGAAGCGACGACGCCCGGTCCGGTGTTCGCGCCGGACCGGGCCGACGGGCCAGGCAGGTTCCCATGCCCGCCCGCGACGCCCGCCCCTTACGGTGTGCGGGAAGCGGCGTTGTTGTTTGAAGTGCTGTTGCCGGCCGGGCGGGCATCGCCCATCCAGTCGGCCTGCCAGCCGCCGCCCATGGCCTGGATCAGCGCGATTGCCGCGGCCTGGCGATTGACCTGAAGCTGCACGAGCGCGCGCCGCGCGCTCAGTGCAGCGGCCTGCGCCTGCACCACATCGGTGTAGCTCACCTGCCCCGCACGATACCGGTTGAGCAACTGCTGCTCGGTCTTGTCGGCCGCTGCCGTGGCCTCGCGGCGCAGGCCTTCCTGCTGCGCCAGCGTGGCGCCGGTCGTCAGCTGGTCTTCGACGGTCTGGAACGCGGCCAGTACGGTCTGCCGGTAGCGCGCCACGCTGGCCTCGTGGCCGGCCTTGGCGGCATCGACGCTGGCGCTGATCGCCCCCGCATCGAACACCACCTGCGCCACCGACAGGCCCAGCCCCCACAGCGTGTTGGCCGAACCGAAGAGGTCTTTCACGCGGCTCGCGTTGCTGCCGACCGAGGCCGTGAGCGAGATGTTCGGGTAGTAGGCCGAACGCGCCACGCCGATCTGCGCATTGGCCGCGGCCACCGCGCGCTCCGCCGCCGCGATGTCGGGCCGGCGCTGCAGCAGCGTCGAAGGCACGCCGGTCGGCACGCCGGGCACCGTGGGCGTCCAGCGCGCGGGCGGCAGGCTGAAGTCGGCCGGCGCCACGCCCACCAGCATCGCAATCGCGTGCTCCAGCGTGGCGCGCGTGCGCTGCAGGCCCACGCGGTCGGCCTTGGCGTTCACCAGCTGCGTCTGCGCCTGCAGCACGTCGGTCTGCGCGGCGATGCCGGCGGCGTAGCGGTTGCTCGTGATCTCGAAGGCGCGCTGGTAGCCGAGGATGGTTTCGTCGAGCAGCACGATCTCGGCGTCGGCCTCGCGCAGAGAAAAGTAGTGGGTGGCGAGGTCGCCGACGGCCGACAGCCGCGCCGAGGCCAGGTCGGCCTCGCTGGCCTGTGCATTGGCCTGCGCGCTGTTCACGGTTTCGCGCAGGCGGCCCCACACATCGGGCGTCCAGCTCGCGCCCAGTGTGGCGCCGAAGGCATTCGACGGGCTGGCCGAGGCGTTGCCGCCCAGCGTGCCCGAGCGCTTGCCGCTGCCGTCGAACGACACCGACGGGAACAGCCCCGCGCGCTGCTCGCGCACCAGTGCCTGGGCCTGCGTGTAGTTGGCGACGGCGGCGGCGATGTTCTGGTTCGACACTTGCACGCGCCCCGCGAGCTCGTCGAGCGTGGCGTCGCCGAAGAGCTTCCACCACTCGCCGCGGTCGAGCGCGTCGGCCGGCGCGGCGGGCAGCCAGCCGTCGGCGGCGGGCTGTTCCTTCCAGCCGGCGGGCGCAGCGGAGGCGGGCAACTGGTAGGTCGGGCCGACGGCGCAGCCGGCGAGCACGGCGGCCAGCGCGAGCGTGCTCAGCGCGAAGAAGCGCCGTGAACTGTCAAAGGGAAAAGCAGAGGCATTCATGGTCATGGGTCTCAGACGGCCGGAGCGCGGCTCAGCGCGTGTTCGTTCTTGCCGCGGCGGCGCAGCTTGTCGAGCAGCAGATACACCACCGGCGTGGTGAGCAGCGTCAGCAGCTGGCTCGCGATGAGCCCGCCGATGATCGCCACGCCCAGCGGCCGGCGCAGCTCCGCGCCCTCGCCGAAGCCGATGGCCAGCGGCAGCGCGCCGAGCGCGGCGGCCAGCGTGGTCATCAGGATCGGACGGAAGCGCAACAGGCAGGCCTCGCGCACCGCCTCGAGCGGGCTGAGGCCGCGCGAGCGTTCGGCCTCCAGCGCGAAGTCGATGATCAAGATGGCGTTCTTCTTCACGATGCCGATCAGCAGGAACACGCCGATCAGCGCGATGATGGAAAACTCCATGCGGAACATCAAGAGCGCCAGCACCGCGCCCACGCCGGCCGAGGGCAGCGTCGACAGCACCGTCACCGGATGCACCAGGCTCTCGTACAGGATGCCCAGCACGATGTAGATCACCACCAGCGCCGCCACGATCAGCATCGCCTGCTGGCCCTGCGACTGCTGCGCGCTCAGCGCGGTGCCAGCAAAGGCGCCGCGCACATTCGTCGGCATCGCGATGTTGGCCTCGGCCTTGGCGATGGCCTCGCGCGCGTCGCCCAGGTTGGCGCCTTCGGCCAGGTTGAACGAGATGGTGGTGGCCAGCTCGCCGTCTTCATGGCTCACCGAGGTCGCGACCGATTGCTCCTCGAATTTCGCCACCGCCGACAGCGGCACCAGCGTGGTCGCCGTGTTGCTCAGCACATTGCCCGTCGAGGCGTTGCGCAGGCCGGCGTTGGCCGACACCGGCACCGTCGCGGCGGCGCTGGTGGAGGCCGCCTTGCTGCCCGTGGATGTCGTGGTCGTTGCCGCCACCTGCGTGGTCACGGCCTGCCCCCCGATCACCGAGGTCTTGGTGGCGGGCACGTACACGTCGCGCAGCGCGTTCGGGCTGCTCGTGTAGGCCGGCGCCCACTCCATCACCACGTGGTATTGGTTGAGCTCGGTGTAGATCGTGGCCACCTGCCGTTGGCCGAAGGCGTTGTACAGCGCGTTGTCGATGGCGGTGGACGTCAGCCCCAGGCGCCGCGCGCTGTCGGGGTCGACCTTGGCCACTGTCTCCACGCCGTTCTGGTCCTGGTCGGTGTCGATGTCGGTCAGCGTGGGCTGCTGCTTCATCTCGTCGGCCAGCTTCACGGCCCAGGTGCGCAGGTCGGACAGGCTGTCGCTCTTGAGCGTGTACTGGTAGGTGGAGTTGCTGGAGCGCCCGCCCGAGCGCACGTCCTGCACCGGGCCGAGGAACACGCGCAGCCCCGTCACCTGCGCCAGCTGCGGGCGCAGCCGCGCGATCACCGCCAGGCCGCTGTCCTTGCGCTGGCTGGCCGGCTTCAGGTTGACGAACATGAAGCCGCCCCCCGCACGCCCGCCGCCGGTGAAGCCCACCACGGTGTCGACCGCCTCGTCCTTGCGGATGATGTCGACCACCTCGCGCAGCTTGGCGCCCATGGCCTGCGACGAAATGCTCTGGTCGGCGCGCAGGCCGCCGTTTAGCTGGCCGCTGTCCTGCTGCGGGAAGAAGCCTTTCGGCGCCGCGCTGAACAGGTAGACATTGAGCCCCACCACCGCCAGCAGCACGAACATGACGATCGCCTTGCTGTCGAGTGCCCAATCGAGCGCGCTTTCGTAGCGCTTGAGCATCCAGTCGTAGCTGCGCGCCGCCGCGCGGCCGAGGCGACCTTGCGGCTTGTTCTTGTCGTGCTCGCCGCCCGGCTTGAGCATCCACGCGCACATCATCGGCGTGGTCGTGAGCGAGATGACCAGCGAGATCAGCACCGCCGCCGACAGCGTCACCGCGAACTCGCGGAACAGCCGCCCCACCTGCCCGCCCATGAACAGCAACGGAATGAACACCGCCACCAGCGACACGCTGATCGACAGCACCGTGAAACCGACCTCTTGCGCGCCGAGCAGCGCCGCCTTCATGCGCGACATGCCCGCCTCGATGTGGCGGCTGGTGTTCTCGAGCACCACGATGGCGTCGTCCACCACGAAGCCCGTGGCCACCGTGAGCGCCATCAGGCTCAGGTTGTTGAGGCTGAAGCCCAGCAGGTGCATCACCCCGAACGTACCCAAGAGCGCCACCACCGTCGCCACCGCCGGCACCACGGTCGCGCGCACGCTGCGCAGGAACAGGCTGACCACCAGCACCACCAGCAGCACCGCAATGACCAGCGTCATCTCCACCTCGCGCAGCGAGCTGCGGATCGAGTTGGTGCTGTCCGACGCGACCTGCAGCGTCACGTCCGGCGGCAGTTGCGCCTGCAGCTCGGGCAGCAGCGCGCGCACGTTGTCGACCGTCTCGATGATGTTGGCCGAAGGCTGCCGCGTGATCAGCACGATGATCGCCGGCTCGCCGTTGAACAGGCCCAGCGTGCGCGTGTCTTCCACGCCATCGATCACGTCGGCCACCTCGCGCAGCCGCACCGCCGCGCCGTTGCGCCAGGCCACGACCATCGAGGCGTAGTCGCTTGCGCGCAGCGCCGGGGTCTGGGTGTAGATCTGCAGCTTGCGGCCATCGCCTTGCACCATGCCTTTGGGGCGGTTGGCGTTGGACGCTTGAATTGCGGCGCGCACGTCGTCGGTGCTGATGCCGTAGCGGTTGAGTGCGAAGGGGAGCAACTCGATGCGCACGGCGGGGAGCGAGCCGCCGCCGATTTCCACG
This sequence comes from Variovorax sp. 54, assembly GCF_002754375.1. NCBI lineage: Bacteria > Pseudomonadati > Pseudomonadota > Betaproteobacteria > Burkholderiales > Comamonadaceae > Variovorax > Variovorax sp. 54. Next base: position 1,309,158 of record NZ_PEFF01000001.1, read on the forward strand.
TCGCCTACGCCGTCGACTTGGGACAGGCGCTGGCTGACGATGTTGGAGACGGCGTCGTAGATCTGGCCCGGGGTCTTTGTCTTTGACGTGAGGGCCAGGATGATGACGGGGGAGGCTGCGGGGTTGGCTTTGCGGTAGGTTGGGTTGCTTCTTAAGGTGGCAGGCAGGTCTACGCGGCTGGCGTTGATGGCGGCCTGGACTTCTCTGGCGGCGCCGTCGATGTTGCGGCTTAGGTCGAATTGCAGCGTGACGCGGGATGAACCCACGGAGCTGGTGGACGTCATTTCGTTGACGCCGGCGATTGTTCCCAGGTGTCGTTCCAGCGGGGTTGCGACGCTGGTTGCCATCGTCTCGGGGCTTGCGCCTGGGATCGAGGCTCTTACTGAGATGACTGGGTAGTCGACTTGGGGGAGCGGGGAGACTGGGAGGACGAAGAACGCGGCTATGCCTGCCAGGGCGATGCCTATGGTCAGGAGGACTGTGCCTATGGGGCGCCGGACGAAGGGGCGCGACAGGTTCATCGCAGTGCCTCTTTTTGCTTCCCGAGGCCGGGTCTCGCCCCGGCGGGCGACCTACTTTTCTTTGCTTCGCCAAAGAAACGTAGGCAAAAGAAAGGCGACCCTGCTGTCTGCGTCCCTCCGCTTCGCTGCGGGCAACCTGCGGTGCTCACGTTTCGCGGGGTCTCGCCCAAACTCGCTCCGCTCAAACAAGGGCGAGCCCTGATCCGCGAAACGCTGCGCTCCTCGGCGCATACAGAAGGGCTTTGGATACCAACGGGCCATCGCTTCGCTCGGCACCTGAACACCTCACGAGCCTTCGCTTCGCTCGGCTTGCATTGCTCCCTCTCCCCTTGGGGAGAGGGTTGGGGTGAGGGTCCGCGGCACAGAAACACCGCCTCGCGCGCATGAAGGCCGATGCCCTCACCCCCGCCCTCTCCCCAAGGGGAGAGGGAGCAAGTCCGCCCGCCGAGCGAAGCAAAGGCCCGATCCCAGGCCGAGCGAAGCGACGGCCCGCCCGGTATCGAAGCCCCTCTGTATGCGCCGAGGAGCGCAGCGTTTCGCGGATCAGGGCTCGCAGCTGTTTGAGCGAAGCGAGTTCTGCAAGACCCCGCGAAACGCGAGCACCGCAGGTTGCCCGTAGCGAAGCGGAGGGACGCAGACAGTGGGGTCGCCTTTCTTTTGCCTACGTTTCTTTGGCGAAGCAAAGAAAAGTAGGTCGCCTGCCGGGGCGAGACCCGGCCCCGGAAAACAAACAAGCAACAGGAGATGAACCAGATCAAGCCGTCTCCTCCTCAAGCTCCGAAGAAGACCGCCGACCACTCCCCCCACCCAACCGATCAAACGCCAAATAAATAACCGGCGTAGTAAACAAAGTCAGCAGCTGACTAACGATCAACCCACCAAAGATGGCAAGCCCCAGAGGACGCCTCAACTCAGCCCCATCCCCAAAACTCAACATCAAAGGCACAGCAGCAAACAAAGCCGCCAGCGTAGTCATCAAGATCGGACGAAACCGCAACAGAGCAGCTTGATGAATGGCTTCACGCGCTGACTTCCCCTGCGTCCTCTCAGCATCGATAGCAAAGTCGATCATCATGATCGCGTTCTTCTTCACGATGCCGATCAGCAGAATGATCCCGATGATCCCGATCACCCCCAGGTCATTGCCGGTAATCATCAGCGCCAACAAAGCCCCAACCCCAGCAGAAGGCAACGTAGACAAAATCGTCAACGGATGCACATAGCTCTCGTACAGCACCCCCAACACGATGTACACGCAAACCACCGCCGCCAGAATCAACCACAGCTGATTCGACAAAGACTTCTCATAAGCCCCCGAAGCCCCCAGAAAAGTCATCGTCACACTGCCCGGCAACCCGATCTCTTTCGCAGCCGCGCGAATCGCCGCAACAGAACCACCGAGCGCCACCCCCGGCGCCGTATCGAAGTTCAACGTGCTCGCCGGGTACTGCGCCACGTGCGTGATCTGCAACGGCGCCTGCCGCTCGCTGATCTCCGCAAAGGCCGACAGCGGCGTCGCCGTGCCCGAGCCCGCAATGAGGTTCAACTGCCCCAGCGTCTGCGGCGTGTTCACCATGCCGGGCTGCGCCTCCAGAATCACGCGGTACTGATTCGTCTCCGTAAAAATGGTCGACACGATGCGCTGGCCGAAGGCGCTGTACAGCGCGTCGTCCACCGAACTCGCAGTGATCGACAGCCGCGATGCCGTGTCGCGGTTCACGTTCACATACGCAGCCAGGCCTTGCGCGCCGGCATCGCTGCTCACGTTGCGCACCTTGTCCGACTCCTGCAGCTTCGCCACGAGCTTCTGCATCCACTCGGTGACGAGCGCGCTGTTCACGCCTTCCAGCGACACGCGGTACTCGGTCGGGCCGGTCTCGGCATCGATGGTCAGGTCTTGCGTGGGCTGCAGGTACAGCGTGAGGCCTGCCACCTTCTGCACGCGCTCGCGCAGGCGGCCCATCACCTCCTGCTGGTTGTCGTGGCTCTTGGTCAGGTTGATGAGCATGCTGCCGGTGTGCAGCATCGTGTTGTTGGCCGCGTCCACGCCGACAAACGAACTCAGATTCTCGACGTCATGGTCTTCAAGAATGGCGCGCGCAGCTTGCTGCTGTAGTTGCGCCATGCGCTCGAAAGAGACGTCTTGCGCGGCCTGCACGCGGGCCTGCAACTGGCCGGTGTCCTGCGTGGGGAACAGGCCCTTGGGAATCGTGAGGTACAGCACCACGGTCAGCACCATGGTGAGCAGCGCCACCAGCAGCGTGAGCGGCTGGTGCGCGATCACCCAGTGCAGCGAGCGGTCGTAGCGCACCATCACGCCGTCGAAGAAACGCTGGGCGCGCGCGCCGAAGCCGGTGCCCGACGCGTCTTTCTTCGGCTCGTGCTTGAGCCAGCGCGCGGACATCATCGGCACCAGCGTGAGCGAGACCACGCCCGAGATCAGGATGGTGATCGCCAGCGTCACGGCGAACTCGCGGAACAGGCGGCCCACCACGTCGCCCATGAACAGCAACGGGATCAGCACGGCGATGAGCGACACAGTCAGCGAGATGATGGTGAAGCCGATCTGCGCCGCGCCCTTGAACGCGGCCTGCAGCGGCTTCTCGCCCTCCTCGATGTAGCGCGCGATGTTCTCGATCATGACGATCGCGTCGTCCACCACGAAGCCGGTGGCGATGGTCAGCGCCATCAGGCTCAGGTTGTTCAGGCTGTAGCCCAGCAGGTACATCAGGCCGAAGCTGCCGATGAGCGAGATCGGCACGGCGATGCTGGCGATGACGGTGGCGCGCAGGCTGCCCAGGAACGCAAAGATCACCAGCACCACGAGCACCACGGCCAGCACCAGTTCCATCTCGACGTGCTGCACCGACGAGCGGATGCCGGCGGTGCGGTCGCTCAGCACCTCGATCTGCAGGCCCGCGGGCAGGCCGGCCTGCAGTTCGGGCAGCTGCTTCTTGATGGCGTTGACGGTGGCGATCACGTTGGCGCCGGGCTGGCGCTGCACGTTCAGGATGATGGCCGGCGTGAGCTGCACTTCGCCATCGACCTTGCGCCCGGACCAGGCGCCCAGCTGTGCGTTCTCGGCGCTGTTGACCACGCGCGCCACATCGACCATGCGGATCGGCGCGCCGTTCTTGTAGCTGACGATGAGGTTCTTGTAGTCGTCGACCGTGAGCAGCTGGTCGTTCGAGTTGATGGTGTAGGCGCGCTTGGGGCCGTCGAAGCTGCCCTTGGCGCCATTGGAGTTGGCCGCGCTGATCGCGGTGCGCAGCGAATCCAGCCCGATGCCGTTGGCCGCCAGCGCCTGCGTGTTGGCCTGGATGCGCACGGCCGGGCGCTGCCCGCCGCTGAGCGACACGAGGCCCACGCCCGAGACCTGGCTGATCTTCTGCGCGAGCCGGGTGTTCACGAGGTTCTGCACCTCGGTGAGCGGCAGCGTGTCGGAGGTGATGGCCAGCGTGAGCACCGGCGCGTCGGCCGGGTTGACCTTGGCATACACCGGCGGCGCGGGCAGGTCGGCCGGCAGCAGCGAGCCGCCGGCGTTGATGGCGGCCTGCACTTCCTGTTCGGCGACGTCGAGCGTCTGGCCCAGCGAGAACTGCAGCGTGATGATCGACACGCCCGCCGCGCTGGTCGAGCTCATGCGGTCGAGCCCCGACATCTGGCCGAACTGGCGCTCCAGCGGCGCGGTGACGGTGTTGCTCATGACCTCGGGGCTGGCCCCGGGGTAGAGCGTCTGGACCTGGATGGTCGGGTAGTCGACCTGCGGCAGCGCCGCCAGCGGCAGGAAGCGAAACGCCACCAAGCCGGCCAGCACGATGGCCAGCATCAGCAGCGAGGTGGCGACCGGCCGCAGGATGAACGGGCGCGAGGGGCTCATGGACTGCGCCGTCCCTCACCGCCGCGTTCGCCGCCGGCACCGCCGCGCTCGGACTGACGTTGCCAGCGCTCCAGCGCGGCGGGGTCGCCGCGGTCGAGGGCTTCGAGGAAACGCTTGCGGCGTTCAAGCTGTTCGGGGTCGTCCTTGGCCGCGTCGAGCATGCGCTGGCGCTGCTCGGGGGTGGGGAGCTTGGCGGGTGTGGCTGCGGGTGCAGGGGCTGCTGCAGGTGCAGGCGTTGTTGCCGCTGGCGCTGCAGCCGGCGCCGCCGCTTCGGCCGGACGGGCACCGCCGCCTTGCGCACCACCCGCACCGCCGGCGCCTTCCTGCCGACGTCCTCCACGCCGTCCACCCGGCGCTGCTGCGCCGGAGGCCGCACCGGCCGGCCGGTCGACCGTGGTCTGCACGCGTGCGCCGTCCTTCAGGCGGTCGCCGCCTTCGGTCACCACGGTTTCTCCGGGCTGCAGGCCCTTGGTGATCGAGGCGAATTCGACGCTCGATTCACCGCGCGTCACCGGCCGCTGCGACGCCGTGTTCTCGGCCGTCACCACGTACACGTAGTCGCCGTTCGGGCCGTACCGCAGCGCCGTGACCGGCACCACCACCGCGCTGCTCACGGTGCGCAGCAGCAGCCGCAGGTTGACGAACTGGTTCGGGAACAGTGCGCCGTCGGCGTTGGTGAAGCGCGCCTTGGCCTTCACGGTGCCGGTCTGCGTGTCGACCATGTTGTCGAGCGTGGAAAAACTGCCCTCGGCCAGCCGGCGTGTGCGCGTGCGGTCGAAGGCGGTGGTAGCGAGCGTGGCGCCCTGCCCCAGCCGCTCCTGCACCTCGGGCACGCGGTCTTGCGGAATGGCGAACTCGACGTCGATGGGCGCGATCTGCGTGATGGTGGCCACGCCGCCCGTGCTGCCGGTCGAGATGTAGTTGCCCGCGTCCACCGGCCGCAGGCCGATGCGCCCGCTCACCGGCGCCGTGATGCGGCTCCAGGTCAGGTTGAGCTTGGCGGTGTTTTCGTTGGCGCGGTCGATGGCCACGGTGCCTTCGAGCTGCTTGACCAGCGCGGCCTGGGTGTCGACGTCCTGGCGGGCGATGGAGTCTTGCCCGAGCAGCGTCTGGTAGCGCTGCAGCGTGACGCGCGCCGCGGCCAGCTGCGCCTCGTCGCGCTGGCGTGCACCGGCGGCCTGCGCCAGCGCGTTCTCGAAGGGCTGCGGGTCGATGGTGGCGAGCACGTCGCCCTTCTTGACCATCTGGCCTTCCTTGAACAGCACGGCCGTGAGCACGCCCGACACCTGCGGCTGCACCGTCACATTGGCCAGCGGCGTGACCGTGCCCAGCGCTTCGAGCTGCACCGGAATGTCGGCCTGCCGCGCGATGGCGGTGCCGACGGTGCTGGAGGCCGCGCCGCCGCCGCCACCACCCGCTCGCCCACCCGGACCACCGCCGCCGGGCCGTCCTGCGCCACCACCTGGTCCTCGAGGTCCACCCGCGCCGGGCGTCGGTGCTTTGGAACGCTGGATCAAATACCAGGCACCGCCCCCGAGGGCCACCAGCAGAAGCAGGGCCATCAGGCTCCCGAACCAGCGGCGCCGGCGCGCCGGAGGATGGGTCGGCGACACGACGGGTGGCAGGGGCTCGGGGGGCGTTTGGGAATCCATGGGCGGTGCGTGCGAAGGGGTGCGAAAAGGCAGCCGGAAGGGAGGCGGTCTAGAGTACAGCGCGAAATATCACTCCCCAAGTTTTCCGTGCCGTAAAGCGACGGTAAAGCTTCCGTTTGCATACATCTGTCGCGACCTTCCGCCCGCCATTCACGCCGGCGGCCGGCACTTCACGCCGCCCACCCGCATTTCGTCGCATGGCCGTGGCGGGGGCCGGACGGCATCGGCACAGTCCGCTCCATCGATTCCCTGCCCCCTTTGTCTTCTTCTTCCAACCGAACGGAGCCTCCCATGCTGATGCAAATCCTTCTTCACACCCCGAAGTGGGTGTTCGCCGTGTTCGTCCTGCTGGCCTGGCTCGGCGGCCGGCAGCTCGTGGCCAACCGCCTCGGCCTGAACCGCGTGCTGGTGATGCCGGTCGCGATGGCCGGCCTGTCGTTCTTCGGCGTGGTGTCGGTGTTCGGCGACTCGGCCGGCGCCCTGCTCGGCTGGGCCGTGGCGGCGCTGCTGCTCGTGGCGCTGGTGCTGCGCCGTCCGTTGCCTGCGACCACGCGCTACGACGCGGCGGCCCGCCAGTTCGAGGTGGCCGGCACCGCGGTGCCGCTGATGCTCATGATGGGCATCTTCTTCACCAAATACGTGGTGGGCGTGTCGCTGGCCATGCACCCCGAGCTGCGCCACCACGTGGCCTTCGCCCTGGGCGTGCCCGCGCTGTACGGCGCCTTCAGCGGCATCTTCGCGGCCCGTGCCGCGCGCCTGTGGCGGCTGGCCGCGGCGTCGGGTGCGATGGTCAGCGGCGCCCGCGCGGCCTAAGATTCCGCCCAACTCAGCCCCGCCTGCCCTTAGACGCCAGGAACCGCCATGACCGTGCTCGTGTTGATCCTCAAGATTTCCGTCACGGTGGTGCTGCTCGCCTCGCTGGCCGAAGCGCTGGTGCTGTCCTGGCGCAACGGCTGGCGCAGCTACGACTGGAAGGCGGCCGGCATTTCGGTGTTCGACTTTCTGGTGCGCGAATACCCGCTGCGCTGGCTGCTGCCGCTGGCCTTCTGGGTCGGCGCGATGGACTGGCTCTACGCCCACCGGCTCTTCACGCTGCCGATGGACCACTGGACCGGCTGGCTCGCCTGCTTCATCGGGCAGGAGTTCTGCTACTACTGGTACCACCGCGCCGCGCACCGCGTGCGCTGGTTCTGGTGCACCCACGCCGTGCACCATTCGCCGAACGAGCTGAACCTGTCGGCTGCCTACCGCTTCGGCTGGACCGGCCGGCTCACCGGCACCCTGGCCTTCTTCCTGCTCGCGCCGCTCCTGGGCATGCCGCCGCGGATCATCTTGCTGATGCTCACGCTGAACCTGCTCTACCAGTTCTGGATTCACGCGACCTGGATTCCGAAGCTCGGCCCGCTTGAATGGGTGCTCAACACGCCCTCGGCCCACCGCGTGCACCACGCCTCGAACCTGGAGTACCTGGACGGCAACTACGGCGGCGTGCTGATCGTGTTCGATCGCCTGTTCGGCACCTACATCCCCGAGCGCGCCGACCTGCCCTGCCGCTACGGTCTGGTGAAGCCGATCACCTCGTACAACCTGTTCGAGATCGAGTTCAGCCAGTGGCGCGACCTGTGGCGCGACCTGCGTTCGGCGCGTTCGCTGCGTGCCTTCGTCGGTTATCTGGTGAAGCCGCCGGGCTGGCGGCCGGACGGGCCGGGCGAAACCACCGAAGAGCTGCGCCAGCGCGCGGCATTGACCGCGGAACCCGAGCCTGCCGACGGCCCACTCGTGGCCGGCCTGGGCATCGAGCGCTCCTGAGAACGACCGAAAGACGTCCGTGAACCTTCAACCCTCTCATCTGGCATTTGCCGCCGGCACCGTCGCCTACATGGTGATCCGCGCCATGTTCCAGCGCCACGGCGCATCCGGCGCCAAGGCGCACAGCCGGGCCGATGCACGCGACCGCCTGCTGATCGTGACCGTGGGCCTCGGCCAGATCGGACTGCCCGCCGTCCTGATGCTGACGCCCTGGCTGGATGCCGCCCACTACGCCCGGCCCGAGGCGCTGGCCTGGGTCGGCGCCGTGGTGATGGCGGCTGGACTGTGGCTGTTCTGGCGCTCGCACGCCGACCTGGGCGCCAGCTGGTCGGTCACGCTGGAACTCAACCCCAACCACCGCCTCGTCACACAGGGCGTCTACCGCCGCATCCGGCACCCGATGTACGCCTCGTTCTTCGCCATGGCGATCGGCCAGGCCCTGCTGCTGAACAACTGGATCGCCGGCGGCGCCGCGCTGCTGGCCGTCGGCCTGCTCTACGCCGTGCGTACGCCGCGGGAGGAGCGAATGATGCTCGAGTCCTTCGGCGACGAATACCGCACCTACATGCGGCGCACCGGCGGCATCCTGCCGCGCGCCACCACATCCTGACCCGCCCACATGAGGAGAACTGTCATGAACACATCCACCCCGTCGAACCGCGCCGACGCCGACCTTGAAAAGCGCGCCCGCCGCCGCGCCGGCGCCAAGATGGGCTGGTTCATCCATGCTTTCGTCTACGTGGTCGTCAACGTCGGGCTGGTCGGGCTCGCCGCCTCGCGCGGCCACAACTGGGCCGTCTACCCGCTCATGGGCTGGGGCCTGGGCCTGCTGATCCATGGCGCCGTGGTCTGGCTCATTGCGCCCGGTGGCGGCCTGTACGACCGGCTGCTGGAACGCGAGCGCCGCGCGCTGGGCGGCGGGGACCGCCGGTGAGCCTGAGCCCGTCGCTGTCGCCCCTTGCCACCGGGTTCAGTGCCCGGTTCAGCGCCACCAACGTCCAGTCCATGCTGCGGCATGGGCTGATCACCGCCGTCTTCAACTGCCTCATTGCGAGCGCGCTGACCATCGCGGGCGCCGGCGACTGGGCCGACAACCTGGTCTATTCGCTGGCGATCGGCACCGCGAGCTGGCTTTTCATCGATGGCGGCCGGCTCCTCATCACCGGACACCGCGACGCCCTCTGGCCGAAATCGCCGTGGGGCCCGCTGCTGGTCGTGGCGGGTGTGACCTTCGGCTTCTTCATCGGCAACCTCATCGGCGACGCCTGGCGCGGTGCGCCCGCCTTCACCTTCCTCGACCTGCGAGGCCACAAGCTGGCCACGGGCGTCGTCATCACGATCATCGCGGGGTCCGTCATCTGCTTTCTCTTCTACAGCTTCGGCAAGAGCAAGTACATGCAGAGCCAGGTCGAACTGGCCCAACGCAATGCCACCGAAGCGCGGCTCAAGCTGCTCGAAACCCAGCTCGAACCGCACATGCTCTTCAACACGCTGGCCAACCTGCGCGTGCTGATCACCGTCGACCCGCCGCGTGCTGTGGCCATGCTCGACCGCCTCAACAGTTATCTGCGCATGACGCTCAGCGGCTCGCGCGCGTTGTCGCATCCGTTGTCGGCCGAGTTCGATCGGCTGGGTGACTACCTCGAACTGATGTCGGTGCGCATGGGCGAACGCCTGCGCTACACGCTCGACCTGCCCGACGACCTGCGCGACACGCCGGTGCCGCCGCTGCTGCTGCAGCCGTTGGTCGAGAACAGCATCCGCCACGGGCTCGAGCCCCAGGTCGAAGGCGGCGAGATCGCCGTGCGCGCGCGCCGCGAAGCGGGCCAGTTGGTCATCGAGGTGAGCGACACCGGCGTCGGGCTCGATGCGACACAGCAGCCCTCGGAAGGCGGCGGCTTCGGACTCGAACAGGTGCGCGAGCGGCTGGCCACCGTGTACGGCGAGCAAGGCCGCCTGAGCTTGCGCCCCGCGGCCTCGGGCGGCGGTACGTGCGTCACCCTGAACCTTCCCCTGCCTGCCTGACATGCCCCAAGACGACAAGAAGACGATGCCCCTCACCGCCCTCATCGCCGAAGACGAACCCCTGCTGGCCCAGGCCCTGCAGGCCGAACTGGCCGCCGCCTGGCCCGAGCTGCGCGTGGTCGCCATCGCCCGCGACGGCCACAGCGCCGTGCGCGAGGCGCTGAGGCTGCTGCCGCAGGTGCTGTTCTTCGACATCCGCATGCCCGGCCTCGACGGCCTGGCCGCCGCCGCCGAACTGGCCGACAGCTGGCCCACCGACGAGGCGCCGATGCCGCAGCTGGTGTTCGTGACCGCCTACGACGAGTACGCCGCACGCGCCTTCGAGGCCGAGGCCATCGACTACGTGCTCAAGCCCGTGCAGCCCGAGCGCCTGCGCAAGACCGTGGCGCGGCTGCGGCAGGCATTGGCAGCGGCTGCGCCGTCGATGACGCCACCTGTTCCGGCCGACGAGGCGCTGGAGCGCACCCTCGCCCAGTGGCGCCAGGTGCTGGGCGCTGCTGGTGGGACGGGCGGGGCCCCGTCGGCCTCGTCGTCGTCAGCGCCGCTGCGCATGATTGCCGCCAGCGACGCCGGCGGCGCGACCGTGCGCATGGTGCCGATCGACGAGGTGCTGTATTTCGAGGCCGCCGACAAATACCTGCGCGTGCTCACCGCCACGCAGGAATACCTGATTCGCACGCCGCTCAAGCAGCTGCTGCCCCAGCTCGACCCCGACACCTTCTGGCAGGTGCACCGGGCGGTGGTGGTGCGCAGCGCGGCCATCGAGGCGGTGCACCGCGACGAAGTCGGCAAGCTGCACCTCGCGCTGCGCGGGCGGGCCGAGAAGATCCCGGTCAGCCGGCTCTACGCCCATCTGTTTCGCGCCATGTGAAATTTGCGCACCCAGCGCCCAGCAAAAAGCCGGCCTTTTCGGGGCCGGCTTTTTTCATTCAGTCACGAATGGCGTTGTAAATCAGCGCCAGTGGCCGTGCCCATGGCCATGACCGCGGTAGTAGCCGCGACCGTAATAGCGCGGGCCGTAATAGGCCGGCGGCGGTGCGTAGTAGACCGGTGCCGGGCGGTAGTACACCGGCGGCGGCGGGCGGTAGTAGACCGGGGGCGGCGGTGCGTAATACACCGGGGCCGGCGGTGCATAGACCGGGGCCGGGTAGTAGGCGGGAGCGCCCACGCCGACCGCCACGCCGGGCACGCCGACGCCGATCGACCAGCTCACGTCGCCGCGGGCGCTGGCCGAGGTGGCCGCAAACAGGGCACCGAAGGCCACCGCACCGGCGGCGGCCCATTTGAAGAGGGTGGAACGTGTGACGCTCATGATGTGGAACTCCTTGTTGAGGGGGCGTTGTGGGCCCATGTGTGTATTGAACGCCCCAAATGCAAACCGCGTGGACGCTGCAATGTGAAGAGCGTTGCCAAAAGTAACCCCCGCAGGCCCCCCTCTAGAATGACGCGATGACCTCCCCGACCGACAAAAGCGGCACCAAAACGACCGCTGCACCGAGCAATTTCCTGCGCCATGTGATCGAGAACGACCTCGCACAGGGTGCCTACGCAGGCCGCACCTGGGGCGGTTCCCCGGGCGACGCCGCCCACCACGCCCAGGGCATGCCCGACCCCGCCAAGGTCCGCATGCGCTTTCCGCCCGAGCCCAACGGCTACCTGCACATCGGCCATGCCAAGAGCATCTGGCTGAATTTCCAGCTGGCCAAGGAATACGGCGGCGTGTGCCACCTGCGCTTCGACGACACCAACCCCGAGAAGGAAGAGCAGGAGTACGTCGATTCCATCCGCGACGCCGTGAAGTGGCTCGGCTACGAAACCTACCTGGCCGACCGCCCCAGCGCGCCCGGCACGCTGCAGGAACACGAGTACTTCGCCAGCAACTACTTCGACTTCATGTACGAAGCCGCCGAGTACCTGATCGGCGCCGGCCTGGCGTATGTCGACGAGCAGACGCCCGAAGAAATGCGCGCCAACCGCGGCGACTTCAACACGCCCGGCACCGACAGCCGCTTTCGCAGCCGCAGCTCGCAAGAAAACCTGGTGCGTTTTCGCGAGATGCGCGATGGCAAGCTCGCCGACGGCGCCGCCATCCTGCGCGCCAAGATCGACATGGCGAGCCCCAACATCAACATGCGCGACCCCGCGCTGTACCGCATCCGCCGGGCCACCCACCACAACACGGGCGACAAGTGGTGCATCTACCCGATGTACACCTACGCGCACCCCATCGAAGACGCGCTGGAGCAGATCACCCACTCCATCTGCACGCTCGAATTCGAAGACCAGCGCCCCTTCTACGACTGGCTGCTCGACCGCCTGGCCGAAGGCGGCCTGGTCGCCAGCCCGCACCCGCGCCAGTACGAGTTCGCCCGCCTGAACGTGACCCACGTGATGACCAGCAAGCGCAAGCTGCGCCAGTTGGTCGAAGAAAAGCACGTCGACGGCTGGGACGACCCCCGCATGCCCACCATCGCCGGCCTGCGCCGCCGCGGCTACACGCCCGCCGCGCTGCAGCTGTTCTGCGAACGCAGCGGCACCACCAAGTCGGGCGGCTGGATCGAGTACGCCAGCCTCGAGGCTGCGCTGCGCGACACCCTCGAGCCCGTCGCGCCGCGTGCGATGGCCGTGCTCGACCCGGTGAAACTGGTCATCACGAATTGGGGCGAGCTGATGGGCGGCGACGACGTTCTCGACGACTGCTCCGCCCCCGTGCACCCGCACCACCCTGAGATGGGCAAGCGCGAGTTCAAGCTCGGCCGCGAAGTCTGGATCGAGCGCACCGACTACGAAGACGTGCAGCCCAAGGGCTTCTTCCGCCTGTTCCCCGGCAACAAGGTGCGCCTGAAGTACGGCCACGTCATCGAATGCACCGGCGCCACGCGCGACGCCGACGGCAAGCTCCTCGAAGTGCAGGCCACGCTGGTGCCCGACACCAAGAGCGGCACGCCGGGTGCGGACGCGATCAAGGTGAAGGGGAACATCACCTGGGTGGCCGCGGCCGATGCCGTGCAGGCCGAGGTGCGGCTGTACGAGCGCCTGTTCGCCGAAGCCAACCCGGGCAGCGGCGAGCTGCTGGATGAGCTGAACAAGCACAGCCTCGAGGTGTGCACGGCATTCGTCGAGCCGTCGCTGGCGAAGGCGGAAGCTGGCGTGGGCATCCAGTTCGAGCGGCATGGCTACTTCGTGCGCGACGCGAAAGGCGGCGCAGAAGGCAAGCCCGTGTTCAACCGCGCGGCGGGGATGCGGGACAGCTGGGCCAAGTAAGGCCGCTTGCCGCGTTCTCCCGCGAAGCCGGGGCCGTTGTGGCTCCGGCTTTTTTCATGCGCCGGGCGCTTGCAGACCCCGGCTATCCTGTCGGTTCATGAACGCTCCGAGCTCTTCTTCCCGCCTCATCCGCTTCAACAAACCCTACGGCGTCCTCAGCCAGTTCACGCCCGAGGGCCGTTGGCGCGGCCTGAAGGACTTCATCGACCTCCCCGGTGTCTACGTCGCCGGCCGGCTCGATGCCGACAGCGAAGGCCTGCTGCTGCTCACCGACGACGGCAAGCTCCAGGCGCGCATCGCCGATCCGCGCTTCAAGATGGAGAAGACCTACTGGGTGCAGGTGGAGGGCGTGCCGACCGACGAGGCGCTGGCGGCGCTGCGCAACGGCGTGCAGCTCAACGACGGCCCCACACGCCCCGCAACAGCGCGCCTGCTCGATCCGCCGCCCGCCGTGTGGAACCGCGAGCCCCCCATCCGCGAGCGCAAGCTCATTCCCACCGCGTGGCTGGAGCTGGCGATCAGCGAAGGCCGCAACCGCCAGGTGCGGCGCATGACGGCGGCCGTGGGGCTGCCGACGTTGCGCCTCATCCGCGCCGCCATCGGGCCTTACACGCTCGACGGACTGGCGCCCGGAACCTGGCTGGAACAGAACGGCGGCTGAGCCGCCGCACCACCAACTCTTCATTCGAATCCTGTCCATGCACATGAACCTTCCTTTCTCCGACCTCCCCTCCTCTGCCGCATTGAACCGTCGCAGCGCCGTGCTCGGCGCCCTCGGCTTGCTGGCGCTGCCGGCCGGTGCCGCGACCCCGGCCAAGAAAAACAACAAGCCGCAGTCGCCCGACGTCTGGCCGCATGCCTTGCTGGTGCCCGGCGGCGTTGCCCGCCTGTCGCTCGGCCCGGCGGCCACGCGCCCCAAGGCCTTTGCCGGTGACGTGCCCGTGTTGGTGCTCGGCGATCCGATCGAATGGACCGCGCTGGTCGGCATTCCGCTCGCCACCTCACCCGGCGAAGCCAGCATCAGCGTGCGCGCCGAGGGCAAGCCCGATCGCCAGATCGCCTACACCGTGGCCCCGAAGCAGTACCGCGAACAACGCCTGACGGTGGCGCCGCGCAGGGTCGACCTGTCGCCCGAGGACCAGGCCCGCTACAACAAGGAGCGCGATCACCTGACCGGCGTGATGGCCACGCTCACCGACCTGCGCCCCGACACCGCGCTGCAGATGCGCGTGCCCGTGCCGGGCCGCCGCTCCAGCTCGTTCGGCCTGCGCCGCGTGTTCAACGGCCAGTCGCGCAATCCGCACAGCGGCATGGACATCGCGGCCGGCACCGGCACGCCCGTGCTCGCGCCGCTGGCCGGCAGGGTGATCGACACCGGCGACTACCTCTTGCCCGGCGGCACCGTCTGGCTCGACCACGGCGGCGGCCTGCTGACGATGTACTGCCACCTGAGCCGCTGGGACGTGAAGGTCGGCGACGTGCTCAAGGCCGGCGAGCCGCTGGCCGCTGTGGGCGCGACGGGACGGGTGACCGGGCCGCACCTGCATTGGGGGGTGATGCTGAATCGGACGATGGTGGACCCGGCGTTGTTCGTTGCGGGTTGAGACTGAAGAATCACCGGCACTACACTGCGCAAGATGCGCCCCTCCGAAGCTCTGTCCCGCCATCGCGATCGCATTCGCGAGATTGCGCTGAGCCACCATGTCAGCGACGTCCGGGTCTTCGGATCGGCCCTGCGAGGTGACGACGGGGTCGACAGCGACCTCGATCTGCTGGTGGAGCCCACGGCGCAGACCACGCTCATGGACATCGGGGCCATCCGCCATGAGCTGAAGTGCCTGCTGGGCATGGAAGTGGATGTGCTCACGCCCAACGGCTTGCCGCCGAAGTTTCGCGACCAGGTGCTGCGCGAGGCTGTGCCCGTATGAGTCGGGGCGATCCGCTGCGGGTGCCGGACTACCTAGGCCACATCCTGCAGGCCATCGACAACGCCCAGGACTACACGCAAGGTGCCACACTCGATGGCTACCTCGCGGATCGCCGAACACAGGATGCCGTGGTGCGGAACCTGGAAGTCATCGGTGCTGCGTGCAACAACGTCGTCAAGCACCATGCCGACTTCGCCGCAGCGCATTCAGACATCCCGTGGCGCTTCGCCTACGAGATGCGCAATGCGCTCGCGCACGGCTACTTCACGGTCGATCACGCCATCGTCTGGCAAACCATCCTGCGCGATCTGCCGCCGCTGCGGGAACAGATCGAAAAACTCCTGACGTCTTCGTAGCGCCGGGGGCGACAGCACCGCGGAAACACCGCGGCACCTGCTGATCTGCTGAAGAAGAACGCCGCCCTCAGAGTGGCTTGGTCAGATACACCGCCTCGCGCCCCACGATCGTTCGCTGCGCCGGCATGAAGATCGTGCAGTCGTCGCACGGCGCGCGGATTTCGTCCGGGCCGTTGGTGGCGATCAGCTCGCCCTTGGCAAAGGTCTCGAAGCCGATCAGCGGGCGCACGAAGGCGAAGTCTTCCGACTTGATGACGTGCGTCTGCAGCAGCTCGAAGCGGCGCTGCTCGCCGGGCGCGGGCACGGCCGGGTCCTTGTCGATGAGGCCGAAGTGCGCCAGAAAGTCGAGCGAAATGGCGGTGGCCAGCTCGGAGGCCGAGCGCAGGAAATGCTGGCCGCACTCGGCCACCAGCGCCACGCCCTTGCCGTCGGCCTTGCCATGCTGGCCGTGTTGGATCAGCGGCGTGCCCGAGCCCAGGCCGTCGGGCATCACCAGGTGCACCGACGGGCGGCCGATGGCCATGGCGGCCTCGGCGTTGCGGTCGAAGGCCGGGTACACCCAGAACGGGATCACGGGCTGGCTCGTGGAATGGATGTCGAGGATGTGGTCGGCCGCGCTCACCACCGGGCGCAGCACGCGGGCACGGCTCAGCTCGGGGCTGTCCTCGCTGCCGTCGAGCCATTCGGGCGACCACACGCGGTTGAGGTTGTGCACCAGCTGGCGGCTGTCGAAGGGCAGCGCCTCGTTGAAGGACTCGTAGGCCGCCACGTTGGCAAAGCTGATGGTGAGCGTGCCGATCTTCGGGCGCACGCCGGTGTCGAGCAGGTGCGTGGCGGCGGTCATGCCGCAGATCTCGTTGCCGTGCGTCAGCGCATTGATCAGCACGTGCGGGCCGGGCTTGCCGGACTCGAAGCGGTGCACGTAGTCGATGCCGACGTTGCCCTCGCGGTAGGCGGACAGGTCGCGGGGGAGGACTTCGAGGGCGGGGGGCGATTGGGTCATGGGGGATGGAATGGAATGAGCGGCCGGACGAGTTTGCTACAGGTCACAGATTTGTGCCTTTCTTCCCAAAAACAGCGCCCTGAGCCGCAAATTCACATTTGCGAATCATTTTTTGAGCCGATTTATCTAAAATGCGGCTCATGGCCACCTTCGCCCCGCTCTACATCTGGCAGCAGCCCGACTGGCCGCAGCTTCGATTCGAGCTGTCCGAAGCCAGCCCGGCCCTGCTCCGCGCGCGTGAACTCCGAGGGGAAGTGAACGGCATGGCGCGAGCCATCGGCCGGGAAGGGTTGGTCGGCGTCGAGCAGGAACTGTGGACGCAGGAAGCCGTGGCCACCGCCGCCATCGAAGGCGAGCGGCTGGACCTTGCCGCGGTGCGTTCGTCGGTCATGCGGCGCCTCGGCACCGACGATGCCGGCCCGACCGACCGGTACATCGACGGGTTGGTCGAAGTCATCCATGACGCCACGACGAACTTCGATGCACCACTCGACACAGACCGGCTGTGCCGTTGGCAATCGGCGCTCTTTCCGGGCGGCACGACCGGCATCCGGCGCATCGCGGTCGGCCGTTACCGGGATCACGCCGATGCCATGCAGATCGTGAGCGGCCTGCCCGGCAAGGAGGTGGTGCACTACACGGCGCCTCCTTCTTCCACCGTCCCGCGCGAAATGGACGCCTTCCTCGCATGGTTTGCACAGACACGGCACGCGGGCATGGACGGCATTGCGCGCGCCGCCATCGCGCACCTGTGGTTCGAAACCATCCACCCGTTCGAAGATGGCAACGGTCGCGTCGGCCGCGCGGTGGCCGACATGGCGTTGGCACAGGACACAGGCGCTTCCACACGGCTCTTCAGCCTGTCGAGGCAACTGCTCAAAGACCGCAAGGGCTACTACGACGCGTTGGCCGTGGGCCAGTCGGGCGACGCAGACGTCACCCCCTTCGTGCAGTGGTTCGCGCAAGCGTTCGGCGAGGCCTGCATCGCGTCGAGCCAGGTGATCCAGTCGTCACTCGAGCGCTCCCGCTTCTGGGCACGGCATGCACAGCACCCGCTCAACGAGCGGCAACGGGCCTTGCTGCGCCGGCTGCTCGAGGCCGGCGATGGAGGCTTTCTCGGCGGCCTCAATGTGGAGAAGTATCTGAAGATGGTGCGGGTGTCGAAGGCGACAGCCACGCGGGATCTCTCGGAGCTCGTGCAGAACGGCATGCTGTACACCATGGGTCAGGGCAAGGCGGTGCGCTACTACCTTGCCATGCCCGGGTGGACGCACGGTGTCGCGGCCAAAGCCAGCTGAATCCGCTGCGCCCATACCGACTCATCAATTCACCAATTCACCTCACGCTCCGGCGTCGCAGAAATGTGGTGAATCGACAGATCCGCCCCGTCGTATTCCTCTTCCTGCGACAGCCGCAGCCCCATCGTCGCCTTGAGCACGCCGTACACCACGGCACCGCCGATCAGCGCCCAGACCACGCCGAGCAAGGTGCCGATGAGCTGCGCCCACAGGTTCACGCCGCCGATGCCGCCCAGCGCCTGGGTGCCGAAAATGCCGGCCGCGATGCCGCCCCAGGTGCCGCACAGGCCGTGCAGCGGCCACACGCCGAGCACGTCGTCGATCTTCCATTTGTTCTGGGTGCGCGTGAACATGAAGACGAAGATGGCGCCGGCCACGCCGCCCGCCACGAGCGCGCCCAGCGGGTGCATGAGGTCGGAGCCGGCGCACACGGCCACGAGGCCGGCGAGCGGGCCGTTGTAGACGAAGCCGGGGTCGTTCTTGCCCATGGCCAGCGCCACCAGCGTGCCGCCGACCATCGCCATCAGCGAGTTGACGGCGACGAGGCCCGAGATCTTGTCGATGCTCTGCGCGCTCATCACGTTGAAGCCGAACCAGCCCACGCACAGCACCCACGCGCCCAGCGCCAGGAACGGGATGTTCGACGGCGGGTGTGCGCTCAGCGAGCCGTCGCCGCGGTAGCGGTTGCGGCGCGCGCCCAACAAGAGCACAGCCGGCAGCGCGAGCCAGCCGCCCACGGCGTGCACGACGACCGAGCCGGCGAAGTCATGGAACTCATGACCCGTGACCGAAGCGATCCAGGCCTGGATGCCGAAGGCCTTGTTCCAGGCAATGCCCTCGTACAGCGGGTAGACGAAACCGACGATGACCGCGGTGGCGATCAGCTGCGGCCAGAACTTGGCGCGCTCGGCGATGCCGCCCGAGATGATGGCCGGAATGGCCGCTGCGAAGGTCAGCAGGAAGAAGAACTTCACCAGCTCGTAGCCGCTTCTTGCCGACAGTTCGGTGGCGCTGACGAAGAAATGCGTGCCGTAGGCCACGCCGTAGCCCACCAGGAAGTACACGATGGTCGACACCGAGAAGTCGACCAGGATCTTGACCAGCGCATTGACCTGGTTCTTCTTGCGCACGGTGCCCAGTTCCAGAAAGGCAAAGCCGGCATGCATGGCCAGGACCATGATGGCGCCGAGAAGGATGAACAGCGCATCAGCGCCCTGTTTGAGTGCGTCCATGAGAGCTTCTTGCAGGTTTTTGGTTTGATTTGGTGCGTCGCACCCGAACGGCTCGGGGCGCCGGCGCAAGAAAGCAAAAATGGTGCCTGGAGGCTCTTTGATGGTGCGAAACGACCCAAGAATGGGCCGATTCCGCAGGGCGCGCACCGGATCGGAACGCGCCGAAGCGCTCAGCCCGCGCCGCCGCGCAGCGCGTCGCGATAGCGCCGGCTGCAGGGCACGGTCGTGCCGTCGTGCATGTGCAGCCGGGCATCGCCGCCGTCGAGCGGCTCGATCTCCTTGATGCGGCCCAGGTTCACCGCGTGGCTGCGGTGCACGCGCACGAAGGTGGCGGGGTCGAGCTGGGTCAGGAAGTCGGTGAGCGTGGCGCGCAGCAGGTAGTCGTGGCCGTTGACGTGCAGGCCGACGTAGTTGCCCTCGGCCTGCAGCCAGTCGATGTCGGTGGCGGCGATGAGGAATTCGCGGCGCAGCTTGCGCACGAGAAAACGTTCGGGGCGGGCAACAACGGACAGTGGCGCCGGCGGCGCTTCGACAGCGGGCGCGGGAGGCATGGCAGCGTCGGTGGGCGGCCCGGCTGCCACCAGCGGCACCGCGGCCTCGGCCGCCCCTGCGTCCTCCGGCGCATCGAGCACCCGTGCCTCCCCCTGCAGCCGCAGCATGAACAGCCGATAGGCCCAGATGCCGAAGACCATCGACGCGTACGCGCGCACGTCCTTCAGGTATTCGTAGCCCCACTGGCCGCGCCAGTCCGCGAAGTCGTAGCGCTCGCCGACCGCTGCGTAGGCCAGCGCGCGCAGCGCGAACATGGCCACCACGTGCACCACGCTGAAGACCACGCTGGCCACCGCATGCCCCACCAGGTAGCGCAGCAGGTGCCTGCGCGGCAGCGGCGACAGCCAGCGCTCGACCGCCACGATGCCCGGCACCAGCGCCAGCAGCACGAGGTGGCTGGAACCCTCCCACACCAGAATCTCCCAGGTGGCGTGCGGCACGGCGCGCCGCCCTGCATCGACCAGCGCCACCGAGGTGTTGAACACGGCCTGCACCGCCATGACCACGATCCAGAAACCCACCTCCACGTACCGTCGGATCGGCTCGTAGCGTTCGTACAGGTTCTTGTGCGGGTCTCGCATGCGGGGAATTCTCGCGAAAACAGGCCCCCGGGGTCGGCCCATTTCGTCCCTGCGGGGCACCGCTCGTCACAAAGCGGGGGCGATCCGTCCCCTCACCGACCCCAGCCGGGGCTGCGGACCCGAGCATCGCGGCTTCTTCGCTTCGAGGCGCTTGCAATGACCACCGCACCCACCCACCCGGCCGACCCGCGCCGCCACGACATCGACGCCCTGCGCGCCCTCGCCTTCCTGCTCGTCATCGTCTATCACGTGGGCATGTACTACGTGGCCGACTGGCCCTGGCACCTGAAAAGCCCGCACGCGGCCGAGTGGCTGCCGTGGCCGATGCGGGTGCTGAACCTGTGGCGCATGGACCTGGTGTTTCTCATCTCGGGCGTGTCACTGGGCTTCCTGAGCCGAGGCCAGGGCACCTGGGGGCTGCTGCGCAGCCGGGGCCTGCGGTTGATGCTGCCGCTGGCCTTCGGCATGGCGGTGGTCGTGCCCTACCAGGCCTATGCCGAAGGCGTGGCGCGCGGGCTGGTGGCGCCGGGCTTCGGCGCCTTCCTGCTGCGCTACCTGTCGATGGGTGCGCCGTGGCCCAAGGGGGCGTTCGCGGGGGCGGAGTTCGGCATCACCTGGAACCACCTCTGGTACCTGCCCTACCTGTTTCTCTACACGGCGCTGGTCGCGCTGATGCTGCCGCTGTGGCGCTCGGCCGCCGGGCAGTGGGTGCGCCAGCGCTTCAACGGGCTGCGCGGCTGGCAGCTGCTGGTGCTGCCCGCGCTGCCGCTCGTGGTGTGGACGGTGCTGTTGGCCCGGCACTTCCCGGCCACGCACAACCTGGTGTGGGACTTCCACCTGCACAGCATCTACTTCACCGTGTTCCTCTACGGCTACTGGATGGGCGTGGACACGGGTATCTGGCGCGAGCTCGAACGGCTGCGCCGCGTGTCGCTGCTGCTGGCGGTGGCGGCGATCGGCACGTTCATCGCGCTGCGCGTCGGGGCCAAGGCGCCGCCCACGGGGCTGTTGATGGACGTGCTGCGCAATGCCTACCTGTGGCTCGCGGTCGCCACCATCCTGGGCCATGGCCACCGCTACCTGAACCGCCCCTGGCCGTGGCTGCGCTGGGCCAACGAGTCGGTCTACCCCTGGTACGTGCTGCACCAGACGCTGATCGTCGCGGGCGTGGCGCTGCTGGCACCGCTCGCGCTGGGCCCGGTGTGGGAGCCGATGGTGCTGGTCGCCGTGACGATCGCCGGCTGCTGGTTGTTGACCGACGGGCTGATCCGCCGCGTCGGCTGGCTGCGGCCGTTGTTCGGGCTCAAACGCAAGCCCGAGCCGATGGTGGTTACGCAGCAGCCTGCTTCGGCGTCGTCGACGCCTCGTCCACCGGCACCAGGATGGCATTCGCCGTCGCCACGAGCTTGAGCGCGTCGTCGCCCTGACCGGCAGGCTGCGCGAACAACTCAGCCCCGACGAACACCTGCTTGCGACCCGCCCTCACCACACGCCCGCGCGCCACGAAGGCCTCGCCAATGGCGGGCGAGATGCAGTTGACCGAGAAGTGCGAGGCCAGCACGCGGCCCGCCACGGTGGCGGCCGCGAAGCCGCTCACGGTGTCGAGCAGCGCGGCGATCATGCCCGCGTGCAGGAAGCCGGTGTACTGGCCCATGTCTTCCTCGCGCCATTGCATGCGCAGTTCGGCCTGCCCGTCGGCGGCCTGTGTGACGTCGAAGCCGGCCCAGCGGTTGAAGGCGGCCGAACGGTTGATGGCCTGGATCGTGTCGAGCATGGTGCGTGTCCTCTCAGATGAATCAATGGATGGAAAGTGAGGCCGACTCTAGAAAGCCGGGCCGCCGCGCGCCGTCTCTTGGGTGACCGATTCGCCGCCGGCAGATGCATGCGCGACAGCAGCACGCCCGCGTCACATCGGCGTCACCAAAAAAACTTGGCAACGCCTTAACCCCGTTCGCCCGCCTCGTCCGTAGAAGCAGAGATTCGTCACTGACTTTCTTCCGGAAGGCTTTCCATGCACACACCGTTCTCCGCCCGTCCCCTCCTGCGCGCCACCGCCATCGCCGCCCTCTGGCTGACCGCGGGCGCCGGCGCCCACGCGCAGCTGCAGGCCGATGCCTCGCGCATCACGCAGGTCAAGGTCTACCCCGGCAGTGCCACGGTGGAGCGCGTGGCGCGCGTCGCGGCCGGCAGCCGCTCGGTCACTTTTGCCTGCCTGCCGGCCGGGCTCGACGTGCAGAGCCTGCAGGTGTCCGCCGGCGCGGCGGTGCGCGTGGGCGAGACCTCGGTGCTCAGCGAGGCGCGCGAGCTTTCGGCGAACTGCGCCACCAGCGCGCTCGACGGCCGCATCCGCGAGCTCGAAGACCAGAAGGCCGCGCTGCAGGCCGAGACCGATGCGCTGGGCATGGTCACGGGTTATCTCAAGGGACTGTCGGGTGGCGAGTCGGGCCCCGGCGCGCGTGCGCCGATGGACGCGCGCAACCTCACGGCCGTGACCGACGCGATGCGCCGTTCGGGCCAGGACGCGCTGCTCAAGCAGCACCAGATCCAGCGCCGCCAGACCGACCTCGACCGCCAGCTCAAGCCGCTGCTGGCCGAGCGTGGCCGCACGCAGGGCCAGGGTGCGCAGGTGACGGCGGTGACCGTCACGCTGGCCGCGAGTGCCGACGCCGAGGTGAAGCTCAGCTACCAGGTCAACGGCCCGGGCTGGACGCCGAGCTACCGCGCGCTGCTCGACACCACGACGCGCAAGGTGCGCATCGAGCGCCAGGCGCTGGTGGCGCAGGCCACGGGCGAAGACTGGCGCGGCGTGAAGCTGGTGCTCTCCACCGGCCAGCCGCGCCGCGAGACCACGGGGCGCACGCCGAGCGCATGGCGCATCGGCATCGAGCCGCCGCCGCGCACGAACGCCGACATGGCGTACATGGCCGCGCCGATGCCCGCCGCCGCGCCGGCCGCCATCGCCGCCGACCGCAAGATGGCCATGGAGCGCGCCCGCGAGCCGCTGTTCGACGTGAGCGTGTTCGACAACAGCTTCGCCACCGAATTTGCCGTGCCGCAAAGCATCGACATTCCTTCCAACGGCCAGCGCGTGACGCTGGCGCTGGGCCAGCACGAAGACACGGCGCAGCTCGCTGCACGCACCAGCCCGCGCGTGGACCCGAGCGCCTTCCTGGTCGCCGAGATGGCACAGCCCACGGGCGTGTGGCCGGCCGGCCCGATGCAGCTGTACCGCGACGGCAACTTCGTCGGCCAGGGTCGCTGGAATGCGCCGAGCGACGCGAAGCTCACGCTCTCGTTCGGCCGCGACGAACTGGTGCGCGTGCAGGTCGAGCCCGAGCGCGACAACCAGGGTTCGGGCGGCTTCGCCGGCTCGCGCGCCGAGCGTCAGGTGCAGCGCGCCTACGTGGTCGAGAACCGTCACCGCACGCCGATCGCCGTGCAGGTGCTGGAGGCCGCGCCGGTGTCGGTCGACGAGCAGGTGCGGGTGACCACGCGCTTTGCACCGCAACCTGCCGATCAGGCGTGGAACAAGCAGCCGGGTCTGGCGATGTGGCGCTTCGACCTCGACGCGGGGCAGACGGCGCGCGTGTCGGCGGACTACACGATCGGGTATCCGAAGGATGCGCGGTTGCAGATGCGCTGATGGCGTGTGTTCAGGGCGTGTGCACAGGCCACCGGGTACTTCCCTCCGCGAATGTCCCCCGGGGCTTCGCCCCTCCTCCTTGATTTCGCTGCGGGAAGCACCCAGTGCCCTGCGCACGGGACGCAGCGCTGGTGTTCAGCCGATCAACGACTGCACTGTCCACCGCTCACGTCGATGGGGTGCCTTGCGCAGCGAAATCAAGGAGGAGGGGCGAAGCCCCGGGGGACATTCGCGGAGCAAGGCTCCCCGTCGGCGGGAGCGCCGCCCTGAACACTCAGCCCTTCAAAAATCAAACTTCGCTGACACCTCGAAGGTCCGCCGCGGCGCCAGCAACACCTGGCTCGCGGCACGACCAGTCCATGTCGCGTAGAGCCGGTCCGTCAGATTGCGCACACGAAAACTCAGCAGCGCATTCTTCAAGCGATAGCTCACGGCCGCATCCACCGTCGTGAAGCCGTTGATGCGGATCTGGTTGGCGTTGTCGGTGTACATCGGCCCCGTGTGGTTCAACGACGCGAAGTACTCGAACTTCGAGCCGTCGGGCCGGTAGGTGGCGAAGATGTTGGCCATGCGCTCGGGCACGTTCGGCGGGGTCTTTCCTACGCGCGAGACGTTGCCGGCTTCGACCAGCGTGTCGAAGCGCGCATCGAGCGCCGCGAGGTTGCCCGCCAGCGTCCATTCGCGCGTGGGCTTCCACACGGCCGACAGCTCGAGGCCGCGCGACGACTGGCGGCCATTGTTCACGGTGGTGGCGGCGTTGTTCGGGTCGCGCGAGAGCACGTTGTCGAGTTCGATCTTGTACAGCGCCGCGGTCCACTCCAGGTTGGCTGCGGGCAGGCTCTGCTTGAAGCCCACCTCGGCCTGCTTGCCGCGCGACATCGGGAACGCGGCGTTCGACGCCGAGAGCAGGAACAGCGAACCCACCGGCAGCGTGGCGTTGGTGTACTGCGCGTACAGGCTCGACTGCGGCGACAGGTCGTACACCGCGCCGATGCGCCCCGAGGTGGCGCGGTAGCTCGCGCCGAAGCGCGCGACGCTGCCCGCGTTCAGGTCCCAGATGCGGCGGTCGACCTCGGTGCGGTCGTGGCGCAGGCCGCCGACCAGCGTGAGGTCGCGCATCGGCTTGAGCGCGTCTTCCACGAAGACCGAGGCGACCTTCACGCGCGAGAAGGTGTCGGCGCGGTTGCCCGCGCCGGTGGTCAGCGCGGGGTTGTCGTCGAAGTAGCCGGTGTACGGGTCGAACACCGGCACGCGCAGTTGCATGGCGGTGGCGGCGCTGCTGTTCGAGAAGCGGCGCTGGCTGCCGAAGCGCGTCTCGCTGTACTCGCCGCCGACGACGAAGCGGTTGTCCAGCCCGGCGATCTTTCCCTTGTGCGTGGCGTCGAAGCGGTCGAGCCAGAAGTCCTGGTCGTGCGTGATGAGCGTCTGGTCGCGCGCGATGCTGGCCGGCGGCACGAAGGTGGCGCTTTCGGAATTGCGGAACATGCGCTTCGACTGGTTGGCCGAGAACTCGTTGCGCCACGACCAGCCGCTGTTTAGCTGACCCGTGAGGCGTGCGCGCAGCCAGTAGGTTTCTGAGGAGTTCTCGTCGTCGCGCACGTTGTAGTTGGTGCGCGCCATGCGCCGGTCGATCACGCGGCCGTCGGGCGTGCTGACGACGTTGGTGGGTTGCGTGGCGAAGCTGCGCGGCACGAGCGGCGTGCCCCAGTAGGCGTCGTTGTCGTCGCGCAGGTAGTCGAACGACAGGTCGAGCTTCACCGAGCCGCCCAGGTCCACCAGCAGGCCGCTCGTGAAGTGGTCGATGCGCTCGCCGTTGCGGTCGATGGTGCCCACCTGGGTGTCGTTGCGGCTGTAGTCGAGCCGGTAGGCGCTGGCCTCGCCCAGCGCGCCGCCGAAGCCGAAGGCCGCGCGCGTGGAGCCGTAGCTGCCGTACGAGAGCAGCGCTTCCTTGTGCGGGTTGCTGCGGTCGGGCCGCTTGGTCACGAAGTTGACGATGCCGCCGATGGCGCCCTCGCCGTCGAGCACCGAGGCCGGGCCCTTGAGCACTTCGATGCGCTCGTAGTTCCAGGTGTCCTGCACGCGGTTGGTGACGCCCGCACCCGAACTGCGCACGCCGTCGTAGAGGTACATGAGGCTGGTGAAGCCGCGCAGCGACAGCGTGGTCGGCGACGAGGGCGGACCGCCGCCCGACAGGCCCGCCATGCCGCGCAGCGCTTCGCTGAAGGTGCGCGCGCCGCGCTGCTGGATCGCGTCCTGCGACAGGATCTCGACCGAGGCCGGCGTCTCGCGCACCGACAGGCCCAGGCGCGAGGCGGTGCTGCTCGAATCATCGAGGTGCAGGCTGTTCGCGTCGCGGCTGCCTTCGATGGTGACGGTGCCGAGTTCGGCATTGCTGCTGCCTTGTGCGGAGGCAACCTGGAAAGCGGTGAAGGCGGCCAGCGCGACGGCGGTGCGGGTGAACGGGGTCATGGAACGGTGCAGTGAAGGAAATGGAAAAGGCGATGCATCAGGCGACCGAGAAACGCCGCAGCCGCCAGGCCGCGAGGCCGAACAGCAGCAGGCTCGGCACCAGCAGTTGCAGCACGGCCAGCGCGGCCTGCCCGCGCACGAGGTCGGCGGGCTCCTCGTGCCATGCGAAAGTGGGCATGCGGTCGAAGTCGGCCGGCACGAGTGCGTCGCGCGCATCGATGCGCGGGAAGAAGAAACCCTTCCACGCGTCGTGGTGCGCCACGGTCTGCGCGTCGAAGCGCGCATGGCGGCGCGCGCCGTTGCCGGCCAGCGCGGTCATGCCTTCGTAGGCCACGGCCGCTGGCGACACGGCGCCGAAGCGGCCCAGCAGCGCCTGCTGTTGCGCCTGCTGTGCATCGAAGCGCGCGAGCGCGGGGCGGATCGCCTCATCGACCTCGCGCTGGATGCGGTAGTTGGCCAGCGAGCGGCCGGCGATCTCGATCTTGCCGTCGCGCGGCACGAGGATGGCGCCCTGCCCTACGTGCTGGTACTCGGTGCCCAGCAGGTCCTGGTAGCGTTTCATCGCCTCGGCCGTGACCACGCGCTGGCGCGTGGCCAGCTCGGTGCGCGAGGGCGCGGGGCTGGCCTGCGTGACGGCCAGGTTGAGCAGCACCGGCGCGACCAGCACCAGCAGCACCCAGGCGATGACCAGCACCATCGCGTTCGTCGCCGACGAGGCGCCGAAGGCATTCACCGCCACCACCAGCGCAAACCAGAACAGCGCGTAGGCGCCGACCAGCAGCGCCCACCACAGCGTGGTGCTGCCCGCGTCGCCCGCCGTGAGCCCTGCATAGCGCGCGATCCACAGCACCGCCACCGGCAGCAGCACGGCCGGCCCCAGCAGCACCGCCGCGCGCACCGTGAGCTTGCCCGCGAGCAACGTGCGCAGCCGCAGCGGTTGCGACAGCAGCAGGCGCAAGGTGCCGTTCTCGCGCTCGGCCGACAGCAGGTTGTAGCTGAGCGCAAAGATCAAGAGCGGCAGCAGGTAGACGATGACGAAGGCCAAGTCGAAATGCCCGCTCAACAGGTGCCACGGGTTCTCGATGTCGCTGGGGTTCATGAACACGACACGGCTCTGGTTCGTGACCTTGTACTGACTCGGGAACAGGTCGCTCTGCCCCAGCGCGACCGGGCCCAGCGGCGCGGTCGGCAGCAGCACGTGCTGGCCGCCGTAGCCGCTCGCCATGCGCGACGGGTCGGCCGGGTTCTCGAAGGGCGTGGGCTGTGCGGTGCCGGCGAAGATGGCTTCGAGCAGCGTGCGCTGCGCGGTGCGGGTGTCGCGGTCGGCCTGCGCCACCGCCGCCTGCGCGCGGTCGCGCTTGGCGGTCTGCAGCAGGCCGTTGCCCAACGCATAGGCCACGAGCAAAAGGAACAGCGCGCCGACGACCCAGAGGCCGCGTTCGGTGAGCATCAAACGGACTTCCTGGCGCATCACGGCCAGCAGGCGACGGCCTTGGGGAGGATGGATGGACATGGGTGGCATCCCCTCTCAGAGCGCGCGCTGGCGCAGGGTGGCGAAGGCCGCGAACGCCGCCGCGAGCAGCAGGCCGACGCACAGCACGAGAAAGCTGCGCGCCTGGTGCCGCAGCGCCCACCCCGCCCCGGGCGGGTGGTAGTCGAAGGGCGGCACGGTGGCCCAGAGGTCGGCCGTGGCCTGGTAGGAAAAGTGGCGGTCGCCGAGCGGATCGGCATGCGCCACGAGGTCCTTGCTCATCAGGTCCTGGATGTTGCGGCGGTGCAGTTCGGCCGCCGTGGTGAAGCGGCGGTGGTGCGAGAAGTCGGTGCCCGCCATGCCCATCGAGAAGCTGCGCACGGCGAGCAGCGGCAGCAGCAGGCCGCTCCACTCCTGCACTTTCTGCTGCTGTTCCCAGGTGTCCCACAGGCGGCCGTAGTGGCGGTCGTACACGGGGTACGAGGCCTGGTCGTCCAGGCGCAGCGCAATGCCCCATTTGCTCAGCGGCACGTCGCGCCCCCAGCGTTCGGTGGTGCCGAAGTTCTGCTGCCAGACCTGGTTCGACACGGCCTTGAGCTCCGCACCGAGCGCTTTGTTGAACTCGAGCCGCGTCGGGCTCGGGAACCACGTGCGCGAGAGTTCGGAGAGCACGCGCGGCGCCATCACAGCCTGCCCGATCCACAGCGCGAGCAGCACGGTGATCGCCATGCGCGAGGTGGCCGACAGCGCCGACACGCCCAGCACGAGGAACACGAAGATGCCGAGGTACACCGCGTAGCCCAGCGACCACGCGCCCAGCCGCAGCAGCGCATCGATGCGCCCGCCCGGTTCCGCGCCCACCGCCACGGCAACGGCCGCGACCAGCGCCGCCGGCACCAACAGCACCGCAAGCAGCGCCGACAGCGCAAGCGCCTTGCCGGCCAGCAACCGCAGCGGCGCCACACCCAGGCTCAGCGTCTGGCGCAGGATGCCCTGCTCGCGCTCGCCCGCGAAGGCATTGAAGCCCAGCACGATCACCAGCAGCGGGCCGAGCACCTGCAATATCCAGCCCACCGACAGGTTGCCGAAGCGCTGCAGGCCGGTCGCGTCCTGCGCGGCATTGAACTTGACCTCGCTCTGGCGGTGCGCCTGCAGCCACACGGTGCTGCCGATGTAGGGGTTGATGCCCGCATCGACCATCGACAGCGGCGGCTCGGGCTTGAAGGCATGCATGCCCTGGTGCGCGGCGTCGTGCGGGTGGCGCTTGTCCTGGTGCAGCCAGTCGCGGTAGTCCATGGCCTGTGCGGCGACCTGCTCGGCATGCGCGCCGCGCTGGTGCGCCCAGCCGACGGCCAGTGCGGTGAAGAGCAGCACGGCCACGAGACCGCCGGCCCAGTACAGGCGGCCGTCGCGCAGGCGTTCGGTGAATTCGCGTCGGGCGATCCAGTGCATCAGCATCTGATCAGGCCCTCATGTGTTGCAGGTAGAGCGACTGCAGGTCGGTCTGGCCGATCTGCGCGCCTTCGAGGCTTTCGACCAGCCGGCCGCGCTTCATGATTCCGACGCGCGTGGCGGTCTGCTGTGCGTGGAACAGGTCGTGCGTGGTGGTGAGCACGGCCACGCCGCGGTCGGCCGCGCGGCGCAGCAGGTCGGAGAACTCGGCGGCGGCGTGCGGGTCGAGCCCCGAGGTGGGCTCGTCGAGCAGCAGCGCCTTGGCCTGCTTGGCGAGCGCCACCGCGATCCACACCTTCTGCCGCATGCCCTTGGAGTACATGCTGACGCGCTTGTCGGCAGCCGCGTGGTCGAGCCCCACCTCGGTCATCAGCGCGAGCAGGCGATCGCGCGGCAGCTCGTGGCCCAGTGCGAGGCCGGCGAAGAAGCGCAGATTTTCCAGGCCCGAGAGCGTGCCGTACAGCGTGACCTGCTCGGGGATGTACGCCACGTCCTGCTTGGTCGCAACCGGATGGCGCGTGACGTCGGTGCCGTTGATCTCCACCGTGCCGTCGGTCGGTGCGATGAAGTTCAGGAACAGGTTGATGGTCGTCGTCTTGCCCGCGCCGTTGGCACCCAGCAGGCAGTAGATGTCGCCGCCGCGAATGTCGAGGTCGAGACGGTCGAGCGCGGTGTGCGCGCCGTAGCGTTTGGTGAGGCCGGAGGCTCGGAGCATGGCGGAGGGATTCCGATGGAAGAAGAAAAGGAAAAGGCGCGCGCAGGCACGCCCCGGCGTGGGCACGCCGATGCGGTCATCGAGGGGGGATGGAAGGTGGCTGCTGGGCCGCCGCGCGTCAGCGCTTGTTCTTGTTCTTTGCGCCGCCCTGCCGCGCCTTGAAGCGCGGGTTGGACTTGCAGATGACGTAGGTGCGGCCGCGCCGCGTCACCACCTGGCAATCGCGGTGGCGCTTCTTGGCTTCTTTGAGCGAGGACAGGACTTGCATGGACGTGACCAGGGAGTTCGTTCGGACACGCGAATATACGTTATTGAGAATTCATTCTCAATAACTTTGTGAACTGCCCGGCACCCGAGCTCCTGTCGTCGTCAGTGCGGCGGATGCGCCTTGGGGGCTTTCGCTCCGGCCTCGACGCACACCGCGCACAGGCCGTGCAGCGTCACCTCGTGGTGCGTCACCTGGAAACCCTTGGGCGCCAGGTCGTGCATCGGCCCCGGGCAGGCGTGCAGCAGGAACACCTGCCCGCAGTGCGAGCAATGGAAGTAGTGATGGTGGTGATGCCCTGCATCGCCGCCCTCGCCTGCACCGTGCGAAGGGTGGTCGTGCGGGTCGGTCTTGCAGGCCACTTCGTAGCGCGCCGGCTCGCCCGGCAGTTCGACCTTGGCGATCTCGCCGTCAGCCAGCAGCAGCGCGACCTGGCGGTACACCGTCGACAGGCTGATCTCGGGCACGATGGCCCGTGCGTGTTCAAGAATCTGGGGGGCGGTCAGCACGCGACCGGCGTCGCTGAAGGCGGAGAAAACGGCGTTGCGCTGGCGCGTGAGACGTTGCATGTCTCGATGATAGAGGTGGCCCGCGCAGCGTTCAGCGCGCTGCGCGCAAGACCTTCACTCGTCCGCCGTGCGACTGCCGTCCGCAGGCGCGGCCTCGGGCTTCTGCTTGCCCTTCTTGCCACGCGCCGCCTTCTTCGCGGCGCGCTCGGCGTCGGCGCGCTGGCCGGCGGCCAGCCATTGGGCGAACTCTTCGGGCGTCTCGAGCGTGATGCGTCCCAGGTTGCCGGCGCGGAACTCGTGCATCACGATCTCGGCGGCCTTCTGCAGGTTGACCTTGCCCTTGCCCAGCAGCGCGCCGCGCTTGCGGCCGATGGTGTCGAGCACGTCCTCGTCTTTCATGTCAGCCAGGGTGGCGGCATCGAGTTCGGTGAGCTTGAAGCGCGCGACAAGGCCCTCGGCGTAGTTCGCCTTGAGGTAGTCCAGCAGCTCCAGCGCCACCTCTTCCTCGTCGAACGCATTGCGCCCCACCGCGCCGCTGGCCGCGAGGTTGTAGCCGCTCTTGGGCACGATGATGCGCGGCCACAGCATGCCGGGCGTGTCCCACAGGTAGAAGTCGTCGGCCAGCGTGATGCGCTGTTCGAGCTTGGTGATGCCGGCCTCGTCGCCGGTCTTGGCCTTGCGACCGCCGGTGAGCGTGTTGATGAGGGTCGACTTGCCCACGTTGGGAATGCCGCAGATCAGCACGCGCATCGGCTTGGCCATGCCGCCGCGGTTGGGCGAGAGCTCGTGGCAGGCCTTCACGATCTGCTGCGCGGGCGTGGTCAGGCTCGCATCGAGCCCGATGGCGCGCGTGGCGGGCAGCGCGTTGTAGTGCGCGAGCCAGAGCTTCGTGCGCTCGGGGTCGGCCAGGTCCTGCTTGTTGAGCACCTTGAGCGTGGGCCGCCCGGCCGTGAGCTCGGCCAGCATCGGGTTGGCGCTGGAGCCGGGCAGGCGCGCGTCGAGCAGCTCGATCACCACGTCGATGTCCTTCACCCGCTCGGTGATGGCCTTCTGGGTCGAATACATGTGACCGGGGAACCACTGGATCGCCATCGATGGATGCTCTTTCTTTCGCGCTGTCTGGAAGGGGACCGGCCTCGCAGGCCGGGTGCGCATTGTGAACCGGGAACGGTACCGATTTCTCGATGCTGCGCTTTTGATAGCAACAACTGGCGTATTTACTGGCCTGATGACCGCAGGATCACCCCTAGAATCCGCGCGCTGCGCCACGCAGCTGTTTCAAGAAGTCACAACGAGGGAGATTCCTTTCATGGTCCAGCGCCTTGCCGCCGCCGCCCTGCTCGCGGCCACCACCATCCTGTCCGCCACCGCGGTGCACGCCCAGCGCCCGTCGCCCCCGCCCGGCCCGCTGACCGACGGTTTCCTGTGCTGCAACATGCGCACGTACGGCGACTCGATCAGCGACATCAACTACGACGAACAGGGCACGCGCATCGTCGCCGTGGGCACGCCGGCGCGCATCACGGCTTACGACTTCCGCTTCTTCAACGTCGATCTCGCGGGCAAGCCCCAGCGCATCAAGAACGACTACAGCCGCAACATCACGCTGATCGACTTCGCCAAGCGCTACGTGGTCACCGAAGACCCGAAGCGCAAGATCGCGAGCTTCCCGCCCGCTGTGGGCGCGGCCATCGTCGCGGGCAAGGTGATGCCCGGCATGACGCGCGAACAGGTGCTCATGGCCATCGGCTACCCGGTGGCCAGCGAGAACCCGAGCCTGGACGCGTCGGTGTGGCGCTACTGGCGCGACAGCTGGTCGGAGTTCCAGGTGAACTTCGACGAGAAGGGCCTCGTGAAGACCGTCGCGGGCAACGCCGTGGCACTGAGCCGCGTGCTCGCCACGACGCCCTGAGCACCCCTGATCACCCGTTGGGGACACCCCGGGTTCGTGTGCGCGGCATGACACGCGCAACACCCGGGAGGGTTTTGCATCGCGCAGGGCGATTCCGCCCCTATGATTTGTCCGAAGCACGGCGCCGCCTCGTGCGTCGGCCGGATCGAAACCCCTGAATGGAGTGCCTGCGATGAAACCCGTCTCCGAACTGCTCAAGCGCCACGATTCCGCCGCCTGGCGCACCTCGCCCGACACCAGCGTGTTCGACGCACTGGCCACGCTGGCGCATTTCGAAGTGGGCGCGCTCATGGTGATGGACGGCGAGAAGCTCGTGGGCTTTCTCTCTGAACGCGACTACACCCGCAAGGTGGCGCTGCAGGGCAAGAACTCCAAGGAGGTGAAGGTCTCCGAGATCATGACGCCCGACGTGATGACCGTCACCCCACAGACCCAGACCCACGCCTGCATGGCGCTCATGAGCCAGCGCAAGTTCCGCCACCTGCCCGTGGTCGACGGCGACAAGGTGGTCGGCATGATCTCGATCCAAGACCTGATGGACGACATCATTTCCGAGCACGAGCAGACCATCACGCAGCTGACCTCGTACATCCAAAGTTGACGCGACGGCCTGATGCCCGGTCTGATAAGGGCATCGCACCTACGCACAGGGGTACTCTTAAGGTGCACAGTGAAGGCTCGTTCACCATCCAGCAGGGACATACGCAATGCAGATCCAGGTCAACACGAGCAATGGCATCACCAACAAGGACACGCTGGAGCGCTGGGCAGACACCGAGATCAAGCAGCACCTGAGCCGTTTCGTCGCAGACGTGACGCGCGTCGAGGTGCACCTGAGCGACGAGAACCACGACAAGGCCGGCGGCGGCGACAAGTGCTGCGTGATGGAAGCGCGCCTGGCGCACCACCAGCCGCTCGCGGTGACACAGCACGCCGCCAGCCTCGACGAGGCCTTCCGCGGCGCGGCCGACAAGCTCAAGCGCCTGCTCGACAACACGCTGGGCCGCCTCAACCACCGCGCCCGCGATTCGATCCGCAAGGACGGCGAGGGCTTCGTCGCCGAATAGGTCGGCACTTCACGGCACTTTACGCAAGGCCCGCATGCACTGCGGGCCTTCGCTGCTGGCCTGAGGCTCAGCCCCGGCCGGCGTTCGCCATGCCCTTGGCGACTTCGTTCGCACCCTGAGCCGCACCGCTCTGCGGCACGGCCTCGCCTTCAC
The DNA here is from genome assembly GCF_002754375.1 of Variovorax sp. 54. Classification (NCBI taxonomy): domain Bacteria; kingdom Pseudomonadati; phylum Pseudomonadota; class Betaproteobacteria; order Burkholderiales; family Comamonadaceae; genus Variovorax; species Variovorax sp. 54. Next base: position 1,342,915 of record NZ_PEFF01000001.1, read on the forward strand.
GCTCGGTCACTTCGGACAGGCGCGCGGCCAGCTGCTCGGGCGTGTCGGCGGCAATGCCCAGCCACGCGCCCTGCGTGAGCGTGATGTGCGCGGCCTCGAAGGTGCCGGCGCCGGCACAGAGGATGGTGCGGTTGGGCGCGTCCTGCGCGGCCAGCACCAGCATCGCGGGCACCACGGCCTCGGGGCGGAAGGCCTCGAGCATTTCCTTGGGGAACAGGTCTTCGGTCATGCGCGTGGCGGCGGTGGGTGCCAGGCAGTTCACGCGGATGTCGTTCTTGGCGCCTTCGATGCTCAACGTCTGCATGAGGCCCACCAGCGCCAGCTTGGCGGCGCCGTAGTTGCTCTGGCCGAAGTTGCCGTACAGGCCCGACGACGAGGTGGTCATCACGATGCGGCCGTACTTCTGCTCGTTCATGAGCGCCCAGACGGCCTTGGTGCAGTTCACGGCACCCATCAGGTGCACGTCGACCACGAGCTTGAAGTCGTCCAGCTCCATCTTGGAAAAGCTCTTGTCGCGCAGGATGCCGGCGTTGTTGATCAGGACGTCGACACGGCCCCAGGCATCGACCGCCTGCTTGACCATGGCCTGCACGGCCTCGAAATCGGTCACCGAGGCGCCGTTGGCGATCGCCTCGCCGCCGGCCGCCTTGATCTCGTCGACCACCGCCTGTGCGGCGCTCACCGAGCCGCCGGAGCCGTCGCGCGCGCCGCCCAGATCGTTGACCACCACCTTGGCGCCGCGCGCCGCCAACGCCAGCGCATGCTGGCGGCCCAGGCCGCCGCCCGCGCCGGTCACGATGGCCACGCGGCCCTTGAAGTCGATGGAGGTGCTGTTGCTCATGGGTCTCTGCTCGCTGTCTGTAGGGAGTTGGAAAGGCTGGGAAAGGGGGTGCCGACGGGCGGCAACCCGGCGTTTTACCTCAGTTCCCCGCCCCGTTTGCCCTCGGGCGCCCCTCGCGGGAGTCACCCATGCGACGGCTGGACCGTGGCGCAGTACGCGACCAGCTGGTCGAGCTCGGCCGATTTGTCGAAGAAGGCATCGGCGCCCAGCTGCTGCGAGCGCAGGCGCATGTCGGCGGTGGCGTAGTTGCTGAGCACCACCACCTTCTGGTGCGGCGAGCGCTGGCGGCAGGCGCTCAGCACGGCCAGGCCGTTGCCGCGCTGCAGGAACAGGTCGACGATGGCCAGGTCCCAGTCGGTCTTGTGATCGCGCAGCCAGTCGAGTGCCTCGTCGGCGGTGCTGGCCGAGGCCACCACATGCGCCTGGGCCACGTCTTCGAGAAAGTCGACCAGGTTCTCGCGGATCACGGGACTGTCCTCGACCAGATAGGCATGGAGCGTCATGGTGAGTGTCCCGGGTCCGAAGCTTGGCAGCGCATGGCGCCATCTTCCGGGCTGCGTGCTGCGCCGCGGTGGGCCGGACAGGCCAACGGCTGTAGGCCATCGGCCAGCGGCGCTGTCAGCGCGCGCCGCCCGGCGCCGCTCTATCGCAGCCTCAGGCCGCGACCGGCAGGCGGCCCGGGGCCATGCCCAGGCGCGCCGGCGAGACGTACTGCTCGCGGTAGATCTCGAAGGGCATGGTGTCGGCCGCCTCGATGCGCTTCTGTTCCTGGATCGACGCGGCCGTCATCTGCTCGAAACCGGTCTGCTGCGCGGCCGTGAACGGCAACGCGAGCAGTGCGGCGCGGGTCTGCTCCGACTGGGCGCGCACGAAGCCGACGAACGAGTTGCCGTGCTGCTGCTCGATCGCCGCGAGCACGCGCGCCGACGGCAGGCTGTCGGGGTTCTCGAGACCGGCCTTGGCGGCGCGCACCGCGTCGACGTGCTGCGTGCCGCCCTGCGCCGCATCGAGCGCGGCGGCGATGGGCATGCATTGCTCGATGAGTTCCAGGCCCCAGTCGGTCAGGCCGACCTCGCGCCCGTCGCGGCGCAGCTTCAACCCCGGCTCGCGGCCGCGCGCGGCCGTGAGGTGCTGGTTCTGCGCCAGGTCGGCAATTTCTTGTGGCGTGTCGTCGGGGCTGTCACTCAGCAGGCAGTGCAGCAGGAACACGTCGATGAAGCGCATGGTCTGCGCATTGATGCCGACGGTCTCGAAGGGGTCGAGGTCCATCAGGCGCACTTCGACGTACTCCACGCCGCGCTCGCGCAGCGCATGCAGCGGGCGCTCGCCGGGGTGAATCACGCGCTTGGGGCGGATGGTGCCGTAGAACTCGTTCTCGATCTGCAGCAGGCTGGTGCCCAGCTGGTTGTAGTCGCCGCCGAGGTTGCGGATGCCGATGGCCTCGTAGGCCGGCCACGGGCGCGTGAGCGCGTCCTGCAGCGAGGCACCGTAGCCTTCCAGGCTGTTGTAGCTCACGGCCAGCGACGCCTGCGCCTCGCTCTGGTAGCCCAGGGGGCCCATGCGCAGCGAAGTGCCGTGCGGCATGTACATGCTGCCGTCGCCCAAGGGCTGCAGCTCGTGCGGGCGGCCCGCGACAAAGCTCGAACACAGGGCCGGCGAGGCGCCGAACAGGTACAGCAGCAAAAAGGCCTGGCGGCGGAAGTTGCGGATGAGTGCGAAATACTCTTCACTCGACACATCCGGCAGCGACCAGTTGTAGTGGATGCCCGAAATGGTCTGCATGCGGCGGCCATAGCGGTGGCTCAGGCCCATGCGGTACACGCTCTTGGCGCGGCCCACGTTCGACGAGCCGTAGCGGCCGATCGGAATGGTCTCGTCGGTCGGCAGGCCGCAGGGCATGCTCGACACCCACAGGCGCTCGTCGCCGAGCTGGTCGAGCACGCGGTAGGTGAACTGATGCACCCGCGTGAGCTCTTCAATGGCCGACTCCACGCCCGCGTGCACGCCCGTGATGAGTTCGAGCTGCGACTCGCTGAAGTCGGTCGTGATGTGCGGATGCGTGAGCGCAGAGCCCAGCGCCAGCGGATGCGGCGTGAGGGCCAGCTTGCCGTCGGGCAACGCGCGCAGGCTTTCCTTCTCGATGCCGCGGCGCATGCCCTTCAATCGCGCGGCCGGAAGTGCGCCCAGCCTCTCCTGCAATCTGTTGCTCATGTTCTTATGACCCATCAATCTTCTGTGGGGCTGGAAGGTAGCACGGGCGGACAGGCACTGCTGAAGCAGGGAATCCCGCATCCGGCTATGCTGTTTTTTGCTACGCTTTTCATAGCTACCCTCTCAAATGCCACGCGCATTCCAGTGCGGAACGGGGGTCAAACCTCAGGCCTTGGCGCGGCCCGCCGACAGGTCGATCTCTTCCGACTGGTAGACATGGATCGACGGCACGCCATCGGCCATGGCGGCCAGCGCCTTGCCGAAAGCACGCGACGCATCGACGCGAAAGTGCACCTGCAGCGCCGCCATGTCGCTCCAGCGCTCCACGAAGGTGAGCCGCAACGGGTCTTGCACGTCGGTGGTGACCTCATGCGAAATGCAGCCGGGCTCGGCGCGCGAGCGCAGCACGTGCTCCACGCTGATGGCCAGCATCGCCTGCAGGGTGTCGGCCTTGGCCAGCGCGTGTCCGATGACGAGGATCATGGGCTGTCTCCTTCTGTGTCTCTGTCTGTCTCGTGGGTTGCCGCAGCGGCCCGCTTGTGCTTCAGCGCAGCACGCGCAGCAAAAAGGCGTTCAGGTCGGCCACTTCTTCCATGCAGACCGAATGCGCCATCGCGTACTCGTGCCATTCGACGGTGTAGCCCAGGGCGGCGAGCGCGTCGCGCGATTGCGTGGCGCGTGCCAGGGGCACCATCGGGTCTTGCCGGCCATGGCCGAGGAACACCGGCGTGTCGTGGTTGGCGGCATGGCGCTCGGCCGCGGTGCTGGCCGCCAGCGGCAGCCAGCCCGACAGGCCGACGATGCCGGCCAGGCGCTCGGTATGGCGCAGGCCGGTCAGCAGCGCCATGGCGCAGCCCTGCGAAAAGCCGGCCACCACGATGCGGCTGGCGGCAATGCCGCGGGCCTTTTCATTCGCGATCACGGCCTCGATGGTGGCCTGCGAGCGGCGCAGGCCTGCGGCGTCTTCCTGCACATTGAAATCGGCACCGGCAATGTCGAACCACGCCGGCATCTGGTAGCCGCTGTTCAGCGTGACCGGAATCACCGGCGCATTGGGGAACACGAAGCGCACCGGGCCCACGGCCGACAGGTCGAGTTCGCCGGCAATCGGCACGAAGTCGTTGCCGTCGGCACCCAGGCCGTGCATCAGGACCACCGTGGCGGTGGGGTTCGGGGCGGTTTCGATTTCGATGGGAGGACGGGACATGGTCGACAAAGGTATTCAGGAATGCGAATGCCCAGACCTTAGCGCATTCGGGCGACCCGGGCCGCCGCGAAACGGCCGGTTGGCTGACTTGCACCTCGCAACATCCGGGCCCCGGCTGTCCTTGCCGTCGCAAGGGGGCGCCGGATGCAACACAATGGCGTTTCGCATGAAGACCCCCACCCCGCCCCTGAAAACCTCGCCGCCCCGCCCCGCCTTCGACAGCGAGGCGCTGCTGCGCGGCAGCGGGCTGCGCGTGACGCGCGCCGCCCAGACCGTGCTCGAGTTGCTCGAACACGGCTCGCAGCCGCTGACCCACGAGGAAGTGGCCGGCGCCTACACCGCCGCCACGGGCGAGCCGCCCGACCGCGTCACGCTCTACCGCGTGCTCGACCGGCTGGTCGAAGCCGGCCTGTGCGACCGCCGCGTGGCCGCCGACCGGGTCAACCGCTTCGCACGGCACGTCGACACCGCCTCGGGCAACACCTTCGAATGCGACCAGTGCCACAAGGTGCTGGCGCTGCCCTCCGACCCCGAGCTGCCCAAGGTGATGGGCCGCCTCGGCAAGGCGCTGCGCAAACAGGGCATCGACACGCGGCACACGGCGCTCACGCTGCACGGCATGTGCGGCGACTGCGCGCGATAGCTTCATCGCGCTGCGCGTGTACGTCTCCCGGCACCACCGCCAGCCCGACCTCGGCGCGAGCCACGCGCTGATCGACGCCCATCCGCTGGGCGCCTGGGTCGTGCCCGGCACCGACGGGCTGGTCGCCAACCACCTGCCCTTTCTGCTCGACCGCTCGCGCGGCCCGTTCGGCACACTGCTCGGCCACGTGTCGCGCGCGAACCCGGTGTGGCGCCAGCTCGATGCGCCGGCCCCCTCGGTCGTGATGTTCCAGGGGCCGCAGGCCTACATCACGCCTGGCTGGTACCCCGGCAAGGCCGAGCACGGCCAGGTGGTGCCGACCTGGAACTACGCCGTCGCGCATGCGCACGGCATCGCACGCGCCATCGACGACGAGGCCTGGCTGCTCGACCTGCTCGCGCGCCTCACCGCGGCGAACGAGGCCGGCCAGCCCGTGCCCTGGCAGACCACGGACGCGCCCGAGACCTTCATCCGCAAGCTGGCGCACGCCGTGGTGGGCATCGAGATCCCCATCGACCGCCTCGAAGGCAAGCTCAAGGCCAGCCAGGACGAGGCCCTGCAGGACCGTCAAGGCACCGTGCAGGGGCTGGCCGCCGTGGGCAGCGAGAACGCCTCGGCCATGGCGCGGCTGGTGCAGCAGGCGATGCAGTCCGGCAGCGCCGGCGACTGAACCGCCCGCGCCCCTACGCGTTCCACGACGGAAACGGATCGGGCAGGTTCTGCCACCACGAAGCACCGAAGCGCATTTCGTTCGGCGTGAGCAGGCAGGCGTCGAGCCGCGCGCGCAGTGCCGTTTCGTCCATGCCGATGCCGATCAGCACCAGCTCCTGACGCGCGTCGCCGGTGGCATCGTCCCAGTTCTTGCGGATCAGCTCGAGCCCATCGGGGTCGGTCGGCCAGTGTTCGCGCGGCACGGCCGCCCACCACAGGCCCGCCGCGCCGTAGCGGCAGGCACCGCCGGCCTGCGACCACGTGCCGGCGCGGGTCGGGCGGCTCGCGAGCCAGAAGAAGCCCTTGGAGCGCACCACGCCCTCCCACTCGCTCTGCACCAGGTCCCAGAAACGCTTCGGATGGAACGGCAGGCGCGACCGGTACACAAAGCTGCGAATGCCGTAGGCCTCGCTCTCGGGCACATGCTCGCCGCGCAGTTCGGCCAGCCAGCCGGGCGCCTGCTCGGCCTGATCGAAATCGAACAGGCCCGTGTCGAGCACGCGGTCGAGCGCGACGCGGCCGAACTCCGACTCCTCGATGCGCGCACGCGGGTTGAGGCTGCGCAAGATCGCCATCAGCCGCTCTCGCTCTTCCGCCGTCACGAGGTCGGTCTTGTTGACCACGAGCACGTCGCAGAACTCGATCTGCTCGATCAGCAGGTCGACCACCGTGCGCGTGTCTTCGTCGCCCAGCGACTGGCCGCGCTGGCCCAGGCTTTCGGCCGAGCCGTAGTCGCGCAGGAAGTTGAAGGCATCGACCACCGTGACCATGGTGTCCAGCCGCGCCACGTCGGCCAGGCTCTGGCCGTCTTCGCCCGCGAAGGTGAAGGTTTCGGCCACGGGCAGCGGCTCGGAGATGCCGGTCGACTCGATCACGAGCTGGTCGAAGCGCCCTTCCTTGGCGAGCCGCTTCACCTCGATCAGCAGGTCTTCGCGCAGCGTGCAGCAGATGCAACCGTTGCTCATCTCGATGAGCTTCTCGTCGGTGCGCGACAGGGCGGCGCCGCCCTCGCGCACCAGCGCGGCGTCGATGTTGACCTCGCTCATGTCGTTGACGATCACCGCCACGCGGCGGCCCTCGCGGTTGTGCAGGATGTGGTTGAGCAGCGTGGTCTTGCCGGCGCCCAGGAAGCCGGACAGCACGGTAACGGGAAGGCGATCGGCCATGAGAGACTCGTTCTTCAAATGCAATGGAGTTGCATTATATGGATTGTCGCAACTGGGTTGCATTTATATCGCCTCGCACAGGCTGATCGCACGCTCGCCTTACCATCCGACGCATGACCGACTTTTCTGCCTTCGTCGCCCCGCCGCCCTCCGACGCACCGCACGCTGCCGTCGTCGAGGCCGCATCGACCTGCCTCGACCGCTTCACGGCCGCCTTCAACGCCTCGGACACGCGCGGCATGGACGCCGAGCTGCACTTTCCGCACACCATGCTCTCGGGCGCACGGCGGCTCGACTGGCCCGCGCCCGGCCAGCACCCGGCCGATTTCTTCGAGACGCTCAAGGCCGGCGGCTGGGCCTCCACGCAGTACGAGAAGAAGGAGCCGGTGCTCGTGAGCCACGACAAGGTGCACTTCGTCGTGCACTACACGCGGCGTGATGCGGCCGGCGCGGTGCTCAGCACGCATGCCAACCTCTGGATCGTCGTGCAGGCCGAGGGGCGCTGGGGCATCGCCCTGCGTTCGTACTGATCTCAAAAAACCAGGACTGTCACCCATGTCCCTTTCCGCACTGCAACTCGTCTGGCCGTCGCCCGAGCATCTTCCCGGCTACATCGCCGCGCTGGAGCGCGGCTGGTCGCCCAACAACCTGCGGGCCGAAGCCGGCCGCGAAGAGCTGGCGCTGATCCGCACCGACCCCGATGGCTTTCTCGCCGGCCAGGTTGATCGCGAAGCCAAGGGCCCGCCCATCGCGCTGCCCACCGGCGGCACCGTGCCGCGGCTGCCGGGCTACCGGCGCTGGCTGTGGGACGGCGAGTTCTGCGGCAGCATCCAGCTGCGCTGGCAGCCGGGCACCAACGCCCTGCCCTCTTACTGCCTCGGCCACATCGGCTACGGCGTGGTGCCGTGGAAAAGCGGTCGGGGCTACGCCACCGCCGCGCTGCGTGCGCTGCTGCCCGATGCACGCGCCATCGGCCTGGACCATGTCGAGATCACGACCAGCCCCGACAACCTCGCCTCGCAGCGCGTGATCCGCGCCAACGGCGGCGTGCTGGTCGAAGAGTTCATCACCGAGCCCGGGCTCGGCGGTGCGCCCGAGTTGCGCTTTCGCATCGACGTGCGCGCACTGTCGTAGCTCGGCCTACATCTCGAACGGCTCGACCTGCCGCCCGTCGACGTCGGTGAAGCCGTAGGCACGCGCGAGGTCGCCCACGCGCAGCACCTGGCCGGTCTTGTCGAGCACCTGCGCATCGCCCGCCAGTGCGGCCACGGCGCGGCCCAGGTAGCGCGGCGACTCGGTGCGTGCCAGCGCGGGGCGTTCCTGCCAGTGCGCCTCGTCGGTCTTGTGGCCCGCGAGCACGAACTCGGTGCGCATCCAGCCCGGCGATACGGCCACCGAGGCCACGCCGTGCGGCTGCAGTTCCTGCGCGATGCCGAAGGCCAGCCGCGTCATCGACGCCTTGGCGAGGTCGTAGAACAGGTTGCCGCGCAGGTAGTGGCCGCGGTCCCAGAAGGTGGTGGTGACGATCAGGCCCTGCTTGTGCGCCACCATGAACGGCGCGGCGCAGCGGCTGGCCACGAGGTGGTTGCGCACGCCGCGGTCGAACATCGAATCCCAGTGGGACAGCGGGTGCTCCCAGAACGGCGCCTCGAAGACACCCGTGAAGGTTTCGTGGCCGCCCCAGGCGTTGTTCACGAGCAGGTCGAGCCGGCCTTGCTCGCGTTCGACGCGCGCGAACAGCGCCGCCACCTCGTCTTCCTTCGTGTGGTCGCAGGCCACGGCAATGCCGCGCCCGCCGAGCCGCGTGACCTCGTCGGCGGTGTCGTCGATGGTGCCGGGCAAGGCAGCCAGCTCGGACAGCGCGAGCAGCTGCCCGTAGCTGTCGGCCGGCCGCGCGCGGGTGCTGCGCCCGGTCACGTACACGGTGGCGCCGGCCGCGCCCAGTTCCTGCGCGATGCCACGGCCCGCGCCGCGGCTGGCGCCGGTCACCACGGCCACGCGGCCCGCCAGCGGACGGTGAGCGGCGTCAGGGGTGGAGGGGGCTGCTGTCATTTTTTCGTTGCTCCTTCGTTCGGTGAGAGTCCCTTGGCAGGACAAGCCGCCACGATAGGCCGGCCTCAGCCCGCCGTCTTGGAAGAAACCGAAACCCTGCGCCCGAGGAACTCGGTGGGCGTCACGCCGCACAGGGCGCGGAACTCGTTGACGAGGTGCGACTGGTCGTAGAACCCGTGGTCCAGCGCCATGTCGGCCCAGGCCGGCGCGCTGTGCAAGCGCAGCGCGCGCAGGCAGGCATGCAGCCGCGCGAGCCGGCCCCAGGCGCGCGGCGACAGCCCGACGTGCGCATGAAAGAGCTGCTGCAGCCGGCGCTCGCCCACGCCGACCGCCTGCGCCACCTCGCGCAGCGCCTGGCGCCCGTCGGCGGCGGCGATGAGCCGCGCGGCATGCACCGCAGCGGCCGGTGGCGCGCTGTCGCCGGCTTTCTGCAACCGCTTCATCAGCGCCTGCTGCAGCAGGTCGGCGCGTGCGACATCGCCGCGCGCTTCGGCCATGCGCGCGAGCAGCGTCGTGCCCTCCCCGCCCCAGAGTTCGTCGAGGTGCACCGCGCGGCCCGCGATCTCGCCGGCCGGCACGCCGAGCAGCGCGGCCGCCGCACCGGGGCGCAGCGCCACCGACAGGCCCTCCACCGTATCGCGCATCCGCACCACGGCCGGCGCGGCAAACGCGCCGATGGCTTCGACCGCCTGCCCGGGCGCGTCGTCGGCCGAAGGCGCGTCACCGAAGTTGAAGACCAGCCGGATCGCGCCGTCGGGCAGCACGCGCTCGCGCATCTCGTGGCCGGGCGCGAAGGTCTCGCGGTACATCAGCAGGTGCGAGACATGCGACTGCAGGGCCGGCGCAATCGGCAACACGTGCAGCGTGCCGTCGGGCACGCCCGATTCCGGCCCGTGCAGCGGGTCGTCGTGGAGCCGGAGGAAAAGACGTTCGCCCATGGCGGTCGATTGTGAGGAAAAACCCGCCGCCGCGCGACCCGGCCCGATGGTTCGACAATCGGCTGGCTCCCCCTGTTCATCTTTCGTTCGCATGCCCGATTCCGCCCTCCCTGTGCTCTATTCGTTCCGCCGCTGTCCCTACGCGATGCGAGCCCGGCTCGCACTGGTGGCGAGCGAGCAGCGCTGCGTGCTGCGCGAGATCGAGCTGAAGCGCAAACCCGCCGAGATGCTCGCGGCCTCGCCCAAGGGCACTGTCCCCGTGCTGGTGCTCGACGGCGGCGCGGCGGTGCTGGAGCAGAGCCTGGACGTGATGCTGTGGGCGCTGCGCCGCCACGATCCGCTGCGCTGGCTGGCCCCGGAGCGCGGCACGCTCGATGACCTGCTCGTGCTGATCGCCGCCTGCGACAACGACTTCAAGCCGCTGCTCGACCGCTACAAATATCCGGCGCGCTACCCCGCATCGGAAGGCTCGGCACGCGACGACGGCGCGCGCTTCCTGCAAGGGCTTGAAGACCGGCTCGCGATGTCAGCGCAGCTGGCCGGCGCGCACGCCACGCTGGCCGATGCGGCGCTGATGCCCTTCGTGCGCCAGTTCGCGATGGTCGACCAAGTCTGGTTCGACCCGCAGCCTTGGCCGCGCCTGCAGGCCTGGCTCACGGGCTGGACCGCGTCGGAGCTGTTCACGCGCGTCATGACCAAGTACGTGCCCTGGCAGCCGGGTGAGCCAGCGGCGGACTTTCCGCCCGCCTGATCAGTACACGTCGCGGCGGTAGCGCCCTTCGGCGATGAGTGCGTCCATGCCGCTCTCGCCCAGCACCTCGGTGAGCGCCGCGTCCACGCCCGGCGCCATGCCTTCCAGGCTGCCGCACACGAAGACGATCGCGCCCTCTTCCTCCACCCACTGCTTCAGCGCTTCGGCGGCGTCGCGCAGGCAGTCCTGCACGTACACGCGCTGCGCCTGGTCGCGCGAGTAGACGAAGTCGGCGCGCGCCACGAGGCCGCCGGCTTGCCATGCCGCGACTTCCTCCGCACCGAAGCCGTCGTGCGCCGCCTGCCGTTCGCCGAACACCAGCCAGTTGCGGCCATGCCCGCGGCGAGCACGCTCGCGCAGCAGCGCGCGCAGGCCCGCAAAGCCTGAGCCGTTGCCGATGAAGACGCAGGGCCGCGCATCGTCGGGCAGCGCGAAGCCCGGGTTGGCGACGAGGCGCAGCGCGAGTTCCGCGCCCATCGGCGCGCCGACCGTGAGCCAGCCCGAGGCCACGCCCAGGCCGTTGTCGTGCCGCGCCTGCCGCACCAGCAACTGGACGGCGCCGTCGGACGGAATCGACGCGACCGAGTAGCTGCGCGGCGCGGGCGCCGAGGCGCCGTCGTCGTGCATCTGGCGCGGCACGATCTCGACCAATGCGCCGGGCGCCCAGTTCACCGTGTCGCTGCCATCGGCGCGCCGCAGTTCGATCTCGAACAGCGGGTCGCCCTGGCTGCCCGCGTTGAGCAGGCGGCGGCCGTCGAGCCGCCAGGCGTCGAAGGCCGGTGCGGGTGCTGCGTCGGATGCAGGCCACGCCGCATCGCGCACGCCGAAGGTCTCGCGCAGCGCGTCGTGCCAACGCGCGAGCGCCACCGGGTCTTCGCCGTCCACTTCGATCATCGGGAACATCGGCTGCGCGCCCTGGTTGTGCAGGTCGTGATCGAGCTTGCGGCCGAAGCCGCAGAAGGTCGCGTAGTGGCTGTCGCCGAGCGCGAGCAAGCCGTAGCGCAGGTGGCGCAGACCCGGACCGCTCTGCCGCGCGAACGCACGGGCAAAGGCGCGCGCGCTGTCGGGCGGATCGCCCTCGCCGAAGCTGCTCGCGACCCACAGCACCTGCCGGAAATGCAACAGCGCATCGGCACTCAGTGCGGACACAGGCCGCACCACCGCCGCGACACCGGCGGCCTGCAGCGCACCGGCCGTCTGCAGCGCGAGGCGCTCGGCATGGCCGGTCTGGCTCGCGAAGGCGACCAGCACCTGCCCCGCATCACCCGAGGTGGCGGGCACGGCAACCGCATCGAGCCGCGCACGTTCGGCGCGCACGGCCTTCGCGGTGCGGCGGCGGCCGAGATACATCATCCAGCCGCTGATTGCGAAGAGCGCGAGCCCCAGACTGGTGAACATCATCACGATGCGCCCCGGCAGGCCCCAGTAGGTGCCCATGTGCAGCGGGTAGATGCTGTTCACGAGACGGCCGGCGAGCGGTTTGTCGGCGTAGCGTTCGTGGCGCAGCGTCTCGCCGGTCGCGGCGTGCAGGTACAGGCGGTTGCGTGCGCGCTCGTGCTCGGGGTGCGTGCGCAGGTAGTTGGCCTCGACCTGCGCCCCGTTGCGCGCCGGCAGCCGCAGCGTGACCAGGGCCCAGTCGCCGCCCGTGGTGTCGACGAACGCTTGCCAGACGCGCGCCAGGTCGAGCGTCACCGGGGGGGCATCGGCCGGTGCACGCTCCGCGCGCACCACGCGGCCCTCGCCCGCCGCGCCGTCGACCACCTTGCGCAGCCCGTCGAAGGCCCAGTACATGCCGGTGGTGGTCGACACCACGTACGCCAGCAGCGCGACGGTGCCGACCACGGCATGCAGGTTCCACAGGAAGGCACGGCCGCGCAGCGCGAAGTCGATGCGCAGCCACTGGCGCCACGCGAAGGGGCGGCGCGGCCAACGCAGGTACAGGCCCGACAACGCAAGCAGCAGCAACAGGCCGGCCAGCGAGCCGGTGATGGGCTTGCCGTCGTCGCGCGGCAGCAGCAGCCAGCGGTGCAACTCCTCGACGAACTCGAAGAAATGCTCGCCCACGGGCTCGGGCAGCAGCGCGCCGGTGGCGGGATCGGCGAAGCGCGTCTCGCCGCGCCGCTCGCCGGTCGGCGGCGCGAAGCCAATGCGCGCGGCGCGCCCGGGCTCGGTCGACACGGCCACGGTCGCGATGCGCCGCCCGGGCATCTCGGCCTGCACGCGCGCGACGAGCGCAGGCGGTGCCAATGCGGGTGCGGCCGAGGCCGCCGGGGTCGGGTTCAGCAGGTCGGTGATCTCGGCGCGGAACGACAGCGTCGCGCCGCTCAGGCCGATGACGACCAGCACGCTGCCCGCCGTGATGCCGATGAACCAATGGATCTGGAACCAGACGCGACGCAGCAAGGCCATGAAAAACAGACAGCAGAAAGAAGGGGAAGCGAAAAACAGGAAGCCCCGCCGCGGCAGGGGCCTCACCCAAGGATTCAAAGATCGATCTTGACCAGGGCCTTGATCGTACGCGGCGTGCCCACCGCCAGCCGCGTGCCGGCCGCCGACCAGTAGCGCTTGTCGCCCACGTTGTCGATGTTCAGCTGAAAGGTGGTGCGCTTGCCCATGAGCTGCGCCACGTAGCGCGCGCCGAGGCCGAAGACCGTCGCACCGCCGATGAAGCCCTGGTTCAGGTCGTCGATGGGGCGGCGTCCCGTGAAGTACGCACCGCCGTTGACCGACAGCCCCGGCACCGCCGCGATGTCGTACGAGAGAAAGGCGCTCGCCGTGGTGCGCGCCGTGTTCTCGGGCCGCTTGCCGTCGTACTGCGCGTTGATGCGGCGGAATTCGGCGTCGAGCCACTGGCCCGAGAGCTGCCACGCCAGCGTGGGCGTGAGCCGCCCCTGCGCCGACACCTCGAAGCCGCGGTAGCGCTGGCGCCCGCTGGCCACGAAGGTGTTGGCGCTGTCGGTGTAGGCGCCGGGCCGCTCGATATCGAACAGCGCGCCCGAGAGCAGCGTGCCGCTGCCGGTCAGCCAGCGCAGGCCGACTTCCTTCTGCCGGCTCACGCCCGGCGGCATGCGCGTGTTCTGGTTGGCCGTGCCCGCCGGCGCGACTTCGCCCTCTTCCACACCCTGCGAGTACGACACGTAGGCCATGAGGTCGGGCGTGAACTTGTAGCTCAGCGCCGCCAGCGGCGTGGTCTTGCGCACGCTGTAGTCGAGAGCAGGCAGCGTGGCGCTCGCGCCCTGCCAGCTCTGGTAGCGCGTGTGGCGCAGGCCGGCCACCAGCTGCCACTGCGGCGAGAAGGTGATGCGGTCGAGCGCATACAGGCCCAGCTCTTCGCTGTCTTGCGCGCCCGAAGTGGGCCGCGAGGGCATCGCGCTCAATGCCAGCGCGCCGATGGGCACGGGGTTGTAGAGATTCTGCAGCGTGGTCGCGCCGCCGTAGTTGCGCTGGAAGACGGGCGCCTGCGTCTTGTCGCTGCGCGCCGCGCCGAGCGTCAGCTCGTGCTGCAGCGCGCCGGTGGCGAAGGTGCCGAACAGCTCGGTGCGCAGCAGGTCGGAACGCTGTTCCAGGTACTGCACGTTGCCCGTGAGACGGCCAATGCCGGTGCGCACGTTGTAGTTGCCGAACTGCGCCAGGCGCCGGTCGCGCTCGGCCTCGGAATGGCCGGCTTCCACGCTGAGCGCCCACTGGTCGCTCAAGGCGTAGTCGGCACGCAGCTGGGTGTTGGTGACCTCGGCCTCGAACTCGGCCCAAGGCGGCGCCAGCAGCTTGTGCGGATCGGGCAGCGCCGGCAGCGCGATGACGCCGTTCACGGCCGCGAGCCGTGCGATGCCGGCCTGCTCGGTGATGCGCTTGCGGTAGTGCTCGATGTCGGCCTTGAGCGTGAGCCGCCGGTTCACACGCCAGTCGAGTGCGGCCGAGACGAAGGTGCGGTTGCCGTCGACACCATCGATCGTCGAGCCCAGCTGGCCGCCGGCCGCGTTCAGGCGCAGGCCGAACTGGTCGTTCTCGCCGAACTGGCGGCCGATGTCGACCTGCCCCTGCAGCCCGCCCTGGTTGTCGACGCTCATCCCGAGCGAGGTGACGGGCGTGCGCCCCGCGCGCTTGGTGACGAAGTTGATGACCCCCGCCGGCGTGGTGAAGCCGTAGTACAGCGCCGACGCGCCCTTGAGCACCTCGACGCGCTCCTTGTTCTCCATCGGAATCTCGGACACGTTGGGAATCGCGAGCGCGCCGTTGAGCCGGTAGTTGGTGCGGTTCTCCACGGCGATGCCGCGGATGACGAGCTGGTCGAAGGTGTCACCGCCGTTCTGCTGGCGCGTCACGCCGGCCGTGTTGCGCAGCACGTCGTACACGCCGGTGGCGCCCTGCAGCTCGATCACCTCGCGCGTCACGGTGTTGACCGTGGCCGGCACGTCCATGACCGACGCGCCCCGGAACGTTCCCGCCTCGACCGTCTCGGCCAGGAAGCCGTTGGCGCGCGAGGCTTCGACGTTGACGGTGCTCAACTCACTCGCTTCGGCAGCGGACGCAGGCACGGATTGCGCCTGTGCAGCCTGCACGGCGGCGAGCGCGAGGCTCACACAAACTCTCTTCATTCAAAACCCTTGGATGTTCTGGCGGCGCACCTCCCGGCGGCCTGATGGCACTTCCGGTGTGCGGAAGCGGGAGGGGATTATGAATGAGAGAAATTCTCATTTGATGGCCATCGCGAGCCCTCGCCGATAGGATCAGGCGTCAGAGCGTTCCATTCGAAACGCCATCACGGAGGAAATTCATGACTGCCCCTCAGAAATCGACCGGACGGGAACCGGCGCATCCCATCGTCCACTGCGTCGAGAGCGAGGCCCTGCCATGAAGACGGCGAAACGCCTTGCGCTCGGCGTGCTCGCCTGGGTCACCGTGGTCCCGCTGGTGGAACTTCTCTTCCTGTGGCTGGGCACCTCGGTCTTTGCTTCCCCCGAAGCCTCACGCGTCATCCTGTATGTGATCGGGGCATTCAACATCGGCATGGCCGCGCTGCTCTACTGGTATTGCGTACCCAGCGTGCCGCACTGGGGCCGACGCACGGCCTACTTCGTCGGCTTCGTGGCGCTGCTGATGGTCGCCAGCGCCGTCGTTGTCTTCGGCGTTCAACTGCTGGTCGCGATGCTGTTGATGTTCTGGCGTTGAGCAAAGGCCCGGCGCGCCGTTACCCCTTCACCGCCGCAGCCGAAGCCCGCTGAATGCACTCGATGAAGTGCTGCGCCGCCGGCGTCGACGGCTGCCCGCGCCGGCGCACCACGCACACGTTCAGTATCGGCATCGTCTCGCGCACGTCGACGCGCCGGATGCCGTGGCGCTTGAAGCTGAGCCCGGCGAGCGGCTCGACGAAGAGGCCGATCAGATCCATGTGGCCCACCAGCGCAAGCGCCACGGTGACCGAGTGGCCCTGCAGCACGCGCGTGGGCGGCGACAACCCGAGCGGCGTGAACAGCGGCGCCACGGCGTTGGTGCCGCCATGGTCGTCGCCCGGCAGGACCCATTCGGCGGCATAGAGATCGTGCAGCGAGCGCGCATTGCGCAGCGGATGGCGCTCGCGCAGGCCGACCACCAGTTGCACCGGGAACAGCTCCAGCGCCTCGAACTGCGGATCGAGCGTGCCGGGTACGACGTGGGCCACCGCGAAGTCGAGGTACCCGTCGCGCAGCCGCGCGAGCATCCACGGCAGCACGGCCTCGTTGAACTGCACGTCGACCGCCGGCAGGCGCGTGTGGAAGTCCTTGAAGGCGGCGGGCAGCACGGTGAGCGCGAACGAGGCGCTCACGGCCAGCGAGACCGAGCCGGTGGCGCCGTCGCGAATCTGCGCAATCTCGTCGCGGGCGCGTTCCATGTCGGCCAGCAGCAGCCGCGCGCGCGGCGCGAAGGCCAGGCCGAACTGCGTGAGGCGCACGCCCTTGACGCTGCGCTCCACCAGCGGCGCGCCGACCTCGCGCTCCAGCTCGCGCACGATCTTGGTCACGGCGGGCTGCGAAATGCCGAGCACGCGCGCGGCGGCGCGGATGCTCATCTGCTCGACCACCGCCACGAAGGCATGCAACTGATTGGGCTTCATCTTTGGAGTGACAACCAAAAGTTATCGTTGACGCCCAATTATTGTCTTTTCATGACAGCTGCGAGTCTCTAGCATCCGCCGCGGTCAAGGCCCGACGCGGCCTGCGCCCTTGAGAACACACAGGAGACACATGAACACCCGCGCTTCCCAGCCCTCGCCCACCTCTTCGTCTTCGCCCGCACGCCGGCGCCAGACCATCGTGGCCACGACCATCGGCAACGGGCTGGAGTTCTTCGACTTCACGGTCTACGGCTTTCTGGCACTGGTGATCGGCAAGCTGTTCTTCCCGACCTTCAGCTCCTACGGCCAGCTGCTGCTGACGGTGGCGAGCTTCGGCGTCGGTTTCATCATGCGGCCGCTGGGCGGCATCATCATCGGCGCGTACGCCGACCGCGCGGGCCGCAAGAAGGCGATGACGCTCACGATCTTTTTGATGGCCCTGGGCTGCGCGCTGATCGCCTTCACGCCGACCTACGCGAGCATCGGCGTCGCGGCGCCCGTCGTCATCGTGCTGGCGCGGCTGATCCAGGGCTTCTCGGCCGGCGGCGAGGTGGGCGCATCGACCACGCTGCTGGTGGAGCACGCCACGCCGGCCAACCGCGGCTACATGGCGAGCTGGCAGTTCGCGAGCCAGGGCCTGGGCGTGATGCTCGGCGCCGTGGTGGTGGGCGCGCTCACCTTCTCGCTGACGCCCGAAGCCATGCAGAGCTGGGGCTGGCGCGTGCCGTTCGTGCTCGGCATGCTGATCGCGCCGGTGGGCATGTACATCCGCCGCCACCTCGAAGAGTCGCTGCACATCTCGCCCGAAGACGCCAAGGCGCCGCGCGAGAGCAGCCTGAAGATCGTCTGCACGCAGCACGGCAAGACGGTGCTGGCCGCCATCCTCGCGCTGGTGGGCGGCACCACGGCAGCGTATGTGGTCACCTTCTACATGCCGACCTACGCGGTGCGCGAGCTGGGCCTCACGCCGTCGGTGGCGCTGTTCGGCGCGGCGCTCACGGGCCTGCTGTCGTTCGCGCTCGCGCCGTTCGTGGGCAAGCTCTCGGACGTTGTGGGCCGCAAGCCGCTCATCCTCTGGAGCCGCATCGTGATGGCGATCCTGATCTACCCGTGCTTTCTGTGGCTCAACGCCTCGCCCACGCCCGTGGTGCTGTTCACCGTGCTCGGCGTGCTGAGCATCGGCCTGGTCGTGCAGACGGTGCCGGGCATCACGATGCTGCCGGAGATGTTTCCCAAGCGCGTGCGCGCGAGCGGCATGTCGCTGGTCTACAGCGTGGGCGTGGCGCTGTTCGGCGGCTTCGCGCCCTTCATCAGCACCTGGCTGGTCAACGCCACCGGCAGCAAGCTCGCGCCGGCCTGGTACTTGGTGGCGATGACGCTGGTGTCGCTACTGGGCCTGCTCTGGCTGCGCGACCACACGGGCCGCGACATTGACGCCGCCAACGCCCACGCGCCCGCCTGATACCGTCTTCAATCTTCCCGCCTTCATGCACAGGAGTCCTCCCGCCATGTCCCAGCCTGCCACCGCCGCCACGCGCCATTTCTCGGGCACGTATGTCGAAGCCCGCGCCAAGTTCCTCGAGGCCGCCGCGGCGCGCGGCGCCAGCATCGAGTCGTTCGTGCACCCCACGCACCGCGGCGCACTCGGCGAAGAACTCGCCACCGACGTCGCACTGATCGGCGCGGCCGACGCCAAGAAGGTGCTGCTCGTCACCTCGGGCACGCACGGCCCCGAGGGCTTCTGCGGCTCGGGCGCGCAGGTCGCCACGCTGAACGACGCCGACCTGCTCGCGCGCCTCGAACGCGCGGGTGTCGCGCTGCTGCTGGTGCATGCGGTGAACCCGCACGGCTTTTCGCACCTGCACCGCACCAACGAAGACAACATCGACCTGAACCGCAACCACATCGACTTCAGCGCGCCGCTGCCGGTGAACGCCGCGTACGCCGACGTGGAGCCGCTGGTGCTGCCCGCCAGCTGGCCGCCGACACCCGCCGACGACGCGGCCGTGGCCGGCTACATCGCCACGCACGGCATGACCGCCTTCCGCGCCGCTGTCACGCGCGGCCAGTACACCTCGCCCGACGGCCTGTTCTACGGCGGCACCGCGCCGTCGTGGAGCAACCGCACCATCCGCGCGATCTTGCGCGGCTACGCGGCCTCGGCCACGCACCTGGGCTGGATCGACGTGCACACCGGCCTGGGCCCCTACGGCCACGGCGAAAAGATCTACCCGGGCCGCAACACGCCCGAAGACCTCGCGCTGGCCCACGCCTGGTGGGGCGCCGACGTGTTCGCGCCCTTCGCAGGCGATTCGGCCTCGGCCGACGTGTCGGGCCCGGTGATCTCGACCGCCTACGACGAATGCCCGAACGCGCGCGTCGCGCCCATGGGCCTGGAGTTCGGCACGCTGCCCGACCTGGAAGTGCTCGACCGCCTGCGCGCCGACACCTGGCTGCGCCGCCATCCCGAGGCGCCCGAATCGCAGAAGCGCGAGATCCGTCAGCGCCTGCGCGACGCGTTCTACTGCGACAACGACGAGTGGAAGGGCATGGTGCTCGGACAGACGCGCGTCGTTCTGCTGCAGACCCTGCAGGGCCTCAAGAACGCCTGACCCGGCGAGCTTCGGTTCTTCAGCCGAAGTTCGGCGCGCGCTTCTCGCGCAGCGAGGCCACGCCTTCGCGCACGTCGGCGCCCGCGAAGCCCATGAACTCGAGTGCCAGCGAGGCGTCGAAGGTCGGCCCGGCCTGGCGCAGCCAGTTGTTCAGCGCGTACTTGGTGAAGCGGATCGCGCTCTGGCTGCCGGCCGCGAGGCGGTCGGCGATCTCGTAGGCGCGCGGCAGCAGGTCGGCCTCGTCCACGGCCAGCGACACCAGGCCGATGCGCTCGGCCTCCTCGCCGCTCACCGGCTCGCACAGCAGCAGGTGGTACTTGGCCTTGGCCATGCCGCACAACAGCGGCCACACGATGGCTGCATGGTCGCCCGCCGCCACGCCCAGGCGCGTGTGGCCGTCGACGATCTTCGCGTTCTTCGTGGCGATGGAAATGTCGGCCAGCAGCCCCGCCACCAGCCCCGCGCCCACGGCCGGGCCGTGCATGGCGCTCACGATGGGCTTGTCGCAGTTGATGAGGTTGTAGACGAGGTCGCGCGCTTCTTTCCACACGCGCTGGCGCACGGTGTCGTCGGTGGTCATGTCCTGCACCATGCCCAGGTCGCCGCCGCCCGAGAAGCCCATGCCCTCGCCGCGCAGCACGGTGCAGCGCACCGTGTCGTCGGCCGCCACGTCGCGCCAGATTTCGGCCAGCTCGCGGTGGCCGTCATGGCCGGCCGTGGGCAGCTTGCCGTTGGTGGCGCGCATCTGGATGTCGAGCACCGCGCCGTTCGCGCCGCGGCGCGTGAGGGCGAGGGTCTGGTAGCGGGTGTAGTCCATGCGTGTGTCTCCGCCCCGCACGCACGGCCATGGCGCGGGGACTTCGTTCGATGAAGGAGAAGAAGAAAGGCCGGAGGCCTATTTTTGCGCGGCCAGCTCGCGGCAGCGCTTCAGGTTCGCGTCGAAACGCGGCGCCAGGCCCGGCTCGCAGACGTCATCGGCGGGGTTCAGCTTGCACATGCCGACCACGGCGTAGTCCATGACGGCCGCGGTGCACATCGGGTAGGCGGCCAGCTCGGGGTTGGCCTTGGCCTTGAAGCCCCAGCGCTCGGAGAACTGCACCATGCGCGTCATCGCGCCGAGGAAGAAGCTGCGGTCCTTCGCGGCGACGGCTGCTTCCATGCGCGGCAGCTCCTCGTTGAGGTAGCCGACCGAGTCCATCGGAAAGCCGGCGGGGTCGGGCTGCGGCTGCGCGAACGCCGTGGCGGCCAGCAGGGCCAGCGAGGCGCCCACGCAGGCGCGTCGGAACGGGAGGAAGAAGGCGGAACCGGTGGGCAGGTGGCGGTGTGGCATGGCTTGCGATTCTGCAACGTTTGGAAGCATTTTTGCGCGCCCACCGATGCGCGCACGCGACGTTTTCAGGCAGCTACCGGCCTCCCCGCGCGGCGCGGGACAATGGCCGCTTCCGTTTTCCCTTGCAAAGACCCCCATGGCCCGACGCCCCCAACGACAGCTGCGCACCATCGAGCGCGGCATCCTCTGCCTCCTGATCGGCGCCGCCGTGCTGCTGGGCCCGCGCTTCCTGCAGGGCACGCGCTGGTTCGACATGGTGGCCGGCGCGCACATCGTCGGCTGGTTCGCGCTCGCGCTGGGGGTGGCGCTGGTCGGCGTCGGCCTGTTCCAGCGCGGCAAGCCGGACCGCTGAGGCCCGGCTCTCACTCAAACGCTCAGTGCGCGGCTTTCTTGCCGCGCAGCTTGCCGACGAGTTCCACCACGGCCAGCACGACGGCACCGGCCACGATGCCGACGACCGCGTTGACGCCCATCGAGCCCAGCGTGCCGAACACGCCGCCCGTGGCCTTGGCCCAGTCTTCGACCGCATGGCCGAACGCCGGCACGCCGTGCACCAGGATGCCGCCGCCCACGAGGAACATGGCGGCCGTGCCGGCCACCGACAGGCCCTTCATGAGCCACGGCGCCGTCGCCAGGATGCCGCGGCCCAGGCTGCGCGCCGCCGCGCTGCTGCGCTGGCTCAGGTACAGGCCCGCGTCGTCCAGCTTCACGATGCCGGCCACGAGGCCGTACACGCCCACCGTCATGATCAGCGCGATGCCGACCAGCACGCTGAGCTGCGTCGTGAACGGCTGGCCCTGCACGGTGCCCAGCGTGATGGCGATGATTTCGGCGGAGAGGATGAAGTCGGTGCGCACCGCGCCCTTGATCTTGTCCTTCTCGACCGCGACCACGTCGACCGCAGTGTCGGCCACGGCCTGCTGGTGGCGCGCGGTGTCGGCCTCGTGTTCCTTCTTGTGCAGGAACTTGTGGGCCAGCTTCTCGGCACCCTCGAAGCACAGGAACGCGCCGCCCACCATGAGCAGCGGCGTCACCAGCCAGGGCAGCCAGGTGCCGATGGCCAGCGCGGCCGGCACCAGGATGGCCTTGTTGACGAGGGAGCCCTTGCACACGGCCCACACCACCGGCAGCTCGCGCTCGGTGCGCACGCCGGAGACCTGCTGCGCGTTCAGCGCCAGGTCGTCGCCGAGCACCCCGGCGGTCTTCTTGGCAGCAACTTTGGTGAGGACGGAGACGTCATCGAGCACGGTGGCGATGTCGTCGAGCAGCAGAAGCAGGCTGGTGGCCATGGGCGAAAGTCAGGCTGTGGAAGAAGCGGCGAGCTTATCCGCAGCCAGAGTCGCTGCCGTTGAAGACCGTACGGTGCGACCGGGGGTGGATCAGTCCACCACGCGCTTGAGGCGGATCTCTTCGACGCGCACGGTGCCGAGCGCCGTGGTCTTGGCGGTCTTCATCTCGCGCTTGAAGCCGGCGAGTTCGTGGAAGCGCATGGCGCGGTCGTTGCGCAGCGGCACCCAGATGGTGACCGTGGTGCAGCCTTCTTCGGCCAGGCCTTCGCGGGCGGCGTCCCAGAGGGCCACGCCGGCGCCCTTGCCCCAGTGCTCGGGCTTGACGTAGATGGCCCAGATTTCGCCCGTGGTGGGCGGCGTCTTGGGGTCGCGCGAGCGGTCGAAGCCGACGAAACCGACGATCTCGCTGCCGTGCGTCACCACATGGACCTGGGGTTCGCTGAATTCGATGGCCTCGCGCCACTTGGCCTCGCGCGAGGCGGGCGCCAGCACCCGCAGGTCGTCTTCGGACAGGATGCCTTCGTAGGCAGCCTTGGCAGACAGGGCATGGACTTCGGCGACGGCCTTGGCGTCGCGCATCGTGGCGGGGCGAACTTCGTAATCGGACATGAAAGCGGAAAAACGTGTGGAACCGGCTATTGTCGCCGCACCGCTAAACTGCCGGCTGCATCCGCACGTATCAACTGGAGAAAGCATATGGCCAAGGGTCAGCAACGCACCAACAAGGAAGCCAAGAAACCGAGGAAGGACACTTCGCCGCCGAAGGCCCCCACCGGCGGCATCGAGCCCGTGCGCACCGTCACCACGGCGGTGATTCCGCGCGGCAAGCTCAAGAACAAGTGACCGACGCCCCCGCGCCCGCCCCCAAGCCGGCGCAGCCGCGCAACCCCTTGCACGGCCTCACGCTGGAGGCTGTCGTGACCGCGCTGGCCGACTACTATGGCTGGGAGCAGCTGGGGCACCTGGTGCCGATCCGCTGCTTCATCAGCGAGCCCAGCGTGGGTTCCAGCCTCAAATTCTTGCGCAAGACGCCGTGGGCGCGCGACAAGGTCGAGAGCCTGTATCTCTTCATGCTGCGCGAGCAACGCCGCGAACAGCAGCAACAACAGCCACCCCAAGATCCTCCCACGCGATGAAGGTCCGCCTCGAACCGTCGGGCCTCGAATTCGAGGCCGAGGCGGGCGTCACGCTGCTGCAAGCGGCGGAGGCGGCCGGCATCGAGCTGCCGAGTTCGTGCCGCAACGGCACCTGCCGCACCTGCATCTGCCAGCGGCTTTCCGGCGAGAGCCGCCACCTCATCGAATGGCCGGGCCTGAGCTTCGACGAGAAGATCGACGGCTGGATTCTTCCGTGCGTGGCCGAGGCACTGAGCGACCTCACGCTCGACACGCCGCAGGCCCGCGCCCTCTTCGACTGACGAACGGCTAAGGCCGCACCGAAGCCGGCGGTGCCACCACCATCCGGTCGCGCTGCGCGAGCGACGGGAACAGCCGGAACCACGTCAGCGCCACCAGCATCGTTCCCACGCCGCCGAGCACCACCGAGCCGACCGGCCCCAGCAGCGCCGCCGTGGCGCCCGATTCGAACTCGCCGAGCTGGTTGCTCGCGCCGATGAAGATCGAGTTGACCGCGCTCACCCGCCCGCGCATGGCGTCGGGCGTTTCCAGCTGCACCAGCGTCTGGCGGATCACGACGTTGACCATGTCGGCCCCGCCCGATACCGCGAGCGCAATGAGCGAAACCAAAAAGCTCTTCGACAGCCCGAACACCACCATGCACAGCCCGAACGCCCCGACGGCCAGCAGCAGCGTGCGCCCCACGTTGCGCTCGACCGGCCGGCGCGTGAGCGCAATCGACATCACCAGCGCGCCCACCGCCGGTGCGCTGCGCAGCAGGCCCAGGCCCCACGGCCCGGTGTGCAGGATGTCCTTGGCATAGATCGGCAGCAGCGCCACCGCGCCGCCCAGCAGCACCGCGAACAGGTCGAGCGACACCGCGCCCAGCACCGGCTTGCGCAGCCAGATGAAATTGACCCCCGCGAACACCGTGGCCAGGGTGACCGGCTCGCGCGCGGCCGGTGCGTGGTCGTAGCGCAGCCGCAGCACCAGCACGCAGGCGATCACGAAGCACAGCACGCTCGCGCCGTAGACCACCGCCATGCCCGCCACGAACAGCAGCCCGCCGAGCGCCGGCCCGCCGATGATCGCGCCCTGCATGCCGGCCGAGCTGAACGCCATCGCACGCGACAGCAGCAGCGGCGGCACCAGCAACGGCGTGAGCGCCTGCTGCGCCGGCATCTGGAAGGCGCGCACCGCGCCGAGCACCAGCGACAGCCCGAGCAGCAGCCCGCGCGTGTCGTTCCTGTGCAGCACCGCGAACAGCAGCGCCAGTGCCACGGTGCCCTGCACCGCGAAGCACACCGCCACGATGCGGGCACGGTGGTGCCGGTCCACCACATGGCCGGCCAGCAGCGCCAGCAGCAGCGCGGGCACGAACTGGTACAGCCCGACCAGGCCCAGGTCCCACGCGCTGCCGGTGAGCTCGTACATGTGCCAGCCGATGGCCACGAGCATCATCTGCGAGGCGGCGGTGCCGAACAGGCGCGCCACCCACAGCTGCATGAAGGGTCGCTCGCGCCTCAGGTCGGAGAAAGAAGGAGACGAGGAAGAAGCGGCGCCGGGCATATCGGTCGAGGATAGCCGAGGCTTCTTCTGCCTTTCCGAGCCTCTCTACACTCGTTGTCCCCATGACCGCCTCGCCCCCCGACCTGCGCCCCATTCACGAAGACGCCCACCTGCTGGTGCTCGACAAGCCCGCCGGCCTGCTGTGCGTGCCCGGTCGCGGCGACGACAAGCAGGACTGCCTGAGCGCGCGCGCCCAGCGCCAGTGGCCCGACGCGCTCATCGTGCACCGGCTCGACATGGGCACCAGCGGCCTCGTGGTGATGGCGCGCGGCCTGGAGATGCAACGCGCCCTGAGCACGGCCTTTGCCGACCGCGAGGTGCACAAGCGCTACGAAGCCGTGGTCGACGGCGTGATGCCGCAGCAGGGCGACTGGTCAGTCATCGACGCGCCACTGATGGCCGACTGGCCGCGCCGGCCGCTGCAGAAAATCGATCCTGCGGGCAAGCCCAGCCTCACGCGCTGGCGCGCGCTGGCCAGCGTGTCGCCGCCCGGTGGCCCTGCCGCCACGCATGTGCTGCTGGAGCCGCTCACCGGCCGCACACACCAGCTGCGGGTTCACCTGCTGTCGATCGGGCACCCGATTTTGGGCGATGCGCTGTACGGCGATGCCGCGCTGCAGGCACGCGCACCGCGCCTGCTGCTGCATGCCAGGGAATTGGGGTTCGTGCATCCCGCGACGCGGGAGCCGTTGCACTTCGAATGTACGGCGGGGTTCGCTGCGGAGTGGCTCAGCGACCTTTGACGACGAGCACCGGCATGGTCGCGTCCTGCAGCACGCGCTGCGTCACGCTGCCCAGCAGCAGTTTCTCGATGCCGCTGCGGCCGTGCGAGCCCATCACGATCAGGTCGGCCGCGATGGCGATGGCGGTGTCCACGATGCCTTCGTGCACCACGTGGCCGTCGATCACGCGCTGGTCGCTGTGCAGGCCTTCGGCCGCCAGGGCGGCCACGCCGCGTGCGAGCGCCGCATTGGCGCTGGCGGTGGCTGCCGCGAGGTATTCGTTCTGGCCGAGCGCGTAGTCCGCGCCCACGCCGATGAAGGGGTAGTTGTCGATCACGTGGATCAGCGTGATGCGGCTGCCGAAGGCCAGGGCGAGACCGCTGGCCTTGCTGACCGCGAGCATGGAAGTTTCGGAGCCGTCGATGGGGACCAGGATGTGATTGAACATGGCGGGACCTCGCTTAGCGTTCGCAGACAGACAGACTGACGGACCCGGTTCGCACCGGGTCGGGCCCCGAATTTAACCGCTCTGCAGAACCCGCCCTGTAGGACTCCGACCAGCGAAGCCCGCAGGCGTCTCAATCCCCCTGGAAACCCTCGGACCGGCAGGTGACGACGAGCGTGTCGCGCCACCCATCGCCGCCCTCTTCCAGCGGCTGGATCGGCGTCGATTCGTGGATCACGCGTGCATCGTCGAGCAGCAGGAGCGTCCACGGTTCGGTCATGGTGAAGCGCTCGCCGCGCCGGCCGTTGGCCTCGAACACGCGCGTCTCGCCGCCCTTGATGCCCTGGCGCCCGATGAGCGCCACGGCCACCAGGTCGACACCGTCGCGGTGCGCGCCTTCAGGCGTCGGGCGGCCGATGCCGCCGGCGGTGTCGATGCGGAACTGGTGCGCTTCCACGAACCAGCGCTGCGGTGCGCCGCGCATGTCGCTGCTGACCTGGCCGAGCTGCTGCATCAGCCGCTGCCACACGGGCTGAGCCACCGTGGCGTCGAGCATCGGCGCAAACCAGCGCTGCATGCCGCCGTGCAACGCGTTGTATTCGACCGGCTGCCAGTGCGCGCGGTGCGGCACTGGCGCCATCGCGGCGTCGGCATCGACCGTGAAGCAGGCGTGGCGCCGCGTGCGATAGCGACCGCCGTCCTTCAGGTACTCGTCGGGCGGCAGGTCGTTCCAGTCGGCGTGCAGCGCTTCGAGCTGCGCCAGCGGCACGCCGAGCCACTCGCACACGCCCTGCGGGCTCAGCACCGCATAACCGTGTTCGCGCAGCGCGCCGGCCAGTTCGGCCGGCGGCGTGAACGGGGGAGCGAAGGCGGTGGTGCTCACTGGGCGCTGACCTTCACGTCCTTCCAGAACGCGACGCGGTCACGAATTTCTTCGGCTTCGGGCTTCGGGTCGGGGTAGTACCAGGCGGCGTCGGCGTGGAGTTCGCCGTTGACCAGCAGCGAGTAATAGTTCGCCGAGCCCTTCCACGGGCAGGTAGTCTTGTGGTTGCTGAAGGTGACCGCATCGCGATTGAGCGAACTCATCGGGAAGTAGTGGTTGCCTTCGACGAGCACGGTGTCGTCGCTTTCGGCGATGGTGACGCCGTTCCAGGTTGCTTTCATGGGATCGATCTCCGGGGGAGGTGCAAGGTGCCGATGCCGCGTTGCGCGCTCGGGACAGTGACTATTGTGACGCTGGCGCGAGGTGCTTTCCTTGCGCCGGGTCATCCCGGCCCGATGCCGGCAGGGTTTCCCTGGCCGTGTCAGCCCCGACCGCGCCCCGTGCGCCCCGATGCCGGCTCGAGAAACAGCTGCCGAAAATAATTGCGGAACGCCGTCATCGCCGGCGAAAACTCGACGCCCTGTTTCCACCCCAGGCCGATGTTCATGGTCGGCACCGCGTCGCGCAGGTTGATGGTCTCGATGCGCTTGCCTTCCAGCGACCACGGGCGGTAGACCATGTCCGACAGCACCGTCACGCCCAGCCCGTTGGCCACCGTGCTGCGCACCGCCTCCACCGAACTCGTGCGCAGCCGTATCTGCGGCTGGTGCGGCGTCTTGCTCCAGTACTTGAGCGCGGTGGCCGCGGCCTCGTCGACCGTGAGCATGATGTAGGGCTCGGCCGCCACGTCGGCCAGCGTCACTTCGGCCTTGTCGAGCAGCGGATGCTTGGCCGGCACCCAGAGCCGGCGCTGCGAGCCGAAGAAAGTTTCGAGCGACAGCTCGCGCAGCACCACGTTCGACGTGAGCACCACGCCGATGTCGTAGCGCTGCGTGATCAGGCCCTCTTCGATGGCCTCGCGCGCCACCTCGTGCACCTTCACCGTCACCTGCGGATGCAGCTGCTCGAAGCGCTGCAGATGGTGCGGCAGGAAGTAGCCCAGCACCGTGTAGCTGGCGGCAATGGTGAGCGAGCCCTCGACGTTCTCGCCCTCGTGCGGCATGCGCACCGCTTCGTCGGCCGCCGACAGCACTGCATAGGCGTGGCTCAGGAAACGGCGCCCGGCCTTGGTGAGTTCCACGCCGTGCGGGTGCCGCTCGAAGAGCTGCTGCCCCATCATCTCTTCGAGCTCGCGGATCGCGGTGGTCACGGCCGACTGCGAGATGTTCAGTTGCAACGCCGCGTGCGAGATGCGCCCCACCTCGGCCACCGCAGAGAAGTACTTGAGCTGGCGAAGGGTCAGGGACATGGCGCCGTCTTCCTAGGGTATTTACGGATACGCGCTGCCTGCCTCGGGCGAAAACCCGATACCGCGCGATCGCTTCCCTCCAGCGTAGCGCCCATTCCAGCGGCTTGCAGCATCTGTTTTTCAGATATCGACCCGCCTGAAAACAATGCTTTTCGGCCTGTCGACCGCTGGCTAACCTTCGCGCCAACCTGCACCGCCCCTCGGCGATGCACACCACACACAAAGGCGGGACGACGTGACGAAGACAACGCGGATCGATCTGAATTCCGACATGGGCGAAGGCTTCGGCCCCTGGACCATCGGCGATGGCGTCGACGAGCAGCTCATGCCGCTGATCAGCTCGGCCAACATCGCGACCGGTTTCCATGCCGGCGACCCGAACATCATGCGCAGGATGGTGCAGCTGGCCCGCACGCACGGCGTGGGCATCGGCGCGCACCCGGGCTTTCGCGACCTCGTGGGTTTCGGGCGCCGCCACATCAACGCACCGGCCGACGAGCTGGTGAACGACATGGTCTACCAGCTCGGTGCACTGCGCGAGTTCGCGCGCCTGGCCGGCATGACGCTGCAACACATCAAGCCGCACGGCGCGCTCTACATGCATGCGTCGCGCGACGAGGCGCTGTCGCGCGCACTCGTCACCGCGCTGCAGCAGATCGAACCGACGCTGCGCCTGTTCTGCATGGAATCGTCCGTCACCTTCCAGGTGGCGCGCGAACTCGGTCAACCGGTGGTGCGCGAGTTCTATGCCGACCGCGACTACGACCTGAGCGGCTCCATCGTCTTCACGCGCCGCGTCGGCGCGCTCGACCCCGAGGCCGTGGCCGCCAAGGTGCTGCGCGCTTGCACCGAGGGTGTGGTGCGCACGGTCGAAGGAGAAGACATTGCGATCGGCTTCGACTCGGTCTGCATCCACAGCGACACGCCCGGCGCGCTCGCGCTCGTGCAGGCCACGCGGCGCGCCCTTGCTGCGCACGGCATCGAAGTTGCAGGCCTCGCCAGGCCAGCCTGAGTTTTTTCACCTTTCCCGATCTTGTTCCAGGAGTGCCCCGATGCCCGCTACCCATGAAGTCCTGAGCCCGCTGCCGGGCACCTTCTACCGCCGCTCGGCGCCCGACGCGCCGCCGTTCAAGGCCGAAGGCGACACCGTGGCCGTGGGCGACGTGCTCGGCCTGGTCGAGGTGATGAAGCAGTTCAGCGAAGTCACGGCCGACGCGGCCGGGCGCCTGGCCAGCTTCGCCGTCGAGAACGGCGAGCCGGTCGATCCGGGCCAGCTGCTGGCCGTCATCGAAACGGCGTGAGACACCTGCCCATGACCGCCGCATTCGACACACTGCTGATTGCCAACCGGGGCGAGATCGCGGTGCGCATCATCCGCGCCGCGAAAGAGCTGGGGCTGAAGACCGTCGCCGTCTACAGCGACGCCGACGCGCAGAGCCTCGCCCTGCAGATGGCCGACAAGGCCGTGCGCATCGGCCCGGCGCACGCCACCAAGAGTTACCTGAGCATCGACGCCATCCTGCAGGCCGCCGCCGACAGCGGCGCCGGCGCGGTGCACCCGGGCTACGGATTCCTTTCGGAGAACGCCGAGTTCGCCGAGCGCATCGAGGCTGCGGGCCTGGTGTTCGTGGGCCCGACGCCGCATGCGATCCGCACCATGGGCGACAAGGCCGCGGCGCGCGCCGCCGCCATGCGCGCCGGCGTGCCCACCGTGCCCGGCAGCGCGGGCGTGGTGACCGACCCGGACACGGCCGTCGAAGTCGCGAAGGACATCGGCTACCCGATCATGATCAAGGCCTCGGCCGGTGGCGGCGGGCGCGGCATCCGCGTGGCGCACGACGAGGCCGAGCTGCGCCAGCAGTTCGCCACCGCCACCGCCGAAGCGCAGGCGGCCTTCGGCAACGGCGAGGTGTACCTCGAACGTTTCATCCGCCAGGCGCGCCACATCGAGGTGCAAATTTTGGGCGACGGCCAGCGCGTGGTGCACTGCTTCGAGCGCGAATGCTCGCTGCAGCGGCGCCGCCAGAAGGTCTGGGAAGAAGCACCCTCGGCCGCCATCAGCGAGGCCACGCGCGCCGCGCTGTGCGAATCGGCACTGCGGCTCGCGAGCGCCGTGGCCTACCGCGGCGCGGGCACGCTCGAGTATTTGTACGACGACGACACGCGCGAGTTCTTCTTCATCGAGATGAACACGCGCATCCAGGTCGAGCACCCGATCACCGAGATGATCACCGGCGTCGACCTCGTGAAGGAGATGCTGCGCATCGCGCTCGGCCAGCCGCTGCGCCTGCAGCAGGAAGACATCCGCCTGACCGGTGCGGCCATCGAGGTGCGCATCAACGCCGAGAACGCGGCAAAGAACTTCATGCCGAGCCCCGGCCTCGTGTCACAGCTCGTGGTGCCGGGCGGCCCCGGCGTGCGCTTCGACACTTTCCTGTTCCCCGGCTACACCGTGCCCGCGTACTACGACTCGCTGCTCGGCAAGCTCATCGTGCACGACACCGACCGCGCCAGTGCCCTGGCCCGCATGCGCCGTGCACTCGGCGAGCTGCAGGTGGAAGGCATCCACACGACGATCCCGCTGCACCGCGCGCTGTGCGAGGACGCCGACGTGGCGAAGGCCGCGTTCCACACGGGCTTTCTCGAAACCTGGCTCGCGGCCAATCCATTGCCCGACGCCCCTGCCTTGAAGGTGGCCGCATGAGCGCCGCGCCGGGCCGCCCCAAGCAAGCTCGCACCGCAGTGCGAAGCACGGAGGTTTTTGAATGACTGCCAGCACCCTCCCCGCCCAGGCCCGCTACAGCTTCGGCGGCGACGAGCACCTGTTCGTCGAGATCAGCGAAGAGATGTCGCTGCCGGCCTTCTTCAAGGGCATGGCGATCTGCAACGAGCTGCGCCGCCGCGCCCTGCCCGGCGTGACCGAGATCTGCCCGGCCAACGCCGCGTACCTCGTGCGCTTCGACCCCGACACCATCGCGCCCGACGCGCTGCTCGCCACGCTGAAGGAGATCGAGGCGGGCCTGGGCGATGCCGACCTGCAGATGCAGACGCGCATCGTCGAGATTCCGGTGCTCTACAACGACCCGTGGACGCATGAGACGCTGATGCGTTTTCGCGAGCGGCACCAGGACCCGTCGAGCACCGACATCGAGTACGCCGCGCGCATCAACGGCCACGCCTCGGTCGAGGCCTTCATCGAGGCGCACTCGTCGGCGCCCTGGTTCGTGTCGATGGTCGGCTTCGTGGCCGGCCTGCCCTTCCTGTTCCAGATGGTCGAGCGCCAGCGCCAGATCCAGGTGCCCAAGTACCTGAGCCCGCGCACCGACACGCCCAAGCTCACGCTGGGCCACGGCGGCTGCTTCAGCTGCATCTACTCGGTGCGCGGCGCGGGCGGCTACCAGATGTTCGGCGTCACGCCCGCACCGATCTTCGACCCGGCGCAACGGCTGTCGTACCTCAAGGAGCTGATGGTGTTCTTCCAGCCCGGCGACATCGTCAAGTGGAAGCCCATCGACCGCGCCGAGTACGACCGCCAGATCGCGCAGGTCGAGGCCGGCACCTACGCGCTGCGCATCGCGCCGGTGTCGTTCTCGCTCAACGAATTTTTGGCCGACCCCGACGGCTACAACCAACAGCTCCTGAAGGTGCTCCATGGCGATTGAAGTGCTCAAGCCCGGCCTCGCGACCAGCGTGCAGGACGCCGGCCGCCCCGGCTACTACCACCTGGGCATTCCGCTGTCGGGCGCGCTCGACCAGCAAAGCCTGGTGCTCGCGAACCTGCTGGTCGGCAACGACGAAGGCGCGGCCGTCATCGAAAGCACGCTGCTCGGGCCCGAGCTGCAATTCGACGCGCCCACGCTGGTGGCCGTGACCGGTGCCGACGCGAAGGTCAAGCTCAACGGCAACGAGGTGCCGCGCAACACATCGTTCGCGGTGCAGGCCGGCGACAAGCTCGCCTTCGACTTCATGAAGCTCGGCGCGCGCATGTGCATCGCCGTGGCCGGTGGCATCGACGTGCCGGTGGTGCTGGGCAGCCGCTCGACCTACGGCCTGGGCGCGTTCGGCGGCTTCAACGGCCGCAAGCTGCTGGCCGGCGACACGCTGCCCGTGGGCACGCCCGCTGCCCACGCCCGCGCGGGCCGCACGATCGATACCGCGCTGCTGCCGGTGCTTGAGAAGGAAGTGGCCCTGCGCGTGCTGCCGGGCATCTACTTCCACCGCCTGCAGGAGGTGTCGGTGCAGAGCTTCTTCGCCGACACCTGGACCGTCGGCTCCGAGGCCGACCGCATCGGCTACCGCTACAAGCACGGCACGCCTCTGAAGTTCCAGGACCGCACGCCGCCCTTCGGCGCGGGCGACGACCCGTCGAACATCGTCGATGCGGGCTATCCGTACGGCTCCATCCAGGTGCCGGGCGGGCGCGAGCCGATCATCCTGCACCGCGATGCGGTCTCGGGTGGCGGCTACGCGATGGTCGGCACCGTCATCAGCGCCGACATGGACCTCATCGCCCAGATGCAGCCCAACCACAAGGCGCGCTTCGTCGAGGTCGACATGGCGCAGGCGCTCGAAGCCCGCGCCGAACGCCGACGACGGCTCGACCGCCTGCGGGCCGCACTCGCGGCCTGACGCGTTCCCCTTTCCCCTTTTCTTCACCGCTGTCACCCAAGGAGTTCTTCATGAACAGCTCGCCCCTGCGCGTTTCATTGATCGCCGCTTCGCTCGCCACCGCCCTGGCGTGGCACGCCCCGGCCTCGGCCGCCGACTGGTTTCCCTACAAGGCCGAGGCCACCGAGCCTGCCTTCTCGGCCGAGGGCACGAAGAAACCCATCGACTACACGCCGCTGGCCAAGGCCGCGAAGAAGTGGGACATCTGCGTGTCGTTCCCGCACATGAAGGACGCCTACTGGCTCGGCGTGGACTACGGCGTGATCGAAGAGGCGCGCCGCCTGGGCGTGAAGCTGCAGGTGGTCGACGCAGGCGGCTACACCAACCTGGGCAAGCAGGTCTCGCAGATCGAAGACTGCGTGGCGCGCGGCGCCAACGCGGTGATCATCGGCGCGATCTCGGGCGACGGGCTGAACAACGTCATCAAGGCCACGGCCGCCAGGAAGGTGCCGGTGATCGACCTGGTGAACGGCATCAGCTCGCCCGACCTGTCGGCCAAGTCGCTGGTGTCGTTCTACACGATGGGCCAGTCGACCGGCGAGTACCTCGCCAAGAAGCACCCTGCAGGCTCGCCGGCGGTGAAGGTCGGCTGGTTCCCCGGCCCGGCCGGCGCAGGCTGGGTCGAGGCCGCGCACAAGGGCTTCATGGAAGCGATCAAGGGCAGCGCCGTGACGGCGCTCGACCCGAAGTACGGCGACACCGGCAAGGAGGCGCAGGCCAAGCTGGTCGAAGACGTGCTGCAGGGCAACCCCGACCTCGCCTATGTGGCCGGCACCGCCGTGACGGCCGAAGCCGCCACCGGCATCCTGCGCGCGCGCAACCTCGACAAGAAGGTGCAGGTGCTCTCGTTCTACATGACACCCGGCGTCTACGAAGGCATCCAGAAGGGCCGCATCGTGGCCTCGCCGGCCGACTCGATGGTGATCCAGGGCCGCATCGCGGTCGACCAGGCCGTGCGCCTGCTGGAGAACAAGGACGTGGTGAAGCACGTCGGCCCGAAGATCTTCGTGGTCGACAGCAGCAACATCAAGAGCGTGAAGCAGGCCGATATCCTGCCGCCGACCGGCTTCAAGCCGGTGTTCGAGGTCAAGTAAGCCGGCCATGGCACCTGTGCTGCTGCAGACCCTCGGCCTGGGCAAACGCTACCCCGGCGTGCTGGCGCTCGATGCGGTGGACTTCGAGCTGCGCGCCGGCGAGGTGCACGTGCTGTTCGGCGAGAACGGCGCCGGCAAGTCGACGCTGATCTCGCTGCTGGCCGGTGCCAACGTGCCGACGGCGGGCGAGATCCGCATGCACGGCGCGCCGGTGAAGTTCTCGAACGTGCACGACGCGCGGCGCCACGGCATCAGCGCGGTGTTCCAGGAGTTCTCGCTGATCCCCACGCTGTCGGTGGCGCAGAACCTGAGCCTGGGCGAAGAGCCGTGCAAGGGCGGCCTGCTCGACCGCGCGGCGGTGCGCGAGCGCGCCCGCACGATGCTGGCCGACCTGGGTTTCGAGATCGACGTCGACGCGCCCGTGGCGGGCCTCACGCGCGCGCAGCAGCAGATGGTGGAAATTGCCAAGGGCCTGCGCGGCGATGTGTCGGTGCTGATCCTCGACGAGCCCACGGCCTCGCTCACCGACACCGAGACGCAGCGCCTGTTCGAACTGGTGGCGCGGCTGAAGGCGCGCGGCGTCGGCATCGTCTACATCTCGCACCGCATGCAGGAGATCGCGCAGATCGCCGACCGCATCACGGTGCTGCGCGACGGCCGCAAGGTCACGACCGTGGAAGCCCACGCCGCGAGCGCCGACCGGCTCATCGAACTGATGAGCGGGCGGGCCATCGAAAACATCTACCCGCGCATCACCGCCAACCCCGGCGAGGTGGTGCTGCAGGTCGAAGGACTGGCTTCGCCCAACGGCGTGCGCCATGCCAGCCTCATGGTGCGGCGCGGCGAAGTGGTCGGGTTCGCGGGCCTCGTGGGCTGCGGCAAGTCGGAGCTGTTCCGCGCGATCTACGGGCTCGACCCCGTGAGCGAAGGCCGCGTGCTGTTCAAGGGCCAGCCGCGCACCGGCGCCACGGTGCGCCAGCTGCTCGACGATGGCCTTTTCTATCTGCCGCCCGACCGCAAGGGCGAAGGGCTGGTGCTCGGCTTCACGTCGCGCGCCAACATCACCTTGCCGCTGGTGCACGGGCCGCTGCGCGGTCGCGGTGGCTGGCTGCGCAAGCGCCTTGGGCGGCGGCTTGCGACGACGGCCGCCGAGCGCGTCGAACTCGCGCCGCGCAACCTCGAACGGCCCGTGGGCCTGCTCTCGGGCGGCAACCAGCAGAAAGTGCTGTTCGGCAAGGGCATGACGCGCGACGCCGCGCTCTACGTGTTCGACGAGCCCACGGTCGGCGTGGACGTCGGCACCCGCAGCGCGCTGTACGAGGTGATCCGCAAGCTCTGCGAAGGCGGCGCGGCGGTGGTCGTGATTTCGTCCGACCTGCCCGAGGTGCTGCACCTGAGTCACCGCGTGTACGTGATGTGCCGCGGCGAAATCGCCGGCGAGCTGCACGGCGACGCCATCCAGGAAACCGCCGTGCTCAACCTGTTTTTCGGCCCCAGCGAGAACCCATCCTCATGACTTCGCCTTCCCTCACTGCCGCCCCGACGGCTCCCACGCCCAGCCTGGCCGGGCGTGCCCTCGGCCTGCTGCGCGGCCTCTTTTTGCGCCTGGGCGTGCTGCCCTTCATGCTGGTGATTGCCTGCGTGGTGTTCGCCACGCTGTCCGACCAGTTCCTCACCGCGCAGAACCTCGTGAACCTGCTGCGCCAGTCGGTCTACCTGATCCTCGTGTCGATGGGCCAGATGCTGGCGCTGGTCACCGGCGGCTTCGACCTCTCGGTGGGCACCGTGATGGCGATCACCTCGGTGGTCTCCGCGCTCGCCATGCAGGCGCTGGGCGTGGCCTTTCCCGACGCGGCCTGGATGGTGGTGCTCGTCGGCTGCGCCTGCGGCATGCTCGCCGGGCTGGTGGTGGGCCTCGTCAACGGCTTCGGCGTGGCGGTGATCGGCGTGTCGCCCTTCATCGTGACGCTGGGCGTGCAGTCGATCGGTTTCGGCTTTGCGCTGTTCCTCACGGGCGGCGTGCCGGTGTCGGGCATGCCGGCGGAGTTCAGCGAGCTGTTCGGCTTCGGCACGGTGCTCGGCGTGCCGGTGCCGATCCTCGTCACGGCCGTGTGCGTGGTCGGCATGGGCGTGCTCATGGGCCGCCTGCCGACCGGCACGCACCTGCTCGCGGTGGGCGGCAACGCCAAGGCCGCGGCGTTGTCGGGCATCGACACGCGCCGCGTGCTGCTCATGGCCTACCTGCTGTGCGCGGGCCTGGCCGCGGTGAGCGGCCTGCTGCTCACCGCGCGCGTGGAAACTGGCGAGGCCAACCTCGGCGGCACCGTGGCGCTCGAATCGATTGCCGCCTGCGTGATCGCCGGCGTGAGCCTGCGCGGCGGCATCGGCCGCGTGCCCAACGTGGTGATGGGTGCGATCTTCATCGGCTTGGTGCAGAACGGCATGAACCTGGCCAGCGTGGGCTCGTACCTGCAGATGGTGGTGCTGGGCGCGCTGCTGATCGTGGCCGTGGTCGCCGACCAGATCCGCCATCGCATGGTGGCACCGGGCAGCCACTGAGCTGCCACCCAACACAAGCAACGAAGGAATCTCTCATGACAACCAAGACCAACGCCGCCATCGACGCGCGCCGCATCGCCGCCACGCCGCGCGGCATCGGCATCGGCTTTCCCATCTATGCCGAGCGCGCGCTCAACGCCGAGCTGTGGGACGTCGAAGGCCGGCGCTACATCGACTTCGGCTCGGGCATCGCGGTGCTCAACACCGGCCACCGGCATCCGCGCGTGGTCGAGGCCATTCGCGCGCAGCTCGATTGCTTCACCCACACCGCCTACCAGGTGGTGCCGTATGAAAGCGTGGTGTCGCTGGCCGAGCGCCTGAACCGCCTCACGCCCGGCACCCACGCCAAGAAGACCGCCTTCTTCACGACCGGCGCCGAGGCGGTCGAGAACGCCATCAAGATCGCGCGCGCCGCCACGCGCCGGCCCGGCGTGATCGCACTGGGCGGCGGCTTTCACGGCCGCACCTTCATGGGCATGGCGCTCACGGGCAAGGTGGTGCCGTACAAGACCGGCTTCGGTCCCTTCCCCGGCAGCATCTTCCACGTGCCCGCGCCGATCGCGCTGCACGGCGTGTCGGTGGACGATTCGCTGCGCGCCATCGAGCAGCTGTTCAAGGCCGACATCGAGCCCGAGCAGGTGGCGGCCATCATCCTGGAGCCCGTGCAGGGCGAAGGCGGCTTCTATGCCGCGCCGCCCGAGTTCATGCGCGCGCTGCGCGAGATCTGCGACCGCTACGGCATCCTGCTGATCGCCGACGAAATCCAGACCGGCTTCGCGCGCACCGGCAAGTGGTTTGCCATGGACCACTACGACGTGGTGCCCGACCTCATGACCATGGCCAAGAGCCTGGCCGGCGGCACGCCGCTGTCGGCCGTGTGCGGGCGCGCCGAGATCATGGACGCACCCGCGCCCGGCGGGCTCGGCGGCACCTACGCCGCCAACGCACTGGCCATTGCAGCGGCGCATGCGGTGCTCGACGTGATCGAGGCCGAACGGCTGTGCGAGCGCGCGCAGATACTGGGCGACCGGCTCAAGGCGCGCCTCGAAGGGTTGCGTGCGAAGGTGCCGCAGATTTCGGACGTGCGCGGCCTGGGCGCGATGGTGGCGGTCGAGTTCGCGGGGGCCGACGGCACGCCCGATGCCGCGTTCACGAAGCAGGTGCAAACCCGAGCGCGCGACGCGGGTTTGCTGCTGCTGACTTGCGGCGTGCACGCCAATGTGGTCCGCTTCCTTTTCCCCCTGACCATCGAAGACGCGGTGCTCGGCGAAGGCCTCGACATCCTCGCCGCCGTGCTGCAAGCCTGAGACACACCCGCCATGCCATTGAAGCTCCAAGACCCGACCCTGCTGCGCGAGCAGGCCTGCATCGCCGGCGCCTGGGTGAATGCCGACAACGGCACCACCGTCGCCGTCACCAACCCCGCCACCGGCGAGCACATCGGCACCGTGCCGATGTGCGGCACCGAAGAAACCGTTCGCGCCATCGCCGCCGCCGAAAAGGCCCAGAAGGCCTGGGCCAAGGTTCCCGCCAAGGAACGCTCGGCCATCCTGCGCAAGCTCAACGACCTGATGCTCGCGAACGTGGACGACCTTGCGCTGATCATGACCACCGAGCAGGGCAAGCCCCTGGCCGAAAGCCGCGGCGAGATCGCCTACGCGGCCTCGTTCATCGAGTGGTTCGCCGAAGAAGCGCGCCGCGTGTACGGCGACACCATTCCCGCGCCGCAAGCCGACCGCCGCATCCTCGCGCTGAAGCAGCCCGTGGGCGTCACCGCCGCCATCACGCCCTGGAACTTCCCCACCGCCATGCTCACGCGCAAGGCCGGCCCCGCGCTCGCGGCCGGTTGCGCGATGGTGGTGAAGCCGGCCACGCAGACGCCGTTCTCGGCGCTGGCCTTTGCCGTGCTCGCCGAACGCGCGGGCGTGCCCAAGGGGTTGCTGTCGGTGCTCACCGGCTCGGCCAGCCAGATCGGCGGCGAGATGACGCGCAGCCCCATCGTGCGCAAGCTCACCTTCACCGGCTCAACCGAGGTGGGCCGCACGCTCATGAAGCAGTCGGCCGACACCATCAAGAAGCTGTCGCTCGAACTCGGCGGCAACGCGCCCTTCATCGTGTTCGACGATGCCGATGTCGATGCGGCCGTCGAAGGTGCGATGGTCTCCAAGTACCGCAACACCGGCCAGACCTGCGTGTGCGCCAACCGCTTGTACGTGCAGCGCGGCGTGCTCGAGGCCTTCACGCAGAAGCTCGTGGCCAAGGTCAACGCGCTGAAGGTCGGCAACGGCACCGAGGCCGGCGTGAACCAGGGTCCGCTGATCGACGCCAAGGCGGTCGAGAAGATCGAGGAGCACGTGGCCGATGCCGTCGCCAAGGGCGGCACCGTGCTCGCAGGCGGCAAGCGCCATGCGCTGGGCGGCCTGTTCTACGAGCCGACCGTGATCGGCGGCGCCACGCCCGACATGCTGTTCGCGCGCGAGGAAACCTTCGGCCCGCTGGCGCCGATCTTCGCGTTCGACACCGAGGCCGAAGCCATCGCCGCGGCCAACGACACTGAGTTCGGCCTGGCCGCGTACTTCTACAGCCGCGACATCGGCCGCATCATGCGCGTGGCCGAGGCGCTCGAATCGGGCATCGTGGGCGTGAACACCGGGTTGGTGTCCACGGCCGAAGCGCCGTTCGGCGGCGTCAAGCAATCGGGGCTGGGGCGCGAGGGCTCGAAGTACGGGCTCGACGACTTCCTCGAGATCAAGTACGTCTGCCTTGCGGGGCTGGATACATAGGCTGCGAAAATTCGCAGCCTATGAGAACGTACCAAGGGTCTTGCCACTGCGGTGCATGCCGCTTCGAGGTCGATACCGACCTCGACCATGTCCGCAGTTGCAACTGCTCCGTGTGCCGGCGCCGGGGCGCGCTGATTCACCGAGTGCCCGAATCGGCGCTTCGCATGCTCACTCCGCTGGAAGACCTGACGATCTATCAGTGGCACTCACGCACCGCGCGAGACTACTTTTGCCCCACCTGCGGAATCATGCCGTTCCGAATCCCCAGCGCGCCCACCGCGCAAGAGACAGCCGAAGGCAAGCTGCCGTTCACGGGATGGGCCATCAATGCGCGCTGTCTTGAAGACGTCGATCTGGCCAGCGTGCCGGTCCGGCTCGTGAACGGCGCCGATCTGTCCTGAGCGCCAAGGGCGGTGGCGTTCAACTCACCAGCCAGTGCACGCTGAACAGCCGCTCGGGATCGGTCCATACCGCCCCGACGCGGAAGCCCGCGCGCACCGCGAGCCCCTGCAGGCCTTCGACGGTGAACTTGTGCGAGTACTCGGTGTGGATGGTCTCGCCTTCCTCGAACGAGAAGCGCTCCCCGCGCATCTGCACGCTCTGCGCGCGCCGGCTCACGAGGTGCATCTCGATGCGGCGCATCGGCGCGTTGTAGAAGGCCGCGTGCGAGAAGCCGTCGAGGTCGAAGTCGGCCGACAGCTCCGCGTTCGCGCGCCGCAGCAGGTTGAGGTTGAACGCCGCCGTCACGCCCTGCGCATCGTTGTAGGCCGCGTGCAGCCGGTCGGGGTCTTTCACCAGGTCGACGCCGATCAGCAGGCCGCCGCCGCGCAGCATGCGCGCCGCGAGCTGCAGGAACGCCAGCGCCTCGTCGGGCTCGAAGTTGCCGATGGTCGAGCCCGGAAAGAAGCCCACGCGACGGCCCGCCCCGGCCATCGGCGCGGGCAGCACGAGCGGCATGGTGTAGTCGGCCGCGATGGGCTGTACGGCCAGCGCCGGGTAGTCGGCCTTGAGGCGCGCCGCCGCAGCTTCGAGGTGCTCGCCCGAGATGTCGATCGGCAGGTAGCGCTTGGGTGAGTCGAGCGCGTCGAGCAGCAGCCGCACCTTGGTGAGCGAGCCGGCGCCGAACTCGACGATCTCGGCGTTCGGCCCGACCTGCGCGGCGATCTCGCCGGCGCAGGCGCCGAGAATGCCCAGCTCGGTGCGCGTGGGGTAGTACTCGGGCAGCTCGCAGATGCGGTCGAACAGCTGCGAGCCGGCCACGTCATAGAAGAACTTGGGCGAAATGTGGCGCGGCGTGCGCGCCAGGCCCGCCTGCATGGCGCGGCCGAACTCGGACCACGGGGCGGTGTCGGGCGGGGTCGCTTCTTCCTCGCGTTGCAGATGGCTGGCGAGGGCGAACGAAGAAGAGGTGGTCGGGTTGCGCATGGTGCTCGGCTCCATCGAGGTCGGTCAAAGGTCTTTCGCGAGCCGCAGCCCCGAGAACTGCCAGCGTGCCGCCGGCGGAAAGAAATTGCGGTAGCTCGGCCGCGTATGGCCGGCCGGCGTGGCCACGCTGCCGCCGCGCAGCACCAGCTGCCCCACCATGAACTTGCCGTTGTATTCGGCCGCGATGCCGGGCAGCGGACGAAAGCCGGGGTACGGGTCGTACGACGAACGCGTCCATTGCCAGACGTGGCCGCTCATCTGCGCGATGCCGGGCGCGTCGAAGGCGGCTTCCCATTCGAACTCGGTCGGCAGCCGCGCGCCGGCCCATTCGGCGTAGGCGGCGGCTTCGTAGAAGCTCAGCTGTGCCACAGGCGCATCGGCCTCCATCGGCCGCACGCCGTGCAGGCCGAACACCTGCCAGCCGGCGGGCGCCGCATGGCCGCCGCCTGCGCCTAGGGTGGCGATGCGCGGGTCGTCGGCTTCGAGCCAGTAGGCCGGATGGCGCCAGCCCTGGGCCTGCACCGTGGCCCAGCCGTCGGAGAGCCACAGCTCGGGCCGCCGGTAGCCGCCGTCGGCAATGAACTGCGCGTAGTCGCCGCAGTTCACCAGCCGGTCGGCGATGGCGTAGGGGCGCAGCAAGGCGGCGTGGCGCGGCGTCTCGTTGTCGAAGCAGAAGCCGTCGCCCGTATGACCGACCTCGACCGTGCCGCCCGGCTGCGCCAGCCAGCGCACCTCGGCCGGCACGGCGGCCAGCCGCAGCGCGGGGCCGCTTGCGGGCTTGCAGGCCGGCAGCAGCGGGTTGCACGACAGCGCATGCAGGATGTCGGTGAGCAGCAGCTCCTGGTGCTGCTGCTCGTGGTTCAGGCCGAGCGCAATGATGGGCTCGATGGCCGCCCAGTCGAGCGCCTGCGGCGCCGCGAGCAGCGCGAGCACCGCTTCGTCGACGTGGCGGCGGTAGGCGTGCACTTCATCCAGCGACGGCCGCGTGAGCAAGCCGCGCTGCGGCCGCGGGTGGCGCGGCCCGAGCGCCTCGTAGTAGGAGTTGAAAAGGTAATGAAAGCGCGCATCGAACGGCCGGTAGTCCGCCGCATGCGGCTGCAGCAGCACCGTCTCGAAGAACCACGTCGTGTGCGCCAGGTGCCACTTGGTCGGGCTGGCGTCGGGCATCGACTGGATGCACTGGTCCTCGGCGGACAGCGGCGCGGCGAGCGCCAGGCTGGCGGCGCGCACCGTGCGGAATCGCTCGCGCAAGGCGTTCGCCACGGGG
Organism: Variovorax sp. 54; assembly: GCF_002754375.1. Classification (NCBI taxonomy): domain Bacteria; kingdom Pseudomonadati; phylum Pseudomonadota; class Betaproteobacteria; order Burkholderiales; family Comamonadaceae; genus Variovorax; species Variovorax sp. 54. The sequence continues at coordinate 1,384,635 of NZ_PEFF01000001.1, forward strand.
GCGATCGGCCGGGAAAACGTCATGGTGTCTCCAGTTCGAAGGTGTGAATGAATCCGCCGTGTCCGAGCAGCCCGCGCAGGCGTGTGCCATCAAGGCGCAAAGCGCAGTCGCAGCTTGGGCTGCGGCGAGCATTTGCAACGCCGAGGGCGCGCGTCTGCGTGGGATGAGCGGGCATGGCGGGTTCGTTCATACCTTCTCAGATCAGCCAGAAGTTTTAGCCCATCCTGATGACAGGGCCTCGTAGGACAAGACGCCGCCGCCGCGCCGCCGCAGGAGCCCGTCCTGCGCGCAAGCGGCCCCGGAACGCCTCGGGCCGCTGCGTATGATTCGGACGATGCAAACCCCCTCTCCTTCGGCCAGGCCCCACGTTGTCATCATCGGCTGCGGTTTCGGCGGACTCGAGGCAGCGCGCAAGCTGCAGCGGGCCGACGTCGATGTGACGGTGATCGACAAGACCAACCACCACCTGTTCCAGCCCCTGCTCTACCAGGTGGCGACCGCAGGGCTCGCGGCGCCGTCGATCGCGGCGCCGGTGCGCGCCCTGTTCCGCAAGCAGGCCAACGTGACCACGCTGCTGGCTGAAGTGACGGGCATCGACCCGGCCGCGCACAGCATCCAGCTGGCCGACGGCAGCCACGTGGCCTACGACCACCTGATCGTCGCGGCCGGCGCCACGCACAGCTATTTCGGGCACGACGAGTGGGCGCCCGCCGCGCCGGGCCTGAAGACGCTGGCCGACGCCTTCGAGATCCGCCGCCGCGTGCTGATGTCCTTCGAGACGGCCGAGACCACCACCGACCCCGAGCGCCGCCGCGCGCTGCTCACCTTCGTGGTGATCGGCGCCGGCCCGACCGGCGTCGAGATGGCCGGCACGCTGGCCGAGATCGCCAAGCACACGCTCGCGGGCGAGTTCCGCCGCATCGACCCCGGCAGCGCGCAGGTGCTGCTGGTCGAGGGCGGTCCGCGCGTGCTGCAGGCCATGCCCGAAAGCCTGAGCCAGAAGGCGCTCGAACAACTGGAACGACTCGGCGTCGAGGTGCGGCTGAACGCGCGCGTCACCGCCATCGACAACACCGGCCTCGAAGTGCAGACCGGTGGCGGCCCCGACGGCGCGCCGCTGCAGAGCTACCGCATTCCCAGCAGCTGCGTGGTGTGGGCGGCCGGTGTCGCGGCCTCGCCGCTGGGCCGGCTGCTCGGCAATGCCACGGGCGTCGAGTGCGACCGTGCGGGCCGCATCAAGGTCGAGCCCGACCTGAGCCTGGCGGGCCATCCCGAGATCAGCGTGGTGGGCGACCTGGCCGCCGCCATGAGCCACGCGCCCGGCAAGCCGCCCAAGCCGGTGCCCGGCGTGTCGCCCGGCGCCAAGCAGGCCGGCCGCGCGGCGGCGGCGAACATCCTGCGCCGCCTGGCGGGCCAGCCGACGGTGCCGTTCCGCTACGCCGACTACGGCAACCTGGCCACCATCGGGCGCAACTCGGCGGTGGTCGACCTGGGCACGCCCTTCGGGCCGCTGCGCTTCAGCGGCCGGCCCGCATGGCTGTTCTGGCTGTTCGCGCACGCGTACTTCCTGATCGGCTTTCGCAACCGCGTGGTCGTGATGTGGGACTGGGCCAGCGCCTACTGGAGCTTCCAGCGCAACGCGCGCGTGGTGGCCGACGTGCAGGGCCGCAGCGAGTCGTAAATAGGCACCCTCACGCCGCGCGATGACCTTGCTCTGGTGGGTGGTCTTTCATGCGCTTGATGCGCTGTTCTGGCTCTGGATCCTGCGCTGGGGCGGCGCGGCCTGGCTCGAGGGCACTTTTCTCTCGGGCTTTCTCGTGAACATCTTCGCGCCGCGCTGGGGCGCCGAGGGCCTGCGCATGTTCGCGCTGCTGATGCTGATCGTGTGTGCCATCAGCTTCGTCTGGGGCCTGTTCATGCCTGAGGTGCGGTGCTGGTATTCGGGCCACTGCTGACCCGTTGATTCCGCAAGGCGCCGTCAGGCGCTCATGACAGGGGTTCGAAGCGCACGTCGCCCCACGGCTGCGAACCACCGCCACCATGGCGCGGCTGCTCCCGCCGTTCGCGCCGCCAGTCCCACGGCGGCGTGGGCGCCGTGTCGGCCCACAGGCCCAGGTGTTGCGCGCGCGCCGTGGCCTCGAGCCGGAACAGGTCGCCGCCGCGCTTCTTCACGATGCCGTGGTAGTCGTACACCCAGGCCCAGCCTTCGGCCACCATGCGGCGGCCGGCGTCTTCGCCGTTGCAGCGCACGTCGGCCACGGTGCGGCCGTAGCGGTCGGTGTCGCGCTCGGTGATGACGGCCTTCTCGGCGTAGCACAGGCGGCTCAGCGCCTGGCGGCTGCGCTGGCCGTAGGGCTGCGCTTTCTCCGGCGCGTCGATGGCGGCGATGCGCACCTTGATCTGCTCATAGGCGCCAATGCGACCGCAGCGCGCGGTGAGCGTGTCGCCGTCGCTCACGCCGACGACGAGGCAGGTGCGCGACGACGCGGCGTGGGTCAGCAGCGGGAGCGAAAGACCGAGGGACAGAAGCAGGAAGACGGGGCGAAGGCGCATTCGAAAAAGGAACGAAACACGGGGCCGGGAATGGCCGACGATTCTCGGCGCGAAGTGCGCGCGCCGCCCTTCGGATGCATTTGTTTTCGTCTTCGCTTCAGCGCGCGGCGGGTGCGCCCGTCGACTTGCGCACCACCAGCTCCGGCCGCAGCACCACGGTGGAGGCTGACAGCGCCTGCCCGTCGATTTCGGCGAACAGCATCTCGGCCGCGCGCCAGCCGAGTTCGCGGTGCGGCAGGCGGATGGTGGTGAGCGGCGGATCGACCATGTCCACCAGCGGCATGTCGTTGTGGCCGGTGACCGAAATATCTTTCGGCACGCGCAGGCCGGCCTCGCGCAGCGCGTCGTAGGCGCCCAGTGCCACGAGGTCGTTGCAACAGACCACGGCCTGCGGCGCGGTACCGGCCGCAAGCATCTGCTTCATCGCGACCGCGCCTGCTTCGCGGCTGTAGCTCGTGCACTCGACGATGCGGGCCGGCTTCATGCGGTGGTCGCGCAGGGCCTGCTCCACGCCCAGCAAGCGGCCCACGCCGGTCGGGATGGTCTGCGGCCCCGCAAGGTGCGCGATGCGCTTGTGGCCCAGGCCCACGAGGTGATCGACCGCGAGCTTCATTGCCAGCCGGTCGTCGCTCACCACGGCGGGCAGGCGGCCGGTTTCGTCGGCGCGATTGACCAGCACGGACTTCATGCCGGCCTTGGCGACAAAGTCGACCAGCGGATCGTCGCGCGTGGCGGTGGCCAGGATCACGCCGTCCACGCGCTGCGCCAGCATGCGCTCGAGCACCGGCCGCGCGAGCGCCGGGTCGACCACGTTGGTGACGAACACGAAGTAGCCGCGCGCGGCGGCGCTGGCCTCGATGCCTTGCAGGATCGGCGGGAACACCGCGTTCGTGATGTCGGGCACCAGCACGCCGATGGTGTGGGTGCGGCCCGTGCGCAACGCTGAGGCCGCACGGTTGGGCCGGTAGCCCAGGCGCTGCGCGGCCTCCTCGACCACGCGCAACACCTCGTCGCTGATCAGCGAGCGCTTCTCGGGGCTGAGCGCGCGCGACACGGTCGACACGTGCACGCCGGCGGCGCGGGCGACGTCGCGGATGGTGACGGGGCTGGAAGGCGGTTGGGCGCTCATTGGTGCAAACGATTGTTGGATATCCGGCAGGCCATGGCGGGCGAATTCCCATTCTGGCACCTCGGATACCCACCATTTTACTTTTCCGGAATTTGACTTACTATCGTGCAAACGATTGCAAAGACCCACCATGAACATCGCCACCTCCCCCGATTCGGTGCTCGGCTTCGCGCTCGACGCCATGCAACGCACGCCCGATCCGCGGCTGCGCACCGTGATGGACGCGCTCACGCGCCACCTGCATGCCTTCGTCCAGGAGGTGAAGCTCACCGAAGAAGAGTTCGAGCAGGCGCTCGAATTCATCGTCGCCATCGGCCACGCCACCGGCGAGACCAAGAACGAGGTGGTGCTGGCGGCCGACATCCTCGGCGTGTCGACCGTGGTGGCGCTGCAGAACAACCAGGACCCGCACGGCGAATCGCCGGCCGCGCTGCTCGGCCCCTTCTGGCGCGCCAACTCGCCGGCCTGCGCAACGGGCGACAGCATCGCGCGCTCGGGCACGCCCGGCACGCCGCTCGAGGTGACCGGCACCGTGCGCGACGTGCGCGGGCAGCCGATGGCCGGCGTCACGGTCGACGTGTGGCAGGCCTCGCCGGTCGGGCTCTACGAGAACCAGGACCCGGAACAGGACGACATGAACCTGCGCGGGCGCTTCACCACCGACGCGCAAGGCCGCTTTCATTTCCGCAGCGTGCGCCCCGCCGGCTACCCGGTGCCCACCGACGGGCCCTGCGGCGTGCTGCTGCGCGCGCAGCAGCGCCACCCGAACCGTCCCGCGCACCTGCACTTCATGCTGAGCAAGCCGGGCCACAAGGTGCTGATCACGCAGGTGTTCGCCGACGACGACGAGAACCTGGAAAGCGACCCGACCTTCGGCGTGACGCGGCAACTGATCGGCCGCTTCGCGCTCGCGCCCGATGGACAGCGCGCCACGCTGCAGTACGACTTTCAGCTCGAGCCCGGCGAGATGAAGTTCCCCCGCCCTCCGATCCCCTGACCTTTCCGCTCCCACAACGCCTCTTCATCCCATGAGCTTCGATCCCCAACCCCAACTCCACGGCAAGATCGCCGTCATCACCGGCGGCCTCGGCGCCATCGGCTACGCCACGGCCACGCGCCTGGCCGCGCTGGGCGCCACCTGCGTGCTGCTGCACCGCAGCGGCGACGACGGTGCCGCGCGCGCCGCCGCCCTGCCCTCGGACAGCGGCCAGCACCACGGCGCGATCCGCGCCGACATCGTCGACACACCGAGCCTGCAAGCCGCCGCCGCCGAGGTGAAGGCCGCGCACGGGCGCTGCGACATCCTGGTCAACAGCGCGGGCCACACGCAGCCCATTGCGGCCGGCGACCTCGATGCGCTGACCGACGAACTCATCGACGACCTGCTGCGCGCCAACTTCCGCGGCGTGTTCGCCACCATCCGCGCCTTCGCGCCGATGCTCAAGGCGACCGGCGACGGACTGGTGGTCAACATCTCGTCCATCGCCGGCTTCACGGGCGTGGGCAGCAACCTCGCGTACGTGGCGGCCAAGGCCGGGCTCGACGTGGTGGGCGATGCGCTGGCCAAGGCGCTGGCGCCGGCGGTGCGCGTGGTGTCGGTGTCGCCGGGCGCGGTCGAGTCGGGCTTCGTGCCCGGGCGCGGCGCCGAGTTCGCCGACAAGATGGCCAGCACCACGCCGCTCGGACGCATCGGCAAGCCCGACGACGTGGCCGCCACCGTGGAAGCGCTCGCCACCACGCTGCGCTTCGTCACCGGCACGCGCATCGTGGTCGACGGAGGGCGCCACCTGTGAACAACGCCAAGACGCTCATCACCTGCGCGGTCACGGGCAACCTCGTGAAGCCCGAGCAGACGCCGCACCTGCCGATCACGCCGGTGCAGATCGCCGACGAATGCCTGGCCGCCGCCGAAGCCGGCGCGAGCCAAGTGCACATCCACGTGCGCCACCCCGAGACTGGCAAGCCCTCGATGGAGGTCGATCTGTACCGCGAGGTGGTCGACCGCATCCGCCGCGAGAACCGCGAACTCATCGTGAACCTCACGACCGGGCCGGGCGGGCGCTTCATTCCGAGCGAGGACGATCCGAAGATCGCCGCACCCGGCACCACGCTGCTGCCGCCCGAGAAGCGCGTGGAGCACATCGCGCTCATCCGGCCCGACGTGTGCTCGCTCGACCTCAACACCATGAACTCCGGCCCCGACGTGGTGATCAACACGCCGAAGAACGTGCGCCGCATGGCGAAGGTGATGCGCGAGGCCGGCGTGAAACCCGAGCTGGAGATCTTCGACTCGGGCGACATCCACCTGGCGCTGGACCTCATCGCCGACGGCACGCTCGACGGCCCTGCGATGTGGACCTTCGTGCTCGGCGTGAAGTACGGCTTCGCGCCCACGCCCGAGACGCTGCTCTACGCGCGCAACCTGCTGCCGCGCGGCGCCTTCTGGAGCGCCTTCGGCATCGGCCGCACGGAGTTCCCGATCGTCGCGCAATCATGGCTGCTGGGCGGCCACGTGCGCGTGGGCATGGAAGACAACATCTACCTCGAGAAAGGCGTGCTGGCCGAGAGCAATGCGCAGCTCGTGGCGAAGGCGCGCGACATCCTGCGCAGCCTGGGCGGCGACGTCGCCAACCCGCGCGAGGCCCGCGCGATGCTGGGACTGGCCGACACCCGCACCGTTCAAGGAGCCGCACGATGAGCGCCATCCTTCATGAACCGCGCGCACTGCGCGTGAACGGCAAGGCCGCCAACCTCGAGGCGCTGCACCTGGACGCCGCGCCGCAGCCCGAGCCCGCCGCGCCGCCCGGCCATGCCGTGGTGCGCGTGGCCGCCGCCGCCGTGAACCCGAGCGACGTGAAGGCCGCGCTGGGCCTCATGCCGCAAGCGGTCTGGCCGCGCACGCCGGGCCGCGACTTCGCGGGCACCGTCGTGAGCGGGCCCACGGAATGGATCGGCCGCGAGGTCTACGGCTCGGGCGGCGACATCGGCATCACGCGCGACGGCTCGCATGCACGCTACCTCGTGCTGCCCGAAGCGGCCCTGCGCGCCAAGCCGAAGGGCATCTCGATGGACGAGGCCGGCGCCGTGGGCGTGCCCTTCGTCACGGCCTACGAGGGCTTCCGCCGCAGCGGCATGCCGCAGGCGGGCCAGACGGTGCTGGTGCTGGGCGCCAACGGCAAGGTCGGGCAGGCGGCGGTACAGCTCGCCGCGCAGGCCGGCGCGCGCGTGATCGCGGTGCAGCGCGGCCCCGGGCCGTTCGCGGGGTTCGCGAGCGCGCCGGTCGACGTGGTCGATGCGCGCCACCACGCCGACGTGGGCGCACAGGTGCGCGAGCTCACCGACGGGCGCGGCGCGCACATCGTCTACAACACCGTGGGCAGCGCCTACTTCGAGGCCGCCAACAAGGCGATGGCCAAGGGCGCCACGCAGATCTTCATCGCCACGCACGACCGCGCGGTGCCCTTCGACATCTTCGCGTTCTACCGCGGCATGCACACCTACGTGGGCATCGACTCGCTGGCAATGGACTGCGTCGCCTCCACCGCGCAGCTCGACGCGATGCGCGAAGGCTTCGAGCGCGGCACGCTGAAACCCTTTCCCGTGGCACGCCACTTCGCGCTCGACGAAGCGATCGACGCCTACCGGCTGGTGCTGTCGGGCAGCACCGACCGCGTCGTGCTGCGCCCCTGACACCGAGAGAAGGAACATCGCCATGCACGTCACCCGTTTCAGCGAGGCGCCGCACTACGAGGCGCCCAACCACTTCGACATGCGCTGCCTGCGCCTGCAGGGCAAGGAAGCCGGCCCCTCGACGCAGATGTGGATGGGCATGAGCCAGATCCTGCCCGGTGGTCGCACCGGGCTCGACGGTTCGCCGATGGAAAAGCTCTACCTCGTGCTCGAGGGCGAGCTGCACATCGTCGGCGAACTCGAGGGCGCGCACCAGGAAGACGTGCTCCTGCCCTACGACAGCTGCCGCTTCGCGCCCGGCGAGAAGCGCCAGCTGGAGAACCGCAGCAACCGCCCGGTGCTGGTGGCGCTGGTGATGGCGAACGCACCGCCCGGCTGACGCTCGCTCTCCTTTCCCAGTCAGTCATTCATTGCTCGCACCCACAAATCAACGGAGACAAGACGCATGAAGAAGACATTCCCCTGGAGCCGCCGACAGGCGCTCACGATCGCTGCAGCACTCGCGGCCTGCACGCTCGGCGGCGCGCACGCACAAGGCCCGTGGCCGGGCACGCAACCGATCAAGCTGGTCGTGCCCTTCACGGCGGGCAGCGGTACCGACATCGTCGCGCGCCTCGTGGCCGAGAAGCTGGGGCCCGCGCTGGGCACCAGCGTGATCGTCGACAACCGCCCCGGCGCGGGCGGCACGCTGGGCGCGGCCATCGCCGCCAAGGCGCCGGCCGACGGCTACACGTTGCTGGTGCATTCGGCCGGCCACCTCGTGAACCCGTGGATCTACAAGGGCCTGTCGTACGACACGCTGAAAGACTTCACGGGCGTGACGCCGATGGCCAGCCTGCCCAACGTGCTGGTGACCGCGCCCTCGCACTTCACCGATGTGAAAGACCTCGTGGCCAAGGCAAAGGCCAAGCCCGGCGGTCTGAACTACGGCTCCGCGGGCAACGGTTCGGCCACGCACATGAATGCCGAGGTGTTCCGCCTCGCGGCCAGCGTCGATGCACAGCATGTGCCCTTTCGCGGCACGCCCGAGGCCATGACCGAGGTGATGGCCGGACGCGTCGACTGGTTCTTCGCGCCGATGGTGTCGGCGCTGCCGCTGATCAAGAGCGGCAAGCTGAAGGCGCTGGCCGTGGGCACCGCCGGTCGCTCGTCCGCCCTGCCCGATGCGCCCACCACCGTGGAGGCCGGCGTGCCGGGCTCGGCCTACCTGTTCTGGGTCGGCCTGTTCGCGCCCGCCAAAACGCCGCAGCCCGTGGTGGAACGACTGCAGGCCGAGGTCGCGAAGATCATGGGGTCGCCCGAGCTGAAGGACCGGCTGGAGAAGCTCGGCGCCGAACCCTTCACCATGCCCACGGCGCAGTTCAACAAGTTCATCGCCGACGAGACCGCGAAGGCACAGCAGGTGGTCAAGGCCGCGGGCATCAAGGTGGACTGACGGCGGGCGCCGCGCGACTCAGCGCAGCAGCCCCGCCAGCACCGGCACAAGCCCCGCACCACCGCCCACGGCGGCAGCACCGGCGCCCCACGCCACGGCGCGTGGGCGGTACGGCAACAGCAAGGCCACCGGCAACGCACCCGCCGACAGGAAGCCCAGCCACGCGACCGTCCCGACCGAGGCGCCCCACGCCATCACGCAGGGCACGACGGCTGCGGCCAGCAGCACCGCGCCGATCACGCGCAAGCCCATGCGCCGACGCGTCGGCACCTCACGTCCACGCGTCAGCTGCTCGTGGTGCCGGTCCATGGCAAAGCTCAGGCACGACATGCCCGCATACGCCAGCGCGAAGCCGAGCAACGAAGCCCACACCGTCGTCATCGCGCCACCTTCCGCCGCAGATGGCGCAGCGCGCCCAGCGCCGCAAGGCCGAAGGCCACCACGCCCAGTTCGACACCGAGGCTTTCCCAATCACTGCGCAACAGCTGCGCCAGCAGGTGATCGCCCGTGGTCACGAAGTTCAGCACCGGCAGCAGCAGGCACAGCGCGGCCAGCGCGCCGAGCTGCTCGCGCCACGCACGCGCCGGCTGGCGCACGAAGGCATGCACCAGCGCCAGCGCCCACAGCGCGAAGAAGACCTGCAGTTCGCGGTCCGCGCGGTGCCCGATACCGACCGGCACCAGCCGGTTGGCCCACAGATAACCCACGCAGGCGATGGCGAGACCGGCGATGGCTGCAACGTTCAGCGCCTCGATGAGCCGGTAGACCCGCGCCGTCGCGCCGCCGAACTCGCCGAGGTGTTTCTGCCGGCGCTTCACGATGAACAGCACCGCGCCCGAACCCATCATCGCGGTGCCCGCGAGCCCGCACAGGAAGTAGAGCCATTTCATCGGCCAGCCGCCGAAGGTGACCATGTGCAGCCCGCTCATGGCCGACTGCGCGAGCATGGCCGCGCCGCCGTCTGCGGCGCCCGGCAGGCGCACGCGCTGCACTTCGCCGGTGGCGGCCGAGAACTGCACCATGCCGGTGGTGGCGCTGAGCCGGCGCGCCGATTCGTCGTCGCCGTTCCATCCGTACACGCCGATGCGCGCGCCCGCGTCGCCCGGGTGGTCGATGACGACCGCGCGCACGGGCTGGCCCATGCGCTCCTGGCCGCGCGCGGCGAAGGATTCGAGCACCGGCACGGGCATCGCGCGGCCGGTGGCCGCGGGCTTGTCGCTGTCGCCCAACTCGGACACGAAGCGCACCTGCGCCGACGGGCCCGTGCCGTAGTGCAGCACCTTGCTCGCCGGCATGAAGGTGGTGCCCGAGATCACGAGGCCGGTGTAGGCAATCATGAACTGGAAGGGCAGCGTCAGCACCGCCACGGCGTTGTGCGCGTCGAGCCAGCTGCGCTGGCCCTTCTTGGGCCGGAAGGTGAAGAAGTCCTTGAAGATGCGCTTGTGCGTGATGACGCCCGACACCAGCGCCACCAGCATCGCCATCGCGGCGATGCCGACGATCCACAGGCCGACGGTGCCGGCGTGCAGCTCGTAGTGAAAGTCGACGAAGTGATGGCCCCCGAGCGTGGCGCGCGCCGCGTGGCCGCCTTCTTCTGTCAGCAGCTTGCCGGTGGCGGGGTCGAGCGCAACGCCCGCGTACTGGCGGTTGGCGTCGAACCAGAACACGCGCAGCTCGCCGCCGCCCTGTGCATCCGAAGGCCACAGCTCCCACATCGAGGCGCCCGGGTGGTGCTCGGCCATGTAGGCCATGCCCCAGGCCAGGCGCTGCGCGCGGTCGCCCGTGGGCTCGCCCTTCTCTTTTTTGGCTGCGGCGGCGGCTTCCTCGGCGTGGTGCTCCGGGGTCATCCAGTGGGTGATCGGCTCGTCGAACACGGCCAGCGTGCCGGTGAGGAACACCGCGAACAGCAGCCACGAGAACCACAGGCCGCACCAGGTGTGCAGCCAGGCCTGGGCCTGGCGGAAACCGCCTTGCGACGGCACCTTGGTTGCCTTCGTGCTCATGCGCCGCCTCCCGCGCCGCGCAAGGCCAGGCCGAGCCCGGCCAGCACCACGGCCGGCAGCAGCAGGCCGGCCCAGGCGCGCGGCAGCGACACGGGCGCAAACGCCCAGATCACGGCGACGGTGTAGATCGCGAAGCTGAACTGCATGCCCCCGAGCGCGGCCTCGGCGGGGCCAGCCGGCAGCACGGCGGCCAGGAAGACGGCGGCGGCCGAGGCCAGCGCGTAGCCGCCGAACACGGCGGCCGCGACGCGGGACAGCAGCCGCAGGGCGGGAGAAAAGGTGGAGGTGCGGGTGTTCATCGGGGACCGGAAAACGGGGCGCGAACATGCGCCCCTCCCCTACATGACAAACGAGAACGAAAAAAGGGTCATGCCCCCGCCTTTTTTCCGGTCAAAACGCGTCACCGCGCGTTGCCACCGCGTTGCGCGGCGTGCCCCGTCAACTCGGGCCTTGAGGCTGGGTGCGGCGGAGAAGTTGAAGACGGCCGAGGCTTCGGCGTCACCTCGCATCAGCCTTGATGATTACCTTGGATGGTCGGGCGGACCTGCGACCCAAGCGGTCGCCTCCTGACAATCACGCCGCCGGTTGCTCGGCTTCCTGCAGCAACCGCCACATCACCTTGCCACTCCCGCTCTTCGGCAGCGCATCGACGAACTGCACCTTGCGTGGAATCTTGTAGACCGCCATGTTCTCGCGGCACCAGTCGATGATCTGCTGCTCGGTCGTGTCCTTGTGCGTGGCGCGCAGCACCACCACGGCCTTGACCGATTCGCCGCGGTAGTCGTCCTTGGTCGAGATCACGCAGGCTTCCTGGATCGCGGGGTGGCGGAACATCAGCAGCTCGACCTCGGCCGGCCACACCTTGAAGCCGCTCGCGTTGATCATGCGTTTCAAGCGGTCGGTGATGAAGAAGTAGCCCTCCTCGTCCATGCGGCCCATGTCGCCCGAGCGGAAGAAGCGCTTGCCCTCGAACTCGACAAAAGCAGACTTGGTGGCATCGGGGCGCTTCCAGTAGCCCTGGAACACCTCGGGGCCGTGGATGATGATTTCGCCCGATTCGCCGATGGGCATCTCTTGCAGCGTGTCGGGGTCGACCACGCGTGCGTCGGTGCTCATGAACGGAATGCCCAGGCACTGCTGCTTGGGATGGTCCGAGGGGTTGGTGTGCGAGGGCGCGGCGGTTTCGGTGAGGCCGTAGCCTTCCTGGTACTTCAGGCCGTACTGCTCGAACAGGCGCTGCGCCACGGCCTGCGGCATGGCGGCGCCGCCGCCGCCGATGTGGGTCATGCTCGTGAGGTCGTAGCTCGCGAAGTTGGGGCTGGCCATGAGGTCGATCACCATGGTCGGGATGTTGGTCCAGCTCGTGACCTTCCAGCGCGAGATGAGCCGGCCCGCCACGTCGCGGTCCCAGCGCGGCATGATGACCAGCGTGGCCGCCGCGAGGATCGAGGTGTGCATCATGCTCACCACACCGGTGATGTGGAACATCGGCACCACGGCCAGCACGACCGCCTCCGACGTCGCCTGGCCCCAGAGCTGGCCGGCCATCGCGTTGTGCATGAGGCTCGAGTGGTGGTGCACGCAGCCCTTGGGCAGGCCGGTGGTGCCGCTGGTATAGGGCAGCAGCGCCATGTCGTTGGCGCCCACCACATGCGCGGGCGCCGGGTGGCCGGCCGCGAGCGCGTCGGTCCACGCCGTCACCTGGCCGCCGGCCAGCGCGGGCAGCGGGTGGCGCGTGCCGAGCCAGTCGGCCCAGGCCGGCGCGGGGGCGTCGTCGCCGGTCACGCCGGCATCGAAGGCGTCGGTGAACTGGGTCACGATGAGGTGCGACAGGCGCTGCTCAGCGGGCAGTGCCTCGCTGGCCTTGGCCAGCTCGGCCGCGAGGTCGCCGGTGGTGATCGCCACCTTGGCGTCGGGGTCGGTGATGTAGTGCTTGAGCTCTTCGGCCCGGTTCATCGGGTTGACCGGCACCACGACGGCGTTGGCGCGCAGGATCGCGAAATGCGCGATCACCAGCTGCGGGCAGTTCTGCATGTTCAGCACCACGCGGTCGCCGCGCTGCACGCCCAGCGCATGCAGCGCGCCGGCCAGCCGCTCGACCTGGTCGGCCATGTCGCGGTAGCTCAGCACGCGGCCGAAAAAGACCAGCGCGGCCTTCTCGGGGTAGCGCGCCGCCGAGGTCGCGAGGTTGTGCCACAGCGAGGTGGCGGGGACGGTGATCGAATGCGGGAGGCGCTTGGGCCAGAACTTGTAATGCGGGCGTGGTTGCATGGTCTGTGAACAGGCGGAGGAGGAAGGAGAGGGGAAAGAAGAAAGCGGTGCGAAAAGGCGCAATGCGCCAGCCTAAGCCGCCCTGGCCGCCGCTCCCATCGGGGAAGCCCCCGGGGGCGTCACCTTGGCGACGCCCATTAGTCGTACGTCGGTCGTGCGGATGCATCGGCTATCGTGCAGGCTCCGCTTCACCTGCGCCTGTCTGCCATGCCCGATCCCGCCCGCACCACCCTCCGCCGACGCATCGTTCTCTTCGGTGCCGCCGTGGCCGCGCTGGTCGCAGCGGGCTGCTCGCGGGTCCCACGCTTCGGCATGTCTGACCCCGCGACGGAGCCGCAGTCCAAGGAGCCGCCGACATGGTTCATCGCCGACTGCTGGCTCGGAACCGAGGACGTGGTCCCGCCGCACAAGGGCAAGGCCGGCGGCTCGGCGGCCGGCACGCTGACGCTGGCCACCGGGGTGTTCGAATGGCGCGTGAACGCCGCACGCCTGAGCGGGCCGGCGACGATCGTGGGCTTTTACGGCCCCGCAGCCAAGGGCAGCAACGGCCCGCTGGCGATCCAGCTGCCGCTGCACAGCGAGGGGGAGCAACGCGACGACGGCGCCGGCTACGCGCGGACCGGCACGAGCCGGTTGACGACCGCCCAGATGGCCGACCTGATGGCGGGCCTCTGGTATGTGAGCGTGTCGACGCAGGCCTGGCCGGGCGGCGAGGTCCGGGGTCAGTTGAAGAGCAGCACCTGGGGCGTGCACGGCGGCTGACGCCTGCTGCCCGTTGTCAGGGCGGCGTGGCCGCGTGCTGCTCCAGCTGTGCGCGGTCGAGCAGCTCGATGCTGCGGTAGCGCACGCGCAGCGTGCCGTCTTCTTCCCACAGCTTGAGCTGGCGGTTCACGCTCTGGCGCGACACGCCGAGCATGAACGACAGGTCTTCCTGCGACACGCCCAGCAGCGTGCCGCCGCCCTCCTCCGCGGGCGCGACCGCGCGCGCATCGAGCGTCAGCAGCCGGTGCGCGAGCCGCACGGGCAGCGGCATCAGGATCACGTCGTCGATCCAGGCCAGCGCCTGGCGCAACCGCAGGCACACGAGCCGGGTGAAGGCCATGTGCACATCGGGATGGTCGGCCACCAGCCGGTGGAAGTCGGCCGCCGCGACCACGGCCATCTCGGTGGTGTCGACTGCGCAGGTGTCGTAGACGCGCTCGCGCCCCACCAGCAGCGAGACCTCGCCGAACCAGTGGCCCGGCTCCAGCATCGCGATCACCGCTTCGCGCCCGCCCGGGGCGACCACGCTCACGCGCAATGAGCCGCTGACCACGCCGAACAACGCATCGGGCGACGAGCCCTTGTGGAACAGCGATTCGCCGCGCACCAGCGTGCGCCGGTGCGCCACCGCGAGCAGCCGCTGTTGCACGTCGTCGGCCAGCCGCATGTCGCTGTTGTGCACCGGCGAAGGCTGCGCATCCGGCTCGGCGGGGCTGGAAGAAAGGGAGGAGCGTGGCATCGCGGGTTTGTCCGGGGCATCGATTGCCAACACCGGACAGTCTGGGTTCGAGGGGCTGTCGATAGTACGCAGGCCACCCGGGTCGACGCATTCGCGGCAACCCGATGTCCCCTGTCATCCCTGTCACATGGAGCACACCCCGATGAACACACTGAACGACCTGCAAGCCCGCCGCGAGCGCCTCGTGCTCGACCATTTCGCCGACGAGACGCGGCAGGATTTCGACGCGGTGCTCGGCAGCTTTCCGCATCCGCACTACGAGCTGATTCCCAGCGGCGAGGTGCACGACGGCATCGCCGACGTGCGCCAGTACTACACCGACACGCGCCGCGCCTTCCCCGACCAGCGGCACGAGATCATCCAGCTGCGCCATGCCGACGATTCGGTGATCGTCGAGTTCTGGCTGCTCGGCACGCACCGCGGCCCGCTCAAGGGCCTGCCGCCGACGGACAACAGCTTTCGCTGCCGCATGAACGCCTTCTTCATCTTCGAGGGCGACCGGCTGGTCTGCGAACGCGTGTACTTCGACACGCTGACGATGCTGCGCCAGTTGCTCGTGGGTGTGCCCGCGGAGATGGTGGGCGGGCTCGTTGCCGGACTGCTCGGCCAGCCGGCTCCGCAAGCCGAGGCCGCCACGGCATGACCGACACGCTCGCCCGGCCGCTTGAAGGGCGCCACGCGATCGTGACCGGCGGTGCGCGCGGCATCGGGCTGGCCATCGCGCGGCGCTGCCTCGCGAACGGTGCGAGCGTCGCGTTGTGGGACGTCGAGGCCGCGACGCTGGCGGATGCGGTGGATCAACTGGCGCCGCTGGGCACCGTGGTCACTGCGCTGGTGGATGTGCGCGACGAAGACCAGATCGCCCGTGCGGCTTCGCAGTCGCAGGAGCGCTTCGGCCGCATCGACATCCTCGTCAACAACGCGGGCGTGCTCGGGCCGACCGTGCCCGCATGGGAGCACACGCCCGCGCAATGGCGCAACGTGCTCGACATCAACCTCACGGGGGCCTGGTTGTGCTGCCGCGCGATTGCGCCGGTGATGCTTGCGCAGCGACGCGGGCGCATCGTCAACATCGCCTCGGTCGCGGGCAAGGAAGGCAATGGGCTCAACGCGGCCTACTCGGCCTCGAAGGCCGGGCTCATCTCGTTGACCAAGTCGCTCGGCAAGGAGCTGGCGTCGTCGGGCGTGCTGGTGAACTGCATCACGCCGTCGGCCGCCGACACCGCGGTCTTCGCGGGCGTGCCCGCCGAGCACCGCGAACAGCTGCGCACCGCCCTGCTCTCGCGCGTGCCGATGGGGCGCTTTGTCGAAGTCGACGAGGTGGCGGCGATGGCGGCCTGGCTTGCTTCGGACGAGTGCTCGTTCAGTACGGGCGCGGTGTTCGATATCTCTGGAGGGCGCTCGATGTACTGAGCGATGAATTTCAGGCCTTGTTCAGGGCGCGTGCACAGGACACCGGGTGCTCGCCGATCAACGACCACGGCTAACGACGATCACGCTGATGGGGTGCCTTGCGCAGCGAAATCAAGGAGGAGCCCGAAGGGCGGGGGACATTCGCGGAGCAAGGTGCCCCGTCGGCGTGATCGCACCCTGAACAACGCAGCACATCGAAAACCAACGCGTCCCAAAACAGGAAAAAACCATGACCCGAGACCCCGACCCCACCGGCTTCGCGCAGATCACCGAACTCGACGGCACGCGCAGCGCTGCCATGCCGCAAGACCGCCTGCGCGCCATCCGCCACGGCGCCGAAGCCTTGCGCGAGCGTTTGCTCGACGCACCGCCCGTTCACTTCGCGCGCAGCTTCAACCTGCTGCGCATTCCGTACCCTGCGTGGTTCGCCTTCACCGGCGTGTACTCTCAGCAGCTGCTCAAGCCGCACATGGTGCATCTGCTGGCACGCACCGTGCTCCTCCAGTACGACGACTTCGAAGGCCGCTTGCGCACGCTGCTCTTCACGCCGGCCGACTTCGAGGCCGGCAACGAAACGCCCTACTTCAAGCGCCTGAGCGAGCAGACGCCGAAGTTCCTGCACAAGGCCATCGCGCCGGTCTACCAGACGGTGCTGCAGGCACTCGCCAGCTGCGGCGTGGCGCCCGAAC
The DNA here is from genome assembly GCF_002754375.1 of Variovorax sp. 54. Taxonomy (NCBI): domain Bacteria; kingdom Pseudomonadati; phylum Pseudomonadota; class Betaproteobacteria; order Burkholderiales; family Comamonadaceae; genus Variovorax; species Variovorax sp. 54. The sequence continues at coordinate 1,401,319 of NZ_PEFF01000001.1, forward strand.
AGATCGACTACATCACCTACGACCACCTGCACACGCAGGACGTGCGCCGCTGGCTCGGCCGCGCGAGCGCGCCGGGCCTGCTGCCGAACGCGAAGCTGCTGGTGCATCGCCAGGAACTCGCGAACGTGCACGGCCTCTTGCCCGTGCAGGCGGAGTGGTACTGCCCGCACGGCCTGGACGGGGTGCCCACCGAACGCATCGTCGCCTTCGACGGCAGCCTGCAACTCGGCCAGGGCGTCGCACTGGTCCACACGCCAGGGCACACCGAAGGCAACCATTCACTGGTCTACCGCAGCGCCGACGGCCTGCGCGTGAGCAGCGAGAACGGCGTGGCGGCCGACAGCTGGGCGCCGCTGCAGTCGCGCCACAACGGCATCCGCCGCTATGCACAAGCCACGGGCGCGGAGGTGATCCTCAACGGCAACACGCAGGAGAGCAGCAACGACCAGTACCTGTCGATGGTGCTCGAGAAGACGCTCGCGGGCACCTCGGCGCTGCACGGGTTCAGCAACGTCGTGCCGTCGGCCGAGTGCTCGCCGCACTGGCTGTTTCCGGGCGCGCCGACCAGCCATCTGTGGGGCGAAACCAGCTTCGGCGCGCTCGTGCGGGCCTGAGCTGCCGGCACACGCAAAACAGCCCAAAAAGAAGGAGACACCCCGATGAACACCGCCACCCTCGATGCCGCCGATGCGCGCACGCCGACCTCGGCCGATGCGCGCGAAGACGCCGCGCTCTTCCGCAAGATCACCTGGCGGCTGATGCCGCTGCTGTGCGCCTGCTACGTGCTGAACTACCTGGACCGCACCAACGTCGGCTATGCGCAGCTGCAGATGAAGGACCAGCTGGGCTTCAGCGATGCGGTGTTCGGCCTGGGCGCCGGCATCTTCTTTCTGGGCTATGCGGTGTTCGAGATCCCGAGCAACCTGATGCTCGCGAAGATCGGCGTGCGCGCCACGCTGCTGCGCATCATGGGCCTGTGGGGCCTGGCCTCGGCAGCGATGATGTTCGCCACCACGCCCACGCAGTTCTACGTGCTGCGCTTTCTCATCGGCGTGTTCGAGGCCGGCTTTGCACCGGGCGTGCTGTTCTACCTGACGCTGTGGTTCCCCTCGCGCCGCCGCGCGCAGGCCACCGCGCTGTTCTTCATGGCCTTCGGCGCGGCGCCCATCGTCGCGGGGCCGATCGCCGGGCTCACGATGACCTACCTCGACGGCATGCTGGCGCTGCGCGGCTGGCAGTGGCTGTTCCTGCTCGAAGGCCTGCCGAGCGTGCTGCTGGGCGTCATGGCTTTCCGCTTTCTGTCGAACAGCCCGGCGCAGGCGCCGTGGCTCTCCGCAGCCGAGAAGCAGCGCGTGGCGCGCCTGCTGGCCGAGGACCAGGCCGCGCACGGCGCCACCGGGCGCCACACCTTCGGCGCGGCGATGCGCGACGGGCGCGTGTGGCTGATCGGCTTCATGTCCTTCCTGATCATCCTGGGCATCTATGCGCTGTCGTTCTGGCAGCCGACGATCCTCAAGTCGATGGGGCTCAGCGTGCTGCAGATCGGTTTCTATTCGGTGATTCCCGCCATCGCGGGCATTGCGGCCAACATCGTCGTGGGGCGCCACTCCGACCGGCACCAGGAACGTCGCTGGCACTTCGCGCTGGGCGCGCTCGCGGGCGCGGCCGGGCTGGCGCTGACCACGTTCTTCATGCAGAGCCCCGTGGCCGCCGTGCTGTGCCTGGCGCTCGCGTCGATGGGCATCTCGAGTGCCTTCACCGTGCTGTGGGCGATTCCCGGCAGCTTCATGTCCAAGAGCGCCGCGGCGGCGGGCATTGCGCTCATCAGCACCATCGGCGGCAGCGCGGGGCTGGTGGCGCCAATGATGGTGGGCGCGCTCAAGACGCGCACGGGCGGCTTCACGGCCAGCCTGTATGTGCTGAGTGGTGCGCTGGTGCTGTCGGCGCTGCTCATGCTGCTGGCCCTGCCCCGCAGCGCACTCGGCAAGCGCTAGCGCGCACCGCCGGCGATGCCCGGCCAGCCCATTTCGGTGCACACAGCTTGCATACCAGTTGGCACAGAAGCTGCTGATATGCAGGCCTATGGCCATCTCCGCATCCGAAATCAGTGCACGCATCGTCGAAGCGGTGATGGCGCAGAAGCTCGCGCCCGGCGCGCGCCTGGGCGAGCAGCCACTCGCGATGCTGTTCGACTGCAGCCGCACCATCGTGCGCGAGGCGCTCACGCGACTGGCGGCGCGCGGCATCGTCACGGTGAGCGCGCGGCGCGGCTGGTTCGTCATCGAGCCGTCGCAGGACGAGGCGCGCGAGGCCTTCGAGGCGCGGCGCGTGATCGAGCTGGGGCTTATTCGCAGTACGGGCAGCACGGGCAGGATCGACAAGAGTGCCCTGCGCCAATTGAAGGCGCACCTTCAGCGTGAAAAGGCCGCACTGAAAGAGAGCGACGTCGGTCACCGCAGCTTTCTGCTGGGCGACTTCCATGTGTGCCTGGCCGAGTGCCTGGGCAACACGCTGCTGGCCGACACGCTGCGCGACTTCACCGCGCGCACCACGCTGATCGCCATGCTCTACCAGAGCACGCACGATGCGGTGCAGTCGTGCGAAGACCACGTGCAGATCGTCGCGGCGCTGGAGCGCGGCGACCACGCCGCCGCCGAGGCGCTGATGGCCGAACACATCGGCACGGTGCAGTCGGCACTGCGCGTGCAGGCGCCCACCGACCCGCTCGCGCAGTTGCGCGATGCCTTGGCACCACTGAACACCACCACGCCTAAGCGCCGTCGCAAGACAGCGCCTGCCGACGACGCCACCGATTCATCGACCTACCTAGGAGCCCTGCTATGACCACGTTCACCACTTCCGCATCCCGTCGCCTTGCCCTCGCATTGGCCTCCGCCGCCCTGCTCGCCGCCACCGGCGCCGCGCAGGCACAGAACGCGCTCGACAACGTGCTCAAGGCCAAGACCATCAAGATCGCGGTGCCCACCGACTACCCGCCGTATGGCTCGGTCGATCGCAACATGCAGCCGCAGGGCCTCGACGTCGAGATGGCACAGCTCATCGCCGCCAAGCTCGGCGTGAAGGTCGAGCTGGTGCCGGTGACCAGCGCGAACCGCATTCCCTACCTGCAGACACGCAAGGCCGACCTCGTGATCTCCACGCTCGGCAAGAACGTCGAGCGCGAGAAGGTGATCGATTTCAGCGCGGCCTACGCGCCCTTCTTCCAGGCCGTGTATGCGGCCAAGAGCATGAAGCTCACCAGCTTTTCCGACATGGCCGGCAAGACCGTCGCCGTGACGCGCGGCGCTATGGAAGACCAGGAACTGAACAAGGTGGCGCCGTCGAACGTCGACTACCGCCGCTTCGAGGACAACAACGCGACGATCGCGGCCTTCGTGGCCGGCCAGACGCAGACCATCGCCACCAGCGCGGCGGTGGCCGGCGACATGCTCGCCAAGAATCCGAAGGTGAGCGCCGAGTTCAAGCTGCTGCTGAAGGACAGCCCCTGCTTCATCGGCATCGCGAAGGGCGAAGCCGCCTTGAAGACGCGCGTCAACGAGATCATTGCTGCCGCCAAGAAGGACGGCACGCTCGACGCGATGTCCAAGAAGTGGCTCGGCAAGGTGGCCGGCGACCTGCCGGTCTGATCGAAAGACGCGGCCATGGGCATTGAATTCGACTTCGGCGCCGTGCTCGCCGAGTGGCCGCTGCTGCTGCGCGGCGTGGCGTGGACCCTCGGCCTCACGGCCGTGGGCACCGTGCTCGGGCTGGCCGTGGGCACGCTGTGCGCGTGGGCGCGGTCGGGCGGGCCGACGTGGCTGCGCGTACTCGCCAGCACCTACGTGGAGCTGATCCGCAACACGCCCTTCATCGTGCAGTTGTTCTTCATCTTCTTCGGCCTGCCGGCCGCCGGCGTGAAGCTCTCGCCCGAGGTGGCGTCGATCATCGCGATGGTGATGAACCTCGGCGCGTACTCCACCGAAATCATCCGCGCCGGCATCGAAGCCACGCCCAAGGGGCAGATCGAGGCGGCCGTGAGCCTGGCGCTCAGCAAGGCGCAGGTGTTCCTGCGCGTGGTGCTGCCGCCGGCGCTCAAGAAGGTGTGGCCCGCGATGGTGAGCCAGATCGTCATCGTGATGCTGGGCTCGGCGGTGTGCGGGCAGATCTCGACCGAGGAGCTGAGCTACGCGGCCAACCTGATCCAGAGCCGCAACTTCCGCGCTTTTGAATCCTTCATCGTCGCCACGCTGATCTACCTCGCGCTGGCCGTGGCGCTGCGCCGGTTGCTCAACTGGGCCGGGCCGCGCTTCTTCTTCGGCCGCTGACCGCGAGGCACTTTCACCATGGTCGATTTTTCTCTGTGGGACATCCTGCGCAACCTGCTGATGGCGCTGCGCTGGACCGTCGTGCTCTCGCTCATCGCCTTCGTCGGTGGCGGGCTCGTGGGCGCACTGCTGCTGTTCGCGCGGCTGCGCGGCGGCAAGGCAGCGGCGCGGGCCGTGGGCCTGTACGTGCAACTGTTCCAGGGTACGCCGCTGCTGATGCAGCTGTTTCTCGCCTACTTCGGCATCGCGCTGTTCGGCATCGACGTGTCGGCGTGGACGGCCGCGAGCGTGGCGCTCACGCTGTACACCAGCGCCTTTCTCACCGAGATCTGGCGCGGCTGCGTGGCCTCGATTCCGAAGGGCCAGTGGGAAGCCTCGGGCAGTCTCGCGCTGAGCTTCGGCGAGCAGATGCGCCACGTGATCCTGCCGCAGGCCGTGACGATCGCGATTGCACCCACCGTCGGTTTCCTGGTGCAGGTGATCAAGGGCACGGCGCTGGCGTCGGTGATCGGCTTTGTCGAACTCACCAAGGCCGGCAGCATGATTTCGAACGCCACCTTCCAGCCCTTCGTGGTGTTCAGCTGCGTGGCCCTGCTTTACTTCGTGCTGTGCTTCCCCGTGAGCCTGTACGCCAAGACCCTCGAGAGGAAGACCCATGGCCGCCGTGCTTGAACAAGCCCAAACCCAAACCCAACCCGAAGCCGCATCGTTCGCCGCGCCCATCGTGCGCATCACGGCGCTGCGCAAGTCCTACGGCACGAACGAGGTGCTCAAGGGCATCGACCTCGACGTGAAGCGCGGCGAGGTGATCGCCATCATCGGCAAGAGCGGCTCGGGCAAGAGCACGCTGCTGCGTTGCATCAACGGGCTCGAGGTGTTCCAGGAAGGCGCGCTCACGGTCGACGGCAAGCCGCTGCTGCACGAGAGCGCGATGGCCATGCGCACGCTGCGTCAGCGCGTGGGCATGATCTTCCAGGGCTTCAACCTGTTCCCGCACCTCACGGTCGGCAAGAACGTGATGCTCGCGCCCACGCTGGTGAAAAAACGCTCGTCGATGGAAGCCGCTTCGCAGGCGCGCAAGCTGCTCGAACGCGTGGGCCTGGCCGAGAAATTCGATGCGATGCCCGACCAGCTGTCGGGCGGCCAGCAGCAGCGCGTGGCCATTGCGCGCGCGCTGGCGATGGAGCCGGCCGTGCTGCTGTGCGACGAGATCACCTCGGCGCTCGACCCCGAGCTGGTGGGCGAGGTGCTGCGCGTGGTGGAGTCGCTGGCCGACGAGGGCATGACGCTGTTGATGGTCACGCACGAGATGAGCTTTGCGCGCAAGGTCAGCGACCGCGTGATCTTCATGCACCAGGGCCGCGTGCACGAGATGGGTCCGCCGGCGGCGCTGTTCGGTGCGCCGCAGACGCCGGAGCTGAAGCAGTTTCTGTCGTCGCTGCACGACTGACTTGGCCCTTGCGGGCTTGCCGGCTTGCCGGCTACGGGCGCTGCGATTCGTCGATGCTGATCCGCAACTCTGCGGCCAGCGGCGGCAGGCGCTGCGAACCGTGCTTCTCGACCTCTTCGCCCGCCTCCAGCAGGTGCTGCACCTGCTGGAACAATTCACCCCCGGCCGGGGTCAGTTGCACGCCCTGCTGGCTGCGGGCGAACAGGGCGTGCCCGAGGATGCCCTCGAGCTCCCTCACGCGGGCCGTGATGGCCGGCTGGCTGACGAAGAGGTGGCGGGCCGCCGCGTTGACGGAGCCCAGTGTTGCAGCCCAGTGAAAGGCCTCCAGCTGCCGGAAGGTGATGCGAAGCACCGCAACCGCCTCTCAGCCGGGAGGCGCGGTGGATGTGGCGGTGCGCATCGGGGCCTGTTCGCGCTTGTGCTTCATGTCTGCCTTCTTTCAAAGCAATTCAATCGCATCGAATGGCGAAGGGCCATGCAACGGGGAACTCCAATTGCGTGAATTCCCAATAATTTCAAAAACCCAGCCAATTCAAGATTGAGATTTTTTCACATTCAATTCCAAAATCGACTGTCACTCTCAAATACGAGCAGCCATTGCGCCTGAATTTCAAATTTAGTGCATTCGCAATTGTAGTTAAAGTCAGAATTTTTAATATCCAACTTTTTCATTACATGTGATTCGTCGAATGAACCACGGCAATCCGTGGCACCAGCGTCACGGCGCCGCCATGGCCTGCGCCCGCCAGGACTGCAAGCCCTCCGCCCCGAAGCGTTCCGCGATCCGGTGCAGCCAGATGGTGAAGTGCGCCGGGGCCCGCGCCAGTTCGTGGTGCAGATCGGGCAACGCCAGCCATCGCCACTCGCGCACCTCGCGGGGGTCGGGCTGCGGCAGGTCGCGCGCGATGCCGACGAACACGTGGTCGTACTCGTGCTCGATCAGTTCTTTCGACACCGCCTCCCGGTAGAGAAAAGCCGCCACCGGCTGCAGTGCGCACTGCAGGCCCAGCTCCTCGTGCAGGCGGCGCACGGCGGCGGCGCCGGTCTCTTCGTCGGGGCGCGGATGCCCGCAACAGCTGTTGCTCCACAGGCCGGGAGAGTGGTACTTGCCCAGTGCGCGCTGCTGCAGCAGCACCTGGCCCTGCGTGTCGAAGAGGAAGATCGAAAACGCCCGATGTAGGACGCCCTCGCGATGCGCATTCATCTTCTCGACCGCGTGCAGGGGACGGTCTTCGGCGTCCACCGCGATCAGAAACTCTTTCATGAGGTGCTCCAGAAGTGCGGGCCGGGGAACCCGGCGAGCCCCCTCGTTTCAGCGTGCGGGGGGCGCCGGGACATCGAGCCGGTTCTTTAGCATGGATCGGATTCCGGATCGCCATAAGGAATTCAAATTAAAACAAAACAACTACATCAATGAGAGCGCCTGAGAATTGAATACATACAAATAATTACATAGATAACAATAATATCGATGCCGGTTTATCAATGCTTTCAATATTTTCCTGAAAGACGCTCCGCACATTTCAAACCGCAGTTCCTGGTTCACCTTCGTGCCCCGACAGGCCCCCGGTCGGGTTACCCTCGACCCCATGGCCCGCGTTCGCACCGCATCGATCATTCGCCCGCTCTCGCGAGAGCGGGTGGGTTAGCGCACGGTTCGACACCACGCCATCCAACCCGCCCCAGGAGGCGGGTTTTTCTTGTCCGTCTCCCGAGGTTCTTTCCCCCAACCTGCAGGAGATCGAATGACGCCGACACCACCCACACTTTCCTCGCCCGTGCTGCACATGGTCTGCGGCAAGATCGGCGCCGGAAAGTCCACGCTGACCCGGCGCCTGACGCAGACGCCCGCCACCGTGTGCATCAGCGAGGACACCTGGCTCGCGGCGCTCTACCCCGATGAAATCCACACGCTGCCCGACTACGTGCGCGCCTCGGGCCGGCTGAAGCAGGCGATGGGCGACCACGTCTGCGCGCTGCTCGGCGCCGGCGTGTCGGTGGTGCTCGACTTTCCGGCCAACACCCTGAGCCACCGGGCCTGGGCGCGCAGCCTCTTCGAGCAGGCCGGCGCGGCGCACCAGCTGCACTTTCTCGATGTGCCGGACGACATCTGCAAGGCGCGGCTGCGTGCGCGCAATGCGGCGGGCGCGCACCCGTTCGAAACCTCCGACGCCGAGTTCGACCTGATCACCCGCCACTTCGCGCCCCCGACGGCCGAGGAAGGGTTCCATGTGATCCGCCACGGCCAAGGCTTGTAAGCTGCCCGCCGATGCACATCGAACCCGCCCTTTCCACCGAAGCGCCCGCCGTCGCGGCCGTGCTGACCGAAGCCGCGCAATGGCTCGCCGAGGGCGGACGCCCGCTCTGGAGCGCCGCCGACACCGGCCTCGAACGCATCCAGCGCGACACCGACGACGGCCGCTACGTCATGGCGAAAGAGAACGGCGAGACGGCCGGCGTGATGCGGCTCGACCTGGAAGACCCGTTGTTCTGGCCCGAGATCGCGCCCGGCAGCTCGCTGTTCGTCCACAAGCTGGCCGTGCGCCGCGCCTGGGCGGGCCGGGGCGTGTCGCGTGCGCTGCTGGGCCATGCGCGCGACCACGCCCGCGCGCTCGGGCGCCCCTGGCTGCGGCTGGACTGCGTGGCCGACCGCGCGGCGCTGCGCACGCTGTACGAGGGCTTCGGCTTCACGCTGCACAGCTGCATCGACCTGCGCGGCAGGGCGTTTGCGCGCTACGAACTGCGCGTGAACGGCTGACCGTCCGACACGCCGGCGCGCCTCCTTGGCGCTGGCGGGAACACAAGCGCCTGTGGCAAGCTCGGAAGCTTCATGACCGACCGCATCCTGCCCTCTCATTTCCGCCGTCAGGTGCTGCGCGCGCTGCTGGGCGCCGCCGCCCTGCCCGCGCCGTTCGCGGCGCTGGCCGGCTTCAACTTCTTCACCAACGAGTACACCGCCACGCGCGAAGAGCTGCAGACGCAGATCGCCAAGCGCTTTCCGGTGGCCGAGCGCTATGCCGAGATCTTCATGGTCGGGCTGCGCGACCCGCAGCTGGGCCTCGACGCGCGCACCAACCGCGCGGCCATCACGGCCACGCTGACCATCGCCAGTCCGCTGCTGGCGGCCTCGCCGGTGCAAGGCGTGGTGTCGGTGAGCAGCGCGCTGCGCTACGACGTGGCGGCGCGCGCGCTGCGGCTCGACCAGCCGAAGGCCGAGCGGCTCACGCTGCAAGGCGTGGAGGGCCTCGATGCCGAGCGCCTGCAGAAGGTCGGCGCGGTGGTCGCTCAGGAACTGCTGCAGGGACAGATCCTGCGCAGCTTCACGGCCGACGAACTCACCGTGGGCCGCAAGACCTACGAGGTGGGCGACATCACGGTGCAAGACAACGGCATCAAAGTGCAACTCAAATGAAACATCGCGCCGCCCTTCTTCTCCTCATCGCCGCTGCGCTTGCCGGCGCCGGCTGTGCCGCCATCGCCCCGAAGGTGAAGCAGCACTTCGACCTGCAGGCCCACCGCGGCGGACGCGGCCTGGCGCCCGAGAACACGCTGGCCGCGTTCTCGAACGCAATGAACCTGGGCGTGACCACGCTCGAACTCGACATCGGGCTCTCGGCCGACGGCGTGGTGGTGATCTCGCACGACACGGCGCTCAACGCCGACCACACACGCGACGCGCGCGGTGCCTGGCTCACCGCCCAACCCGCCCCTTCCGTGCGTTCGCTCACGCTGGCGCAGTTGCAGACCTACGACGTGGGCCGCCTCAACCCCGCGAGCAACTACGGCAAGCAGTTCGCGCTGCAACAGCCGCGCGACGGCGAGCGCATTCCCACGCTGGCCGCGCTGTTCGCGCAGGTGCAGTCGCGCGGCGCCGATGCCGCGCGGGTGCACTTCAACATCGAGACCAAGATCGACCCGACCAAGCCCGACGAGACGGCCGCGCCCGAGCCCATGGTGCGCGCGCTGCTGGCCGAGATCGACAAGGCGAAGATGGCCGACCGCGTGACCATCCAGAGCTTCGACTGGCGCACGCTCGCACTGGTCGGCCAGCTCGCGCCGCAGCTGTCGCGCGCCTACCTCACCACGCCCCGCACGCTGAAGGACAGCCGCTGGACCGCCGGCCTCGACGCCGCGAGCTTCGCTTCAGTGCCGCAGCTCGTGAAGGCTGCGGCCGGTGCATCGGCCGGGCCGCTGATCTGGTCGCCCGCGCATGCCGACCTGGGCGCCCCCGCGATCCGCGAGGCGCAGAAGCTCGGCATGAAGGTCGTGCCCTGGACCGTGAACCAGCGCGCGGACATGGTCCGGCTCATGGACGCGGGCGCCGATGGCCTGATCACCGACTACCCCGACGTGCTGCGCGACCTCATGCGCGAACGGGGTCTGGCGCTGCCGGCGCCGGCGAAGGCTGCGTCATGAGCGCCGTGACGCAACTCGACGCCATCGCGTCGGGCATCGCCGCATTGCAAGGCGGCAACGGCTCGGTCACCACGCTGTCCACGGCCGCGCGCGCCAGCGCCGCGCTGCTCGGCGCCCTGCCGCCGCGCTACGGCGAGGTGCTGCTGAACCTGCTGGACCGCCTCGAATCGAGCGCGCTCTTCAGCGAGGAAAGCTGCTCGTTCAGCCAGAAAGACCTGCTCGACAACCTGCAGGTGTGGGTCGACAAGGCCCGCGGCCAACTGGTGTCTTGAGGCGCCGAGGCCCCACCCCGGTTTATCATCGCGGCCACCATGCGCACCCTGTTGCTCGCCCTCATGATCGCCCTGCTGCCCATCCGCGGCTGGCTCGGCGACGCCATGGCGGTCGAGATGGTGCGGCATTCGCTGCCTGCCGCCGAGGCGGTGGTGTCCGCAGCGTCAGGCATCGCCGAGTCGCATTGCCATGAAGCCACCATGGAGGCCGACACCGGCCACGACATGGCAGCGATGCACGACAACAGCAGCGACTCGCAGCAGTCAAACGACACCGACCACGCGAACTGCGGCACCTGTGTCGCCTGCCAGGTCTGCCACACGGTGGCGCTCGGCGGCATGCCGCTGGTCGACACCCCGCATGCGGCGCCCCAGGCGCCGCCGGCCGCACATGCGGCCCGCTTTGCAAGCGCCGAGCCCGTCCTGGGCCTCAAGCCGCCCATTTCCTGATCTTCCTGCCCGTAGTCCGTCCGCAGTGAGCCCTTGCCGGCTCGCAGCGCTCGCTGTATTGCCCATGGAGATCGCTCGTGAATTCCCTTGCTCGCCGGCCGTATGCCGGCATCCCGCGCTATCTAAAAGATAGCCCGCCCCCCGGGCGAAAAAGTCACCTCTCATTCATCAGAACCGCCGCCGCGCTGGCCGCCGCGCTGGTGCTCGCCGGCTGCGCCAGCCTGTCGCCTGACGGCGGCGCCGGCGACGTGCAGGCGCTGGTCGACGGCAACCCGCTCATGGCGGGCGCTGCAGCCCAGCGCAAGCCGGACGATGCCTCGCAGAAGAGCGTCGACGCGCTGCTGTCCAAGCCGCTGGACGCCGAAGCCGCCGTGCGCATCGCGCTCGTCAACAGCCCGCGCGTGCAGGACGCCTTTGCCACGCTGCAACTGAGCGACGCCGACCGCGTGCAGGCCGCGAGCCTGCCGAACCCGGTGCTGTCTTTCAGCCGCCTGGCGCAGGGCAGCGAGCGCGAGTTCGAGCGCATGCTGACGTTCAACGTGGTGGGCCTGCTCACGCTGCCGTGGCAGGCGCGCTGGGCCGGCCAGCGGCACGAATCGGCCAAGCTGCAGGCCGCGCAAAGCGTGCTGCTGCTGGCCGCCGACACGCGTCGCGCCTGGGTACGCGCGGTGGCCGCACAGCAGAGCGTGAGCTACCTGCGCGATGCGAAGGAAGCGACCGAAGCCGGTGCCGAACTGGCGCACCGCATGGCCAAGGTCGGCAACTGGAGCGCGCTGCAGCGCACGCGCGAACAGCTGCTGCTGGCCGACGCGTCCGCGCAACTCGCGCGCGCCGAACAGGCAGCGGTCGCCAGCCGCGAACAGCTCACGCGCCTGCTGGGCCTGAGCGGCACACGCACCGCCTACACCCTGCCCGACCGCCTGCCGCCGCTGCCGAAGGCCGCGCCCGAGCTCGGCGACGTGCAGGCGCTGGCGCTGCGCGACCGGCTCGACGTGCGCTCGGCGCAAGCGCAGAACACGGCCGTGGCCGGCTCGCTCGGCCTGACGCACGCCACCCGTGTGATCAACGCGATGGAGCTGGGCGTGGTGCGCAACACCACCTTCGAGAACGATGCCGATCGCTCGAAATCGACCACGCGCGGCTTCGAGCTCGAGCTGCCGATTCCGATCTTCGACTGGGGCCAGGCCCGCAGCGGACGCGCCGAGGCGCAGTACCTGCAATCGGCGGCGCGCGTGCGCGACGTGGGCGTGCTCGCGGCCAGCGAAGCGCGCGAAGCCTGGCAAGGCTGGAACACCGCCTACGCCCTCGCCCGCCGCTACCGCGACGAGGTGCTGCCGCTGCGCAAGCAGGTGAACGAAGAGATGGTGCTGCGCTACAACGGCATGCTCGCCAGCGTGTGGGAGCTGCTCGGCGAAACGCGCGCCAGCGTGCTCGCCGTGAACGCCGGCATGGAGGCCCAGCGCGACTTCTGGCTGGCGGACACCGATCTGCAGCTGGTGCTCACGGGCAGCTCGCCCGGTGGAATGACGGCCGCGCAGACCGCGTCGGCCGGTGACGCCCCCGCCACGGGAGGCCATTGAAATGAACCGTCGCAACTTCTTCGCAGGCGCAGCCACGGCCGTCGCCGCCACCACCGTGAGCCGCGTGAGCATGGCCGCGCTGCCCGAGCCGGTGACGCAAGCATCGACCGCCACCGCGCCGCCGCTGGTGCCGCCGAACGGCCGCCCCTACAACCCCGTCGTCACGCTCAACGGCTGGACGCTGCCGTGGCGCATGAACGCCGGCGTCAAGGAGTTCCACCTCGTCGCCGAACCCGTCGTGCGCGAGATGGCCCCGGGCTTCAAGGTCAACATGTGGGGCTACAACGGCCAGTCGCCGGGCCCGACCATCGAGGTGGTCGAAGGCGATCGCGTGCGCATCTTCGTGACCAACAAGCTGCCCGAGCACACGACCGTGCACTGGCACGGCCAGCGCCTGCCCAACGGCATGGACGGCGTGGGCGGCATCACGCAGCCGCACATTCCGCCAGGCAAGACCTTCGTCTACGAGTTCACCGCACGGCGTCCCGGCACCTTCATGTACCACCCGCACGCCGACGAGATGGTGCAGATGGCGATGGGGATGATGGGCTTCTGGGTCACGCACCCGAAGGCGGAGCACCCGCTCATCGAGCCGGTGCAGCGCGACTTCTGCTTTTTGCTCGGCAGCTTCGACGTGGAACCCGGCAGCGCCACGCCCAAGGTCAACACCATGACCGACTTCAACATCTGGAGCTTCAACAGCCGCGTGTTCCCGGCCATCGACACGCTCAACGTGCGCAAGGGCGACCGGGTGCGCATCCGCGTGGGCAACCTCACGATGACCAACCACCCGATCCACATCCACGGCCACGAGTTCGAGGTCACGGGCACCGACGGCGGCCCCGTGCCGCGCACCGCGCGCTGGCCCGAGGTATCGGTCGACGTGGCGGTGGGCCAGATGCGGCAGATGGAGTTCATTGCCGACGAGGAGGGCGACTGGTCGCTGCACTGCCACAAGGCGCACCACACGATGGGTCCGATGGGCCACGACGTGCCGACCATGATCGGCGTGGACCACAAGGGCGTGGCCGAGAAGATCAAGAAGCTCGTGCCCGACTACATGGTGATGGGCGACAAGGGCATGGCCGACATGGGCGAGATGGAGATGCCCATTCCCGAGAACACGATGCCGATGATGACCGGCACCGGCCCCTTCGGTTCGGCCGAGATGGGCGGCATGTTCACGCTGCTCAAGGTGCGGCGCGACCAGAAGCCGGGCGACTACCGCGACCCGGGCTGGTTCAAGCACCCGCCCGGCACGGTCGCACGCGAGGTGTCGGCCATCGGTGCGCCGGTGGCGCCGCGCAAGACAGGCACAGCACCCGCGAGCCCCGACAGCGGCAGCGCCACCGTGCGCAAGCCCTCGGGCCATGGTGCCCACAACCACTGACCGCACTCACTCCCTTTTTGAAATTCGAGCCATGAACACCCGTTTCTCCACCCTCGTCGCCGGCCTTGCACTCGCAGCCGTCACCCCATTCGCCACGGCCCACGAAAGCCACGCACCCAAGGCCGGCACCGCCGCTGCCACGCTCGCGCCCGAGCAGAAAGCCTGGGGCATCGCCGGCAAGGCCAGCGCCGTGAAGCGCACCATCGACATCGCGATGGCCGACGACATGACCTTCACGCCCTCGGTCCTCGAGGTGCGCGAAGGCGACACCATTCGCCTGCGGTTGAAGAACCGCGGCAAGGACCTGCACGAGCTCGTGCTGGGCACCACCGCCGTCATCGAGGACCACGCCGCGATGATGAAGAAGCACCCCGGCATGGAACACGACGAGCCCTGGATGGCACACGTGCAGCCTGGCAAGACCGGTGAGCTGATCTGGACCTTCAACCGCGCCGGCGACTTCGACTTCGCCTGCCTCGTGAAGGACCACTACGAACTCGGCATGGCCGGCCGCGTGCGCGTGCGGGCCGCTGCCGCCCCTGCCAAATGAATCCGATGAATCCGATGAATCGCATGAAAGGAACCTGACCATGCAACGACGCACCCTTCTGAAACTCGCCGCCGCCACCGCGTCCCTGCCGCTCGCCGCGCAGGCCGCCGCACCGATGGTCGAGATCTGGAAAGACCCGAACTGCGGCTGCTGCCAGGACTGGGTCAAGCACCTCAACAAGAACGGCTTTGCCACGCGCGTGCACGACGAGGGCAACGGCCCGGCGCGCGAGCGGCTCGGCATTCCGGCCAAGCTGGGCTCGTGCCACACGGGCCGCGTCGGTGGCTACGCCATCGAGGGCCATGTGCCCGCGCGCGAGATGCATCGCCTGCTGAAGGAAAAGCCCAAGGCCGTCGGCCTCGCCGTGCCCGGCATGCCCATCGGCTCGCCCGGCATGGACGGCCCGGCCTACGGCGACCAGCGCGACGCCTACGACGTGCTGCTGGTGCTGGCCGACGGCAGCACACGCGTCTTCCAGAGCTACCGCTGAGCTTTAGTCCCCCCTTTGCAACCCCTCGCAACCCGGAAGGAACACCGACCATGATGAAGAAGATCTTCACTGCCCTCTCCACCCTCGTGCTCGCCGCCGCGGCGTTCGCACAGGCCACGCTGCCCCCCGTCGACGGCGAAGTCCGCAAGGTCGACACCGACGCGAAGAAGATCACCCTGCGCCACGGCGACATCCCGAACCTCGAGATGACCGGCATGACCATGGTGTTCCGCGTGAGCGACCCGGCACTGCTCGCCAAGGTGAAGGCCGGCGACAAGGTGCGCTTCACGGTCGACAAGGTCGACGGTGCCATCACCGTGATGTCGATCGACCCCGTGGCGGAATGAACGCGGCATCGCGGGCGCTCCCGTGCCCGCGATGAAACGTCTTGCAACCCTCGGCGCCCAAGGCGCCGGGGCGCGGTCCCATAATCGGCCGCCATGTCCGCTGCGTCTTCATCCTCCTCCTCGTCCCTCTCTTCTTACGCCGGTGCCATCACCGACGTCGCCGGCATCGAAGTCGGCCATTTTTCTGACACGCGCCGCCCCACCGGCTGCACCGTGATCCTCGCGCGCGAAGGCGCCGTGGCCGGTGTCGATGTGCGCGGCGCCGCGCCCGGCACGCGCGAGACCGACCTGCTCTCGCCCGGCAACCTCGTGCAGGAAGTGCACGCCGTCATGCTCGCCGGCGGCAGCGCCTGGGGCCTGGCCGCCGCCGAAGGCGCGATGCGCTGGCTCGAAGAGCGCGGCGTCGGCATGGACGTGCGCTTCGGCACCCTGCCCATCGTGCCGGCCGCCGTGCTGTTCGACCTGCCGATGGGCGACGCGCGCATCCGCCCCGACGCGGCTGCGGGCTACGCCGCCTGCGAAGCCGCCTCGACCGATGCGCCCGCCGAAGGCAACGTGGGCGCGGGCACCGGCGCGCTGGTGGGCAAGCTCTTCGGCGTGCACCGCGCGATGAAGGGCGGCATCGGCACCGCCTCGGTCACCGTCGGCGGCGTGACCGTCGGCGCGCTCATCGCGGTCAATTCGCTGGGCGACGTGATCGACCCCGACACCGCGCTGCCCGTGGCCGGCGCGCGCACCGAAGACGGCAGCGCCCTGCTCGACACGCGCCGCGCACTGCTGCGCGGCGAGCTGCCCAAGCCGCTGCTGGCGGGCACCAACACCACCATCGGCGTGATCGCCACCGACGCGGTGCTGACCAAGGTGCAGGCCAACCGGCTTGCCATGGTGGCGCACGACGGCCTGGCGCGCGCCATCAACCCGGTGCACACCATGAGCGACGGCGACACGCTGTTCGCACTGGCCACCGGCCGCGTGCCGCTCGAAGGCGATGCGCCGGGCATGACCGTGCTGAGCACCATGGCCGCCGAGGCCACCGCCATCGCCACCGTGCGTGCAGTGCGCGCCGCGCGTGCGGTGACCGTGGGCGAGCTGCACATTCCCTGCGCCGCTGACCTGGCCGATCTGGCCGCGCCGCGCGGCTGACGCGCGCACCGCACGACGAGGCACCCCATGGCGTTTCCCCGCACCCTGAAGTTGATCCTGCTGTCGATCCGCGACCTGATCGCCTCGGCCGGCCCGATCGTGTTCATCGTCATCGGCCTGCTGATTGCGGCCTACTGGTGGCTGCAGCCGCAGCCGCCCAAGCACGTGACGCTGGCCACCGGCCCCACGGGCAGCGCCTATGCGCAGTTCGGCAAGCGCTACGCCGACGCCTTGAAGCACAGCGGCATCACCGTCGAACTCAAGGCCACCTCGGGCTCGACCGAGAACCTGCAACTGCTGCGCAGCGGCGGTGCCGACGTGGCCTTCGTGCGCGGCGGCAGCGCCGACCCGGTGGCCGACGAAGAGGCCGGTCTGCGTTCGCTGGGCGCGCTGTTCTACGAGCCGATCTGGCTCTTCTACCGCGCCGACGTCGCGCAGAAGATCGACCGCAAGACCGGCACGCTGACCTCGCTCACGCAGCTGCGCGGCCTGCGCGTGAACGTCGACCTCCCCGGCAGCGGGCTGCCCGAGATCATGGAACGGCTGCTCAAGGCCAACCGGCTCGGGCCCGACGACCTGCTGCTGTCGAACCTCGAACAGGCCGCCGCCGCCGAAGCGCTGCAGGCCGGGCTGCTCGACGCCATCGTGCTGTTCTCGGCGCCGCAGTCACCGCAGGTGCAGCGCCTGCTGCGCGCCGGCGATATCCAGCTCATGGACTTCGGCCAGGCCGAGGCCTACACGCGGCGCTTTCCGTTCCTCTCGGCCGTGACGCTGCCGCGCGGCGTGGTCGATCTGTCGAAAGACCTGCCACTGCACGACGTGTCGCTGCTCGCCGCCACCACCTCGCTGCTGTCGCGCGACGAAACCCACCCAGCCCTGCGCCAGCTGTTCGCGCAGGCCGCGCAGACCGTGCACAGCGACGCCGGCTGGTTCAACCGTGCGCGCGACTTCCCCAACACCCGCACCAGCGAACTGCCGGTGAGCCCCGAGGGCGACCGCGCCATCAACGGCACGCCGCCGTTCTGGCAGCGCTACCTGCCGTTCTGGGCCAGCAACCTGGTCGAGCGCATGTGGCTGGTGCTGGGCGGCATGCTGGTGCTGATGCTGCCGCTGAGCCGCGTGATCCCGCCGCTGTACCAGTTCCGCGTGCGCCGCCGCGTGTTCCGCTGGTACGCACGGCTGCGCGACATCGAGGCCAAGGTGGACGCCGGCCAGAGCCTGGCCGAGCGCGACAAGCTGCTGGAAGAACTCGACGCGCTCGACCGCGTGGTCAACAAGGTGGCGGTGCCGCTGTCGTACGCCGACGAGCTCTACGCGCTGCGCAACAACATCTACGCGGTGCGCAAGCGTGCGCTCGCGGGCTCGGCCAGCGCAGCGACCGCCGCGCCGGTCCGTGCGGCCACCTGACAAGGGACCGGGCGCGCGCTTGCTGTCCACGCTGATCGATTTCGCCGACCCGCGCACCGACGGGGCGACCCGGCTGCGCGCCGCCTTCGGTGCGCCCGTGCGCGTACTCGTCGCCCATGCGGCGCACGAGGTGCGCCCCGTGCTCGAAGCCGTCGAGGCGCTGGCCCGCGAAGGCCGCTGGTGCGTCGGCCACCTGCGCTACGAGGCCGCCGCGGCTTTCGACCCGGCATTCGACGTGCATGCGTCCGACGGGCCGCTGGCCTGGTTCGGCGTGCATGACGAAGTGCTGCCATGGCCTGATGCGCCGGCGACCGCCGTGGCGCCCGTCGCGTGGACGGCCGATCTGTCGCGCGAAGCCTTCGACCGCAACATGGCCGCGATCCACCGCGCTATCGCCGACGGCGTGCTGTACCAGCTCAACTACACGGCGCCGCTGCGCGCGGCCTTCGACGGCGACGCGCAGGCCTGGTTCCACGCGCTGCGGCAGGCGCAGCCCAACGGCTACGGCGCCTTCATCGACACCGGCGACGAGCAGGTGCTGTCGGTGTCGCCCGAGCTGTTCTTCGACCGCGACGGCGACCGCATCCTCGTGCGCCCCATGAAGGGCACCGCGCCGCGCGGCGCCACGCCCGCCGAGGACGCCGCCCACGCGCTGCGGCTGCGCACCGTGCCCAAGGAGCGCGCCGAGAACGTGATGATCGTGGACCTGATCCGCAACGACCTCTCGCGCGTGGCCCAGCCCTTCTCAGTGCGCGTGCCGCGCCTCTTTCACACCGAGGCGCTGCCCACCGTGTGGCAGATGACCTCCGACGTGGAAGCCCGGCTGCGCGAGGGCACCACGCTGGCCGACCTGTTCGCGGCGCTGTTCCCCTGCGGCTCCATCACGGGTGCGCCCAAGGTGAGCGCCATGCGCATGATCCGCGCGCTGGAGCCCGAGGCGCGCGGCGTGTACTGCGGCGCCGTGGGCGTGGTGCGGCCCGGCGGGCACGCGACCTTCAACGTGCCGATCCGCACCGTCACGCTGCGCGACGGCGCCGCGCGCTGCGGCATCGGCAGCGGCATCACGGCCGATGCACGGGCGGATGCGGAGTGGGACGAGTGGCGGCACAAGCGCGCCTTTCTCGCGGGCGTCGGCGCGGCTGTATCGTCGCAACCATGACCTCCTTCGAGCTGCTCGAAACCCTGGCGCTGGCCGACGGCACGCTGCGCGATGCGCCCGCGCACCTGGCGCGCATGCATCGTGCGGCTGCGCACTTCGGCTATCCGTGGCACGAAGCGCACGTGGCGGCCTGCCTGGACCAGTTGCGCACAACGCATGCCGCAGGCACATGGCGCGTGCGCCTGCTGCTCGACGCACAAGGCCAACCGCGCGCCGAGGCCTTCGCCATGGACGCCCCACCGCTGCGCGTGCGCCTGCAGCGGGCCCCGCGCGCCTTCGACGAAGCCGACAGCGAGTTCTCGCGCTTCAAGACCACGCGCCGTGCGCACTACGAAGCATTCGCGCCCACCGAGCCGGGCGTGTTCGACACGCTGCTGTGGAACCGCGGGGGCGAGATCACCGAATGCACGCGCGGCAACATCGCGCTGCGGCTCGACGGCCACTGGGTCACGCCGCCGCTGCGCTGCGGGCTGCTCGACGGCATCGGGCGTGCCCGCCGGCTGCGCGAAGGGCAACTGACCGAGGCGGTCGTGCGCGTGGACGACCTGCCGCGTGTCGAAACGCTGGCCTTCGTCAACAGCCTGCGCGGCTGGCTCGACGCGGACCTCGTCGACCACGACGCTCCCTGAACGACAAAGCGCGCGGCCCCTTGCGGAACCGCGCGCTCTGGTCGACAGGGCTTGGGGCCTGATCGGGGGCCGTCAGGCCCCCAACCCCAACCCTCCCCCGGAAGGGGAGGGAGAAAAACCCAGGCCTTACTTGAGGGCCTTGTAGCGCATGCGCTTGGGCTTGGCGCCTTCTTCGCCGAGGCGCTTCTTCTTGTCGGCTTCGTACTCCTGGTAGTTGCCGTCGAAGAAGGTCCACTGGCTGTCGCCTTCGGCCGCGAGGATGTGCGTGGCGATGCGGTCGAGGAACCAGCGGTCGTGGCTGATGACCATCACGGTGCCGGCGAACTCGAGCAGTGCGTCTTCCAGCGCGCGCAGGGTTTCCACGTCCAGGTCGTTCGACGGTTCGTCCAGCATCAGCACGTTGCCGCCCGCGATCAGCGTCTTGGCCAGGTGCAGGCGGCCGCGTTCACCGCCCGACAGCGTGCCGACCTTCTTCTGCTGGTCGGCGCCGTTGAAGTTGAAGCGGCCCGCATACGCACGGCTGGCCATCTGGAACTTGCCGACGTTGATGATGTCCAGGCCGTTCGAGATGTCTTCCCACACGGTCTTCTGGTTGGCGAGCTCGTCACGGTGCTGGTCGACGAAGGCTGCACGCACGGTCGAGCCGATGACGACTTCGCCGCTGTCCGGCAGCTCCTTGCCCGCGAGCAGCTTGAACAGCGTCGACTTGCCGGCGCCGTTCGGGCCGATGATGCCGACGATGGCGCCCGGCGGCACGGTGAAGCTCAGGTTGTCGATCAGCATGCGGTCGCCGAAGGACTTGCTGACGCCGTGGAACTCGAACACCTGCTGGCCCAGCCGCTCGGCCACAGGAATGAAGATTTCCTGCGTTTCGTTGCGCTTCTGGTATTCCATGTCGCTCAGCTCTTCGAAGCGGGCCAGGCGCGATTTGCTCTTGGCCTGGCGTGCCTTCGGGTTCTGGCGCGACCACTCCAGTTCCTTCTTCAGGGCCTTGGCGTGGGCTTCTTCGCTCTTCTGCTCCTGCGCCAGGCGTTCGCCCTTCTGCTCGAGCCAGGTGCTGTAGTTGCCCTTCCATGGAATGCCGCGACCACGGTCCATTTCCAGGATCCACTCGGCGGCGTTGTCCAGGAAGTAGCGATCGTGGGTGATGGCCACCACGGTGCCCGTGAAGCGCTGCAGGAACACTTCGAGCCACTCGACCGATTCGGCGTCCAGGTGGTTGGTCGGTTCGTCGAGCAGCAGCATGTCGGGCTTGGAGAGCAGCAGGCGGCACAGCGCCACGCGACGCTTTTCGCCGCCCGACAGCAGGCCGATCTTGGCGTCCCACGGCGGCAGGCGCAGCGCGTCGGCGGCGATTTCCAGCTGGTGCTCGGAATCGGTGCCGGCGGTGGCGATGATGGCTTCGAGCTGGGCCTGTTCGGCCGCCAGCGCGTCGAAGTCGGCGTCTTCGGCGCCGTAGGCGATGTACACCTCTTCGAGGCGCGCCTTGGCCGCGAACACCGCGCCCATCGATTCTTCAACCGATTCGCGCACCGTGTGCTCGTTGTTGAGCTTGGGTTCCTGCTCCAGATAGCCGATCGTCATCCCCGGCATGGGCAGGGCCTCGCCCTCGAATTCCTTGTCCACACCCGCCATGATCTTGAGCAGCGTGGACTTGCCCGAGCCGTTCAGGCCGAGCACGCCAATCTTGGCGCCGGGGAAGAAAGAGAGCGAAATGTCCTTCAAGAGCTGCCGCTTGGGCGGCACGGTCTTGCTGACGCGGTTCATCGAATAGACGTATTGAGCCATCTGTGAATGATTACCTCGGGTAGCTTGGGGATTTGCGTAAAAGCACGGTCGTCCGGAGAGTGATCCGGGCGCGGCGAACCCATGATTATCGACTCATGCGACAATAGTCCTCGTTGCCGGGTCCAGTTGCCCGCAAACCGGCTCTCTGCCGGGGACGAAGAAACCCCTCATCACAACGGGTTTTCCGGCTCCCACCCCTGACCTTCATCTGCCTTGACTGGCTCGGCGTCGCCAAGACGCCAAGCGGGCCGATGCCACTGCGCCGTGTATGGCGCTTGTTGTTTCCACAATGAATTTTGACGAACTGAAGCTGGCTCCGGCCATCTTGAAGGCTGTGCTCGAACACGGCTACGACACCCCTACGCCCATCCAGGCACAAGCCATTCCCGTGGTCCTCGACGGCCACGACCTGTTGGGCGGCGCCCAGACCGGCACCGGAAAGACCGCGGCCTTCACCCTGCCGATGCTGCACAAGCTCACCATGAGCCGCAGTGCCACCAACAAGTTCGGCGGCATCGGCATCCGTGCCCTCGTGCTGACCCCCACGCGTGAACTCGCGGCCCAGGTCGAAGAGTCGGTGCGTACGTACGGCAAGTACCTGCAGCTCGACTCCACCGTGATCTTCGGCGGCGTGGGCATGAACCCGCAGATCAGCAAGCTCAAGAAGGGCGTCGACATCCTCGTGGCCACCCCCGGCCGCCTGCTCGACCTGCAGCAGCAAGGCATGCTCGACCTGAGCCAGGTCCAGATGCTGATCCTGGACGAAGCCGACCGCATGCTGGACATGGGCTTCATCCACGACGTGAAGAAGATCCTGGCCCTGGTGCCCAAGGAAAAGCAGAGCCTGCTGTTCTCGGCCACCTTCAGCGACGAGATCCGCGACCTCGCCGGCTCGCTGCTCAAGAACCCGCAGAGCATCCAGGTCACGCCGCGCAACACCACGGTGCAGCGCATCACGCAGGTGATCCACCCCGTGGGCCGCGGCAAGAAGAAGGCGCTGCTTGCGCACATCATCAACGAGCACAAGTGGAGCCAGGTGCTCGTGTTCACACGCACCAAGTTCGGTGCCAACAGCGTGGCCGAATTCCTCACCAAGAACGGCATCGAGGCGATGGCGCTGCACGGCAACAAGAGCCAGAGCGCGCGCACGCAGGCGCTGGCCGGCTTCAAGAGCGGCGACATCCGCGCGCTGGTGGCCACCGACATCGCGGCCCGCGGCATCGACATCGACGAGCTGCCGCACGTCGTGAACTACGAAATCCCGAACGTCAGCGAAGACTACGTGCACCGCATCGGCCGCACCGGCCGCGCCGGTTCGAGCGGCGAGGCCGTGAGCTTCGTGTGCCTGGACGAAGAAGGCTTCATGCAGGAAATCGAACGCTTCACGAAGCAGACGATTCCGGTGCAGAAGGTCGAGGGCTTCGGTCCTGAAGAAGGCGAACGCGCCGAGCCGATCGCCATGGGTCGCCAGACGATCTGGGGCGGCGCCGGCCGTCCGCCGAGCCGCGAAGTCATGCAGGCAGCCGCCAAGGCCGCCCGCACCGAAATGATGTCGCGCATCCGCGAGAACAAGGCCGGCCAGGGCGGCGGCAACGGCGGTGGTGGTGGTGGTGGCGGCAATGGCGGCGGTCAACGCCGCGGTGGCGGCCAGGGCGGCGGCGGTCAAGGCCGCAATGCCAACGGTGGCGGCCAAGGCCAAGGCCAGGGCCCGCGCGGCCCGGGCGCAGCCCGTCCCGCACAAGGTCGCGGCCCGCAACAAGGCCAGCCGCGCGCACCGCAGCAGCCGCATCACCACACGCCGCATGAAGAGCGCCAACCGCGCCATCACGGCAACAGCCACAGCCCGACGCAAGCCAACCAGGTCGCGCACCTGCGCGCTGAAGCCGTCGCAGGCGGCGGTGCAGCCGGCCAGCCGGATCCGTTGCGCACGAGCGTCGACCACATGGGTGGTCGCGGTCGCGGCGGTCGCCCGGGTGGCGGCGGCGGTGGTGGCGGCTACGGCGGCAACCGTTCGGGTGGCGGTGGCCGCTCGGGTGGTGGCGGTGGCTACGGCGGTGGCGGCGGCGGCGGTGGTGGCGGCAACCGCTCCGGCGGCGGCGGCGGTCGTTCGTTCGGTCGCTGAAACGCACACACGCGTTGATTCCACAAAGGGCACTTCGGTGCCCTTTTTCGTTTCTGCCGGCTGGCGGGCGCGGCAGGTTCGTTGACACCGTCTCAGGACACAATGTGCGGGCCATGCCCTCCTACATCCCGCCCAACTACGCCGCGCTCTTCGTCGCGACCTGCAACCTGCTCAACCTCGCGAACCCGAACCGCGTGTACTACGAGAACCAGGACGCCTACAACGAGCGCGAATACGAACGCAAGATCGACTGGATCGGCGAGCGCATCCATGCGCTCAACGCTGACGTGCTCGCGGTGCAGGAGGTGTGGGACGAAGCGGCGCTGAAAGCCGCCATCGGACGCAGCGGGCTGCGCTACGACTTCGTCTCGGTGCCGGGCGCAGAGAACACGCCGCCGCCCGCGAGCCCGCCGGGCACGCCCGGTCGGCCAGGCGCACAAGGCACGCCGCGCGTCGGCATCGTGACGCGGCTGCAGGTGGAAAGCACGCAGTCCTTCGTCGACTTTCCGCCGGGCTTCGGCGTCGACGTGCCGGGCCTCGGCCCGCACACGCGCTTCGAGCGCCCGCCCCTGCTGGTCACCGTGCGCATGAAGCACGGCCAGCAGGTGCATGTGCTGACGGTGCACCTGAAGTCCAAACGCCCCAAGTTCCTGCAGGACGCGCAAGGCAACCCCCTCGAAGACCGCGACGACCGCAAGATCGGCGCCATGGCCTCGCTGCGCTCGCTGCTGATGCGCGGCGCCGAGGCCGCGGCCCTGCGCTGCATCGTGATCGACCTGCTGCAGGGCACCAACGTGCCGCTGGTGGTGATGGGTGACTTCAACGACAACCCGCACAGCGTGACCACGCAGCTGGTGGCCGCCACCTCCGAGGTGGCCTACGACAAGGCCGCGCGCGACGTGGCGCTGTTCAACGCCTACGAGATGCAGGGCGAGTCGGCGCTGAAGAAGGACGTGGCCTATTCGCACATCCACCAGGGCTTTCCGGATGTGCTCGACCAGATCCTCGTGAGCGAGGAGTTCGTCGCCAGCAGCCGCCACAGCCTGGGCGACGTGCGCCGCGTCGACTACTTCAACGACCACCTGCACGAAGGCCGCGACCGCTCGCGCTCGGACCACGGCTTTGTGCGCGCGCTGCTGCGGCTGCGCACCGACGACAACCGCTGACGAACGACGGCGCTACGCCGCTTTCGACACCCGCACGATCGCGTCGGCGCGCTTGTGCAGGTCGGGCAGCAGCTCCAGGCCGAGGCCGGGCTTGTCGTTGAGACTGATCATCCCGTTCTCGACCTTCGGCAGCTCGGTGACGAGTTCCTTGTACCAACCGGTGAAGAAGGCGCGCACGCTCTCCTGAATGAGCGCATTGGGCGCATGCAGGCTCAGGTGCGTGGACGCGGCCCAGACCACCGGCCCCGTGCAATCGTGCGGTGCCACGGGCAGTTGCCAGGCGTCGGCCATGGCGGCGATCTTGCGTGCCTCGGTGAGGCCGCCGCACCAGCTCAGGTCGAGCATCGCGACCCCGGCCACGCCGGTCTGCAGGTAGTCCTTGAAGCCCCACTTGTAGCTCAGCGTCTCGCTCGCGCAGACGAGCGCCTGGCAGTCCTTCGCGTACTGCTTGAGCAGGTCGAGGCTGTCCATGCGAATCGCGTCTTCGTGCCAGAAGGTGTCGAACTCCTGCAGCGCACGCGCGATCTTCTGCGCCATCGGCAGCCGCCACAGGCTGTGGAACTCGACCATGATGTCCATCTTGCCGCCCACCGCCTTGCGGATCTTGCGGAAGGGCTCGAGCGCGGTGTCGAGGTCGGCATGGCTGATGTACTGCCCGTGGCTCTTCTCCGCCGCCGGGTCGAAGGGCCAGATCTTCATGGCCGTGATGCCTTCGGACAGCAGCGACTCGGCCAGTTCGTCGGCATGGTGCAGGAAACCCTGCAGGTCTTCGTAGGGACCGTTGTTGTTCGCCAAGCCCCAGTTCGAGCTGGTCTGGTTGGTGGCGCTGCGGATGTACTGGTAGCCCGCGCAGGTGTTGTAGATGCGGATCGCATCGCGGCTCTTGCCGCCCAGCGCCGTGTGGACAGGCATGTTGGCGGCCTTGCCGAACAGGTCCCACAGCGCGATGTCCACGGCCGAGTTGCCGCGCGTTTCCACGCCCGACCCGCGCCACCCGAGGTAGCCCGTGATGTCTCGGTTGCGCGCCTCGATCTGCAGCGGATCGGTGCCGAGCAGCTTGAACGCCGCCCACTCGTGCAGGTAGGCCTCGACCGCTTCGGCGCCCATGAAGGTCTCGCCGAGGCCGACCAGGCCCTCGTCGGTGTGCAGGCGCACCCACAGGATGTTGGGAAACTCGCCGAGGCGGATGGTTTCAAGGTGCGTGATTTTCATGAGAAGGGTTCCGCAAAAAGAAAAGAGCCGCAGCGGCGAATGCCGCGCGGCTCTTGCACACAGTCAACGCATGGCTGAAAGCCTCAGCCTCCGCGCGCCTTCTTCAGCGCGTCGGTCACCACGCCCACGGCTTCCGTGCCGATGTTGGGCACGTTCTTGTCGTACACGGGCTTGACCTTCTCCAGCATGCGCTTCTGCTCGGCCGCCGAGACTTCGTTCACCGTCATGGTCTTGCGCAGGCTGGCGAGCGACTTCTCGTTGAGCGCGCGGTTGGCTTCGCGCTGGACCTTCTGGCCTTCCTTCGCGGCCTCGCGCAGCACCGCCTGCTCCTGCGGGTTGAGCTGGTCCCACAGCTTCTTGCTGTAGAGGATGAGGAAGGGCGTGTAGGCGTGGCGCGTCACGCTCAGGTACTTCTGGACCTCGCTGAACTTGGAGGTCTCGATGGTCACGAAGGGGTTCTCCTGGCCGTCGATGGTGCGGGTCTCGAGCGCGGTGAACACCTCGCCGAAGGCCATGGGCACGGCGTTGGCGCCCAGCGTCTTGAACGAATCGAGAAAGATGTTGTTCTGCATCACGCGCAGCTTCACGCCTTCGAAGTCCTCGGCCTTCGTGACGGGCTTCTTGCTGTTGGTGAGGTTGCGGAAGCCGTTCTCCCAGTAGGCCAGGTTCACGAGGCCGGCGGCTTCAAGCTTCTTGTTGAAGTACTCGCCCGCAGGGCCGTCGAGCACCGCGTCGGCCTCCTTCTCGTTGGCGAACAGGAACGGCAGGTCGAAGGCGCCGAGTTCCTTCACGATGCCCACCAACGGCGAGCTCGAGGTGCACACCATTTCCTGCGTGCCGGCGCGCAGCGCCTGCGTGGCCGGCAGGTCGCCGCCCGCGGCGCCGCCCCAGAAGGCCGTGATCTTCATCTTGCCGCCGGTCTTGGCAGCGAGCACTTCCTGCATCTTCTTCACGCCCACGCCCACGGGGTGGTCTTCGTTCACGCCGTTGGTGAACTTGATCGTGCGTTCGGCAAATTGCGCGAGGGCGCCGGTCGACGCCAGCAGGCCACCGGCCACGAGGGCGGCGGTCATCAGGGTTCTGCGAAACAACATGCTTGTCTCCTTCGATTCGAGGGGTTGGTTGATTGAACGAACTGACTGACTGACAGGAAAAAGAACAGGAAAGAAAAACTAGCGCCCCATCCACCACTGGAGCGGCACGGTCACGAGCTGCGGGAAGAACACCAGCGTGAACAGCACCACCAGGTGGGCGATGAAGAAGGGCATCACACCCTTGAAGGCATCGTCCATCGAGATGCGCGCCACGCCGCTCACCACGTTGAGCACCGTGCCCACGGGCGGCGTGATAAGGCCGATGGCGTTGTTCATGATGAACAGCACGCCGAAGTACACCGGGTCGATGCCGGCCTTGAGTACCACGGGCATCAGCACGGGCGTGAGGATAAGCACGGTGGGCGTGAAGTCGAGCGCGGTGCCCACGATGACGATCAGCACCATCATCACGAACATCAGCAGGATCTTGTTGCCCAGGAAGGGCTCCAGCAGCGCCACCACCTCGGTCGGGATGTTGGCCACCGTGATGAGCCAGGCGCTCACCATCGCGGCGGCCACGAGGAACATCACCACCGCGGTGGTCTTGCCCGCCGCGAGCGTGAGGCGGTACAGGTCTTTGACCTTGAGCTCGCGGTAGATGAAGAGACCCACCACGAGCGAATAGACGGCCGCGACCACGGCTGCTTCGGTCGGCGTGAAGACGCCGAACTTCATGCCGCCGATGATGATGACCGGCAGCGCCAGCGCCAGGCTGCCCTGCGCCGAGACCTTCAGCCGCTCGCCCCAGGGCACGCGCGGCGAGGACTTCACGTTGTCCTTTCGGGCCACGATCCACCAGGCCACGCCCACCGCCAGCCCCATCAGGATGCCGGGCACGATGCCCGCGAGGAACAGCTTGGTGATCGACACGTTGCCCGCCACGCCGAACACGATGAGCCCGATCGACGGCGGGATCACCGGCGCGATGATGCCGCCCGCGGCAATGAGGCCGGCGGATCGGTTCATCTGGTAGCCGGCGGCCTTCATCATGGGGATGAGGAGCGCGGCCAGCGCAGCCGTGTCGGCCACGGCCGAGCCCGACAGCGACGCCATGATGATCGCCGCCAGCACCGCCACGTAGCCCATGCCGCCGCGGTAGTGGCCAACCCAGGCCATGGCCAGGTTCACGATGCGCCGGCTGAGCCCGCCCGCATTCATGAACTCGCCAGCCAGCAGGAAGAACGGCACCGCGAGCAGCGGGAAGTTGTCGGCACCGTCGACAAAACGCTGCGCAATGATCTGGCTGTCGAAGGCCGGCAGGCCGCCGGTGTAGGCCAGCCAGCCCATCAGCGAGACGCCGCACACCAGCAGCGAGTACGAGATCGGAATGCCCAGTGCCATGGCGCCGAGCAAAGAGACGATGAAGATGGTGACGGTCATGGCGCCACCTTTCCGTGCGCGGCAGCGTCGAGCACCTGGTCTTCGGATTCCATGACCTGGATCAGTTCCTGGTCGGGCACCCTGCCCCGGAACAATCGCCAGAGCTTGTCGATGTTGAAGAGGCCCATCACCACCGACACCACGTAGCCGATGCCGTAGATCCAGATCATCGAGATGCCGACCACGGGCGAGATGTTGGTCACCTGCAGCTCGTGCATTTCGTAGGTGCCCATGAAGAAGAGCACATTGCAGAACAGCATGAGCGACTGGCTCAGGAAGAAGCAGACCTTCTTGCCCATGAGCGGCAGGTGCTTGATGAGCGTGTCGACGCCCAGGTGCGCGCCGTCGCGCATGGCCACCATGGCGCCGATGTAGGTGAGCCAGATGAAGCAATAGCGCGACATCTCGTCCGACACCGAAATGCCCGAATTGAAACCGTAGCGCAGCACCACGTTGCCGAACACCATGACGACCATCGCCACCATGCACACGACGACGAGGAACTCCAGCAGGCGAAAAAACCCGTCGATTGCCCTTTGCATCAGCATCTGCGTCTCCTGACTTTCCAGTGTTGTTTTGGGAGGGAAGAAGGGTCGCTCTGCGCTGTCGTTGGCTTGATTGCCTGCTAGAGCGGAAAGGCCTTGAGCTGTGTCGCCGGCCGGCTGATGCGCGGCAGCTTCTTGCGCGAGGCCAGCACGGTCTCGATGTCGTGGCGCGCGCCGTCGATGAGCACCCGCACGGCTTTTTCGGCAGCGACCGGATCGCGTGCAATCACGGCGTCGAGCACCGCGCGGTGCAGCGGCAGCGAACTCGCGGGCCCGTCCTTGCGGGAGGTCGATATCTCGAAGCTGGTGCGCAGCAGCGCGCCCAGCGCACGGCTCATCTGCACCAGCATGCGGTTGTGGCTGGAACGGATGAGGCCCTGGTGAAAGCGCAGGTCGGGCGTGATGTAGTCGCCGCCGAACTCGATGGCGCGCTTCATGCCCGCGTAGGCGTCTTCCATGTCGGCGATGTCTTCGGCGGTGGCGCGCTGAGCGGCCATAGCCACGGCGGCCGGCTCGACCACGCGGCGCAGGTCCTGCAGGTCGCGCAGGAACTCGGCCGACAGGCCTGCCTGCGTCTGCCACACGATGACGTCGGCATCGAACCAGTTCCACTGGTCGGACGGTTGCACGCGCGTACCCACCTTCGGCCCGCTGGTCACGAGGCCCTTGGCAATGAGCGACTTGATCGATTCGCGCACCACGGTCCGGCTCACGCCGAGCGCTTCGCACAGAAGCGGCTCCGGCGGAATCGACGCGCCGGGCGCATAGCGGCCCGCGACGATGTCGCTGCCGATGCGATCGACCGTGTTGCCGTGGACGTTCTTGATCATGCGGTGGTTCTGGTGGTGTCCGGTGCTTGTTTACCTACCCGTATCGAGGCCGGATTCAGGCGGTTCTGCCTGTGCCGGCCGCTCGAAAACCCTGAATGCGCGACAGCTTGTCACGCTTATCATATGATGATTGAAAGGGGCTTCCGGCAGGAAAAACCCTGAGGATTTCAGCGCCAGATCCACGACAAAGAGACACATCCCATGAGCAACGCTCCGAAGAAAAAACCCGCCAGCGAACTGCGCAGCCAGCAATGGTTCGGCCGCAACGACCGCGACGGTTTCATCTACCGCAGCTGGATGAAAGGCAAGGGCGTGCCGCACGACCAGTTCGACGGTCGGCCGGTCATCGGCATCTGCAACACCTTCAGCGAACTCACGCCCTGCAACTCGCACTTCCGCACGCTCGCCGAGCAGGTGAAGATCGGCGTGTACGAGGCCGGCGGCTTCCCGCTCGAGTTCCCGGTGATGTCGCTCGGCGAGACGCTGCTGCGTCCCACCGCCATGCTGTACCGCAACCTCGCGAGCATGGACGTCGAAGAAAGCATCCGCGGCAACCCGCTCGACGGCGTGGTGCTGCTCATGGGCTGCGACAAGACCACGCCCGCATTGATGATGGGCGCGGCCAGCGTCGACCTGCCGACCATCGGCGTGTCGGGCGGCCCGATGCTCTCGGGCAAGTGGCGCGGGCAGGAGCTGGGCTCGGGCACCGGCGTGTGGCAGATGAGCGAACAGGTGCGCGCCGGCACGCTCAAGCTGCAAGATTTTTTCGAGGCCGAGAGCTGCATGCACCGCAGCCACGGCCACTGCATGACGATGGGCACGGCCAGCACCATGGCCAGCATGGTCGAGTCGCTGGGCATCGGCCTGCCGGGCAATGCGGCCTACCCCGCCGTCGACGGCCGCCGCAACGTGCTCGCGCGGCAAGCCGGCCGGCGCATCGTCGACATGGTGCATGAAGACATGAACATGTCGAAGATCCTCACGCGCGAAGCGATCGAGAACGCGATCAAGGTCAACGCGGCCATCGGCGGCTCGACCAACTTCGTGATCCACCTGCTGGCCATTGCGGGCCGCATGGGCGTCGAGCTCACGCTCGACGACTTCGACCGACTCGCCGCCGACCTGCCCTGCCTCGTGAACCTGCAGCCCTCGGGCCAGTTCCTGATGGAAGACTTCTGCTACGCGGGCGGCCTGCCCGTGGTCATCAAGGAAATCGCCGACCACCTGCACAAGGACATCCTCACCGTCACCGGCCAGAGCGTGTGGGAGAACGTGAAGGACGCCGAGAACTACAACCCGCAGGTCATCCGCACCCAGGCCGAGCCCTTCAAGGACAAGGCCGGCATCTGCGTGCTGCGCGGCAACCTCGCGCCCAACGGCGCCATCATCAAGCCCAGCGCCGCCACGCCCGAGCTGCTGGTGCACAAGGGCCGCGCCGTGGTGTTCGAGAGCGCCGACGACCTGCACAAGCGCATCGACGACGAAAACCTGGACATCGACGAGCACTGCATCATGGTGCTCAAGAACTGCGGCCCCAAGGGCTACCCCGGCATGGCCGAAGCGGGCAACATGCCGCTGCCGCCGAAGGTGCTGCGCAAGGGCATCACGGACATGGTCCGCATCAGCGACGCGCGCATGAGCGGCACCGCCTACGGCACCGTCGTTCTGCACACCGCGCCTGAAGCTGCTGCAGGCGGCCCGCTGGCATTGGTGCAGGACGGCGACATCGTCGAGCTCGACGTGCCGAACCGCAAGCTGCACCTGCATGTGAGCGACGAAGAGCTGGCGAAGCGCCGCGCGAAGTGGGTCGCGCCCAAGGCACCGCTCGACTCGGGGTACTGGAAGCTCTACGTCGACACGGTGCTGCAGGCCGACCAGGGGGCTGACCTGGACTTTCTGCGCGGACGTCGTGGGGCTTTTGTGCCGCGAGACAATCACTAGGAAGAGCTTCAGGGTGCGATCACGCCGACGGCGTACCTTGCTCCGCGAATGTCCCCCGCCCTTCGGGCTCCTCCTTGATTTCGCTGCGCAAGGCACACCGCCAGCGTGATCGTTGTCAGCAGCGGTCGTTGATCGGCGAGCACCCGAAGCGTGCCCTCGTGTACGGGGCACCGGGTGCTCCCCGCAGCGAAATCAAGGAGGAGCGAAGCGGGGGACATTCGCGGAGGGGAGTACCCGATGTCCTGTGCACGTACCTCGAACAGATCCTCAAACGCAAGACGACAGACATGACAAGACTCATCGCCATCGACTGGGGCACAAGCTCGCTACGCGGTGCATTGCTCGACCCGAGCGGGCAAGTCATCGAAGAACGCAGCGACGCCCGCGGCATCCTCACCGTGCCTGAAGGCGGCTTCCCCGCCGTGTTCGAGTCGCTGTTCGGCGACTGGATGCGCCTCGAAGACACGCGCTGCCTGATCTCCGGCATGGCCGGCAGCAAGCAGGGATGGGTCGAAGCGCCCTACTGCCCCTGCCCCGCAGGCCGCGTGGAAGTGGGCCGCAAGATCATCGACATCGATGCCATCCCCGGCGCGCGCATCGCGATCGTGCCGGGCCTCAGCGACGAGCACGCCGGCGTGCCCGACGTGATGCGCGGCGAAGAGGTGCAGATCCTCGGCGCCATGGCGATCACCGGCCTGGACGACGGCGTCTTCGTGCTGCCCGGCACCCACAACAAATGGGCCACGGTCAAGAAAGGCCGCGTCGCGGGCTTTCGCACCTACATGACGGGCGAGTTCTACGCGCTGCTGAGCCAGCACTCGATCCTGGCGCGCACGCTCGATGCCGCTGCGCCGCTCGACGAAGCCGCGTTCCTCGAAGGCGTCACGCGCTCCGAGAACGGCCACGGCCTGCTGCACAACGCCTTCGGCACGCGCACGCTCGCGCTGTTCGAGCGCATGCCGAAAGAGGAGCTGTCGAGCTACCTGTCGGGCCTGCTCATCGGCGAAGAACTGCGCACGCAATCGCTGCAGGCCGTCGGCGAGGTCGTGCTGATCGGCTCCTCCGCCCTCACCCAGCGCTACACCCTGGCCCTGCGCGCCACCGGCGTTGCCACGCGCACGCTCGGCGCCGAAGCCACCTGGGCCGGACTGCACACGCTCTCCGGCTTTCTCGACACCGACAGGACACCCGCCGCATGACCACACCCCTCGATAAATTCAACGCCGCGATGCAGGCCCTGCCGCTCGTGGCCATCCTGCGCGGCCTCTCGCCCGCCGAAGCCGCCGATGTGGGCGATGCCATCGTCGAGCCCGGCTTCCGGCTGCTCGAAGTGCCGCTCAATTCGCCGCAGCCGCTGGAGAGCATCGCGCTCATGCGCCAGCGCTTTCCCACCGCACTGGTCGGCGCGGGCACGGTGCTCGACGCGAAGCAGGTGCGCGAGGTGCAGGCGGCCGGCGGCGAGCTGATCGTGTCGCCCAACTTCAACGCGGAAGTGATCCGCGAGGCGGCGCGCCTGGGCCTGGTCTGCCTGCCCGGCGTGATGACGCCGACCGAGGCCTTCGGCGCGCTCGCGGCCGGTGCCACGGGCCTGAAGCTGTTCCCGGCCGAGCTGGCCTCGCCCGCCGTCGTGAAGGCCCTGCTCGCGGTGCTGCCGGCCGGCACGCCCGTGATGCCCGTGGGCGGCATTTCGCCGGACAACATGGGCACGTGGCGCGCAGCCGGCGCGGCCGGATTCGGCATCGGCTCGTCGCTCTACAAGCCCGGCAAGACCGCCGCCGCCGTGCGCGAAGACGCGCAGCGCTTCGTGGCCGCCTGGGCCGGCCTGATCCGCGCCTGATCCGACACGACTCATCGATCACAAGAAAGAAGGAGACCCCCGCGATGTCCGCCGATTCCGAATACGCCAGCCCCGCCGTGCGCCGGTTGCGCGAAGACCTCGCGCTCGCCTTGCGCGCCGCGGCCCATCACGGGCTGTCCGAAGGTGTGTGCAACCATTTCAGCGTGTTGCTGCCGGGCGCGCAGGACCGCTACCTCATCAACCCGCGCGGGTTGCACTGGAGCGAGATCGGTCCCGACGACATCGTGCTGATCGACGTGCACGGCGAAGTGCTCGCGGGCCGCCACCGCGTGGAGCCCACGGCGCTCTTCATCCACGGCGCGGTGCATCGGCTCACGGGCCATGCCGTGGTGCTGCACTGCCACATGCCCTACGCGACGGCGTTGACGCTCACGGTCGATCGCGCGCTCGATCCGACCGCCAGCCAGAACGCGATGCGCTACATGAACCGCATCGCCATCGACGCCGAGTACAACGGCCTGGCACTCGACGACGCCGAGGGCGAGCGCATCGCGCGCGCCATGGCGGGCAAGGACGTGGCCTTTCTGGCGAACCACGGCGTGATCGTGGCGGGCGGCACCATCGCGCACACCTACGACGACCTGTACTACCTGGAGCGCGCCTGCCTGCACCAGGTGATCGCGCAATCGACCGGCCGCCCGCTGGTGCCCGTCAACGCCCAGTTGGCCGCGCACGTGGCGGCGCAGATCCAGGGCGAGCGGGAACAGTCCGACCTGTTCTTCGAGGCGCTGCGGCGCATGCTGCCGGCCCCGAAACGCTGAAAAGACGAGATCGCAGCGGCTTACAGCTCTTCATGCGATTTCGCTTCCGGCTTACAAGAACTTCACACAATGGCGCGACGATGAGGCATCGCAACCACTCCTCAGGAGTCGCCATGAAAAAGCTGACATTCGCCTTCGGTGCCGCCGCCCTGCTCTCGCTGGCCGCCCTCACCGCACCCGCCCATGCCCAGGCCGGCGGCCCGTTCATCCAGGCCCAGGTGTACGTGACACCCGGCCCGCCGCCGCACCACCCCCGCTACTACGCACCGCCGCCGCCCCCGCGCCACTACCACCCGGGCTACTACGACGGCCCGCGTCGCCATGGCTACTACGACCACGGACGTCGCGACTGGGAAGGCCGCCGCCATGGCCGCCGGGACAACGACGGTGACGGTGTGCCCAACCGTTACGACCGCCGTCCGAACAACCCCTACCGTTATTGACGCACGCGATCAGACCGGCGGGCTCGCATACGCGGGCCGCTCGGTCGACAGGCTCTGCTTGAGCTGGCGCGTGACCTCGTCGGCCAGCACCTCGGGCAGCCCCGCCTCCACGCCTGCCAGCGCCTGTCGCGCCGCGTCGTCGGGGGAGGTCTTGGGGCCGGGCATGCGCGCCGCCATGTCGGTGTCCATGAGCGCCACATGCAGGCTCGTGACCTGCGTTCCCTGCCCCGCCAGCTCGTTGCGCAAGCCGTTGCTCAGCGACCAGGCCGCCGACTTGGTGGCGCTGTAGGTCGCGACGCCGGGGAACGTGGTCCAGGCCAGGGCCGACAGCACGTTGAGGACCGCCCCACCGCCATTCGACGCGAGCACCGGCGCAAAGGCCTGCGTGAGCGCCCAGGGGCCGAAGAAGTTGGTCTCGAACTCGGCGCGCGCCGCGGCCACCGCATCGGGCGAGCCCAGGAAGCTCGATCCGCGCGAGATGCCCGCGTTGTTCACCAGCAGCGTCACGTCGCCGCAGGCACGCACGGCAGCCTCGATCTGCGCGGGCTGTGTCACGTCGAGTGCCACGGGCACGACGCCCGCCAGCGTGATGCTCTTCGGGTCGCGCGCGGCCCCGTAGACCTTGCGCGCGCCGGCCGCGAGTGCCGCCTTGGCAAACGCCAGGCCGAGCCCCCGGTTGGCACCGGTGATGAAGACGACGGAATCCTTGATCTGCATGACGAGCCTTTCGTTGAAAAGAAAACCGAAACGCTTCAGGCCTGTGCCACGCGGCGCAGCAAACCCTGCGTCGTGCGCGGCCAGCCGACGCGGCCGAACCACGCGCCGCCTGCGATGGCCGAAGCGATGACGATGCCGTACACCACCAGCGCCACGCCCTGCGCCGCGAACACGCCGGTGAGCCCGCCGCCCCAGCGCAGCGCCAGCCAGCCGCCCGTGCCCGCCACGGCGAGCCGCGCGATGTTGCCGATCACCGGCCACAGCAGCCGGCCCGCGCCCTGCGAGGCGAAGTACAGCACCAGCCCGACGCCGAAGAAACCATAGAGCGGCCCCACCACGCGCAGGTAGTGTGCGCCGGTCTCGAGCATCACGGGGTCATTGCCGAACAGCATCAGCCACGGACGCGGGAACAGCGCGGCCGCCAGCCCGATGAGCTCGGCCATGGCGAAGGCCAGCGCAGCGCCCGCCCAGGTGGCACGCAGCGCGCGCTCGCGCAGCCCCGCGCCCATGCAGGTGCCGACCATCGCGACCAGCGGCGCGCCCAGGCCGAACACCAGCGGCACCAGCAGGTACTCGAGCCGCGATGCGGTGCCGTAGCCTGCCAATGCGCCCGCACCGAAATGGCCGGTGAGCGCGGTGGCGATGCCGATCGACAGGTTGGTCGCGACGGTCGACACCGTGCCGATCAGGCCGATGCGCAGGATGTCGCGGAACAGCGGCCAGCGCATCTGGAACGCGGCCAGCGAGGGCCGCAGCAGGCTGCGCGGCGAGCGCAGGTAGGCGATGAGCGCGAGCGAACCCAGCAGGTAGTACAGCAAGAGCGCCAGCGCCCCGCCCGCGATGCCCATGCCGCCCCACGGCCCGATGCCGAAGATCAGCAGCGGCGACGCCGGAATGAGGAACACCACGCCCACCACCGTCACGTTGGCCGGCACCGCCATGTTGCCGGTGCCGCGAATGATCGCGGACAGCGAGTTGAAGAGCCACACCAGCACCGCGCCCGCGAACACCCAGTTCGAGTACGTGAGCGCGGCTTCCAGCGCGGCGCCCGAGCCGCCCATCACGCCGTAGAGCCAGCGCCCGCCCAGCAGCAGCGCGAGCGTGAAGCACAGGCCGAAGCCGAGCGCGATGACCACCGCGTGCCACACCAGCGCATCGGCATCGCCCCTGCGACGCGCGCCCAGCGCACGCGCGATCGACGAGGCGATGCCGCCGCCCATCGCGCCGCTGGACGTCATCTGCATCAGCATGACGATGGGGAACACCAGCGCCATGCCGGCCAGCGCGTCGGTGCCGAGCTTGCCGACGAAGTAGGTCTCGATGAGCCCGACGGAGGCCTGCGCCAGCATCACGAGCACATTGGGCGCGGCGAGCCGCAGCAGCGTGGGGATGATGGGCGCTTCGAGCAGGCGGCGCGTGCGCGGGTCGAGGTCGCCGTTGGTTTGCGGGGTGGTCATGCGGGTCTCCGGCGTTCAGGCGCGCGCGGCATTGTTGTTGGCGGCGGCAGCGGGTGCGGCGACCGTCTTGGCGGGGCGGCGAATCGCCATCACGATCACCGCTGCAAGCAGGCAGGCCGCGCCGGCCGTGTACAGCGCGGGCGTGTAGGTCAGCAGCAGCGTGCGCGCAAAGCCCGCGCCGTAGGCTGCGGTGGCCGCGCCCAACTGGTGCGCCGCGAAGATCCAGCCGAACACCAGTCCGACCTT
The DNA here is from genome assembly GCF_002754375.1 of Variovorax sp. 54. NCBI lineage: Bacteria > Pseudomonadati > Pseudomonadota > Betaproteobacteria > Burkholderiales > Comamonadaceae > Variovorax > Variovorax sp. 54. The sequence goes on from NZ_PEFF01000001.1 coordinate 1,438,487, forward strand.
CGCGGGGCCGAAGGCCGCACCCGCGAGCTTGACGGTCGGCGGCACGGTGGCGATCCAGTCCAGGCCGTAGAACATCGCGAACAGGCCCAGGCCGTAGATCGTGAACTCCGAGTGCGGCAGCCAGAACAGCGACAGCCCGCGCAGGCCGTAGTACCAGAACAGCAGCTTGCGGTTGTCGTAGCGGTCGGAGAGCCAGCCCGACAGGATGGTGCCGACGAAGTCGAAGGCGCCCATCATCGCGAGCACCGAGGCGGCGGGCACGGCGCTCATGCCGTAGTCGCCGCACAGCGAGATGAAGTGCGTCTGCACCAGGCCGTTGGTGCTCAGGCCGCAGATGAAGAAGGTGCCGGCCAGGATCAGGAAGGTGCGGTTGGTCGCCACCTCGCGCAGCACGCGGAACGGCGTGGCGAAGTTCATCGTGAAGGCGGGTGCCGGCGCCGGCTGCGTGCCGGGCGCTTCACCGTAGGGCAGCAGGCCGATGTCCGACGGCCGATTGCGCACCAGGCACAGCGCGAGCAGCCCGATCACCACGCTGCCGATCACGATCGGCACGATGGCCGAGCGCCAGCCCCAGTGCTCGATCATCCAGGCCGCCAGCGGCAGGAAGGCCAGCTGGCCGGTGGCCGCGCTGGCCGTGAGCATGCCCACGACCAGGCCACGCCGCGCAACGAACCAGCGGTTGGCCACCACGGCGCCGAGCACCAGCGCCGTCATGCCGGTGCCCAGGCCGAGCATCAGGCTCCACAGCACGAAGAGCTGCCACAGCTGCGAAGCCGTGGTGACCAGCGCCATGCCCAGGCCGACCAGCGTGAGGCCGGCGCACATCACGGCGCGCAGGCCGTAGCGCTCCATCAGCACCGCGGCGAACGGGCCCATGAGACCGAACAGCGCAAAGCGCAGCGCGAGCGCGGACGAGATCTGCTCGGTGCTCCAGCCGAACTCGTCGCCGAGCGGCTTCATCATCGCGCCCGGCAGGCCGAGCGCGGCCGACATGGTGAGCATGGTCAGGAAGGTGACGGCCGCGACGATCCAGCCGTAGTGGATGCCGCGGCGTTGCAGCCATGCGGAGACGTGGGTGGCGAACATGGAACCTCTGCTGTTGGAATTGAATGGAGGAGGAAAAACGGCAACGCAAGCAACGCACTCGCGCGCTCAGCCTCTGCGCGCGGTGAGAAAAATGTCGGGGGTCTCGGTATCGCTCGGGGTGGAAAGACGCTCAGTCTTCGATGGCGGGCTCGTCGTCGGCCCCCAGCAGGTCCATCGCATCGTCGATCAGCTGGTGCAGCGCGAGCACACGCTCCACGCCCAGCAGCGCATTGATCTTCTGCTGCGCCGCCTTCCAGTGCTGCTGCGCTTCGCGGCGCTTGGCCTCGCCCGTTTCGGTGAGCTGCACCAGCAGGCTGCGCGCGTCGGCGCCTGCGCTCTGCGCGATGAAGCCCGCGGCGATCAGCGGCTGCAGGTTGCGGCTCAGGGTCGAAGCGGTCATCTTGAGCTCGCCCGCCAGGTCGACGGGGCGCGAGGGACCGAGCCGTGCCAGGTGCGACAGCAGCGAGTACTGCGTGGTCTTCAGGCCGCTGTGCGACACCTCGGCGTCATAGTGCTGCGACAGGCGGCGCGAAAGCTGTCGCACCTTGAAGCTGGTGCAGCCGCGGGGTTGGGTCGGTGTGTCCATGGGGTATTATTGTATGTGCAACTATTGCATATGCAATCAACCTCTCTCACCAAAGCCCCCAGCAGGAACACAGGCATGACGCAGCAAGCTTCCATCGACACCCCCCTCAACCTGCTCGACGCATGGATCGCCGAAGAGCGGCAGATCGCCGAGCGCCTCGACAACGGCCCCGGCCCCGGCCTCGCGCGCCCCGAACAGGTCGCGGGCAAGACCGGCCTGGAGGTCATGCAGGCGATGCTCAACGGCGAGATTCCGTACGCCGCCATCGCCAAGACGCTGGACTTCACGATCGTCTCGGTCAGCCGCGGCATCGCCATCTTCCAGGGCACGCCGCTGCCGCAGCACCTGAACCCGCTGGGCACCATCCACGGCGGCTGGGTCGCCACGATGCTCGACTCCGCCCTGGGCTGCTCGGTCCACACCATGATGCCGCCCGGTCGCGCCTACACCACCGCCGAACTCAGCGTGAACTACGTCAAGGGCCTCACGCCGAAGGTGCAGCGCGTGCGCGCCGAGGGCAAGGTGATCCACTGCGGCAAGCAGCTCGCCACCGCCGAAGCGCGGCTGGTCGGAGCGGACGGCACGCTGTATGCGCATGCGACGACGACGTGCCTGGTGTTCGAGGTGCCGGCGGGGCGCTGAGACCCTTCCAGGGGGCCTGATGGCCGGAACAGGCAGCGCGCCGCCGGGGTAACCCGGAAACCGCAACTTTCCGGCTGCATGCCAAAACACCAGGGAACTTGGCGCGGTTGCCCTTGGTCGAACAGCGCGGTGGGCGGATCTTCGTTATCTGGATCGATCCAGAGGATGAGGCATTGATGGCCTACCTGAGCGCGTCACAAGTCGTCAGACAAATCTTGGAAGGGCCGGCCACCCGGCCCGCGCTGCTGCGATGGCGGCGCCAGCAGTTTTTTTCCGAAGCCGGTTTCGGCAGCTACTTCGGCCTGTTCGACAACTTTGCCGAGGCGCGAGACTGGCTGCCCGCCAGCCCGGAATTCGACCACGCAGCCCTGGCGGCCGAGTACGTGAACGTTCGCACGAAGCAGGTTTTTGCGTACGACTATCCGGTGATGTGGTGGCTCGAACGCGCGTTCCGGGACGGTTGCACCCAGGTGCTCGACATCGGTGGGTCGGTGGGGGTCCATTTCTACGCGTACCGCCGCTATTTCGAGATGCCGCAAGGCTTGTGCTGGCGCGTCGTCGAAGTGCCTGCGCTGGTTGCCATCGGCCGGGACATGGCCCGCCAGCCCGACGCCGGCGCCCTGCGTTTCACCGAGGACATGGCACAGGCCCTGTCCGGCAACGACATCTGGCTCGCTGCCGGCTCCCTGAACTATGTCGAGGATGCGCGCCCCGGCGATCTGCTGCAGCGTTGCGAGGTACGGCCACGGCATGTCCTGCTGAACAAGCTCCCCCTCCATGACGGCGAGGACTACGTGACGACCCAGAACCTCGGCGCCGGCTGCTTCGCGCCAACCCACGTCTACAACCGCCGGCACTTCATCGAGGCGATCGAAGCGCAGGGCTACACCCTGCGCGACCAGTGGCAGGTTCCCGAGCGTTCGATCTACCTGCCGGGGTTTCCCGAGCGCTGCGTTCCCACGTTCAGCGGCCTCTATTTCACGATTTGAATCGATGCACGCCGATGCGGATCACGGCCACAGCCCGTGGCGTGCTTCGCAAGAAAGCCTTCGGCCTGTAAGTCCTAAGAGGTCAGCCGCCTCCTCTCGTCAGTGATAATTGTTCGCATCGGCACCGCAAGTCGCGGCGCCGATGCTTCCCAGAACACATCACTGCCCCTGGAGGATCTTCCATGACCGAACGCTCCGGCGTCCACGCCCGCGCCGCGCACGCCCTCCTCGGCGTTTCCGCCGCCTGGCTCGCCCTCTGCGCCCTGCCCGCCCACGCCGCCAATGACGAGCTCACGCTCTACACGACGCGCGAGGCCGCGCTGATCCAGCCGCTGATCTCGGCGTTCAGCGCGCAGAGCAAGATCAAGGTGAACACGGTGTTCGTGAAGGACGGCCTGCTGGAACGCGTGAAGGCCGAAGGCGCCCGTTCGCCGGCCGACGTGCTGATGACCGTGGACATCGGCAACCTGATGGACCTGGTCGACGGCGGCGTGACGCAGCCGGTGAAATCGGCCGCGCTCGAGTCGGCCATTCCGGCCAACCTGCGCGGTGCCGACGGCCAGTGGTTCGCGCTCTCGCTGCGCGCCCGCGTGCTGTACGCCGACAAGAACCAGCCGCTGACCAGCTTCCGCTACGAAGACCTGGCCAACCCGAAGTACAAGGGCAAGGTCTGCATCCGCGCCGGCCAGCATCCCTACAACACGGCCCTGGTGGCCGCGATGATCGCGCACGACGGCGAGGCCAAGACCGAGCAGTGGCTGCGCGGCGTCAAGGGCAACCTGGCGCGCAAGGCCACCGGCGGCGACCGCGACGTGGCGCGCGACATCCTCGGCGGCATCTGCGACATCGGCCTGGCCAACTCGTACTACGTGGGCCAGATGAAGAGCGCCAAGGAAGGCACCGATGCGCGCAAGTGGGGCGACGCCATCAAGGTGATCCGCCCGACCTTCGCCAGCGCCAAGAGCGGCGGCACGCACGTGAACATCAGCGGCGCGGCCGTGGCCAAGAACGCACCGCAACGTGCCAACGCGGTCAAGCTGCTCGAGTTCCTGGTGTCGGAACCGGCCCAGGCGCTCTACGCCGACGCCAACTACGAGTACCCGGTGCGCAAGGGCGTGGCCCTCGACCCGATCATCGGCCAGACCATCGGCGAGCTGAAGGTCGATCCGCTGCCGCTGACCGAGATTGCCAAGCACCGCAAGCAGGCCAGCGCCCTGGTCGACAAGGTCGGCTTCGACCAGTGACCTGCATGGCCGGGCACACCGTGCCGGCAACTGAATGCTGATTCCGCGGCGCCAGCCGCCGGGCCTGCGCGCCGCGGGCCCGGCGTGGCGCTGCGCGTCGTTCCTGATCGCACTCGGCGTGCTCGCGCCGGTGCTCACGCTGGCCTGGCTCGCGTTCGGCTCGGGCGTCGGCCACTGGGGGCCGCTGTTCGCGCACGTGCTGCCGCAGGCGGCGCTCAACACGGCGCTGCTGCTCGCGGGCGTCGGCACCTTCGTCCTCGTGATCGGCACCGGCTGCGCCTGGCTGGTCACGGCGCATGACTTTCCCGGCCGCGGCGTGCTCAACTGGGCACTGCTGCTGCCGCTGGCGATGCCGACCTACATCGTCGCTTTTGCCTACCTCGACCTGCTGCATCCCATCGGCCCCGTGCAGGGCGCGATCCGCTGGATGCTGGGCTTCGACAGCCCGCGCCAGTTCCGCCTGCCCGACCTGCGCTCGATGCCGGGCGCGATCTTCGTGCTGGGCTTCGTGCTCTACCCCTACGTCTACATGACGGCGCGCGCGATGTTCATGACCCAGCCGGCGCACCTGATGGAAGCGGCGCGCACGCTGGGCGAGAACCGGCGCGGCGCGTTCTTTCGCGTGGCGCTGCCGCTCGCACGGCCGGCGCTGGCCGTCGGCCTGAGCCTGGCGCTGCTCGAGACGCTCAACGACATCGGCGCCTCCGAATTCCTCGGCGTGAACACGCTCACGGTGGCCGTCTACACCACCTGGATCACGCGCTCCGACCTGGCCGGCGCCGCGCAGATCGCCTGCGCGATGCTGTTCGTGGTGGTGGCGCTGGTCTGGCTCGAACGCAACGGCCGCCAGCACCAGCGCTTCGGGTCCGCACAGCGCATGCGCGCGGTGCAGCCCCGGCGCCTGCACGGCGGCGCGGCTTGGGCGGCGACCGCCACAGCGGCGCTGCCGGTGCTGATCGGCTTCGTCGCCCCCGCGCTGTACCTGGTCTGGGAAAGCGCCAAGCGGCTGCACCAGGGCGGCGGCATTTCGCAGGGCCTCGTGGCCAGCCTCGGCAACACGCTGGCACTCGCAGCCGGCGTGACGGTGGTGGCCGTGGCCGCGGGGCTGGTCGTGGCCTGGGCCTCACGCAGCCAGGGCACGAGCCCCAACCGCGCACGCTGGCAGGCGCGCGCGGCCACGCTGGGCTACGCGGTGCCGGGCACCGTGCTCGCCATCGGCCTGCTGACACCGGCACTGGCCTTCGACGCGGCGCTGGCCGGCGCGATGGGCTGGCAGGGCCTGCCGCTGATGGGCGCGGGCATCGTGCTGGTCGTGGCCTGCGCGATCCGTTTTCTTGCGATGCCCGTGGGTGGCCTCGAGGCCGGGCTGGCGCGCATTCCGCCCGCCATCGAGCAGGCCTCGCGCCTGCTCGGCGAAACCACCGGCGGCACGCTGCGCCGCGTGCACCTTCCGCTGCTGCAGCCCGCCATCGCAGCGGGCGCATTGTTGGTCTTCGTCGATGCCATGAAGGAGCTGCCGGCCACGCTGCTGCTGCGGCCGGCCAACTTCGACACCCTCGCCACCTGGCTCTACGCCGAGGCCGCGCGCGGCACCTACGAGGAAGGCGCGATCGCCGCGCTGGCCATCGTGCTCGCCGGCCTGCTGCCGGTGGTGCTGCTGGCGCGCAACCAGCTCGGTGCGACACCGGCGGTGACGCCTCCCGACACGGACCCTGCATGAGTTCACCGCTTCATCTCGACTCGCTCCAACTCGCGTACGACACGCCGCGTGGCCCGCACACGGTGGTCGACGGCTTCTCGCTGGACCTGCCCGCGGGCGAGATCGCCTGCCTGTTCGGCCCCTCGGGCTGCGGCAAGACCACGGTGCTGCGCGCCATCGCCGGCTTCGAGCCGGTGCGCGCCGGCACCATCCGCCTCGGCGACATGTTGCTGTCGTCGCCCCAGAAGCACCTGCCGCCCGAGCAGCGGCGCGTGGGCATGATGTTCCAGGAGTACGCCTTGTTCCCGCACCTGTCGGCCGCGAAGAACGTGGCCTTCGGCCTGCGCCGATTGGGCCGCGCGGCGCAGCAGGCGCGCGTGGCCGAGATGCTCGCGCTGGTCGGCCTGGCCGAAGCCGGCGAGCGCTATCCGCACGAGCTGTCGGGCGGCCAGCAGCAGCGCATCGCGCTGGCCCGCGCACTGGCGCCCTCGCCCGCCGTGCTGCTGCTGGACGAGCCGTTTTCCAACCTCGACGGCGGCACGCGCGAACGCCTGACCGCCGAAGTGCGCGGCATCCTGAAGAAGGCCGGGCAGACCGCGATCCTGGTCACGCACAACGAGGCCGAGGCGCATGCGATGGCCGACCGCATCGGGGTGATGCACAACGGGCGGATCACGCACTGGCTGGAGACCGCCTCGTAGCGGAAGGCCCCACGATGCGCAACGCGACCCGACTCCTCCTCGCGTGGGCAACGTTGCTCGGGTCGGCGATGCCGGCCCTGGCAGAAGTCCGCACGGTCTACCAAGGCACCCTGGGCACCAGCGAGGTCGTGCTCGAAGTGAATGCCTCCGGCGGCGGGCGGTACTTCTATCGCCGCCACGGTGTCGACATTCCGCTCTCAGGACCGGTGTCGACGCTCGTGGAAGCGATCCCGATCCAGGGCGATGCGATGTACCGCGCGGCACAGGGCGGCAATGCGCCGCTGTTCGAAGATGCGCAGACGCGGCAGCCGGGTCCGACGTGGCGCGGCCAGGTGGCCGGCAACACCTTTACCGGAAGCTGGAGCGATGGCGCCGGCAAGAAGAACGTCGCGTTCGAGCTTCGGCAAGTTCGCCAGTACGACCCGGACAAGCGTCCCGGCACCACCGAGCCGGTGACGCGCGCCATCCCGCCAGGCAACGCCACCGGCGTGGTTTCGGACGCACCGGTTTCCATCGAGACGGCGCCCTACGACTACCTCAAGCTGCAGACCCCGCTCAAGCAAGGCGCGGAGCACGTCAGCGGCCTCATGGCATGGCGCATGGTCATCGATCCGCGCACGCGCTTTTCCTATCCGCGGCTCACCCGGCACCCGGATGCGCGCGTGGTCGAGAAGGTCAACGCCCTCCTCGCGCGCAGGCATGGGCAGCTCAACCTCGCCGCGCTCGAATGCAAGGCCACCCTCTACACCGAGACGCATCCGGCGGCCGGCTCGCTGGGAAACTACGACGCGGAATCGGTGCGCGTCACCTTTCTCAGCCCGACGCTGATGAGCATCGTCGAATCGGGGAGCACCGACTGCGGCGGCGCCCATCCCCACAACCACTACGCGCCCTACACGCTCGATCTGGTCCGCGGCGAATACCTCGACTTCCATCGCCTCTTCCGCGCGTTCACCCAGACACCGGAAGGGTTCGCGCCAAGCAAAACGCTCATGGCGCTGATCGGGAAGAAGCTGAAGGCAGAGGGGCGCGGGCCCGAATCCGCAGCCGCCGCAGACCCGCAGCAGTACGCGGGCTGCGACGAGGTGTGGCCCGAGTACCTGGCGTTGCATTTCGAGCGCTCCCGCGAGCGCGACGCGCTGGCCGTCGCTGTCAGCGGCGTGCCGCATGCGCTCGGCGCCTGCCTCGGCACCACGGTGGCGCTGCCGTTCACCGAACTCAAGCCCCTTCTCAGGCCTGCGGCCGGCGCGTACCTTTTTCCCAAGCCGTAGCAATCAATCGGCGCCCGAATGGGCTTTTCCAGAAAAGGTTGTTCAGGACCGCAAGAATCGCGGCGATCCAGACCACCCATTTCTTCGAGAACGGAAAGCCACATGACCCAGGCCCTCACCCTCGTCAGCCACCTGCTGTGCCCGTACGTGCAACGCGCCGCGATCGCGCTGCACGAGAAAAATGTGCCCTTCGAGCGCGTCGTGATCGATCTCGCGAACAAGCCCCGGTGGTTCCTCGACATCTCGCCGCTCGGCAAGGTGCCGCTGCTGAAGGTGCAGCAGCCCGATGGCACGGAAGCCGTGCTGTTCGAGAGCAACGTGATCTGCGAATACCTCGAGGAGACGCAACCCGGCGCCCGCCTGCACCCCGAAGACCCGCTCGCACGTGCGCAGCACCGTGCATGGATGGAATTCGGCTCGGCCATCCTCGCCGACCTGTGGGGCTACGAAACCACGCAGGACGCCGCCGTGTTCGCGCAAAAGCGCGAGGCACTGGCGGCCAAATTCGAACGCGTCGAGGCCGCGCTGGGGCAAGGCCCCTACTTCGCGGGCGAGGCCTTCAGCCTCGTCGACGCGGTGTTCGCGCCGGTGTTCCGCTACTTCGAGGTGTTCGACGCGATCAACGATTCGCACCTGTTCGATGCGCTGCCCCGGGTGAATGCCTGGCGCCATGCGCTGGCGGCGCGCCCCAGCGTGCGTGCGGCGGTCGTGCCCGAGTACCCGCAGCACCTGATGGATTTCTTGAAGAAGCACCAGGCACACCTGCTGACGCTGGCGGCTTGATCGCCAGGATCAGAGGGCGACAATAGCCCTCCCCCCCATAACGACACGACCCACGAGATGCGACTTCTCCACACCATGCTGCGCGTTGGCAATCTCCAGCGCTCCATCGACTTCTACACGCAGGTGCTCGGCATGACGCTGCTGCGCACGTCGGAAAACCCCGAGTACAAGTACAGCCTCGCTTTCGTCGGCTATGGCAACGGCAACCCCGACCAGGCCGAGATCGAACTCACCTACAACTGGGGCACCGAGAGCTACGAACTCGGCACCGCCTACGGCCACATCGCGCTCGGCGTGCCCGACGCCTACGCGGCCTGCGACAAGATCAAGGCCTCGGGCGGCAACGTGACGCGCGAGGCCGGTCCGGTCAAGGGCGGCACGACGGTGATCGCCTTCGTGACGGACCCCGACGGCTACAAGATTGAATTGATCCAGCGCAACGAGAACGCCGCGGGCGGCGGCCTGCGCTGAGCCGTTTCGGGTTGCACGCAACAACGCCATGGCAAGCCCGAAGAAAAAGCAAGCGCCGCTGACGCGCTACGTCGCCCTGCTGCGCGGCGTGAACGTCAACGGCATCACGATCAAGAGCGCCGACCTGAAGGCGCTGTTCGTCGACGAACTCGGCTTCGGCGCGGTGCGCACGGTGCTCGCCAGCGGCAACGTGCTGTTCGACACCGACGCACCCGACGCCGCCGTGCTGCGCACGCGCATCGAGCAAGCGCTGCGCCAGTGCTTCGGCTACGAGGCGTGGATCGTGCTGCGCACGCAGCAGCAGGTGGCCGACATGGCGGCGGGCTACCCTTTCGAGCGCATCGACGACACGCACCATCCGTACATCGTGTTCGGCTCCGATGCCGCGATGCTCGACGAGATCATCGAGAAGGCCGGCACGGTCGATGCCAAGGTCGAGCAGCTGGTGCGCGGCGATGGCGTGCTGTACTGGCAGTGCCCGCGCGGCGAAAGCCTGGACACGCCGGTGGCCAAGCTGCTGGCGAAGACCCGCTACAAGTCGAGCACCACCACGCGCAACCTGCGCACGGTGGAAAAACTCGTCACGGACTGATCGACACGTCGATCGATCAGCAGCCCAGCCGGTCGGCCAACGCGACGATGTTGCGCACATGCAGGCTGTTGTCCGGCTGCGGCGACACATCCTTCGGCTGGTTGCGGCCGAACTCGTGGGGCCGCTCGATGTACGCCGTCTTCAGGCCGCACACGCGCGCGGCCGCCAGGTCGTCGTGGTGCGCGGCAGCAAGCATCACTTGCCCGGGCGTCGCATCGAACACGCCCGCCACGCCGAGGTAGGTGCGCGGGTCGGGCTTGTAGGCCTTGAACACCTCGGCCGACAGCACGCAGTCCCAGGGCAGGCCGGCGCGCTTGGCCATCTCGGTGAGCAGGCCGATGTTGCCGTTGGAGAGCGTGCAGATGGTGAATTTCTTCTTCAGCCGCGTGAGCCCCTCGACCGCATCGGGCCAGGCCGGCAGGCGGTGCCACGCACGGCTCAGGTCGCGCTTGGCGGTGGTGTCGAGGTGGTCGGCCAGGCTGAAGTCGTGCAGCACCTGTTCGAGCATGCTCAGGTGCAGCTCGTCGAGCAGCGTGAAGCCGCCCTCGCCGGCCGCGATGCGTTCCATCACGGCCTTCATGGCGGGCTGGTAGCCGGCGCGCCAGGCGAGCGCAAAGGCCGCACCGTCCACACCGGGCAGCACGCGCTCGACCTCGGCCGCGATGCCGCTGTGCCAGTCGACCACCGTGCCGAACACGTCGAACGCGATGACCTTGAGGTCGCTCGCGTCGAAATCGGCGCTCATGATCAACGCGGCAGCTGGCTCGCGGCGCGTGCCAGTTGCTCGATGCGGGCCCAGTCGCCGTCGCGGATGGCGTCGGTCGGCACGATCCACGAACCGCCCACGCAGGCCACGTTCGACAGCGCGAGGAACTCGGCCGCGTTGCCCGCATGGATGCCGCCCGTGGGGCAGAAGGTGACGTCGCCGAACGGGCCCTGCCAGGCCTTGAGCATCGGCAGGCCGCCGGCCTGCAGCGCGGGGAAGAACTTCAGCTGGGTGTAGCCGTCTTCCTGCGCCGTCATGATCTCGCTGCCCGTGGCCACGCCGGGCAGCAGCGGCAGGCCGAGGTCGTGGCAGGCCTTGCCGACCGCGCGCGTGTAGCCCGGGCTCACGCCGAACTTGGCGCCGGCCAGCGCCGAGGCCTGCGCGTCGGCCGCGCTGCGGATGGTGCCGGCGCCGGCGACGGCTTCAGGCACTTCCTTGGCGATGGCCTCGATGCATTGCAGCGCCTGCGGCGTGCGCAGCGTGACTTCGAGCATGCGGATGCCGCCGGCCACCAGCGCGCGCGCCAGCGGCACGGCGTGCTTCACGTCGGTCAACACGATGACCGGGATGACCGGCGCGTCGCGCATCACGTCGAGGGGGGTGAGTCTGTCTGTCATGTCATAGCTCCAGTACGTCGTTGCGTTGCGCATCGCTGGCGGGCGATGCTGGTATTCACAGCCAAGAGCAGGCGCCCTCTTCGGCGGCCAGTGCATTGCGGCGCATGCCGGCGAACAGTTCGCGGCCCAGGCCACGTCCGTCGGCGAAGCGCTGCGCTTCGGGTTGCACGGCGGTCTCGCGTGCGGCCCATTCATCGTCGGGCAGCAACACGGCGAGCGTACCCGCTACGGCATCGAGGCGGATCACATCGCCGTCGCGCACCTTGGCGAGCGGCCCGCCGGCCGCCGCTTCGGGCGACACGTGGATGGCGGCCGGGATCTTGCCCGAGGCGCCGCTCATGCGGCCGTCGGTGACCAGCGCCACGCGGAAGCCCTTGCCCTGCAGCACCGACAACGGCGGCGTGAGCTTGTGCAGCTCGGGCATGCCGTTGGCCTGCGGGCCCTGCCAGCGCACCACGCAGACCACGTCGCGCTCCAGTTCGCCGGCCGTGAAGGCCTTCTGCAGCGCGGCCTGCGAGTCGAACACGCGCGCCGGCGCTTCGATGACATGGCGGTCGTCGGGCACCGACGACACCTTGATCACGCTGCGCCCCAGGTTGCCGCCGAGCAGCTTGAGGCCGCCGGTGACGCTGAAGGGGCTGGCAACGGGGCGCGTGACGGCTTCTTTCTGCAGCGGCGCGGCGGGCGTCCATTGCAGCGTGTTCTCGCCGACCAGCGACGGGATGTTCGCGAATTCGCGGATGCCGCCGGCGCGCACGGTGAGCACGTCGGCGTGCATCAGGCCAGCCTCGACCAGTTCGCCGATCACGAAGCCCGGGCCGCCGCAGGCCTGGAACTCGTTCACGTCGGCGCTGCCGTTGGGGTACACGCGCGTGAGCAGCGGCACCACGTCGGACAGCTGGGAGAAGTCGTCCCAGTCGATGAGGATGCCCGCGGCGCGCGCCACGGCCACCCAGTGGATCAGGTGGTTGGTGGAGCCGCCCGTGGCCAGCAGCGCGACCATGGCGTTGACGATGCAGCGCTCGTCGACCATTTCGCCGATGGGCGGACAGTTGAAGGCCGTGTCGCTCGCCTTGCCGAGCACCGAGCGCACCGCCTCGCGCGTGAGCGTTTCGCGCATGGCGTCGCCGGGCTGGATGAAGGCCGTGCCGGGCACGTGCAGGCCCATGGCCTCGAGCAGCATCTGGTTGCTGTTGGCAGTGCCGTAGAAGGTGCAGGTGCCGACCGTGTGGTACGCCGCCATCTCGGCGTCGAGCAGGCCCTGGCGGCCCACGAGGCCCTGCGCGGCCTGCTCGCGCGCCTTCGACTTGGCCGTGTTCGACAGGCCCGAGGGCATCGGCCCGGCGGGCACGAACACGGTGGGCAGGTGCCCGAAGTGCAGCGCACCGATGAGCAGGCCCGGCACGATCTTGTCGCACACGCCGAGCATGAGCGCGCTGTCGAACATGTCGTGCGTGAGCGCGACGGCGGTGCTCATGGCGATGAGGTCGCGGCTGAACAGGCTCAGCTCCATGCCGGGCGTGCCCTGCGTGACGCCGTCGCACATGGCGGGCACGCCGCCGGCCACCTGTGCGGTGGCGCCGTGGCGCCGGGCCTCGTGCTTGATGATGTCCGGGTAGCCCTGGTACGGCGCGTGGGCCGAGAGCATGTCGTTGTAGGCGGTGACGATGCCGATGTTGGGCGCGCGCTCGGCCACCACCTTGAACTTGTCGTTGGCCGGGATGCCCGCCACGGCATGTGCCACGTTGGCGCAGCCCATGCGGTCGGAGCTGCGGTCACGCTGCCCGTAGGCCTCGATCTGCGCAAGGTACGCGGTGCGGGTGGGTGCACTGCGTTCGCGGATGCGTCGGGTGACGGCTTGGACGGTGTCGTGGAGTGGCATGCTTGCTGGGGCTGTGAATGCGCCTGCTGGCTGGGGCCTCATGGTAAACCCCACACCCGGCACGAAAGTGACGAAGGCGGTGCGACACCGCCTTCGCCCGAGGGAATGGGCTGGCTTACTTGCCGCGCACCTGCACGACGGCGGCGTTGACCGCGTCCCAGGTCTCCTGTCCCACGGACTTGGCGATGCCGCTGTTGACGCTGGTGAGCTTCTCGCGCATGCGGTTGGCCTCGGAGGCGGGCAGCTCGTTCACCTGCATGCCCTTGGTGCGCAGTTCGGCCAGGGCCTTGGTGGCTTCCTCGCGGGTGTCCTTGCGCTCGAACTCGCGGCTCTTCACGGCGGCGTCCTGCAGCACCTTCTTCTCGGCCGGGCTCAGCGTGTCCCACCACTTCTTGCTGACCGTGACGATCCAGGGGCTGTAGACGTGGTTGGTCACCGTCAGGTACTTCTGCACTTCGTAGAACTTGCTCGACACCACGGTGTTGAACGGGTTCTCCTGGCCGTCCACGGCGCGCGTTTCCAGGGCGGTGAACAGCTCGGAGAACGGCAGCGGCACGGCGTTGGCGCCCAGCGCCTTGAAGCTGTCGAGGAACACGTTGTTCTGCATCACGCGCAGCTTGATGTCGCCCATGTCTTCGAGCTTGTTGACGGGGCGCTTGCTGTTGGTGAGGTTGCGAAAACCGTTCTCCCAGTAGACCAGGCCGACCATGCCCTTGGGCTCCAGCTTCGCCTTGACCTTCTCGCCCACGGGACCGTCGAGCACGGCGTCGGCTTCCTTCACGTTGGCGAAGAGGAAGGGCGTGTCCCACACGGCCATTTCAGGGACGATGCCCACGAGCGTGGCGGTGGAGCCGACCATCATCTCCTGCGCGCCGCCGATCAGCGCCTGCTGCATCTGGGTGTCGGAGCCGAGCGAGGCGTTGCCGATGCCGCGGACCTTCATCTTGCCGCCGGACGCCTTCTCGACCTCCTGCGCGAACAGGCGCACGGCACGGCCCTGGTTGGAGTTGTCGACCAGGCCGTAGCCGAAGCGCACGATGCGCGGCTTGAAGTCCTGCGCCTGGACGGCGCCGGCGGCGGCGAGTGCGGCCACGAGGCCGGCGAGAGCGAAACGGATGCGCATTGGGAAGTCTCCTGAGTATCGAAAGGGGAACGAGAAGAAAAAAGGAAAGGAATGGCGGGTCAGTGCATCCAGGCCAGCGGCGCCGTGATGAGCGAGGGGAACAGCACGAACAGCACGGCCAGCAGCACGTACATGAGCAGGAACGGCGTGGTGCCCTTGATCACGGTTTCCATGCGCAGCTTGCCGACGCCGGCCACCACGTTCTGCACGGTGCCCACGGGCGGCGTGATCAGCCCGATGCAGCCCACGTAGATGAACATGAAGCCGAAGTACACCGGGTCGATGCCGGCCTTCATGGCCAGCGGCGCGCACACGGGGCCGAAGATCAGGATGGTGGGCGTCAGGTCCATCGCCGTGCCGACCACCAGCAGGAACACCATCATCAGCGCCATGAAGACGACGGGGTCGCCCATCACGCCGGCGAAGCTGTCGGCCAGCAGGTTGGGCAGGTCGGCCAGCGTGATCATGTAGGCGGTCACGGTCGCGGCGCCGCACAGGAACATCACCACGGCCGTGGTCTTGCCCGCGGCGAGGAACACCTCGTACAGGCCGGCCCAGGTCATCTCGCGGTACACGAACATCGAGACGATCAGCGCATACACCGCGGCCACCACGGCGGCTTCGGTCGGCGTGAAGATGCCGCCCTTGAGGCCGCCCAGGATGATGACCGGCATCATCATGGCCCAGAAGCTGTGCAGCAGCGCCTTCATGCGCGCGCCCCATGCCACGCGCGCCATGGCGGGCAGCTTGTGCTTGCGGGCGATCCACCACCAGGCGGCGATCAGGAACAGGCCCATCATCAGGCCGGGGAACACGCCGGCCAGGAACAGCTTGCTGATCGACGTGTTGGTGGTCACGCCGTAGATCACGAACGGCATCGACGGCGGAATGATCGGCGCGATGATGCCGCCCGACGCGAGCAGGCCCGCGCTGTAGCTGGACGGGTACTTCTGCTCACGCATCATGGGCAGCAGGATGGTGGCGAGCGCGGCAGTGTCGGCAATGGCCGATCCGCTCATCGACGCCAGCAGCACGGCCGCGCCGATGGCCACGAAGCCCAGGCCGCCGGGAATGTGCCCGACGAACGCACGGGCCAGGTCGATGATGCGGCGCGACAGGCCGCCCGCGTTCATCAGTTCGCCGGCCAGGATGAAGAAGGGCACGGCCAGCAGCGGGAAGTTGTCGAAGCCGGCCTGCAGGTTCTGCGCGAGCAGCTGCGCATCGAAGAAGTCCAGGTGCCACATGAGCGCGACACCCGTGAGCACCAGCGCATGGGCGATCGGCATGCCGATCACCATGCCGCCGATGAGCACGATCAGGAAGAGAGCGGTGACGATCATCGTGCCGTCCTCACTCGATGTCGCCCGTGGCACCCGAGCCCGCCGGCGGCTCGCCGCGCACGAGGTCGAACACCAGCGCCACCAGCAGGCCGACGGCCAGCACCAGCGTGGCGGCGGCACCGAGCGCCAGCGGATAGCCCAGCACCGTGCTGTAGCTTTCCATGCCGGCGATCACCTGCGCCCAGGCGCCCTTCAGCAGCAGCACCATGCACCCGGCCACCAGCAGCTGGCTCACCCAGAACAGGCCCTTGCGCGAGCCGCCCTTCAGGCGCGAGGTCAGCATGTCGAAGCCCAGGTGCTTGCCCTCGAAGGCCGCGACGATGGTGCCCACGGCCACCAGCCAGACGAACAGCAGGCGCGAGATTTCCTCGTACGACACGATGCTGGTCGCGAACACATAGCGCAGCACGACGTTCACGAAGACCGCGATGACCATGCCGGCCAGCGCCACGACCATGAAGAGTTCGGCCAGGCGCTGCAGCGCCGGCTTGCGCTGTGCCGGCGGCGTGGAGGGAGGTTGGCTCATGCGATGTCTCCGGACGGCGTGTCGCGCCCTGTGGTGGAAGAAGAAGCCGGCGCCGCAGCCCAGGCGACGACGGCGGCGACCAGCTCGGCCATGGGCTGCGTGGCGTCGAGCACCAGCACGCCCGGCTCGCCCACGGGCGATTCGAGCGTGGCGAACTGGTTCGCGACCAGCGCCGGCGAGAAGAAATGGCCCGCGCGCGCCTGCACGCGCGCCAGCGCCTCTTCGTAGTCCAGCGACAGGAACACGAAGCCCAGGCGCGGCACCGCCTGGCGCAGGCGGTCGCGGTAGCGCTTGCGCAGCGCGGAGCAGGTCAGCACCCGGCCGGTGCCTTCGGGCGGGGACGCCAGCAGGTCGGCCAGACGGTCCAGCCAGCCGGCGCGGTCGGCGTCGGTGAGCGGCGTGCCCGCGCGCATCTTGGCGACGCTTTCGGGTGCGTGGTACGCGTCGCCCTCGTGCAGCGTCCAGCCCAGCGCCTCGGCACAGGCCGCCCCGACGCTCGACTTGCCGCATCCGGACACGCCCATGACCACGAGGGCCTGCGGTTGAAATTCTGAGATAGCGCTATCCATTGGAGATCAAAAAAAGGCCCGGGCAGGGGCTCGGGCCATGGCAGTCGTGATTTTCTTCGATTGTCACCCAGAGGGAAACGGCCGCCGTGCAGCCGATTCCTGAACGTTAATTACTTGGTAACTCGCCGAAGGATAGCGCTATCCTATAGAACAATGCCCCTTCCCCTGCTCCGGATTAACCCTTGACCGACGCGCCCCGCCGCACTCGCCGCTCCAGTGGCCGCATCACCCTCGACGACGTGGCGCGCGCCGCGTCCGTCAGCCCGATCACCGTCTCGCGCGCGCTGCGCGGCGAGCGCGGCGTCGACCCGGTGCTGACCCTGCGCGTGCGCGAGGCGGCCGAGCGCCTGGGCTACGTGCCCGACCCCGCGGCCCGCGCCCTGGCCTCGCAGCGCAGCAGCCAGGTGCTGGTGCTGGTGCCGATGCTGTCCAACACCCTGTTCGTGGACCTGCTGGAAGCCGTGCACCGCACGCTCTTTCCCGAGGGCTACCAGCCCTTCATCGGCGTGACGCACTACGACAGCGCCGAAGAGGAACTGCTGCTGCGCACCTACCTGCCCCACCGTCCGGCGGGCCTTCTGGTGACCGGCTTCGACCGCAGCGAGACGGCACGCCAGCTCATCGCGCACAGCGGTGTGCCCTGCGTGCACCTGATGGAAACCAGCACTGCGCCCGGCGTGGCCTGCGTGGGCTTTTCGCAGGTGGACGCAGGGCACGCCGTCACGCGCCATCTGCTGGAACGCGGGCACCGCCGCATCGCCTTCTGCGGCGCGCAGCTCGACCCGCGCGTGCTGCAACGTGCCGAGGGCTATCGCCGCTGCCTGCGCGAGGCGGGCCTGTACGACGCGCGGCTGGAAATGCTCAGCCCCGAGCGCTCGTCGATCGCGCTAGGCGCACGGCTGTTCGAGGAGATGCTGCAACGCATGCCCGACATCGATGCCATCTTCTTCTGCAACGACGACATCGCGCAGGGCGGGCTGCTGGCCGCCAACCGCCTGCAGGTGCCGGTGCCCGGGCGCATCGCCATCGCCGGCTTCAACGACCTGGCGGGCAGCGACCAGATGGTGCCGCCGCTGACCACCATGCGCACGCCGCGCAGCGAGGTCGGCCAGGCCGGCGCCGAGATGCTGCTGGGCCTCATGCGCGGCACGCTGGCGCAGCCCGGCTGCATCGAGCTGGACTACGAACTGGTCGTGCGCGGCAGCACCTGAGGCGCATGAAAAAGCCCGGACATGCCGGGCTCTGCGTGGATGCGGCGGACGCTCAGTCCACCAGCTTCACCTCGACGCGGCGCGCCTCGGCGTTGTTGCCCGACCCGGCGGTGACGGCGGGCTTCTGCAGGTCGATCTTCTCTGCCGGTACGCCCAGGCCGGTGAGCACGTCGCGCACCATCTGCGCGCGGTTCTTCGCGAGTTCCTCGTTCACGGCGGCATCGCCCGTGGCATCGTGGAAGCCCGAGACCACCGCCTTGCGACCGCCCTCGACGCCCTTGATGACCAGGGCCAGCGCCTCGGCGGCGCCCGGTGCGAGGTCGGCGCTGCCGGTCGCGAAGTAGAAGTTCACCACGCCACCGACGACGCGGATGCTGGCGCCGTCGGGGATCACCACGGTGACGGTCTCGGTGACTTCGGTCACCTGCACCGCGCCGCCGGGCGCAGCCGGCGCAGAGACCGCCACGGCGGGCTTGGCCTGCACAGTCGCAGCACCCAGGCCCTTGTGCCAGAAGGCGATGCCGATCACGAACATGATCACGAGCGCGATCAATGCCACCAGGAAGCCGAGGGCGAAATTCTGCTGGCTGTCGTCGTTGTTCATGGAAGCGCGATCTCCGTAGGAAAGGGGTCGGTAAATAATGGTGCGGTGAACCATGATCACGAAATTGTAGGCGCCCCCTCCGACCCCCCCGTGTCAGCCGGCGCGCCGGACCCCGGTCCGCCGGGGCTCGACCCGATGCCTCGTCCGCTGCGCGACCCGCAGCCGATGCTGGAACGCGCGATCGCCGACTGGGGCGGCCGCGACGATCTCTGGCTCTTCGGCTACGGCTCGCTGATCTGGCGGCCCGAGTTCGGCTTTGCGGAACGGCGCGCGGCCACGGTGCAGGGCTGGCACCGCGCGCTCAAGATGTGGAGCCGGGTCAACCGCGGCAGCGTGCAGACGCCGGGTCTGGTGTTCGGCCTGCTCTCGGGCGGCAGCTGCCGCGGCGTGGTGTTCCGCGTGCCCCGCGCCGAGGGCCTCGAAACGCTGAAGCGCCTCTGGCTGCGCGAGATGCCCACTGGGGTGTACGACCCCAAGTGGCTGCAATGCGGCACGGCCGACGGGCCGGTCCGCGCGCTGGCCTTCACGCTCTCGCGGCGCAGCCCCAACTTCACGGGCGAGCTCAGCGACGAGCGCTACCGCCACATCTTCGCGAATGCGGTCGGCCGCTACGGCAGCTCGCTCGACTACGCGCGCCAGACCCTGCTCGAGCTGCAGCGCCACGCGATCCACGACGCGGCGCTGGCCCGGCTGGTGGCGCTGGCCACCGCCGATGCCCCTGCCGCGGCGCCGGCCGATTGCGGCCCGCCGTCGGCTCCGGTATATGTTCCGGGGTCTTCCGACAATTCATCCTCCTCTTCCGCATCGTTCGACAAGGAAAAACCATGAACCATCGCCGCCTCCTCGCCACCGGCACCGCCCTCCTCGCCACCGCCATGCTCGCCGCCTGCGGCAGCATGGGCGGCAAGCCGAGCACCACGGTCGAGCTGACGCCGACCGCCGCCGTCACGCCCAACCCCGCGCGCGGCTCGGTGACGCTCACCGCGCTCGACCACGGCGTGCGCGTGTCCGGTGAAGTGCGCGGCCTGGCGCCGGGCAGCGAGCACGGTTTCCACATCCATGAAAAGGGCGACTGCGGCGACAACGGCAATGCCTCGGGCGGCCACTTCAACCCGGCCGGCGGCACGCACGGCAAGTTCTCCGCGCCCGGCAGCCATGCCGGCGAGCTGCCCAGCCTGGTGGCCGACGCCAGCGGCGTGGCGCGTTTCAGCGTCGAGAACCACGCGATCTCGCTGACCGACGGCGCCGCCAACAACGTGCGCGGCCGTGCCCTCGTGGTGCACCGCGACCGCGACGACTTCACGACGCAGCCTGCCGGCAACTCCGGCCCGCGCGTGCTCTGCGCGGTCGTGCCCAAGGGCTGAGAACCTGGCCTGAGGGGCTGGCCGCCCCACCGGCATGACCCCGCCGGCACCGTGCTACCGTCATCGGGATGCCAAACGCCAGCGTCCTCTTTTCGCTTCACGAATTCCCCGATCACGCGCGCCCGCTCGACGAAGACGCCGGTGATGTGGCCGGGCTCGCCGAATGGTTCGATGCGGTCCCCGCCCTTTTCTCGCTGCTGGTGGGCGAGGGCCAACGGGCCTCCTCCGCCATCGGCAACTGCGACGATGCACAGGTGCTGCTCGCCGCGCCGATGGAGGCCGCGCGAGCCCGTTGGCAACAGTTCCGTGCCCTCGCGGCGGCACTGTTGCCCATGGAAGCGCGCACCGAGATGGACCGCATCCAGGCCGCACTGGACAGCAGCCCCCATCCGTGGCTCGTGCTCGACACGATCGACCTCGCCTGGGACAGCAGCAACCCAGAGGCATTCGGCGCGCACCTGGGCCAACTGCAAGCCGACGGTGCCGCGCTGGTGGCCGCCTTGCAGCCAGGGGGAGCACCGGCGCCCTGCACCGCTGAAACCGAGTTGCCCGAGGTGCTTCGCCCGCTGGTGTCGGATTGGCGCCGCCAGTGGGGCTGGTGGTCCGACCAGGTGATTGCCCGGCTGTGGACGGTCGAGTACGAGACGGAAGACGAACGCGCGCCCTTTCTTCAGGCCCTGACGGTGGACGACTGGCGGCCGGATCTGGCCGCCTATGTGGTGCACCCACCCCATGACGCGAACGGCGGCAAGAAGAAGCGCGCCGAGGCGAACCGCCTCCCACCGGTTGGCTTGGTCACGCCCTACGGCCGCTGGCTGCTCCCGTTCGAAGCGGGAGCGACCTCCGTCTATCAGGGCCGCGCGAGCGGCCCATGGGTGATTGCCCTGCGCGACGACACGGACAAGACGAAAAAGAAAAGTGCGCTTCCTTCCGTCGCCGGCGGGCTGATGGACCGCAACGGCGTCTGGCGCTATCCCGTGGGCAGTCTGGGCTACGCAGACGTCGTCGCTGAAGACTTGCTGTGGGCCGAATTTCCCGGCGAACCGGAGGCGGGGGGACAGTTGGTGCGCATCAGCACCGGGGAAATCCTGCACACCGGCGTGACCTCGGCTTTCCAGAGCGACGACGGCTTGCTGCGTCTGCGCGACGCACAAGAGCGCTCGGCCGTTGCGAGCGCCGACGGCGCACGCATCCTGGTGCCTCACCGCTACGAGGCCGTCAGAAACTTCGACACGCGCAAGCGATGGGCCGTGATGGCGGACTCAAAGGGACTCGAAGGCCTGGTCGCCCTCGATGGCCGGGAACTGATCCCGTGCAAGCACAGGCACATCGCGCGCGGCAACCGCGACGCGCCGCCCAAGGTCTACGGGCGCAACCGTTTCATCGGCCTCGACTTTGCGCCCATGCAGCTCATGCTCTACGACACCGACGGCCGACCGGTGAGCACCGCCATGCACTTCTGGACGGACACAGGCAACCCGATCGTCGAAGGCGATCGCCTGCTGACCCTGAACGAAGGCGGCCCGGATGCGCAGGTTCAGTGGGTCGATTTCGACGGGCGAGTTCTCGAACGCACCGGCATGACCCGGGCCGCGTTCCACGAAGCACGCCGGGAAGGTCGCAGCCCCAATGCGCGGCGCAAGAAGTCGGTCGACGATACCTCCCTGCAGGCGATCTGCGACGAAGCGGCCACAGGCCGGGGCTGGCTGGCGGACCTGATCGGATGCGTCTGGCTTGGCGACAAGGCAGCGGGCCAGGCGGCGCTGCAGGCGCTGCTCGACCAGCTGCGCGCGGCGATGGCGCCCGAAGCCGGCCCCGACGCTGTCACCGCCTTGCTGTGGGGCGTAGACAACCCCAAGGAGGGGCTGGTCTATGCGGTCACCGGCGGTTCGCCCCTCTTCACAACCTTCGACTGGAAAGACAGCGACGCGGTCAAGTCGCTGGCCCTCCCCGTCCCGGGCAATGCCTGGGACGGCTTCCAATGGGAACCGCTGGACAACGGCGATGACATCACGGAGGGCCTGGACGCAGCGCGCAAGCATCTCGCCCCGCACGGCTACGCACTGTATGAGTTGCAGAGTCTGGGCGACTGCTACGCGGTCGGCGCGGTTCGCACCAAGGACCGGAGCCGGTTCAAGAAGCTTGTGGGGCAGGCCGCGCTGCAACTGGTGATCTAGCGTCCTGTCCCGGCGGGACCTGAGCGGTTCCAGCAAGACATGAACGATCAGGCGCCTGCGCGCGCCTGCCAGAGCGCCTCGGCCCGCGCCAGGGCCTCGGGCGTGTCGATGTCGGTCACCACGCCGGCGTCGTCCACCGACAGGTCGATGACCGAATCGATCGCACGCATCGCCCGCAACACGGGCGATGCCCCCAGGTTCCCCTCCAACGCCGCCAGCTGCGCCCCGCAGCCCGCCGCAAAGCCCACCGGATGCCCGCGCTCGCCGCGGTACTGCGGCTGCACGGCATTCACGCGCCCCCCGAGCGCGGCAGCCACCGCGCGCAGCGTGGCGGGCAGCACCAGCGGCAAGTCGCCCGGCAGGATCAGCCAGCCCGCCGCGTCGGGCGTGGCGCGCACGGCGGCGGCAATCGAATCGCCCATGCCGGGGTGACCCGCGTCTTCCAGCCGCCACGGCAGGCCGCTGGCGCGCACGGCGTCGAGCGTGCGCGCGAGCACCGACTTGCCCGCGAGCAGCGCTTTCAGCTTCGAGCCCGTGCCGCCGGCCGCGATGAAGCGCTCGCCGCGGCCCGAGGCCAGCACGATCACGGTCGGGGAGTTCGCCTCTGTCGTCGTCATGGGCCGAGTATGTGCGCAACAATCCCGGCATGACTTCTTCTCCTCTTTCCAAAGACGCGCTGGCCGCGCTGCGCAAGAGCTACGAGCGCGCCGAGCTCGACGAGACCCGCAGCGCCGCCGACCCGCTCCTGCAGTTCGAGCGCTGGCTCACCGAGGCCATCGGCGCGCAAATCCCCGAGCCCAACGCGATGACGCTGTGCACCGTGGGCAGCGACCTGCGGCCTTCGAGCCGCATCGTGCTCATCAAGGGCTACGACGCGCGCGGCATCGTCTGGTACACCAACTACGACAGCCGCAAGGGCCGCGAGCTGTCGGGCAACCCGTATGCCTCGCTGCAGTTCCACTGGGTCGAGCTGGAGCGCGTGGTGCGCATCGAAGGCCGCGTCGAAAGGGTCAGCGCCGAGGAGAGCGACGCCTACTACGCCAGCCGTCCGCTCGATTCACGCATCGGCGCCTGGGCCAGCCCGCAGAGCGAAGTGATCAGCGGGCGCGACGTGCTGGTGAAGAACGCCGCCGTGTACGCCGCCAGGCACCTGCTCTCGCCGCCGCGTCCACCGCACTGGGGCGGCTTCCGCCTGGTGCCCGACCGCTGGGAGTTCTGGCAGGGCCGCAAGAGCCGACTGCACGACCGGCTGCGTTACCGCCTCGAAGGTGCGGACTGGATGCGCGAACGGCTCGCGCCCTGACTTTTCAAGGAACACCGCGGAACCGGCTTTGCCGGGCCGCAGGTGTTGCCCGTGGCTGGAGGTTGGCGCAGCGACACGAAGTGCGCGAAGCCTTGGGGGCGAACTCTATGGCAACCACTGCACCCAGACCATGACCAGCGTGAGCGTGCCCAACGCCAGCACGGTCGACACGGCCACGCTGGCCGTGACCAGGTCTTCGGCGCTGCGGTAGCGCTGCGAAAACAGGAACACGTTGGCGCCAATGGGCAGCGCCGCCGCCACCACCATCACGGTGAGCGGAATGCCCCGCACGCCCAGCAGCCAGCCGATGAGGGCCACCAGCAGCGGGTGCACGAGGTTCTTCACCAGCGCCTGCACCAGCGCGCCGCGCCAGTGGCGCCCGATGGGCGTGAGCGCGAGCGTGATGCCCACCATCACCAGCGCGACCGGTCCGAAGGCCTGGCCGAGCAGCTGGATCGGCTTGTCGATCACCTCGGGCATCACGAGCCCCGTCTGCGCGAACAGCAGGCCCGCAATGATGGGCAGCGGCACCGGATGGATGATGGCGTTGCGCAGCGCGCGCAGCACGGTGCGCGCCATGGAGCGGCGCTCCGCCCCGCTCACCGCCGCATGCTCGCGCGCCACGGCCAACTCGAGCACCACCGTGGCGCTGGTCATGAGCACGAGCGAATGCAGCGAGATCAGCGTGAGCAGCACCACCATGCCGGCCTCGCCATAGGCCAGGCCGATCAACGCGATGCCGATCATCACGGTGTTGCTGTAGGTGTTGGCCAGCGCGAGCACCGCGCCCGTGCGGTTGAAGCCGCGCCACGCGAGCGTGCCCGCGAACAGCAGGCCCGAGGCGATGAAGTACGCCGCCACGGGCTTCAGGCTCAACTCCTGCACGTGCACCGTGCTCATCGCACGGAACAGCAGCGCGGGCGCGAGCAGCAAAAAGATGAGGTTCGACAGGTCCTTCACCGCATTGCCACCGATCCATCGGCGCCGTCCGGCGAGGTAGCCGGCGGCGATGAGAAGGACGACGGGGAAGAGCGAGGAGATGACGAAGGAATTCACCCGGCGAGGATAGCCGAGCGTTTTCGGCCGTTGCCTTGCTCCTTCCCCTCCCCGGGGGAAGGCTGGGATGGGGGCAAGCGGCGCTTGCAGAAGCCACTGCCTCATCACAGGCCGCGAGCCCCCACCCCTGCCCTCCCCCAGCGGGGGAGGGAGCCAGTCAGCATCAGAACGTGACGCGCAAACCCACCTTCAGCGAGCGCCCCGGCAGCGGCGCCTTCGGGAACACCGTCGTCGTCAGGATCGAGGTCGGCGTGTAGGCCAGCTTGTTCCCGATGTTGTCCATGCGCGCGTACCAGGTGAGGTTGGCGCGCTGCACCTTCATGCGGTAGCTGATGGACGCGTTCCACAACGTGTACGCATCCGTCTCGCGCGCGCCCACGTCGGGCACCCGGCGCTGCGCCGCGTTGTAGTCGAAGCCGACACGCCCGGTCCACGGCCCATTGCCGTAGGCCAGCGTGGCGCCCAGGCGCAGCGGTGCGATGCGCGGCAGCGGCTCGCCGGTGTCCAGGTTCTTGGCGCGCACGATGTCGCCGCGCCATTCGAGGTCGAGCGTGCCCGCGTCGGCCATGCGCGCGAAGCCGTCGGTGCCCAGCAGCCGCAGGTTACCGTTGGCCTCGATGCCCGTGAAGCGCGCGCGCATGCCGCCGTAGCGGTACTCGGCCAGCGTGTCGACGGCTTCGGGGTCGGTGACGACCTGCCCTTCTTCATCGAGCGTGCGGCCCGATGCGGTCAGGCCGATGTAGTTGCGAAAGCGCGTGACATACGCATTCACGCGGGCCGTGTTCGGGCCCGACTTCCATTGCGCGCCCAGGTCGAAACCGGCGGACTTTTCCTTGCCCAGGTTCGGGTCGCCCACTTCCCAGGCCGCCGTGGCCACGTGCGGGCCGTTGGCGAGCAGCTCGTAGTCCTTCGGAGCGCGCTCGGTGTAGGCCAGGTTCGAGGTCAGCTGCCACTGCGGCGTGAGGTTGACCAGCGCACCGAACGCCGCGCTGTGCGGATTGAAGGTGCGCTCGCCGATGGCAAAACGCGTCACCGACAGGTCGTCGGGGTAGCCCAACGAGCGCACCGTGACCTTCTCGGTGCGCGCACCGAAGCTCAGGCGGCCCCACGAAGTGCCGAGTTCTTCGTGCAGGAACATCGCGTTGGAACGCGTGCGGCTGTGCGGCGCGAAAGCCTCCGCCCCATCGGCGGCGAAGCGGTTGCTCTCGCGGCTGAAGCCGATCAGGCCTTCGAGGTTGCCGATCTTTTCGTGCCGCGCCTCGATGCGCAGGTCGTTGCTCAGGTTCGAGAAGGTGGTGCCGACCTCGGCACCCTCGAACTCGGTGTGGCGGTAGTCGGTGCGGCTCACCTTGGCGTGGATGCTGCGGATGAAGCCGCCCGGGCGCCACTCGCCCTCCAGCGCGTAGCGGTCGGACTTCATGCCGATGGTCACCGCGTCCTCGGCCACCGTGCCGTAGTTGCTGCGATAAGTGCTGGCCGAGGCGCCGATCCAGCCCTGGCTGAAGAACAGCGTGCCGCCGACCGCGCCGCCGTGCGCCTGGTTCTGCGAGTTGCAGATGCGGCGCGCAAACCCGAGGCGCCCGGGCTTGCTGCATTCGAGGTCGATCGGCACCGACACGTCGGCCGAATCGCGGTTGAAGGCATCGACGTGCAGGGCGAAGCGGTCGTTGCCGCCTTCGAGCAGCACGCCGCCGCTCTTTTCCTTGTTGCCGCTGGCGTAGCCCAGATCGGCACGGCCGCCGAAGCCGTTGATGGGCTCGGTCGGGATGCGGTTGTCGATCACGTTGACCACGCCGCCCGCCGCGCTGCCGCCGTACTGCAGCGCCGACGGGCCGCGCAGCACCTCGATGCGCTCGGTCACCAGCGCATCGACGGGCACCGCGTGGTCGTAGCTCAGCGCCGAAGCGTCGGGCGCGCCGCCGCCGTTCTGCAGGATGCGGATGCGGTCACCGTCCTGGCCGCGAATGCTGGGGCGGCTCGCATTGGGGCCGAAGTAGCTGCTGCTCACGCCGGGCAGGTTGTTCAGCGTTTCGCCGAGCGTCGATTCGGAGCGCAGCAGCAGCTGGTCGCCCGACAGCGAGGTGGTCGGCGCGATCAGGTCGCTCGCGCCCAGCGGGTTGCCGGTGACGGTGACCTCGCGCAGGCTGGAGGGGTCAGCGGCAGTGACAGGGGCAGCAGCGGTGTCGGCGGTCTGGGCCAGGCTCGCCACCGAGGCGAGCGAAAGAACGGCAGCGCCGATGGCGTTGCGACGGAAGTGGGGAGTCATGAAGAAAGAACACTCGTTGAATCGGGGAACGACCGGCCGCCCGCACCCGCGCGAAGCGGGTGCAGCCACCGGAACACAGGGGATTCAGCGAGTGGAAGGCGGGCCGCGCGCGTCGAAGAGCGCGACCCAACGGGCGATGGCTTCGCCCTGCAGATAGGCAAACGTGGCTGCCGGCAGCAGCATCGGCAGCACCACCAGCGGCACACCGGGCACGCCCGTGCCGTGCGCGAGCTGGTCGTACAGGCGGCAGTCGGCGTCGTTGTGCACGCCGAACAGGCTGGCCAGCGTGTGGCCGGTGTCGTGCCGGTGTTCGACTTGCGCCGTCGCGGCTGCGGCTGCCGCCGGAAGGCCCGGCACGTGCAGCGAACGGTGCATCAGCCCCATCGTGCCAGCGAACCAGAGCGCGAACGCCAGCGCGACGACGAGCGCGCGCGTGGTGCGCGTCATGCGGGTCGGGGTCTGGCGGAGGGCGGCGGACACGGGACGTGAGGAAAGAGACTCAGGCCTTGACGCGCGATGCGAAGGTCTTCTGGAACTTCTCGACCTTCGGGCCGACCACAAACGCGCAGTAGCCCTGGTTCGGGTGGTTCAGGAAGTAGTCCTGGTGGTAGGCCTCGGCCGTCGAGTAGTTGGCCAGCGGCGCCACTTCGGTCACCACGGGCGAGCTGTAGGTCTTGCTGGCCTCGATCTCGCGAATCACCGAGTCGGCCACTTCTTTCTGGGCATCGCTCGTGGTGTAGATGCCGCTGCGGTACTGCGTGCCGACGTCGTTGCCCTGGCGGTTGAGCGTGGTGGGGTCGTGCACCACGAAGAAGATCTCGAGCAGCTCGCGCAGGCTGATCTGCGCCGGGTCGAACTTGAGCTTCACGACCTCGGCATGGCCGGTGCGGCCGGCGCAGATCTGCTCGTAGCTCGGATTCACCGTCTGGCCGTTGGTATAGCCCGATTCGACATCGAGCACGCCCTGCACCCGGTCGAACACCGCCTCGGTGCACCAGAAGCAGCCTCCGCCGAGCACGATGGTTTCGGTGGGCGACGGTGAGGAAGACATGGCGCGGCTCCGGGTGGGTTGGAAAAAGCGGGGGACCGGTATTGTCGCGGCTTGACGGGCCGGATGCCGGTCACTACATTACTAACCCGTCAGTCATTAACACCATGCCCTCCCCCCGTTCCCTCGTCGACAAGTTCTGCCCGCTGCCCTCCAAGCGCGCGCGGCGCAAAGAGGCGCGTCCGGGCGAACTGCTGGCTGCGGCGCTCGACCTGTTCGTCGAAAAGGGCTTTGCCGCCACGCGCTCGGAAGAAGTGGCGGTGCGGGCCGGTGTGTCCAAGGGCACCCTCTTTCTTTACTTTCCAAGCAAGGAAGAGCTGTTCAAGGCCGTGGTGATCGAAAACCTCGGCGGCCGTTTCACGGAGTGGAACGCCGAGTTCGAAGCCTTCGAGGGCACCACCGCCGAGATGCTGCGCTACTGCATGAACGTCTGGTGGGAGCGCGTCGGGCTGACCAAGGCCTCGGGCCTGACCAAGCTGATGATGAGCGAAGGCGGCAATTTTCCCGAGCTGGCGGAGTTCTACCGCGAGCAGGTGGTGCGCCCCGGCCACGAGCTGCTGCGCCGCATCCTGCAGCGCGGCATCGACCGCGGCGAGTTCGTGCCCATGGACATCGACCACGCCATCTATTCGGTGGTCGCGCCCATGGTGTTCCTCATGCTCTGGAAGCATTCGGCCATGGTCTGCGTCGACGGCGTCAGCACGCTCGACCCCGAAAAATTCATCGCAACCCAGGCCGAAACCGTGCTTTACGGCCTCTGCGTGCGCCCCGGGAGCCCCGCATGACGGCCGCCGGATGGCCGACTGGCGCGGTGGCGTCATCGGGGCGACCTAAAATTGAAGGTTTGTCCCGTCCAGAGCCTTCAAGGAAAGCCACGTCATGAACCCCACGCCCACCCTCGAGCGCTTGCGCTTCAACATGATCGAACAGCAGATCCGTCCCTGGGACGTGCTGGAGTCGGACATCCTCGAGCTGCTGGCCGAGATTCACCGCGAAGACTACGTGCCCGACGCGCACCGCACGCTGTCCTTCTTCGACATGGAGCTGCCGCTGCTCGACGGCTCGGTGCCCGGCGAATTCATGCTGTCGCCCAAGGTCGAAGCCCGCACCCTGCAGGACCTGCACATCCAGAAGCACGAATCGGTGCTCGAGATCGGCACCGGCTCCGGCTTCATGGCCGCCCTGCTCGGCGCCCGCGCCGCCCAGGTGCTGTCGCTCGAAATCAACCCCGTGCTGGCCGCCCGCGCCGCCGAGACGCTGCGCCTGAACGGCGTGACAAACGTCGAAGTGCGCCACGCCGACGGCGCCGTGCCGCTGGCCAGCGGCCCGAGCTTCGACGTGATCGTGCTCAGCGGCTCGGTCGCGCGCATTCCGCAGAACCTGCTCGGCTCGCTCAAGGTCGGAGGCCGCCTCTCGGCCATCGTCGGCGAGGAGCCCATGATGCGCGCCCATTTCGTGACCCGCACCAGCGAAAGCAAGTGGGACACGATCCAGCCCTGGGACACCGTGGCGCCGCGCCTGCTGAACTTCGCCGAGCCTTCGCGCTTCGCGTTCTGATCGAGCGGCCCACCGAATGATCGATCAAGTCCGCCCCGCCGACCTGGCCGCCTGGTTCGCACAGGACGCCGACGCCGCCCCCGTGCTGCTCGACGTGCGCGAGCCCTGGGAGCTGCAGACGGCGAGCGTCGCGCCGCAGGGTTTCACGCTGGTCGCGATCCCGATGAACGAGATCCCCGGCCGGCTGGCCGAACTCGCCGCCGGCGACGGACAGCCCGCGCTGCGCATCGCCTGCCTGTGCCACCACGGCGCCCGCAGCCAGCGCGTGGCCGCTTTTCTGCACCAGAACGGCTTTGACTCGCTCGCCAATGTGGCGGGGGGCATCGACGCCTGGTCGGCGCAGCACGACCCGAGCGTGCCGCGCTACTGATTCTTTCCCTCCCAAGGACGTTCAATGCCTCCCAGGCCCCGGCTTCTGCCACTTTCCGCAGCCCTCGCAAGCGTCATTGCAGGCCTGCTCGCCCTGCCGGCCCAGGGCCAGACACTGAACGAACTCTACGATTCCGCGCGCGGCTTCGACGCCACCTACCAGGGCGCGCGGGCGCAGTACGAGGCCAACCTGGCGCGTGCGGCGCAGGCCAAGGCCGGCATCCTGCCGGCCGTCGGGCTCACCGCGGGCGTGAACCGCAGCGACCTGGACATCGACACCCTGACCGGCACCGGCCGCGGCAGCAGCGCCTCGCGCGACTTCACCACGCAGAACGTCGGCATCAACGCCACGCAGCCGCTGTACCGCCCCGCCAACTGGGCCACCTACGAGCAGGGCAAGCGCCAGGCCGAAGTGGCGCAGGCGGTGCTCACCATCGCCGAGCAAGACCTCATCGTGCGCGTGAGCCAGGCCTACTTCGACGTGCTCGCCAGCCAGGACAGCCTGGCCCTGGTGCGCGCGCAGAAGGTCGCCGTGGCCGAGCAATTGGCCTCGGCCAAGCGCAACTTCGAGGTCGGCACCTCCACCATCACCGACTCGCGCGAGGCCCAGGCCCGCTACGACCTCGTGATTGCCCAGGAAATCGCCGCCGAGAACGACCTGCAGGTCAAGAAGGTGGTGCTCGACCAGCTGGTCGGCCGCCCGGGCAGCGTGCCCGTGCCGCTGGCCGCGCCGGTCGTGCTGCCGACCGCGCAGCCCGCCGACATCAACGCCTGGGTGGCGCAGGCCGACGAGGTGCATCCGGCGATCCGCCAGGCGCGCCTGGGGCTGGACGTCGCCGGGCTCGAGGTGCAGAAGGCGCAGGCCGGCCACAAGCCCACGCTCGATGCCAACCTGGGCTACAACGTCACGCGCAACCCGACCGGCACGAGCACCAGCACTGTGGGCACGCGCGTCAACGCCGCCACGGTCGGCGTCACCTTCAACCTGCCGCTGTTCGCGGGCTTTGCCACCGAGAACCGCATCAAGGAAACCCTGGCGCTCGAAGACCAGTCGCGCAGCGTGCTCGACGGCACGCGCCGCAGCGTCGCGCAGGCCACGCGCGCGGCCTACCTCGGGCTGGTGTCGGGTGCGGGGCAGGTGAAAGCGCTCGAAGCGGCCGAGTCCTCCAGCCAGAGCGCGCTCGACGCCAACAAGCTGGGCTACCAGGTGGGCGTGCGCATCAACATCGACGTGCTCAATTCGCAAAGCCAGCTGTTCCAGACCAAGCGCGACCTCGCGCAGGCGCGCTACAACGTGCTGCTGGGCAACCTGAAGCTGCGTCAGGCCAACGGCACGCTGACGACCGACGACATGAACGCGATCAACGCGACGCTGGCGCGCAACGGCAGCACGCCTGCAGTGCCTGCCGCGACCACGGGCGCGCCCGTGGTTCCGGTCACGCCGCCGGCCATTCCGGTGGTGCCGCCGGTGCCGGTGCAGCCGTTCAACCCGCCCGCGCCCACGATGCCGGTGGCACCGCCGCCGCCGGTGATCCTGAATGCGCCGGTGCGCTGATCTCGCCGGTCAGTCCTGAGTCGCCTCCACCGAGGCCTGCTCAGGCCTGCGGTCTACAGTTCAATTGGCCCAGTTGCAGCCGGACTCTTCAAAGCCTGCAGTCGGGTCGAGTACGAAATTTCGCACCCTGTTTCCTGCGTAATTTCTGTAGGTCGCCACATATCCAGAGACACCTGCTCCGGCGCCTTCGCGCTTGAGAACATACTCTCCAGTGACTTTTCCACGCCAGATTTCCAACCATTTGGTGGAGGGCTCGTGTATTCCTTCGCCTAAATCACTCGCGGAGGTCGACGAAAAAAATGTTACTGGAATCGACTCCCTTGAGTTTTCATATCTGACGAACCCAGCGCTCCATTTTCGATTTGAATCGTGGTACGTGTGAAATTCAAATCTCACAGACTTTGCGTCGCTAGAAACGTAGCAGGCAGTCTCATTGGTGATCGCAGCCTCGGCAGCAAAAGGCTGGAGACACAGCCCAATCATGATTGCCATGAATTTCATGGTCGCCTTTGTCACGGCTTTTGCCTATCGAGGGGCACCCCAATCGTGTGTTGACCGAGATGGTATTTCATCAAGGGACGCGGTGGATTTCCAGTTGAAACTGCGCGGCCTTGAGCATCCAGAACAGCTTCTTTTCGGCTGTTCCTTCGCCACGCGAAATTGATCATTTCAGTGGCACTGCGAGTCACGTCTTCAAGAAGGACATACTTGAGATAAATAATGCTTTGCAAGCGAGCATCCAACCCATTCAAGTTCTCGATCGACACATAGCCATTGACATCTTTACTTGCTGTGATCGCATCCGTCTGCGAAATACCACCATCCAGGTGATTCAGCATATTTTCTCTCTTTACCAAATAAAAGCACGCACTGTCCACGCAATTTTCAGCGTTGCGTCCACCTCTGTTGTCGCGAGCTATCAGCGTGTCGGGATCCCATCCAAGAGCGGGGAAATTATTCGACGGGAATGTCCTTTTAAAACTTCGAAACTCCCCATATGCTTTGTAATTTTCAAGATGGGTCAACTGAATGAGACCACGCCCGTAGTAAGGACTGTATCGCGCGTTCTCTCCACCACCTTCTTTAACCATACTTAAATTGGCGGTCTCCGGAATTACATGGGCAAACAGATGAAGCAATCTTTGCCTGGATGCGCTGACTCCATACTTCCTTGTCGCCCTGTTGAAGGGAAGCGCCCACTCGTTTGCTCGCGCAATGGCTGTTTGCCAGGTGATCTGCGACGAATTGAAAGAACCGCCATTCAAATGCAATTGTTTTCTCGGAAAACACTGCGCGAGTTCCTGTGTGCTCAACCATCCGCATCGCCGCATGTGCCCCACAAATTCTCTCGGATGAAAACGCCAGTCAGCATCCAGAACCGCTTGGGGTAGTTCAGGAAAGCTGAGCGCTTTCGCATGGTTCACGAATCGGCGCCACTTCTGTGCACTCGTGGCGTCATCGTCGGTCGATTTGGAGTCTCCGATTTCCAGCCATCCGTAGCGCGCCTCAATGCTTGTTTGATCCCATTCGCTGGGGAATCGGCAAATAGCTCGGCGCAGCTTCTTTCTTACTTCGGCCTCTCCCAGCCGGCGCGCCAATTGAGCGACTTGCATGCGCTGGTCGTTCTTGGGGTCGGGATCACGAATCAGCGTTTTCATATGCAGCGAGTCGCATCGCTGATCGGTCGGTGCAGGATCGTCGTCAAAGCAGTTCCAACCCATGACAGGCAGGAAATCCGCATCGCTGAACTTGAAGGTGCCTTGTGCATTGAGGTCCGCCCATATCTCTCCGGAGCTTGTCACGATCTTGCGCCAATGGGCCGCGTTGGCTGGGAGCGGATCGCTTCCCAGGTTGCGACCGAAGCGTAGCAACTCAAACCAGCCGCTGGGACTGCTCGTGGCCTGTGCGGCGGCGTCCAGCGCATCGTGACGATCATTGGAAGCGACGTACAGGTCGTATTCGAAGCTCTGGTTGGCAGTTGTAGAAGCGTTCGCGCGATGAACATAGTCGTCTCGACTGTCGTTCCTCGGTGAACCGACGGCCAAGCCGCGCGTGTCGTAGCTCGTCAGGGTCGCCCGACCTTTTTCGTAGGCGATTTGCACCCACAAAGGGGCGTGCAGCGTGTTGGGCGGGAAGTAGTCCGAGGCAGGGCTTGCCGCACCACCCGGGTTGCCAGCTGAGCGCATGTGATGGGTCGGCCGGCTGGTGCTGGTCGGCGTGCCGGCAGGCAGATAAATATAGAGACTGCCAAAGACACTGTCAGTGCGGCCATTGGCGGCAGGTGGCGTCAGCGCCAATGGGTCGACCCAATCGGGGCCGCGCCTCGTGAGCGACACAAGGTTCGCTTTGTTGCAGCAGATTTCGAAGTGGACCTGCCCATCGTGACCGTAGATCTGCCCCGGTGAACCAAGCTCTTCCTTTCGATAGACGGCATTTCCAACCGACCATGCCACGCCTGTTCTTGGGCAGGCGGCAATGCTGCTCAGATGCATGCAAACGCTGTAGTAGACGACCTCTGTGGCGAGAGTCCCCGCAGCACCGATCTCCGTCTTGTGTTCGATGACAAGGAGCCCGTCGCTGGTCCAGGCGGCGGAAGGCACATCGGTGGGGAGTGGGTTGTAGTTCAGCGGATGATCAAGCTCTGCGTTCCGCGCAGTGGGTGAATGAACAAAGACGACCGTGCCATCGGCGACGGCGCGAACTGGCAAATACGCCCCATCGGCAATGGGTGCCTGGATATGGATGCCGTTGTGCCAAGCCAATTTCAGGCTCAAAGGAAACGAACCCTCAGGTGCGTTGGTGCTCGTCAGGCGAGAGGCAGGTTGCGCCATGGCCGTATCGAGCCATGCATCGTCGGACTGGCCGGCATGATCGGGCAGAAAGGGCGGGCTGATGATCATGTACGCGCCTCACAAGGAGACCCCGTCGAGATCAAGACCGGCGCTGCTCGCCGCAGCAGGAAAAAAGGGAAACACAGGAGAGTGACTCGAGAGCGGCACGGCATCGACGGCTTCCATGACAAGGAAATAGGTCGAGGCAGTTTGCTGGGGCTGCTCTGCTCACACTGCGAACAATCGTCACCCGAAACTCAGGCAGGCGGGCCTGGCATCTAGCTACCAGCCCGACCCGTGAAAAAGTCGATACCGCCGGGGAATACTCAGTCCAGCGTCGGCTCGGCCCGCACCGCTTCAGGCGGTGGCACGCTGTTGTCACCGGCCACCGACGTCGTCACCGGCTCCGCCGCCTGCGCAATCGCCAGCACCGCCGCCGCCGTGCGTTCGGCTGCCCCGCGGTTCGACGATGAGAAGGCCAGCGCGGCCTGCGCCATCACGGCGCGGCGCTCGGGGTTCTCGACCAGCTTGAGCGCGGCCGTCACGGCCTGCTCCATGCCCTCGACGCGCAATGACGCGCCCGCAGCTAGCGACAGCTGCGCCGCCTCGGCAAAGTTGAAGGTCGACGGGCCCATCACCACCGGGCAGCCGCAGGCCGCCGGCTCGATGAGGTTCTGTCCGCCCAGCGGCTCGAAGCTGCCGCCGAGCAAGGCCACGTCGGCCAGGCCGTAGTACAGCGCCATCTCGCCCAGCGAATCGCCGAGCCAGATCTCGGCCTCGGCCGGCTGGCCGGCCGCGCTGCGGCGTGCCACGGCAAAGCCCTCGGCCTCGATGAGCGCCGCCACTTCGTCGAAACGCTGCGGATGGCGCGGCACGATCATCCACTGCACATCGTGCACGCGCTTGGAGATCGAGCGGATCGCGCCCTGCTCGGGCGGCACCGGCGAGGTGGCGCCGAAGCGCTTGAGCACCTCGAGCAGCAGGCGTTCTTCGCCGTCGCGCGAGCTGGCCAGCACGACCATCGGGCGCGGCAGGTGCTCGCGCAGCGAGACGGCCGTGGCCAGTTGCCGCGCGTCGGGCGTGGCGTCGAACTTGAGGTTGCCGTAGATGCCAGCCACCTTGGCGCCGAGCGACACCAGCCGGTGCGCATCGGCCTCGGTCTGCGCCCAGACGGCAGTGAGCGCCGAGTACGCCGGCCGTGCCAGCCCGCTGAGCCGTTCGGCCGCGGCACGCGATTTCTCGTTGAGCCGCGCATTGGCCAGCACCAGCGGAATGCGGCGCTCGGCGCAGGCGGCGGCCATCTCGGGCCAGACCTCGGTTTCCATCAGCACGCCGATGCGCGGCTGGAAGCGGTCGAGAAAGCGGGCGACGGCGCCCGGCGTGTCCCACGGCTGCCAGACCTGCGTGTCGCCGGGTTCGAGCAGCTTGGCGCCCTCTTCGCGGCCCGTGGCCGTGCCGTGCGTGAGCAGGATCGGAATGCCCGGGTACTGGCGCCGCAGCTCGGCGATCAGGATGGCGGCGGCGCGCGTCTCGCCGAGCGAGACGGCGTGCACCCAGCACTGGGCAAAGCCGGTGGTGGCGTCGTCGTAGTGGCCGAAGCGCTCTTCGACAGCCACGGCATAGCCGGGCTCGGCGATGGCGCGGCGCCGCAGCTTGCGGCGGACCAGCGGTTGGACGGCGGTGGTGAAAACGCCGTAAAGGCGAAGCAGCAGGGAACGCACAGGTTCTTCAGTGAGCAGCAGCGGCCAGCGTGGCGTCGGGCTTGACCGTTCGCAGCACCGCAAGCATCTGGGTCTCGATGCGTTGGAGCGCCGCCTCGGTCTGGCCTTCGAAGCGCAGCACCAGCACGGGGGTGGTATTGGAAGCGCGGATCAGCCCGAATCCATCGGGCCAGTCCACGCGCAGGCCGTCGATGGTCGAGACCTGGGCGGGAGCGTCGAAGCGCGCATTCTTCACGAGTTGGGCGACCAGCACGTGCGGCTCGCCTTCGGCGCAGGCGACGTTCAGTTCAGGTGTCGAGAAGCCGGTGGGCAGCGCATTCAGCACGGCGTTCGCGTCCGGGTGCTTGCTCAGGATTTCGAGCAGGCGGCAGCCGGCGTAAGTGCCGTCGTCGAAGCCGTACCAGCGCTCCTTGAAGAAGATGTGGCCGCTCATCTCGCCGCCCAGCGGCGAATCGATTTCCTTCATCTTCGCCTTGATGAGCGAGTGGCCGGTCTTGTAGATCATCGGCGTGCCGCCCGCGGCCACGATGGCCGGCGCCAGGCGCTGCGAGCACTTCACGTCGTAGACGATGGTGCCGCCCGGCACGCGCGAGAGCACGTCCTGCGCAAAGAGCTGCATCTGGCGATCGGGAAAGATGTTCTGGCCGTCCTTGGTGACGATGCCCAGGCGGTCGCCGTCGCCGTCGAAGGCCAGGCCCAGTTCGGCGTCGCCGCGGGCCAGTTCGGCCATCAGGTCCTTGAGGTTCGCGGGCTGGCTCGGATCGGGGTGGTGATTCGGAAAGTTGCCGTCGACTTCGCTGAACAGCTCGACCACTTCGCAGCCGATGGCGCGGAAGATGGCCGGTGCGGTCGCGCCCGCGATGCCGTTGCCCGAATCGACCACGATCTTCATGGGCCGTGCGAGCTTGATGTCGCCGACGATGCGCTGCACATAGGCCTCGGTCACATCGACCTTGCGCACGCTGCCGCCCGGTGCGAGCTTTGCAGTGCCCTCTTCCATGGTCTTGCGCAGGCCCTGGATCTCGTCGCCGTAGATCGCGCGGCCGGCCAGCACCATCTTGAAGCCGTTGTAGTCCTTCGGGTTGTGGCTGCCCGTGACCTGGATGCCGCTCGTGCACAGCGTGTGGGCCGCGAAGTACAGCATCGGGGTCGTGACCGCGCCCACGTCGATCACCTCGACGCCGGTGGCGACCAGGCCGTCGATCAGTGCGTCCACCAGCGCCGGACCCGACAGGCGGCCGTCGCGGCCCACGGCCACCGAGGTCTCGCCGGCCGCGCGTGCTGCGCTGCCAAAGGCACGACCCAACGCCTCGGCCACTTCGACATCGAGACTGAGGGGCACGACGCCGCGGATGTCATAGGCCTTGAAGATCGATGCGCTGAGCTGCATGAAGGGCGGGGTCACTGTTGGTTCGGAGTCGGGCATTGTAGGCAACGCGTTGTAGACATCGATGTCCGAAAACGGCCAGTTGAAACGAGTCGAAACCGTATCATTTCCCCATGTCTACCGCCCACGCCCCCTCCGAAGTGCTCGAGAGCGACGCCTGCTACCTGGCAATGAAGACGCACGACGCGCGCTTCGACGGCTCGTTCTTCACGGCCGTGACCTCCACCGGCATCTACTGCCGGCCGGTCTGCCGCGTCAAGCTGCCGCGGCGCGAGAACTGCCGCTTCTTTCGCCACGCGGCCCAGGCCGAGGCAGCTGGCTTTCGGCCCTGCCTGCGCTGCCGGCCCGAGCTGGCACCGCGCGCGGCCAGCTGGTCAACAGAAGATGCCTCGCGCATCCTCGCGCTGCAGGCCGCGCGGCTCATCGACGAGCCCGACGCCTGGTCCGAAGAAGGCCCCGGCGCGGCGCAGATCGCGGCCCGCCTGGGCGTGAGCGACCGCCACCTGCGGCGCATCTTCGAGGCGCAGTTCGGCGTGTCGCCGCTGCAGTACCTGCAGACGCGCCGCCTGCTGGCCGCCAAGCAGCTCATCGCCGACACGCGCCTGCCGATGACGCAGGTGGCACTGGCCAGTGGCTTCGCGAGCGTGCGGCGCTTCAACGCGGCCTTCGTGGAGCACTACGGGCTCAACCCAAGCGCGCTACGCCGCGCGGGCGGCACCGAGGGCGGCGAAGGCAAGGCCATCGAAGTGCGGCTGGGCTTTCGCCCACCCTACGACGCGAACGCCATGCTCGGCTTCTTCGCTCGGCGCGCGTTGCGCGGCGTCGAGACCGTGCACACCGCCGACGGCAAGGAACCCGCCAAGGGCAGCACGCCGACCTATGTGCGGCTGG
Organism: Variovorax sp. 54; assembly: GCF_002754375.1. NCBI lineage: Bacteria > Pseudomonadati > Pseudomonadota > Betaproteobacteria > Burkholderiales > Comamonadaceae > Variovorax > Variovorax sp. 54. Next base: position 1,476,714 of record NZ_PEFF01000001.1, read on the forward strand.
CGCGCACGCTGCGCGTGCAGCAACAAGGCGGGCAGACACACGCCGGCTGGCTGCAGCTGCGCTTCGACCTCGAACGCGAGCAGGTGCTGCTGGCCGTGAGCGATTCGCTGGCCGCGGTGCTGCCGATCGTCATCAGCCGCGCACGCGCGCTGTTCGACCTCGACGCCGAACCGATGGCGATCAACGCCGCGCTGCATGCCGCCTTTCCGCATGGCGACGGGCTGCGCGTGCCGGGCACGGTCGATGGTTTCGAGCTCGCGGTGCGGGCGGTGCTGGGCCAGCAGATCACCGTGGCCGCGGCGCGCACGCTGGGCTCGCGGCTGGTCGAGGCTTTCGGCGACGCCATCGACACGCCCATCGACGGCCTGACCCGCCTGTTCCCCACGCCCGCCGCGCTGGCGGCAGCCAGCGGCGATGCGCTCGGACAACTGGGCATCGTGCGCCAGCGGCAGGCCGCGCTGCAGGCCATTGCGCGCGAAGTGGCCTCAGGCCGGCTGGCGCTGCATGCGGGCGCCGAAGTGCCCTCGACCCTCGCGGCGCTGCAGGAACTGCCCGGCATCGGCGCCTGGACCGCGCAGTACATCGCGATGCGCGCCCTGCGCTGGCCCGACGCCTTTCCCGCCGGCGACGTGGCCCTGCAGAAGGCGCTGGGCGTGACCACCGCGCGCGCCGCGGGCGAGGCCTCGCAAGCCTGGCGGCCCTGGCGCAGCTATGCGGTGCTGCGCGCGTGGCACACGCCACCCGCACCTTCCGAACCGGCATCGGCTGCCGCGACGCCGATCGCTTCTTCTTCCGACCTCGCAACGGCAGGCCCCGTGCCTGAAAAATCATGAAGTTCAAACGCACAGTCATTTACACCTCGCACATCGACACGCCGCTGGGCGGCGTCACGATGGCCGCCACCGACCAGGGCCTGGCCGGCGTCTGGTTCGACCAGCAGCGCCACTGGCCCGACACCACGGGCTGGCAGACGAAGGACGACCACCCCGCACTGGTCGAAGCCGCCGCGCAACTGCACGACTACTTCGCGGGCCGCCGCAGCCACTTCGACATGCAGCTCGACCTGTCGCACGGCACCACCTTCCAGCAAGGCGTGTGGCAGGCGCTGCTCGCCATTCCGGCCGGCGAGACCACGACCTACGGCGCACTGAGTCAGCGCGTGGGCAATCCGGCTGCGGTGCGCGCGGTCGGCGCGGCGGTCGGGCGCAACCCGATCAGCGTGATCGTGCCCTGCCACCGCGTGCTGGGTGCAGACGGCTCGCTGACCGGTTACGCTGGCGGGCTCGATCGCAAGACGGCCTTGCTCGAACTCGAGACCGGCAAGTAAGACAGAAGAAAACACCGCCCATGGCGCGGCGCCACATCCCTCGATGTGGCGCCGCGCCATTCCCCAAAGAGACGCATGACCACAACGAACAACAACACCACCGTCGCTTCCTCGCCTGCCCCCGCTGCCGCCGCGCTCGCGCCCAAAGCGTGGCTCATCGATCTCGTGCTGCTGGGCGCGCTGTGGGGCGCCTCTTTCCTGTTCATGCGCATCGGCGCGGCGGAGTTCGGCGCGCTGCCGACCGCCGCCGTGCGCGTGGCCATCGCGGCGGCGTTCCTGCTGCCGATCGCGCTGCTGCGCGGCCAGGGGCCGTCGATCGCGAAGCACTGGAAGGCCAGCCTCACGGTCGGCATCTTCAACTCGGGCATGCCCTTCGCGCTGTTCTGCTTTGCGCTGCTGACCATCAACACCGGCCTGGCGGCGGTGCTCAACGCCACCACGCCGATGTTCGGCGCGCTGGTGGCCTGGGCCTGGTTCCGCGAACGGCCCAACGGCTCGCGTCTCGTCGGCCTGGTGATCGGCTTCGCGGGCGTCGCGATGCTTGCGAGCCGCAGCGCCGGCCTGCATGCCGGTGCCAGCAACCACGCCGCGCTGTGGGCCGTGCTGGCCTGCCTTGCGGCCTGCCTCTGCTACGGCATCTCGGCCAGCGCCACGCGCCGCCACCTGGCCGGCGTGCCTGCGCTGACCACGGCCACGGGCAGCCAGATCGGTGCCAGCCTGTTCCTCGTGCTGCCCGCCATCTGGCTCTGGCCCGCGCAGATGCCCAGCCTGCGAGCGTGGCTGGCGCTGCTGGCGCTGGGCATCGCCTGCACGGGCGTGGCCTACATCCTGTTCTTCCGGCTCATCGAACGCGCCGGCCCGGCGCGTGCGCTCACCGTGACCTTCCTCGTGCCAGTGTTCGCGCTGTTCTACGGCGCCGTGTTCCTCGGCGAGCAGATCACGCAGTGGATGCTGATCTGCGCCTTCGTGATCGTGTGCGGCGTGGCGCTGTCGACCGGCATCGTCAAGCTGCCGTCGCTGCGCAAGGCCGCGAGCTGAGCTTTCTTCAGACCACGCCTGCGACCACGTTCACCGACAGCGCCAGCACGAGCATGTTGAAGGCGAAGGCGAGCACGCTGTGGACCAGCGTGATGCGCCGCATCTCGTGCGAGGTGGCCTGCACGTCCGACACCTGCGAGGTCATGCCGATCACGTAGGCGTAGTACATGAAGTCGAAGTAGTCGGGCTCTTCCTTGCCCGGAAAGTCGAGCCCGCCGTCGGAGGCGTGGTCCTTGCGATCGATGTAGTAGCGGTGCGCGTAGTGAAAGGCGTAGATCGTGTGCATCATGAGCCACGACCCCGCCAGCGCCACCAGCCCGAGCGCCACGTGGGCGCCGCGCGCCCAGCCGCTAAGCTGGCGCACCTGCTGCAGCAGCATCGCGATGGCGACCACGCTCACGCCCACCGCCACCAGCATCGACACCAGGATCACGACATTGGGCTGGTCCAGCTGCTGCGCGCGCTCGCGCGTGCGTTGGGCGTCGAAGGTCTCGGCCAGCCACCAGCTGAGCACCTGGTACACCGCCACGCCCGCGCACCAGCCGGCCAGCGCGCGCGCCGTGAAGCCCATCGGCCATGGCAGCAGCGCCACCGCGACAGCCGCGGCCGCTCCATAGAGAAGGCGTTGGGGACCGGTGGTGGTGGCAAGGTGTTGGCGCATGGGCGCACTGTAGCGCTGCTCGCCCTCGCGGCCGCACGGGCAGGGCAGCACCCGGCATAGCCACTCCCCGCAAGACCGGCAGGCGGTGCCGGTCTTAGTCTGCGCTCCGATCGACACCCCCAACGACCGGAGACACGACGCCATGCCCGCCGCCCGCCCTGAGCCCTCCCCTTCCTCCTTCCAGCGCATCGCCCGCATTGCGCTGGGCGACGTGATCCACCGCAGCGCGCGGCGCTTCGGCGCACGCACCGCGCTGATCGAGGGCGAGCACCGCATGAGCTACACCGAGCTCGATGCCGCATCGAACCGTTTCGCGCACCACCTGCTGGACCTCGGCCTCGCAAGCGGCGCGCGCGTGGGCATGCTGTGCAACAACTCGATCGAGATGGTGGTCGCGCTGCTCGGCATCCAGAAGGCGGGCCTCGTGTGGGTGCCGATCAACACGGCGCTCGCGGTCGATGCCATCGGCTACATCCTCGAACACGCCGAGGTGCGGCACCTTGTGATCGACACCGCGCTGCACGCCAAACCCGAGCTGCGCCAGCTGCTCGACTCAGCGGCCGTCTCGCCACTGCTGTGCGTGCTCGACGGCGACACGCCGCCGCCCGGCGTGCCCACCGTGGCGCAGGCCATCGCGCAGGGCCCGGCCACGCTGCCCGACGTGGCCATCGGCAGTGACCAGCTCGCGCTCATCATGTACACCAGCGGCACCACCGGCCGCCAGAAGGGCGTGATGCATTCGCACGCCTCGGTGCATTCGGTGCTGATGAGCAACATGCTCGAATGGGGTGGCAGCCCCACGCACCACGATGTGTGGAGCAACGTGCTGCCGCTCTTTCACTGCGGGCAGCACACGGTGCTGATGTCGGCGCTCGCGGTGGGCGGCACGAACGTCATCCTGCGCGGCTTCGACCCCGGCGCGATGCTCGCGGCCATCGAGCGCCACCAGATCACGGTGACGGTCGGGCTGCCGATGATGTACGGCGCGCTGCTGGCGCACCCGCAGCGCGCATCGCGCGACCTGTCGAGCCTGCGGCTGTGCGTGTATGCGATGGCGCCGATGTCGCGCACGCTGCTGCTGCGCCTGCTCGACAGCTTCTGCCCCAACTTCGCACTGGCCTCGGGGCAGACCGAGATGTACCCCGGCGCCACCATCTTCGAGACCCACCGGCAGCGCGAGCGCTTCGGCTCGTACTGGGGCGTGGGCACGATGGTGAACGAGGTCGCGGTGATGGGCGACGAGGGCGAGCTGCTCGCACCGAACCAGGTCGGCGAGATCGTCTTTCGCGGACCGAACGTGATGCTCGGCTACTACAAAGACCCGCAGGCCACGGCCAATGCGCAGCGCTTCGGCTGGCACCACTCGGGCGACCTGGGCAAGCTGGACGACGACGGGCAGCTGATCTTTCTCGACCGGCTCAAGGACATGGTCAAGTCGGGCGGCGAGAACGTGCCCTCGCTGAAGGTCGAAGAGGTGCTGCTGCGCCACCCCGCGGTGCTCAATGCGGCGGTGGTCGGCCTGCCGCACGAGCGCTGGGGCGAGGCCATCACGGCCTTCGTCACGCGCCGGCCCGATGCGCCGGCGGAGTTCTCGGAGGCCGCGCTCACAGCGCACTGCAAGGAGCACCTCGGCGGCTTCGAGGTGCCGAAGGACATCGTCTTCCTGCCCGCGCTGCCAATGACCTCGACGGGCAAGATCCAGAAGTTCGAGCTGCGCCAGGCCCACCAGGGGCACTACCAGCGCGACTGAATCAGGGCGACTGCAGTTTCTGCAGCAGCGACGCCCGCACTTCCTTCTTCAGCACCTTGCCGACCTTGGAGCGCGGCAGGTCGGCCCACACCTCGACCTGCTTGGGCGCCTTCACGCTGCCGATGCGCGACTTGACGAAGGTCTTGATCGCCTCGGCATCGACGCTGCGGCCCGCATGCAGCTGCAGCACGGCCACCACGCGCTCGCCCCACTTCTCGTCGGGCAGGCCGACCACCGCGCTGTCCTGCACGTCGGGGTGTTGCATGAGCACCTGCTCTACTTCGGCGGAGTAGACGTTGAAGCCGCCCGAAATGATCATGTCCTTCGCGCGGTCGACGATGTACAGGAAGCCCTCGGCATCGAGGTAGCCGATGTCGCCCGTGTGGTGCCAGCCGTGGCGCGAGGCCTCCTGCGTGGCCTTCGGGTCCTTGTAGTAGCCGCGCATCACGAGCGAGCCGCGCACCACGATCTCGCCGCTCTCGCCCGTGGGCAGTAGCGCGCCCTCGCCGTTCATGATGCCGACCTGCACCAGCGGCCCGGGCCGCCCCGCCGAGGCCAGGCGCTGGCGGGCCACCGAACCGTCGGCATTGAAGTGGTCGCGCGGCGGCATCATCGAGACCATCATCGGCGCCTCGGTCTGGCCGAAGAGCTGCGCCATGACGGGGCCGATCTTGTCGAGTGCTTCTTCGAGCCGCGCGGCCGACATGGGCGCGGCGCCGTACCAGAAGCATTGCAGCGAATCGCGCTTCGTCTGCGCCAGCTCCGGGTGCTGCAGCAGCATGTAGATCAGCGTCGGCGGCAGGAAGGTGTGGGTGACGCGCCGGCGCTCGATGAGCGCAAGGAACTCGCTCAGGTCGGGCTTGGGCATGATGACCACGCGCCCGCCCAGCGCCATCACGGGCAGGCACAGCACGCCGGCCGCGTGCGTGAGCGGCGCGAGCGCCAGGTACACGGGCCGGCCCTCGAACGGGTAGCCCATGAGCGTCAGCGCCGACATCGCTTCGAGGTTGCCGCCCGAGAGCATCACGCCCTTGGGCTGGCCGGTGGTGCCGCCGGTGCCGGCGATCATGGCCACGTCGTCGGGCGGTGCGATGTCGATCGGTGTGTCGTCCAGCCCGTCGAGCCATTCGTCCATCGAAGGCGCAAAGGCCTGTGGCTGGTCGAGGCACACCAGCGCCTTCAGTTGCGGCAGTTGGGCACGCATCTGCTCGACCATCGGCGCGTAGTTGCTGTGGAACACGAGGCACGCGCAATCGAAGGCGTCGAGCACGAAGGCGTTCTCGCTGGCTTCGTTGCGCGGGTTGACCGGGCACCACACGCAACCGGCGCGCGAGATGCCGAACACCGTGGCGAAGGCCATGGCGTCGTTGCTCGAGAGCACCGCCACCTTGCTTCCCGCCGCGATGCCGGCGCGCTGCAGGCCGCGCGCCACGCGCCAGCTGACGCGCTGCACCTGCGCATAGCTCAGGTCGGCGTCGCCCATGGTGAGGCACGGCGAATCGGCGCCCTGCTGGGCGCCTTTGTCGAGGTAGTCGACGAGGCGCATGAGGGTCAGCCCATCCGCGTGAGCACGGGTTCCTGCACCAGCCCGAAGCTGCGCAGCGCCCCCAGCAACTCGCGGTGCCCGAAGGCCTGGCAGCCCGACGCAAAGCCGGCGCGCCGCGGCGCCTGCTGCAGCAGCGAGGCCGCGGCGTAGGCCTGCAGCAGGCCAGTCTGCTTGTAGTTGCAGTTGCCGAAGATCACGCAGTGCGCGCGGCCCAGCGGACCCGAAGCGTGCACCGAATCGACAGACTTGTTGATGCGCGGGTTCTCGCGCGGCGGCATGGTGTTCATCACGCCCGCCGCCGTCTGGGCCAGCGCGGCATAGCGGTCTTCGTCGTTCATGCCTTCGGTGGCCTTGAGCGCGGCAGCCACGATCTGTGGCACGCCGAGCATCAGCGGCTTGTTGAAGACGCCGCCGAGCACCTTCACGTTGGCCACGCGCGGATCGCGCTTGAACCACACCGGGTGCGAGGTGCCGCCCCAGGGTAATGCCAAAGCGGCTTCGTGCTGGCCCGGAATCGACAGGTGGTACAGACCCGCGTCGGGTTGCCATTCGACGTACTGGTTCTGCTCCAGGAAGAAGGCCTTCGACGTGGCCGCGTTCACCAGGATGGTCTGCGTCGATGCGATGGTCGGGCTGCCGCCCCAGAACACGGCGATGTCGAGCGTGTCCAGGCCCGGTGTTTCCAGGCACAGCTGCGCGGCGATTTCGCCGGTGGTGTACATCTGCGCCAGGCCCGGCGAGAGCAGCAGGCCCGCGGCGGCGAACTTGGCGCCGTATTTTTGGTCGAGGGTGATGAGCCAGTCCTGCTCGCCGGTGGTGTCGGTGTAGTGGCAGCCCGCGGCCAGGCAGGCATCGACCACCTCAGGGCCGAACTTGGCGAACGGCCCCACCGTGTTGAGCACCACCGAGGCGCCGGTGAAGAGCTCGGTGAGCGCCTCGACCGTGTGCGCGACCTCGACCACTTCGTAGTCGGCCGTCTCGATGCCGGGCACGTTCGACTTCATCGCGGCTTCGAGCTTCTCTGCGCTGCGGCCCGCGGCAATGAAGGGGATGTGGTACTCGCGCAGGTACTCGCAGACCAGGCGCCCGGTGTAGCCGGAGGCGCCGTAGACGACGACGGGTTTCTTCTTGCTGCTGCTCATGTTCTTTGCTCCTTGTTGATCGCTCACATGCCCATGCCGCCATCCACCGCGAGGCCCGCGCCGGTGATGAACCGGGCGGCGTCGGAGCAGAGGAAGACCACCACGTCGGCCATGTCGCCGATCTCACCGAGGCGGCCCAGCGGCGTCTGGCCGATGACGTCGCCGACGGCGGCTTCGACGCTGGGCGCAAGCCCGGCGGCCACGATGTCGTTGGCGAGCTTCATGCCCATGTCGGTGGGCACCAGGCCGGGGTAGATGCAGTTGACGCGCACGCCGTAGCCCAGCTTGCCGGACTCCATGGCCGCCACGCGCGTGGCGCGGTCGACCGCCGACTTGGTGGCCGAGTAGCCTGCAATGGCGGGAAAGGCGATGGTGGCCGCGACCGACGCGATGTTGACCACCGCACCGCCGCCGCCCGCGCTGCCGCCGGGGCGCATGGCGCGAAAGGCGTGCTTCATGCCGAGCAATGTGCCGGCCACGTTCACGTCGAGCATGCGGCGCAGGTCGTCGCCCTCGACGTCGATCACCAGCGAGGTGATCTCGATGCCGGCGTTGTTGACCAGGATGTCGAAGCCGCCGAGCGCCTTCACCGTGGCTTCGGTGGCCGCGGCCCAATCGCCGTCCTTCGTGACGTCGAGCGGGACGAAGCCCACCTTCGCCCCTTCGGCCGAGAGCCGCTGCGCGGTTTCCCTCCCCAGATCGGCGAGCACGTCGCCGATCATCACCGACGCACCCGCTTTCGCCAGTGCTTCTGCAATGCCCGCGCCGATGCCGCGCGCACCACCCGTCACCAGGGCCTTGCGCCCCGTCAAGTCGAACTTGGCCATCACTTGTCTCCTGTGAATATGTTTATGAGATGGAGCGGCCATGCTAGGAATCGACTTGACGAGTGTCAAGATTTTTTTTGACAACTGCCCAAATTTCATAAAATGCCTCTGGAATGCACGTACGAGGGATTTCCCGCGCCGCGTGCTATGGTTTGCAATCACCAGGAAACACAGCGGCCGGCACTCTGCGGCCTGGCTAGAAATGACCACTCATTCACGGGTAAAGAAGCACACCGGGCGGGTGCAAAAGGCGCCGGCCGACAAGTTCGCGGAGCGCCGCGCCGAACTCGGCGAGGCCGCCCTCACCACGCTGGCCACGCTCGGCTACGCGCGCACCAGCCTGCGCGAGATTGCGCAGAACTCCGAGTTCTCGCATGGCGTGCTGCACTACTACTTCAGCGACAAGGTCGACCTCATCGTCTGCAGCGTCAAGCAGTACAAGGCGCGCTGCGTCACGCGCTACGACCACGCGGTCGACACCGCCACCACCTACGACGAGCTCATGGAAGGCTTCCTGCAGAGCCTGGGCGACACGCTGCAGGGCGAAGGCCACGTGCACCGGCTCTGGTACGACCTGCGTTCGCAGGCGCTGTTCGAAGCCGCGTTCCACGACGACGTGGTGCAGATCGACAAGAGCCTCGAAGACATGATCTGGCGCATCATGAGCCGCTTCGCCGAACTCTCGGGACAAGACCCCGGCCTGCCGCCCTCGGCCTGCTACGCGCTCTTCGACGGGCTGTTCCTGCAGGCGCTGCTCAAGCACCTCTCGGGCGACACGAAGGCCATTGCCGACATGCAGGCCGATGTGCGGCAGTCGATCGAACGGCTGTTTGCCGCGCCCGCCAAGGCGACGCCCGCCCCCCGCAAGCGCCGCGCCTGACGCCGCCATGGCGCCGTTCAACACCGCCTACCGGCAGACGCTGCTCGCCGGGCGCCTCACCCTGGGGCTGATGACGCCGCTGGCGCGCCCGCACGGCGCGATGGCCGACCCCGCGATCGAACTGCAGCTGGCCCGCCTGGCCGACACCCTCGGCTTTGCCGCGCTGTGGACGCGCGACGTGCCGGTGATGCTGCCGCAGGGCGAAGCCACCGCGGTGCTCGACGAGCCCTTTGTCTGGCTCACCGCGCTGGCGGCCGCCACACAGCGCATCGCGCTCGGCACCGCCGCCGCCGTGCTGCCGCTGCGCCATCCGCTGCACGTGGCCAAGGCGGCGCTCTCGCTCAATCGCCTCTCGAACGACCGCTTCATCCTCGGCCTGGGCTCGGGCGACCGCGAGGCCGAGTTCGCCATCTTCCAGCAGGACATCGCGCTGCGCGGCGACGTCTTTCGCGAACGCTGGAACCTCGTGCGCTCGGCGCTCTCGCCCGATGCAAGCGACCGCGCCGCACTGCACGAAGCCACCGGCGGCCACGACCTCATGGCGCCACCCGCCGCGCGCATCGGCATGCTGGTGGTGGGCTCGGCACGCCAGTCGTTGCAATGGACCGCCGCCCACGCCGACGGCTGGGCCACCTACCACCGCGACGAAGCGCGCCAGCAGGGCCGCATCGGCCTGTGGCAGACCGCGCTGCGCGAACGCGCGGGCGGCGAAGCCAAGCCCTTCGTTCAATCGTTGCAGCTCGACCTGCTGGACGATGCCGACGCGCCCGCCGAAGCCATCGAACTCGGCCTGCGCACAGGACGCCACGCGCTCGTCGACTACCTCGACCGCATGGAAGACGCCGGCGTCGCCCATGTGCTGCTGAACCTCGCGCGCAGCAGCCCGCGGCCCGCGCTGGACATCGTCGACGAGCTCGGCCGCGAGGTGCTGCCGCGCCTGCAAGGCCATGCGCGCACACCGCCAGCCTGAGCCGGGCAGAATCCGGCGCTCGCTGTTGTTGTTCCCCTCTCAAGGACCCGCCCCATGACCAATCTCTCGCACTTCCCCATCACGAAGAAATGGCCCGCACAGCACCCTGAGCGCCTGCAGCTGTATTCGCTGCCCACGCCCAACGGCGTGAAGGTGTCGATCCTGCTGGAAGAAACCGGCCTGCCCTACGAGCCGCACCTCGTGAGCTTCGAGACCAACGACCAGATGTCGCCGGAGTTCCTGTCGCTCAATCCGAACAACAAGATCCCCGCCATCCTCGACCCCAACGGCCCGGGCGGCCAGCCGCTGGCGCTGTTCGAATCGGGCGCGATCCTGCTGTATATCGCCGAGAAGACCGGCCAGTTCATCCCCAAGGACGCAGCGGCCCGCTACGAAACCCTCCAGTGGGTGATGTTCCAGATGGGCGGCATCGGCCCGATGTTCGGCCAGCTCGGCTTCTTCAACAAGTTCGCCGGCAAGGCCTACGAAGACAAGCGCCCGCGCGACCGCTACGTGACCGAATCGAAGCGCCTGCTCGGCGTGCTCGACAAGCACCTGGCCGACCGCGCATGGATCATGGGCGACAGCTACACCATCGCCGACATCGCGACCTTCCCGTGGATACGCAACCTGATCGGCTTCTACGAGGCCGGCGACCTCGTGGGCTTCAGCGATTTCAAGAACGTCGCGCGCGCGCTCGAAGCCTTCGTGGCGCGGCCTGCGGTGGTGAAGGGGTTGGGGATTCCGGCGCGGGGCTGAGGCCCCGACATCACGCCGGGCAGCGCGATCAATTCGCGCTCAGGTCCATGAGCATCCGCGACAGTAAATAAAGCCGCGGCACCACGCTCTCGACCTCGGCGTACTCCTCCGGCGTGTGGATGCCGCCGCCCACGATGCCGAAGCCGTCGAGCACCGGCACGCCGACACCGGCCACGAGGCTGGCGTCGGCGGCGCCGCCGCTGCTCTCGATGGTGAGCTTCTTGCCGATCTCGCCGTAGATGCCCTCGGCCATGCGCACGAGCTTGTCCGATGCGGGCGAGCGCGGCATCGGCGGCAGGCCGCGCACGAGGCGCACGCGCACCTCGGTCTCGGGGATGAGCTTGTTCTGCGCGATGCGCGTCAGGTCTTTCTCGACACGGTCGAGCTCTTCGGGCGTGGCGGCGCGCACGTCGCCCTTGGCACTGGCCGAGGCGGGAATCACGTTGGTCGGGCCGTTGGCAGTGAGCACCGTGAAGTTGACCGTGGTCTTCTTCGCCGCGTCGGCCACCTTCGACAGTTGCAGCACCTGGTGCGCCACTTCCATCGCCGCATTGCGGCCCGCTTCGGGTGCGACGCCCGCGTGCGACGCGAGCCCCTTCACCTCGATGAGCGCGGTGGCCGAGCCCTTGCGCTCGACCACGAGGCCGTCGGCCGGACGCCCCGGCTCGAGGTTCAGCGCCACGTCGTGCTGCTTGGCCACGCGCTCGATGAGCGCGCTGGTGCCGACCGAGCCCGTTTCTTCGTTGGTGTCGATCAGGAAGGTGATCTGGCCGTAGTCCTTGAAGCCGATCTTCTGCAGGATCTTCAGCGCCTGCAGGCCGGCCACGACGCCGCCCTTGTTGTCCATCACGCCAGGACCGTAGGCGCGGCCATCCTTGATGTAGAAGGGCTTGCCCGCGGCCGTGCCGTCCTTGAACACGGTGTCGATGTGGGCCAGGATGAGGATCTTCTTCTTGCCCTGGCCGGTCAGCGTCGCGACCAGGTTGGTGCCCGGATGCGGCTCGGCAGGAAAGCTCTCGATGCGCGCGTCGAGCTTGCGCAGTTCGTCGGCGACCATTTCGCGCACCTTGGCCAGCCCCTCGATGTTGGTCGAGCCGGAGTCGATGTTGACCATGCGCTCCAGCAGCTGCAGCGCTTCGTCCTTCTGCTGCGTGGCGGCGTCCAGCACGCCCTGGTGCGGCTTCTGGGCCGTGGCGTTGCCAACGACGAGCAAGGCACCGGCGAGTACAGCGCTTTGGCAGGCGGCGCGCGTCCATGAACGCGGGGTGGAGCGAATGTGCATGAGGAAGCCTGTTCTTTCTGTTGTAGAGGGGTTCGTTCGAAGCGGGCGGCAGGCTATCACCGGCTTCGCGAACGGGTCAAGCCGCGAGGCTCGGCGCCGGCGCCTCCGTGGCCTGCGCAATGCGCCCGGCCTTCATGTGGACGATGCGGTCGGCCACATGGAAATAACGGTCGTCGTGCGAGATGACCACCAGCGAGTGCCCCTTGGCGCGCAGCTCGGGCAGCAGCTCGGTGTAGAACAAGTGGCGAAAGGCCGGGTCCTGGTCGGCGGCCCATTCGTCGAACACCAGCACCGGCCGGCCTTCGAGGTAGGCATGCACCAGCGCCAGCCGCTTGCGCTGGCCGGTCGACAGGTCGGTGGTGCTGAAGGCGCCGTCTTTCACCGACACCTTGTGCGCGATCTCCAGGCGCTGCAGGTAGGGCAACGCCGTCTCGGGCAGTGCCTGGTGGCCGCCTTCTTCGCCGGCCACGAGGTCTTCGAACAGGTAGAAGTCCGAGAACACGGTGGTGAACAGCTGGCGGTAGTCGTCGCGCGTCTGCGGCGTCACGGCCTTGCCGTCGAGCAGCAGCTCGCCCGCTACCGGCGCATACAGGCCGAGCAGCAGCTTGATGAGCGTGGTCTTGCCCGAGCCGTTGTCGCCGACGATGAAGACGATCTCGCGACGGCCGATGCGCAAATCGACCGGACCGAGCACGAAGGGCTCCGCGCCCTCGACGGCCGGGAACGCATAGCGCGCACCGCGCAGCTCGATGGCGTCGTGCAGCACCGGCGTGGCGGGCGGCGCGTGCAGGTCGAGGTGCGGCTCCGGCGTAGCGAAGCGGGCCGACAGGTCGCCGATGCGCTCGAACGCGACCTTGGCACGCCCCAGGTGCGGCAGCGCGCCCACCACCTGGTCGAGCGGCCCCTTCAGAAACAGCAGCACCAGCACGAAGCCGCTGAGCACGACCGGCGCGGTGTCGCGGAATGCGGCCCAGCCGAGGATCAGCGCAATCAAGAGGAAGAACAGCGCCGAGCCGAAGGACGAGGCGAGCACGAAGATGTTGATGGCGCGGCGGTTGATGTCGTGGATGCGCTCGACCGTGTGCGCCACCTGCTGTTCGTACACCTTGGCGCGGCGCGCGCGGTGCATGCGCAGCTCCTTCGCGCCTTCGCTGATGCCGCGGTACGCCTTGTGCAGCGCCTCTTCCTGCTCGCGCGCCTTGAAGAAGCCCGAGATGCCGCGCGCATGCGCCAGGCTCTGCACGGTGATGCCCACGAGCAGCGCCGCCAGCAGCAAACCGAACAGCGGCGGCGAGAGCCACGCCAGGTAGCCCAGGCAACCGAAGGAAACCGCCAGCGCGATCATGGTCGAGGCCAGCATGAAGGCCACGTCGCTGATCATGTCGACGTCCTGCGTGAGCACGGGCATCAGGCGGTGCATGCGGTAGCGCTCGAGCGCATCGATGGGCGCCGCAAGAATCTTCAGTGCCAGGTTCTTGCGCACCTGCGCCACCAGCCGCTGGCCGACCACGTTGTTCGACATGTCGGAGGTGGCACGCCCGACCAGCGCCACCACGCACAGGCCGATGAAGGTCAGCAGCAGCCCGCCAGCCAGGCCGCCGGGCCGGTGCAGCACCTGGTTGATGGTCGCCAGCAGCGCGACGGTCGCCACGCCTGCGCCGATGCCGGTCACGGTCGACAGCGCGATCCACGAGAAGTAGGGCCGCAACAGCCGGACGAGTTCGGACGCGGGGGCGCTGGTGGGTGTGGTGTTCATGCGGCGGACAGTTCGTTGCAAAGGGAGACGGGCTCCTTGCAATGACGTTCGACGCGGCCGCTTGTTTAGGAAACCGAGACCGACGGACGGCCGCCTATTGCAGCAGCGGCTGCGCCCCCGCCTCGCGCGCGGCCTCCACCACCGAGGCGCCGGCCAGCGCCCACAGCGTGAGGGCCTCGTCGAGCGCGCGCACGTGGCTCGGGTCCTGGCCGAGCCAGGCCACGAGCTGCTCGGCGCGCTCGGGCGACGGCGCATCGTGCAGCTCGCGAAAAAGCCGCCAGGCCATGCTGAAGGCCGGATCGGAGGGACGGTGTCTCGGGAAGCTCATGGGGATTCGCACGCCTGCACTGCTGTCGATGAGTGAGTAGACGCTCCGTGGCGCACGCTGTTTAGGTGCGGCACCACGGCGGACTAAATTTCCGGGCCGCCGGCGCGTCTTCTGCTGCATGCCTTCGTGCCTTCTTGACGCTTCTCACGCCGCCTGCGGCCCCGCCCCGTGATCCCTTTGCTCGCGCCGATCTTCCAGGGCGAGTGGGGGCCCTACGGCGAAACGCTGGCCTGCGCCGCGCACCCGCCGCCGGACGCCGTGCGCGTGGCCGACCTGCTGGCCGACCCGCCGCGCCTGCTGGCGCTGCTGCGCCTCAAGGCGCGCACGCTGAACATGCCGGAGCGCGATCTGCGCGCGGTCGCGTCCGCCTGGAGCATGAACTACCTGCACGCGCTGCTGCCGCCCGTGGCCGCTGCGGCAAGCCTGCTCCAGCACGGCTTTCCGGTCACGCCCGAGCAGGTGTGGGTCAGCCTCGACGACGAAGACGGCGACCCGGAGTGCTTCCACATCACCGACCTGGGCACGCCGCGCCCCGGCACCGACACGGCGGCGCGCTACGACGTGCTCCTGTGGGCACACCTCGCGCCGCTGTTCGCGCTGCTGACGCGGCTCACGCGGCTGGCGCCCAAGATCCTCTGGGGCAACGCGGCGCGCTACCTCGAGCCGGTGCTCGAAGAAGGCCTGCGCATGAGCGGCCAGTCGCCCGCCGTGGCCGCCGACCTCGACCATCTGCTGCACCGCCCGACCTGGCCGCAGCCGTGCGGCACGCTGCGCGACAACCCGATGTTCACGCCGCCACGCCGCGGCGTGCGCGTGGCCGACCGCAGCGCGCCGCCCGTCACGCTGTATCGGCAGTGCTGCCTCTACTACCTCGTGCCGCGGCTGGGCTACTGCGGCGCGTGTCCGCTCTCGCCGGCGTTCGAGCGGGAGCGCTGTGCCAGCACCGCCGACTAAACATCCGGCCGCAGCCCGCGTCTTCCTTCTACATCCCACATCGATCACAGCACGGAGGTTTTCCTTGGCCGCCCACGACACTGCATGGCGCTTTCACGCGCATCCCGAAGGCCGGGTGCTGGACGTCCGGCTGGAAGGCACCGCGCTCAAGGTGACGCCGCACGACGGCGACCGCCACAGCAGCACCTGGGGCCTGCGCGAGCAGCCCGGCAAGCCGCGCCTCGAATGGCTGGGCGCGTGCGCGGGCGAGCCTGACGAAGCGCACCTGCTGGCGGCGATCGAAGCGGCCTTCCAGCGCCACCCGACCGCGCGGCACCTGGCGCTGCAATCGCCACTGCCGAGCGGCACGCGACTGGTGGACGCGGGCATCGTCACGCCGGCCGAGGGCGCGCTGCCCACGGTCGCGCGCGAGGCCTTCTGGCAGTGGCCGCGCGCCTGGCTGCCGCAGCCGCGCGAGCCCTTCGCGCAGCGCTTCGTCGTCACGCAGGGCAAGCGCCATCCGCTGCGCCCCGCCAAGCCGCAAGGCACGGTGTACCGCCGCCACATCCCGTGGCTGAACCAGACGCTCACGCTCGACACGGTCGACATCGAGCGCGACCTGTCCGCTTTCAACCGCTGGATGAACGACCCCGTGGTCGCGCATTTCTGGGAAGAGGAAGGCGACCTCGCGCGCCATCGCCAGTACCTCGAAGGCATTGCGGCCGACCCGCGCGTGACCGGCCTCGTCGGCCGCTTCGACGGCGAGCCCTTCGGCTACTTCGAGGCCTACTGGGCCAAGGAAGACCGCATCGCGCCGTTCTGCGACGCCGCCGATCACGACCGCGGCTGGCACGCGCTGGTGGGCGAGGCGCGCTTTCGCGGCAAGCCTTTTCTCACGGCCTGGATGCCGTCGGTGTCGCACTACCTCTTCCTGGACGACCCGCGCACGCAGCGCCTGGTGATCGAGCCGCGCGCCGACAACGAAAAAATGATCCGGAGCCTGGGCCGCTGCGGCTACGCCCACGTGAAGGAGTTCGACTTTCCGCACAAGCGCGCCCTGCTGGGCGTGCTGTGGCGCGAGCGTTTCTTCGGCGAGGCGCTGTGGATTCCGCGCGCCGAACCCACCGCCGCTTCGCCGGCCCCGGCTCGTCGACACGAGCCATCCCTGGAGGACATCCATGCAAATCCATGACCTGATCGGCGTCGGCTTCGGCCCGTCCAACATCGCACTGGCCATCGCGCTCGACGAGAAGCGCCAGAAGGGCCACTTCGTCGATGCGCTGTTCATCGAGAAGCAGCCCGGCTTCGTCTGGCACCGCAACATGCTGCTGGACAACGCGCACATGCAGATCTCGTTCCTGAAGGATCTGGCCACGCTGCGCAACCCGTCGAGCCGCTTCACCTTCCTGAACTACCTGCATGAGAAGGAGCGCCTGCAGGACTTCATCAACCTCAAGAGCTTCTTCCCGAGCCGCCACGAGTTCAACGACTACCTGGGCTGGGCCGCGGCGCAGTTCGAAGACCGCTGCGCCTACGGCGAGGCCGTGTTCGAGGTGGTGCCCGAGATGAAGGGCGACGAGGTCTCACTGCTGCGCGTGCGCTCGCGCGACGCCAACGGCGCGGTGCGCGAGCGCCTGGCGCGCAACCTGGTGGTGAGCGTGGGCGGCGTGGCCAACATTCCGGCGCGCTTCCAGCCGCTCAAGGACGACGGCCGGGTGTTCCATTCGAGCACCTACCTGGAGGCCATTGCCCGCCATCCCGGCGCCGACCGCATCGCCATCGTGGGCGCCGGCCAGAGCGCGGCCGAGATCTTCATGGACCTGCAGTCGCACCCCGCGAAGCCGCAGGTCGACCTGATCATGCGTGCCCGCTCCATCAAGCCCTCGGACGACAGCCCGTTCGTGAACGAGATCTTCAACACCGACTTCACCGACTTCGTGTTCAACCGCTCGGTGAACGAGCGCGCCGAACTGCTCGAGGAGTTCTGGCACACCAACTACGCCGCGCCCGACCTGGAGCTGATCCAGCAGATCTTCAACGTGTTCTATCGCCAGCGCGTGGCCGGCTCGACGCGCCACAGCTTCCTGCGCCGGCACGAGGTGTCGGCCGTGCGCGCCGCGCAGGACGGCATCCACCTGTCGCTGCACGACCTGAACACCGGCGCGCGCCTCGACAAAGCCTACGACGCCGTCGTGCTCGCCACCGGCTACGCGCGCGACGCGCACCGCACGCTGCTGGCACCGCTGGCGCCCTACCTGGGCGATTTTTCGGTCGACCGCGACTACCGCGTGCAGGGCACGCCGGCGCTACGTCCGGGCATCTTCCTGCAGGGCGCCTGCGAAACCAGCCACGGCCTGAGCGACACGCTGCTGTCGGTCACCGCCATCCGCTCCGACGAGATCGGGCAGGCGCTGCTGAACGCCACGCCGCGGCACACGGCGCAGGCGCCACAGGTGCCGGCCGCAGAGCGCCCCGCCCACGCCGCGCCCGTGGTTTAGCCCCCTGGATGCAATGCTTCGGTGATACACTCAATAAGAATAGTTCTTATTCACCCCATCCCCGGGGTCACCGAAGCCAGCGCCCTCGCCTCCTCTTCACCGGCGCGCTCCAGCCATCGGCCCAGGGGTCTTTTGTCGATGCTTGCGAGAAGGCGACCGGATGCGCGACCTCGTCCAGGAACTTGTGTCTCACTGCGCGGACTTGCGCCGGCAGCTCACGCGCGACCTGCGCGACCCGCACCATGCGGCCGACATTGCGCAGTCGAGCTTCGAGCGCGTGTACACGCACACCCTCGGCCTGCGTGACGGCGCCGCCATCGAGTCGCCGCGCGCCCTGCTGTTTCGCGTGGCGCGCAACCTGTGCATCGACGAAGCGCGCCATCGCAAGGTGGCGCAGGAGTGGGCCGTCTCGCATGCCGTCGTGGGCACGCACCTCACGGCCCCGTCGTCCGAATACGTCGTGGCCCAGCACCGCGTGCTGCGCCGCGTGGTCGAAACCATGGAACAGCTGCCGCCGCGCCGGCGCGAGGTGTTCCTGCTGTTCCGCGCCTACGGCCACTCGCGCGCCGAAATTGCGCAGCGCCTGAACATCACCGAGATGGCGGTCGCCAAGCACCTGCTGCGCGCCACCATCGACTGCTCGCGCGTGTTCGCCGAGCTGCGCCAGGAACTGATCGAGCCGCAGGCGGTGAACAGCCACGCGGGTTTCGACACGGCACTGGCTGAAGACTTTTCATGACCGCTGTGGCCCCTGCGGTCGTTCCGCGTGAACGGCTGATCGAACGCGCGCTCGCGCTCATCGTCGAGGACGAGATCGCACCGCCGAGCCCGGCCGCCAACAACGCCCGGCTCGCGCTCGACCAGTGGCGCACCCGCTCGCCCGAACACGCCGCCGCCGTGCGCGAGGCGCGCGAGCGCTGGAACGCCCTGGGCGGCATGGCCGACGACCTGCGCGCGCACTTCGACGAGCCCACGCCCGCCTCCGTGCCGCGCAACCCCTCGCGCCGCAAGCTGCTGCTGTCCGTCGCCGGGCTGCTCGGCGCCGGCGTGGTCGCCGGACGCGGCGTGCAGTGGTACTGGCAGCAGCCCGTGTTCCAGGCTGCGTATCGCACGCCCAACGCGCGGATGCTGAAGGTCACGCTGGCCGATGCGGCCGAGGGCGTCGGCAGCCGCCTCGACCTCGCCCCGCTCAGCGCCGTCGACGTCACGCTCTACCGCCGTCGCCGCAGGGTCGACATGGCACGCGGCGAGGTCCGCTTCGACGTGGCGCCCGACGCCGACCGGCCCTTCGTGGTGCGCACGCGCGAGGCCCTCATCGAAGTCGTCGGCACCGCCTTCACCGTGCGCGACCGCGGCGGCCCGATCACCGTGGGTGTCGAGCACGGCCATGTGCGCGTGCAGGTGCTGCGCCATGCCGGCACCGAGCGCAGCGGCGAGGTGGTCGACCTGCGCGCCGGCGACATGCTCGAGGTGCGCGACGGCCACGCCGACCCGGTGCGCCAGGCCGACACCGCCGCCCTCTCGGCCTGGCGCGACGGCTGGCTGGTGTTCGACAACACGCCGCTGGGCGATGCGCTGGCCGCAGTCAACAGCTACCGCAGCGCGCCCATCACAGGCGCCGACGCCCGCATCGACGCGATGCGGCTCTCGGGGCGCTTTCGCACCAACGACTCGGCCGGCCTGCTCGACGCACTGCCCGCGATCCTGCCGCTGGTGACGGTCGCCCGGCCCGACGGCAGCGTGAGCCTGCAGCCACGCTGACCCGGGCGTGCCCACGGGCGCGCTGCTCCTTTTTTCGCCCGTTTTTTCGACCCGCATCGACGCGGCGGCCGATGGCTTGTCACGGGCCTGTCTCTCTTTTTCGAGTTCAAACGTCTTACATCCAGAAGCACCCCGCATCCGATCGACGGATGCAGCGCGCCCCGGTTTTCATGCCGCACCGATTTATTTGTCTGGAGCCTTCACCCATGCGTTTCTCGCCTCGCCACCGACTCCTGAGCGCCGCGCTTGCCGCCGCCTTCGGAACCGCCTTTGCCAGCTGGAGCGGCCTTGCCGCCGCCCAGGGCGCCGACCAGGCCGCCGCCCAAGCGCGCGACATCCACGTGCCCGCCCAGCCGCTGGGCGCCGCACTCAACGAGCTGTCGCGCCAGACCGGCGTGCAGGTGCTCGCCGCGGGTGACGTGGTCTCGGGCCTGGCCGCACCGGCCGTGTCGGGCCGCCTGAGCTTCCAGCAGGCGCTCGACCGCCTGCTGGCCGGCAGCGGCCTCGTGGCGGTGCGCAACGGCCCCACGCGCGTCACCATCCAGCGCCAGAGCGCCGCCGCCAGTGCCTCGACGCTGCCCGCCGTGACCGTGGCTGCCCAAGCCTCCACCGACGGCACCACCGAAGGCACGGGCTCGTACACCACGCGCGCGGCCGCCGGTGCCACGCGCATGGACCTGTCGCTGCGCGAGACGCCGCAGTCGATCAGCGTCATCGGCCGCCAGCAGATCGAGGACCAGAACCTCGTCACGCTCGAAGACGTGCTGCGCCAGACGCCCGGCATCGTGGCCGACCGCAACGACGAGCGCGTGACCTTCTCGTCGCGCGGCTTCGCGCTGAGCACCATGATCGACGGCGTGCCCACGCTGGGCTTCAACAGCGTGGCCGGCGAGTCGAGCATGGTCAGCACCACCTTCTACGACCGCGTCGAAGTGATCCGTGGCGCGGCCGGCCTGCTCAACGGCGTGGGCTCGCCCGGCGGTGCCATCAACCTCGTGCGCAAGCGCCCGACCTCCGAGTTCGCGGGCCACATCTCGGGCGGCATCGGCAGCTGGAGCCGCTACAACGCCGAGATCGACGTGGGCGGGCCGCTCAACGCCGATGGCACCGTGCGCGGCCGCTTCATGGCTTCGCGCACCGACGGCAAGAGCTTCGTCGAGAACAAGGCACGCAGCGAAGACGCGCTGTACGGCATTCTCGAAGTCGACCTCGCGGCGGGCTCCCGCCTCTCGGTGGGCTTCGAGCACCAGAAGACCGCCATCGACGGCGCCAACTTCGGCCAAAGCCCGCTGTTCTACAGCAACGGCCATCGCACCAACCTGCCGCGCTCGTTCAACTCCAGCACGCCGTGGAGCTACTGGGACATGTACACCGACAAGCTGTTCGCCAACCTCGACCAGCGCCTGGGCGGCGGCTGGCAGCTGAAGGTCGATGCCAGCTACCTCAAGAGCAAGCGCGAGCGCGCCTCGGGCGACCTGAGCATCTACCGCGCCATCAACGAGCGCACCGGCGCCTCCACCATCGACATGCGAGAGAACCCCGCCGAAGGCGCCAACAAGGCCCTCGACGTGCACCTGAAGGGCCCGTTCGAAGCCTTCGGCCAGACGCACGAAGCCGTGGTCGGCATGAGCTACAACACCTACGACGCCACGGTCTACACGCGCGGCGCCGTGCCGCGCGTGGTCGACCGCCGCCCGCTGAACTTCTACCAGCTGCAGAGCTTCCCCGAGCCGACCTCGTTCTCGTACCCGCTGTACACGGCGCCGTCGAGCACCACCGAAAAGGCCATCTACGCCTCGACCCGCCTGCGGCTGGCCGACCCGCTGTCGGTGATCATCGGCGCGCGCGGCACCTGGTACAAATCCGATGCGTCCACGCTCGACTGGACCACCTGGCGCCGCACCGGCGTGAGCGCCATGCGCGAGAACGGCGTGGTCACGCCCTACCTGGGCGTGGTGTTCGACGTGAGCAAGGAACTCTCTCTGTACGGCAGCTACACCGACATCTTCCAGCCGAACACCCAGCGCGATCGCAACAACTCGCTCATCGCACCGCAGCGCGGCAAGAACATCGAACTGGGCCTGAAGGGCGAGCACTTCGGCGGCAAGCTCAACACCAGCGCCGCGATCTTCAAGACGCGCGAGACCAACCTCGCCGTGATTGACCGCGACGCCGGCTCGCTGCTGCCCGACGGCGGCATTCCGTACCGCGCGGTGCAGGGTGCGAAGAGCAAGGGCTTCGAGCTCACCGCCGCCGGCGAGGTGCTGCCGGGCCTGCAGATGCTCGCGGGCTACACGTACCATGCCAAGCGCGACGCCGACGGCGTGCTGTTGAACCCGCAGTACCCGCGCCGCCTGCTGCGCGTGAGCACCAGCTACCGCCTGCCGGGCGAGTGGAGCAAGCTCACCGTCGGCGGCAGCGTGAGCTACCAGAGCGACATCTACTACGACGAGTTCAACGAACTCGGCCGCGCCCGCCAAGGCGGCCTGACGCTGTTCGGCCTGATGGCGCGCTACGACATCAACAACCGCCTGAGCGCCTCGCTGCACATCGAGAACCTGAGCGACAAGCGCTACTACAACGGCCTGGGTGCGTACAACGGCTACACACAGGGCAACCCGCGCAACGCCTGGCTGAAGCTCAGCTACAAGCTCTGAGACCCAACGAATTGAAATAGGGCGGCACCGGCAGAAGGGTGCCCTTGACGCACGACCCGGCTTTCGGGTCGTGCGTTTTTTTATGGCCGGGCCTCAAGCCGCCATGGCCTCGGCCTCGCCCAGTCGCTCGCCCAACTGCGCCAACAACACCGCGCTGCGCAGGATCGCATGGTGGTCCTCGTCGAGCGCCGTGGCACCCGCAATGTCCGGCCGCCCCAGCTGCAGCGCGAGCGCGGCCCGGTCCGCTGCCGGACGCCGCGCGATCCACCAGCATTCGGCGCGGCAACGCAGCGGCACGAGCGCTTCGGTCTCGATCGCCTTCAGCTGCTGGCTCGTGAGGAAGATGCGGGCCAGCTCGTCGTCGGGCAGGTTCGCGTGCGACGGCATGTCGAGCGCGTCGCCGCGGGCCTGTGCCTTCGCACGCGCCTGTGCGATCAGCGCAGCCACCGTCGCTTCGTCGCTGACGAAGTCGTCGATGTCCAGCAGCCCGTCCAGGCGTGCCGCCGGCCAGGCCGAGGCGACGAAATCGGCGAAGTCGCGGCGGCCGTCGTCGTCCACCGTCTGCATCGCTGCGTCGGGCTCGGGCACATAGGGGTCGACCAGCCCGAGAAAGGCCACGGCCTGCCCTTCGGCTTCGAGCCGCGCCGCCACGGCCGCCGCGAGCGCGCCGCCGAGCGACCAGCCCAGCAGGTGGTACGGCCCCTGCGGCTGCACTTTGCGGACCATGCGGGCGTAGTCGTCGGCCATGCGCGCCAGCGACACGTCGCGGTGTGTGGGGTCGGCGAGCATGCGGCACGGCAGGCCGTACACGGTGCGCACGCCCTGCAGGCGGCGCGCCAGCAGCGCATAGTCGTACACCGTGCCCAGCGCCGCGTGCATGCAGAACAGCGGCGACGCATCGGGCACGACGGCATTCAGGGCCACCAGCGACGGCGCATCGACACGCCCGCCCAGCAGCCCCGCGATGGTCGGCGTGCGCAGGAAGTCGTGCAGCTTCAGGTCGAGCGCCGGCAGGCCCAGGCGCCGTGCCTGCGCCATCACCTTCAGGCTCAGCAGCGAGTCGCCGCCGAGTTCGAAGAAGTTGTCGTCGCGGCCCACGCGTTCCACGCCCAGCACTTCGGACCAGATGCGCGCGAGCGCCTGCTCGGTGGTGCCGCGTGGCGCATCGTAGCCGTCGCCACCAGCGAACACCGGCGCGGGCAGCGCATGGCGATCGACCTTGCCGCTCAGGTTGAGCGGCAGCGTGTCGAGCACCACCATCGCGGCCGGCACCATGTGCTCGGGCAGCAGCGCCGCAAGACTCACACGCACCCGCGAAGGTTCGATGCGCTCACCCGCCAGCGGCGAGACATACGCCACCAGCCGCGCGCCGCCCGCGCCCTGGCTGGCGACGACCACGGCTTCGCGCACCTGCGGCAGCGCCAGCAGCTGCGCCTCGATCTCGCCGAGCTCGATGCGAAAGCCGCGGATCTTCACCTGGTGGTCGATGCGCCCGAGGTACGCCATCTGCCCGTCGGCCTCCCAGCGCACGAGGTCGCCCGTGCGGTAGAGCCGGCCACCCGGCGCGCCGAAGGGGTCGGCCACGAAGCGTTCCGCGCTCAGGCCTGCACGTTGCAGATAGCCGCGCGCCAGGCCGTCGCCACCGAGGTAGAGCTCGCCGGCCACGCCGGGCGGCACCTGGTTCATGGCGCCGTCGAGCACATAGGCCGTGCGGTCGCCGACCAGGCGGCCGATGGGCATGTAGGCCGCGTCGAAACCCTCGCCCGGCGCGGCCTTGGCGATCATCGGTGTGATCACCGTCTCGGTCGGGCCGTAGCCGTTGACGACGCGCGGCGGCTTCAGCACCGACTGCACCAGCGCGAAGCTGGTGCGCGGCATCGCCTCGCCGCCCACGGTGTAGGAGCGAATCGGCAGCCGGCTCGCGGCCTCGCCCATCAGCTCGGCCATCTGGTGCAGGTAGCCGGGTGTGAAGCAGGCAATCGTGATGCCGTGGCGGGCAATCTCGGCGCAGGTGCGCTCCACCGGCCAGACCTCTTCGTCGCGCGGCATCAGCGCCGCGCCGAAAGCCAGCGGCACCCAGGTGCGCTCGTGCGCACCGTCGAAGTTGATCGACGCGAACTGCAGCTCGCGGTCGTCGGGCGTCATGCCGTAGGCCTCGCCGATGGACTGCACGTGCATGGCCAGCGGACCGTGCGCCACGGCCACGCCCTTGGGCTTTCCGGTCGAGCCCGAGGTGTAGATCACGTAAGCCAGGTGGTCGCGGTGCACTGCCACGCCGGGGTCGTGCGAGGGACCGCTCGACAGGTCGAGCGTGTCGAGCGTCAGCGCCTTCACAGCCGGCATGCCGATGCGGCCGAGCACCACGGCATCGTCGGCCAGCAGCAGCGCGACGCCGCTGTCTTCCACCATGTAAGCGAGCCGCTGCGGCGGATAGGCCGGGTCGAGCGGCACGTAGGCGCCACCCGTTTTCAGGATCGCGAGCAGCGCCACGACCATGTCGGCCGAGCGCCGCACCGCGAGGCCCACGCGCACTTCGGGGCGCACGCCCGCGCGCAC
Organism: Variovorax sp. 54; assembly: GCF_002754375.1. Classification (NCBI taxonomy): domain Bacteria; kingdom Pseudomonadati; phylum Pseudomonadota; class Betaproteobacteria; order Burkholderiales; family Comamonadaceae; genus Variovorax; species Variovorax sp. 54. Next base: position 1,501,385 of record NZ_PEFF01000001.1, read on the forward strand.
GAGGTGATGCGCCAGCCGGTTGGCGCGCGCCTCCAGCGCGGCGTAGCTCAACGTGTGGTCGCCGAAGATCAGCGCCGTGGCCTCGGGCCGCAGCGCGGCCTGGCGTGCGACCAGCACATGCACCGGCGCGGTGTGCTGGTACGCGGGCGTGTTCACGCCCCAGGCCTGCAGGCGCTGTGCCTCGTCGGCGGTGTACAGGTCGAAGGCCGCGACCGGGTGCGTGGCCGCCTGCGCGAGATCGTCGGCCACGCGGCGCACCGCGTCGTGCATGTACTGGCACACGCGCGCGGCACCGACCGATGCATCGACCTGCGCGGTCAGCGCAAAGCCGTCGGCGCGTTCGTTCACCGACAGCGCGAAGGCGTAGTTCGAACGCTCCTGCGCGCCGAGCGTCTCGATGCCCTCCCAGCCGCCGGCATCGGCACCCGCATCGGGCGCCTGCGCCACATAGCGGTAGTTCAGCAGCGTCGAGAACAGCGGCGTGCCCTTGGGCACCGCGCTGCAGCGCTGCGCGAGCGACAGGCTCGCGTGCTCGTGGTGCAGCAGGCCGGCCAGCGCGGCGTGGGTCTGGCGCACGCAGGCCAGCGCATGGCTGCGACCCAGCGTCACGCGCAGCGGCAGCGTGTTGATCATCATGCCGAGCGCGCGCCCTGCGCCCTCGCCGCCTGCGAGCCGGCCGAACAGCACGGTGCCGAACACCACGTCGTCCTTGCCCGTGGTCTTGGCCAGCACCAACGCCCATGCCAGGTGGAACAGCGTGGCCGTGCTCACGCCGCTGCGCTGCGCCTGCGTGCGCACGGCCTGCGCCAGCGCCGCGTCGAGTTCGAGGTGCGCTTCTTCCACGGCCGTGCCGTCGCCGCGCGCATCGAACAGGTCGAAGGGGGCGGTCGGCTCGCGCACGTCGCCGAGCATGCGGCGAAAGAAGGTCTCCTGCTCGGCCACGTCGGCACCGAGCCGCGCCTGCGCGACAAAACTGCGGAACGGCACGGGCGCGGGCAGCGCATCGGCGCGGCCCTGCAGCAGCAGCGTGATCTCCTCGACCAGCAGGTCGCGCGAGACATGGTCGAGCGCCAAATGGTGGCTCGGCAGCTGCAACAGCCAGCCGCCGCCCGCCGCGTCGTGCGCGGCGATGGCGCGCAGCATGGGCGCGCGGCGCACGTCCAAACGGTAGTGCCCGGGGCGCACATGCGCTTCGAGCTGCGCGGCAACATCGCCCGCGGCGGCGTCGATCGGCAGCCATTCGATCTCGGCGGGTGCATGGCGGTGCACCACCTGCACCGGCTCCGCCAGCCCTTCCCACAGCACCGCGGTGCGCAGCATGTCGTGGCGCACGATGACGCGGTTCAGGCAGTCCATGAACGCATGCAGCCGCGTCTGGCTGTCGAAGCGCATCTGCAGCGACTGCACGTAGACGTCGCCCTCGGCCTGCATCAGGTGATGGAACAGCAGGCCTTCCTGCAGCGGCGCGAGCGGGTAGATGTCCTGGATGTTGGCCGCGCCGCGGGGCACGGCGGCTTCGATGCGGCGCAGCTGCACGTCGTCGAGCGTCACCAACGGCAGCATCTGCGGCGTGAGCCGTGTGCAGCCGTCGGGGATCGCGTTGTCGGGCACCACCGGCGCCGGGCGCGACGAGGCACCGGCTTCGAGCGTGGCGCGCGCGAAGTCGGAAAAACGCGGGTTCTGGAACAGCGTGCGCACCTGCGCACCGAAGCCCTGCCGGCGCAGCCGTTCGAGCAGCTGCATGGCCAGCAGCGAGTGGCCGCCGAGTTCGAAGAAGTTGTCGTTGCGGCCCACGCGCGGCGCGCCGAGCACCTCGGCCCACACGGCCGCCATCGCCTCCTCGGCCGCGCCCTGCGGTGCTTCCCAGGTGTCGGCCGCAGCAGCGAACACGGGCTCGGGCAGCGCGGCGCGGTCGACCTTGCCGTTGGCGTTCAGCGGCAGCGCCGCGAGCACGGTGATCGCCGACGGCACCATGTACTCGGGCAGCACCTGTGCCAGCCCGTCGCGCAGCGTGAAGGCCTCGACGGGCCGCTGCGCATCGAGGCTCGACACGTAGGCCAGCAGCAGCGCGCCGCCCGCACGCTGGCGCGCGACCACCACGGCCTCGCGCACGCCGGGCTGCGCGCGCAGCCGCGCCTCGACCTCGCCGAGTTCGATGCGGAAGCCGCGCACCTTCACCTGGTGATCGAGCCGCCCCAGGTATTCGAGCTGCCCGTCGGCACGCCAGCGCACGAGGTCGCCGGTGCGGTACAGGCGACCGCCCGCCGTGTCGAAGGGGTCGGCCACGAAGCGCTCGGCGCTCAGGCCGGCGCGGTTCAGGTAGCCGCGCGCCAGGCCCGAGCCTCCCAGGTACAGCTCGCCGGCCATGCCGGGCGGCACCAGGTTCATGTCGGTGTCGAGCACCACGGCGCGGCGGTCGCCCACGGGCGCGCCGATGGGAAGGTAGGCGGCGTCGAAGGCGGTGCCCGCGTAAGCCTTGGCGATGGTCGGCGTGATCACCGTCTCGGTCGGTCCGTAGCCGTTGATGAGGCGCGGCGGCTGCAGCGTCTGCATCACGCGCTCGCAGGCCACGCGGCCCATGGCCTCGCCGCCGACGGTGTACGAGCGCAGCGTGGGCACGCGCCCTTCCTCGCCGAGTTCATCGGCCATCTGCTGCAGGTAGCCCGGCGTGAAGCAGGCGACGGTGATGCCGTGGCGCCGCATTTCCTCGCGGCTGCGGTGCACGGTCCACAGCTCCTGGCTTCGCGGCATCAGCGTGGCGCCGAAGGCCAGCGGCGTCCAGATGCGCTCGTGCGCGCCGTCGAAGTTGATCGACGCGAACTGCAGCTCGCGGTCTTCGGGCGTCATGCCGTAGGCGCGGCCGATGGTCTGGATGTGCATGCTCAGCGGGCCATGCGCCACGGCCACACCCTTGGGCTGCCCGGTGGAGCCCGAGGTGTAGATCACATAGGCCAGATGCTCGGGATGCACCGCGACATCGGGTGCGCTGTCGGGGCCGCTGTCGAGCACGCCGCCGTCGAGCAGCAGCGCGGGCAGCGCCTGTATCGAGGCGCCCAGCCGCTCGCGCACCCGCGCCTGCGTGAGCAGCAGCCGCACGCCGCTGTCGGCCGCCATGAAATCGAGCCGGTCGGGCGGGTAGTCGGGGTCGAGCGGCACGTAGGCCGCGCCCGCTTTCAGCACGCCGAGCAGCGCCACCACCATCTCGGGCGAACGCTCCACCGCGAGGCCGATGCGGTCCTCGGGCTTCACGCCCTGCGCGATGAGGGCATGGGCGAGCCGGTTGGCGCGCACGTCGAAGTCGCGGAAGCGCATCGGCACGCCGTCGACGATCAGCGCCGTGGCCTCGGGCCGCAGCGCGGCCTGGCGCTCGACGAGCCGGTGCACGGGCACCTCGTCCCAGGCGGTGTCCCGGCCCTCGCCCCATTCGCGCAGCTGGGCGTGCTCCTGCGGACCGAGCAGCGCCACCTCGCGCAAGGTGCGCGTGGGGTCGTCGGCCAGCTGGCGCAGCACTGCGACGTAGTGCGCGGCCATGCGCTCGATGGTGGCGGGCTCGAAGATCGCGTGGGCATACGTGAAGCTCAGGCCGAGCGTGCCGTCGGCCTGCTCCAGCGTGTCGAGCGCGAGTTCGAAGGGCGCCGCCTGTTCGTCGAGTTCGCAGGGTTCGATGCGCAGGCCTTCGAGCCGGTCGAGCGCGCCCAGGTCCTGCTGCCGGTGGTTGAAGATCACCTGGAACAGCGGCGGGTGGCTCAGGCTGCGCTCGGGCTGCAGCGCCTCGACCAGCTGTTCGAACGGCAGGTCCTGGTGCGCCTGCGCGCCCAGTGCCGCGTCGCGCGCCTGCGCCAGCGCCTGGGCCAGCGTGGTGTGGCCAGCCAGCTCGGCGCGCAGCACCTGCGTGTTGACGAACAGGCCGAGGATGCCGGCCGTCTCGGGCCGGTCGCGGTTGGCCACAGGCACGCCGAGCCGGATGTCGCCCTGGCCCGTGTAGCGGTGCAGCAGCGCCTGAAAGCCGGCCAGCAGCACCATGAAGAGCGTCGCGCCCTCGGCGCTCGCGCGGCGGCGCAGTGCGTGTGCCAGCGCGCCCGGCAGGTCGAGCCGGTGGCGCGCGGCCAGGTACGGCCCCTGCGGCGGACGCGCGCGGTCGGCAGGCAATTGCAGCAGCGGCTGCTCGCCACCGAGCCGCTCGGTCCAGTAGGCGAGCTGGCGTTCGCCCTCTCCCGCTTCGAGCCAGTTGCGCTGCCAGGCCGCGTAGTCGGCGTATTGCAACGCCGGCGCAGCGAGCACGGCGGCATCGTTCCCTTGACGGTGTGCCTGGTACAGCGCGCCGAAGTCATCGACCAGCAACTGCATCGACCAGCCATCGGACACGATGTGGTGCATCACCAGCACCAGCAGGTGCGCGGTCTCGCCGGTGCGCAGCAGGCCCACGCGCAACAGCGCGCCGCGCGACAGATCGAAGGGCGTGCGCACGAGGCGTGCGGCCTCGTCGCGCACCTGCGCGGGGTGGGCGCGCAGATCAGCTTCACGCAGGTCGAGCACGGCCTCGGGCGACACGATCTGCTGCGGCACGCCGTCGTCGCTCACGCCGAAGCGCGTGCGCAGCGACGGATGCCGCACCACCAGCGCCTGCAGGCTCGCACGCAGCGCCGCAAGGTCGAGCGCGCCGTGCAGCGTGAGCGCGGCCGTGATGTGCTGCGCCGTGCTCCCGGGGTCCATCTGCCAGAGAAACCACTGGCGCGCCTGCGCGTACGACGCAGGCCGCGGCGCGCCGGGCACGGCGGCCGGGTCGGGCACGATCGGCAGGCGGCCGAAATCGATGCCCTGCGCACGAAGCGCGGCGATGAATTCCTTCTGCCGCGCCGGTGGCAAACCTGCCAGCCGTTGGGCGATGGCCCTGCCGCGTTCGCTGCTGCTGTTACTCGTTCTACTGCTCACTCAACCCCCCAGACTTTCCAACAATGCATCCATGCGATCGAGGTCGCTCTCGGCCTGCGCGGCCTGCTGCGCCTGCGCCGGCCCCTGCGCATCGAGCGCCTGCGCGCACGCCGCCAGGTCGGGCAGCTCGAAGTAGCGCTGCAGCGGCAGGTCGATGCCCATCTGCGCCTTGACCTGCTGCCGCAGCTTGAGCACCGCGAGCGAGTGCCCGCCGAGCTCGAAGAAGTTGTCGCCGCGCCCCACGCGCGACAGCCCCAGCACCTGCGCCCACAGACCCGCCAGCGCGGTTTCGGTGGCGCCCTGCGGCGGCACGTGGGCACGCTCTTCCGCGGCCTCGGGCGGCGGCAGCGCCTGCCGATCGACCTTGCCGTTGGCGTTCAGCGGCAGCCCCTGCGGCATCGCGACGATGACGCTCGGCACCATGTAGTCGGGCAGCGCCGTCGCCAGCCCCGCACGCAACGCCGCGGGGCGCAGCGGCTGGCCTTCGGCGCCGGCCGCATAGGCCACCAGCCGCGCACCGCCCGGCCCTTCCTGCGCCAGCACCAGCGCCTGGCGCACGCCGGGCTGCGCGAGCAGCTGCGACTCGACCTCGCCGAGTTCGATGCGAAAGCCCCGCACCTTCACCTGGTGGTCGAGCCGGCCGAGGTACTCGAGCTGGCCGTCATCGCGCCAGCGCACGAGGTCGCCGGTGCGGTAGAGCCGCCCGCCGTGCCCATCGAACGGATCGGCAACGAAGCGCTGCGCCGTCAGGCCGGCGCGATGCAGGTAGCCGCGCGCCAGCACCTCGGCGCCCACGCACAGCTCGCCGGCCACGCCCACGGGCACGGGTTGAAGATTGGCGTCGAGCACGCGCAAGCGCGCGCTCGACGCGGGCGTGCCGATGGGCGGCAGGTCTTCTCGGCCTGCACCGTCGAGCACGAACTCGCTCACCACGTGCGTTTCGGTCGGCCCGTACTGGTTGATGAGCCGGCACTGCGATTCGCGCGCCAGCCATTCGGTCAGCGCGGGCGTGCGCTTGAGTTGCTCGCCCGCAGTGACGATCTGCCGCAGCGCCGGCAGCCGACGGCCCGAGGCCAGCGACTGTTCGGCGAAATGCTGCAGCACCGAGAAAGTCAGGAACATGCGCTCGACGCCTTCGCGGTGCACCAGGTCTTCCAGCGCATCGAGGTCGAGCCGCTGCGCGTCGGCGGTCTGCACGAGGCAGCCGCCGCCGGCCAGCCCGCTGACCATTTCCTGGAACGCCACGTCGAAGCACGGCGACGCGAACAGCAGCGTGCGGCTCGCACCCGGCAGGCGTTGCAGCTGCCACGCGATGAGACGCGCCACCGCGTCGTGGCGCATCGCCACGCCCTTGGGGCGGCCGGTCGAGCCCGAGGTGTAGAGCACGTAGGCCAGCTGCTCGCCATGCACTGGCACCGCCGGGTCGTGGTCGGGCCATTCAGCCATGCCGTCGTCGGTGGCGTCGAGGTCGAAGGCCAACCGTTGCACGCTCGCTGCGTCGGGCAAACGCGGCATCAACGCGCGGCGCGTGAGCAGCAGCGAGGCGCCGCTGTCCTCGACCATGTAGGCCAGCCGCTCGGTCGGGAACGCCGGGTCGAGCGGCACATACGCACCTCCGGCCTTGAGCACGGCGAGCAGGCCGACGACGGTTTCGGCCGAGCGATCGACCGCGATCGCGACCGGCATGTCGGGCCGCACGCCTTGTGCGATCAGCCGGTGCGCCCAGCGGTTCGCGAGGCGGTTGAGCGCGGCGTAGGTGAGGCGATGCCCAGCCGTGACCAGCGCCAGTGCGTCGGGGTTCGCCTTCGCCTGTTGTTCGATGAGGTGGTGAACGGGCACGACCGTTTCCGGCGTGAACGCACCGCGCGACCACGACGACAACCGCTCGCGCTCGGCCGCATCGGCCAGCGTCAGCTGGCCTGTTGCCTGCGCCGCATCGCCAGCAAGCGCCAGCAACGCCGCACGCAGCTGGCCCACGAGCGCCGCCGCCTGCGCGTCGTCGCACACGTCGAGCGCATGCACGAGGTCGATGTGCAGTGCCGCATCGTCATGCACCATCAGCGTCAGCGGGTACGAGGTTTCTTCCTGCGTGCGCACCGCGCCGAAGCGAAGGCCCGCCGCTGCGTCGTCGCGCAAGGCCGCATCGACCGGGTAGTTCTCGAACACCACCAGGGTGTCGAACAGCCCCTGCCCGCCCAGCCCGGCCCAGGCCTGGATCTCGTGCAGCGGCGTGTGCTCGTGTTCGCGCGACGCGACCTGCGCTGCCTGCAGTTCGCGCAGCCAGTCGCCCACGGGCTGGCCGGGCTGCAGGCGCGCGACCACGGGCAGCGTGTTGATGAACAGGCCCAGCATGCGCTCGGCGCCCGGCATCTCAGCGCTGCGGCCGGCGACGGTGGCGCCGAACACGACAGTGCCGGTGCGCGTGCGCTGGCTCAGCAGCAGCGCCCAGGCGGCCTGAACGAAGGTGTTCAGCGTGACGTGCGCGGCGCGCGCGGCATCGCGCAGGCCGCGCGTGGTTTCGGTGTCGAAGGCCAGCCGCTGGCGGGCCTTGCCCGGGCGTGGCGCGACCAGAGGCACCAGCGCCGTCGCAAGACGCGTCGGTTCTTCCACACCGGCCAGCACGCTGCGCCAGTGCGCCTCGCCGGCCTGCGCGTCGCGTGTTGCGAGCCACGCGATGTGGTCGCGGAAGCGCCCGGGTGCGGCCTCGCCGGCCTGCCCCGCGTAGCTGCGCAGCACCTCGGCCAGCAGCTGCGCCACGCTCCAGCCGTCGAGCAGCAGGTGGTGGTAGGTCCAGACGAGGTGATGGCGCTGCGCCTGTGTGCGCGCCAGCGCGATGCGCATGAGCGGCGGGCGCGCGAGGTCGAAGCCGCTCGCGCGCTGCGACGCGGCCAGCCGCGCCAGCGCACCGGGCACGTCGGCGCTCTCGCGCAGGTCTTGCACGGCCCACGGCATCTCGGCGCTGCGCGCCACCCATTGCAGCGGCGTGACGCCGTCGGCCAGGAAGCCGCTGCGCAGGATCTCGTGGCGCGCCAGCACGCGCTGCCATGCCGCGCGGAAGCGCTCGGCATCGAGGCCGTCGATGTCCATGCACAGCTGGTTGATGTAAGCCTCGCCCTGCGCATCGACCAGGCTGTGGAACAGCATGCCGGACTGCATCGGCGACAGCGGATAGAGGTCTTCGAGTTGCGTGACGGGCAGCGGCAGCGCGTCGAGCTGCGCGGCGTCGAGCCCGGCCAGCGGGAAGTCCGACGGCGTGACACCGGAGGCGCCCGAGGTGCAGTGCGCGATCAGCGCCTCGAGTTCGTCGCCGAAGCGGTTCACCCAGCCCTGCACGTCGTCGGCGGCATAGCGTGCCGCGCTGAAGTCCACCGTCAGTTGCAGCGCGCCATCGCGCACCTGTGCGTTGACGCTGAATTCGTGCAGCAGCGGCGCGCTCGCCGCGACGGGTTCGCCCGCGTCTTCGGCCGCCAGCGACCACGCGGCCTCAACCACACCGTCGACCTGCCCGAGGTAGTTGAAGACCAGCTGCGGACGCGGCAGCGCGCGCAGCGCCTGCCGCTGTGCGTCCGTGCCCAGGTGCATCAGCACGCCATGGCCGAGCCCGCGTTGCGGCACGCGGCGCAGGTCTTCCTTCACGCGCTTGATCGCATCGCCCCACGCCCCCATCGGATCGAGCCGCACGGGGAACAGGCTCGTGAACCAGCCCGTGGTGCGCGACAGGTCGAGTGTTTTCTCCGCCGGCAGGATGTCTTCACGGCCGTGGCCTTCGAGCAGGATCGCCAGCTGCGCATGCCCGCTCCAGCCGCACAGCGCGCGGCCGAGTGCGGTGAGCAGCAGGTCGTTGACCTGCGTGCGGTAGGCGGCAGGAGCAACCTTGAGCAGCGCCTGCGTGCGCTCGCGGTCGAGCTGCCACGCGATGCTGGCACGGCGCGCCACGGTGTTCACGCCGTCGGGTCGCGCGCAGGGCAGCGCGACCGGCACGTCGACGAAGGCCAGCCAGTGCGGGAGTTCACCCTCCATCGTGGCAGCCTGCGCCTGCAGCGCGTGCGCCCAGGCTTGCAGGCTGGCGCTCTTCGGCGGCAGCGCGACCGACTGGCCATCGCGGCACTGCATGTACGCAGCAGCCAGGTCGTCGAGCAGGATGCGCCACGACACGCCATCGACCACGAGGTGGTGCGCGGCCAGCAACAGGCGCCAGTCGCCGCCCGGCAGGCGGATGACCAGCGGGCGCAGCAGCGGCCCGTGCGCGAGGTCGAGGCTGCGTTGCGCCTCATCGCACAGCGCGGCGATCTGCGCGGGGTTCGCCGCATCGCGCACCCAGAGCCATTCCTCGCGCCAACGCGCCGGCAGTGGCTCGTAGGCCTGTTGCCAGCGGCCATCGCTTGCCTGATGGAAGCGCAGGCGGAACGCGTCGTGGTGCTGCACCACGGCCGCCAGTGCGGCTTCGAGCGCGGGCAGCACCAGCGGCTCGCGGCTTTGCAGCAGCAGCGACTGGTTCCAGTGATGGCGCTCGGGCATGTCGGCTTCGAAGAATGCAGCCTGGAAAGGCAGCAGCGGCACCTCGCCTTCGGCCGCCGCCTGCTCGGCGTGCACCGCAGCGCCCACGGGTTCGGCCACCGCCGCCTGCCCTGCGACGGTCTGCCGCTCGAACATCTGGCGCGGCGTGAGCTTCCAGCCCGCCGTGCGAAGCCGCGACACGATCTGCAGGCTCAGGATCGAATCGCCGCCGAGTTCGAAGAAGTTGTCCTGCCGGCCCACGCGCGGCAGGCCGAGCACCTCGGCCCAGACGGTGGCGAGCGCCTGCTCGACCACACCCTCGGGCGCTTCGTAGGCCTGCACCCCGCTGCGCTCGGGTTTGGGCAGCGACTTGCGGTCGATCTTGCCGTTGGCGTTGAGCGGGAGGGCCGGCAGCACGCACAGCAGCGCCGGCACCATGTACTCGGGCAGCACCTCGGCCAGCCGCGCCTTGAGCACGGCCGCATCCACCGCCGCATCGGGCTGCGGCGACACGTAACCGACCAGCCGCGTGCCGCCCGGACCTTCGTCGGCCACCACGACGGCCTCGCGCACCTGCGGCTGCGCCAGCAGCTGCGCCTCGATCTCGCCGAGTTCGATGCGGAAGCCCCGCACCTTCACCTGGTGGTCGATGCGGCCCAGGTAGGCCAGCTGGCCGTCGTCGCGCCAGCGCACGAGGTCGCCCGTGCGGTACAGGCGCTCGCCGGTGTCGCTGAACGGGTCGGCGACAAAGCGCTCGGCCGTGAGGCCCAGCCGATGCAGGTAGCCGCGCGCCAGGCCGATGCCGCCCAGGTACAGCTCGCCGCCCACGCCCAGCGGCACCGGGTTCAGGCCCGCGTCGAGCACGTAGGTCTTGCAACCCGCGATGGGACGACCGATGGCGACATGGTTCAGGCCGTCGGCGCGGCAGGTCCAGTGCGTCACGTCGATGGCCGCCTCGGTCGGGCCGTAGAGGTTGTAGAGCCCCGCACCCGGCAGGCGCTCGAACACCTTCGCCTGCGCCTCGGCGGGCAGCGCCTCGCCGCTGCAGACGATGCGCCGCACGCTGGTGCAGGCCTCGATGCCGTCGTGCGCCAGGAAGGCCTGCAGCATCGAGGGCACGAAATGCAGCGTGGTCACGTCGTGTGCGCGGATCAGCTCGACCAGGCGTGCCGGCTCGCGGTGATCACCGGGCGCAGCGACGACAAGGCGCGCGCCCTGCATCAGCGGCCAGAAGAATTCCCACACCGACACGTCGAAGCCGAACGGCGTCTTCTGCAGCACGGTGTCGGCGTCGCCCAGCGCGTAGGCGTCCTGCATCCAGGCCAGGCGGTTGTAGAGGGCGTTGTGGCGGTTGGCCGCGCCCTTGGGGCGGCCCGTGGAGCCCGAGGTGAAGATCACGTAGGCGAGGTTCTCGCCATGCAGCGCGACCTGCGGGCAGGCGGTGGATTCGGCCGACAGGTCGAGCGCATCGAGCGCCAGCAACTGCACATGCGCCGCCACCGGCAGCGCCTCGCGCAGATGCGACTGCGTGAGCAGCAAGGTCACGCCGCTGTCTTCGAGCATGTAGGCGATGCGTTCGCGCGGCAACTCGGGGTCGATGGGCACATACGCGCCGCCGGCCTTCAGGATCGCCAGCAGCCCCACGACCATCTCGAGGCTGCGCTCGGCGGCGATGCCCACGGGCATGTCGGGCCGCACGCCCAGCCCGATCAGGTGATGGGCCAGCGCGTTGGCGCGCGCATCGAGTTCGCCATAGCGCAGCACCGTGTCGCCGAACACCAGCGCCACCGCCTCGGGCCGCTCGCGCGCCTGCACCTCGATGCGCTGGTGCACGGGCTGCGTGTACGGGCGGTGCGGCAGGTTCTCGCTCCAGCCGCGCAGCCGCGCTTCGTCGTCCGCATCGGTGAGCACGAGGTTCGCAAGCACGCGGTCGGGGTCGTCCGACATCGCCTGCAGCACGCGCTGGTAGGCGCGAACCAGGCGCTGCGCGGTCGTGGCGTCGAACAGGTCGGTGTTGTATTCGAGCCGCCCGCGCACGCCGCGCGGGTCGATGTAGAAGTCCAGCGACAGGTCGAACTTGGCGCCCGCGTCGTCGAACTCTTCGAGCTCGGCACGCACGCCCGCGAAATCGAGCGCGACGGCCTCACCGGCCATCTGCACACCGAACATGGCCTGGAACAGCGGGCTGCGCGCGGGGTCGCGGCGGTCCTTGCGGCTGGCCAGCAGCACTTCGAACGGCAGGTCGGCGTGGTCGAGCGCGGCCAGTGCGTCGGTGCGCACCTGCCGGCACACCTCGCGCAGCGTGCGCCGGGGCGCGAGCCGCGCGCGGAACACCTGCGTCGTGATGAAGAAGCCCAGCAGATCCTGTACCTCTTCGCGGTGGCGCCCGGCGTTGGGCACGCCGATGGCGAAATCGTCCTGCCCGCTGCAGCGCGACAGCAGCACCTGCCAGGCCGCGAGCAGCACGACAAAGGGCGTGCAGCGTTCGGCGCGGCAGAACTTCTGCAGCGCCACCGCCAGCGCCGGCGGCAGCTCGAAACCGAGCGCGGTGCCGGCGAAGGTCTGCTGCGCGGGGCGCGCGCGGTCGGTCGGCAAATCGAGCGACGGCACCTCGTCGCCGAGGTGGCGGTTCCAGTGCGCGAGCTGCGGTGCGAGCGCCCCGCCCTGCACGCGGGCGCGCTGCCACACGGCGAAGTCGGCGTACTGCACGGGCAGCGGCGGCAGCTGCACCGGGCCGTCGCTGCGCAGCGCCAGCGCGTAGGCCGCGCCGAGGTCGCGCGCCAGGATCGGGTTCGACCAGGCGTCGGACACGATGTGGTGCAGGCAGACGGTCAGCACGTGCCGGTCGTCGGCCAACTTCGCGAGTCGTGCGATCAATGCGGGCGCGCGGCCCAGGTCGAACACATGCGTCGCGGTGCGGCGCACGAGCGCGTCGACAGCGGCTTTCTGTGCGTCTGCGCCCTGGTCCGAGAGGTCGATGCGCTCCAGCGTGAACGGCACTTCGGCCTGCACCACCTGCATCGGCACGCCGTCGTGTTCGACGAAGTGCGTGCGCAGGATGGCGTGGCACGCAATGACCGCCTGGAACGCACGTGCCAGCGCCTCGGCGTCGAGCGCGCCGGTCAGCCGGAACACGCGCGGCAGGTTGTAGGCCGTGAGCCCGGGCTCGAGCTTCTGCAGGAAGCACAGCTGCTCCTGCGCGTACGACAGCGGCACCGCCTGGCCGTCGTGCACGGTGCGGGTGATCTCGTCCATGGCGATGCTCATGCGGCCTCGCCCACGGATTCGTCGGCCAGGTCGCGCTGCCGGTGCGTCTGCGCCATCTGTTCGAGCGCGACGGCGTCGGCACTGGCCTCGCGCAACACGGCGGCGAGCGCCGCGGGCGTCGGGTGGTCGAACACCACGCCGGCCGCCACCTCGACCTGCAGCAGCTTGCGGATGCGCGCCACCAGCTTGATGACCTGCAGCGAGTGGCCGCCGAGTTCGAAGAAGTCGTCTTCCACGCCGACCGGGCCGCTGCCCAGCAGCGTGGCCATGCCGTCGGCGAGCAGCGCTTCGAGCGCGTCGCGCGGCGCGGCGATGGTGCGCTGTGGCCCTTCGGCCGGGGCCGATGCCGACGCCGCCAGCGCGCGCCGGTCGATCTTGCCGTTCGGCAGGCGCGCAAACGCGCTCACCGCCGTGCAGCTCGCGGGCACCATGTGCGCGGGCAGCAGCGCGGCGAGTTCTTCGCGCAGCGCGCGGCCGTCGGCCGCCTCGCTGTCGGCGACGAAGAAGGCGGCGAGCGTGGCCGCACCGGCCGCATCGGGCACGGCCAGCACGACCGCCTGTCGCACGCCGGGCCGCGCCAGCAACGCCGCCTCGACCTCGGCCGGCTCGACGCGGTAGCCGTGGACCTTCACCTGGTGGTCGGCGCGCCCCGCGAGGCGCAGCCCGCCTTCGGGCAGCACCCACGCGAGGTCACCTGTGCGGTAGAGCCGCTCACCCGCGTGGAACGGATCGGCGACGAACGCGTCGGCGTTCGTGCGGTTCAGGTAGCCGCGGCACAGCTGCGCACCGCCGATGTAGACCTCGCCCAGCCCACCGGCCGGCACGAGGCCGCGCGACGCATCGAGCACGCGCACGCGGTTGTTCGCGAGCACGCGCGTCAGCGGCAGTTGCTCGGGCACGGGCGCGCCGGGTTCGACGGCATGCACCATGACGCCGACCGTGGCCTCGGTCGGCCCGTAGTGGTTGTAGACGGCACACTGCGGCGCCAGCCGCGCGATGCGCTCGACCAGCGCGCGCGGCGCGGCCTCGCCGCCCAGCACCAGCGTGCGCGGCAGGCAGGGCGCGGCGCTTTCGAGCAGCGCTTCGAGGTGCGAGGGCACGATCTTCAGCGCGTCGATGGCGTGTGCGCGCATGAAGCGCGCGAAGGCCTCGGCGTCTTTCGCCTCGTGCGGCGCCGCCACGACGAGGCAGGCGCCGTTGTAGAACGCGCCGACCAACGCGGTGTTGCCCAGGTCGGCCGCCACCGAGCTGGTGAGCGCCCAGCGGCGGCAGGTGTCGAGCTGCATCGCCGCCGAAGCGGCGGCCACGTAGTTCTGCAGCTGGCCCTGCTCGACGGCCACGCCCTTGGGTGTGCCGGTGGAGCCGGAGGTGTAGAGCACGTAGGCGAGGTCGCTCGGTGCGGCGATCTGCGATGCGCCTTGCGCTTCGGGCAACGTGACCGCATCGGGCAATGCCGCGTCGATGGTGAACACCGGCTGCGCATCGGCCAGCACCGCCGCGCGGCGCGCCTCGGGCCAGTCGGGGTCGAGCGGCAGGTAGGCGGCGCCCGCGCGCCAGACGGCGAGGATCGCCACCGGCAGGTCGAGCGCGCGCGGCAGGTTCACCGCGACGATGGCGCCGGGTGTCACGCCCTGCCCTTGCAGCCAGTGGGCGACGCGGCCGATGCGCTGGTCGAGTTCGCGGTAGTTCAGGCGCTGGTCGCCTGCTTCGAGTGCGGGCGCTTCGGGCGTCTCGATCGCCCAGTGGGCGATACGTTGCGTGACGGTCTGCGAGCCGACATCGGCCACGGCTTCCTGCGATTGCAGCAACAGCTCGCGCTCGCGCGCGCCGACCAGCGGCAGCGCGCCGAGCGCGGTGTCGGGGCGTTCGACGACGGCGTCCAGCAGGCAGAGGTACTGCATCAGCAGGCGCTGCGCCGCCCCCTCGCTGTGGCGCGTCGCATCGGCATGCACCGACAGCGCAGCACCATCGATGTCCCATGCAACCTGCAAGGCGAGTTCGAAAGCCGACAGCGGTCCGGGCAGCGCAGCCAGTTGCCATTGCAGATCGACGCCGTGGCGGCGCGGCCGTTCGTGGCAAGCGAAGCCAACCGCGAGATGCGCGGCGATAGGCGGTGCGTCGACGGTCCAGTACTCCTGCGCCTCGACATGCGCGGCCAGCGTGCCGTCGATGTTGTCGAACCAGTCGGCAAAGCGCGTCTCGGGCGCGGTCTCGACGATGAGCGGCAGCACCTTGTCGAACACGCCGACCGCGCCCTGCATCGGCGGGTAGTCGCGGCGGCAGTCGTGCTGCCAACCGGCGGCGAAGCGGCCGGTGCCGTCCAGGCGCGCGAGCAGCAGCCACCAGACGGCCTGCAGCAGCGTGTCGGGCTGCGCGCCCAGCGTGTCGGCGCAGGCGGCGATGCGACCTGCAAAACCGGCGTCGATGGATTCTTCGGCCTGCACCCGCGCAGCCTGTTGCGCGACAGCAGCTTGCCGCCCCACGAGGCGTGGCGGCGTGAGCGTGGTGGCCTGCGCGAGGTAGCGCTGCCAGTAGGCACGCCCCTCGGCGGCGTCTTCGCCATCGAGCAGGTCCTGGCGCCAGGTCACGAAGCGTGCGTAGGGGAACACCTCGGCGGCATCGAAGCTGTTCGCGTCCGCGAAGGCCGTGGCGATCTGGTCGAACAGGTGCTGCAGGCTGCCGCGGTCGCCGACCCAGGCATGGACGGACAGCGCCAAGGTGTGGCGCGTTTCGCCGGTGCGTGCGAGCCCGGCATGAACCATCTCGCCGCGTGCAATGTCCAGCGGCACGGCTTGCAGGTTCTCCAGCCATTCGGTCAACGCAAACCCGGGCGCATCACGCAGATCGGCGCTCGCCCAGGCCAGCGGCGCCATGCCGTCGGTGTACTGCTGGCGCAGGCCGCGGTAGCCCGGCACCGCGCGGATGGCGCTGCACAGGGCGCCGTGCGCACCCAGCACAAGCGCCACCACGTCGCGCAGACGCGCGAGGTCGGTTGCGCCCTCGATGTCGGCGCGCAGCAGCAGGCGCGGCGCATCGGCCGGCACCGCGCGTTGTTCGGGGCTCAGCGGAAAGGTCGTGTCGTCGAAGGGGTCGGTCATGGTCGTCATTTCGTTCAGGCGCCTTGTTCGTCGGCCAGGCGGGACTCGGTGCCGCGTGCGCCGTCGTCGAGCGCGGCGCGGTCGAACATCGCGCCCATCGCCACCACGATCTTTCGCGTGCCCTCGAAGGGGTCGCGCGCATGGGCGGCGAGCATGTTGTCGAGCATCACGACGTCGCCCTGGCGCCAGTCGAAGCGCACGGCGCAGGCCTCGTAGGCTTCGCCGACGATGGCCATGGTCTCGTCCGCGATGGGCGAGCCGTCGCCGTAGGTCACATGGCGCGGCAGGCGCTCGACGCCGCTCATGGCCAGCAGGTCTTCGCGCACCTGCGCTTCGAGGCAGGCGACGTGGTGCAGCTGCACCTGGTTGAAGAACACGCGCTCACCGGTCAGCGGATGGCGGATCACGGCGGGGCAGCGGGTGCGCGTCTGCAGCGTGTCGCCGTCGAACCAGCGCCATTCGATACCGGCGGCGGCCAGGCGCGCCTCGACGTCTTCGCGGCGCCCGGTCTTGTAGAAGTCCTGCCAGCTCACGTCCAGGCCGGGCGTGAAGGTGCGCACGTACTGCAGCCCCTTGCGCTCGAAGCCGGCCACCACGTCGGCCGGCAGGCGGCGCAGCATCTCGCGGCAGTCGACGATGGGCGTGGCGCCGCCCACGGGCGACGGCAGCTCGCAGAAGAACCACTGCTTGCGCGGCCAGCGGTCCAGGTGCGCGCTCTCGTTGTGGAACAGGATCATCTGGCGCTCGGGGTACGGCGTGGAGCGGTAGGTCTTCTTGCCGCCCTCCTTCTTCGGCAGGTCGCCGTAGCTGCCATACAGCTCGGGCTCGATGGCCTCGGCAAAGGCCTCGAAGTCCTGCGGGGTCTTCAGGCCGAAGTCGCGGAACAGGATGCCGCCGTGCTTGGCTACCAGCATCTCGATGTAGTCGGCCTGGCCCTTGGCCCAGGCGACGGTGTCGAGCTCGGGGCTGGTGGCCTGCAGCACGATGGGAAATTCGGCCCCGGGCTTCAGGAACGAAGTCTGCACGGCGGGCCGCGCGGCGGCGCGCACGGGGGCGCGGCCGGCGCCCAGGGCATCGAGCTTTCCAAGTTTGCCGAGCTTGTCCAGTTTCGAGGCCGGGCGGACGTTGGGAGCGTTTGTCATGGCGATGGATTCCTGCGAGGGCATGGGGGCCAGCGCGTCGACGGGCTGGCCGGGTGTGGCGACGATCCGCTCCAGCAGCGCGTGCCACGAAGCGGTGAAGGTTTCGACGGTCTCCCGCCGGTAGAGGTCGGTGGCGAACACCCACTCGGCGGTGAGCGCGCCGCCCTGTTCGCTGGCGAACACCGCCAGGTCGAACTTGGATTCGTTCATCTGCTGGGGCAGCACCTCGACCTCGGCGCCTTCGATGGCGAACCGGATCTCGGGTGTGTTCTGGAGCACGAAGAGCACCTGCACCAGCGGGTTGCGGTCGCGTGCGCGCGGCACGCCCGACAGCTCGACGATGCGGTCGAAGGGCACGTCCTGGTGGTCCATCGCGGCCAGGGTGTCGGCCTTGGTGGCAGCCAGCCAGTGCGGGAAATTGCTCCCGCCCTTCGCGCGGCGCGAGCGCAGCGGCACCACGTTGACGAAGAAGCCGAGCAGCCCTTCGAGGTCCGGATGACCGCGGCCCGCGACGTCGGTGCCGATGACGATGTCGTCCGCGCCCGAAGCCTGGTGGAAGAACAGGAAGAACGACGACAGCAACAGCGTGAACAGCGAGGTGTCCGACGCGCGCGCGAGCGCGGCCAGCGACTGCGACAGCGCGGGCGACAGCGTGAGCCGCACCGAATCGCCGGCGTGCGTGGGCACAGCCGGGCGCTGGTGGTCGGGCTGGATGCCCGAGGTCTGCGGTGCGCCCGCCAGCCGCTCGCGCCAGAACGCGGCCTTCGGCGCGAAGCCATCGGAGGCCAGCGCGCGCGCATACCAGGCGGCGTAGTCGGCGTACTGCACGGGCAGCGGTGCCAGTTCCAGCGGCTGGCTGCGCAGCGCGCGTTCGTAGAACGCAGCCAGCTCGCGTGCGAACACGGCGATCGACCAGCCGTCGAACACGATGTGGTGCACCACGAGCACCAGCACATGCTCGCGCGCGGCCATGCGCACGACGGTGGCCTTGATGAGCGGGCCCTCTGCCAGCGCGAGCGGTGCGCGCACCAGCTCGTCGAACAGGGGGCCGTAGCGCGCGCCGTCGTCGAGTGCGATCAAGGGAATGTCGAGCGGCGCACCGAGGCGCACGACGGCCATGGGCTCGCCGTCGTCGTCTTCGGTGAACACGGTGCGCAGCACCTCATGGCGCGCCACGATGGCGTCGATGGCGGCGCGCAGCGCGCCGATGTCGAGTTCACCGTGCAGCGCGAGGCCGGCTGACATGTTGTAGGCCGCACGGCCGCTGCGGTTGGCAGCGTCGGTGAGGCGGTCGACCAGCCAGAGGCGGCGCTGCATCGGCGACAGCGACAGCGCACCGCCGCGCGCGACGGGCGTGATCTCCATCGCGCTGCGCTGCGGCGCGGTGATGGTGGTCGAGCCAATGCCGAGCCGCGCGGCCAGGCCGGCGATCGTCGGCGCCTTGAAGAACTCGCTGGGGTGCAGCTCGGTCGCGTAGAGCTTGCGCACGCGCGACAGCAGCTGGATGGCCACGAGCGAATCGCCGCCGAGCTCGAACAGGTTGTCGTCCACACCGATGGGCGCGATGCCCAGGCGCTCGGTCCACAGCGCGGCGAGTGCGGTCTCGACTTCGCCTTGCGGCGCGACGAACGGGGTCTGCAGCGCGGGCCGGGGATGGGTCGAGCCTGCGGCGGCGGCCGGCGCCTCGTCGCCGAGCAGGTCGAGCATGCCGTTGTCGAGCGGGCCCAGGCGCGTGGCCAGGTCGGTGGTCGAGATGACGGTCTGCGCCCGCACCGGGCCGTTGACGATGCGCTCGAAGACGCGCGCGCCTTCGGGGCCGTCCATGCCGATGTCGTCGGGCACGTCCATGTGCGCGGCCATGCCCAGGCCGCGCCAGGCGTCCCAGTTGACCGAGAACACCGGGAACGCGCCGAGCCGTTCGTGCGCGACAGCCACGGCGTCGAGGTAGGCGTTGGCGGCGGCGTAGTCGCTCATGCCCAGGCCACCGGCCACGCTGGAGATGGACGAGCACAGCAGCACGAAGTCCAGCGGCTGACCGCGCAGCGCATCGAACAGCACGCGGGTGCCGCGCACCTTGGTCGCGAACACGGTGTCGACCTGCGCGCGGGTGCGCCCGGCCATCATGCCGCCGCCTGCATCGCCGGCCGCATGCACGACGCCGTGCAGCGGGCCGAACCGGGCATGGGCCTGTGCGAGGGCGGCGCGCATCTCGTCGCCGTCGGACACGTCGGCCGACACGGTGAGCACCTGCGCGCCGAGCGCTTCGAGTTCGAGCAGTTGCTGCAGCCGCAGCTTCAGAGCGGCGGGTGTGCTGTTCGTCGCCATCAGCACGGACCACTCGGTGCGCGCGGGCAGCGCCGTGCGGCCCAGCAGCACCAGCCGCGCCTGCCACTGCACGGCGAGGTGCTTCGCCAGCGCAAGGCCGACACCGCCGAGGCCGCCGGTGACTAGGTAGACGCCCTCGCGGCGCAGGCGCGGTTGCGCGGCGGCGGTCAGCGTCGCGGGCGCGTAGGTCTTGATCCAGCGGTGCGCGCCACGGCAGGCCACCAGCGGTTCGCCGGGCTCGGCCCGCAGCGCCGCGGCCTCGGCCACGATCTGCGCGACCAGCCGGCCCTCGGCATCGCTTTCGGGCGCCGGCAGCACCACGTCGATCACGCGGCAATGCACGCGCGGGTATTCCTGGCCGATCACCTTGCCGATGCCGCGCAGTGTGGCCTTCTCGGGGCACAGCGGTTCGGTGCCGGTGACGTCTTCGAGCTGGTTGGCGACGACGGCCAGCGGCAGCATGCGGTCGCCGGCTGCTAGCGATTGCACCAGCGCGAGCACGCTGAAGAAGCTGCGTTCGAGCAGCTCGGCCTGCGGCTGCTGTGCGGGCAGCGCCTCGTCGAGGCTCCAGAGGTGGTAGATGCCGGCGATGGCGCCGAAGTCGGCGGCGATCTCCGTCTGCAGGCGGGCGTGGTCGTCGCATGCGCCGGGGCGCAGCGTCCAGTGGCCGTGGCCGGTGCGTGCGAAGGCGCTGCCACGCTCGGCCAGCACCACCGTGCGGCCCTGCGCGCGCAGCTGCCGCACGAGGTGGCCCGTGAGGCTGCGGCTGTCGCCGAGCACGAGCAGGCAACCTTCTGTCGATGCCTGCGGCGTGAGCGCCAGCGGCTCCGTGCGCTGCCACGAGGGCACATAGAACGCGTCGCCGGCCGGACGTTGTGCCGCCTTCGCGACGCTGGACGCTTCGACCCAGTAGCGGCGGCGCTGAAACGGATACGCCGGCAACGGCACGCGCCGACGCGCGGCGCCCGCGCGGCAGGCGGTCCAGTCGATGTCCACGCCCGCGACCCACAGCTGGGCCAGCGTCTGCGCGATCTGCTGCGCATTGCGCGCCTGCTGCTGCGGGTGCGCCTGGCTGGCAAACACGCCGGCGGCGGTGTCGGCCAGCGGATGCTGGCGCGCCAGGCCCGCCAGCGTTTCGCCGGGGCCGACTTCGAGCAGCACGCGGCCCGGCACCTGCAGCAAGGTGCGCACGCCGTCGACGAACTGGACGGTGCCGCGCAGGTGCCGCGCCCAGTAGGCGGGGCTCATGGCCTCCTCGGCGGTGATGAGCTGGCCCGTGACGTTGGAAACGAAAGGAATCGTCGGCGGGCGGCGCGGCACCGACGCGATGAGCGCTTCGAGCGGCGCGAGCAGCGGCTCGGTCATCGCCGAGTGCGAGGCGATCGACACATGCAGCCGGCGGGGCAGGTGGCCCGCCGCGCGCAACCGCGCCTCGGCGGCCTCGATTGCTTCGCGCGGGCCCGAGATCACGCACAGCTGCTCCGCATTGGCGGCGGCCAGGTCGCAGCCCGGCGCCAGGAACGGTGCGAGCGCGGCCTGCGACAGCGGCACGGCGGTCATCGCGCCAGGCGGCATCGACTGCAGCAGGCGCCCGCGCAGGGCCGCGACGCGCAGCGCGTCTTCGAGGCGGAACACGCCCGCCAGGCAGGCCGCGACGTACTCGCCGAGGCTGTGGCCCATCATCACCGCGGGCCGCACACCGCGGCGCATCCACCACTGCGCCATCGCGTATTCGACGGCGAACAGCGCGGGTTGCGCGAGCGCGATATCGAACAGCTTCGCATCGGCTTCGGCCTCGCCGCCCAGTGCGGGGAACAGCACGGTGCGCAGGTCGAAGCCCAGCTCGGGCTCCAGCAGCGCGCAGCAGCGGTCGATGTCGTCGCGGAAGGCGGCATCGTCCTCGTAGAGCGCGCGGCCCATCTGGGCGTGTTGCGTGCCGCCGCCGGGAAAGAGGAAGACCACCTCGGGCGCCTGCGCGGGTGCGGCGCGCTGGGCCAGGCCTTCGCCCGCCGAGAGCATCTGCACGGCGCCTTCGACGTGATCGGCCACGACCGCGCTGCGGTGTTCGAAGGCGCGGCGGCCAGCCTGCAAGGTGTGGGCAATGTCGGCGAGCGGCAGCGCGGGGTGCGCGCGCAGATGCTCGGCCAGTTGCTGCGCGGCATGCCGCGTTGCAGATGCGCTGCGGGTCGACAGCGGCAGCACCTGCCAGCCGGCCGCTTCGGTTGCGATGACCACGGTCGGTGCCTCTTCGAGCACGACATGCACGTTGGTGCCGCCGATGCCGAAGGAGCTGACGCCCGCACGGCGTGGCGTATCCCCCTCTGGCCACGGCAATGCTTCGGTGTTGACACGGAACGGGCTGCTCGCGAAATCGATCTGCGGGTTCGGTTGCTCGAAGTGCAGGCTCGGCGGCAGCGTGCGGTGGCGCAGCGCCAGCGTCGCCTTGATGAGCCCGGCCACGCCGGCCGCCGCATCGAGGTGGCCGATGTTGGTCTTGACCGAGCCGATGGCGCAGTAGCCGCAGCGCCCGCCATCGCCGCCATCGGCACGAAACGCCTGCGTGAGCGCGGCCAGCTCGATCGGGTCGCCCAGCGTGGTGCCCGTGCCGTGCGCCTCGACATAGCTGACCGTGTGCGCGGGCACGTCGGCCATCAGCTGCGCCGCGCGGATCGCGCCGGCCTGGCCCTGCACGCTCGGTGCGGTGAAGCCGATCTTGTCGGCGCCGTCGTTGTTGGCGGCCGTGCCCTTGATGACGGCGTGGATGGTGTCGCCGTCGCGCAGCGCATCGGCCAGCCGGCGCAGCACGACGATGCCCGCGCCGCTGCCGATGACCGTGCCCGCAGCCTTGGCGTCGAAGGCGCGGCAGTGGCCGTCGGGCGAGAGGATGGCGCCGTTCTGGTAGCGGTAGCCGCCCTCCTGCAGCAGGTTGAGCCACACGCCGCCGGCCAGCGCCATGTCGCAGTCGTGGCTCAGCAGGCCCTGGCAGGCCATGTGCACGGCCACGAGCGAGGTCGAGCATTCGGTCTGCACGCTGACGGCCGGGCCGCGCAGGTCGAGCTTGTAGGCGACGCGCGTGCACAGCGAGCCGGCGGAGTTGCCGCTCATGAGGCCCAGCATGTCGGCGATGCCGGTGCTTGCGTCGATGCCGAAGGCGGGCAGCAGGTGCTTCATGAGGTAGAGGTTGGGCCCGTCTCCCGCGTAGACGCCGACCGGCGCCCCGCCCTTCTTCCCAGTCGGCCAGCCCGCGTGGTCCATCGCCTCCCAGGCGCATTCGAGAAAGATGCGCTGTTGCGGATCGAGGTGCTCGGCCTCGCGCGGCGAGTAGCCGAAGAAGCCGGCATCGAAGCGGTCGTAGCCGTCGAACAGCACGCCGGCCTTCACGTAGTCGGGGTCGGCCAGTGCGCGCTCGGGCACGCCGCGCGCGCGCAACTCGTCGTCGCTGAAGGCCGTGACCGACTCGACGCCGTCGCGGATGTTGCGCCAGAAGGCGTCCACGTCGGGCGCGCCGGGAAAGCGGCCGGCCATGCCGACGATGGCGATCTCGAGGCCCGTGGGGCCCGCGGTCTCGGGAAAAAGCGGGGTGTCGTCTTGCGCGTGCATCAGAGGGTTCTTTCCGTGGGTCGGCGGCGTTGCAGCAGGGCCGCGCGCTGTTGCAGCGCGCGCTGCTTCGCCTGTGCGGCGTCGTCGGTGGCAGCCGCGGGGCCACGCCCCAACTGCTCGATGTGCCGGGCCAGCGCGCCGACGGTCGGGTACTTGAAGAGGTCGACCACCGCGAGGCCCGGCTGCAGGCGGTCTTCCACCAGGCGGTGCATGCGGATCACGAGCAGCGAGTTGCCGCCGAGGTCGAAGAAGTTGTCGTGCAGGCCGACCTGTTCGACCTTGAGCAGCTCGGCCCAGATCGCGGCCAGCGTCTGCGCGACGTCGCCACGAGGCGCTTCGTAGCCTTGCGTGCCGGCAGCGGCCGGTGCGGGCAGTGCGCGGCGATCGACCTTGCCGTTGGCACCGAGCGGGAAGCTGTCGAGCACCATCAATGCAGACGGCACCATGTAGTCGGGCAACGCCTGCGCCAGCTGCGTCTTGAGCGTGGTCGCGTCGAGCGATACGCCCGCAGCGGGTGCGACGTAGGCCACGAGCAACGGGCCGGCCGCGCCCTCATGCAGGCACACCAGCGCCTCGCGCACGCCGGGTTGCTCGCGCAAACGCGCCTCAACCTCGCCAAGCTCGATGCGGAAGCCCCGCACTTTCACCTGGTGGTCGAGGCGTTCGAGGTAGTCGAGCTGGCCGTCGGCACGCCAGCGCACGAGGTCGCCGGTGCGGTACAGGCGACCGCCTGCGGCAAGAAGGGGGTGGGCGACGAAACGCTCGGCCGTCAGGGCCGCGCGCCCGAGGTAGCCACGCGCCAGGCCTTCGCCCCCGAGGTACAGCTCGCCGGGCACGCCCTGCGGCACGGGCTGCAGGTCGGCATCGAGCACATGGGCGGTGCGGCGGCCGACCGGGCGGCCGATGGGGGCGTAGCCCTGCACGGACGTCTCGGCATCGGCAGACCACAAGGTCGGCGTGATCACGGCCTCGGTCGGGCCGTAGGCATTCACAACCTTTGCGGGGCGCAGCACGCGGCGGATCAGCGCGAGGTCTTCGCCGGTCCAGGCTTCGCCACCGAAGAGCGCGAGGCGCACGGCGTGCTGGAACGGCGGCTGGTCTTGCAGCAGCTGGCGCGCGTAGGCCGGCGGCAGGTCGACCACGCTGACGCGGTGGCGCTGCAGCAAGGCGTCGAGTTCGCTGGCGAGCGAGCACCACTGCGGCTGCAGCACCAGCGCGGCGCCGGTGGTCAGCGGCAGCAGGCACTGTTCGATGGCCGCATCGACATGCGGCAATGCGAACTGCAGCGAGCGGTCGTCTGCCGTGAGGCCGCAGGTGTCGGCCATGGCCTGGAGGTGCATCGACAGCGCGCCGTGCGCCACCGCCACGCCCTTGGGGCGGCCGGTGGTTCCCGAGGTGTGGATCACGTAGGCCAGGTGGTGGTCATGCAGCGCGACCTGCGGCGCTTCGTCCGGCTCGTCGTCGAGCGATGCGTCATCGACTGCGAAGCGGGCGACCGTGCCGCCCTCGCCCACTGAACTTTGGCTGCCCGTCAGCAGCAGCACTGCGCCGCTGTCGGCCAGCAGTTCCGACAGCCGTTGCGGCGGGTGTGACGGGTCCATCGGCAGGTAGGCGCCGCCGGTCTTCAGCACGGCCAGCAGGCTGACGACGCGATCGATCGGTGCATCGACGGCCACGGCGACCAGCGTGTCGGGCCGCACACCGTGGCGCAGCAGGCGGTGCGCGAGGCGGTTGGCGCGGCGGTCGAGTGCGGCGTAGGACAGTTCGGTGTCGCCGGCGATCAGCGCGATGGCATCGGGTGCGCGGCGAACGTGCGCTTCGAAGAGGCGATGCGCGGGTGTCGCGGTGGATGCGAGCGACGTGCCCGTGCCCCAGGCGTGCAGTTGCGCCTGCTCTTCAGCAGCGAGCCACAGCGCATCGCCCACGGCGCGGGCCGGATCTGTTGTCAGCGTTTCGAGCAGCGCGCGGTAGTGCGCGGCCATGCGCGCGACGGTCGCGGCATCGAACAGCTCGGCGGCCGTGGTGAAGACCGCACGCACCTGGCCGTCGGTGCGCTCGCGGATGTCGAGCGCGAGTTCGCATTGCGCGGCGCTGTCGTCCATGCGGTACTCGTCGACCGCCAGGCCCGGCAGACCGCGCAGCACGGCCGTGTCTTCGCGCAGCAGGTTGAACATCACCTGGAACAGCGGGTTGTGGCTCAGGCTGCGCTGCGGCTGCAGGGCGTCCACGAGCTGTTCGAACGGCAGGTCCTGGTGGGCCTGCGCGCCGAGCGCGGCCTCGCGGGTCTGGGCGAGAAGTTGCGCGAACGGGGTGCGGCCGTGCAAGGTGGCGCGCAGCACCTGCGTGTTGACGAAGAAGCCGATGAGGCCCGTGGTCTCGGGGCGGTGGCGGTTGGCGACCGGCACGCCCACGCGCACGTCGGGCTGGCCCGTGTAGCGGTGCAGCAGTGCCTGGAAGCCCACGAGCAGCACCATGAACAGCGTGGCGCCGTGCGCCTGCGCGGTGGCGTGCAGGCGGGCGACGAGGGCCGCGTCGAGCTCGAAGGCATGCGAGGCCGCGCGGTAGTTCGCGACCGCGTGGCGGGGGCGGTCCGTGGGCAGGGCCAGCACGGGGTGCGCGTCGCCGAGCTGGGCGCGCCAGTATGTCAGTTGCCGCTCGGCCTCGCCCGCGGCGAGCCAGTCGCGCTGCCACGCGGCGTAATCGGCGTACTGGATCAGCGGCGCAGCGAGCGACGGCGTTTCGCCCTGTGCGTGCGCGCCATAGGCGGCACCGAACTCGTCGAGCAGCACCTGCAGCGACGCACCGTCTGACACGATGTGGTGCGTGACGATGGCAAGGATGTGGCGCTCGTCACCAAGCTGGAGCCACGCGGCGCGCAGCACGGGGCCGGCAGCGAGATCGAAAGGCTCGGCCTGGAGCTTGCGCGCCTGCGCTGCGGCGGCACCTTCACGGTCGCCCTCCGGCAACGCGCGCAGGTCGATGTGGGCGAGCGCCAGCGGTGCCGTCGGCAACACCAACTGCCCGACCGTGCCGTCCGCCGCCGTGCGGAACACGGTGCGCAGGCTCTCGTGGCGTGCGAGCAGGCCTTCGAGCGCTGCGGTCATTGCATCGGCATTCAACGCGCCCGACAGGCGCAGCGCCACGCCCACGTGGTACGCGCTGTTCTTCGGATCGAGCTGCCACAGGAACCACTGGCGCGCCTGCGCATGCGACAGCGTGAGCAGCCCCGTGCGGCGTTCGACCGGCAGGGCCGGAATCGGCTGATGCGCGCGACGCTGGCCGATTGCCAGCACGCGCCGCAGTTCGCGCGCGAGGTCGCCCAGGCGCGGCTGTTCGAACAGCGCGCGCAGCGGAAAGTCGATGTCCCAGCGCTCGCCGACGCGCGCGGCCACCTGCGTGGCGGCGAGCGAGTTGCCGCCCTGGGTGAAGAAATGCGCGTCGCGCGCCAGCGGCCTTTCGGCGGGGCGGCGCAGCACTTCGTGCCAGATCGCGGCGAGGGCCTGCTCGACGTCGTCGAGTGCGGCTTCGGACGTGTCGACTGCAGCCGGTGCGCTGCCGCCCAGCACAAACGCGCCGTGGGCGTAGATGGCATAGGCATCCGCCGTGCGATCGATCCAACTCTGGCGACAGGCACCGCGCTGCAGCTTGCCGCTCGTGGTCTTGGGCATGCCGCCGGGGTTGAGCAGCATCACGACCGACAGCGGCTCGCCGCACTGTTCGCTCACGGCCGCGCTCAGCGCCTCGACCAGCACCTCGGGGCGTACGAGCTTCTGGATGCTGCGCGACACCTCGGCCGCGAGGCCGATGCCCTCGCCTTCGGGCCCGTCGACCGCGAAGGCTGCGACGCGGCCCTTGCGCACGGCCTCGACCTCGCGCTCCACTTCGCGCTCGATGTCCTGCGGGTAGAGGTTGTGGCCGCGCACGATGACGAGGTCCTTGATGCGGCCGGCCACGTAGAGCTGGCCGCCGTGCACGAAGCCCAGGTCGCCCGTGCGCAGCCAGCGCGTGCCGTCCTGCACGACGAAGGTCTTCTGCGACACCTCGGGCTTGTTCCAGTAGCCGCTGCCCAGGCTCGGGCCCGAGGCCCAGATTTCGCCGACGCCGTCGTCCGCGCACACGGCGAGCGTGGCCGGATCGACGATGCGCACCGCATGGTGCGCAACGGATCGACCGCAGCCGACGAGCACGGTGCCCTCGTCATCGCGCACCACGGCGCCTTGTGCCAGCCGTGCCTTGTCGAAGGCATGCGCGACCATGCCGCTGCCGCGGTGCCCGCCCGTGACGAAGAGCGTCGATTCCGCGAGGCCGTAGCAGGGGTAGACCGCTTCGGACGGGAAGCCCGCAGGTGCGAAGCGTTGCTGGAACGACCGCAGCGTGTCGGCGCGCACCGGCTCGGCGCCGGAGAACGCGAGGCGCCACGACGACAGGTCGAGCCTGGCCAGCTGCGCGTCGGACACGCGGTCCAGGCACAGGCGGTAGGCGAAGTCGGGCCCGCCACTCACCGTGGCGCGCAGCCGCGACACGGCTTCGATCCAGCGCACGGGCCGCTCGAGAAAGTAACGCGGCGACATCAGCGCCACGACCGTGCCGCGGTGCATCGGCTGCAGCAGGCCGCCAATGAGGCCCATGTCGTGGTTCAGCGGCAGCCAGGTGACGAAGGTGTCGCTCGCGCGGACCGAGAGACCTTCCTCGATCGCGCGCATGTTGGCCATCAGGTTGGCATGCGTGACCATGACGCCCTTGGGCGCCGAGGTGGAGCCGGAGGTGTATTGCAGGAACGCGATGTCGGTGGCGGCCGGCGTGTGCGGGCGCCAGGTGTCGGCGCCGGTGGCGTCGATTTCGTCGACGGCGATGAGCACTGCCTGCGCAAAGGCAGCGTCCACGCCGGCCATCGCGTCGCGGATGGTGGCGTGGGTCAGCACGCAGCAGGCGCCCGCATCGGCGGCGATGCCTTCGAGCTTGCCCAGGTGGCGCTTGCGCGTGGACTCGGGCGGGAACACCGGCACGGCGACGAGGCCCGCGTAGAGGCAGGCGAAGAAGCTCACGACGTAGTCGTCGCTGTTGTCCAGCATGATCAGTGCGCGGCCGCCGGGCGCGAAGGCCTGCTGCAGATGCGCCGCCAGGCCGCGCACGCGCGCATCGAGCGTGCGGTAGCTGATGGGCGTGTCGAGTGCGCTGCCGTCACCGTCGGTGATGGCGATCAAGGCGATGTCGTCGGGTCGCTGCGCGGCGAGGCTGCGCAGATGGGTCACGAAGTCCACGGGATGCATCGGGTTCACAGGGGTTGTTCCTTGGTGTGCCAGGCCAGCGCGGCGGCGTAGCCCGGCGGCGCGGACAGCGCCATCGCTTCGATGCCGGCCCACGCGGGCACGGCGCAGTCGACGGCAAGTGCGCCGTGGGCGTCGGGGTGGATGCCGACGCTTTGCAGGTGTTCGGCCAAGCCGACACCGGCGGCTTTCAACACAGCTTCCTTGCCGACCCAGCGTCGGTAGAAGGCGCGCGGCAGGTCGGCGTCGCTGCGGATTTCGCGCTGCTCGCGTGCGGTGAAGGCCATGGCGAGCAATGCATCGGCGTCGGCCATGAGGTCGCGCGCGCAGGCTTCGATGTCGACGCCCACGCAGCGCACGCGCGCCGGATCGGCCAGCGCGATGAGTGCGTGATCGCCGGCGTGGGAGATGTTGAAGAGCAGCGCTGCTTTGTCGCCGCCAGCCTCGACGAAGGGCTTGCCGTGCGCGTCGGCGCGCAGCGGCACGTCCGCCGGACGGCAGGCGAGGCGCTGCGCGATCAGGCGGCGCACGGCGGCGCGGGTGTGGGCGAAGCGCACGCGATCGGCGCGGCGGGCGAAGCGGTGGGCGCGTGCATGTTCGTCGGGCGTGAGGTCGGCCCAGGCATCGCCGTCCTCCGCCGCCAGGTCGAGGTCCAGGCGGTGCAACGCGATGCCCGGCGGCAACGGGTCATGCCAGGGCACGAGCCGCATCGACGCCTCCCGCCACCACCGCCGGCGCGAGGTGCCGCGCCAGCGCGGCCAGCACGAGGGTCTCGTGCTGGCGGATGAAGAAATGGCCGCCCTCGAACCAATCGAGCGTGAAGCGCGCATGCGCGGTCTCGGCGGCCCAGGCCTGCATGCGCCACGGGGCGATGTCGTCCTGGCGGCCGGCCAGCACATGCAACGGCACAGGCAGCGGTGCAGGGTCGGTGTGCACGAAGCTGCGGCACAGGCGGTAGTCGGCGCCGAGGGTATCGAGCGTCATGCGCAGCAGCTCGGGGCTGTCGAACAGCTCGTCGGGCGTGCCGCCCTGCTTGCGCAGGTCGGCGATGAGGGCCGCGTCGTCGGTGATGTCGAGAAACCGGTCGGGGTCGCGTTGCGACGGTGCCGCGCTGCCCGAGACGATCAGCGCATCCGGCAGCGGCCTGTGCTGTTGCCGCTGGTGCTGCGCCATGCCCCAGGCGAGCAAGGCGCCCATGCTGTGGCCGAAGAGCGCGTAGCGGCCGCGCAGCACGCCTTCATGCTCGGCGCACAGCTGCGCGACCATGCGATCGAAGTCGTCGACGAAGTTTTCATCCAGGCGGCCGCCGCGGCCCGGCAGCTCGACCGGCACGACCTCGATCCAGCGCGGCAGCACGCGCCGCCAGCGCAGGTACATGGTGGCGCTGGCGCCTGCGCAAGGCAGGCACAGCAGGGGCAGCGATGCCTGCATGGGCGTCAGGCGGAGGCAGAAGCGTTGTCGGTCTGCTGCTGCGCGGCCATCCAGTCGCGCAACGACTTGGGGCGCATGTCGGTCCACTGGGCTTCGACGTAGTCGAGCACGGTCTTCTTGTCGCCCTTGACGCCGTCGACGGCGCTCCAGCCGCCGGGCACGGCCTTCCAGTGCGGCCAGATGGAATATTGCGCTTCGTGGTTGACGAGCACGATGAAGGTCTCGTCCTCGCGGTCGAAACAGCTGGTAGACATGGGCGGTCCTCTTGGTAAGTGCAATGACGGGCAGGGTTTGCCCTTGCGATACAAGACGCGCCGCGAGGCTGGGTGTTTAGTCCCGCCTGCATGAAAACCGCGCACGGCTGCGCGGCGGCGGGCCGCTGTGGGTACTGCGAAAAAAAGAAAGAGTGCTGGCTAGCGGGCCGCGTCTTCGACGTCCGGCGAAGGGACGTCGTGCGCGGGCGGCACCTGGCCGACGAGCAGCCAGAGGCGGGCCGCCTCGGCGTAGGTCTGGCGATGGGCGGGATCGACGGTGAGCCATTGCGCAAGCTCGGCGCTCGCGGCGGCGTCGAGGGCGCCCTCACCGGCGTGCTGGCGGCGAACCCACGCCCAGGCGGTCTGCCAGGTGGGGTCGCTTGGCGTGTCGTTGGGGCTGCTGCTCATCGGCGGCCATCGTAGCGCCGATGCGGTGGGTCGGAAAACTCAGGCGGCCTGCACGAGGTAGCGGCAGCTTTCGAGCGCGGCGTCGGCGTCCTTGATCATGAAGTTCACGAGGGTGGCGGAGCAGCCCAGGCGCGTGGCGATCTCGCGCTGGGTCAGGCCACTGAGGCGGTTGAGTTCGAACGCGAGGCGGGTGCGCGGCGCCAGTGCTTCGAGCACGCGGTCGATGGCGACCAATGCTTGACGGCCACCGAGCACGCGGTCGGGCGCGTCGTTGCTGCTGGGTGGGCTCACGAGTTCGACGTCGTCGCAGTAGGTGCGGTAGCTGGCTTCGACGGAATGGTGGCGGTGGTAGTCGACCGCCACGTTGCGCACCACCTGGCAGCAATAGCCGAGCGGCTTGCGGACATCGCGCACCGAAGCGCCGTCGGCGAGCTTCAGGTAGGCGTCCTGCAGGACTTCATCGGCCAGGTCGGCGGTCCGGACGATCTTTTGCGCGACGCGCTGGAGCTGGGCACGGTTCGCGATGAAGACCTCCCCCAGCGTGGGCGCGGACGGGGAAAGCGACAGATCCATGGGTACTCCTGAAGTGTTCAAGGGCGAAGATGCAAATAAGAACTATTACCATTTGATGACGGAAGAGGGCCTGATTTTTCACAGGTGCACCTTTCTGTCTCTCTCCCTGCCTAGACGTTCGAGCGGCCGAAACCGAGACACCTAAAATTCCGCCCCTTACATTGCTCCCGTACCCATGAACATCGTCGTCAACGAAGAACTCAAAGCCTATATCGATCCCTTGACGCCGGAGGAGTACGAAGCCCTCGAACGCAGCATCCTCACCGAAGGCTGCCGCGACGCGCTGGTGCTGTGGGGCGACGTGCTGGTGGACGGCCACAATCGCTACGGCATCTGCCAGAAGCACGGCCTGCCCTTCCAGACGGTGCAGAACACGCGCTTCAAGACGCTGCAGGACGTGCACCTGTGGATGATCGACCAGCACCTGGGCCGCCGCAGCATCTCGGACTACCTGCGCGGCGTGCTCGCCCTGCGCAAGAAAGACATCGTCGACGAGCGCCGCGCCCGCAGCACCGCCACCACCCCGACCACGGCGGACGAT
This sequence comes from Variovorax sp. 54, assembly GCF_002754375.1. NCBI lineage: Bacteria > Pseudomonadati > Pseudomonadota > Betaproteobacteria > Burkholderiales > Comamonadaceae > Variovorax > Variovorax sp. 54. The sequence goes on from NZ_PEFF01000001.1 coordinate 1,532,720, forward strand.
CCGCCGTTCGACGTCGACGATGCGCCTGCCTCCACCTCTTCTCCCGCGTCCGAAGAAGCCCTGCCGCCCCCCGTGCCGATGAACAGCCGCGAGGCCATCGCCCGCGCCGCGCGCCTGAGCAGCAGCCAGGTCACGATGATCGAGAAGATCCAGAAGCAGGCCGCGCCCGAGCTGGTGGCGGCCGTGAAGTCGGGCGTGATCTCGATCAACACGGCCGCGGCCGTCGCTTCCCTGCCCGCCGAAGAACAGGTGACGGCCGCCAACGCCGGCAAGGACGAGCTCAAGCAGGCCGCCAAGCGCGTGCGCGAAGCCAAGCGCAAGCCGCGCGAGGCCGCGCCCGAAACCGAAGACGGCGCCGAACCGGCGTCGCTCGACGCTGTCCAGCAACTGGAACAGCGCGTGGCCGAGCTCACGGCCGAGAACGCGGACCTGCGCCGGCAAGTGGCCGACCTGCAGGCGCAACTGGCGCACTGACGCCCCGGCGGGCGCCGTTCTGCGCGCCCGCCTCTTTCACCCTCGCTGAAGCCTCGCGCGCCGCCCTGCGGCACGCGAGGCTTTGTCGCGTCCGCGACCCACTGAAAACAGTTGTTCGTAATCTTGTGTTTTTATTTGCAACAAGTGTTATATTTTTGACGCCACATACAAACAAACACTTTAGTTCTCCAAGCCAGCGTTGCGAACGGCGTCACCGTCCAACTTCCTACAGTGAGTGCTCAAGTTGCAAAAAGAACGGCGATGCCGCCCCCAATCGGTGTTTTCGATGCGGTTGAACGCAATGCCCCGCAGCGGTCGGCTGACGGGCTTCGCTTTGCGGAGGCTGCATGACGGCCGTTAACACCGTTCCCAAAAGTCAACGCGCCCTGCTGAGCTACAGCGTCGAGGGGCTGCCGCATCGCGAAGAAGTGCTGCTCAAGTCGCTGATCCGACTGCTCGACCACCGGACGCACCAGAACTGGTCGTGGAAGGCCGAACAGGCCGACCTGCGGGTCGTTGGCGAGCAGGTCGCCATCGCGGCCGCCTCGCCCCAGCCGGCCGTGCCCACGCTGACCGTCGCCCATGCCGACCCGCAGCGCGGCCCTTTCCTGGCCCTGCCGCTGCACACCGATGCACTGGAAGTGGCGCTCAACCGCCTCGGCGCGATGGTGGTCCACGCCCGCGGCCTCGGCCTGGCGGTGACCGAGGTGCCGATCGGCGAGCACGAAGAATTCCGCATGCTGCGCTGGCCGCCCGCAGCCGTGCTCGAAGCGCCGATCCGCCTGCGGCTGGCCACGCTGATGTCCAACCGGCCGGCGTCGGTGCTGTCGCTCCAGCAGCGCTCGCCCGCCACGCGCCAGGAGTGCGCCGATTTCCTGGCCGACCTGCGGCGCGCGGGCTTGCTCGAACGCCCCGGTGGCGCGCCGGCCAGCCCGGGCGCCCTGGTGGCCGCCTCGGCCCCCGACAGCGTCTTTCCCGACAGCCGCTTCCCGGCACCCACCCGCGACACCGTGCAGCCCGGCCTGCTCGCACGCATCAGGCACCGACTCGGCTTGCAGCCGCCAGGCCCTCAATGACCGTAGAACACAAGATCCTCTTCACCGGCACCATGGGCGCCGGCAAAACCACGGCCATCGCCGGCGTGAGCGAGATCCCGCCCGTGAGCACCGACGTGCGCAACAGCGATACCTCGGTCGCCAAGGCCACCACCACGGTCGGGCTGGACTACGGCGAACTCACGCTCGACAACGGCGAAAAACTGCGCCTGTACGGCACGCCCGGGCAGATGCGCTTCGATTTCATGTGGCGCATCCTGGGACGCGGCGCGCTCGGCGTGGTGATCCTCGTGGACAACAGCCGCCCCGATCCGCTGGCCGACCTCGACATCTACCTCGATGGCTTTGCCGAGCTGATCGCGCAGACCGCCTGCGTGGTCGCCGTCGGCCGCATGGAAAACCACCCGAGCCCCGGCCTCGATGCCTACGCCCGGCGCATGGAGGCCAAGGGCGTCGTGTGCCCGGTGCTGCCGGCCAACGTGACCGATCCGCAGCAGGTCGTGCAGCTGCTGGAGCTGCTCCTGCTCCAGCTCGAGGTCTGACACGACGACGCGTTCCCCTTCTTCTCTTTCTTCCATTCAAGCAGCAATGAACATCACTCCAAGAATCAGGCTTGCAGCGGAATCGGCCATCGACACCCTGATGCGGGAAATCAAGGGCGTGAAGGCCGTGGTGATCTCCACCGAAGACGGCCTCGAGCTGGCCGCGCGCGTCGAGAACACCGCGCAGGTCGCGCGCCTGTCGGCCATTGCCAGTTCGCTGGCCGCACTGGGCGCCGTGGCCGGCGAAGAAAGCCAGCTGGGCCACTGCGACAACGTCACGATCGAAGCCACCCATGGCCACATCCTGATGCTGCAGGCGCGGCACCCCGAGATGACGCTGATCGTGAGCGTGGTCACGGGCCGCGAAGCCATCATCGGCCAGGTCCTCTACTTCGCGAAACAGGCGACGCAGCTGCTGCAGCACGCCTGACGCCGCACGCCGGAAATCGGCGCAGCACACCCATTCGACACCGGTGGCCGCCCATCCCCTTCGCCCGGGTGGCCGCCGACTTTCAGGGGCGAGGACTAGGAAAGATTTCGATGGCAAATATCAAGCAATCCATGGACGACCTGATGACCTGCGACGGCGCCCTGTGCGCGGCGCTGGTCGACTCGAGCAGCGGCATGATCCTCGGCCAGATCGGCTCGGGCGTCGACCTCGAAGTGGCCGCTGCGGGCAACACCGAAGTGGTCCGCGCCAAGCTGCGCACGATGCGCGACCTGGGCCTGAACGACGTGATCGAAGACATGCTGATCACGCTCGGCAAGCAGTACCACATCATCCGCCCGATGCTGAAGAAGGAAGGCCTGTTCGTCTACCTGGTGCTGGACAAGGCCAAGTCGAACCTGGCGATGGCGCGCCGCAAGACGCTAGACGTTGAACAGAACATGACGGTGTGAGCGGCGTTGCCAGGCCCGGCGCCTGGCAACATTTCTACTCCCGCAATGTGCGCCGCTCCAGTTTCGGGTCGGCTGCAATCTCTTCCTCGGTGAACGGCGGCGTCACCAGCTGCTTGCGCGAAAAAAGTTCGAGCTGATCGTCGTGGTGCAGCGACGCCGGATCGCTCGACTGCCCGCCCGCCATCATCACGCGCGCCACGGGCTTGCCCTGCGCCCACGTGACCACATGCACGTACGAGGTGCCGGCCATGACGTCGCCGTAGCCCTCTTTCGTGAGCGGCGCGCCCTCCAGCGCATTGAGCACGCCCTGCCCGCCCGGGCCGCCATGCAGCGGCACGCGGCCGCGCGGCGTGGGCCGCGCCAGCATGTCGCCCCATCGCTCGTCGCCACGCAGCCCCAGCGCCGCGAGCGCATCCGCCGTGTCGCGCACGGCCGCGACGATGCCCGCCGTCACGCCCGGCGCTGACGACACCGGCCGCACGCGGAACGGGTGCGCCGGGTCGTAGGGTTGCGCATACAGACCCGGCACGTTGTCGAGTCGCGAACCTAATTCGACAAACAGCAAGGTGCCGCGGCTGTCGACGTTGTGGCGCCGGTCCCACGTGGCCAGGATGCCGCAGGCGCGCTGCACCGTGGCATCGCCTTTTGCGCTGGTGCAGGCAGCCAGCACGGCATCGAGCGTGGTCTCGGCCAGGTAGTTGCGATTGCCGAACACCATGTCGGTGGCTTCGGCCACGTCGATGCGACCGTCGGCCAGGCTGTCTTCGATCTGCCGTTGCGACATCAGCGTGCGCGCACCGGGCGCAGCCTTCGGACTGCCGAGCAGCAATGAATAGCCGTCGAGCTGGCGGCCCACCAGCGAGAGGCTGTAGCTGTCGTTGGCGTTCTGCACGATGCCGCGTGTGGCGAGCGCCGGCAGGCGGCTCGCCGGTGCCAGGCGCGGCCGGCCGTCGGCATCGCGCACGGCGCAGGCGCTGCGGCGGCCATCGAGTGCGCCCGGCACGGTGGCGTCGTCGGGCGGCGGCACGACGGCGCAGTCGCGCAACGCGGCATCGCCGATGTCGAGCAGCGGCCCCGACTCGATGTACATCGCCTGCCCCTGGCTGTCGCCCGCGATCAGGTGGGCGGTGATGCCGCGGTTGCGCGCCACCGCCTGCTCGAAGCCGCCGATGTCGCGCGCTTTTGCCACCGCGAGGATCTGGTCGAGCGCGCGTGCATTCGCCACGTTGGGATCGGTCACGGCATGCCAGCCGGCCGGGCGACCCGCTGCCGCAGGCAACCGGTACAGCGGCCCGAGGTGCGAGTACGGCAGGTCGTGGCTTTGCATGCGCACGCTGCCATCGGGCTGCTTCACGCGCAGCGCGACGGTCTTCATCGTCAGCTCGCGTGGTGCGCCATCGACCGTGTACGAAGGCGTCGCACCGGGCTTCACGTCCAGCGCCACCAGCAGCGGATAGGTCACGGTCGAAGGCGCCTCGATGCTCCAGGCCAGGTGCCGCGTGAAGCCCGACAGCGGCAGCGGCAAGCCCAGGAAGTCGGCGCCCATCACGTCGATCTCCCCGGGGATGGTGAGGTGCATCTGGTGCATCAGCAGCCAGTGGTCCTGCCACAGCGTGTGCGGGTTGGCGACCATGATCGAGGTGTTCGTGCCCGTGGCCTCGGCGCCGTAGGCCCAGGCGTTGCTGGCCATGCGCTGCGTCGGCGGGCGGTCGCCCTTGGCTTTTGCCACGGGCGGCGCACCCAGCTGGTCCCAGGTCGATGCCGAGGCGTACGCGGCAACGCTCAGCGCTTTCCACAGCGAGCCCACCTGCATCGTCGCGCGCACCACGTCGCTGGCTGTCATCTGCGGCAGCGCGAGGCCCTTGCACGCGGCGGGGCGCGCCTCGGGCGGCAAGTCGCGCACCCAGCGGTTGAAGCCGGCGGCGTAGCCTTCGGCGAGCTGGCGCGCGTCGGTGGACAGGCCCTTCCAGGCGGTCTCGACCTCGTCGTCCGACAGCTGCACGCGGTAGAACAGGTCGCTGTCCAGGTTGGGAATCTGCAGAAACGCCACGGTCGCCAGGCCGTCGGGGCCGAAGCGTTCCGAGCGCTCGCCGCGCAGCGTGAGCACGCGGTCGGCGAGCAGGCACAGGTGGTCGCGCGCGACGGCATAGCCATGGCCGTAGCCCAGGCCCGCGTAGTTGCTGGCCTTGATGTGCGGCAGGCCGTATTGCGTCCAGCGCACCTCGGCGCTGTAGGTGTCGCTCGACGCGGGCGGTGTGGGGGGTGGCGTCACGACCGGCCCACCGAAGAAGCCGCCCCCGCCTCCGTTGTCGCCACCGCAGCCGGCGACGACACAGGCCAGCGCACAGAAGCCCGCGCGCAGCAACCCGCTGGCACGCGGTGTCATGACCTGGCCTCGCCCACCGGCTGGCTCTTGCGCGCAATTACCTGCATCTCCACCCAGGCCTTCGGCACGGCGATGCCGGCCAGCATGGCGGTGCCGGTCGGTTTGCAGGGCAGCACCTCGGACAGCGTCTGCACCACCGCGCCCAGGTGCTCGGCGCCGGCCACGATCAGCGTGTAGTTGATGACCTGCTCGAGCCGCCCGCCGCAGGCCGCCAGGTACTTCTCGATGTTGCGCACCATCAGCCGGGTCTGGTCTTCGGCGCTGACGGCGAGCGTCTGCGTGTCGTAGTCCATGCCGATGGTGCCGGAGACGAAGATCCATTCGTCGTCGAACATCGCGCGGCTGTAGGGCGCATTGACGAAGGGCAAGGGGAAGTCGGCGGTCTGCATGCGAAGGTCTCTCTTTCGTTCTCTGTGTGTGGAAATGGATTCAGGCCCGGGTCATCTCGCGCACGATGGCTCGGGCGTGGATGTCGGTGGAATCGAACAGCGGCGCGGTGCAGGCGATCCACGGCTTCACGGCGCTCAGCTCGGTGCAGCCGAGCACGATGCCTTGCGCGCCGCGCGCCACGAGCGCGTTGCACAGCGTCGAGATGACGGCCGCGTCGGCTTGGCTGGCCTCGCCGCGCGCGAGCGGCCCGAAGATGGCCGCGTCGAGCGTGCGGCGTTGCGCGGCATCGGGCAGCACCAGCTCGAAGCCGGCGCCCTCCCCCAGCATCTGGCCGAAGAACGGTGCGTCGAGCGCGAAGCTCGTGGCCAGCAGGCCGAGGCGGCGCATCGACGGGAAGCGCGACGTGATCTCGTCGCCGGTTTCTCGCGCCACATGCACCAGCGGCACGCCCGCCGCCGCCTGCACCGCGTCGGCCGCGAAGTGCCCGGTGTTCGCGAGGATCGCGATGAGCTCCGCACCGGCCGCACGGGCCTGGCGTGCGGCGGTTTCCATCTGGGCGCGTGCATCGTCGCGGCGCCCTTCGGTCATGGCGGCGACGACGCCGGCGAAGTCCAGGCTCACGATCACGCAGCGGGCCGAGTGCAGGCCGCCGAGTTCGCGCTGGATGTGCTCGTTCAACAAGCGGTAGTAGCTGAGCGTGGAAGGCCACGCGACGCCTCCGATCAGGCCCGCGGTTTTCATGACGCGCACCCTTTCAGTCGAGTTTGAAGCCGAGCTTGCGGATCACCGGGCTGTAGCGCACCAGGTCGCTGTCGATGCGGCCCTTGAGTGCAGCTGCGCTGGTCTGCGCGGCCGGCTCGAAGCCGAACACCAGCAGCTTCTCGACCACGTCGGGTTGGTGGATCGCCCAGTCGACGCCGTCGCTCACGCGCTTGGCGATCTCGGGCGGCAGGCCGGCCGGACCGACCACGCCGAACCACACGGAGAAGTCGACGCCCTTGTAGCCCAACTCGTCGAGCGTGGGCACGTCGGGCAGGCCCGAGAAGCGCTTGGCCGAGGTGACGGCCAGGATCTTCGCGCGCCCCGCCTTCACGAACTGCACGTAGGGCGCCATGCCGTCGAAGGCGGCGTCGATGTCGCCCGCGATGGTGGCCTGCGCCACTTCGGCGCTGCCCTTGTAGGGCACGCGCGTGGTCTCGATGCCGGCGCTGCGGTTGAACTCTTCGAGTGCCATCTGCGACAGGATCGCGGCCGCGCCGATGTTGATCTTTCCGGGGTCGGCCTTGGCACGCTTCACCAGCTCATGCACGTCGCCCACGCTGCCCGCCTGCGTGCGCGCAATGACGGCCGTGGGCGAGGTGATGGCCAGTGCCACCGGTGTGAAGTCTTTCCTCGGGTCGTAGGGCAGCCGGTTGTAGAGCGAGGGGTTGAGCACGAAGGTCTGGTCGATGGACCACAGCAGCGTGTAGCCGTCGGGCGCGGCCTTCATGATCTCTTGCGCGCCGATCAGCGTGTTGCCGCCCGGCTTGTTGTCGACCACCACCTGCTGGCCCAGCTGCACCTGCAGCTTGGCCGCGATGAGCCGCGCGGCCACGTCGGCACCGCCGCCCGCCACGAAGGGCACGACGAGGCGAATCGGCCGCGAAGGCCAGGCACTCTGCGCACCGGCAAGCGCCGGCAGACACCCCGCGGCGAGGGCCGCCAGGAGCCCCAGAAACCGGCAGACACGTCGAGCATTCATCCATAAACTCCGTTCAAACCAAAGTGTTGCAACGCTAACGCCGCCTGTCAGGGTTTTCTATGCCGATCCCATCGCAGACTGTGCCGATCCAGCCCTCGCCCTTCACGGCCGCCGCGCTGCGCGAGGACGATTTCAACGCCGCGCTGATCCGCCTGCCCGCCGACCGCCCGCTCGCGCTGCCGGCCCTGCACGACGGCGCCAGCCGCGAGGTGCGCTGGCCCGACGACGGCGGCCGCATCCTGCGGCTGCGCACCCTGCCGTGGGAAGGCGCGAGCGCGCTGTACTTCGATTTCAGGTTGAACGACGACCTGCATGTGCAGCTGGCGCCCGGCAACGAGCTGCTGCTGACCTTCTTTCTCGCGGGCCACGTCACGGGCGAGATCGGCAGCGCGCAAGGCCGGCCGCTCGACTTCCGCGTCGACCGCGCACTGCTGCGCACGCCGAACCGCGACGGCGGCTACCTGATCCACATTCCCGGCGCGTGCCGCAACAACTTCGTGCAGTTCCGCCTGCGGCGCGACCTGCTGCCGCGCTGGCTGCATGCGCTGGGCGTGCGGCTGCCCGCGCGGCAGATGAGCGAGCTGGTCGAGCGCGACGACGGCCGGGTGCTGTGCAACGCGGCGCTCACGCCGCGCGTGCGCGACTGCCTGGCGCGCATCGGCGACGAGCCCTCCGATCGGCCCGCCTTCGTGCCGCTGTTCCATGCGCGCGCGACCGAGCTGCTGACCTGCGTGCTGCTCGACCTGGAACAACTGCTGCGTCCTGCGCGTTCAGAAGACACCCACGGTGGTGCGGCGGCGCAGACGGTGCGCAGGCTGCGCGCACTGCTCGGAGAGGCGCCGGCGCAGGCCTGGACGGTCGACGCGCTCGCGCAGCGGCTCGACCTGCGCGCCACGCGGCTGCAGGCCCATGTGAAGGAGGCCGAGGGCACGACGGTCTACGGCCTGCTCGTGGCCGAGCGGTTGGCACTGGCCGCACGGCTGCTGCGCGACACGCAGCTCAGTGTGCAGGCCATCGCGGCCGAAGCGGGATGGGAATGCCACGGCCGCTTCACCGCGGCGTTCCGCAAGCAGCACGGCGTGGCGCCGCGCGACTACCGCTTGCAGCAGGCGCCGCCGGCCAACAGCGGCGCCTGAAGAATCACCGCAAAGCGACTCAGCCGCGGGGGCGTGCCAGCAGCGTGTTCGACGGCAGCGTCTCGTCGAGCAGCTTGCGCGCCGTTTCCACGCCCGCCACCGGCAGCAGCGCAGCATCGAGCAGGCCCACCTGCACCAGCACGCTCGCCTGGTCCCAGTAGATGTGCTCGTGGTAGAGCTTGTCGCCACGGAACTTGATGACCGCGAGCAGCGGGATCTCCACGCGCTTTCCGGTCGGCGCCACGCCGGGCAGCATCCACGGAATTTCGGTAGTGTGGGTGAAGCAGAACAGCATTTCGTCGACCACCTGCGTCGCGCCCACGGTGCGCGAGATCGGCACCAGCGAGGTGTCGGGCGGGTTGCTGTTGACGAAGTGGTTCGTATAGAACGCGTGCAGGTTCTTGTAGCCCACGCCGCCGGTCATGGTCGGGATGTGGTTCACGTAGGGCTCGGCCACCATCGTGCCCATGGTGTCGTCGACGTTGCGGGTGCCGAACTCGTACTCGCAGTGCTTGTCCCACAGCGCGGCCAGGTCGTAGTTCGGGCCGATGGCCGACTTCAGCGCGGCCACGCTGCGCTCGTGCGCCATGAGCGCCGAGGCGCGGTGGAAGTGCTCGCCACCCACACGCGCGAAGGCATGGTCGACGCCGGGGTACACATGCACCTCGACATTCGGCCGGCCGCGCAGGGTCTGCACGATGCGGTCGCGCGCCTCGGGCGGGCAGAAGCCGTCGAGTTCGGCCACATGCAGCGCCAGCTTGCAGCGGATGCGGTCGGCCTCGTCGAGCGCGGCGTCGATGCCCACGCCGTAGTAGCCCACGGCCACGTCGGCGTCGGTGCGGCAGGCCGCGAGGTAGGCGAGCTTGCCGCCCAAGCAGAAGCCGAGCACGCCGACCTTGCCGCCGGGCACCTCGGGGCGCTGGCGCAGCGCGGTGATGGCGGCCTGCATGTCCTGCATGCCGAGCGCTTCGTCGAAGCCCTGGTAGAGCGCAAAGGCGCGCTGCCAGTCGTCGGGTGCGTAGCCCAGCTGCACGTCGGGCTCCTGGCGCCAGAACAGGTCGGGCACGAGCACCACATAGCCTTCCTCGGCGTAGTAGTCGGCCACGTCGCGCATGGTCTTGTTGACGCCGAAGATTTCCTGCGCGAGCACCAGGCCCGGGCCGGTGCCGCCGCGCGGCAGGGCGAGGTAGGCGCCGAAGCTGCCGCTGCCGTCAGTGGTCTGGATGCGGATGTCTTGCGACGACGATGGGGATGCCTTGTTCTGCATGGGTGTGTGACTCCGTTCAATGCTGAAAGGTGGACGTGGGGAACCAGGGGCTCACTGTACGCATTCCGGATGGCGCGTCGTGACCTGGTAGTAGCCCGAGTGAAAAACCAGCGGCTCGCCGTCGAAGCGTTCGTAGCCTTCGACCTCGCCGATGAAGATCAGGTGGTCGCCACCGTCGTACTGCCGCACGTTGCGACACACGAAGCGCGCGAGCACGCCATTGAGCAGCGGCACGCCGGCCGTGCCTTCGCAGCAATCGACGCCACCGAACTTGTCGGCCTGCGGTGTCGAGAACTGGCGCGACAGATGGTGCTGCGGCGCAGCCAGCACGTTGATCGCGAAGTGGCTCGCGCCGGTGAAGTCGGCCACGCTGGGCGCCTGTCGTGCGAGGCTCCACAGCACCAGCGGCGGATCGAGCGACACCGACGAGAACGAGTTGGCCGTCATGCCCACGCGGCGCCCGTCGAGCGCGCGCGTGGTGATGACCGTGACGCCGGTGCTGAACTGGCCGAGCGCCTTGCGAAAGTCGCGCCGGTCGAAGCGATCGACCACCGCCTCGCGCGCCTTCGTTTCGAGAAAGCGGTCGGCCTCGGCCGCGTCGAACCACCAGGGCGCGAAGTTGCGCGGATCGTCGAAACCGTTGACCACGGCACTCGCCACCGCGGGCATGTGCGTGGCGCTCTGCAGCAGCTTCTGCAGGTGCGGCGCGGGCGGGGCGAGCAGGCTGTGCGTCCAGTCGGTGGCCCAGCGGGCGTAGCCCTCCCAGTAGCGGTCGAAGGTCTGCTGCATCCACGCAGCATCGAAGGGTGCATCGCCGTGTTCGAGGATGCGCTTGAGGTAGATGTCGGCCGCCTTCGCCGCGTTGTTCGAACCCTGCCCCGTGATCGGGTCGTTGAGCACCACGGCATCGGCAAGCCCGAGCACCTGGCGGCCCGAAGGCAGCGTGGCGACCGGGTGACGCACCACGGGCGTGACGCGGCCACGCAGCATGCCGTGGTCGTCGGTCAGCTCGATGTGCGCGCAGCGCTCGGCCTCCCAGGGCAGGAAGGTGGCAAGGATCTGTTTGCTGCGCGCCAGGTGCTCCTGCGGCGTCTTCACGCCGTCCCAACAGTCCATGGGACCACCGGGCACGCCTTCGAACACCATGATCTCGCACGGGCCGCTGGTGGTGAGCGCGGGGAACACGAAGTATTCGCCGACACCCGGAATGAGGTTGAAGCTCACGGCCGAGAAGGACTCGCGCGGGCGCATGCCCTTCACGTAGGTAAGCGCCAGCGCGCGCTGCGGCTGGTCGAACGGCGAGCGCGCCGCGTCGCGCGGGAACAGCGCCGAGATCTCGCCCTTGCCGCTCGCGATGACCACGAGGTCGTGCGTGCGCGCGCAATCTTCCAGCGTGTCGAGGTCTGCGTCCTGGTGCACGAGGCGGCCGCCGCGCGCTTCGAACAGCTGCATCCACGCAGCAATCTTCAGGCGCTGGTCGACCGACTGCGCGGGACCGTCGAGCTTCGCCTCCCACGCGACGGCGCGGTGGCCCTCGGGGCTGCGCACCGACATGCCGATGCCCTCGACCACCGGGCAGGTGTCAGCCCAGCTGTCGAGCCCGAGCTCGCGCTCGGTCTGCAGCGCGGTCTCGAACATGCACTGGCTGGACATCACCGGCCCGTCGAAGATCTCCTGCGCGGTGCGGTTCGCATACACCGTCACCGCGTACCCCTTGGCCAACAGGCCCAAGGCGAGCTGCATGCCGGACTGGCCGGCGCCGACGATGGCCACGCGTCGTGTCATGCGCTGGCTCCGCCTACGCTGCTGCCGCTACAGCAGCGCAGGTGTCGAGGTAGCGGTCGGCCTCTTGCGGGTCGGCGAACCACGGGAAGAAGGTGCGCGGATCGTCGAAGCCGTTGGCGATGGCGCTGGCCATCGGCGGCACGGCGCCGGCGCTGCCGAGCAGCTTGAGCACATGCGGCGGCGGCGGTGCGAGCAGCATGTTGGTCCAGCGCGTGACCCACTGCGCGTAGCCGAACCAGTAGCGGTCGAAGGTCTGCTGCATCCACGGCGCATCGGCTGCGCCGTCGCCGCGCGCCAGGATGCTCTTCAGGTAGGTGTCGGCGCACTTGGCCGCGTTGTTCGAGCCCTGCCCCGTGATCGGGTCGTTGAGCACCACCACGTCGGCCAAGCCCAGCACCTTGCGGCCCGAAGGCAGCGTGGCGATCGGCTTGCGCACGGTGGGCGCAAAGCGGCCGGCGAGGATGCCGTTGTCGTCGGTGAGTTCGATGTCGGCGCAGCGCTCGGCCTCCCAGGGCGTGAAGGTGTCGAGAATCCACTTGCTGCGCGCCAGGTGCTCCTGCGGCGTCTTCACATCGGCCCAGCAGTCCATCGGGCCGCCGGGCACGCCTTCGAACACCATGATCTCGCACGGGCCCGTGGTGGTGAGCGCTGGGAACACGAAGTACTCGCCCACGCCCGGGATCAGGTTGAAGCACACGGCCGAGAACGGCGTGCGCGGGCGCATGCCTTTCACGTAGGTGAGCGCCAGTGCGCGCTGCGGCTGGTCGTAGGTCGACTTGGCGGCGTCGCGCTCGAAGAGCTTCGAGATCTCGCCCTTGCCGCTGGCCACCAGCGTGAGGTCGTGGCTGCGGGTGCAGGCTTCGAGGTCGTCGATGCCGGCGTCCTTGAAGACCAGCTCGCCGCCCTTTTTCTGGAACTGCGCCATCCACGCCGGCACCTTCACGCGCTGGTCGACCGACTGCGCGCTCGAGTTCAGCCGCGCCGCCCATTCGATGGCCTTGGCGCCCTTCTGCTCGGGGTGCGGCACGGCGAAACCGATGCCGTCGACCGTGGGGCAGTCGTTGGCCCACTGGTCGAGCCCGAGGTCGCGCTCGACCTGCAGCGCGGTGTGGAACATGCACTGGCTCGACATGACCTTGCCGTGGCGGATGTCGTCCGCCGAGCGGTTGCTGTACATGGTGACCTCGTAGCCTGCGTCCAGCAGGCCGAGTCCCAGTTGCAGGCCCGACTGGCCCGCGCCGACGATGGCGATTCGCTTCATGGCTTGTTCCTTCTTTGGTTGTCTCGTGGTGTTGTGGTTGTGTGCGGAGGGATCAGGGTTCCATCAGGCGGGGAATGGCTGGCGCGGCCTGCTCGGGGCCCATGGCGGAGTAGCCGCCATCCACCGCGTAGTCGGCGCCGGTGACGAAGCTCGCGTGCTCGGAGCACAGGAACAGCACCACCTGCGCCACCTCGTCGGGGTCGCCGACGCGCCCGAGCAGGTGGTAGGGCGCGGCCACGCGGTCGGTGCGCGCGCGGTCGCCGCCGGTCAGCTGGTCCATCACGGCCGACCAGGTCCAGCCCGGCGAGACGCTGTTCACGCGGATGCGGTCGGGTGCGAGGTCCATCGCCATGTTGCGCGTGAGCTGCGCCATCGCGGCCTTGCTCACGGGGTAGAGCCAGCGCCCGGTCTGGGCCACGCGCGACGAGATGCTGGTGAAGTTGACCACCGCCCCGCCGCCGGCCGCCACCATGTGCGGATGCACCGCCTGCAGCATCGCGACGGCGCTGGCCACGTTCACGTTGAACGAGGTGAGCCAGTCGGCGCGCGGCGACTTGAAGCCGTCGTCCACGTACGAGCACGCCAGGTTGACGAGAAAGTCCACGCCGCCGTGGCGGACCGCCGCCTCGTCGACGCAGGCCTTCACCTGCGCGTCGTCGGTGATGTCGGTGCGCACGAAGCGCACCCCGGCACCGAGCGCGTCGGCCAACGGCTGGCCCTTGTCGGCGTCGATGTCGGCGATGACCACCTTCACGCCCGCCGCGTGGAAGGCGCGCACCACGCCGGCGCCAATCAATGTCGAACCACCCGTGACGATGGCGCTTTTGCCTTCGAGACCCTTGAACATGACGCTTGCTCTCCTCGGTTGAATCGCCGGTTCGGCGAATGGGCCAAAGGTAGAGCGCCAGGCCTCACTGGCCGATCCCGAAAACGCAGGCGCTGTCCCTGCCGCGCAGGTTTTTTCGGGGGTGCCAAGGGACGGCCCGAATTGTGGGCTGGAAGGCTTTTTGCTACGGTCACTGCGCTTCCCATGGAAACCGCCACCGCCCCACGGCTGCCGCTGCAGCGTTACCGTTTGTTCGAGAGCCACGACATGGACGAGGCGCGCGAAAGCGTGGCCCGCGTGTTCTGCCCGCACGGCCTCACGATGCTGCGCCCGCGCACCGAACTGGACGCCTGCCACCACAGCGCGCGCCTGCATCGCGACGTGAGCCTCAATTACGTACAGTACGGCCCCGGCGTGCAGATCGATCCGGGCTACCTGCAAGACTTCTTCCTGTTGCAGATTCCGTTGCGCGGCGGCGCCGACATCCGCTGCGGCGGCCAGCAGGTCGAAGCCACGCCGCGCATCGCCTCGCTGCCCTCGCCCACTGAACTGCTGTCGATGCGCTGGGCCGACGACAGCCCGCACCTGATCGTGCGCATCGCGCGCGCGGCGCTGCTGTCACGGCTCGAGGCGCTGCTGCAGGCGCCCGTGCGCCAGCACCTGGTGTTCGACCTCGGCGTGCCACTGGACAACCCCGCGCTCGCGCCGCTGGTGCACTTCATCGACTACCTGCGGCTCACGCTCGACGCCGGCAATGCGTTGCAGGGTGGCGGGCGCCTGGCCGAGCATGCCGAGGAATACCTGATGTCGAGCCTGCTGATGTCGGCGGGCCACAACCACTCGCGCGCGCTCGCCGGCGACGCGCAGCGCCACCTGCTGCCGCGCGCGGTGCGCAAGGCACAGGAGTTCATGGCCGCGCACGCCGAGCAGCCGCTGTCGCTGGCCGATGTGTGCCGCGAGGCCGGCTGCAGCGCGCGCGCCCTGCAGCTCGCGTTCCGCCAGCATGCGGGCCAGGGGCCGATGGAGTTCCTGCGCGAGCTTCGGCTGGACCGCGTGCGCGCCGAGCTGCAGGCCGCATCCACACGCACCGGAGTGCGCGACGTGGCGGAGAAGTACGGTTTTCTGCATCTGGGCCATTTCGCGGCCCAGTACCGCGCGCGCTTCGGCGAGCGGCCCTCGGAAACGCGCGCCCGCTGCGCACCGAAAGAAGACACCTGTCAACAAAGCCGGGCGTGATCGGCCCGCAATCTGGCAAGGATCGTGCGGGTACTGACCGGATCTGCACGCATCCGGCCTAGACTCCCCGGCATGAACGCCCAGCCTTCCCTCCACACCTTGACGTCCCGCCCCGGCGGCTACACGCCGGTGTTTGCGTGGATGACAGCGGCGGCTCAGCAGACGCCCGCACATTCCTGAGCCCGGCGGTCCGCCTCTTTCCCTTCTCTTTCAGCGCAAACCATCGACCGCCGGGCACCCGCCCCGCGCGGCTGCGCCCCCGTCATCCGGGGTCGCGTTCGACTGGAGTGCGTCATGCATCACCATCAGGTTCAGCGGGAGCACATGCTTCCCGGCGGCGGCGCCGCGTCCAACACGCCTTCTTTTCAATCCATCCTGGCCGTCACCGATCTCACGGCACGCGGGAACCGCGCGGTCGAGCGGGCGGCCCTGCTCGCCGCCGAACATGGCGCACTGCTGAAGCTCATGTACGCGCCCGCGGACTTCGCGCCGTTCGCGCACGCCGAAGCGGCAACCGCGCTCGCAGGGCTGACCCGGTCGATGGCTTCGCGCTTCGACGTGCTGGTCAAGCAGGTCGCCGGACCCAGCGGTGGTCTCGTGCAGATCGTCGACGAGGCTCGCTACGTCGACCTCGTGGTGCTGAGCCACGAACGCGACCGCTCGCCCGGCGCGTTCTTCACCGGCCAGCCCGTGGAGCGGTTGCTGCGGCAGCTGCGCTGCCCGGTGCTCGTGACCCGGCTCGACACGCGCCTGCGCTACGGCCGCATCCTGGTGGCCGTCGACTTCACGCCCGCATCGCGCGAGCTCGTGAGCCTGGCCCACGGCCTCGACCCCACCGCGGCGCTGGAGCTGTTTCACGCGCTCAACACGATGCACGAAAGCAAGCTGCGCTATGCAGAGGTGTCGGACCACGCCATCAAGACCTACCGCCACGACAGCATGCGGCAGGCGCGCGAGCGCTTGTTCTCGCTGACCGACTCGTCGAGCGCGCGGCGCAACCGCGTGCTGTCGGCCATCGGCCGCGGCGACCCGGCGCGGCAGGCCACGGTGCAGCAACAGCACGCACGCGCTGAGCTGCTCGTGGTCGGCAAGCGCCGCGCCCATCCGCTGTCCGACTTCCTGTTCGGCAGCGTCGCGCAGCGCGTGCTGTGCTGGGCCACAGGCGACGTGCTCGTGATGCCCACCGACCGGCGCGCCGACAGCCCGTCCTCCGTCGTCATTTCGAGGAAGCTGCAAGATGTTCGCTGAAGACCCGCTCATCAAGTACCCGCTGCGCCAGTCGCTGCTGCCCGGCGCAGAAGGCCTGGCCGTCTTCGCCCAGCGCGGGCCGGTCGACTGGCTCTCGCGGCCCGACCAGTACGTCTTCATCTGCGAAGGACGCGGCGGCCGGATCTACGCAGCGAACGAGGCCTCGCTCGAGGAAGCCCAACAGCTCATCAGGGACGCGCACGGCGACCAGGTCGTCTCGCGCGATCCCGAGATCCACACCTTCGTCGATCCGGAATTCGATGCCGTGGTCGAGCCGATCATGTTCCTGCGCCTGAAGAGTCCGCGGGCCTACGCGACGGTGCTGCGTGACGAACTCGATCGACGCCGCGCCGACGTTCGCGAAGAAGACCTGCAGCGGCACGACGTCGTGATCCGCGCCGAAGTGCGGCTGGCCGATCTCATGGGCTATGCGAAGGCTGCACTCGAGATGTCGAACGGGTCGGCGGTGATCTGGAACTGGCTGCTGCGGTACGGGATGGCCTAAGGGCTTCGACCCGTCTCTTCCCACAAACCCGGTAGCCGGCTGGCAGGCAGCGCCGCTAGATTCGCGGCATGGCCGACAACCCGTTGTTCCTCTTCCTCACGATGACCGAGAAATTCTCGGATCACCTGCGTGCGACCGGCGCCTACCCGGAGAAGTTCGTGCTGAACCTGGCGCAGCATGACACCTACCTGCGCGATGTAGCGCTCTTCAACCAAAGCCGTCAGCGACCGCTCGACCCGGCGTTGCACATGGGCATACGCATCGAGATCGATGCGACGTCACCGGGTGTGATGGTGGCGTCGAACGGCACGAAGGTCTTGCTGTTGGGGTAGCCCTGCGCGCTGTTCGAACTTCAGCGGCAAGAAGAAAGAAAACGACACCGAGGGCGTCGCCTGCTCCGAAGTCTTGGATTCGAGTGCCAGAAATTCGGATGCCAGAAAGACGAAAGGGTTAGCAGACGAATCTGCTAACCCTTGCAATCTGGCGGAGTGGACGGGACTCGAACCCGCGACCCCCGGCGTGACAGGCCGGTATTCTAACCAACTGAACTACCACTCCTGGTAGATCAACGTTCGCTCCTTGCGGAACCGAGTGTTGACAACTCGTGCCTGCTTCACCGAAGTGAAACTGGCGACCCTACGGGGATTCGAACCCCGGTAGCCACCGTGAAAGGGTGGTGTCCTAGGCCTCTAGACGATAGGGTCAAAACCTTGGACGTGCTGCGATCAGCATCTCTAACCTTCTCGACACTTTGATGGTGGAGGTAAACGGGATCGAACCGATGACCTCTTGCATGCCATGCAAGCGCTCTCCCAGCTGAGCTATACCCCCGTGTGGGTGTCGAGCCTCGAATTATAGCCCGATTTTTCAGGCCTTTTTCAATCGCTCGATAACTTTTTCGCGGGAAAAAATTTCGAGGACTGAATCGAGGGACGGTGTCTGCGATGTTCCCATCACAAGCACTCGTACTGGCATCGCTAACACGGGCATTTTCAGCGCGTGTGTCGCGAGGACTTCCTTGATCATAACTGCGATTTCGGCCCTCTCCCAGGCGACCGTCATCAATTTTTCAACGAGTGTTGCGATCGCAGGCTTCACTGCATCGGTGATGTGCTGCGCGCGGTCTGCATCGGTCACTTCGATGTCTGCATAAAACGCCGCAGCCCAACCAGCGAGCGCCACAGTCGTATCGCAACGGTCTTTGAACAGCGCGCAGATTGCAGGCAAACGCGCGTCGACAACGATGCCTCGCTTTTGCAACTGCGCTGCAACAAGCGGTGCGAGCTCGTCGCCGCTCCTGGCCTTGATGTACTGCGCATTCACCCACGCGAGCTTGGCTGCGTCCCACTGTGCGGGGCTCTTCGAGAGGTGCGTGCCGTCGAACCAGCTCACCATCTGCTCGCGCGTGAACAACTCGTCATCGCCGTGGCTCCAGCCGAGGCGCGCGAGGTAATTCAGCATCGCTTCGGGCAGGTAGCCGTTCTCTTCATAGGCGGTGACGCTCACGGCGCCGCGGCGCTTCGAGAGCTTCTGTCCGTCGTCGCCGAGGATCACGGGCACGTGGCCGAACTGCGGCAGCGGTGCGCCGAGCGCGCGGAAGATGTTGATCTGCCACGGCGTGTTGTTGATGTGTTCGTCGCCGCGGAACACGTGCGTGATGTTCATGTCCCAGTCGTCGACCACCACCGCGAAGTTGTAGGTGGGCACACCATCAGGACGCAGGATGATGAGGTCGTCGATCTCGCGGTTGTTGATGGTGATCTCGCCCTTGACGAGGTCGTTCCACGTCACGTCGCCTTCGGGCGGATTGCAGAAGCGCACCACGGGTGGCACACCTTCCGGCACGGGCGGCAGCACCTTGCCGGGCTCCGGACGCCAACGGCGGTCGTACAGCGTTTTTTCGTTGCGAGCACGTTGCGCTTCGCGCATCTCGTCGAGCTCGGCCGGCGTGCAGTAGCAGTGGTAGGCCGTGCCGGCCGCGAGCATCTGCGCGATGACTTCGCGGTAACGCTCGAGACGCTGCATCTGGTAGATCGGGCCTTCGTCGTAGTCAAGGCCGAGCCAGTGCATCGACGCGAGGATCTGGTCGGTCGAGTCCTGCGTGGAACGGGCCACGTCGGTGTCCTCGATGCGCAGCACGAACTCGCCGCCGTGGTGCCGCGCATAGGCCCACGAATAGAGTGCGGTGCGCGCCGTGCCCAGGTGAAGAAAGCCGGTGGGAGACGGTGCGATGCGGGTGCGAACTTTGCCGGTCATGAAATGAAAAATCAGGAAGTCAGGGTGCTCAGCCCGCGCGAAATGTCGGCCGTGATGTCGTCGATGTATTCGAGGCCGACCGCAAGGCGAATCAGCCCCTGGCTGATGCCGGCGGCCTGGCGCTGCACTTCGGTGAGGCGTCCATGCGAGGTCGTGCCGGGGTGCGTGATGATGGTCTTGGTGTCGCCCAGGTTGGTGGCGATGCTCACGACGCGCGTGCTGTTGATCACGTGGAAGGCGTTGGCGCGCGCAGCGTCGGGCGTGTCGCCGACCACGTCGAACGACACCACCGCTCCGCCCAACCCCGATTGCTGGCGCATCGCGAGCGCGTGCTGCCCATGCGAGGCAAGACCGGGGTAGTACACGCGCGCAATGCCGGGCTGCTGCTCAAGCCACTGCGCCACGGCCAGCGCATTCGCGCACTGCGCCTTCATGCGAATGCCCAGCGTTTCCATGCCCTTGAGCACGACCCATGCATTGAACGGCGACAGCGCCATGCCGGCGGTGCGCACCACGGGACCGAAGACGTCGACGATGAGCTTCGACGGCCCGCAGATCGCGCCGGCCATCACACGGCCCTGGCCGTCGAGGTACTTGGTGCCCGAATGGATGATCAGATCGGCACCCAGTTCAGCCGGACGCTGCAGGATCGGCGTACAGAAGCAGTTGTCGACCGCGAGCAGCGCACCAGCGCCATGGGCCAGGTCGGCCAACGCGCGGATGTCGCAGACATCGGTGAGCGGATTGGTCGGCGTCTCTGCAAACAGCAGCTTGGTGTTGGGCTTGATCGCCGCGCGCCATTCGGCCACGTCGGTCTGCGAGACGAAGGTGGTCTCGACACCGAACTTGGCGAACTCCTTGCCGAACAGGTTCAGCGTGGAGCCGAACACCGAGCGCGAGCAGATCACGTGGTCACCGGCCTTGAGCAGGCCCATGCACATCATGAGGATCGCGCCCATGCCGGTCGAGGCGCCGATGGCGGCCTCGGTGCCCTCGAGCGCGGCCAGGCGCTGCTCGAAGCTGGCGACCGTCGGGTTCGACGTGCGCGAGTAGGTGAAGCCGGCCTCGGTGCCGGCGAAGCGGCGGGCCGAGGTTTCGGCGTCGGGCTGCACGAAGCCGCTCGTGAGGAACAGGGCCTCCGAGTGCTCGCCGTGCTGGCTGGGTGCCAGGCCGGTGCGCAGCGCGAGGGTGTCGCGGTGCAGGCCGGGCGGCAGGGTGCGTTCGTTGTCGCTCACGTCGGCCCTCTCTTCTTTCTCTTACTCGCTGGGGTTCGGCAGGGCGAGGCGCGAAGCGTCTTCTTCGTTTTCCTCGATGCGCGGACGGTTGCCGTTCATGCGCGAGATGGCTTCGGTGTCGATGTCACCGGTCACGTACACGCCGTCGAAGCACGAGGCATCGAAACCGGCGAGCTTCGGGTTGAGCGAGCCGATGGCGCGCTTCATGGCGTCGACGTCCTGGTAGATCAGCGCATCGCAGCCGATGAGTTCGCGGATTTCCTCGACGGTGCGGTCGTGCGCCACGAGTTCGTCCTTGGTCGGCATGTCGATGCCGTAGACGTTGGGGTAGCGCACCGGCGGCGCGGCGCTGGCCAGGTAGACCTTGCGCGCGCCGGCGTCGCGCGCCATCTGCACGATCTCGCGGCTGGTGGTGCCGCGCACGATCGAGTCGTCGACCAGCAGCACGTTGCGGCCCTTGAATTCGCTGGCGATCACGTTGAGCTTCTGGCGCACCGACTTCTTGCGAACGCCCTGCCCCGGCATGATGAACGTGCGGCCGACGTAGCGGTTCTTCACGAAGCCTTCGCGGTACGGAATGCCCAAGAGGTGCGCGAGTTGCGTGGCGCTCGGGCGGCTCGATTCGGGAATCGGAATGATCACGTCGATCTGGTTCGGCGGCACGGTCGAGACCACGCGCTTGGCCAGCGTTTCGCCGAGGTTCAGGCGCGCCTGGTAGACCGAGATGCCGTCGAGCACCGAGTCGGGACGTGCGAGGTACACGAACTCGAAGATGCACGGGTTGAGCGACGCGCCCTCGGCGCACTGCATCGAGTGCACATTGCCTTCGAGGTCGATGAACACGGCTTCGCCCGGCTCGATGTTGCGTTCGAACACATGGCCCGAGCCTTCGAGCGCGACCGATTCGCTGGCCACCATGACGGTGCCGTCCTTCGCATTGCGGCCCATGCACAGCGGGCGGATGCCGTAGGGGTCGCGGAAGGCCAGCAGGCCGTGGCCGGCGATCAGCGAAACCACGGCGTACGAACCGCGCAGGCGCTTGTAGACGTTCTTGACGGCAGCGAACACCTCGGCCGGGTGCAACGGCACGCCGCGCGAGGAACGCTCGATCTCGTGGGCCAGCACGTTGAGCAGCACTTCGGAGTCGCTCTCGGTGTTGGTGTGGCGGTGGTCGGTGGAGAACAGCTCCGCACGCAGGGCGTGCGCGTTGGTCAGGTTGCCGTTGTGCACGAGCACGATGCCGAAGGGCGCGTTCACGTAGAAGGGCTGCGCCTCTTCTTCGCTGTAGGCGTTGCCGGCGGTCGGGTAGCGCACCTGGCCCAGGCCCACGTTGCCCGGCAGCGCGCGCATGTTGCGGGTGCGGAACACGTCGCGCACCATGCCCTTGGCCTTGTGCATGAAGAACTTGCGTTCCAGCAAGGTCACGATGCCGGCCGCGTCCTGGCCACGGTGCTGCAGCAGCAGCAGCGCGTCATAGAGCAGCTGGTTGACGGGTGCGTTGCTGACAACGCCGACGATTCCACACATGAACGATTCCTCTCAGGGCAGGTAGCTTGCCAACTTTTCAGGCAGCGAGGGTTTGAGGCCCTGCAATGCCGCATCGAGAACAATGGCGCTGCGCGATTCGTGCCACCAGGCACTGTCGCTCAACGCCAGCAAATGAACAACGACCGCCAGCACGAGCAGGGCCACTGCCCCCCGTGCCGCGCCGAACGCTGCTCCCAAAATCCGGTCCACCGGCCGCAGGCCGACCGCGGCGATCAGCTTGCGCGTGAGGGCTGCCGCCAGCCCCACGCCGAACGCCACTGCCACGAACACCAGCACAAAGGCCAGCGGGTAGCGCCAGGTGGCCTGTGGGTCGCCGAACGGCAGCCAGGCCGCCACGTCGGAGGCCACCCACTGGGCCACGATGAAGGCGGCCACCCAGCCGATCAGCGAAATCACTTCGAACACGAGGCCGCGCACCAGCCCGAACAGCATCGACAGCACGATGAGCGCGATGGCGATCCAGTCGAGCAGGGCCACGGCAATGAACTACAGGCAGCGGGCGATGACGGTGCTTACAACGTGAGGATGGCCGCGGCCAAAGACAAGCCCTTGACCCGGTCCGCGGCCTTCTCGGCCTCGGCGCGCGAGGCGAACGGCCCGACACGCACACGCGTGCGCTCGCCGTCGGCCGTCTTGGCGACGTGCACATAGGTCTTAAGGCCGGCGCGCTCGAGCTTCTGGCGCACTTCGCGCGCCTTGTCGGCATCGGCGAAGGCGCCGACCTGCACGACGAAGTGGCCGTTGTCGTCGGCGGCCGGCTTGGGCGCGGCGGCGGGCGGCTTGCCCTCGAGCAGCGCGCGGGCGCGGGCGCCGTCGTCGGCGTTCGCAGCGGGCTTGGCGGGTTCCGGCTTCGGCTTGGCCTCGGGCTTCGGCTCAGGTTTTTTCGGCTCGGGCTTGGGTTCCGGTTTGGGCTCGGGCTTCGGCTCGGGTTTCGGTTCCGGCTTGGGTTCGGGCTTCTTCGGCTCGACGGCGGGCTTGGGGGCGGCGGGGACGGTCGCGCCGGGCTCGATCACGGTGCCGTCGGCGGTCTCGGTGATCATGCCGCCGGCCGACGAGGCCGCGGCCACGCGGGAGCTGCCATCGGATGACGAGGAAGGTGCGCTGCTCGTCGCGGGTGCCGGCGTGGCGGGCACGGGCAGCGGCTTGGCCTTGTTGCGGTCAGGAATCTCGATCGGGATGTCGACCGGCACGGGGCGCGGCTGGGTGTCGAACAGCAGCGGGAAGCCGATCACGCCGACCAGTACCAGCACCGCCGCGCCGAGCAGCCGGTGTCGCGCACGTCGGCGCATGGTTTCGACACTTTCCGCCGGCACCGCCGCGGGGGCGCTGCGTCCTTCGTTGCCTTGTGGGCCGCGCGCGCGGAACTTGAAAAACGCCATGAAGTTCGATCCCTGGAGGAGTGCAGCGAGGTGGTGCCCGATGGTGCCGGATGGGTGTGGACAGCCCGACGATCAGCCGCCTGGCAGCAGGTGTTTGGCTTGCAGCCGGGGGGTGCCGTTTTCGAGGACGCCACCCACGGTGAAGAACGATCCGAAGACCACGATTCTATCAGTGGCACCTGCCTGCTCGATGGCCGCGCGCAGGGCGTCCATCGGGCTTGCGTGCACGCTGCCCGAGGCGTCGGCGCGCGTGTTCTGGGCCTGCCACGCGGCCAGCAGATCGGCCGCCTTGGCGGCCCGCGGCGTGGGCAGGTCGGTGAAGTACCAGCGGTCGATCAGCGGCCCGATGCGCGCGAGGATGGGCGCGAGGTCCTTGTCGGCCATGACGCCGAACACGCCGTGCGTGGTGGGCGAAAAACCCATGGCGTCGAGGTTCTCGGCCAGCGCCGCGACGGCGTGCGCGTTGTGCGCCACGTCGAGCACCAGCGTGGGCTCGCCGGGCACGATCTGGAAGCGGCCCGGCAGCTCGACCATGGCGAGCCCGTTGCGCACCGCCTGCGCCGTGATCGGCAGCTGGGGCCGCAGCGCTTCGAGCGCCGCGAGCACGCCCGCCGCATTGATCAACTGGTTGGCGCCGCGCAGCGCCGGATAGGCCAGCCCGCTGTAGCGCCGTCCGCGGCCCGACCAGCCCCACTGCTGCTTGTCGCCCGAGACGTTGAAGTCGTGCCCGAAGCGCCACAGGTCGGCGCCGATGGCGTTCGCGTGGTCGATCACGCTTTGCGGCGGCATCGGGTCGCTCACGATGGCCGGCTTGCCGGCGCGCAGGATGCCGGCCTTCTCGAAGCCGATGCTTTCGCGGTCGGGGCCGAGGTACTCCATGTGATCGAGGTCGATGCTGGTGATGACCGCGCAGTCGGCGTCGATGATGTTCACCGCGTCGAGGCGGCCGCCAAGGCCGACCTCGAGGATCGCCACGTCGGGCTTCTCCTGGATCATGCAATGCAGGATGCCGAGCGTGGTGAACTCGAAGTAGGTCAGGGCCATGTCGCCACGGGCCTTCTCCACCACGTCGAAGCTTGCTATCAGTTTGGAAGCATCGACTGCTTCGCCCTTGAGCCGCAGCCGCTCTTCGAAGCGCACCAGGTGCGGCGACGTGAACACGGCGGTGCGGTAGCCGGCGTGCGTGAGGATCGACTCGAGCATGGCGCAGGTCGAGCCCTTGCCATTGGTGCCCGCCACCGTGATGACGGGGCAGTCGAAACGCAGGCCCAGACGCTGCGCCATTTCTTTGGCGCGATCGAGCCCGAGCTCGATCTTGTCGGGATGAAGGTGCTCGGCGCGCGCGAGCCAGTCGTTCAGGGTTTCCATGGAGGCCGGCATTGTCGCCGACCCGCCACTCGCGGCATCATGGCGGCCATGACAACCCTATACGGCATCCCGAACTGCGACACCGTCAAGCGCGCCCGCGCCTGGCTCGACGACCATGGCGTGGCCTACGCCTTCCACGATTTCAAGAAACAGGGCGTGCCCGAAGCCGAACTCGACCGCTGGCTCAAGGCGCCCGGCTGGGAGGCGCTGGTGAACCGCAGGGGCACCACCTGGCGCAAGCTCGACGAGGCCACCCGCGACGCCGTGGTCGACGCCGCTTCGGCCCGCCCCGTGCTGCTGGCCAACCCGAGCCTGATCAAGCGGCCGGTGGTCGACTGGGGCCCGAAGACGGGCGTAACGACCGGTTTCGATGCCGATAGCTGGGCTGTGAACGCCGTGTAAACCCCGGAACCCCGTCCCGCCGGCGGGCCTCCAACCCCGATCTGCAGGAGAGAACACCATGAACAGACACGTTTTTCGCATCCTCACGGGGCTGTCGGCGGCCGGCCTGCTGGCCACGGGCGCCAGCGTCGCGCAGGCCCAGCAAGTGGTCCAGGCCCGCGTGATTTCCGCCACGCCGATCCGCGAAACGACCGGCAGCGACGTCAACTACAACGTCACCTACGAATACCAGGGCCGCCAGTACACGACCCGCACCACCAGCCGGCCGGGCGCCACCCTTCCGATCCAGGCCAGCGCCTACGGCGTGACCACCGCGCCGGTCCAGCCCCAATCGCAGTTGCAGCCGTACCCGGTCGAGGCCAACAACGGCCCGCAGTACCAGGAGCAGTACCAGCAATACCCACAGGGGCAGTATCAACAGGGAGCCAACTCCCCGTGGGACAGCGTCGTGCCGGAACCCGGCGTGGTGGTGTCCAACGCGCCGGCGCCGGTCTACGCGCAGCCGGCCCCGGTGTACGCCCCGCCCGTCTACGTGCAGCCCGCCTACCCCTACCCGTATGCGCAGCCCTACGTCTACCCGCCGGTCGGCATCTCGCTGAACCTGGGCTACTCGCGCGGCTGGGGCGGTGGCGGCTACTACCGTGGCTATCGCGGATGGGGCGGCTATCGCCACGGCTGGCGCTACTGAGTTCCCCCACGGCGGGCCGGCTCTGCCGAGCCCCTAAAATCGAGGGCTTCTCCAACCCCGGGGGTGCTGCTGCCGCGGCGCGTCCCTCGATCCGCCGAACGCGCAGGCGCCGGCGCCATCCATCCAATGACGACGACTACCGACACCATCAACAGCGCCGCAGTGGCCACCAAGGCCAATGTGTATTTCGACGGCAAGTGCGTGAGCCACAACCTCACGCTGGCGGACGGCACCAAGAAATCGGTCGGCGTGATCCTGCCGTCCACCCTCACCTTCAACACCGGCGCGCCTGAAATCATGGAAGGCGCCGGCGGCAGCTGCGAATACCAGCTCGCAGGCACCAGCGAATGGATCGCCTCGGGTCCCGGCCAGAAGTTCAGCATCCCCGGCAACTCCAGCTTCCAGATCCGCGTAAGCGGCGAGCCCTACAGCTACATCTGCCACTTCGGTTGAAACGGAACCCCTGACATGTCGACCATTCTCCAAAACGTTCCCGCCGGCCAGAAGGTCGGCATCGCCTTCTCGGGCGGCCTGGACACCAGCGCGGCGCTGCACTGGATGAAGCTCAAGGGCGCGGTCCCCTACGCCTACACCGCCAACCTCGGCCAGCCCGACGAGCCCGACTACGACGAGATTCCGCGCAAGGCGATGCTCTACGGCGCCGAGAACGCCCGCCTCATCGACTGCCGCGTGCAGCTGGCCAACGAAGGCATCGCCGCCCTGCAGGCCGGCGCCTTCCATGTGACCACCGCCGGTGTCACCTACTTCAACACCACGCCGCTGGGCCGCGCCGTGACGGGCACCATGCTGGTGTCGGCCATGAAGGAAGACGACGTCCATATCTGGGGCGACGGCAGCACCTACAAGGGCAACGACATCGAGCGCTTCTACCGCTACGGCCTGCTCACCAACCCCGCGCTGAAGATCTACAAGCCCTGGCTCGACCAGGTCTTCATCGACGAGCTGGGCGGCCGCGCCGAAATGTCGGCGTTCATGCAGAAGGCCGGCTTCGCCTACAAGATGTCGTCCGAGAAGGCCTACTCGACCGACTCGAACATGCTGGGCGCCACCCACGAAGCCAAGGACCTCGAGCACCTGAACAGCGGCATGCAGATCGTGCAGCCCATCATGGGCGTGGCCTTCTGGAAGGACGAAGTCGAAGTCAAGCGCGAAACCGTCTCGGTGCGCTTCGAAGAAGGCGTGCCCGTTGCGCTGAACGGTGTGCGCTACGCGAACCTGGTCGACCTGATCCTCGAAGCCAACCGCATCGGCGGACGCCACGGCCTGGGCATGAGCGACCAGATCGAGAACCGCATCATCGAAGCCAAGAGCCGCGGCATCTACGAGGCCCCCGGCCTCGCGCTGCTGTTCATCGCCTACGAGCGCCTGGTCACCGGCATCCACAACGAAGACACCATCGAGCAGTACCGCGACAACGGCCGCCGCCTGGGTCGCCTGCTGTACCAGGGCCGCTGGTTCGACCCGCAAGCCATCATGCTGCGCGAAACGGCACAGCGCTGGGTCGCGCGCGCCATCACCGGCGAAGTGACGGTCGAGCTGCGCCGCGGCAACGACTACTCGATCCTGAACACCGAGTCGGCCAACCTCACGTACAAGCCCGAGCGCCTGAGCATGGAAAAGGTCGAGGGCGCGTTCACGCCGCTGGACCGCATCGGCCAGCTCACGATGCGCAACCTGGACATCGTCGACACGCGCGAGAAGCTCGCGATCTACACCCGTGTGGGCCTGCTCTCGTCGGGCGAAGGTGCCTCGCTGCCGAAGCTGGCGAACGACGGCGACGCGAGCTGATCGATCGATCCCCCGGCCTTTGCCACGCGCAAGGGCGACCATGAAAAACGGGCCCTCGCGGCCCGTTTTTCTTTGGAAGGTGCACCGGCAGCGTCAGTCGCCGCCTCCTCCGCAACCGCCACCGCATCCACCACCGCCATCGGACGCACCACCGCCGTCGCTGGAGCCGCCGTCGCCGCTCCCGCTCGACTCGCTGCCGCCGAAGCCCCCGGCATCGCCCGAGCTTCCGCCGTCGGACGACGAATCGCCGAAGCTCGAGCCGCAGTGCGCGTCGGAACCAATCTCGCGCTCGACGGCGCGGCAATCGGGGGTGTAGTGAAAGCCGCCTGCAATCGCGAACTTGATGTCCAGCGCAAACAGCAGAGGCAGCCGCGCCGGCTTGCGCGGGTCGATGCTCTCTTCCTTGCAAGCCCAGTACCAAGTGCGGCGCAGGCCGTCGTTGCGCCGCGCGTCCTTGCCCAGCACCTCGGCCGGGCTGTGGTGCAGCATGCGTCCGAAGGCGGCCTGGCACCAGGTCTGGTAGCCCTGCGTGTGCAGGATGAACTCGTGCCAGGCCGTGTCGACCACCCGCGAAGGCATCGCCACAAACTTGCGGTCGCTGCGCAGGTGCGCCATGAAGAACTGCCGCAGCCCGCGCAACACCAGCTCGGCGTCGCGTCGGCTCAGTTGCGGGTGCGCCGCGCGGAGCTTGCCGATGAGGAACGGCGGCAGCCGGGCCTCGCGGATGAACTGGCGGCGCAGGCTGAGTTCGATCTGGCTCAGGAGCACCGCGAAGCAGAGGGCCGCGAGGATCAGCAGCACCGATCCCCACCAGCCCGCCCGCACCAGAAACACCGAGGCGATGCCCGCCACGATGACGACAAGCTGCGCCCAGCCCAGCGCGGCGACGCGCCGGCGATAGTTCAGGTGCAGGAAGTCGAGATCCACGGCGTCAGACCACCACGGGTTCCGGCTCCAGCCGGATGCCGAAGCGCTCGTATACGCTGGTCTGGATCGCCTTGGCCAGCGTCATCACCTCGCCGCCCGTCACCGGGTTGGCCGAGCCGCCCCGGTTGACCAGCACCAGCGCCTGCCTTTCGTAGACGCCGGCGTTGCCGACCGATTTGCCCTTCCAGCCGCAGGCGTCGATGAGCCAGCCGGCCGCGAGCTTGATGCTGCCGTCGTCCATCGGGTAATGCACGATCTTGGGGTCGCGCGCGATGATGTCGGCGCACTGCTCGGGCGTCACCGTCGGGTTCTTGAAAAAGCTGCCGGCGTTGCCCAGCACGCGCCAGTCGGGCAGCTTGGCGCGGCGGATCGCGCAGATCCACTCGAAGATGTCGACCGCGCTGGGCGTGAAGTTGGCGGTTTCTTCCATCTTGCGTTCGAGGTCGAGGTAGCCGACCACCGGCTTCCACGGCTTCGGCAGCCGAAAGCGCACCCGCGTGATGACCGCGCGGCCCGCCAGGCCGAAGTCGTTCGGGCCGCTGCGCACGTGCTTGAAGACCGAATCGCGGTAGCCGAAGGCGCACTGCGCCGCATCGAGCGTGAAGGCGCGGCCGGTTTCGAGGTCGAAGGCGTCGAGCGAGTCGAAGCGGTCCTGCAGCTCGACGCCGTAGGCGCCGATGTTCTGCACGGGCGCGCCGCCCACGGTGCCTGGGATGAGCGCCAGGTTTTCGAGCCCCGGGTAGCCGCTGCGCACCATCCATTCGACGGTGTCGTGCCAGGTTTCGCCGGCGCCGGCCTCCACGATCCAGGCGCGCGGCGTCTCTTCGACCAGCCGCCGGCCTTTGATCTCGACCTTCAGCACCAGCGGCTTGACATCGCCCGTGAGCACGATGTTGCTGCCGCCGCCGAGCACGAAACGGGGTTCGTTGCGCCAGGCGGGGTCGGCGTGCAGCGCGACCAGGTCGGCCTCGCTGGCGATGCGCGCCAGGTGCTGCGCACGCGCGACGATGCCGAAGCTGTTGTAGGGCTGCAGCGGGACATTGGACTCCACGATCATGGGAGAATTGTCGCATTCAGTCCCCGTGCGTCCAGGAGTGCCCATGCCGTCTTTCGATACCGTCTGCGAGCCCAATCTGCCCGAAGTGAAGAATGCGGTGGAAAACACCGCCAAGGAAATCGGCACACGCTTCGATTTCAAGGGCACCGCCGCTGCCGTCGAGCTCAAGGACAAAGAGATCACGATGATCGGCGACGCCGAGTTCCAGCTCGTGCAGGTCGAAGACATTCTTCGCAGCAAGCTCACCAAGCGCAGCGTCGACGTGCGCTTTCTCGACAAGGGCGACGTCCAGAAAATGGGCGGCGACAAGGTCAAGCAGGTCATCAAGATCAAGAACGGCATCGAGACCGAGCAGGCCAAGAAGATCACCCGCATCATCAAGGACAGCAAGCTCAAGGTGCAGGCCGCGATCCAGGGCGACGCCGTGCGCATCACCGGCGCCAAGCGCGACGACCTGCAGGCCGCCATGGCCCTCATCAAGAAGGACGTGCCCGACATGCCGGTGTCCTTCAACAACTTCCGCGACTGACCCGCGCATGAAGGCGCTCCTCGCCGCGGTGCTGTGCTCGGCCGCGGCCATGGGAGCGCACGCCGCCGACTCGGTCACGCTGACCGGCTCCATCGGCAGCCGCGCCATCCTCATCGTGAACGGCGCGCCGCCCAAGACGGTGGCCGTCGGGGAAACCTTCCAGGGCGTCAAGCTGGTGTCGCTGCAGGCCGACCAGGCGGTGGTCGAATCGGCGGGCAAGCGTTTTTCGCTGCGCATGGATTCGCCCGTGAGCATCGGTCGCGGCGGGGTCGCCGGCAGTGGCAACCGCATCGTGCTGCCGGCCGACAGCCGGGGCCACTACATGACGCAGGGCCAGATCAACGGCCGCGCCGTCACCTTCATGCTCGACACGGGTGCGACCACCATCGCGCTGTCGGCAGTCGACGCCCAGCGCATCGGGCTCGACTACAGCAAGGGACAGCTGGTGCAGATGCGCACGGCCAACGGCAACGCCCCGGGCTACAGGCTGCGGCTGCAGAGCGTGCGCGTGGGCGACGTCGAGGTCTACGACATCGACGCCATCGTCTCGCAACAGCCCATGCCGTACGTGCTGCTGGGCAACAGCTTTCTCAATCGCTTCTCGATGCGGCGCGACGCCGACGAGATGATTCTCGAGAAGCGGTACTGAGACCGCTCCCGATCAAGCCTCAGGCCTGTGCGGCCGTGACGACGATCTCGATCTTGTAAGCCGCGTTGGCCATCTTGGCCTCCACAGTCGCACGCGGCGGCGTGTTGCCGGCCGGAATCCACGCGTCCCACACCTCGTTCATGGCGCCGATGTCGCCGATGTCGGCCAAAAAGATCTGCGTCATGAGGATGCGCGACTTGTCGCTGCCGGCCTCGGCCAGCAGGCGGTCGACCATGCCGAGCACCTGGGCGGTCTGGCCACGGATGTCCTGCGTGGTGTCGTCGGGCACCTGGCCCGCGAGGTAGATGGTGCCGTTGTGCACCGCGGTCTCGGACAGACGCGGGCCAACGTGGAAGCGGGTAATGGATGCCATGGTGAGGTTCAAGCCTTTTTCTTCGAGCCGAGTTTCGACTCCGTGCCGGCCGCGAGCCGGCGGATGTTTTCGCGGTGCCGCCAGATCAGCAGCAGACTCATGACGATGATCGCAACGAGCACCGTGCGGTCGAGCGGCCACGCGATGTTGCCGCCGATCAGATAGTAGGCCGGCGCAAAGAACGCCGCCACCAGCGACGACAGCGACGAGTAACGAAAGAAGACCGCGATGATCAGCCAGGTCGCGCCCGTGGCGAGCCCCAGCCAGGGCGCGATGCCCACCAGCACGCCGGCCGCCGTTGCCACGCCCTTGCCGCCCTGGAAACCGAAGAACACCGGGTACAGGTGGCCCAGGAAGGCCGCCAGGCCCGCCAATGCGGCCACGCCCTCGCCCAGCCCCCACTGCGCGCCGAACTGGCGGATCAGGAACACCGGCAACCAGCCCTTTGCGGCATCGAGCAGCAAGGTGGCTAAGGCCGCGCCCTTGTTGCCCGAGCGCAGCACGTTGGTGGCGCCGGGGTTGCCGCTGCCGTAGCTGCGCGGGTCGGCCATGCCGAGCGATTTGCTCACGATGACCGCGAACGACAGCGAGCCGATCAGGTACGACACCACGATGGCAATGATTGAGGGCAGATCGAAACTCAAGGCGGGTCTCCGGGAAACGGATTGTTGTTGTGCGCCGCCGGCAGCATGCCCGGCGGGAAAAAGCAAACGCCGGCTATTCTGCCAGCGCGCATTGCACGGGCTGGGCGCCCAGCAGCGTCACGCACACCTGCGGATCGATGCCGATGAGGTAGCCGCGCCGACCGCCGTTGATCGCGATCTTCGGCATCTCGAGGATGGTCGATTCGATGTAGACCGGCATCTCGCGCCGCGTGCCGAACGGCGAAGTGCCGCCCACCATGTAGCCGCTGTGGCGCTGCGCCACCTCGGGCTTGCAGGGCTCGACCGACTTGGCGCCGATCTGCCGCGCGAGGTTCTTGGTCGACACCGTGCGGTTGCCGTGCATCAGCACGATCAACGGCTTGGCGTCCTGGTCCTGCATCACCAGCGTCTTGACCACGGTGAACGGGTCGAAGCCCAGCACCTGCGCGCTGTGCTGCGCGCCGCCGTGTTCCAGGTACTCGTACGGGTGCTCGGTGAAGGCCATCTTGTGCGCGCGCAGCAGCTGCGTCGCGGGCGTCTCGGAGGTGTGGGCGCTTTTCTTAGCCATTCCTGAAGAGAAGGTCGATGCTCGGCTGAATTCTGGTGTTTCTCGATAAGCTTTGGCCGTCTTACATTGATTGAATGCAGGCCCGGACATGCAGCATACGCCAGCCACTCCCTCGCTTCGCCTGCCACGGCACGCCCGTGCCGTCCACGCACGGGTCCTCGCGGGCGCCGCGCTGCTCCTGCTGCAGCCGGTGCTGCTGTTCCCGGGCTTCGACCGTTCCTGGCTCGACCTGTTCGAATGGCGGCCAGACGCCTCGTTGCCGCCGTCGCCCTGATGATGCCGCGCCCCGCCCTGCCGACCGTGGTGCTTGCGGTGGCGGCGCTGCATGTCGCCGTGCTGTGGCTGCTGGCCACCGCCAGCCGGCCGCACCCGACGACGCCAGCACGCCCCGCGCAGCCGATCACCGTGACGTTTCTGGAAAGCATCGCACCGACGCGGCCTGCGACGCCGCAGGTGGCGCCTCGCGTCGCGACAACTACCGCCTCACGCCCTGCGCCACGCCAGACAAGGGCACCCGCACCCGCGCGTGACACCCCCATCGAGGCACCGGCCGTCCCAGCCGAAGCGATCGCCCCTTCACCCGTCAGCCCACCACCACTGCGATTGAATTCCGAAGCCATCCGCCGCGCCCTGCGCGACGAGACGCGCCAGCGTTCTTTCGCCGATCAGGCCACGCAGGATTTGCGCGGCTCCGTGCCTTCCGCCTTCGACACGCCACTGGCCGCCCGCGTCGCCGGCGCGGCGCACGGCGACTGCCTGCGGGGCCAGTTCAAAGGCAGCCAGATGGGCTTGCTGAGCCTGCCCGCGCTGGCGCTGGCCGCCGCGAAGGGCGAATGCGGCCGTTGAGCCGGCCTCAGGCCGCGGGGTCGCGGATGTCCAGGCGGATCTTGTCGATCTCGGCCAGCACCTCGGCCGACAGCGTGGTGCCGTAGGCGTCCAGGTCTTCGTCGAGCTGCGCCACCGAGGTCACGCCAATGATGGTGCTCGCCACCTGCCACTTGGTGTAGCAGAAGGCCAGCGCGAGCTGCGTGGGGCTCAGGCCGTGGTCGCGTGCAAGCTGGTTGTAGCGCTTGGCTGCGCGCAGCGCGTCGGGCTTGCCCCAGCGCTGCTTGCGCACCGACTCGTAGCTCGAGATGCGCGCGCCCTTGGGCGCGTCGGGGCCCTCGATGCCGCTCTGGTCGTACTTGCCCGTCAGCAGGCCGAAGGCCAGCGGCGAGTACGCCAGCAGCGACACGCCGAGCCGGTGCATGGTTTCGTCGAGCGCGTTCTCGTGCGCACGGCTCACCAGGTTGTAGACGTTCTGCACCGCCACCACGCGCGGCAGCCCGTGCTGCTCGGCCAGCCGCACGAACTCGTGCACGCCGTAGGGCGTCTCGTTCGACAAACCGATGGTGCGCACCTTGCCTGCCTTCACCAGCTTGCCCAGCGCTTCGAGCTGCTCGTGGATCGGCGTCTGCGAGGTTTCCTTCTCGGGGTTGTAGTGGATGTTGCCGAACACCGGCACGTGGCGCTCGGGCCAGTGGATCTGGTACAGGTCGATCACGTCGGTCTGCAGGCGGCGCAGGCTGCCGTGGCACGAGGCCTCGATGTCGGCGGCCGTCATGCCCGTGCCTTCGCGCACCCACGGCATGCCGCGCGAGGGGCCGGCCACCTTGGTCGCCAGCGTGATCTTCTGGCGCGTGCCGGGGTTGGCGGCAAACCAGTTGCCGATGATGGTTTCGGTCGCGCCGCAGGTTTCCTTGCTGGCCGGCACCGCGTACATCTCGGCGGTGTCGATGAAATCGACGCCGCGTTCGAGCGAACGGCGTAGGACGGCGTGGGCGGTGGGCTCATCGACCTGCTCGCCGAAAGTCATGGTGCCGAGGCAGATCGGGGTGACGAGGAGGTCGCTCTGACCGAGTGGAATCTTTTTCATGCGCGGAATGCTAGCGCGCCCGCGCGGCACGCGCTGACCCGCCCCCGAGAAACCGAGCGTCGCCCTGTCCTGTGGCGGACTGCGCACGGCGTGGCCTCTCCGTATCATCGACCGCCATATGTACCAAGCCCTCCGCCCCTCGCGCAGCGAATTCGTGCCCGTGCGCAACCTGAACTACCACGTCCGCCTCTGGGGCCAACCGTCGAGCGAGCGCCCGCCGCTGGTGCTGGTGCATGGCTGGATGGACGTGGCGGCCTCCTGGCAGTTCGTGGTCGATGCGCTGAAGGACGACCGCTTCATCATCGCCCCCGACTGGCGCGGCTTCGGCCTCACCGATGGCGGCGGCGTCGACAACTACTGGCTGCCCGACTACCTGGCCGACCTCGAATGGCTGCTCGACCACTACGCCGGCGAAGGCGACGATGCGCGCCCCGTCGACCTCGTCGGCCACAGCATGGGCGGCAACGTCGCAATGCACTATGCGGGCGTGCGCCCCGCGCGCATCCGCCGCCTCGTCAACCTCGAAGGCTTCGGCATGCCCGCGCGCCAGCCCGACGAGGCACCCGCGCGCTACGGCCAGTGGATCGACGAGCTCAAGGGCCTGCACCGCGGCGAGAAGGCGCTGGCGGGCTATTCGGCGGTGGACGGCGTGGCACGTCGCCTCATGAAGACCAACCCGCGCCTCACGCAAGACAAGGCCGACTGGCTGGCCAGCCACTGGTCGGCGCCGCAGGCCCAGGCCGACGGCAGCGCGCGCTGGCAGATCCTCGGCGAGGCGGCGCACAAGATCATCAACGCCAACATCTTCCGCGTCGACGAGACGCTGGCGCTCTATGCCCGCATCACCGCGCCGACGCTGATGGTCGAAGCCTCGGACGACAGCCTGCACGGCTGGTGGAAGGCGCGCTACACGCTCGCCGAATTCCACGAGCGGCTGAAGTCCGTGCCCTCGGTGCGCATCGAGCAACTCGACGACGCGGGCCACATGCTGCACCACGACCAGCCGCAGCGCGTGGCGCAGCTGATCGAAGACTTCCTGGCCTAGTTTGACTTCTGCGTGGCGCGGCGCAGTGCCGCGCGCGCCAGCAGCCGCGTCGAATCGAGCGTCGGCAGCGGCGAATTCGCATCGCTCATGATCAGCGGAATCTCGGTGCAGCCGAGCACGACCGCGTCGCAGCCCTCCTCGTCCCTCAGGCGCTGCATCACGCGCTGGAAGGTCGCCACGGCCTCGGGCTTGAAGATGCCGCAGACCAGCTCGTCCATGATGATCCGGCCGATCTCGGCGCGCTCGTCGATGGTGGGGCGGACGTATTCAAGGCCCCGCGCCGAGAGCTTCTCAGGATACACCTCGCTGTCGGTCAGCCAGTGCGTGCCCGTGATGCCGATGCGACGAAAGCCCCGCCGCACGGCCTCGTCGGCCACCACTTCGGCGATGTGCAGCCAGGGCCTCGGCGAACGCGGTGCCATGTGGTCGAAGGCCTGGTGGATGGTGTTGTCGGGGCAGATCAGAAAGTCCGCGCCCGCCGCGGCGAGCTTGTGCGCGGAGCCGAGCATCAGCGCGCCCACGCCCGCCAGGTCGCCCGCGTCCAGACAGTGCGTGTACTCCGCGAGCGAGGGCGTGTGCATCGACACCTCGGGGTGCGCGTGGGGGCCGAGCAGCGCCGCGCCCTCGATGCAGATGGTCTTGTAGCAAAGGGCCGCGCCTTCGGCGGAGCAGCCGACGATTCCGATGTGCAGGGTCATGCGCCGCATCCTACAAAAGCCGGCGCGGGTTATCCGGCGTGCGGATATGCAAGCGCGCAAATCTTCGTTCGCGCGGCGCGGCGTGCGTCCTAGAGTGCCCGACTCCTCGCCGTTCTCCGGAGTCGTCTCATGCGTCTTTTCTCTCGCGCGCCCTCATGAGCAGCAGCGCACCGCGCAGGCAGCTGCACCTCAACGTCAACATCCTGCATTCGGGCTTCGTGCCTTCGGCCTGGCGGCTGCCGGAGAGCGACCCGTGGGCGTTCGCCGACATCCAGCACTACATCCGTACCGCGCAGATCGCCGAGGCCGCCAAGCTCGACGCCGTGTTCCTGGCCGACAACGCCGCCATCGTCGACCAGATCCATTTCCGTCCGATCACCGCGCTGGAGCCCACCATCCTGCTGGCCTGCGTGGCCGCCGCGACCACGCACATCGGCCTGATCGCCACGGCCTCCACCAGCTACAACGAGCCCTACAACCTCGCGCGCCGCTTCGCCACGCTCGACCACGTGAGCGCCGGCCGCGCCGGCTGGAACATGGTGACCACGGCCGACCTGCCCTCGGCACGCAACTTCGGCCTCGACACCACGCCCGACCATGCCAAGCGCTACGCCCGCGCCTCGGAGTTTGCCGACCTCGTCAAGGCGCTGTGGGACAGCTGGGAAGACGACGCCTTCATCGGCGACAAGGCGGCCGGCCGCTTCATCGACCCCGCCAAGGTGCACGCCCTCGCGCACCGCGGCGAGCACTTCGCCGTGCAAGGCCCGCTGAATCTGCCACGCCCGCCGCAGGGCCACCCGGTGCTGGTACAGGCCGGCGCTTCGGCGGATGGGCGCGAGCTCGCATCGCGCCACGCCGAAGCCGTGTTCTCGGCCTCGCAATCCTTTGAAGAATCGCAGGCCTACGCACGTGCGCTGAAGACCCGCGCGGCCGAACTGGGCCGCGGCCCCGATGCGGTGAAGGTGCTCGCCGGCCTCACCACCATCGTCGGCGCCACGGAAGCGCAAGCGCGCCGCCGCCGCGATGCGCTGGTCGATCTGATCCCGTGGGACTACAGCCTCACGCGCCTGGCCGGCACGCTGGGCATCACGCCCGACCGCCTCAAGCTCGACGAGCGCCTGCCCGACGACCTGCCGTTGCCCGGCAATGGGAACGGCAACCACACTTTTTTCAACGCCGTGGTCGCGGCCGGTCGCACGCACGGCTACACGGTGCGCCAGCTGATCCGCGAACTCGCGGGCGGCGGCGGACACCGCGTGATCGTGGGCACGCCCGAACAGATCGCCGATGACATCGAGCGCTGGTTCAAGGGCGGTGCAGCGGATGGGTTCAACCTGATGCCGGATGCGCTGCCGCATGGGCTGCAGGATTTTGTGGAGGGCGTGGTGCCGATCCTGCAGAAGCGGGGGATCTTTCGCACTGAATATGAGGGACGCACGTTGCGCGACCACCTGGGGCTGGCGCGGCCTGCAGGACGGGCGGCGCAGCGGCTCGCGGCCTGAAGGCGTTGCGGTATTTCTCCCTCCCCTTCCGGGGGAGGGGCGGGGTGGGAGCACGCGGCCTTCGCGCATGCACGGCTTTTGCAGGCGCCGGGAGCCCCCATCCCAGCCTTCCCCCGGAAGGGGAAGGAGCAACACGGCGCATGCCGCGCCGTGTCGAACTTGCAGCGACTGATCCCGCTCTACGCGTCGTCGGCGTCGTTGCCCGTCAGGGACAGCACTTCTTCGACGAAGGCCTCGAACAGCGGCAATGCGGCAGGCAATCCGTCCAGCGACTCCGCCTCGCCAGCATCGAAGAAATGTGGCGTGTCGGAGGGAATGGAAACCCACTCGCCCCCTTCGACCAACAACCCAAGATACCCCTCCGCCGTCGGCAGATAGAACAGCCCCGCACTGTCGAGCGCGCGTTGGCCTTCGGCATCGCCGCGCCCCCAGCGCACGCCATGGCGCGCCAGATGCTCGGTGATCCATCCATCGCACACATGCGTGTCGCGCCAATTTGCTTGCGCATCGAATACGGCCAGCACGGGCATGAGTGCGTCCTTCGCTGAAGCGTGATGGGTTACTGCAGGAAGCTGGGCTTGGCGTAGCCCTGGAACTTGCTGTCGACCACCGCCTTGAATTCCTTCGAGCGGTAGGCGTCGGCGATGTCCTTGGCCCAGGCGGCGTTCTTGTCGGCGCTCTTCACGGCGACCACATTCAGGTAGTAGTCGGGCGTCTTCTCGAGCACCACGGCCTCGGTGAGCTTCAGGCCCGACGAGATCGCGAAGTTGCCGTTGACGATGGCGTACTCGGTGTCCCCCAGCGAACGCGGCAGCTGTGCGGCCTCGAGCGGAATGAACTTCAGCTTCTTCGGGTTCTCGGCCACGTCCTTCTCCGACGCGCGCAGCGGGTCGATGCCAGCCTTGATCGTGACCAGCTTGTTCTGCTCCAACAGCACCAGCGCGCGCGCCAGGTTGCTCGGGTCGTTCGGCAGCGTCACGCGGTCGCCCTCTTTCACGTCGGCCAGCGTCTTGCGCTTGGTCGAGTACACGCCCATGGGTGCGATCGGACCCTGCACCAGTTCGGCGAGGTCCAGCTTCTGGTCGGCCGAGAACTTCTGCAGGTAGACCCGATGCTGGAAGAAGTTGGCGTCGAGCGAGCCCTGGGCCAGCGCGAGGTTGGGCTGCACGTAGTCGTTGAACTCGACCAGCTTCACCTTGTAGCCCTTCTTCTCGAGGATCGGAATGATGCCGGCCTTGAGCTGGTCGGCGTTCGAGCCAGCGGTGCCGC
The DNA here is from genome assembly GCF_002754375.1 of Variovorax sp. 54. NCBI lineage: Bacteria > Pseudomonadati > Pseudomonadota > Betaproteobacteria > Burkholderiales > Comamonadaceae > Variovorax > Variovorax sp. 54. The sequence continues at coordinate 1,571,333 of NZ_PEFF01000001.1, forward strand.
CGATCACGAGGTTCTTCTTGGCGTCTTGCGCCTGCGCCGACAGCGAGAGGCCCCCGAGCGACAGCGCGACGAGGGAAACGGCGAGGACGGAACGGCGCAGCAGTGCGGTTTTCATGGAGTGAACAGAGAGAAAGAGAACAAAAAGGAAAGGGAAATCAACGCTTGTCGAGCCGGCGCGCCGTGGTGTTGCCCACGAACTGCAGGATCTGCACCAGCACCACGAGCAGCGCCACGGTGAGCACCATCACGTCGGTCTGGAAGCGGTAGTAGCCGTAGCGGATCGCCAGGTCGCCGATGCCGCCGCCGCCCACCACACCGGCAATCGCCGAATACGACAGAAAGCTCACGGCCAGCACGGTGAGCGCGAGCACCAGGCCCGAGCGCGCCTCGACCACCAGCACGCGCCAGACGATCTGCAGCTCCGAGGCGCCCATGGCGTGGGCCGCCTCGATCACGCCGCGCGGCACCTCGCGCAGGCACTGGTCGACCAGCCGCGCAAAGTACGGAATGGCCGCGAACGACAGCGGCACCGCGGCCGCCAGCGGCCCGATGGAGGTACCGGCGATCACCCGCGTGAACGGCACCAGCGCCACCAGCAGGATGATGAACGGGAAGGAACGCACCGTGTTCACGATCCAGTTGAGGATCAGGAACGCCGGCTTGTTTTCGAGCGACTGCCCCGGCCCCAGCAGGAACAGCAGGATGCCCAGCGGCCCGCCGATGAGCACCGCCGCCGACAGGCCGATGGCCAGCATCAAAAAGGTCTGGCCCGTGGCCGTCCACAGCTCGGGAAGGATGGGGGTGATGTTCTCAAACATAGGCCAGCTCCTGCGCGTTGCGCTGTGCGGTCGCCACGCGCGGCGCCACGGGTTCGCGCGCTTCGCGTTCGCGGCGACGCACCAGTTCGTCGATCTCGCGGCCCAGCGCGGTCTTGCGCTCTTCGCTCGGTGCATCGACGGCGAACTGCTCGATGAGGCGGCCCTTTTCGAGGATGGCCACGTTGCGGCACAGCACCTCGACCACCGAAAGCTCGTGCGTGACGATCACGATGGTCACGCCGATCTTCTGGTTGATGTCGCGCAGCGTTTCGAGCAGCGCGCGGGTGGTTTCGGTGTCGAGCGCCGAGGTGGGCTCGTCGCACAGCAGCACCTGCGGACGCGACGCCAGCGCGCGCGCAATGGCCACGCGCTGCTTCTGGCCGCCCGAGAGCTGCGCCGGGTAGGTGTCGATCTTTTCGGCCAGGCCGACGAGGTCGAGGCACTCGCGCACCCGCTCGTTGATCTCGGCCTTGGAGTGGCGGCCGTGGATCTTCAGCGGAAAGGCCACGTTGTCGAACACCGTGGCGTTCTGCAGCAGGTTGAACTGCTGAAAGATCATGCCGATGTTCTGGCGCGTGTCGCGCAGCTCGCGGCGCGAGAGCGTCGTGAGGTCGCGCCCGCCGACGAACACCTGGCCCGCATCGGGCCGCTCGAGCAGGTTGATGAGGCGCAGCAGCGTCGACTTGCCGGCACCGCTCTTGCCGATCAAGCCGAACACGTCGCCCTGCTGGATGCCGAGCGACAGCGATTGCACGGCATCGAACACCTCGCCGCTGGGCAAGGCAAACGACTTCTGCACCGATTGAAGACGGATGACCGGCGCCGCGTTGCCGCGTGCCGCATCAGGCGAAGGGAAGGTCATGAAAGAAGGCGCGGGCCGCAAGGGCGCGATCGCGCAGGTTCGCAAAAAGGTGCCGAGTATGTAAAGAAAGAGAGCGAAAGGGAACGAACAAATCGGCTGGTGCTTATATGGAAAATCAGATAAGAAAGACCACATAAGCCGAGTGGATGCCATATCGATATGAGGATTGGTTCGTTCCCGATCCGCGGTGGCAATGCCACATTCGGCGCCTTCATTTCTTTCGATTTCGCGCCACCATGCATTCCACTTTCCGCCGCCGCAGCCTCGTGCTCGCCACCCTGGCCACCGCACTTTTCGCGGGCAACGCCGCCTTCGCACAGGACAACAAGAACACCGTCAAGGTCGGCATTTCCGTCGGCAGCGCCGAGCAGGTGTTCGAGGTGGTCAAGAAGGTCGCCGCCAAGGACGGCCTGACCGTCCAGGTCGTGGTGTTCAACGACTACCAATTGCCCAACGCGGCGCTGGCCGCCGGCGACCTCGACGCCAACGCCTTCCAGCACCAGCCCTTCCTGGACAACCAGATCAAGGCGCGCGGCTTCGACCTCGTGCCCGTGGGCCTGACCATCACCGCGCCGCTGGGCTTCTACTCGCGCAAGCTCAAGTCGATCGACCAGCTGGCCGACGGCGCCTCGGTCGGCATCCAGAACGACCCGTCGAACGGCAACCGCGCCCTGCTGCTGCTGCAACAGGCCAAGCTCATCACCCTCAAGCCCGAAGCCGTGAAGAACAACAACGCCACGCCGCTGGACGTGGTGACCAACCCCAAGAAGCTCAAGCTGGTGTCGCTGGACGCCGCCCAGCTGCCGCGCTCGCTCGACGACCTGGCCATTTCGGCCATCAACAACGACTACGCCGAGAAGGCCGGCCTGTCGTTCGGCAAAGACGCCGTCATCAAGGAATCGGCCCAGAGCCCCTACGCCAATCTGATCGCCGTGCGCCGCGCCGACAAGGACAAGCCCTGGGCCAAGCGCCTCGTGGCGGCCTACCAGTCGCCGGAGGTGCGCAGCTTCATCGAGACGCAGTTCAAGGGGTCGCTGATTCCGGCGTTTTGATCGACAGGTAGATTGCCCCTCTGGCCCCCGGTGTGCGTCGCGCACCTGGGGCCTTTTTGCTGCTGACCGACTCACAAATAACCGGAACTGAAACCGGAAACTCATCGTGCAAGCCATCCCGGCAACTCATTGATTCAGAAAGCCTTTCAATCCAGTGCAGGCGGAATCTCAACCGGCATTCATACCGGCACACAGTAGGCGGGACCAGCCTCGCAGCAGCTCTGGCTCTGCCTTCCCCCCTCCCCTCCCGGGGGAGGGCCGGGGTGGGGGCAAGCGGCGCTCGCAAGGGGCGCCCTGCCCGCCCCCATCCCAACCTTCCCCCAGAGGGGGAAGGAGCAATCCAGGGACTCTGCGGGGCGGGTGGTCCGAGCGTGAGAAAATGACGGGTTCCCCCGAACACCAACCTCACACAGTCAGGACACCCCATGGACGCAGAACAGATCAACCAAATCGACGCAATGCTCGCGGACCTGAGCGTCCGTACGGTCGATTTACGGAGGTATCTTTGACTACGATGCCAAAGCTGAACGACTGAGGACAGTCAACGCATCGCTCGAAGACCCGAACGTCTGGAACGACCCGAAGAAGGCCCAGGAACTGGGCAAAGAGAAGAAGTCGCTCGACGACGTGGTCGTCACGCTCGACCGGCTCACCAACGGGCTGTCGGACAACACCGAGCTCTTCGAAATGTCGAAGGCCGACGGCGACATGGATGGCCTGCAGGCCATTGCCGATGACGCCGCCACGCTTGAAGCCGACATCAAACAGCTCGAATTCCGCCGGATGTTCAACAACCCGGCCGACCCGCTGAACGCCTTTGTCGACATCCAGGCCGGCGCCGGTGGCACCGAGGCCTGCGACTGGGCCAGCATGCTGCTGCGCCAGTACCTGAAGTACGCCGAGCGCAAGGGCTTCAAGACGCAGATCGAAGACGAAACGCCCGGCGACACCGCCGGCATCAAGGGCGCGACCATCAAGGTCGAGGGCGACTACGCCTTCGGCCTGCTGCGCACCGAGACCGGCGTGCACCGCCTGGTACGCAAGTCGCCGTTCGACTCGTCGGGCGGTCGCCACACCAGCTTCGCCTCGATCTTCGTGTACCCCGAAATCGACGATTCGATCGAAATCGACATCAACCCTTCGGACGTGCGCACCGACACCTTCCGCGCCTCGGGCGCCGGCGGCCAGCACATCAACAAGACCGACTCGGCCGTGCGCCTCACGCACATTCCGACCGGCATCGTGGTGCAGTGCCAGGACGGCCGCAGCCAGCACAGCAACCGCGACGTGGCGTGGAAGCGCCTGCGTTCGCGCCTGTACGACCACGAGATGCGCAAGCGCCAGGAAGAGCAGCAAAAGCTCGAGGACAGCAAGACCGACGTGGGCTGGGGCCACCAGATCCGCAGCTACGTGCTGGACAACAGCCGCATCAAGGACCTGCGCACCAACGTCGAAGTCTCGGCCACGCAGAAGGTGCTCGACGGCGACCTCGACGTGTTCATTGAAGCGTCGCTCAAGCAAGGCGTCTGATCGATGAGCCTGAACACCGGCAGGGTCGAAGCCCTGATCTTCGACATGGACGGCACCATGATCGACTCCATGCCCTGGCATGCGCGGTCGTGGGTGACGTTCGCGGAGCGCCACGGCGTGAAGCTCGACGTGAGCGAGATCCTCGCGCGCACCACGGGCCGCACCGGCACCGAGAGCATGCGCGAGCTGTTCGAGCGCGCGCTCTCCGATGCCGAGTGCCAGGCCATGGTGCACGAGAAGGAAGAGATCTACCGCGAGCTCTTTCACGACAACTTCACCGAAGTGGCGGGCTTCACCGCCTTCGCACAGGCCGCGGTTGCACGCGGCCTGAAGGTGGCGGTGGGCACGGCCGGCGACAGGCACAACATCGCGTTCGCCATGTCGCGCCTGAAGATGGACCCGCTGCCGCTGGCCATCGTCGGTGGCGACGAAGGCTTTTCGGGCAAGCCCACGCCCGCGATCTTTCTGGAAGCCGCGCGCCGCATCGGCGTGGCGCCCGAGCGCTGCATCGTCTTTGAAGACGCGCCCTTCGGCATCGAAGCGGCCCGCCGCGGCGGCATGCGCGCCGTGGCCGTGTGCAGCACCCATACGGCCGCCGAGCTGGCCGGCCCCCATGTGATCGCCGCCGTTCGCGACTACAACGAACTGGCCCATTCGAATTTTCTGGAGACCCTCGATGCTGCTTCAGCGTGACGCCCAAGGGCAACCCATTGCCATCCGACGCGAAGACTATGCCGCGCCGGCGTTCTGGATCGACACCGTCGACCTGACCTTCGACCTCGACCCCGCCAAGACCCGCGTGCTCAACCGCATGCAGCTGCGCCGCAACCCCGAGGTGCCGGCCCAGCCGCTGCGCCTGGATGGCGACGAGCTCAACCTGGCGCGCGTGCTCGTGAACGGCCAGGGCGCCTCGTTCCGCATGGAAGGCGACCAGCTCGTCCTGGACGGCCTGCCGTCCGCGGAAGAAGGGGCCTTCGAGCTCGAAATCTTCACCACCTGCTGCCCCATCAAGAACACCAAGCTGATGGGCCTGTTCGTGAGCGAAGACACCTTCTTCACTCAGTGCGAGGCCGAGGGCTTCCGCCGCATCACCTATTTTCTCGACCGTCCCGACGTGATGGCGATGTACACCGTCACGCTGCGCGCCAGCAAGGCCGCCTACCCGGTGCTGCTGTCGAACGGCAACCTCGTCGACCAGGGCGAGCTGCCCGAGGGCCGCCACTTCGCCAAGTGGGTCGACCCCTTCAAGAAACCCAGCTACCTGTTTGCCCTGGTGGCGGGCAAGCTCGTGGCGCGCGAGCAGCGCATCAAGGCACGCAACGGCAAGGAACATCTGCTGCAGGTGTACGTGCGCGCCGGCGACCTCGACAAGACCGAGCACGCCATGAACTCGCTCGTCAACTCCGTGCTCTGGGACGAAGCCCGCTTCGGCCTGCCGCTGGACCTCGACCGCTTCATGATCGTGGCCACCAGCGACTTCAACATGGGCGCCATGGAGAACAAGGGCCTGAACATCTTCAACACGAAGTACGTTCTGGCCAACCAGGCCACCGCCACCGACGCCGACTACAGCAACATCGAAAGCGTGGTCGGCCATGAGTACTTCCACAACTGGAGCGGCGACCGCGTGACCTGCCGCGACTGGTTCCAGCTCTCGCTGAAAGAAGGCCTCACCGTCTTCCGCGACCAGGAGTTCAGCCAGGACCTGTGCGCCGACGCTTCGGCCCGCGCCGTGAAGCGCATCGAAGACGTGCGCGTGCTGCGCACCGCCCAATTCCCCGAAGACGCCGGCCCCATGGCCCACCCGGTGCGGCCCGACAGCTACATCGAGATCAGCAACTTCTACACCGTCACCATTTATGAAAAGGGTGCCGAGGTCGTTCGCATGATGCAGACGCTGGTCGGCCGCCAGGGCTTCGAAAAGGGCATCACCCTGTACTTCGAGCGCCACGACGGCCAGGCCGTGACCTGCGACGACTTCGCCCAGGCCATTGCCGACGCCAACCCCGATTCGGAACTGGCCCGCCTGCTGCCCCAGTTCAAGCGCTGGTACAGCCAGGCCGGCACACCCCGCCTGGCCGCGCACGGCGTGTACGACGCGCAGAACCGCAGCTACACCCTGAGCGTGGTGCAAAGCTGCCCGCCCACGCCGGGCCAGCAGACCAAGGAACCCTTCGTCATTCCGCTGAACATCGGCCTGCTCGACGCCGCCACCGGCCGCGAGCTGCCCATGCAGCTCGAGGGCGAAAGCGACGTGGCACGCGGCACCCGCACCATCGTGCTGTCGCGCGCCGGCGAGCAGATCACCTTCGTGGGCCTGGACGCCGAGCCCGTGCCGTCGATCTTGCGCGGCTTCAGCGCGCCCGTGATCCTCGACTTTGCGTACACCGACGCCCAGCTGCTCACCCTGCTGGCCAACGACCCCGACCCGTTCAACCGCTGGGAGGCCGGCCAGCGCCTGGGCCTGCGCGCCGCGCTGCAAGCCATTGCGGCCAACGCCACCGACACCACGCCGGTGCTGAACGACGCCTACCTCGACGCCATGCGCAGCGTGCTGCGCCACCCGCAGCTCGACGCCGCCTTCAAGGAACTGGTGCTCACGCTGCCGTCGGAAACCTACATCGCCGAACAGCTCGACGTGGTCGATCCGCAGCGCGTGCACCTCGTGCGCGAAGCCATGCGCGCCCAGCTCGCCACCGCCCTCTTTGCCGACTGGGAGCAGGTGTACGAAGCCAACCACGACACCGGCGCCTACACGCCCGACCCGACCTCGTCGGGCCGCCGCGCGCTGGCCGGCATGGCGCTCAACTTTCTGTGCCTGGCGGCGCGCGCCTCCGGCGACACCGTGTGGCCGGGCAAGACCCTGCAGCGCTTCAAAGATGCGGGCAACATGACCGACCGCTTCAACGCGCTCAACGCCCTCGTGTCGTCGGGCCACACCCTGGCGGCGCAGGCGCTCGCGCGCTTCCACGCCATGTTCAAGGACGAGGCGCTGGTCATCGACAAGTGGTTCTCGCTGCAGGCCGGCGCCAGCGACCGCGGCGGCGACATCCTGCCGCTGGTGAAGCAGCTCATGAAGCACCCCGACTTCTCGTTGAAGAACCCCAACCGCGCGCGCAGCGTGATCTTCAGCTACTGCAGCGGCAACCCCGGCGCCTTCCACCGCGCCGACGCGGCCGGCTACGTGTTCTGGAGCGAGCGCGTGATCGAGCTCGACGCCATCAACCCCCAGGTGGCCGCCCGCCTCGCACGCGCGCTCGACCGCTGGAGCAAGCTGGCCGAGCCGTACCGCAGCGCCGCACGCGAAGCCATTGCCCGCGTGGCCGCCAAGCCCGACCTGAGCAAGGACACCCACGAAGTCGTCACCCGCGCCCTTGCCGGTAATTGAGCTCTCCCCCAGGCTTCGCGCACTTCGTGTCGCTTCTCCAACCCCCTCACCGGGGGCAACACCAGCGGCCCGGCAAAGCCGGTTCCGCGGTGCTCCACGAACAGACCCTCTCATTTGGATAGGACAGATCCCATGGCACAGCAAAAAATCTCCTTCACCCGCTACCTCGTCGAGCAGCAACGCGCCGACGGCCTCATTCCCGGCCAGCTGCGCCTGTTGCTCGAAGTGGTCGCCCGCGCCTGCAAGAGCATCAGCCAGGCCGTCAACAAGGGCGCGCTGGGTGGCGTGCTCGGCACCGCCGAGAGCGAGAACGTGCAGGGCGAAATTCAGAAGAAGCTGGACATCATCGCCAACGAAGTGCTCATTGAAGCCAACGAATGGGGCGGCCACCTCGCGGCCATGGCCAGCGAAGAGATGGAAACCATCCACGTGGTGCCCAACCGCTACCCACAGGGCGAATACCTGTTGATGTTCGATCCGCTCGACGGCAGCAGCAACATCGACGTCAACGTGAGCATCGGCACCATCTTCAGCGTGCTGAAGAAGCCCGACGACACCCCCGGCGTGCAGGAAGCCGACTTTCTGCAGCCCGGCACCCAGCAAGTGGCTGCCGGCTACTGCATCTACGGCCCGCAGACCACCCTGGTGCTCACCGTGGGCAACGGCGTGGCCATGTTCACGCTCGACCGCGAGCAAGGCAGCTTCGTGCTCACGCAGGAAGACATCCAGATTCCGGCCGACACGAAAGAATTTGCCATCAACATGAGCAACATGCGCCACTGGGACGAGCCCGTGAAGCGCTACATCGACGAATGCCTGGCCGGCAAGGAAGGCCCGCGCGGCAAAGACTTCAACATGCGCTGGATTGCCAGCATGGTGGCCGACGTGCACCGCATCCTGATGCGCGGCGGCGTGTTCATGTACCCGTGGGACAAGCGCGAGCCCGAAAAGGCCGGCAAGCTGCGCCTGATGTACGAGGCCAACCCCATGAGCTGGCTCGTCGAGCAGGCCGGCGGCGCAGCCACCAACGGCAAGCAGCGCATCCTCGACCTGAAGCCCACCAAACTGCACGAGCGCGTGAGCGTGATGTTGGGTTCGCGTCACGAAGTGGAGCGTTTGACGCAGTACCACGCCGAGAAGCCTTGATTTCTTGGCTATAATCTGAGGCTTCGCCGGTGTAGCTCAGTCGGTAGAGCAGCTCATTCGTAATGAGAAGGTCGGGTGTTCGATTCATCTCTCCGGCACCAAAAAAAGAAAAAGCCCGTCATCGAAAGGTGACGGGCTTTTTTACTTTTTTCGGCGTTTCCGTGGCTGGCGGGCTGCTCAACAACGGGCTTCGATACCGCCTCTTCCCGCGGCAACGCGCGTTTGCGGAAGAGTCAGGCCAGTTTTGCTGCGAAGTTCTTTCGGACGCTGCGACTAATGAAACTATTTAGCCCGCTTCCGGCGACTGCGAGCGCTTTCATTTTCTCGACCGTAGCAAGGCCCGGGCGTAAGTGGTTGTAGAGGTACAGGGAACCGTCGCGGAATCCAACCTTTATTTCAGTCGCCCCAACCTCATAGCGCGTCACGCCGGAATCACCGCCGAGGTTCTTATAAATTTCCATTTGTCTCTCCAAATTGATTTCAGGATCGATCGGGCATCGCAAGATGCACAGCCTCAATATGACTTACTTCTCTCGCAACCGATTGAAGTATTAACCCTGTCCTCACTCATTCATGGGAGTTCGGCTCCTCTACCGATTCGGACTTCGCGACGCTAAAAAGCATCGAACGAGAGACGTGCAACTCGAAAGCACGCTCGACCCTTTCAAACATCGAGTGACTGCTGGGCCCACTGCTCAAGCTCGACTTCGAAGCCCCTTGCTCCGAGCCCCTTTAGATAAGACGCCACAGCCTCGAGCCGCCGAAACCTTCGCGCATGGCCGCGTTGCGCCTCGAGCAGTTGCTCGTCTAACCCCTCCCGCATCACCAGCACAAAGCCGCCCGGCACGCCCCGAGCGATCAACCCAGGCGCCTTGCCTGTGTGAAGCAGTTGCCGAAGCAGGCGTGTATCAAACATGGAAGAATGGTTCATCAAAAACTCATATTTGATTTATCAAATTTCCACAAATGATACCAAATCGTGTCCAACACCTAGGCTCGCATAAACTCCTGCAGCTACTTCTACCGATGAATCAAATCCTCATATCCGATACCGCCGAAGTACTAGTGGCAAGACTAGTTGACATGCCAACACTCCTCGGAGTGGCCAAGGCACTGGTCGGCTCAGCTCGCCTGAGTGATGTCGAGAGTTCTGCCCTATCAGATGTGACAACTAGTCGGGACAGTGACCTGATTGACGATGTTCGAGCGGCGATCAACGAAGGGCGAGACCCGCTGGGTGATGCGTACTGCGCGATCAATAGCCCCGCACAACGGCGTGATCGTGGCCAAACATTCACCCCCGACCACGTCGTCGCAGGCATGCTTGCCTGGGTCAAACGGCAGCGCAAAACTATTGCGCGCCTAGTTGATCCTGGAGCTGGGTCGGGCCGCTATACGCTGGCGGGCCTGCGTGCATTTCCTGACGCGAAGGCAATCGCCGTTGAAATGGATCCCCTGGTCGCGTTTATTCTTAGAGCTAATCTAGCTGCCGCCGGTTTCACTAAACGCGCCAAGGTGGTAGTTGCCGATTTTCGCTCGCTGACTCTGCCTCAAATTGATGGCGTGACACTATGGATCGGCAATCCTCCTTATGTTCGCCACCACGGCATTGGGGCCGAGTGGAAAGACTGGTATTCCAAAACGCTAAAGCGCTTCGGCCATGAAGGTAGTCAGCTTGCAGGCCTGCACCTGCACTTCTTCTTGAAGACATTGGAGTTGTCATCCAAAGGTGATTTAGGGTGCTATGTGACAGCCGCTGAATGGCTTGACGTCAAGTATGGGCAGGCCCTACGTCAACTGCTAACGAATGGCCTTGGTGGTCGGGACGTGTTTGTCGTCGACCCCACTGTCCAGGTCTTTGGCGACGCGATGGTCTCGGCGGCGATCACTTGTTTCGCACCGGGCTCTGCACGATCGAGTCTGCACTTTGCCGAGGTATCTACTGAAGCTCAGTTGCGCAAACTCTCTAGTGGGAATGCGATCGAAATCGCAGCAGCCAAGGTCGAGCCAAAGTGGTCTTTCCTAGTGAAGGGCGGCCGAGCCGAGAAGCCCGCGGGTTTCATGGAACTAGGTGAGATGTTTCGAGTGTCGCGGGGGCAGGTCACGGGCTTGAACCGCGTTTGGGTTGAAGGCGCTGACACGCCGAAGCTGCCGTCTCGCTTTCTCATACCGGCCATTACCGACTCAACCGACATCACGAAGACCAGCAAGCATGTCATCAACGACGCTCAGTCACTTCGACGTTTGATCTGCCTCCCTCGGGATCTAAGCTCTCTCGCCTCGCTTGAAAAAGCTTCAGTCGAACGCTTTTTGGATTGGGCACGCAGACTAGGGGCACACGAAACCTACACTGCCAAGCACCGCAATCCATGGTGGTCAGTTAGCACAAAGGAGCCAGCACCGGTCGTGATGACTTACATGGGACGACGTCCACCCGTGTTCGCAATGAACAAGGCGGGTGCGCAGCTCATCAACGTCGCGCACGGGCTATATCCTTTGCAGCAGTTCTCCGAAAGACAGTTGCAAAAACTGGTTGCTTGGCTGAATGAGAACGTTACTCAGGAGGACGGCCGCGTGTACGCGGGTGGCCTCACCAAATTCGAGCCCTCGGAAGCAATGCGCATTCTTGTGCCCGTGGAGCTCGCTTCATAACTACGATCCGATGGCAACTACAAGCATTCAACCAGCACTCCCAACGGAATGGACCGCGGCACAGATCGCCGTTGATACAACTACGGCGCGTGCCGAGTTCCGGCGTCGGCGGTTGGAAGAGCCTCTAGCAGATTACGAAGGAAAGTTTCCTACGGCCAAAGCTGCGGCGGACGTCATCGTGAGTGCCCTGAGCACCCTCGTGACAGTTCCGGCTGACTGCGAACTCATGGCCGGCATCGTCGCGAACAAGGAGCAATACGCTGCGTTGCGGAGCCTCGCTGCTGTGCCTATTTCGGTGGACGACCTTGAGACACTTCTCGATGCATCCCTCAACAAGACTGCCATCCGACAAAACCAAGAGTTGGCGAACAAATTGTCCGAGCTAATTCGGGCTTGCCTAGACCCCAAACGCTTTCCCTGGGTCATCGAAGCACGGGAAGCCACAGACGAAGAAATCGCTGCAGCCAAGCTGGCAACCACAGTAGTCACAGCAATCAGTGCCGTCCAAGCCGGACGTCGTGGCGACGAGAGCAAGGCACTCGAAGGCAAGGTGAAGGAAATCTTGATTGCCGCTGACTATGTTGAGGTCAAAAGACGTCCAGGTGGAATCAAGCAGATCGCGCACTTCCCAGACCCTGGCTCATTCATGCGCCAGTGCCCCTTTGGTGGCCATAACGCCGACTTTGTTATTCGACTGAAAGATGGTCGCGTCCTCGCTTTGGAATGCAAAGCCTCAAACTCCGAAGTCAACGGATTTAAGCGCCTCAACAAAGAAGTCGTAGTGGATGCTCGCGACTGGCACCAAGAGTTTGGAAAATCCAGTGTCGTGGCATCCGCCGCACTTCGCGGAGTGTTTAAGCCAGCAAACGTCGCCTCAGCACAAGAACAGGACGTTTTCATTTTCTGGTGGCACAGCATGGAGTCGCTCGCCGACTTTCTGACGACGGCGACTCCGAACAGCCGCAGATAGTGACTGCGCCGGCAGATCAGCGAAAGTTCAAAGAATCTTCTTTGATACATGGATCGACTGATGCGTCCACCACCACTTGCTGAAGTAGCCGCGCCGCATCGCTGGCTAAGTCCGCAGCAATCCACATGATGTTGTCTCGATGCCTCGCCCCGACCGCTTCGAACCACTCACCCTCTTCCCCGTAGCAGCAGCTCAGCAGAGATCGCAATTGGGTCAGCTTGTTCTCAAGGATGTCTGACGCGTCCGGCTGGTGGTTCGCGTCGTGGGATGTGGGCGTTGTTTGCCCGGCGATAATTTGATCAGCCACTTGATGTGCTCCTTGCAAGGTAATGCACGTTGTTTGGTTAGACGGTCAGGGTGTTAGCGCACCCTGGCCGTCGCCTTTTGTGCCTCACATCGACATCGTTGCGGTGTGCATCGATGACCCGCCGTGAGGCGCGGCGGTCGTTCAAATGTAGGGAGAGAAGCGCGTCAGCGGAAGCCTCGCACGGTGAACAAATGAGGACTCGCGTCGACTTTGTGGTGGCGCAAGCAAGGGCGATCGTCCCACGGCCCGCGCACCGGCCTCAACCCGCCCCCGCCTCCCACGCCTCCACCCGCCGCACCAACGCATCCCGCCGCGCCGCCACCTCCGCCAGCAGGTACTGCCGCGCCTGCTCTTGCGCCACGTCGCTCGACAGAAACCACTGCTCGCGCTCGGCGCTGCCTTGCGGTGGCGGGGTGCCCCACCCTGCTTCGCCGGCGGTGCCTCTGAACGCTTCGGTCATGGGCAGGCGGCCGTCGGTCTTGCCGATGCTCGACAGCGCATCGGGCGGGCCGTCGAGGGCGATGCGCACGTGCACGACGCTCTCGCCTTCGGTGCGGATCGATGCGCCCAGGCCGCCCTCGCGGTGCACGCGCCACAGCTCGGCCGCGGAGGCGTTGCGGACCCAGCTCTCCAGGGCGCGGACCAGGCTCTCGAGAATGATCTGTTGGTTCATGGGGAATATTTCACACGTTTCTGCCGGGTGTCGGCAAGCAGCCACGGTGCGAATGGGCCAAAAAGCCGTTGTAACTTCTTGCCTTGGCGCCTGCGCTATATTTCTTGGCATGGAAAAGGCATCCGACATAGGCAAACCCACGGTTCCGATCGATCTGATCGGGCCGGAGCATTGGGTCCGTTCACGGCGCGGCCCTCGCCGTACGACGAAGGTGCTCTTCATCTTGATCGGTGGGCTCGCAGCAGCCACCGCAGTGGCCTACAGCTTCTTCGGCGCGGGGCGCTGAACACAAGCAAACAAGCAAGCCGCTCCCGTCTTCATTCTTTACCCACACACGCATCACTCGCGCACCGCGAGCCGCACAAGGCAAAGCCCGCTGTCCGTTGATCCAACGGGCAGCGGGCTTTTCTCTTTGTGCGCATGACGCTACTGCAGCCGCGAGCCACGCGGCAGGCGCTTGGCCAGCCATTCGTGAACGTCCGCGCGGATGTTGCGGCCTTCGAGCAGGAAGTTCTCGAAGCGGCTCGGCACGTACGGCAGGTAGACCAGCGGCATGCCCGCTTCTTCGGGCGTGCGCGCGGCCTTGCGGTTGTTGCAGACGGCGCAGGCGCTGACGAGGTTGGTCCAGCTCCACGGGCCGCCGCGCGACTCGGGCATGACGTGTTCGCACTGCAGGTCGCGGTCGGCGAACACCTGTGCGCAGTAGGCGCAGGTGTGGCGGTCGCGGCGCAGCAGCTTGGCCTTGGTCACGCCGGGCACGACGTCGAAGAGGTTGATCTTCGACGCGCCGCGCAGCGCGATGATGGGCGCGACTTCGATGCGCGACTGCACACCGCGCGCCACGTTGAAACCGCCGCGCAGCGTGGCCAGCGGCAGCGCGCCGTCTTCCCAGGCGACGTTGCCGGTGGCGTAGTGCAACACCGCCTGCTCCAGCGAGATCCAGGCTTGCGGCGTGCCCTGAATGTCGAGTTGCAGGACGTGAGAGTGCATGATGAATCGCCTCCCTTCGCGGCGATGGTTGGTGGTGAACGGATGGGGTGCACGAACGGAATCGAACCGTTGTCAGCGGGACCACAACCCGCGGCTCTGCCATTGAGCTACACGCACCATTGAAAAGAAAAAGAAAACTAGAACGAAAGACGCCGGCCTGCTACCACTCGCCCGACGCGCGCACGCGCTGGTCGAGGTCGAGGCTGTCGGGTTGCGCCTCGGTGCCGTCTGGCAATGCCGACGCGCGGTACGCGATGGCACGCGGCCCGAGCCCCACGCCGAAGCGCTGGGCCAGCGACCACACCATGTGCCTGCGCGGCAGCGGTGACGGGTGCACGGCGATCATCCGGATCGGTGTGTTGCGCTTGCGCATGAGGGCCTCCTTGGTCAGTGACAGAAAAGTAAAAACAACGACTTGAAAAAATGTCCGGTGACGGGTTCCGGCGCCGCCCAATCTTTGCGGCCGGTTTCCGCGGGAGGGCCACGCGTTGGCATGGCCCGGTCCCGCTCGGGTGTGGTCCGTGGTCCGTGCGGCAGGAGTTGAACCTGCGACCCTCTGGTCCCAAACCAGATGCGCTACCAGGCTGCGCCACACACGGAAGAAAAACAAAAGAAGCCTGCCCGCGCTTCCATTTCGGTTGTGTCCTCACGCGACGGGCCGCGCGCTGGGCGCGGCCCCGTCAAACGTCGCTGCACAGGAGTGATCAACTCATGCACATCCCGCCAGACCGTCGACGCGGCAATTTCTGGCGGTGGGGTGAAGGCACACCCGAAATGGAAAGCGGCAAAACAAAAAGGCCCGGAACCTTGCGGTGTCCGGGCCTCTTTGCGAGAGAGCTTGAGAGATGCGCGCCTACGCGCGACCTCCACCCGGGGGCACCTGATGAGCCTCGAACTGACCACCCACGCGCAGACGGGCTGCGGCTTGGGTGGCGTACGCGGTGTTCAGATGCGAAGACAACGACAGGGGCGACGGCATGTCGAAACCATGGCAGAACCCGACGCGCACGAGCGGTCGGCCCGAGGCGGGTCGAATGCTGGTGAGAGTCAGTGCGGTGTTCACGATGGTTCCTGGTCAAAAATTGCCGCTGTCGGCTGTAAGGGGTTGGAAAAAAGGGACGGCTGGTGCCGTGAATTGGAGGCAACTGTAAAGAGTGTTTACGGCGACGTCAACAACCGGGACAATCTTTTCTTGTCTTGTTGTTGTTTTTGAACAGTGCCCCATACCACCGTCGCGCGCCGCCGCAATGCGCTTGTGCTGCATCGCCGCTTTCTCGAGGACGCCGTCGCGGCGGGCCTGCCCGCCAAGGGGCTCGACCAGGCCTTTGCACGCAAGATCGAAATCTCTCCGAGCATGTGGAGCCAGATCAAGAGTGCGCGGCCCATCGGCGACAAGCTCGCACGGCAGATCGAACGGCACTGCGACGTGGCCGCCGGTTGGCTCGACGAAGACAACACACCGCCTTCAGAAGCACCGCCCGATGCGGCAGAAGAACGCTTCGTGGCCGCTGCGCGTGAAGCGTGGCAACAGGCCAATGCGAAGGGCAAGCGGGAACTCAGCGGCTGGCTGAAGAAGCACGCGCAGGAGAAGAAGGCGCTCGAGCCTGCCACCGGCCCTGCGCCGGCGCCCTAGCCTTGCTCAGGCCTTCAGGCCTTGCCAGCGGGCTCGGCAGCAGCCAGCGCCGGTGCATCGCGCACGATGGCCGCACGCATGTCGTCCGGCACGGCGATGGCGCGGTGGGTGTCGAGCGAGGTCGTCACCAGCACCTGCCGCACCTGCATGCGCACCTCGCCCGAGGTGGGCTCGAAGCAACGCAACGCAAGCGTGATCGAGCGCGAGCCCAGCTGCGCGACCGAGAGGCCGAGCATCACGCGGTCGCCCATGCGGCTCACGGCGCGAAAGTCGGCGTCGAGCTTCACGGTCGGCAGGCCGACGCGGCGCTCGCCGATGAGTGCGTGGTAGCCCACGCCGAGCCCGTCGCTCACCCAGTCTTCGACCAGGCCGTTGAGCATCACGAAGTACTGCGGATAGAAGACGATGCCCGCCGGGTCGCAGTCAGAAAAGCGGATCAGGCGCGGGCGCTGGAACTCCACACCACCACCGCCCCCGCCGCTCATGCGCGCGCTTCCTCGCCCGCGCCGTCGCCGCGCATCACGTGCACGCGCAGCAGGCCGAGCTGGCTGTGCATCTGCTTGACGGTCTTCATGTCCAGGCCCGAGAACATCTCGAGAATCCACTGCTCGTGCTCGGTGGCCATCGCTTCGAAGGCGGTGCGGCCGGTGGGCGTGAGGCTCACGATCCAGGCGCGACGGTCGTCGGGACTGGGGGCGCGCGCCACCACGCCTTCGCGTTCGAGCTCGTCGGTCAGGCCGGTGACGTTGCCGCCGGTCACCATCAGGTAGCGCGACAGCACGCGCATCTTCAGGCCGTCTTTGTAGCGGTACAGCTGGGCCATGTAGTCGAAGCGCGCCAGCGAGATGCCGAAGCGCTCGCGCAGCCGGCGCCGTATCTCGGCCTCGATCTGCGTGGTGCTCGCGAGCATGCGCAGCCACAGCTTGAGCATGGCGTGGTCTTCATGGCCGGCGCGACCTTCGTGGCCGAGTTCTTCGGCGTCGCTCAGCACGGCATGCGAGGCATCGTTGCGGTTCATGTGACTTCTCCTCCGGAAACGGAGATCGATTGGCCGGTGACCGACGCGGCACCGTCGCCGCACAGCCAGCGCACGGCATCGGCCACTTCGGCGGGCTGCACGATGCGCTTTTGCGGGTTCACGCTGGAGAACTCGGCCAGCGCATCAGCTTCGCTGCGGCCGGTCTTGCCGACCACGTTGGCGACGCTGTTGCGCAGGATGTCGGTGTCGGTGTAGCCCGGGCACACGGCGTTCACGGTGATGCCCTTGCGCGCCACTTCGAGCGCCAGCGAACGCGTGAGGCCGATCACGCCGTGCTTGGCGGCGGTGTAGGCCGACACGTAGGCGTAGCCCTTCTGCCCTGCCGTGCTGGCGATGTTGACGATGCGGCCCCAGCCGGCGTCGAGCATGTCGGGCAGCGCGGCTTGCGCGCACAAAAAGCTGCCGGTGAGGTTGACCGACAGCATGCGCTGCCACAGCTCGACCGAGGTCTTCAGGAACGGCGCGCTCTCGGCGGCGCCCGCGTTGTTGACCAGCACGGTCACCGCCCCGCGCTCGGCCCGCGCCTGCGCAAAGGCCGACTGCACGGCCTGCGGGTCGGCCACGTCGGCCGCCACCACACCGTGGCCGCTGCCCGCGAGGGTCTCGGCCACGCGCTGCAGGGCCTGCGCATCGCGGCCCAACAGGGTCAGCTTGGCGCCCTGGGCGGCAAGGGTGCGGGCGATCTCTGCGCCGATGCCGCGAGCGGCGCCGGTGACGAGGGCATGACGGCCAGTGAGCGAATTTGTGTGCATACCTGAATGGTTTAGTTCTGAATCATTTTAGCCGTTTGCGCCCCGAGGTGGTGCTACCGCATGAAACGGCCACCGTTGAGGTCGAGCGTCGCCCCGGTCGTGAAGGCCGCGGCCGGCGAGGCCAGGTAGACGACGGCGGCGGCCACCTCGTCGGCCAGCCCGAAGCGGCCGAGCGGGATGCCGGCCTTCAGCGCCTGCTGCCGCTCGGGCGGCAGCGCCGCGAGCGCGGGGCTGTCGATGGCGGCGGGTGCCAGCGCGTTCACGGTCACGCCGTGCGGCGCCAGTTCCTGCGCAAAGGCACGCGTCAGCGCCAGCAGGCCGGCCTTGCTGGCCGCGTAGTGCACACCGGTGGCGCTGCTGACCTGCTGCCCCGCCAGCGAGGCCAGGTTGACGATGCGGCCCGCGCCACGTGCGCGCATGTGGCGTCCCGCGATGCGACAACCGAAGAAGCTGCCGCGCAGGTTGATGGCGAGCACGTCGTCCCACTCGGCGGGCGTGATGTCCCACAGCGACGTGGTCGGCGTGCGCGCCGCGTTGTTGACCAGGATGTCGACCGCGCCGAAGTGCGCCACCGCCTGCGCGAAGCGGTCGTTGAAGGCCTGCTCGTCGCGCACGTCGAGCGGCAGCGCGAGGCCGTTCACCTCGGCGGCAACGGCCTGGGCGTTGGCTTCGTCGATATCGGCCAGCGCCACGCGCGCACCGGCCTGCGCGAGCCCGCGCGCGATGGCCGCGCCCAGCCCCTGCCCCGCGCCGGTCACGAAGGCCACGCGGCCTGCCAGCGGAAGCATTGCGGTGTGCGTCATCAGGCCTTCGCGGGCCGACCGTCCCAGGTCTGCGGCCCCACGCCGCGCTCGCGCAGCTTGAACTTCTGCACCTTGCCGTTCTCGGTGCGCGGCAGGTCGGGCAGCAGGTCGATGTAGCGCGGCACCGCGAAGTACGGCAGGCGGCCTTCGCAGAAGCGCGCCAGCTCGGCCGGGTCGATGACCACGCCGTCGCGCGCGACCAGCGCGGCCATCACCTCGTCTTCGGCCAGCTCGGAGCGCACGGGGTACACCGCGCACGAGGCCACGCCGGGGTGGCTCAGCAGCACCTGCTCGACCTCGAAGGACGAGATGTTCTCGCCGCGCCGGCGGATCGCGTCCTTGATGCGGTCGACAAAGCGGAACGCGCCGTCGGCATCGCGCACCACGCGGTCGCCCGTGTGGAACCACAGGTTGCGCCAGGCCTCGACGGTCTTCTCGGGCATGTGGAAGTAGCCGCTGGCAAAGGCATAGGGCTCGTCCGCACGCAGCAGCAGTTCGCCGGCCTCGCCGGGCGGCAGCGGCACGTCGTCTTCGTCGGCCACGCAGGCCTGGAAGCCGGGGCGCAACCAGCCCATGACACCGCCGCGCGGCGAATCGGGCGCGGTGGCGATCGCGAAGTTGGTTTCGGTCGAGCCGTAGCCTTCGAGCAGCGACACGCCCGTGCGCGCCAGGAAGGCCTGCCCCGCCGCCACAGGCACGCCGGGCCCGAGGCCGGTGCGCACGCGGTGGTGGCGCTCGCCCTCGCCTTCGGGCTGCGCCAGCAGGATGGGCACCATGGCGCCGAGCAGGTAGACCACGGTCGCGCCGTTGGCGCGCATCGCCGGCCAGAAGCCCGAGGCGGAGAAGCGCGATTCGAACACCACCTCGGCCCCGGTGAGCGCGGCCTGCGCGAAGGTGTTGAGTGCGTTGATGTGAAACAGCGGCAGCGTCGTGCACAGCACGTCGTCGCGGCCGACGCCGAGCACCTCGGCGCTGTTCACGCCCCACCAGAAGTACTGCGCCTGCGGGCAGATGACGCCCTTGGCCGGGCCCGTGGTGCCCGAGGTGTAGAGGATGGCGAGCGGGTCGCCCGGCTGCACCGTGGCGGGCGGCAGCGCCTGCGCGCCCGCCGGGTAGGCCGACACGCGCACGCCGGCGGGCGGCGTCCACGGCGCTTCGCCCTTGTCGATGGCGCCGACCACCCACACCTCGCGCAGCGCCGTGCGGGCCAGGTCGGCCGTCGCCAGCCGCTCCAGAAAGCCCGCCTCGATCACCAGCAGCTTCGCCTCGCTGTTCGCGAGGAAGTATTCGATCTGCGGCCCCATCGACGCGGTGTTGACCGGGACGACCGACGCGCCGAGCCAGCCAGCCCCGAGGAAGGTGTCGAGAAACTCGATGCGGTTGCCGCACATCACGGCGATGCGGTCGCCGCGCGCCACGCCGTGCTGTGCGAGCGCACCGGCACGCGTGGCCGCGGCATCGGCCGCATCGGCATGCGTCCATTGCCGGCCCGCGATGCGCAGCAGCGGTCGGCTGCCGAACAGCGCCGCCTGCCGCTGCAGCATGGCGGGCAGCGTGCGCTGCGCCGGCGGCACCGCGCGCGGGTCACTCGTCATCGTGCGTGCCTCCGCCGAGGTAGGTGGCCTGTACGCGCGGGTCGCTGGCCAGTTCGGCCGACGCGCCCGAGAGCGCGATCTCGCCCGTCTCGAGCACATAGCCTTCGTCGGAGCTTTCGAGCGCGGCGCGCGCGTTCTGCTCCACCAGCAGGATCGACACGCCGTCGTCGCGCAGCTTGCGCACGATGGTGAGGATGTCGCGCACGATGAGCGGCGCCAGGCCCAGGCTGGGCTCGTCGAGCATCAGCAGGCGCGGCGCCGACATGAGCGCGCGGCCCACCGCCAGCATCTGCCGCTCGCCGCCCGAGAGCGTGTCGGCGCGTTGCGCGCGGCGCTCCGCCAAGCGCGGAAAGCGGTCGTACACCGACTGCAGCTGCCGCTTCATCGCGTCGCCGCGCAGCCGCCTGGCGTAGGCGCCGAGCTGCAGGTTGTCGAGCACGGTGAGTTCGCCGAACAGTTCGCGCCGCTCGGGCACGAGGCACAGGCCGCGCTCCACGCGCGACTCCACGTCCAGGCCCTGCAGGTCTTCGCCTTCGAAGCGCAGCGTGCCCTTGCACGGCAGCAGGCCCATGGCCGCGGCCAGCAGCGTGGTCTTGCCCGCGCCGTTGGGGCCGATCACCGAGATGATCTGGCCCGGCTGAACGTCGAGCGACACGCCGCGCACCGCCTCGACCTGCCCGTATGACACATGCAGGTCGCCAATCTCCAGCATCGCGGTCATACGACGCTCCCGAGGTAAGCCGCCTGCACACGCTCGTCGGCGCGCACCGCCGACGGCACGCCCTCCACGAGCTTGGAGCCGAAGTTCATCACCACCAAACGGTCCACCAGTTTCATCACGAAGTCCATGTCGTGTTCGACAATCAGGATGGTCACGCCCTCCTCGCGCAGCTTGCGCAGCAGGTCGCCCAAGGCCATCTTTTCCTTGCGGCGCAGGCCGGCCGCGGGCTCGTCGAGCACGAGCAGCACGGGGTCGGCGGCCAGCGCGCGCGCAATCTCCAGGATGCGCTGCGTGCCCAGCGGCAGGCTGCCCGCAAGCTCGTTCGCGCGGTCACCCAGGCCGATACGGTCGAGCTGGCGCTGCGCCTCCTGCAGGATCTGGTTTTCTTCCGTGCGGTCCAGCCGCAGGCCCGCCTTCAGGATGCCCGAGCGCGTGCGCGAATGCGCGCCCAGCGCCACGTTGTCGAGCAGGCTCATGTGCGGGCGCAGCTTCACGTGCTGGAAGGTGCGCGCCAGCCCGAGCCGCGCCACCGCGCGCTGCGGCATGCCGGCGATGTCGTGTTCGAGAAAGCGCACCTGGCCCGCGCTCATCGGCAGCGTGCAGGTCAGCAGGTTGAACATGGTCGACTTGCCCGCGCCGTTGGGCCCGATGAGGCCGACGATCTCGCCCGCCTTGACGTCGAAGCTCACGTCGTTCACCGCCACCAGCCCGCCGAAGCGCTTGACCACGCCATTGACCGACAGCACCGGCGTGCCGCGCAACGGCAACTGCCGGTGCGGCAGCGGCTCGACCGGCGCACCGGCGTACCGCGAGGCGCCCTGCGTCGTGCCGCGCCGACGCGTCCAGCGCCGCAGCAGGCCCATCACGCCGCCGCGCGCAAAGTGCAGCAGCAGGATGAAGAGCGCCGCGAAGGCCACGGCCTCCAGCTGCCCCGCGCGCTGCGTGAGCATCGGCAGCACGTCCTGCAGGCCGTTCTTCAGCACCAGCACCAGGGCCGCGCCCACGAGCGCACCCGAGAGCTGGCCGAGCCCGCCGGCCACCGCCATCAGCAGGTACTCGATGCTCATGCGCACGTCGAAGGGCGACGGGCTCACGAAGCGGTTCATGTGCGCATAGAGCCATCCCGCCAGCCCCGCGAACAGCGCCGCCGTGACGAACAGCGACAGCCGCACGCGGTACGCATCCGCCCCCACGCTTGCCAGCAGCGTGGCGCCGCCGCGCAGCCCGCGAATCGCGCGGCCGGGGCGCGACTGCAGCAGGTTGTGGCTGAACAGGCAGGCCAGCCCGACCACAACCCAGATCAGGTAGTACATCGCGCGCGGATCGGCCAGCGACCAGCCGCCGATCTGCAGCGCCGGAATGTTCGACAGGCCCGTGTGCCGCCCGAGCGCATCGACGTTGCCGAACAGCATGGCGATCGACAGCCCCCAGGCGATGGTGCTCAGCGGCAGAAAGTGCCCGCCCAGGCGCAAGGTGAGCATGCCGATGGCCAGCGCCGACAGGCCTGTGAGCAGCAGCGCGAACAGCAGCCCCAGCCATGGCGACAGGCCCTGCGCGGTGGTGAGCCACGCCGTGGCATAGGCCGCGATGCCCACGAAGGCCGCCTGCCCGAACGAGGTGGCACCGCCCACGCCGGTGAGCAGCACGAGGCCCAGCGCCACCAGCGCGCCGATGCCGATGTCGTTCAGCAGCGAGACCGTGAAGCTGCCCGCCACGGCCGGCACCAAGGCCAGCACGACGATCACGCCCGCGATCCACGCCATGCGTTTCGTGTTGCCGTTCATTGGTCCACCTCGTCTTCTTCCTCTTCCGAATGAGCCGCCATGAAGGAGCGCAGCATGAGCACCGGGATCAGCAGGCTGAACACGATCACGTCTTTGAGTGCGCCGCTCCAGAACGACGCAAAACTCTCGACCACGCCGACCGCCAGCGCGCCGATGGCCGTCATCGGGTAGCTCACGAGCCCGCCGATGATCGCGGCCACGAAGGCCTTCAGGCCGATGATGAAACCCGAGTCGTAGTACATGGTGGTCACCGGCGCAATCAGCACGCCGATGAGCCCCGCCAGCAGCGAGGCGCAGCCGTAGGCCAGCAGCGCGGTGCGCACCGGCCGGATGCCGACCAGCCGCGCACCCACGCGGTTCACGGCCGTGGCGCGCAGCGCCTTGCCCGCCACCGTGCGCTCGAACACCAGGAAGAACAGCCCGCTCAGCACGACGGCCGCGCCCACCATCAGCACCACCTGGCCGCTGACCGTGAAGCCGTCGCCCAGCGTGAACACCGCGCTCGTGAGCGGCGTGGTGCGCGAGCCTTCAGGCCCGAAGAACAGCAGGCCCAGGCCCGACAGCAGGAAGTGCAGCGCGAGCGACACGATCAGCAGCACCAGCACCGAGGCATCGGCGATCGGCTGGAACACCACGCGCGCCAGCAGCGGCGCGAGGGGCACCACCAGCAGCACCGCCACCGCGATGTGCACGGCCACCGGCACGCCGGGCCGCGCCGCCAGCCAGGCGAGCACGCACGGAATGGCGGGCAGCACGCCCCACATGAGCACCGCCTTCGGTATGCGCGCGGTCTCGCCGCGCCGCAGCAGGCTGCCGACTTCGGTGGCCAGCGCCAGCGCGGCCAGCACCGCGACCATGCCGATGGTCGGCGGCACGCGGCCGGTTTCGAAGGCCGCCAGCGACAGCGCGGCAAAGGCCGCGATGTCGCCGAACGGCACGAACACCACCCGCGTGACCGAGAAGATCAGCACCAGCCCGAGGCCGGCGAGCAGATAGACGGCACCGTTGGCCAGGCCGTCGGTGACGAGGATCAGCGCCACGTCCCAGTTCATAGAAAAACCTCTGTCGGAGTCATCGTTGTCGTTGTCGTGAAGGGAAACGGGAGATTCAAGGGGCGAGCTTCCATTGGCCGTTGTCGAGCTTGACGATCACGCGGGCGCGCTCGTCCACGCCGTACAGGCTGCCGGGCTTGAAGGTGTAGACGCCGTGCGTGCCGACCACTTCCTTGGTGCTGAAGATGGCGTCGCGCAGCGCCACGCGGAACTCGGGCGTGCCCGGCTCGGCCTTCTTCATGGCGCGCGAGGCGGCATCGACGAACACCAGCCAGCCGTCGAACGAGTAGGCCGAGAAGGCGTCGCTCGTGGGGGCGTTGTTGACCTTCTGGAACACGGCGCGGAAGTCGGTCGCGATCTTCTTGGTCGGGTAGTCGGCCGGCAGCTGCTCGGCCACGATCACCGGGCCCGTGGGCATCAGCGCGTTCTGGCCGGCTGCGCCGACCACGCGCACGAAGTCGGGGTTGATGAGGCCGTGCTGGCCGTACACGCCGCCCTTGAAGCCGCGCTCCTGCAGCGCCAGGAACGGCAGCGCGCCCGGCGTGCCGGCGCCGCCGGTCATCACCGCGTCGGGGCGCAGCGCCACGATCTTCAGCACCTGGCCCGTCACCGACGAATCGCCGCGCGCATAGCGCTCGTTGCTCACCACCTTGATGCCGGCGGCGGGCGCGGCCTTGTTGAGGGCCTCGTACACCAGGTCGCCCCAGGCGTCGGAGAAACCGATGTAGCCCACGGTCTTGACGTTGTTGCGCTTCATGCGCTCGACCACCGCATCGATCATGAGCTGCGTGGGCTGCGCCACCGTCATGACCCACGGGTTCTCGTTCGGGTCGAGCAGGATGGGCGTGAGGCCGATCATCGGCGTCCTGGCTTCCTTGCCCACCTGCGCCATCGCAATGGCCGACGGCACGCCCGAGGTGCCCATGAGCACGTCGACCTTTTCGTCCTCGATGAGCTTGCGCGCGTTGCGCCCGGCCGTGGTCGGGTCGGAGCCGTCGTCGAGCACCACGAGCTGGATCTTGCGACCGTTGACCTCGCCCTTGTAGGCCAGCGCGGCCTGCATGCCCTTGGCGTACGGCACGCCCAGCGAGGAGTTGGGCCCCGACAGCGACACGCTGAGACCGACCTTGAGGTCGGCCGCCAGTGCGCTCGCCACACCACAGGCGGTCAGCGCTGCGGCGAGGGCACCGCGCGTCAAGGTCTGCATCAGGTTCTTCATGTCGTAGCTCCAGTGAGGAAGGATGGAAGGAACAGAAACTCAGATGAACAACTGGATCGCGGGCAACGCGCGCGTGGCGTTGAGCAGGTCGATGCGCTTCTCGCGGATGGACCAGCCCGTGGGGGTGCGAATGAGGTGGTGGCGGGCGGTGCCACTCAGCAGAATCTGGTCGTCGCCGCGCGCCTCGACGTAGAGGAAGGGCGTGCGCAGGCGAACTTCGTCTGCGGCTTCTTCCTCGATGCGCGAAGGCTGCAGCACATGCTGGCTGTGGCTGGCCGGATGCTGCGAATGGGCGCGCGGGTTCTTCAGCCGCTCCACGCGCAGCTGCAGCAGCAGCCGGTCTTCGTAGGCCAGCGAGTTGTGCGAGAACGGATCGGCCTGCGCCGCGCCGAGCAGCGGCACCCAGTAGTGGCCGCCGTCGGCGAACAGGGCCAGCCAGTCGTCGAAGCGGCGCTCGTCGAGCAAGCCGGCCTCGTGGGCGATGAAGTCGCGCGGATCGTTCATGCCGCAGCCTCCACCGTCATCGCCTTCGCCCACGCGCGGAACTGGTTGCGCATGAGCAGCTCGTTGGTGCCGTTGGTGGTCACCGTGGCCTGCTGCGTCTCGGCCGGGTCGTGGTTGCGGTGCAGGCTGATCCATTCGTTGCCGCCCGCGCGCAGGCCCTGCTGGATGCTCTCGAACAGGTGCACGTCGTCGTGCGCGACCACCGACATGGGCGAGAACACGAGCCGGTTGTAACTCATGGCGCGCTCGAACAAGAGCGCGGGCGCACCGGCCGCGCGGAAGCTCCAGGCCTCGATGAGCGTGCGGTTGGCCGCCAGCGGGCGGATCACGCGGATGGCCTGCGGCGAGCCCTTGACCGACAGGCTCGGGTACAGCACCGAGTTCTGCGGCGAGCGCTGCAGGATGTCGGTGGCGCGTTCCACGCCGTGCGCGGCCTGCATCGCGGCCTCGTACTCGGGCAGCTGCGCGTAGTTGGAGTGGATGCTGAAGTTCACGCCCAGCACGCTGTGGCCGTTGGCAAACACGCGCCCGCCCATCTTGTCGAAGAACTCGTAGCCCGAGCCGAAGGGCAATATCTGCTCCATCGCCATCGGCTTGGGGTCAGTGGGCGCATGCCCTTCCCACAGGGCCTCAGCGGCCTTGGTGGCCGACTCGTGCGTCGACATCGGGTGCACCGTGTCGTTGATGTTCTCCAGGTACATCTTCCAGTTGCAATGAACGATGTTGCGCAGCACGCCGCCGCCCACGGTGAGCTTGCCCTCGGGCGAGCGGTCGACCATGTTGTCGAGCGCGCCGAGCACCTCGCCGAAGTAGTCTTCGAACGACGGGCCCGTGTCCGCGAGGCGCACGAACACGAAGTCTCGGTACACCTTCACGTGCTTCACCACCGGCAGCCCCTGCCCCGACTCGCAGGCCTTGAGCTGCGTGCCCTCGTAGCCGTTCTTCAGCGGCAGGCCCAGCGGCGCGCCGTCGAGCTTGTAGGTCCAGGCGTGGTACGGGCAGCGAAAGAAGCGGCCGGTGTTGCCGCTCTCGTCGGTCACGAGTTGCGTGCCCTTGTGGGCGCAGCGGTTGTACATGACGTGCACCGCGCCGTCGGGCTGGCGCACCATGAGCAGCGGCCGGCCCGCGATCTCCTGCGTGACGAAATCTCCCGCCTCCGGCACCTGGCTCGCGTGGCCCAGGAAGACCCAGGTGTTGGCGAACAGGCGCTCCTGCTCCAGCGCGAACAGCTCGTCGCTGAGGTACAGGTCGCGGTGCACCCGGTCGTCGCGGACCAGCGCCGCGACGAGATCGGGGCGGTTGCGATAGGTGGTCATGGCGGTGGGCTCCGACTACACCGGGATCAGGGAACCAACTTCCACTGGCCCTTGTTCATCTGCACGATCACCACGCCGCGCTGGTCCGAGCCGTAGCGGTCGTCGGGCTTGAAGGTGTAGATGCCGTGCGTGCCGACCAGCTCCTTCGTGCCCACGATGGCATCGCGCAGCGCCGTGCGGTACTGGGGCGTGCCGGGCTCGCCCTTGGTGCGCGAGGCCGCATCGGCCAGCAGCAGGTAGGCGTCGTAGGTGTACGACGAGAACGCATCGGTGGGCACTGCGCCGTTCACCTTCTGGTAGGCGTTGCGAAAGCCCATCGCGACCTTCTTGATGGGGTTGCTGTCGGGCAGCTGGTCGGCCACCAGCACCGGGCCGCTGGGCACCTGCAGGCCGTCGATGGATGCACCGCCCACGCGCACGAAGTCGGCATTGATGAGGCCGTGCGTGCCGTAGATCTTGCCCTTGTAGCCGCGCTCGGCCAGTGCCAGGTAGGGCAGCGCGCCCGGCGTGCCGGAGTTGCCCGCGAACACCGCATCGGGCCGCGCCGCGACGATCTTCAGGATCTGCCCCGCCACCGACGAATCGCTGCGCGCATAGCGCTCGTTCGCCACCACCTTGATGCCGGCGGTGGCTGCGCTCTTCATGAGCGAGTCGTAGGCCAGGTCGCCCAGTGCGTCCGAAAACCCGATGAAGGCGACCGTCTTCACGCCCGACTTCTGCATGCGCTCGACCACGCCCGCCACCATGAGCGGGAACGGCTGCGACACGGTGACGGTCCATGCGCCTTCCGCGCCCGGAATGGTCACGGGCGTGGGCGAGATGAGCGGCGTGTTGAGTTCGCGCGCCACCGAGGCGATGGCCATCGCGCCCGGCACGCCCGAGGTGCCGATGAGCACGTCGACCTTGTCTTCCGTCACCAGCTTGCGCGCGTTGCGCCCGGCCGTGGTCGGGTCGGATGCATCGTCGAGCACGATGAGCTGCACCTTGCGCCCGCCGATCTCGGGCCGCTCGGCGATGGCCGCGCGGATGCCCTTCTCGTACGGCACGCCCAGCGCCGCGACAGGCCCCGAGAGCGAGCTGATGAAGCCGATCTTGAGGTCTGCTGCCGCGGCACCGAAGGTGGTGAAGGCGGCCAGCAGCGCGAGGCCAAGGCGGGAGATTTTCTTCATGGGAACTTCCTCTGCGGGGGTTGGAATGGGGACGAGGGACGGTCAGTAGCGCAAGGTGCGGCGCGATTCGAGGTCGGCATCGACCTGCGCGGGCGTGAGCCGCTCCGGCTTGCATTCGAAGCGCTCGAACAGCGCGAGCTGGTCCGCATAATGGCGATCGCGCACGCCGGCGGGGCTCACGAAGCCGCTCTGCCCCGGCGCCGCGACCGAGCACATGTCGAGCGCACCCGGGCGCAGCACGACGCGGTAGTTGAGCGTGCCGCGGTTCATGTAGGGGCTGACCTCGGGCTCGTCGCCCGCGGCGGCCCACGGCACGCCGATGGCGTTGATGCGCGAGAAGCGGTGGCGCACCACGGGCGTGGTCCACGCGGCCATGTCGGGCCCGAGGCGGGTGCGCAGCTCGCCCACCGCATCGGTCAGCGCCGCGCGCACCATCGTGCGCGGGTCTTGCCCGTTGAAGAAGTCGTGGCGCTGCGGCACGCCCGACGCCGGGCCGCTCAGCGCGTTCCACAGCAGCTTGGCCACGGCCGCGGGCTGCGCGCTGCCCGGCGAACCGCGCGGCGTGAGCGTGGGGTAGCCGAGGTTGGCGTAGGTCGCGAACACGGCCGGCGGCAGGTCGTCGGCCAGCAGGCGCCGCGACATCGCACCCAGCCACGCGCGCAGCACGGTGGTGGCGCGGTTGTCGTAGACCTCGCCGCCCGGGGCGACGCGGTTCTTCAGGTCCCAGTTCGCGAGCAGGTCGGCCGCCCGGCGCACCGGGTCGCCGGCCGGCAGGCCCTTCGCCGCGTCGGCGATGAGGGGCACGAAGTAGCGCGCGTTCAGGTCAGCCAATGCCGCGCCCTGGCTCACGCGCCAGACCTCGTCGGCGCCCAGCTTGGCCGTGCCCTGCAGCTGCGCGTGGATTTCGGCGACGCGGTCGACGTGCGAGAAGTTCGCGCCGTCCGCGCGCAGGCCTTCGGCGATCTGGTTGTTCCAGCTCGCGAGGTAGCCCTGCACGGGGTTGTAGGCGCGCGGGTTGGCGCTGAACGGCAGGCTGCCCTGCCACTCCATGCTGCCGTCGCCGCGCGCGGGAAAGCGGATGTCCTGCGTGGCCGGGCGGCGCGGCATGCGGCCCAGGCCGACGGCGCCGATGTTGCCCGCCACGTCGGCATAGAACCAGGTGATGGACGCGGCGACGCGCTCGCCCTGCGCAAGAAAGCCCGACCAGTCGCGCGCCCGTGCGGCATGCGCCCAGCCGAGCATGGTCTCGACCTCGCGGCCCTGCCAGGTGCTGCGCGCGGTGTAGGCGCGGCCGTTGTCCACGTCCCAGCTCTGCACGAAGCCATGCACCGTGGCGTAGATGTCCACGCTCTGCGGCGCGGCGCCCTTCACGCGGATGACGTCGGTGCGCCGGGTCATCGGGCGGTAGGCGCCGTCGTACCGGTACTCGTAGCGGTTGGCCGGGTTCAGCGTTTCCTGGTAGATGTCGTTGGTGTCGAGCGAGCCCACCGTCGACCCCCAGGCGATGGTGCCGTTGGTGCCGAACAGCACCGGCAGCAGGCCGATGGGCGTGAGGCCCGTGAGGTCGTAGCCCGCGCCGTGCAGGCCGATGCCGTGCACGAACGACGGGTTGTTGAAGCCCTGCTGCGGGCCGTTGTACAGGACGGCCACGCCTTCCTTGGTGCGCGAGGGGCCGAGCACCCAGGCGTTGCTGGCGGTCGGCATGCCTTCGGTGGCGGCCAGGCCCATGCGGGCGACCTGCGTGGCGCGAAAGTCGGCCGCGGCCTGCGCGGAGACCGGCGCGAGCGCGGCGTCGCCGGGCTCGGCGCGTGCCAGCTTGTTGGGGCTGCCGCGCGGCACGATGGTCGGTGCGGTCGGGTCTTCGAGCCAGCGCAGCTGCTCGTAGAGCTGCAGGCCGGCGACGTCGCCGCGCGCGGCCTTGAGTTGGTTGAGCAGCGAGAGGTTCGCGACCTCGGCGGTGCCCGCGAAGAAGCGGTTGAGGATCAGGCCGATCCAGACCATGGCCACGTCGTCGGCGGTCCAGGGCGCCGGCTCGAAGCCGTTGTCGATGAACTCGCGCGGCATCAGCTTTGCGCGGTCGGCCAGCACGTCGCGGATGCGCGCATTGACGCCCGCGGCGTAGCCTTCGAACAGGGCGCGGTCGTCGGCGCTCAACGCATCGATCTGGCGGCGGATCGACACCGGATCGATGTTGGAGCGCGTCGCCTTGTCGGTCGCCACGAACTCGGCCCCCAGCACCTCGGCCACGCTGCCGTTGCCCGAGCGCCGCGCCATCTCCAGCTGGTAGAGCCGGTCTTCCGCGACGGCATAGCCGAAGCCGTGGAACAGACCGCGCGTGTCGCTGGCGTAGACGTGCGGCACGCCGTAGCGGTCGCGCTTGATGGTGACTTCGCCGCTGCTACCAGGTGCAGTCGCGGCGCAGCCGGCCAGCAGCGCGGCGGCGAACAGGACGGTGCCGGTCGCGCGCCGGCGACGTGAAGAGCGAAGAAGCGGGTGCATGGGGTGGGTGCCGTTCATCGGGTCAACGGGCGGGCGCTCAGGGAACCAGCTTCCACTGGCCCTTCTCGAGCTTCACGACGACGCGCGAACGCTCGTCCGAGCCGTAGCGGTCGGTCGGCTTGAAGTTGTAGACCGAGTGCGTGCCCACCAGCTCCTTGGTGCTCACGATGGCGTCGCGCAGCGCCAGGCGGAACTGCGGCGTGCCGGGCTCGGCCTTGGTGGCGAGTGCGCGCTGGGCCGCGTCGAGGTACACCAGCCAGGCATCGAAGGTGTAGGCCGAGAAGGCGTCGGTCGGCGGTGCGCCGTTGGCCTTCTGGTACGCCGCGCGGAAGTCCATCGACACCTTGCGGATCGGGTTGTCGGCGGGCAGCTGCTCGGCCACGATCACCGGACCCGTGGGAGCCAGCAGGCCTTCGACCGACGCACCACCCACGCGCACGAAGTCGGGGTTGATGAGCGCGTGCATGCCGTAGATCTGGCCCTTGTAGCCGCGCTCCGCGAGCGCCAGGTAGGGCAACGCGCCGGGCGTGCCCGAAGTGCCGGTGATCACCGCGTCGGGGCGCAGCGCCACGATCTTCAGCACCTGGCCCGTCACCGACGAATCGCCGCGCGCATAGCGCTCGTTCGACACGATCTTGATGCCGGCCGGCTCGGCGCTCTTTTGCAGCGCGCCGTACACCAGGTCGCCCCAGGCGTCGGAAAAACCGATGTAGCCGACCGTCTTCACGCCCGACTTCTTCATGCGCTCGACCACCGCGCTCACCATGAGCGGTGCGGGCTGGGGCAGCGTGACCATCCACGCGCCCTCGTCACCCGGCAGGTTGGCGTTGGCGATGGAGATCAGCGGCGTTTTTGTTTCGCGCGCCACGCCGGCAATGGCCAGCGCACCGGGCGAGCCGGCCGTGCCGATGATGACGTCGACCTTGTCCTCGTCGATCATCTTGCGTGCATTGCGCGCGGCCGTGGTCGGGTCGGACGCGTCGTCGAGCTGCACCAGCTGGATCTTGCGGCCGCCGAGTTCGGCCTTGTAGGCGAGCGCGGCCTTCATGCCCTTTTCGTACGGAATGCCGAGCGACGACACCGGCCCCGACAGCGACGTGATGAAACCGACCTTGAGATCGGCGGCCCAGGCGCCGGTGGCGCTCAGTGCGCCGAGGCCCGCGACAACGGCCGCGAGGGTGCGAATTCGGTTCATGACTTTCATGGCGGTGCTCCAGAGGTGATGTTTTTGAACGGAACGGAACGAAACGAACGCTGAAATGGAAACTAGAGGGCGAGGCTGCCGACGCTGGTGCCGCCGCAGACGTACAGCACCTGACCGGTGACGAAGCTGTTCTCGGGCGCGGCGAAGAAACGCACGGCGCGTGCCACGTCGGCCGATTCGCCCAGGCGCTTGACCGGCACCGAGGCCGCGAGCGCGCGCTCCTTCTCGCTGCCGGCTTCGACCACGTCGTAGAACATGTCGGTGCGGATCGGGCCCGGCGCCACCACGTTCACCGTGATGCCGTCGGCCGCGAGCTCCAGCGCCCAGGTGCGTGCCATGCCCAGCATGCCGGCCTTGGTGGCCGAGTAGCTGGTGCGCGTGGCCAGGCCCAGCGCAGCGCGGGACGACAGCAGCACCACGCGGCCGAAGCGCTGCGCACGCATCGCGGGCAATACGCCTTGCACGAGCTGGATGGCACAGCCCAGGTGCAGGTCGACCAGCGCATCGAGGTCGTCGAGCTTCACCTCGGGCAGCAACGCAGCGCGGATGACGCCGGCGTTGTGGACGATGGTGGTGGGTGCGAAGCGTTCGACGAGTTCGCGCACGGCCTCGCCAGTGGCGGCGCGGTCGGCCAGGTCGACCTCGAGGCTGTGCATCTTGGGGTGGTCGATCTCGGCCTTGCGGCGCGCGAGCGAAATCACTTCGTAGCCTTGCGCGAGCAGGTCTTCGCAGATCGCCTTGCCGATGCCGGCGCTGCCGCCCGTAACCGCTGCAATCTTGTTCATGCGCGCGCTCCCCGCGTTACTCCCTCTCCCGCTTGCGGGAGAGGGTTGGGGCGAGGGTGACCCCCGAGGCCTTCGCAAGCACCCTCATCCCCCGCCTTCTCCCGCGAGCGGGAGAAGGAGCCGATACCGCAGCGCGGGCTCACAGCGAAGCTCCCACCAGGGCCAGCACGCGCAGCGGGCTGCCGCTGCCCTTCTCGATCTTCAGCGGCGGGCAGATCAGCACCGCGCCCGCGGGCGGCAGCAGGTCGAGGTTGCTCAGGCACTGCAGGCCGTAGCGGCCCGCGCCGTGCATGTAGTAGTGACAGGGGTACGGCGGACGCAGGTGGTAGCCCTGCCCCGCATCCGTGCCGATGGCTTCGGAGCCGAAGCCCAGCACGTCGCGTTGCTCGACCAGGAAGCGCACGGCCTCGGTGCTCGGGCCCGGCGTGTGCTGGCCGGTCTCGTCGAAGTTCTGGTACGCCTCGGGGTCGCTGCGCTTGGACCAGTCGGTGCGCATGAGCACCCACGCGCCCTTGGGAATGCGGCCGTGCGCGGCTTCGTAGCGTTCGATGTCGGCCACGCTCAGCAGGTAGTCGTCGTTGCCCTGCACATCGGCCGAGCAGTCGATCACACAGGCCGGCGCCACGAAGTGCTGCACGGGAATGGTGTCGACCGAGTTGTTCGGCAGATCGCGGCCCGAGATCCAGTGGATCGGCGCGTCGAAGTGCGTGCCGGTGTGTTCGCCGCAGGAAAAGTTGTTCCAGTACCAGCCCGGGCCGCGCTCGTCGTACTTCGACACTTCCTCGATGCGGAAGGGCCAGCACTGGCCCATCTCGGGCGGCAGCGCGATCTGCGGAAACTCGGGCGTGAGCGTCTGCGTGAGGTCGATCACGCGGATGCGGCCACTGGCCATGGCGGTCACGAGGCCGCCGAGGATTTCGGCGGCGGACATCAGTTCGGTTGTCGTGGTCATTCGTGTGGCTCCTGTTCTCAGCCGCCTGCGGCCAGTTCGCGTTCGAGCACCTTGGGGTTGTCGCGCCAGCGCTCCAGCCACTCCTGCGCCACGTCGCCCGGGTACACGTCTTCCACGCCGTCGCGCAGCGCCTTCACGATGGCGTTGGCCAGTGCGGTGGGCGCCAGCTTGGGCGGCGGGGTGTGCTGGTTCCATTCGTCGTCGATGGGGCCGGGGAACACGTTGATCACGCGGATGCCGGCGGGCCGCATCTCGGCGCGCAGGCACTGCGCGAGCGAATGGGCCGCGGCCTTCGAGGCGCTGAAGGTGCCGTGCGGCGGGAAGTTGCTCAGCGCGTAGATCGACAGCAGGTTGACCCACGCGGTCGCGCCTGTCTCGCCGTCGGCCGAGCGGCCCTTGAGCGCAGGGCCGAACTCCTGCGCCAGGCGCAGCAGGCCGAAGTAGTTGATGTCCATCTCGGCCTTGGCCACATCGGTGCCGCGGCGTGCGCCGATGCCGAAGGTGCGGTGCACCTCGGCGTTGTTGATCACGATGTCGACCTTGCCGCCGATGGCGCCGGCCAGCTCGGTCACCTGGCGGCCGTTGGTGAGGTCGAGCGGCACCAGCGTGACCTGCGGCAGCGCCGAGATGTCGTCCAGCCCGTCGCCCATCTTCTTCCAGGGTTCGGCGTGGCCGACCCAGACGATGTCGGCGCCGGCCTTCACCAGCGCACGCACGATGGCCTGGCCCGTCTCGGTCTTGCCGTCGGTCACCAGCACCTTGCGGAACTTCGGGTCGCTGGTCATTTCGCGCAGCATCTTGTCGTCGGCCATGTGGGGACTCCCTTCATTCGGAAAAGCAATGAGAACGGCCTGGCCTGCGCGGTCGAGCCGGGCGCCCACGCGCACACGTGTGGGCGCATCGCCGACCTCGCCGTGCAGGTGGACCATGAGCGTCGGTCCGGCATCCAGGTGCACCAGGCCCAGCCGCCAAGGCAGCCGTTCGCGAAAGAACAGGTCGTTGCTGTGGTGCAGCGTGGTGCTGCCGAGCAGCGCGCCCTCGCCGCTCTGCTGGCGCCAGCGCAGCGCCGACGACAGGCACTTGTGGCAGACCTCGCGCGGCGGGTACTGCACCGTGCCGCAGTCTTCGCAGGTCTGCAGCTCGAAGCGGCCTTCGGCGGCAGCAGCCGTGAGGCCGAGCGCGACGCGGCCGCGCGCGCCGGGCGGCAGGTTCATCTGCCGGGTGCGCAGCACCGGGTTCTTGCGCGGGGGGCGCATCATCGGCATGGTCATAGCGCCTCCGCCGGGCCGCCCCAAGGCAGGCGCGCGGCCCCCTCGGGGGGCAGTGCAGCCGCGAAGCGGCAAACGTGGGGGTACATCATTCCGGTCTCCCCAAGATGACCGCGCCCGTACAGAGGCAGCGGTCGTAGGTCACCATGCCGAAGCCGGCAACGAGGCCCAGCTGGGCGTTGGGCACGGCGCGGGCGCCGGCCTGGTCCGTCAGTTGACGGATCGCCTCGACCATGCCGAGGAACCCACCCGCCGCACCGGCCTGCCCGGCCGAGAGCTGGCCGCCGCTGGTGTTGTTCGGAAAGCTGCCGTCGAAGGTCATGGTGTTGGCCTGCACGAAGGCCGAGCCTTCGCCCTTCTCGCAGAACCCCAGGTCTTCGAACTGCATCATCACGATGACGGGGTAGTCGTCGTAGGTCTGCACGAAGTCGAGCGCGGCGGGCTGCACGCCGGCCTGCGCATAGAGGTCGTCGCGGTCCATGCGCCAGCCGCCCTGCACCATCACCGGGTCTTCGGCGTAGGCGTTATGGCGCTCAATGGCGCCGCGGATCACCACGTGCGCCAGGCCCAGGTCGCGCGCGCGCTCCTCGCTCATCACGAGGAAGGCGTCGGCACCGGCGCAGGGCATCACGCAGTCGAACAGGTGGATCGGGTCGGAGATGGGCCGCGCGGCCATGTACTCGTCGAGCGTGAGGCCCTTCTTGAACATGGCGTTCGGGTTGCCGAGCGCGTTGGTGCGCTGGTCCACGCAGATGCGGCCGAAGTCTTCGCGCGTCGCGCCGTAGGTGCGCATGTAGTTGGCGGTGATGAACGCGAAGATCGAGTTCGGGCCGCCCGAGCCGTAGGGGTAGCTGGCATCGCGCGCGAAGTTGCTGAAGCTGCCCAGCGTCTGGCGGAAGGAGTCGACGTGGTTGGTGTCGGCGCCCACGCAGGCGACGATGTCGGCATCGCCCGCCTGCACGGCGCGTGCTGCGCGGCGCAGGCACATCACGCCCGAGGCGCCACCGGTGGGCATGTGGTCGAGCCAGCGCGGCGACAGGCCCAGGTGCTGCGTGACGCCCACGGCCGTGTCGGGCGAGAGCGAGAAGCTGCTGAGGCACAGGCCGTCGATCTGTTCCTTGGCCACGCCGCTGGCCTGCACCAGCGCATCGATGGCCTGGCCGACGAACCAGTGCGCGGTGCGCGTGGAATAGCGCACGTAGGGCACGGTGACGGGCACCGCGACCGCGACGCCTTCGTAGGAAAGCCGGTTTCGCTTCGTCATGCCTGCCCCACTTGTCGTTTCTTCATGGAGCGCGTGTCGATGCAATGGCCTTGGCCCGGCAGCGACTGCGCCATCTCGCGCAGTTGCCCGCGCTGGATCTTCTGCGAGGGCGTGAGCGGCAGCGCCTCGACGAAGGCGACGTAGCCCGGCGCCTTGTAGTACGCCAGCTGCGCGAGCGCGTGCTGGACGATGCTGGCCGCCACCGCCTCCCGTTGCGCCGCACCGGTGTCTTCGCGCAGCACGATGCAGGCGAGCACTTCGTCGCCGCGCACCGCATCGGGCGTGGCGGCCACGGCGGAAGTCTTCACGGCCGGATGCTGGTTGAGCACGCTCTCGACCTCGACGGCCGAGATGTTCTCGCCGCTGCGGCGGATCACGTTCTTCTTGCGATCGACAAAAAAGAAGTTGCCTTCGGCATCGCGGCGCACAAGGTCGCCGGTGTGAAACCAGCCGTCGGCCCAGGCCTCGCGCGTGGCTTCTTCGTCCTTCAGGTAGCCGGAAAAGAAGTAGCGGCGCGGGTCGGCGCCGGCCGAGCGCACGAGCAGTTCGCCGGGCATGTCGGTGCCCACGTCGCTGCCGTCCTCGCCCATGAGGCGGATCTCGACAAAGTCTTCCTGCCGCCCGAAGCAGCTGGTGCCCACCAGGCGCGGCTCGCGGTTGGCCATGATGCAGGCGGCTGCACCGGTCTCGGTCATGGCCCAGGCCTCGACCAGCGGGAAGCCGAAGCGCGCTTCGAAGGGCGCGTGGTTCTTGCGGTCGACACCGGCGCCGAAGCCCCAGCGGATCGCGTGGTCGCGGTCGGCCGCCGACGCGGGGGCCGACAGCAGCATCGCGGGCATCACGCCCAGGTAGTGGACGATGGTCGCGCCGCTTTCCTTCGCGCTGGCCAGCCAGCTCTTCGGATGGAAGCGATCGAGCTGCACGAGGCAACCGCCTGCAATGAGCACGACCATGGTCGAGAACGCCATCGCGTTCATGTGGTTGAGCGGCAGCGGCGTGATCACGCGTTCGGCATCGGGGCGGATGCTGCACACACCGTCGAGCGCCGCATACCACTCGCCCGCGCGCAGGAAGTACGCGTTGCTCAGGATGCAGCCCTTGGGTCGGCCGGTGGTGCCCGAGGTGTAGAGCAGGCCGCATTCGGTGTCGGTGCCAAGAGGCTCGCCGGCGCGCGGCGCGGCGGTCTTCGCGGGCGGCACGGCATCGTCCGGCCCCATGGTCTCGAAGGCCACGCCGGCCTGCGCGGCGGCGGCCTGCAGATCGGCAGCGCGCTCGGGCAGCGTGACGGCCAGGCCGATCTCGCTGTGGCCGATGAGGTAGACCAGCTCGGCCGAGCGCATCTCGGCGTTGATCGGCACCACGCTCGCGCCCAGTGCGTTCAGCGCGAGCCAGTGGAAGATGAAGGCGGGCCGGTTCTCCAGCAGCAGGCCGATGCGGTGGCCGTGGCCGTAGCCGGCCTGTGCATAGGCGGTGCGCAGCCGTTCGATTTCTGCGGCGGCTTCGCCCCAGCGAATGGCGCCAGCGGCGATGCCGTAGGCGGCGGCGGTCACCGATTCGGTGAAGAGGAATTCGGCCTGCGGCGTGCGCGCGGCAGTCGCGGCGAACACCTGGTGGACGGTGGCGTGGGTCATCGCGTCCCTGTCAGATGAAGAGCTGCACGGCCGGCAGGGCCGCGTCGCAGTTGAGCAGGTCGACGCGCTTGAGCGTCATGCGCAGCGCGCCGTCCTGCACCGTGAGGTGATGGAAGAAGGTGCCGACGTAGAACTGGAGCTCGTCGCCCTGCGATTCGGTGTAGTGGAACTCGGTGCGCACCACGAAGCGGTGGGCCTCGGTGTCGAAGGTCTCGACCACGGGCGCTTGCAGCAGGTGGTGGCAGCGGCTCTGCGGCTGCTGCGAAAACGCGCGCGGGCTCTTGAGGCGCTCGATGCGAAGCTCGCGCAGCAGCTTGTCTTCGTACAGGTGCGAGGTGTGGTTGAGGCCGTCTTCCTGCTCGGGCACGAGCGGAATCCAGTAGAACGCGTCGTCGGTGAAGAGCGCGTTCCATTCCTCGTAGCGACGCGTGTCGAGCAGGCGCGCTTCGTTGACGACGAAGTCGACGAGGTCCTGGCGGGTGATATCGACGGCGGCCATTACATCGTCTCCGTCATGCGTTCGACCCAGCTGCGGTACTGGTTGCGCATGGGCAGCTCGTTGGTGCCGCCCGTGGTGATCTCGCCGCCCTTCAACTCCGATGCGTCGTAGTCGCGGTGCAGGCTCACCCACTCGTTGCCGCTCGCGTGCAGGCCGGCCTGCATGCCGCGGTAGGCCTGCAGGTCGTCGTGGCCTACCACCGAGAACGGCGAGTTGATGAGGCGGTTGTACATGGTGGTGCGCTGCAGCAGCTCGGGCGGCGCGCCCTTGAGGCGGAAGGTCCAGCTCTCGATGAGCGTCTGGTTGGCCGAAATCGGCTTGACCACGCGAATGGCCTGGATCGCGCCCTTGATCGTGAGGTTCGGGTAGTACACGGTGTTGTGCCGTGCCATACCGAGGATCTGCGCCGTTTTCTCTTCGCCGTAGCGCGCCTTCATGGCGTCGTCGTATTCGGGGATCGCCTTGTACTTGCTGTGGATGCTGAAGTGCACGCCCGTGAAGCTGTGGCCGTGGTCGTAGGTGCGGATGCCCATGTCCTCGAAGAACTTGTAGTCGGACATGAAGGGCACGAACTGCTCCACGGCCATGGGCTTGGGTTCGTCTTCGGGCTTGTCGGCCCACATGCGCTTGGCGGTGCCGGCCGACGACTCATGCGCCACCATGGGGTGCATGGTGTCGTTGAGGTTCTCGACGAACATCTTCCAGTTGCACTGGTGCATGAAGCGCAGGCAGCCGCCGGCGATTTCGAGTTCGCCCTCGGGCGAGCGGTCGGCCATGTTGTCGATGGAGCTCAGCGAATCGCCGAAGTAGTCGTCGAAGTCGGGGCCCGCGTCGTTGATCTTCACGAAGATGAAGCCGCGGTGGCTGCGCACGTGCTTCACGGGGGTGAGGCCCTTGCCCGACTCGCACTCGTGCAGCTGGGTGTGCTCGTAGCCGGTCTTCAGCGGAATGGCCAGCGGCGCGCCGTCGGTCTTGAAGGTCCAGGCGTGGTACGGGCAGCGAAAGAACTTGCCGGTGTTGCCGCAGGGACCGTTCACGAGGCGCGAGCCCTTGTGGGCGCAGCGGTTCATCATGACGCGCACGCTGCCGTCGCTGTGGCGCACGACGATCAGCGGACGGCCCGCGATCTCGTTGGTGATCCAGTCGCCCGACTTGGGCAGCTGGCTCTCGTGGCCGACGTAGTTCCAGGTGTTGGCGAAGAAGTGCGCCTGCTCCACCTCGAAGAGGTCCTGGCTGATGTACAGGTCGCGGTGCACGCGGTCGTTCTGCACGAGCGCGCGAACGGCATCGGGGTTGTCTCGGTACGACGGCATGGTTCTCCTGGCTCCTTCCTGGCTTTTCTTTTCAGAGGTCGAGCACCAGGCGCGCACCCTTGGCGCGCGAGATGCAGATCTGCATGACGGTGCCTTCCGCCTTCTCGCGGGCGGTGAGCACGTAGTCGCGGTGGTCAATCTCGCCTTCGATCACGGGCACGGCGCACACGCCGCATTCGCCGCGCTTGCAATCGAACATCGGGTCGCAGCCGTGTTCGATGAGGCAGTCGAGGATGCTCTGGCCGACCGGCACGGTGAAGCGCTGGCCCGACTGGGCGAGCTCCACCTCGAAGGGCTGGTCGCCCTCCTCCACGACGGGTTCGGTGAAGAGCTCGAAGTGCACGCGGTCGTGTTCCCAGCCGCGGGCCTGGGTGCGCGCGAGCACGGCGTCGAGCATGACCTTGGGGCCGCAGACGTAGAGGCGGTCGCCGGCGGGCACGCCGTCGAGCAACGCGTCGATGTCCAGCGGCGCGCCGGCCTCGGCGTCGGCATGCACGCGCAGGTCGTCGCCGAGCAGCGCCTGCAGCTCGGGCAGGAAGGCCATCAGGTCGCGACTGCGGCCGGCGTAGTGCATGCGCACGGCGGCGCCTTCGGCACGGCGGCGCGCGGCCATCGAGGCGAGCGGCGTCACGCCAATGCCACCGGCCACCAGCACCGTGCCACCCGGACCGGTGTGCAGCGGAAAGTCGTTCTTCGGCGGCTCGATGGTGAGCACGCTGCCCTCGGCCAACTTTTCGTGCATGAAGCGCGAACCGCCGCGGCCTTCGGCCTCCTTGCGCACGGCGATCACGTAGTCGGTCGGGGCGTTGGTGGCGTTGCGCTCGGTCGCGAAGTTGATGAGCGAGTAGTGGCGCCAGTCGGTGGTGCCATCAGCCAGCGTCACCTGCACGCGGATGTGCGCGCCGGCGGCGAAGCCGGGCAGCGCGCGGCCGTCTTCGGCGCGCAGGCGCAGCAGGCGGATCAGCGGGTTGAGGGCGCGCGCTTCGACGACGCGAAGCTGGAGCGTGGGGGCGGTCATGGGGCGGGGTCCCTTCGTCTCTTCAGGCCAGGGCGTGCTGCGCCAGCGCGGCTTGCAGCTTGTGGCCGTGTTCGTCGGCGAGCGCGGCGTCGCGCAGTTCGCGCAAGGTGGCGGGCGCCAGTGCGGCACCCGCACGTTCGAACGCGCGCATCACGGTGTCGTAGTTGCGCAGGCCGCGCTCGTGCGTGTCGCTGTAGCCCTTGACCAGGCGCTGGCACTGGGCGAGTTCGACGGCGAGCGCGGGGTTGCGTTGCGCGGTGGCGGCGATGCGTTGCAGCCACTCTTCGATGCGGCGGTTTTCGTCGGCGTAGCGCATCGTCGACCGGCGCCAGCGCTTCATCGCGGCCACGGTGCGCAGCATCAGGTAGCCGCGCAGCGAGCTGGTGCGGATCACGCGGCCGTGCTGCGTGAAGCGCTCGACGATCTTCCTGGGCAGCGTGGAGTGCATGAGCCAGCGGCCGATGCCGCCGGGCAGCGTCTCGCAGATTTCCTGCAGGCGCGGGTGCATGTACTCATGGATGGCGAGCACCTGGCCCGGCTGCACGCCGGCCTCGCCGCGCACGCGCTCGAAGCGGGTCGCGCGGGTCTTCAGGGCGGCGACGCGGGCCGTGTCTTCGTAGGACATCCACAGCGCGAGGTGGCGCGCGGTTTCGCGCAGCAGGCGGTGGGCGTCGTCCGGCAATTTCGCAACAGCGGCCATGCGGTCGAGGTAGAGGCCGGCGTAGGCCAGGTCCTGGTAGTCGATGAGGCGGCGCACGCCTTCGAGCAGGAAGTCTTGCGCGGGCAGCGGAAAGTCGCGCTGCACGCGTTCGACCAGCGCGCGCACGGCCGGGTGGCGCGGCTGCGGTGCGGGCGTGGCGGCCGGTGCGACC
Source organism: Variovorax sp. 54 (assembly GCF_002754375.1). Classification (NCBI taxonomy): domain Bacteria; kingdom Pseudomonadati; phylum Pseudomonadota; class Betaproteobacteria; order Burkholderiales; family Comamonadaceae; genus Variovorax; species Variovorax sp. 54. The sequence goes on from NZ_PEFF01000001.1 coordinate 1,612,613, forward strand.
TTGGCGGGTTCGCCGTCGTCGCCGTCCTGTGCGCGATCGAATGCCGCACCGAAGGCCTTGAGGCTGGGCTTCACGCCCACGCCGCCGCGCTCGATGGTGGCTTCGAACTGCGCGCGGCCGAAGGGCAGCACGCCCGAGCCCGCGAGCGTGCCGAACAGCACGGCACTGATCACGCTGCCCGAGGCCTCGGCGGCCTGCGCCATGTCGAAGCGGATGAAGCGCTTGGCGGCGCGCGCGGTGTGGGCGAGCAGCTGGTCGCTGTCGACACGGCCGTCGCCCATGGCGCTCTTCTCGGCGATGGAGAAGACGCGGTGCGTCGAAGCGATGAGCGTGGTGCGGTCGCGCGTGACCAGCCCGCGCTGCACCGCGCGGCCGGCTTCCATGAGCTCGGAAGCGAGCACCACGTCGACGTCGCCCGGCAGCGGCATCAGCGCGAGCACGGGGCGTCCGCCGTCGGCGTGGGCCTGTGCATCGGGGTACAGCTCGACGTAGTAGATGGTCGCGCCGGTGCGCTGGGCCACGCCCGGCACGGAGGTGGTCTGGGCGACGTAGCCGTTGGCTTCGCCCATGTCGACGATCCAGTCGGCGAGCACGCCGCCGCCCTCCCCGCCCATGGCGAGGATGGCAATCTTGATCGGTTGAACGGTGTTCGTCATGGCGTCAGAAGGCATAGGCGTCACGGCGGCGCGCGTCACCGCGCTGCAGCCAGCCGATCACGGTGGTGCGCACGCGCTGGCGGAAGCGGTCCCAGGCGGTCGGGTTGCTCACGACCTGCGCCTTGTAGAACGAGGGGCACAGCACGGCGGCGTGCGAGACGTCGCCGCAGTTGCCGCAGCCCACGCAGCTGTCGAGCACGGTGGCGACGGGGTCGATGCGCAGCGGATCGGGGTTGGGCTTGATCGACAGCGAGGGGCAGCCCGACAGGCGGATGCACGAGTGGTCGCCGGTGCAGGTGTCGGCGTCGACGCCGAACTTGTCGCGCACCATGCGCTTGCCGTCGGCGATGGCCTTGCGCACCAGCGGCTTCTCGCGGCGCTGCTTGTTGAGCATGCACTCCGACTGGGCGATGAGGACCTTGGGGCCCTTCTTGGTGGTGGTGAGTGCGTCTTTGAGCGCGTCGCGCATGCCGGCGACGTCGTAGGTGCGGCGGATCGTCTTCACCCATTCGACGCCCACGCCGCGCACGGCGCGCTCGATTTCGTGGCCGGTGCTGCGCGTCTTGTTGACGGCGGTCGACGAGAGGATGTCCTGCCCGCCCGTGGCCGAGGTGTAGTTGTTGTCGACAATGATGGTGAGGTTGTCGCTCTTGTTGAAGACCGCGTTGGCCACGCCGCTCGTCAGGCCGTTGTGCCAGAAGCCGCCGTCGCCCATCATCGAAATCGCGCGCTTGCCCGCGGGTGCGTTGAGTGCCGAGGCGCCCGCACCGCCGAGGCCGTAGCCCATCGTCGTGTTGCCGATGTTGAAAGGCGGCAGGATCGAGAACAGGTGGCAGCCGATGTCGGCGCTCACGTGGTGCGCACCGAGTTCGCGCTCGACCAGCTTCATGGCACTGAAGATCGGGCGCTCGGGGCAGCCGGTGCAAAAACCCGGCGGGCGCGAATGCACCACGTCGCCGAGCGCGCTCGACGGCTGCGCGGGCTCGGGCGCATCGTCGACGCCGATGGCCGCCACTTCCTTCAGCGGAATCACCTTGCGCACCGGTGCGGGCACCGGCAGCGGCGCGAGGCGTTCGTAGCGCTCGCAGAAGGTGCGCGTGCCCTTGAGCAGTTCGAGCGTCGTGTACTCGCCGGCCACGGGCAGCATGTCCTTGCCGTGCAGTGCAGTGGTGGAGCCGGCCTGGCGCAGGATGGTCGCGAGGTTCTGCTCGACGAAGTTGGGCTGGCCTTCTTCCACGATGAGCACGGCGCGCTTGCCTTCGCAGAAGCGGATGACTTCGCTCTCGATGACGGGGTAGGCCACGTTCATCACGTACAGCGGCACGCGGGTCTCGCCGTACACGTCGGCCAGGCCCAGGCGTTCGAGCGCACGCAGCAGCGTGTTGTAGCTGCCGCCCTGCACGATGATGCCGATGTCGTCGGCGTCTTCGGAGAAGAACTCGTTGAGCTGGCGCTCCTCGATGAAGCGCACGGCGGCGGGCCAGCGGTCTTTCACCTTTTCTTGTTCATGCACGAAGCTCGCGGGCGGCAGCACGATGCGGCTGACGTCGCGCTGCGGGTTCTCCAGCGCGTCCTTCAGCGTGAACTTGGCGCGCTTGTTGTCACCCGCGACGAAGTGGCCGTGCACGTGGCAGGCGCGGATGCGCAGCTGCAGCATCACCGGCGTGTTGCTGGCTTCGGAGAGATCGAAGCCCTGCTTCACCGCATCGACGATGCTCGGCAGGTTGGGCCGCGGATCGAGCAGCCAGATCTGCGACTTCATGGCGAACGCATGGCTGCGCTCCTGCATGATCGACGAGCCCTCGCCGTAGTCCTCGCCCACGATGATGAGCGCGCCGCCGGTGACGCCGCCCGAGGCCAGGTTGGCCAGCGCATCGGACGCCACGTTGGTGCCCACAGTCGCCTTGAAGGTGACGGCGCCGCGCAGCGGGTAGTTGACGGAAGCGGCCAGCGTGGCGGCGGCAGTGGCTTCGCTCGCGCTGTTCTCGAAGCGGATGCCGTGGTCGGCCAGGATGTCTTGTGCGTCGGCCAGCACATCCATCAGATGCGAGATGGGAGCGCCTTGGTAGCCCGCCACATACGACACGCCCGACTCCAGCAGGGCCTTGGTGACGGCCAGAATGCCTTCGCCGCGGAACACTTCTCCACCAGTAAGTCTCAGCTTCTTGACTTCTTCGACGAACGAACGCTCAGCCATGGATGTCCTTCTTCTTTCTCGTGGGAGGATGCGGCCCCGGGGTCACATCACGGTTCCTATAATGTTTAGAAATGAATGTATCCACAATCATGAATTACCCTAGCCATGCAATCCGCATGCCTGCGGCAAACAGGAGGCACCGTCATGTCTGAACCGCTCAAGGAAACGCATCGCTTCGTCGACGACTACCTGCCCGCGCTGCTTGCGCAGGCCAGCCAGCTGATCTCTTCAGAGTTCCACGAAGTGGCGCGGCAGCAGGGTTTTTCGGTGTCGGAGTGGCGCGTGATGGCGTCGCTGGCGGGCAGCGATGCGGTCAGCATCGGCCAGCTCGCGCAGGTGACGGTGACCAAGCAGCCGACGGTGACGCGGCTGCTCGACCGCATGGAAGCGCGCGGCCAGGTCGAGCGCCTGCCCCATGAAAGTGATCGCCGCATCACGCTGGTGCGCATCACGCCCGCGGGGCTGAAAGCAGTCGAGCACCTGATGGAGCTGGCGCGCGAACACGAGCGCCGCGTGCTCGAACCCTTCGGCCTGCGACGTGCCGAAGAGCTCAAGCAGACGCTGCGGCAGATGATCGACCTGCATGTGCATGTGCCGGTCGAGGTGCCGGACGAAGACTGAAGCGCGTGGCCTGAGGCCTGACTAGGGCACGAGCACCGCGCGGCCGCGGTGGCCACGTTGCGCGATCCAGTCGAGTGCCAGCGCGGCATCGGCAAGCGCGAAGGGCTGCACGTCGAGGTGCAGGCGGCCATCGGCCAGGCGAGAAAGCAACTCTGGCGCGGCTGCGCGGCCTGCGGCTTCGCGCCTGAACATGTTGAGCGGCAGCAGCGCCACGTCGCGCTGCAGAAAATGCGCGATGTCCAGCTGCAGCGTTGGGCCGGCGGTGTAGCCGATCAGCACGGCGCGACCGCCGGGGCGCACGGCAGGCAAGGCGCTCGCGAGCATGTCGCCGCCGACGGTGTCGATGAGCAGGTCGACGCTGGCGACTTCAGGCGGTCCGGCCTTCGGATCGACGGGCGTTGCATTGCAGCCTGCATCGCGTGCCAGCTGCATCACCAGCGAACCCACAGCGCCGCTTGCGCCCGTCACCAACACTTGCTCTCCAGGCTGCAATCGGGCGACGTCATGCAAGGCGACCCAGGCCGAGGTGGTGGGCGAGAAGAACGCCGCGCCGAGCGCCATCGGCACGGCATCGGGCAGCACACCGAGTGCGTCGTCGGGCGCATCGATCAGCTCGCACCAGGTGCCGTCGAACAATGTGCCCAAGCCGCTGCCGCGCAACCACACGCGTTGTCCCTCTGCATAGCGCTCGCTCTCGACAACAACGCCCGCGGCTTCCACGCCCGGCGTGTAGGGCAACGGCGGATGACGCAGGAAGCGGCCTTGCCACACGGTGCGGTCGATGTGGCCGACAGTGGCGGCCTGCATGCGCACGAGGGTGCGGCCGGGTCGCGCGACGGGGTCGGCCACGTCTGCGAGCGCCGGCGCGGCATCGAAGCCATGGATGCGAACGGCCCTCATGGCCGCGTCGCCAGAAAATCGAGCACCGCGCGCGCGAAGGCCTCCGGCATCTGGTCGGGCAAGGGCACCATGCCGCCGTCGATGTCGACGATGCGCGCCTGCGGCAAGTGATGCTGCAACTCCGCCGCATGCGGCGCCGCGAAAGGATCGAGCGTGGCGCGCACGATGAGCGTCGGCTGCGTGACGCGGCCGATGTGATCTTCCATGCGGTACGAGGCCACGGCGCGGTGCCCTTCTTCGACACGGTGGCCGACCTTCATCGCATCGCGCACGAAGGCCTCGAGCAGGTCAGGACGGCCGGGCGGGTAGAAGGCCTGCCGCTTCTGCCACAGCGCAGCGAGGTGGCTGCCGTCGTCGCTGGGCTCCACTTCGTCGATGGGCGGACGCTGCGCGCGGGCACGGCGAAACACCTCGTCGGTGTACGGCGTGGACGACAGCACGAGGCTGCGCACGCGCTCGGGAAACGCCGCGGCCAATTCGATCGCGACCACGCCGCCGGTGTGATGCCCCACCACGTCGGCCCGCGCGATGCCGAGCGCATCCAGCAGCTCGCAGGCGACGCGCGCCCATTGCGCAATGCTCGCGGGCACGCCGCCGTCGGCCGAATCGCCGAAGCCCGCCGTGTCCATGGCGATGGCGCGGTAGCCCGCGCCGGCGATCAGCGGCAGCACCTCGCGGTACTCGGCCCAGCTGCGTGGCGACTGGTGCAGCAGCAGCACGGCCGGCGCTTGCGAATCGCCGCACACGGCGTGGTGCACCTGCCCCACCGACAGGTCGGCGAAGGCACGGCGGATGGTCATGACAGCGTCTCGTCGGCCGGTGCGCGCCAGAGGCCGGCGTGCTTGAGTTCACCGAGCGTGCGCGAGAGCACGTCGCGCCGATACGCGGCGGTGTCGCGGCCTGCGTAGTCGTAGAAGCCGCTGCCGGTCTTGAGGCCCAGCCGCCCTTCCTCGACCATGCGCCCGACGATGGCCGGCGCGGTGTAGCGCCCCGCGTCGAGCGAAGCCGACATCTCGCGGCTCGCGTGGTGCAGGATGTCGCAGCCGCCGAAGTCGATGAACTCGACCACGCCGAGCGCCGCGAAGCGCAGGCCCAGGCCGTAGCGCGTGGCCTTGTCGATTTCTTCCGCTGTGGCAGCGCCTTCTTCGATCATGCGGGCCGCCTCGTTCATCACGAGCGCCTGCAAGCGCGGCACGATGTAGCCCGGCGACGCGCCGCAGACCACGGGCAGCTTGCCGATGGCCTCCATCAGTGCCTTCGTGCGTGCGAGCACGCCGGCGTCGGTGCCGGGGTGGCAGCTCAGTTCGACCACGGGAATCACGTAGGCCGGGTTGAGCCAGTGCATGTTCAGGAAGCGCTCGGGGCGACGCACCAGTGCGGCCAGCTGCGTCACGAGGATGCTGCTGGTGGTCGAGGTGAGGATCGCGTCGTCGCTGCAATGGCGGTTGAGTTGCTCGAAGGCCTCGCGCTTGGCCTCCATGGTTTCGGGCACGCCTTCGAACACCAGCTCAGCGGCGGCCAGCGCGCGCAGTGCTTCCGCTGCATTCACGAAATCCACGCGCGCGGCGATGCGCTCGACCTGCGAAGCGTCGATCACGCCGAGTTGCGCAAGGCCGGAAAGGCTCGCGGTGATTTCCGCTTGCGCCTCGTCGCTCAGCCGCTGCCAGGCCTCGGGCGTGCGCGGGCGCAGGTCGATCAGCGAGATGCGATGGCCCGCATAGGCGAACGCGATGGCGATGCCGCGGCCCATGCGGCCGGCGCCCACGGCGGCGAAGCGCGGCGGCGCGGGCTCATTCGCCATCGTGCAGCCTCTGCTTGAGCTGGGTCGCGCTCAGGCTGGCCAGGCCCAGGCTTTCGAAGGTGCGCGGGCCCTGGCGCAGGTCGCGCCCGAGGAAGCCGCCGACGATGGCCAGCAGGCCGTGCGCGATGGGCGCATCGACGCCCGCATGGCGCGCGGCCGAGGCCAGGAAGGCCAGGCCGAGTTCGGTGTCTTCGGTGATGTAGCGGTGCGTGTGCAGGTCGATGTTCTCGCGCCAGTCGCCCGACTTGACGAGCTGCTTGTGCGCGTCGCCGTACATCCACTGGTCGTTGTTGTAGTGGTCGGCCAGCGGATAGTGCGGCGCGCCCTGCCCGAAGGCCTCGCGCACGGCCATGCGCTCGCGGTCGAGCCGGTCGGTCACGTCGCGCACGGCGCGCTGCGTGCCTTCGTTGTGGATGTCCCAGCGCTCGAAATGCTGCAGCGGCGCCGCGTTCATCACCATCAGCGGCGGGTGGATGACGGGGCCGGCGTTCATGAGCGCGCCCGAGAGCGCATCGCCGCAACCGTGCGCGGCTGGGTAGGCGCGGCGGATCACCTCGATGGCCTGCGCCTCCTTGCGCGCCGGGTAGACGCCGGTCGGCAGGCGGATCGCGCGGATGGTGACGTTGACTTCGCGCTCGCCGTGCTTGCGCGCAAGGTACGGCAAGGTGCCGGTCTCGGCCCAGGCCACGTCGGCGCGGTTGCCGGCGGCCTTCACCGCCTGCGCCATCACGTAGCTGCCGAAGGTGCCCGGCGGCAGGAACACGACCTGGCCATCGACGAGGTGCGGCGCCATGGCCAGCGCGATGTCGTGCTGGGCGATGGCGGGCGTGGGAATGACGATGAGTTCGGCGCCCTTCAGCGCCGCGCCGATGTCGGAGGTGGCGAGCGCGATGGGCACCTCGCGCACACCGGCAGCGTCTTTCAGCGTGATCGCGCCGGCTTGCACGAGCGGTTCGAGCGCGGCGGCGTCGCGGCGCCACAGGCGCACTTCATGGCCGGTTTCAGACAGGTCCGCAGCAGCCGCATAGGCGCCGTGGCCACCCCCAAGGATCGCAATTTTCATGATCGAAAGTCGAGAACAGGTGTCGATGAACCGGCAGCCGCGAACGGACCGGGGAGAAGCAATGCGCTATTACATTACTTTTCATCGATTCAGGTGTCAACCAACTTCATGCAGATCGGGCTGCTCGGAAACCCGACAACGAAAAAGCCCGCGTTCGTGAGAAGCGCGGGCTTTTTGGGGGAAGCAGCCTTTTTCAAGGCCGCTTGCAGGGGCGATCAGCGGCTGGGCTTGAACGCGCGCTTTTGCGCGTCGCGGGGCACGAACACCTTGCCCGGGCCACCGTGACCGGCGCCATTGCCGCGCGGTGCGAAACCTTCGCGGGGGGCAAAGCCCTCGCGGGGTGCAAAGCCTTCACGGGGCGCGAAGCCACCGCCTTCGCCGCGACCGCCGCCATGGCCGTGGCCACCGCGCGGGGCGCTGTCGCCCCAGCCCGGCTTGCGACCGTAGCCGCCACCACCGCCGCCATTGCCGCCTTCGTCACGACCGCCGCCGAAGCCGGCGTTGTTGCCGCCGCCATGGAAGCCGCGCGGGGCTTGGTGACCGTGGCTCGGAGCCGGGCCGCGTGCGTTGCGGTCGTTGAAGCCGCTGGCGCCGGCATAGCCGCCGCCGTTGTTGCCGCGGTAGCCACCGCCACCGCCGCCGCCTGCACCGCCGTTGCCGAACTTGCGGTCACGCGACTGGTTGTCGCCGCGGCCACCGCGGTACTCGCCCATCGGGGGACGCGATTGCGGCATGCGCTGTTGCGGCTCGAGGCCGGCAACCACTTCCGCCTTGAACTGCTGGCGGCTGTACTGCTCGATGTCCATGATCTTGCGGCGATCGCGGAACTCGGCGAACGTGATGGCCAGGCCATCGCGGCCGGCACGGCCGGTGCGGCCGATGCGGTGGGTGTAGTCCTCTGCCTTCATCGGCAGGCCGAAGTTGAAGACGTGGGTGATGGTCGGCACGTCGATGCCGCGGGCGGCAACGTCGGTGGCCACCAGGATCTGCACCTGGCCCTGGCGCAGTGCCATCAGGCGGCGGTTGCGCAGGCCCTGGCTCAGGGCGCCGTGCAGCGCGACAGCGCTGAAGCCTTCTTGCTGCAGGTCGTTGGCGAGGCCGTCGCACTCGACTTGCGTGCTGGCGAACACGATCGCCTGGTTGATGCTGGTGTCGCGCAGCCAGTGGTCGAGCAGCTTGCGCTTGTGCTGGCTGTTATCAGCCCAGTACAGCGACTGCTTGATGTTGGCGTGCTTCTCTTGCGGGCTGTCGATGGTGATGCGCTGCGGCTCGCGCATGACGCGCTGGGCCAGCTGCTGGATGCGCGGCGCGAAGGTGGCGCTGAACATCATCGTTTGCTGGCGCTCGATGGTGAGCTGGTTGACTTCGGCCAGGTCATCGGCAAAGCCGAGGTCGAGCATGCGGTCGGCTTCGTCGACGACCAGGAACTTGACCTGGTCGAGCTTGAGCTGCTGCGAGCGCTGCAGGTCGAGCAGACGGCCCGGCGTGGCCACCACGAGGTCGGCGTTCTGCAGCTTGGCGATCTGCAGCTGGTAAGGCATGCCGCCCACCACGTTGGCGACGCGCAGGCCGCGGCAATGGCGAACCAGTTCGATGGCGTCGTGTGCAACTTGCTGCGCGAGTTCGCGCGTCGGGCACAGGATCAGGGCGCCAGGGGTGGCGGCCTTGAAATGACGGGTGTTGGTCGGGTCCTTGCGCTTGGGCTTCTTGAGCGGTGCTTCGCCGCGGGCAGCAGCTTCAGCGGCCAGGCGCTGGAACTCGGCCTTGGCTTCAGCTTCGGCTTCGGCCTGGCGCTTGAGCAGCGTGTGCAGCACGGGCAGCAGGAAGGCTGCGGTCTTGCCCGAACCGGTCTGGCTGGAAACCATCAGGTCGACAAAACGGGCCTTGCCGTCCTGGCCGGCTTCGCCGCCCATGGCAAGCGGGATCACCTTGTCTTGCACGGTCGTGGGCTGGGTAAAACCCAGGTCCGCCACGGCGGCGATCAGTTCGGGTGCGAGGCCCAGGCGGATGAAGCCGTTGGGCAGGCTGGGCTCTTCGGCCGCAGCGATCTCGGGAGCGGCTGCGTCGAGCGCATCGAGGATCGGAGCCTCGGACACGGTTTCCGCGACAGCGGTGAATTCGTTATGGGTAGCGGATTGCACAGGCGCGAGTTCGCCCTGCGCTTCAAAAGCGTCGGTCATGTAGATATCAATCTCAAACGCGAGCGCTGCCGTAGGCGGCGCCCCGTTGGTGGTTAAAAACATCAACCATCCAACGACATTCAACTTCCGGCTTTCGTCGGAGGCTGCGGCCCTTTTTGATCAGCGAATGCGATCGGGCGCGGTGTGCAAGATAGGGAGATGCAAGAGACGCTGATCTGTGTCCAAAGACGCGTTCAAATCAGCGAAGCCTGCGATTATGGCACGGCTTCGGGTTTTCACCTAATCGTTGTCAATCTACCAAGCGCAGGAAGGTTTCCCGGTAGTGCGCCAGCTCCTCGATGGACTCGTGCACGTCGGCCAGCGCGGTGTGCGCCTGCTGCTTCTTGAAGGCGGTGTAGGCCGCAGGCTTCCAGCGCTTGGCCAGCTCCTTGAGGGTGCTGACGTCGAGGTTGCGGTAGTGAAAGTACGCCTCGAGCTTGGGCATGAACTTGACGAGGAAGCGCCGGTCCTGCCCGATGGTGTTGCCGCACATGGGCGAGCCGCTGCGGGGGATGTACTTGGCGATGAATTCGAGCAGCTGCTGCTCGGCCGCGGCTTCGTCCAGCGTGGAGGCTTTCACCTTGTCGATCAGGCCGCTGCGGCCGTGGGTGCCCTTGTTCCAGGCGTCCATGGCGTCGAGCACGGCGTCGCTCTGGTGAATGACGAGCACGGGGCCGTCGATGCGGGGCGTGAGGTCGGGGCCGGTAACGACCACGGCGATCTCGAGCAGGCGCTCTTTCTCGGGGTCGAGGCCGCTCATTTCGCAGTCGAGCCAGACCAGGTTCTGGTCGCTTTTCTTCAGGGTGGGGGCGACTGCGGGGGGCGTCGGGTCAAGGGATTCGGGCATCGCAGGATTGTCGTCGAAGGCCTGCGACGCGGTTTAGCGAGGACTAAACTCGCCGCTTCATGATGTCCTACTCACTCATCTTCACCCTCGCTTTTGCGACGGCACTCGTTGCGGGCCTGCTCGTGAAGTTCTGGCTGGCCACCCGCCAGGTGCGCCACGTGGCGCGCCACCGCGGCGCCGTGCCGGCCGCCTTCGCGCAGACCATCACGCTGGCCGCGCACCAGAAGGCGGCCGACTACACCATCGCCAAGGCGCGCTTCGGGCTCATCGAGATGGCGTGGGGCGCCGCCCTGCTGCTGGGCTGGACGCTGCTCGGCGGGCTCGACATGCTGAACAAGCTGCTGCTGGTGTGGCTGGGCGGCGGCATGGTGCAGCAACTGGTGCTGCTGGCGGCCTTTGCACTCATCGGTGGCCTGCTGGAGTTGCCGTTCACGCTGTGGCAGACCTTCCGGCTCGAGGAGCGCTTCGGCTTCAACAAGATGACCTGGAAGCTCTGGCTCACCGACACCCTCAAGTCGACGCTGCTTGGCGCGCTGATCGGGCTGCCGATTGCGGCGCTGATCCTGTGGCTCATGGGCGCGGCCGGCACGCTCTGGTGGCTCTGGGCCTGGGGCGCCTGGATGGGCTTCAACCTGCTTCTGATGCTGATCTACCCGACCTTCATCGCGCCGCTGTTCAACAAGTTCAAGCCGCTGGACGACCCCACGCTCAAGGCGCGCGTCACGGCGCTCATGAAGCGTTGCGGCTTCGCAGCCAAGGGCCTGTTCGTGATGGACGGCAGCACGCGCAGCGCGCACGCGAATGCGTACTTCACGGGCTTCGGCGCCAGCAAGCGCGTGGTGTTCTACGACACGCTGCTGCGCCAGCTCAACGCCGGCGAAGTCGAGGCCGTGCTCGCACACGAACTCGGCCACTTCAAGCACCGCCACATCGTGAAGCGGCTGGTCGCGATGTTCGCACTGAGCCTGGCCGGTTTTGCGTTGCTGGGCTGGGTCTCGACCCAGGTCTGGTTCTACGCGGGCCTGGGCGTGCAGCCCAACCTGTCGCCGGCGGCGCCGAACAACGCGCTGGCGCTGCTGCTGTTCATGCTGGCCGTGCCGGTGTTCAGCTTCTTCGTCGCCCCGCTGCCGGCGCGCCTCTCGCGCAAGCACGAGTTCGAGGCCGACGCTTACGCCGTGGCACAGACCAGCGGCGCCGACCTGTCGGCCGCCCTGCTCAAGCTCTACCAGGACAACGCATCGACGCTCACGCCCGACCCGGTGTTCGTCAAGTTCTACTACTCCCACCCGCCCGCCTCCGAGCGCCTGGCGCGCATGACCGCGGCGTGATCGGCCCCTTCAAATTCTTTCTTCTTCGAAGCGCACCATGAGCAGCATGTTCAAACCCAAGGACTGGAAAAACCTCCCGCCCCGCAAGGCCCTGAGCGCCACCGAGATCGTCTCGGGCCTGGCCCAGCTCGACGGCTGGAAGCTCACCGGCGACGGCGCCGATGTGGCCATCGAGAAGACCTTCACCTTCGCCAACTACTTCGAGACCATCGCCTTCGTGAACGCACTGGCCATGGTGGCCCACACGCAAGACCACCACCCCGACCTGTCGGTGCACTACAACCGCTGCGTGGTGCGCTTCAACACGCACGACGTGAACGGTCTCTCGGTCACCGATTTCGATTGCGCTCGGCAGGCCGACGCGCTGGTTGCGAGCCCCGCCGCATGAGGATGCACGCCTGTGGCTAAGCCGGGCCGCGCCGCCTTCACCCCCGCAGCACACAACACGGGGAAGGCGCACCACGACGGCCTCGTCGTCGCCAGCCACGGGCGTCACTGCCTCGTCGAAACGCCCACGGGCGAGCGGCTGATCTGCCATCCGCGCGGCAAGAAGAGCCAGGCCGTGGTCGGCGACCGCGTGCGTTGGCAGGCCACCGAAGACGAAGGCACCATCGAAGAGGTGCTGCCGCGCCGCAACCTCTTCTACCGCCAGGACGAGATCCGCACCAAGTCGTTCGCGGCCAACCTCGACCATGTGCTGATCCTGATCGCGGCCGAGCCGGAGTTTTCCGAACACCAGTTGGCGCGTGCACTGATCGCGGCCGAGGCCCAACGCATCACGCCCATCATCGCGCTCAACAAGAGCGACCTCGTCGAACCCTTTGCGCGCGCCTGGAACAAGCTGGCGCCCTACCGCCGCATGCACCACGGCGTGCTGCCGCTGTCGCTCAAGGCCTCGGGCGAGACCGATTACGCGTCGTTGATGAAGCTGCTGGCGGGCAAGTCGACCCTGGTGCTCGGCCCGTCCGGCTCGGGCAAGAGCACGCTCACCAACCTGCTGGTGCCCGGTGCGAGCGTGCTGACGCAAGAGATTTCGCAGGCGCTCAACTCGGGCAAGCACACGACCACCAGCACCACCTGGTACTGGATCGACGAGGCCCGCACCACGGGCCTCATCGACTCGCCGGGCTTCCAGGAATTCGGCCTGAACCACATCGAGCCGATGCAGCTCGCCGGCCTCATGCCCGACATCGCCGAGCACACGGGCGACTGCAAGTTCTACAACTGCACCCACCTGCACGAGCCCGGCTGCGGCGTGATCTCGAACGTCGAAACGCCGACGCAACCCGGCCCGATCAGCGCGTCGCGCTACAGGATCTACGGCGAGCTGTTCGCCGAGCTGAGCCAGACGCGCTACTGACGCCGCACCGAGGGGCCGGCTGCGCTCAGGCCAGCCAGGTGCGGTACGACTTCCAGGTCGGGTCGAAGGCAAGGTCGAGCGTCACCGGCAACTCCAACGCGTCCTGAACCGATTGCGCATGCGCAATGGCCGCCTGCGGATCGGCCACATGGAAGTGAACAGTGCGAACGCCCTCCTCCAGCACGATGTGCGTGCAGCAGCCTTCGCCGTGCGTCTGCAGCAGTGCGGTCAGCCGGTCTTCGTAGACACGGGCCTCGTCCAGTTCTTCGCCCGATTCGACGGGGACAGCGGCCGACAGCCTATGCCCCAGGTCGGCACGCCCGAGCAGCGCAGTTGCGGCATCGTTTCGCATGACGACCGCCTCGACCTCGCTGCCGTCCTCGGCAGTGCGCGTGGCGGTCAGGCCGGACCAACCGTGCTCGCCTGCGGGAAACACGCCCGTGTGGCCCAGATCCTCGCGCCAGCATGCATCAAACAGCGCCACGAAGTCGTCGAGCGGCACGCCATCGAAATCCGCTTGCGCATCGGCCTCGACATGATCGACCGGCCCGACCTTCACGGCGAAGTCGTACTCGCCCAGGATGTGGTCGAGCATGATCAGGCTCATGTGGCGCGCGTGGTCCTGCATGTCCATCGGAATGGGCTTGGCAAAGCCGAGCTCCAGCGCCACCCGCCCCCTGTAGGGCTCGTGCTTCACGAGCACGTCCGAGCTGGCCAGTTCGAAGTCGTTCATGCGCATGCTGAACCCTTCGCGCATGCGCTGCCGGAAAGCCTCCACCGCGACCTGGGGCAACGGGGGCGCGCTGTGCACCAGCGCCATGAGGTCCTCGAAATCGGCTTCGGCGCCATGCGCCGTCAACACGAGCGTGAAAGTCGGCGGGTCGCCCAGCACTTCGGCCGCCAGGTTCGGAAAGAAGGGCTGCAGCAGCGCGTTCAGTTCGCCCACGAGCGCAGGGCCGGACAAGGACTGCAGGCTCTCGAGCTTGTCGCTCAAGGCTTGCCAGAACGATGCGCAGGCAATGGCGCGCGGATCGGCATGAAGGGTCGACATCGACAAGCTTTCTCTCAGGGTTTCAGGCCAGGATTTCTTGCAGGCACTGCACGAGCGTGCTGCACTGGTGCCGCGTGCCGATGCTGATGCGCAGGTACTGCGCGATGCGCGGCTGCTTGAAATGCCGCACCAGCACGGCACGCTCGCGCAGCAAGGCGGCCAGCTCGGCCGCATCGCGCTGCGGGTGCCGCGCGAACACGAAGTTGGCCTGCGACGGCAGCACCTCGAAGCCCAGGTCTTCGAGTTGGAGGCTCAGGCCTTCGCGCGTGTCGACGACCTGGTCGCGTGTTTTGCGGAACCACGCCTCGTCGTCGAGCGAGGCCACGGCACCGGCGGAGGCCAGCCGGTCGATCGGGTACGAGTTGAAGCTGTCCTTGACCCGCACGAGTGCATCGATCAGGTGCGCCTGCCCGCAGGCGAAACCGACCCGCAAGCCGGCCAGCGAGCGCGACTTGGACAGGGTCTGCACCACGAGCAGGTTCGGGTGGCAACCGATGAGCGAGAGCGCGCTCTCGCCGCCGAAATCGACATACGCCTCGTCGACCAACACCACGCGATCGGGGCACGCAGCAAGAAGCTGTTCGATGCGCGCCAGTGGCTGGCCGATGCCGGTCGGCGCGTTCGGGTTGGCGATGACGATGCCGCCGCAGCCCTGGCGGGCACGCGCCGCGAACGCATCGATGTCGATGCGCAGGCCGCCATCGACCGGCAACTGCTCGCAGGCGATGCCGTAGAGCTGGGCATAGACCTTGTAGAAGCTGTAGCTCACGTCGGGCATCAGCAGCGGTTCGGCCTGCTGGAAGAAGGCGAAGAACGCATGGGCGAGGACTTCGTCCGAGCCATTGCCAGCGAACACCTCGCCGACCTGCAGGCCGTGGCGGCGCGCGACGGCTTCGCGCAGCGCGAGCGACGTGGGGTCGGGGTAACGCTCGAGGCCGTCGGCGGCCGCGCGCTGGATCGCCGCAATGGCGCTCGGCGACGGCGGGTACGGGTTCTCGTTGGTGTTGAGCTTGACGAGGTGGGCGATGCGCGGCTGCTCGCCGGGCACGTAAGGCTCGAGCGCGCCGATGCGCGGGCTCCAGAAGGCCGGTGCGGGCGGGGTGGTCATGGGGTCAACCGAGCAGGCGCGCGAGCGTGAGCAAGGCCAACAGCACCATCCACATCACGACCGATCGCCAGACCAGGCCGACCACGCTGCGCAGGTGACCGGGCTCGGGCTCGCGGCCTGGCGTGCTGCCGCTGTCGAGGCGCCGCCCGACGCTCGGCGACTCACCGGCCTGCGCGCGCGACAGCGGATCGACCACCGGGATCGGGCTCAGCGAGCCGCCGCCCAGGCGCACATTCACGGCGCCGGACGTGGCCGCAAGGATCACGCCGTCGTTCTCGTTGGGGAAGCGCCGCGCGTCGTTGCGCCAGCAGTCGATGGCCTCTTCGAAGCTGCCGACCACGGCAAAGCCGAGCGCGGTGATGCGCGCAGGCAACCAGTCGACGGCATGCCAGGCGCGCTCTGCCGCGTCCTGCACCGCCACGCTCGAAGGCTGCACCGGGGCGCCGTTCTTGTGCGCCCAGTAGCGCGCGACAAACTCGCTCATGCGATAGAACACCGCGCCCGCCGGCCCCAGGCCGAGGGCGGCGAGCACCGAGAACCAGGCCAGCACGCCGAAGACATGGCGATGCGCCGCAATGACCGAATGCTCGATCACATGGCGCACGATTTCGCTGCGCGGCAACTCGGCGGCATCGACGCCCTGCCAGTGCGCCAGCAGCGAGCGCGCGAGCGGCTCGTCGCCCTCGTCGAGCGCGTCGCGGATGTCGGTGAAATGGTGGCTGAACTGGCGAAAGCCGAGCGTCATGTAGAGCACCGCGACGCTCCACAGCACGGCGAAGGGCAGGCCCAGCGTGAGTACCAGCAGCCAATGCACGCCCAGCGACAACAGCGTGGGCACGAACACTGCGAGCCCCCAGGCGATCCATCCGTGGTGCGGCTTGCCCGCATCGAAGTTGCGGCTGGTCCAGCGCGTCCACGCCAGAACGCCGCCGTACACGGGGTTGTGCGGGCCCAACGGCCGCACCTGCTCGATCAGCAACGCGCACAGGATGGCAAAGAAGCTCATCCTTCGATGATAGCGAGAGCACCTGAAGGTTTTGGCCTCAGGTTGCGCCCGATCAGGTTCAGGCGGCGAGGAAGCGGTAGAGGTTGCGCAGCATGCCCGCCGTGGCGCCCCAAACGAAGCGCTCGTGCGGACCATCGACGTACGGCATCGAGTACCACGTGCGACGGACACCATCGGTGGCACTGACGGCGTGGCGGCGGTGGTTGGCCGGGTCCATCAGCCAGGCGAGCGGCACCTCGAAAGCCTCCGCCACTTCGAAGGGATTGATGTCCAGCACGAAGTCAGGCTGCACCAGCGCGACCACCGGGGTCACGACGAAGGAGGTGACGGTCGTGTAGGTCGGCAAGGTGCCGAGCACTTCGATGAACTGCGCCGACAGGCCCACTTCTTCCCAGGCTTCGCGCAGCGCGGCGGCCTGGATGTTGGCGTCTTCGGGGTCGACGCGCCCGCCGGGAAATGCGACCTGGCCCGAGTGGGTCGACAGGTGCGTGGTGCGCTCGGTGAGCAGCACGGTCGCGCCTTGCGGGCGCTGCACGATCGGCACCAGCACGGCGGCCTGGGCCGGCACCCGGTCGCTCATGCGGGGCTCGCGGCGCAGCTCGGGCGTCCAAACGGGCGGCGAGGCAAAGCGTGTGCGCAGGGCCGTGGCCGTCAGCTGCGCCGGCGCCACGGCCGGCAGACCGTCGCTTCCATCCACGAAGGGCACCTGGCGCGGGTCGATCTGCAGCAACGCGGGCGGCACCACGGCATTGACGGGTTCGACGACGGCGGAGGGCGTGGGGGCGGAAGTGGAGGAGGTCAAGAGAGGATGCGGCCTGTGTCGGGATGAAAGGAGTAGAGCGTAAAAATGAAAAGCTGTCTTGAAGCGCAGCGCCAACGCAAAAAGCCGCCAGAACGGCGGCTTTTTGAGCAGAAGGGACGGCGGCTGATTAAGCGGCCGACGCAGCCTTCTGCGACTTGCCCGGCAGCTTTTCCTTGATGCGTGCCGAACGACCGCTGCGCTCGCGCAGGTAGTACAGCTTGGCACGGCGCACGTCGCCGCGGCGCTTGACTTCGATGCCGGCGATCAGCGGGCTGTAGGTCTGGAACGTACGCTCCACGCCTTCGCCGCTGGAGATCTTGCGCACGGTGAAGCCGCTGTTGAGGCCACGGTTGCGCTTGGCGATCACGACGCCTTCGTAAGCCTGCACGCGCTTGCGGGTGCCTTCGACGACGCTCACGCTGACGATGACCGTGTCACCGGGCATGAAATCGGGGATCTTCTTGCCGAGGCGGGAAATTTCTTCCTGCTCGAGGGTCTGGATGAGGTTCATGATTTCCTGATAGTCGATCGTTTCGGGCTGCACTAAAGGCGCCGTGGCTTTGGCGGAAGAACCACCAACAAACCGGGCGCGGCCGGACAGAGGATCGGGGAACCGCGAATTATAGCTTTTTTTTCAACGAGGCCTCATCGGCCTTGCTCAGCTTGCCTGCGGCCCGGGCGGCATCGATCAGTTCGGGGCGCCGCGCGGCCGTGATGGCCAGGCGCTGGTCGCGCCGCCAGCGCTCGATCTGCGCATGGTGGCCCGAGAGCAGCGGCGCCGGAACGCCCTGCCCGTTCCACTGCTCGGGCCGCGTGTAGTGCGGGCAGTCGAGCAGGCCGTCGAGCGCCGGGTTGAAACTGTCCTGCACGTGGCTGGCCTCGTCGCCGAGCACGCCGGGCTGCAGGCGGGCAACAGCATCGAGCAGCGCCATGGCCGCGATCTCGCCGCCCGACAGCACGAAGTCGCCCAGGCTGATCTGGTGCGTGACACGCGCGTCGATGAAGCGCTGGTCGATGCCCTCGTAGCGGCCGCAGACCAGCACCGCACCTTCGCTCGCCGACCAGCGCTCAACGGCCTCATGGCGCAGCGCTTCGCCGATGGGCGAGAACAGCACCACCGGCGCCGGTGCGCCACGGGCCGCCAGCGCGGCATCGAGGCAAGCCGTCAGGGGCTCCGCCATCATCACCATGCCGGGTCCGCCGCCGAACGGCCGGTCGTCGACGCGCTTGTAGTTGCCCTGCGCGAAATCGCGCGGGTTCCACAGCACGACCTCGACCTGCTTCGACTCGTAGGCGCGACGCGTCACGCCGCTGGCCATGAAGGGCGCGAACAGTTCGGGAAAAAGCGTGAGGACGTCGAAGCGCATGCGCGCGCGGCCCGGGTCAGAACTCGGGTTGCCAGTCGACCGTGATGAGGCGGCCGGGCAGGTCGACCTTGTCGACGAAGACCGAGACGAACGGCACCATGCGCTCGATGGCCTTGCCGTCTTCTTCAGCCGTCAGCACCAGCGTGGTCTGCGGGCCGGTGGCGAGCAGTTCGCGCACCGCACCGAGCACGACGCCTTCGCGGTTGACGACCGACAGGCCGATCAGGTCGACCCAGTAGTACTCGTCGTCGCCGGCGGTCGGGAAGCTCGAGCGCGGCACAAACACGCGCGCGCCGCGCAGCGCCTCGGCCGCATTGCGGTCGGGCACATCTTCGGACGAGGCGACGATGCAGTCGGAATGTTCTTTGGCTTCGCGAACCGCGAGCCGGAAAGCGGCAGGTGTGGAGGCTCCAGGAGCCTGCAGGAACCAGCGCTTGGAAGAAAAAAGCGCCTCAGGTTGGGCGCTGTGGGGCAGGACCTTGAACCAGCCCTTGATGCCCCAGGCATCGGCGATGCGTCCGACCTCGATCGCATCCGCCGGCAGTTCGGCGGCTTCGAGTGTGGGCAACATCGCCGTGCGGGCGGCTTAGGCTGCCGCCGCAGGAGCCGCAGCAGCGGCTTGCTTGATCAGGCGCAGCACCGTGGGCGAAGCCTGGGCACCGACGCTCTTCCAGTACGCGAGGCGGTCCTGGGCGATGCGGATGCTTTCTTCGTTTTCCTTGGCGGCCGGGTTGTAGAAACCCAGGCGCTCGATGAAGCGACCATCGCGGCGAACGCGCTTGTCCGACACGACGATGTTGAAGAACGGACGGCCTTTGGAGCCGCCGCGGGAGAGTCGAATGACGACCATGATTTATCCTTGGGTGGTCAGCGAGCCAGTTCAAATAGAAAGAGGCCCGCTCACGATGTTCTTCCAGCGTCGAGACACGCGACATGGCCACCCGGCCAGCGCACGCTGAAAAGCCCACGATTATAGCCCGACCCGGGTTTTTCTCCGAATTCCGGCCCTGCGCCGCCTGCTCCACCCGCATGACTCTCACCATCCGCCCCAGCCGCGACGAAGACATCGCAGCCATCACGGCCATCTATGCCCACCACGTGCTGCACGGTACCGGCACCTTCGAAACCGAGCCTCCCTCCGAGGCCGACATGACCGCCCGGCGCGCCGATGTGCTGGGCAAGAACCTGCCCTACCTCGTGGCCGAAGAAAACGGCGAAGTGTTGGGTTTTGCCTACTGCAACTGGTTCAAGCCGCGTCCGGCCTACCGGTTTTCGGCCGAAGACTCGATCTACATGTCCGACGCCGCACGCGGCAAGGGCCTGGGCTCGCAACTGCTGGCGGCGCTCTCGCAGGCGGCCGAAACAGTCGGCGTGCGCAAGCTGATCGCGGTGATCGGCGACTCGGCGAACGTCGGCTCGGTCGGCGTGCACCGCAGCCAGGGCTTCACGCACGTGGGCGTGCTGAAAGACTGCGGCTGGAAATTCGACGCCTGGCGCGACGTGGTCCTGATGGAAAAAGTGCTCGGCGAAGGCAGCCGCACACAACCCGAATGATGAAGAAAATGAAAAGCAAAACCGTGGCCGCCTGGCTCTCCTTCCTCGGCGGCCCGCTGGGCCTGCACCGCTTCTACCTGCGGGGCATGGGCGACTGGCTCGGCTGGCTGCTGCCCATCCCCACGGCGCTGGGCATCTACGGCATCGAGCGCTTGCGCATGTACGGCGTGGACGATGGCGTGAGCTGGGCGCTGATTCCGCTGCTCGGCTTCACGATCGCGGGCTGCGCGTTGATGGCGATCATCTACGGCCTGATGACGCCCGAGAAGTGGAATGCCCGCTTCAACGCCGGCGCAGCGCCCGACGCCGCACCCGGCCAGACCAACTGGCTCACGATCGGTGCCGTGGTCGCGTCTCTGTTCTTCGGCAGCTCGATCCTGATGGCGAGCATCGTGTACAGCTTCCAGCACTACTTCGAACACCAGATCGAAGAAGGCCGAAAAATCTCACAGTAGCCGGGTCCAGCGCGGCAGCCTCTGCGAACGAGGCGCCGACGCTTCAGATTTTCAGAAAATCTGCCAGCTGAACCAGTAGGCAATCGCCGCAACGAAGGCCGACGCGGGAATGGTCAGGACCCAGGCCCAGACGATGTTCCCCGCCACGCCCCAGCGCACCGCGCTCGCGCGCTGCGTGGCGCCGACGCCGACGATGGCGCCCGTGATGGTGTGCGTGGTCGACACCGGAATGCCCAGCGCGGTGGCCAGGAACAGGGTCAGTGCCCCGCCGGTCTCGGCGCAGAAGCCGCCCACGGGCTTGAGCTTGGTGATCTTCTGGCCCATGGTCTTCACGATGCGCCAGCCGCCGAACATGGTGCCCAGCGCGATCGCGGTGTAGCAGCTCACGATGACCCAGGTCGGCGGCGCCGCGTCGCTGGTCGAGGCATAGCCGGTGGCGATCAGCAGCATCCAGATGATGCCGATGGTCTTCTGCGCGTCGTTGCCCCCGTGGCCCAGGCTGTAGGCGCCGGCAGACACCAACTGCAATCGCCGGAACCATCGGTCCACCCGCGACGGCGTGGCGCGCCGGAAGCCCCAGGCCACCATGATCATCATCAACGAGCCCAGCAGGAAGCCCAGCAGCGGCGACACGAAGATGAAGGCCACGGTCTTCCAGATACCGGAAGCCACAAGGCCAGTGGTGCCGGTCTTGGCGATCACGGCACCCACGATGCCGCCGATCAGCGCGTGCGACGAGCTGCTCGGAATGCCGTAGTACCAGGTGACGAGGTTCCAGCTGATGGCGCCGATGAGCGCCCCGAACACCACATGCACGTCGACCACCCCGGGCTGGGCGATGCCCTTGCCCACCGTGGCCGCCACGCTCAGGTGAAAGACGAAGATCGCGATCAGGTTGAAGAAAGCCGCAAACACCACGGCCTGCCCCGGCTTGAGCACGCCGGTGGAGACCACCGTCGCGATCGAATTGGCGGCATCGTGGAAGCCGTTCATGAAGTCGAACAGGATCGCGAGCGCGACCAGCACCACCACCACCCAGAGGGCGACCTGCACCGTTGTCATCGGTTGCTACCCGTTTTCAGGAATTTTCGAGGACGATGCCCTCGATCACGTTGGCCACGTCCTCGCACTTGTCGGTGATCGTCTCGAGCAGCTCGTAGATCGCCTTGAGCTTGATGACCTCGCGCACGTCCGGCTCTTCGCGGAACAGCTTGCTCATGGCGCTGCGCATCACGCGGTCGGCGTCGGATTCGAGGCGGTCGATTTCCTCGCAGGTCTTGAGCGTGGCCTCGGCCACGGCCGGGTCGGCGATCTTGCCGAGGTACTTGACGGCGTCCTTGAGGCGGTCGCAGCACTTCACGCTCAGGGCCGTGAGGCGCACGATCTCGTCGGTCATGTGGCGCACGTCGTACAGCGCCATGGTCTCGGCCGAGTCCTGGATCAGGTCGGCCACGTCGTCCATCGTGTTGATGAGCTTGTGGATCTGCTCGCGGTCGATGGGCGTGATGAAGGTCTTGTGGATCAGGCGGTTGACGTCGTGCGTCACGCGGTCGGCGGCGCGCTCGGCGTTGTCGACATCGCGGTTGTACTGTTCACGCAGGTGCACGTCCGCGTAGTTGGCAACGAGTTGCTCGAAAGCACGCGCCGCCTCCACGATGCGCTCGGCATGCTGGTTGAACATTTCAAAAAAATTGCCCTCTCGGGGCAGCAGCTTGCCGAACATGGAAAAACTCCTGGGACGCGCCAATCACAATTTCATGACGCCTTCGTGAAAACCTGCCGAGTTTAACGGGCGCGACCGGAACGACCGGTCGGGCCGACCTTCCAGCCCCGGCTCCGCAAGCCCACTCAGGCTGGCAACCGCAGCACCGGCAGGTGCCAGCCGCCGTAGATGCCGCCCAGCCGCAGCGCCACGATCAGCCCCGCGCCCGCAAGGAACGCCCAGCGGCGCGGCGTGCCCACACCCTGCAGCAGCAGGTAGGCCGCAATGCCGGCGATGGCGGCCGAACCGTAGATGCCGCTGCTCAGCAGCAGCGGAATGCGGGCGGTGAACACGTCGCGCAGCAGGCCGCCGGCCGCGCCGGTCATGGTGCCGACGAGCATGACGATGGGAGCCGGCAGCCGCCGCTCCTCGGCCACCTGAGCGCCGGTGATGGCGAACAGGCCGAGCCCCAGTGCATCGGCCACGGCCAGCGCGTGCTCGGGCAGCGGCATCAGGTGCACCCATGCGATGGTGAACACCGCCGACGCCAGGATCACGTACACATAGCGGGTGTCGTGGATCCAGAACACTGGGTGGCGGCCGAGCAGCAGGTCGCGCAGCGTGCCCCCGCCGACCGCGGTGACCGAGGCGATCACCAGCACCCCCAGCCAGTCGAGCCCCGCATGGCCGGCCGCCAATGCCCCACTGACCGCGAAGACCGCCACACCGGCGAGATCGAGGACGTAGAGCAGCGGCACGACCGTCAGACGATGCGCTTGACCACCTGGCCCGTGACACGCGCCAGCGCGGCACGCGGCACCTTGTCGGGTGCGATTTCGGCGAGCGGCTTCAGCACGAAGGCGCGCTCGCGCATGCGGGGGTGCGGCAAGGTCAGCGCCGGCGTGTCGATCACCGAATTGCCGTGCATCAGCAGATCGAGGTCGAGCGTGCGCGGCGCATTGGGAAAGGGTCGCTCACGGCCGGCCAGCGTCTCGAGGCGTTGCAATGCCACCAGGAACTGCTCGGCATCGAGGCCGGTGCGCACGGCGACCACGGCGTTGATGAAATCAGGGCCTTCGGCATCCACCGGCTCGCTGCGATACAGCGACGACCGGGCCGTGACCTGGGTGCGCTGCAGCGCACCGATCGCGGCCATGGCGGCCTTCACGGCCGCCTCGGCATCGCCCAGGTTGGCGCCGATGGCAACGAAGGCCTGCACCGTCGGGTAGTCCTCGCGCGGACCGCGCGGACGACTCGTCGGTGCGCGGCGCGCGGACGGCCCGCTCTTGCTGCCGGCCGATGGCGGCTTGCCCCCGGCACGCGGCGCGGCCTTCGGCGCGGGCTTGCTCCCTTTGGCTGCCTTGGCTGCCACAGGGCTCTTCTTGCCGTCCTTCGGCCGGTCGGTCGCGCTCATTCGGCTGCGGCGCTCCCGCCGCCCTCGCCGCCGCCACCACCGCTACCGCCGCCCACCGGGCGCGGCTTGCGCCGGCGCTTGCGCTTGCGTGGGGCCGCCGCTTCGCCATCCGGCGGCACGGCGTCGGCCTCGATGTCGGGGCCGTCGCCGTCGTCCGACTCGGCTGCAGCCTGCTTCTGGCGCACCGGTTGTTCGCTGCGCGGCTTGGGCGCAGCGGCCGGGTCGCGCAGGCGCACGCGCTGGCGCACCTTCTGTTCTTCGCGGACCTGTTCGAGCAGGTCCTGGCGGCGCAGGTCGTCGGCGGTACTGAATTCTTGCCACCACTCGGCGATGGCCTCACCGACCTCGCCCACGTCGGCACGCAGGCGCATGAAGTCGAAGGCGGCGCGGAAGCGCGCCTGCTCGACCAGGCTGTAGGGCGTGGAGCCGGTGCGCTTGTCGAAGCGCGGCTGCATCATCCAGATCTCGCGCATGTCGGCGGCCAGCTTGCCGCGGCCCGACACGTCGCCGATGCGCGAATTGAACACGTCGTCGATCGCGTCCTGCAGCGCCGGGAACGGCGGCTGCGGGCGCTGTCCGTGGCGGCCTTCCTGGCGCTGGGCCCAGCCGTCGCGCACATCGGCCCAGAGCACGCAGGCCAGCAGGAAGCTGGGCGCCACGGGCTTGCCTTCGCCGACACGGCGGTCGGTGTCCTGCAGGGCGGCCTTCACAAAGGGCTGGTCGGCGCGCTCCACCACCACGTCGAGCAGCGGATAGATGCCGGTGGCGAGCCCCAGCTTGCGCAGCTGCTCGACCGTGGCGATGGCGTGCCCGGTCTGCAGCAGCTTGAGCATCTCGTCGAACATGCGGCTTTGCGGCACGTCGGCCAAGAGCTTGCTCGACTCGATCAGCGGCGCGGCGGTCTTGGCTTCCATCTTGAAACCGAGCGCGGCCAGCTTGGCCGAGAAGCGGATGGCGCGAATGATGCGCACCGGGTCTTCGCGGTAGCGCGTGACCGGGTCGCCGATCATGCGCAGCGTGAGTTTCTGGGCGTCCTTGATGCCGTTGTGATAGTCGACCACGACCTGGTTGGCCGGGTCGTAGTACATGGCGTTGACGGTGAAGTCGCGGCGCGCCGCGTCTTCTTCCTGCGGGCCCCAGACGTTGTCGCGCAGCACGCGGCCACTGGCGTCCACGGCGTGCTTCATGCTGGCCAGCTCACCCTTGCTGGTGCGCTCGTTGCCGGCCACCTGCTCGGCGGCGGCGTTGTCCATGTAGGCGCGGAAGGTCGAGACCTCGATCACCTCGTGCTCGCGGCCCCGGCCGTACACCACGTGCACGATGCGAAAGCGCCGGCCGATGATGAAGGCGCGGCGGAACAGCGACTTGACCTGCTCGGGCGTGGCATTGGTGGCCACGTCGAAGTCTTTCGGCCGCAGGCCCAGCAGCAGGTCGCGCACCGCGCCGCCCACCACGTAGGCCTCGTAGCCCGCCTGCTGCAGCGTGGTGACCACGTTCTTCGCGCGTTCGTCGACCAGGGCGGGATCGATCTTGTGAACCTCTGCCGGCACCTCCTGGCGCTTGCCGAAGCGGCTCTTGCCCTGTGCGCTGCCGGCGGACTTGCCGAGCAGCTTGTCGATGAATTTCTTGATCATTGGTTGTTTTTCGAGGAGAAGCAGGCGCTTCTTCTTATTTATTCGCTTATTCGTTTTCGAGCATGGAGCGGATCAGCGGAATGGTGATCGCGCGTTGGGTCTGCAGGGCGTAGCCGTCGAGCTGCGAGAGCAGCTCCATCAGGCTGCCGAGGTCGCGGCTGAAGCGGTGCAGCATGAAGTCGAGCACGTCGTCGGACAGCATCACGCCGCGCGCGTCGGCCGCCTGGCGCAGCACCGCGCGGCGTTCGCTTTCGCTCAGCACCTGCAGGTGAAAGACATGGCCCCAGCCGAGGCGGGTGCGCAGGTCTTCGCGCAGCGGCAGGTCGGCCGGCGGCAAGGCGCCGGCGGCGACCACGCCGCGCTGCAGGGTCTGGGCGTTGACAAACCAGTTGAAGGCCGCGTGCTGCTGCACCGCGGTGTAAAGGTGGACGTCGTCGAGCAGGACGACGCCCCAGCGCTCGTCGAACTCGGGCGGCTCCAGCAGGCCGGCGTGCAGCCAGCCCACGCTGGCGCCCTGCTCGGCCAGTGCAACACGCACGGATTCGAGCAGGTGGGTCTTGCCACTGCCGCTGTCGCCCCAGAGGTAGGTCGGCACCGGCGAGTGCAGCGCAGGGCTGCCGGCGGCGCCGCCCACCCACACTTGCAGGTGTCGCAGCGCCGCCTCGTTGGGGCCGGCAAAAAAGGCGTCGAAGCTGGGGCCCGTCGCAATGCCGATATCGAGCGCGAGCTGTTTCATCCCGGGAAGGTTCATGGAGGGGGCCCGGAGGGCCCTTAAAATCGTGAGGAATTCTATCGGCCCGGCCGCCTCGGTCGCCGGCGCCTCCCCTGCCCGCCCTTCCTCGCCGCTTCGCGAACCTTTTCGCTCCTTCTTCTCGACACCGCCCGCCCATGACCTCCTCCACGCCCACCCCGCTCAGCTACAAGGACGCCGGTGTCGATATCGACGCAGGCGACGCCCTGATCGACCGCATCAAGCCCCTGGCGAAGAAAACCATGCGCGAAGGCGTGCTGGCCGGCATCGGCGGCTTCGGCGCCCTGTTCGAAGTGCCCAAGCGCTACAACGAGCCGGTGCTGGTGAGCGGCACCGACGGCGTGGGCACCAAGCTCAAGCTGGCTTTCGAATGGAACATGCACGACACGGTCGGCATCGACCTCGTGGCCATGAGCGTCAACGACGTGCTGGTGCAAGGCGCCGAGCCCCTGTTCTTCCTGGATTACTTCGCCTGCGGCAAGCTCGACGTGGACACGGCCGCGGCCGTCATTGGCGGCATCGCCCGCGGCTGCGAACTCTCGGGTTGCGCCCTCATCGGCGGCGAAACCGCCGAAATGCCCGGCATGTACCCGGCCGGCGAGTACGACTTGGCGGGTTTTGCCGTCGGCGCGGTCGAAAAGTCGAAGATCCTCACGGGCCAGAACGTCAAGCCCGGCGACGTGGTGCTGGGCCTGGCCTCGGCCGGCGTGCATTCCAACGGTTTCAGCCTCGTGCGCAAGGTGATCGAGCGCGCCGGCGCTGATTTGCCTGCCACCCTCGACGGCAAGCCCTTCCGCGAGGCCGTGATGGAGCCCACCCACCTGTACGTGAAGCCCGTGCTCGAAGCGCTGGGCAAGCACCCGATCAAGGCGCTGGCCCACATCACCGGCGGCGGCCTGCTCGAGAACATCCCGCGCGTGCTGCCCGAAGGCACCGCCGCGCACCTCCAGAAGGGCAGCTGGCCGCAGACCGAGCTGTTCGCCTGGCTGCAGAAGGTGGCCGGCATCGACGACATCGAGATGAACCGCACCTTCAACAACGGCATCGGCATGGTCGTGGTGATCGATGCGGCCGAAGCCGCCGCCTGCGCCGCCACGCTGCGCGCCGCCGGTGAATCGGTGCACGAGATCGGCGTGATCGCCGAGCGTGGCGACGGCGCGGCCGTGGTCGTCGCCTGACCGCGCGCCCGTTCTTTTTTCTTTTTCTCACCGCACGCCCCGCACCCCGGATGGCCACGCCGCTGCCCGACGCCACCCTCGCCGCCCCGCCCCAAGTGCCCCAGGCACCCCAGGCCGCAACCTCCCGCCACGTGGTAGTGGCCAGCTACCTGCTGATGCTCGCAGGGCTGATGCTCGTGATGTGGCAGCACCTGCTGCCGGGGCTGCTGTGCGTGTGCATCGGCTTCCTCGTCGCGCGCTGGTTCGCCCGGCTGCTGGGCGGCTGGCTGTCGCGCCTGAAGCCCCTGCGTTCCGGCGCCGACGGGCTGGCCCGGGTGGTGGCGGTCACGCTGGTGCTGCTGGGCCCGATCGGCCTGGTCACGCTGGGGTTCTCGCAGGCGCGTGAATACGTGCTCGATGCGCCCGACCAGTACCGCGAACTGCTCGACTACACGGCCCGCACGGTGCTCGAACTGCGCTCCAAGCTGCCGGCCGACATCGCTGTCTACCTGCCCGAGGGCGCGGCCGAGGTGCAGCGCATCGTCGCCAACTACTTGCGCACGCAGGCCGGCTCGCTCGCCATGGCCGGGCGCGCCTGGCTGGGCGGGCTGCTGTTCGCCTACGTGGGCCTGATCATCGGCGCACTGGCCGCCGTGGCGCCGGCGCCGGCCCAGCGCCGGCCGCTGGCGCAGCAGATGTTCCAGCGCATCACCACCTTCGGCGAGGCCTTCGGCCAGATCGTCGCGGCGCAGTTCTGGATCGCCGCCTTCAACACGCTGCTGACCGCGATCTTCCTGCTGTTCCTGATGCCGCTGTGGGGGCTCGAACTGCCCTACACGCCCGCCCTCATCACCCTGACTTTCGTGGCCGGGCTGGTGCCGATCGTGGGCAACCTGGTCTGCAACTCGGTGATCACGCTGGTGGCGCTGTCGGTGTCGCCGGTCACGGCCGCGGCCTGCCTGGGCTTCCTGATCCTGATCCACAAGGCCGAGTACGTGATCAACGCCAAGGTGGTCGGCGCGCGCACGCAGATGCGCGTGTGGGAGCTGCTGTCGGTGATGTTCGTGGCCGAAGCGGTGTTCGGCCCGGCCGGGCTGGTGGCGGCGCCGCTGTACTACGCATACCTGAAGAAAGAACTGCAGGCGGGCGGCCTCGTCTAGCGGCGAGCTGATGTCCTGATCTGATCGGTTCCGGTCCGCTTCGGCGCGGACACCAGGCTGGTGGCGTCCAAGAATAGGCGGCATCATCCACTTTGCCTTGCCCGCCGCCGCCATGACCACCTGTCTGATTGTGATCGACGCCCAGGAATCGTTCCGCCACCGCCCGTACTGGAACGCAGCCCTGTTCGCGCCCTACCTCGAGGCCCAGAACGCCCTGATCGCCGGCGCCGTGGCGGCCGGACTGCCGGTGGTGCGCGTCTTCCATGTCGATGCGCCGCAGGCCGCATCGAACCCCTTCGCGGTCGAATCGGGCCATGTGCGCCCGATCGACGGTCTCGCGCCCTTCGAGGCGGCGGCCACCTTCACCAAGCACCGCCACAGCGCGCTGGTCAACAGCGGGCTCGATGTGTGGCTCACGCAGCACGGCATCCGCCGCCTGATCGTGAGCGGCATCCGCACCGAGCAGTGCTGCGAGACCACCACGCGCCACGCCTCGGACCTGGGCTGGGAGGTCGACTACGTGACCGACGCCACCCTCACCTTCGACATGGTGCAGCCCGACGGCCGGCCCCTGTCCGCCGCCGACATCAAGGCGCGCACGGCGACCGTGCTGGACGGGCGCTTCGCCACCGTCTGCAGCGTGGCGCAGGCGCTTGGGCGCGCCAAGGAAGGCACCACCGCATGACCCCGTTGCGCGTGCGCATCCTGGCCTACGACGGCGTCGAGGCGCTCGACTTCGCCGGCCCGTTCGAGGTCTTCACCACCGCTGCCCGCGTCCACCAGCGCCTGCAGCCGGGTGCGCCCGCGCCATTCGAGGTGGCCTCGGTCGCCCACGCCCGCACCGGAGAACCGGTGCAGGCGCGCGCCGGCCTGCGGCTGCTCGCCGACCACACACTGGCCGACACCGCCGCAGCCGCCGACGTGCTGATCGTCCCCGGCGGCGTGGTCGATGCGCCGATGGCGAGCCCCGACACCCTGCGATGGATCGCGCAGTGCGCGGCCGGCGCGCAGCTCGTCGCTTCGGTCTGTACCGGCGTCTTCCTGCTCGCGCAAAGCGGCGTCGTGACGCGCGAAGCGGTCACCACGCACTGGGAAGACCTCGCCGACCTGCGCGCGCAGTTTCCGCAGCTCGACGTGCGCGAAGGCGTGCGCTGGGTCGACACCGGCCGCATCGTCAGCTCGGCGGGCATCAGCGCGGGCATCGACATGAGCCTGCACCTGGTCGAACGCCTGGCCGGACGCGAACTGGCCGAGCGCACGGCGCGCCAGATGGACTACGCATGGACCCGCAACGAGACCCCATCCGCGTAGTCTTCGTCCTCCTGCCCGACAGCCTCGTGCTCGACTGGGCCGGGCCGGCCGAGGCGCTGCGCATCGCCAACCAGCGGCTGCGCGCGGCGGGCCAGCCCGAGCGTTTTGTCATCGAATTCGCGGGGCCGCGGCCGACCATGAGGGGCTCGGTCGGCGTCGCGCTGTCAGGCCTGGCGCCCCTGCCGACGCAGTGGAGCGGCCCGGGCTGGGTCGTGCTGGTCGGCCTGCCGGGCGACACCATCGCGACCGACACCCCCGAGGCGCAGGACCTGCTGCACTGGCTGCGCGGCCAGCGCTTCACGCACGGCGGCGTCGAGCTGATCACGGTCTGCGCGGGCGCGCTGCTCGCGGCGCACGCGGGCGCGCTCGCGGGCCGGCGCGTCACCACGCACCACCATCACCTGGACGAACTGCGCGCCGTGGAGCCGCGCTGCGAGGTGGTGAGCAACCGCGTGTTCGTGCTCGACCCGCCGGTCTACAGCAGCGCGGGCGTCACGACGGGCATCGACCTGATGCTGCACCGCATCGCCGACACCTGCGGCGAGGCGCTGGCGGCCCAGGTCGCGCAGACGATGGTGGTGGCGCTGCGGCGCGGCCCGCACGACCCGGAGCTGTCGCCCTTTCTCGCCTACCGCAACCACCTGCATGCGGCGCTGCACCGGGTGCAGGACGCGGTCAGCGAGCAGCCGCAGGCCGACTGGAGCGTGCCGCGCATGGCCGAGGTCGCCCACACGTCGGCGCGGCACCTCACGCGGCTCTTCGTCGAGCATGCGGGCGTGGCGCCGCTGGCCTACCTGCGCCGGCTGCGGTTGGCCGCCGCGCAACTGGCGCTGGCCTCGGGCGCCAGCGTGACGCGGGCGGCGGAGCTGTCGGGCTTCGGCTCGGACACGCAGCTGCGCCGCGCCTGGCACCAGTTCGGGTTGCCGGGGTCGCCTTCCGCGGGCACGTCGGCATCTCCCGGCCAGAGCCCGCGCCGGAGAACGAGCCCCGTGTTCACGCCTTACCTGAAACGATGGAACCTCACCCCCGACGGCGAGGCCTTCACTTCGTTGAGCGGCACGCTGCTGCCCGTGCGCCAGCACGGCGTGCCGGCCATGCTCAAGATTTCGCACGAGGCCGAGGAACAGGCGGGCAGCCTGCTGATGGCCTGGTGGAACGGCGACGGCGCCGCGCCCGTTCTGGCCCATGACGGCGAAGCCCTGCTGATGGTGCGCGCGCAAGGCACGGCCTCGCTCGCGCAGATGGTTCACGAGGGCCACGACGACGAGGCCACCCGCATCCTGTGCGCCGCCGCCGCGCGCCTGCATGCGCCACGCGACACGCCACCGCCCCCGACGCTGGTGCCGCTCACGCGCTGGTTCGAAGCGTTGTGGGCCGGTGCGGCGACGCACGGCGGCGTCTTCGCGCACAGCGCGCGCACCGCACGCGATCTGCTCGCCGCGCCGCGCGACGTGGTCGTGCTGCATGGCGACATCCACCACGGCAACGTGCTCGACTTCGGCCCGGCCGGCTGGCTCGCCATCGACCCCAAGGGCCTGCACGGCGAACGCGGCTTCGACCACGCGAACATCCTGTGCAACCCGGATGGCGAGAGCGCGCTGGTGCCGGGCCGCTTTGCGCGCCGCATCGAGGTCATCGCGGAGGCCACGGGCATCGAGCAGCGGCGATTGCTGCAATGGGTGCTGGCGTGGGCCGGGCTGTCGTCGGTGTGGATGCTGGAAGATGGCGAGGTGCCCGGGAGCACACTGGAGGTCGCGAGGCTGACGGCTGCGGCGCTCGGGATCGCCGGCTAGATTCGGACGCATGCCTCGCTCTCACTCCTACCTCGATGTCCTCGCGCGGGTTCTGGCGCTGCCGCTGTCAGAAGGCCATGCGTCTTCTGACGAACGCTTTCATGCGGCATCTGCCGGTGCGGACGCGCTGATCGTCGACGTCGAGCAACGCCGCTACCACCGCGTGCCCGATGCGCGGCCGCTGCGCTTCGAGGACACGGTGCACGATGGCGGCGCGCAGGCCTCGCTGCAGCTTGAACAGAGCGATGGCGTTCGCACGATCGAACTGCCTGCGCAAGACGACAGCTTCTGGACGCCGCTGCCCGATCCGCGCGTGACCGGCCTGCCGCGCATCGTGCAGCGGCATGACACGGCGTGGATATCTCCGGCGCCGCCGGAGGCCGAGCACAGCCCACAGAGCAGGGTTGTTCAATGGCTCAGCTCACTGGTCTCGACCGCTGTGTTGGCATTCTTCGCCGCCTTCGGTTTCAACGCGCTGCGCTGGTCGTTGGAGGGAGGCTGGAACCTGCTGTGGCTGCTGGTGGGGCTGCCGGTGTTTCCGATCTTCGGCGTGCTGACGCTCGTGGCCGTCTACACCCTCGTGCGACGCGCGGTGCCGCCGCCACGGCGCCGCGCGCTCGAAGCGATTCACATCAGTCGCGATGAAAGCTTTCGCCTCGGCGAACCGATGGCGTTCCGGGTCGATGCCGTGGTGCCGGCATCGGTGGACGGCCAACCCACGCAGGCACCACCGCAGATCATCGCGGACCTCATCGTCCAGACCCTGAACGATCCGGTGGATGGCGATTGGTCGTTGAAAGATCAGTTCTGGGGCGCGGGCCGCGCTGACGTCGTTCCATCCACGCTCACCGGCACGGGCGAACGCCGCGTGCACTATGTCGGCAGCGTGACGGCCACGCGCAGGACACCGCGCGAGGCGCAGGAACGCTGGTACCTGGCGTTGTCCACCAGCCGGGAAATGGGTGTCGAGCCCTTTCACATCGCCAACGTCGCCACGCCTCCGCTGATCGTCCCCTACCAGATGGTGCAGCCCCCGGGCCGCCACGCGCAGTTCGAGGCCCTGCTGCGCAACACAGCGTCAGACCTGATCCACAAGGCCTACAACGGCGAAGACAGTACGGCGCTTCGCGACGACTTCACGCCCGAGGAGTGCCGAGCGGTATTCACCATTGACGCCGACGCGCTGGTGAACCAGGCGATGGCCACCCGTTGGTACGAAGGCAGGATCAGAACCGGGCAAGCCAGCAGCGGTGACTCTTACTACCTGCTGAAGGAAGGCCTGATCTACCAGCTGATGTACACCGAAGGCCACGACGCCGTGACGGTGTACGAGTCACCCGATCTGCGCAGCGTGGTGGGGCGCTACCTGGTTGCAGAGCATCTGTTTGTCGACCATCTGCCGGGTGCGGAAACGATGAAGGTGCTGCGGCCCCGCTTTTACTAGTCCAGCAACAACGACGCCTCATCGCGCCAATAAGCCACCGCCGCCAGCCACCCTTCCCACACGCACCCATTGCAGCCGCGCCCACAGCAGGTGGTGGGCTCCGGCGGCGGCGCACGCATCGCGAGCCCTTCGGCATCGAGCATCGCCTGCACGCGCGCAATCAACGCTTGCGCACCGACAAGGTTCGTGGGTTCAGGCAGCCGGTCGATAGCGTTCATGACAAGCGGATGTCCTTCACGCGTCGAGGTTCATCAACTCGAGTCGCATCTTCGCGCCACCCGATTCGCTCGACCCGATGCTCAGCTGGCCGCGGTGCAGCCGCGCCACCTCGGCCACGAGATGCAGGCCCAGCCCCGCGCCGCGCCCGCGCGGCACGAGCCGGTGGAACGGCGCCACCACGCGCTCGCGGTCGGCTTCGGGAATGCCGGGACCCGAATCAAGCACCTCGATGCACGAGGGCTCGCACAGCCGCACCTGGATGTCGCAGCCCGGCCCGCCGTGCTCGATGGCGTTCTGGATCAGGTTGGTGAGCGCGCGTTCGAGCGAGGGCGCGTCGCCGCGCACGGTGAGCGGCTGCGGCGCATCGACCGAGAGCGTGCAGCGGCTGCGGATCGCCAGCGGCGCAATGTCGGCCGCCACGCGCTCGCAGAGCGACTTCAGCTCCACCTGCTGGTCCAGCGACAGGCCGTGGTCGAGGCGCTGCAGATCGAGCAGCTGCTCGGCCAGCGTGGCGAGCCGCGCCGAGGCCTGCATCAGCTTCATCTTCAGCGGATCGTTCGGCAAGCCTTCGAGATGGATCTGCAGCGTGGTGATCGGCGTGCGCAATTCATGCGCGGCATCGGCCAGAAAGCGCTCCTGCCGGTCGTAGCCTTCGTTGAGCCGGTCGAAGGCGCGGTTGACCGCATTCACCAACGGACGGATCTCGCTCGCCACATTCGCGAGCGGCAGGCGCGTGGTGCGCTCGTGCACGTCGATGCCCTCGGCGTGCTCCGCCGTGGCCACCACGCCCTTCAGGCCGCGCTTCACCACGAAGGGCGTCGCCAGGATCACGCCGAGGCAGGTCACGAGCGCCATCGGCGCCACCAGGAACAGGAAGGCGATGCCGGTGCCCTTGAGCGTGTTCTGCACGGTGAGCGGGCCGCCGGTCTGCGCCAGGACGGCCACCGGGCCCGCGCGCGATTCGACGCGCTCGAAGCGGGCCTTGGGTCGCGTGCCGTCGCTCTCGGGGTCGATGGCCATGCGGTCGGTGCCGTCGAGCGCATCGAGCAGCCGCAGGTAGGCGGGCGGCACCTCGCCGTGACGCAGTTGGGCGCCGCTCGGGTCGCGCACGATGAACCAGAACTGCGGATCGGCCTTCTGCAGCCGCTCCAGCGCGCTCGTGGGCTCGGCCACCAGGTGGCCAGCGGCGTCGCGTGTCAGGGCGCGCTGGATCGATGCCACGGTCTCCTGGCCGTTCTCGTCGACCACGCGGCCCAGCGCCCAGGCCAGGCCGAGGAAGCCGCCCATCACCAGCAGGCCGACCACCACCTGCAGGAAGATGAGGCTCCAGATCAGCCGCCAACGCAGCGAAAGCAGACTGAAGCTCATGCCAACGTCGGCGCGCACATGAGGTAGCCCACGCCGCGGATCGCATGGATCTCGACCTGCGCGCCGGCCTTGTCGAGCTTGGAGCGCAAGCGCGAGACGTGCGTGTCGAGCGCGTTCGACTGGATGTCGTCCTTGTGGCCGTACACGCGGTCTTGCAGCGCCTCGCGCAGCACGGTGCGGCCGCGGTGTTCGAGCAGCGTCTCGAGCACGAGCAGTTCGCGCCGCGGCAGCGTGAGGCAGGCCTCGCCCACATGGGCCTGGCGCGTGTGGTGGTCGAAGCGCAGCTGGCCGAGCGTCATGATGAAGTTGGCGCGCACCGCGGGGCGGCGTGCCAGTGCACGCACGCGCGCCAGCAGTTCGTCCATCGAGAAGGGCTTGGCCAGGTAGTCGTCGGCGCCGCCGTCCAGGCTCAGCACGCGCTCGGCCACATCGGTCATGGCGGTGAGCACGAGCACGGCGCAGGCGATGTGGTTCTGCGCGAGGAACGCGACGAGCGAGAGGCCGTCACCGTCGGGCAGGCCGCGGTCGAGCACGACCACGTCGTAGGGCGCACCGAGCGCGGCCTCCTCGGCCGCGCGCAGCGAGCTCGCCACATCGACCACCGCCTGGTTCTGGCGCAGCGCCGACGCCAGCGCCTGCGCCAGGTCGGCTTCGTCTTCGACAAGCAGGATTCTCATTTGGGGGGATCGACAAGGGACGGGACAGGCGGATGATTCTAGAGAGCCCCCATTTGAGGTAACGCAATGTTCACGCAATGCAGGTGCCTACGCTGTGGTGCTTTCCTCTCCTGAAAGCGCATCGGTGACGCCCTCCCGCCCGAACCCCGCCGCCCTCCCCGTCACGCCCTGGCACCTGGCGCTGGGGCAGCGGTTCGCCACGCTGTGGGTGGTGAAGATGATCGGCACCACGCTCGGCATCTCGGGCTTCTTCGTCCTGTACTTCTGGGTGATGCACCACCCACCCTCGGTGCCGACGGTGATGCCGCTCACGGCCATCGACCACTGGGTGGGGGTGAGCGACGACGCGATGCTGCTGTACAGCTCGCTGTGGTTCTACATCTCGCTCGCACCGGCCTTCACCCAGAACAAGGCCGAGCTGTGGGCCTGTGCGCGCGGGGCCGCGCTCATGGCGGCCCTCGGGCTGGCGGTGTTCTGGTGCTTTCCGACGGTGGTGCCGAGCTTCGCCATCGACTGGTCGCAGTACCCGGCGCTGCAGTTCCTCAAGAGCGCCGATGCGGGCGGCAATGCCTTCCCGTCGCTGCATGTGGCTTTTGCCGTGTTCGCGGCCGTGTGGCTCGGCCGCCAGCTGCGCAGCGTGCAGGCGCCCGCGTGGACGCAGTGGGTGAACCTGCTGTGGGCTGCGGGGATTGTCTATTCGACGCTGGCCACGCGCCAGCACGTGCTGCTCGACGTGCTCGGCGGTGTGCTGCTGGCGGGGTTGGTGTGCTGGCGCCGCGCGCCGCGCGCCCGGCTGGTGCTGGCCGAGGCGTGAGCGCCGTCGGTTACCAGAAAATCCAGAGGGCGAGGCCGCCGAAGATCGTCCACTTCACTAGGTAGTACGCGCGCTTGTCCCAGGCCTTCAGGCGCTTGCCGACCACGCGGATCTGGTAGATGTACTTGAAGGCGCGGTTCAGGCCGCCCGTCTTGTCGCCCGCGTCGTTGGGCGAGGCAGCAGCGGCCAGCAGGTTCTTCGCGAACCAGCGGTTCACGGCGCTGGCCCAGCGGTACTTCAGCGGGCGCTCGATGTCGCAGAACAGGATCACGCGGTCGTGGTCGGTGGTGTTCTCGGCGTAGTGGATGTAGGTTTCGTCGAACACCACGGCCTCGCCGTCGCGCCAGTGGTAGCGCTGGCCGTCCACGTCGATGTAGCAGCCCTCGACGCCCGGCGTCCACAGGCCCAGGTGATAACGCAGCGAACCCGCAAACGGGTCGCGGTGGCGCACGAGGCGGCTGCCCGGGGGCAGCTCGGCGAACATCGCGGCCTTGATGGTGCCGATGCCTTTGAGCAGTTCGGTGGTGCGCGGGCACAGCACGGCGGCCGAGGGGTGCGCCTCGTCGTACCACTTCAGGTAGAAGCGCTTCCAGCCGCTCTTGAAGAAGGAGTTGAAGCCCACGTCGTTGAACTGGCTCGAGGCCTTGATGCTGCCGCCGTTGCGCATGGCGAGCGCTTCTTCGCGGATGACTTCCCAGTTTTCCTCGAGGATGCGCATCTCGGGGAACTCGGCAGGCGACAGGTACGGCGTACCGGGCACCTTCGAGAAAAGGTACATGAAGACGTTCAGCGGCGCCAGGAAGGTCGAGTGATCAGAGAGCTGTCTGAAGAACCTGTGCCGGACCTGGCCACGGAAGTGAACGTAGAGTGCGCTGAGCACGAAGATGGCAAGAATGACCCACTTCATTGGTGAAAGTGTCCTGTAGACGAGCGCCGGGGGAGCTGGCTAGTGTAATTCCTCGCCCTGAAACGAGCCTGACCGGGGCCTTTCCCCGGGGGCTCAGGTGGTGCAGACAAGCAAAGGCTGCGGCACGTCGGCCTGCGCCAGCGGCAGCCGCACCCTGGCCCGCAAGCCCCCGCCCAGGGCCTCGTCGAGCACGACGCTGCCGCCGTGCCGGTCGACCACCGACTTGACGATGGCCAGGCCCAGCCCGCTGCCGCTTTGCGTCTGGTCGGGGTTGCGGAAGAAGCGGTCGAACACGCGCTCGCGCAGCGCGGGCGGAATGCCCGGCCCGGTGTCGGCCACGGTCAGCAGCGCCTGGGCGCCGTCGCGCGCCACATGCACCGTCACGGTGGCGCCGCAGGGGCTGTACTTGATCGCGTTGTCGATCAGGTTGTCGATCATCGAGACCAGGCTCTCGCGCTCGCCGAGCACGGGCACCGGCGCGGCGTCGTCGCACATCAGTTCGAGCTCCACGCCGCGCGCACGCGCCAGGCCCTCGATCATGGCCAGCCGGTCCTGCACCAGGCCGTCGAGCGACATCATCACCGGCAGCGCGTTGGTGGAAACGGCGTCGCTGCGCATGAGCTGCAGCAGCTGCCCCACCAGCCGGGCCGCCCGGTCGTTGCTGCGCAGCAGGTTGGCCATGAGTTCGCGCTGGCCCTCGTCGGTGCTCTGCTCTTTCAGCGCCTCGACGTTCACGCGCATGGCCGCCAGCGGCGTGCGCAGCTCGTGCGCGGCGTCGGCGATCAGGCTGCGCTCGCGCGTGGTGCTGTCCTGCACCCGCACCAGCAGGCTGTTGATGCTCTGCACCAGCGGCTTGAGCTCCTTGTGCGGCGGCATGTACGACAACGGCGTCAGGTCGTCGGGACCGCGCTCGGCGGTTTCGCGGCTCACCTGGCGCCACGGGCGCAGCGCCAGCCGCACCGACAGCCAGGCGGGAAAAATGAGGAACGGCAGGCTGATCACCAGCGGCAGCAGGTAGTAGCCGCGCGACAGCACGGTGACGGCCAGCCGCCACACGCTGGGCTCGGCCAGCACCACGCGGATGTCGCCGACGGGCGAGACCACCGTGCGCGCACGCCACTCGCGACCGCCCGCGACCAGCATCTCGTTGCGATCAGGCACGGAGTTCAGCAGCACAGGCACACCGGCGCGCGAGTTGTAGATCAGCTTGCCGTGCTGCCACACCTGCATGACCCCCAAGGCGTCCTTGGAATCGTCGCCGTCGCTGAACGCTTCGATCAGCGCGGCATCGAGGGCCTCGAGCGCTTGCCGCTGCTGCTCGGGACGGTCCGGCATGTTCTCCACGATGACAATTGCCGCCCGGAAGACCTCGGCGAACCTGAGCAACCCGGGATCTTTGTACGAGTCGTACAGCAGCAGCCCCACGGCCGAGGTCCACAGCAGCGCGACCACGGCCATCTGCGCCACCAGCAGGCGGCGCATCAGGGACGGCTGGTTCCAGTTCTTCCAGCCCCGCGCCAGCCGGCGCATCATTTCGATGGGCTCCGCACCAGCGATTGCGTGTCGATCACGTAGCCGATGCCGCGCACCGTGCGGATGTAGCCCTGCCCGATCTTCTTGCGCAGGTTGGAGATGTGCACCTCGAGCGAGTTGCTGCCGTTGGCCTGGCCGCCGGGCAGCACCTGCTCTTCCATCACGCGGCGCGTGACCACGCGGCCGGTGCGCTTGAGCAGCAGCGCGAGCAGGTCGAACTCGCAGCGCGACAGCTCGACCGGCTCGCCGTCGACGATCACGCCGCGCGTGGGCTCGTGCAGCGCCAGGCCGCGCATGCGGATGGTCTCGTCGTTGAAGCCGTAGCTGCGGCGCGCCAGGGCCCGCACGCGCGACAGCAACTCGGCCAGCGCAAAGGGCTTCACGAGGTAGTCGTCGGCGCCGTCGTCCAGGCTGCGCAGGCGGTCGTTGAGCGCGTCGCGCGCACTCAGCACCAGCACCGGCAAGATCTGGCGGGTGCGGCGCAGGCGGAACAACAGGTCGAGCCCGTCGCCGTCGGGCAGGCCCAGGTCGAGCAGCACCATGTCGAAGGCGCCGTTGTCCAGGGTGCGCAAGGCGTCGTCGAGCCTGCGGACCCACACCACATCCATGCCCTGGTTGGCGAGCGCAATGCGCACGCCGTTTCCAAGATCAAGATCGTCCTCAACAAGCAAAAGATTCATGGGGGGATTCCAAGCGAACAAGCCCGGTTCCGGGAAGTGGCCGAAGTATCTGCCACACGCCGTCGCCCCGCTTCAGGAAGCCTTCATGAAGGCTGCAGGGCTTCTTCAGGTGGCATGCCCACACTGCAAGGCTTCTACTTTCTTCTTCATGCCTGGAGCATCGACGTGTCTCGCCCCTCACCTTCCACGGCTCGCCCCCACTGGGCGAACCCGCTTCACTTCCAGCGCCGCGACCTGCTGCGCGCCGTGCTCTTCGGCAGCGCGGCCGGGCTGGCGGCCTGCGGCGGCGGAGGCGACAACGTCGGCACCGCGCCCGCCCCCATCGGCAACGACAAACCCGTGGCAGCCACCGACCGCCGCGTGAAGGTGTCGACCACACCCGAGGTCTCGCTGCAGGTGCGCGACTGGCAGCGCCCCGGCGGCCCCGACGCCTCGGGCCCCGTGATCGTGCTGCTGGCCGGGCTCGGCGGCAACGCACGCTGCTTCGACAGCCTGGCGCCCGCGCTCGTCACGGCCGGCGCCGCCTCGCGCGTGGTCGCGGTCAGCCGGCGCGGCTACGGCCTCTCGGACAAGCCGCTGCCGGTGGCCAACGCCACGCAGCACTACGAGGTCGACACGCTGGTCGACGACCTGGCCGCACTGTGCGACGCGCTCGGCCTCACGCGCGTGGTGCTCGGCGGCCATTCGATCGCGGGCAACGAGCTGACGCGTTTTGCGAGCCGCTTCCCCGACCATGTGCGCGGCCTCGTGTACCTCGATACCACCTTCGACTACACGAAGGACGCCGACACCGGCGGCGAAGACCCGCCGATGAACCGCCAGCTCGACGAGCCCGCGCCCACGCCCGACGACGGCCGCTCGATGAAGGCAGCCATCGCCTACCTGCGGCGCAAGTCGAAGAACTGGTGGCCGGCACTCGAAGCCAACCTGCACGACGCGCTCGACGAGCAGGCCGACGGCAGCGTGCGCCCGAACACGCCCGACGCCGTGGAAACCGCGATGGACACCGCAGCCCACCGCTTCTCGCCCGACTACCGGCCGGTGCGCGCCCCGGCGCTGGTGGTGACCGCGCTGCCGCTCGACCAGCGCGACCTGTTCCCCTGGCTCGAACGCCCGTTGGATGCGCAGACCGGCAAGGACGCCGCCGACTTCCTGCGCATCTTCCGCCGCGTGCGCCGCGCCGACGCCGACCGCCTCGTGGCCGCGCTGGACACGCCGCACCGGCTCACGCTGGACCACTGCAACCACACCGACTTCTTCATCGAACGCGAGACCGAGGTGGTGCGCGCGATCCAGTCGATGCGGTGGGCTTGATCTTTCCTTACTGCCGCAGCAGCTTGATCAGCGCCGCGAGCTCCTCGCCGCCAAGCCCCGCCGCATCGGCGCGCCGGAACAGGCCTGCGGCGAAGGTCGGGAACTCGGTGTTGATGCCGGCCTCTTGCGCGGTCTGCAGGATGCGCTGCGTGGCCTCGACCGAAATGCGCATCGGGCTCTGCGTGATCGTGAAGTCGCCCGACTGGATGACCGCGCCCTCATGCTGAAGAAAGCCCGCGAAGGTCGGCATGATGCCCGCCACGATGCGACCGAACTCGGCCACGTCGAAGCCTTCGTGCTCGGCGATGCGCGCGCCGTGCAGGAAGCCGAGCATGGTGCCGTAGATGCTGGAGAGCGTGGCGAGGTCCATGGCCGCGGCCGCGCTGGCCTTCTCGCCCAGGTAGACGATGCCGCCGGCCAGCACCTTCAGGAAGGGCTCGGCCTCGGCGAACACGGTCTGCGCACCCGACACGAGCAGCGGCGTGTCGGGCCGCCCCAGCTGGTCCGGCGCGGCCTGGATCGCGCCTTCGAGGTACGCGGCGCCGTGGCGGTGCGCCCAGGCTTCGGCCTCGCGCGCATCTTTCGGGCTGCCGGTGGTGAGCTGCACGAGCAGGCGGCCGTCCATGGCGGCGGCCACGCCGTCCATCGCAAAGATCGCGTCGGCGGCGCGGTAGTCGTACACGCACATCACGGCCATGCGGCTCGCGCGCAATGCCTCGGCCGCGCTGCGCGCCAGCACGGCGCCGCGGGCGACCAGCGCGTCGGCCTTGTCGGCCGAGCGGTTCCACAGCGTGACCTTGTAGCCCTGGTCGAGAAAGAGCCGCGCGATGACGACGCCCATCGCGCCCAGGCCCAGAACCGAAACTTCCTTGTTGGTGTTGCTCATGGCAATCCGATGCAGTGGTTGATGACGCCTGCATCGTAGGAATTACACTTCCATATGGTCAAGTACCTACAATAAAGTAAGGTACTTACCAAATCGGAAGTATTAAAACCAAAGGAGCAACGGATGGCAGCAAAGAAGCCCTACAACTGCGGCATCGGCCCCGCGTTCGAGGTCATCGGCGGCAAGTGGAAAGCCGTCATCCTGTGGGAGCTGCACCTGCAGCCCTACCGCTTCGGCGAGCTGAAGCGGCTGCTGCCCGAGGTCAGCGAGAAGATGCTGATCCAGCAGCTGCGCGAGATGGAAACCGACGGCCTCGTGCACCGCGAGGTCTTCCACGAAGTGCCGCCGCGCGTCGAGTATTCCGAGACGAAACTCGGCGCCACGCTCAATGCGGCCCTCGGGCCGCTGGCCGATTGGGGCGACCGCTATGCCAAGCGCGTGGCGGCGGCGCGCAAGCTGGCCGAAGCGGCGAAGTAGAGAAGAGGCCGCAGCCTCAGTCCGCCCAGCCGGTTTCGATTTCCGTTTTGACCTCGGTCATGAGCTTGTGGATCGGGCACTTGCCGGCCACGCGCAGCAGCTCCTCGCGCTGCGCCTCCGTCAGGTCGCCGGTCAGGCGCAGGCCCGACTTCAGGCGGTAGATGCCCTTGCGTTCCTCGCTGTCGTCGCGGTCGACCACGACCTCGATGTCTTCCACCGGAATGCCCTTGCGGCGCGCGTAGAGCAGCACCGTGAGCGCCTTGCAGGCCGCCAGCGACGCGTCGTACAGGTCGTGCGGTTCGGCGCCGCCGTCGCTGCCGCCGCCCGCGGGCGAGGCATCGACCGGGATCTCGTGGTTGCGGATCTTGAGGATGTGGCGCGTGCCGGTGGTGCCGTCGCGGCGGATCGAGAGGGTCATGCCGATGTCCTTGAAGGGGTGAAGAGAAAGCTCAGGCCAAGTCTTTCACATAGAGGATGGTCGTGAATCCGCTGTGCCATTCGAGATCCGGGTAGCGCCCGGCCTCGCGGTAGCCGAGCGCGCGGTACAGGCCCTGGCTCTGCGTGTTGAAGGTGTCGGTTTCGAGCCGCGCGAGCGCCACGCCGTCGGCGCGCATGCCGGCTTCGGCAAAGGCCATGAGCGCGCGGGCGATGCCCTTGCGCTGGTGCGCGGCGGGCACGTGCAGGGCCTGCACGAAGTCGTGTTCCCAGTGCACCATGCCGACCACTTCGCCCTCGAGTTCCGCCACGAAGAAGGCCGGGCCGCTCTCGTCGATGTAGCCCACGGGCTCGCCGCTGTCGGCATAGGCCTTCGCGGCCTCGGGCGTGAGCTGCGGCAGCCAGGTGCTGGCGAAGGTGTCCTCGAGGATGGCCTTCACCGCGTCGAAGTCGGCGAGGCACCAGGGCCGGATGTCGATGGCCGCCCCGCTCACCGGTCCACCGCCAGCATCAGCGTTTCCTTGATCTCTTCCATCACCACGTAGCTGTGCGACTCGGCCGCCACCGGCAGCTTCTTCAGGATGTCGCCCAGCAGGTGTCGGTACTCGCTCATGCCGCTCAGGCGCGCCTTCACGAGGTAGTCGAAGCTGCCCGACACCAGGTGGCACTCGAGCACCTCGGGCATGTGCAGCAGCTCCTGCTTCACCTTGTCGAACACGTCGCCCGACTTGGCCGAGAGCTTGATCTCCACGAACACCAGCAAGGTCTTGCCCAGCGCCTCGGGCGACACGTGCGCGTGGTAGCCGGTGATGACGCCGTCGCGCTCCATGCGCTTCACGCGCTCGGCGCAGGGCGAGGCCGACAGGCCGATGCGCTCGGCCAGTTCGGTCATGGCAATGCGGCCCTGGCGCTGCAGCAGGTCGAGGATCTTGCGGTCGATTCGGTCGAGTTCGGGCATTTCACTCCGCGCGGGGCCTTGGATGGTTTTCGGCAGCGATTTTCACCGCCAAACGCCTAAAAACAATGGAATCCACTTCATTGTGCACTTTAGATTCACATCATTCCACTCAGATACGCGAATACACCATGAAAGTCATCGTTCTCGGCGGCGGCGTGATCGGCACCACCACGGCGTACTACCTCGCGCGCTCCGGCGCCGAGGTCACCTTGCTCGATCGTCAGGCCGGCGCGGCCGAGGAAACGAGCTTCGGCAACGCCGGCCAAGTGTCGCCCGGCTACTCGACGCCGTGGGCCGCGCCCGGCATTCCGCTGAAGGCGATCAAGTGGATGTTCCAGAAGCACGCGCCGCTGTCGATCCGCCCCGACGGCACGCTGTTCCAGCTGCGCTGGATGGCCGCCATGCTGCGCAACTGCTCGCCGGAGCGCTACGCGGTCAACAAGGAACGCATGATGCGCGTGGCCGAATACAGCCGCGGCTGCCTGCAGCAGCTGCGCGCCGACACCGGCCTGCAGTACGAGCACCGCACCGGCGGCACGCTCCAACTGTTCCGCACGCAGGCGCAGCTCGACGCGGTGCAGCGCGACATCGCCGTGCTCGAGGAATGCGGCGTGCCTTACGAACTGCTCGACCGCGATGCCCTGGCGCGCGTCGAGCCCGGCCTGGCCGGTGCGCGCGACCGCCTCACGGGTGGCCTGCGCCTGCCCAACGACGAGACCGGCGACTGCCACCTCTTCACGCGCGGCCTCGCAGAGATCGCACGCGGCCTGGGCGTGGACTTCCGCTTCGGCCAGACCATCGACGGCCTCGAAACCGACGGCGGCCGCATCACCGGCGTGCGCACCCGCGCCGGCAAGATCCTCACGGCCGACCGCTACGTGATGGCCTTCGGCAGCTACTCGCGCGCCGCCATC
This sequence comes from Variovorax sp. 54, assembly GCF_002754375.1. Lineage (NCBI taxonomy): Bacteria > Pseudomonadati > Pseudomonadota > Betaproteobacteria > Burkholderiales > Comamonadaceae > Variovorax > Variovorax sp. 54. The sequence goes on from NZ_PEFF01000001.1 coordinate 1,656,457, forward strand.
GCCTCGCTGGGCCTGGACATCCCCGTGTACCCGGTCAAGGGCTACTCGCTCACCGTGCCGCTGCTCGACGAATCGCTCGCACCGCAATCGACCGTGCTCGACGAAACCTACAAGGTGGCCGTCACGCGCTTCGACAACCGCATCCGCGTGGGCGGCATGGCCGAGCTCGGCGGCTTCGACCTGCGCCTGAACCCGGCGCGCCGCGCCACGCTCGAGAAGGTCGTGAGCGACCTGTTCCCGGGCGGCGACCTGCCGAACGCCAGCTTCTGGACCGGTCTGCGCCCGATGACGCCCGACAGCACGCCCATCGTCGGCGCCACGCGTTACCCCAACCTGTTCCTGAACACGGGCCACGGCACGCTGGGCTGGACCATGGCCTGCGGTTCGGGCAAGCTGATTTCCGACCTGGTGACGGGTCAGCGGCCGGAGATTCGCACCGACGGGTTGGCGATGGACCGCTATGCGCAAGGGCCGTCGCGTTCGGCTCGACCGAATCCGACGACTGCGCCTGCCTGAGGCCTTGCGTTCGCTCTTGTTCGGGGCGTGTGCACAGGACACCGGGTACTCCCCTCCGCGAATGTCCCCCGCTTCGCTCCTCCTTGATTTCGCTGCGGGGAGTACGCCGTCGGCGTGATCGCCGCCCCGAACAACTACGCCGAAGACGAGCTCAAGCAGCCTTCGCAATCGGAACAATCGTCATCCCGCGATAGACCTCCGCCTCCCCATGCCTGGCCAGCAGCTGCATCAGGTGCTTGCGAATCAGCATCCCCGGCCGGTCGGACTCCATTGAATACTCCACGCCGCGCCGTCGCGTGTCGACCAGCGCATCCGGATCGGTCGATTCGAGGATGTCCTTGTCCTCGCGCGTGATCTCCGCGTCGAAGTCGATCAGCATCTGCGCCGCGCAGTCGGCCTCGGTGTCGTTGCGGAACAGCCATTGGCACAGCTGCATGCGCCCGTCGTCGATGGGCGTGAAGCAGTTGATGATGATGTGGCGGATGCCGCTCGGGTACTCGATGTCGAGCCGGCGCGCGAACGGCAGGAAGTAGGCGTTGCGCATGTGGCGCGTGGTGATCGCGTCGGTCACGCCGCTGATCGCATGGAACTTCACCGGGTTGGTCGCTTCGATCACCGTCTCGGCGTAGAAGCCCGACTCGTTTTCCACCAGCTCGTACTTGCTCGGCTTCGGGCTCGCGGCCACGCCGAAGGTGGCGCGGTGCACGAAACTGAAGTGCGAGTTGTCGAACGAATTTTCGAGCGCGCGCATCGGGCTGGTCTGCCACTCCTCGTAGAACTGGAAAATCGTGCGGTAGCCCGGGTCTTCGAACTCGGGAAGGGCCGGAATGTCGGCGATGGGCTCCTCCAGCGCCACCCAGGCATAGCCGTAGCGCGCGGTGCAGTGGTAGGCCGTGGTCTTGTACTCGGGCGAGATCTTGCGGTCGGGCTCGTACTGCGGGATGCGCACCACCTGGCCGCTGCGGTCGTAGGTCCAGCCGTGGTAGCCGCACTGGATCGCGCCTTGTCCGCAGGCCTTGCCTTCGCCGTCCACGCACCAGCCCTTCGAGAGCTTGGCGGTGCGGTGGCAGCAGCGGTCGCGCAGGGCAGCCGGCTGGCCGTCGGCGTCGAGGAACAGAACGATGTCTTCGCCCAGCAGCCGGAAAGGCTTGGGGCCATGGGCCAGTTCGGTGAGCGGCATGACGGCATGCCAGAACTTGCGGAAGACGGGTTGTTGGGTGACGAGCATGGGCGAACTCCTTCGTTGTTGCGTGGGGGGACGAACGTGAAAGAGCAATTTCCTGCTTCGTCGGCACGCCTGATGACAAGGCATGCGCGAGGCTGAACGCTTCTACTCTGCGCCAACCGACTTGCAATTAGCGCGCCCGGATTGTGACGCGCCCCGACCGCGCCTCCAAGCACCGTGCCGCGATGCCCGAGCGCCGCACCCTGGCATGCCTCATGCAAGACAGCCCACAAGAGTAGAAGCGTTCAGCAGCGCACGCACCATCCCCGTGCGCCCGCCCGGAAATTGCTCTTGAGGCGCCTCCCGCCCTGGTGGGAGGCATCCGTCAAGACCACCGACTCCGAGGCCCCACCATGCAACGCCGATCCTTTCTTGCCGCAGCTGCAACCACCCTCGCCGCCCCTGCCGTGTTCGCGCAGGGCGGCAAGCTCACCCCGCTCAAGTTCACGCTCGACTTCCGCATCAACGGCCAGACCGCGCCCTTCTTCCTGGCACAGGCCAAGGGCTACTACCGCGACGAAGGGCTGGACGTGACGATCGACACCGGCGCCGGCTCGGTCGCGTCGATCACGCGCATCGCGAGCGGCGTGTACCAGCTGGGCCTGGGCGACATCAGCTCGCTGGTCGAGTTCAATGCACAGAACCCGGGCACGCCGGTGGTGCAGGCCGTGTACCAGTACTACAACCGTGCACCGTTCGTGATCATCGGCCGCAAGGACCGCGGCGTGACCGGCGACTTCAAGAGCCTCACGGGCAAGAAGGTGGCCGCCGCCGCCGTCGAGTCCACGCGCCGCGCCTGGCCGATGGTCGCGCGCAAGCAGGGCATGCGCGGCGATGCCTTCCAGTGGCAGACCACCGACTTCAGCGCGCGCGACAACGTGATGGTGCGCGGCGACGTCGACGCCGCCACCTACTTCCACGACTCGGCCGTCTCGCTCTTCGCGCGCATGAAGGCCGACGAGCTCTCGGTGCTCAAGTATTCGGACGCGGGCGTCAACCTGTACGGCAACGCGATCCTCGCGAGCAACAACCTGATCGCGCAGAACCCGAAGGTGGTGGCGGCCTTCTTGCGCGCGACCAACCGCGCCATCGTCGAGACCTTTGCCAACCCCGCACCCAGCATCGCGGCCATGCGCCAGCGCGAACCGATCCTCGACGAGAAGGTCGAACTCGAACGCTGGAGCCTCACGGCGCAGTACGTGGGTGCGGCGGACACGCGCAGCCATGGGCTGGGCGACATCCGCAAGCTCACGCTCGAACAGCAGGTCGACGAGGTGGCCGACACCTTCGGCCTCAAGATGCGGCCTTCGGCCGACGCCCTCTTCAACAGCTCGATGCTGCCGGCGCGCAGCGAGCGCCTTCTTCCCGCACCCAAGGCATGAACCTTCCTGAAAACCCCACGCCCGCCCTCCCCGAAGAAACCACGCTCGACGAACGCGACGGCCGCTACCTGCGCAAGGCCATCGTGTGGTCGCACGCCGCGCGCCGGCGCGGCAACCGGCCCTTCGGCTCGGTCATCGTCTCGGCCGCCGGCGAAGTGCTGGCCGAGGCCGCCAACAGCAACGCCGAAACCGGCGACTGCACCGCACACGCCGAGGTGAACGCGCTGCGCGCACTGGCCGGCCGCGGCCTCTCTCGCGAAGAGCTGGCCGGCGCCACGCTCTACGCCTCGGGCGAGCCCTGCGTGATGTGTGCGGGCGCAATCTTCTGGTCGAACATCGGCCGCGTGGTCTTCGGCATCGACGCACAGCGGCTGCGCGTGTTCCGCGGCGAGCGGCAGGACCAGCGCGACGCGGAGCTGTCGTGCCGCGACGTGTTCCGTGCGTCGCCGCATGCTATCGAGTGCATCGGGCCGGCGCTCATCGATGAAGCGTCCGCTGCGCACGACGGCGCGTGGAAGACCTGACTAGACTCACCGCATGCCCTGGCACGCCCGTCTCCACCTCGCCTACCAAAAAGAAACCGACCGCAGCGTCGCCCGTTTTCGGCACGATGGCCCTCTGCGCATCCTGCAGAGCCTCTACCCAGAGGGCGATGCGGTGTGCCACAACGTGCTGGTGCATCCGCCGGGCGGCCTCGTCGGCGGCGACACGCTCGACATCGACATCGAGGCCGCCGATGGCAGCCACGGCCTGATCACCACGCCCGGTGCCTCGCGCTTCTACCGCTCCGAGGGCGAGACCGCGCTGCAACGCACGCGCATCCGCCTGGCATCAGGTGCGCGGCTCGAATGGCTGCCGCTCGAAGCCATCTGCTACAGCGGCTGCCAGGCCGAGAACCGGCTCACCCTCGAGGTTGCACCGGGCGCCGAGATGATCGGCTGGGACGTGTGCGCGCTCGGCCTGCCGAACGCCAACCAGCCCTTCGAACGCGGCACCTACCTGCAGCACATCGAAGCGCCCGGCGTGTGGCTGGAGCGCGGGCGCATCGACGCGAGCGACCACCGCCTGCTGCAAAGCCCGCTGGGGCTGGGCGGCCACCGCTGCCTCGCTTCTCTGTTCGTCGTGGCGGGTTCGCCGATGGCCAAGGCACGGCGCGAAACCCTGCTTGCGCAAGCGCGCACGCTGCTCGAAGCGCATGAACTGCACGAGAGCGCGGGCGCGACCAGCCCGCATGCGGAAGTGGTGGTGCTGCGCGTGCTCGCGCCGGTGGTCGAGCCTGCGATGCAGCTGCTGCGGCAGGTCTGGCAGGCGTGGCGCAGCGAGCTGTGGCAACTGCCGGCGGCCACGCCGCGCATCTGGGCGACCTGAGGAGCTGGCGCCGCCGCTACTTTCGTGTTTTCAGGCGGTAGATGCCGTTGAACGGATACGGGTACGCGCTGCTTTGCCCCACCGCCTGCACGTTGACCGTCAGCGTGTTGCCCGAAAAAACGAGTTCGCCCGTGATGCGCGGCCTGCGGTCCTTCTCGTGTTGCTCCCGCAACCCGAGATCGACAGGCGATGTGGGGGACGGCTTTTTCTCGGCCACCTTGTCGAACTCGCTCACCTCGAACACCGAGGCTTCGGATGCGTCGATGCGCCCCTCGATCGATGGCACCCGGATGCGGGATTCGAGTTCGTAGCTGCGGTTGAAGATCAGCGACGCAGGGTCATGAACCATCAAACCCCGGGTGGCATAGAGCGTGACTTCGTACCCGTCGGATGTCCGGGTGACGGTCGCGTCGGGCTTGTTTTCTGTGTCCGCGCACCCGGCGAGCGCGAACGCGAACAGGAGCGACGACGCTGTGGTGAGCATGAACAACGTGCGCACGGGTCGGCCTCGTTTCTTCAATCTGGAGTGGCCCTTCGTTGAAGACTCAGCGGTTTTCCCGATGCTCGACGCCATTCTCATCCGTCCATCGCCCCGACCACGTCAACGGATAGAGCTGCTGCCGCCAGAACCCCTTGGGCACGTAGTCGCCCACCACGCCATAGTTGTCAGGCCAGATCTTTTTCTTGTCGGCCTTCACGGCCGTGCCGAACAGGTAGTCCCAGAACGCGAAGTGCGCCGCATAGCAACGGTCCAACCCTTCCGCGTCACGGCTGTGGTGCCAGTGATGGAAGTTCGGCGTCACGATCAGGTAGCGCAGCGGCCCGAGCCGCACCGACGCATTGGTGTGATTGAACACCGCCTGCACGCCCGCGATCACGATGTAGACGTTGATCACGCTCTGCGAAAAACCGAGCAGGAAGGCCGGCGCCAGGATCACCACGGTCGACAGCACGGTCTCGACACCGTGCGTGCGGCTGCCTGAAATCCAGTCCATGCTTTCGGCGCTGTGGTGGATGGAATGCAGCCGCCAGCCGATGGCGGTCTCGTGATAGAAGCGGTGCAGCCAGTAGCGCGCGAAGTCGGTGATGAGCATCAGCAGCAGCAATGCATAGCCGAACGGCAGGTTGCGAAACCAGCCGCGCAACGTGTCTTGCCCCACCGGGTTCACACCCGCGAACATGCCCGTCGCGCCGTAGAGAATGGCGTAGACCAGGAACAGCGTGAGCCCCACCAGCAGGTGGCCTGTCACGAAGTACATGAAGTCGGTCTGCCACTCCCTGCGGAAGATCGGCATGTCGGGGCGCAGCGGCCTGAGCTTCTCGATGGTGGTGAACAGCAGCGTGGTCGCGAGCAGGTCGAAGATGAACCAGTCGACACCCAGGTACGGCATGTTCGAAGGCACGTTGCCCGCGGGCAGCCACCCGTGCCCGGTGGCGCTCACGCCCAGCTGCGAGCCGACCACCGCAACCGCCAGCCAGAACAAGGCCCATGCCGACAGCCGGCGCACGCGGTTGAAAACGATATTGGTCAGGGCCAGGGCGCCGCACAGCACCATCGCGACCAACAACACTGTGCGCATCGCGTCAAAGCTCAGCACCTCGCGCACTTTCGGTGTACTCAGGAAGGCCGGAAACTGGAACATCAGCACGGCCAGCAGGCTGAAGTTGGCCAGCACGAGGGCGATCATTCCGCTGACCATGCCCTTGCCGCGATGCAGCGGCCCGTGCGACATCGCAAGGTCCACGCCCTTGCGGATTTCATGGGCAACGTCGTTCTTGAGTCGGTCCGCGGGAGAAGGAGTGGGCATAGAGGGGTGCTCTCGTGGTGGTCACCGAGTATGTACGCGTGCTGCCCACCATACCCGCCATCAACCCCTATCAACTGCGATCAACCACAAGCGATCTTTCCGGACGGCGCGCTGCGCAACCTGTTGAGAAACGCCAGTTGCACCCTGGCCGTTTCGCTCCCCTTCTCGGCGGCGCGCAGCATCCACGTGCGCGCCTCGCAGCGGTCGGCCTTCACCGCCGAGCCATACAGCGTTTGCCCCGTGAGCAGCACCATGCCCAGCATCTCCTGCGCCTCGGGATGGCCTTCGGTGGCGGCCTGGCGCAGTTGCACGAGCATCGTGCGGTAGTCGCGTCCGGCCTGGGCTTCGAGGGCGAGCTGGTAGCGCTGCTCGGGTTGCAGATCGGCGTTCACGTCGAATGGCTTCGCCGCAGCGATGGCGGCGACAAGGCACAGCGCGCCAAACAGAAAGATGCGCCAGCGCAGCGACCAACTGGCGATCTGGTTGAGTTCGGATGACATCGGTTTTTTCTCCACGGGTTGCGTGGCACCGATGGTCCCGCGAAGGGGCGTGCAGGAGAAACTGGAATTCACGCAGGACGCCTCAGGCACCGCCTGAGCCCCGCGCAAAGTTCACTCAGAACACCGCCAGCACGGCCGCATTCACCGCATAGCCGCCGACCGTCAGGAACACGAACAGCAGCGCCCCGAGCTTCAGCGGTTGCGCACCCGCCTTGCGCAGGCTGGCGGCACTGGTGCGCAGGCCCATCGCCGCCATGGCGGTGGCGAGCAGCAGCGTGTCGAGTTGCACCAGTGCGGCCACCAGGGCGCGCGGCAGCACGTCGAGAGAATGCACGGCGCTCACCCCGATGAACAGCACCGCGAACCATGGCACGCGCACCTGGCGCCAGCAGGCGCGCAGGCTCGCCGCGCCCGGCGCCGATTTCGATGCCGCCACGCGGAACGACAGGCCCATGAGAAACGGCGCCAGCATCATCACGCGCAGCATCTTCTCGACCACGGCCGCGTTCGCCGCGCCCGGGCTGACTGCCTCGCCGACCGCGACCACCTGCGCCACCTCGTGGATGGTGGAGCCCGCGAAGAGACCGAAGGCATGTTCCGTGAGGCCGAGGTACGGATAGATCAGCGGGTACAGCACCATCGACAGCGTGCCGAACACGACCACGGTGGCGACGGCGATCGACACCTTGTGCTCTTCGCCGCGCACCACGGGCTGCGTGGCCATCACGGCGGCAGCGCCGCAGATGGCGCTGCCCGCGCCGATAAGCGCGGCCGTCTCGCGGTCGAGCCCCAGCCAACGCGTGCCGATGCGCACGGCGAGGCCGAAGGTGAGCGCGACCATCGCCCCCGCGATCAGCACGCCGGGCCAGCCGACGGCGCCGATGTCGCTCAGCGAGATGCGAAAACCGTAGAGCACGATGCCCGCGCGCAGCAGCACGCTGCGCGCAAAGTCCACGCCGGCGCCGGTGCGGTCCGACACCGCGGGGAACACCGTGTTGCCCGCCACCATGCCCAGCGCGATGGCCAGCGTCAGCGCGCTCAGGCCCAGGCCCACCATCGGCGGCCATTCGGCCAGCAGCGCGGCGGCAGCCGCCAGCACTGCAGCGAGAAGCACGCCGGGGCCGCAGCGGCGAACGAAGGAGAAACCGGGCAAGGAGGCGGCAAGGGATGACATGGCGCCAAGCTTAGGAATCGACACACCATGAGTCAAAGACATAAACTTCACCGATGCATGAAGTTAAGTTATGACCCTCAACCTGCACCTGGTGCGCCTGTTCGTCGCCGTGGCCGAGGCGGGCAGCTTCTCGCGTGCGGCCGAGGGCCTGTGGATCAGCCAGCCGGCGGTGTCCAAGGGCATCCGCGAGCTGGAGCACCAGCTCGACCTGACGCTCATCGAACGCGGCGCGGGCAAGGGCTTTCGGCTCACGGAGGCCGGCGCGTCGCTGCTCACGCATGCGCGCGGCATCTTCGCGATGGAGCGCGCGGCACTCGACGACGTGCGTGCGCGCGTCGGCGTGCAGCGCGGCAGCCTCACGCTGGGCGCCAGCACCACGGTGGCGAGCTACTGGCTGCCGCCGCAGATCGCGGCCTTCTGCGCCGCCTTTCCGGCGGTGGTGCCGCGCGTCACGGTCGGCAACACGCAGTGGGTGTGCGAGCAGTTGCTCGAATGCCGCATCGATCTCGCACTGGTCGAAGGCCGTGTGGACGCAGACAGCGAAGCACGCATCGACGTGCGCGAATGGACCACCGACCCGCTCGCCATCGTGGCGCCGCCCGACGCCGCCCTGCCCCGGCGCGGCATAACAGCCGCGCTGCTGGGCCGGCAGAACTGGATCCTGCGCGAGCCCGGATCGGGCACGCGCCAGGCCACCGAGGCGCTGTGCGCAGCGCACGGCATCGACGCGCCGCCGTGGATGGAAATGGCGAGCAACGAAGCCATTGCGCGCACCGTGGCCAGCGGCGTCGGCATCTCCATGCTGCCGCGCGTGGTGGTGGCCGACATGCTCGCGCTGGGCACGCTGCGCGAGCTGAAGCTGCCGGGCGCGGTGCTGTCGCGGCCGCTGTACCGGCTGAGCCTGAAGAACCGGCCGCTCTCGCCGGCGGCGCTGCGGATGGCGCAGATCCTCGACGCTTCCTGAAATAAAAAAGGGCGCATCGCATGCGCCCTTCTTCACTCTGTCAGTCGCTGCCCAGTCAGCAGCAGCGCCCCTTGCCCCCGCCGTAGCGCGCCTCGAGCCGTTCGCGGAAGAACTCCTCGTAGCTCATCGGCGCGCGGTCGGGGTGCGTGGCCGCCATGTGCGTCAGGTAGACGTCGTAGTCGGGCAGCCCGACCATGAGCCGCAGCGACTGCTTGATCGACCGGGCGATGTAGCGCCCGGCTTCGGGCATGGCGAGGCCCATGGCGTTCAGTGGGCGGCGGACGAGGCCACGCCCATCGGCTCGAACGGCGTCTCTTGCGTGGTCGGCCGGTTGACCGCGCGGGCCGCGAAGCAGGCCTTGATGCTGTAGACCAGCACGCTCAGCACCACGAAGATGAAGAGCGCGCACAACGCGGCATCGAGCCGGTCGTTGAAGACGATGCGCGACATGGCTTCGGGCGTCTTGGCCGGCGCAATCAGCACGCCGTTGGCCAGGCCGTCGGCGTACTTGGCAGCGTGCGACAGGAAGCCGATCTTCGGATCGCTCGAGAAGATCTTCTGCCAGCCCGCCGTCAGCGTGCAGGCCAGCAGCCACACGGCCGGCGCCGCCGCGACCCAGGCGTAGCGCTCGCGCTTCATGCGAAACAGCACGACCACGCCCAGCATCAGCGCCACCGCGGCCAGCATCTGGTTGGAGATGCCGAACAGCGGCCACAGCGTGTTGATGCCGCCCAGCGGATCGACCACGCCCTGGTACAGGAAGTAGCCCCAGGCCGACACGCACAGCGCGGTGGCGATCAGGTTGGCCGGCAGCGAGTCGGTGCGCTTGAGCGCGGGCACGAAGCTGCCCAGCAGGTCCTGCAGCATGAAGCGGCCGGCGCGCGTGCCGGCGTCCACCGCGGTGAGGATGAACAGCGCCTCGAACAGGATCGCGAAGTGGTACCAGAAGGCCATCATGGCCTGCCCGCCGATCACCTGGTGAAGGATGTGGGCCATGCCCACGGCCAGCGTCGGCGCGCCGCCGGTGCGCCCGAGGATGGTGGTCTCGCCCACGTCCTTGGCCGTCTGCAGCAGCATCTCGGGCGTGACCACGAAGCCCCAGCCCGAAATGGTGGCGGCGGCCTGTTGCACCGTGGTGCCGACGAGCGCGCCCGGGCTGTTCATCGCGAAGTAGATGCCCGGCTCGATGCACGAGGCCGCCACCAGCGCCATCACGGCGACGAACGACTCGGCCAGCATGCCGCCGTAGCCGATGAAGCGCGCGTGGCGCTCGTTGTCGAGCATCTTGGGTGTGGTGCCCGAAGAGATCAGCGCGTGAAAGCCCGACACAGCGCCGCAGGCGATGGTGATGAACAGGAACGGGAACATGCTGCCCGACCACACCGGGCCGTTGCCCTGTGCAAACTGCGTGAGGGCGGGCATCTGCAGCGTGGGCATCACGACCACGATGCCGATGGCCAGCGCGATGATCGTGCCGATCTTCAGGAAGGTCGACAGGTAGTCGCGCGGCGCCAGCAGCAGCCACACCGGCAGGCTGGCGGCCACGAAGCCGTAGCCCACGAGCATCCAGGTGAGCGCCTTGCCGTCGAAGGTGAAGGCCGGACCCCACACCGGATCCTGGCTGACCCACTGGCCGCCGAAGATGGCTGCCATGAGCAGCACGAAGCCGATCACCGACACCTCGCCGATGCGGCCCGGGCGGATGTAGCGCAGGTACACGCCCATGAACAGCGCCACGGGAATCGTCGCGGCCACCGTGAAGCTGCCCCACGGCGATTCGGCCAGCGCCTTCACCACGATGAGGGCCAGCACCGCCAGGATGATGATCATGATCATGAAGGTGCCGAACAGCGCGATCATGCCGGGCACCACGCCCATCTCCTGCTTGACCAGGTCGCCCAGTGAGCGGCCGTCGCGGCGCGTGGAGATGAACAGGATGATGAAGTCCTGCACCGCCCCCGCGAACACCACGCCCGCCAGCACCCACAGCAAACCGGGCAGGTAGCCCATCTGCGCGGCGAGCACCGGGCCCACCAGCGGACCGGCGCCCGCAATGGCCGCGAAGTGGTGGCCGAACAGCACGTTCTTGTCGGTCGGCACGTAGTCCAGGCCGTCGTTGTGGCGGTGCGCGGGCGTCTTGCGGTTGGCATCGAGCCCCAGCACCTTGTCGGCGATGAACAGGCTGTAGTAGCGGTAGGCGATCAGGTAGGTGCAGAGCGCGGCGGTCACGACCCACAGGGCGTTGATGCTTTCCCCCCGGCTCAGGGCGACGGTGCCCAGCGCAAAAGCGCCGAGCACGGCCACGGCCAGCCACACCAGATGGCGGCGAATGTTAGGCATGCGTATGTCTCCTCGATATGAACCGGGCGAGTGTTCCCCGCCCGCCGCGCAGCCGCATCCGTCGCACTGCGTGGGCCGGGCGGGTGGAATTGCCTAATGGATAACCCCTAAACACCTCTTGCAGGGCCCTCGTCGACGGCGCCATGAAGCGTTTGTATTTACGTTAAATGTGATAAATTCACATTCAATAACAATGTGAAACAACTCTGACGAGTCCACGATGACCCAGCATTCGCAGGCGCGCACAAGCGGCGGCTTCACATTGATCGAGGTCATGATCACGGTGGCCATCGTGGCCATCCTGGCGTCGATCGCCCTGCCCAATTACCGGCAGTACGTCATCCGTTCGAAGCGCTCGGCGGCCCAGGCGCAGATGATGGACATCGCCAACCGGCAGCAGCAGTTCCTCATTGCCAACCGCAGCTACGCCGACAAGACGGCGCTGACCGCCAGTGGCTACGGCCTGCCCGCCGAGGTCTCTGGCAACTACAGCTACGACGTCGCGCTTCAGGCCTCCGGCCCGCCCACCTTCACGATCACCTTCACCGCAATCGGCAACCAGCAAAGCGACGGCAACCTCGGACTCACCAGCGAAGGCGTGAAGACGCCGGCCAACAAATGGTGAGCGCCCCCTTGCAGCGCCAGCGCGGCACCACGCTGATCGAAGTGCTGGTGACCCTGCTCGTCCTGGCCTTCGGCCTGTTCGGCCTCGTGGGGCTGCAGGCCCGGTTGCAGGCCTCCGAGATGGAGTCGTACCAGCGCTCGCAGGCGCTGATCCTGCTCAACGACATGGCCAGCCGCATCGCCATCAACCGCCGGGTGGCGGCCAGCTACGCCACCAGCGCACCGCTGGGCGGAACCGATGCCTGCCCGACCGGCACCGGCACGCGCCAGCAGATCGACGCCAGGGAATGGTGCAACGCACTGCAGGGCGCCGCCGAGTTCTCGGGCAACGACAAGCTGGGCACCGTGATCGGCGGGCGCGGCTGCGTGGAAGACATGGGCCACAACGAGTACCTCGTCACCGTCGCCTGGCAGGGCCTCGGACCGATCTCGGCGCCGCCGGCCGGCGTGGCCTGCGGCAAGGACCTCTACGACGGGGGCACCGGTTCAAAGTGCATCAACGACCTGTGCCGCCGCACCGTGACCACGCTCGTGCGCATCGGATCGCTCTCATGAACCCGAGGCGCCCGTACTCCGCCGCACGCCGCGCCCAGCGCGGGCTGACGCTGATCGAGCTGATGGTGGCCATCACCATCATGCTCATCGTGATGGCCGCGTTGCTCACGCTGTTCCTCAACGTGAGCGGCTCCCAGCGCGAGATGGAACGCGTCAACCGCCAGATCGAAACCGGGCGCCTGAGCATCTTCGTGCTCGAGAACGAGATCTCCCACGCGGGCTTCTGGGAAAACTACATGCCCGAGTTCGACGACCTCACGGTCAGCGCCGCGCCCACGCACGTGCCCACGGGTGCCGTGCCCGACCCGTGCCTGGCCTACTCGGCCGCGAACTGGACCGAGGACTACAAGCGCCAGCTGCTCGACCTGCCCGTGCAGGTCTACGACAGCGTGCCCGTCACCTGCACCGACCTGCTCACGCACAAGAAGGCCAACACCGACGTCCTCGTGGTTCGCCACGCCGAAACCTGCCTGCCCGGCACGCCCCACTGCGATGCCGACGTGGCCGGTGCGATGTACTTCCAGTCGTCGCTGTGCGGCACGCAAAAGCCCTCGTCGTTCGACCTCTCGACGGGCGCTTTCGACCAGATGTTCCTCAAGGACTGCACCACCCCTTCGCCCAAACGCAAGCTGGTGACCGACATCTACTACGTGCGCGACTACGCCGAGACCGTGGGCGACGGCGTGCCCACGCTGGCGCGCTCGCGCTTCGACCTGGTGGGCGGCACGCTGGCGCAGCAGCCGCCCACGCCGCTCATCGAAGGCGTCGAGGGCTTTCGCGTCGAGCTCGGCCTGGACACGCTGAGCAAGACCGGCGCCGCCGTCAACTACGTCCAGGCCATCGCCTGGGCCGACCCGGCGAACAAGTCGACGCCGTCCAACCGCGGCGACGGCAGCCCCGACGGCGCCTTCGTGCACTGCAGCACCGCCTCGGCCTGCACCGCCGACCAGTTGGTCAACGTGGTGGCCGTGAAGCTGTACGTGCTCGCGCGCGCCGCCGCCATCTCGCCGGGCCACACCGACACGCGCACCTACCAGATGGGCGCCGCGACGCTGGGGCCGTTCAACGACCACTACAAGCGGCACGCGTTCGCGACCACCGTGCGCCTGACCAACGTCACCGGCCGGAGGGAAACGCCATGAAGCCACGCGCCCCGTCCGCCGCCGCAGTCGCCACCCAGCGCGGCGCCGCGCTGATCATCGGGATGATCATGCTGCTGCTGATCACGCTCGTGGTCACCGCCGCCTTCAACCTCAGCGGCGCCAACCTCAAGGCCGTGGGCAACCTGCAGACCCGCAACGAAGCCGTGGCCGCCGCCAACCGCGCGATCGAGGAAGTCGCGGCCAGCCTGCTGGTGCCCGGCAGCGACGGCACGCCGTCGCTCGCGCCGCCGCAGGGCACCGTGAGCATGGTCGACATCAACAACGACGGCGTGGACGACTACAAGGTCACCATCGCCCCGCCCGTGTGCGTGCGCGCCACCAAGGCGGTCGACAGCGGCGGCGGCGGCAGCGCGGGCCCGGGCGGCATCACCGGCGGCGCGTCCAGCAGCGGCTCGGGCCTGGGCGCCCTGCCCGACCAGTACAACGCCGTGTGGGACATCAGCACCACCGTGACCGACGTCACCGCCGGCGCCACCGGCGCCACGACCTCCGTGCGCCAGGGCGTGCGGGCGCTGCTCAACAAGGCGCAGTTCGATGCGCTGTGCGCGCCGCCGCCGGCCGCACCAGTCTCCCCTTGAACCACGACGATGAACGGGTCCCCGCCATGACAAGGAAACTACTCACCACGCTGTGGGCCGCCGTGCTGCTCGCGTTGCCGCTGCAGGCCGCGCAGGCGGAGGACATCGACCTCTTCGTGGGCTACAACCCCAGCGCCACGCAGGCCCCGAACGTGCTGTTCGTGCTGGACAACACGGCCAACTGGAACCAGCCCTTCACGGCCGAACTCAACGCGCTCGCCAGCGCCTTCGAAAGCCTGAAGGCCGACAAGTTCAAGGTCGGCCTGATGATGTTCACCGAGACCGGCCAGGGCAACTCGAACAGCGACGGCGGCTACGTGCGCGCTGCGGTGCGCACGCTCGACGACGGCACCAAGCTCAAGTACGGCGCCATGATCCGCAGCCTCGACAAGCTCGGCGACAAGTCCAACGGCGGCAAGGCCGGCAAGACCATGGCCGAGGTCTACCGCTACCTGGCCAGCGCCGCGCCCATCGCCGGCAACGGCAAGGTCAAGGCCGACTTCACCGGCAACGTGAGCGGCACCGCGGCGTCGAAGGCCATCTACGCGCTGACGCGCAACGCGCTCGCCAGCGCCAATGCCAGCACCTACGTCGGCCCGAGCACCGAGAACTGCATCGGCACCTTCGTCATCTACATCAGCAACGGCGCGGCGCAGGACAACAACAACGACAGCAAGCTCTCCAGCGACGCCTTGCGCGCCGCCGGCGGCGACACGACGCAGATCACGCTCACCCCCAGCGGCTCGCAGGACAGCATGGCCGACGAGTGGGCGCGCTTTCTGCAGACCAGCATGGGCGTGAAGGTCTACACCATCGAGGCCGCCAAGGCCGAGCAGGGCCAGGGCCCGGGCTGGAGCGCGCTGCTGCAGAGCATGGCCACGCAGAGCAAGGGCGAGTACTACGACCTCACGACCAAGCCCCAGCTCGGCGCCGCGCTCGGCGAGGCGCTGGACGACATCTTCAGCAAGATCCAGTCGATCAACAGCGTGTTCTCCTCGGTGAGCCTGCCCGTTAGCGTGAACACCCAGGGCACCTACCTGAACCAGGTGTTCGTCGGCATGTTCCGCCCCGACGAGAACGCGCTCCCGCGCTGGAACGGCAACCTCAAGCAATACAAGCTCGGGCTGGACAGCAGCAGCCAGCTGATCCTGCAGGACGCGGACGACAAGAACGCCGTCAACAACCAGACCGGCTTCATCGCGCCCTGCGCGCGCAGCTTCTGGACACCGGCCGCCAGCGACAGCGACGCCTACTGGAGCTTCCGGCCGTCCGGCGACTGCCTCAAGAAGGAAGCCGCGGACAGCCCCGACGGCAACGTGGTCGAAAAAGGCGCACAGGGCTACATGCTGCGCGGCGTCGTGCCCGCCGTGCGCAACATGAAGACCTGCGCGGCGGGCGGCTGCACCGCACTCACCACCTTCGATGACGGCAACACGGCCATCACCATGGCCGCACTGGGTGTCGCCGCCACCACCGACCGCACCAAGCTCATCAACTGGGCGCGCGGCCTGGACAACAAGGGCGACGAGAAGCCCGACGCCCAGGGCAACCCGGTGCCCTCGAGCGCCATGCGCCCCTCGGTGCACGGCGACGTGGTGCACTCGCGGCCGGTGGCCATCAACTACGGCACCGACGCCTCGCCCCAGGTGGTGGTGTTCTACGGCGGCAACGACGGCGTGCTGCGCGCCATCAACGGCAATCGCAACACGGCCATCGGCGGAGCCGCGGCCGGCTCCGAGCTGTGGTCGTTCATGCCACCCGAGTTCTACGGCAGCCTCAAGCGGCTGTACGACAACACCACGCGCGTCAACTTCCCCGGCCTGCCGGTCAGCCTGGGCGCGGTGGCGCCCAAGCCTTACGGCATGGACGGCGCGGTGGCCGCGTACCGCCAGGGCAGCAACGCCTGGCTCTACGCCAGCATGCGCCGCGGCGGCCGGCTGGTCTACGCCTTCGACGTTTCCTCGCCCGCCGCGCCCACGCTCAAGTGGCGCAAGGGCTGCCCCAACCAGGGCGACGACACCGGCTGCGACACCGGCTTCGACGGCATCGGCCAGACCTGGTCGGCGCCAAAGGTGCTGCGCGCCACCGGCTACGGCAGCGGCAACAGCCCGCTGCTGGTGTTCGGCGGCGGCTACGACAAGTGCGAAGACGTCGACACCAACAGCGCCGCCCAGGCCTGCGGCAGCGGCGTGAAGGGCAACCGCATCTACGTGCTCGACGCCGACACCGGCGCGCAGCTCAAGGTGTTCACTACCGCGCGCCCCGTGGTGGGCGAAGTGACGGTTCTCACCGACGCCCTGGGCATCGCCACCATCGCCTACGCCGCCGACCTGGGCGGCAACGTCTACCGCATCGCCATCGGCAGCGCAGCGCCCTCCGCCTGGACCCTGACCCAGATCGCCTCGCTCGGCTGCGACACCGTGACCACCTGCACGCCCAACCGCAAGTTCATGTTCGGCCCCGACGTGGTGACGGACAACGGCGCCTACGTCGTGCTGCTGGGTTCGGGCGACCGCGAGAAGCCGCTGCGCTACTACAACGTCGCGCTCGGCGTGGCCAACCGCTTCTACATGCTGGTCGACAAGCCCACCGACGCCACCTGGCTGACCAGCGAGGCCGACCGCTGCGGCACCGGCAACGGCCTGCTGTGTCACGCCTCGCTGCAGGCCATCACCGACAGCAGCACGCCGACCTCGTCCGACCTCGCCACCAAGAAGGGCTGGTACCTCGGGCTCGCCGCGGGTGAACAGGTCGTGACGGGTTCGGTGACCGCCTACGGCACCACCACCTTCAACACCCACACGCCCACCAACCCCAACACGCAGTCGTGCCGCGCCGACCTCGGCACCGCGCGGGTCTACAACGTGTCGTACGTCAACGCGGCCGCCCAGGGCACCAACGGACGCTTCCAGAACGTGGTGGGCGGCGGCCTCGCGCCCACGCCGGTCGTGGGCCGCGTGCAGCTCGACGGCGGCGGCATGCGCGACGTGGTGATCGGCGCCAACCCCGACTCCTTCCTCAGCCCCAAGGGCACCGCGCCCAAGGCCGCGTTCAAGCAGCCCAAGGGCCGGGTCTACTGGTTCATCCAGAAGTAAAGCCGGTGAGCCACCGCATGCGCTACGCCCGCCTTGTCCCCGCCCCTGCGCGCGGCTTCACGCTCATCGAGCTGATGGTCACGCTGGCCGTGCTGGTGGTGCTGATCGCCATCGCCGTGCCCTCGTTCGACAGCATCCGGC
This sequence comes from Variovorax sp. 54, assembly GCF_002754375.1. Classification (NCBI taxonomy): domain Bacteria; kingdom Pseudomonadati; phylum Pseudomonadota; class Betaproteobacteria; order Burkholderiales; family Comamonadaceae; genus Variovorax; species Variovorax sp. 54. Next base: position 1,673,890 of record NZ_PEFF01000001.1, read on the forward strand.
TGTCCACGCGGCTGAGCAGCTACGCCACCGCACTGGTCGCGGGCACCCAGCTGGCGCGCAGCGAGGCCATCAAGCGCAACGCCCCCATCACCCTGTGCGCCTCGGCCGACGGCACCAGCTGCAGCACCAACGGGCAATGGGAAGCCGGCTGGATCGTGCGCAGCGACACGCAGGTGCTGCGCGTCGAACCCGCGGCCGCCAGCGGCTACCGGCTGCGCGAGGCCGGCGGCGCGAGCGCCGTCGTGTTCCAGGCCACCGGCCTGGGCGCCGGCCAGAGTCGCATCACCATCTGCCGCGCCACCCCGAGCGCCGACCCGTCGCGCGCCGTGGCCATCAGCGCCACGGGGCGCACCACCGTCACCCGGTCGAGCGGCGGCACCTGCGCCGCGACCTGACCCCGGCGGCGGCCCGGCGCGCGAACAACGACAATAGCGCCCCGTGGCAAGGCCGGGCGCCGGCCCCGCCTTTCTTCTTTCTTGCTTCGACAACCCTCACCAGGAACAACGCTCCCGCATACATGGAACACCGGCTGGACTGGGCCCTTGCCGCCTGCGCTCGCATCCTCAGGCCCGTGGTCCGGCTGGCGCTGGCCATGGGCGTCAAGCACCCGCACCTGGAAGCCCTGCTGCGCGACCTGCTCATCGAGGAAGCCCAGCGCACCTGGCGCGGCCAGGGCGTGCCCAAACCCAACCTCAGCCAGATTTCGGTCACCACCGGGCTGAACCGCAAGGTCGTCACGGCCAAGGTCCGCGCCACCGTCGACCCGCTGCCCCACACGGAGCTGTCAGCCGCCGCCAAGACTTTTACGTTGTGGTTACAGATGACCACCGACGACGACACCCTGCGCCGCCTGCCCGTCGTCACCGAGGGTGACGGGCCGTCGTTCGAACGCGTGGCCCGCCTGGCCAGCCGGGGCAACGTGCACCACCGCACCATCCTCGACGAACTGGTGCGCCTGCAGATGGTGGCCGAAAGCGACGGCACCGCCGAACTCACCGCCGACGGCTTCGTGCCGGTCGAAGACCTGCAATCGATGCTCGCCTTCCTGGGCGACAACGGCCGAGACCACCTGCTGGCCGCCGTCTCCAACACCCTGGGCGACACGCCCCGCATGCTCGAGCGCGCCGTGTACGCGCGCGGGCTCACGATGGCCGACTGCACGGCCATCGAACGCCTCGTGCGCGAACGCTGGGCCGGCCTGCACCACGAGCTGGCCCGCGAGATGACCCAGGCCGTCGACCGCGCGGCCCCCGAGGCCAAGGCCAAGGCGCGCATCCGCGTCGGCATCTACACGTATTACGAAGACGAAGAAGGCGCGCCCGCTCCCGGCGCGCCGCACAACAACAAGCCCGCCCCATGAACACGACCTCCCCCTCCTTGCGACTGGCGCGCGGCCTGCTGATGGCCGGCGCCATCGCCCTGCTTCTCTCATGCGGAGGCGGAGGAGGTGGTGGCGGTAGCGGCACGACGGGCTTCGGCGCCCTCGGCACCACGGCCACCGGCACCGGCACTGGCACTGGCACTGGCACTGGCACTGGCACTGGCACTGGCACTGGCACGGGTACGGGTACCAATACCGGCGGTGGCGGTGGCGGCGGCGACAGCGGCTCGGGTGACGCAGGCTCCGGCAGCGGCACGGGCACGGGCACTGGCAGCACCGGAAGCACTGGTTCTGGCGGCGACAGCACCGCCAGCAACACCAACGGCGACGGCTCCGGCGTGGGCTCCGGCGGCACGGGCGTGACCGCCGACGCCGCCGGCATCGGCGCGGCCGACGGCCTGGGCAGCGTGATCCTCAACGGCCTGCGCTACAACACCGACAGCGCCACCTTCAGCCTTGAGGACACCACCGAGCTGCAGATCGGCATGAGCGCGCGCATCGCCGGCAAGGTCAACGCCGACTTCACCAGCGGCATCGCCGCCACAGTCGTCTCGGCCGCCGAACTGCGCGGCGCCGTGTCGGCCATCGACCTGAAGAACGGCAGCTTCACCGTCATGGGCGCCCGCGTGACCACCGACAACGCCACCGTCTGGGCCGACGCCGACGGCACCACCGACCTCGTCGACGGCGCCATCGTGCAGGTCTGGGGCCTGCCCGCCGCACCGGGCACCCTGCGCGCCACGCGCGTCCAGGTGGCGCCCGCCACCACCGCCCCGCTGGTGACCGGCACCGTGCAGAACCTCGACCGCGGCGCCCAGCAGTTCACGCTCGGCCTGCTGACCGTCGACTTCGGCGCTGCCGCCTTCGGCCCCGGCATCGACGCCGCGAGCCTGGCCAACGGCACCCTCGTCCGCGTGCGCGGCACCGCAGTGCCGGCCGCCGGCCGCTTCACCGCCACCCAGGTGCAGGGCTGGTACGCCATTCCCTCGGCCGACGGCATCGCGCTGCAACTGGCGGGCGTGGTCACCGACTTCGCCGCGCTGGGCGACTTCCGCGTGCTCGGCAACAAGATCGACGCGCGCAATGCCCAGATCACCGGCGGGCCGGTCGGCTCCATCGGCAACGGCGTGAAGGTCGAAGTCGACGGTTTGCTCTCGGCCCAGGTGCTCGTGGTCAAGAAACTGCGCATCCGCCACGTGCCCGGCACCGGCGGGCCGGTGTCGTTCACCGTCATCGGCGCCATCGGCGGCTACCAGTCGGCCGCCGACTTCACCGTGCGCGGCCAGCGCGTGAATGCCAGCGGCTCCGGTACCATCTTCGAAAACGGCACCGCCGCGGACCTGGGCAACGGCAAGCGTGTGACCGTCGTCGGCGACCGCGTGGTCGACGGCGTGCTCATTGCACAACGCGTGAGCTTCACGTTGCCCTGAGGTCCGGGCCCCGGCGGTCCGGCCGCGCAGTGCGTACACCGAGGGGTGCACGCACCGCGCACCCCACAGGCCACGCCACCCATGGCGCGACCGGATCGATCGGAGCCATGGACACCCACACCCCCTCTGCCCCCGTTCCCACGTCGCCCCGCTGCTGCATCGCCGGCGGCGGCCCGGCCGGCATGGTGCTGGGCCTGCTGCTTGCGCGCGCGGGCGTGCCCGTCGTCGTGCTCGAGAAACACCTCGACTTCCTGCGCGACTTTCGCGGCGACACCGTGCATCCGTCCACGCTCGAAGTGCTGCACGAACTCGGCCTGCTCGACGCTTTTTTGCAGCGCCCGCACAACCGCATCGAAGAGCTGCGCGGCACCTACGAGGGCCGCAGCGTGACCATTGCCGACTTCAGGCGGCTGCCCACGCACGCCCGCTTTCTGGTGCTCATGCCGCAGTGGGAGTTTCTGGACTTCATGTGCGACGAGGCGCGGCGCTACCCCGGCTTCGAGCTGTGGACCGACGCCGAGGCCACCGGCCTGCTGCAGGACAAGGGCCGCGTCAACGGTGTGAAGGTGCGCGTCGGCGCCCGCAGCCCCGACAGCGGCGGCCCGAAAGACATCGAGCTGCACGCCTCCCTCATCGTGGCCGCCGACGGCCGCCACTCCACCCTGCGCGATGCGGCCGCGCTGCCGCACATCAGCTACGGCGCGCCCATCGACGTGCTGTGGATGCGCATTCCCAAGCTGCCCGGCGACCCCGAGGCCACCGGCGGCCACATCGCGGCGGGCCGCTTGCTGGTGACGCTCAACCGCGACGACTACTGGCAGTGCGCCTTCGTCATCCGCAAGGGCGGCCGGGCCGAGCTGCAGTCGCGCGGCATTGCCGCCTTCCATGCCGAGATCGCGCGCATCGCGCCCTTCTTTGCCGCGCGCCTGCCCGAGGCCCTGCCCGACTGGGAGGCCGTGAAGCTGCTCGAAGTGACCGTCGACCGGGTCGAATCGTGGTCGTGCCCCGGCCTGCTGTGCATCGGCGACGCCGCGCACGCCATGTCGCCCGTGGGCGGCGTCGGCATCAACCTCGCCGTGCAGGACGCCGTGGCCGCCGCCAACCTGCTGGCCGCGTCGCTCGCCGGCAACGCCACCGACAAGGAGATCGACACCCTGCTGCCCCAGCTGCAGCGCCGCCGCGAATGGCCCGTGCGCGTCACGCAGGCCGCGCAGCGGCTCGTGCAAGACCGCGTGCTGATGCCGGTGCTCAGCCGCAAGGCGGCCGCAGCTGCGTCGACTGCGCCCCGCCCCATGCCCTTGCCGCTGCGCCTGCTGGGGCGCTGGCCGTGGCTGCGCACCCTGCCCGCGCGCGCCGTGGGCATCGGCGTGCGGCCCGAACACGTGCAGTCGCCGCGGAAGTAGCGAGCAGTCAGGGTCGTCGAATCAGCCGGGCCGGCGCGCCTGCGTCGGCTGGCGCGACCAGTACACGCCGTCGAGCCGGTCGAGCCGCACCTCGCCGCCCGTGGACGGCGCATGCACAAAACGCCCGTCGCCCACATAGATGCCCGCATGCGTGGGCGACGCCGAGCCGAACAGCACCAGGTCGCCCGAGCGCAGCTCGGACATCGGCACCGGCCGGCCGAAGCCCGCCATGCGCGACACCGTGCGCGGCGGCACCTGCCCCACGCTCTGGCGGTACACGTAGCCGATGAGCCCGCTGCAATCGAAGCCGCCCTCGGGCGAGTTGCCGCCATAGCGGTACGGCGTGCCGACCAGCCCCAGCGCGTGGATCGTGATGCTGTTCGACTGCTCCGACGTCAGCGGCGGGATGTTGCTGCTGGGCACCGAACCACCGGGCGTGCGCGTCGGCGGCGGGCTCGCGCAGCCGATGGCCAGGAGACAGGCGGTGATGGGGATCAGTCGGAACAGCAGCCGCTGCGACAGCGGCAGAGATGCGGGGGAACGTGGAGGCGTCGGCAATGGTGTGTCGAGCATGGGCGCAGGCCGGTCTTGTGGACGTGGCCCGACTCTAACGCGCGTGCGGCGGATCGCAAGCTCGCAAGCCGCTGAAGAGACGCAGAAGAGAAGAGGAAGAAGCGCTGCACGACGCGTTGTCGTCGCGCCGATGAGTGTGGCGCGATCGCCTCTTAAACCTTGTCTGTCGTTCACACTTATGCAGAATGGCCCGACCACCACTCAGCAGCTTGCGGCCATGAAACTCACTCTGCGCAGAACGAACATTTTCGTTGTACTCGCCGTCTCGGCAGCCGTCCTGACGGCCTGTGCTTCTCCCGAAGAAATCGCCGCGTCCGACCGACGAACCTGCGCAGGCTACGGCTTCGCCCAAGGCACCGATGCCTTCGCCAACTGCATGATGGAAGCCGACCAGAACCGCAAGCGCAACCAGGCGGAACAGCGCCAGCGTTGGGCCGAAGAAGAGCAACGGCGTGAGGCCAAAAACCAGAGCCAAACCCAGAGCGCGCGCCCGTCGCACGAGCATTGCGTGTCTGCGGGGAATTCGGTGACCACGAGCAGCAGCAGCACCTCAGGATCGACCACCTCGTCGACCAGCGGCTTCTCGAACACCGTCTGCTCGGGCCGATAGCTTCGCGCCGCACGAAGGACGAAGCGCCTTGCAGATGAAGACGCATCACCACCACCTCGGCCTTGTCGCCGCCTGCCTGTGCGCGCTCGCCACGTCGCCGGTGTTCGCCCAAGACGCCAAGCCGAGCTTCGATTGCGCGAAGGCACAGACCCGTGTCGAGAAGGCCATCTGCACCCAGCTCGACGCCTGGTTCGACCAGACCATGGCCGACCTGTACAAGTCCGTGCGGGCCGTGCCGGACACAGACATCGCCGAACTTCAGAGCGGCCAGCGCGCGTGGCTGGCGCGGCGCAACCAGTGCGCCGGCTCGGGCGACAAGCTCGCGAACTGCCTTCTCGACAGCTACCGCACCCGGCTTGTCGAACTCAGCGGCCGCTACGATTCGCAGAAGCTGACGGGCCGCTATGCAAGCACCACGTACAGCGGCGATCTCGACAGCGTGCTGTTCCCCGACGGCATCCTGGCGATGAACGTCTCCACCGTGAGACCCGGCAGCAACAACAGCTGCGCCTACAGCCTGCGCGCGCCGGTCATCCATGCGAACCAGGTCCACAAGGTGGAGCCACCCGACGCCAGCGCCCCCGACAACCGCTGCGAAGTCGACCTGGCCTTTGCGGGCCCGCAGGTCAACGTCAAGACCAAGGGCTGCGACAGCTACTGCGGCTACGGCGTGAGATTCGACGGGCTCTTCAACAAGAAGCGTTGAGCCGCCGCACGCGAACGGCCATGCGCCCGTCGCGTCGCCCCGGCCTCGTGCCGCGTCGGGTCAAGAGAAACCGAAGACCAGCAGCAGGTTGTTCGAGGGCATCGCGTGCCGCTCGCGCAGCGCGAGGCCGACGCGACGCGCCTCTGCCACCACATCATCGAGACGGCGAATGCCCCAGGCGGGATTGCGGGCCCGCAGGTCTTCGTCGAACGCCAGATTGCTCGGTGCCGTAGGACCGCGCTGCGCTTCGTCTTCGAAGTAAGGCCCGTAGGTGATCAGCACGCCGGTGCCGGCACGCAGATGCCGCGCGGCACCGGACATCAGCGCGGCGCAGGTGGACCAGGGTGCGATGTGCAGCATGTTGGCGCAGTAGATGGCGTCGAACTTTTCTTGCTGTTGTTCTTCTTTTTCTTGAGCTTGAGCGAACGCGGGGCCTTGCGAGAGCCACTGCGGCGCCATCACGTCGAGCAACAGCGGCGGGCGCAGATTGGGCAGCGCGGCTTGTTCGACGCGACTGGCGATCGCGGGGAGCGAGCGGGCGTCTGCGTCGGTGGGCTGCCAGGTCCATGAGGGCATGGCAGCGGCGAACCAGGCAGCGTGTTGGCCTGTGCCGGAGGCGATTTCCAAGGCGGTGCCTCGCTCACCGAGGATGCGGGTCAGGGCATCAAGGATGGGTTGTTTGTTGCGGTCAGCGGCTGGGCTGAAAAGGAGGTTGGGCATCAAAAGAACCTTCGGGCTGGTACGGTCTGCAGGGTATCAAAGCGACGCCATTCGGGACTCCCTCCCATGACTCGACATTGCCTCGGCAATGCAGCGGAGGCGACCGTTTGCCGCCGAGCATTGAGTCCGCGTTCTCGACCGCTTGAGGGTCATCCCAAAGTCATAGAAGTTCTACTTCGGCGACTGGCTTAGTAGCATTGCGGCCGAATAGCCCGCCGTCAGCAGCGATGCGTTGATCGCACCAATTGGTCGGCAGCAGCAGCGACAATCGAAGGGTTTCAAGAACGTAGGAGAAAGTGGCATGAGCGAACAGGAACCAAACAAGATCGTTTCTACTGAACCAGATGAAGAGAGCAGCACACTCAGCGTCATAGTTGGTGCGATCGGCGACTACCTAGGCGATATCCCTGCAGTCATCAAGAAGAACATTGGAAAGGCATTCGGGCAGTTGATGAAGATCCCAGGAGCATGGATCGATGGCACCGCCGCTGAAATCAAAGCTCACTCCGAAGCGCGCGTCGCATTGACCAAGGCGACAGCCAAGTCCATCGCAAAGAAGATCGATATTGATGATTCGATTGCCGTCATCGCAGCTGAGACACATGCATCCAAGATATTGCGTCAAACTGTGAACACAGCGAAGGTATTGCAGCACGCTGCCTCAGACATCAAACGAGATCCGCCCCCTGCTGATCAAGCGATATCCGACATAACCGACGACTGGCTGAATGCGTTCGAGCAAGAAGCCGTGAACATGAGCAGCGAGCAAATGCAGAAGCTGTTTGGAAAGATCTTGGCAGGTGAGATTCGCCGTCCTACGACCTACTCTATCCGCACAGTCAAGCTGATGGCTCAGCTCGATAACAGAGCTGCCGAACTTTTCCGCAACCTATGTTCCTCGGCGTTGACATTGCAGCTGGGTCCCGATGTACAAGACTCCCGGGTTGTTGCCGTAGCAGGTAGTGCAGCATCGAACGGATTGCAGAAGTACGGTCTAAGCTTTTCCGACTTAAACATCCTTTTCGAGTACGGTCTGATCATCAACGACTACAACTCGTACATGCCTTACCAATTCGCGATCGTTGAAGAGAACAAAATCAGGCTCCCCTTCCGATACATGAACAGTCACTTTGGCCTAAAGCCAATGAAGGAGATGTCGCAAGAGCAAAAACAAGCTTTCAGGCTGAATGGCGTAGCATTGAGTCGCGCCGGCATGGAACTCATCAACATCGTTGATATTGAAGAAAATCTGAATTACACCGCGGCATTGAGAGAACATATGACCGCCCAGGGCTTTGAAATTGTTCCGGTGATGATGCCGAACAAAACTCGGTAAGTCGAGAATAGAAGAAGGTCAACTGTACGGCGATATCCGTCTCGGCCTCGCTCTAGCTCTCCAAATCATCTACGCAGTGCTCTCGCACGCCATCGCTCGGGCCCCAACTGCAAACGCGAGGTCTTGGAGATGCAACAAAAGATGGTGGAGAGACGCCATTGAAAAACTTCGCCAGCAGCAGACGTTCGACTCTCAACGTCGTGCTGCTGCAATCAATCTAAAGCTACCGCCCCGACATCCAATATGTCGGGGCCAGCCTCCTCACCCTCCCCCGCTCTCCTGAAACAACGCCGCCGCATCCCGCGCCAAATCCGAAGCGATCCACAGCAGGTTATCCCGATGCCCTGCTCCCGCATCTTCGAACCATCCATCGCCGGCGCCGTAGCAGCACCACAGCAGTGAGTTCAGTTGTTCCAGCTTGCATTCCAGCAGGTCAGCTGCGCTGGGGGTGGTTGCGTGGAGAGAGGCCGGCGCGGTAGCGCGGGCCATAATTCGTTTAGCCATTTGTTGTGCTCCTTGTAGAAGATTTGCACGTCACTTGGTTAGACGGTCATGGTGTTCGCGCACCGTGGCCGTCGCCTTTTGTGCCTCACGTTCGCATCGATCGATCTGCATCGATGGCCCGCCGTGAGGCGAAGCGGTTCATTCACTCAATCAGTCGGTAGTTCGTGGTGCGCGCCCACATAGCGGGTCGTTTCATCACAGGGGCATTCACTGTAGAGAAGTCCTGCCCGGCGCACAGAGATATTTCGCCGAGGAATGCGCGGTTCGCGCAAGTAATCGCGCTGCGGCAGCGGCGATTCACAAAGCCCTGACAGTCAGGCCCTGAAAGCAGGGCGCGAGCCCCGCATCAGCCCACAGCGCCTCAGCCCTGCCCGCCGAACTCCCGCGCGTGCTCCACCGCGTACTTGATGAGCTCCGCCTGCCCTTCGATGCCCAGGCGCCGCTTGATGCTCTGGCGGTGCGCCTCCACGGTGCGCACGCTCAGGCCGAGGTCGCGCGCGATCTGCTTGCTCGATTCGCCGCGGCCGAGCGCGCTCAAGATCTCGCCCTCGCGCGGCGTGAGCAGCGGGCGCGGCGTCTGGTTGCGAAAGAGTTTCTTCGACACGGCCGGGCTCAGGAAGGTGCCGCCCGCCGACACGGCCTCGATGGCGGCCACGATCTCTGCGGCCGGCGCGTCTTTCAGCACGTAGCCGCGCGCGCCGACCTGCAGGGCCTTCTGCACGTACTCGGGGTTGTCGTACATGCTGAGCATGACGATGTGTGGTGCGGGCTGGTGCTGTGGTTGTTGCAGCAGCAGCGCCGCCAGCTCGATGCCGTTCATGTCCTTCATGCCCACATCCATCAGCACGAGGTGCGGCTGCGCGGGGCCGATGAGCGCCAGCGCCTCGGCTGCGCTGCCGGCCTCGCCCACGATCTCCAGGCCGGGCATGGAGCCCAGGCGCGCGCGCAGGCCGTCGCGCACCAGCGGGTGGTCGTCGACCAGGAACAGGCGCACGACCACAGGGGCAGCAGCAGCAACAGTGGCGGGGACTTCATTCATGGCCGCTATTCTGGCTTTGCGCGCCGCACGGGCACTTCGGCCACGATGGACGTGTGGCCGCGGCCCGAGCGCATGCGCAGTTGGCCTTCAATCGATTCCATGCGCTCGCGCATGTTGCGCAGGCCGATGCCGCGCTTCGGGTCGAGCTGCATGGCCTCGACGTTGAAGCCGACGCCGTCGTCGCTGATCTCCAGGCGCACGGCCTCTTCGTCGAAGCCCAGTGCAATGTGCACCTGCTGCGCACGGGCGTGTTTGCGCACATTGGTCAACGCTTCTTGCGTGACGCGAAAGAGCGCGGTCTTGGCTTCTTGCGACAGCTCGAAGGGTTCGCCCTCGACCATGATCGATGCGTCGACGCCCCCTTCTTCGCCGAACTCGGCGCCCAGGCGCTCCAGCGCGGCGGGCAGGCCCAGCGTGTCGAGCAGCGCGGGACGCAACCGGTGCGAGATGCGGCGCACCTCGATGAGCGAATCGTTGAGCCGCTGCAGCGCCTTGCCGAGCGCGGGCGGCGGCGACTGGTGCGCGCGGTCGAGCGACTCGACGGCCGATTCAATCAGCAGCTTGGCCGACACCAACGTCTGGCTGGTGCCGTCGTGCAGCTCGCGCGCGAGGTGGCCGCGCTCTTCTTCCTGCGACTGCACCACGCGGCGCGCGAGCAGGCGCAGCTTGGCTTCGGCCGTGCGGTGCTCGCTGAGGTTGAGCAGCAGCCCGGCCGCGCTGACGACGCCGAGGCACAGCGCGGCGATGCCGGCAATCCACAGCAGCGTGGCGGTGACGTTGGCGTTCATCTGGCGGTCGAGGGTGTCCATGGTCGACTGGATGTCGTCCAGGTACAGGCCGGTGCCGACCATCCAGTTCCATCGCGGCAGCGCGGTGACGTAGCCGAGCTTGGGCGCCATCTGCGCGCTCGAGGGCTTGCGCCATTCGTACTCGACGAAGGCGCCGCCCTTGTCGCGCGCGCCCTTGATCAGCTCCTGGATGGTGAAGCGGCCATGCGAATCGCGCAGGCCCCACAGGTTCTGGCCAACCAGCTCGGGCTGCCGCGAGTGCATGAGCGAGTTGCCGTCCATGTCGTAGACGAAGAAATAGCCGTCGTCACCGTAGTTGAGCGTGGCCAGGCGGCGCAGCGCTTCATTGCGCGTGGCCTCGTCGTCCAGGCCCGACTCGTACAGCGGCAGCAGGTTGCTCACGGCCAGGTCGACATAGCTGCGCAGCTCGCTGCGGCGCTGCGCCATGTAGCTGCGCTCGATGAGGGCACGCTCGCGCTGGGCGAGGTCGTGCTCCTGGTGGCGCACGGCCAGGGCCACCAGCACCAGCGCGATCAGCAAGGGCGCGACGGCCAGCGCGACGATCTTGGTGCGGAGGTTCATCGGGGAGGAAGACTACCACCGGGGCGGTGCAGGGCTTTCGCTCGCAGGAGCGTGGAGGAATCCCATTGGGGTAACGATCGATACGAATGTGTCTTGCCGGGGCGGCATACAACGCTGGACCTGCAATACATACAAAGGGAGGACTGCATGGGAAACACTGCACATCGCCTGGCTTCGGGGCCTGCGAACAAAAGGCACACGGCGCCTCGGCCGAGGACGGGCTTCGACGGCTGGGCCGAGGGCGTCGACAAGGCCGACGACCAATGGAACACCTATGACTGCGAGATCCGCTCGGCGGTCGACGAATACAACATGCACCTCTCGCGCACAACGGGCTATGTTCCGCTGGACTGGCGGGTGGTCAAAGCCATGCTGTGGGTGGAAACCGGCGCCAAATCGCTCGCCTGGAAGTCGAGGCCGATGCAGATCGGCCACATCGAGGACGCCGGATTGATGGCGCTGCTCGGAGACCGCGAGGGCGGTGACCTGGTCGTTCCGCCCTCTCTTCGAGTCAGCTTGTCGGCCAGCTCGGTCAGGGCGGAGCCAATCCCGAACATTCGCGCAGGCATCGGCTACCTCCTGATGCGCATGGCAACGTTCGCGTTCAAGAGCATCCCGAACGCGGACGACAAGGTCTACGAGGTCACGGTGAAGGACGGCGACAGTCTTGAAAGAATCGCCAGGGCGCAAGGGAGCACGCCAGAGGTCATGAAGAAGCTCAACCCGTCTGCGCACCTGCTCAAGGCGGGTCAGGTGCTGAAGTACCAGAAGGCGACGGTCAGGAAGGTCATCACGGGATGGATGCCCCTCACCTCATCGCGCATTGCCGCCCGCTACAACGTCGGCGATTCCGACTACGCCCGGAAGATGGACCATGCACTGCCTGCGGTGCGAAAGGCAAAGGAGGCGGTATGCAGATGAGCCGAGCGTTCGCGCTGATCGCGCTTGTCCTGGCGGGTCCAAGCATCGCCCTTGCAGACGCGCCGTTCACAGGGAAGTTCAGCGGAACGGGCCGCGCGTGTTCAGGCGGCCTGTATGTGCGCACCAAGACCATCGAATGGAACTCGAGCTTCAGCATCTGCAAGCCCGCGCGCTATGAGGTTCTTGACAACGAGTTGGACAAGGAAGAAGGCGAGCGGATCGCCTTTCGCCTCCGGTCTCCCAGCCGCCACTGCCTGTACAAGGTGGTCGAGGTGCAACGGCTGAGTACCTACTCCTGGGATGTGCGGGGCTATCAGTCGATGGAGTCGTACCGCAACCGCGCCCTGCCCGACTGGGCCAACTCGCCGCTTGAAGAGCGGCTGATCATGTCGTGTCCCATGACACGCCTGGATTGAGTGCCCGCCTTCAGTGCAGGCTCGTCGGCCGCCCCGCAGCCACCCACGCATCGAGCCCGCCCGTGAGCGGCAACGCCCGCCGAGCCCCGCGCGCCAGCAGCACACGCGCGGCCTGCGCGGCGGAAACTTCGTTCGGGCAGTTGCAGTACAGCACCACGTCGCGGTCGGGGTCGATCGTCAGGTCGAGGCTGCGCTGCTGCAGGGCCTTGAGGGTGTACGACAGCGCGCCCGGAATGCGGCGCGGGTCGACCTGCACGCCGGCTTCGCCGCGCACGTCGATCACCAGCGGCGGCACGTCGCCGCTCATCAGGTCGAACAGTTCGTCGACGCTGATGCGCGGCATGCCGGTGAGCCGTGCGAAAGCACGGCGGCGCCAGTAGCGCACTGCGAGCATCACGAGCAGCACCACGCCCAGCGCGGCGGTGGCGATGCCGCCGGCCTGCGCCAGCACGGCAAGCACCTGCTGGATCTGGTCGCGAAAGAGCCAGCCGAGGCCGAGGAACAGGCCCGTCCAGACCAGCGCGGCCAGGATGTCGAAGCCGACAAAGCGCCGCACCGACATGCCCAGCGCGCCGGCCATGGGCGGGGCCACCACGGAGACGCCCGGCACGAACTTGGCGGCCACGAGCGACATGCCGCCCCAGTCGGAAATGAGCGATTCGCCGCGGCGCACGCACGAGTCCTGCGACAGCGAGATGCGGCACAGCAGCCGCATGAAGCGGTAGCCGAAGCGGCGCCCGGCATAGAACCACGCGCCGTCGCCCAGCAGATTGGCGACCACGGCGGCCAGCACCACGCCGACCACCGACACATCGCCCGCCGCCAGCAGCGCACCGGTGACGACCAGCACGGCCGCAGCCGGCACGGGCAGGCCCAGGCGTGCGGCAAAGCTGGCGCCAAACACCACCAGGATCGCGTTCTGCACCAGCAGCGACATCAGCTGCGCCATGCGGGCCGCCGTTCGGTCGATGCCGGGTGCCGCAGGGCGGCGCGCCGGAGGGTGGTGTGGGAAGTCGTCATGCCGGCCGCGATTCTCCTGCATGGCCCAAGCACGTACTGCGCGCAGGCCATCCGGGGGGCGCCGGCACGCGCCCGTTCGCTCAGCGAGGCGCGTCGCCCTTGCGGTACTCCGCCGTGAGCGCGTCGAGCTTCTGCTTGAGCGCGGGGTCGAGCACGTAGCTGGCGGCGGCGACGGTGGCGTCGAGCTGTTCGGGGCGGCTGGCGCCCAGCAGCGGCGCGGTGATCAGCGGATTGGCCATGACCCACGCCACGGCCAGCGTGGCCAGCGGCACGCCGGCTTCGTCGGCCAGCGCGTGCAGCTGAGTGACGGTGTCGAAGCTGCGATCGTTCCAGTAGCGGTCCTGGTACATGTTGCCGGCGGTGCCGAGGGTGAAGCGGGTGTTTTCCTCGGGCTTGGCGCCGGGCTTGTACTTGCCGGTGAGCAGGCCGCCGGCCAGCGGGTTGTAGGGAATCACGCCCAGGCCCTCTTCGCTCGCCAGCGGCAGCAGCTCGCGCTCGATCTCGCGGAACAGCAGGCTGTAGCGCGGCTGCACCGACACGAAGCGCGTGAACCGGTGCAGCTCGGACTTGCCGAGCGCGCGGGCCAGGCGGTAGGCCAGGAAGTTCGACACGCCGATGTAGCGCGCGCGGCCCGACTTGACGATGACGTCGAGCGCTTCGAGGCTCTCTTCGAGCGGCGTCTCGCGGTCGTCCATGTGCAGCTGGTACAGGTCGACGTGGTCGGTCTTCAGCCGCTTGAGCGAGAGGTCGATGGCGTCGAGCAGATGCTTGCGCGAGGCGCCCTGGTCCCAGGGGTTGGGGCCGACCTTGTTGACGGCTTTGGTGGCGACCACGAAGCGGCGGCGGCCGGCGGTGCCCTGCTTTTCGAGCCAGTTGCCGATGATCTCTTCGGTGCGGCCGGTGGTCTCGACGGTGCCGCCCAGCGGGTACACGTCGGCGGTGTCGAGAAAATTGATGCCGGCGTCGGCGGCCTTGTCGAGGATCTGGTGCGACACGGCCTCGTCGGTCTGCAGGCCGAAGGTCATGGTGCCCAGGGCCAGGCGGGAGACGGTGAGGCCGGTGCGGCCCAGGCGGGTGGTGGGGATGCTCATGCGCGCGCGCTCCAAGGGTAGGAGAAGAGGTAGGAGGAAGGGGCGGCGGCCATCATAGGCACGGCCGCGCATTCCTGCAGGCGCTGGAGATTCAGGTGGATTCGAGGCGCACGCCGGGCGCGCCGCGTTCGACGGAGAAGCGGGCCATGGCCGCCACGGCAGAGTCGGCGTTCTTCTCGTCGTCCACAGCGCGGAACTCGACGGCGCAGCCGCGCGCGTCGAGCGTCATGAGGCCATAGCCACGCTTGTCGGCGCGGCCGTAGCGCAGGTGCTCGTTCTTCGCCCGCATGTGGGCCACGCTGGCGGCGCTGGGCCCTTCGGAGGTGATGGCGCCGCCGACGAACTCGGTCGCGACGATGGGGCCCTGCGGCTCGCGGCGCAGGTCGGCGGCCCAGAAGGCGTGCACGTCGCCACCGAGCACCAGCGCATCGCCGCCGCGCGACTGGTTGGCGGCCAGTGCGTCGAGCAGTCGCGTGCGCGAGGCGGCATAGCCGTCCCAGCCGTCCATCCAGTAGCCGTGCCCGGGGCCGTGCTGGCGATCGGCTTCGGCGAGCAGCGTGGGTTGGGCGATGACGGTCCAGCGCGCCGGCGGCGCCGCAAGCTCGTTCGCGAGCCAGGCCTCCTGCTGCATGCCGAGCAGGCTGCGCTCGGGTGCCAGGCGGTCGGCGCAGTCGGCCAGCGGCTTGGTGCTGCGGCCCGTGAGGCAGGCATGGTGCGAGCGGTACTGGCGGCCGTCGAGCAGCATCACGTCGAGCATGCGGCCGAAGCGATGGCGGCCGTAGATGGTGGCGCCGGCGCCGCGCGGACGCATGCGGGCGGGCACGGGCATGTGCTCGTACCAGGCCTGGTAGGCGGCGGCGCGGATGGCGAGGAACTGCGCCGGGTCGGGCGTGCGCGGCGAAACGTCGTCGGTGTAGTCGTTGGCGACCTCGTGGTCGTCCCAGGTCACGAGCCACGGAAAGGCGGCATGCGCGGCCTGCAGGTGCGGGTCGGTCTTGTAGAGCGCGTAGCGGTTGCGAAAGCCGGCCAGGTCGGTGGGAATGCCGGCCTCGTGGCGGCGCACGTTGTGCGAGCCGCGCGTGCTTTCGTAGATGTAGTCGCCCAGGTGCACGACGAAGTCGAGTGGCTGCGCGGCCATGTCGCGGTAGGCGGCGTAGTAGCCCTCCTCGTACTGCTGGCACGAGGCGAAGGCGAAACGCAGCGGCTGCACGGCGGCGTCATCGTCGGCCGGCGCGGTGCGCGTGCGGCCGACGGGGCTGCGCGTGCCGGCGGCGGTGAAGCGGTACCAATAGGGGCGGCCCGGGCGCAGGCCCCGCACCTCGACATGCACCGAGTGCGCAAGGTCGGCCGTGGCGTGGGCCGTGCCCTTCGCCGCCACGCGCCTGAAGCCTTCGTCGTCGGCGACTTCCCAGCGCACCTCGACCGGCGCATCGCCCATGCCGTCGCCCTGCAGCGGCTCGGGCGCCAGCCGCGTCCAGAGCACGACGCCGTCGGCACTCGGCGTGCCCGAGGCCACGCCCAGCGTGAACAGCGCCCGGGACGCGGGCTGCGCATTCAGCCTCAGGAAGGGATGGCCCAGCGACGCGGCCGCCAGACCGCCAAGCAGCAGGCGCCGGCGGGGGAGTTTCATTGCCGCGTTCTTCATTCGCACGCGGTGGGGTTCACATCGACATCGGTCATCCCGGCAATGTCGTCGGGTTCGCGCTCCCCTGTCAATCGGCCCGGCTGCGACCGGCACTCGGCACTACCGCGCCGCCACCGTGACCCGGGCCGTCATGTACGGATGCACGGAGCAGACGTAGTCGTACACGCCCGGCTTGTCGAAGGCGCGGGAGAAATTCTTGCCGGGCAGCAGCAGGTCGACGCCCGCCGAACCGTCCTTGAAGACCAGGCCGTGCGGCGCGCCGTCGTCGTTCTGCCATGTCACGCGCTCGCCGGCCTTGACCGTGATCTGGGCCGGCTCGAAGGCGAAGTTGCGGATGGCCACGTGCGTCGAGGCCCCCGCGTGTGCGCCTTCCGAAGCGGCCACGTGCTGCACGGCGATCTTGCGCGGCGCATTGCCGACCACCACGGTGTGCATGGCCCCGCCGCCCAGGTCGACCACGCTCACGTCGTTGGAGCCCTCGTTGCTGACCCACAGCTTCTTGCCGTCGGCCGACAGGTCGAGCCAATGCGGCTGCTTGCCCACGCCGATGCTGCGCACCGCCGCGCGCGTGGCCGGGTCGAACAGCAAGACCTCGCCCGGGCCCTGCACCACGACCGCGCCGTTCGCCATGCCCGCGAAGTGCTGCGCGATGTGCGGCGACACGCCCGTGGGAATCGGTGCGCCCCACTGGTTCGTGGCCGCGTCGAGCACCTGCACCGCGGGCACGCCGGCCAGCGTGAGGTACAGCGCCTTGCCGTCGTGGCCGAACTCCAGGTCGCGCGGCGGCTTGTCGAGCGGGATCTGCGTGACCACGGCGCGCGTCGCCATGTCGATGACCACCAGGGCGAAGTGCCCCGGCTCCTGCGAGGCGACGTACGCCTGCCGGCCATCGGGCCGGATGGCGATGGTGTGCGGCTTGGGCACCGGCACGGTGGCGCTCACGCCATGCGCCGAGGTGTCGACGAAGGCCACGCGGTCGTCGCCGTTGACGGCCACCAGCAGCCACTTTCCGTCGGCGGTCATGGCCAGGCCCTGCGGGCCCTTGCCGACGTCGATGGCGCGCGTCACGCGGTCGCTCGCAGCGTCGATCTCGCTCACGGCCGCGGCGCCGGAGCCGCTCACGAACACGGTGCGGCCGTTCGGTGTGACGACGATGCCGTCGGGCCCCGCCGCCACCGGCAACGTGGCCACGACGCGCTCGGACGCCGTGTCGATCACGCTGACCGTGCTGTCCTTGAAATTGCCGACATAGGCCTTGGGGCCCGCGGCGAGTGCGGGACCGGCCGAGGCCGCCAGGGCCGAAAGAACGACGAGGATGCGTGCGAAGCCGGGTATGGCGATCATGGTGAAAACCTCCTGCGGAAGAAGCGAAACAAGCAGAATCCCTGAAGGGCATGACGCATGGCATGCCCTGCTTATTCCAGCGGGGCGGCAAGAAAAGCTGCAAAGCGCTGGAATAAAGCGTCGGGCTGCCACGTCATGCAGGAAGAAGGAGCCCTTGAGCCTGTCGACCGACCGCACACGCCAGTTCGAAGCCGCCGCGTTGCCGCATCTGGATGCGGCATGGAACCTGGCGCGCTGGCTCTTGCGCGACGACCAGCTGGCCGACGACGCGGTGCAGGAGGCGTACCTGCGCGCGTTCCGCTTCTTCGACGGGCTGCGCGGCGAGAGCGCGCGGCCGTGGCTGCTGGGCATCGTGCGCAACGCCTGCTACGACTGGATGCGGCAGAACCGGCAGCTGGCCGACCAGGTGGAATTCGACGAACTGCGCGACAGCGAGGCCGCCGCGGCGCCCTCTTCTTCGCCCGACGCGGGCGATCCGGCGCGGCAATGGGAACAGCGCGTGCAGGGCGAGCGCATCAACGCCGCCATCGACGCGCTGCCGCCGGTGTACCGCGAGGTGATCGTGCTGCGCGAGCTGGAGGAAATGCGCTACGAGGACATCGCGCGCATCGCGGGCGTGCCGCTGGGCACCGTCATGTCGCGGCTGTCGCGCGCGCGGGCGATGCTGCGCGAGAGCCTGCGCGACGAACGTCCCGGCGACGCAGGAGGAAGGACACACCATGTCAATGTCTGACGAGGAACTGGGAACGCTGATCCAGCGCCATGCCACGCGGCACTTGCCGCCCGAGGGGCTGGCCGGTCGCATCGCGCGCGCTGTGCGTGCCGAAGCGGTCGTTGCGCCGGCACCGCCCCCGGTACGGCGGCGCCGCGGCATGTGGCAGGGATTGGCAGGGTTCGCCACCGGCGCGGCCACGGCCTGGGGCCTGGCGCTGGTGCTGCTCGCCACGCCGGTGCCGCCTGCGGATGCGCTCGCCGAAGGTGTCACCGCGAACCACGTGCGCTCGCTGATGGCCTCGCATCTGGCCGACGTGGCCTCGTCCGACCAGCACGCGGTGAAGCCGTGGTTCGCCGGCAAGCTCGACTTCTCACCACCGGTGGTCGACCTGGCGGCGGAGGGTTTTCCGCTGACGGGCGGGCGGCTCGACTACCTCGACCGCCGCACCGTGGCGGCGCTGGTCTACCGCTCGGGCCCGCACGTCATCAACCTGTTCGTGTGGCCGGCGCCGGATGCCCAGGCCCAGCCGACCGTGCGCTCCGCGCGCCAGGGCTACCAGCTGGTGCATTGGGCCCAGGGTGGCATGCAGGCCTGGGCGGTGTCGGACCTGAATGCGGCCGAGCTGCAGAACTTTGCGGCGCTGCTGCGCGAACGCACCGCGCCAGCGCCTTCACCGAAGTAGCGAGCTCAGTTCAGTACGCGACAGCCACCGGCCGCCGCGCATCCGCACGCGCGCTCGCCACCGCCCAGGCGAAGATGCCCACGCCCGCCAGTGCCAGCAGCGCGCCGACCCAGCCGGTCGACGTCCAGCCCAGGCCGGCCGCAATGGCGACGCCGCCGAGCCAGGCGCCGAGGGCGTTGGCCATGTTGAAGGCCGAGTGGTTGAGCGCGGCGGCGAGGGTTTGGGCGTCGCCGGCCACGTCCATCAGGCGGATCTGCAGGGCCGGGCCGATGGCAACAGTGGTGCCGATCAGGAACACGGTGAAGGCCGCCGTCACCACGTGGTGCGCCGCGAAGGTGAAGGTGGCGAGCACCAGCGCCGCGTAAACCAGCACGCCGCCGATGGTGCGCATGAGCGACTTGTCGGCCAGCCGCGAGCCCACGAGGTTGCCGGTGACCATGCCCAGGCCGAACAGCGCGAGCACGAAAGGCACGCCGCCCAGCGGCAGCCCAGCCACTTCGATCAACGTGGGCTTGATGTAGCTGAACACCGCGAACATGCCGCCGAAGCCGATGGCGCCGATGCCGAGCGTGAACCACACCTGCTTGCGCTTGAGCGCGCCGAGTTCGCGCCAGGGGCTGGCGCCGGCGGCGGGTGCGATGTCGGGCACGTCGCGGCGCAGCAGCACCACGGCGACCAGCGCGATGACGCCGACGAACACGAAGGCCGCGCGCCAGCCGAACAGCTGGCCCAGCCACGCCGCGATGGGCACGCCGACCAGCGTGGCACCGGTGAGCCCCAGCATCACGAGGCCCACGGCGCGCGCGCGGCGCCCCGGTGGCGCGAGCGTGGCGGCCACGAGCGCGGCCACGCCGAAGTAGGTGCCGTGCGGCAGGCCGGTGGCAAAGCGCAGCAGGTTGAGCGACAGGTAGCCAGGCGCCATCGCGCTGGCGAAGTTGCCGGCCGCGAACACGGCCATCAGCGCGATCAGCAGCGCGCGACGGCCCCAGCCGGCAGCCAGCACCGCGAGCACGGGCGCACCGATGACCACGCCCAGCGCGTAGGCGCTGATGACGTGGCCGGCCTGCGGGATGGTGACGGCGATGTCTTTCGCGACCTCGGGCAGCAGACCCATGATGACGAACTCGCCGGTGCCGATGGCAAAGCCCCCGACGCCGAGCGCAAGCACCGCGCGCAGGAACTGCTGGGACGAGACGGACGGCGAAATGGCGGTGGTTTCCGCGCCTTCGTGGGCGGACGGTGAGGCGTTCAAGGCCGGGCTCCTGGGGGGTGCCCGGCGGACGCGGGCGAGGCCCGATTCTAGGGTAAACCCCTAAATTGTGAAGATGCGCTCGTGCGGCGCGTCGGTACCGTCTTGCAATTCAGATCGCGACGAGCTGCCGCACGCCCTGCGCTTCCATGTCCTTGCCCAGGCCGCGCGCGATGACTTCGCCGCGCTCCATCACGAGGTAGTCGTCGGCCAACTCTTGCGCAAAGTCGTAGTACTGCTCGCACAGCACGATGGCCATGTCGCCGCGGTCGGCGAGCATGCGGATGACGCGGCCGATGTCCTTGATGATGCTCGGCTGGATGCCTTCGGTGGGCTCGTCGAGGATGAGCAGCTTGGGCTTGGGCGCCAGTGCGCGGGCAATCGCCAGTTGCTGCTGCTGCCCGCCCGACAGATCGCCGCCGCGCCGATGGATCATCTGCTTGAGCACCGGGAACAACTCGAACAGCTCCGCAGGAATCGGCGTGCCGCCGCTCTTGTAGGCCAGTCCCATGCGCAGGTTCTCCTCGACCGTGAGCCGCGCGAAGATCTCGCGGCCCTGCGGCACGAAGCCGATGCCGGCGCGGGCGCGCTCGTACGGCGTGGCCTTCTGGATCGGCTTGCCTTCGAGTTCGATGCTGCCGCTCTTGATGGGCACGAGGCCCATGAGCGACTTGAGCAGCGTGGTCTTGCCGACGCCGTTGCGGCCGAGCAGCACGGTGACCTTGCCCAGGTGCGCCTCGAAGCTGACGTCCCGCAGGATGTGGGACCCGCCGTAGTACTGATGGATGTTCTTGACTGTCAGCATTGGCTTGCGCCTTCCATGGCATTGGCAAGAGGTACCCGGCAGGCGGCACGGCGCGGTCGGCCCCACTGTGCCGGCCCTCCGGGCTGCCCTGCGGTGCTCGCGTTTCGCGGGGTCTCGCAGAACTCGCTTCGCTCAGACAGCTGCGAGCCCTGATCCGCGAAACGCTGTGCGCCTCGGCGGCACAGAGGGGCCGCCCACACCGCACCGTCTGCCGGGCACCTGTCGTGGGTTGGGCAGCGGCTGGCTCGGCGTCGATTGATCTCAGCGGCCAAGGTAGACCTCGATGACGCGCTCGTCGGCCTGCACCTCGTCGAGCGTGCCTTGGGCCAGCACCGAGCCGTCGCACAGCACGGTCACGATTTCGGAGATGGTGCGGATGAAGCTCATGTCGTGCTCCACCACCATCAGCGAATGCTTGCCCTTGAGCGTGAGGAACAGCTCGGCGGTGCGCGCGGTTTCCTCGTCGGTCATGCCGGCCACGGGCTCGTCGAGCAGCAGCAGCTTCGGGTCTTGCATGAGCAGCATGCCGATCTCGAGCCACTGCTTCTGGCCGTGGCTCAGGTTGCCGGCCAGGCGCGACACGCTGTCGGCGAGGTGGATGGTCTCCAGCACTTCGGCGAGGCGGTCGCTCTGCGCCGAGTCGAGCCTGAACAGCATGGACGCGCGCACGCCCTTGTCGGTCTTCAGCGCGAGCTCCAGGTTCTCGAACACGGTCAGGTGCTCGAACACGGTCGGCTTCTGGAACTTGCGGCCGATGCCCAGCTGCGCAATGTCGGCTTCGCGGTGACGCAGCAGGTCGATGGTGCTGCCGAAAAACACGGTGCCCGAGTCGGGCCGGGTCTTGCCGGTGATGATGTCCATCATCGTGGTCTTGCCCGCGCCGTTGGGGCCGATGATGCAGCGCAGCTCGCCCGGCGCAATGTCGAGCGAGAGCTTGTTGATGGCCTTGAAGCCGTCGAAGCTCACGCTCACGTCTTCGAGGTACAGGATGCGGCCGTGGGTGATGTCGACCTCGCCCGGCGTGGCGATGCGACCGAAGCCGGCCTCGCGGCCACCCGATTCGGTCTGGCCCGTGCCCGCATGCGGGTGGGCCGCGCGTGCGGCGCGCTCGGCGCCGGCTTCCATCAGGTCGGGCGTCATGCGCGGGCTCCCTTCGCGTCCACGGGCAGCGAGACCAGCGCCTCGGGCTCGACGCCCTTCTCCGCGGCGATGGCGCGGCTTGTGTGCGCCGCCGGCTCGGGTGGCGCCTGCGTCTTCTCCCTCGACATCCACTTGCGCACCAACCCCACGATGCCGTTCGGCAGGAACAGCGTGACAGCAATGAACAAGGCGCCCAGGAAGTACAGCCAGTACTCGGGGTAGGCCACGGTGAGCCAGCTCTTGGCCCCGTTGACGATGAAGGCACCGATAATCGGCCCGATCAGCGTGGCGCGTCCGCCCACCGCAGCCCACACCGCGATCTCGATGGAGTTGGCCGCGCTCATCTCGCCCGGGTTGATGATGCCCACCTGCGGCACGTACAGCGCGCCGGCCACGCCGCACATGATGGCGGAGATGACCCAGATCGTGAGCTTGTACGGCAGCGGGTTGTAGCCCGAGAACATCACGCGCGTTTCGGCGTCGCGAATGGCCTGCAGCACGCGGCCGAACTTGCTGCCGATGAGCCACTTGGCGAACAGGAAGAAGCCGAGCAGCGTGAGGCCGGTGAGCGCGAAGAGCGTCATGCGCATCTCTTGCGTGGCGATCGGGATGTTCAGGATGCGCTTGAAGTCGGTGAACCCGTTGTTGCCGCCGAAGCCCGTCTCGTTGCGGAAGAACAGCAGCATGGCCGCGAAGGTCATGGCCTGCGTGATGATCGAGAAGTACACGCCCTTGATGCGCGAGCGGAAGGCGAAGAAGCCGAACACGAAGGCGATGAGGCCGGGCACCGCGACGATGAGCAGCAGCGTCATGCCGAAGCTGCCGCTGAAGGTCCAGTGCCAGGGCAGTTCCTTCCAGTCGAGGAACACCATGAAGTCGGGCAGGTCGCTCTTGTAGTTGCCGTCGCGGCCGATCTGGCGCATGAGGTACATGCCCATCATGTAGCCGCCGAGCGCGAAGAACAGGCCATGGCCCAGCGAGAGGATGCCGGTGTAGCCCCAGATCAGGTCCATGGCCAGCGCGCAGATGGCGTAGCACATGATCTTGCCGACGAGCGCGACGGCGTAGTCGCTCATGTGCAGCGGGCTGTCGGCGGGCACCCAGATGTTGAGCACGGGCGCCACCGCGCACACCACGATGAGTGCGACGAAGAAGGCCGTCCAGCCCTTGCCACTCAGCAGCGGCCCCTTGGTTGGCAACGTGACCTTGCTCATGCCTCTGCGCTCCGACCCTTCATGGCGAAGATGCCCTGAGGTCTCTTTTGAATGAAGATGATGATGAAGACAAGCACCGCGATCTTCGCGAGCACCGCGCCCGCCCAGCCTTCGATGAACTTGTTGAGAATGCCCAGCCCCAGCGCCGCATACACGGTGCCCGCGAGCTGGCCGACGCCGCCCATCACGACCACCATGAAGCTGTCGACGATGTAGCTCTGACCCAGGTCGGGGCCGACGTTGCCGATCTGGCTCAGCGCGCAGCCCGCCAGGCCCGCAATGCCGGAGCCGAGCGCGAAGGCGTAGGTGTCGATGCGCGCGGTGTTCACGCCCATGCACGAGGCGATCGGGCGGTTTTGCGTCACGCCGCGCACAAACAAACCGAGGCGCGTCTTGCCGATGAGCCAGCCCATCGCAAGCAACACCAGTGCCGCGAAGACGATGATGCAGATGCGGTTCCACGGCAGCGTGACGTTGCTCAGCATGGTGAAGCCGCCGCTCATCCAGCCGGGGTTTTCGACGCCGACGTTCTGCGCGCCGAACAGCGTGCGCACGAGTTGCTGCAGCATCAGGCTGATGCCCCAGGTGGCGAGCAGCGTTTCGAGCGGCCGGCCGTACAGGAAGCGGATGACGCCACGTTCGAGCACCGCGCCCACCAGCGCCGATGCGAGGAACGACACAGGAATTGCGGCCACCAGGTACAGGCCGAACGCCGCCTCGGGCATGTACTTCTGGAAGATGCCTTGCATCACGTAGGTGGCGTAGGCGCCGATCATCATCAGCTCGCCGTGCGCCATGTTGATGACGCCCATCAGCCCGTAGGTGATGGCCAGGCCCAGCGCGGCCAGCAGCAGCACCGAGCCCAGGCTGATGCCACTGAACACGGCGTTGATGCGATCGCCCCAGACCAGCGAGCCGTCGATGTTGGCGATGGACGCGACGATGGCGGCCTTGACGTCGGCTTCGGTCTCGTCGGCCAGGCGCTGGTTGAGCAACAGCTTGGTGTCGGGGTTCTGGTTGTTGCCCAGCTCCTTGGCGGCGGCGAGGCGCTTGGCCTTGTCGGTGCTGGTGAGCATGCTCGCAGCGCGCACGAGTTCGAGCTGCGCCTTGATCTTCGGATTCTTTTCGGCGGCCAGCGCCTTCTCGACCATCGGCACGCGCGATTCGTCGGGCTCCTTGAAGAGCGCCTGCGCGGCTTCGGCGCGCACCGCGTCCTCGGTGCTCGTGAGCTTGAGCGCGGCCTGCGCGGCATCGAGCGCGCCGCGCATGAGGTTGTTGTTGACGACGTCTTCGGCGGTGTCGGGCACTTTCAATTCAGTGCCCGTCACAGGGTCGTAGCCTTTGTCGTCCTTCATCACGAAGACCTTGTCTTCGGTGTACTTCACAGCATCGTCGGCCATGGCCTGGATGAAGGCGGAGGTCTTGTCGTCGGCGGTGAGGACGGCCTTGTTGAGCGCGGCGATGCGGGCTTCGGACTCGCCGGAGGCGATGGCCCGGGCTTCGTCGGCGGTCAGCGCGTGGGCGGCCGACGCTGCGAGGAGCATGGCGGCGAAGGCGCAGTGAAGGGTTCGTCGAAGCATGTTGAGATTCGTGTTGCCCCCTCTCCCCTTGGGGAGAGGGTTGGGGTGAGGGCCAGCGGCCTTCCAACCAACACGGCGGCCAGATCGACCGCCGTTGCCCTCACCCCCGCCCTCTCCCCGAGGGGAGAGGGCGCAAGACAAGGGAGGGGTCGACGAGTTACATCGACTTGCCAGCCGGGTAATCCGGCTTCTTGTCGTTGCCTTCGATGTACGGGCTCCAAGGCTTGGCCTTCACCGGACCCGGCGTCTTCCACACCACGCCGAACTGGCCGTCGGCCTTGATCTCGCCGATGAACACGCTCTTGTGCAGGTGATGGTTCTTCTCGTCCATCTTCGACACGATGCCCGAGGGGGCAGTGAAGGTCTGGCCGGCCATGGCCGCGATCACCTTGTCGGTGTCGGTCGACTTGGCCTTCTCGACCGCCTGCTTCCACATGTGGATGCCGATCCAGGTGGCTTCCATCGGGTCATTCGTGAGCGGCTTGTCCTTGTGGCCGGCGATGTTCTTGGCCTTGGCGTAGTCACTCCACTGCTTGATGAACGCCGTGTTGGTCGGGTTCTTGATCGACATGAAGTAGTTCCATGCGGCCAGGTGGCCGACCAGCGGCTTGGTGTCCACGCCGCGCAGCTCTTCTTCGCCCACAGAGAAGGCGACGACCGGCACGTCCTTGGCCTTGAGGCCGGCGTTGCCGAGTTCCTTGTAGAAGGGCACGTTGGAGTCGCCGTTGATGGTCGAGACCACCGCCGTCTTGCCGCCGGCCGAGAACTTCTTGATGTCGGCAACGATGGTCTGGTAGTCGCTGTGACCGAAGGGCGTGTACTTCTCGTCGATGTCGGTGTCCTTAACGCCCTTGCTCTTCAGGTAGGCGCGCAGGATCTTGTTGGTCGTGCGGGGGTACACGTAGTCGGTGCCCAGCAGCACCCAGCGCTTGGCGCCGCCGCCTTCCTTGCTCATCAGGTAGTCGACGGCCGGAATGGCTTGCTGGTTGGGCGCGGCGCCCGTGTAGAACACGTTCTTCGAGAGCTCTTCACCCTCGTACTGCACGGGGTAGAACAGCAGGCCGTTCATTTCCTCGACCACCGGCAGCACCGACTTGCGCGACACCGAGGTCCAGCAGCCGAAGATCACCGAGACCTTGTCCTGGCCGAGCAGCTGCTTGGTTTTTTCGGCGAACAGCGGCCAGTTGGAGGCCGGGTCGACGATCACGGGCTCGAGCTGCTTGCCCAGCACGCCGCCCTTCTTGTTGATGTCGTCGATGGCCATCAGCACCGTGTCTTTCAACACGGTTTCCGAGATGGCCATCGTGCCCGACAGCGAGTGCAGCACGCCGACCTTGATGGTGTCGGCGGCAAATGCGGGCGCAGCACCAATGCTGGCCAGCGCGACGGCGGCGGTGAGCGCCTGGAGGGTGAAACGACGTTGCATGTGGACTCCTGCTCCGGGTTGATTGAACCGTTCGCCAACACAGGGCTGGCGATGGAGAGGAGTCTGCGGAACGCACCACGAAGGGGAAATACGCCGGGTGGCGTACACGGAGGTACTCAGGCGGGTGGCGGCACCGGGTACTTCACTGCGTTGGCGAGCATCTTGTGCTTCGCCGCCTCGACCGGGTCGATGCCGAGCTTGTCGGCCAACTGCAGCAGGTAGAGCAGGACGTCCGCGATCTCGGTGCCGATCTCGGCGCGCTTGTCTTCAGGCAGCGCCCGGCTCTGCGCTTCGGTGAGCCACTGGAAGTGCTCGAGCAGTTCGGCGGCTTCGACCGACAGCGCGGCGGCGAGGTTCTTGGGGGAGTGAAATTGCTCCCAGTCGCGAGCCTGCGCGAAGTCGCGCAAGTCTTGAGTCAGTCGCTGCAAATCGTTGGCCATGCGTGTCGTTCCTGTTGTGCAGAACGAGTGTGGCATGGGGCGAAAAGCCCATATTGGGCATGGCGCTACCCAATTTGGGCACGATGGCAGCGGCGGATCACGGAATCGCTTCTGCGCTCCGGCCTTGGCGGGTACCCCGCCCATGCAACGCCGCCACGAGCAGCGCCGACACCATCAGATAAACCAACGCCACGCCGAACGCCGCCGTGTAATCCGCCTCGCGCCCCAGCTGCCCATAAAACAAGATCCCGATCAACGCCACCCCCAGCGCATTGCTCGCCTGCTGCACCATCGACAGCACGCCCGACGCCACGCCCGCGTGCTGCGGCGGCAGGCCGGCCAGCACGGTGGACACCAGCGGCGCCATCACCATGCCGAGCCCCGCGCCCTGCACGAACAGCAGGGGCACCATCCACGCCACGATGTGCGCGTGGCCCGGCCAGCCGGCCACGTTGATGCATTGCAGCGCATGCCCCGCCGCGAGCACGAGGGCGCCGAGTGCGATCGGCGGCTTGCCGCCGAAGCGACGGGCGATGCGGGCACCGGCCATCGAGGTCGCGAAGAAGCCGACGGCCAGTGCTGTGAAGACGATGCCGGAGCTGAGCGGGCCCAGCGACAGTCCTTGCTGCAGGTAGAGCGCGAGCACGAAGTAGAACGAGGCGTTGCCCGCATAGAAAGCCAGCGTGGTGAGCAGCCCGGTCACGAAGCGGCGGTTCGCGAGCAGCACCGGCGCCACCAGCGGTGCACCGCCGCGTGCCGCGAGGCGGCGTTGCTGCCTGGCGAAGAAGCCCCACAGCGGCACCGCGGCGGCGAGGCACAGCCAGCTCCACAGCGGCCAGCCCTGCTGGCGGCCTTCGACCAAGGGCAGCACCACGGCCACCGAGCCGGCCGCGACCAGCGCCACGCCGGCCAGATCGAGCCGGCTGCTGCCACTCCCTTGGGCCAGCGCCGGCACCACGCGCGGCGCGAGCACCAGCGCCAGCAGGCCGACGGGCACGTTGATGAGAAAGCAGCTGCGCCAGCCGAGCCCCGCCAGGTCGGCATGGATCAGCACGCCGCCCACCAGTTGCCCCAGCGTGGCGCCCAGGCCCAGCGTGAGCCCGTAGGCCGCAAAGGCGCGCGCCCGGTCTTCACCCGTGTAGGCGAGGCCGATCATCGCGAGCACCTGCGGCTGCAGCAGCGCACCGGCCAGGCCCTGCAGCACGCGCGCGGCCACGAGCAGCTCGGCGTTCGGTGCCACGCCGCAAGCGGCCGAGGCGAGCGTGAACAGCAGCAGGCCGAGCATGAACATGCGGCGCCTGCCGAACAGGTCACCCAGGCGCCCGCCCGTGACCAGGCCCGCGGCGGTGGCCAGTCCGTAGCCCGCCACCACCAGCTGCAGCGTGCCCGCGCTGGCCTGCAGGTCGTGCTGCATGGACGGCAGCGCGACGTTGACGATGAAGAAATCGAGCACCACCAGGAAGGTGCCGCTGAGCATGACCCACAGGCCCAGCGGGCCGGGTGCGGCGGAGGTGATCGGTGCGACAGAAGCGGCAGGGTTCGACGAGGTCATGGCCCCCACTGTCGGCACCGGCGGGCATCGCGGCAATGACCTCCAAGGTCATGCGCGCAAGGCGCAGGCGCTCAGCGCTTGTCGAACTGCGCGGACGCAAACGCCCAGGTCATGCGCGTCGCATCGGGCCCGATCGGGTCGCTGAAAAGCTGCCCCCGCGCCCCGCCGCTCCACGAGTGGCCGAGCCCCGCGATCTCGCACAGCGTGACCAGCGTGACGCCCTTGCGCTTGAAGTCGGTCACGCGCATGGCGTGGCGCTTGCCGCGTTGCAGGTCGCGCGGCGTGCCGGGGCGCGCGCCCAGGGCGGTGGCCCAGACGGCCGCGCTGCTCACGGCGTTGCTCGGCGCGACCACGGCGTCCGCGTCGCCGTGCAGCACCAGCAGGGGCGGCAGCGTCGAGAAGACGGCCGCGGCGCCCATCGCCTTGCCGACCGCGGTGACGGGCATCGGCGGCACGTGCTGTCCACGCATGGCGCCGAGCGCGGTCGCCGATGACTTCGCGGCACCGGGTGCCACGCCCGAGTGCATGACCACGGCGCGAAAGCGGTTCGGGTAGCGCGTGGCCAGCAGCGCCGCCATGCTCGCGCCTGCCGACAGGCCGGCCACGGCCACGCGGTCGCGGTCCACGGGGTAGAGCACGCAGGCCTGGTCGACGGCGGCCATCAGCGTGGCGGCCTCGGCGTCGGCCTTGCCGGAGCGGCGCTCGTACCAGTTCCAGCAGCCCTGCGGATGGGCGATGCGGTCCTGCTCAGGGTAAAGCACGAGGAAACGCTGGCGCACTGCGAGCGCATTCATGCGCGTGCTGGCCGCGAAGTCGCGCCCGGTCTGGCCGCAGCCGTGCAACATGACCATGAGCGGCAGCTTCTCGCCGGGCTGCAGCGCCAGGTCGGCCGGACGGAACAGGTGATAACCGCGCGCCCCACCCGCGCCCATCGCCATGCCGCTGAGCCAGTCGCCCTTGCCGGGCGGCGGCTTGAGCCGCTTGGCAGTAGCGCGTTGCACCTGGCCCGCCACGCGCTTGCCGTTGCTCAGCGTGAGCTTGGTGAGCGCCTTCAGGTTGCGCTCATAAGCACGGGCGAAGAAGGAAGCGGTGGAGCGACGGGCCATGGCGCAGTGTGCAGGCAAAAGCGCCATGCGGCCAAGCAGCCGCTGCTGAACCTCAATAGATCTCCGGCACGACCATGTTGGCGGGCACGGGCTGACGCAGGTAGTCGTCATGCCGCTCGCGCGCAGGCAGCTCGACCGGCGCATGCGCCACTTCCTGGTAGGGCAGCTGGCCCAGCAGGTGGCTGATGCAGTTCAGGCGCGCCTTCTTCTTGTCGACGGCCTGCACCACCCACCACGGTGCCTCGGGGATGTGGGTGCGCTCCAGCATGATCTCTTTGGCCTTGGTGTATTCCTCCCAGCGGCGGCGGCTTTCGAGGTCCATCGGGCTGAGCTTCCACTGCTTGAGCGGGTCGTGGATGCGGCCCAGGAAGCGCATGTGCTGCTCGTCGTCGGTGATGGAGAACCAGTACTTGATGACCTTGATGCCCGAGCGCACGAGCATCTTCTCGAACTCGGGCACGGTGCGGAAGAACTCCTCGTACTCGTCGTCGCTGCAGAAGCCCATCACGCGCTCGACGCCGGCGCGGTTGTACCAACTGCGGTCGAACAGCACCATTTCGCCGGCCGCCGGCAGGTGCGCCACATAGCGCTGGAAGTACCACTGGGTGCGTTCGCGGTCGTTGGGCGCGGGCAGCGCGGCCACGCGGGCCACGCGCGGGTTCAGGCGCTGCGTGATGCGCTTGATGACACCGCCCTTGCCCGCTGCATCGCGGCCTTCGAAGAGGATGACGACCTTCTGCTTGCTGTGCTGCACCCAGTCCTGCAGCTTGACCAGCTCGCCCTGCAGGCGGAACAGCTCCTTGAAGTAGGCCTGGCGCGCCGCCTTGTCGGTCGGGGTGTTCGCGCTGGCGGGGTCGAGCCCGTCGAAGTTGCGGTCTTCGATCTCCAGCTCGAGTTCTTCGTCGTAGCTGTCGATCAGGTCGCGGGCGATGCGTTGCATCAGGTCTTCGTGGTCGGGAAGTGCGCTCGTCAGCATGATGAAAAGGGAAAGAGTGGCGGGGGTAGACAAAAAGCATGCTGCACCCGCTGCATGACGGCGGCGTGACGGTTTTGCGGCGGGTTCCTGTCAGCCGACACGCCGTTGTCACATGGCGCGAACACCATCCGGAGCACTACAACAGCCCAAAAACCGTCCATGAACACGCTCGCCGCCCCGCCTTCGCAAGCCCCGGAGATGCCGGCCGCGCCCAGCGCGGCGCACCGGCCCCAGCTCGACGCCAAGCCCGGCGCGATCACGCTGATCACCTTCGTGGGCCTGCTGGCCGCGGGCCTGTTGTTCACGGCCTGGAGCCTGGTGGGCGACGTCACGGCCTCGGGCGCGCCGGTGACGACCTGGGTGCCCTATATCTTGCTGGGCGTGGCGCTGCTGATTGCGCTGGGCTTCGAGTTCGTCAACGGCGTCCATGACACGGCCAACGCCGTGGCCACGGTGATCTACACGCACTCGCTGCCGCCCAACTTCGCAGTGGTGTGGTCGGGCTTCTTCAATTTCCTGGGCGTGCTGGTGTCCAGCGGCGCGGTGGCCTTCGGCATCATTGCGCTGCTGCCGGTCGAGCTGATCCTGCAAGTGGGTTCGGGCGCCGGCTTCGCGATGGTGTTCGCGCTCTTGATCGCCGCGATCATCTGGAACCTGGGCACCTGGTGGCTCGGGCTGCCGGCGTCGTCGTCGCACACGCTCATCGGCTCGATCATCGGCGTGGGCGTGGCCAATGCGCTGATGCACGGGCGCGACGGCACGAGCGGGGTCGACTGGGCGCAGGCCACCAAGGTCGGCTATTCGCTGCTGCTGTCGCCGATGGTGGGCTTCGGCTGCGCCGCCCTGCTGCTGCTGGTGCTGCGCGCCTTCGTGAAGAACCGCGCGCTGTATGAAGAGCCCAAGGGCAGCACACCGCCGCCGTGGTGGATTCGCGGCCTGCTCATCCTCACCTGCACCGGCGTGTCGTTTGCGCACGGCTCGAACGACGGCCAGAAGGGCATGGGCCTGATCATGCTGATCCTGGTGGGCACGGTGCCGATGGCCTACGCGCTGAACCGCGCGATGCCCGCGAACGAAACCGTGAAGTTCGTGGCGGTGGCCGAGATGGCGCAGAACGCACTGAACCGCAAGGCGCCCACCGCCCTGCCCGCGCTGGAACCCGCCGCCGCGCGCGACGCGCTCTCCACCTACGTGCGCACCCGCGAGTTCAACGACCGCGTGGTGCCGGCACTGGCCGTCACGGCCGGCAGCATCGGCCAGCAGGTGCGCCAGCACGGCTCGCTGGCCGCGGTGCCGGCCGAGGCGGTGGCCAACGTGCGCAACGACATGTACCTGGCGTCGGAAGCCATTCGCCACCTCGACAAAAGCGGCGCCGCGAAGTTCGACGACGAGACCAAGCTGCGCGTCAACACCTTCCGCCAGGAGCTGGACAGCGCCACGCGCTTCATTCCGCTGTGGGTCAAGATCGCGGTGGCCATCGCGCTGGGCCTGGGCACCATGATCGGCTGGAAGCGCATCGTGGTCACCGTGGGCGAGAAGATCGGCAAGACGCACCTGAGCTACGCGCAGGGCGCCTCGGCCGAGCTGGTGGCGATGTGCACCATCGGCGCGGCCGACATGTACGGCCTGCCGGTGTCGACCACGCACGTGCTGTCGTCGGGCGTGGCCGGCACCATGACGGCCAGCGGCTCGGGCCTGCAGATGTCCACGCTGCGCAACCTCGCGCTGGCCTGGGTGCTGACGCTGCCGGTGGCCATGGCGCTGTCGGGCTCGCTGTACTGGCTGTTCACCCGTCTTTTCTGATCACGCACCACCTTGTCGTCGGTATTCCATGACCTGTCCGCCCAAACCTACGGCGGCGACGAAGCCGGGCTGATCTGCGGCTACCTGTTCGATGCCGCGGCGCCGGAGCCGGCGCGGGCGATCGATTCGGCGCAGGCGGCCGCGTGGCTGGCTGCGCACAACGGTGCGGAGGACGACGGCGGCGCCTACGTGTGGCTGCACTTCAACCTGAGCCATGCGCATGCCGAGCGCTGGCTGACGCGGCACGCGGCGCTGTCCGACACCTTCTACGAGACGCTGCACGAAGGCCTGCCCTCCACGCGCATCGAGCGCGCGGACGACTCGCTGATCGCGGTCATCAACGACGTGCACTTCGAGTTCAGCTTCGAGCCCTCGGACATTTCCACGCTATGGATCAGCGTCGGCCCGCGCCTGGTGGTCACGGCGCGCACCAAGCCGCTGCGCTCGGTCGACGCGCTGCGCACGGCCGTGAAGGCGGGCGACGCGCCGCGCTCCAGCACCGAGCTGCTCGAACACCTGCTGCGCGCGCAGGCCGACGTGCTGGTGAAGGTTGTGCGCGGCGTCACCTCGCGCATCGACCGCATCGAGGACGAGCTGCTGGCCGGCCGCCTGGACCACAAGCGCGCGCGGCTGGGCGTGCTGCGCCGGCTGCTGGTGCGGCTGCAGCGGCTGCTGGCACCCGAGCCGGCTGCCCTGTTCCGCCTGCTGCAGGGCCCGCCGGCCTGGATGGCCGAGCCCGACGCACAGGCGCTGCGCGGCTCGACCGAAGAGTTCTCGGTGGTGCTGCGCGACATGCAGGCGCTGCAGGAGCGCATCAAGCTGCTGCAGGAAGAAATTGCGGCCAACGTGAACGAGGACAACAACCGCAGCCTGTTCGTGCTGACGGTGGTCACGGTGCTGGCGCTGCCGATCAACATCCTGGCCGGCCTGTTCGGCATGAACGTGGGCGGCATTCCGCTGGCGGAGCACAAGCACGGGTTCTGGATCGTCGTGGCAATCGTGCTGACCTTCACCGCGGTGGCCGCATGGGCGGCGTTCCGCAAGAAGCGCTGAGCCGCATGCAGCGGCGCATTAATGCTATTTATTTAGTAGCGCCTTTCATAGCATCCATGCGCCCGCGTCAATATTCCAGACCCCCTAGAATGGTGGGGTGTCTTCCATTCTCAATGCCGATCTTCACTGCCACTCCGTGGTCTCCGACGGCACATTGACGCCCGAAGCGCTGGCGGCCCGCGCCGCCGCCAACGGGGTCGAGCTCTGGGCCCTCACCGACCACGACGAGGTCGGCGGCCAGCACCGCGCCGCCGCGGCCGCGCGCGAGAACGGCATGCGCTACCTCACCGGCACCGAAATTTCGGTGACCTTCGCGAACCAAACCGTGCACATCGTCGGCCTGGGCTTCGACCCCGACGACGCGGCCATGTCGCAGGGCCTGTACGACACGCGCGGTGGCCGCGGCAAGCGCGCGCAGGAAATGTCCGAGGGGCTGGCCAAGGTCGGCATCCTCGGCGCCTACGAAGGCGCGCTCAAGTTCGTCGGCAACCCCGAGCTGATTTCACGCACGCACTTCGCGCGCTTCCTGGTCGAGAAGGGCCACTGCCGCGACACGCCCGAGGTGTTTCGCAAATTCCTCACCGAAGGCAAGCCGGGCTACGTGCCGCACCGCTGGGCCTCGCTGAAGGACGCCGTGCACTGGATCACCGCCGCCAAGGGCATGGCCGTGATCGCGCACCCGGGCCGCTACAAGTTCACGGCCAACGAGGAGTACGCGCTGTTCCTCGAATTCAAGGCACACGGCGGCCAGGCGATCGAGGTCGTCACGGGCAGCCACACGCCGGCCGAGTTCGTCGAGTACGCCGACAAGGCGCTTGAGTTCGATTTCGCCGCTTCGCGCGGCAGCGATTTCCACAGCCCCGACGAGAGCCACTGCGATCTCGGCAAGCTGCCACCGTTGCCCGGCAGCCTCACGCCGGTGTGGGAACTGCTCGGCCACCGCATCCAGCAGTGAGCCAGAGCCCCGGGCCCGGCATCGACAACGCGGCCACCGCCGCGCTGGCCCAGGCACGCGCCGCAGCACAAACCAGCCGCCGCACCGAATCCGAACGCATCCTCGCGGGCATCGGGCTGGTCATTCTTGCGGTGGCCTGCTTCGCCACGCTCGACACCGCCACCAAGTATTCGACCCTGGCCGTGCCGGTCCTCATGGGCGTGTGGTTCCGCTACGCCTTCCAGGCCGTCGCCACCACGCTGGTGCTGCTGCCGCTGCGCGGCACGGCCCTGCTGCGCACGCAGCACCCGCGCTACCAGGCGCTGCGCGGGGCGCTGCTGCTGGGTTCGAGCCTGTTCGCCTTCTTGAGCCTGCGCTACATGCCGCTGGCCGAGTTCACGTCGATCGTGCTGATCGCGCCGCTGGTGATCACGCTGCTGGCCGCGACCACGCTCAAGGAGCAGGTCTCGCCGCTGCGCTGGACGCTGGTGGCAGGCGGCTTCCTCGGCACGCTGGTGATCCTGCGCCCGGGTGGCGGCAGCTTCAGCTGGGCCATGCTGCTGCCGCTGGGGCTGGTGCTGACCAACGCCTGGTTCCAGGTGCTCACCAGCAAGCTGGCGCAAACCGAGAACCCGCTGACGATGCACTTCTACACGGGCTGGGTCGGCACGCTGCTCGCCTCGGTGGCCGTGCCCTTCGCCTGGACCGCCCTGCCCTCGTGGGAATGGTGGGCGCTGCTGTGTCTCATGGGTTTCATGGGCACGGTGGGACACTTCATGCTGATCCTGGCCTACCAGCGCGCGCCGGCCTCCACCCTCACCCCGTACCTGTACGCGCAGATCGCCTTTGCGATGCTGGGCGGCTGGCTCATCTTTTCCCACGTGCCCGACCGCTTCTCGCTGATCGGCATGGCGATGATCGCCGTGTGCGGCGCCGCCGGCGCGTGGCTCACCGTGCGCGAACGGCGTGTGCCGATCGAGCCTGCGGAATCCTGATCAGGAGCAATTCACCATGGCCCAGTACTTCGAAGTCCATCCCGAGAACCCCCAGCAGCGCCTCTTGAAGCAGGCCGTGGCGCTGCTCGCGCGCGGCGAGATCGTGGCGGTGCCCACGGACTCCAGCTACGCGCTGGCCTGCCACCTGGACGACAAGGACGCGGTCGACCAGCTGCGCCGCATTCGCCAGGTCGACGACAAGCACCACCTCACGCTGCTGTGCCGCGACCTGAGCGAGCTGGCCAACTACGCGCGCGTCGACAACAAGCAATACCGCCTGCTGAAAGCCGCCACGCCCGGGCCCTACACCTTCCTGCTCGAAGCCACCAAGGAAGTGCCGCGCCGTGTGAGCCATCCGCAGCGCAAGACCATCGGCCTGCGCGTGCCCGACCACAAGGTGCTGCTGGAGCTGCTGGCGCTGCACGGCGCGCCGCTCTTGGCCACCACCCTCATCGCCCCCGGCGAGACCGAGGCGCTGAACGACGCGCAGGAAATCCGCGAGCGCTTCGAGAAGCAGATCGGCGCCGTCATCGACGCCGGCGCCTGCCCGTCGCAGCCGACCACCGTGGTCGACCTCACGCCCATGGGCACGGGCGACGACCCGGTCGTGGTGCGCCAGGGCCGCGGCGCACTCGCGGTGCTTGGCCTCTGACAAACGGCTCGGCCGCCCCATTCCTCTCTGACACAATCGCGCAGTGGATATTTCCAATCTGATACAGACGGTCCTGATTTACGCACTGCCGGTGATCTTCGCGATCACCGTGCACGAAGCGGCGCACGGCTACGTGGCACGCCACTTCGGGGACAACACCGCGGCCATGATGGGCCGCGTGACGCTCAACCCCCTGAAGCACATCGACCCCGTCGGGACCATCCTGATGCCGCTGATGCTGTACTTCGCGACCTCGGGCGCCTTCCTGTTCGGCTATGCCAAGCCGGTGCCGGTCAACTTCAACCGCCTGCGCCACCCCAAGCGCGACATGGTGTGGGTCGCGCTCGCGGGCCCGGCGTCCAATTTCATCCAGGCCATCCTGTGGGCCGTGCTGCTGATCGTGATCGTCGCGGCCGGCGTCAATGAAACCTTTTTCATCAAGATGTGCCAGGGCGGCGTGCTGGTCAACCTCGTGATGTGGGCCTTCAACCTGTTCCCACTGCCGCCGCTCGACGGCGGCCGCGTGCTGGCCGGCCTGCTGCCCAACGGGCCAGCGCAGAATTTCCTGGCGCGCATCGAGCCCTACGGCTTCTTCATCGTGATGGGCCTGGTCATTGCGGGCGTCGTCAGCACCTACTGGCTGCAGCCGCTGATGGACGTCGGCTACTTCGTCATCAACCTGATCATTACGCCGCTCAAGGCAATGCTGCTCTAAGTTTCTCCTTCCGTCCCATGGCTTCGTCTTCTCCCGCTCCCCTGCGCGTCCTGACCGGCATCACGCCGTCGGGCACGCCGCACCTCGGCAACTACGTCGGCTCGATCCGCCACTCGGTGCGCCAGAGCGTCGCGGCCGGCGTCGAGAGCTACTTCTTCCTGGCCGACTACCACGCCCTCATCAAGGTGCAGGAGCCCGCGCTCATCCAGCGCTCCACGCTCGAAATTGCGGCCAGCTGGCTGGCCTGCGGGCTCGACCCCGAACGCGTCACGTTCTATCGCCAGTCGGACATCGCCGAGATCACCGAGCTCACCTGGTTCCTGACCTGCGTCACCGGCAAGGGCGTGCTCAACCGCGCCCATGCCTACAAGGCCCAGCTCGACAAGAACATCGCCAAGGGCGAAGAGCCCGACGCCGACGTCACGGCCGGCCTGTTCATGTACCCGGTGCTGATGGGCGCCGACATCCTGATGTTCAACGCCCACAAGGTGCCCGTGGGCCGCGACCAGGTGCAGCACATCGAAATGGCGCGCGACATGGCGCAGCGCTTCAACCACCAGTACGGCGAGCACTTCACGCTGCCCGACGCCGAGATCGACGATGCGGTCGCCACCTTGCCCGGCCTCGACGGCCGCAAGATGAGCAAGAGCTACAACAACACGATCCCGCTGTTCGCGCCGCGCGCGCAGCTGCAAAAGCAGATCTCGAGCATCGTCACCGACTCTCGCGCGCCCGGCGAGCCCAAGGACACCGAGGGCTCGGCCCTGTTCCAGATCTACCAGGCCTTCGCCAGCGCCGAGGAAACCGAAGCCCTGCGCAAGGCCTATGCCGACGGCATCGCCTGGGGCGACGCCAAGCAGGTGCTGTTCGAGCGCATCGACCGCGAAGTGGCGCCGCTGCGTGCGCGCTACGAGGCGCTCATGAACGACCCGGCCGAGATCGAGCGCATCCTGCTGCGGGGTGCCGAGAAGGCGCGCAAGCTGTCGCGCCCCTTCATGACCACGCTGCGCCATGCGGTCGGCCTGCGCAACCTCGCGGCAGGCCGCGACGGCGGCGGCACCAAGGCTGCCAAGGTGGCAAAGCCCAGCTTCAAGCAATACCGAGAGAAGGCCGACGGCCTGTTCTATTTCAAGCTGCTCGATGCGCGCGGCGAAACCCTTTTGCAAAGCCGTGGATTCGCGTCACCGCAGGAAGCGGGCCGTACCATCGCCGACTTGCAGGCGCAACGCGGCGCGGCGCTCACGGCATTGGCCGCGCAGCTCGAACCGGTCGACGCGCAACAGGCTCACGCCGCCACCGAGGCGCTGGAGGCACTGGCGGAGGCAACGTCCACCACCCAGGGACATTGATCCGGCTACAACCCGCAGGCCATCCGCCGGCGGGTGCGACAAGAGAGAAGACGGTGCGATCACAAAGGAAGAAAACATGAGCATTTATGTCATCGACGACCACCCCCTGATGCGCGACGCGATCGTGATGGTCCTGCGACGCCTGCGCCCCGCCGAGAACATCGTCGAGCTCGAGCGGCTCGACAAGCTCGCCAGTTCGGTCCAGCAGCGTGGCGCGCCCACCCTGTTCTGCCTGGACCTGAAGCTGCCGGACACCAATGGCGTCTCGGGCGTGATCGCGGTCAAGCAGGTCTATCCCAACGTGCCGATCGCCGTCTACTCGGCGGCCCCGGCCGCCGACATGGAAGACGCCTGCATCGAGGCCGGCGCTGATACCTACATCGAGAAGTCGGCCAGCTCCAACGAGCTGGCAGCCGCCCTGCGCGGCCTGCTGATGGCCGGGTCGGAAGACGACACCGAAGAGATGCCGGCCGCCAACAGCGGCAAGCTCTCCAAGCGCCAGACGCAGCTGATCGCCATGCTCGACAAGGGCATGAGCAACCGCGACATCGCGACCGACCTGGAGATCAGCGAACACACGGTGAAGGTGCACCTGTGGCGCCTGTTCCGCCGTCTGGGCGTGAAGAGCCGTACGCAGGCCCTGCACTATGCCCGCACGAATGGGCTGCTCTCGGGCTGAGCCCGGAACAGAGCTGGCTTGATCAGGAACCGCGCCTCGTGCGCGGTTTTTTTATGGGCGGAACAACAACCGCCGCTCAACCGCCCGACGCACTCACCCGCGCCTGCGCCACCGCCTCGTCGGCATCGTGCAGCGCCACGCGGAACACGCTGCCGCTGCCCAGGCGCGAGCGCACGCTGACGGGGTGGCCCAGCACGTGCGACAGCCGCGCGACGATGGCCAGGCCGAGGCCGAAGCCGTCGGAGGTGCCGGCGTGGTCGGCGACCTTGTAGAACTCCAGGAACACGTCACGCAGGTGCTCGGGCGCGATGCCGATGCCGGTGTCCCACACCTCCACGCGCATGCCCTCGCGGGTCTGGCGCGCGGCCAGCAGCACGCCGCCTTCGGTCGTGTACTTGATGGCGTTGGCGAGCAGGTTGCCGATCATGCGGCGCACGCGGATCGGGTCGGTGAGGAACGAGCCCTCGGTCACGTGCACGCGGAAGTCCAGGCCCCGGCTCTCGGCCACGGGGCGGTACTGCAGCTCGAGGTCGTGCAGCAGCTCGGCCACGTCGACGCGCTCGATGTGCAGCCGCACCTGGCCCGCGTCGATGCGCGCCAGGTCGAACATGGAGTCGAACAGCGCGTTCACCGCGTGGGTGGCGCGCACGATCTTCGGGGCGAGTTCGAGCACCAGCTCGGGCTCGTTGCGCAGCCAGTCGGCGTACAGCGACAGCGCCAGCACGGGCTGGCGCATGTCGTGCGCGGCGCTGGCCAGGAAGCGGTTCTTCATGGCCACGGCCGACACCGCCGCCTGCCGCTGCTGCGTGAGCGACTTGATCAGGATGTGGTTGTGGAACAGCAGCTCCAGGCTGTTGCGCGCGGTCTCATGGATGTTGCGGCCGGCGCGCAGCAGCAGGAACCAGTGCAGCATCGGCAGCAGCGGCATCAGGTAGCCGTACTGGAACTGCGGGCTCTGCAAGGTCACGGCCACCAGGCGCACCAGCACCGCGCCGAGCATGGTGATGAACAGCGTGTTGACGTAGCGCTTGAGCAGCGGTGGGTGCAGCGCCAGCCCGTTGAGCGGGAAGGTGCCCACACCGGCCACGATGAGCCAGCTCATGAACTGGTTGACCTGCGGCGTGCGCTCGAAGAACAGCAGCACCGAGCAGCCCCACACCACCGCGCTCGTGCTCCACACGAAGCCGTAGCGGTCAGTGAACTGCTGCTGTGCGACCGCGCTGCGCCCGGCGTAGCGCACGGCGTACACACGTGCGCCCCAGGCCCGGCAGGCGGTGGCGATCAGGCCGGCGGCCAGCCAGGTCAGCAGCTCCCAGCGGGGCACATGGCCCCAGCTCAGGCCGACCATGGCGGGCATGAGCGCCGCCGAGACGAGGTAGGAGCCGCGCGCCGAGCGCATCAGGCTGCGGATGAGTTCCCCGCGCACCCACGACTCGGCCTCGTCGGCCGACGCCGGAGCGGGTGTCACGCTTGCGATCGACGCATTCGCCATGGATGCATGACCGTGGTTGATGCGGCCAAACCAGAGAAAGATGGAGACAGACGCCTGCGCAGGCGCCAGAAGTTCGCGATCTTAACGGCCTGTCGGCCATGGTTTCGGGAAGTAACCGCAGAAAATCTGCCCGCCCCGCAGGGCGGTCCGCCGTGACGCCCCGTTTACCATGCGGGCTGCCGACACACACCGCACGCCATGCTGAACCACCTCACTCCCTTCCTCGTCCACTGGGCCATCACCGGCATCTCGCTGTGGGTGGCCAGCCATCTCTTCAAGGGACTCAAGTTCGAGAGCACCTCGGCACTGATCGTGTCGGCGCTGCTGCTCGGCCTGGCCAACGCCATCGTCAAGCCGCTGCTGATCGTGCTCACGCTGCCGCTGACGCTGCTGACCTTCGGCCTGTTCCTGCTGGTCATCAACGCGCTGATGATCCTGCTGGTGGCGGCGCTGGTGAAGGGCTTCAAGGTGTCGGGCTTCTGGACCGCCCTGTTCGCGAGCATCTTCATCTCGCTGCTGAGCATCCTCATCGGCTCGCTCGTGACGGGCGGCGACCCGGCCGAGCAGATCCAGATGCCGCAAGGCGGCAACTGGCTCTGACGGGCTCGGGCCGATTGAAGCGCGCCGGCTAGCGCTGCTGCTGCTGCGCGCCCGCCATGTAGTCCACCGTCAGCTGCGACAGCGTGCGCACGCCGATCAGCAGGCTGGCTTCATCGACGAAGAAGCGCGGCGAGTGGTTGGGCTCGGCCTTGTTCGCATCGCGACCGGGCGGCGTGGCGCCGATCATCACGAACAGGCCGGGGGCCTTCTGCGCGAAGAACGAGAAGTCTTCGCCGCCCGTGCCCTTCGGAATCACCACCGGCTTGGCGCCCGGCACGCGCTGCAGGCTGGGCACCATCTTGGCGGTCAGGGCGGCGTCGTTCACGGTGGGGGCATAGCCGTCGGCCTCGAAGCGGACCTCGGCCGTGCCGCCGCCGCTTTGCGCGATGTGCGAGGCGGTCTCGCCCATGCGCTTGATGATGAACTGGCGCATCTCGTCGTCGTAGGTGCGCAGCGTGCCGCTCATCTCGACCGCGTCGGGAATGATGTTGTAGCGCGTGCCCGCGTTGAAGGTGCCCACGCTGAGCACCGACGGCTCCTTGGTCACGTTGACCTGGCGGCTCGCGATGGTCTGGAAGCCCAGCACGATCTGTGAGCC
Organism: Variovorax sp. 54; assembly: GCF_002754375.1. Classification (NCBI taxonomy): domain Bacteria; kingdom Pseudomonadati; phylum Pseudomonadota; class Betaproteobacteria; order Burkholderiales; family Comamonadaceae; genus Variovorax; species Variovorax sp. 54. The sequence continues at coordinate 1,715,154 of NZ_PEFF01000001.1, forward strand.
GAGCACGATCGGGTCGACCCCGCTCCAGGGTTGCGAGCCGTGCGTCTGGCGGCCCTTCACGCTCACCTTGAAGGTGTCCGAACTCGCGGTGATGGGACCGGGCTTGTAGCCGATCTGCCCGGTGTTCAGCGCCGAGACCAGGTGCAGGCCGAACACCGCGTCGGGCGTGGGCGCGTCGAAGGCGCCTTCGGCCAGCATGCGACGCGCGCCGCCGATCTCGGCGTTGGGCAGTTTTTCTTCGGCCGGCTGGAAGATCAGCTTCACGGTGCCGGGCAGCTGCGCCTTCATCGACGCCAGCACCTCGGCCACGCCCATCAGGATCGCCACGTGGCCGTCGTGCCCGCAGGCGTGCATGACGTCGACATTCGCAAAGCCCCACTGCGCGCGGGCCTTGGAGGCGAAGGGCACATCGACCTGCTCCTTCACGGGCAGCGCGTCCATGTCGGCGCGCAGCGCCACCACCGGGCCGGGCTTGGCGCCGCGCAAGGTGGCGACCACGCCGGTCACGGCCACGCCTTCGCGCACCTCGTAGCCCAGCGCCTTCAGGTGGGCCGCGACCAATGCGGCGGTGCGCTTTTCCTGGTTGCCCAGCTCGGGGTGCTGGTGGATGTCGCGGCGCCAGTCGATCACCTTCTGCTCGATGGCTTTGGAACGCTCGGCGATCAGCGGGTACAGCGGCACGGCGGCGGCCGGTGCGGGCGATGCAGCCGCAGCCGCAGCGGCGGCAGGCGCCTCCTGCGCCGAAGCGCACAGGGACGAGACGGCAAGAACGATGGGCAGGCACAGGCGCGTGGCCGGACGGAATCGGTGAGGCATGGTGAGGTGTTGTCTGAAGAGGAAGGGAAGGACCCGCCGGGCGGGAGCCCTTCGTCCGCACGGCCCCGTCGGGCCGGCAGCCGATGCGCCCTTGTCTGCCGCCCGACCCCGTGAGCGTAGGAACCCCACCGATTGGCGTCCAATCGCTTTTGCATCGACTGATAATGATTGCCTATCGATGACTTCTGACACCCCCACACCGTCTTCCGTGCTGCACGAGCGGCTGCTCGCGCGCCTGCGCCTGCGCCACCTGAAGCTGATCGACGCGCTGGCCGCGCACTCGCACCTGCGCCGCGCGGCCGACGCGATCCACATCAGCCAGCCGGCGGCCACGCAAATGCTGCAGGAGGTCGAGAGCCTGATCGACACGCCACTCTTCGAGCGCCACGCGCGCGGCATGCGCATCACCGAGGCCGGGCGCCTGCTGGCGCTGCATGCGCGCATGGTGATCGACGCGATGCAGGTCGCCAGCGACGGCCTCGCGGCGCTGGCCGCGCAAGAGACCCGCGCGCTGCGCATAGGCGCCATCGAGGCGGCCATCGCCAGCGTGCTGCAGCCCGCATTGAACGTGCTGCATGCCAAACACCCCAAGCTGCGCCTGTTCATCGAGGAAGGCAACATCGAACGGCTCACGATCGGCCTGCGCGCGGGCGCCTTCGACGCCGTGCTGCTGCGCCAGCCGGCGCGCGTGCCCGACGCCCACCGCTTCGTGCCGCTGCGCAGCGACTCGGTGGTGGTCATCGCCGGCATCAATCACCCCGCCGCGCAGCGCAAGCGCCTGCGGCTGCGCGACCTCGCCGATTCGCGCTGGGTGCTGCCGCCCTCGCACTTCGCGGTGCGCCAGGTGATGGAGGCCGCCTGGGCCGCCGAGCAGATCGTGCCGCGCCCGCACGCCATCCAGGTGCTCACGCCGCAGCTGGTGCGCGCCCTGCTCTCGCAACCCGACGTGGTGGTGCCGGTGCCGCGCACCGTGCTCGACCAGCTCGACCGCTCGGCCGTGGTCGAGCTGCCGCTGCGCATGAACGCGCCCATCGCGCCGCTGGGCATCCTCTACCGCATAGACAACGCGGTCGGGCCGCTGGTGCTGCTGGTCGACTTCCTGGTCGCGCAGGCGAAGAAGAAGCCCTGACGGGCGCGGGAATCGCCCTGCTTCACACCCGCTTAACTGTCGGGCAGCACACTCGAAGCCACCCGCCAGCCCTTCCCGGGCATGGCACGGTTTCCGCTCTGTAAAGTTCGCCGCCCCCGCGCCGCGCGCATTGAACTCGACGGCGCGTGCCCGCTCCATCTTTGGCTTTCGTTACTTCTGCCTGCCCATGCCCGTCCACTTTGCCTCCCGTTCCGCCCCGCTCCTCACGGCCCTGTGCATCGCCGCCGCCCTCGTGGGGTGCTCGCGCACCAACGTGGAGTCTCCCGGCACGGCCAAGGCGGCCCCCGAGAAGGAAGTCGGCATCGTCACGCTGAAGTCCGAGGTGCTGGCCCTGAGCACCGAGTTGCCCGGGCGCACCGCCGCCCCGGTCATCGCCGAGATCCGCCCGCAGGTCGGTGGCATCCTCAAGGAGCGGCTCTTCACCGAGGGCTCGCAGGTCAAGGCCGGCCAGGTGCTCTACCAGCTCGACCCGGCCTCGCTGCAGGCAGCGCATGCGAGCGCGCAGGCCAGCGTGCGCAAGGCCGAGTCGGCCCTGGCCACGGCCCGCACCGTGGCCAAGCGCAATGCCGAGCTGGTGAAGATCGACGCCATCAGCCGCCAGGTGTTCGACGAAACCCAGGCCACCGAGCAGCAGGCCGAGGCCGACCTCGGCGTGGCGCGCGCTGCCGAGCAGACCGCGCGCATCCAGCTGGGCTACACGCGCATCACCTCGCCGATCACCGGCTGGGCCGAGCTGTCCGCCGTGACGCCAGGCGCGCTGGTCACCGCCAACCAGGCGGCTGCCATGACCACCGTGCAGCAGCTCGACCCGATCCATGTGCACGTCACGCAGTCGAGCAGCGAGCTGCTGCGCCTGAAGCGCGAGCTGGCCAGCGGCCGGCTGCAGCGCGCCAGCGAAGCCGAGGCGCGCATCCAACTGCTGCTCGAAGACGGCAGCCCCTACCCGCACGCCGGGCGCCTCACCTTCAGCGGCGTGACGGTCGATGCCGGCACCGGCAGCGTCACGCTGCGCGCCGTGGTGCCTAACCCCGACAAGCTGCTGATGCCTGGCATGTACGTGCGCGCCGTGCTGCAGGAAGGCGTGAACGACGCCGCGCTGCTGGTGCCGCAGCAGGCCGTGACGCGCGCGCCCGACGGCAGCGCCTCCACGTTGCTGATCGACGCCGACAACAAGGTCGAGAAGCGGCCCATCCGCATCGGCCGCGCCATCGGCACGCGCTGGCAGGTGATCGACGGCCTGGCCGCGGGCGACCGCGTGCTCATGGAAGGCTCGCAGCGCGTGAAGGTGGGCGACAAGGTGCGCACGGTCGACCTGGGCGCCAGGCCGGCGGGTGCCGCCGTCGCGAGCGCCACGCCCGACGCTGCATCCACCACCCTCGCTCGCTGAGGCCGACGCATGGCCCAGTTCTTCATCGACCGCCCCATCTTCGCGTGGGTGCTTTCCATCGTCGTCATGCTCGCCGGCCTGATGGCCATCCGCACGCTGCCGCTCGAGCAGTACCCCGACATCGCGCCGCCGCGCGTGTCCATCGGCGCCACCTACACCGGCGCCTCGGCCAAGACGGTCGAAGACTCCGTCACCCAGGTCATCGAACAGCAGATGAAGGGGCTGGACAACCTGCTGTACATGCAGTCGACCAGCAACTCGTCGGGGCAGGCGCGGCTGTCGCTCACCTTCGACGCGGGCACCAACATCGACGTGGCCCAGATGCAGGTGCAGAACAAGCTGCAGCAGGCCATGTCGCGCCTGCCGCAGCAGGTGCAAAGCCGCGGCGTCACCGTCACCAAGGGCGGCAACGACTTCCTCATGATCGTCTCGATGTTCTCCGGCGACGGCAGTGCCTCGGCGGTGGACGTGGGCGACTACATCAGCAGCAACCTGGTCGACGTCATCAGCCGCATCGACGGCGTGGGCGAGGTACAGACCCTGGGCACCGGCTACGCCATGCGCCTGTGGCTGGACCCCGACAAGCTGCGCAAGTACGCGCTCATGCCTTCCGACGTGGGCAGCGCCATCACCGCGCAGAACGCGCAGGTCTCGGCCGGCCAGCTCGGCGCGCTGCCGGCCGGCGCGCAGCAGCAGCTCAACGCCACCATCACTGCACGCAGCAAACTGAAGACGGTCGAAGAGTTCGAGAACGTGGTGCTGCGCGCCACGCCCGACGGCGCCGTGGTGCGCCTGAAAGACGTGGCCCGCGTCGAGCTGGGCGCCGAGAACCTCACGGTGCGCTCGGTGCTCGGTGGCCGTCCGGGCGCCGGCATGGGCATCGTGCTGGCCGACGGCGCCAACGCGGTGCAGGTGGCCGAGGCCGTGAAGGCCAAGGTGGCCGAGCTGCAGCCGCTCTTTCCGAACCAGATGCAGACCTTCGTGAGCTACGACACCACGCCCTTCGTGAGCGCGTCGATCGACGAGGTGGTGAAGGCGCTGGCCGAGGCCATGCTGCTGGTCGTGCTGGTGATGTACGTCTTTCTGCAGAACTTCCGCGCCACGTTGATCCCGGCCATTGCCGTGCCCGTGGTGCTGCTGGGCACCTTCGGCGTGCTCTCGCTGGCCGGCTACTCGATCAACACGCTCACCATGTTCGGCATGGTGCTCGCCATCGGCCTGTTGGTGGACGACGCCATCGTGGTGGTGGAAAACGTCGAGCGCGTGATGCACGAGGAAGGGCTCTCGCCCAAGGAGGCCACGCGCAAGTCGATGGCGGAAATCACGCCTGCGCTGGTGGGCATCGCGCTGGTGCTGTCGGCGGTGTTCATTCCGATGGCCTTCTTCGGCGGCTCGACTGGCGTGATCTACCGCCAGTTCTCGATCACCATCGTCTCGGCCATGGCGCTGTCGGTGTTCGTGGCGCTCACGCTCACGCCGGCGCTGTGCGCCACGCTGCTGAAGCCGGTGGCCAAGGGCGGCCACGCGGCACCCCGCAAGGGCGTGCTGGGCGCAGTCGACCGCTTCTTCGCGGGCTTCAACCGCAACTTCGACAAGGGCGCCGACCGCTACCAGGGCGTGGTCGGCGGCATCATGCGGCGCGGCAAGCGCAGCCTCGTGGTGTACCTGCTGATCGCGGCCGTGATGGCGCTGCTGTTCATGCGGCTGCCCACCTCGTTCCTTCCCGATGAAGACCAAGCCTTCCTGCAGGTACAGGTGACGCTGCCGCCGGGCGCGTCCGATGCGCGGCTGCAGCCGGTGGTCACGCAGATGCAGGACTACTTCACCAAGCAGCCCGAGGTGGTGAGCGTGAACGTCATCACCGGTCAGAACGGCGACCAGAGTTCGGCGCGCGCCTTCGTGAAGCTGAAAGACTGGGCCGAGCGCGAAGGCGCCGGCCAGTCGGCCGCCGAACTCGCGCGGCGCGCCAACAAGGAGCTCTCGACCATTCGCGACGCGCGCATCTTCGTGCTGCTGCCGCCGGCGGTCCGCGGGCTCGGCGCCAACGCGGGCTTCAACTTCCACCTGAAGGACATCAACGGGCTGAGCCACGACGCGCTCGTGAAGGCACGCGACCAGCTCATCGACCTGCTCTCCAAGCGGCCCGAGGTGGCGAACGTGCGCAGCAACAACCTGGACGACACGCCGCAGTTCGCGGTGGACATCGACGACGCGCGCGCCGGTGCGTCCAGCCTGGCCACGAGCGACATCGACAGCACCTTGTCGAGCGCCATGGGCGGCACCTACATCAACGACTTCCTGGACAACGGCCGCGTCAAGCGCGTGTACATGCAGGGCGACACGGCCTTTCGCATGCTGCCCACCGACATCGACCGCTGGAGCGTGCGCAACAGCCTGGGCCAGATGGTGCCGTTCCCGGCGTTCTCGAGCTCGCGCTGGACCTACGGCTCTCCGCAGCTGCAGCGCTACAACGGCAGCCCCAGCTACGAGTTCGTCGGCGATGCCGCACCTGGCGTGAGCTCGGGCGTCGCCATGGCCGCCGTCGATGAAGTGATGAAGCAGATGCCCGCCGGCATCGGCTACGAATGGACCGGCGCCTCGTTCCAGGAGCGCCTGTCGGGCGCGCAGGCGCCGCTGCTCTATGCCATTTCGATCCTGTTCGTCTTCCTGTGCCTCGCCGCGCTGTACGAGAGCTGGTCGGTGCCGTTCTCGGTGATCCTGGTGGTGCCGCTGGGCATCGTCGGTGCGCTGCTGTTCACCAGCCTGCGCGGGTTGAGCAACGACGTGTACTTCCAGGTCGGCCTGCTGACCACGGTGGGGCTGTCGTCGAAGAACGCGATCCTGATCGTCGAGTTCGCCAAGCAGCTGCAGGAGCAGGGCAAGGGCGTGATCGAGGCGACATTGGAAGCCGTGCGGCTGCGGCTGCGCCCCATCCTCATGACCTCGCTGGCCTTCGGCTTCGGCGTGCTGCCGCTGGCCATTGGCACGGGTGCAGGCGCGGGTGGCCGCCAGTCGATCGGCACCGCAGTGCTGGGCGGCATGGTGGTCGGCACGGCGCTGGGCATCTTCTTTGTGCCGCTTTTCTTCGCATTGATTCGCGGCTGGCTGGAAGGCCGGCGCAAGCCGGTCGAAGCGCCGGATGTGTTGCCCACGGAACAGGGAGCGCACTGATGAATCGCACCACCCTGCCCCGCCTTCCCCTGCGCGCCCTGGCCTGCGCCGCCCTGGCCTCGGCCGTGCTCGCGGGCTGCGTCAACCTCGCGCCCGCATATGAAACGCCCGCCTCGCCAGTGCCGTCGGCCCTGCCCTCGGCCGGCATCACCACCGCCACGCCGCTGGACATCGGCTGGCGCGACTTCTTCGTCGACAAGCAGCTGCAAGGCGTGATCGAACTCGCGCTCGCCAACAACCGCGACCTGCGCGTGGCGGCGCTCAACATCGAGCGTGCGCGCGCCCAGTACGGCATTGCGCGGGCCGACCTGTTCCCCACCGTCAACGCCGGCGCGGCCGGCACGCGCTCGCGCACGCCGGGCAGCCTGTCGACCAGCGGCGAATCGCGCATCGCCTCGCAGTACAGCGCCAACCTCGGCATGACGGCCTACGAGCTCGACCTGTTCGGGCGCGTGCGCAACCTCGGCGACTCGGCGCTGCAGAGCTACTTCCAGACCGAGGAAACGCAGCGCAGCACGCAGATCAGCCTCGTGGCCTCGGTCGCCACGGCGTGGCTGCAGCTGGCCGCCGACGAGCAGCGCCTGCAACTCGCGCGCAGCACGCTCGAGAGCCAGCGCAAATCGTTCGAGCTGGTGCAGCGCAGCCATGCGCTCGGTGCGCAGTCGGGCCTGGCGCTGGCGCAGTCGCAAAGCACCGTCGATGCCGCGCGCGCCGACGCCGCGGCCTTCGACAGCCAGGTCGAGCAAGACCGCAACGCGCTCGCGCTGCTGGTCGGCGCCACGCCGCCGCCCGAGCTGCTGCCGACCGCCGCGACGACCGCCGACGTCGCGCAACTGCTCGTGCCGCCGGCCGGCCTGTCGTCGAACGTGCTGCAGCAGCGGCCCGACGTGCGCGCCGCCGAGCACGCGCTGCGCGCGAGCAACGCCGACATCGGCGCAGCGCGCGCGGCTTTTTTCCCGCGCATCGCGCTCACCGCCTCGGCCGGCACCGCGAGCAGCACGCTGTCGGGCCTGTTCACCAGCGGCAGCAAGGCCTGGAGCTTCGCACCGTCGATCAGCGTGCCGATCTTCGACGGCGGCGCCAACCGCGCCAACCTGCGGGTCGCGCAGGCGCAGCAGAAGATCCAGATCGCGACCTACGAGAAGGCCGTGCAGACCGCCTTCCGCGAAGTGGCCGACGCGCTGGCCGAGCGCCGCACGCTCGCCGAGCGCCTCGACGCACAGCGCTCGCTGCGGGGCGCGACCTCGCGCAGCTTCGAGCTCTCGCAGTCGCTCTTCAAGAGCGGCGCCGCCAACTACCTCGACGTGCTGGACGCGCAACGCAGCGACTATGCGGCGCAGCAGACGCTCATCGGTCTGCAGCTCACGGAGCAGACGAACCGGTTGGCGATCTACAAGGCGTTGGGGGGTGGGTGGAGCGAGGCGAGCGCCCCGCCGCCTCCCGCCTCGCTCTGACCCTGTCGGAATGACCCCCTCCTGGCGCGCTCCCTAGCGTGCCTCGAGGGTCCATGGGACGGACGGTTCGAGCACGGTGCATCCCGAGAGCTTCATCGTGCTCTTCACGCGGTTCTCCGCCGTGAGCATCACCACCGTCCCCGCTGCGTAGGACACCCATTCGCAAGCGACCGATGGCGATGCGTCAGAGAAGCGCGATGCCGGGATCACCCGGTCATCGAATGCAAAGTCTCCCTTCGGTTTTGGAATCTGCCCGATCAGAAGCGATCTTTCACTTGCTGTCCCCGTTCTCGCCTTGACGACCGCGTCGAAGTTCTTCGTGGTGACTTCCTTCGCTTCGTACCTCAGGTCGCGAGCGAAGTAGAGCTCGAACCGGCGATTCCTGAATCGCTCGGGCACTGGGTCGACACGCGCTTGCAGCACCTCGTCGACTGCGAAGCACTGCTCGGACAGGCATTGATCCCCGGCATCCACGAAGAGCCAGACTTGGCCACCCTCTTGAAGGACCAACGCAGGCGATGCGTTTGCGTTCTTCTTCGGCAGGGTCACATGCAGGAACTGTCGCTCCGGAAACGATGGCTTCGAATCCGATTCGTCAGGAAACAAGGCGTCCTTGCCAAGCCAGACCAGGGAGGTCCAACCGTAGGCATCGACGAAGTAACCGACGAAGGTGTCCGGCGCGTTTTGCTTCGCGAAGGCCGGCCGGCCAAAACCATTGACCCCGGACAAATGCGATCGCAACGAGAACCCGAAACGGCCCTCTGTGAGTTTGGCAATCTTCGAAGGGTCTTGCAGGGCAACTTTCTTGGCGGACCAGCCCACAGGGCGAACCAGAAAAGAAACGTCGCGGGGGCCGCTGCAGCCTTCGACCGTTGCCTTGCTGGACAGCTGGCATTTTTTCAAGAGATGCAACTCCTCATTGGCATCGAGATTCATCAATTTCATCTCGACCATCCGTTCGGTCTCGACATCGCGCGAGACAGAGGGGATCAGGACCGGAGGGCATCCAGCAAGGCACAAGAGAACGCCAAGGGATGCGATGGCCTTGCAGACGCTTGCCAACGAGCGGTTGTGATGCGGTTTCAACATCTGGAGATCCTTCCCTCTTTGCTTGGAATCGGTGCAGCAGCCCGTACCTTGGTTCTACCTACGCCCCCGCCACCGCATACGGCGTGAACCTGCTTTCGTTCTCGTTCACATCCAGCGCCCGACCGATGAACGGGAACGCCCGCTGCGGGCAGGCCACGCGCTCGCAGACCTTGCAGCCCATGCCGATGGGCGTGGGCACGTCGGGGTCCTTCAGGTCGAGGCCCTTGGCGTAGACCAGGCGCGGCGCGTGGCGGATGTCGCAGCCCAGGCCGATCGAGAAGGTCTTGCTTGGTGAACCGAAGCCGCGCTGGCCGTGCGACACGGTGCGCGCGATCCACAGATAGGCGCGGCCGTCGGGCATGCGCGCCAGCTGCGGCAGCACGCGCCCGGGCTGCGCAAAGGCCTCGTACACGTTCCACAGCGGGCAGGTGCCGCCGGTCTTCGAGAAGTGGAAGTGCGTGGCCGACTGCCGCTTGGAGATATTGCCGGCCCGGTCCACGCGGATGAAGAAGAAGGGCACGCCCGACGCGCCCGGGCGCTGCATGCTGCTCAGGCGGTGGCAGACCGTTTCGAAGCCGACACCGAACTGGCGCGCGAGCAGATCGATGTCGTAGCGCAGCGCCTCGGCCGCCTGCAGGAACGGGCCATAGGGCAACAGCACGGCCGCCGCGAAGTAGTTGGCCAGGCCGATGCGCGCGAGCGCGTGGGCCGGCGCATCGCCGAAGTCGGCCTGCGCCACCAGCGATTCGATGAGCGCCGCCTGCTCGAGCAGCGCGAGCTGCGTGGCCAGCTGGAAGGCCTGCTGGCCCGGTTCCAGGCCGGCCGACAGGCGCAGCACGCGGCTGGCCGGGTCGTAGCGGCGCTGGCTGTCGAGCGCGCCTGCGGCTTCGTTGTCCGGCACCACGCGCACGCCGTGCACCCGAAGCAGCCGCTGCTGGAGCCATTCGGCGAGCGGTCCGCCGTGCGCGCGGGCTTCGGCCGCGAGCGGTCCGCCGTGCGCGCGGGCTTCGGCCGCGAGCGATTCGGCGGCGGTGTCGAGTGGGTCGAAATGGTTCTGGTGGGCAAAGAAGAAATCGCGCACCACCTCGAAAGGCATCGGCCGGCTGCGCGAGATGTCGCCGCGCCCGTCGCCGAGTTCGGCGGCCATGCGCTCCAGCCGCTCCTGCGCCTCCTGGTGGCGGCGGTGCAAGGCGAGCAGCGCGCGCGCCACGGCGGGCATCTGCGACGCCACCTCGCGCAGTTCGGGCAGCGCCACGGCCTCGCCGCCGGGGTTGTCCGCCAGCGCCTCGCGCATGCTGGCCACGAGCCGCGCCTCTTCGTCGTCGGAAAACTGCTGCACATCGACGCCGAGCGTCTTGCTGATGCGCAGCAGCACCGCCACGGTGAGCGGGCGCTGGTTCTGTTCGATCTGGTTCAGGTAGCTCGGCGACAGGCCGAGCATCTGCGCCAGCGCCACCTGCGTGAGGCCGCGTTCGGCGCGCAGCGTGCGCAGGCGCACGCCCATGAAGGTCTTGCTCATCGGGTCACCTCGTGGGTCTTTGCAGTCTTCGCAATATTTGCAAAATCAACTATTTTCATTCGCAATGATTCGCCAATTCAGTCCTTCATTATGGGCGTTCGATTGCGTAAATTGCGAAACATGACCCACCGATCTGCCGCCATCGAGCTGACCGACATCGTGTTCCCCGCGCACGCCAACCACTACGGCACGCTGTTCGGCGGCAACGCCCTGCTGCTGATGTCGAAGGCCGCATTCCTCGCCGCGCGCGCCTTCGCCAAGTCCGACGTGGTCATGGCCAGCCTGGGCGACGCGCAGTTCCTCGCACCCGTGCCGGTCGGCCACGTGCTGCGCCTGCGGGCCTGGGTGACGCGCGCCGGGCGCAGCTCGCTCACGGTCTGCGTCACGGGCGCGGCCGAAGCGCCCGACGGCGAGCCCCGCCCTTCTTTGAAAGGCCTGTTCGAGATGGTGGCCGTCGACGGCCGTGGCCGTCCGGCGCGCCTGCGCAACGCCTACCTGCACCCCGTGCCTACAGACAAGGAACCCGCATGAACGACATCGCCACCCCCACCGGCTTCAAGCCCAAGAAATCCGTCGCCCTGTCGGGCGTGACCGCCGGCAACACGGCGCTGTGCACCGTAGGCCGCACGGGCAACGACCTGCACTACCGCGGCTACGACATCCTGGACATCGCCGAGGTCTGCGAGTTCGAGGAAATCGCGCACCTGCTGGTGCACGGCAAGCTGCCCACGTCCGCCGAGCTGCGCGCCTACAAGGCCAAGCTCAAGGCCATGCGCGGCCTGCCCGCGAGCCTGAAGGAGGCGCTGGAGCAACTGCCCGCCAGCGCGCACCCGATGGACGTGATGCGCACCGGCGTCTCGTCGCTGGGTTGCCTGCTGCCCGAGAAGGAAGACCACAACCTGCCCGGCGCGCGCGACATCGCCGACCGCCTCATGGCCTCGCTCGGCTCGATGCTGCTGTACTGGTACCACTGGTCCACGCAGGGCCGGCGCATCGAGGTCGAGACCGACGACGACTCCATCGGCGCGCACTTCCTGCACCTGCTGCACGGCCGCAAGCCCAGCCCGCAATGGGAGCGTGCGATGCACACCTCGCTCAACCTCTATGCCGAGCACGAGTTCAACGCCTCGACCTTCACGGCGCGCGTGGTCGCGGGCACGGGCTCCGATGTGTACTCGGCCATCACCGGCGCCATCGGTGCGCTGCGCGGCCCGAAGCACGGCGGCGCCAACGAGGTGGCCTTCGAGATCCAGAAGCGCTACGACACGCCCGACGAAGCCGAGGCCGACATCCGCCGCCGCGTCGCAGCCAAGGAGGTCGTGATCGGCTTCGGTCACCCCGTCTACACCGTGAGCGACCCGCGCAACGTGGTCATCAAGGGCGTGGCGCGCACGCTGTCGCAGGAGGCCGGTTCGACCAAGATGTTCGACATCGCCGAGCGGCTTGAAACCGTGATGTGGGACGTGAAGCAGATGTTCCCCAACCTCGACTGGTTCAGCGCCGTGAGCTATCACATGATGGGCGTGCCCACGGCCATGTTCACGCCGCTGTTCGTCATTGCGCGCACATCAGGCTGGGCGGCGCACATCATCGAGCAGCGCATCGACAACAAGATCATCCGGCCGAGCGCCAACTACACAGGCCCCGAAGACCTGAAGTTCGCGCCGATCCAGGATCGGAAGTAAAAACACCCGAAGAAGAAAAAGCACCCGTGCCTGCGTGCGGGTGCCGAGCGACAAGCGCCCCATGAACACCGACTACCGCAAGAACCTTCCCGGCACCGCGCTGGATTACTTCGATGCACGCGAAGCCATCGAAGCCATCCGCGCCGGCGCCTGGGCCACGATGCCCTACACCGCGCGCGTGCATGCCGAGAACCTCGTGCGCCGCTGCGACCCGGCGATCCTCGTGCAGAGCCTCACGCAGCTCGCCCTGCGCCGGCGCGAACATGACTTTCCGTGGTTCCCTGCGCGCGTGGTCTGCCACGACATCCTCGGCCAGACCGCGCTGGTCGACCTGGCCGGCCTGCGCGACGCCATCGCCGAACAGGGCGGCGACCCCTCGCAGGTGAACCCCGTGGTGCCGGTGCAGCTCATCGTCGACCATTCGCTGGCGGTGGAGTGCGGCGGCTTCGACCCCGATGCCTTCGCGAAGAACCGCGCCATCGAGGACCGGCGCAACGAAGACCGCTTTCACTTCATCGAATGGACGAAGCGGGCCTTCCGCAACATGGAGGTGATCCCGCCGGGGAACGGGATCATGCATCAGATCAACCTGGAGCGGATGTCGCCCGTCGTGCATGCGCAGGACGGCGTGGCCTACCCCGACACGCTGGTCGGTACCGACAGCCACACGCCGCACGTCGATGCGCTGGGCGTGGTCGCCATCGGCGTGGGCGGGCTCGAGGCCGAGAACGTGATGCTCGGGCGCGCCTCGTGGATGCGGCTGCCCGACATCGTCGGCGTGCGCCTCGCGGGCCGGCCGCAGCCGGGCATCACGGCCACCGACGTCGTGCTCGCGCTGACCGAGTTCCTCCGCGCGGCGAAGGTCGTGGGCGCGTACCTCGAGTTCCACGGTGAAGGCGCGGCCAGCCTCACGCTGGGCGACCGCGCGACCATCTCCAACATGGCGCCCGAGTACGGTGCCACCGCCGCGATGTTCGCCATCGACACGCAGACGCTCGACTACCTGCGCCTCACGGGCCGCGCCGACGAGCAGGTGCGCCTCGTCGAGATCTATGCGAAACAGGCGGGCCTGTGGGCCGACACGCTGGGCGACGTTGAATACGAGCGCGTGCTGCACTTCGACCTGTCGACGGTCGTGCGCAACATGGCCGGCCCTTCGAACCCGCATGCGCGCGTGGCCACGGCCGACCTCACCGCGCGCGGCATCGCCGCCCCGTGGGACGACGTGCCCGGCCAGATGCCTGACGGCGCGGTGATCATCGCGGCCATCACCAGCTGCACCAACACCAGCAACCCACGCAACGTGATCGCCGCGGGCCTGCTCGCGCGCAATGCCAACCGCGTGGGCCTGACGCGCAAGCCCTGGGTCAAGACCTCGCTGGCGCCGGGCTCGAAAGCGGTGACGCTGTATCTGGAAGATGCGGGCCTGATGCGCGAACTCGAACAGCTGGGCTTCGGCGTGGTGGCCTATGCCTGCACCTCGTGCAACGGCATGTCGGGCGCGCTCGATCCGGCCATCCAGCAGGAGATCGTGGAACGCGACCTGTACGCCACCGCCGTGCTCTCGGGCAACCGCAACTTCGACGGCCGCATCCATCCGTACGCGAAGCAGGCCTTCCTGGCCTCGCCGCCACTGGTGGTGGCCTACGCCATCGCAGGCACCGTGCGCTTCGACATCGAGAAAGACGTGCTCACCGTCGTCGACGGCAAGGAGATTCGCCTCAAAGACCTCTGGCCGACCGACGAAGAGATCGACGCCATCGTCAAGGCCAGCGTGAAGCCCGCGCACTTTCGTCAGGTGTACGAGCCGATGTTCGCGATCCAGCCCGACACGGGCGAGAAGGTGGCGCCGCTGTACGACTGGCGCCCCGCCTCCACCTACATCCGCCGCCCGCCGTATTGGGAAGGCGCGCTGGCCGGCGAACGCACGCTCAAGGGCATGCGACCGCTGGCGATCCTGCCGGACAACATCACGACCGACCACCTGTCGCCGTCGAACGCGATCCTGCTCGACAGCGCGGCCGGCCAGTACCTGCACCGCATGGGCCTGCCCGAGGAAGACTTCAACTCCTACGCCACCCACCGCGGCGACCACCTCACGGCGCAGCGCGCCACCTTCGCCAACCCGACGCTGAAGAACGAGATGGTGCGCAAGGCCGACGGCACGGTGCGCGCCGGTTCGCTGGCGCGCGTGGAGCCCGAGGGCGAGGTGATGCGCATGTGGGAAGCCATCGAGACCTACATGCTGCGCAAGCAGCCGCTGATCATCGTGGCCGGTGCCGACTACGGCCAGGGCTCGTCGCGCGACTGGGCCGCCAAGGGCGTGCGGCTGGCCGGCGTCGAAGCGATTGCGGCCGAGGGCTTCGAGCGCATCCACCGCACCAACCTGATCGGCATGGGCGTGCTGCCGCTCGAGTTCAAGCCGGGCACGAACCGCCTCACGCTGGGCCTGGACGGCACCGAGACTTACGATGTGACCGGCGAGCGCACCCCGCGCGCCGACCTCACGCTGGTCGTGCACCGCCAGAGCGGTGAACGGCTCGACGTGCCCATGACCTGCCGCCTCGACACCGCCGAAGAGGTGTCCATCTACGAAGCCGGCGGGGTGCTGCAGCGCTTCGCACAAGACTTCCTCGCCGCCACGAAAGCCGACTGACGATGCCGCACATTCCGCAGATCAAGATTGCCGCCACCTACATGCGCGGCGGCACCAGCAAAGGCGTGTTCTTCCGCCTGCAGGACCTGCCCGAGGCCGCGCAGGTGCCGGGCAAGGCACGCGACGCGCTGCTGCTGCGCGTGATCGGCAGCCCCGACCCCTACGGCAAGCAGATCGACGGCATGGGCGCCGCGACGTCGAGCACGAGCAAGACCGTCATCCTGTCGAAGAGCGAGCGGCCCGACCACGACGTGGACTATCTGTTCGGCCAGGTGTCGATCGACCGGCCCTTTGTCGACTGGAGCGGCAACTGCGGCAACCTGTCGGCCGCTGTCGGGCCGTTCGCGATCAGCAACGGCCTCATCGATGCCGACCGCGTACCGCGCGACGGCGTGGCCGTCGTGCGCATCTGGCAGGCCAACATCGGCAAGACCATCGTCGCGCACGTGCCGATGACCGGCGGTGCGGTGCAGGAAACCGGCGACTTCGAACTCGACGGCGTGACCTTCCCCGCGGCCGAGGTGCAGCTCGAATTCATGGACCCCGCCGCCGAAGAAGACGGCGCGGGCGGCGCGATGTTCCCGACCGGCAACCTCGTCGACGACCTCGAGGTGCCCGGCCTCGGCACGCTGCAGGCCACGATGATCAACGCCGGCATCCCCACCGTCTTCGTGAACGCCGACGCCATCGGCTACACCGGCACCGAGCTGCAGGACGCGATCAACGGCGACGCCGCCGCGCTCGCCCGCTTCGAGGCCATCCGCGCGCACGGTGCGCTGCGCATGGGGCTGATCCGCACGCTCGACGAAGCGGCCAGCCGCCAGCACACACCCAAGGTCGCCTTCGTGGCCAAGCCGGCGGGCTACACGGCCTCGAGCGGCAAGGCCGTCGCGGCCGGCGACATCGACCTGCTCGTGCGCGCGCTGTCGATGGGCAAGCTGCACCACGCCATGATGGGCACGGCGGCCGTGGCCATCGGCACCGCCGCCGCCATTCCCGGCACGCTGGTGAACCTCGCGGCCGGCGGCGGCGCACGCGAGGCCGTGCGCTTCGGCCACCCCTCGGGCACCTTGCGCGTGGGTGCGCAGGCCAATCAGGTCGATGGCGAATGGCAGGTCACCAAGGCCGTCATGAGCCGCAGCGCCCGCGTGTTGATGGAAGGCTGGGTCCGTGTACCCGGAGATGCCCTTTGAGCTTTCAGATCCATTCACAGGAAATTCCGATGTCGACTCGCAAGACCCTCCGTTCCCTGGCCGAGGCCCGCCGCGGCGTGCTGGTGCCGGGCGCTTTCAACGCGCTGTCGGCGCGCGTCATCGAAGACCTGGGCTTCGAGGCCATCTACGTCACCGGCGCGGGCGTCACCAACATGTGGTTCGGCCTGCCCGACCAGGGCTTCATGGGCCTGCACGAGATCGCCGACCACACGGCGCGCATCCGCGACGCCGTGAACCTGCCGCTGATCGTCGATGCCGACACCGGCTTCGGCAATGCGCTGAACGTGCGCCACACGGTGCGCGTGCTGGAGCGCGCGGGCGCCGACTGCATCCAGTTCGAGGACCAGGTCGCGCCCAAGCGCTGCGGCCATTTCGCGGGCAAGGACGTGATCTCCACCGAGGAAGCCGTGAACAAGATCAAGGCCGCTGTCGATGCCCGCACCGACCCCGACCTGCTCATCATGGCGCGCACCGACGCGGCGGCGACGCTGGGTTTCGAGGCCGCGATCGAGCGCGCGCAGAAGTTCAGCGAGGCCGGCGCCGACATCCTCTTCGTCGAAGCCGTCACCACGGCTGACGAAATTCGCGCGCTGCCGCAGCGGCTTGCGAAGCCGCAACTCATGAACATGGTGATCGGCGGCAAGACACCGATCTTCGGTGCCGAGGAACTCGGTGGTCTGGGCTACGGCATCGTGCTGTATGCCAATGCCGCGCTGCAGGGCGCGCTAGCCGGCATGCAGAAGGCGCTCACGGTGCTGCGCGACACACGGCGCATGGACGAAGACCCGTCGCTGGTCGCGCCCTTCGCCGAGCGGCAGCGACTGGTGCGCAAGCCCGAGCTGGATGCGCTCGACGCGCGCTACGCCAGTTGAGTTTTTCTACAGCGCGTCTTTGAGCTTCGCACGCAGCCGGCTCACCGCCTGCCCGTGCAGCTGGCACACGCGCGACTGGCTCACCTCGAGCACCGCGCCGATCTCGCGCAGGTTCAGCTCTTCCTCGTAGTAGAGCTTGAGCAGCAGCTGGTCGCGCTCAGGCAGCTCGCCAATCGCGTCGACCAACTGGTGGCGGAAGCCGCTCTCCAGCAGACGCGCCAGCGGGTCGTCGAACTGGCCGCGGCCCTTGCGCGCATCTTGCGCGTGCAGGTCGAGAAAGGGATTGTCGGGGTCGCCCTTGGCGAAGTCTTCCACGTACAGCAGCTGGCTTCCCTGGATGTCCTGCAGCATCGACTGGTAGGTGTCCAGGTCGACCTTCAGCTCCTTCGCGATCTCGCCTTCGGTGGGCGCGCGGCCCAGCCGGTGGCCCAGCGCCTGGATCGCTTTCTCGATGCCGCGCGCCGACTGGCGCAGCCCGCGCGAACCCCAGTCGCTGGCGCGCAGCTCGTCGAGCATGGCGCCGCGGATGCGCTGGCTGACGAAGGTCTCGAACTGCGCGCCGCGGTGGTCCTGGTAGCGGCTCGACGCATCGAGCAGGCCGAGCATGCCGGCCTGGATCAGGTCGTCCAGCTCCACGCTGGCCGGCAGCCGCGCCATCATCTGCAGCGCGATGCGGCGCACCAGCGGCTGGTGCTGTTCCAGCAGATGCGATTTCTCGATGGTGCCCTGCGCGGTGTACACGGCCGTCCGTCCTCGTCGTCGTGTCTCAGGCGGCGAGCGCCTGTGGGAACACGGCCGGCCGCGCGGGCGTGCGCCACGGCCAACGGCCCATGTCGTCGGCGATGGCGCGGAAATCGACCGCTGCGGCGCTGGCAGGGAAAGCCTCGACCACGGTCTGGCGCAGCCGCGCCGCGTCGGCCAGCCAAGGGTCGGTGCGCACCCAACCCACGGGCAGCAGCGACAGCGCGAGGTAGCGGCTGGCCGCCTGCGCGAGGTTGTGCATGACCTGCTGCGCGGTCGCCACATCGGCCACGCCGTTGAGCAGGAAGCGCAGCTGCTTCAGCGCATGCGCTCGGTGCAAGCGCTTGATGCCCGCGTAGGCCGAGGTGATGGCTGCCGGATGCGGTTGCAGCACCAGCAGCAGTTCGTCGGCGCCTTCCGCCAGCGGCGACAGGTGGCCTTCGTCGTCGAAGGCCGCATCGACCAGCACGATGCCGCGCGGCCACAGCGTGCGCGGGTCGGTGATCACTCCGGGTGATGCGGGCAACACCTGCACACCACACACCGCGCTGGCCGCAGCCTGGTCGATGCGCAACCGCCGCCCCGTCACGTCGGCCAGCGTTCCGCGTGGATCGAGCGCCCACACATCGCACACCGAGCGCACCTTCGGGTGATGCTCATCGAGCAACAGCACGTCCTTACCCTGCTGCGCCAACGCGGCGCCCAGACTCATCGCCACTGTGGTCGCGCCCGCGCCTGGGCCCATGCCCGCGACAGCGATGACGCGCACCGGCGCCTGCCCGAGCAGCCGCCGCAACCCGTCGGCCTGGTCCGTGACGCGTGCGTTCATGACCTTCAGCCCTGGCGTTCCAGCGCGCGCGGCGCTTGCGCGGGCCCTGCCGATTCGGTGCCCAGCGCATCGAGCAGCAGGAACAGCTTGCCCACGCCCGCGTACAGCGCGCCGCCCGTCATGGCGCGGCCGGCACGCGGGGCGCGGCCCGTGAGCTGGCCCAGCAGCAGACGCGTGCGGTCGGCCCATTCGCCCCCGGCCTGCAGCAGGCGCCACACGGTGGTCGTGACCTGGCCGGCGACGAGCAGGCGCTTCATCATGTGCGGATCGCCGGGCTCGCCCATGCCGCCCACGAGCTGCACGCCGTCGCGCAGCAGGCGGAAGCACGGCTCGGCGTCAGCAGCCCAGCCCTGCCATTGCGCGAGCTGCGGTGCGCTCACTTCGTCGCCCAGGTTGGTGAGCACGCAGGTCTGCGACAGCGGCTTGCGGCTGCGCGCATCGACCACGCGCACGGCCACGCAGCGCAGCGTGGACAGGGTGTCGCGATCGATGGCGGTACGTGGCAGCACCTCGACCTGCGCTTCGCATTGCAGCGCGGCCTTGCCGCGATAGCGCACGGGTCGTTCGGTCGCGTCATCGAACACGAAGGCCAGGCGCGCGAGCGTGATCGCGGCGCCGGTGCGCACGTCGGTCACGGCCGTGCTGCCCGGCGCGCGCGCCAGCCACATCGAGCCTTCGGCCTGCCACGCCAGCATCTGTTCGACGGCCGGCGGCTTGCCCAGCACATGCACGAGACGCTTGCCGAAATCCTGTTGCCCCAGCCACTGCGCCTGACGCGATCCCGGTTGCGCCGACTGGCGCGCCGCAGCGGTCGAAAGCCACTGATTCGGCGCCGCCAGCGGCAGGCCGTCGCGGTCGGACAGCAGCAGGCTGCCGTGGCACACGTAGGCATCGCCGCTGTCCGTCGCGCGCAGGCCCACCTGCCCGGCCAGCGCGAGCACGTGGGTGTCGCAACCCGCAGCCACTTCGCCGCGCGCGTAAGTCGACAGGTCGTGCAGCACGGCCTTGGCATCGATGGCCTCGTCACCCGCCTGACGCCACAGCGTGCGCGCACCGTCGAAGCCGATGTGCGCACCGGCGAGCGCACCAGCCGTCGTCGCCAGTTCCTGCGCGTCATGCGCCATCGCGCGGATCAGGCTCTGGTAACGCAAGCGCAGGCGATCGGTCTCGCCCTGCGCCTGCGCCGAAGGCGCGGCCTCGTCCGCCAGATCAGCTTCCGCCGGCACGAACAACGGGCTGTGCTGGCGCGGCTGGAACACGCTGTCCACCAGCTGCACGCGGTCGGCGCGCACCAGGTTCTCGGGCACCTTCTGGCCGCCCGAGATGTAGTGCACCGGCAGGCGGTGGCGGATCACGGTGTCGATCAGCGCGCCCGGGTGCGTGGCCTCGTCGACCTTGGTGAAGATGCAGCCCGCCAGCGCATGGCCCTGGCGGTAGGCGTGCACCACTTCGTTGAGCGTGTCGCCGTGGCTGGTGGCGTTGAGCAGCAGCAGCCGCTTCACCGGCCGCTGGCTGCTGCCGAGCATCGCGATCTGCTCGGGCACGGCGCGGTCGCGCTGGCTCATGCCGACGGTGTCGATGAGCACCATGTGGCGGTCGCGCAGGTCGTGCAGCACCAACTGCAGGTCGGCCGCGTCCTTCACGGCATGCACCGGCACGTTGAGGATCTGGCCGTAGATGCGCAGCTGCTCATACGCGCCGATGCGGTAGCTGTCGGTGGTGACGAGCGCGAGCTTGTCTGCGCCGAAGCGCATCACGCAGCGCGCGGCCAGCTTGGCGGTGGTGGTGGTCTTGCCGACGCCGGTCGGGCCCATGAGCGCGTAGACGCCGCCCTGCGCGAACAGCGCGTCTTCGTCTTCATGCACCGGCACCGCGCGCGCGAGCTCGGAGCGCACGAAGGCCATGCCGTCGGCGTAGCTCTGGCCCATGGGCAGCTTCTCGAGCATGGCCTTCGACAGGCGCGCGCTGAAGCCGGCGCCGAGCAGCGTGCGCAGCAGGCGACCGCGCACGGGGTCGCGGCGCTGGCTGTCGCTCCAGACCACGCTGGCGAGCTGCTCCTCGAGCATGCCGCGCATCGAATGGAGCTCGCTGAGCACGGTGGGGTCGGCGGATGCGGTCACGACAGGTGCGACAGCAGGAACGGCCGCCTCTACGGTCTCCTGCACATCGCCCTCGGCCATCGCGACGATCTCGACGCCTTGCGCCGTGGCGCGGTGCGTGAGCACGATGGCCTCGGCACCGAGCGATTCGCGCACCAGGCGCAGGGCCTCGCGGCCGGTGGCCGCGACGAATTTGCGTGCGGTGGTGCGCACGTCGCGCGCGTCAGTCTGTGGATTCAAACGGCTCGTCCTCCAATGGCGGCGGTGATCTTGATGGTCCGGGCGTCAGGAATCTCGGCGTGCGAGAGCACCTTGAGCTGCGGCAGGCTGCGCCGCAGGAAGCGCGACAGCAGCACGCGCAGTGCGTGCTGCACGACCAGCACCGGCGCCAGCCCCATCTGCTCCTGCCGCACGATGGCGGCCTGCGCCTGCTTGAGCAGGTTGTCGGCAATGCCCGGTTCGATGCCGCTGCTGTTGTTCAGGGCCTGCTGCAACACGCTGTCGAGCGAGCCGTCGAGGCCGATCACCTGCATCTCTTCTTCGCCCGGGAACAGCTGCTGCGTGATGGCGCGGCCCAGCGCCAGGCGCGTGAGCGTGGTGAGCTCGGTCGGGTCTTTCACCGTGGGCGCGTGCTCGGCCATCACGTCGAGGATGGTGCGCATGTCGCGGATCGGCACCTCTTCGTCGAGCAGGTTCTGCAGCACCTTGTGCAGCGTGCTCAGCGACAGCACCTTGGGCACCAGGTCTTCGGTGAGCTTGGGGGCGGTCTTGGCGATCTGGTCGAGCAGCTGCTGCACTTCCTGGCGGCCCAGCAGCTCGGCCGCGTGGGTGTGGATCAGGTGGTTCAGGTGCGTGGCCATCACGGTGCAGGCATCGACCACGGTGTAGCCGTACACCTGCGCCTGTTGTCGCAGGCTGCCGTCGATCCAGGTGGCCTCCAGGCCGAAGGCCGGGTCGCGCGTGGGCGTGCCGGTCAGCGTGCCCGTCACCTGGCCGGGGTTGATCGCCATCCACTGGTTGGGGAAGGCTTCGCCGCGGCCGATCTCCACGTCCTTCAGGCTGATGACGTAGGCGTTGGGCTTGATCTCCAGGTTGTCGCGGATGTGGACCACCGGCACCAGGAAGCCCAGCTCCTGCGCGATCTTCTTGCGGATGCTCTTGATGCGGCCCAGCAGCTCGCCCTGCTGCGACTGGTCCACCAGCGGGATCAGCCGGTAGCCGACCTGCATGCCCAGCGGATCGACCATCGCCACGTCGTCCCACGTGGCTTCGGCCTGCTCGGCCGCGGCCGGCACGCCCGCCGCACCTTGCGCGGCGGCAGCGGCTGCGGCCTGCTCCGCCGCCTCCTGCGGCTTGCGCTGCACCAGCCGCCGCCCGAGCCACACCAGCCCACCCGCGATCAGCAGGAAGGCCAGGTTCGGCATGCCCGGGATCATGCCCAGCAGGCCGACGATGCCGGCCGTGAGGAACAGCACCTGCGGGTTGGAAAAGAGCTGGCCCGTCAGCTGGCTGCCCACGTCTTCGTCGGTGGTCACGCGCGACACGATCACGCCGGCCGCGGTCGAGATCACCAACGCCGGAATCTGCGCCACCAGGCCGTCGCCGATGGCCAGCAGCGTGTAGGTCTTGCCGGCCGTGGAAAAGTCGAGCCCGTGCTGCACCATGCCGACCACCAGGCCGCCGATGATGTTGATGACCATGATGAGAAGGCCCGCGATCGCGTCGCCGCGCACGAACTTGCTGGCACCGTCCATCGAGCCGTAGAAGTCGGCCTCTTGTGCCACTTCGGCGCGGCGCTTGCGGGCGATCTCTTCGCCGATCAGGCCGGCATTGAGGTCGGCATCGATCGCCATCTGCTTGCCCGGCATGGCGTCGAGCATGAAGCGCGCGCCCACCTCGGCGATGCGGCCCGCGCCCTTGGTGATCACCATGAAGTTGATGAGCACGAGGATGATGAACACCATCACGCCCACCGCGAAGTTGCCGCCTACGAGGAAGTGGCCGAAGGCCTCGATCACCTTGCCGGCCGCGTCGGGCCCGGTGTGGCCGTGCATCAACACCACGCGCGTGGAGGCCACGTTGAGCGACAGGCGCAGCAGCGTCGAGAACAGCAGCACGGCAGGGAAGGCTGCGAAATCGAGCGCCTTCATGGTGTACATGCTCACCAGCAGCACCATCACCGACAGCGCGATGTTGAAGGTGAACAGCAGGTCGAGCAGGAACGGCGGCAGCGGCAGCACCATCATGCTCAGGATGAGAATGATGAGGATCGGGCCCGCCAGCCCCTTCACGTGCGAGCCGGAGAACATCCGCGCCGGCAGGCGCATCAAATCGTTCAACGCGTTCATGCAGTGGCCGGCGAATACTGCAGATCGGCCGGCACCGGCAGGTCGGTCGGCGTGCGCGGCGCTTCACCGCCTTCGCTGTTCCATCGCTTGAGCTGGTACACCCACGCCAGCACCTCGGCCACGGCGGTGTACAGCCCTGCGGGAATCTCTTCGCCCAGCTTCGTGTGGCGGTAGAGCGCGCGCGTGAGCGGCGGCGCTTCGAGGATCGCGACCTTGTGTTCCTTCGCCAGTTCGCGGATGCGCGCGGCCACCAGCTCGGTGCCCTTGGCCACCACGCGCGGCGCGCGCATGTCGCTGTCCAGGTACTGCAGCGCCACGGCGAAGTGCATCGGGTTGGTGAGCACGATGTCGGCCTTGGGCACCTCGGCCATCATGCGGCGGCGTGCCATCTGCTGTTGCTGCCGGCGGATCTGCGCCTTGATGTGCGGATCGCCTTCGCTTTCCTTGTGCTCCTGGCGCACGTCTTCGCGCGACATGCGCAGCTTGCGGTAGTAGTTCCAGAGCTGAAACGGCACGTCGACGAGCGCGACGAGGAAGAGCGTGGCGGCGATCAGCGCGCAGTGCTTGGCCACCAGCACGAGCGCATGCGGCAGCGCCTCGTGCGCGGGCTGCGACATGAGCGCCATCACGGCCTCGATGTCGTCCACGATGACCCACCACGCCACGCCGCCGATCAGCGCCGACTTGGCGAGCGCCTTCACGAGTTCGGCCAGCGCCTGCGCCGAGACCATGCGGCCGATGCCGGCCAGGGGATCGAGCTTGCCGAAGTTGGGTGCGACGGCCTTGCCGGAGAACATCCAGCCGCCGAGCATCAGCGGTGCGGCCACGGCGGCGACGACCATCATGGCGAACAGCGGCCCGATGGCGAAGAGCGCCTGCAGCACCATGCGCCCGCTCTGCGAGAGCATGTGCGCGGGGTCGAAGGCGCTGGCGCGGTCGAACTGCAGGCCGTGGCGCAGCGCGCCGCTCATGCTCGCGCCGAGCGACTCCGCGGCGAACCACAGGCCGGCGCTCGCGGTGGCGAGCATGACGAAGGTGGTGAGCTCGCGCGAACGGGCCACGTTGCCTTCCTCGCGCGCCTTCTCCAGGCGCCGCTCGGAGGCGGGTTCCGTTTTCTCGAGATCGCTTTCCTCAGCCATTCATGCTCCGAACCAGCACTGGCGAAGTACGCCTTGCCCAGACCCAAATTATTGAATCCGGTGGTTCGGAACAATCCGCCGATCAGGGCCGGTATCGCCCTGCAATTCGGCCAATCGAGCGACTCAGAACCCGAGGCTCTCCAGCAGGTCGTCGACCTGCGACTGGTCGGTCACGGCATCGGGGTTGCCGGCCTTCACCTGCGGTCCGTTCTGCAGGCTCTGCGCCGCTTCGTGGCGCTTCTCGGGCGGCGAGTTGTCGATGAGCACCTGCAGCAGCTGCGTCTCGACGTCGTTGACAACTTCCATCATCTTCTTGATGACCTGGCCGGTGAGGTCCTGGAAGTCCTGCGCCATCAGGATCTCCATGAGCTGCGTGTTGATGGCGCTCGCGCGCTGCGGCACGTCGCTCAGGTAGCCGCGCGTGTCGAGCACGAGCTCGCGCGCGTGGTCGAGTTCGATCGGGTTCTCGAACCACTGGTCCCAGCGCTGCGTCAGGGCCTTGGCATCGGTCGCCAGTGCTTCCTGCAGCGGCTGCGCGACGTCGATGGCGTTGAGCGCGCGGTGCGCCGCGCGCTCGGTGGTGGCCGCCACGTAGTTGAGGCGGTCGCGCGCATCGGGAATGGCCTGCGCGGCCTTGGCCACCTGCTTGTCCAGGCCCAGCTCGCGCAGGCCTTCGCGCAGCTGGCGCGTGAGGTGGCCGATGCGGCCGAGCAGTTCTTCGGTGGTGTTCGCTGGGTCCGGGGCGTTGTCGTTCATGTCAGTTGTCGATAGGGTTGCGCGCTGCGGTTGTTCTTTCGGGGTGCGTGCACAGGACACCGGGTACTCCCCTCCGCGAATGTCCCCCGGGGCTGCGCCCCTCTTCCTTGATTTCGCTGCGGGGAGCACCCAGTGCCCTGCGCACCTGGGCACGCTCTGCGTTCGCAGCCGATCAACGACCGCTGCGAACAACGATCACGCTGATGGGGTGCCTTGCGCAGCGAAATCAAGGAGGAGGCCGAAGGCCGGGGGACATTCGCGGAGCAAGGTGCCCCGTCGGCGTGATCGCGCCCCGAAGGCAGACCACGCACACCCCAAGACATCAAGCCGCCTCTTTGGCCAGCTTCTCGAAGATCTTCGTGATCTTCTCTTCCAGCGTCGCCGCGGTGAAAGGCTTCACCACGTAGCCGTTGGCGCCGGCCTGCGCAGCTGCGACGATGTTTTCCTTCTTGGCTTCGGCCGTGACCATCAGCACCGGCAGCTTCTTCAGCTCGGGGTCGGCGCGGATGGTCTGCAGCATGGTCAGGCCGTCCATGTTCGGCATGTTCCAGTCGGACACCACGAAGCCGAAGTTGCCGCCGCGCAGCTTCTCCAGGCCGGCCACGCCGTCCTCGGCCTCGTCGACGTTGAGGAACTCCAGCTCCTTCAGCAGGTTGCGCACGATGCGCCGCATGGTCGGGAAGTCATCCACAACCAGAATCTTGATGCTCTTATCGATCACGATGTTTCCAACTCCACAGGTCGTTATTCAAAGTCGTCAAACCCGGTTCGCGCGTTCACCGAACGTGCGCAGGTGCGCCATGACACGGCGGCTGATTTCGTTCAGGGGCGACACCTCGTCCACCGCACCCAGCGCCACCGCCTCGCGCGGCATGCCGAAGACGACGCAGCTGGCCTCGTCCTGCGCCAGCGTGTGCGCGCCCGCGCGCCGCATGCGCAGCAGGCCCTCGGCACCGTCCTTGCCCATGCCGGTGAGGATGATTCCGATGGCGTTCTTGCCCGCGTGCTTCGCGGCCGAATCGAACAGCACGTCGATCGACGGCCGGTGGCGGTTCACGGGCGGCTCCTGGTCCAGGTGCGCCACGTAGTTGGCGCCGCTGCGTGCCAGCGACAGGTGAAAGCCGCCCGGCGCGATGTAGGCATGGCCCGGCAGCACGCGCTCGCCCTGCTCCGCCTCCTTCACGCGAATGCGGCACAGGCCGTCCAGCCGCTGCGCGAAGGAGCGCGTGAAGCCGGCCGGCATGTGCTGCGCGATGAGCACCGCGGGCGCGTCGGGCGGCAGCGGCTGTAGCACCTCGCGGATGGCCTCGGTGCCGCCGGTGGAGGCGCCGATGATGAGCAGCTTCTCGGTGCTCAGCAGCGGGCTGCGCAGCAGCGCCTCCGGCGCGGCCTCGTGCGCGGGGCGCGCCGCCGTGGCCGCGGGCCGTGCCGGCAGCAACCGCGCGCTCGCGGCCGTGCGGATCTTGCCGGCGATGAGTTCGGTGTAGTTGAGCAGGCCGTCGCGCACGCCCAGGCGCGGCTTGGTCACGAAGTCGATGGCGCCCAGCTCCAGCGCGCGCAGCGCGATCTCCGAGCCGCGCTCGGTGAGCGACGACACCATGACCACCGGCATCGGCCGCAGGCGCATGAGCTTCTCGAGAAACTCCAGGCCGTCCATGCGCGGCATTTCGACGTCGAGCGTGAGCACGTCGGGGTTGGTGACCTTGATGAGGTCGCGCGCCACCAGCGGGTCGGCCGCGGTACCGACCACGGTCATGTCGGGCTGGCTGTTGATGATCTCGCTCATCACGCTGCGGATCAGCGCCGAATCGTCGACGCAGAGCACCTTGATCTTCTTCTTGCTTGTCAGGCTCACCGGCTTCCTTTGGTTCTGTCGATCTCGTGCGGCAGGCCGGGCACCGACAGCCGGCGCAGCAGCTCGCCTTCGTCGTGGCGCACGCGCAGCACCTCGGTCTGCGCGCGCAGGCGGCGCACCACGGCCTTGCCGCTCTCGGGCAGGAAACACACGCGGCGCGCATGCGGTCCGCGCAGGTCTTGTGCCGCCACCTCGATGCGTTCCGCCTCCAGGTAGCGCAGCACGAAGTCGGCGTTGCGGTCGCCGATGTTGAGCGTGGTCATGCCGGCCAGCACGGCGCCGCCGCCGAACACCTTGGCCTGCAGCCGCTCGCGCCGCGCGCCCGCGCGCACCAGTTCGCGCACCAGCACGTCCATGGCGTAGGCGCCGTAGCGCATCGAGCCGGCACCGGGCTCGCCGTCGTCGGGCAGCATGAAGTGGTTCATGCCGGCCACGCCCGCCTGCGCATCGTGCAGGCAGGCGGCCACGCACGAGCCGAGCACGGTGCTGAGCACGGTGTGGTCGGTGGTCACGTAGTACTCGGAGGGCAGCAGCTTGACGGCCATGCGCCCGACATCGCGGTCGAAGTAGTGATGGCTCGCCAGGCTCATGCAAGGCCCGGCGTGCGCGACAGCTCGTACACCGTCTGCCCCAGCGGCCGGAAGGCCGGGTTGACGAGCGAGGCGTTCTCGGAATGCCCGGCGAACAGCAGGCCACCCGGCTTGAGCAGCGGCGCAAAGCGGTCGAGCACCTTCTTCTGCGTCGGCTTGTCGAAATAGATCATCACGTTGCGACAGAAGATCGCGTCCACCGGCTCCTTCACCGCCCAGGAACCGTCCAGCAGGTTGACGCGCGAGAACTTCACCAGCGCGGCGACCTCGGGGCGCACGCGCACCTTGCCGGCGTTGGTGCCGGTGCCCTTGTTGAAGAAGCGCCGCAGCCGTTCGGGCGACAGGCGCCGTACCTGCTCGGTGGTGAAGACGCCGGTGGCGGCCTTGGCCAGCACGGCCGTGTCGATGTCGCTGGCGATGACGCGGGCCGAGCCCGCACGGTCGCCCAGCGCTTCCATCAGCGTGATCGCGATCGAGTACGGCTCCTCACCCGTCGAGGCGGCGGCGCACCAGACGGTGATCGGGCCGGTCATCTTGCGCACGTGCGCGCCGAGCGTGGGAAAGTGATGCGCCTCGCGAAAGAACGAAGTCAGGTTGGTGGTGAGCGCGTTGATGAACAGCTGCCACTCGTCGCCGTCGTGGCGCGCCTCGAGCTCGTCCAGGTACGACGCGAACGCGGGCACCTGCAGCTCGCGCAGGCGCCGCGACAGCCGGCTGTACACCATCTGCCGCTTCTGCTCGCCCAGGGCGATGCCGGCGCGGCGATGGATGAGGGTCCGGATTCTGGAGAAGTCGTGGTCGGTAAAAAGGAACTCGGTCGTCACAGCCAGCCTGGAAGCGTGACTTTCAATGGTCACAGCAACCGCCGTTTCCAATCGGCCGATCAGACGCGCAAAAGCCCTGCATTTCCGGGGGTCAGGCAGGCGGCGCGGTCACGGCGGGGCCGGCGTCGAGCGCCCACACCAGTGCCGACAGCTGCGCCGAATTGACCTGCGCTGCGCTCAGGAAGAGCGCCTCGGACAGTCGCGCCGCACGGCCGTCGTCGGTCTCGCAGCTTTCGGCCAGCGCCACGAAGGGGCCGTAGACGCCGCTGCGCGAAAGAATCGCCTGCTGCACGGCCTCGGTGAGCTGCACCTTGCGCAGCACGCCTTCCATCGGCACGCCCAGCAGCTGGTCGAGCAGCGAGAACATGCCCGCGACGAACAGGTTGTCGGCCTCGCTGGGCGGCAGCATGCCCTGCCCCATCAGCTCGACAAAGCGCCCGCGCAGGATGGCCTTCTTCATCATGAAGGGCGAGCTGACCTTGTTGCTGGTGGCCAGCAGCAGCGACAGCCAGCGGTACAGCGGAGAGTAGCCAAGCATGGCGACCGCATGGCGCAGCGAGTGGATCTCCACGGCCAAGCCGACCGACGGCGAGTTGATGTAGCGCAGCAGCCGGTAGGTGAGCGCGGCGTCGTGCTTGAGCGCGCCCTCGATGGCGCGCACGTCTTCGTTGCGCAAGATCATCTGCATCAGGTGCACGATGAGCTGCGACTCGGGTTGCAGCGCGTCGGCGCTGTCGCGCGCCGGCGGCAGGCGCACGGCGCCGTCGACGAACACCTGCACGCCGCGTGCGGCGCAGGCCTCGAACTCGGCCCAGTTCGCCACGCGCGCGGCGATGGGCACCGGGCCTGCGGGCGACACGTCCGCCAGGTGGGCCGGCGCCACCTCGCGGTGCGTGACGATGGCGCGCAGCTCGTCGTCGTCCGGCAGCGCGACGCCGCCGCACAGCATGAAGCCGAAGCCCTGCTCGCGCAGGAACAGCAGGATGGAGCGCATGTCGGCGTCCATCAGTTCGTCGGCCTTCATGCACAGCACGACGTTGCGCGGCGGCAGCGACTGCAGCTCGCTCTGGAACAGCGCATCGACCGTGACATCGACGAACACCCGCTGTTCGCCCAGCAGCCAGCCGTGGCCGCCGGGGTTCAGGTGCAGGCCCAGCGTGTCCATGAGCGCCTTGACGCCGGCTGCCGCGCCGGCATCGGTGCCCTGCCCGGCCGCGCGCCAGGCCATGCGGTAGCCGACCACGCGGCGCTTGCCGTCGAGCAGCATGGCGTAGGCCACGTGGCCGTCGGCGCCGACTGCGGGTGGAATGGCGAGAGCTGCTTCAGCGGGCACGCCGTTGCCGTCGACGCCGGGGCGCCGGAAGAAATCGAACCTCATGCGGCCGTCCGTCGAATGAATCGGTGTCAGGACGCGAGGGCGTCGGTGCTGCGGCGCGCCGCGCCGGCCAGTGCCGCCGCGCTCGCGGCCTGTGCGCGCTGGATGCGCGGCATCGCGCCCACGTCGACGATGAAGGCCACGCTGCCGTCGCCCACGATGGTGGCGGCCGAAATGCCCGGCACCTTGCGGTAGTTGGTCTCCAGGTTCTTCACCACCACCTGGTGCTGGCCGAGCAGTTCGTCGACCAGCAGCGCGAAGCGGCTGTCGTCGGCCTGCACGATCACCAGGATGCCCTGCGTGGGCTGCGTCTGCGCGCCGGCCACGTCGAACACGCGGTGCAGTTCGATGAGCGGCAGGTACTCGCCGCGCACGCGGATCACGTGGCCGTCGGCGGTGATGGAGTGCAGGTGCTCGGGCAGCGGCTGCAGCGACTCGATCACGTAGCTCAGCGGCAGGATGTAGGCCTCGCTGCCCACGCGCACCGACATGCCGTTGAGGATCGCGAGCGTGAGCGGCAGCACGATGCGCGTCGACGTGCCCTGGCCGCCGCGCGAATGAATCTCGACGTGGCCGCCCATCTCCTGGATGTTGCGCTTGACCACGTCCATGCCCACGCCGCGCCCCGAGATGTCGGTGACCTGCTCGGCCGTGGAGAAGCCGGGCGCGAAGATCAGTTGCCACACCTCTTCGTCGGGCATGGCGTCGTTCACCGGCAGGCCCTGCTGGCGTGCCTTGGCGAGGATGCGCTCGCGGTTCAGGCCCGCGCCGTCGTCGCTCACCTCGATCACGATGTTGCCGCCGTGGTGCTGCGCCGACAGCAGCAGCTGGCCGGTGGCGTCCTTGCCCTTGGCCAGTCGCACGTCGGGGGCCTCGATGCCGTGGTCCAGGCTGTTGCGCACCAGGTGCGTGAGCGGATCGACGATGCGTTCGATGAGCCCCTTGTCGAGCTCGGTCTCCTTGCCGTAGGTGTCCAGGCGCACCTGCTTGCCGAGCTTGGCGCTCACGTCGCGGATCACGCGCGGGAAGCGGCTGAACACGTAGTCCATCGGCATCATGCGGATCGACATCACCGATTCCTGCAGGTCGCGCGCGTTGCGCTCCAGGTGGCCCAGACCGCTCAGAAAGCGCTCGTAGGCCACGGGGTCGAGCACGGTCGCGGCCTGCGTGAGCATCGACTGCGTGATGACGAGTTCGCCCACGAGGTTGATGAGCTGGTCGACCTTCTCGACATCGACGCGGATGGAGCTGGATTCCTTGGCACTGACGGGTGCCGCGGGCGCAGGAGCGGCGGCGGCCGGTGCACGGGCCGGTGCGGCGGGTGGCTGCACGATGGGTTCTGCCACTGCGACCACGGGTGCGGCAACGTCGGCCTCTTGTGCCACCTCGCGCGTGATGTCGATCTGCGATTCGTCGATGACGAAGCAGCACACGGCCACGATGTCGTCGGGGTCGCAGGTGGTGGCAAGCCGCACGGTCAGCTGGTCGTTGCTGCGCGTGCGCGTCAGCACCGTGCCGAGGTTGGTCAGCTCGCCGGCGAGCAGGTCGCATTCGCTGTCGGACAGGCGCGCGAAGCGGATGACGAGCACGCCGTCGCTGTCGCTTTCGTCGGCCGGCGCTGCGGCTTGAACGACGGGCGCCGGTGCGGGCGCGGGAACCGGCGCGGGCGCTGCGGCGTGGTTGTTCTCCATCGCCAGTTGCTGCAGCACGCCGCAGATGTGGGCGACCCGGTCGGCGTCCGGCTCCTTGCCGGCCTGGTAGGCGGTGAGTTGTTCTTGCAAGGCGTCCTTCGTTTCCAGAAAGGCATCGATCATCGGAGCGCTCAGGTGCAGCTGCCCGTGGCGGGCCCTGTCCAGCAGCGTTTCGAGCACGTGCGTGGTGTTGGTCAAGGCGGTGAAACCGAAGGTGGCCGCGCCGCCCTTGATCGAGTGCGCCGCGCGGAAGATGGCATTGAGCTGTTCGCCGTCGGGCGCCTCGACGTCGAGGTCGAGCAGCAGCTGCTCCATCTCCGCCAGCAGCTCGATGGCTTCGACGAAGAAGGCCTGGGTGAATTGACTGAGGTCCATCTGTGGTGCTCCGGGGCCCACGCTCACGCGCGCGGCCGCTTCCTTGTTCTTGTTATCCCGCCGTGTGTCCCGCCGCCGTGCGGGCCTGCGCGGCCGGTGGCGGCAGGCCGATGCGCGTGGCGCCGGCGTCGTTGCTGTTCTCGCGCTCGATGCGCTCCTGCGTGCGGTGGTTCAGCAAGATGATGCTGATGCGGCGGTTGATGGGGTTGCGCGGGTCGGCGCGGTCCAGGTGCATGCTGTCGGCCAGGCCGATCACGCGCAGCACCTTGTCCTCGGTCATGCCGCCCGTGACCAGCTCGCGGCGCGAGGCGTTGGCGCGGTCGGCCGAGAGCTCCCAGTTGCCGTACGAACGGTCGTTGGTGTAGACGATGGCGTCGGTGTGGCCCGACAGCGTGAGCTTGTTGGGCAGGCCGTTGAGCACCGGCGCCAGCTCGCGAAGAATGGCGCGCATGTGCGGCACGACGCGGGCGCTGGCCAGCTCGAACATCGGGCGGTTCTCGCTGTCCACGATCTGCAGGCGCAGGCCTTCGGTGGTGATGTCGATGAGGATCTGCGAGCGGAACTGCTGGAACACCGGGCTCTTCTCGATCAGCTCGTCGAGCTTCTTCTTCATCTCGGCCAGGCGGCTCGCGTCGGCCGCGTCCTCGCTGTCGGCCTCGGTGTGGCGCACCTCGCCCTCGGCGTGCATCACGTCGGCGCCGCCGCCGGGGATCATGCTGGTGCTCAGGCTGCTCTTGTCGCCGCCGGCCAGCGCCACGCGCAGCGGCATGCGAAAGTGCTCGGCAATGCCTTCGCGCTGCTTGGGGCTCGAAATCGACAGCAGCCACATCACGAGGAAGAAGGCCATCATGGCCGTCATGAAGTCGGCGTAGGCGATCTTCCAGCCGCCGCCCGCATGGCCGCCGCCATGCCCGCCGCCGTGGGCGCGCTTGATGATGATGCGGGGCTTCGCGTCGCTCATGGCCGGCAGCGGATCAGCGCGCCTTGACTTCGCGGACGTGGTCGTCCAGCTCGGTGAAGGACGGGCGCTCGGTCGAGAACAGCACCTTGCGGCCGAACTCCACGGCCAGCTGCGGCGCGTAGCCGTTCAGGCTGGCCAGCAGCGTGACCTTGGCGCATTGATAAACCTTCATGGCCTCTTCGACCTTCTGTTCGATCAGCGAGGCCAGCGGCGACACGAAGCCGTAGGCCAGCAGCACGCCCAGGAAGGTGCCGACCATGGCGTGCGCAATGAGCGCGCCCATTTCCGAAGGCGGCAGGTGGGCCGAGCCCAGCGCATGCACCACGCCCATCACGGCCGCGACGATGCCCAGCGCGGGCAGTGCGTCGCCCACGCGCGAGAGGCTGTGGCCGGGCACGGCGGCCTCGTGGCGGATCGTCTCGATCTCGTGGTCCATGAGGGCCTCGATCTCGTGCGCGTCGGTGTTGCCGCTGATGACCAGGCGCAGGTAGTCGCACAGGAACACGGTGATGCCCTCGTGCGCCAGGATGGTCGGGTAGCGGCTGAAGATTTCGCTCTGCGCCGGCGCTTCCACGTCGGACTCGAGCTTCATCATGCCCTCCTTGCGGGCCTTGGCGAGCAGCTCGTACAGCAGCGCCAGCAGGTCCATGTAGAGCTGGCGGTTGTGCTTGGAAGAACGCAGCAGCAGCGGCAGCTCCCGGATGGTCGCCTTGATGGTCTTGCCGTTGTTGCCCGCAATGAACGCGCCGAGCGCGGAGCCGCCGATCATGAGCAGCTCCACCGGCTGGAACAGCACGCCGAAATGCCCGCCCATGAGGCCGTAGCCGCCGAACACGGCGCCGATCACCACCAGATATCCCAACAGAACCAGCACGCGCTTCCCCTATGCCCTGAGGCGTCCAAAACAAAAAACCCGCGCCGGGCGCCGGGGCACTTTCACGAGACCGCGCCGCCGATGTCGAGCACCGGGCCGCCGGCAATCAGGCCGGCGCGGCGCACGGGCGCGAGCTTGGGCTTGCGCGCCTTTCCCGCGCGCGAGGGCGGGCGGCACAGCACGCACACATAGCCGTGCTTGTGGTCGTGGGCATGCGCCACGAAGTGGCCGCCGCAGCGGCTGCACGGGCTCAGCTGCAGCATGTCGCTATCGAAGAAACGCACCATGGTCTCGGCGCGCGTGAAGTCGAGCACGACCTCGCTGCCTTGCGATTCGACCTGCTCGGTGTACAGGCGGTAGGCCTTGATGAGCGCGGGCAGTTCGCCCTCGCCGGCCTCGTCGCGCATGAAGCGGTATATGTTGTAGAACATCGACGAGTGGATGTTGGCCAGCCAGGTCATGTACCAGTCGGTGGAGAACGGCAGCAGGCCCTTGGGCGGCGAAACGCCCTTGAGTTCCTTGTACAGGCGGATCAGCCGTTCGCGGCTCAGCGTGACCACGGCCTCCAGGAACTGCAGGCGCGCACCCAGGCCGATGAGCTCGACCGCGAGCTGCACCTGCCGGACCTCGCCCAGGATGCTCTTGCGGGTCATGCGCTGGCCGAGCCCGCTTCGCGCATCCGCGACGGCACCCGGGCCTGCGCCTGGCCCGCGCTCATCAGGATCGACATGTGGGCCTGCTGCAGCGCGGGCTCCTTGCCCTCGCCGACCACCGCGAACATGGGGCGGTCGTCCAGGCGAAAGCTGCACAGCAGGAAGTTGGACGCGGCCAGCTTCACGATCTGGCTGAGCGACATGTTCATGAGCAGATCGGCCAGTTCGCGCCCCACGCCGAGCCGGAACATGGCTTCCGCGCGGTCCCGCTTCACCAGCTTCTGTGCAAGCAGCATATAGGCCAGATTGATCTCGCCGATTTCCTTCGAAATCACCCCGCCTGCGTTGACATTGCAATTTTCCACGTCTACTTCCATTTCCGATTCCATGTCCACTCCGCGCGTCAATTCATAATGTATACATTATATGCACAAAGTTTTACATTTAAAAGACCATATAGAACAAAAGGCGAGAGACCGAACAGGATTTCCGTCCAGGACGCGCCCTCTCCTCCTCTGATAGCGATGATTTCAGAGCCGATGTTGGCACGCGACCGGGGGACAATCAATTGTTACCAAAATGACACTTTTTGAGTATTTATCAATCGCTTCTTTGATTGAATACATAAATACTATCGGCCTCCGTGAAAGTTAAATCGCGAGGCCTCCCCGTTAATACCTCGATAGGTCAATGACTTTCTATTGACATGCAATCCGTCAAGACATGGCACGTCCGACATCCCCCGCCGGGACTTCGGCGCCGCCTTCGAGCCCGTGAATCCACGCCATCACTTCCGCGACCGCCTGGTACAGCTGCGGCGGAATCTGGCGGTCGAGGTCGACCTGCATCAGGAGCTTCACGAGGTCGGCCGACGCATGCACGTAGAGCCCGTGCGCGCGCGCCTCGCGCATGATCGATTCGGCGACCACGCCGTAGCCCTTGGCGACCACGACCGGCGCCTTGCGCGTGTCCGCGTGCGAGAGCACGACGGCGCTGTGGCGGTTGCGTAATTCATCGCTCATCCCGCAGCCTTCGCCGTCACCTGCAACTGCTGCAGCTGAAGCCCGACAGCCTCGAAGCGTTGCGCGAGCCGGCCGGCGTCGCCGCGCAGGCGCGCCACGGTGGCGTTCTCGCGTGCATGCAGGTGCGCCTGCACGGTCGGGCCGCTGAGGCTCAGGCGCAGGTCGACTTCGCCCAGCCGCGGCAGCACCAGCGACACGGTGGTCGACCAGCGGCGTGCGCCTTCTTCGTCAGCAGGTTCACCTTCGCGTGCGCCGGACCTGGCTTGCTCTTCCTCGATCGCCCACGCCATCGGCACTTCGGGCCAGGCCTGGCCGCTCCAGCGGAAAGCGGCGCTGGCCAGCAGGTCGAGCTGCTGGTGCACGACGGTGACGGCTTGCGGGTGGATCACTTCGGCGCCGCGCGGGGCGGGTGTGTGGGCGACATCGACTGCAGCGCGTGCTTGTTCCGCAATGCGGGGCGCGAGCACTTCCGGCACGGCATCGGACAAGCCGTAGGCCGCTTGCACGCGCGCCGCATCCGGTGCGGGCGCTGCGGCGCTTTCGCTGCGCGCGACCACGCGAGCGGGTTGTGCGGTTGCGGCCTCGGGCGCATCAGCCCCGGGAGCTTGCGCTGCTGCATTCGGTGCGGGCGGCGTCGCAACATCAGTCGCCGCCAACGCCGTCGCCGCAACCACCACACCCTGCCCTGCTGTTGCAGTCGTCATCGCCACCATCACCGGACTCGCCCAACGCGCCTGAGGCTCCCGCGCCATCTGCGCGAGCGTGCGCGTGCCCGCAGCGAACTCGGCGAGGTGCGATTCGTAGAACAGCCCGCTGTCCGACACCGTCTGCGCCAGCGTGCCCGCGAGTGCCGCGGTGTTCGCTCCTTGGCGCGAGACGGGCGACAGCAACGGCGCTTCGCCGCGCACCGGCCCGGGCTCGGCCTGCAGGTCGGCCAGCACCGCGCCGATCACGCGCGCAGCCACCGACAGGCGGGTGTCGATCGAAGCCGGCGCACCGCCAGTCGGAGGCGCAGCCACATCGCCACCGGACGCGCCCGACGGCACCAGCCGGTCCAGCGCCGCACGCGACGGCAGGCGCACGTCGTTCGCCGTCTTCGGCACGGCCACCGCTGCACCGGGCGCACCCACCGTGGCCTCCGGCTTGAGGCCGAGCAGGTCCAGCCGCGGCGTCAGGCGTGCGGCCATCAGGGCGTCGATCAGTCCGGTGAGTCCCAGCATGGCCACGGTGGTGTTGTCCTGTGTCCGGTAAGTCGCGCGCGTCAGTGCGCGAGGCCGTAGGCCTTGCCCAGGTTCTTCTGGTGGTTCAGCGAATCCATGCGGCGGATCAGGTCGTCGAGCTGCGGCTTGATGAGCCCCGACAGCTCGGCCTGCTCGGTGCGGATGCGCTCGAGCAGGCACAGCACCATGTCGCGCTGCGCGGGCTCCAGCGACGCCAGCGGCTGGATCTCCTTCAGGCGCTCGACCACCACCGCGCACCGCGACTCCAGCTCGGGAAGCCGCCCCCACTCCTTGGCGCGCGCCAGCGCCAGCATCGCCGAGATGCTGGTGGCGATCTGTTCATAGCAATGCACGATTTCGCTGCGTACGGCCATCTGTTCCTGTCCCCAAGTCACGCTCTGCATCAGTTGGGAGGCCTGTCGTCGATCTCCCGCCAGGCGGAAGCCAGGTGATCGAGCAGGCGGTCGGCCTCGTCCAGCGCCTGCACGTCGTTGCGCAGGTTGGCCAGCAGCAGGCGTTGCACGACGTAGTCGTACAGCGACGAGAGGTTGCCGACGATTTGGGTGCCGGCCTCGCCGGCCGCCCCGGCGTCGAGGCTGGCCTTCAGGCCGTTGTCGACGATGTTGATCGCCTTCGAAATCGCCTGCCCCTTGGCGCCGATGTCGCCGGCCGCCATGTGCAGGCGCGCCGCACCGATGGCGGTCTTCGCGCCATCGAACAGCATGTGGATGAGCTGCAGCGGCGACGCGCTCATGGCGCGCGTCTCGATGCCGACACGTGCGTAGACGCCGGCGCCGGTGCGGGAGTGGTGAGAGCTGTACATGCGGCCTCCGGTCCTCAACCCTTGCTGGCGTTCATCGCGTCGAACTGCTGCGCGAGGTACTTCAACGTGTTGTTCATGCTGTTCATCGCCACGTCCAGCTGCACGAACTGCTTGCGGTAGCGTTCCACGGTCGCGTCGGCGCGCTCCTTCATGGCGGTGTACTGGGTGTCGAGCTGCTTGAGCGAGGTCGTCACGCCGTCGGTGGCGACCTTGAGCGCGCCCTTGCTGCCGGTGAGGTCGTCGACCAGCGCCGTGAGCTGCTTGCCGTAGCCGGCGGTGCTGCCGGTGGCGCTGGAGAAGAGCTTGGCCACGCCTTCGAGGTTGGTGTCGATCGCCTTGTCGAGCTTGTCGTTGTCGATGGCCAGCGTGCCGTCCTTCTGGAACGAGATGCCGATGGACGTGAGCACCTTCAGGTCGTTCGGGCCGCCCACCTGCGGCGCGACCAGTGCCTGACGAATGCGCGTCTGCAGGTTGCGCAAGGTCGAGTCACCCACCAGCGGCGCGGCCGTTTCGGCGTCGGTGTCGAAGGCCGTGAGCGACTTCGCGGTGCTCTGCAACGCGTTGTAGGCCTTCACGAAATCGGTGATGGCCGTCTTCACCGACGCCGTGTTGGCCTTCATCACCAGGTTGAGCTTGCCCGTCTGCACCAGCGTGAGCGTGGTGCCCTGGATGGCGTCGGTCACCGAGTTGCTCGTGCTGGTGACAGCGATGTTGTTGACGGTGAGCTTGGCGTTCTGCGCCGCGGCGGTCTGCTTCAGGTTCTGTGTGCCGGCGGGGTCGTTGCCCAGCAGGTTCTGCAGCGCGGCGTCGCCGTCCACCGAGATGCGCATGGCCGAGGTTTCGCCGGTCTGGGTGGACGTGAGCACCAGCCGGTTGGGCGTGCCGCTGCCGTCGTTCACGATGGTGGCCGACACGCCCGCGTTGGCCGCGTTGATCGCGTCGCGGATGCCGCCCAGCGTGTTGTTCGTCGCATCGATGGTGATCGGCTTGGCCGTGCGCGTCATGTCCTTGTCGAAGGTGGCGCCGGTGTACTGACCGGTCGCCGGGTCCAGCGTGCCGCCCGAGACCTTGCCGAAGTCGATGGTGATCTTGCCGCTGCCGATCGACGTGGTGGTGTTGGCCTGGCCCTTCGCGATGACCGACTGCGCCTGCGCGAGCTGCGAGATGTCGATGGCATAGGTCCCGACCGAGCGCGGGTCGGTGCCGCTCGCGGCCAGGATGCCGCTCACGCTCGGCGTGCCGGTGATGGCCTGAAACAGCGCCGGATCGCCCAGCTTCTTGGCAGCCGCCTGAATGCCGTTGAGCGCGCTTTGCAGCGTGCCGTAGGCCGAGAGCTTGCTGTTGTAGCTGGTCTGCTTGGCCTTCAGGGCCACGAGCGGCTGGTTCTCCGCGGTCTGCAGCTGGGTCAGCAAAGCGCCCAGGTCAAGGTTGGAGCCAACGCCGATGCTGCTGATCGATGCCATGTCGAGGGTGTCCTGAAAAGCGGGTGAAATGAAGAGGTCTGAAGCAGGTCGCGCTCAGGCTTGCTGACTCACCAGAAGCCCGGCCTGCTGGTCCATGACCCTGGCGATGCGAACGACCTCTTCGGTCGGAATCTGGCGAATGACTTCGCCGTTGCTGCGGTCGACCACCTTGACGATGAGCTTGTCGGTGTCGCGGTCGACCTCGAACTTCAGGCTGATCGAACGGCTTTCGAGCGACGCGTTGACGGACTTCACCGCCATCTCGATCTGCACCGGCGTCACCTCTTCGACCTCGGCCTTGCGCAGTGCGGCGGCCTCGGCGGCAGCCGTGGCCGTGGCCGCGCCGCCGGTGCGGCCGGCCAGCAGTTGCTGCAGCCAGGGGCTTTCTGTCGCGGCAGAGGCGGCGGGTACGGGCTGGGACATGGTCTGCGTTCTTCTTCTGGAGTTCGTTGTCCTGTGCGGCCTCGCCAACGACGTGGCCGCACAGGACAACGCAGGCGGTTTCGGATCGCCCCGACGGCCTGCGAGCACAAAGAAAGACACCGGGCGCCGCCCTCGTGAGGCGCGCCCGGCGGTCTTCGCGAATTAACGCAGCAGCGAGAGCACGCCTTGCGTCGTCTGGTTCGCCTGGGCCAGCACCGAGGTACCGGCTTGCTGCAGGATCTGCGCGCGCGTCATGTTCGACACTTCCACGGCGTAGTCCGAGTCTTCGATGCGCGAACGCGACGACGACAGGTTGGTGATCGTGGTGCCGAGGTTGGCGATGATCGAGTCGAAACGGTTCTGCACCGCACCCAGCGAGGAGCGCAGCTTGTCGACCTTCGACAGGGCAGCGTCCAGGGCCTTGAGCGGGTCGACCGTTGCGGTGGTGTTGCTGACCGTCTTGGTGGTCAGGGCGCCGGTCTTCGTGGCGTCTGCGTAGACGGTGTTGGCCTTGCTGTCGGTCACAACGCCGTTTTCATGCATCGTGATCGTTTCCGACGTCGCGGCGGTCAATGCGCCGCTGATGTCGACGAATTGCGCAGCAGGCGCGGTCTTGCTCTTCACATCGCCCGTGGTGATATCCACGGTGTAGGCGTCGGTGGTGCCGGCGCCGTCGATGTCGATCTCGTTGGCGGTTGCAAACGTGTTCACCAGTGCCTTGACCGTCGAAGCAGCCACGGGCTCGTTCTTGACGCTCATCGTGCCGGCGGTAGCCGTGGCGGTGAACACCGTACCGGTGCCGTTGATCTTGATCGTGTCGCCGGCAGTGGCCATCTTGCCGGTCAGCGACGTGACGGTTGCCGCGACGGCCGTACCGCCGTTGTTGGTGGCCGTCAGGTTGCCAGTCGTGTCAACGAAGAGCGCCGAGCCGTCGGCTGCCGTGATACCACCGGAGCTGTCGATCTTGACGTCCGTGGCCTTGCCGCTGAGGGAGACGGTGGCAGACAGGCTCTGGCCAGCCGGCGCCTTCAGCGAGTCCGTCAGCGCGGTGCCGGTGCGGCCCGTTTCAGCCAGCGTGTAGCTCTTCGACGAAGCGCTGTACGTGTAGGTGGAATTCGCGCCGATCTGGACCGTGCCGCCGTCCTGCATCTTGCCGAGCACGTCATTGGCCGTGGCAGCCACGGTGTTCTTCGTGTAAGCCGTGTTGCCGTTGGTGGTGGGACCCTTGGCCCAGCCGGCGACCAGCAGGTCGGCCTCGGTGGCGGCCTTGTTGGTGGCGCCCTTGCCGTTCACGTTGAAGTTGTCCAGACCCAGGGTCTTGGCGCTGATTTCCTGCAGGTCGATGTCGATGGTTTCGCCATCGTTCGCGCCCACTTGCACCGTCAACTTGCCGGCGTTGGCCGACAGGACCTTCACGCCGTTGAACTGGGTCTGCTCCGAGACGCGGTTGATTTCGTCCAGGCGCTGGCCGATTTCCGACTGGATCGAGTCCAGGTCGGTGGCCGAGTTGGTGCCGGTGGCGGCTTGCACCGACAGGTCGCGGATGCGCTGCAGGTTGTTGTTGACTTCGGTCAGTGCGCCTTCGGTCGTCTGCGCGATCGAGATGCCGTCGTTGGCGTTGCGCGAAGCTTGCGTCAGGCCCTTGATGTTGGCGGTGAAGCGGTTGGCGATGGCCTGGCCGGCTGCGTCGTCCTTGGCGCTGTTGATGCGCATGCCCGAAGACAGGCGCTCGATGGCCGTGTTCAGGGCCGATTGCGACTTGTTGAGGTTGTTCTGCGTGAGAAGAGAAAGGCTGTTCGTATTGATGACTTGCGCCATGTTCGACTCCTGATTGACAAAAGGTTGTGGACTCCGGCCATCGGCCGTAACGCTGGACCCGCTTCCACGGTGAGACTCAAGCCATCGTTGAAGGGGATATCGGCCGGTGTCCGCAAACCTTTAGGGCGACGACGAAAAAAGTTTGACGTCGCGGCCCTGCCTCGTCATGCCTGCATGCTCATGATGTCCTGGTAGGCCGACACCAACCGGTTGCGCACCTGCAGCCCGGTCTGGAACGCCACGTTGGCCTTCTGCAGGTCGACCATCACGTCGTTGAGCGCCACGCCGGGCTTGCCCAGCTCGAACGATTCGGCCTGCGCATAGGCCTGCTGCTGCGCGCCGCTGATGTTGGCGAGCGAGCGCTGCAGCTCGGCCGCAAAGCCGCCCGCGCCGGCCGGCGCAGAGGTCGCAGGCCCCATGCCGCTGGCGAGCGCGGTGGCGCGCATCTGCTGCAGGACGGATTCGATGGCATTGATGGAGGACATGGGCAAAAGTTCACTTCCAGCTGACTTGACACAGAGCACGCGAGCGCCCCAACCGGCAGGCAGCGTATCAAGGGAAGACCCCGATTCAAACGCGCAACTGAGGGCAAAACCCCCGGCTGTTCGACCGATCGAATTTGGCGG
This sequence comes from Variovorax sp. 54, assembly GCF_002754375.1. Classification (NCBI taxonomy): domain Bacteria; kingdom Pseudomonadati; phylum Pseudomonadota; class Betaproteobacteria; order Burkholderiales; family Comamonadaceae; genus Variovorax; species Variovorax sp. 54. The sequence goes on from NZ_PEFF01000001.1 coordinate 1,756,672, forward strand.
TGCCTGCTGAAAATCGTTCGCGAAACGAACAGGCCTTGGCCGAGATCGCCGGCCCCCTGGAATGACATCCCCCTACCGAATCCTCTCTCTCACCCCGGCGCCGGCCCCGTGCGGCGCGACGGCCGCAGCGAAGGCGCGCCGATGAGCACGGCCGCGCCCACGGGCGGCCTGCCGGCGGGCGGCAACGGCCTGCCTCCGATGCTGGAGCGCATGCGCGCGCAGCCGCGCCTGCCGCTGATCATCGGCGCCGCGGTGCTGGTGACGGTGCTGGCCGCAGCCCTGCTGTGGAGCCGCGGCCCTGACTACAAGGTGCTCTACACCAACGTGTCGGACCGCGACGGCGGCGCGATCATCGCGTCGCTGCAGCAGATGAACGTGCCCTACAAGTTCGCCGAGGGCGGCGGCGCGATCCTCATCGCGGGCGACAAGGTCGCGGAAACGCGCCTGAAGCTCGCGGCGCAGGGCCTGCCCAAGGCCGGCGGCGTGGGCTTCGAACTGATGGACAACCAGAAGTTCGGCACCAGCCAGTTCGCCGAGCAGGTCAACTACCAGCGCGGGCTCGAAGGCGAGTTGGCGCGCTCCATCGAATCGATCGGCAGCATCGAAGCAGCGCGCGTGCACCTGGCACTGCCCAAGCCCTCGCTGTTCGTGCGCGACCAGAAGAAGCCCTCGGCCTCGGTGGTGCTCACGCTCATGCGCGGGCGCAGCATCGACGAAGGCCAGGTGAGCGCCATCGTGCACATGGTGTCCAGCAGCGTGCCCGACCTGGACGCCAAGAACGTGACGGTGGTCGACCAGCGCGGCAACCTGCTGTCGTCGGCGCGCGGCACCAGCCAGGGGCTGGACGTGAGCCAGCTCAAGTACGCGCAGGAAATCGAGCAGGGCTACGTGCGCCGCATCGAAGCCATTCTTCAGCCGCTGGTGGGCGCAAGCAACGTGCGCGCGCAGGTCGCGGCCGAGATCGACTTCTCGGTGGTGGAGCACACCGACGAGAAGTACAAGCCCAACCAGGACCCGACGCAGGCCGCGATCCGCAGCCAGCAGTCCAGCGAATCGGCACAGCAGAACGGCGCGCCGCCCGGCGGCGTGCCGGGTGCGCTGTCGAACCAGCCGCCGGTGAACCCGACGGCGCCGATCACGGCGCCTAAGCCGCCGAACGCACCGGGCGCACCGAACACGCCCGCCGCGCCTGCCGCCGCACCGGCCGGCCCGAGCAACACGCGCAAGGACGTCACGACCAACTACGAACTCGACCGCACCATCCGCCACGTGCAGCAGGCCGCCGGCGGCGTGAAGCGCCTGTCGGTCGCCGTGGTGGTGAACCACCGCGACACGGTCGATGCCGCGGGCAAGGCCAGCGCCCATGCCCTCACGCCAGCCGAGCTGGAGCAGATCCGCAACCTCGCGAAGGAAGCCATGGGCTTCAGCACCGAGCGCGGCGATTCGCTCAACGTGGTCAACAGCGCCTTCGCCCGCGACGCCGAGGCCGGCCCCGCGCCCGAGCTGCCGTTCTGGCGCGACCGCGACAACCTTGCGCTCGGCAAGGCGCTGGTCCCCTACCTGCTCATCGGCCTGATCGCGCTGTTCGCCTGGTTCGCCGTGGTGCGTCCGCTGATGCGCCGGCACCTGGCGCCGCTGCCGCCCGCGCAACCTGCGACGCCCGTGGTCGCTGACGCCGCCGCGCCTTCCGCCGAACCCGAAGAAACACTGCAGCAGCGCGAGTCCACACGCCAGAAGGCCGACATGGACTACGCCCAGCAGACCGCCGACAAGGACCCCAAGCTCGTGGCCGCCCTGATCCAGCACTGGATGCACACCCATGACTAGCAGCGAGGCAGGAACCCGCAAGAGCGCCATCCTGCTCATGGCGCTGGGCGAAGACCGCGCCGCCGCCGCGCTGCACCTGCTGCCCACCTCCGAGGTGCAGGCGCTGGGCCTGGCCATGTCGAAGCTGAGCGCGGTGTCGCGCGACGAGCTGGCCTCGGTGCTGGCCGAGTTCCGCCAGGAGACCGAGCAACTGTCGGCGCTGCACCTGGGCTCGACGAGCTACATCCGCGCCGTGCTCAAGAAGGCACTGGGCGACGACCGCGCGAGCAACCTGCTCGAAGACATCCTGCAGCCCGACGAGCCGCACGGCGGCATCGAGCGCCTGAACGAACTCGAGGCCGGCGAGGTGGCCGAGCTCATCCGCGACGAGCACCCGCAGATCCTTGCGACGCTGCTGGTGCACCTGGACCGCATGAAGGCGTCGGAGGTGCTCGAGAAGCTGCCTGCGCGCCTGCGCCACGACGTGATCATGCGCGTGGCCACCTTCGGCGGCGTGCAGCCGTCGGCGCTGAACGAGCTGACCGAGGTGCTGACCGAAATGCTCGCGGGCCAGGGCCTGCGCCGCAGCCGCCTGGGCGGCGTGCGCACCGCGGCCGAGATCGTCAACCTGATGAGCACCACGGTGGAAGAAGAAGCCATTGCCCATGTGCGCGAGCAGGACGAGGCGCTGGCCCAGCGCATCGTCGACGAGATGTTCGTGTTCGAGAACCTGCTGGGTCTGGAAGACCGCAGCATCCAGCGCCTGCTCAAGGACATCGAGTCCGACTCGCTCATCATCGCGCTCAAGGGCGCACCCCTGGAGCTGCGCGACAAGTTCCTCAGCAACATGTCGCAGCGCGCGGCAGAAACGCTGCGCGAGGACATGGAACTGCGCGGCCCCGTGCGCGTGTCGCAGGTCGAGACCGAGCAGAAGGCCATCCTGCAGGTCGCCCGCCGTCTGGCGGACGCCGGCGAGATCGTGATCGCAGCGCCTGGCACCGATGACTTCGTCTGACCCCGGCGCCTTCGGTGGATCGCGCGAGCGCCTCGCCGCCATCCACGCCGCCGCGCGCCAGGCCGGCGCCGGCACGCCCGCGCTCTCGGCCTGGGAGCGCTGGGAGATGGGCACGCTCGATGGCAAGGCCGCCGCACCGTCCGCCGCGCGGCAGGCGGCGCAGCGCATCGCACCGCCGCCTGCACCGCCTGCGCCCAAAGTCGACCTCGCCGAGCTGGCCCGCATCCGCAAGGAAGCGCGCGCCGCCGGCGAAGCCGAGGGCCGCGCCGCCGGGCTGGCCGAAGGCCGCCAGGTCGGTCACACCGAAGGCTTGGCCACGGGCCTCGCCGCCGCCAGCGTGCACGCCGAACGCCTGCGCGCGCTGGCCCGCTCGTTGCCCGAAGCCTTGCGCGGCGCCGAAGCCGAACTGGCCGAGACCGTGCTGGCGCTCGCACTCGACGTGGCGCGCCAGGTGGTGCACCGCACCTACCAGGCCGAACCTGAATGGGTGCTGCCGCTGGTGCGCGATCTGCTGCACGCCGAACCCGTGCTGCGCGGCGAACCGCGCCTGCTGCTGCACCCCGACGACATCGCGCTGGTGAAGAACAGCCTGGGCAGCGAGATCGAGGCGGCCGGCTGGCAACTGCGCGCCGACGACAGCCTGGCGCGCGGCGGCTGCCGCGTGCAGTCGGCCACGGGCGAGCTGGACGCCAGCCTGGCCACGCGCTGGGAGCGCGTGGGCGCGGCGCTGCGTGGTGACGCCCCCTGAGCCGATGCAGGCCGCCGCCGCCAACCCTCATCTGAACAGCGTGCGCGCCGCGTTGGAGCAGGCGCGCGCCGACGTCGCCCGCTGCACGACCACGACCGCCTCGGGGCGCCTCACGCGCGCCGTCGGCCTCGTGCTCGAAGCCGTGGGCCTGCAGCTGCCCGTGGGCAGCGACTGCCTCATCGAACTGCCGCCCGGTCATCCGCAACGCCACGCGGAAGCGGAAGTCGTCGGCTTCGCAGGCGACCGTCTTTTCCTCATGTCGCAGACCGAAGTGGCGGGCCTGCTGCCCGGCGCGCGCGTGTTCGCACGGCCGAGCCTGCGCGAACCGGGCGCGACCGGTGACGCCCACACCAAGCGCCTGCCCGTCGGCGAAGGCATGCTCGGCCGCGTGGTCGATGCGGCCGGTCGCCCGCTCGACGGCCTGGGCCCGCTCGACGTGGCGCGCCAGGTGCCGCTCGCGGCGCCGCCGATCAACCCGCTGTCGCGCGCGGCCATCGACTCGGTGCTCGACGTGGGCGTACGCGCCATCAACGCGATGCTCACCGTCGGCCGCGGCCAGCGCATGGGCCTGTTTGCTGGCTCGGGCGTGGGCAAGAGCGTGCTGCTGGGCATGATGGCCCGCTACACCAGTGCCGAAGTGATCGTGGTCGGCCTCATCGGCGAACGCGGGCGCGAGGTGAAAGACTTCATCGAGAACACGCTGGGCGAGGAAGGCCTGGCCCGCGCTGTGGTGGTGGCCGCACCGGCCGACAACTCGCCGCTGCTGCGCCTGCAGGGTGCGGCCTATGCCACCTGCCTGGCCGAGTACTTTCGCGACCAGGGCAAGGACGTGCTGCTCATCATGGATTCGCTCACGCGCTATGCGATGGCGCAGCGCGAGATCGCACTGGCCGTGGGCGAGCCGCCCGCCACCAAGGGCTACCCGCCTTCGGTGTTCGCGCGGCTGCCCGCCTTGGTCGAACGCGCCGGCAACGGCGCGCGCGACGCGCAGGGGCGCGGCGGCTCGATCACGGCCTTCTACACCGTGCTGTCCGAAGGCGACGACCAGCAGGACCCGATCGCCGATTCGGCGCGCGCAATCCTCGACGGCCACATCGTGCTCTCCCGCACGCTGGCCGAGGCGGGGCACTACCCGGCCATCGACATCGAGGCGTCGATCAGCCGCGCGATGACGTCGCTGATTCCGCCCACGCAGTTCGACACCGTGCGCCGCTTCAAGCAGATGCTGTCGCGCTACCAGCGCAACCGCGACCTGATCAGCGTGGGCGCCTACGCGCCCGGGCACGACCTGCAGCTGGACCAGGCGATCGCGATGTACCCGCGCATCGAGGCCTTTTTGCAACAGTCGATGCACGAGCGCACGGGCTACGAGGAGGCCATCGCCCACATGGACAGCCTGTTCACCACCCCATCTCACGGACGCCCATGAGCAGCAGCAGCAAGCTCCCCCTCGGCATGCTCATCGACCTGGCGCAGAGCCAGACCGACGACGCCGCGCGCCGACTGGGCGCATTGCAAAGCGCGCACCTGAGTGCGCAGCAGAAGCTCGATCTGCTGCTGCAATACCGCCAGGACTACCACGCGCAGCTCGACGCGCTGATGCGCGGCGGCCTGCCGTCGTCGCAGTGGCGCAACTACCGCAACTTTCTCGGCACGCTCGACCACGCGATCGCGCAGCAGCGCGCCATCGCCGAGCGGGCCGGGCACCAGCTCGACCGCGGCCGCACCGACTGGCAACGCGAGAAGCGCCGCCTCAGCTCGTTCGACACGCTGGCCGATCGCGTGCGCGCGCAGGAGCTGATGGCGCAGGCCAAGCGCGAACAACGCGACAGCGACGAACGCGCCGCCCGCCAGTTCTTCGACCGCGCCTCGCACCCCACCCACTGAATCTTCGCCAGGAACCGACATGCCTCCCACGATCCCGCCGTCCGTCACGCCTGCAGCTACTTCGCCGGTGGCGCAGGCCGGCGCACGTGGCCGCAGCAGCGCCGACGAGACGCAGGGCCGCGCGTTCGGTGCGGCGCTCGAACGTTCGCGCGCGAGCCAGGCCGAGAAGACGCCGGATGCCGAGACTGCGGTTGCGGAGGCCAAGCCGGCGCGCAAGACGGAGCTTGCGGAAGAGATGCGGGATGCGCAGCCTGCCGAACCGGATCTCGCTTTTCTTGCTGCGGCTGTCACGCCGCAACAGGCATTGACTCTTGCGGGACGTGCGGTCACACAGAGCAGCGGTGCGCCAGAAACTGTACTGACGACCGATGCACAAACCGCCCTGCCTGCAGGCCCGGTTCGCCTGAGCAGCGATGCCGCAGTCACGCCCGAGCCGGCCCTCGCCACTAAAGACGTCTCCGCCCCCACCGCGACCGCCGCCGCACAGAGCGCAGCGCCCGAAACCGACACCGCAGCCCCACCCTCGCTGTACGAGATCGTGCGCGCCGCCGTAGCCGCACAACCGTTGGCTGTCGACGGAAAGAAGCCGGCTGCTGCACCTGCAGGCCCGCCCGTCGGCACCGCCGCACCGGGCCGCGCAGGCGCACCGCGCACCGTGAGCACCACCACCACCGAACAACTCGCAGCCGCTGCACAAGCCCAGCCCGTTGGCGATGCGAAGCCCGCTGCGGCAGAAGCCGCACCTGTCGCCGCAGCGCCCGCCACCGCTTCAAGCGACGACGCGGCAACCTCAGCCGCTTCTTTCGCCTTTCAACAACCCACCGCCGCTTCCACCGAGCGCACGGCCGAAAGCCCCGCCGCACGCCCCCTCGTGCACACGCTCGCCCCCGAAGTCGGCAGCGAGAAATGGGCACCCGCACTCGGCCAGCAGCTCGCGCGCATGAGCCTCACCGGCACGCACACGGCCGAGCTGAATCTCAACCCCGCCGGCCTCGGCCCGCTGAAGGTCACGCTGTCGATCGGCGAGCACCAGGCGCAGGCCGCGTTCGTGTCGGCCCACGAGAGCGTGCGCAAGGCCGTCGAGGCTGCGCTGCCGCAGCTGCGCACCAGCCTGTCGGAGCAGGGCATCACGCTGGGCCAGACCTCGGTCGGCGCGGACACGCGCGCGCCGTTCGGGCAGGACGCCGCGTTCGCGCAGCAACAGCAGCAGCAACAACACCAGCGACAGGGCGCGTGGCGACCGCAAGGCGCGTCTGCCACGGCCGACATCGCACGCACGACCACGGCGGCACCTCGCCCCGTTGCCACCCCACGCACGGGCCCGGGCGTCGACACCTTCGCCTGAAACCGCCCCCGCCCGCCTCCCGCAATGAACGGATGTGAAGCGCCTTTGTGCGCTTGTTCGGCCGTTCGCTCGCGGGGGACTTCGCAAAGAATAGATCGGACCCGTCCACCGTTTCACCATGGCTACCTCTTCTCCCGCCGCCACCGCGGCTGCGTCGGTCGCGACCGACCCGCCGGCCTCGCGCCGTATCTCGAAACTGCTGATCGGATGCGTGGCCGCGCTCGGCCTGGCCGCGGCCGGCGCGGCTGCGTACGTCTTCGTGCTTCCCCGCTTCACCGACCACGCCGCCGCCGAGACGGCCAAGGCGCCGGTGCCCGAGAAGCCCATCTTCCTCATGCTGGAGCCGCTGACCGTCAACCTGCAGTCGGAAGGCCGCTCGCGCTTCCTGCAGATCGGCTTGGCGCTGAAGCTGCGCGACGAGCAGGCCAAGGCGCAGATCGTCGAGTTCATGCCCGAGCTGCGCAGCCGCCTGCTGGTGCTGCTGTCGAACCGCCCGCCCGAATCGCTGGTCACGTCGGAAGACAAGGCCCGGCTGGCCACGGAGATTCACAGCGCCCTGAACGCACCGCTGGCCGAGGGCCTGCCCGAGCTGGGCATTGCGAGCGTGTCCTTCAACTCCTTCGTCGTGCAGTGACGACGATGCCCGTTTGCGGACCCGCGATCCATGGCGTATGAACAGGTGCTCTCCCAGGACGAGGTCGACGCGCTGCTGCAGGGCGTCACCGGCGGCGACCTCGACCAGGCCGCCGCGCCGGCATTGCCGCCCGACGGTCTGCCGGCCTACGACCTCGGCGCGCCCGACCGCGTGGTGCGCAATCGCATGCACACGCTGGAGGTCATCAACGACCGCTTTGCGCGCGGCCTGCGCAGCGCGCTGCTGAACTTCATGCGCCGCAGCCCCGACATCTCGGTCGGGCCGGTGCAGATCCAGCAGTTCGGCGAGTTCGTGCGGCACCTGCCGGTGCCCGCGAACATCAACATGATCCACATGAAGCCGCTGCGCGGCACCGCGCTCTTCGTGTTCGACCCGAAGCTCGTGTTCCTCGTGGTGGACAACCTGTTCGGCAGCGACGGGCGCTACCACGTGCGCGTGGAAGGCCGCGACTTCACGCGCACCGAGCAGCGCATCATCAAGCGCCTGCTCGACCTGTCGCTGCAGTGCTACGGCGACGCGTGGCAGCCCGTGTTCCCGCTGGCCTTCGACTACGTGCGCGCCGAGATGCACGGCAAGCTCGCCAACATCGTCGCGCCCAACGAGGTGGTGATCAACACCACGCTGCAGATCGAGTTCGGCCCCATCGGCGGCTTTCTGCACGTGTGCCTGCCCTACTCGATGATCGAGCCGATCCGCGACCTGCTGTCCAACCCGATCCAGGACGAGGTCGAGGTCGACAAGCGCTGGGTCACGCAGATGTCGCGCCAGATGCAGGCCGCCGACGTCGAGCTCACCGCCGACTTCGTCACCATGCCCTCGACGCTGGGCGAAGTGATGAAGCTGCGCGTGGGCGACGTCATTCCCATCGAGCTGCCGGCGACGGTGGTCGCCAAGGTCGGCGGCGTGCCCGTGATGGCCTGCGGCTACGGCACCTCCAACGAGCGCTACGCCCTGCGCGTGCAACACATGATCTCCCACCAAGACAGCGATTCGAAGAACGACCATGACTGACAACACCTCTGCCGCCAGCGACGCGGACGACTGGGCCAGCGCACTGGCCGAGCAGACCGCGGCCAGCGCGCCCACGCCCGAGCCGGCCGTGGCGCCGGCCACCGCGCACGTCTTCCAGCAGATCCAGGACGCGCCGGCCGCATCGTCCACCACGCCCGTGGACATCGCGCGCGTGCTCGACGTGCCGGTGCAGCTCACCGCCGAGATCGGCCGCACGCGCATCACCATCAAGAACCTGCTGCAGCTGTCGCAGGGTTCGGTGGTCGAGCTCGACGGCCTGGCCGGCCAGCCGCTGGACGTGCTGATCAACGGCTACCTCATTGCGCAGGGCGAGGTCGTGGTGGTGAACGAGAAGTACGGCATCCGCCTGACCGACATCGTCACGCCCTCCGAGCGCATGCAGAAGCTCGCGCGCGCATGAACCTGGCTCGGGTGTCTTCGCTGCTCGCGCGGGCAACCGCGCTGCTCGCACTGGGCGTGCATGCGGCCCATGCCGCGCTGCCCACCGTGCCCACGCCGGTGCGCGAAGCCGCACCGCCGTCGGCAGTCGGCGGCGCCGGCCTGCTGCAGGCGGGCTTCGGCATGGCGGCGGTCGTCGGCCTGATCTTCCTGTGCGCGTGGCTGGCGCGGCGCTTCGGCCTGCAGCGGCTGGGCGGCGGCCAGGTGGTGAAGGTGGTGTCCACCGCCATGGTCGGCCCACGCGAGCGCGTGGTCGTGGTGGAAGTGGCCGGCCAGTGGCTGGTGCTCGGCGTCACCGGCAGCCAGGTCAACACGCTGCACACGCTGCCGGCGCAAGCAACGCCTTCAGTTGCAACGCCCATGTCTCCACAGAATCCGGTGGGCCTGTTCGCCCAGAAGCTGCGCGACTCCCTTGCCGGCAAAGCGCGCACCACGCCATGACGCGCCCCGCCCTGCACCGCGGCCTGCGCACCGCCCTGCTGCTGCTCGCCGCCACGCTGCCCGCCGCCGCGTGGACGCAAGGGCTGCCCGGCCTCACCAGCACACCCGGCCCCGGCGGCAGCCAGACCTGGTCGCTGAGCGTGCAGACGCTGGTGCTGCTGACCTCGCTCACCTTCCTGCCCGCGCTGCTGCTGTCGATGACCAGCTTCACGCGCATCCTCATCGTGCTGGGCCTGCTGCGCACCGCCATCGGCACGCAGACCTCGCCGCCCAACCAGATCCTGGTGGGGCTGTCGCTGTTCCTCACCTTCTTCGTGATGTCGCCGGTGTTCGACAAGGCCTACACCGAGGCCTACGTGCCGTTCTCGGAAAGCAAGCTCGGCGCCGAGAAAGCGCTGGAGCGCGGCATTGCGCCCTTCAAGACCTTCATGCTCAAGCAGACCCGCGAGACCGACCTGGCGCTGTTCGCGCGGCTCGCCAAGGCGCCCGAAATGCAGGGGCCCGAAGACGTGCCGCTGCGCATCCTGCTGCCGGCCTTCGTCATCAGCGAGCTGAAGACCGCGTTCCAGATCGGCTTCACCATCTTCATTCCCTTTCTCATCATCGACCTCGTGGTGGCGAGCGTGCTGATGTCGATGGGCATGATGATGGTGCCGCCTGCATCGATCGCGCTGCCTTTCAAGCTGATGCTGTTCGTGCTGGCCGACGGCTGGCAGCTGCTCATCGGCGCGCTCTCGCAGAGCTTTTATTTATGACGCCCGAAGCCGTCATGACCATGGGCCACCGGGCCATGGAAATTTCGCTGCTGCTGGGCGCGCCGCTCTTGCTGGTGGCACTGGTGATCGGCCTGGTGGTCAGCATCTTCCAGGCGGCCACGCAGATCAACGAGGCCACGCTGTCCTTCATTCCCAAGCTGCTCGCCGTGTTCGCGACGCTGGTCATCGCCGGGCCGTGGATGCTCGACCGCATGCTCGACTACATGCGCGCCCTGTTCGCCAGCATCCCGCAGATGCTGGCGTGACGCCCTCGGTTTTCTCCGTCACCTCGGGCCAGCTCGAGGCCTGGCTGGTGGCCTTCCTCTGGCCTTTTGTGCGCATGCTGGCCATGATTTCCACGGCGCCGGTGTTCGGCGAGCCGTGGGCGACGCGGCAGCTGAAGGTCGGCATCGCCGCCGTGCTGACGCTGGTGATCTCGCCCACGATCGGACCGCTGCCCGCAGTGCCCGTGGTGTCGGCAGGCGGCCTCTGGATTGTTGTGCAGCAGGTGCTGATCGGCGCCGCCATGGGCTTCTCGATGCGGCTCGTGTTCACCGCCGTGCTGGCCGCGGGCGAGTACATCGGCCTGCAGATGGGTTTGTCGTTCGCGTCTTTCTTCGACCCCATGAGCCACGGCAGCACGATGGTGGTGTCGCGGCTGCTGAACATGCTGGCGATGCTGATCTTCATGGCGCTCGATGGCCACCTTCTCATGCTGGAAGCGCTGGCCGCGAGCTTCCACACGCTGCCCATCGCCGACGCGCCGCTGGCGGCCGGCGGCTGGTTGTTCCTGGTGCTGGCGGCCGGCGACATCTTCGCGAGCGGCCTGCTGCTGGCGCTGCCGCTGATCACCGCACTGCTCACGCTCAACCTCGCCATGGGCATCCTGAACCGCGCCTCGCCGCAGTTCAGCATCTTCGCAGTGGGATTTCCGCTGACACTGCTGGCGGGGCTGGTGATGCTGCAGTTGCTGATGCCGCACCTGGCGGCGTTTCTGGAGCCGCGGTTTGCGGAATCGCTGGCGAACATGCTGCGGTTCACGCAGGGGCTTCGGCCCTGAGGGGTGGACATCTGCTTGCGGCCGTTCAGCGGTTTTGAAGAACAGCAGGGTCACTTGATGAAAAGCCACTCCCCCTGAGATCATTCCGGTCGCAACACGGAAGGTCGCGCATGTCACACCCTGTTTACCTGTCCAGCTCCTCCCTGCCCCGGATGCCGGAAGGCAGCCGCAACGAATGGCGCAGCTTCTTCGGCCATGGCGCCGAGTTGGAGGCCAACGCGTTCTTCCCGATGTTCTGGCGCGCACTCTTCAGCACCAGCGACATCCGGCATGCGCGCTTCATCGACGAATACGACATTCATGATGAAGCCTCGGCCGTCGACCGGGAGGAGTGCCTGGCGGATTTCGGCGCCGACGCGACCTATCCCTACCTCGTCATTGACAAGGCCGTGGCGGTTGCGCGGCTGGCGACACGGCGTGAAGCGATCCTCGGCACCGTCGGGGAACGCTACCGCCCGATCTACGCGTCCTTTGAAGCACTGATTGCGCAGCACTTCGGGGACTACCTCCTGCTGCGCACTTCCGGCCTGCCGGACGCCGCCGACGCCGAGCCATGGCTGCGCGCCGATCTGGAGGACATCGACGGTCTCCACAACGGCAAGGCGCTCGAGAGCCTGATGTCGGATCTTGCAAGGCACGATGCGGACCCGGTCTGGACCTTGAGCGGCATCGCGTCGTCCAGCGATGGCGCCTGGCCCACGCTGGCGTTGCGAGAACACTTCCCCGACCCGCGACAACGGAAGGCCCGCAGACCGCCGACAACAACACAGCAGATCGACGAACACGATCGCGCGATCGCGGAACCCAAGGCGCAAGCTTCCAAGAGCTGGCTCGACCCCGCCCTGGAATGGCTGGGCGCCTTCGTGGCTGCGGGTGCGGCCTTGGGCGCCTACTACTTCACTCAATCCACCTGGCTGGCCGTGCTGGCATTCTTGTGCGTCGCAGTGGCATTGGGCTTCGGCATCGCGAGGTTGCGCGCCCCGAGACGATGACCCCGGCCCTGGCCATCCACGAGCCCGCTGCCGCTACATCGCGCGGAACAGGTGCCCGAACGCACGGCTGACCTTGAGCGGTCGCTGCAGGCCCCGCACGGACAGGCTGTAGCGCCCGTTCTCGTCACGCGTGGCGCTCTCGATGCAGTGGGTGTTGACGAGCACGCCGCGATGCACCTGCGTGAAGTCGGCGGCGTCGATGCGCGACACCAGATCGCGCAGGCTCATGCGCACCAACGCCTCGCCCTGGGCCGTGACGACGTTGACGTACTTCTCGGCGGTTTCCAGACAGATCACCTCCGAGACCGGAATCATCCGCACGGTGTTGCCGACGCCGGCGCGGATGACCTTGATCTTTTCAGGCGCGTCGGCCGGGTCGGTGATCGACTGCACGCGCTGCATCAGGGCCGCCATGCCACCGGCCGCCGGTGTCCGCGCGCGCTCGTGCAACCTTTGCTTCAGACGCTGCACGCAGACCTGCAAGCGTTCGAGCGTCGCCGGCTTGAGCATGTAGTCCATCGCCGCATGCTCGAACGCCGAGATCGCGAAATTGTCGTATGCGGTGATGAACACGAAGAGCGGCTCGGCCTGATCGTCGGGCCACTCGTCCGCGACGGCCTCGGCGACTTCCAGGCCGGTCTTGCCCGGCATCTTGATGTCCAGGAACATCACATCGGGCGCCAGGGTCTGGGCCAGCTCGATCGCCTTCAGGCCGTCTTCGGCGACGCCCGCGATGTTCAGTTCGGGCCAGGCTTCGAACAGCAGCCGCTGCAGCGTTCTCGACAGCACCGGTTCGTCTTCGGCAATCACGGCACGCCACGCGTTCACGAGGGAATCCTCACGACGGCGCGAACGCCGCACGGCGATCGCGCTTGCAAAGTCAGGGACGCGCGCACGCCATAGAGGGCCTGGAGGCGGTCACGCACGTTCTTCAGTCCGGAGCCGCAGACCTCGCCGGCCTGGTCATCACTCGAAGCGAGATGGTGCGGCGACAAGCCCAGGCCGGAATCGTCCACCGCGACCTCGATGCCCCCCTCGATCGACCGCGCCAGCACATCGATGCGTCCTGCGCCCAACTTCGGCTCCAGGCCGTGTCGGATGGCGTTCTCGACCAGCGGCTGCAACAGCATCGGCGGGACGGCGATTCGCGCCAGTTCGGCGGGCAAGTCGAGCCGGTAGGCCAGCCTGGGCCCCATGCGCAGGGACATGATGTCGAGGTACGCCCGCAGCTGGGCGAACTCCGACTGCAGCGTCGTCACTTCGTCGCGTGACGCGGCATGCGTGCTGCGCAGGTAGACGATCAGCTGGTCGATCATGCGCTCGGCCTGTGGCGGGTCTTCGCTGACGAGCGAGCGCAGGTTCGCCAGCGTGTTGAACAGCATGTGGGGTTCGAGTTGCGCGCGCAGCAGCCGCAGTTCCGATTCGGTGGCGAGGCGCTGGGCATCGGATCGCGCGACCGCCTCCTTGGCAAGCTGGTCACGCGTCGCGGCAACGTAGAGGACGAACACGGCCAGCACCAGGCCGAATGCGAACGCCACCATGTAGTCGCTTTCATGGCCCACGACGCGGCCGATCGGTTCGCCCAGGATCAGGAGCGCGACCAGGTGCCCCCCGAAGTACCCTGCCGGGATGGCGATCGCGCCGGTCAGCAGCCAACGGGGCAGCGCCTGCATTCGCCGCAGCCGTCTGGTGCGGCCCAGCAGCGCGACGCACGCGATGAACACCATGCCGACGCATTCGATAAAAACGAACAGGCGCGCCGGCGTCCCGAGCGCAGGCGCGGCCCAGAAGAGCAGCCCCGTCGCGATCGCGCACAGCAGGAACGCGCCGGCCGTCAGCCGCGCTGCGCCCATCCAGCGGGCGGGAAGGGAGGAGTCAACGCGGATCACAGGTGGCAGTCGGCTGCATGCATCGCGGCACTGTAGAGGTTGGCGCGCCATGCGGCTACCGATCAAGGGCCCGTGGGGGCGAGTTTGTCCTCGAACCGTCGTTTGGGTGGACCGAACGGCGACCGCTCGGTGCCGCTTCACGACCGTTGGCACCCTCCGCCGGGCGTTTGGGCGCCAAACCAGATGCGTGCCTGGCAGCGGCGGCCGACAGTGCGGGCCTCACCACTCGGGAGTAGTCCCCATGCAACGATCTTCTTTTTCTCTTTCGAACGCGCTGCTTTGCGCCGCGGCCACCGTCTGTGCAGCCCTCGTCACGACGAACGCACAGGCCTTCGACGGCATCGTGGAAAAGCAGGTGTTCACCCTGCCCGCCTACACGACCGTGAACGGCCAGGCCATCAAGGGCGTGCGCATCGGCTATGAAACCTATGGCCGTCTGAATGCGGCGCGAGACAACGTGATCCTCATCAATCACTTCATCACCGGCACCTCGCACGCCGCCGGTCGGTATGCCGCGAGCGACGCCGCGCCGGGTTACTGGGACACGATCATCGGCGCCGGCCTGCCGATCGACACCGACCGGTTCTTCGTCATCGCAACCGACGCGTTGAGCAACCCCAATCGCGCATCGGCCACCGTCATCAGCACCGGCCCCGCCAGCATCGACGCCGCCACCGGCAAACCGTATGGCCCGCGCTTCCCGGTGCTGGCGGCGCGGGACACGGTGGAGGTGCAGAAGGCCCTGCTCGATTCGTTGGGTATTCGAACCCTCTACGCCGTGGCGGGTGCGTCGGCCGGCGCCTGGATGTCGGTGGAATGGGCCTCGGCCTACCCGGAGCGCGTGCAGCGCCTGGTGTCCATCGTGGGCCCTGGCGTCGACAGCCCGGCCTATGCCATCGCCAAGATGAGCTCGTGGGGCGCGGCCGTGAAGCTGGACCCGAACTGGGCCAACGGCGACTACCACGGCAAGGCCGAACCGCTGGCGGGCATGACGCAGGCCATGCGACTGGTCACGCTCGACGCGCTCAGCTTCGCCTGGGCCGACAAGGCCTTCGGCCAGAAGTGGGCCGACCCGGGAAAAAACCCCGGCGAGGCGGCTGCAAATCAGTTTGCGGTCGATGCCACCCTCGAGAAGATCGGCGAAGCGCGTGCCAAGGGCATGGACGCCAACAGCTGGCTGTACACGCTGAAGGCCTTGCAGCTGCCCAGCGCCAAACCAGACCGCATCAAGGCCAAGTCGCTGTTCGTGGGCATCAGCTCGGATCAGATCTTTCCGCCGCTCTTGTCGAAACGCGCCGTGGAGATCCTCAAGGCGCAAGGCACGCCGGCAGAGTATGTCGAGATGAACAGCCCCAATGGCCATGCCGATGCGCTGGGTGCCACCATCGGCCAGGCCGGGCCGGCGATTGCGTCGCTCCTGGCGAAGTAGGCACGCGGGAGGGGCTGCGCCCCCCTGCGGCGGGCGCGCCCGGCGCTAAACTGCTTCTCCGTTTTTCAGGAGACCACGCCATGACCCGATTGCTCGTGCGCAGCTTCAGCGTTTCGCTCGATGGCTTTGCCGCCGGCCCGGACCAGAGCCTGGCGCACCCGCTGGGCGTTCGCGGCCCGGAACTCATGGACTGGTTCTTTCCCACGCGCGTCTGGCAGCAGATGCAAGGCACGGGCGAGGCCAACGGCGAGACCGGCATCGACAACGAGATCGCCGAACAAGGCTTCGTCGACATCGGGGCCTGGATCCTCGGTCGCAACATGTTCGGCCCGGTGCGCGGCCCCTGGCCCGATGACAGCTGGAAAGGCTGGTGGGGCGACGAGCCCCCCTATCACGTGCCGGTCTTCGTGCTGACCCACCATGCCCGCCCGCCCCTGACGATGCAGGGCGGCACCACCTTCCACTTCGTCACCGGCGGCATCCAGGATGCGCTGGCGCAGGCAAAAGCGGCCGCGGGTGCGCGCGACGTGCGCGTGGGCGGCGGCGCGGCGACCGTGCGCGCGTATCTGAAGGCCGGGCTCATCGACGAACTTCACCTGGCCGTGCGGCCGATGCTTCTGGGCAAGGGCGAGGCACTGTTCGCAGGCCTGGATCTGCCGGCGCTGGGCTACCGCTGCGAGCGGCAGGTCGCAGGCGAGCGCGCCACGCACATGTTCCTGCGCCGCAACGGGGCCTGACGTCAGGGAGGCGGCCCTTGCTCGCTCAATCGATCGATCCATCAACGGCTTCTGGCCAGATGCCGAACCGCGAGAATGCAGCCAACACCGTCCAGAGGAGCTCGCCTTGACCACCGTCACCATCACCCCCTCCATCCACGTCAGCAACACCAACGGCTTTGTCCTGTTCGGCGGCGTGAACGTCCTCGAGTCGAAGGACATGGCCCTGCGTGCTGCAGAAGAATATGTCCGCGTCACGCAAAAGCTCGGCATCCCCTACGTCTTCAAGGCCAGTTTCGACAAGGCGAATCGCTCGTCGATCCACTCCTACCGGGGCCCCGGCATGGAAGAGGGCCTGAAGATCTTCGAGGCCGTCAAGGCGGCGTTCGGCGTGCCCGTTCTTACCGACGTGCACGAGCCGTGGCAGGCGGCGCCCGTGGCCGAAGTGGTCGACGTTCTGCAGCTGCCCGCGTTCCTCGCGCGTCAGACCGACCTGGTCGTTGCGCTGGCCAAGACAGGCAAGGTCATCAACGTCAAGAAGCCCCAGTTCCTGAGCCCGACGCAGGTGCTCAACATCGTCGAAAAGATCAGGGAGGCAGGCACGTCCCCCGTCATCCTGTGCGACCGTGGCACCTGCTTCGGCTACGACAACCTGGTGGTGGACATGCTCGGCTTCGGCACCATGAAGAAAGTCACCGGGAACCTGCCCGTCATCTTCGACGTGACCCATGCGCTGCAGCAACGCGAGGCGAACGCCGTCGCTTCTGGCGGGCGACGCGAGCAAGTGGTCGAACTGGCGCGCGCAGGCCTGGCGGTGGGCCTGGCGGGCCTCTTTCTTGAAGCACACCCTGACCCGGCGCAGGCCAAGTGCGACGGTCCCAGCGCCCTGCCGCTGGACCAGCTGGAGCCCTTCCTCACGCAGCTGAAGGCGCTGGACGACCTGGTGAAGTCGTTCGCGCCCTTGCACATCCGCGCCTGAAAAAGACGCCGCGCCCGGCGCGCCCGCAGGGGCCAGCCGATCCGCGCGTTCTGCCGAACATCGCGATGGTCGGCTTCGTTGCTCAAGCAGCCGGCCGCACCCTCACAGGTAGTTGAACAACGAAATGCTGTTCAGCCGCGCAAACGTCATCTGCGTCGCCTGCAACGACGACTGCCGCTGGTAGAAATCAGAAATCGCGGTGTACGGATCGAGGTCCTCGATCGACGACAGGTAGCTTTCTTCCTGCAGCTTGTTCATCGCACCGGCGCTGTCGAGCGCCTGCAGCTCGACCTGGCGCGCGCCCACCGACGACAGCACCGTGAGCACGTTGTCGTGCGCGTTCGTGACCTTCACGTTGGCGGTGCTCAAGGCGTTGCGCAGCTGCGCCTGGGCCGCGGCGCCGCCGCCGTTCAGCGGTGCGCGCAACGCGCTCACCAGCTCGCCCAGGGCCGCGAAGATGTCGGTGCCGGCGTTCTTCGCGGTCGACACGTCGAAGCTGTCGCCATTGGCCGGCGAGCCGCTGATGGCAATCTGCACGCCGCCAAACGAGATCGGGGTGCCGGCGGTGAACGGGCCGCTCGCCGCCACCACGGGCGGCGTGTCCTTGGTCATCACCGTGTAGTCGGTGCCGGTGAAGCGGATGGTGAAGTCCTTGCCGTAATTCGGTGCGGTGGCGTCGGTGGTGCTCACCGCGCCGAACACGCCGGAGCCGGTGTTGGCAGGTGCGCCTGAAGCCACGTAGCCCGCGCCGCCCTGCACTGTCTGAAAGATGCTGCGGCCGTCGTCCGAAGTCGACATCTGGCGCGCCACGTCGATCTGCATCAGCCGCTCGCCCTGGTCGCCCACGTACTGCACGCCGCCGCCGGCGGCCATCACGAAGGGCGGGCTGCCGCTCTTGAAGCCGGCGAACAGGTACTGGCCGTTGCCGTTGTCGCTGTTGGCCACGCCCACGAGCTGCTCCAGACTGCTCTGGATGGCCGTGGCCAGCGAGCCGCGGTCGGCGTCCGACAGGCCGCCGCCGCCGGCCTGCACGACCAGCGTCTTCACGTGCTGCAGGATCGACGTCACCGAGTCGAGCGCGTTCTCTTCGGTCGACAGCGCCAGCGCCGCGCGTTGGCGGCTGGTGGTGAACTGGGCGCCCTCCGCCAGCGTCTGGCTCACGCCGAGCGCGCGCGCCGCGGCCACCGGGTCGTCGCCGGCCGACAAGAACTTGGAGTTGGTCGCCAGCTGCTGCTGGACCCTGAACAGCTTCTGCTGCTGCAGACCCATCGACTGCAGGCTCTGTTCGAAGAAGGATTGGGTGCTGATGCGCATCGCGGGTCCTGGAATCTGTGTGAAAGGTAGAAGGTTCAGCTGCTGATGCCGAGGATGGCGTCGAACATCGCCGAGGCGGTCTGGATCACCTTGGCGTTGGCCTGGTACATCTGCTGGAACATCAGCAGGTTGCCGGTTTCCTCGTCCTGCACAACGCCGGAAATCGCACGCTGGCTGGCCTTGATCTGGCCGGTCACGCTGTCCTGCGTGACGGCGGCCACCTTGATCGACATGGCGCGGTTGCCGACGTCGCTCACCAGCTGCGAGTAGGCGCCGTTGAAGGTCGCGGTGCCGTTCGACATCGTGGTCTTGCGCTGCAGTGCGCCCAGCAGCAGCGCATTTCCGCCGTCGGAGACACCGCCGGTGTTCTTGCCGAGGGTGAAGGTGTCGCCCTGCGCGGGCGCGCCCGTCATGCTCACGGTGATGCCGTCGAAGCGCATCTTCGCGCCCGCCGTGTAGGGCACGGGCGTGCCGGCCGGATAGCTGGTGGCGGTGCCGTCGGCCCGCGTGACAGTCACGGCCGAGCCGGCCGGAAAGCCCGACAGCGTGCCGGTGCCCGCGTTGAAGCTCAGCGTGACGTTGCCGGCCAGCGGCGAGCCCGGGTAGGCAGCATCGACCGTGGCCGCGCCCAGCGCGCCGCTGCCCTTGTTGCCCGCGGTGTTGCCGGTGACCACGGGCGACGCGGCGGCCACCTTGGCCGGATCGCGCACCAGCACGTCGAGGTCGCGCGCGCCGGTGCGCGTGGGCTGCACCAGGAACGAGTCGCCGGCCTGCGCCGTGCCACTCGCGGCCGTGAGGCTCACGCCGTCGAAGCTGATCGGGAAGGTGGTGAAACTGCCCATCGACGTCTTATCCGAAAGCCGTGTGACCGTGTAGGTGAGCGTGCCCGCCACGTCGGTGACGCTGACGTTGTAGTCGCTGGTCGTGAGCTTCGACGCATCGGTCAGCGTGGCGCCGAACTCGAGGTTGCCGGTGTTGCCCGCGTTGGCGATCGTGCCCGGCACGGCCTGCGAGAAGAAGTTCTGGCCCAGCACGCCGTTCAGGTCCACGCCCAGCTTGTGCTGCGCGTTCACCGCGTCGGCCACCGACATGGCGAGCCGGCCGACGGCGTTCTGCGTGGGGATCAGCGTGTCCTTGCGGAAGGCCATGAGGCCGCCGAGCACGCCGCCGGTGAAGGCGCTGTCGTCGAGCTCGACGGTGTTGCCGGCAAAGCCCGACAGCGCCACCACCTGGCGCGTCGGGTCCGACGACGACGCCACCGCCGCCATCTTCGAGGCATGGTCGCCCACCACCAGCGACTGGCCGGTGGCGATGAACACGTTGTACTTGCCGTTGTCCTGCTGCAGCACGCGCACGTCGACCACCTGGCTCAGCTCGCTCACGAGCTGGTCGCGCTGGTCGAGCAGGTCGTTCGGCGCCTGGCCGCCGGCCACCGCGCTCATCTGGCTGATCTGCTGGTTCAGGCTGGCGATCTTGGCGGCGTAGGTGTTGATCTGGCTCACGCTGCCCCCGATCTGCTCGTTGACCGAGGTGTTCAGGTCCGACAGGTACTGGTCCGTCGCACGGAACTTGCTGGCCAGCGACTGCGCCGCGCTGATCATCTGCTGGCGCGCCGCCGGGTCGGCCGGCGTGTTGGCCACGCCCTGCACGCTGGTGAAGAAGCTCTGCATCAGCGGCGCGATGCCCGAGGTCTTGTCGGCCAGCAGCGTGTCGATGCGGTTGACCTGCACGCCGTTGGTGGCGAGCGCGGCCGACTGCGACTGCGCGGCGGCCAGCTGCGCCGTGAGGTAGCGGTCGTAGCTGCGCGACACGGTCGTCACGTTGGCGCCCGAGCCGATGAAGCCCGAGCCGCTGGCAATGCCGCCGGCCGTGGCGATCTGGGCGATCTGGCGGCTGTAGCCGGCCGTGTACACGTTGGCGGTGTTGTGGGCCGTGGTCATCAACGCGGTGCGGGCGACCGCGAGGCCGCTCAGACCTGTGTAGAACATGCTTCCGGACATAAGGCTTTACCTGTCAAAGGGGTGTGTGGGAGCGGCATCGCGCGCGATGCCTCTCGGTGGTTATCGGCAGCGCGCGCCCGAAGTTGAGGGCGCGCGTTGTCTTTACGCTTGGCTCAGAACTCCGACCAGTCGCCCTTGGCGTCGCCGGCCATGGCGAGCTGCGGTGCGCCAGTCGGTTCGCGGCGCGTGGGCAGCGCCTTGGCGCGCGGCTTGGGCGTCGGTTTCTGCGGCTTGGGAATCGGCGTGATGCGCGTGAAGCTGGCGCGGGTCGTCGCGACCGCGTGGGCGTCGAGCTTGAAGACGCTCACGGCCTGCACGAGGCTGCCGGCCTGCTCCTGCAGCGACTGCGCCGCGGCCGAAGCCTCTTCGACCAGCGCCGCGTTCTGCTGCGTCACCTGGTCCATCTGCGTGATCGCCTGGTTGATCTGCTCGATGCCCGAGGTCTGCTCCTGGCTCGCCGCCGTGATCTCGCCCATGATGTCCGTCACGCGCTTCACGCTGCCCACGATCTCTTCCATCGTGCGGCCGGCTTCGGCGACCTGCTTGCTGCCTTCTTCGACCTTTTCTACCGAGTCGCCGATCAAGGTCTTGATTTCCTTGGCTGCGGCTGCGGAGCGTTGAGCGAGGCTGCGGACTTCCGAGGCCACGACTGCGAAGCCACGGCCTTGCTCGCCTGCGCGGGCCGCTTCAACAGCCGCATTCAGCGCCAGGATGTTTGTCTGGAACGCGATGCCATCGATCACGCCGATGATGTCGACGATCTTCTTGGACGAGGCGTTGATCGAGCCCATCGTGTCCACGACTTGCGACACGACTGCGCCGCCCTTCACGGCCACTTCCGACGCAGAGACCGCCAGCTGGTTGGCTTGCCGCGCGTTGTCCGCGTTCTGCTTCACCGTCGAGGTCAGCTCTTCCATCGATGCCGCCGTCTGCTCCAGCGAACTGGCCTGCTCTTCGGTGCGCGAAGAAAGATCCTGGTTGCCCGAAGCGATCTGCCCCGACGCCGTGGCGATCGTCTCCGTGCCCATGCGCACCTCGCCCACCACCTTCGCCAGGTTGGCGTTCATGTCCTTCAGCGCCTGCATCAGCTGGCCCGTCTCGTCGCGGCTGTCCACCCGGATGTTCGCGCTCAGATCGCCGGCCGCCACGGTCTCGGCCACGCCGACGGCCTTGGCCAGCGGGCGCACGATGCTGCGCGAGATGAAGAAGGCGAACAGGCCGCCCAGCAGCACCGTGAGCGCCGTCAGCAACAGCCGCAGGTTGAAGCTCTTCGCATTCGCTGCGTCGATGGCATGGCTCATCTCGTCGATGTCCCGGCGCTCGATGGCCAGCAGTTCGAGCACGCGGTTTTCATACGCCTTGGCGGCCGGCTGGAACGACAGCTGGTAGGCGCGCACGGTCTCGACCGTGTTGCCGCTGGCCTTGGCGCGGGTCACGTCGTCCTTGGCGGCCTGGTACTTGGTGCGCAGCTCGACGATGGACTTGTAGGTCGCCTTCTCTTCGTCGGTGACCAGCAGCGCCTCGACCTTGGCCATGGTCTCGGTGCCCTTCTTCACGCTGTCGGAGATCACGTCGGCGAACAGCATCGGCAACGCCTCGTCGGTGGTGCGCGCAATCATCGAGGTGCGCGCAATGGCCGAGTAGGTCAGCACGTACCAGTCGGCAATGAGCCGCTCCTTGGCCAGCGGGCTCTGCATCATGAGCCGCGTGGCTTCCGCGGTGTTGCGCGCGGACATCAGCGCCACGGCGCTGGAGATCACCGACAGGCCCAGCACGATCGCGAAGGCGATGGTCAGGCGGGTGCCGATGCGAAGGTTCGAAAAGAATGTCATGGGTCGTTCCTCAGGCGGTGGCGGCAGATTCGATGAGGCCCATCTCTTCGCTGGACATCAGCCGGTCGATGTCCACCAAAATCAGCATGCGTTCGTCCAGCGTGCCCAGGCCGATCAGGTAGTCGGTGTCGAGCACCGAGCCCATCTCGGGCGCCGGCTTGATCTGCTCGGCCGTGAGCGTGATCACGTCCGACACGCTGTCCACCACCATGCCCACCACGCGACCCGAGATGTTCAGCACGATCACCACCGTGAACTGGTCGTAGGTGGGTGCGCCCAGCTCGAACTTGATGCGCATGTCGATGATCGGCACGATGATGCCGCGCAGGTTGACCACGCCCTTGATGTAGTCCGGCGCGTTCGCGATGCGCGTCACGGCGTCGTAGCCGCGCAATTCCTGCACCTTCTGGATGTCGATGCCGTATTCCTCGTCGCCGAGCTTGAAGGTCACGACCTCCAGGCGGTTGGCCCCGGCGGATGCGGCCGGCGATGTGTTGTCTCTGGTGTGGTTCAGCATGTGTTCTTCTCCTCGTTCAATACGCATCCCGGGCGCCGGCACCCTCGCCCGCCCCGGTCCTGAATACCCCTGCGGCCCGGACCAGGCCCTCGGCCTGTTCCTGCAGCGACTGCGCCGTGGCCGACGCCTCTTCGACCAATGCGGCGTTCTGCTGCGTCACCTGGTCCATCTGTGCGATGGCCTGGTTGATCTGCTCGATGCCCGAGGTCTGCTCCTGGCTCGCCGTCGTGATCTCGCCCATGATGTCGGTCACGCGCTTCACGCTGCCGACGATCTCCTGCATGGTCCGGCCGGCCTCGGCCACCTGCTTGCTGCCCGCCTCGACCTTCTCCACCGAGTCGCCGATGAGGGTCTTGATTTCTTTCGCGGCAGCCGCCGAGCGTTGCGCCAGGCTGCGCACCTCCGACGCGACCACCGCAAAGCCCTTGCCCTGCTCGCCCGCGCGCGCGGCTTCCACCGCCGCGTTCAGCGCGAGGATGTTGGTCTGGAACGCGATGCCGTCGATCACGCCGATGATGTCGACGATCTTTTTTGACGAGGCGTTGATCGAGCCCATCGTGTCCACCACCTGCGACACGACCGCGCCGCCCTTCACGGCCACCTCCGACGCAGAGACGGCCAGCTGGTTCGCCTGCAGCGCGTTGTCCGCGTTCTGCTTCACGGTCGAGGTCAGCTCTTCCATCGACGCGGCCGTCTGTTCGAGCGAGCTGGCCTGCTGCTCGGTGCGCGACGACAGGTCCTCGTTGCCCGAGGCGATCTGGCTCGACGCCGACATCACGCCCGCCACGTTCGCGCCCACGTCCGCGACGATCGCGAAGAGGTTGGCGCTCATCTGATTCAGCGCGCGCAGCAGCCCCGCGATCTCGTCGCCGGGCCGCACCGTGAAGCGCACGAGGTCGCCGCCCGCGATGGTGCGTGCGACCTCGATGGCGTCGTCGAGCGGACGGAAGACCGTGCGCCCGAGGAACGCACCGAGGCCCAGCCACGCCAGCGCCGCGCCAAAGCTGCCCGCCGCCACGGCAGTGGGCAGCCAGCTGTGCGCGCCGGACACAACGGCCAGGCGGGACGCTTCCATCCAGCCCATCGCGCCCAGGCCCGCTGACAGCGCAGCCGCCGCGACGGTCACGCCGAACACACGGCGCCGCACCGGGATGCGCCGCAGCCGCGCCAACGGACGCACCCAGCCACTGCGCACCACCTCGCCCTGCAACAGTTCGAGGCCCTTGGCCTCGCCTTCGCGCATGCGGCGGTAGAGCGCATCGGCCGCCTCCACGTCTTCGCGCGCGGGACGGCTGCGCACGGACATGTAGCCCTCCACGCGGCCCTGGTGGCGGATCGGCGTGACGTTGGCGAGCACCCAGTAGAAGTCGCCGTTCTTGCGGCGGTTCTTGATGAGGCCGGTCCACGGCAGGCCTTGGTCCAAGGTGCGCCACAGGTCGGCGAAGGCCTCGGGCGGCACGTCGGGGTGGCGCACGATGTTGTGCGCCTTGCCCAGCAATTCGGCGGCCGTGAAGCCGCTGGCCGCGACGAAGGCCGGGTTGACGTAGGTGATGCGGCCCTGGAGGTCGGTGCGGGACACCAGGGCCTCTTCCTTCGACAGTTCGTATTCGGTGTCGGTGACGGGCAGATTGACGCGCATGGCCGGTGCGTCGCCTTCAGGCCAGGGCCAAGGCGTTGCTGCTGCCGTGGCTGCTGCCGCCGAGGCGGAACACGCCGACGACCTGCGACAGGCTGCCGGCCTGTTCCTGCAGCGACTGCGCGGCTGCTGAAGCTTCTTCGACCAGCGCCGCGTTCTGCTGCGTCACCTGGTCCATCTGCGTGATCGCCTGGTTGATCTGCTCGATGCCCGAGGTCTGTTCCTGACTGGCTGCCGTGATCTCGCCCATGATGTCCGTCACGCGCTTCACGCTGCCCACGATCTCTTCCATCGTGCGGCCCGCTTCTGCGACCTGCTTGCTGCCTTCTTCGACCTTTTCTACCGAGTCGCCGATCAGGGTCTTGATTTCCTTGGCGGCTGCGGCCGAGCGTTGAGCCAAGCTGCGAACTTCGGACGCGACCACTGCAAAGCCTCGGCCTTGTTCGCCCGCGCGTGCGGCCTCAACTGCGGCATTCAGCGCCAGGATGTTGGTCTGGAACGCGATGCCATCGATCACGCCGATGATGTCGACGATCTTCTTGGACGAGGCGTTGATCGAGCCCATCGTGTCCACGACCTGCGACACCACGGCGCCGCCCTTCACTGCGACTTCCGAAGCAGAGACGGCCAGCTGGTTCGCCTGCCGCGCGTTGTCCGCGTTCTGCTTCACCGTCGAGGTCAGCTCTTCCATCGATGCCGCCGTCTGCTCCAGCGAACTGGCTTGCTCTTCCGTGCGCGATGACAGATCCTGGTTGCCCGAGGCGATCTGCCCCGAGGCCGTGGCGATCGTCTCCGTGCCCGTGCGCACCTCGCCCACCACCTTCGCCAGGTTGGCGTTCATGTCCTTCAGCGCCTGCATCAGCTGGCCCGTCTCGTCGCGGCTGTCCACGCGGATGTTCGCGCTCAGGTCGCCGGCGGCCACCGTCTCCGCCACTTCGAGCGCATGGCCCAGCGGGCGCACGATGCCCAGCGTCAGGCGCCAAGAGAACAGCGCGCCCAGCACCAGCGCGATGGCCGACAGCGCGAGCAGCGTGGTGCGGCCCTCGGTGTGGTCGGCTGCGATGCCCTTGGCGGCGGCGTCGATCTTCTCGCGCTGGTGGTCGGCCAGGCTTTCGACGGCGTTGGCGTAGACGGTCAGTGCCGCCGTGAACTTGGTGTCGACCATCACGTTGGCTTCGTCGAACCGCTTCTCGTCCTTCAGCTTGTTGAGTGCACCCACAGTCTCGAGCACGACGACGCGCGCCGCGACCACCGCGGCATAGAGCGCTTTCTCTTCCGGGCTGGAGAGCATCGCCTCCAGCTTCTTCTGTGCGGGCGTGATGCGCGCCGAGCCCGCTGCCTGGAGCTTGGCGAAATAAGCCGCCACTTCAGGATCGGTGGTCTTGACCATCGCGTAGTTGGCGACGGTGTTCGACTTCAGCAGGCTGAGCCATTCGGCCGCCAGCCGCTCCTTGACCAGCGCGCCCTGCACCATCTCGTCGGTCGCCTGGCCCACGTTGGTGAGGCGCAGCACGCCGGTGCCCGCAATGAACGCCATCAGCAGCAACAACACCGCGAAGCCGAGCCCGAGGCGGGTGCCGATTTTCAGATCCTTCAAACTCATTGCGCTTTTCTTCCTTCAATAACGGGGAGCGGTGGCCGCATCGCGCGGCGGGCCACCGGCATGACATGACGGCATGGCGGGGCGGCCTGCGCCACCCCGTCTCCCTGTTATCGGCAGCGCGCCGCCAGACTTGAGTCTTTTTTCTGAATATCGGTGCGAGTCGGGGCGCGGGCGCATGCGTTCTCTGTCAGGCGTCGGTGGCGTTGACGTGCTGGAACACCCGGTCCAGCCGCTCGGCGACCTTCGCGTCGTGACGGCTCGAACGGGCCCGCGCCTGCGCCGCAAGGCCTGCGAGGCCGAGGCCGGTCAGGCAGGCCGCACCCGCGAGTGCCCACACGGCCCGCAGCGCCCAGGCGCAGCCCGTACCGATGTGAAAGCCCAGGAAGAGCGCCACGGCCAGCAGCAGGAGCAATACGGCGAAGCCCATGCCGACGCGGCGCATGGCTTTCGGATGGAAATGCGCAGACACGGGGCGTTCAGGCCGCGACGGCTTCGTCGGCGTCGAGCTTGAAGGTGCTCACGGCCTCCACCAGGGCGCCGGCCTGTTCCTGCAGCGACTGCGCCGCGGCCGACGCTTCTTCGACCAGCGCCGCGTTCTGCTGCGTCACCTGGTCCATCTGCGTGATCGCCTGGTTGATCTGCTCGATGCCCGAGGTCTGTTCCTGGCTCGCGGCCGTGATCTCACCCATGATGTCCGTCACGCGCTTCACGCTGCCCACGATCTCTTCCATCGTGCGGCCGGCTTCTGCGACCTGCTTGCTGCCTTCTTCGACCTTTTCTACCGAGTCGCCGATCAGGGTCTTGATTTCCTTGGCTGCTGCGGCGGAGCGTTGCGCGAGGCTGCGAACTTCCGAAGCGACCACTGCAAAGCCGCGACCTTGTTCACCCGCGCGTGCAGCTTCAACAGCAGCGTTCAATGCCAGGATGTTGGTCTGGAATGCGATGCCATCGATCACGCCGATGATGTCCACGATCTTCCTGGACGACGCATTGATCGATCCCATCGTGTCCACCACCTGCGACACGACCGCGCCCCCCTTGACGGCCACTTCCGAAGCCGACACCGCCAGCTGATTCGCCTGCCGCGCGTTGTCCGCGTTCTGCTTCACCGTCGAAGTCAGCTCTTCCATCGAAGCCGCTGTCTGCTCCAGCGAACTCGCTTGCTCTTCCGTGCGTGACGACAGGTCCTGGTTGCCCGCCGCAATCTGCCGCGACGCCACCGCGATCGAATCGGTCGAGGCCTTGATGCGCGTCACGAGGTCGGTGAGCGTGTCCTCCATCTCGCCCATGCCGCGCAGCAGCCGGCCGAAGTCACCGCCACGCTCGGTCTCGAACTCCTGGCTCAGGTCGCCCGAGGCCACGGTCTCGGCGATCAGCATCGCCTCGGCGACCGGCTCGGAGATGCTGCGCGTGAGCAGCCATGCGAGCACCGCGCCCAGCGCGAGCGCGGTCGCGGCCAGCGCAACGATGTAGAGACGGCCCGCCTGGTACTGCGCATCGATGACGGCAGCGCTCTTGTCGATCTCCTGCTGCTGGTGCGCCACCATGGCGCGGATGCTCGCGTCGTAGCCGTCGAGCATCGGCAACAGCTGCGTGTCGGTGCGCGTCGCGGCCTCGTCCTTCTGGCCGTCGGCCTTGAGCTGCAGGATCTGCTTGCGCAGTTCGACGTACTCGCCGCGCCGCTTCTGGATGTCGGCGCTCAGCGCCAGCTCGGCGGGCGACACGAGCATCGCTTCCAGCGTCTTCTGCGTTTCGGAGATGGTGGCGCTGGTCGCGGCAATCTGCTTTTGCAGGTGCGCCTGTACCTGCGCGTCGTCGCTCTTGAGCAGCGAGAAGGTGCGCACGCTGTTGGTGGCCGTGCCCAGCTGCCAGGCCGTGGCCAGGCGCTCCTTCGACAAGGTGCGCGAGGCCAGCTCCTTCGTGGCCTCGCCCACGTCCTGCAGCCGCAGCACGCCGATGCCCGCGACGGCCACCAGCAGCGCCAGCACCAGCGCAAAGCCGGCGCCCAGCCGCATTCCGATCGTCCAATTTTTTACCGTCATTCGCTTGTCTCCTCTCGGGGCCTCTCGTGTCGTTGTTCTCGGGTCCGGGCAGTCAAGTCAGGCTGTGCGAGCGGCTCAGCCGAACTTCTGCATGATGCGAACCAGCTTCTCGCCGTACTTCGGGTCGGTGGCATAGCCCGCGCGCTGCAGGCCGTGCGCGGCTTCGGCCGGGTCGGCGGTGGCCAGCACGTTCGCGTAGCGCGGGTTGCGCGTGATGAAGCGCGCGTAGTCGGTGAAGGCTTCCTCGTACGAGGCATAGGCGCGGAACTTGGCGCGCACCTTCTGCGGCTCGCCATCGATGTATTCGGTGGTGGTGGTCTCGACCGTCGCGCCCTTCCATCCCTTGTCGGCCTTGATGCCGAAGAGGTTGAAACTTTGCGTGCCGTCGTCGGCGCGGATCTCGCGCTTGCCCCAGCCCGATTCGAGCGCGGCCTGCGCCAGGATCAGCGGCGCGGGCACGCCGCTGGCCGCGCTGGCCGCCTGTGCCGAAGCACCCATGCGGTCCACGAACGCATCGACCTGGCCTTGCAGTGAGGCATTGGCGGCCGGCGCGGAGCCGCTCTTCATTTGATAGACGCCAAGGTCGGCCGCCGTCGACACGCGCGCGCCAGGCGACGAGCCGACGGGAATGCCCGCGCGCGGGCCGTACGGCAAGCCGCCCGGCGGCTCGAGCGACATCGGGCGCGTGCCGATGCCATCGTCGGCTTCAGGCGCCGCCGAAGGCATCTGCCGCCGCAGCTGCGCCAGCATCGCTTCGGCAAGCCCCACGCCGCGCCCCGAGAGGTTCTGCGTGAGCTGCTGGTCGAACATCGACAAGTAGACCTTCTGGTCCTGGCTGTCGAGCAGGCCGCTCGAGGGCGTGGCCTCGCGCATGCTCTTGAGCACCATGTTCATGAACAGCGCCTCGAACTGGCGCGAGACCTGTTGCAGGCCCTCTTCGGGCGAGGTGCGCACGGTGCGCCGCAGCGCATCGACGCCCTGCACGTCGAGCGCAAAACGCTGGTCGAGCGCGCCGCTGCGGCTGGCCGCGTCGGTGCCGGTCCATGCGGTGTTGGCAGAAATGGTCATGACAGCAGCCTCAGATGATCTCGAGCTCAGCGCTCAGAGCACCGGCCGACTTCATGGCCTGCAGGATCGACACCAGGTCCTGCGGGTTGGCGCCCAGGCTGTTCAGCCCCTTGACCACATCGGCCAGCGAAGCACCGCCGCGCACCATCTGGATCGCGCCGCCGCCCTGGTTGACGGAAATCTGCGAGGTCTGCGCCACCACGGTGCTGCCGCCCGAGAACGCGCCCGGTTGGCTGATCACCGGCTCGGTGTTGATCACCACCGACAGGTTGCCGTGCGCCACGGCGCAGTCTTTCACGCGCACCGCCTGGTTCATCACGACCGAGCCCGTGCGCGCATTCACCACCACCCGCGCGCCCGCCTGCGTGGGCGTGACCTCGAGCTCCTGCAGCTGCGCGAGAAAGCCCACGCGCCGCTGCGGCTCGGGCGCCTGCACGCGGATCACGCGCGCGTCCATCGCCTCGGCGGTGCCGGCGCCGAACTGGCGGTTGATGGCGTCCATGGCGCGCTGCGCGGTGCCGAAGTCGGAACGGTTCAGCTCGATGGTGAATGAGCCTTCCGCGCCCACCGGCGCCTCGACCGTGCGCTCCACCAGTGCGCCGGCGGGAATGCGCCCCGAGCTCAGCTGGTTGACCTGCACCCTGCTGCCGTTGGCTGCGGCGCCCGCGCCGCCCACCACCATGTTGCCCTGCGCCACGGCATAGGTTGCGCCGTCCACGCCCTTGAGCGGCGTCATCAGCAGCGTGCCGCCGCGCAGGCTCTTGGCATTGCCCATGGACGACACCGTGACGTCGATGTTCTGGCCCGGCCGCGCGAACGACGGCAGCGTAGCGGTCACCATCACGGCCGCCACGTTCTTCAGCTGCATGTTCACGCCCTGCGGGATCGTGATGCCCAGCTGCTGCAGCATGTTGTTCAGGCTCTGCGTGGTGAACGGCGTCTGCATCGTCTGGTCGCCCGTGCCGTCCAGGCCGACCATGAGGCCGTAGCCGATGAGCGGGTTGTCGCGCACGCCCTGGATGCTGGCGAGTTCCTTCAGGCGCTCCGCGTGCGCAGGCGCAAAGAACATGGACACGACCACCGCAAGCGCCGCGATGCGCCAGCGAGCCGAATCATTCGTGGGATGCCGCGGAACCGGCTTTGCCGGGCCGCAGGCATCGCCCCCTGCAAGGGGGTTGGCGTAGCGACACGAAGTGCGCGAAGACTGGGGGTTAGTCATTAGAACGGCATCACGTTCAAGAAGATGCGCTGCATCCAGCCCATGTGCTGGGCTTCATCGATGTAGCCCTTGGCCGAGTACTCGATGCGCGCATCGGCCACCAGCGTCGAGGGCACGGTGTTGTTGCCCGACACCGTGCGCGGGTTCACCACGCCCGAGAAGCGGATGTACTCCGTGCCCTGGTTGATGCCCATCTGCTTCTCGCCGCTCACCAGCAGGTTGCCGTTGGCCATCACGTCGGTCACGGTGACGGTGATCACGCCGTTGAAGGTGTTGTTGGCGTTGGCGCCGCCCTTGGCGTTGAGCGTGTTGGTGCCCGACAGCTTGGTCTCCTGCCCGTCGAGCAGGCCGCCGATGAGCTTGGGAATGGCCGCGAACACGCCGGTCGTGTTGCCCGTGCGGCTGGCATTGGCGCCCGAGTTCTTGGTCGCGTTGACCTTCTCGCTGATGAGGATGGTGAGGATGTCGCCGACATTGCGCGGGCGGCGGTCTTCGAACAGCGCGTTGGCACCGGGGCCGTCCTGAAAAATCGCCCCGGGAGCGCGCCGCGCCTGCACCGCCGCGTACTGGTCGGCACGCGCCGTCATCGGCTGGTGCACCAGCGGCTCGCGTGGCACCTGCGCGCAGCCGGCGGCCAGCGCAACAGCGAGCAGCGCCGCCGCCCGGCGAAGAAGACGCTCCCCCGCACGCATCACAACTGGGCCAGGCGCTGCAGCATCTGGTCCGAGGTCTGGACCGCCTTGCTGTTGATCTCGTACGAACGCTGGGTGGCGATCATGTTGACCAGCTCTTCCACCACGTTGACGTTGGAGGCCTCGACATAGCCCTGGCTCAGCGTGCCCGCGCCGTCCACGCCGGGGTTCACCTGGTTGGGTGCGCCCGAGGCGTCGGTCTCGGCATACAGGTTCTCGCCCTGGCTCTGCAGGCCCGTCGGGTTGACGAAGGTCGCGAGCTGCAGCTGGCCGACCTGCACGGTGTTGGTGCCGCCCGCCTGCACCACCGACACGATGCCGTCGCGGCCCACGGTGATGCTGGTGGCGTTGGCCGGGATGGTGATGGCCGGCTGCACCGGGAAGCCGCTGGCCGTGACCAGCTGGCCGTCGCGGTCGGTCTGGAACGAGCCGTCGCGCGTGTACGAGGTGGTGCCGTCGGGCATCAGCACCTGGAAGAAGCCGCTGCCGCTGATGGCCACATCGGTCGGCTTGTCGGTCTTGGTGAGGTTGCCCTGCGAGTGGATGCGCTCGGTGGCGACCACATGCACGCCGGTGCCGACCTGCAGGCCCGAGGGCAGGCGCGTCTGGTCGGAGCTCTGGCCGCCGACCTGGCGCAGGTTCTGGTAGACCAGATCTTCGAACACGGCGCGGCTGCGCTTGAAGCCGGTGGTGCCGACGTTGGCCAGGTTGTTCGACACGACGTCCAGCTGCGTCTGCTGCGCGTCCAGGCCGGTCTTGGCGATGTAGAGGGAGCGGATCATTTGGGGGAATTCTTGGGAAGGGGTTAGCCGTAGGCCAGCAGCTTGTTGGCGGTCTGCGCGTTGATGTCGGCGGTCTGCAGCGACTTCATCTGCATCTCGAAGCTGCGCGCGTTGGCGATCATTGCGACCATGGCATCGACCGGCTGCACGTTGCTGCCCTCGATGGCGCCCGAGATCAGCGTGACGGCCTCGTCGGCCTCGGCCGGCGGCAGGTCGGCGCGCATGCGGAACAGGCCGTCGTCGCCGCGCACGAGGTCGGTCGTCGGCGGGTTGACCAGCTTGAGCCGGCCCACTTCGGCGATGCCGGTGAGCACGGTCGAGGCCGCGTCGCGCGCACCCACGAGGCCGTTCGACGCAATGCTCACGGCCGAACCCGGCGGCACGGTGAGCGCGCCGTTGTCGCCCACCACGGGGCGCCCGCCCATCGTCGTGAGCTGGCCGTCGGCGCCGATCTGCAGGTTGCCGACGCGCGTGTAGGCCTCGCCGCCGTCGGCCGCCTGCACCACCAGCCAGCCCTCGCCGCCCACGGCCACGTCGAGCGCGCGGCCGGTCTGCGTGAGCGGGCCGTGGGTGAAGTCGGCGCCGGGCGTGGTGGCAGCCACGAAGGCGCGCGTGGGCGCTTCGTCGCCGACCACGGGCACGGCGCGGAAGGTCGCGATCTGCGAGCGGAAGCCCGGCGTCGAGACGTTCGCCATGTTGTTGGCGACCACGGCCTGTTGCTCCATGGCCTGCTTGGCGCCGCTCATGGCGACATACAGCATTCGATCCACGCGATGCTCCCGGTCAGCGGATGTTCATGAGCGTCTGCATGACCTGGTCCTGCGTCTTCACGGTCTGTGCATTGGCCTGGTAGTTGCGCTGCGCGACGATGAGGTTCACCAGCTCGGAGGTCAGGTCGACGTTGGACGACTCCAGCGCGCCCGAGGCCAGCGAACCGGCCTTGGTGCCTTCGCCCGGCGTGCCGGTGAGCGCATTGCCCGAGGCCTGCGTCTCGGCCCACACGTTGTTGCCCTTGGGCTCCAGGCCGTTCGGGTTGGCGAACGACGACAGCACGACCTGGCCCAGCAGACGCGTCTGCTCGTTGGAGAACTTGCCGGTGATGGTGCCGTCGGGATTGATCGAGAACGCGGTGAGCTCGCCCGACTTGTAGCCGTCCTGGCCCAGCTTGCTCATGCCGTTGGCGCTGCCGAACTGCGTGGTGCCCGTGAGGTCGACCGAGGTGGTGAGCGGCGAGGCCCCGTTGGTGAAGGTGAGCGGCCCGATGTTGAACGCACCCGAGGCCGGTGCGGTCATGACGCCCTTGGCATCGAAGGTCACGTTGGACAGCGCGGCGCCGCCGTTCAGCGGTGCGCCGTCGGAGGTGCCGTACACGTTCCAGGTGTTGGCCGCGGTCTTCACGAAGTACACGGCCACGTCGTGCGGGTTGCCCAGCGAGTCGTAGATGGGCCCGATGGCGTTCGGGTAGTTGTAGGTGGCCGCGTCGGTGGGGCTGAACGGCGTCTTGGCGGGCACCGTGCTGCGCGCGTCGAGGTTGAACTGCGCGTCGACGTTGGCCGTGGGCTTGGGCGGCATCATGCCGCCCTGCACCTGGATCGGCCCCGGTGTGCCGCCGCTGATGCCGCCGCTGGCATTGGCGCCGTAGCCGGTGAGCTGCAGGCCCTGCGCGTTGACGATGTAGCCGTCCTTGTCGCGCGTGAACTGGCCGTTGCGCGAGTAGAAGACCTCGCCACTGGTGCTGGCCAGGCGGAAGAAACCGTCGCCGTTGAGGATGGCCACGTCGAGCGGGCGCGTGCTCGACTGCGTCACGCCCTGCGTGAAGTTCTGCGTCACGCCCGACACCGAGGCGCCCAGGCCCACGCGCGAGCCGGCGTACACGTCCTGGAAGGTGGCGGCGGCCGACTTGTAGCCCACCGTGCCCGAGTTGGCGATGTTGTTGCCGATGACGTCGAGGTTTGCCGCGGCCACGCCGAGTCCGCTGATGCCTTGGGAAAAACTCATGAGAGGGTCCTTGTTCGATGCGAGGAAGAAGAGTGCGAAGGGCGCGAAAGGCGCGGCCCGCGCGGGCCACGCCGAACACGAAAGCTCAGAGGAACAGGCGCACGTCGCCCAGGCCGATGCTGGCGCCCGAGGCCAGCTCGAGCGTGACGCCGTCGGCGCCCTGCTTCACGGCGGCCACCTGCGAGAAGGTGAGCGCGGTGGCCTTCACCGTGGTGCCGTTGTTGCTGGCATCGACCGTGAAGCGGTAGGCGCCCGGCGCCACGGCCACGCCCAGGTCGTCCTTGCCGTCCCAGGTGACGGCGTTGACGCCTTCCTTCATGGCACCCGCGTCGAGCGTGCGGATCACCTTGCCGGTGCTGTCGACGATCTTGATCTCGACGTCGGCGGCGGTACCCGGCAGCTGCACGGCGAAGGCCTGCGTGGCGGGGTCCTTGCCGTCTTCGGGCTTCTTGGTGGTGAGCACGTCGCCGGGCGAGAGCACGTTGTAGCCAATGAGCGAGGTCGCCTGCAGCAGCTGGTTGGCGCCGCTCTGATTGACCAGGGCGGAGAGCGTGGCGTTGAGCTTCTCGATGCCGCTCACGGTGCTCATCTGCGCGAGCTGCGAGGTGAGCTCGGCGTTCTGCATCGGGTTGAGCGGGTCCTGGTTGTTCAGCTGCGTGACGAGCAGCTTGAGAAAGCGCTGCTCGCTGTCGGCGCTGGACACGTTGTTGTTGCTGTTCGCCGCCGTGGGCGCGTTCAGCCCGCTGATGGACGAGGTGTCGGAAAGGGCCATGGGGTCGGGGTTCTTCCTGCGGGAGGTGGGTGTGCGTGCGTGGCTTACTGGCCGATGGTCAGCGTCTTGACCATCAGCGTCTTGGCCGTGTTGAGCACCTCGACGTTGGCCTGGTAGCTGCGCGAGGCCGAGATCATGTTGGTCATCTCTTCGACCACGTTGACGTTGGGCATCGCCACATAGCCCTCGGCGTTGGCGTGCGGGCTCTTCGGGTCGAACACCAGCCTGGCGGGCGACGGGTCTTCGATGACACCGGCCACCTTGACACCGCCGATGTCGCGCCGGCCCGAAGCCGCCACCTCGAACACCACCTGCTTGGCGCGGTAGGGCTGGCCGTCGGGGCCGGCCACGCTCTCGGCGTTGGCGAGGTTGCTCGCGGTCACGTTCATGCGCTGCGACTGCGCGGTCATGGCGGAGCCCGCCACGTCGAAGATGTTCATGGCTGCACCGCCGACAGGAGCGACTTGATCTTGGCGTTGATGAGGGTCAGGTTCGACTCGTAGCGCAGCGCGTTGTCGGCGAAGGCCACGCGTTCGACGTCCATCTCGACGGTGTTGCCGTCGAGGCTGGACTGGTGCGGCACGCGGTACTGCAGGTCGTGGCCGGCCGTGGCCTGCGCCTGGCCCGCGAGGTGGCGCGACGAGGTGACGGCCATCGACACCGACGACGATGCGCGGCCGCGCTCGACGGCTTCGCTCAGGCGCGCGCCGAAGTCGAAGTCGCGCGCCTTGTAGTTCGGCGTGTCGGCATGGGCGATGTTGGCCGCGAGCACCTCCTGGCGTTCTGCCCGGAGATGGAGCGCTTCGCGGTGGAAGCGAAACGCCGCATCCAGCTTGTCGATCATCTTTGTTCCATCTGTTGAGGCGTCGCCAGTGCACGGGGCGCAGCGACCGATGGAAAGCGAGTCTATGCATGACGCGCGTCGGCAATCGCCCGAACAAAGGGGGGTTTCGCCTGCTGCTCGCACCTTCGCTCGCAGGGCAAATTCATAAAAATCCAGGGGCGCCGGTTGTGGCTTCCTTGCACCGGTGCCTTCCATTTTTCGCCCACTTCTTTCGCTCTCGATGACCCTCTCGCCGCTTCACCGACGCCTGCTGCGCACCGCCTGTGCGATGGGGCTGGCGTGCGCGATGTCGTCCGCTGCGGTCGCAAGCGATGCAGCCGAGAAGGCCGTCGAAACCTACCTCCAGGTGCAGAGCGCCGGCCTGCCGGGCCAGGTGACGGTCAGCCTCGAAGGGCGTGGCACGTCGGCGCTGCCGCCCTGCGACGCGCCCGAGGTGTTCCTGCCGCCGGGCGTCACGCCGTGGGGCCGCATCTCGGTGGGCGTGCGCTGCCACGCCGAGCGGCCGTGGACGCGCTTCGTGCAGGCGCGCGTCGCGGTGACGGGCCGCTACCTGGTGGCCGTGCACGCCATCGACGCGGGCCGCCCGCTGGGCGCCGGCGACGTGGTCGAGCGCACCGGCGACCTCACGCGGCTGCCGCGCTCGGTGGTCACCAGCGCGGCCGAGCTGGCCGGCATGGTGAGCGCCAACCGCGTGGCGCCCGGCGCGCCGATCCGCAAGGAGCTGCTGCGCGGCGTCGCCGTGATCCAGCAGGGCCAGACCGTGAAGGTGGTGGCGCAGGGGCCGGGCTTTGTCGTCAGCACCGAGGGCAAGGCCCTGAGCGGCGCCGCGGTGGGCGCGGTGGTGCAGGCCAAGACCCTGGACGGCCGGGTGATCCGCGGCGTGGCCGACGAGGAAGGACAGGTCCGGCTGGTGCAGTAGCGGCCGCCGCGCTCGCGCAGGCTTCACTTCATGCACGCCCTTCCTAAAGTTCTTGCACCGGCTGCCGATATACGGGTCAGCCCCTGAGGAATCACCTTGAAAATCGATCCCACCGCCCCTTCGGCCACGCCCCTGCACCGCACACCTGCACCGGGTGCGCCGGCGCCGTCGACGCCTGCCGAGGCCGTGCAGCGCCCCAAGGAAGCGCCCCCCGTTTCCGCGCTCGTCCATGCGATGCCCGCCGCCGTGGGGGGCAGTGATTTCGACGCAGCCCGCGTGGCCGCGATCCGCGAGGACATCCGCGCCGGCCGCTACGAGATCCGCCCCGAGCGCATCGCCGACGGCCTGCTGGCCAGCGTGCGCGAGCTGCTCGCACCGAAGGGCGAGGCATGACGACCTTGCTGGCACAGCTGCGTGCGGAAGCCGGCTGCATCGAGGAATTTCTCGCGGCGCTGGACGAGGAGGCGCAGGCCATGTCGGACAGCGCCTTCGACGCGCTGAGCGCCATCGCCGGCCGCAAGACCGCGCTGCTCGACCGCATGGCCGAACTCGACCGACAGCGCGAATCGCTGCAGGCGGCGCTGGGCTTCGCGCCCGGCCGTGCGGGTGCGGACGCCGCGGCTGCAGCGGGCGGTGAACCCACGCGCCAGGCCTGGCGCGAACTGCTCGCGCTGGCTGAAGACGCGCGCAACCGCAACCTGCACAACGGCACGCTGGTCTACGCGCACCTCGACTTCACGCAGCAGGCGCTGCACTTCCTGCAGGCCCGCGCCCAACCCTTCTACGGCCCCGACGGCGTGCGCAAGACGCAGGCCGGCGCGGGCACCCGGCTGGCCGCCGGCTGAGCAGTCTCGTGAACGCATCCGCACGCTTCGCCTTTCCACGCACCGCGATCCCGCTGGTGCTGCTGTGGCTCGCGTGCACCGGTGCCCATGCCTTCGAACTCGCCCCCGCCGTGCGGTCGGACGACGCCATCAACCTCGGCCAGCTGCACCCGGTGCGCACGGCCGTCGGCGACACGGCACGCATCGCGTACTCGGGCGCGGCCATGGCCATCGCCATGTCGGCCGCCTATGTGCCGTCGTACCGCCCGGGCGAACAGTCCCTGGGCCTGGCCTTCGGCAACTACCGGGGCTACACGGCCGCGGCACTGGGCTTCAAGCGCACCTCGGGCGACGGCGACGCGGCCTGGGGCATGGGCGTGTCCAGCACGGGCCGGGAGTGGGGCTTCAACGCAGGCATCGGCTGGAAGCTGCCGCGCAGCACCAGCGCCGCCCGCCCCTGACCCTCATGCCATTGCCCGGGACGCCCTTCACCACCTTCGCATGGATGCCATCGACATGAAGACCCTTCCTTCCACGCCAACGTCCCGCCACCAGAAGGTCGCACCCCGGGGAGCCCGCGCATGATGGCCGCGCAGCAGGGCGCGTGTCGCATCGCGATGGTGGGCTGCGACGAGGCGCAGCAGGCCGGCTGGGGCAACCGCCTGCGCCTGATGGGCTGCGAGCCCGTGTCCTTCGGCGACAGCACGGAGTTCCTGCTGGCTGTCACGCAGGGCCAGCAATTCGGTCTGCTGCTGGTCGTGCTGAAGGACGAAGGCGCGTGGCCGATCCTCACGGCGATGTGCCGCGCGCTGCGCATTCCCATTTTTCTGGTGGCGCGCGCCTCGCAGCGCGACCTGCTGGTCGACGTGCTGGCGGCCGCGGGCGGCGAAGCGCAGGGCGCGAGCATCGACTTCGCGGTGCTGCCTGTCGACGAGTTCGAGCTGGAACTGCGCGTGCGCGAATCGCTGCGGCGCAACCGCACCTTGCTGCAACCGCAGGCCACGGCCGCGTGCTTCGGCGACTACCAGTTCCTGGGCGAGCGCCGCGTCGTGGTGTGCCATGGCGTCGACGTGCGATTGAAGCCGCGCGAGTTCGAGCTGGCGCTGCTGCTGTTCCGCAACGCGGGGCGACTTCTGGAGCGCGACTGGCTGCTGGCCTCGCTGTGGGTGGACGCGCGCATCGAACGCACGAGCCGCACGCTGGACTGCTGCGTGGCCAGCATCCGCCGCAAGCTGTCGCTGCACAAGGGCGGCGAGTACGTGCTGGTCTCGGTGTATGGGCGGGGCTACGAACTGCGGCACACGGCGCCGGCGGCGCGGTGCGTGTCCGAGGTCGATGAAGCGCCGCTGATCGACACCGCGGACTTTCCGGACACATCGAACGAGCCGGTGTGGCTCGGCGAAAGCGCGCGGGCCTGAGCATGAGCATGAGCACCAGCCGGCGCGAGAAAACTGTGACGACCTCCGGCCTCGAGGAACCACCACAGAGGGCGGGTGCCGAAGCCTCCTCTACCAACGCCAGAAGACCGTCGCCGCCAGTATCCGCGGCCAACCTGAAGCCTGGCTGAAGCCCCGCATAAAACCCTTCTTGCTTCCGCACTCAGCCGCCGGTCAGCGAACCTAGGTTCAATGGCAGGACACACCGTGAGGGGGAGATTCTTTGCAGGACACCATGAGACTACTCGCAGAGGCATCGCTGATTCTTGCCCTGGCCATCGTCCTCGGCGGGTTGGTGCTCGGGCTGCTGGCCGGTCCGCAGCACCCCGACGACCCGGAGTAAGCCGTCGGGAGACCTTGCGTGGCCGCGCAGGACTACAGCGCAGTCGGCGGCTTCGCATCGATGGCCTTCAGCAGGGCCTGCAGCGCCTGGGTGCCCTGGCTGTCGAGTCCGAGCAGCGGTGCGCGCGGCACACCCGCCTCGAAGCCGCGCAGGCCCAGGCCGGCCTTGATGGTCGTGGGCAGGCCGCCCTGCAGGATGAAGCGCAGGATCGGCAGCTGGGCGTAGAACACGCGGCGCGCGCGGTCCAGGTCGCCTGCGGCGCAGATGTCGTACAGCGCCTGGGGCCACTCGGGAATCAGATTGGGCGCGGCGGTGCACCAGCCGATGGCGCCGGCCGCAAAGGCTTCGAGCGCCAGCGGGTTGCTGCCGTTGAAGAACGGAATGCCGCCATCGGACAGCTGCATCAGCGTGTGCATGCGCTGGATGTCGCCCGAGCTTTCCTTGACCATCGTGGCGTTCGCGATGTCCTTGACGATGCGCACGATCAGCTCGGGCTTCATGTCGACGCCGCTGGTGGCCGGGTTGTTGTAGACCATGATTGGCACGCCCACGGCCTGCGAGATCGTGGCGTAGTGGCGAAAGATCTCGTCGTCCGAGAGCTTCCAGTACGACACCGGAAGCACCATCACGGCATCGGCGCCGGCTGCTTCCGCGAACTTCGCCTTGCGCACCGCATTGCGCGTCGTCAGGTCGGAGATGCCCACGATGACCGGCAGGCGCTTGTTGACCTGCTGGATCGACGCTTCGGCGACGGCGTCCCATTCGGCGTCGTCCAGGTAGGCGCTTTCGCCGGTGCTGCCCAGCGGGGCGATGCCGTGCGAGCCGCGTTCGACGAGACGGTCGATGAGGCCGCGCACGGCCGCCAGGTCGACACGGCCCGAGGCCTTGTCGAACGGCGTGACGGGGTAGGAAATGATGCCTTTGAATGACGTGCTCATGATGGCTTGGGGATCTTTCGGTGAAGGGATCGAATGCACGCCGTTCAGCGCGAACGGATGCAGTCCGCGTGGCGGCCGGTGCGCAGGGTGCGGCGCGCGTAGTACGCGAAGGCCGCCTCGTTGCGCTTGGGACGCAGGATCCAGTCGTGCGCTTCACGGCCCAGGGCCGGATCGATGGGCTGGATGGCCCCTGCGGCGGCGGCCAGCAGCTGCATCCTGGCCGCGCGTTCGAACGCAATCGCCAGCACGCAGGCGGCCTCGACGCTTTCAGCGGCCACCAGCAGGCCGTGGTGCGAGAGCATCAGGGTGCGCTTGCTGCCCAGTGCCGTCGAGATGAGCTCGCCCTCCTCGTTGCCGACCGGCACGCCGGGCCACTTCGGAACGAAGGCCACGTCGTCGTACAGCACGCAGTTGTCCATGTGGGAAACCTCCAGCGGCACCTCGAGCATGCTCAGGGCCGCTGCGTGCAAGGCGTGCGTGTGGATGATGCAGTTGACGTCCGGCCGCGCGCGGTAGACCCACGAGTGAAAGCGGTTGGCCGGGTTGGCCATGCCCGAGCCCGACTTGACGTTCAGGTCTTCATCGACGACCAGCAGGTTGTCTTCCGAAATCTCGTCGAAGCCCAGGCCCAGGCGCTGCGTCAGGTACGTGCCGTGAATCTCGGTGCGCGTGGTGATCTGGCCCGCGAGGCCGGAGTCGTGCCCGTTCTCGAAGAGGATGCGGCACGTCAACGCCAGCTTCTGGCGCAGGGTGTACTCCGATGGCAACAGGGTCGTTTCCATCTCGGCATTCGCCTTGTCGATCAAGGCTTCTTTGTTGAGGGAAAAAGTGTCTTCTGACATAGCGATCGCTCCCGTATCAGCGTTGAGAAAAAGTCAGCCCGAGGTTTTTTCGAGCGTGGAAAGGGTGAGGTCCGGTTGTCCCGGGAACAGCGGTGCGTAGCCCGGCAGGCCTTCGATGCGGTCGATCCAGCGCTGCACCTGCGGGTAGCGCGCGAGATCGATGCCGCCCATCGGCGCCATGCGGGTGTACGGATACAAGGCGACGTCCGAAATGCTCGGTGCCGTTTCCGTGGAAACCCACTGCCTGCCTGTTGCCAGGCGTGCTTCGAGAATCGCCAGCGCTTCGTGGCCTTCCTGGCGCCAGGCGCGCGCCGGGGCGTCGGCGGGCGTGAGGTCTTTGCGCAGGGCCAGATGCAGCCGCAGCTGGGCCAGCGGGCGCATGTGCTGCTCTTGCTCGAAGTGCATCCATGCGAGCGTCTGCGCCTGGTCGTGGAGCGCCTGGGGCCACCACGGCGTGCCCTGTGCCAGGTAGAAAAGGATGGCGCCCGATTCGCTCAGCGTGCGGCCGTCGTCCAGTTCGAGCACGGGCACCCGCTTCATCGGCGCGTGGGCAAGGAAACTTGCCGACTGCAGGTCGCCGCGGTCGATCGACAGCGTGCGTCGCTGCAGATCGATGCCCACGAAACTCGCCAGGAGCCGGACCTTCCAGCAGTTGCCGGAGCGCTGTGTGTCGATGATGCGCATGGCGGTCAGTCCACCTTGGTGCCGGCGGCCTTGGTGATGCGCGTCCACTTGTCGGTCTCGCTGCGCACATGCTTCAGGTAGGCCGCTTCACCCGTGGGCAACGGCTCGACGCCGATCTCCGCCAGCTTGGCCTGCAGTTCGGGGCGGGCCAGGGCGCGCGCCAGGGCTTCGGACAACAACGTGGTCTGCTGCTTGGGCGTGCCCGGCGGCGCGAGCAGTGCATTCCACGACCCGATCAGGAAGGTGGGCACGCCGGCTTCGGCGCTGGTCGGCACCTTCGGCATGGCACCACTGCGCGCGTCGTCGGCGATGACGAGGGCCTTCAGGCGTCCGGCCTGGACCTGGCTCCGGATGACGGGAATGGCGTCGATCACGATCTGCACCTGCCCGCCCAACGCGGCATTGATGGCTTCGGCACCGCTCTTGAACGGCACATGGACGATCTCGGTGTGGGTGGCGATCTTGAAAAGCTCCAGCCCCAGGTGCGGCGAGCTGGCGTTGCCCGCGGAGCCGGCGTTGAGCTTGCCGGGATTGGCCTTGGCATAGGCCACCAGGCCTTTCACATCGTCGACGCGCAGCGCGTCGTTCACGGCCAGCACGTACGGCGAGTTGCTCACCAGCGAGACGGGCGCGAAGGCACTCGCGTCATAGGCGAGCTTGCTGTAGATCATCTTGTTGACGACCTGCGTGCCCACGGTGCCAAGCAGCAGCGTGTAGCCATCGGGTGCGGCCTGGGCGAGTGCCTGCGCCGCGATGTTGCCGCCCGCGCCAGCGCGGTTGTCGATGATCACCGACTGCTTGAGTTCTTCGCCCAGCTTCTGTCCCACCAGGCGCGCCACGACGTCAGTGATGCCGCCCGCGCCGAACGGCACGATCAGCTTGATAGGTTTGGCGGGATAGGCGGCCTGCGCAAAAGCAGGCCGGGGAAGGGCCACGACCGTGGCCGCGCACAGCACCGCGCCGAGCAGGGCCGCGGCAGTGAGAAATGGATTTTTCCAGCGAAAAGACAGGAAATTCGACATGACATACTCCAAAAGGAACCCAACGGTGCGGCGACCCATCGGTGTCGCTGCTCAGGACTCAAATGTACGATAGGACTCATGTGTCCTGCAAGAAACCATGACGATCAAGTTGAAACTCCTGCGCACGCAGGCAGGAATGACGCTGGAAGAACTGGCACAGGCGGCCGACCTCACGCGCAGTTATGTCTCCAAGGTGGAGCGTGGATTGGCGAACCCTTCGGTCGGTGTGGCACTGAAACTCGCCAAGGCGTTGAAGCTGCCGGTGGACGAGTTGTTCGGCCAGGCATCGACGAGCAGCTCAGTCACGATCACGCGTGCCGCTGACGCCAAGGCGAAGCAAAAAGACGAAGGCGCGCCGCGGCTGGTCGCTGGCACGGCACCCGGTCAACGCGTGGTCGCATTCGTGTTGCAGCCCGGTCGCGAAAAAGGCACGAAGCACCTGAAGAGCGACCACGAAGGCGAAGAGCTCATCTATGTGCTGAGCGGCGAGGTCAGCCTCGAACTCGACGACAAGACCGAAGACCTGGTCGCCGGAG
Source organism: Variovorax sp. 54 (assembly GCF_002754375.1). Taxonomy (NCBI): domain Bacteria; kingdom Pseudomonadati; phylum Pseudomonadota; class Betaproteobacteria; order Burkholderiales; family Comamonadaceae; genus Variovorax; species Variovorax sp. 54. The sequence goes on from NZ_PEFF01000001.1 coordinate 1,799,722, forward strand.
ACTGCGTGCATTTCAACGCCTCCGTGCCGCACCGGCTGATCTGCACGAGCAAGAAAGCGGCGCAAGTTCTGTTAGTGATTGCGAGCCCCTCGCCCGCCTCGTAAGACGATGTGCTTACAGCGAAGAAGCCAGTCGCGTTGCACGCGATGCGCTTCATGCGCCTGACCGTCGAGCACGCACACCGCCGTCTGTTTCTTCCAACCAACGGTCGCTGAAAGACCTGTCGAAAACCTGTCAGCGCTGGCGACAATCCGTCGCCCGCCGCCGGCAGTACACACACGCCGCAGCAGCGCGTCGCGTCTCATCGCGACAGGGAGGTGCGACCCCGCTCGCACTTCCGGCCTCATGTCCAAAAAGTTAGAACTACAAAGGAGAAGAACCATGACGCACGCGCGCAAGCTCGTGACCCTGATCGCCTGCCTCGTCCTGTCCGCCTGTGGCGGTGGCGGCGGGGATTCCGGCGGCGCCGGTTTTGCCGGCATCGGCATGCCCGGCTCACCGGGCACGTCCACCGGTGCGCCGGACGATGGCGCCACGCCGCCCGTGAGTCGCGTCGATGCGGCACTCGACAACGGAGACCCGAGCGGCCTGCGGCCCGAGGACCGCGCCACGCTGCTGGAGCGCGCCACGCGCAAGGCCATCGAACTGCGCCCGCGCCCGCAGCAGATATTGGCCGACATCTACAACACGAAGGGCCAGGTGCCGAACCTTGCGCTCGACATCAGCAAGAACAGCGCCGAGCTGACGCCTGCCAGCCTCACGCAGGCGATTCCGTTCATCGTTGCCGACGACGGTTCAGGCATCGCGGCCATCGCCGAACTGGGCGACGGCCGCGCGCTGGCCTACGGTGCCGACGTGCTGGGCTGGATGGCCGGCACGACGCGAGAGCAGCAGCATCTGCCGCTGTTCACGCGCGCCTTCACCTGGGTGATGACAGGGCAGGCCGACGGCACGCTGCCGGCCACGCTCAAGTTCAGCCAGGCCGGCTACAACGCGGGCGCCATCAAGAACTTCGCGACCCGCCTGCAGAAGAAGACGCAAGAGATCGCCTGCGACATCGCCTCGCCCACCAACACCTGCTGGCACGACGCCGACCTGCTCGTCTTCGGCGCCAGCGTGGCCGACAACCCCGCGCTGGGCGAGCTGGTGCGAAGCTACGTGAAGGCCGGCAAGGCCGTGATCTACATGCACAGCAGCTGGTGGACCGCCCCGGGCGGCACACGGCTGCTGTCCAGCCTGGGCATGAGCCTCGCCGCCGACCCCGGCAACTTCTTCGCGCCAGCGTCGGGTTACTCAGTGAGCGCAGGCCGCACAGCCGCCGACGCCCTGGCGCGCGGCGACCAGCTCGGCAGTCTGGTGCACACGCTCGAGTGGCTCGCGAAGGACAAGTACACGCAGGACTTCGCCGTCGACAACGCACCCATCGTCGGGATCGACGCCGCGCGCAAGGACCTGTCGAGCACCGAGCTGGCCGGCCGCCCGCTCTTCAAGACGGAGAACACCGAACTGCAGCGCCTGCTGGTGCTGTGGGCCGATGAATGGCGCCGCGACATCGCCTACGGCAAGATCAACCGCACCAGCGATGCAGCCAACTTCCTGCGCGCCTATGCGTCCGATTCGTGGCAGGCCCACGGCCGCACCGCGACCACGACGCAACCGGGCGGCCAGGGCGACTACATGCCCGCCGGCGCGCAAAAACTCGCCACGAGCACCGATTACGAAACCATCGAACTCACGCTCCCGCAAGGCAGCGGCAAGACGGCGATCGGCCGCGGCGCGATTCCAGCGAAGGCCGTGGCGCTCGAGATCGCCGAGGCACCCGCCGACGTGAACCTCGGCGTGCAGACCAGCCATGTCCGCACCTACGGCGACCCGCTGAAGGACAACAACAACTACGGCCGCCCGCGCCAGGCGCCGTCATGGACCGTGCCGCTGCAGCGTGATGCCGTCAACGACTTCGTCGCGCCGTTCGGCGGTCCGCTGTTCCTGAGCTACAGCGGCGCCACGGCCGGGCAGAAGGTCAAGCTGCGCGTGAAGGGCACGATCAGGTACGCCCACTTCGACTTCAGCCAGGGCCCCCCCGCACAGGCCGAGCTGGACGCCGCCATGGCCGCGCTGCAGCGCCAGGACTACGGCTGGTCGACCTTCAAGTTCCGCGGCGGTGAGCTGCAGCAGACCATCGCCGTCGCGTTCAAGAGCTTCAAGTCGGGCATGCCGGCCGGCACCCTGCGGACGCCGCAGGACCTCGTCACGCGGCGCATCGAAGGCATCCTCATGGACACCAACCACATGTCCAACGGCTACAACGACATGAAGATGCCCAGCACCGTGTCGACCTTGTGCACCAGCTTCGCATGGGCCTGCGACGACGCCGTGCACAACGCGCCGGGCGTGCAGCATTTCGTGAGCTGGCTGCCGGCGTGCGGCAGCGGTTGCTCGGGCCACCCGATCGACTCCGACAACTGGCCCATGGACATCGGCTGGGGCTGGCCGCACGAGCTGGGCCACAACACCGTGCAGCCCTGGATGCGGATCGTGATCAATGGCAAGGGCTGCAGCACCGAGTGCGACAACAACACGCTGTCCAGCGCGCACATGCTGCGCCGCTATGCCGTCCTCGGCGAGGACGACAGCGGCACCCGCACCGCCCACGCGGCCCTGTACAAGATGATCCAGGACAACCGGGCGCGCGCGCTCAGCGGCGAGCCGCAGCGCGCCGACATGCAGGCGCGGCTGTGGGGTGGCCCGGAGCAAAGCCCCATGCTCGCCATGTACTTCCAGCTGGCTTTTCTCTACACCCAGGCCCGTCACAGCGAAGCCCAGCCCACGGCCGCCAACACCCTCGAGTTCCTCACGCTGCTGTCGAAGGGCGGGCGTCTGGTCGCCAAGAAATGGAGCACCAACACGGCGGGCAACTACGGCATGAGCGGCTACCCCAGCAACGACATTTCGAACCACGAACTGCTGTACGTGCTGAGCTCGAAGATCATCGGCCAGGACCTGCGCAACGTCTTCGCCATGTACGGCGTTCCGCTGACGCAGACTGCGCTGGATTCGGTGGCGGCGCTGACGCTGCCGATGGCGCCGCAGCGCTTCTATGCCTTGGGGGCCAGCAAGGCCAACCAGCTGTCGACGGGGCAGTGGTTGTCGGTGCAGGGGCAGACGCCGGCGTATCCGTTCTGAGCGGACGGGGGCGTGGTCACGGCGTTCCGTCGTGGCCATGCCTGGTCTTCAGCATCGCTCGGGTACCGCAGGTCTTGTGAATCCGTGCGGGACGGCAGCCCGGCTGCTCCGGTGCGGAATGGCTCTTTGGCGGTAGGGAGTCGACGCATACGCAGGCGGTGGCATCGGCCGAGGCCCTGATCCCGCGAGGCTCTGTTCAGAAGCGAACAGGCGAAAAAATAGCCCCTTGCGGGGCTATTCTTGGAGGAGAGGGAGTCAGTTTGAGAAATGCCCGTCATTGCCCGCCAATGACCGTTTCTCCAACACTGACAATGGCTTAGCGCAGATAGAACGGCCGAGAATGTCCACCATTCGCCGCCGGAAACCGCGCCACTTTCGAGAGGGGGTGCGGATAAAAACTTGGACTGGTTTTACGTCGCAAGTCCAAGACTCTCTCGGTACTGGATGGGGCTCAGAGAGCCAAGGGAGATCTTGTCCAGATATTCCATCCGCTTCCACCGTGGGCGCCGCTCTTCAGTCCTAGCGTTGACCAGTGCGCGCCCGATGGCACCGATCGCCCGGCCGTCACTGACGGCAACGGCGCGCGCCGTTCGAGCGCGCGCCGTCCGGGGTCGTTTCAGATTGATTGAGGGAGTTAGCGAGCGCCGCCGTTGACGTGCAGGTGTTCGCCACTGATAAAAGAGGAATCATCGGACGCCAGGAAGACCGCAACCTTGCCCAACTCCTCGGTCTTGCCGAGGCGGCCGAGTGCCGTTCTCGAGGTGATGGCGTTGGCGAAGTCGGACCCGACGAAACCATTGGCAATCACTCTTTCGGTGGCGGTCAGCCCAGGGTTCAGGGCGTTGACCCGGATACCGCGCGGTCCCATCTCTTGGGCGAGGACGCTGGTGTAACCATCGATCGCAGCCTTGGACGCCGTGTAGACAGCATTGCCGGGCATAGGGAACCTCGCTGCCAACGAGCCGATATTGATAATGCTGGCGCCCGCCTTGAGGTGCTGGACGGCGGCGGCGGTCACCAACATCGTACCGAGCACATTGAGCTCGAACTCCTGATGGAACTGCTCTTCGGTGACCTCCTCGACGGTACCGAACGTGTGCATGCCGGCATTGTTCACCAGGATATCGAGCCGACCGAACGTCTTGATCGCCGCGTCCACAATGGCTTGAGCCGATACCTTCTTCGTGATGTTCGCGCCGATGGCGATGGCGTCGCCACCGGCTTTCTTGATATCCGCAACGACGGCATCCGCGCCCACCTGGTCGCTGTTGTAGTTGACGACGACCGAAGCGCCCTCGGCGGCCAGCGCCCGCGCGATTGCGGCACCGATACCGGTTGAGGATCCGGTCACGATGGCAACTTTTCCGGTAAGTTTCTTGGACATAATCAATTCCTTTGCAGATGGTTTTTTACTGATCGATACAAAACATGGCGTGCCGGTTTGCCTCAGGGCAGAGCGCCCCGTTTATTCCTTTGTCCGTGGGAGTGTTGTGGTGGAGGCTTAGCCGACCGAGGTTTTGTACCGAAAGTATATTAAGGTGGCTTGGGCTAGGTCAAGAAGGAATTGTACTTTTCGGTAAAAAACCCTAAGGTGTCAAAAGTGATGGATAGTTCTTCGAAAAAAAATCTTGGGGGGCGCCCCTTGGAGTTCTGTCTGGAGACAGCGCTCGAAGCGGCGACGGGCGTTTTTGCGTCGAAGGGATTTGAGGCGGCCTCGCTGAGTGATCTCTGCTCGGCGATGGGGATCAACCGGCCGAGCCTCTATCTGCACTTCGGGAACAAGGAGGCGCTCTACCTGAAATCGCTCGAACGCTACTCGCGCATGAGCGCACAGGATCTGGAGACCTGCCTTTCCGATCCGTCCGCGCGAGCGGGAGTCGAGCGGCGGCTGCGCGAAGTTGTGATGATGGCCACCGATCCGCACGGACCGGGTGTGTGCTTCACCACCCAAGGCCCCCTGAAGAGCCGCGCAGCGTCAGCGGAGACGCGCGAGGAGCTGGCGCGATGGCGCGGCGCCACAGCGCTCAGGCTGCGTGCGCGCTTTGATAAAGCGGTGATGGACGGCGAACTATCGCCCGGCACGAACACCGAGAGCCTCGCCAATTACTATACGGTGCTGATGCAGGGCTTAGCGGCGCAGGCGCAGGACGGCGGCGAGCGAGCGGCGCTGCTCAATGTGCTCGATGTCGCGATGGCTGCCTGGCCAGCGTCCCGCTAGGCGCTCTTTACGTTCGCGTCGGTGCGCTGCGGCGCCTTTTTGGGAACAATATCTCGCCGATTTCCAGCAGATCCCGCAATTAACACTCAGCTTCTCGGCGCAGTCGGCCAGTTCGAGTGCGCACCCATCAAAGAGCGCCAGCGTGAAGGCATTGCAATCGCTAAGACCAAGGGGTGTTGAATTCCGCTGATCTCTCACTGGGTTTAGAGGGTCAATTTTCGGCGGCAATCAACAGGCTCCGAAAGGCTGCTAGCCAGGGCGGCAACCGAGTACAGCACAGTCAGTCGGGCGGCGCGCAGGCCCTGCCCGCGCCATGCGCGCGGAGCAAACCCAAACATGGGCAAAACCATTGCACGCAGCCCACCAACCAGCGCGCCCAGCAAAAAGCCCCTGTAGCAAGGGCTGCTACAGGGGCTTGAGTTTGGAGGAGAGGGAGGGATTCGAACCCTCGGTACTATCGCTAGTACGCCTGATTTCGAGTCAGGTACATTCGACCACTCTGCCACCTCTCCGGTGCTGTCGAGCCTCAGATTATAGCCAGAAAAATCTGACTTTTGACACTCTGAACCTCAACCGCGCAAAACTTCAAGACCGCCGAGGTACGGACGCAACGCCGCCGGCACGTTGATCGAGCCGTCTTCGTTCTGGTGGTTCTCCAGCACGGCGACCAGCGCGCGGCCCACGGCCAGGCCGGAGCCGTTGAGGGTGTGCACCAGCTCGTTCTTGCCGTTGGCGTTCTTGAAACGGGCCTGCAGGCGGCGCGCCTGGAAGGCTTCGCAATTCGACACCGAGCTGATCTCGCGGTAGGTGTTTTGCGCGGGCAGCCACACCTCGAGGTCGTAGGTCTTGGCGGCGGTGAAGCCCATGTCGCCGGTGCACAGCAGCACCACGCGGTACGGCAGCTCCAGCGCCTGCAGCACGGCTTCGGCGTGGCCGGCCATCTGCTCGAGCGCGTCGTAGCTCTTCTCGGGGTGCACGATCTGCACCATCTCGACCTTGTCGAACTGGTGCTGGCGGATCATGCCGCGCGTGTCGCGCCCGGCGCTGCCGGCTTCCGAACGGAAGCACGGCGTGTGGGCGGTGAGCTTGATCGGCAGTTGCGCCTCGGCCACGACCTCGTCGCGCACGAAGTTGGTCAGCGGCACTTCGCTGGTCGGGATGAGGTACAGCGCCGAATGGTCGGACGCAGCCTCGCCGTCCTGGCCGCCCTTCTTCGCGGCGAACAGGTCGCCTTCGAACTTGGGCAGCTGGCCGGTGCCGCTGAGCGTGGCGGCGTTGACCACGTAGGGCACGTAGCACTCGGTGTAGCCGTGCTGTTCGGTCTGCAGGTCGACCATGAACTGCGCCAGCGCGCGGTGCAGGCGGGCGATCGGGCCCTTCATGACGGAGAAGCGCGAGCCCGAGAGCTTGGCGCCCATCTCGAAATCGAGCCCCAGCGGTGCGCCGAGGTCGACGTGGTCCTTGGGCGCAAAGGCCAGCGGCGTGGCGTTGGCGCCGGCGCCGCCCTTCGGGGCCCAACGGCGAATCTCGACGTTGCCGGCTTCGTCTTCACCGAGCGGCACGCTGGCGTGCGGCAGGTTGGGCACGGCGAGCAGCAGCGCGTGCAGCTCGGGCTGGATTTCTTCGAGGCGCTTGGACTGCGATTCCTGCTCGGCCTTGAGCGCGTTGACTTCGGCCATGAGCGCGTCGACCGACTCGCCCTTGGCCTTCAGCGGGCCGATCTGCTTGTTCAGCGTGTTGCGGCGCGCCTGGATTTCCTCGGTGCGGGTCTGCAGCGTCTTGCGCTCGGCCTCGAGCGCGCTGAACGCCGAGACGTCGAGGTAGGGCTGGTTCTTCTTGCGTTTTTCGAGGCCGGCCACAGCGGAGGCCAAGTCTTTGCGGAGCAGGGTGATGTCAAGCATGGGGAGATTTTAGGTGGGCGCCCGGCCCGCGCCCGCCCTCCCCGCTCGCACGCCTGCGACGACTCAGGCGACCGTGGCCGGATCGACGTTCGCCCCGCAGATGATCAGGCACACCTTCTCGCCCTCACGCGGCACGTAGGCGCCGGTCTGCAGCGCCGCCAGCGGCAGTGCGGCGGCCGGTTCCACGGCGAGCTTCAGCTCTTTCCACAGCCACTGCTGGGCGGCGCGGATGGATTCGTCGGACAGCAGCAGCGCGTCGCGCACCTGCTGCTGCGTGATCTCCCAGGCGATGGCGCCGATGCGGCGTGCGCCGAGCGAATCGGCTGCCACGCCGCCGACGTCCACGTCGACGGGTTCGCCCGCCTCGCGGGCGCGGAACAGCGTCGGGGCCTTCTCGGGTTCGAGCGCGACCACGCGGGCGCGCTGCTCGAACCAGCCGGCAAGGCCGCCGATCAGGCCGCCGCCGCCCACGCTCACGAGCACGGCGTCGGGCAGTCCGCCCTGCGCCTCGATCTCGCGGCCGAGCGTGCCGGCGCCGGCCACCACTTCGGGCTGGTCGTAGGCATGCGTAAGCAAGGCGCCGGTTTCTTTCTGGCGCGTCAGGCAGGCGGCCAGTGCGTCGGGGTACAGCTCGCCGACCACGACCACTTCGGCGCCCAGCGCCCGCAGGCGCGCGCGCTTGGCTTCGGGCGACACGCCCGGCAGGAACACCTGGCAGGGCACGCCCAGCGCCTTGGCGGCCGCGGCGGTGGCGATGCCGGCGTTGCCGCCCGAGGCGACGATCACGCCCGCAGCGGGGATGTCGTTGGCCAGCAGGCGGTTCATCATGCCGCGGGCCTTGAAGCTGCCGCTGACCTGCATGTGCTCCAGCTTGAGCCAGACTTCGGCGCCGGGCGCGGTCACGCCGACGGCGGCGGCCGGCAGCTTCCACAGCGGCGTTTCACGCAGAAAGTGGCCAGCGCGCTCGCTCAGCCTGCGGGAGGCGCTCTCGATTTCGGAGCGCCAGTTGGTGTTTTTCATGGGATTCAGGAGATGTGCCCGGGGGGCGGAATGTCGTCGAGCTTGAGGCCCTTGGGAAGCGGGAACTTGATGGTTTCCTCGATGCCGTCCATCTTGCGCACCGACACGGCGCCGAACGCGCGCACGCGCTCGATCACCTCGTGCACCAGCACCTCGGGCGCCGACGCGCCGGCCGTGAGGCCCACGCGCGACTTGCCTTCGAACCATTCGGGCTTGAGCTCGTCGGCCGAATCGACCATGTAGCTCTCGGTGCCCAGGCGCTGCGCCAGCTCGCGCAGGCGGTTGCTGTTGGAGCTGGTGGGGCTGCCGACCACGATCACGAGGTCGACCTGCGGGCTCATGATCTTCACCGCGTCCTGGCGGTTCTGGGTGGCGTAGCAGATGTCTTGCTGCTTGGGCTCGCGCACGTTCGGAAAGCGCGCGCGCACGGCGGCGGCGATCTCGGCGGCGTCGTCCACGCTGAGCGTGGTCTGGGTGACGACGGCGAGCTTCTCGGTCTGCAGCGGTGCGGCGTTGGCCACGTCGGCCACGTCTTCCACGAGGTGGATGCCGCTCGACAGCTGACCCATCGTGCCTTCGACCTCGGGGTGGCCCTTGTGGCCGATCATGATGAATTCGTAGCCCTCTTTCGCGAGCTTGGCCACCTCGACGTGCACCTTGGTCACGAGCGGGCAGGTAGCGTCGAAGATCGAGAAGCCGCGGTCGCGCGCCTCCTGCTCGACCGCCTTGCTCACGCCGTGCGCGCTGAACACCAGCGTGGAGCCGGGCGGCACGTCGGACAGCTCTTCGATGAAGATCGCGCCCTTGGCCTTGAGCTCGTTCACCACGTAGGTGTTGTGCACGATCTCGTGGCGCACGTAGATCGGCGCGCCGAACTTGGCGAGGGCACGCTCGACGATCTCGATGGCGCGGTCCACGCCGGCGCAGAAACCGCGCGGCTCGGCGAGAAGGACTTCCTCGATGTTCGGGTTCATAGCACGCCGATCAGCTTCACTTCGAAGGTGACGGGCTGGCCGGCCAAGGGATGGTTGAAGTCGAAGCGCACGCCGGTCTCGTTCGACTCGACGACCGCGCCCGCGTAGCTGCCCGCGCCGTCGGGCGTGGGGAACTGCACCACGTCGCCGACGGCGTACTGCTCGTCGGGGTCACCCATCTGGGCCAGCAGCTTGCGCGCCACCCATTGCTGCATGTCGGGATTGCGCTCGCCAAAGGCCTCGCCGGCGGGCAGCTCGAAGGTGGCGTGCGCGCCCTCTTCCAGGCCCATCAGGCGCTGCTCCATGGCCGGCGAGAGTTCGCCGGTGCCCAGCGACAGCGTGGCGGGCTTGTCGGCGAAGGTGTTGATGATGTCGCCCGCCGGACCGGCCAGCCGGTAGTGCAGGGTCAGGAAGGAGCCGGAAGTCACAACTTGGGACATGGGTGCAGCGAAGGTGGGCAAAGAGGAGGGAGGTGTCCCGATAAACTGACCCTCATTTTAAGGATCGGGGCAACATCTCGCCCCGGCCCAGGTTTCAGCAGGGTTTCATGGCATTCAAGGATCTCCCTCTCGACGCCCGGCCGCGCGAAAAGCTCATGGCGCGGGGCGCCGCCGCGCTGGCCGATGCCGAGCTGCTGGCGCTGCTGCTGCGCACCGGCGTGGCCGGCAAGAACGTGCTCCAGTTGGCCCAGCAACTGCTCGAACGCTTCGGCGGCCTGTCGGGGCTGCTGCACACCGCGCCCGATGACCTCAAAGAGGTCAAGGGCATGGGCGGCAGCGCCAAGCGCTCGGAACTCATGGCGGTGCTCGAGCTGGCGCGCCGCGCCATGGGCGAGCGCCTGAAGGAGCGCACGGTGTTCGACTCGCCCGAGGCGGTCAAGCAGTACCTGCAGCTGCACATCGGCTCACGCCCGCACGAGGTGTTCGCGGTGCTGTTCCTCGACGTGCAGCACCGCCTGCTCACGCTCGAAGAACTGTTTCGCGGCACGCTCACGCAGACCAGCGTCTACCCGCGCGAGGTCGTCACCCGCGCCCTGCACCACAAGGCCGCGGCCGTGGTGCTGGCCCACAACCACCCGAGCGGCAGCATCGAGCCCTCGCGCGCCGACGAATCGCTCACGCAAACCCTGCGCGCCGCGCTGGCGCTGGTCGACGTGCGCGTGCTCGACCACGTCATCGTGAGTCCGGGCCAGAGCTTCTCGATGGCGGAACGGGGACTGATCTGATGGCTTCGTCATCTTCCCGTCCCCCCGCGCTGAAAACCCTCGCCGACCTCAAGCAGGTGCAGCGCGTGCTCGCCGAAACCCGCGAACGCGAAGCCGCCGAGGCTGCCGCGCGCGCCGCGGCCGAGCGCAAGCGCGCCGCCGAGAAAGACCTGTTCACGCGCGCCATCGGTGCCACCGAGCCGCTGCGCCGCAAGGCCGCGGTGCCGCTCGCGCCCGAGCCGCCCGCGCCCATTCCGTTCCAGCACCAGCTCGACGAGCAGCGCGTGCTGCGCGAGTCGCTGTCCGACGAGTTCGACGTGACCACGCTGCTCGACGTCGACGACGCCATGAGCTTTCGCCGCCCCGGCATCGGCACCGACATCACGGCGCGGCTGCGCAAGGGCGACTGGTCGATCCAGGCGCAGGTCGACCTGCACGGCCTGCGCAGCGACGAGGCGCGCGAGGCGCTCGGCGGCTTCATCCGCAACGCCCACAAGCAGGGGCTGCGCTGCGTGCGCGTGGTGCACGGCAAGGGCCTGGGCTCGCCCGGCAAGCAGCCGGTGCTCAAGACCAAGACGCAGCGCTGGCTGATCCAGAAGAACGAGGTGATCGCGTTCGTGCAGGCGAAGCCGGCGGAGGGTGGGGCCGGGGCGCTGGTGGTGCTGTTGGCGCCCGTGCGGCGCTGACTGGCTCCCTCTCCCCTCGGGGAGAGGGTTGGGGTGAGGGCTGCGGCGCTTGCACCGACGCCGCGCCTTGTCGAGCGCACTTCCCTCACCCTATCCCTCTCCCCGAGGGGAGAGGGGACAAGACGGGGAACTACTTGCTCAGATCGACCTTGTAGACCGAGCGCCCCTTGCCGCTGTCATCGTCCGCCTTCAGAAGCGAGATGTTCGTCAGCCCCGCGTCCGTCGCAGCGCTCAGTTGCCCCTGCCCCGACGTGATCGTCACATTCCCCGCCGTCGTCACCTGCGTGAAGCGCCAGCTGCGCGCCGCGCCGTTGGCCGCGCGCGTGATGGTCTTCTTCGCCTTGATGTACGCGATCAGCACGTCGCGGTTCGCATCGGGCGAAGCGTAGATCGTCGCCCGGCCGTCCAGCGCCGGAATGAAGCTCGCACCACTGGTCGCGCGGTAGTTGTTCGTGGCAATGACGAACTCCTTCGCCGGGTCGATGGGCGCGCCCAGGTACATGAGGTTCTTGATGCGGCTGCCCACGGCCTGCGTCACGTCGATCTCGTACTGCATGTCGGGCGTGGTGAACATGTCGAAGTTGTAGCCCGGGAAGGTGCTGATCAGCGCCTGGTCGGTCGCGAGGGCCGGGTCGATGGTGTTGAAGCGCTTGGCCGCGGCTTCGAGCCAGCCCTTGATCTCGGCGCCCGTCACCTTCACTGCGTACACCGTGTTCGGGTACAGGTACAGGTCGGCGGCACTGAAGATCGCGAGGTTGCCCACGGCCACGTCGGTGTAGTCGCGCCCGCCCTCGAAGCCCGACTTGAAGGGCGCGCTCACCGACAGCACCGGCAGGCTCGCGTACTGCGGCAGGTTGGCCTGGATATACGTCTTCACGTAGTCGGCCTGGGCCTGGTTCACGATCTGGATCGCGCCCGGGTCGCCCACGTCGGCGAAGAAGGTGTTCATGCGGAAATCGGTGGTGCCGACCGGCGTCTTCACGTAGTCGATCGCGGCCTGGTGCTGGGTGTCGACCAGCGGCGCCACGCTCGGGTCGGCGTCGACGTACACGGCCTTGCCTGCGCCGTCCTTGCCGGTTTGCGTGGAGCGCGCCTCGACCAGCGTCTTGCTCTTGTCCACGCCCCAGGCCTTGCCATCCCACACCAGCTCCAGCTTCACGAGACCCAGCGCCTTGCCCCACGAGCTGGGCATCACGGCCGGCACGCCGTTGACGGTGCCGGCGGCGTTGTCCACACCGGCCTGCGTGTAGCCGGGCTTGGCGCCGCGGTCGGGGAACAGGCCGTGCTGGTGGCCCATCATCAGCACGTCGATGCCGGGCACCTTCGACAGGTACAGGCCCGGGCTTTCCATCGTCGGCGAATACGGCGAGCCGTCGAGGCCGCCGTGCTGCAGCGCGACGACGATGTCGGCGCCCTTCTCGCGCAGCTCGGGCACGTAGCGCTTGGCGGCTTCGACCGCGCCTTCGGTGCGCAGCTTGCCTTCGAGAAAGCGCTTGTCCCAGTTCATGATGCCGGGCGTGGTGAAGCCGATCACGCCGACCTTCACCGGCACCGTCACGCTCTTGCCGTCAGGCGCGGTGGCCGTGAACTGCTTGGTGACGATGGTGTACGGCGCCACGAGCGGCTTGCCGCTCTTGAGGCTGTGCACGTTGGCCACCACCATCGGGAAGCTCGGGCCTGCGCACTTCTTGCTGCCGTCCACGCCCTCGACATCGAGGCCGCCACCGAGCACCTGGTTGAGGAAGTCCAGGCCGTAGTTGAACTCGTGGTTGCCCAGCGTGCCGGCGTCGTAGCCGGTGGCGTTCATCACCTTGTACATCGACAGCGGCTGCGTGCACGGGATGCGGCTGACCAGCGCTTCGTAGTCGGCCAGCGCGGTGCCCTGGATGGTGTCGCCGTTGTCGAACAGCATCGTGTTCGCGAACTCCTTGCGCGCGGCGTTGATGAGCGTCGCAGTGCGCTCGTAGCCGTACGACTTGTCTTCGGCGAGCTTGAAGTAGTCGTAGCTGCGCACGTTGAAGTGCAGGTCGGTCGTTTCGAGCAGCGCGACCGTGGTGCGCGTGCCGGCGGCCACGGGCGCCGGCGCAGGCGCGGGCGCAGGGGGCGGAACGATCGGCGGGAAGGTAGTGCCGCCCCCGTTGCCACCGCCACAGGCGGTGAGCACGGCGGTCAGGACGGCGGCACAGGTGGACATGGGGGCGAGGCGCGCCAGCGACGCGGCCACTGCGTTGTTCATCGAGAGGTCTCCCTACGGATATGAGGAAGGCCAGTCTCCGAAAGCAGGGTGACAGACCGGTGAATCCGGGCCTGCCGTGCAGCGCCGTTGCGACAGCAGTTACGCCAGGTGATTCTTTAGTGGTACCGCCGCGTCCGCCACCGCTTCGGGCGCGGGGCTGCGGCCCGCTTCGAGCAGCTTGCGGCTCATCATGTGATCGACCGGCGCGTTCACCGATTCGACGCACACGAGCTGGCCGTCGACGTAGTGGAACAGCGAGAACGCCTCGGGCTTCGGCCCCGCGCGGCGCACGCTCACCAGGCCCGGCGTGCCTTCAGCCGGCATGAGGCCCGCCATCTGCAGGCGCAGGCCGCCCTGGTCGGACCAGAACCAAGCGACCGCGTCGTGATCGCGTGCGGCGCCGGTCAGCGTGGCCACGGCGGTGCGCGCCTGGTCGTTCGCGTTCTGCACCGATTCGAGCCGCAGCGCACGGCCCGCGCGGCGGTCGGGGAAGCGCGTGCAGTCGCCCACCGCGAGCACGTCGGCCGCGCTGGTCTGCATGTGGCCGTCGACCACGATGCCGTCGGCGCACTCGAGGCCCGCGGCCTGCGCGAGCGCGGTCTCGGGCACAGCGCCGATGCCCAGCAACAGCAGGTCGATCGGCTGCTTCGTGCCGTTGACTTCGACCGACACGAGCCGGTCGCCCACGACCTCGAAGGCGCCGGTCTGCGCGCCCAGCACGATGTCGATGCCGGCCGCGCGGTGCGTGGCCAGCACGTGCGCCGACAGCTCGGGCGACACCGCGCGGCCCAGGAGGCGCGGCGCGCATTCGATCACCTGCACGCGCTTGCCCAGCGCCTGCGCGGTGGCTGCCACTTCGAGGCCGATGAAGCCGCCGCCCAGCACCGTGACCTGCTGCGCATCCATCAGCCGCGTGCGCAGACGATGCGCCTCGTCGGCGGCACGCAGGCTCGCGACGTTTTCCAGGCCCGGCTGCAGGCCGGGCATCTGGCGTGCGCGCGTGCCGGTGGCCAGCACCAGGCGCTCCCACGGCAGCACCGCGCCCGAGCGCAGCGTGACGGTGTGCGCCTCGCGGTCGATGGCCACGGCGGCGTCGCCCAGGTGCAGCGTGATGCCCGCTTCGCGGTACCAGTCGGCGGCTTTGTGCGGCTGCGTGGTTTCTTCGGCGCTCTTGAGAAAAGCCTTCGACAGCGGCGGGCGGTGGTAAGGCTCACAGGCCTCTTCGCAGACCAGGTGCACGCGCGCGCCCTGCCCGGCTTCCGCCAGGCCCGCGCAGAGCTGGGCCGCGGCGTGGCCGCCGCCGATGATGACGATGGAATTCATGGAGAACAGTCTTTCGGGAATCGTTGTCTGGTCACTCACCGCGGTTGCGCATCCAGTCCGCGGTCTTGAAGAAAGAGTCGCGCAGGCGTGCGCGCAGGTCTTCAGGCACACCGGTCTCGCCCATCGCCTGGTCCATGCAGGCCAGCCACTGGTCGCGCTCCTTGATGCCGATGCTGTGACCGCCGATGGCCTGCGGCATGTGCCGCGCGCGCAGCATCGGGTGGCCGAAGCGGTCGGTGTAGTGGGCGGGCCCGCCGAGCCAGCCGCACAGGAACCAGAAGAGGCGCTGGCGCGCGTTGTCCAGGTCGGTGCCGTGCACGGCGCGCAGTTGCGCGTAGGCCGGCTCGAGGTCCATCAGGTCGTAGAAGCGCTCGACCAGCGCCTCCACCTTGGGCTCGCCGCCGATCCACTCGAAAGGCGTGCCGGCGGGCGGTTTGTCTTGAATCTGCATGAAAGCGAGTATCCCTGCGAGGGCACTCTAGAGCTGGATCAGGTCGGGAATGCCCACATCGGTGCTCACGTCGGCCGTGTAGTCCACGCCGTCGACGGCAAAGCCGAACAGGCGCAGGAACTCGGTCTTGTAGCCCGCGAAATCGGTCATCTCGTTGAGGTTCTCGCCGGTGACCTGCGGCCAGAGTTCCTGCACGCGCGCCTGCACCTGCGGTGCCAGTTCCTTGTAGTCGGCGCGCAGGCGGCCTTCGTCGTCCAGGTGCGGCGTGGCGCCGTACAGGCTGTCGGCGTACAGGCCGTGCACCTGCTCGATGCAGCCCTCGTGCGTGCCTTCGGCCTTCATCACCTTGAACAGCAGCGACAGGTACAGCGGCATCATCGGAATGGCCGAGCTGGCCTGCGTGACCACCGCCTTCAGCACCGACACGCGCGCGTCGCCGCCCTTGGCCGCCAGCTGCGCGCGGATGTCCAGCACCTTCTCGTCCAGATCCTTCTTGGCGGCACCGATGGAGCCGTTCCAGTAGATGTCGTGGGTGATCTGCTCGCCCAGGTAGGTGAAGGCCGTGGTCTTGGCGCCGTCGGCCAGCACGCCGGCCTGCTGCAGCGCGTCGATCCACATCTGCCAGTCGTCGCCGCCCATGACGGCGACGGTGTTGTCGATTTCTTCCTGCGTGGCGGGCTCGAGCACCGACTCCTTCACGGCCCCGCTGTCGGTGTCCAGGCCGCGCAGCGTCACGGCCTTGCCGATGGGCTTGAGCACGGAGTTGAAGACCTGGCCCGTCTTCGGGTGCGTGCGGCGCGGCGCGGCCAGGCTGTAGACCACGAGGTCGACCTGGCCGAGGTCGGCGCGGATGGTGTCGATGGTCTGCTGCTTCACCGCGTCGGAAAAGCCGTCGCCGTTGATGCTCTTGGCGTAGCGCCCTTCGGCCGTGGCGGCGCGGTGGAACGCGGCGGTGTTGTACCAGCCGGGCGAGCCGGGCTTGGTCGCGCTGCCCGCGCGTTCGAAGAACACGCCCAGCGTGTCGGCGCCGCAGCCGAAGGCCGCCGTGATGCGCGCGGCCAGGCCGTAGCCGGTGGAGGCGCCGATGACCAGCACGCGCTTCGGGCCGCCCGCGATGGAGGGCTTGGCTTTGACGTAGTCGATCTGTTGCCGGACATTGGCTTCGCAGCCCACGGGATGGGTGGTGACGCAGATGAAGCCGCGCACGCGGGGTTGGATGATCATGAAAAGCTCGCTCGGTAAGACATTCGGGGGACGGCGGCAGGGCACGTCGCGGCGTCGCGAATTTAACCCAGCCGGCAACAGGCCGATTCATCAGCCCCATATGCATATGTCGATTGACGATTTAATAATCTTGGGTTTTATTGATATGGTTCCGGCCTGAATTTCACTCTGGAGAGAGGACGATCCCACCATGCGCCACACCCTGCTTGCCGCGGCCCTTGCCGCCTCCGCCCTGCTGACCGGCGTTGCCGCCCATGCGGACCAGCTCGCCGACATCAAGAAAAAGGGCGAACTCGTGGTCGGCGTGCTCGGCACCGACGAGCCCGCCACCTTCATCGATCCGAAGACGCGCCAGATCGTCGGCTACGAGGTCGACCTGGTGAACGCCATCGCGAAAAAGATCGGCGTGAAGCCGGTGCTCAAGCAGATCGCCGTGGCCGCGCGCATTCCCGAACTGCAGCAGGGCCACGTGGACCTGGTGGCCGCCGGCCTCACGCACAACAAGGAGCGCGAGGCGCAGATCGACTTCTCGCTCACCACCTTCGTCACCGGCCAGAAGGCCGTCGTGAAGAAGACCAGCGGCATCACCGACGTGCCGCAGCTCGGCGGCAAGAAGGTGCTGACCATCCGCGGCGGCACGCAGGAGCCGAACATCCGCAAGGCCGTGCCCACCGCCGAGGTCGTGACCTTCGACACCAGCCAGCAGGCCTTCCAGGCGCTGCAGCAGGGCAAGGGCGTGGGCTACGTGGACGACGAGGCCGCGCTGCTGCGCAGCTACGCCAAGCTGGGCCCGCAGAAGGCGCAGTACGTGGTGCTCAAGCAGAACCTGAGCACCGAGTCGCTGGCCATCGGCATCAAGAAGGGCGAGAGCGGCCTGAAGGCCGTGGTGGACGACACGCTGCGCGAACTCGAGAAGTCGGGCGAAGCGCAGAAGATCTTCATCAAGTGGTACGGCCCGAACACGGCCTCCGGCTTCCAGACGCGCGACTTCAAGCTCGAGACCGACAAGATCGACTGACCGGTCTTTTGACTTTCTCCTTCCCCCCTGGGGGAAGGCCGGGATGGGGGCTGACAGCCTTCGCACAGGCCGCGGCGCATCGATCGCCGCCGTGCCCCCCACCCCCACCCTCCCCCAGCGGGGGAGTGAGCCAAGCCCCCTCGCGACGGTGATACTGTCGCCCCCCATGCCCCTGTTCGACTATTCGCTGCTGCTCACCGGCCAGTACCACGACATGCTGGTCGCGGGCCTGTGGCTGTCGCTGCAGCTGCTCGCGGTCTCGCTCGTCTTTGCGCTGCCGCTGGCGCTGGTGGTGGCGCTGCTGCGGCTCTCGCCGCTCGCACCGCTGCGCTGGCTCGGCTTTGCGTATGTGGAATCGATCCGCAACATCCCGCTGCTGGCCCACATGCTGTTCTGGTATTTCGGCGCGCCCGAGCTGCTGCCCGAAGGCATCAAGACCTGGCTCTATGAAGGCCACATCGAGGCCTACAGCGCGATCGTCGCGCTGTCGCTGTACACGGCCGCCTTCATGGCCGAGGACATCCGCAGCGGCATCCGCTCGATCCCGGCCGTGCAGTTCGAGGCCGGCCGTGCGCTGGGCTTCAGCTTCCTGGCCACCATGCGCCGCGTGGTGCTGCCGCAGGCGCTGCGCGTGACCGTGCCGCCGCTCATCTCGCAGACCCTGAGCCTGTGGAAGAACACCTCGATCGCCACCGTGATCGGCGTGGCCGAGCTGATGTACCAGGCCGGGCAGGTGGAAAGCGCGACCTTCCGCAGCTTCGAGTCGTTCGCGTTCGCGAGTGCGGCTTATCTGACGGTGTCGCTGGCGATCACGGGGCTCGCGACCTGGTACCACCACCGCTTCCCGGTGCGGACCATATGAAGGCGGTCGAGCGCCGCCGGGCCGCCCCAAGGCGCGAGCGGCCCCCTCGGGGGGCAGCGAGGACACGCAGTGCCGAGCGTGGGGGCCATTTCCAATGTTAGAAATCATCAACGACTACTGGGTCTACTTCCTCATCGGCCAGTACCCGAACGGCCCGCTCGGCGGGCTGGTGCTCACGCTGCTGCTGGCCTCGTGCGGGCTGGTGCTCGCACTGCCGCTGGGCATCGTGCTCGGCCTGGCGCGCGTGAGCCCGTGGCGCTGCGTGCGCTGGCCCGTCACGGCGCTGGTGTTCGTGGTGCGCGGCCTGCCGCTGTTGATGGTGATCTTCTGGGCCTACTTCTTCCTGCCCAGCGTCACGGGCGTGAAGACCGACCAGTTCACCACCATGCTGATCGCGCTCGTGATCTTCGATGCGGCCTACCTCGCCGAGATCGTGCGCGCCGGCATCCAGGGCCTGCCGCGCGGGCAGATGGAAACCGCGCGCGCGCTCGGCCTGAGCTACTTCGGCGCGATGCGCCTCGTGGTGCTGCCGCAGGCGCTGCGCAGCATGCTGCCCTCGCTGGTGAACCAGTTCGTCTCGACCATCAAGGAGACCTCGCTGGGCTACATCATCGGGCTGGCCGAGGTGTCGTTCATTGCCACGCAGATCAACACGCAGGTGTTCACCAAGCCGGCGCAGATCTACCTGATCCTGGGCCTGACCTACTTCATCCTGTGCTTCGGCCTCTCGCGCTTCGCCTACTGGCTGGAACGCCGGCTCGCGCGCCGCGGCCTTCCCGCCGCGACCCTCAAGGTGCCCGCATGATCGAACTCGAAAAAGTCAACAAGTGGTACGGCAGCTACCACGCGCTGGTCGACGTGACCGAAACCATCCACAAGGGCGAGGTGGTCGTCGTGTGCGGGCCCTCGGGCTCGGGCAAGTCGACGCTGATCCGCACCTTCAACCGGCTGGAGCCGATCCAGTCGGGCCGCATCACGCTCGACGGGCAGGACATCCACGCGCCCGGCCTGGACGTGAACGCCTTTCGCTCGCGCATCGGCTTTGTCTTTCAGCAGTTCAACCTGTTCCCGCACCTCAGCGTGCTGCAGAACTGCACCATGGCGCCGATGCAGCTGCACGGCCTGTCGCGCAAGGAAGCCGACGCGCGCGCGATGGCGCTGCTGGAGCGCGTGGGCCTCGCGAACAAGGCCAATGCCTGGCCCGGCGAGCTGTCGGGCGGCCAGCAGCAGCGCGTGGCCATTGCGCGCGCGCTCGCCATGAAGCCGCCGCTGATGCTGTTCGACGAACCCACCAGCGCGCTCGACCCCGAGATGGTCGGCGAGGTGCTGCTGGTGATGCGCGACCTCACGCGCGACGGCATGACCATGGTGTGCGTCACGCACGAGATGGGCTTCGCGCGCGAGGTGGCCGACCGCGTGCTCTTCATGGACCAGGGCCAGGTGCTCGAACGCGCCACGCCCGACGATTTCTTCAACCGCCCGCAGCACCCGCGTGCGCAGCAGTTTCTGTCCGACATCCGTTCGCCTTTTTCGAGAGACGCATGACCGACTCCACCCTTCCCCTCATCGACGTCGCGCCGCTCGTGGCCGGCGCGCCCGAACGCGAACGTGTGGCGGCGCAGATCGGCGACGCCTGTCGCGCGCACGGCTTCTTCTACGTCACGGGCCACGGTGTCGACACCGCATTGATCCAGCGGCTCGAAGACCTGAGCCACCAGTTCTTCGACCTCCCCGAAGAAACCAAGATGCAATGGCGCATGGCCCTGGGCGGCCGTGCCTGGCGCGGTTATTTCCCGCGCGGCGGCGAGCTGACCTCGGGCCGCCCCGACTGGAAGGAAGGCCTCTACCTGGGCACCGAGCTGCCCGCCGACCACCCGCTGGTGCAGGCGAAGACGCCGGTGCACGGGCCGAACCTCTTTCCCGATGTGCCGGATTTTCGCGAGACCATCCTCGCGTACATGGACGCCGTCACGCAGCTGGGCCACCGGCTGATGGAAGGCATCGCGCTGAGCCTCGGCCTGCCCGCGAACTACTTCGCGCAGCGCTACACGGCCGACCCGCTGATCCTGTTCCGCCTCTTCAACTACCCGACGCAGGCCGTGCCCGAGGGGCTGGACGTGCAATGGGGCGTGGGCGAGCACACCGACTACGGCCTGCTCACGATCCTGCACCAGGACACCGTGGGCGGCCTCGCGGTGCACACGCCGGGCGGCTGGATCGACGCGCCACCGGTGCCCGGCGCCTTCGTCTGCAACATCGGCGACATGCTCGACCGCATGACCGGCGGGCGCTACAAGTCGACGCCGCACCGCGTGAAGCGCAACACCTCGGGCCGCGACCGGCTGTCGTTCCCGCTGTTCTTCGACCCGAACTTCGAGGCCCGCGTGCAGCGCATCGAAGGCCTGGCCGGCGCCGACGCGCTGGACGACAGCGCCGAACGCTGGGACCGCGCGAACGTGCACGCGTTCAGCGGCCGCTACGGCGATTACCTGCTGGCCAAGGTGTCGAAGGTGTTTCCGCAGCTGCGGGACGAAGTGCTCTGAGGCGACCCCGCGGGGAGGTCGCTGAACGCGTCCTTCCCACGGGCGACATCCGCATCCGCATCGAGATCGGCCCCGCACGGCCGGGGCTTGGCGCCGCCATTCACTTTCATGAAATGGCAAGCAAGTGGCGATATCGAGCCATTTTCAACACTGAATCGGACATGAAGAATCCGCCGCGTCGCCGTCCATCCGGCCTGCGGCCAACGATTCCAACCCATCCCTCTCATGACGATTCAAAAATTCACCCAGCAAAGCTTGCAGGATTTCGCTCTCACCGCCAGTGCGCACAACCCGAGCCGCGGGAGCCAGAAATTCTCGATGCCTGAACGGGAGCCGCTGGAGTTCGGCGTCTGGGAGAGCGACGTGGGCACCTTCGCGCGCGCCACGCCCAAGGGCGAGCTGATGTTCATCCTGTCCGGCGCGGCCACGTTCATCGAAACCGATGGGCCCACGCTGAGCTTCGGTGCGGGCGATCTCCTGGTGGTTCCGCCGAACACGCAGGGCACCTGGGTGGTGTCCGAGAAGCTGCGCAAGGTCTATGTGATGGCATGAGGACTGGAACCACCATGACCTCCCTCACTTCTCCGCTTCTTGGCCTGAACGACCCGAGCCTGCTCCAGCGCAACGCGCTCATCGACGGCCAGTGGGTCGCCGGCCACAGCCGCTTCGACGTCACCGATCCGGCCACGGGCCTCAAGCTCGCCGATGTGCCCAATCTCGGTGCTGCCGATGCCGAACTGGCGATCGCGGCCGCCAACAGGGCCTGGCCCGCCTGGCGTGCCACCACCGGCAAGCAGCGCCACGCCATCCTGTTGAAGTGGTTCGAACTGCTGATGGCCCACCAGGACGATCTGGCCCGCCTCATGACGGCCGAGCAAGGCAAGCCCTTCGCCGAGGCCAAGGGTGAAGTGGCGTATGCCGCCAGCTTCGTCGAATGGTTCGCCGAAGAGGCCAAGCGGGTCAACGGCGAAACCTTGCCGCAGTTCGACAACAACCGCCGCCTGATGGTGCTGAAACAGGCCGTGGGCGTCTGCGCAGCCATCACGCCCTGGAATTTCCCGCTGGCCATGATCACCCGCAAGGTGGCGCCGGCCCTGGCCGCCGGGTGTCCGGTCATCGTCAAGCCTTCGGAGCTGACCCCGCTGACGGCGCTGGCAGCCGCCGAGCTGGCGGTGCGCGCCGGTGTGCCCGCGGGGGTCATCAATGTCCTGACGGCCGACGGCAGCAACAGCATCGCGGTCGGCAAGACGCTGTGCGCTTCGGACGTGGTGCGCCACATCAGCTTCACGGGCTCCACGGAAGTCGGCCGCATCCTGATGGCGCAAAGCGCGCCGACGGTGAAGAAGATGTCGTTGGAGCTGGGCGGCAACGCGCCCTTCATCGTGTTCGACGACGCCGACCTCGACTCCGCCGTCGAAGGCGCCCTGGCCAGCAAGTTCCGCAATGCCGGCCAGACCTGTGTCTGCGCCAACCGCCTCTATGTGCAGGACGCGGTCTACGACGCCTTCGTCGAGAAGTTCGCGGCGAAGGTCAGTGCGTTGAAGGTCGGCAATGGCTTCGATGAGGGCGTGGTGCAGGGCCCGCTCATCGAGCCGGCCGCTGTCGCGAAAGTCCAGAGCCACCTGGATGACGCGGTGTCCAAGGGCGCGCGCATCGTCGCGGGCGGCAAGGCCCTGGGCGGGCAGTTCTTTGCACCGACCGTCGTCGCCGATGCCACGCCAGAGATGCAATGCGCGCGCGAAGAAACCTTCGGTCCCTTTGCGCCCATCTTCCGGTTTTACGAGGAACAGGAAGCGATCGATGCGGCGAACCACACGGAGTTCGGCCTGGCGAGCTACTTCTATACCCGCGACGTCGGCCGCATCTTCCGGGTGGCGGAGGCGCTGGAATACGGCATGGTCGGCATCAATGCCGGCGTCATCGCGACCGAGCACGTCCCGTTCGGCGGCGTGAAGCAGTCAGGGCTCGGCCGCGAGGGTTCGCATCACGGCATCGACGACTACCTCGAGCTGAAGTTCCTGTGCCTCGGCGACATCCAGCATCCCAAGAAATAGACGAGTCGACTGAAGGCGCCGGCCTTCAGTCCACGCTGCGCGCCGAACTGGTGAGAGACCGCGCGCACAGCAGGAGCGCAGGCGCCAGCTTGCGCTCGGCCTCTTCCATGGTCCAGCGGCTGGTCGGCGCCACCACGTGCACGGAGGCCACGGGCCGGCCCTGGCTGCCCAGCACGGGTGCGGCGATGGTCATGTCGCCGAGGAACAGTTCTTCTTCGTTCGTGGCGTAGCCGCGTGCACGCGCCGTGCGCAGGGCGTCCATGATTTCGCCGACGTCGGTGCGCGTGCGCGTGGTGTGGACCACGCGATCGGAGGCCTCGATGCGCGCACGCGCTTCGTCTTCCGGCAGCGCGCTCAGGTAGGCGCGCCCCGACGCGGTGCAGTACATGGGCACGCGGCTGCCGATGGGCATGTGCACCGGCACGAACTGC
Source organism: Variovorax sp. 54 (assembly GCF_002754375.1). Lineage (NCBI taxonomy): Bacteria > Pseudomonadati > Pseudomonadota > Betaproteobacteria > Burkholderiales > Comamonadaceae > Variovorax > Variovorax sp. 54. Next base: position 1,823,050 of record NZ_PEFF01000001.1, read on the forward strand.
GCGCTCACGAAACGCGCCACATAGACCATGTCGAGCCCGTCGGCCTCGGTGAGGCAGGTGGTCTCGGTCGTGACCTTGGTGAGCTCCGACAGGAAGGGCGTGGCCACGTCGATCAGCGCATGGGCCGAGAGGTAGTTGAAACCGATCTCCATCACGCGCGGCGTGAGCTGGTAGCGCCGCGTCTTCGGGTGCTTGCGCAGGTAGCCGAGCTTTTCGAGCGTGAACACCATGCGCTGCGCCGAGCTCTTGGTGATGTCGGTGGCGGCGGCCACGTCGGCCAGCGTCATGGTGCGGCGGCTGGCGCTGAAGGCGCACAGCACGGCCAGGCCTTTTTCCAGCGACTGGTTGAACAGAAGGCTGGGGCTGTCGTCCTGCGGAACGGCGGATTCGAGGGGGGCGTCCATGGATTCGAGTATAGCGGGAAGACTCAATCGAATCGCATATCGATTCTTAAAACGCGACTAGTGGTTTTCATTAATTGATTAGAGATTTAAAACAATCGATTATTGGCACGAATGCTGCATCGGTTCCGGTCTCTCTTTTCCATCCTTTCACCTTCCTCTTCCTCAGGAGTGCTCTCATGAAACGAGTCGTTCGTCACCTTCATCGCCTGGCCACGGGCCTGGCACTGGCCGCCGGCGTCGGGCTGGCCGGCGCCCAGAGCGCGGCACCCGCCGCCACTCCCGCACCCGCGAGCTACAACGTGGGCGCCACAGCCACGGGCGTGCCCTTCACCTTCCTGGACGTGAAGACGAACTCGATCCAGGGAATGATGGTCGACACCGTCACCGCCGTCGGCAAGGCGGGCGGCTTCGGCGTGAACGTGCAGCAGACCGTGTTCTCGGCGCTGATTCCCTCGCTCACGGCGCGCAAAGTCGACATCATTTCGGCCGCCATGCTGAAGACGCCCGCGCGCCAGGAGGTGGTCGACTTCAGCGACCCCGTGTATTCGTACGGCGAAGGCCTGATCGTGAAGGACAGCGACACGCGCCCCTATGTGTCGCTCGACGAACTCAAGGGCGAGGTGGTCGGCGCGCAGGTGGGCACCGTGTTCCTGGACATGCTCAACAAGAAGGGCATCTTCAAGGAAGTGCGCAGCTACGACTCGGTGGCCGACATGACTCGCGACCTGTCGCTGGGCCGCATCAAGGCCGGCCTGGGCGACCAGCCCGTCATCGCCTACCAGCTGCGCCAGGCCGCCTTCAACGGCGTCAAGCTGGTGCAGAGCTACAAGTCCGTGAACGTGGGCGACGTGTGCCTGGTGGTGCGCAAGGGCGACACGCAGACGCTCGAGCGCCTGAACAAGGCCATCGCCAAGGTCAAGGCCGACGGCACGCTGGCCGCCATCGTGGGCAAGTGGGGCATCTGAGATGAGCAGCTTCCTGCAGAACGCGCAGGAGTTCCTGCCCATCCTGCTGCAGGGCGCGGTGGTCACGGTGCAGGTCACCGTGCTGTCGTTCCTGCTGAGCAGCGTGCTCGGGCTGGCCTTTGCGCTGATGAAGCTGTCGCCGGTGCGGGCGCTGTCGGTCACGGCCGACGTGGTCATCAACGTGATCCGCGGGCTGCCGATCATCGTGCAGCTGTTCTACATCTACTTCGTGCTGCCCGAGTTCGGCGTCGAGCTCACGGCGTTCCAGGCCGGCGTGATCGGGCTGGGCATTGCCTACTCGGCCTACCAGGCGGAGAACTTCCGCGCCGGCATCGAGGCGGTCGACCCGGGCCAGCGCGAAGCGGCGCAGGCGATGGGCATGCGCTCGATGCTGATCATGCGCCGCGTGATCCTGCCGCAGGCCTTTCGCATCGCGCTGCCGCCCTACGGCAACACGCTCGTGATGATGCTGAAGGACTCGTCGCTGGTGTCCACCATCACCGTGGCCGAGATGACGCGCGCGGGCCAGCTCATCGCCTCGTCCACCTTCCAGAACATGACCGTCTACACGCTGGTCGCCCTGCTCTACCTGCTCATGAGCCTGCCGCTGGTGTGGGGCCTGCGCCGGCTCGAGAAGCGCTTTGCCGCCGGGAGAAAAAAACCATGATCGACGTCCACGGACTCGAAAAGAATTTCGGCGCGCACCGCGTGCTGCAGGGCGTGAGCCTGCGCGTGGACGCAGGCGAGGTGGTGTGCCTGATCGGCCCGTCGGGCTCGGGCAAGTCGACGGTGCTTCGCTGCATCAACGGGCTGGAGTCTTACGAAGGCGGCGAGGTGCGCGCCTTCGGCGAGCGCGTCGACCGCGCCGCGCCCACCATCCACCGGCTGCGCAGCCGCATGGGCATGGTGTTCCAGCGCTTCAACCTGTTCCCGCACCGCACCGTGCTGGAGAACGTGATGGAAGGCCCCGTCTTCGTGCAGAAGCGCCCGCCCGCGCAAGCCCGCGAAGAAGCGCTCGCGCTGCTGGCCAAGGTCGGCCTGGCCGAGAAGGCGCAGGCCTGGCCCGCGCAACTGTCGGGCGGCCAGCAGCAGCGCGTGGCCATTGCGCGCGCACTGGCCATGAAGCCCGAGGCGATGCTGTTCGACGAGCCCACCTCGGCGCTCGACCCCGAACTGGTCGGCGATGTGCTGGGCGTGATGCGCGCGCTGGCCGACGAAGGCATGACGATGATCGTCGTCACGCACGAGATGGGGTTCGCGCGCGAGGTGGCCGACCGCGTGTGCTTCCTGCACAGCGGCAGCATCGTCGAGGAAGGCCCGGCCGCGCAGGTGCTCGGCGCGCCGAGTCATGCGCGCACGCAGGACTTTTTGCGCCGCGTGCTGCATCCGTCGACGGGCGCAGCGGCATGAGCGACATGAGCGCCATCGCCATGCCGCCTTCGCTGTGGGCCGCCACCGCGCCGGCCGCGTCGCCCACGCCCCCGCTGGCCGAATCGCGCCATGCCGACGTGCTGGTCGTGGGCGCCGGCTTCACCGGCCTGAGCGCCGCGCTGCACCTGGCCGAAACGGGCGCGCGCGTGTGCGTGCTCGAAGCCGGCGAGCCCGGCTGGGGCGCCTCGGGGCGCAACGGCGGGCAGGTGAACCCCTCGCTCAAGCACGACCCCGACGACCTCGTGCGCCTGTACGGCGCGGCGCGCGCAGAGCCGCTCATCGAGGCCGTGTCGAACTCCGCCGACCTGGTGTTCGACCTCATCGCGCGCCATGGCATCGACTGCCAGCCCGTGCGCAACGGCTGGCTGCAGGTGGCCTATTCGCCGAAGCACGTCGGCGGGCTGCACGCACGCGCACGGCAATGGGAGCGTCGCGGCGTGCCCACGCGCATGCTCGATCGCGCCGAAGTCGCCGCGCGCCTGGGCACGCAGGCCTTCGCGGGCGGCTGGCTCGACGGGCGCGCGGGCGGCATCCAGCCGCTGGCCTACACGCGCGGGCTGGTGCGCGCCGCCCAGCAAGCGGGCGTGGCAGTGCACGGTGGCAGTGCGGTCACGGCGCTCGCGCGCCAGGGCGTGCACTGGCACGCCACCACGGCCAGCGGCGCCACCGTGACGGCCGACCAGGTGCTGCTGGCCACCAACGGCTACACCGGCGCGCTGTGGCCGACGCTGTCGCGCACCGTGCTGGCCGCCAACAGCTTCATCGTCGCGACCGAGCCACTGTCGGGCCGCGAGGCCGACGCCATCCTGCGGGGCGGCGAGACGGCCTCGACCTCGCAGCGCCTGCTGCTGTACTTCCGCAAGGACGCGCAGGGCCGGCTGCTCATGGGCGGGCGCGGCCACTTCGCCGATCCGACGGGCCCCGCCGATTTCGCGCACCTGGAGCGCTCGCTCGAACTGCTGTTCCCGCAGCTGGGTCCGTTGCGCTACCAGTACCGATGGGCCGGCCGCATCGCGGTCACGCGCGACTTCATGCCGCACGTGCACACGCCCGCGCCGGGCCTGACGATCGCGCTGGGCTACAACGGGCGCGGCATCGCACTGGCCACGAGCGTGGGGAAGCACGTGGCCGCGCGCATGGCCGATGCGCGCGCGCCGTTTCCGTACCCGGTGACGCCGCTGCAGCCGATTCCACTGCACGGGCTGCAGCGCTTCTACATCGGCGGTGGGGTGGCCTGGTACAGCCTGCTCGACCGACTGGCCTGAGCACACGCACGCACGCGCCCGCGGCGCGTGGCCGCACCTGAACTGAACACGCCAGCCGATCGCTGGCGTCCCCCATCAAGCGCTCTCACGGCCTTCAGTGCAGCGTTCTGGGGTCAGAAGGGGAGCGAGACCTCGAGGGCGCTTCGAGCGCGCGATGGCCCGGTGATGAGACCCGCGCGCGGCCTGCTCACGCAGAACCGCCATGGCGGTGGGCAAAGAGGAACGGGTTACGACGGAAACCAGCGCGGCACATGCGGCACCGCATCGTGCAGCGAATCGAGCACGTGAAAGGCCTGCGCGACGATCGCCTCGGGCGGGTGCTTGAGGTCGGGCACCACCACCACGCGCATCCCGGCGGCCAGCGCGGCCTTGGCGCCGTTCTCGCTGTCTTCGAAGGCGACGCAATCGGCAGGGTCCACGCCCAGGCGCTCGGCCGCGAGCCGGTACAGCGCCGGATCGGGCTTGGCGCGCGCCACCTCGTCGCCACCCGCGAAGGCCTCGAAGTGATGGAGCACGTCGAGGCTGCCCAGGCAGGCCGCGATCTGGCCGCGCGTGGACGACGAGGCGACCGCGCAGCGCGTGCCGCGTCCGCGCAAGGCGGTGAGCAGCTCGGCCGCGCCGGGCTTGATGGGAAAGAGCGGCCGGACGTCGCCTGCCAGACGTTCCAGCTGCAGCGCGGCAGTCACTTGCGCCGCCGCATGCTGGTAGGCAGCGACGCCGCCGAGCAGCGTCGCAAGGATCTGCTTCGACTCGCTCATGGCCAGCCCCACGCATTGCAGGTACTGGGCGTGCGAAAGCTCGACATCGAGCGTGCGGGCCGCTGCGATCCAGGCGGCCATGATGGGGCGCTCGGAATCGATCAGCAGCCCATCCATGTCAAAAATGGCGGCGGTGAACATCGAGGCGAATCCTAAGCCAGGGCGCGCCTGTGCCGCGGAGGCCATGAAAAAAGGGGCCATCGGCCCCTTCGTTCGAGAAACGGCAACGCGCCGCTCAGTCCCGCGCCAGCGCCCGGTTCAGCCCCAGCGCCGCCAGCGTGCCGAGCGCGCCCGACAGCAGGTAGATGCTCACGAAGGCCAGGCCGAAGTGGGCCGACAGGCCCAGGGCGACCAGCGGGGCAAAGGCCGCGCCGATGAGCCAGGCCAGGTCGGCCGTGAGGGCCGCGCCCACGTAGCGGTACTTGGGCGCGAAGTTGGAGGTCACGGCGCCGGCCGCCTGGCCGTACGACAGGCCCAGCAGTGCAAAGCCCAGCACGATGAAGATGTCCTGGCCGATGCGTCCGCCGTCGAGCAGCGTGGGCGCAAAGCCGCTGAACACGGCGATCATCGCGGCCAGGCCGCCGAGCGTGAAGCGACGGCCGATGCGGTCGGCGATCAGGCCCGAGGCCACGATGCCGATGGCACCGAACACCGCGCCGACCATCTGCACGATCAGGAACTCGGTGATCGACTGGTCGGAGTACAGCGAAATCCACGACAGCGGGAACACCGTGATCAGGTGAAACAGCGCGTAGCTGGCCAGCGCGGCGAACGCGCCGATCAGCAGGTTGGCGCCCTGCGAGCGGGTCAGCTCGACCACGCTGGTGGGCTGCAGCTCGCGCTCTTCGAGCAGGCGCGCGTACTCGTCGGTGGCCACCAGGCGCAGGCGCGCGAACAGCGCCACCACGTTGATGGCGAAGGCCACGTAGAAGGTGTAGCGCCAGCCCCAATCGAGGAAGTCGGCCAGCGGCAGGCTGGAATACAGGTACGCGAACAGCGCGCTGGCCACGAAGAAGCCCAGCGGTGCGCCCAGCTGGCCCAGCATGGCGTACCAGCCGCGCTTGTTGGGCGGGGCGTTCAGCGCCAGCAGCGACGGCAGGCCGTCCCACGAGCCGCCCAGTGCCAGGCCCTGGGCAAAGCGGAAGATCGACAGCAGCACGATGGCCGTGAAGCCGATGCTCGCGTAGCCCGGCAGGAAAGCAATGCCGGCCGTCGAGGTGCCCAGCAGGAACAGCGCAATCGTGAGCTTGGTCTCGCGCCCGAAGCGCCGCTGGATCGCCATCGAGATCACGGTGCCGAAGGGGCGCGCGATGAAGGCGAACGAGAAGATCACGAAGGCCCAGAGCACGCCTTCCAGGCGCTGCTCGAACGGGAAGAACACCGCCGGGAACACCAGCACCGAGGCGATGCCGTAGACGAAGAAGTCGAAATACTCGGAGGCGCGACCGATGACCACGCCGACCGCGATCTCGCCCGGGGCGATGTGCGAATGGTCGGCGCCTGCGACGCGGGCGCCGCCTTCGGTCGGGTGCGGCACGGGCTGGGCGCCTTGTGGACTGATGCTGGACGTCGTCATCTTGCTAGCTGGCTGGCTGTAATTCGGGTGTCACGCCGGGGCGCGACACAGGGGAAATTCTGGACACCCTGTAGCGTCTCACCGAATTGCATTTACCGCCATAGGACAAAACGTCCAATAGGCGAAATCCCTTGGGCGGCGTAGATTGCAGGGTCATTTTTGCGCGGCCTTCGCACTTTCCTCTCCCGGCATGCACATCCTCAAGACCCTTCGCCGAGCGCTTCTGCTGCTCTCCGCCGTTTTCCTGGCGGGCTGCAACACGGTGCTGTTGAACCCCTCCGGCGACATCGCCAACCAGCAGGGGCGCCTCATCGTCGTCTCGACGGTGCTGATGCTGATCATCATCATCCCGGTGATCGCGCTGACCATCTTCTTTGCCTGGCGCTATCGCCAGTCGAACAAGGAGGCCACCTACAGCCCCGACTGGGACCACTCCACGCAGCTCGAGCTGGCGATCTGGGCCGCGCCGCTCCTGATCATCATCGCGCTGGGCGCGATCACCTGGATCAGCACCCACACGCTGGACCCGTACCGCCCGCTGAGCCGCCTGGACGCGCAGCGCCCGATTCCCGCCGAAACCAAGCCCCTGGTGGTCGAGGTGGTGGCGCTGGACTGGAAGTGGCTCTTCATCTACCCAGAGCAGGGCATTGCCACGGTGAACGAGCTGGCGGCCCCGGTGGACCGCCCGATCAGCTTCAAGATCACGGCCTCGTCGGTCATGAACTCCTTCTTCATCCCCGCGCTGGCCGGCCAGATCTATGCCATGCCGGGCATGGAGACCAAGCTGCACGCGGTGATCAACAAGCCGGGTGAGTTCGACGGCTTCTCCGCCAACTACAGCGGCGCGGGCTTCTCGGGCATGCGCTTCAAGTTCCACGGCCTGAGCCATGACGGCTTCGACCAGTGGGTGGCCAAGGTCAAGACCGGCAAAGAGGGCGAACTGACCCGCGAGCAATACAAGAAGCTCGAAGTGCCGAGCGAGCGCGAGCCCGTGCGCCACTACGCCGCGGTCGATCCCGCCCTGTACGACGCCATCCTGAACCTGTGCGTCGACCGCAACAAGATGTGCATGAAGGAAATGATGGCCATCGACGCCGACGGCGGCCTGGGCAAGCCCGGCGCGTTCAACGTCGCCACCAAGCTGGCCTGGCAGGCCGACTCCCTCGACACGCCCAAGCGCAAGTACGTCACCGCGATGTGCACCACCGAAGAATAAGATGTTGCAGAACCTAGACCTGACGAAGCTCGTCTTCGGCCGCCTCTCCTGGGAGGCGATTCCCCTTCACGAGCCGATCCTGCTCGTGACCTTCGCGGCCGTGATCCTGGGCGGCCTGGCGCTGCTGGGCGCCGTGACCTACTTCAAGCTGTGGGGCACCTTGTGGAATGACTGGATCACCAGCATCGACCACAAGAAGATCGGCATCATGTACATCATCCTGGGCCTGGTGATGCTGCTGCGCGGCTTCGCCGACGCACTGATGATGCGGGCCCAGCAGGCCGTCGCCTTCGGCGACAACGCGGGCTTTCTGCCGCCGCACCACTACGACCAGATCTTCACCGCCCACGGCGTGATCATGATCTTCTTCGTGGCGATGCCGCTGGTCACGGGCCTCATGAACTTCGTGGTGCCACTGCAGATCGGCGCGCGCGACGTGGCCTTCCCGTTCCTGAACAACTTCAGCTTCTGGATGACCACCTTCGGCGCCGGCCTCGTGATGGCCTCGCTGTTCGTGGGCGAGTTCGCCAAGACCGGCTGGCTGGCGTACCCGCCGCTGTCGGGCATCCTGTTCAGTCCTGACGTGGGGGTGGATTACTACATCTGGTCCTTGCAGATCGCGGGGGTGGGCACATTGCTCTCGGGCGTGAACCTGCTGGCCACCATCGTGAAGATGCGCGCGCCCGGCATGACCATGATGAAGATGCCTGTGTTCACGTGGACCGCCCTGTGCACCAACGTGCTGATCGTGGCTGCCTTCCCGGTGCTCACGGCCGTGCTGGCCCTGCTGTCGCTCGACCGTTACGTCGGCACCAACTTCTTCACGAACGACATGGGCGGCAACGCCATGATGTACGTGAACCTGATCTGGATCTGGGGTCACCCCGAGGTGTACATCCTGATCCTGCCGGCCTTCGGCATCTTCTCGGAAGTGGTCTCCACCTTCTCCAGCAAGCGCCTGTTCGGCTACGCCTCGATGGTCTACGCCACGGTCGTGATCACGATCCTGTCGTACCTCGTGTGGCTGCACCACTTCTTCACTATGGGCTCCGGCGCCAGCGTGAACTCGTTCTTCGGCATCACGACGATGATCATCTCGATCCCGACAGGGGCGAAGATCTTCAACTGGCTCTTCACCATGTACCGCGGCCGCATCCGTTTCGAGCTGCCCATGATGTGGACCATCGGCTTCATGATCACCTTCGTGATCGGCGGCATGACCGGCGTGCTGCTGGCCGTGCCCCCGGCCGACTTCGTGCTGCACAACAGCCTGTTCCTCATTGCCCACTTCCACAACGTGATCATCGGCGGCGTGCTGTTCGGCATGCTGGCGGGCATCACCTACTGGTTCCCGAAGGCCTTCGGCTACAAGCTCGATCCGTTCTGGGGCAAGTGCTCGTTCTGGTTCTGGATCGTCGGCTTCTGGATGGCCTTCATGCCGCTGTACATCCTGGGCCTGATGGGCGTCACGCGCCGCATGAGCCACTTCCAGGACATGTCGCTGCAGATCTGGTTCCAGGTCGCCGCCGTCGGCGCCGTGCTCATCGCACTGGGTATCGCCTCGTTCCTGATCCAGCTGGTGGTGAGCTTCATCCGCCGCGAGTCGCTGCGCGACACCACGGGCGACCCGTGGAACGGCCGCACGCTCGAGTGGTCGACCTCGTCGCCGCCGCCGGCCTACAACTTCGCGTTCACGCCGCGCGTGCATGACAACGACGCCTGGACCGACATGAAGGCCCGCGGCTACCAGCGTCCGCTGGACGGCTTCAGCCCCGTGCACATGCCCAAGAACACGGCCGCCGGCTTCATCATCGCGGCGCTGAGCGCGGTGTGCGGCTTCGCCTTGATCTGGCAGATGTGGCTCGTGGCCGGCATCGGCTTCGTGACCATGCTGGTCGCGATCATCGTCCACACCTTCAACTACAAGCGCGACTACTACATCCCCGCGGAAGAAGTCGTTCGCACCGAAGAAGCGCGCACGCGCCTGCTGGCCACCGCCCATGTCTGATACCACCGCCCTCCCCTCCCGGAACGCGAACGCACCGGCGTTCGAGCTGTTCCACGTCCGCAACGAGGACCACCACCCCGAGAACGGCACGCTGCTGGGCTTCTGGCTCTACCTGATGAGCGACTGCCTCATCTTTGCCTGCCTGTTCGCGGTGTATGGCGTGCTGGGCCGCAACTACGCGGCCGGCCCCTCGGGCGCCGACCTGTTCGACCTGCCGCTGGTGGCGATGAACACGTCGCTGCTGCTGCTGTCGTCGATCACCTACGGCTTCGCGATGCTCGAGATGCAGCGCAAGCGCATGGGCGGCGTGCTGCTGTGGCTGGGCATCACCGGCCTCTTGGGCCTGGGCTTCATCGGCCTGGAGCTGTACGAGTTCGCGCACCTCCTGCACGAAGGCGCCGGCCCGCAGCGCAGCGCCTTCCTGTCGTCGTTCTTCGCGCTGGTGGGCACGCACGGCCTGCACGTGAGCTTCGGCATCATCTGGCTCGTCGTGCTGATGGTCCAGCTGCCCAAGCACGGCTTCACCCCCGCCAACCGCCGCCGCCTGATGTGCCTGTCGATGTTCTGGCACTTCCTGGACGTCGTGTGGATCGGCGTCTTCACCTTTGTGTATCTGATGGGATCGATGGCATGAGCGCCCACACCGACACCGCCGCGCACGGCCATGGCGCACACGATGGGCATGACGCCCACCACGACGACGGCCCCGTGAGCCACAGCACCTTCAAGGGCTACATGACCGGCTTCGTGCTGGCCGTGATCCTGACCGCGATCCCGTTCTGGCTCGTGATGGGCAAGGTGATCGCCAACCCGAGCACCACCGCCCTCGTCATCCTCGGCTTCGCCGTGGTGCAGATCGTGGTCCACATGGTGTACTTCCTGCACATGGACGCCAAGTCCGAAGGCGGCTGGAACATGCTGGCGCTGATCTTCACGCTGGTGCTCGTGGTCATCACGCTGGCCGGGTCGCTGTGGGTCATGTATCACATGAACACCAACATGATGCCGGCCATGGTCCACGACATGAAGAACATGCCCTGATGGCCTCGGCCGCCCGCCCGCGCTCCGTTGTCACGCGTGCGGCGCTGGCGGTCTGCGCCGTCCTCGCCTTTGCCGGCTTTCTTGCGCTCGGCACCTGGCAGGTCGAGCGCCGGGCCTGGAAGCTCGATCTCATCGCCCGCGTCGACCAGCGCGTGCACGCCCCGGCCACCGACGCGCCGGCGCGGTCCGAATGGCCCACGGTCAACGCGGCCGACAACGAATACACCCACGTGCGCCTTCGCGGCACGTTCCTCCACGACAAGGAAGCGCTGGTCCAGGCCAACACGAAGCTCGGCCCGGGCTTCTGGGTGCTGACCCCGCTGCGCACCGCCGACGGCAGCGTCGTGCTCGTCAACCGCGGCTTCGTGCCGCCCGAGGCGCGCGAGCGCGCGGCGCGCACCGCCCCCGAGCCCCAAGGCGACACCGCCGTGGCCGGCCTGCTGCGCCTCACCGAGCCGAAGGGCGGCTTCCTGCGCACGAACGACCCCGCGGCCGACCGCTGGTTCTCGCGTGACGTGCAGGCCATTGCCGCGGCGCGCGGCCTGGCCGATGTGGCGCCCTACTTCGTCGATGCCGAAGCCGGCCGCGCGATTGCGCAGGCCGCGCCCACGTGGCCGGCCGGCGGCCTGACGGTCGTCGCCTTCCCCAACAGCCACCTGGTCTACGCCCTCACCTGGTACGGGCTGGCGCTGATGGTGCTCGGCGCCTACTGGTTCGTGTGGCGCGACGACCGGCGCCGGCAGGCGGCACCCGGCGGCAGCGGCGAAAATGCGCCGCATGCCGACGCCGCACGCTCCGACCCCGCCGGTCCCGCCGATGTCCGCCGCGACTGACAAGCTCGTCGCGGTGGCCGGCGAGCTGCACGCCCCGCGCGCGGGCGTCGCCAGCCTGGACAACGCCATCGGCCACCAGAACATGCAGCAGCTGATCCAGCTGCGCTGGTTCGCCGTGGTCGGACAGGTGGCCACCATCCTCGTGGTGCACTACGGTTTCGGCATCCGCCTGCCGCTGAACCACATGCTGCAGGTGCTCACCTGCCTGGCGCTGTTCAACATGGTGAGCCTGCTGCGCCTGCGCATCCATGGCCGCGTGACCAACGAAGAGCTGTTCGTCGCGCTGCTGGTCGACGTGGCCACGCTCACAGCCCAGCTGTACCTCAGCGGCGGCGCCACCAACCCCTTCGTCTTTCTGTACCTGCTGCAGGTGATCCTGGGCGCGGTGCTGCTCAAGGCCTGGTCGACCTGGACCATCGTGGTCATCACCGGCCTGTGCTTTGCGGGCCTGGCGCTGTTCTCGCGCCCGCTGCCGCTGCCGCTGGACCACGACCGCGGCCTGTGGAGCCCCTACGTGCAGGGCATGCTGGTGTGCTTTGCGCTCAACGCCGCGCTGCTGGTGGTCTTCATCACCCGCATCAGCCGCAACCTGCGCGTGCGCGACGCGCGGCTGGCCGACCTGCGCCAGCGCGCGTCGGAAGAAGAACACATCGTGCGCATGGGCCTGCTGGCCTCCGGCGCGGCGCACGAGCTGGGCACGCCGCTGGCCACGCTGGCCGTGATCCTGGGCGACTGGCGCCGGCTGCCGCACTTCAGCTCCGACCCCGAGCTGCTGCAGGAAGTGGCCGAAATGGAAGTGCAGATCCAGCGCTGCAAGAGCATCGTGAGCGGCATCCTGCTATCGGCCGGCGAGACGCGCGGCGAATCGTCCGAAGAGACCACCGTGCGCACCTTCCTGGACGACCTCGTCGAAGAATGGCGCACCACCCGCCCGGTCGAGGAGTTCGACTACGAGAACCTGTTCGGGCAAGACCTGCCGATGGTCTCCGACTCGGCGATCAAGCAGATGGTGTGCAACGTGCTCGACAACGCGCTCGAGGCCTCGCCGCACTGGCTGCGCCTGGAAGCCACGCACGACGCCGATGCGCTCACCATCACCGTCACCGACGCGGGCCCCGGCTTCATGCCGGCCATCCTCGCGGAGTTCGGCAAGCCCTACCAGTCGAGCAAGGGCCGTCCCGGCGGCGGGCTGGGCCTGTTCCTGGTCGTGAACGTGGCGCGCACACTGGGCGGGCGCGTCTCCGTGCGCAACCGCCCCGAGGGCGGCGCCATCGTGACCATCACGCTGCCGCTGGCGGCCATCGTGCTCGAAGAGGACGAAGAAGCAGCAACCACCCTCGCGGACAACGCCGCCCCCCCAGCCCCGAGCAGCCCATGACCCCCACACCCGACCCCACCGCCGAGGTCCGCCAGCTGCTGATCGTCGAGGACGACGAAGCCTTCGCGCGCACGCTCGCGCGCTCGTTCGAGCGGCGCGGCTACGTGGTGGTGCATGCGCGCAACCTCGAGGAAGTGGAAGCGGTGCTCGAGGAAGGCGACGGCCCCTCGCCGGGCTACGCCGTGGTCGACCTGAAGCTCAACGGCGAGGCCTCGGGCCTGGCCTGTGTGCAGATCCTGCACCGGCACGACGCCGAGATGCTGATCGTGGTGCTCACCGGCTTCGCGAGCATTGCCACTGCCGTCGAGGCCATCAAGCTCGGCGCCTGCCATTACCTGGCCAAGCCCTCGAACACCGACGACATCGAGGCCGCCTTCGGCCGCGCCGCCGGCACCACCGAGGTCGAACTGACCAACCGCTCGACCTCGATCAAGACGCTGGAGTGGGAGCGCATCCACGAAATGCTGGCCGAAACCGGCTTCAACATCTCGGAAACCGCACGCCGGCTTGGCATGCATCGGCGCACATTGGCACGCAAACTCGGCAAACAGCAGGTCAAGTAACATGATCTGCCGGTTTCGCGCATTCTTGCGGAACCAAACCCGACCCTGGAGGCTCTGTTCCTGATGACGAATAGCCCGCCGCTGCAACTGCAGCCCGCCCTTTCCGCCGATCTGAAGAAAACGCCGGCGTCCGCCGCGCGCGACCAGACCGCGATGGAAGAGCTCTTCAACGCCCTGAGCCACGGCCTGGGCCTGTTGCTGGCGATCGCCTCGCTGCCGATCCTGGTCTACAGCGCCGCCCAGAAGGGCCAGGCCGCAGCCGTGGTGGGCGCGTCGCTCTTCGCGGGCACGGCCATCGTGCTGTACCTGATCTCCACGCTGTACCACGCGCTGCCGATCGGCCGCGCCAAAGCCTGGTTCAACCGGCTCGACCACGCGGCCATCTACCTGTTCATTGCGGGCAGCTACATGCCCTTCTTGTTCGGCGTGCTGCGCGGGCCCTGGGGCTGGACGCTGTTCGGCGCCATCACCGCCGCCGCCGTGCTGGGCGTGAGCGCCAAGCTGTTCAACCGCCTGCAGCACCCGCTGTGGTCCACCGGCCTGTACGTGGCGATGGGTTGGATGGCGCTGATGGCGGCGGTGCCGCTGTACGAGCGCATGTCATCGGCCGGTCTGGCCTGGCTCGTGGCCGGCGGGCTGTTCTACACGGCCGGGGCCGTGGTGTTCCTGTTCGACAACAAGGTGCGCTATGCGCATTCGGTGTGGCACCTGTTTGTGCTGGCCGGCAGCACCTGCCACTTCTTCGCCGTGCTCTGGCACGCGCACGGCTGAGCGCTTTTACTCAGTAGTGAGGCGGGAGTTCGTCGCGCAGGTTGCGCGCGCCCCCGTCCTGCCCCGCGTTCTGGCTCTGCAGCCGCAGCTGCGCGACCTGCAGGATCAGGCTGTCGATCTGCTGCTGTTGCCGGTAGATCGTCATGTTCAGCTGCTCGAGCAGGTCTTCGGCGTAGCTCGACTTGATCTCGAGGTCGTTCAGACGCTCTGTCACGTCGTTCGGTGAATGTTCCATGGGGCTATTGGACAGGAAGATCCACCGGTTTTCTTGACAGCGCCCCGCTCAGTCGCGCGTGCGCGTGTTCACGCAGCGGCTGCGAAACATCTTCGGGGCGACGCAGGCCAGCCAGCGTCATGCGCCGCCGCGATGAGCACCCCCACTTTTCCACGCTCATCGCAATTTTCTGCGGCACACCCGCTTCGGTTGACGATTGTTCGCAGTGCGTGCGACGGCATCCCCGCAGACTGCTTCGACCTCTTTGCCTGTCACGGAAGACGTCGATGCCGCGCACACTTTCAATTGAACCTCCCCCGATCCCCCTTGTCCTGAGACCCCGCGTACGGGAGGCAGCGGTAGCAAAACGGTCACGTACCGGCAATGCACCCTTAATGGCATATCGGCAGATCCAAATCAGCAGGGCAGCGTCGGGACCTACGGCGAATCCGCCTTCATTGGGTGCAATGGCAAGTGGTTCGGTGTTCTCGGTCACTCGGCGTTGCTCATCCATAACTGCGAATTCGATTCAATGAATTGCCTCATAGATGCGCGCGAATCGAATGGTATCGTCCCCAACGTTGTAATCAGCGACTGCAAGCTGCGCGGCAAGTTCGACATGGTCTCAAGCGTTCTGCAGTCGCTCACCATCCGCGACACCGTGCTGGAAAACCTCGACCTCCTCAACGCCACAGTCAAAGAGGATGTAGTGCTAGAGAGAGTCAAGGGCGGCGCCTTGAAAATTTCCATCAAAGAAGGCGCACGCAACTTTGTGCTCAAGGACAGTCAGATCTACGGCAACGACAACGCCGTTTGCAGCGTATATGCGGGGGCCTTCAAAACCCTTCTTGTCGAAAACAATATCTTTGGCGGCGGTCCGGGCAAGCGCACAGGCATCGGAGGTGGTTTTGAACCTGACGACAAGAATCCGCAACCCGTTCTCACGCAAAGCCTCGTGTTCAGGAACAACAAGATCCCGTCGCTGCGTAGCGGTCGGCTGAATGCCGCTCAGGTACTGCTCGAAGGCAACACCATCGATTCGTTGGAGCTTCAACAGGGCAACATTGGCAATTTGAAGATCGTCGGAAATACCATCAGCCGCTCGGTCGACTTCACCAACACCCAAGTCAAAGAAAGCAATGTGCAGTCGCTCGCCAAGGGGCAAGCCAAGCTCGAAGGCTCCAACATCAAGCTGAACTGAGGGCGGCGCCCCGCTCAGGACGTCGAGCCATTCAGCGCAGCCTTCGCGCCGTGCGACTCGACCTCGCCGCGCAGAAACACAAACACCACCACCGCCGTCAACACCGTCACCCCAGCCAGCACGCGCAACAGCGTCCCGAATGCCACGCCATACGCGTGCAGCAGCCCCGCGCGGTCCATGCCCGGCAACAAGGCGAGCGCCTGCGCCAGGTCGCCCGTCACCACGCGCTGCGCCGCCTGCGACACCGCCACGGACGAAGACGACGACACCCCCAGCTGCCGCACCACCAGCGCCGTGAGCCCCGCCCCCACCAGTGCCAGCGCAATGCCCTCCCCCGCGACCCGCACGGTGTTGAAGATGCCCGACGCCATGCCCGCCCGTTCGCGCGGCACCACGCTCACGGCCAGGCCATCCATCAGCCCCCACGGCAGGCCGATGCCGGCGCCGATCAGCAGCAGCGGGCCGACGAGGCCGTGCAAGGGCGTGCCCGGCGCGCAGCGGCTCAGCCACACCAGCCCCGCCGCACACACCAGCAACCCCACCGCCGAGATCACACCCGCCGAGAACCGGTGCGCAAGCCACGCAGCCAGCGTCGGCACCATGAGGATCGGCCCCGACAGCGCGAACATGAAACCGCCCGCCTCCAGCGCGCTGCGCCCTTCGAGCCCGATGAAGCGGATCGGCAGCAGCACCAGCAGCACGACAAAGCCGTAGGCCGGCGCCGCGGCCAGCAGCTGCACGCCGACGAAGCGCGGAAAGCGGAACAGCGACAGGTCGAGCATCGGATGCGCCACGCGCCGCTCGATGGCGATGAAGGCCGCGCCCGTGGCCAGCGCACCGGCCAGCGCCGCGAGCACCCACGGGCTGCCCCAGCCGCTGTCGGGCGCCTGCAGCACGCCCAGCGTGAGCAGGCTCAGCGCGGCCGTGAAGCTGAGCGTGCCCGGCACGTCCAGCCCCATTGCCTGCGGGTTGCGTGACTCGCGCATGCGCGGCGCGGCCAGGCACAGCGCGACGAGGCTCACGGCGCCGGGGCTCAGCATCACGGCGTGCCAGCCGACGGTGTCGGCCAGCCAGCCGGACAGGATCGATCCGCACGACAGCCCCACGCCGAACGAGGTGCCGATGAGGCTGAACGCCCGCAGCCGCGCCGGCCCGTCGAACAGCTGCGCCAGCGCCGCCGTGCCCGCCGCAAAGGCTGCCGCCGAGCCCAGCCCCTGCACGGCGCGCGCGAGATCGAAAGCAACGATGCCCGGCGCCAGCGTCAGCAGCGCACTGCTCAGCGCCACCACCGCCAGGCCCAGCAGAAAGACGCGCTTACGCCCGTACGCATCGGCCAGCGCGCCGGCCGCCATCAGCGTGGCGCCGAAGCTCAGCATGAAGGCGTTGGTCACCCAGTTGAGCTGCACCGGCGTGCCGCCCAGCGTGTCGCGGATCGCGGGCAGCACCACGGCCGGGCCGGTGAAGCTCAGCGGCATGCCGAGCGCGGCCAGGCAGACGGCGGCGAGCAACCAGGCTTTGTGGGAATCGGGGGAAGACATCGGGAGGGCTTTCACGCGGAAGAAGACAAAAGGGGAAATGCGTGAAACGAAGATAAAAGGGATTCAATGAAACGAAAATAGGCCCTCTTATCCTCACACTACCAACCTAAAGTTGCCAATCAAGCCCATGGACAGCTTCAGCGGACTCGAATCCTTCGTGCGGGCGGCCGACCTGCAGAGCTTTGCGCGGGCGGGCCGCGACCTGGGCATCTCGGCCTCGGCCGTGGGCAAGAACGTCGCGCGGCTCGAGGCGCAGGTGGCCGTGCGCCTGTTCCACCGCACCACGCGGCAGGTGCGGCTCACGGCCGAGGGCGCGATGTTCCACGAGCGCTGCCGCCGCATCCTCGACGAGCTCGGCGATGCGCGCGCCATGCTGCAGGACGCCGTCGCCACGCCGCGCGGCCGCCTGCGCGTGAGCCTGCCGACCATCGGCTACCGCTTTCTGTTGCCGATCCTGCCGGCGTTCAAGGCGCGCTATCCCGAGATCGAACTCGACCTCGACTTCAACGACCGGCTGGTCGACGTGGTGGCCGAAGGCGTCGACGTGGCGATCCGCAGCGGCGAGCTGGTCGATTCACAGCTCGTGGCGCGC
The DNA here is from genome assembly GCF_002754375.1 of Variovorax sp. 54. Taxonomy (NCBI): domain Bacteria; kingdom Pseudomonadati; phylum Pseudomonadota; class Betaproteobacteria; order Burkholderiales; family Comamonadaceae; genus Variovorax; species Variovorax sp. 54. The sequence goes on from NZ_PEFF01000001.1 coordinate 1,840,804, forward strand.
CGCCTCGGCCCGTTCAGCTTCGTGCTCGCGGCCTCGCCGGCCTACCTCGCGCAGCACGGCGTGCCGCGAGTGCCGGCCGACCTCGCGCGCCACAGCTGCCTGCGCTACAAGTTCGTGACCGGCGGAAAGATCGAAGACTGGGACCTGCCCGGCCTGCCGCCCCAGCTGCCGCCGGGCCTGGTCTGCAACAACATGGAAGCCATGCTGGGCGCCGCGGTCGCGGGCCTGGGCATCGCGTACATGCCCGACTTCCTGGCGCGCGATGCGTTGCGCCGCGGCGAGCTGCAGCGCGTGCTGGCGCCGCACCTCGTGCGGCGAGGGCAGTTTTCTGCGCTGTGGCCGTCGAGCCGGCAGTTGTCGCCGAAGGTGCGGGCGTTTGTCGATTTCGCGAGTGAACACATGTTCACTGCGACCGCCGACGAAGAAGAGAAAGACAACCGCCCGCCGCGCCGCTGAACGGCGGGCGGGGCGGGTGCGTCAGGCCGCGACCGCGAGGTCGGGCGCTTCGACCGGCAGCGGGGCTGGCGCAGCCACGACAGTGGCCGGCTGCGGTTGCACCGGTGCAGCCGTGCGGCCCCACAGCGCCGCCAGTGCGTCCAGCGGGAACAGCGTGCGCGCGTCCTCCGGCGTCGCCGCGCGCACCGTGGTGCCCGCCACGTCGTCGATGTGGGCCGCGCGCACGGCGTCGGGCCGGTGCGCCGGCACCATGAACGGCGAGTGCGTGGTGTAGAGGATCTGGTGGCCGAAGTCGTTCTCCAGGTGCGCGAGCAGATCGGCCTGCGAGCGCGCATGCAGGTGCAGCCCGGGCTCGTCGAGCAGCAGCACGACCGCCCCGGATGCAACGCCCCGGGTGCCGGCGAAGAACGCGATGTAGAACGAGAAGAACCACTGGAAGCCGCGGCTGCGCTCGTCCAGGTTCACTTCGACTTCGTAGGCGCCGTTCGGGTCCGACACCAGCGTCTCCAGGTGCTGCCCGTCGAGGTTGAAGCGAATCTTGAGCGGGCGGTCCTTCCACAGCCGACGGATCTCGGCGGTCACGACGGCACCGGCCCGGTTCACCAACTGGTTGCGCGTCGCCAGGTCGTTCTTCGCCAACAGGTCCTGCAACTGCTGCGGGTCGAGCCCCGCCACCTGGCACAGCTTCTCGAAATTGCGCTCGCCCGCCGTGCGCTCGCCCCAGCCCTTGCGCATGAGGTACTCGGCGATGTTCTGGCGGCCGGGCAGCGAGGCGTAGTCCTCGACGTAGATGAAGCGCGGCAGTTGCTCCAGCACCCAGGCGCGGGCGCGGGCCAGCGCGGGCTGGTCGTTGTCGATCGTGCGTGCCAGCTCTTCGAGCTCGGTCAGCATCTGCGCCTGCTTGTCGGCGATCTCGGCGCCGGCCGTGGCCAGCGCCTGGCGCAGTGCCTGCAATGCCAGCAACGCGCCGGCCGACCACTTGACGAAATCGGGGCTCGGGATCATCGCGGCGTCGAAGGCGTCGGCCTCCTGTTCGAGCGGGGCCTTCAGTTCGTCGGCGACCTTCTCGGCCGCGGCCTTGACGGCGGGCACGATCTTGCGGACCTTGGCCTTGATGTCGCTCACGTCGATCGACAGCGGGCCCAGGCCCTCGAAGCCGGTCGTGCGCGTGGCGCCGTAGCCGCGACCGGCCGTGACCTGGCGCACGCCCGCTGCGCGCGGCAGGATGGCGGCGAGCGCCAGCTGTTCGGAGGCGTCGAGGTCCCAGCGCGTGTGCACGACGGGGGTGTCGTCGGTGCATTCGTCCAGGCGGCGGTGCCGCGGAAAGTCCTTGATGGGACTGAGTGCCGTGAGCCCGTCGGTCGGGTTCAGGCTGTGCAACGCGCGCAGCAGGTTCGATTTGCCGCTGTCATTTCGGCCGAGGATCGCTGTGATCTGGGAGGAATCGATGGAGCCGCTGTCGTGGATCGAGCGATAGTTGGTGATCTGGAATGACGCCAAGCGCATGCAGGAATTTCTCTTCTGAATTGGATACGGGGCCGGGGAATGTATTGCATCCCCGGCCCCGTCTTGCCGATCGCGGAAGAAAAAAACTGTACGGCGCGCTCTTGCCGCGGTGCTGCCCTACTCTGCCGCGCGCCGCAGCGTGTCGACCACCGGCCGGCGCAGCACATCGCGCAAGCCCCACCACCCCGCCGCCAGCGCGAGCACCGCGCCGGCCAGCGCGCCCGCCACTGGCACGAGTGGCGAGGCGGTCCAGGTGAACTCGAACACGTAGCGCGCGAGCCCCCAGCCGATCACCGAGGCCACGATGCTCGCGAGAAAGCCCGCGAGCAGACCGACGCCGATCAGTTCGGCGCGCTGCACCTGCCGCAGCAGGCTGGCGCGGGCGCCCACGGCGCGCATCACGGCGAACTCGCGCGCACGCTCTTCGCGCGTGGCGGTGACGGCCGCGAACAGCACCACCAGCCCGGCCGCCAGCGTGAAGCCGAACAGGAACTCGACCGCGCGGATCACCTGGTCGAGCACGCGCTGCACCTGGTTGATGGTGGCGCTCATGTCGACGTTGGTCACGTTGGGGAAGCTGCGCACCAGCGCGTTGTCGAAGCCGCGCGTTTCGGGCGCGCGGAAGGCGCCCATGTAGGTCACGGGCACGTCGGCCAGCGAGGCCACGGTGTACATCACGAAGAAGTTGGCGTGCAGCGAGCCCCAGTCGACCTTGCGCAGCGAGGTGATGCGCGCGTCGTTCTGCATGCCGCCGATGTCGAAGCGCAGGGTGTCGCCGAGCTTCAGGCCCAGCGTTTCGGCCAGGCCTTCTTCCACGCTCACCTCGTTCTTCGCCTCGGGCGTCCAGGCACCGGCGGTGACGGCGTTGTGCGCGGGCGCGGCGGTGCTGTTGCTCAGGTTGAACTCGCGGTCGACCAGGCGCTTGGCGCGGTCCTCGGTGTAGTCGTCGGGCGTCACGGGCTTGTCGTTGATCGCCACCAGCCGGCCGCGGATCATCGGGTACCAGTCGAACTTGGCGACGCCCGCGTCGCGCAGCGTCTTCTGGAACGCGTCGCTCTGCTCGGGCATCACGTTGATGACGAAACGGTTCGGCGCATCGGGCGGCGTGGCCTTGCGCCAGCTCGCGACGAGGTCGGTGCGCAGCAGAACGAGCAGCACCAGCGCCAGCAGGCCCACGGCGAGCGCGCTGACCTGCACCACGGCGTACGCCGGCCGCGCCGAGATCTGCCGCGTGGCCAGCACCAGCCAGCGCGGCGCGGTGGTTTCGTTGACGCTACGGCGCAGCACCTTCACGGCCAGCCAGCTCAGGAGCGCGAACACGGCCACGGCACCGGCAAAGCCGCCGACCGCGATCAGGCCCAGCTTGATGTCGCTGCTCGCCGCCATCAGCAGCGCCGCAAAGCCCGCCACGCCGATGCCGAGCACGGCGAGCGATGCAGGCTTGAGCCCGCCCACGTCGCGGCGAATCACGCGCAGCGGCGGCACGCGCGCCAACTGCAGCACCGGCGGCAGGCCGAAGGCGAACAGCAGCGTGAGCCCCATGCCCAGGCCGAAGGCCACGGGCCACAGCGTGGCGGCGGGCAATGCGGTCTCGACCAGCCCGGCCAGCAGCAGCACGAACACATAGTGGACGGCGAAGCCGATGGCCACGCCGATCGCGCTGGCCACGGTGCCGATCACCGCGAACTCGAAGGCATAGGCCGCGGCGATGGTGCGCTGGCTCTGGCCGAGCACGCGCAGCATGGCGCAGTCGTCCAGGTGGCTGGCCGCGAAGCCGCGCGCGGCCAGCGCCACGGCCACGGCCGACAGCAGCGCGGCGAGCAGCGCGACGAGGCTCAGGAATTTCTCGGCGCGGTCGAGCGTCTGGCGCATCTCGGGCCGGCCGCCTTCGAAGGAGTCGAGCCGCACGCCGCGCAGCTCGCCCTTCTTGATGGTGGCGTCGGCCCACTCGGTGAAGCGCTTCACCGCGGCGTCGTCGCCGGCCACGGCGTAGCGGTAGCCCACGCGGCTGGCCGGCTGCACGAGGCCGGTGCGCGCCACGTCGGACTGGTTGAGCATCACGCGTGGCGAAAAACTCATGAAGCCCGCGCCCCGGTCGGGTTCCAGCGTGATCACGCGGCCCACGCGCAGGCCGGTGTCGCCCAGCAGCAGCGTGTCGCCGACCTTCAGACCCAGCGAGTCGAGCAGCGAGGCATCGACCCAGACCTCGCCCGACGCCGGCACGTCGCGCGTCACGGTGCCCGCGCCTTCGGCCGTGGTGGCCGTCTGCAGGTTGCCGCGCAGCGGGTAGCCCGGCGCCACGGCCTTCAGGGCCACGAGCTTGCTGGCGCCACCCTGCGCCTCTTCGGCCCGCGCCATGGTGGGGAAACCGAAGGTGCCGGTGCCCGCAAGGCCGAACGACTTCGCCTGTGCGATGAAGGCCTCGGGCGTCGGGTTGTCGCTCACGACCACGGCGTCGCCGCCCAGCAGTTGGCGCGCGTCGCGCTGCAATCCGCCCTGCAGCCGGTCGGCAAAGAAGCCGACCGCCGTGAGCGCGGCCACGGCCAGCACCACGGCCACGATCAAGAGGCGCAGCTCGCCGGCACGCAGATCGCGCCAGAGCGTGCGCCAGCCAAGGCGAAGGGAAGCATTCATAGGCGCGAACGATAGCCGAGCCCCGCCAGGGCCGCGGCGATCAAGGGTTATTGCCCGCCCCGGGCCCTTGATCGAAGCGACATGCTGTCGCATGATGCGAAAAACGCATCCCGTCGCCACCGTCGGCACGGGGACTAAAACAGCCCGTGAACAGCCCGTTGTCGGACCGCCCTTCCCCCACAAGGAGTGTTGTCGATGCCTCGATGTCAGCGCCTGCCAGCCCTCGGCCTTTGTCTGGCCCTTGGTTTGTTGTTGAGTGCCTGTGACCCCAAGCCCGCGAGCGCTCCCGCCGCTGGCGCCGCCCCCGCTCCTGCAGGCGGCAGCCCGACCGGCGTCAAGCCGGCCGCCTCGGGCGACACCGTCGATCCCTCCGCTTCCCCCAAAGGCCCGTCCGAAGGCGGCGCAGCCGTGGGCGGCATGAGCGGCGCGGGCGGTGGTGGCACCTCCGGCGGGGCAGCCCCGGCCCCGAGCGGCGGCGACGGCACTGCCCCCAAATAAGAAAACAGAAGCCCCCGAAAGAAGAACCCACGATGAAACAACCCACATCCGTTGTGCAGGAGGTCATGTCATGGACATAAGCCGCCGGCAATTCTTCCGCGTGAGCAGCGCGGGCCTGATCGGCTCCAGCATCGTCGCGCTCGGCTTTTCGCCGACCGCCGCGCTGGCCGAGGCCCGCAACTTCAAGCTCGCGCGCACCACCGAGACCCGCAACACCTGCCCGTACTGCTCCGTGGGCTGCGGGCTCATCATGTACAGCCTGGGCGACAAGGCCAAGAACGTGGTGTCGGACATCCTGCACATCGAGGGCGATGCCGACCACCCCGTGAACCGCGGCACGCTGTGCCCCAAGGGCGCGGGCCTGCTCGACTTCGTGCACAGCCCGATGCGGCTGAAGTACCCGGAAGTGCGCGAGGCCGGCAGCACCGAGTGGAAGCGCATCGGCTGGAACGAAGCGCTCGACCGCATCGCCAAGCTGCTCAAGGCCGACCGCGACGCCAACTTCCAGACCGCCAACGCCGACGGCAAGACCGTCAACCGCTGGACCAGCACCGGCATGCTCTGCGCGTCGGCCTCGTCCAACGAAACCGGCTACATCACCCACAAGGCATTCCGCTCGACCGGAATGCTGGTCTTCGACAACCAGGCACGCGTTTGACACGGACCGACGGTGGCCAGTCTGGCCCCGACGTTCGGCAGAGGCGCAATGACCAACCATTGGCAGGACATCCAGAACGCGGATGTCGTGCTGATCATGGGCGGCAATGCCGCGGAGGCGCACCCGTGCGGCTTCAAGTGGGTCATCGAAGCCAAGAAACAGAACAAGGCCCGCCTGGTCGTGGTCGATCCGCGCTTCACGCGGTCGGCCGCCGTGGCCGACTACTACGCGCCGATCCGCGCGGGGTCGGACATCGCGTTCCTGGCGGGGGTCCTCAACTTTCTCCTGAGCAACGACAAGATCCAGACGGAGTACGTGCGCAACTACACCAACGCGCCGTTCATCGTCGGGCCTGACTACAAGTTCGAGGACGGCCTGTTCAGCGGCTACAACGCCGAGAAGCGCAACTACGACCCCAAGTCGTGGGCCTACGCGCTCGACGAGGCCGGCATGGCCAAGGTCGACATGACCATGCAGGACCCGCAGTGCGTGCTGCAGGTCATGAAGCGGCACTATTCGCGCTACACGCCCGAGCTGGTGAGCCGCATCACCGGCACGCCGCAGGACAAGTTCCTGAAGGTGTGCGAGTACATCGCGAGCACCAGCACCAGCGGCCGCACCATGACCATCATGTATGCGCTGGGGTGGACGCAGCACAGCCAGGGCTCGCAGATGATCCGCACCGGCGCGCTCGTGCAGTTGCTGCTGGGCAACATCGGCGTGCCGGGCGGCGGCATGAACGCGCTGCGCGGCCACAGCAACATCCAGGGTCTCACCGACCTGGGGCTGCTGTCGAACTCGCTGCCGGGCTACATGTCGCTGGCGCGCGACAGCGAGCAGACGCTGGAGGACTACTACAAGACCCGTGCCCTCAAGCCGCTGCGGCCCAACCAGATGAGCTACTGGCAGAACTACCCCAAGTTCTTCGTCAGCATGCAGAAGTCGTGGTGGGGCAACGCGGCCACGGCCGAGAACGAGTGGGCCTTTCACTACCTGCCCAAGATCGACAAGCTCTACGACATCCTGCAGGCCTTCGAGCTCATGAACCAGGGCAAGCTCAACGGCTACATCTGCCAGGGCTTCAACCCCGTGGGCTCGTTCCCCGACAAAAAGAAGATCATCGACGGGCTCTCCAAGCTCAAGTTCCTTGTCACCATCGATCCGCTGCAGACCGAAACGAGCGAGTTCTGGCGCAACTTCGGCGAGTTCAACGACGTCAAGACCACCGACATCCAGACCACGGTGTTCCGCCTGCCGTCGACCTGCTTCGCGGAAGAAGACGGCTCGCTCACCAACTCCAGCCGCTGGCTGCAGTGGCACTGGAAGGGCGCGGAGCCGCCGGGCGAGGCCAAGGGCGACATCGAGATCGTGGCCGGCATCTACAACCGCATCCGCCAGGCCTACATCAAGGACGGCGGTGCGTTCCCCGACCCGATCGTCAAGCTGACCTGGCCCTACAAGATTGCGCACTCGCCTTCGGCGCAAGAGCTGGCGATGGAATACAACGGCCGCGCGCTCACCGACCTGCTCGACCCGAAGGACCCGAGCAAGCCGCCGCTGGCCAAGGCCGGCGAACAGCTGGCGGGCTTCGGCCTGCTGCGCGACGACGGCTCCACCGCGAGCGGCTGCTGGATCTACGCTGGCGCCTGGACCCAGGCCGGCAACCAGATGGCGCGGCGCGACAACGCCGACCCGTACGGCATCGGCATGGTGCAGAACTGGGCCTGGGCCTGGCCGGCCAACCGGCGCATTCTGTACAACGGCGCCTCGACCGACCCGACCACCGGCAAGCCGTGGATCGCCCGACGCAACCTCGTGGCGTGGAACGGCAAGCAGTGGGCCGGCTCCGACGTGCCCGACATCCGCCCCGACGCCAACCCGATGGACGCCGACGCCGTGCGACCGTTCATCATGACGGCCGAAGGCGTCGCGCGGCTCTACGCGCCCACGGGCATGGCCGAAGGGCCGCTGCCCGAGCACTACGAGCCCTTCGAGTCGCCGCTGGTCAACAACCTGATGCACCCGAAGAACGACAAGGCGCGCGCCAATCCGGCGGCGCGCATCTTCAAGGGTGACCTCGAACGCCTGGGCACGCCGAAAGATTTTCCGTACGTGGCCACCAGCTACCGACTCACGGAGCACTTCCACTACTGGACCAAGAACGTGCGCACCTCGGCCATCATCCAGCCGCAGCAGTTCGTCGAGATCGGCGAAGAGCTCGCGAAGGAGAAGGGCATCGCCAACGGCGACATGGTGAAGGTGTCGAGCAAGCGCGGCTTCATCAAGGCCGTGGCGCTGGTCACCAAGCGCATCGTCGGGCTGCAGGTCGACGGCCGCACCGTGCACACGGTGGGACTGCCGAACCACTGGGGCTTCGTCGGCATCGCCAAGCCGGGCTACCTGGTGAACACGCTGACACCGTTCGTGGGCGATGCGAACACGCAGACGCCTGAGTACAAGTCGTTCACTGTGAACATCGAGAAGGCGTGAGATGAAGCGCACGCCCCTTCTCCATGACACGGCCCTGACTTGCCCCCTCTCCCGCGTGCGGGAGAGGGCCGGGGTGAGGGCCGACGGCGATGGAACCGCAGACAACACTTGCCAGGCTGCGGCCCTCACCCTAACCCTCTCCCGCACGCGGGAGAGGGGACAAGAAAAAGACCGGAGCCGCTGATGTCCTCCCTTCAAACCCTCGACATCCTCGCCCGCTCGGCCACCACCACGCCGTCGCCCGAGATCCGCAACCGCCCGCAGGTGCAGGAGGTTGCGAAGCTCATCGACGTGACGACCTGCATCGGCTGCAAGGCCTGCCAGGTCGCGTGCATGCAGTGGAACGACCTGCGCGACGACATCGGCACCACGCACGGCACCTACGACAACCCGAACGACCTCACGCCCGCCTCGTGGACCGTGATGCGTTTCTCGGAAGTCGAGCCCGAGGAAGGCAAGCTCGAGTGGCTGATCCGCAAGGACGGCTGCATGCACTGCGACGACCCGGGCTGCCTCAAGGCCTGCCCGGCGCCGGGCGCCATCGTCAAGTACGCCAACGGCATCGTCGACTTCATCAGCGAGCATTGCGTGGGCTGCGGCAACTGCGTCACCGGTTGCCCGTTCGACGTGCCGCGCATCAGCAAGGCCGACAACAAGGCCTACAAGTGCTCGCTGTGTTCCGACCGCGTGGGCGTGGGCCTGGAGCCGGCCTGCGTGAAGGCCTGCCCCACCGGCGCGCTGCACTTCGGCACCAAGGACGACATGCACGAGTACGCCGCGGAGCGCATCGTCGACCTGAAGGACCGCGGCTTTGCCAACGCCGGCGTGTACGACCCGGCCGGCGTGGGCGGCACGCACGTCATGTACGTGCTGCAGCACGCCGACCGCCCGGGCCTGTACGCCAACCTGCCTAAAAACCCGACCATCAGCCCGCTGGTGTCGCTGTGGAAGGGCGTGGCCAAGCCGCTGGCCATGGTCGCGATGATCGGTGCCGTGGTCGGCAGCTTCTTCCACTACATGAAGACCGGCCCCATCGAGCCCAAGGACGAGCACCCCGATGCCGACGCCGATGGCAAGCCCGATGACGTGGTGGTGATCGAGGCGCCGCCGGCCACGACGGCTGCGCCCCGCGCGACCGAAGCCCGAGGAGACACGCGATGACCCGCTACTACCTTCGCCGCTACCGCGACGCCACGCGTATGAACCACTGGTTCGTCGCGATCATGTTCTTCGCGGCCGCGCTCTCGGGCCTGGCCTTCTTCCACCCGAGCCTGTTCTTCCTGAGCACGCTGTTCGGCGGCGGGCAGTGGACGCGCATCCTGCATCCCTTCATGGGCCTTCTGATGGTGCTGGGCTTCGTGTTCCTGTTCGGCGCGATGTGGCGCGAGAACATCCTGGACAGCGGCGACCGCGAGTGGGTCAAGAACGCGCCGAAGATGCTCAAGGGCGACAAGTCGGGCATGCCACCCGTCGGCAAGTACAACGCCGGGCAGAAGCTGGTGTTCTGGGCCTTCGGCATCAGCCTCTTGCTGCTGCTGGTGACGGGCTTCATGTTCTGGAGTCCGTGGTTCGTCGGCTTCTTCCCGATCCTCTTGCGGCGCATCGCGGTGGTGGTGCATGCGGTCTCGGCGGTGGTGTTGATCCTGTCGGTCATCACGCACATCTATGCCGCGATCTGGGTCAAGGGCACGCTGCGCGCGATGACGCGGGGCACCGTCACCGAAGGATGGGCCAAGCTGAACCATCCTCTTTGGCATCGCAAAATGACGCGTGGTGAGTGATACTGCGCCGATGACGAGCCCCACCGGTACGCCGCCACCGATCCGCACCACGCGCGTCCTCGACCCCGAACAGATCGCGATGCAAGCCGGGCGGCAGATGCCGTTCCTGCGCCTGCCGGTGCGCGCCGCGGTGTTCTCCGACCGGCAATTGCGATTGCGCCAGCTCACGGCTTCGCACCCGATGCGCGAGTACCTGATCTTCATCGCCGACCTTGCGCAGGCGCAGCACCAGGTGCTGCAGGACTACCCGGCCGTCGCGCTCCCCGAATCCGAAGCGCTCGAGGCCGCCGCGAAAGTGCTCAAGCCGCCGATGCCCGCCTTCGGCTGGACGCGCGATGCGGTGTGGCGCGTGCAGCTGCGGCGCCTGCTCGGCCTCTTTCGCGCGCGCCTGCCCGAAGGCCCTGCACGCGACACGCTCGACCGCGTGGTGGCCGCCGACGACGCCTGGCTCGACCAGCAGGCCGACCTGCTCTCGCGCCGCATCATGTTCGGGCTCGACCTGGCCGCAGCGCCGCTGATCGCCTCTGGTCTCCAGGCCTACTGGACGCAGCTCGTGCTGCAGGTGGCCGATCGCAATGGCGAGAGCATTTTCGGCCGCACCGATCCCGGCAACGAATGCCCGTGCTGCGGCAGCGCGCCCACCGCGAGCATCACGCGCATCGGCGCCGACGAGGCGGGCTTTCGCTACCTGCACTGCTCGCTGTGCAGCACCGAGTGGCACTACGTGCGCATCAAGTGCACGCACTGCGAAAGCACCAAGGGCATCCATTTCGAATCGCTCACGCCGGAACCCGGCATCGAGCTGCCCGCGACCGGCGCACGCGAAGGCGCGGTGAAGGCCGAGTGCTGTGACAGCTGCGGCCACTACTTGAAGCAGATCGCGATGGAGCGAGACCCCGAGGTCGAGCCCGTCGCCGACGACCTCGCCAGCGTCACGCTCGACCTGCTGGTGTCCGAGGCCGGCCACCAGCGCAGCGGCCACAACCTGATGCTGCTGTTCGGCGACCCCGAAGAAATCCTCGACGACGGCGGAGGCGGCTGATGGCAGCGCCCGAAGAGTCCGTGGTCCACGGCTCGACGGCAAGGCCCCAGGATCTGCCTTCTGTCGATCAACTGCTGCGCGCCGATGCGCCGCGCGCCCTCTTGGCCGAACACGGCCGCACCCTCGTTGTCGGTGAAGCGCGCGCGCTGCTCGAAGGGCTTCGCGCGCGGGCCGTGGCCGGCACGCTCGCCGCGTCGGAAGTGCAGACCGAAGCGCTCGCCACTGCACTCACAGCTCGTGTCCAGGACCGCCTCGCACCGCGCATGCGCGCCGTGTTGAACCTCACCGGCACCGTCATCCACACCAACCTCGGCCGCGCGCTGCTGGCCGATGCCGCATTGCAGCGCCTGCTTGCGGTGATGACCTCGCCCAACAACCTCGAGTACGACCTCGCCACCGGCAGCCGCGGCGACCGCGATTCGCTGGTCGAGGAGCTGCTGTGCACCATCACCGGCGCCGAGGCCGCGACGGTGGTCAACAACAATGCGGCCGCGGTGCTGCTCACCATCGCGGCGCTCGCGCGCGAGCGCGAAGTGATCGTCTCGCGCGGCGAGCTGGTCGAGATCGGCGGCGCCTTCCGCATGCCTGATGTGATGGCCAGCGCCGGTGCGCGCATGGTCGAAGTGGGCACCACCAACCGCACGCATCCGCAGGACTACGAACGCGCCATCAACGCGCAGACCGCGCTCGTGATGAAGGTGCACACCAGCAACTACGCGGTGCAGGGCTTCACCGCCGCGGTCGACGAAGCCACGCTCGCCGGCATCGCGCATGCGCGCGGCGTACCGCTGGCCACGGATCTCGGCAGCGGGTCGCTCGTCGACCTCGCGCACTACGACCTGCCGCGCGAGCCGCTGCCGCAGGAAATGCTCGCGGCCGGCTGCGACGTGGTCACCTTCTCCGGCGACAAGCTGCTGGGCGGCCCGCAGGCCGGGCTCATCGTGGGCAGCAAGGAGGCCGTGGGCCGCATCCGCAAGTTCCCGATGAAGCGCGCGCTGCGCATGAGCAAGCTGCCGCTTGCGGCGCTCGAAGCGACGCTCTCGCTCTACCTGCGGCCCGAGCGCCTGGCGAAAGACCTGCCGACGCTGCGCCTGCTCACACGCCCCGCCGATGCGATCCGCGAGATGGCCGAGGCGCTCTTGCCTGCCGTTCAAGCTGCTGTGTCGCCGCGCTTCACCGTCGAGGTGGTGCCGCTGCTCGGCCAGATCGGCTCGGGCTCGCTGCCGGTCGAGCGTCTGCCTTCGGCCGGCCTCGCACTCGCACCGGCCGGCACCGCAAAGAAAGGCCTGGGCACGGCGCTCGACAAGCTCGCCACCGCCCTGCGCGGCCTGCCGCTACCGGTGATCGGCCGCATCGCGGAAGACCGCCTTCTTCTCGATCTGCGCTGCCTCGAAGACAGCGCCCCCTTCACGGCCCAGCTCGCCGAATTGCGCGAGCGGCTGGAGTAGCAGTCCCTTCCCTCAACCTCTACCCTCAGGAGAAAGCGATGAATCCCCTCGACGTGCTCGCCGGTATCGAAACGGAAACGCTGCAGCCCTTGGCCTTGCGCACCGACAGCGAGGCTCGCTTTCCGCGAGAGACGACCCAGGCGCTGGGCAAGGCGGGCCTGCTCGGGCTGATCTCGGCCACGTCGGTCGGCGGCCAGGGCCTGGGCTTGAAGGAAGCGGCGCAGGTGGTCTCGCGCATCGCGCAGACCTGCCCCTCCACCGCGATGGTGGTGTGCATGCACTACTGCGCCACCGCCGTGCTGGAACAACAGGGCCCCGAGGCCGTGCGCAAGGCCATCGCCCAAGGCAAGCACCTGGGCACCCTCGCTTTTTCCGAAGCCGATTCGCGCAGCCACTTCTGGGCGCCCACCGGCACCGCGCGCGCGGACGGCGCGAACGTGGTGCTCGATGCGCGCAAGAGCTGGGTCACCTCGGCCTTCGAGGCCGACAGCTATGTCTGGTCGAGCAAGCCGCTCGCAGCCGAAGGCGCGAGCACGCTGTGGCTGGTCGATGCGAAGTCCGATGGCCTCACTCAACCCGGCCGCTTCGACGGGCTGGGCCTGCGCGGCAATGCCTCAACGCCGATCACCGCGAAGGGCGTTCGCATCGGCGCCGACGCACGCCTGGGCGAAGACGGCAAGGGCTTCGACACGATGATGGGCGTGGTGCTGCCCTGGTTCTCGGCGCTCAGCGCGGCGTGTTCCGTCGGCCTCATGGAAGGCGCATTGAGCCGCGCCATCGGCCATGTGAGTCAGACGAAGCATGTGCACCTCGATTCGTCGCTGGCCGACCTGCCCACCATCCGCGCTTATCTCGCGCGCGCCCGCATCAAGACCGACATGGTGCAGACGCTGCTCGACGACACCGTGGCCGCCATCGGCGCGGGCCGCGCCGACACCATGCTGCGCGTGCTCGAAGTGAAAGCCGCAGCCGCCGAAACCGCGCTCGAAGTGACCGACATCGCCATGCGCGTGTGCGGCGGCGCGGCCTTCCGCAAGGAGGCCGGCATCGAGCGCCTGTTCCGCGATGCGCGCGCCTCGAGCGTGATGGCGCCCACCTCCGACGTGCTCTACGACTTCATCGGCAAGGCCATCACCGGCCTGCCCCTGTTCTGAAAGGCCCATCGCCATGTCCGAACCGGTATTGATCATGGGCGCAGTCGCCTACGCGCCCAAGGTCGTCACCATCTGGGAAGGCTTCAAGGCCTTCTTCATGAAGAACGGCCTGCCCTTCGACTACGTGCTGTATTCCAACTACGAAAGCCAGGTCGAGGCGCAGTTCGACGGCACGCTGCACCTGGCATGGAACTCGCCGCTGGCCTGGGTGCGCGCCGACCGCATCGCGCGCAGCCGCGGCCAGCAGGTGCAGGCCGTGGCGATGCGCGACACCGACTGCGACCTGCGCTCGGCCATCGTCGTGCGCGCCGACAGCCCGGTGCAGACGCTGGCCGACCTGCGCGGCAAGACGGTGGGCATGGGCGCGCTCGATTCGCCGCAGGCCACGCTGATTCCGCTCGACCACCTGCGCAGCGAAGGCTTGGTGACGGCACGCGACTTCCAGGCGCGCTACTTCGATGTGCTCGGCGGCAAGCACGGCGACCACATCGGCGGCGAGCGCGATGCGGCCGTGGCGCTGAGGGCGGGCGAAGTCGATGCCTGCTGCCTCATCGATGGCAACCACCTGGCCTTCGGCCTGGACGGCACGCTGCCTTCGGGCAGCACGCGCGTCATCGCGCGCACCGGCGCCTACGACCACTGCAACTTCACCACCAGCCCCGACGCGCCCGCCGAGCTGATCGAGCGCTTCGTCGCGCTGCTGATGGCGATGCGCTGGGACGACCCGCAGGTGCGCCCGCTGCTCGAACTCGAAGGCCTGCGCGAATGGCGTGCCGGCCGCACCAGCGGTTATGCGCTGCTCGAACGCGCGGTGGACGACGAGAACTTCTACAGCCGCGATGGCGCCATCCTCAACCCCGACTATCGATATTGAGTCGCTGGGCCTCGACCAGGGCGCCCTGCTGCTCATTCGCCGCGCGCTGGCCGAACGGCCGGTGGGGGGCGAGCTGCAGGTGCGTGGATGCTCGCCGGACTGGGAGATGCACCTCGAAGCCTGGTGCCGCAGCCAGGGGCATCCGCTGCGCTTCGACACCGTGGAGGGACGGCCGCAAGCCCGCATCACACGCGGCCCGCATGCCGAAGGCCGGTGGCGCGATGCGCAGGCGACCGGCACGGCGCTCGGCGACATCAACGGCGCGCCCGCCGACGACGCCGAAGCAGGCTGGGGGCTGGCCGCGCGCGGCGCCACGGTCGAGGCCGGCAGCCCGAATTTCTTCTTTGCGCTGCACCGCCGCCACGAGCTCTGGGCCGCGACGGCGGGCGAGCTCTACCGGCAGGCCGCGGCCGCCCAATGGGACCCGGCCACCGCCATCGAGTGGGATGCCGAGTTCGACCTGCCGCCCGCCATCGAAGCCGCCGTGATACAGGTGATGACGTACCTCATCGAGAACGAGAACGCCGCGCTGCTCGTGCCTGCGCGGCACCTCGGGCAGATCCACCCGCACTTTCGCGAGGTGCTGCAACTGCTGGCGCTGCAGTGCGCCGACGAGGCGCGGCATGTCGAGGTGTTCACGCGGCGCGCCACGCTGCGCGGCCACGAGCCTGCGCTGTCGACGGCCGGCGGGCAGGCGTCGCTGCGCACGCTGTTCGATGCACCGGATTTCTCGGTCGCCACCTTCCTGCTCGCCGTGCTGGGCGAGGGCAGCTTCGTGAACCTGCTGAACTTCCTGCAGGCGAACGCGCCCGACCCGGTAACGCGGCAGATCGCGCGGCTCACCGCGCGCGACGAGGCGCGGCACGTGGCCTTCGGCATGGCGCATCTGGAATACCGGCTCTCGGTGCAGCCCGACTACCAGGCCACGTTGCGCAACGCGATCGAGGTGCGCTACGACGCGCTCGCCAGCACCGCGGGGCTCAACGAGGAAGTGTTCGATGCGCTGGTGCTGCTGGCGGCCGGCGAGTTGTCGCCAGGCGCCGTCGCGCGCGGCCACGCGGCCGTGCAGCAGCTGCAGCGCGACATGGCCGCGGGCCGGCGTGCGCGCCTCGCGCGGCTGGGCTTCGGGCGCGACGAGGCGGAGCGGCTTTCCGCGCTGCACACGCGCAACTTCATGTGACGAGAACGACACGATGATCATCGGCACCGCCGGCCACATCGACCACGGCAAGACCACGCTGGTGCGCGCGCTCACGGGCGTCGACACCGACCGCCTGCCCGAGGAGAAACGGCGCGGCATCTCCATCGAGCTGGGCTACGCCTACCTGCACGCGCCCGACGGCGTATCGCTGGGCTTCGTCGACGTGCCGGGCCACGAGCGCCTGCTGCACACCATGCTGGCCGGCGCCACCGGCATCGACCACGCGCTGCTGGTGGTGGCAGCCGACGACGGCGTGATGCCGCAGACGCGCGAGCACCTCGCCGTGGTCGCGCTGCTCGGCGTGCGCGAGGCCACGGTGGCGCTCACCAAGACCGACCGGCTCGATGCCGCCACGCGCGATGCACGGCTGGCCGAGGTGCGCGCCGAGATCGCTGCGCTGCTCGCGCCCACGCCCTTCGCGCAGGCGCCGGTGTTCCCGGTGGCCGCGACCACCGGCGAGGGCATCGACGCGCTGCGCGAACGGCTGCTGGCCGTGGCGCGCGGCAACCCGACGCGCGCCGACGACCTCGCGTTCCGGCTCGCGGCCGATCGCGCCTTCACGCTGTCCGGTGTCGGCACCGTGGTGACCGGCACGGTCCACAGCGGCACGGTGCGCATCGGCGACGAACTGACGCTCGCGCCGCGTGCGCGCCCGGTGCGCGTGCGCGGCATCCACGCGCAGAACCGGGCCGCCGAGACGGCGCATGCGGGCCAGCGCTGCGCGCTCGCATTGGCCGGGCTCGCGAAGGACGAGGTGCACCGCGGCGACTGGGTCTGCGCGCCCGCCATCGCGCTGGCCACCGCGCGCATCGACGTACTGCTCACGCTGTCGCCCGACGAGGCGCGCGCCCTGCGCTCGGGCGCCACGGTGCACGCACACTTGGGCGCCAGCGACGTGATGGCCTCGGTCGCGCTGCTCGACCGCGAGGCACTGGCACCGGGCGAGACGGCGCTGGCGCAGTTGGTGCTGCGCGAACCGGTCGGCGCCTGGCACGGCGATCGCGGCGTGCTGCGCGACGCGTCGGCCAGCCGCACCGTGGCCGGCGTGCGCGTGCTCGACCCCTTCGCGCCGGTGCGCTACCGGCGCACGCCCGAACGGCTGCGCACGCTCGCGGCCTGGGCCGTCGACGAGCGCGATGCCTGCGTCGCCGCACTGCTGCACCACGCGCCGCTCGGCCTCGACACCGCGCGCCTCGCGCAAGCGCTCTCGCTGCCCGGCGAGGCCGCCCTGCCGCTGCCCGCCGATGCAGTGCGCATCGGCGCGACCGCCATCGCGCAGTCGCACCTCGACACGCTGCAGACACAGATCGTCGACCGCCTTTCTGACTTTCACCGCGACGCGCCCGACGAGGTCGGCCCCGATGCGCGACGCCTCAAGCGGCTGGTCGCCCCGCGCACCGACGACGCGCTGTGGCGCCATGCGATCGACGCGCTGCTGGCGCGTGCGGCGCTCGCGCGCAGCGGCACCTGGCTGCACCTGCCCGACCATGCGGCGCGGCTCGGCGAGGCCGAACAGAAGCTCGCGCAGAAGCTGCTGCCCATGCTGGCCGACGGTGGCTTCGACCCGCCGTGGGTGCGCGACCTCGCGAAAGATTGCGCCGTGGGCGAGCCGCTGGTGCGCCAGACGCTCGCGAGCCTCGCGCGGCGCGGCGAGACCTTCCAGGTGGTGAAAGACTTGTACTATCCGCTCGCGACCGTCGAACGGCTGGCCGCGCTCGCGCGCGACTGCCTCGACGGGCCCGAAGGCCTGCAGGCCGCGAGCTTTCGCGACGCCACCGGCCTGGGCCGCAAGCGCGCGATCCAGCTGCTGGAATTTTTCGACCGCGTGGGTTTCACGCGGCGGGTGAAGGACGCGCACTTGCTGCGCCCCGACACCCCGTTGTTCGACGCGATGCAGCGATGACAGGGTCATCGCAAGCACCGTGGTTCATGGGGGGGAATCGTCCCTGGTGGGGCGGCTGGGCTTCAAACCCAGTGGGTGGCGCCAGTCGTCGCCGGGAGGGTTCGACTCCCTCTCCCTTCCGCCCGCTTCTGCTGTCTTGCGCCTTCCCCTTTCGGGGGAAGGTTGGGATGGGGGCATGCGGCGTTCGCATGATGGCTGTGCCTGATCGATCGCCGCGTGCCCCCACCCCTGCCCTCCCCCAGCGGGGGAGGGAGAAACACGCGGGCCTACGGCAGCACGACGAGGCCCGGCGCACCGGCCTCGACGCGGCCAATCACCGCGGCCTGCCCGAAGCCCTCCTGCCGGAAGATTTCGAGCACTGCCTCGGCCACCTCAGGCGCGCAGCTCACGAGCAAGCCACCCGAAGTCTGCGGATCAGTCACCAGCGCCTGCGCGGTGGCCGGCAGCCCTTCGTGCAATTGCACATCGCCGCCATACCCCGCCCAGTTGCGCCCCGACGCACCCGTGACCAGCCCGCCGGCCGCCATCGCGATCACGTTGTCGAGCAACGGCACGCGCGACCACTCGACCACCGCCGTGAGCCCCGCGCCGCGCGCGAGTTCGAGCGTGTGACCGGCCAGACCGAAGCCGGTGACGTCGGTCAGCGCATGCACGCCGTCGAGCGCCGAGAGCGCGATGCCGGGCGTGTTGAGCTTGGTGGTGTTCTCGATGAGCTGGCGGTAGCCGGCCTCGGACAGCTGCTGCTTCTTGAGCGCCGCCGACAGCACGCCCACGCCCAGCGGCTTGCCGAGCACCAGCACGTCGCCGGCCTGCGCGTCGGCGTTACGCCGCACGCGCTTGGGGTGCACCAGCCCCATCGCGACCAGCCCGTAGATCGGCTCGACCGAATCGATGGTGTGGCCGCCCGCAATGGGAATGCCGGCCGCGCGGCACACGTCCTGCCCGCCGCGCACGATCTCGGCGATGACTTCCACTGGCAGCTGGTTGATCGGCATGGCGACCAGCGCCAGCGCCATGATCGGGCGTCCGCCCATCGCATACACGTCGCTGATCGCGTTGGTCGCGGCGATGCGGCCGAACTCGTAGGGGTCGTCCACGATGGGCATGAAGAAGTCGGTGGTGGCGATCAGCGCCTGCTCGTCGTTGAGCCGGTAGACTGCCGCGTCGTCGGCGGTCTCGATGCCGACCATGAGTTCGGGCGGAATCAGCCCGCCCGCATGGTTCTTGAGGATCTGCGACAGCACGCCCGGCGCAATCTTGCAGCCGCAGCCGCCCCCATGCGAGAAGCTGGTGAGCCGCAGCGGCGCCAACGGATTCAGGAGCTTGGAAGGTGCGGCTTCGATCATGGCGGCGGTTCGGTCGAATGGAACAAGCCGCAATTATCGAAGCCCGCGCCGCCGTCTGCCCGCGCGCCTGAACACACCCTTTTCTTTCTCCACTGAACGCTTCATCACATCATGCAAACGAAACAAACCGTGTCCCGGCTCGCGATCGCGCTGGCCCTGTCCCTCACCGCCGTGGGCGCCTTCGCCCAGGGCGTGCTGCGCGTGTCGGCCATTCCCGACGAGGCGCCCACCGAGCTGCAGCGCAAGTTCACGCCGCTGGGCGACTACCTGAAGAAGGAAACCGGCATGGACGTGCAGTTCACGCCCGTGACCGACTACGCCGCCGTGGTCGAGGGCCTGGCGACGAACAAGATCGACATGGCCTGGCTCGGCGGCTTCACCTTCGTGCAGGCGCGCATCCGCACCAACGGCGGTGCGGTGCCGATCGTGCAGCGCGCGGAAGACGAGGTGTTCACCAGCAAGTTCATCGTGCCGATCGACAGCCCTGCCAAGACCCTGGCCGACCTGAAGGGCAAGACCTTCGCCTTCGGCGCGCCCTCGTCCACCTCGGGCAGCCTGATGCCGCGCTACTTTTTGCTGCAGGCCGGCATCAACCCCGAGAAGGACTTCAAGACCGTCGCGTTCTCGGGCGCACACGACGCCACCGTGGCCTTCGTGGCCGCCTCGCGTGCCGAAGCCGGCGTGCTCAACGCGTCGGTGTGGGACAAGCTGGTCGAGTCGAAGAACCCCAACGCCGCCAAGGTGCGCGTGCTCGCGACCACGCCGACCTACTACGACTACAACTGGACGGTGCGCCCGGGCATGGACGCGGCACTGCAGAAGAAGCTGACCGACGCCTTCCTGAAGCTCGACCCGGCCAACCCGGCGCACAAGGAGATCATGGCGCTGCAGCGCGCGAGCAAGTTCATCCCCACCAAGTCGTCGAACTACGACGGCATCGAGACGGCGGGCAAGTCGGCAGGCCTGATCAAGTGACTTTGATGCGTGTGGGGGGTTCACCCTCACCCCAACCCTCTCCCGCCAGCGGGAGAGGGGGCCAACAGCCGGGCCCCGCTTTGCTCCCTCTCCCGCTGGCGGGAGAGGGCCGGGGTGAGGGAACGGCGCCCGAAAGACCTGCAGCGTGAGCTTCTCCCTCGAAGCCATCGGCGTCGTCCACCCCAACGGCCAGCGCGCGCTGTCCGGCGTGACGCTGGCCGCGCACAACGGCGAGCGCATCGCCGTCATCGGGCCTTCGGGCGCGGGCAAGACCACGCTGCTGCGTGTGCTCGGCGCGGCGCTGCGGCCCGGCGAGGGCGAGGTGCAGGCGCTGGGCCAGCACCCGTGGCGGTTGTCGGCGCGTGCGCTCAAGCAGCTGCGCGCGCGCATCGGCACCGTGCACCAGGCGCCGCCGATCGCGCCACGCCTGCGCGTGGTCACGGCCGTGCTCGCGGGCCGGCTCGGCCAGTGGTCGGTGCCGCGCGCGCTGGGTTCGCTTTTCTATCCGTCCGACATCGCAGGCGCGCACGAGGCGCTGACCCGGCTCGCGCTCGAAGACCGGCTGTTCGACCGCTGCGACCGCCTCTCGGGCGGCCAGCTGCAGCGCGTGGGCATCGCGCGCGTGCTGTACCAGCGCCCCGCGCTGCTGCTGGCGGACGAGCCGGTGTCGGCGCTCGACCCCACGCTGTCGCACGCGGCCGTGGGCCAGCTGGTCGCACAGAGCGAATCGACCGGCGCCACGCTGGTCGCGTCGCTGCACGCAGTCGATCTGGCGCTGCGCTGGTTTCCACGCATCGTGGGCATGCGCGACGGGCAGGTCGCCTTCGACCTGCCGGCCGCCGAGGTGACGCCGGCGCTGCTCGAGGCGCTCTATGCGAGCGAAGGCGGCGTGGCGACGCAGGGGCCGCTGCCGGTCGGCACCGCCGAGCCCGCCTTCCATAGGCCGGACTGCCCGTGATGGCGACGACGACGCTTTCTTCTCCCGCCCTGCGCGATCCGCAGGCGGGCCGCCGCCTGGCCGGCTGGCTTGCGGCGCTGGTCGTCGCATGGCCGATGCTGGCGCTCTCCGAATTCAAGCCGTGGGCGCTGTTCGGCAGCGGCAACCTTGCGGTGATCGGCGGTTTTCTCGCAGGCTTCTTTCCGCCCGACAGCTCGCCAGCTTTTCTCGCGCTGCTCGCCAAGGCCACGCTCGAGACGCTGGCCATGGCCACGGCCGGCACCGCCATGGCGCTGCTGATCGGCGCGCCGCTGGGCTTCGTGACCACGCGCGCGCTCTCCATCTCGCGCATCGGACCCGGCCCTGGCCGGCTGCAGGCCGGCATCGTCCGCCAGGCAGCGCGCTGGCTGCTGATGGTGCTGCGCGCCATTCCCGAGATCGTGTGGGCGCTGCTGTTCGTGCGCGCGCTCGGGCTCGGCCCCGCGGCCGGCGTGCTGGCGCTGGCCATCACCTACGGCGGCATGCTCGGCAAGGTCTACGCCGAAATCCTCGAATCGACCGACACGCGCCCCGCGCGCGCGCTGCTCGAAAGCGGCAGCGGCCGGCTCGCGGCGCTGTGCTATGGCCTGCTGCCGCACACGGCGCAGGAGCTGGCCTCGTACACCGTGTACCGCTGGGAATGCGCGGTGCGCGCCTCGGTGGTGATGGGTTTCGTGGGCGCAGGCGGCCTCGGGCAGCTGATGGACCAGTCGATGAAGATGCTCAACGGCGGCGAAGCCAGCAGCATCCTGCTCGTGTTCCTCGCGCTCGTGCTGCTGGCCGACATGCTCAGCAACGCGCTGCGAAAGCTCCTGGCATGACGACGCTGCCGCCACGCCCTCCTCTGTGCCTGCGCTGCTGGCTCGCAGTGGCGCTGATCGCCGCCGCGGTGGTCGCGAGCTTCGTCTACCTGGGCATCGACTACGGCGCGCTGGGCTCGGCCGAATCGCTCCGGCTGATGGGCAAGTTCATCGCGGAGTTCTTCCCGCCCGACGTATCGCCAGACTTCCTCGCCAAGGTCGGCCACGGCGCGCTGCAGACGCTGGCCGTGTCGGCGCTGGGCACTGTGCTGGCCGCCGTAGCCGGTGCCGTGCTCGCGCTGCCGGCCTCGGGCCGCACCGGCGCGCCGCTGCGCCATGGCGCGCGCTTCGTGCTCAACTTCTTGCGCAGCGTGCCCGAGCTGGTGTGGGCCGCGCTCATGGTGCTGGCCGCCGGCATCGGGCCGTTCGCGGGCGCGCTGGCATTGGCGCTGCACACCACGGGCGTGCTCGGCCGTCTCTTTGCCGAGGCGCTGGAGAACGCACCGCGCGAGCCCGAGCAGGCCTTGGCGCTATCCGGCGCCGGCCCGGTCGCCGCCTTCAGCTACGCCAGCCTGCCGATCGTGCTGCCGCAGTGGGTGGCCTACACGCTCTACCGCTGGGAAATGAACATCCGCATGGCGGCCGTGCTGGGCTTTGTCGGCGGCGGCGGGCTGGGGCAGCTGCTGTACTTCCACCTGTCGATCTTCCAGCAGCAGCAGGCGATGACGGTGCTGATCGCGATGTTCGTTCTGGTCACCTTTGTCGACTTGGCGAGTGCTCGCTTGCGCAGAGGCCTCGGCCCCGCCTACGCCTGAGCCCTGCGGCGACAATCGGGGGATGAGGTCCCTCCCGCCATGAGTCATCGCCAGCCCGTTCGGGTGGCCGATCGCCACGCCTTCGATTCGATCATCGACGCCCGCTCGCCGGCCGAGTTCGCGCTCGACCACATCCCCGGCGCCATCAACTGCCCGGTGCTCAACGACGAGGAGCGCCACATCGTCGGCACCGTCTACGTGCAGACCGGCGCCTTCGAGGCACGCCGCATCGGCGGCGCGATGGTGGCGGCCAACATCGCGACGCATCTGCGCGACACGCTCGCCGACCGGCCCGAGAAGTGGAAGCCGCTGGTCTACTGCTGGCGCGGCGGCATGCGCAGCGGCTCGATGGTCACGTGGCTGCGGCTCGTGGGCTGGGACGCGCAGCAACTCGCGGGCGGCTACAAGAGCTTTCGCCGGCACGTGATCTCGCAGATCGATGCGCTGACGCCGCAGCTCGACCTGCGCGTGGTCTGCGGTGCCACCGGCAGCGCCAAGACGCGCGTGCTGCACGCGCTGGCCGAGCGCGGCGCGCAGGTGCTCGACCTGGAAGACTTCGCCAACCACAAGGGCTCGCTGCTCGGCGCGCTGCCGGGCGTGCCGCAGCCTTCGCAAAAGCACTTCGAGACGCGCATCGCGACCGTGCTCGAAGCCATCGACCTCTCGCGCCCGCTGTATGTCGAGGGCGAGAGCGTGCGCATCGGGCGGCTGTCGCTGCCGCTGGCGCTGGTGGCGCAGATGCGCGCCGCGCCGTGCATCGAGGTGGCCGCCACGCCCGAGGCGCGCCTGAGCTACCTGCTGCGCGACTACGCCTACCTGGGCGACGACCGCGCGGCGCTCGCCGAAAAGATGGGCGTGCTGAAGGAAATGCAGGGCAAGGAAACGGTGACGCGCTGGCAGCAGTGGGCGCACGACGCCGACCTGCCGCACCTGTTCGCCGAACTCATGTCGCTGCACTACGACCCGCACTACGAGAAGTCGCAGGAGACGCACTTTCGCGCGTGGGCCAGGCGCCAGCGCGTGGCGGCGTCCGACCTGTCGGATCAGGGCATCGAGGCCGTGGCCGACGCGGTGCTGGCGCTCGCCAATCCACCCGTCGCACCCAGCCCGTCGGCATAGAGCACGCCGCGCGGCGCGCGGCACAGCCCCCAGAAACGCAGGCCGCTGAGCTCGGCCATGCGCACGCCCATCGCGGTCGGCGCCGAGATGGTCGCCATCGCCGCGATGCCCAGGCGCGCGCACTTGCGCACCAGCTCGTGGCTGCCGCGGCTGGACATCAGCACGAAGCCCGGCTCCTGCAGCCGATTCGCACGCGCGAGCTTCCCGAGCAGCTTGTCGAGCGCGTTGTGGCGGCCGACGTCTTCCATCAGGTCGGTGAGTTCGCCGTCGACCGTGGCCCAGCCCGCGGCGTGAATCGCGCCGGCTTCGGCATTGAGCACCTGGCGCGGCGACATGGCCGCGAAGGCGCGCAGCACGGTGGCCAGGTCGATGCGTTCGATCCAGTCGCGCGGCGGCACGCGCTGCGGCGACAGGTCGAGCCCCGCGAAGCTTTCGACGCCGCACACGCCACAGCCCGTACGGCCCGCGAGGCTGCGGCGCCGGTCCTTCAGGCGCTCGAAGCTGCGCGTGGCAATGTCGAGCTGCACCTCGATGCCGGGCATGCCCTCGGGCAGGCCGGCGTCGGAAGCATCGACCACCTGCACGTCGATGCCGCGGCAATCGGCGGCGCTGTCGAGGATGCCTTCGCTCAGCGCAAAGCCGAGCGCGAAGGCTTCCAGGTCTTGCGGCGTGGCCATCATCACCGCGTGCGAGACGCCGTTGAACACCAGCGCCACCGGCACCTCGGCGGCCAGCGTGTCGTCGCGCACCACGCCCTCGGGCGCAAGGCCGCGCTCGCCGAAGACGTGCACGGCATGCCGCGCGAGCGGCGGCAGGGAGTCAGGTTCGGGGGTGTTTTCCATGGCCGCGGCCATTGTCCGCTCAGCCGGGGTTTTCGTCAGCCGGCAGGCCGGCGACCAGCGCGCGCCCGGCGTCGGTGAGGTGCGCGACCCAGCGGTCGTCCAACTGCACCACGCGCACCCAGCCGGGCCCGCGCACGCCGCCGAGGGTGGCATCGCCCATCCGCGTGAGCTGGCGCATGACCACGCTCGCGCCCTGCCCGAGCCGCTTGCCCAGGCGCGGCAGCGACATGCCGCCCTCGCCCGGTGCTTCGGCAAGCGCGCGCAGGATCGCTATGGAGAAAGCGTCGGCGTCGAACCCGGAATCGCTCATGCCGCCACGGCGTCGGCCTGCGCCGCGACCGGCGCCACATGCAGCGACAGCACCACGGGAATCGACTTGGACGTCGGCGTGCCCGCGTTCTCTGCCACCGATGACAGCGGCACCAGCGGATTCGTCTCGGGGTAATAGGCTGCCAAGTTGCCACGCGGGATGTCGTACGCCACCAGCTTGAAGCGATCCGCACGGCGCTCCTGGCCGTCGCTCCACACGGTCTGGATGTCGACCCAGTCGCCGTCCTTCATGCCGAGCTGGCGGATGTCATCTTTGTGGATAAACACCACGCGGCGCTGGCCGAACACGCCGCGGTAGCGGTCGTCCATGCCGTAGATGGTGGTGTTGTACTGGTCGTGCGAGCGCGTGGTGAGCAGCGTGAACACCAGCGTGTCGCGCTGCGACGCAAAGCGCGCGCGGGCCCGGTGCGCGTGCGTGTCCATCGGCACGGCATGCGTGAAGAACACGGCCTTCTTCGACGCGGTGGCCCACACACGCTCGCTCGCCGTGTTGCGCAGGCGAAAGCCGCCGGGGTGCGCCACGCGTGCGTTGAAGTCCTTGAAGTCGTCGAACACGGCTTCGATCTTGTCGCGAATGCGGGCGTAGTCTTCCACCAGCCAGAGCCACGGCGTCTTGCTGCGTGCGCCGATGGTGGCCGCGGCCAGGCGCGCCACGATGGCGGGTTCGGACAGCAGGAGCTCCGACGCGGGCGGATTGATGCCCACCGAGATGTGGACCATGCTCATCGAGTCTTCGACCGTCACGCCCTGCGGGCCGTTGGCCTGCATGTCGATCTCGGTGCGGCCCAGGCACGGCAGGATGAGTGCCGCGCGCCCGTGCACGATGTGGCTGCGGTTGAGCTTGGTGGTCACGTGCACCGTGAGGTCGCACTGCTGCAGCCCCTTCCACGTCTGGTAGGTGTCGGGCGTGGCCGCAGCGAAGTTGCCGCCGAGCGCAAAGAACACCTTGCCCTTGCCGTCGAGCATGAGCTGGATCGCCTCGACCGTGTCCACGCCGTTCTCGCGCGGCGGCTCGAAGCCGAACACCTGCTGCAGCCGGTCGAGCAGCGCGGCCGGCGGCTTTTCCCAGATGCCCATGGTGCGGTCGCCCTGCACGTTGCTGTGGCCGCGCACCGGGCAGGCGCCCGCGCCTTCGCGGCCCATGTGGCCGCACAGCATGAGCCAGTTGCCGATCATCTGGATCGTGGCCACCGAATGCTGGTGCTGCGTGATGCCCATGCCCCAGCAGGCGATGACGCGCTTGGCGCCCAGGTACACATCGGCCGCCGCGCGGATCTGCGCTTCGCTCAGGCCCGACTCCTGCACCAGCAGCGGCCACGATTCGGCGCGCAGGTCGTCCGCCAGCGCCTCGAAGCCCAGCGTGTGGGTGGCGATGAAATCATGGTCGAGCACCGAGGGCTCGCCGCGCGCCACCGCCGCGTCTTCGCGCTCGATGACGTGCTTCATCATCCCCTTCACGGCCGCGAAGTCGCCGCCCACGCGCAGCTGGAAGTAGTGCGTGCTGATCGGCGTGGAGCCCAGCGTGGCCATCTCGAGCTTGTCCTGCGGATCGGCAAAGCGTTCCAGCCCGCGCTCGCGCAGCGGGTTGAAGCTCACGATGCGCGCGCCGCGCTTGGAAGCCGCGCGCAGCTCGCCGAGCATGCGCGGGTGGTTGGTGCCCGGGTTCTGGCCGAAGATGAAGATCGCATCGGCCTTCTCGAAATCTTCGAGCGTGACCGTGCCCTTGCCCACGCCGATCTGCGGACGCATGCCGCTGCCGCTGGGCTCGTGGCACATGTTCGAGCAGTCGGGAAAATTGTTGGTGCCGTACTCGCGCACGAACAGCTGGTACAGAAAAGCCGCCTCGTTGCTCGCGCGGCCCGAGGTGTAGAAGATGGCCTGGTTCGGGTCGGGCAGCGCGTTCAGGTGGCGCGCAATCAACGCGAAAGCGTCGTCCCAGTCGATGGGCACGTACCTGTCGCTGGCCGCGTCGTACACCATGGGATGCGTGAGCCGGCCCTGGTCTTCGAGCCAGAAGTCGCTCTGCTGGGCCAGTTCGGCCACGGTGTACTTCGCAAACAGCGCCGGGCCCGCGCGGCGCGCGGTGGCCTCGGCAGCCACGGCCTTCACGCCGTTCTCGCAGAACTCGAAGGTCGAGGCATGGTTGCGGTCGGGCCAGGCACAGCCCGGGCAATCGAAGCCGTCGGGCTGGTTGGCCGAGAGCAGCGTCTTCGCGCCCTTGACCGGAATGTCCTGCCGCAGCAGCGCATTCGTCACGCTGCGCAACGCGCCCCAGCCACCGGCCGGGCCCTTGTAAAACTCGATCTTCTGCTCGCTCATGGCGGCAGTGTTGGCTGGTGGGGGCGCGGCGTCAAATTGAATCGGGACATGCGGCGATTCAAAATGGAAATGAAGGGGGAGGAAAGCCGCTCAGGCCTCGCGCGCACCACCCATCAGCAACCCCCGCAGCTTGCTGCGCAGCGGCGTCTCCTCGACCTCCTGCACACCCGCAGTCTCGCGCAGCGCGAAGTCGCGGCTGTCGGCGTTGTGCAGGTCGATCTCACGTACCACCTGACCGTCCTTGTAGACGAAGGCCACGTCGGCCAGGGCGAGCACGTCCTCGATGTCGTGCGTGATCATCAACACCGGAATGCCCCACTGCTTGCGCACCTGCGCCAGCTCGTTGCGCAGTTCGGCGCGCAGCATCGGGTTGAGCGCGGCAAAAGGCTCGTCGAGCAGCAGCACCTGCGGCTCGCAGGCCAGCGCACGGGCCAGCGCCACGCGCTGCTGCTGGCCGCCCGAGAGTTTCTGCGGCCGGCTGTCGGCCAGCGCGGCGAGGCCGAAGCTGGCCAGCAGCGCCTGCACGCGCTCGGCGTCGCGCGCCGGCAGCGTGCGGCGGTGCCACGCCGTGAGCCCGAAGGCCACGTTCTCGCGCACCGTGAGGTGCGGGAACAGCGCGTAGTTCTGGAACAGGTAGCCGATGCGGCGCGCCGGCGCGGGCACGTCGATGCGCTGCGCTGCGTCGTACAGCGTGCGGCCGTCGAGCCGCACATGGCCCGCCGTCGGATGCAGCAGGCCGGCGATGGCCTGCAGGGTCAGCGACTTGCCGGCCCCCGAGGGGCCGTAGAGCGCAGCAAAGGGAACGTCGGTCTGGAAGCGCACGGCGAGGTCGAAGCGCCGGGCCCCGTCCTTCACCGTGAGCTGCAGATCGACATCGATCATGGCTTGCCGAAACCGTAGCGCGTGAGCACTTCCTGGGCGGCGGGCGTCGACAGGAAGGCGATGAAGTCGCCGGCCAGCGCCTTCTGCTTGCTGTCGGCCACCACGGCGATCGGGTACGTCACGGGCGTGTGGCCGGTGGGTGTGAAGGCGACCTTGACCTTGTCGCCGGCCACGGCCGCGTCGGTGCGGTAGACAAAGCCGGCCTCGACCTCGCCGCGGCTCACGTAGTCGAGCACTTGGCGCACGCTGTCGGCCTGCACGAACTTAGGTTCGAGCGCGGTCCACAGGTTGGCGTTGTCCAGCACCTGCTTGGTGTAGCGGCCGACCGGCACGGTGGCGGTCTTGCCGACGGCGATCCGCTTCACGCTGGCTCCGCTCAGGTCTTGCAGCGACTTCAGGCCGACGGCGCCCTGCGCAGGCTCGACCAGCACCAGGCTGTTGGTGACGAAGTCCTTGCGGGTGGCGGTGTCGATGAGCTTCTGGTCGTTGCCGCGGTTCATCGTTTCCTGGTCGGCGCTCGCGAACACGTCGACCGGCGCGCCCTGGCCGATCTGCTGCAGCAGCACGCCCGAGGCGGCGAAGTTGAAGCGCACGGTGCTGCCCGCCTTGGCGGCTTCGAACTTGGGACCGATTTCCTTGAACGCGTCGGTCAGGCTCGCAGCAGCGGACACGGTGATCTGCTGCGCGGCGGCCGCGAACGGCAGGGCCAGGGCGAGCACGAGGGACAAGAGGCGGAACGGACGCATGGCAAGAGTCTCCTGGAAAAAGTGGAAATCAACGAAGCGAAAAGAATCGGTTGGACACGACCAGCACGGCAATCGACAGCACCGACGTGACGACGACCAGCAGCAGCGCCAGGTCGTCGTGGCCGGCCTGCACGGCGTCGTAGATGGCCATCGACAGGGTCTGGGTCTGCTTGGGAATGGAGCCGGCCACCATCAGCGAGGCACCGAACTCGCCCATGGCGCGCGCGAACGCGAGCAGCGTGCCGGCCAGGATGCCGGGCCAGGCCAGCGGCAGCGTGACGCGCAGGAACACCGAGAACGGCGACTGGCGCAAGGTGCTCGCGGCGGCTTCGAGCGAGCGGTCGACGTTCGAGAACGCCGCGCTGGCCGACTTGAGCACCAGCGGCAGCGCAACCACGGCCGAGGCCACCACGGCGCCGTGCCAGCTGAAGATGATGGTGTAGTCGAAGTGCTCGCGCAGCCACGCGCCGAGCGGGCTGCGCCGCCCCGCCGCCACCAGGATGGCGTAGCCGATCACCGTGGGCGGCAGCACCAGCGGCAGCATGAACACGGCCTCGAGCACGCCCGAGCCGACGAACTGCTTGCGCGCGAACACCCAGCCCAGCGCCACGCCCGCGATCAGCGCCAACAAGGTCGCGACCGCCGCGACCTGCAGCGACAGGACCAGCGGAGACCAGTCGGTGGTGGCGATGAGCGAAGCGGTCGTCGTGTTCATTGAGATACGGCGTAATTGTTACATGAGGCGCCTTCTGGTTCACACGGGGATGCACGGAGGCGCGGGTCTTCATATACTGGCGAATACAGCGTTGGAGACTTTGTCGATCCGCCCCATGCGCCCTTCCGTTCACGACACCGTTGTCCGTTCGACCTCCGGCAGGCCCGAGCTGCGCCATGTGACGCAGGTGCACGAATGGCGCATCGAACGCACGCTGGACGCCGGCGGCTTCGTGCTGTCGATCATCGCGCCGGGCGGCGAGAGCCAGTCGTTTCTGGTCGCGCCGGGCGACGCGCAGGACATCGGCGAGGTGCTGCGCCGCAGTGCCGCGTGGACCGACCGGCGCGAGCAATGACCACCCAGTGGCACCACATGACGGGTGCGGAACGCATCCTCGAAGTGCTGCTGACGCGGCGCTCGGTCTCGCCGCGGCGCCTGCAATCGCCCGGCCCGAACCCCGACGAACTCGACGCCATCCTGCAGGCCGGCCTGCGCGCGCCCGACCATGGCGGGCTGCATCCGTGGCGCGTGATCGAGTTCCGTCCGCAGAACCGCGAGGCGCTGGCTTGGTGCTTCGAACAGGAAAAGCTGCGGCGCGATCCGCTCGCCAGCCCCACCGACCTGCGGCGCGCCCGCGAGCACGCCACGCGTCCGCCGCTGCTGCTGGGCTTCGTGGTGTCGCCGCGCGAGCGCAGCAAGATCCCGGCGCGCGAACAGTGGCTGGGCGCCGGCGCGGCGCTGGGCAACCTGCTGGCCGCCGCCCATCAGCTGGGCTACGGTGCCATCGTGCTCAGCGGCGAGCGCTGCTTCGACGAAACGCTGGTGCGCCAGGTCGGCGTGCAACCGGGCGAGTACCTGGCGGGCTTCATCAGCA
Organism: Variovorax sp. 54; assembly: GCF_002754375.1. Taxonomy (NCBI): domain Bacteria; kingdom Pseudomonadati; phylum Pseudomonadota; class Betaproteobacteria; order Burkholderiales; family Comamonadaceae; genus Variovorax; species Variovorax sp. 54. The sequence continues at coordinate 1,871,188 of NZ_PEFF01000001.1, forward strand.
TGGGCACGGTCCGCGAGGCGCCGCCGCAGGCGCGCGAGACGCTGTCGCAGGACGTGTGGTCGTGCTGGCAAGGCGACCTGCTGCCGGGCGTGGCCGGCGATGCGTCAACCGACGACAACGGGGCAGGTCAGTCCATCCGGCCGTCGGAGCGCGTGCGCGGCAGCTGATCGAGCCGCGCGCCGAACCAGCCCACGCGCTCGGTCTCGCGCACGTCGAAGCGCGGCACGTAGGGCTTGATGTCGAGCACGGGCGTGCCGTCGAGCATGTCGTTGCCGCTGAAGTGCAGCGTGCTGCCTTCCACCGCCGTGAGCCGCACGATCGACAGGCCCAGCCGGTTGGGCCGCGCGGGCGCGCGCGTGGCGAACACGCCGTGCGTGGCGTCGTCGAGAAAGGGCACCACCTCGAGCCGTTCGTGTGCGCAGCGGTGCAGGTGCGTCACGAGGATCAGGTAGTCGAAGCCTTCGATGTCGCGCAGCCCCGATGCGAACTCGGCGAACACCTCGAGGCTGCCCGTTTCCTCGGGCGCGCCGGCCGTCTGGATGGGCATGCCCGAGGTCTCGGTGAAGCGGCTGCGCACGATGCCGATCGGGCGGCTGACGACGGGGTCGATGTCGGCGGCGTTCATGGCGCGAGCAGCCGCGTGAGCGCGCGAACGTCGGCCGCGGTCGCGAGGCGCGCAGCGTTCTCGATGGCGCGGTAGCGCTTCACGATGTCCTCGCCCACCGGCGTGAGCGCCGTGCCGCCGCCGCGCGAGCCGCCGGCTGCCGTGTTCACGGCCGGCGAAGCCAGCGTCTGGTTCATTTCGTCGATCAGCATCCACGCGCGGCGGTACGACATGCCGAGCAGGCGGGCCGCCGCCGAGATCGAGCCGGTCTCGGCCACGGCTTCGAGCACGGCGATCTTGCCGGGGCCGATGGCGATGGTGTCGTCCCGGTAGATGCGCAGGCGGAACTGGGCTTTGGATTTCATGATGGCGCGAAGGGTAAACCATCCGGGTGCCATCGGGCACCCAGCTACGCAGCGTCGAGCGCGCCGCTGTGCTCACGCGCCTGCGCCTGCCACTCGGGCGTCAGAAGGAAGGCCAGCGCGGCATCGAGCGCACGCGCGGGCCGCACGCCCTCCTGCGTCATGAAGCCGATGGGCGTGCGCACCTCGGGCGACACCAGCGGCAGCGCCTCCAGTTCGCGGTGGCTGCGCACGGCCGCGACCATGGCGCCGGGCAGCACGCTGCTGACGGTGCCCACGCTCACGGCCAGCGCGAGCGTGAGCACGGAATTGGTTTCGATGGCGGGCGCCACCGCGGCCACACCGGCGTCGCGCAGGGCCTGGTCGATGATGGCGCGGTTGTGCATGTCGGGCGTGAGCAGGCACAGCGGCAGCTTGCCGGCTTCGGCCCAGGGGATCGGGCGGCCGATGCGCAGCCGGTCGGCCGAGGGCTTCTTGGCGCGCCGCAGCAGGAAGTAATGTTCGATGCTCTGCGGCCAGGCCTTGAGCTTGACGCCCGGCAGGTGCATGCGCTCGGTGTAGCCCAAGGCGAGGTCGACTGAGAGGTTCTCGAGGCCTGTTTCCAGCTCCTGCGAACTCATGGAGAGCACGGCCGGCACGATGCCGGGGTGGCGTTGCTGCAGCATCGCGGCAAAGCGCGACAGCATCGGGATCGCGGTGGGCACGGCGGCCATGCGCAGGCGCCCGCGCGGGTCGTCAGCCTCGCTGCGCAGCTCCTGCAACAGCACCTCGTTGTCGCGCAGCATGCGCTGCGCCGTGGCCAGCACGCGCTCGCCTTCGTGCGTGAGGCCCACGTACACGCGGGAGCGCTTGACGATGACGACGCCGAACTCGCCTTCCAGCGCGCGCAGCGCGTTCGAAAGCGCCGGCTGCGTGATGTGGCAGGCCTGGGCGGCGCGGCCGAAATGCTTGTGCTCGCTGAGTGCGACGAGGTAGCGCATGGAGGCGAGAAGGTTCATCTCGTTGCCTTTCCGTCGGCGCTCCGCCTGCCCGACGCCGCCATGCCGTCAGGTATTTTTGCTGATCGAAATCGTCGGGAACTTCGCCGAGAAGTCCTTCGCCTTCTCCGCAATCCCCACCGCCACGCGGCGCGCCACAGCCTTGTAGAGCCCGGCCACTTCGCCCTCGGGATCGGACACCACGGTCGGCGCCCCGCTGTCCGCCTGCAGCCGGATGTTGATGTCCAGCGGCAGCGCGCCCAGGTATTCCATCTGGTACTCCGCCGCCATGTTCTTGCCGCCGTCCGCGCCGAAGATGTGCTCCGCATGGCCGCAGTTCGAGCAGATGTGCACCGCCATGTTTTCCACGATGCCCAGGATCGGCACGCCGACCTTCTCGAACATCTTGATGCCCTTGCGCGCGTCGAGCAGCGCGATGTCCTGCGGCGTGGTGACGATCACCGCGCCGGTCATCGGCACGCGCTGGCTCAGCGTGAGCTGGATGTCGCCGGTGCCCGGCGGCATGTCGACGATCAGGTAGTCGAGGTCTTTCCAGTTGGTCTGGCGCAGCAGCTGCTCCAGCGCCTGCGTGGCCATGGGGCCGCGCCAGATCATGGCCTGGTCGGCATCGACCAGGAAGCCGATCGACATCACCTGCACGCCATGGCGCTCCTTGGGCTCCATGGTCTTGCCGTCGAGGCTCTCGGGCTTGCCCTCCAGGCCCATCATCATGGGCTGGCTCGGGCCGTAGATGTCGGCGTCGAGCAGGCCCACGGTGGCGCCCTCGGCGGCCAGCGCCAGCGCCAGGTTGGCGGCCGTGGTGCTCTTGCCCACGCCGCCCTTGCCCGAGGCCACGGCCACGATGTTGCGCACGTTGGGCATCAGCTGCACGCCGCGCTGCACCGCATGGCTGATGACCTTGGTGACGATGTTGACCGACACGTTCTCCACGCCCGGCACCGCCTTGGCCGCGGCCACGAGCGACTTGCGGATGGCCGCGTGCTGGCTCTTGGCGGGATAGCCCAGTTCGAGCTCGAACGAGACATCGCCCTCGGATATCTGCAGGTTTTTGAGCGAGCGCGTCGCTGCGAATTCTTTGCCGGTGTTAGGGTCCGTGACGCTCTTGAGCGCGTCCATGAGCCCGTCGGGGGTGAGTGCCATTGATCAAACTCCTGAATGGCGGGTAGTCTATTCCGCCTGCCAAGCCCGTACCGGACCGCGCTCAATACCCGAAAACCCAGACGCCAAAAAAAGAATGCCCGAGACAAGCCCCGCCACCGGCCTGCTGCTGACAGGCGGCGGCGCCCGCGCCGCCTACCAGGTCGGCGTGCTCGAAGCCATCGCCGAGATCCGGCGCGACGCCCTGGCGGCCGGCGCGGCCGTTGGCAGCGGCAACCCGTTCCAGGTCATCACCGGCACCTCGGCCGGCGCCATCAACGCCGCCGCGCTGGCCTGCGGTTCCGACGACTTCGACCGCGTGGTCGCGCACATCGCGCAGGTGTGGGGCAACTTCCGCGCCGAGCAGGTCTACCGCGCCGACTCGCTCTCGGTGCTCGGCAGTGGCGCGCGCTGGCGCATGCTGCTCGGCCTGGGCCGTTTTGCGGCCAACTGGATGCGCATCAAGCCGAAGTCGCTGCTCGACAACGCGCCGCTGGCCGAATTGCTCGCACGCCTGGTGCCGCTGGACCGGCTGCCGCAGCTCATGCGGCAGGGACACGTGCAGGCGCTGGCCGTCACGGCGTCCAGCTACAGCTCGGGCGAGCACGTCACCTTCTTCGAAGCGGCCGTACCGATGGAACCCTGGGTGCGCTCGCAGCGCCTGTCGGTGCGCGACCGCATCACGCATGCGCACCTGATGGCATCGTCGGCCATTCCCTTTGTGTTCCCGGCCACCGCGCTGCCCATGCCGCCGGGCCACACCGAGTACTTCGGCGACGGCTCGATGCGCCAGTCGGCGCCCATCGCGGCGGCGATTCATCTGGGCGCGCAGCGCATCGTGGTGATCGGCGCGGGCCGCATGCACGAGCCGCGCGACGAGGCCGGGCCCAACACCCACAGCGGCTACCCGACCATGGCGCAGATCGCGGGCCATGCGCTGTCGAGCATCTTTCTCGATGCGCTCGCGGTCGACATCGAACGCCTGCGCCGCATCAACCACACGCTGGGCCTGATCCCCGAAGAGGCGCGCGCCGCCAGCACGCTGCGCCCGCTCGACCTGCTGGTGATCTCGCCGTCGGAGCGCATCGACATGATCGCGGCGCGCCACGTCGATGCATTGCCGGGTGCGGTGCGGCATCTGCTGGGCGGCTCGAAGGTCGCGGCCGATGTGAAGGGCGGCGCGCTCGCGAGCTACCTGCTGTTCGAGTCGGGCTACACACGCGAGCTGATGGCGCTCGGGCGCGCGGATGCGATGCGGCAGCGGGACGAGGTGCTGCGGTTCTTCGGGTGGGAGCTGGCGTGATGGCGCAGGCGGTCGACTGACATCCCGCCGCTCACCCCGCTTCGTCCACCAACCCCAGAACCACATCCATCAGCACATTCGCGCCCTGCACCAGGTCGGCGCTCGCCGTGTGCTCTTTCGGGTTGTGGCTGATGCCGCGCACGCTCGGCACGAAGATCATGGCGGCGGGCGCGATGCGCGCCATCATCTGCGCGTCGTGGCCCGCACCTGAGGTCATGCGGCGGTGGCTCAGGCCGCGTGCATGCGCACTGGCTTCGATGACGCGCACCAGCCGCTCGTCGAAGGGCACTGGCTCGAAGCGCGCCAGCGTGCGGGCTTCGACGGTCACGCCTTCGGTCGCTTCGAGTTGCCGCAGGTAGTTCGCGAGTTCGCCTTCGGCCGCCTGCAGCATCGCCTCGTCGGTGTTGCGCAGGTCGACCGTGAGTGTGGCGCGCGCCGCGATCACGTTGATGAGGTTGGGGTGCAGGTCGATCGCACCGACGGTTGCGACCTGGCTGCCGCCGTAGCGTCGCGCCAGCTCGCGCACGAACACCGCGATGGCGGCGGCGCAGTAGCCGGCGTCGTGGCGCAGGCGCATCGGCGTGGTGCCCGCGTGGTTCGACTGGCCGGTGACGACGATCTCCTGCCATGAGATGCCCTGCAGGTCGGCCACCGCGCCGATGGTGATGCCTTCGGCCTCCAGCACCGGGCCCTGCTCGATGTGCAGCTCGACAAACGCATGCGGCACCAGCGTGCCGCAGGGCATGTCGCCCGCGTAGCCGATGCGCGCGAGTTCGTCGCCCAGCCGCGCGCCGTCGGTGGCGACGGTGTCGAGCGCGGCATCGAGCGCCAGGCCGCCCGCATGCACCAGCGAGCCCAGCATGTCGGGCATGAAGCGCACGCCCTCCTCGTTGGTGAAGGCGGCGACCACGAAGGGGCGCAGCGTCTGGCGCTGGCGTTCGTTGAGCCAGCGCACCACCTCGAGGCCGGCCATCACGCCGTAGTTGCCGTCGTAGCGCCCGCCCGTGGCGACGGTGTCGATGTGCGAGCCGGTCATCACAGGTTTTGCACCGGGCCGTTGGCCGGGGCGGATGCCGAAGATGTTGCCGATGCGGTCGATGCGCACCGTGAGGCCCAGGTCTCGCATCCACTGCACGAGCTGGTCGCGGCCTGCGCGGTCGGCGTCGGTGAGTGCGATGCGGCAGACGCCGCCTTGCGCGGTCGCGCCGATGGCGGCATGGTCGTCGATGCGCGCCATCAGCGCCGCTTCAGCGATGCCTTCGCGTTGCAGCCATTGCGTCTGCGCCGTCACGACTTCTTCGCCCCAGCGACCGGTCAGCGCGCGGTACACGCCGGGCGCGGTCGCGCCCTCGGTGCTGAACAGCAGCACGCGCGAGCTGGCGTCGAGGCCGGCGGTGCGCGCCAGTTCGGGATCGGCCGCGAGCACCTGCAGCGCAGCCAAGCCTGCAGCGCCGGATTCGCCGACCAGCACGGGCACGTCGCCCGCCTCGCCGGTGGCGAAGGTGCGCATGGCGTGTTCAGCGTCGGCATCGGTGACGGTCATGAAGAGGTCGACGGAGGGCTGCAGAAAGCGCCACGCGAGCGGTGAGGTCTCGCCGCAGGCCAGCCCGGCCATCACGGAGTCGACGCTGCCGGTGGCGCGGTCGGGGCGGCCGCTGCGCGCGCTTTGCAGCAGGCAGTCGGCCTGCTCGGGCTCGACGACGATGAGCGTCGGGCGCGCGGCGCCGTAGCGCTCCCAGACATGGCTGGCCACGCCGGCTGCGAGCCCGCCGACGCCGCCTTGCACGATGACGTGGGTGAAGGGGCACGGCGCGCCGGGCGCGGTGTTCTCCAGCAGCTCGTCGACGAGGATGCCGTAGCCCTGCATCACGTCGCGCGGAATCTCTTCGTAGCCTTCGTAGGAGGTGTCGGAGACCACCTCCCAGCCATTCGCCTGAGCCAGGCGCGCGGCCTCCTCCACCGAGGCGTCGTAGTTGCCGGCGATGCGCACGATCTCGGCGCCGAGCGCGGCGATGGGCGCCTCGCGCTCTTCGCTGACCTGGGCGTGCAGCACGATCACGCAGCGGCAGCCCATGCTCTGCGCGGCCGCGGCCAGTGCGCGGCCATGGTTGCCGTCGGTCGCGCTGATGACGACGAAGTCGCGCAGCGCTGCGGCGTGCCGGCCCGCGAACAGGTCGGCCGGCGTCCAGCCCCGGTCGGGCCAGCGGCGCAGCACCAGGCGCAGCAAGGCCACCGGCGCGCCGAGCACCTTGAAGCTGCCGAGCGCGGAGCGGCGCGATTCGTCTTTCACGACGACCTGCGCGATGCCCAGTTGTGCCGCGAGCCGGGGCAAGCGCCACGCGGGTGTCGGCTGCGGCGCGAGCCGGTCCCAGGTGGACAGCCACTGGCGGCTCTCGCGGCCGCGTGCGATGTTCATGACGGCCTGCAGGGCCGCGTCGTAGCCGCGCCGTTGCGCGTGAGGGTTGGCGAAGAGCATGGGAAGAAAACCGGAAAAGAAAAATGGATCAGGCGGCGGTGCGCACGGGAAGCCGCAGCCGCACGATCTCCGCGAAATAGCGCGCGCCCGTGGTCAGCACCGCGTCGTTGAAGTCGTAGCGGCCGTTGTGCAGCGGCGTGCCGCCGGGCTCGCCCTCGGCGCCGTTGCCCAGGAAGACGAAGGCGCCCGGCACGGCGCGCAGGAAGGCGCCGAAGTCTTCCGAGATCATCATCGGCGCGACGTTGGCATCGACCTTCTCTGCGCCCACCACGGCCGTGGCGGCGGCCACCGCGGTCGGCACGCATTCGGCCCAGTTCACGGTGGGCGCGAACTCGTGCGTGTAGCTGAACGTGCAGTCCGCACCGTGCATGCGGCAGATGCTTTCGCTGATCTCGCGCATGCGCGCCTCCAGCATGCGCTGCACGGCGGGGTCGTAGCTGCGCGTGTCGCCCTTGATGACCACGTTCGACGGAATCGCGTTGCGGATGCCGTCGGTGATGAACTCGGTGCACGACACCACGGCCTGCGCGCCGGGATCGAGCGTGCGTGAGACGATGGTCTGCAGCGCCAGCACGATCTGCGCGCCGATCACGATCGGGTCGATGCCCATGTGCGGTCGCGCGGCGTGCGTGCCCCGGCCGTGGATGTGGATGACGAAGTTGTCTTCGCTCGCCATCAGGCCACCCGCGCGCGTGGCGAAGGTGCCGGCAGGCAGGCCGGGCATGTTGTGCAGGCCGTAGATCTCGTCGGCCGGAAAGCGCGTGAACAGGCCGTCTTCCATCATCGCGCGGGCGCCGCGGCCGTGCTCTTCGGCGGGCTGGAAGATGAAGCGCACGGTGCCGTCGAAATCGCGCCGCTCGCGCAGCAGCTGCGCCGCGCCGAGCACCATCGCCATGTGACCGTCGTGGCCGCAGGCGTGCATGCGCCCGGGCGTGCCGGAAGCGTAGGGCCGCTCGGTTGCCAGCTCGGTGATGGCGAGCGCGTCCATCTCGGCGCGCAGGCCGATCACGCCCGTTCCGCTGCCCACCGTGAGGCTGGCGACCAGCCCGGTGCCGCCGATGCCGGTGTGCACCTCGAGCCCCAGCGCCCGCAGCGCGTTGGCAATGAAGGCCGAGGTTTTTGCTTCCTCGAAGCCGGTCTCGGGCATCGCATGCAGCTGGTGCCGCCAACCGGCCAGCTGGTCGCGCAGGGGGTGGTCTGGAAACTTCATGGCGAGATGCTATTGACAACGCGGCGGGACAGGTGCGCAAAATGAGCCGCCGCCACGCAACGTTTTTGCGTGAAGCCTTTTCTTTTCATGACGCCCCTCGACGCCCTCGACCTGCACCTGCTGGAACTGATCCAGGCCGACAGCCGCCTCTCGCAGGGCGAACTCGGCGAGCGCATCCACCTGTCGACGGCGGCGGTGAACCGCCGGCTCAAGCGCCTGCGCGACGAGGGCGTGATCCAGCGCCACGGCGCCGTGCTGTCGCCGGCCGCGCTCGGGCACCCACTCACCATCGTGGTCGAGGTCGAGGCCGAGAGCGAGCAGATCGAACGGCTCGACGCCATGAAGCAGAGCTTTCGCGACTGCCCACAGGTGCAGCAGTGCTACTACGTGACGGGCGAGTGGGACTTCATCCTCGTGTGCGTGGTGCGCGACATGGCGCAGTACACGGCACTCACCCGCCAGCTGTTTTTCCAGAGCAACAACGTCAAGCGCTTTCGCACGCTGGTGACGATGGACCCGGTGAAGGTGAGCCTGGATGTGCCGGTGTCGGTGGGGGGCTGAGGGCGCGGGCTCAGCGCACCGGCAGCATCGATCGCAGCATCAGCAGCACCGCGCCGACGATCGGGGCCATGGCCAGCAGCCGGCCGGGTTCGAAGGCCAGCCCTGCGACGGCGCCGAGGAAGCAGCCGACCTTGATCCACGTCGGCACCGCGCCCCAGCCGCGCCGATGGGTCACGGCGAATGCGGTCAACGCGACCCAGCCGAATGCGCCGCCAATGACCGACAGCGTCCAGCTCAGCAGGTAGAACGCCGAATCCGCGTCGCGGAACGCGAGGGCCGTGCCCAGGCCGCACCAGGTGTGCCACCAGCCGTCGAACAGCAGGAAACCGGTGGCCGAGGCGGCCCACCAGAAGAAGGCGTAGAGGCTGGCAATGCCGGCGAGGGCCGCCAGGCCGCCCAGCAGGCGGCGGGTGATGTCGTCGAAGGGCGTGTGGTCGCGCCAGGCTGCTGTCTGTCCGTGGTCCATGGTCGGAGCTCCATTGGGTTCGCAATGGGTCCGACGGTAGGCGGCGAATGTGCGGGCTGGATGAAGCCTTTGTGAAGCGGGGGGATCAGGCCTCGGGTGCTTCTGGCGTGGCTGGTGCGTCAGGGGAAATGCCCAGCTCCGAGCACACGCGCCCCAGCAGCGCCTTCAGCGACGCCACCTCGGTCTCGAGCCGCGCCACGTTGGCCTTGAGCGCCGCGACCTCGCCGAGCGAATCGCCGTGCGTGGCAAAGGCGCCATCGCCCGATGCGCCCGGCCCCGCCACCTCTTCCGCCGGCGGCCCGCTCAGCAGGTGCGCCCAGCGGCTTTCGCGCGCGCCGGGCAGGCGCGCCAGCTTCACCACCAGCGCGCCGGCGGGGCGCTCGGACAGCTCGTTGAGGAAGCCTTCGACCGACGAGATGTCGGCGAAGTTGTGCATGCGGTCGCAGGCGATGCGCAGTTCGCCGGCCGTCTGCGGGCCACGCAGCATCAGCACGGTGAGCAGGATGACCGACTGCGACGGAATGCGCAGCACGCGGTCGGCGTTGTGTTCGTAGCGGAAGGCGCGCCCGCCGCTGGTTTCGGCCACGAGGCTGTAGCCCTTCAGGCTCTCGATGGCGGCTTGCACCTGCGACTCGCTGAGTTCGAGCACCGGGTTGCGGCTGGTCTTCTGGTTGCAGCCCGACACCAGCGAATTGAGCGTGAGCGGGTAGCTGTCGGGCACGGTGCGCTGCTTTTCGGCCAGCACCCCGAGCACGCGGGTTTCGAGGAGGGACAGGACGGGCAGCGGTGTGGTGGACATGGCTCGGGAAGAAGGGACGACAGAAGTGAAAAGGGCACGCACGCGCCTCAGGGCGCCACCACGGCCAGCATCGGCCCGAGGTCGCGCACGAAGTCGTTGCGCTGCAGTGTCTTCGAGTAGATCGCCGACACGGTGCCGTCGAGGTACAGCGCGTCGCGGCAATGCAGCACATCGCGGAAGTAGAGCGCGAAATCGTAGAAATTCACCGGCGTTTCGGCAAAGACGAAGACGGCCGTCGGGCCCGACACGCACACGCCGTTGCGGGTCTTGCGCGAATCCGAATTGGGAATGAGCGCCGGATGCACCGCGCCGTGGCGCAGCAGCAGCGGGCCCGACTGGGTTGCCAGCTGCACGCCGCCCTTCGCAACCACCGCCGGGTACTCCGACGCCTCGACGATGCGCGGCCCCTCGGCCGTCACCAGGAACACGCCGTTGGGCTTGCGAAAGAAATTGCCGACACCGTCGGCCAAATTCAAAGGCGCTTCCTCGCGGCCTTCGCGCACCAGCAGGCCGACCGGTGCAAAGTCGGCGTGGTACATGCCGGCGTTCACCGCGAACAGCAAGTGCTTGTGGCGCGCCTTCAACCAGGCCTCGAGCCGGTCGAAGCGCTTGAAGGCGGCGCCCGTGTCGTCGTTCAGGAACAGCGCGAGCCGCTCGGTGCGAAGGTCGACCTTCACGACGGTGTAGCGCGGCGCGTCTGCGGCCCCGGCGGCGGACCACGCCAGGCCGGCGAGCAGGAAGACCAGCGCAGGCAGCAGCAGTTTTTTCATGCGACGACCTGCGCTGCCGTTTTTTTTGCTCAACCGCCGTGGATGCGCGCGACCAGCGCCTTGGTGAAGGCCGCCGTGCCGGCCGTGCCGCCGAGGTCGCCGGTGCGCACGTTGTCCAGGTTGAGCGTCTGGTCGATGGCGGTGCGCAGGCGCGTGGCCAGCTCGGGCCGCTTGACGTGGTCGAGCATGAGCGCGGCGGCCAGCAGCAGCGCGGTCGGGTTGGCGATGCCCTTGCCGGCGATGTCGGGCGCCGAGCCGTGCACGGCCTCGAAGATCGCGGCGTCGGTGCCGATGTTGGCGCCGGGCGCCATGCCCAGGCCGCCGACCAGCCCGGCCACGAGGTCCGAGAGGATGTCGCCGAACAGGTTGGTGGTCACCAGCATGTCGAACTGCCAGGGGTTGAGCACCAGCTTCATCGCGCAGGCGTCGATGATCACGGTGTCGAGCTCGAACTGGCCCTTGTACTTCTCTTCGTACAGGTCGAGGCCGGTCTCCAGGAAGAGGCCCGTGAGCGCCTTCATGATGTTGGCCTTGTGGACCAGCGTGACCTTCTTGCGGCCGGTGGCCACGGCGGTGTCGAACGCGTATTCGAGCAGGCGGCGGCTGCCCTTGCGGGTGTTGACGCCGGTGGCCATGGCCACGGCATGCGGGTCGCCGTCGATGGGCACGTAGTGCTCGTGGCCGATGTACAGGCCTTCGAGGTTCTCGCGCACGACCACGAGGTCGATCTTGTCGTAGCGACCGCCCGGGATGATGGTGCGCGCGGGGCGCAGGTTGGCGTACAGCTGGAACTCCTCGCGCAGCCGCACGTTCGACGAGCGGTAGCCGCCGCCCGAGGGAGTTTCGAGCGGGCCCTTGAGGGCGAGCCGGGTGCTGCGGATGCTGTCGAGCGTGGCCTTGGGCAGCGGGTCGCCCGAGGCCTTGACGCCGCCCAGGCCGGCGATCTGGGTGTCCCACACGAAAGGCGCCTTCAGCGCATCGAGCGCGGCCAGGGTCGCGTCGACGATTTCAGGGCCGATGCCGTCGCCGGGGATCAGGGTTGCGGGAATGGAAGTGGTCATGGAATGGGCGCTCAGGTCGGTTGGCGAAATGGCTGGCGGGCATCATCCCACGGTGTGCCTGCGCGGCAGGCCCAAGACCGTATGCCCCCAGGGACGTACAGGAAGAACGGGAAGTGGCGTCCGATTTTCCAGTCGACCTTCCCGCCCGCGCCTCAACGTTCTTCCAGGCCGTCGAGTTCGTAGCTGAAGAGCGCCTCGCCCTTGGCGGTCTTCACCTGCATCTTGATGACGCCGTACTCCGGTGCGTACCAGGAGTCGACCGCGTTGTCTTCGCCGCGGGAGCGCATGTGGCAGACGTTTTCGAAAGTGCGGGCGTTGTAGTTCGGCTTCAGTTCCAGGTTCTCGAAGCCCACGAAAACGAGGTCCGCCTGGTACTTCTTGCCGAAGTCGAACGGCTCATTGCCCGCGCTCGTCGTCTTCACGCCCTTGCCGGCCAGCTTGAAGCTGGCACCCGGCTTGACGTCGGCCGGCACCTCGGGGAACGGGGCCGCAAAGACTTCCTTGATGACCACCTTGCTGGCGTTTCCGCCGAGCGCCGCGATGCCGTACTGCTCGGAACCCAGCCGCTGGCGGCCGGTTTCGTCGAAGAAATTGACCGTCTTGACGCCGCCGTCGGTGCTGACCACGCCCATGGCGGCCTTGCCCGCGAACTGGGACTTGATGATCTGGACCTTCGAGCGGTCGCTCAGCGTGTAGGCCACGCCGGGCTTGAGCTTGAAGCAATCGGCAAAAGACGGTGCGGCGGCGATGGCGCTGGTGGTTGCCGCGGCCGCGATGGCGGCGCCCAGAATTGCCTTGAATGCAAGTGACTTGGTGTTGTGCATTGAATCCTCCCAGTGGTTCGAGCGGGGATGATGCCATGCACTTTTCGCCGATTTTTCGGCTCAATGTGGGTCGTCGGGCAGCGCCTGATCGAGCAGCGAAGCGCGCGGCGAATCCGGCGATGCAAGCACGGAGATCGATGGCGTGGGGCATAGGGGACATGCGGGACATGCGGGACATGGGGGTTGATGCGTCACCGAACCCACCGGCGGACGCCGCCACCTAAAATGCCCGGTTCCGTCCGTACCACTCCCGAAAGCGCCCTCCCCGATGTCCGCCCCGCGCAAGCTCTTCGTTACCACCGCCCTGCCGTATGCCAACGGCAAGTTCCACATCGGCCACATGATGGAATACATCCAGGCCGACATCTGGGTGCGGAACCAGCGAATGAATGGCGCCGAGGTCAACTTCGTGTGCGCCGACGACGCACACGGCGCGGCCATCACCATCGCGGCCGACAAGGCCGGCGTGACGCCGCAGGCCTTCGTGGCCGAAATCGCCGCGGGCCGCAAGCCCTACCTGGACGGCTACCACATCGCCTTCGACAACTGGCACTCGACCGACGCGCCCGAGAACCATCAGCTCGCACAAGACATCTACCGCGACCTGCGCACCGCCGGCCTCATCGAGACCAAGAGCGTCGAGCAGTTCTACGACCCGGCCAAGGGCATGTTCCTGGCCGACCGCTTCATCAAGGGCGAGTGCCCCAACTGCCACGCGAAAGACCAGTACGGCGACAACTGCGAGGTGTGCGGCGCCGTGTACGCGCCCACCGAGCTGATCAACCCGTACTCGGCGCTGTCGGGCGCCAAGCCCGAGCTGCGCAGCTCGGAGCACTTCTTCTTCAAGCTGTCGGACCCGCGCTGCGAGGCCTACCTGAAGGAATGGACCGCCGCCCCGGGCCACGTGCAGTCCGAAGTGCAGAACAAGATCCGCGAGTGGCTCTACAAGGACGACGAAGGCAAGGGCGGCCTGGGCGACTGGGACATCAGCCGCGACGCGCCCTACTTCGGCATCGAGATCCCCGATGCGCCGGGCAAGTACTTCTACGTGTGGATGGACGCACCCGTGGGCTACCTGGCCTCGCTGAAGAACCTGCTGGACAAGCGCTGCATCGAGCTGGGCGGCGACGGCATCTCGTACACCGAGTACATGGCCGACCCCGAGCTGGAGCAGGTGCACTTCATCGGCAAGGACATCATCACCTTCCACACGCTGTTCTGGCCCGCGATGCTGCATTTCAGCGGCCGCAAGGCGCCCAACGCCATCTACGTGCACGGCCACCTGACGGTGAGCGGCGAGAAGATGAGCAAGAGCCGCGGCACCGGCATCGACCCGCTGAAGTACCTGTCGATCGGGCTCGACCCCGAATGGCTGCGCTACTACATCGCCGCCAAGCTCAACGGCCGCAACGAGGACATCGACTTCAACCCCGACGACTTCGTGGCGCGCGTCAACAGCGACCTCGTGGGCAAGTACATCAACATCGCCAGCCGCGCGGCCGGCTTCATCGGCAAGCGCTTCGGCGGCCAACTGGGCGCGGTGTCGGCCGACGGCGACACGCTGCTGTCCACGCTGCGTGCTGCGGCCACGCAGGTGCAGTCGCTGTACGACGGCCGCGACTACGCCCGCGCGCTGCGCGAGGTGATGGCGCTGGCCGACAAGGTGAACGAGTACGTCGACCAGAACAAGCCCTGGGAACTGGCCAAGAAGGAAGGTGCCGAGGCGCGCCTGCACGACGTGTGCACGGTGTGCATCGAAGCTTTCCGCCTGCTCACGCTGTACCTGAAGCCGGTGCTGCCGGCGCTGGCCGTGAACGTCGAGGCCTTCCTGAAGATCGCGCCGCTGACCTGGGCCGACGCCGCGCAAGCGCTGCCGGCCGGCCACGCCATCGGCGACTACAAGCACCTGATGCAGCGTGCCGATGCCAAGGTGGTCGACAAGCTGTTCGACGTGCCGGAAGCCGCCGCAGCCGCCGCGCCCGTCGCCGTGGAAGCACAAGACCTGCCGGGCGGCGAAGCCATCGCGCCGACCATCACGATCGACGACTTCGTGAAGATCGATCTGCGCCTCGCGAAGATCGTGGCCTGCGAGAAGGTCGAGGGCTCGACCAAGCTGCTGCGCCTGACGCTCGACGCGGGCGAAGGCAAGACGCGCAATGTGTTCAGCGGCATCGCCTCGGCCTACCAGCCGGAGCAGCTCGTGGGCAAGCTCACGGTGCTGGTCGCCAACCTCGCGCCGCGCAAGATGAAGTTCGGCATCAGCGAAGGCATGGTGCTGGCCGCGAGCCATGGCGACGAAAAGGCCCACCCGGGCATCCACGTGCTCGAGCCCTGGGCGGGCGCGACGCCGGGCATGCGCGTGCGCTGACCCGACGTCGAAAAGAAGAACTAGCCGAACTTGTTGTTCAGCACGAGGTCGGCAAACACCTTGCCGCCCACCGAGATGTGGTCGCGCATCGCCTCCGCGGCGTTGTCCGCGTGGCCTTTGAGAATCCACTCGACCACCCGTTCGTGCTCCCGCTGTGAAGCGGCGAGCCGTCCGGGCTTCTCGAACATCCGGCCGCGGTAGGCCGCGATGCGCAGGCGCACGGTCTGCGCCTGTTCCACGATGAAGGGGTTGCCGCTGGCGCGGTAGATCACGCCGTGCAGCGCGGCGTTGGCCTGCTGGTAGGCCTCGGCGTCGTCTGCCTGCGCCTGTGCGGCGGTGTCGGCCAGGGCGCGCAGCAACTCGTCGCGCAGTGCCGGGCCGATGCGCAGCGCCGCCAGCCGCGCCAGCACGCCTTCGAGCTCGCCGAGCGCTTCCATCATCGCGACCAGTTCGTTCGCCCGCAGCTGGCGCACGTAGATGCCGGTGCGCGGAACGATGTCGACGAGCCCCCGCGCACTGAGCAGCAGCAGCGCCTCGCGCACCGGCGTGCGCGAGGTGTTGAAGCTCAGGGCCAGCGCCTTTTCGTCGATGGGCATGCCGGGCGACAGCACGCCGCCCAGGATGTCTTGTTCGAGCCGGGCGCGGATGCGGTCCTGCAGGCTGTGGGTGTCGAGGGTTTTCGCGGGTTGCATGGCAATCTGGATATTAGCTAACCTTACAGATATATCAATTCATCTGTTTGGTACATCAATGTCTCCCACCCTTGCGATCGACGGCCACGTCGCCTACCTGACGCTGCACCGCCCCCAGGCCGCCAACAAGCTCACGCCGGAGGACTTGCCCGTGCTGATCCAGCATGTGGACACGGTGAACCGCACGCCCGAGGTGCTGGTGCTGGTCCTGCGCGCCGAGGGTAAGTACTTTTGCAGCGGGTTTGATATATCAGAAGTAGCCACCCAGAGCCAGACCGAGGGCCGCAGCTTCGGCGAGATGGTCGATGTGTTCGAAAACTGCCGCGCGGTCACCATCGCGGCGGTGCACGGCGGCGTCTACGGCGGCGCGACCGACCTCGTGCTGGCCTGCGACTTCCGCGTGGGCGCCCGCGCCGCCGAGATGTTCATGCCGGCCGCCCGGCTCGGCCTGCACTACTACCAGAGCGGCATGGAGCGCTACGTATCGCGGCTGGGGCTGGACACGGCCAAGCGGCTGTTCCTCACCGCCGAGAAGCTCGACGGCGCCGCCATGCGCGACTGCGGCTTCCTCACGCAACTGGTCGAGGACGCCGCAGCGCTGGACACCGAGGTGCAGCGCCTGCGCACCGTGCTTGCCGGCATGGCGCCGCTGGCGCTGCTGGGCATGAAGAAGCACCTGAACCAGATCGCACGCGGCACTGCCGATGCCGCCTCCATCGCACGCGAGGTGCAGCGCACCGTCGCGTCCGAAGACCTCGCCGAGGGCGGCCGGGCCTGGCGCGAGAAGCGCACGCCGGTGTTCCAGGGCCGCTGAGCGCGCCCGCCCTTCCCTACACAAGACTCAGGAGACAACCCATGAAGCAAGAACTGCGAGCCCTCTCGTTCGCGGCCGCCGCGCTGCTGGCCTCGGCCGGCGCGCTGGCCGACACCTACCCCTCGCGGCCGATCACGCTGGTGGTGGGCTTCCCCGCCGGCGGCGGTGCCGACACCGTGGCACGCATCGTGAGCGACAAGATGGCCAAGCTGCTCGGCCAGCCGATCGTCATCGACAACAAGCCGGGCGCCGGCACCACCATCGCATCCGACCAGGTCGCGCGCGCCGCGCCCGACGGCTACACGCTGCTGCTGGGCAGCGCCAACCTCTACGGCAGCGACAAGCTGCTCTACAAGAGCGTGAAGTACGACGGCGCGAAAAGCTTCGTGCCGATCTCGCGCTGGAGCTCCGCGCCGATGCTGCTGGCCGTCAACAAGGACGTGAGCGCGAAGACCGTGCAGGCGCTGATCGCCGAGGCGCGGCAGAACCCCGGCAAGCTGGCGTATTCGTCGTCGGGCGCCGGCGTGGTCACGCACCTGGCCGGCCTGTCGTTCGAGAAGGCAGCCGGCGTGCAGATGCTGCATGTGCCGTACAAGGGCGGCGCCCCGTCGATCCAGGCCGTGGCCGCGGGCGACGTGCAGCTCACCTTCGGCACGCCGCCCTCGGTGCTGCCGATGGCGCAGGGCCAGAAGCTGCGCGTGCTGGCCGTCACCTCGGGCCAACGCTCGCCGCTCTTTCCCGACGTGCCCAGCGTGGCCGAGGCCGGCGTGAAGGGCTACGACTACACCTTCTGGTTCGGCCTCTTCGCACCCGCAGGCCTGCCGCCGGAGGTGACGCAGAAGCTGTTCGACGCCAGCGTGGCGGCGCTCAACGACCCCGAGGTGAAGGCGCGACTGGAGAAGTCGGGCAACGAGTCGGCGCCCTCGAAGTCGCTGGCCGAATTCCGTGCCTGGGCCCTGGCCGAAGGCGCGAAGTCGAAGGAACTCACCGCGCGCTCCGGCGCGAGCATCGAATGACGACCGACGCAACCAAGGCGGGCCCGCTGCAGGGCTTCACCGTCATCGACCTGACCCGCGTGCTCGCAGGCCCGTACTGCACGATGCTGCTCGCCGACCTGGGCGCGCGCGTCATCAAGGTGGAGCAGCCCGGCCTGGGCGACGACGCGCGGCAGATCGGCCCCTTCGTCGAGGGCGACTCGGCCTACTTCATGTCGGTCAACCGCAACAAGGAGTCGATTGCGCTCGACCTGAAGGCGCCGGCCGACCGCGCGGTCTTCGAACAGCTGCTGGCCACGGCCGACGTGCTGGTCGAGAACTTCCGGCCCGGCACGATGGAAAAGCTGGGCTACGACTGGCCGACGCTGCGGGCGCGCTTTCCCCAACTGGTGTTCACCTCGGTCTCGGGCTTCGGCCAGACCGGGCCGTACAGCAAGCGCCCCGCCTACGACATGGTGGTGCAGGCAATGGGCGGCATCATGAGCCTCACCGGCCACCCGGGCGCGCCGCCGACGCGCGTGGGCGTGTCGATCGGCGACCTCGGCGCGGGCCTGTACGCGGCCATCGGCACGCAGGCCGCGCTGCTGCAGCGCGGTCGCACGGGCCGGGGCGACCGGGTCGACGTGGCGATGCTCGACTGCCAGGTCGCGCTGCTCGAGAACGCGATCTCGCGCATGGAGGCGGAAGGCCGCGCGCCGGGGCCGATCGGCTCGCGGCACCCGTCGATCACGCCCTTCGACGTGTTCCGCGCAGCCGACGGCTGGTTCGTGATCGCGGCGGGCAACGACGCGCTGTTCCAGCGCCTGTGCACTGCCCTCGACCTGCCCGCGCTCGCCGAGGACGCGCGCTTTGCCACCAACGCGGCACGCTGCCAGCACCACGAGGCGCTGAAGCAATTGCTCGAAGAGCGCCTGTCGACCGCGCCCTGCGCACACTGGCAGGCGCTGCTGATGCAGCACAACATTCCCACCGGCGACTACAACGACGTGGCGGCGGTGGTGAAAGACCCGCAGGTGCAGGCGCGCGAGATGCTGGTGCAGGTGCGCACGCAGGGCGGCCAGTCGCTCACGGTGGCGGGCAACCCGGTGCATGTCGGCGGGCTGCGCACGCAGGTGCGGCGGCAGCCGCCGCGGCTGGACCAGGACCGGAAAGCCATCCTGGCGTCACTCGCGCAGGCTTGAGCAGGACGGGGCCGGCAGGTGCAGAATCCGGCCCATGCAACGCAGTGACCGCCTCCGCCCCTTCGTCCTTTCCGCGCTCGGCCTCGCGGGTGCGCTGCTGCTGAGCGGCTGCGCGGTGGTCAGCGTCGCGAGCACCGCCGTGAGCGTGGGCGCCGGCGCAGTCGGCCTCGCGGCCGATGCCGCCATCGGCACCGCGCGTATCACCGGCAAGGTGGTGGGTGCGGCGGCCGACGCGGTGATTCCCGACAGCAAGGACTGATCCGCTTCCCGCCTCAGCGCGGCAGGCCCAGCGCCGCGAGGTGCGCGGGCGTGTGCTGCGCCTTCTCCTTGCGCACGAAGGCCGAACGCAGCGCCGCGTGCGGCTCGGCCGGATCGAAGAAATTGCGCCGCATGTGCGCCAGCTCCTCGTCGCGATACGCCTGCAGCGGCTTGGCCGCTTCGTCGCGGGCGCGCACCGCCTGCTTCTGCGCAACGCGCGCAGCCAGGTCCGGCGATGCCGCCAGTTGCGCGGCCAGCCGGCCAACCTCGTCACCCAGCTCCTCCGGCGCCGCCTGCAGCACGCGCTGCGCCAGGCCCAGCGCCACCGCGCGTTTCGCGCTCACGGGCAACGCCGACTGCGTGAGCCGCTCGGCCTCGTCGGCGCCCACGCGGCGCGGCAGGCTGTAGGTCCAGTATTCGGAGCCGTGCAGGCCCATCAACGTGTAGTGCGGGTTGAGCACCACGCCGTCGCGGCACCACACCTCGTCGGCCGCAAGCGCGAGCATCACGCCGCCCGCCGCGGCATTGCCGCCCAGCGCGGCCACGGTGAGGCGGTCGGTGGTGGTGAGCACGGCCTCGACCAGGTCGTTCATCGCGTGGATGTTCGCCCACGATTCCTCCGCCGGATCGGCCGCCGCCTCGATCACGTTCAGGTGGATGCCGTTGGAGAAGAAGTCGCGCAGCCCGCCGAGCACCAGCACCGACGTCGGGCGGGTGCAGGCGAAGCGGTAGGCAACCAGCAGACGCCGGCATTGCGCGGTGCTCATGGCGCCGCCCGCGAACGAGAAGTTCAGCACGCCGACAGCGCCGTGCTCGCTGTAGCGCATGTCGGTCCAGGTGCGGCGGCCAGCGGGCAACTCGAGCGGCGCGGGCACCTCGGGCAGCCCCGCAGGCAGCCGCGCACCCAGTGCTTCGACCGCCGGCAGCTTGTAGCTCGGCAGGCCCGAACCCGGCTCGCGCCAAGGCCGCAGTTGCGTGAGCCAGACCGCGCCGTCTACCGTGGCGCGGCAGACCGCACCGGTGCGCGTGGCGATCAGTTCGCCGGGCGTGCCGCGCAGTTCGTCTTCGGCATGGCCGCCGTGCAGGTACCACGGCGCGCCCAGCAGTTCGTCGAGTACGCCGGGCTGCGAATCGGCCGCGCGCAGGTGCTGCAGCACCGAGTCGGTGGTCTGCGTGGCCCAGTCGATGCGGCGCTCGGCCTGCTTCATGAAGGGCCGCCAACCGGCGGCGAGGTCGGCCGCCTTCTGCCGCTTCGGCTTGTACGTGCCCGAGGCGAAACGCTCGACCGCCAGCAGCACCGCATCGACGGCGGCATCGGCCACCTCGCCGCGGTACAGGTCGCTCTTGCCGGCCTGCGGCGGCACCTTCAGCGGCGACCAGGCCCAGACATCGCCGGCGTCCATCTCGGCCACGGCCTCGAGCACGGTGACGCCCCAGCTGGCAACGCCGCCCTGCAGCGTCCGGTCGAGCGACGACGGGCCCCGGTCGCCGGGCGGGCCCGGGTGCACGATCAGGCAGGTGTGGACGCGCCAGACATCCTCGGGAATCGCCGTGGTCAGCATCGGCGCGACGACGAGCGCGGGCGCGTGCTGGCGCACCGCCTCACGCAGCGCCTCGTCATCGCCGAGCGCCAGCACGATGCCTGCTGTGTGACCCCGGTCCTGGAGTTCGGCCAGCACGCGCTGCGTGAGGCTGTTGAAGGCGCTCGTGACGAGCAGGATGTGCATGGGCGGCCTCATTGACGTTTGTTTCTAAACGTCAAAAATGTATCTTTCAGCCTCGCCGCCGATAAGCTGGCTGAAAGTACTCACCCCGGGAAATCGCGGGCCCGCCGCGACGGCCGGGCCACAATGACCGCACATGTCGTCACCGCTGAACCTCACCCGCTTCCGACCCCGCCTGATGGACACGATGGCGGGCTACGACCGGGGGCGGTTCCTGAGGGACCTGGGCGCGGGCGCCACGGTGGGCATCGTGGCGCTGCCGCTGGCCATGGCCTTTGCCATCGCCTCGGGGCTCAAGCCCGAGGCCGGCATCTGGACCGCGATCATCGCGGGCTTCCTGATCTCATTCCTGGGCGGCTCGGCCGTGCAGATCGGCGGGCCGGCGGGCGCGTTCATCGTGATCGTCTACGGCATCGTCGAGCGCTATGGCGTGGCCAACCTGCTGATCGCCACCGCCTGCGCGGGCGTGCTGCTGTTCATGGCGGGGCTGTTCGGGCTCGGGCGACTGGTGCGCTTCGTGCCGCTGTCGATCGTGGTCGGCTTCACCAACGGCATCGCGGTGCTGATCCTGCTGTCGCAGCTCAAGGATTTGCTCGGCCTCACGGTGGAGCGCATGCCGGCTGACGTGTTCTCGCAGCTGCACGCGATGGCGCTGCGGCTGGACACCTTCAACCCGCAGGCCTTCGCGCTCGGGCTGGCCTGCGTGCTCGGCCTGCTGGCGTGGTCGCGGCTGTTTCGCGGCGACTCGGCGCTGGCGCGTGCGGTGCAGCGCGTGGGCGGGCGGTGGGTGCAGACGCGCCCGGTGCAGATCGTCGGGCGCATCCCGGGGCCGATCGTCGCGCTGGTGTCGCTCACGCTGGTGTCGTGGGGCTTCGCGCTGCCAGTAGAGACCATCGGCACGCGCTTCGGCGGCATTCCCGAGGGCGTGCCGGCCTTCGCGCTGCCCGACTTTTCGTGGGAGACCGTCAAGCAACTGGTGACGCCGACGCTCACCATCGCGCTGCTCGGCGCCATCGAGTCGCTGCTGTGCGCGCGCGTGGCCGACCAGGTCAGCGGCCAGCCGCGCCACGACCCCAACCAGGAGCTGATGGCGCAGGGCATCGCGAACATCGTCACGCCCTTTTTCGGCGGCATGCCGGCCACGGGCACCATCGCGCGCACCGTGACCAACATCCGCTCGGGCGGCAGCTCGCCCATTGCGGGCATCGTGCATGCGGTCACGCTGCTGCTCGTGGTGCTGCTGGCGGCGCCGCTGGCGCGCCACGTGCCACTCGCGGTGCTGGCGGGCATCCTGGTGTTCGTGGGGCTGAACATGGGCGAATGGCGCGAGTTCACGCCCGGCCAGCTGCGCCACTTCAGCCGCCACTACCGGCTGCTGATGCTCGGCACCTTCTTACTCACCGTGGTGTTCGACCTCACGGTGGCGGTGCAGGTGGGCATCGTGCTGGCGTGTGCGCTCTTCATCCGGCGCATGAGCGGGCTGTTCAGCGTCGAGCTCGTGACCTTGCAGCCGCCGGTGCTCACCTACCGGCTGTACGGCGCGATGTTCTTCGGCGCGGCGGCCAAGCTCGACGAAGCAGTGAACGCCGCTGAGCGCGCACCGCGCGGCATGACGGTGGTGCTGGACGCCACGCACCTGATCTACATCGATGCCACCGGCGTCGATGCGCTGCGGCAGCTGCACCGGGCGGTGCTGGCGCGCGACGGGCTGTTGCGCATCGAGTCGCTGCAACCGCAGCCGCTGGAGGTGCTGGAGCGTTCAGGCTTCGCCGAGGAGCTGACGACGGGCCAGCCCGGCGCGTCGCACAGCGCCTGATTGCCGCGCTACGGCGCCTCGGTGCCCCGGTCGGGCGACGACCCGCTGCGCACCACGCGCTGGTCGTCGTTCAGCGTGGCCGTGAACACCATCGACGAGTTCGGCGGCTGCACCCAGCGCCATTCCCATTCGGTCTCGCGCTTGAGCGCATAGGGCGTGACCTTGGCCGGCTTGCCGAGCAGCTTGCGCAGGTCTTCCATCATCATGCCGGGCTGCACCTTGGCGAAGTTCTCGGGCGTGAGCACCTGGCGCAGCGCGCTCATCTTGCCGTCGGCGCCGATGGTGATCATGTAGTTCTTCTGGCCCTGCGGCTGGCGGTTGAACTCCAGCACGCGGCCGTTGGGCACGTCCCAGACGTTCTCGGGTTCGCCGAAACGCGCGCGCACGTCGGCCTCGGTCGAGACGCCTTCTTCGAGCTCGCTGATGCGCTGCGGATCGCAGCCGGCGAGCCCGATGAGCCCCGCCAGCAGAGCCGCTGCAAGGCCGATCCGGCCCTTCTGAAATCGTTGCATGCCGTCCCCGGTAAAATTCGAGCGATAAAGGTCCAGTCTATGTCTATCTTCCGCCGCCCCCACTACACCTCCGAGATCACGAACTTCATCGAGGAGATGAAGGAAAAGAAGCCGACGCTGGAAGCCGAACAGCGCGCCGGCCGCGCCCTGCTCTGGGACAAGCACCTCGACCGCAGCCTGCTCGAGGAGTACAGCGAAGCCCGCGTGCCGATGCAGCCGTACGTCTACCAGACCCAACCCAAGTGAATGGTGCCCACCCGGCATCCCGCCGCCCCGCGTGCGCGCACAGCTATTAAGTTGATAGCAACCGCCTCATGAGCGCAGACGAGGACAACGGCACGATCGTGGCCAGCATGCCCGAGGTCGTCGACCAGGTCGCCCTGGCCCGGCTCTACGGCGAGCCGCTGTTCGCGATGCCGAAAGACCTGTACATCCCGCCCGAGGCGCTGCAGGTTTTTCTGGAGGCCTTCGAGGGCCCGCTCGACCTGTTGCTGTACCTGATCCGCAAGCAGAACTTCAACATCCTCGACATCCCGATGGCGGGACTCACGCGGCAGTACCTGAGCTACGTCGACGAAATTCGCCAGACCAACCTCGAACTCGCGGCCGAATACCTGCTGATGGCCGCGATGCTGATCGAGATCAAGTCGCGCATGCTGCTGCCGCCCAAGAAGGTGGCCGACGGCGAAGAAGCCGAAGACCCGCGCGCCGAACTGGTTCGCCGGCTCATGGAGTACGAGCAGACCAAGCTGCAGGCCGCCGCCATCAGCGCGCTGCCCACCTACGGGCGCGACTTCTGGAAGGCGCAGGTCTACATCGAGCAGTCGATCAAGCCGCGCTTCCCCGACGTCGACGTGGTCGAGCTGCGCGATGCCTGGGCCGACATCATGAAGCGCGCCAAGCTCGTGCAGCACCACAAGATCTCACGCGAAGAACTCAACGTGCGCGAGCACATGAGCATCGTGCTGCGCCACCTGCAGGGCCAGCGTTTCGTCGAGTTCGAAAAGCTCTTCGATGTTTCGCGCGGCGTGCCCGTGCTGATCGTCACCTTCATCGCGATGCTCGAGCTCGCGAAAGAAACGCTGATCGACATCACGCAGGCCGAGGCCTTCGCCCCTATTTACGTCCGACTGGCCTACTCGCCGGCCTGACCCTACCGGTTCCCACGCCTGTGACTTCCGCCGTTCGCGACTTCGACGTCCTCATTGTCGGCAGCGGCCTCGCAGGCCTCTCCGCCGCACTGCACCTGGCCCCCACGCACCGCGTGGCCGTGCTTACCAAGCGCGCGCTCAACGACGGCTCCAGCGCCTGGGCGCAAGGCGGCATCGCGGCCGTGCTGGCGGCGGGCGACAGCTTCGACGCCCACGTGGAAGACACGCTGGTGGCCGGTGCCGGCCTGTGCGACCCCGAGGCCACGCGCTTCGTGGTCGAAGGCGCGCCGCAGGCCATCGGCTGGTTGCGCGAACTGGGCGTGCCCTTCTCGGAAGAAGGCGGCGACCTGCACCTGACGCGCGAAGGCGGCCACAGCCAGCGCCGCATCGTGCACGTGACCGACGCCACGGGCGCGGCCGTGCAGCAGGTGCTGATCGAGCGGGTGCGCCGCACGCCCAACATCACGCTGTTCGAGCACCACACGCTGGTCGACCTGGTCACCGGCACCAAGCTCGGCCTGGCCGATCCGTCGTGCCAGGGCCTGTACGCGCTGGACGGCGAGACCGACGAGGTGCTGGCCTTCCGCGCGCCGCACACCATCCTGGCGACCGGCGGCGCAGGCAAGGTGTACCTGTACACCACCAACCCCGACACCGCCACCGGCGACGGCATTGCCGCCGCCTGGCGCGCGGGCTGCCGGGTGTCGAACCTGGAGTTCATCCAGTTCCACCCGACCTGCCTGTACCACCCGCACGCGAAGTCGTTCCTGATCAGCGAGGCGGTGCGTGGTGAGGGCGGCCTGCTGAAGCTGCCCGACGGCACGCGCTTCATGCCCACGCACGACGAGCGCGCCGAACTCGCGCCGCGCGACGTGGTGGCCCGCGCCATCGACTTCGAGATGAAGAAGCACGGGCTCGATTGCGTGTACCTCGACATCTCGCACCAGCCGCCCGCGTTCCTGAAAGAACACTTCCCCAACATCCTGGCGCGCTGCCTGGAGCTGGGCATCGACATCACGCGCGAGCCGATTCCCGTGGTGCCCGCCGCGCACTACACCTGCGGCGGCGTGCTCAGCGACCTGGCCGGTCGCACCGACATCCCGGGCCTGTACGCCATCGGCGAAACCGCCTGCACCGGCCTGCACGGCGCCAACCGGCTGGCCAGCAACTCGCTGGTCGAGTGCATGGTGTTCGCGCGCGCCGCGGCCGATGCCATTGCGCAGGCCCCGTCGCGCGAACGCGCCGCGCTGCCCGCCTGGGACGAAAGCCGCGTCACCGACGCCGACGAAGCCGTGGTCATCTCCCACAACTGGGACGAGCTGCGCCGCTTCATGTGGGACTACGTCGGCATCGTACGCACCAACAAGCGCCTGGAGCGTGCGAGCCACCGCATCGCGCTGCTGCAGGCCGAGATCCAGGAGTTCTACGCGAACTTCCACGTCACGCGCGACCTGCTCGAACTGCGCAACCTGGTGCAGGTGGCCGAGCTGATCGTGCGTTCCGCGCAGGCCCGCCACGAGAGCCGTGGCCTGCATTTCAGTCGCGATTACCCTTCGCTGGCCGAGCCCACCGCACCCACCGTGCTGGTGCCGCCGGTCGACTGAGCCCACCCTTCGTCACCTTTCGATCACCCTCAGGATGCCCGGCCACCGACGCCCGCAGGGAGAAAGCCAACCATGTCGAACACACCTTCCACACCCACCTCACCGTCCGAAGCTCTGTCCGAAGCCCCGGCCGGCACGCCCTACGGCACGCTGCCGCCCGCCTCGCCGCTGGCGCAGCGCAAGCCCGTGAGCCTGCCGCGGCTGGCCGACATGCATGCGCGCGGCGAAAAGATCGCCATGCTCACCGCCTACGACGCCACCTTCGCGGCCATGGCCGACGCAGCCGGCATCGACTGCCTGCTGGTCGGCGACTCGCTGGGCATGGTCTGCCAGGGCCTGAACAGCACCGTGGGCGTGAGCCTCGAAGCCATGCGCTATCACACCGACAGCGTCTCGCGCGGCCTGCGCCGCGTGCAGGGCACGACCTGGCTCATCGCCGACCTGCCCTTTGGCAGCTATCAAGAATCGCGCGAGCAGGCTCTTCGTAGCGCCACCGTGCTGATGCAGGCCGGCGCGCACATGGTCAAGCTCGAAGGCGGCGGCTGGACCACCGAGACCGTGCGCTTCCTGGTCGAACGCGGCATTCCCGTGTGCGCCCACCTCGGCCTGACGCCGCAGACCGTGCATGCGCTCGGCGGCTACCGCGTGCAGGGCAAGGGCGACACCGCCGGCGCGCTGCTCAAGCAGCAGGCCCACGCGCTGCAGGACGCGGGCGCAACCATGCTGGTGCTCGAAATGGTGCCGGCCGCGCTGGCCGCCGAACTCACCACGGAGCTGAAGCACTGCGCCACCATCGGCATCGGCGCCGGCAAAGCCACTGCCGGCCAGGTGCTCGTGCTGCACGACATGCTGGGCATCAACCTCGGGAAGATGCCGAAGTTCGTGCGCAACTTCATGGCCGACGCGCCGGGCGTGCTGCCCGCGCTGCAGGCCTACGTGCAGGCCGTGAAGAACGGCAGCTTCCCCGACGACCGCCTCCACGCCTGGTAAGCCCCGAAGGACACCGACCATGTACATCGCCAAGACCATCGACGAGCTGCGCCAGCACCTGTCTTCCAGCCGCCGCCCCACCTTCGTGCCCACCATGGGCAACCTGCACGAGGGCCACCTCGCGCTCGTGCGGCAGGCCAAGCCGCTGGGCGACGCCACGGTGGCGAGCATCTTCGTGAACCGCCTGCAGTTTTTGCCGCACGAAGACTTCGATACCTACCCGCGCACCTGGGACAGCGACTGCGAGAAGCTGCGCGCCGCCGGCTGCGACGTGCTGTTCGCGCCCGACGAGAAGGCGCTCTACCCCGAGCCCCAGACCTGCAAGGTGCACCCCGACCCGACGCTGGCCGACCTGCTCGAAGGGCACTTCCGCCCCGGCTTCTTCATCGGCGTGTGCACGGTGGTGATGAAGCTGTTCCAGTGCGTGCAGCCGCGCGTGGCCGTGTTCGGAAAGAAGGACTACCAGCAGCTGATGATGATCCGCCACATGGTGCGGCAGTTTGCGATGCCCATCGAGATCGTCGGCGGCGAGACCTTCCGCGCCGACGACGGCCTGGCGCTTTCGTCGCGCAACGGCTACCTGAGCGCCACCGAACGCGCCGAGGCCGTGCAGCTGTCGAAGGCGCTGCGAGACATGGCCGAGGCCGTGCGCGCCGGCGAGCGCGACGTGGCGGCCCTCGAGGCGCGCGCCATGCAGTCGCTCACGCAGCGCGGCTGGCAGCCCGACTACCTCGTGCTGCGCCGCCGCGCCGACCTGCAGACGCCGCAACCCGGCGATGCGCTCGTGGCCCTGGCCGCCGCGCGGCTGGGCAGCACGCGACTCATCGACAACCTCGAAATCGACACCCCTCTTTCAGCATGACCTACAGCGTCAAGGAAATCTTCTACACGCTGCAGGGCGAAGGCGGCCAGGCCGGCATGCCGGCCGTGTTCTGCCGCTTCGCCGGCTGCAACCTCTGGACCGGCCGCGAGGAAGACCGCGACACGGCCATCTGCCGTTTCTGCGACACCGATTTCGTCGGCACCGACGGCACGCTGGGCGGCAAGTTCAAGAGCGCCGACCAACTCGCCGACACCATCGCCGCGCAATGGCCCGCCGGCGACACCGCGCACCGGCTGGTGGTGCTCACGGGCGGCGAGCCGCTGCTGCAGGTCGATGCGGCGCTGGTCGATGCGCTGCACGCGCGGCACTTCCGCATCGCGGTCGAGAGCAACGGCACGGTCGCCGCGCCCGCGGGCATCGACTGGCTGTGCATCAGCCCCAAGGCCGGCGCGCCGTGGGTGCAGCAGCGCGGCCAGGAGCTGAAGCTGGTGTGGCCGCAGGCCGGGTTCGACCTCGACACGATGGCGCGCACGGGCGAGTTCACGCACCGTTTCCTGCAGCCGATGGACGGGCCCGACCGGCTCGCCAACACCGAACGCTGCATCGACGAATGCATGAGGCAGCCGGTATGGCGCCTCAGCGTGCAGACCCACAAGATCACGGGCATCCGCTGACGCGGCGGCCTCCTTCTTTTTCCTTCATTTCCGAGTTTCTTTTTTCTGACGATGCGCTTCACCATCAGCCAACGCTTCTTCTTCGACGCCGCCCACACGCTCAAACGCGAGATCGAAGTCGAAGGCAGCCGCCGCATTCACGGCCACACGTATCACGCAGAGGTGTGGCTTGCGGGCGAGCGCGACCCGGTGACGGGCATGGTGATCGACCTGGGCCTGCTGCGCCGACGGCTCGAGGATGTGCGCGAACAGCTCGACCACCATCTGCTGGACGACGTGCCGGGGCTGCATCCGCCGACGCTGGAGAACCTGTGTGTGTTCATTGCGGAGGCGCTGCCGGATCTGCGGGCCTCGCTGGCGCGCGTGCGCGTGTGGCGCGAGGCGCTGGGCGATTCCTGCACGGTGGAGTTCTAGAAGCAGGCCACCTGGCGCCGTGCCGGGCGGGGACTATGAACCAGCGTCTTGCTGCAGCCAACGCGCCACGGCCAGCGGCGTTCGGTCTTCGAAGCGGGGTCCGATGATCTGCAGCCCGACGGGTAACTGCTGAACGGTCTTTCCCACCGGCACCACCGTGGCCGGCAGGCCCGCCAGCGTGGCGAGACCCGACCAGGCCAACTGATCGCGATAGAACGTGGGTTCGCCGTCGATGTTCAGGGTGGTGTGCGCCCAGTCGGGCGCATCCATGTGCGCGAAGGCTGTCGTGCCGAAGACCGGTGCGATGACGACGTCGAAGCTTTCGAACAACCGCTGCCAGTCCCGCTGCAGGCTCATGCGCCGATCGAGCAGCCGCAGCCACTCGTGTGCCGGGATCGACGGCGGGGGATTCGGGCCACCGCGCGTGGTGATGGTGCGCAGGATGCTCACGTAGTCCCCCTGGATGGCCGCCAGGTCGGGCAGCAACGCGCTGGCGCGCTCGACACGTGCGCCAGCCGCAGCAAGGTTGCGCGACACCTCGTCGACCGCATGGCGCACCTGCGCACTGGTACGTGCCGAAGGATGTTCGCCAAGGGCCAGCACGCGCAGGCCACGTGCGCCAGCGTGCCGGGCGCGCGGCAGCGCCAGTTGGAAAGCGCGGGCTTCGTCGCCGTCAGGGCCGGCCAGCACGTCCAGCGCCAGTTCGAGGTCGCCCGCGCTGCGTGCCATCGGTCCGATGACCGACAGGATGTCGGGGGCCGCCTGGTAGCCGCCGGGGAAGTCGTGGCCGCGCACAGGCAGCAATCCGTGCGTCGGCTTGTGACCGCAGACCCCGCAGAAATGAGCGGGCACCCGGATCGAACCGCCGACGTCCGAGCCCAACTCCAGCGAGACCATGCCGGCCGCCAGCGCCGCGGCCGAGCCGCCAGAGGAACCACCGGGTGTGCGCCCCGCGTCCAGCGGATGCAGGGTGCGGCCGTAGACCGGGTTGTTGCTCTCGTAGTCGCCGAGCCCGAGCGCGAGGTTGGTCTTGCCGAGGATCACCGCGCCTGCGGCCTTCAGGCGACACACGGCGACCGCATCCTGGGCCGCCGGCGGCAGCGAGCGCGCGAACTCGAAACCCCAGGTCGTCGGCAGGCCCGCCACGTTGAACGACTCCTTCACGGTCATCGGCAATCCGAGCAACGGATGCCGCTCTCCTCGGGCCAGGGCAGCGTCCGCGGCACGCGCCTGCTCGCGTGCGCGCTCGAAGTTGCGAACGACCACAGCGTTGACTTGCGGGTCGCGGGCCTCGATGCGCGCGATGGCCGCGTCGCAGGCTTCGAGCGCACCGATCTGTCGTGCGGCGAGTGCCTGAACCAGCTGGCTGGCCGTCTGGCGTTCGGGGGGGAATGAGGACATGAGCGGTCTTACTGCAGCGGGAGATAGAGGTGGGTGCGCCATGCGTCGCCGAGCGGCTCGCGTGGATCGTTGACGTAGTGGATGAAGCAGGGCACGTCGCGCAGCGCGTACCCGGTGGCCGGCAGCCAGTCGCGGTAGATGGCGGTCCACGCGGCGTGCAGCAAGGTGTGCGCGCCTCGGTGCGTGAACACGGCGCAGCGGCCCGCGGGCAGATGGCACCATTCGAGGCTGCCGGCCAGCGACAACGCCGGCTGATCGGGGGTGCCGGTGCGTTCCGCCAGCGAGTGATCGAAGAGGATGCCGCACAGCATGCGCGCCTCCTGGTCGTCCGGGCCTTGCGGCTCGTCGGGAAATACGGCGACCCAGCTGCGCGCACGCGGGAGCAGGCCCGCCGCGCGCACCGCGGGCACCAGCTCTTCGAATGCGCGCTGCGCCGCGCCCGTGCGCACGCCGTCCTTCATGCCACGCGCGGTGGCCGTCAGCACCGCAAGTGCGGGCACATCCAGCATCTGCGGTCGCAGCACCGGGTCCTGGTGCACTGCGTCGGGATCGGGCGAGGGACGCCGGTCGAACAACTGCTGCCAGCGTGGCGCTTCACCCGCGCGCACTGCCATCGGCGTGGTATCGAGTTCGCGGCGCATGGCCTTGGCCAGCGCCTGCGCCGACTCGTAGCCGACCTGCAAGGCCACATCGGTCACTGAGACCGGGTTGTCGGCGAGCAGCTCGCAGGCGCGTTGCAGGCGCCGCCAGGTGACATAGCCCCCGACCGTGATGCCGAAGTAGGCGCGGAAGATTCGGTGGAAGTGGTAGCGCGACATGGCGGCCATGTCAGCCAGCAGGGCCCCATCCAGCGATTCACCGAGGTGAGCGTCGATATGGGCGGCTGCGCGCGAAAGCAGCTCGAGGTAGCGCACGGTCTGCGTGCGGTGGTTGGCGAAGGCATCGAGGGTCATGGACCCGGCGATTGTTTCGCGGACGGCGCGGTGCGGCGTGTCCCGGCTTGCTCGATAGCGCTGTGACCCGTGCCCGCCACTCCCTCCCCCAAAGGGAAGGAGTGAGGACAAGGCCTCAGGCGGCGCCGATGCCGGCGACCAGACTGCCCGGCGCCTGCCCGTTCTTCAGCCCAGCCGTGAACGCCAGCATCCGATCGATCGGCACCCGCGCGCGCACGCCCAGTGCCGGATCGACGTGAATCTCGCCCGCGCCGGTTTCCAGCGCATTCGCCAGTTCGACCAGCCCGTTCATCGCCATCCACGGGCAATGCGCGCAGCTCTTGCAGGTGCCGCCGTTGCCCGCCGTGGGCGCTTCGATGAAGGTCTTGCCGGGGTTCAGCGTGCGCAGCTTGTGCAGCATGCCGGTGTCGGTCGCGACGATGAACTCGGTCGCGTCGAAGCGCTGTGCCGCGTTCAGGATGGCCGAGGTGGAACCCACCGCATGCGCCAGCGCGATCACGTCCGACGGCGACTCGGGGTGCACCAGCACCTTGGCCTTCGGGTACTCCTTCATCAGCAGCTCGAGTTCGAGCGCCTTGAATTCGTCGTGCACGATGCACGCACCGTTCCAGCTGACCATGTCGGCGCCGGTCTGGCGGCGGATGTAGTCACCCAGGTGGCGGTCGGGGCCCCAGAGGATCTTCTGGCCGGCCGCGTGCAGCGCGTTCACCACGTCGAGCGCGCAGCTGGAGGTGACGAGCCAGTCGGCGCGCGCCTTCACGGCCGCGCTGGTGTTGGCGTAGACGACCACGGTGCGGTCGGGGTGCGCATCGCAGAAGGCGCTGAATTCGTCGACCGGGCAGCCCAGGTCGAGCGAGCAGTTCGCGTCGAGGTCGGGCATCAGCACGCGCTTCTCGGGCGAGAGGATCTTCGAGGTCTCGCCCATGAAGCGCACGCCCGACACCACCAGCGTAGTGGCGGCGTGATCGCGGCCGAAGCGCGCCATCTCGAGCGAATCGCTCACGATGCCGCCGGTTTCCTCGGCCAGGTCCTGCAGGTCGGGGTGCACGTAGAAGTGCGACACCATCACCGCGTTGCGTTCGCGCAGCAGCCGGCGGATGCGGTCCTTCAGCGCGATGCGTTCATCGGGCGAAGGCTCGGGGGGCACGCGGGCCCAGGCGTGGCGCGTGTCGCAAACCGAACCCTCCGCGGGCTGTTCGTAGTCGACATCGATGACGGAAGCGGTCCTCATGGCGGTTCAGTGGTTCAGGAAGCGCATCGAGTAGTCGATGGCCTTCACGTCCTTGGTCAACGCGCCGATCGAGATCCGGTCGACACCGGTCTCGGCCAGGGCGCGCAGGCCGTCCAGCGTGACGCCGCCCGAGATCTCGAGCACGGCCTTGCGATCGGCGCCCACGGCGTCGTTCAGGCGCACGGCCTCGCGCAGCGTGGGCAGGTCCATGTTGTCGAGCAGCACCATGCGGGCGCCGGCGTCCAGCGCTTCCTGCAGCTGGGCCAGGGTCTCGACCTCGACCTCGACAAACGCGGCCTGCGCGGCCACGGGCGCCACCGCGCGCAGGGCGGCGGCCACGCCACCGGCCGCGGCGATGTGGTTTTCCTTGATGAGCACCGCGTCGTACAGGCCGATGCGGTGGTTCAGCCCGCCGCCGGTGCGCACGGCGTACTTCTGCGCCAGGCGCAGGCCCGGCAGGGTCTTGCGGGTGTCGACGATGCGCGCGCGCGTGCCCTTCACGGCATCGGCGTACAGCGCGGTCTTGGTGGCGACGGCGCTCAGCAGCTGCAGAAAGTTGAGCGCGGTGCGCTCGGCCGTCAGCAGCGCACGGGCGCCACCCTGGATTTCGAGCACGGGCTGGTCGGCGGCGCAGCGTTCGCCCTCGCCGCACAACCAGGTGATGCGCGCCTGCGGATCGAGCCGCCGCACGGTGGCCTCGACCCAGGGCGCACCGCAGACCACGGCGGTTTCGCGCGCGAGCACGCGGGCATGGGCCGTGCGGGAAGCGTCGACCAGCGAGGCGGTCAAGTCGCCGTCGGCGACGTCTTCCTGCAGGGCGCGGGCGACGTCGGACTCGGCCAGCGCGGCGACGGCCGACGCCGAGAAATCAAAGCGAAGGCTCATGTCTCTGGAATCTCTAATTTTCAGGAGGAGTGGCGGGGGACCGAACCGGCTTGTACCGATTCCGGCACCGGGTCGCGCCCGGTCAGCGCCGCGACGGCATCGCGCGGGCTCACCTGGCCGTCGAGCAGCGCGACCACGCCTTCGGCGATGGGCATCTCGATGCCCAGGCCGCGCGCGCGCTGCACCACGGTGCGGGCGCAGTACACGCCCTCGGCCACGTGGCCCAGCGAATCGACGGCCTGCGCGAGCGTGCGGCCCTGGGCCAGCAGCAGCCCGACCTTGCGGTTGCGCGAGAGGTCGCCGGTGGAAGTCAGCACGAGGTCGCCCAGGCCCGACAGGCCCATGAAGGTGTCGGCGCGGGCGCCGAGCGCCAGGCCGAAGCGGGTCATTTCGGCCAGGCCGCGGGTGATCAGCGCCGCGCGGGCGTTGAGCCCGAGCGCGAGGCCGTCGCACAGCCCGGTGGCGATGGCGAGCACGTTCTTCACGGCGCCGCCGACTTCGACGCCGACGATGTCGTCGTTGGCGTACACGCGCAGGGCCGGGCCGTGGAAGGCGTCGACCAGTGCATCGCGCACGCCGGCGTGCGGGCTGGCGGCCACCAGCGCGGTCGGGCGCCCTTCGGCGACCTCCTGCGCAAAGCTGGGGCCGCTGAGTACGCCCGCCTTCAGTTCAGGCGCAACCTGCGCCCAGATTTCATGGGCGAGCAGGCCGAAGGCGGTGGGAGAGGTATCGCGCGCGGGCTCGACGCCCTTGCACAGCCACGCCACCGGCACTGTGGTGCCGCGCAGGGCGATCAGCTGTTCGCGCAGGGCGGCCATCGGCGTGGCGACGATGACGAGGTCGGCCCCGGCCTGCGCCTGGGCGATGTCGCCCGCGCGCACGGTCAGCGAGGCCGGCAGGGCCAGTCCGGGAAGGTAGCGGGTGTTTTCACGCGCGGCCGACATGGCGTCGGCCTGGGCGGCGTCGCGCGCCCACAGCGTGACCTCGTGGCGGGCCGCCGCGTTGACTGCGACGGCCGTGCCCCAGGCACCGGCGCCATGAACGCAGATCTTCATCGTGCGCTGGCGGCGTCGTGCGGCCTGTTTACTGGGCCAGGGTGGGTGCAGCCTGGCCGGCGGCCTGGGCTTGCTGCTGCTCGTACATGGCCTGGAAGTTGATTTCAGCCAGGTGCACGGGCGGGAAGCCGCCGCGCTGGATCACGTCGGCGACGTTGCCGCGCAGGTACGGGTAGACGATCTGCGGGCAGGCGATGCCCAGGATCGGGCCCATCTGGTCTTCCGGCAGGTTGCGGATCTCGAAGATGCCGGCTTGCTTGGCTTCGACCAGGAACACGGTGCGGTCGTCGATCTTGGTCTGCACGGTGGCCGACACGGTGATCTCGAAAATGCCGTCGGCCACGGGCTGGGCGTCCACGCCGAGCTGGATGTCGACGGTGGGCTGCGTCTGCTCCAGCAGGATCGCGGGCGAGTTGGGTTGTTCGAGCGACAGGTCCTTGAGGTAGACGCGCTGGATCTGGAACACGGGATCTTGGGCTTGCTGGTCGGCCATGGCTGAACTTTCGAGGATCAAAACAATGCCCGCCGGGGAGAGGGTCCCGCAGCGGGCTGCAGATGAGGGAACAAACGATTATCGCCCGACGGCCCGCGCACTTTCGTGACGCCCGGCCGCGGTGGGCTTCAGGCGCCCTGCAACAGCGGAACGAGGCCGCCTCGGCTGTCCAGGGCCTGCAGGTCGTCGCAGCCGCCCACGTGGGTGTCGCCGATGAAGATCTGCGGCACCGTGCGGCGCTGGGTAATCTCCATCATGGTGTTGCGGGCCTGCGGGTCGGTGTCGATGCGGATCTCTTCGATCTGCTCGACGCCCTTGGCCTTGAGGATCTGCTTCGCACGCGTGCAGTACGGGCAGACGGCGGTGGTGTACATCTTGACGGCTTGCATGCGCTCTACCTTGGGAAGAATCAGGCTTTTTCAACCGGCAGGTTAGCCTCTTTCCAGGCCTTCAGCCCGCCGGCGACGGCTTGGGCCTGCTCGTAGCCGAGCTTCTTGGCCGTGGCCACGGCGCGCTGGGCGCGGGCGCCGGTGGCGCACACCAGCAGCAGCGGCACGTTCTTGTTCTTGACCGTGCCAGCCAGTTTTTCCTCGAGCAGCTTCAGGGGCACGTTCTTGGCGCCGATCATGTGGCCGGTCGCAAACTCTTCGGGTTCGCGCACGTCGACCAGCACGGCGCGTTCGCGGTTGATGAGCTGCACGGCGCCCTGGGCCGTGAGCGTGCCTCCGCCCGCACCCCGGAGCATCGGCCAGGCCAGCATGCCGCCCGAAGTGAGCGCCATCAGGATCAGCATCCAGTTCGCGGTGACGAATTCGATCAATTTCACGGGGGTTCCTTGGATGGCAAACCCGGGATTTTAGAATGCTGGTTTTCCCACGCGCTTCCAAAGGCCTC
This sequence comes from Variovorax sp. 54, assembly GCF_002754375.1. Lineage (NCBI taxonomy): Bacteria > Pseudomonadati > Pseudomonadota > Betaproteobacteria > Burkholderiales > Comamonadaceae > Variovorax > Variovorax sp. 54. Next base: position 1,906,687 of record NZ_PEFF01000001.1, read on the forward strand.
CGACATGCACAAACTGGTACTGATCCGCCACGGCGAATCGACCTGGAACCTCGAAAACCGCTTCACCGGCTGGACCGACGTCGACCTGACCGAGACCGGCGTCGAGCAGGCCAAGCAGGCCGGCCGGCTGCTCAAGGCCGAGGGTTACGACTTCGACGTGGCCTACACCAGCGTGCTCAAGCGCGCCACCCGCACCCTCTGGCACACGCTCGACGAACTCGACCGCACCTGGCTGCCCGTGGTGCACTCCTGGCGCCTCAACGAACGCCACTACGGCGGCCTGCAGGGCCTGAACAAGGCCGAAACCGCCAAGAAGTACGGCGACGAGCAGGTGCTGGTCTGGCGCCGCAGCTACAGCACCCCGCCGCCGCCGCTGGAAGCCGACGACCCGCGCAGCGAGCGCTCCGACGTGCGCTACGCCAAGCTGTCGCCCGAGCAGATTCCGCTGACCGAGTGCCTGAAGGACACGGTGGCGCGCGTGCTGCCGTTCTGGAACGAGTCGATGGCCCCGGCCATCCGCACCGGTCGCCGGCTGGTGGTGGCCGCGCACGGCAATTCGATCCGCGCGCTGGTGAAGTACCTGGACGGCATCTCGGACGACGCCATCGTCGGCCTGAACATCCCGAACGGCATTCCGCTGGTCTACGAGCTCGACGACGACCTCAAGCCCCTGCGCCACTACTACCTGGGCGATGCCGCCGCCGCCGAAAAGGCCGCCGCCGCGGTGGCGTCGCAAGGCAAGGGCTGAAGACGTAAGCAAAAGAAGAAAACCCGGCTTGCCGGTCCCTCCGTGGAACCCCGGCAGGCAATTTGCTTCCAAGCTGTGTATATTGGTTCGACAGCCGTCGACATACAGGACATTTCACTCATGATGGGCCAGAAACTGAAGATCACCGGCTGGGTCGCCGCCGGCGCCGTTGCTGGCGTCCTGACCACCGTCTCGTTGCAGACGGTCGCGCGAGGTTCGCTCGCGCCGCTCCCGCTCGAGGAGTTGCAGCAGCTCGCGGCCGTCTTCGGGATGGTCAAGAGCGACTATGTCGAACCGGTCGACGAGAAGAAACTCATCTCGGACGCCATCTCGGGCATGGTCGCCGGGCTCGATCCGCACTCGCAGTACTTCGACAAGAAGTCCTTCAAGGAATTCCGCGAGGGCACCACGGGCCGTTTCGTGGGCGTGGGCATCGAGATCTCGCAGGAAGACGGCCTCATCAAGGTCGTCTCCCCCATCGAGGGCTCGCCGGCCTTCCGCGCCGGCCTCAAGCCGAACGACCTGATCACCAAGATCGACGACACCGCCGTGCGCGGCCTGTCGCTCAATGAAGCCGTCAAGCGCATGCGCGGCGAGGCCAACACCAAGGTGCTGCTGACCATCTTCCGCAAGGACGAGAGCCGCACCTTCCCGGTCACGATCACGCGCGAGGAAATCCGTACCCAGTCGGTGCGCGGCAAGATGATCGAGCCAGGCTACGGCTGGATCCGCCTGTCGCAGTTCCAGGAGCGCACGGTCGACGACTTCGTCAAGAAGATCGAAGAGCTCTACAAGGAAGACCCGAACCTCAAGGGCCTGGTGCTCGACCTGCGCAACGACCCGGGCGGCCTGCTCGATGCGGCGGTGGCGGTGTCGGCGGCCTTCCTGCCCGAGAACGTCACGGTGGTCACCACCGACGGCCAGCTGGCCGAAAGCAAGTCGATCTACAAGGCGGCGCCCGAGTACTACCAGCGCCGTTCGGGCAGCGACCCGCTGCGCAACCTGCCGGCCGCACTCAAGAACGTGCCGCTGGTGGTGCTGGTGAACGAAGGCTCGGCCTCGGCCAGCGAGATCGTGGCCGGCGCGCTGCAGGACCACAAGCGCGCCACCATCATGGGCAGCCAGACCTTCGGCAAGGGCTCCGTGCAGACGGTGCGCCCGCTCGGCCCGGACACCGGCCTGAAGATCACCACCGCGCGCTACTACACGCCCAGCGGCACCTCGATCCAGGCCAAGGGCATCGTGCCCAACGTGCTGGTCGACGAAAGCGCCGAGGGCAGCCCGTTTGCCGCCCTGCGCATGCGCGAGGCCGACCTCGAGAAGCACCTGGCCAGCGGCCAGGGCCCCGAGGTGAAGGACCCCGAGCGTGAAAAGGCCCGCGACGAAGCCCGCAAGCGCCTCGAGGAAGAAGCCAAGAAGCCGCCGCAGGACCGCAAGGTGCCCGAGTTCGGCACCGACAAGGACTTCCCGCTGGTGCAGGCGCTCAACCGCCTGAAGGGCCAGCCGGTGCTCGTGAGCAAGACGCAGGTCATCGTCGACAACAAGGACGAGAAGAAGGAAAACTGATCCCGGCGAGCGGGCCGCACGCACCGTGCGGTTCGCGCCACCGGCGGTTTTTCTTCCTCCGCAACGGCCCAGGCAGGCGCGCATGGACGACCACGACCTGCTGCGCTATTCGCGGCACATCCTCCTCGAAGAATTCGGCATCGACGGCCAGGCGCGCGTCGGTGCCGGCCGGGTGCTCGTCATCGGCGCCGGTGGGCTGGGCTCGCCGGTGGCCCTGTACCTCGCGGCAGCCGGGGTCGGCCACATCGTGCTGGTCGACGACGACGAGGTCGATCTCACCAATCTCCAGCGGCAGGTCGCCCACACGCATGCGCGGGTCGGTCAGTCCAAGGTCGCATCCGCCGCGCAGGCCATGCGCGACATCAACCCCGACATCGCCATCGAGACCCACGCGGTGCGCGCCGACGAGGCGCTGCTGTCGCAGCTCGTGGCCGGCGCCGACGTGGTGGTCGATTGCTGCGACAACTTCGCCACCCGGCAGGCCGTGAACCGCGCCTGCGTGGCGCACGCCAAGCCGCTGGTGGCGGGCGCAGCGATCCGCTTCGACGGGCAGTTGAGCGTGTACGACACGCGCGACGCCGCCTGCCCCTGCTACGCCTGCCTGTTCCCGCCCGAAGCCAGCTTCGAAGAAACGCGCTGCGCGGTGCTCGGCGTGTTCGGTCCGGTCGTCGGCACCATCGGCACACTGCAGGCCAGCGAGGCGCTCAAGCTGCTGGCGGGCATCGGGCCGTCGCTGGCGGGCAAGCTGCTGATGTTCGACGGGCGCAGCACCAGCTTCGACACGCTGCGTGTCTCGCGCGACCCGCACTGCAGCGTCTGCGCGCAGCGGCCCTCAACAGGCGCCTGAGCGCCCACCCTCTTCTCTTTTAAGGCTGGCGAGCCCCCTTGGCCCGCGCGGCGCCGCGCGACGCCGCCCCGGCCGTGGGCCGGTTCGCCTGCGCCAGCACGCCCGTGCAGTCGGCGTTCTCGCCGGGGCCGGTCTCGATGGTCGCGGCCAGCGCCAGCAGCGGGTTGATGGCGCCGAGCGCCAGCGCTGCCAGCCCACGGCCGGCCAGTGGCGCGATCTCGACGCCGCCCTTGGGTGCGCCAAAGGTGCCGCTCACGACCAGCGGCGTGCGCAGCGAGAGGAAGCTCGCGCTCTTGGGCTCGGGGCGGATCACGAAGTCGAGCGACTCGGTCGCGAGGTTGGCCTGGCCGGTGGCGGTGAAGACGGCGTTGGTGGTGTCCAGCACCAGCGTGCGCCCGCTCATCACGCCCTTGTTCACGTCGAAGGCCAGCGCCGCGCAGCGCAGCTCCACATCGCGGTCGCCGCGCAGCAGGAACTTGAGGATGTCGCCGCCCACCAGCGTCGCGAACACCGGCATCAGGTTGCCGAACTGGCCGCGCCCCGACAGCACCGCCATGTCGCCCGACGCACCGCCGAGCCAGCTGGCCACCGAATTGCCGGCGCCCGACAGATTGATGCGCCCGTCGAGCTGGCCGACGCTGTTGCCCGAGCTTTCCAGCTTGGGAATCAGCCGCGCGAGCTTCAGGCCGCGCACGTCGAGCGACACGCGGATGTCGGTCGGCGTCTTGCCGGCGTCGATGCGCACCGCGCCCACCAGCTTGCCGCTGGCCACGCCGAGGTCGAGCGGATCGAGCGACAACACGCCGTCGGTCAGCTTGATCTGGACGCTGCCACGGTCCAGCGGCACCTCGCGCACGTTGCGGATGCGCTCGGCGGTGTAGCCCACGTCGGCGTTCATGGCGTGAAGCCGCCCGAAGTCGAAGGGCGTGGTCGGCAGCACCTTGCCGCCGGGCGGGCGCTTGGGTTGGGCCGAGGCGACCGGCGTCACGCCTTCCACCGCGTTGGCCGAGCGCGCCGTGGGCGGCAGGCCGATCAGCGGACCCAGGTCGTCCATGTCCATCACGCGCGAGCGCAGCGTGCCCGACAGGCGCGGCACCTTGTCGGCCTGGTCGAAGCGCATGTCGCCGCCGATGTCCGACAGGCCCAGCCGGCCGTTGAGCCCCGCCGCCGCCCAGAGCTTGCCGCGCTTGCTCAGGCTGCCGCTCAGCGCATAGGGCGGGGTCTGCGGCAGCACGACGCCGGTCAGCGGGAACAGCGCGCTCAGCGTCTGGCCCTTGACCTGGAACGTGGCGTCGATGCCGTCGAAGCCCGCGAGCTGGGCCACCGTGCCGCTGGCCTTGAGCTTCGTCTGGCCGGCGGCAGCATTGATCTCGAGCGGGAACGGCGGCGCGCCCGCGGCGTTGATCTGCAGCACGTCGCCCGTGCGCCCGTCGGCCGTGAGCGGCTGGCCCTTGTAGCGGCCTTTGATGCGGTAGTGCAGCGGCAGCTCGCCGCGGGTGCTGTCGTAGTCGAGGTCGGCATGCACGTCGACGCCCAGGTGCGTAGCCAGGAAGTCGACGGCGCCCTTGTCGACCTGGATCAGGCCGATGGTCGGCACGGTGCCGGTGTCCGAGGTGTCCTTGCCGAAGGCCCAGGTGCGGCGCCCGTCGGCCTCCATCTGCAGCCCCACTGTGGGCCCGGACAGCGCCAGGCGCGGAATGACCACTTGCTTGTCGATGAGCGGCCAGAGCCGGATCTCGAAGCTCGCGCGCTCGGCCTTCACCAGGTAGGGGTCGCGCGCCCAGTCGGGGTTGGCGAACGCGATGCCGTCGAAGGTCACGGTGGCGGCTTTCCAGCCCAGGTCGACATCGAGCCGGCGGGTGATCTCGAACTTGCGCCCGGTCTTCTCGCTCACGAAACGGTTGAGCGGCTCGCGCAGCGTGTCCCACGGAAAGAAGGCGACGAGGAGCGCGAATGCGGCCAGCAGGACGGCGACCAGCAGCACGAAGGCCGCCAGCAGCTTCTGCCAGCGCGGCCGGGCGCGAAGGGATTGGGTTGCCATGCTCGATTCTTACCCGGATGACCGCCCCCGCCGGGTCGGCGGCGGGCCGCAGACCCCGTGCGGCATGGCCTACGGCGGCGACGGCGCGACCGTGCGTCGGAACCCGCCTACAACACGCGGCCCTCGAACCCTGCATGATCGGACGCGGGGAGGCCTCAATGTGTGCACGGGCAGACGCTCCCCTTCGCGGGACGCTTCAGGACACGAGCACCTGCCCACCTCGGAGGAAGCGGCTCGGCATGGATTCCAGATTGCAGACCTACGTCGTCGAAGACAACCCCACGATCCGTGAAAACCTCATCGGCACTCTGGAGGAGCTCGCCTGCGCGACGGTCGTCGGCTTTGCCGAGACCGAGCAGCATGCGCGCGAATGGCTGCACGGCCACACCGACGAATGGCACCTGGCCATCGTCGATCTCTTTCTGAAGCAAGGCAGTGGCCTGGGCATCCTTCAGGCCTGCCAGTCGCGCAAGCCTGGCCAGAAGGTGGTGGTGCTCAGCAACTATGCGACGCCCGACATCCGGCGCCGCTGCGCCGAGTTCGGGGTCGACGCGGTGTTCGACAAATCCAACGAGATCGACGCGCTGGTCGACTTCTGCCTGGCGCAGGCCGGAAGCATGCATGCCGCGCCCGATGCGAACTGAACGCAGGCCAGCACGGGCACGCGCCCCGGCCGCCGGCCCCCATGCGGGAGCACGCTCAATCGATGAGCTTGTTCTTCAGCGCGTAGTAGGTCAGGTCGCTGTTGGACGACAGATTCATCTTCTCCATCAGCCGCGTGCGGTAGGTGCTCACCGTCTTCACCGACAGCGACAGCGTCTTGGCGATGTCGCCGGCGGTCTCGCCCTTGGCCAGCTTCAGGAACACCTGGAACTCGCGCTCCGAGAGCTGCTCGTGCGGCGCCGCGTCGTCCTTGCGGTCGAGCTGGCGGGCCAGCAGTTCGGCCACGGCGGGCGTGATGTAGCGCCGGCCCAGCGAGATGGTGCGAATGGCGTTCACGATCTCGATGGGATCGCATTCCTTGTTGAGGTAGCCGCTCGCGCCCTGACGGATCAGGTTCATCGCGTAGTGCTCCTCGGGGTAGCCGCTGAGGATGAGGATGCCCACGTCCGGCGCCTTGGCGCGGATCATGGCCAGTGCATCGATGCCGCTTTGTCCCGGCATGGAGAGATCCATCACCAGCACGTCCAGTTCGGTGGTGCGTACCAGCTCGATGGCTTCGCGGCCGCTCGCTGCCTCGCCCGCCACGCGCAGGTCCACGTGCTCGGAGAAGAACTGCCGGAGGCCCGATCGCACGATGGCGTGGTCGTCCACAATTCCAATTTTGATCATCTGTTACTTTCGTCGTTGTGCTGCGGACTTGGAAGCCGAAGCATGCCGGTCCCTGATTGTTATCAATTATTCACGAAGTTGCATTGAATGCGACCTTAAAGGTGACATGCACTGGTTAGCCCCTCCAAAAATGGCCGTCAGCCTGCTGCTCGCGGCGCTGGCTGCATTGGCCCTCGTGGGCATCAACGAGGCAGGGTACAGGCAATCGAGCCGGGCCCTGGCGGACATCGACGAGGCACAGCAGATCCGCGGCACGCTCAACCAGATCCTGCAGAACATGCTGGACGCAGAAACCGGCCAGCGCGGCTTCCTGCTCACGGGCGAAGCCGCCTACCGCCAGCCCTACGACGTGGCCGTGAAGCAGGTCGACGGCAACCTGGCCACGCTGCGCCAGCTGTACGCCGAACGCCCGGCCGAGCGCACCCAGCTGACCGAGCTGTCCAAGCACGTGCTGCGCAAGATCGCCGAGATGGACATGAGCGTGCGGCTGCGCCACGAGGGCAACGAGGACGCCTGGAAGTTCGTCATGACCACCGACGTCGGGCGCGAGGAGATGGAGGCCATCCGCGCCACCGCCAGCGAGCTGGTGAAAGCCAGCAACCAGACACTGCGCGCCAGTCAGCAGCAGGTGATGAAGTCGCTGCAGCTGGCGCGCATCGGCACCGGCATCGTGGCGCTGGCCGCGCTGATCGCCTTCTTTCTGTACCTGCGCCAGACGCATGCGCTGCGCTCGGTGGGCGAGCGCCAGCAGGAGGTGCTGCAGCGCGAGCGCAATGCGCTGGAAGACGAGGTGCGCGAGCGCACCGCCTCGCTGGCCGAGCTCGCCACCCACCTGCAGGACGTGCGCGAGACCGAGCGCGGCTACCTGGCGCGCGAGCTGCACGACGAGCTGGGCTCGCTGCTCACCGCCGCCAAGCTCGACGTGGCGCGGCTGAAGTCGCGGCTGGCCGACGCGCCCGACGCGATCCAGCGGCTGCAGCATCTGACCGAGCTGCTCAACAGCGGCATCGCACTGAAGCGCCGCATCATCGAGGACCTGCGGCCTTCGTCGCTCTCCAACCTCGGGCTGGTCGCCTCGCTGGAAATTCTGGGGCGCGAGTTCGGAGAACGCTCGGGGCTGGCGATCGAGATGGCGCTGGAGCCCGTGAGCATGGACGAGTCGCGCCAGCTCACGATCTACCGCATGGTGCAGGAGAGCCTGACCAACATCGGCAAGTACGCCGAGGCCAGCGAAGCCACCATCGTGCTGAAGAACTACGCCAACCACGTGATCGTGGAAGTGACCGACAACGGCAAGGGCTTCGATGCACAACGCGTGCGCCCGTCGACGCACGGCCTGGCGGGCATGCGCCACCGCGTCGAGGCGGCACGCGGCAAGCTCACCATCACCTCCACGCCCGGACAGGGCACGCGGCTCACCGCGATGCTGCCGGTGGTGAAGCCGGCGAGCCCCGACACCACCGCGCCGCGCGCGGCCTCGGCCTGAGGGGCCGTGGCATTTCTTCACGCCACCGCCTGCAGCGACTCGGTCGCCTCCTACGCGCCCCCGCCCCGGTCGCTGACAGGGCCCCTGCGGCCCTGCCCTTAAGGTGGGTCCTGTGTCATCCGGTGCGGCATCGCTTCTTCGGCGCTGCTGTCGGATGCACGGTTTCAAACCATAAAAGAGGGAAGCCTCGAAGGAGTTCCGCATGCTGCACTACGCCGTGGTATTTCTGGTCATCGCACTCATCGCCGCCGTGTTCGGCTTCGGCGGCATCGCCGCCAGCGCGGTGGGTATCGCCAAGGTCCTTTTCATCATCTTTGCCGTGCTTGCCATCGCCAGCTTCCTGGCCGGCTTGCTACGACGCAAGTAGCGTAGTTACGATCCATAGGCTCCCGCATTTCATCTTCCCGGAAAGGACTCCCCCATGAACACGACCAAGACCCCTTCGCAACTCGCCGACGACGTGCGCCAGACCGCCCAGGAAGCGGCGGAAACCACCCGCGCCTACGCTCAGAACGCGGTGAATGCGGCGGGTGAAAAGGTCCGCGAACTGCGCCGCGACGCCGAACCGGGTGTCGAGCAGTTGGCCGCACGCGTGCAGCAAGCAGTGCAGCGCGGCCTCGACGCCGCCTCGACCACCGGCGCCCGCGCGCACCGCCGCATCGAACAGGCCGCCGACGTGACGGGCCGCTACATCTCGGACCAGCCCGTGCGCTCGGTGCTGCTGGCCGCCGCTGCCGGTGCCGCCATCACGGCGCTGATCGTGCTGGCCAGCCGCCGCAGCCGCGACGACTACTGATCCGTCGATCCGCCGTCACTGACCGACCGACCCCGCCCGACCACCCTCGCACATGCTTCATCCGATCTTCTCGACGGTGCTCGGGCACCCGGAACTCATTGCCGATCACATCGCCAACTACGCGGCCCTGGCCCGGCAGGAGAGTGCCGTGGCGGGGCGCGGCCTCGTCGCCCGACTGGTCGCGGGCGTCCTGGCCGTGGCCACCGCCGTGTTGGCGCTCGGGCTGATCGGCGTGGCCGTGCTGCTAGGCGTGCTGCACGGCAGCTTCCACTGGGTGCTGGTGGCCGTGCCGGCCGTGGCGGTGCTGATTGCGGCGATCTGCACCTGGATCGCCACCCGCCCGAGTCCGAACTACGGCTTCGACGATCTGCGCGCCCAGCTGGCCGCGGACCTCGACGCGCTGCACGCCGCCGGAGCCCGCCATGAGCAGCCCTGATCCCCGCCGCCCTGCCGCATCGCAGCTGACGCCGCAGCAGCGGCTGGCCATTTCGCGCCGCGCGCTCGTGCGGCAACTGAACGGCGGCGAGCCCGACGCACCGGCGCCCCACCGCGCCTTTGGCGCCGGCGAGGCCGACGACGATCTCGAATACGCACACACCGACGCCGATGCGCCACCCGCCTCGCCGGGGCGCCGTCACGGCGTCTGGAGCGGCATGGCGCGCGGCGTGGTGCAGCGCTGGTGGCGCCGCCATCCCGCGCACGCGGCGGGCCAGCTGGCCCGCCCCCTGCTCGAGCACTACGCCCGCACGGAGCCCGTCAAGCTCATGGCCGCCGCAGCAGCCACGGGCTCGCTGCTGGTGCTCGTGCGGCCCTGGCGGCTGATCTCGGCCACGGCCGTGATCGCGGCGGTGCTCAAGACCTCCGACGTGGCCGATCTGGTCAACACGCTGATGCAGAAGCCCGCGCGGCCACCACGGCAAGACCCGCCCTGACATCACGCCCGCGCGTACTTTGCGCACCCAAGAAAAAGCCCTCGCGAAGGGGGTTTTTCTGTTTCTGGCGGAGGGCCGATCAGCCCTTCACTTCGAGCTGGTTGTCCACCGACTTCACACCCTGCACCGCCTTGGCGATCTCTTCGGCGCGCGACTTGGCGGCGGCTGTCGGTGCCGGGCCCTTGAGGCTCACGGCGCCGCCCTTGGTGTCGACGTCGATCTTGATCGCACTCAGGTCCGGGTCCTTGGCCAGGCCGGCCGAGACCGAGGCGGTGATCGCGGCGTCGTCGACCGTGGCGGTCACGGCGGCGGTGGCGTCCTTGGTCGCTTCCTTCACATCGGCCACGGCGCCGGCCATGCCGGTCTTCGCATCGGCTGCGGCCTGTTCGGTCTTCGCCTTGGCATCGGAGGCCGCCTGCTCGGTCTTGGCGACCGCGCTGTCGAGCTTCTCGCCGGCCGTCTGATTGGCCGGCTTGTCGCAGGCGGCCAGGGTCAGTGCGGCGCCAGCCGCCAGCACGGCGAGCCAGGTGCGCGACGAGGCGAACGGGGCAAAGGAAGCGAGGGAACGGTTCGATGTTGTCATGCGGAAATCCTCCTGCGGTCGGAATGAATGCATGGACCGGCTTGGTCCACGACGATCAATCTAGCGCCCGCGGCCTGCGCACGGGTGTCGCCGCAGGCCCGAAGCGCTGTAGGACAAGCAAGCGACGGCAGGCGGCTCAGGCGCTGACGATCCAGCCTTCGAGCGGGTCCATGGCCTGCGGCAATCCGTAGCCGGGCCCCGGGCTGTCGGCGCGCTGGCGGGCCCAGGCGGCCTGCAGCAGGCACAGCACCGCATCGAGTTCATCGCCCTTCGCATCGGCCCTCAGCGCGTCGCGCTGCGCGGCTGTGAGGTCGAGCCGCAAACCGAGCCGCGTCTGTCCGGCCTCGAGCGCGGCCAGCAGGTCGGCGCGCGCGATCTCGCGCTCGGGCGACTGGCGCGCGAGGTCGTCGCTCTTGTAGCTGCGCCGGCCGATGAGTTCGCGCGCCAGCAGGCCCGGGTAGGCCTCCAGTGCGATGCGGTCCTTGTGGGTGCCCGTGTGCAGGCCCGGCAATGTCGCACCCGCCGCGAGCAGGCGCGGCACGCCAGCGTGCAGCATGTAGGCGACGGGTGGGTTCACCCATTTCATCGACGGACTCGAGCCAGCCGGTGCGTCGGTCGCACGGTGCGCGAACTTGCCGCCGACCGGGCGCGCCGCACAGAAGGCGGCGAAGGTGTCGCGGATCTCGGCACGGCTCAGGGCGGCGTAACGGGCGATCAGCGCGCTCCATGCCGTGGGCCATTGCAGGTGCTCGACCAGCTCGCGCGGCAGGCCAAAAGGAAAATCGAAGCCACCGACCCAGGCGGGCGTGCCACGCAGCCAGTCGCCCCACGTCTCCAGCGAGGAGAAGCGATGCAGACCCGTGAGCACGACCCTGTGCGTGTCGGCCATCTCGCCGACGGCCACGACGATGGGTTTGCGGGCCGTCGGTGCGCTCGAGAAATCGCAGCCGAAGAGCATCGCCCGCTTTCGGTCAGCCCAGTGCGAGCGCGATCACACCGGCCGCGATGAACAGCGCGCCCAGCAGCCTCAGCATGCGATCACCTTCGCGCAGGAGGTGCCCGCCGATCAGCGCGGCGAACAGCATCGACACCTCGCGCGCCGGCGCGACGTGCGAAATGGGCGCCTGCTGCACCGCGTACAGCACGAGCACGTACGAGACGGGGCTGATCGCCGCCACCAGCAGCGCGTACTTCCACTGCTCGCGCCACATGCGCGCGGTGGTCGCGCGGTCTTGCAGCGCGGCGGGCAGCAGCAGCACGAGGCGCACGAAGTTGCTCATGTAGTCGAGCAGGATCGGCGACATCGCGAGGAACTTGACGGCGTAGCTGTCGGTGATCGTGTAGGCCGCGATGAAGGCGCCGGTCAGCACGCCGTAGCGCATGCCCTTTTGCACGCGCTCGCGCTGCACCGGGTCGTGCTTCTTGTGAAAGAGGCGCGGGCCACCGGCCACCAGGAACACACCGAGCACCACGCCGAAGATGCCGGCCACGCCGACGAGACTGATCTTCTCGCCGAGGAACAGGATCGCGACCAGCGACGAGAGCAGCGGCCCTGAGCCGCGTGCCAGCGGGTAGACCACGGTGAGATCGGACTTGCGGTAGCCGCGCAGCAGCACGACGTAATAGAAGACGTGCAGCACGCCGCTCAGCACGATGAAGGCCCACTCCTTCGAGCCCCAGGTCGGCACGACGCTCCAGCCGAGCGTGATGCCCACGGGCGCCCACACCACGGCCATGAACACGCCGCTCTGGAACGCAAAGCGCGAGTCGCCGTTCGCCTTCTTGGCGGCGATGTTCCAGCTGGCGTGAATGACCCCGGCCAGGAGGATCAGTGCAAAGGCGGAAAGCGGCACCTCGAGTCAGGCGAACCCGAGCGCCGCCGGGCCGCCCCAAGGCGCGAGCGGCCCCCTCGGGGGGCAGCGAGGACACGAAGTGCCGAGCGTGGGGGCCACGTGCTCAGTGGCGGCCGACGATGGCGGCGGTGGCCATCAGTTCTTCGAGCAGCGCGAGCGAGACCTTGCCCGATACCTTGTACGGGTCGAGTTCGGGCTTCTCGGAGTACTTGAGCAAGGTCGAGGCGTTGAGCTTCGAGAGGTTGACCTGCCCCATCGTCCAGCCGCCGAAACGGCGTTCGGAGATTTCTTCGTAGTGCAGCAGCACCACGTCCTTGTGGCGCGCATCGCGCTGGATATGGCCGTAGAGATCGCTGATGGCTTCGCGCCCGCCCTCGATCGCCTGCAGGAAGGTGCCCGCGCCGTAGCAGAGGATGCCGGTGATGCCGCAGGCCGGGTTGTGCATGCGCGATTTCGTGAGGATCGCCTCGATGGCCTCGGGGCTGGTATCGACGGCACGGCTGGCGTAAAGAAGACGGACCAGCATGGCTCAGCTCTTTCGTGGCAAGAGGGAAAGGAATTCGCGGCGCAGGCTCGGGTCCTTGAGGAACACGCCGCGCATGACGGAGTTGATCATCTTGCTGTCCATTTCCTTCACGCCGCGCCAGGCCATGCAGAAGTGCTCGGCTTCCATGACCAGCGCAAGGCCGTCGGGCTGCGTCTTTTCCTGGATCAGGTCGGCCAGCTGCACCACGGCTTCTTCCTGGATCTGCGGACGGCCCATGACCCATTCGGCCAGGCGCGCGTACTTCGACAGGCCGATCACGTTCGTGTGCTCGTTGGGCATCACGCCGATCCAGAGCTTGCCGATGATCGGGCAGAAGTGGTGCGAGCAGGCGCTGCGCACGGTGATCGGGCCGACGATCATCAGCTCGTTCAAGTGCTCGGCGTTGGGAAACTCGGTGAGCGGCGGCGGCGGCACGTAGCGGCCGCGGAACACCTCGTTGAGGTACATCTTGGCCACGCGGCGCGCGGTGTTGTCGGTGTTGTGGTCGTTCTCGACGTCGATGACCAGGCTCTCGAGCACGCCCTTCATCTTGACCTCGACCTCGTCGAGCAGTGACTCCAGCTCGCCGGGTTGAATGAACTCGGCGATGTTGTCGTTGGCGTTGAAACGCTTGCGCGCTGCATTCAGTCGCTCGCGGATCTTGACGGAGACGGGGGTGCCCTCGTCATCGTCTTTTCGATCGGGAAGCGGTTCGACGTCGGTTTTCCTCAGCATGGCGGGGATCGTACCAGTGAATGGCTCCAAGGGATTCGGGCTGCAACGCCCGCCCCTTCTCGGAGCAATGCTATCAATTAGGTAGCGCGAAGTCGGCTACCAGCGGAAGGTGATCGGACATTCGGGCCCAGATCGGGCCGCGCGGCACCGAGCAAGCCAGCGGCTCAAGCTTGCGGCCGTAGACGAAATCGAGCTGCGCCACCGGCAGCCGCGACGGATACGTGAGCGTGCGGGGGCCGCGCAGGTCGCTGGTGTCGCGCAGGCCCATGGCGTTCATGGCGTAGCGCATGCGCGCGCCCCAGTCGTTGAAATCGCCGGCCACCACCACGGCCTCGTCGGCCGGCACCTCGCGCTCGATGAACTCGCGCAGTCGGGCCACCTGCCGCACGCGGCTGCCCTTGATGAGCCCCAGGTGCACCACGATGGCGTGGATCGGGCGGCCCTCCACCTCGATCACTGCGTGCAGCAGGCCGCGCTGTTCGAAACGGTGGTCGGAGATGTCCTGGTGGCTGGTGCGGATCACCGGCCAGCGCGTGAGCAGCGCGTTGCCGTGCTCGCCATGGCGCGTGACGGCGTTGGTCTCGTAGACGGCCGTGTAGCCCTCGGGCGCGAGAAAGTCGGCCTGCGGCAACTCGGGCCAGCGCGGAAAGCGGGCGGCGGCCTGGCGGTTCATCTTGCGCACTTCCTGCAGGCAGACGATGTCGGCATCGAGCTGCTCGATGGCGTGGCCCAGGTTGTGGATTTCAAGCCGCCGCGCCGGCCCGATCCCCTGCACACCCTTGTGGATGTTGTAGGTCGCGACCCGGAGGTTGTGCGTTGCTGCTGCGGCTGCCGGTGGGTTCATCGCGCAAATTCTGGCAGCAACAGAATGGCTTCGGCGTTCGACGGGGAAAAGCAGGCGTCGGCCGCCTCCTGGTACGGCAGCCACTTCCAGTCGGTGTGCTCGCGCGCGGCGAGCACGGGCGTCAGGCGCTCGGGCACGCACAGGCCGAACAGGTGCTCGGTGTTGTGGGTGATGCCGGGTTCGTAGCGCGCGCGCCAGCCGGGGTAGATCTCGTAGATGTTGCGCAGCTGCCAGTCGACCAGTTGCAACGCCAGCGGCGCGCCCTCGCCGCACTGGATGCCGGTTTCTTCGGCGACTTCGCGCGCCGCGGTGAGCATGAGCGGCTCGTCGAGGGCATCCTTGCTGCCGGTGACCGATTGCCAGAACTCATGGGCATCGGCGCGCCGGATCAGCAGCACGTCGAGCGCGGGCGTGTGGATCACGACCAGCACCGACTCGGGGATCTTGAAGGGACGCGTATCAGAAGCCACTGAGCACAGCGTCCAATGCGGCTGCCACCTCACCGGCCCGGGGAGCGAGCGAGGCGACCGGCTTCTTGAGAAGTCTTGCTGAAAGAGGGGCCGCCAGATGCGGCATCAAGGACAAGGTTTCCCCGTCCATTTCCACGGTCGGGCACAAGTTGACCGGTGCCTGGCGCGCTCCAACGCGAAACACAGGAACGACAAGGCGGGTCGACAAGTGATCGAGCAGGCCGCTTTGCACGTCAACGACGTAGGGAACCGTCCGGCGCGCCTCAAGCCGAGGGTTCTCGTAGATGTCGAACTGTGCCATTCAAGGCGCGTCCTGCCAGGCCACCATGCCCTCGCACCACAGCCCGTGCTTCTCCACCAGTTCGTTCTGTGCGGCGATCCAGTCCTTGTATTCCGCATTGAACTCGCGCTTGCGCTGCGCCATCGATTTCTTTTGCTCCAGCGCCTCGAGTTCCGCAAAGCGCGCCGCAGAAACAAGAACGACCGCCACGCGGTCGTTCTTCATCACGTGCACCGGTTCGCGCTCGGCTTGGCCGAGGTAGTAGCCGAATCGGTTCTTGGCTTCGGTGGCGGTGATCTGCATGGCTGGCTCCGGGGAGTGATTAGCCATTTTAGCCAATCACCCTGCCCGTGCCAACCGACCGGCCTCAGGCCGCGGCTTGCGGCGTGTTGCGCAGCTTGATGTGCAGTTCGCGCAGCTGCTTCTCGTCGACCGGGCTCGGCGCCTGCGTCAGCAGGTCTTGCGCGCGCTGGGTCTTGGGGAAGGCGATCACGTCGCGGATCGACTCGGCGCCGGTCATGAGCATGACGAGACGGTCCAGGCCGATGGCGATGCCGCCGTGCGGCGGGGCGCCGTACTGCAGCGCGTCCAGCAGGAAGCCGAACTTGAGCTGCGCGTCTTCGGCGCTGATCTTCAGCGCGCGGAACACCTTGCTCTGCACTTCCTCGCGGTGGATACGCACCGAGCCGCCCCCCATCTCGATGCCGTTGAGCACCATGTCGTAGGCCTTGGCAATGCACTTCTCGGGCGCGGTGTCCATGAGGTCTTCATGGCCGTCCTTCGGTGCGGTGAACGGGTGGTGCACGGCGCTCCAGCGCTGGCCTTCCTCGTCGAACTCGAACATCGGGAAGTCGACCACCCACAGCGGGGCCCAGCGGTCCTCGAAGAGGCCGGCCTTCTTGCCGAAGGCGCTGTGGCCGATCTTCACGCGCAGCGCGCCGATGGCGTCGTTGACGACCTTTTCCTTGTCGGCGCCGAAGAACAGGATGTCGCCGTTGCGGGCGCCGGTGCGGGCGATGATCTCGGCCAGCGTGGCGTCGTCGAGGTTCTTGACGATCGGGCTTTGCAGGCCTTCGCGGCCGGCGGCTGCGTCGTTGACCTTGATGTAGGCCAGGCCCTTGGCGCCGTAGATCTTCACGAACTCCTGGTACGCGTCGATCTCGCCGCGCGACAGGCCGCCCTCGGCACCGCCGCCGGGCACGCGCAGTGCGACGACGCGGCCGCCGGTCATGGTGGCGGCATTCGAGAACACCTTGAACTCGACGCGCTTCATCAGCTCGGTGAGTTCGGTGAATTCGAGCTTCACGCGCAGGTCGGGCTTGTCCGAGCCGTACTTGAACATCGCGTCGGCGTAGCTCATGGTCGGGAACACCGGCAGGTCGATGTCCGCGGCGTTGCGGAACATGGTGCGGACCATGCCTTCGAACATCTCGCGGATTTCTTCTTCGGCGAGGAACGAGGTCTCGATGTCGATCTGCGTGAACTCAGGCTGGCGGTCGGCGCGCAGGTCTTCGTCGCGGAAGCACTTCACGATCTGGTAGTAGCGGTCGTAGCCGGCCACCATCAGGAGCTGCTTGAAGAGCTGGGGTGACTGCGGCAGCGCGAAGAAGCTGCCGTCGTGCACGCGGCTGGGCACGAGGTAGTCGCGCGCGCCTTCGGGCGTGGACTTGCCGAGCATCGGCGTCTCGATGTCGATGAAGCCGTTGGCGTCGAGGAACTTGCGCGTTTCCATCGTCACCTTGTAGCGCAGCATCATGTTGCGCTGCATAGCCGGGCGACGCAGGTCGAGCACGCGGTGCGTGAGGCGGGTGGTTTCCGACAGGTTGTCGTCGTCCAGCAGGAACGGGGGCGTGACCGAGGGGTTCAGCACCTTCAGTTCGTGGCACAGCACTTCGATCTTGCCGCTCTTGAGGCTGTCGTTGGTCGTGCCTTCGGGGCGCGAACGCACCAAGCCGGTGATCTGCACGCAGAACTCGTTGCGCAGGTTCTCGGCCACGGCGAAGGTCGAGGCGCGGTCGGGGTCGCACACCACCTGCACGTAGCCTTCGCGGTCGCGCACATCGATGAAGATCACGCCGCCGTGGTCACGGCGACGGTTGACCCACCCGCACAGGGTGACGGTCTGGCCCAACAGGGCTTCGGTCACAAGACCGCAATAGTGAGTACGCATGGCCATAGGAAGGACTTCCGGCGCCGTCGTGGCGCGTTCGTTTTTTATGAGTTGGATGGCTTCACCGTCACCGCGGGGGGGCTGCCTGGAACGACCACCCCCATCGAGACGATGTACTTGAGCGCTTCGTCCACGCTCATCTGGAGTTCGATGCAGTCGCTGCGCTTGAGCATCACGAAGTAGCCGCCCGTGGGATTGGGCGTGGTCGGCACGTAGACGCTGAGGAACTCGCCCTCGCCCAGGTGCTCGGCGACTTCATTGCCGGGCGCGCCGGTGACGAAGGCGATGGTCCACACGTTTTCGCGCGGCCACTGGATCAGCACCGCGGTGCGAAAGGCATTGCCGTTCTCGGAGAACAGCGTGTCCGACACCTGCTTGACGCTCGAATAGATCGAGCGCACCACCGGAATGCGGCGCACCACGGCGTCGCCCCAGCCGAGCAGGCGCTTGCCGACGAAGTTGCTGGCCGTGGCGCCCACCACCAGCAGGATCGCCAGCGTGAGCAGCACGCCCAAGCCGCGCACCTTGTGGTCGCTGAGCCAGAGCTGCCACTGCTCGGGCAGCAGCCACAGCGTCTGGTCGAGCGTGCCGATGATCCAGTTCAGCACGCCGAGCGTGATGACCAGCGGCACGATCACCAGCAAGCCGGACAGCAGCCATTTGCGCAGGGCGGACATGGGAGAGGGTTCCGTCAGTCGCCGCTCTTGGCGGCAGCCGGTGCAGCGGGGGCCGGCGCGGGCGCCGGTGCGGGGCTGGCGGCGGAGGACGAGGAAGACGCGTCGGCCGACTTGGCACCGTCGCCGGAAGCAGCGGGCGCCGTGGCGGGCTCGGACTTCTTGCCGCTGCCCTCACGGAAGTCGGTCACGTACCAGCCCGAGCCCTTGAGCTGGAAGCCGGCGGCGGTGACCTGCTTTTCAAATGCGCTCGCACCGCATTCCGGGCACACCGAGAGTGGCGTGTCCGACATCTTCTGCAGAACGTCCTTGGCAAAGCCGCAGGAACTGCACTTGTAGGCGTAAATGGGCATGGAAAATCGGGTGGGAATGGGGGGCGTAGCAACTCGCAGCGAGCCGCTCGCAAAGCCCTCGATTATAGGGGCGACCCCGCCAGCAGGGGCCGCAGGGGTGCGGCCCTGCCCGCCGTCAGGCCGGCTCGGTCGCCAGGAGGCGGTGCGGCGTGTGAGTGTTCGCTATCCATTGCGGCATCAGCGAGCCGGTGACCATGCCCGCGAACGAGGACAGCACGCCGGCCAGCTGGGCCGGGAAGGCGGTGCCCCAGGGCATCGCCATGAACAGCAGCCAGACGCCGATGCCGCCGGCGATCGAGGCGATGGCGCCTTGCGTGGTGGCGCGGCGCCAGTACAGGCCGCAGACCAGCGGCACGAAGGCCCCCACCAGCGGCACCTGGTAGGCGCCCGACACCAGTTCGTAGATCGGCGTGCCCTGCATGCGGATCGCGTAGGCCAGCACGGCGGCGCTGAACACCAGCACCGTGATGCGCATGGTCATCAGGTTCTGGCGGTCGGTGCCGGCGGGGCGGAACTGGCGCCAGATGTTCTCGGTGAAGGTGACGCTGGGCGCCAGCAAGGTGGCCGAGGCGGTCGACTTGATGGCCGACAGCAGCGCGCCGAAGAACAGCACCTGCATCACGAAGGGCATCTTCTGCAGCACCAGCGTGGGCAGCACCTTCTGCGGATCTTCCTTCAGCAGCACGGCCACCTCCTCCGGCATGATGAGGAGCGCACTGGCCACGAGGAACATCGGCACGAAAGCGAACAGGATGTACGCCACCCCGCCGATCACCGGGCCGCGCGTGGCGGCCTTCACGCTGTTGGCCGACATCACGCGCTGGAACACGTCCTGCTGCGGAATGGAGCCCAGCATCATCGTGATGGCCGCGGCAAAGAAGAACACCATGTCGTGCCAGTTGGGCTCGGGCCAGAACTTGAAGAGGTCCTTGCTGACCGCGAAGGCGATCACCTTGTCGGCGCCGCCGGCCATGTCGCCCGCGAACATCGCGATGACCGCCAGGCCGATGACCAGGATGATCATCTGGATGAAGTCGGTCACGGCCACCGACCACATGCCGCCGAAGAGCGTGTAGGCCAGGATCGAGACCACGCCGATCACCATGCCCACCGGGATGCTGATGGCGCCGGCCGACAGCACGTTGAACACCAGCCCCAGCGCCGTGACCTGCGCCGACACCCAGCCCAGGTAGCTCAGCATGATGATCAGCGAGCAGGCCACTTCCACGCTGCGGCCGTAGCGCTCGCGGTAGTAGTCGCTGATGGTCAGCAACGTCATGCGGTACAGCTTGCCCGCGAAGAACAGGCCCACCAGGATCAGGCAGGTGCCCGCGCCGAACGGGTCTTCGACCACGCCGCTCAGGCCGCCTTCGATGAACTTGGCCGGAATGCCGAGCACCGTCTCGGACCCGAACCAGGTCGCGAAGGTGGTCGTGACGATCATGAACAGCGGCAGGTGCCGCCCCGCGATCGCGAAGTCGGTGGTGTTCTTCACCCGTTTGGCCGCATACAGGCCGATGGCGATGGTGACCAGCAGATAGACGATGACCAGCGTCAACAACACGGTGAAACTCCTCCAGCCTCTAGAACAAACGCACGCGCACCAGCAGTTGCATGGCGAGCAAACCCAGGACGAATCCGATGCCGCCATAAAGGATGGCCTGCAGCAGCCGGTTGGTGCGCTTCTGCGCGGCCAGCAGTTCCTGCAACTCGCGGCGGTGATCGGGCGGCCGATTTTCCAGGAAATCGTGCAGCAAGCGCGGCAATTGCGGCAGCAATTTCGCGTAGCGCGGCGCCTCGGCCCGCAGCTGCTGGAACAGCTTCTTCGGTCCGATCTGGTCGAGCATCCACTTCTCGAGGAAAGGCTTGGCCGTGGCCCAGAGGTCGAGCTCGGGGTCGATGCTTCGGCCCAGGCCTTCGATGTTCAGCAAGGTCTTCTGCAGCAGCACGAGCTGCGGCTGGATCTCGACGTGGAAGCGGCGCGAGGTCTGGAACAGGCGCATCAGCACCATGCCCAGCGAGATTTCCTTCAATGGTCGGTCGAAGTACGGCTCGCACACGGTGCGGATCGCGGCCTCGAGTTCGTCGATGCGCGTGCCCTGGGGCACCCAGCCGCTCTCGAGGTGCAGCTCGGCCACGCGCTTGTAGTCGCGCCGGAAGAAGGCCGCGAAGTTCTGCGCGAGGTACTCCTTGTCGGACTCGGTGAGCGTGCCGATGATGCCGAAGTCGAGCGAGATGTAGCGCCCGAAAGTCTCGGGCGCCAGGCTCACCTGGATGTTGCCCGGGTGCATGTCGGCATGGAAGAAGCCGTCGCGGAACACCTGCGTGAAGAAGATCGTCACGCCGTCGCGCGCGAGCTTGGGAATATCGACGCCGGCCGCCCGCAGCTTGTCGAGCTGGGCAATGGGCACGCCGTTCATGCGCTCCATCACCATCACCTCGGGGTGGCAGAAGTCCCAGAACATCTCGGGGATCAGCACCAGGTCGAGCGAGGCCATGTTGCGGCGCAGCTGCGCGGCGTTGGCCGCCTCGCGCACGAGGTCGAGCTCGTCGTGCAGGTACTTGTCGAACTCGCCGACCACCTCGCGCGGCTTCAGGCGCTTGCCGTCGGCCGAGAGGCCTTCGATCCAGCCGGCCATCATGGCCATGAGGGCCAGGTCCTTCTCGATCACGCCGCGCATGTTGGGGCGCAGCACCTTCACCGCCACGTCGCGGATCTCGCCCTGGTTGGCGCGGATGGTCGCGAAGTGCACCTGCGCGATCGAGGCGCTGGCAATGGGCGTTTCGTCGAACTGCACGAACACGTCGCTCACCGGGCGGCGGAAGGCGCGCTCGATGGTTGCGACGGCCACCGCCGAAGGGAACGGCGGCACGCGGTCCTGCAGAAAGGCCAGCTCGTCGGCGATGTCGGGCGGCAGCAGGTCGCGCCGCGTGGACAGCACCTGTCCAAACTTCACGAAGATGGGGCCCAGCCGCTCCAGTGCCTCGCGCAGGCGCTGGCCGCGCGGCGCGTCGAGGTTGCGCCCGACAGAGACGATGCGTGCCACCACGCGCAGCCAGGGCTTCTGGAAGCTCGTGAGCACGAGCTCGTCCAGGCCATAGCGCAGTGCGACCCAGACGATGAACAGGCCGCGATAGAAGCGACTCATTCGGCGTGGCCCGCCGCACCGCCGGCACGGGCCGAGCGGTCGCCGACGAACTGGCGCAGCGCGCCCACCACGCGGCGCACGCCGTTGCCCAGCGTGTGCGCGGGCACGTCGCCGATCACACGGGCCAGGTCGTCCTCGACGTCCCAGCGCACGTGGTCGACCAGCCAGTTGACCTCGGCCGCGAGTTGCACGTCGCCGACGATCTGCACGGAAGGCTTGTCGCCGCGCAGCGTGGCGCGGGCGATGTCGAAGGGGGAGTCATCGATCACGGTGAGCGTGAGTTCGGGCGTGGAGCCGGCGGGTGCCAGATCGAGCAGGCCGGCCGGCGTGGCCACCAGCTCCATCGTCACGAAGCGCCACTGGAAGCGCACCACCCTGCCCTGCTGGCGCAGCAGCCGCTGCTGTGCTTCGGGCTCCTGCTGCAGCACATGGTTCATGAACAGGACCACGCGGTGCTGGATCTCGTGGACTGCCCAGTCCGGCGGTTGCAGACGTTCGCCGATGCGGTTGAACAGGTCGCCGAGCAAAGAAAAAGGGGACGATGGTGTAGCCATGGTCCCCATTATCCCGTCAGTGCCACAGACGAGTGGCAGCTGTGACTCAGGTTTTTGTCATTGCAGCGCTTGCACGCCTGCGACCAACCAGCCGGCGCTGCCGGTCTTGGTCATGTTCCAGACTTCGCGGAACGGGGCCGGGCCCGCCGACGCGTCTTCGCGGATCATGCCGGAGAACTCCACGCTCGCCATGTAGGCGTCGGGCAGCTCTTCGATGCCCAGCAGCTTGGCGTCGAGCATCACGACTTCGGTCTTGTTCGACGAACCACCGGTGTGGCTGGCGCGATCGGCCAGCTGCGTGCGGATCTCTTCGACCATGCTGTCGGTCATCATGGAACGCAGCATCGACACGTCGGCGCGGTCCCAGGCGTCTTGCAGGGTCACGAAGTTGCGCTTGGCGGCGGTGAGGAAACCGTCGGCATCGAAGCCCGCGGGAACGCCCCAGGACTGCGAGCCGGCCAGTGCCGAACCGATCATGCTGCCGCCGGCTGCGGCACCCGCGGCCGACAGGCTGCTGCCGTGCGATGCCGGTGCGGCGTCGAAGGCGGTGGCGTTGCGCTCCCACGGCCGTGCCGAGGCGTCGTTGCCGACGTTGGCCGGGCTGTACTGTGCCGGTGCGCGTGCATCGGCGGGGCTGCCGGCGCCCTGGAAGGCGAAAGCACCCTGGCGGTTGGCGTTGCCCGACGACGCGGCCGAGCGCGCCTTGAAGATGCGCCACACCGCGAGCGCGGCGAAGGCCAGCAGCGCGATCAGCAGGATGTTGGCGAAGCCGGCACCCAGACCGAGCGAACTCGCAAGCCATGCCAGGCCGAGGCCGGCGGCGAGACCGCCGAGCATCGCGCCCCACGGACGCTTCGGTGCAGCGGCGGCGGGCGTTGCGGGCTTGGGCGCCGCATTGGTCGCGTTCTGCTGCGCGGGGGCCGCGGGCTGCGTGGCCTGGCGCTGCGTCACGTTGGACGACTGGCGACCGACGGACTTGCCGCCGCCCATGCGTGCGGCTTCCGCCTGAACGCTCCCCAGCACCAGCGCTGCTGCCAAAAACAAAGAACCCAAACTCTTCATGCCGTCTCCTCTTGAGCGAAAAATTCGCGTCGTCATCGTGATCAACACTTGATTCCAACATGGAGGGCTGCAATTCCCCCCGTCATATTGTGATAGTCCACATGTCCGAAACCGCCCTCTTTCATGAGGGTCTTGAGCTCCTCTTGCGAGGGATGCATCCGGATCGATTCGGCCAGGTAGCGGTAGCTCGCGTCGTCGCCGGCCACGAGCTTGCCCAGTCGCGGCAGCACATTGAACGAATACCAGTCGTAGGCCTTCGTGAGCGGCTTGGCGACCTTCGAGAACTCGAGCACCAGCAGCTTTCCGCGCGGCTTGAGCACGCGGTTCATCTCTTTGAGCGCGACGTCCTTGTGCGTCATGTTGCGCAGGCCGAAGGCCACGGTGACCACGTCGAAGTGGTTGTCGGGAAAGGGCAACTTTTCGGCGTCGCAGACCGTGGTGGGCAGCACCACGCCGGCGTCGAGCAGGCGGTTGCGGCCGGTGCGCAGCATGGCTTCGTTGATGTCGGTGTGAACCACCTGGCCCGTGGCGCCGACCTTCTTCGAGAAGGCGAGCGCGAGGTCGCCGGTGCCGCCCGCGATGTCGAGCACGCGCGAGCCTTCGCCCACGTTCGCGACCATCACGGTGTAGGCCTTCCAGGCCCGGTGCAGGCCGGCCGACATCAGGTCGTTCATGATGTCGTAGCGCGAGGCCACCGAGTCGAAGACGCCGCGAACGCGTTGCGCCTTCTCGCTTTCGTCGACTTTCTCGAAGCCGAAGTGGGTTGTACTCATGCGGGGGATGTTAGGCCGGAAGGCATTCCTTCAAGGCGACGACCCCGCGGGCACGGCGGACATTTGTTGCTTTTTCCTCCAACGGAGGGCCGCTGCAACGCGCGTCTTTGCTATGTGTAAGGCTATCTTTTCAATAGCAACAGGGTATGTTTACCCTCGGTCTCGCGCTCAGTGGCTGCTGCAGGCGCTGCCGCCCTTGTCGGCCATCGGCGCATCGCGGTCCACACCGGCCGCGGCCAGGCGCCGCTCGTAGTCGGCCCACAGCTCCGCCTGCCGGGCACCCAGCTCATACAGCAGGCTCCAGGTGTAGATGCCGGTGTTGTGGCCGTCGCTGAAGACGGGCTGCACGGCGTAATTGCCGACCGGCTCCAGCCCCACCAATTCGACCTCGCGCTTGCCGGTCTGCAGCACCTCCTGCCCCGGGCCGTGGCCCTGCACTTCGGCCGACGGCGAGCAGATGCGCATCAGCTCGAAGGGAATGCGGAAGGTCGCGCCGTCCGAGAAGCCGACTTCGAGCACGCGCGACTGGCCATGCACGGTGATCGATTGGGGCGTCGGCGCGCCGGCTTGCAAACCTGCCATGGGGAATCCGTTCGAAAGAAGGAAGAGAAGAGAGAAAAGGGATCGGAGTCGCGCAGTATGCCGCGCGCTCTGCGGCGGCGTGCTGGTCGCCTGCGCTTAGCATTGCGGCATGCCGTCACGCACACGCTTCCACCCGCTCCTGTCGCGTCCGAACCGGGCCGCCCTCGTCCTCTGCGTCGCGCTCGCGGGGGCTGCCCTCACCCCGCCCGCCCACGCTTTCTGGGGCCTGATCGGCAAGGCGGCGGGCAAAGCTGCGACGGCAGGAAAAGCGGCTGGCGTGGCGGGCAAAGGAGCGGCGGTCGGCGCGGGTGCAGTGGCGGCCGAAGGCGCGACGGGCGTGGCCGCCAAGGGCGCCATGGCGCTGGGCGACGACGCGGCGCATGCCGCTCAGGCGGGCTCGCGGGGCTTCGGCGGCGCGCATGAACTGAGCACCGTCAACGCCGCGCTGCCGCCCGAGGTCGCGGCCTACCTCGCCAAGCCGGCAAAGGACCTCACACCCAAAGACACGTCGTTCATGATGGACAGCTACCGACAGATGGTCGAACGCGCCGGCAAGAGCGGCGACTTCACCGCTGTCGAGCGTCTGCCGACCTCGGCGAACACCGCACGCACGCTGCCCGCAGAGCCCGTCAAGGCCGCCTCACCGCAGCCGGCGACCGCAGCAGCCACCGCATCGTCCGGCACCTCGGGCGTGCCCTTCCACGCGGTGCGCCTGCTGGCCCATGCCGCGCATGCGGGCAACAGGAGCGCGCAGGCCGAACTCGATCGTGTGTGCAGGGACGGCAGCGTGGCCTCGAGGCGCTTCTCGACGGAGACGCGCGCCACGCCGGAATTCAAGCAGGCCTGTGCGGACCGCAAGGCAGGCAGCGCAACGCGCACCGCCGCGGCCAGCTAGAAAAACGAAGGCCTCAAGCCAGCGTCGCGAGCCGGCGGACCATGTCGGCCTCCGCCTGCGGCAGCAGCGCCTGCACGGCGGCCAGCCGCTCGGCCGGCGCCGTCCGCTGCACGGCGGCCCAGACCGACCCCGGGAAATGGCTGTCCCAGTCGAAGCGCGCGATCACGTGCCAATGCAGGTGCGCCACCATGTTGCCG
Organism: Variovorax sp. 54; assembly: GCF_002754375.1. Classification (NCBI taxonomy): domain Bacteria; kingdom Pseudomonadati; phylum Pseudomonadota; class Betaproteobacteria; order Burkholderiales; family Comamonadaceae; genus Variovorax; species Variovorax sp. 54. Next base: position 1,932,135 of record NZ_PEFF01000001.1, read on the forward strand.
AGCGCGGCGATGTTGAGCTTGGTGGGCGCCAGCGCGTCGCGCAGGCTCTGCTCCACGCGCACGACAGCCTCCATGCACAGCACGCGGTCGGCCGCGTCGAGGTCGGAGAACTCCGCCGCATGGTCGCGCCACACCACGCGGTAGAAGGCCGGAAAGCCCTCTTCCTGCGCATGGATGACGCGCAGCTTCGCGCCTTCGAACACGAGGCGCCCGCCGGGCGCGTCGCACAGCGGGCAACCCGCCACCGCCGTCATTGAAATACCTCCGTGCTTCGCACTTCGGTGCGAGCTTGCTTGGGGCGGCCCGGCGCGGCGCTCATACGAGCACCCGCTCGATGCCGCCCTGGTTGGCAGCCGCCACGTACTTCGGCATCCAGTCGTCGCCGAGCAGCTTGTTGGCCATCTCGACCACGATGTAGTCGGCTTCGAGCAGGCCGTTGTTCAGGTCGTTGCCGTAGCGCGAGAGGCCTTGCAGGCAGCTCGGGCAGCTGGTGAGGATCTTCACGTTGTCGGTGGCGCCGACCTGGCCGGCATCGCGCAGCGCGGCCTCGCCCTTCTTCAGCTCTTCTTCCTTGCGGAAGCGGATCTGCGTCGAGATGTCCGGCCGCGACACGCCCAGCGTGCCCGACTCGCCGCAGCAGCGGTCGTTCTTGAGCACGTTGTCGCCGACCAGCGCCTTCACGGTCTTCATCGGGTCCTGCAGCTTCATCGGTGAATGGCAGGGGTCGTGGTACAGGTAGCCGCCACCGCCGGCATCGGCCAGGGTGATGCCCTTTTCGAGCAGGTACTCGTGGATGTCGATGATCCGGCAGCCCGGGAAGATCTTGTCGAACTGGTAGCCCTGCAGCTGGTCGTAGCAGGTGCCGCAGCTCACCACCACCGTCTTGATGTCCAGGTAGTTGAGCGTGTTGGCGACGCGGTGGAAGAGCACGCGGTTGTCCGTGATCATCTTCTCGGCCTTGTCGAACTGGCCGCTGCCGCGCTGCGGATAACCGCAGCACAGGTAGCCCGGCGGCAACACCGTCTGCACGCCCGCATGCCAGAGCATCGCCTGCGTGGCCAGGCCGACCTGCGAGAACAGCCGCTCCGAACCGCAGCCCGGGAAGTAGAAGACCGCTTCGGTTTCCGAGGTGGTCGTCTTCGGGTCGCGAATGATCGGCACGTAGTCGGCATCCTCGATGTCGAGCAGCGCGCGCGCCGTCTTCTTCGGCAGGTTGCCCGGCATCTTCTTGTTGATGAAGTGGATCACCTGCTCCTTGATCGGCGCAGGCCCCAGCGTGGCCGGCGGCGCGCCGGTCTGCTTTTTCGCCAGGCCGCGCAGCAGGTCGTTCGCCATGCGCTGCGCCTTGAAGCCGATGCCCACCATGCCCGCGCGCACCGCCTTGATGGTCTGCGGATTGGTCGCGTTCAGGAAGAACATCGCGGCCGCGTTGCCGGGGCGGAAGCTCTTCTGACCCATCTTGCGCAGCAGGTTGCGCATGTTCATCGACACGTCGCCGAAGTCGATCTTCACGGGGCACGGCGTGAGGCACTTGTGGCACACGGTGCAGTGGTCGGCCACGTCCTCGAACTCTTCCCAGTGCTTGATGCTGATGCCGCGCCGCGTCTGCTCTTCGTAGAGGAAAGCCTCCACCAGCAGCGAAGTCGCGAGGATCTTGTTGCGCGGGCTGTACAGCAGGTTGGCGCGCGGCACGTGCGTGGCGCACACCGGCTTGCACTTGCCGCAGCGCAGGCAGTCCTTCACGCTGTCGGCAATGGCGCCGATGTCGCTCTGCTGCATGATCAGCGACTCGTGCCCCATGAGGCCGAAGCTCGGCGTGTAGGCGTTGGTCAGGTCGGCGTGCAGCGTCTGCGCCTGCCCCGCGGGCGCGCGCAGCAGCTTGCCCTTGTTGAAGCGGCCTTCGGGGTCGACCCGGGCCTTGTACTCGGTGAACGGGCGCAGCTCTTCGTCGCTGAGGAACTCGAGCTTCGTGATGCCGATGCCGTGCTCGCCCGAGATCACGCCGTCCAGGCTGCGTGCCAGCGCCATGATGCGCACCACCGCGGCATGCGCGGTCTGCAGCATCTCGTAGTTGTCGCTGTTGACGGGCAGGTTGGTGTGCACGTTGCCGTCGCCCGCGTGCATGTGCAGCGCGACCCACACGCGGCCCTTGAGCACCTGCTTGTGGATGGCGGTGCACTCGGCCAGGATCGGCCCGAACTCGGCGCCCGAAAAAATCTCCTGCAGCGGCTGGCGCAGCTGGGTCTTCCAGCTGGCGCGCAGCGTGTGGTCCTGCAGTTGGGGGAACAGCGCGTCGACGTTCTGCAGCCAGCCGGCCCACAGCGCACGCACCTCGTGCACCAGCGCCACGGCCTGCGCCACGCGGTCTTCCAGCAGCTCGGCCGCGGGAATCTCGTGCGCGTCGTCGGTCTTGCCCAGCGGCAGGTTGCCGCGCGTGAGGAACACTTCGAGCGCATCGGTGAGCGCCAGCTTATTCTGCAGCGACAGCTCGATGTTGATGCGTTCGATGCCGTCGCTGTACTCGGCCATGCGCGGCAGCGGGATCACCACGTCTTCGTTGATCTTGAAGGCGTTGGTGTGCTTGCTGATGGCGGCCGTGCGCTTGCGGTCGAGCCAGAATTTCTTGCGCGCCTCGGGGCTGATGGCAATGAAGCCTTCGCCGCTGCGCGAGTTGGCGATGCGCACCACTTCCGAGGTGACGCGCGCCACCGCATCGGCGTCGTCGCCCGCGATGTCGCCGAACAGCACCATCTTCGGCAGGCCGCCGTGCTTCTTCGACTTGGTGGCGTAGCCGACCGCCTTGAGGTAGCGGTCGTCCAGGTGCTCGAGGCCGGCCAGCAGCACGCCCGAGCGTTTCTGCTCGGCGAACATGAAGTCCTTGATCTCGACGATGCTGGGCACCGCGTCTTTCGCGTTGCCGAAGAATTCGAGGCACACGGTGCGCGTGTGCGCCGGCATCTTGTGCACCACCCAGCGGCAGCTGGTGATGAGGCCGTCGCAGCCTTCTTTCTGGATGCCCGGCAGGCCCGAAAGGAACTTGTCGGTCACGTCCTTGCCCAGGCCTTCCTTGCGGAAGGTCTTGCCCGGAATGTCGAGGCGCTCGGTGCGCAGCGGGGTCTTGCCGTCGGCGGCGAAGTACTGCAGCTCGAACAGGGCGCTCTCGGCGTCGTGGATCTTGCCCAGGTTGTGGCCGATGCGGGTCACTTCGAGCCATTCGGCCTGCGGCGTGACCATGCGCCATGAGGCGAGGTTGTCGAGTGCCGTGCCCCAGAGCACGGCCTTCTTGCCGCCGGCGTTCATGGCGACGTTGCCGCCGACGCACGAGGCCTCGGCGGAGGTCGGGTCGACCGCGAACACGAAGCCCGCACGCTCAGCCGCGTCGGCCACGCGCTGCGTGACCACGCCGGCCTCGGTCCAGATGGTGGGCACGGGGTGGTCGAGGCCGGGCATCGAGATGTGCTCGACCTCGGTCATGGCCTCGAGCTTCTCGGTGTTGATGACCACGCTCTTCCACGTGAGCGGAATGGCGCCGCCGGTGTAGCCGGTGCCACCGCCGCGCGGAATGATGGTCAGGCCCAGCTCGATGCAGCCCTTGACCAGCAAGGCCATCTCGACCTCGGTGTCGGGGCACAGCACGACGAAGGGGTACTCGACGCGCCAGTCGGTGGCGTCGGTCACGTGCGACACGCGCGAAAGGCCGTCGAACTTGATGTTGTCCTTGGCCGTGAGCCGGCGCAGCACGCGCGTGGCCTTGCGGCGCAGGGCGGAGACTTCGCGGAAGGTGTCGTCGAAGGCGGCGACGGCCTGGCTGACGAGCCCGGTGAGCTCACCCACCAACTGGTCGCGCGGCAGGTCGCTGTCGGGGGTGCGGCGCTTCTGCACTTCGCCCAGGCGGTGGCGCAGGGCATCGACCAGCTGGCCGCGGCGGCGCGGGTTGTCCAGCAGGTCGTCGACGAGGTAGGGGTTGCGCTGCACGACCCAGATGTCGCCCAGCACCTCGTAGAGCATGCGCGCCGATCGGCCGGTGCGGCGCTCGGCACGCAGGGTCTGGAGCAGGTCCCAGCCGCGTTCGCCCAGCAGGCGAAGCACGATCTCCCGGTCGGAGAAGCTGGTGTAGTTGTACGGGATCTCGCGCAGTCGTACAGGCTCTGCGGCCTGTGACAACAGCGTATTCAACGCGGTCGGAGCATTCATCGGGTGGGGCCCTTGGCCAGGCGCTGCGCGCCCATGTAGCCGGGGGGTGGATTTTAGGGCAGGCCTTGGGGTCTTTGCCCTTCCCGTTCCGCTATTCCCTATGGCAGGCCCGATGCCTGCCGTGGCGCGGGGGCCGCCGGCCCTCACCCCTGCCCTCTCCCGGAGGGAGAGGGAGAAAGACAGGGGCTTAGAACAGCACCCGGCTGCGGATCGTCCCGTTCACCTTGGCCAGCTTTTCCAGCGCCAGGTCGGACGAGGCAGCGTCGATGTCCATCACGACGTAGCCGACCTTCTCGTTCGTCTGCAGGAACTGCGAGGAGATGTTGATGTTGTTGTCCGAGAAGATCTTGTTGATCTCGGACAGCACGCCCGGCACGTTGCGGTGGATGTGCAGCAGGCGGTGCTTGCCCGGGTGCGCCGGCAGCGCCACCTCGGGGAAGTTGACCGACGAGGTCGAAGTGCCGTTGTCGCTGTACTTGACCAGCTTCTCGGCCACTTCCAGCCCGATGTTGGCCTGGGCTTCCATGGTCGAACCGCCGATGTGCGGCGTGAGGATCACGTTGTCCAGCCCGCGCAGCGGCGACTGGAACTCGTCCTTGTTGCTGCGCGGCTCCACCGGGAACACGTCGATCGCGGCGCCCAACAGCTTCTTGCTCTTCAGGGCCTCGGCCAGCGCGTCGATCTCGACCACGGTGCCGCGCGAGGCGTTGATCAGGATCGACCCCGGCTTCATGGCGGCGATCTCGGCGGCGCCGATCATCCATTGGGTGGCTTGCGTCTCGGGCACGTGCAGGGTCACGATGTCGCTCTGGGCCAGCAGCTGGTGCAGCTCGCGCACCTGGCGGGCGTTGCCCAGCGGCAGCTTGGTGACCACGTCGAAGAAGGCCACATGCATGCCCAACGCCTCGGCCAGCACCGACAGCTGCGCGCCGATGGAGCCGTAGCCCACGATGCCCAGCGTCTTGCCGCGGATTTCGAAGGCGTTTTCGGCCGACTTGAGCCAGCCGCCGCGGTGCGCCACGGCGCTCTTCTCGGGCACGCCGCGCAGCAGCAGGATGGCTTCGGCCAGCACCAGCTCGGCCACCGAGCGGGTGTTGGAATACGGGGCGTTGAACACGGCCACGCCGTGTTCGCGGGCGGCTTCGAGGTCGACCTGGTTGGTGCCGATGCAGAAGCACCCGGCCGCCACCAGCTTGTGCGCGGCGGCGAACACCTCGGCCGTCAGCTGGGTGCGCGAGCGGATGCCCACGAAGTGCACGTCGGCGATCTTGGCCTTGAGTTCGGCGTCGGGCAACGCACCCGGCAGCGACTCGATGTTGGTGTAGCCGGCGGCGCGCAGCACCTCCACGGCCGAGGGGTGGATGCCCTCGAGCAAAAGGAACTTGATCCTGCTTTTGTCGAGGGAGGTTTTGCTGCTCATGACGTACTCGAGGAGGCCCCGGCCATGGCGACAAGCTAGGCCAAAAAAGGGGAGGGCGATGCTAGCATGGTGCAGCGCAGCATGTGCCCCGCAACCCGCGCCGGGCTTGGCGCCAAAGGGGTTTCCCCGATTGGAATAGCCCCCGGGTCCGTGCCCCAATGTGACGCGGCTGTGTCACGCACATGCCCTAGCATTCGCGCTTTCCATTTTTTCCCCGAGGAGACTTCATGCGATTCAAGACGCTCGCGTTGGCATCGGCGCTGGCCGCCACGCTGTTCAATGCAGCCCAGGCCCAGACCGAGATCCAGTGGTGGCATTCCATGACCGCCGTCAACAACGAGTGGGTCAACGACCTGGCCAAGCAGTTCAACGAGAGCCAGAAGGACTACAAGATCGTCCCCACCTTCAAGGGCACGTACGACGAATCCATGACGGCCTCCATCGCGGCCTTCCGTTCGGGCAACGCACCGCACATCCTGCAGGTGTTCGAGGTGGGCACCGCCACCATGATGGCCAGCAAGGGCGCCGTCATTCCGGTCGGCCAGGTCATGAAGGACGCGGGCGAGAAGTTCGACCCGGCCGCCTACATCCCCGCCGTGGCCGGTTACTACACCGCCCCCAACGGCCAGATGCTGAGCTTCCCGTTCAACAGCTCGACCACCATCTTCTATTTCAACAAGGACGCCTTCAAGGCCGCCGGCCTGCCCACCGACAAGGCACCCTCGACCTGGCCCGAAGTGGTCGCGGCAGCCGCCAAGCTCAAGGCGAGCGGTCACAAGTGCCCGTTCACCACCGCCTGGCAGAACTGGACGCAGGTCGAGAGCTTCTCGGCCTGGCACAACGTGGAGTTCGCCAGCAAGGCCAACGGCCTGCAGGGCCTGGACGCGCGCCTGAAGGTGAATTCGCCGCTGCACCAGCGCCACATCGAGAACCTGGCCAGCATGTCCAAGCAGGGCCTGTTCATCTACAAGGGCCGCGGCAACGTGCCTGAAGCCTCGTTCGTGTCGGGCGAGTGCGCCATGATCAACACGTCGTCGGGCTTCTACGGCAACGTGGCCAAGAACGCCAAGTTCGCCTACGGCCTGGCCCCCCTGCCCTACTACCCGGACGTGCCGGGCGCACCGCAGAACACCGTGATCGGCGGCGCCAGCCTGTGGGTCATGTCGGGCAAAAAGGCCGCCGAGTACAAGGGCGTGGCCAAGTTCTTCAGCTTCATCTCGACGCCTGAAGTGCAGTCCGCCAGCCACAAGCGCACCGGCTACCTGCCGGTGACCACCGCCTCGTACAAGCTCACCGAAGAGTCGGGTTTCTACAAGCAGAACCCCGGCACCGACGTGGCCGTGACGCAGATGATCCGCAAGGTCACCGACAAGAGCCGCGGCATCCGCCTGGGCAACTACGTGCAGATCCGCGCCATCGAGGACGAAGAGCTCGAACAGGTCTGGGGCGGCAAGAAGACGGCCAAGGAAGCCCTCGACGCCATCGTGACCCGCGGCAACGAGCAGCTGGAACGCTTCCAAAAGGCGAACAAAAGCTAACGATTGAAGATCCGGGCTCCGTGTCCGGCTAATATCGCCCGCCCCCGCACGCCCTTGTTCCAGGGCGCGCCGGGCGGGATTTTTTATGTAGAGGCTTCATGGAAAAACGCGTTTTCTTTCGCTCGGGCTGGTTGCCCTGGCTGCTGTTGACACCGCAGATGGCGGTGATCCTCGTGTTTTTCTTCTGGCCGGCCGGCCAGGCGCTGTTGCAGTCGTTGCAGCAGCAGGACGCGTTCGGCACGTCGGTCGAGTTCGTCGGGCTCGACAACTTCCGCCAGCTCTTCAACGACCCGGCCTATGGCGAGTCGTTCAAGACCACCGCGCTGTTCTCGGTGCTGGTGGCGGGCATCGGCATCAGCCTGTCGCTGATGCTGGCCGTGTTCGCCGACCGCATCACCCGCGGCGGCATGTTCTACAAGACCATGCTGATCCTGCCGTACGCCGTGGCGCCCGCCGTGGCGGCCGTGCTGTGGGTCTTCATGTTCTCGCCCTCGCTGGGCGTGGTGGCCTATGCCCTGGGCAAGATCGGCATCAACTGGAACCACCTGCTCGACTCGGGCCACGCCATGACGCTGATCGTGATGGCCTCGGTGTGGAAGCAGATTTCGTACAACTTCCTGTTCTTCCTGGCCGGCCTGCAGTCGATTCCGAAGTCGCTGATCGAGGCCGCGGCCATCGACGGCGCGCGCCCATGGCGCCGCTTCTGGACCGTGCAGTTCCCGCTGCTGTCGCCCACCACCTTCTTCCTGCTGGTGATCAACGTGGTCTACGCCTTCTTCGACACCTTCGCGATCGTCGATGCGGCCACGCAGGGCGGTCCGGGCAAGGACACGACCATCCTGGTCTACAAGGTCTACCACGACGGTTTCAAGGGCCTGGACCTCGGCGGTTCGGCCGCGCAGTCGGTGGTGCTGATGGTGATCGTGGTGGCGCTGACGGTCATCCAGTTCCGCTACGTCGAGAAGAAGGTGCAGTACTGATGAAGCAACAAGAACAAATAAAACTGGGCGGAGCGCAGCATGGTTGAGAAACGCGGCACGCAGGGCATCCTGGCCCACGTCATCATGATCCTGGGCGTGTTCATCGTCGCCTTCCCGCTCTACCTGGCGTTCGTGGCGTCCACGCACACGGCCCAGGAGATCGTGCAGGCGCCGATGCCCCTGACACCCGGCTCGAACATCGTCGACAGCTACAAGGGCGCGCTCTTCGGGCGCGAGAACAGCGCGGGCTCCAACGCCCCGGTGGCGCACATGATGTGGGTGAGCTTCGTGACGGCCATGGTCATCGCCATCGGCAAGATCACCATCTCGCTGCTGTCGGCCTTCGCCATCGTGTATTTCCGCTTCCCGTTCAAGAAGATCTGCTTCTGGGCGATCTTCGTGACGCTGATGCTGCCGGTGGAGGTGCGCATCCTGCCCACCTACAAGGTGCTGTCCGACCTGAACATGCTGAACACCTACGCGGGCCTCACGGTGCCGCTGATTGCGTCGGCCACGGCGACCTTCCTGTTCCGCCAGTTCTTCCTCACGGTGCCCGACGAACTCACCGAAGCGTCGCGCATGGACGGCGCGAGCCCCATGCGCTTCTTCTTCGACGTGCTGCTGCCGCTGTCGAAGACCTCGATCGCGGCGCTGTTCGTGATCCAGTTCATCTACGGCTGGAACCAGTACCTGTGGCCGCTGCTCGCGACCACGAGCGAAGACATGTACCCCGTGGTGGTCGGCATCAAGCGAATGATTGCCGGCGGCGACGGACAGAACGAATGGAACGTCGTGATGGCCACCGCCATCCTGGCGATGCTGCCGCCCGCGCTGGTGGTGATCCTGATGCAAAAGTGGTTCGTCAAGGGCCTCGTGGACACTGAAAAATAACTATGGCTGCTCTCTCTCTACGCAACGTCATCAAGCGCTACGGCCATGGGCCGAAAGCCAACCAGGTCATCCACGGCGTGAGCGCCGAGATCGCCGACCATGAATTCATCGTCATCGTCGGCCCCTCGGGCTGCGGCAAATCGACGCTGCTGCGCATGGTGGCCGGCCTCGAGGAAATCTCGGCCGGCGAGATCGCCATCGGCGGCAAGGTGGTGAACCAGCTCGAGCCCTCCGAGCGCGACATCGCCATGGTGTTCCAGAACTACGCGCTGTACCCGCACATGAGCGTGTTCGCGAACATGGCCTACGGCCTGAAGATCGCCAAGGTGCCGACGCCCGAGATCAAGGTGCGCGTCGACAAGGCCGCCAAGATCCTCGAGCTGGGCCACCTGCTCGAGCGCAAGCCGCGCGAACTCTCGGGCGGCCAGCGCCAGCGCGTGGCCATGGGCCGCGCCATCGTGCGCCAGCCGCGCGTGTTCCTGTTCGACGAACCGCTGTCGAACCTCGACGCCAAGCTGCGCGCCCAGACCCGCCTCGAAATCCAGAAGCTGCACCGCGAACTCGGCATCACCTCGCTGTTCGTCACGCACGACCAGGTCGAGGCCATGACGCTGGCACAGCGCATCATCGTGATGAACGGCGGCGTGATGGACCAGTTCGCGACGCCCGAAGAGGTGTACTCGCGCCCGGCCACCACGTTCGTGGCGAGCTTCATCGGCTCGCCGCCGATGAACCTGCTGCGGCACGCACCGGGCGTGCGCCCGGGCCAGATCCTCGGCATCCGCCCCGAGCACATGAAGCTCGACGAAAGCGGCTGGACGGTGCAGGTCGAACAGGTCGAACTGCTGGGCGCCGAGCGCCTGGTGTACGGCCGCATCGGCGAGGAGCAGATCATCATGCGCACCGACGAAGGCGACCACCCGCCGGTGGCCGGCGACACGGTGAAGATCGCCGCGCGCGAAGACAAGCTGCACTGGTTCGACGCCGGATCGGGCAAGAGGGCAGACTGAGCGATGGCCGAACGCAGCCCCTGGCCCTACCCCCGCTGGGTCGCCCACCGCGGCGCCGGCAAGCTGGCGCCTGAAAACACGCTCGCCGCCTTCCGCTTCGGCGCGTCGCATGGCTACCGCATGTTCGAGTGCGATGCCAAGCTCAGCGCCGACGGCGTGGTCTTCCTGATGCACGACGCCACGCTCGATCGCACCACCAACGGCCACGGCATCGGCGGCCAGCAGACATGGGGTGCGCTGTCGCAGCTCGACGCCGGTGGCTGGCACTCGCGCGCCTTCGCGGGCGAGCCGCTGCCCACGCTGGGGAACCTGGCGCGCTTCTGCCGCGCCAACGACCTCCTGCTGAACATCGAGATCAAGCCCACGCCCGGCACCGAACGCGAGACCGGCGAAGTGGTCGCACGCGAAGCCGCGCGCCTCTGGCAGGGCACGGCCGTGCCGCCGCTGCTCACCTCGTTCCAGATCGACGCGCTGAAGGGCGCCCAGGCCGTGCAGCCCGAACTGCCGCGCGGCCTGCTGCTCGACACGCTCTGGAACGGCTGGCTCGACACCGCGCTGAACCTGGGCTGCCAGGCCATCGTCTGCAACCACGCGCTGTGGGACGCCGCCACCGTGGCGCAGGTGCATGGCGCCGGCCTGCGCTCGCTGAGCTACACGGTGAACGACGATTGGGCCGCGCAACGGCTCATCGAGCTGGGCACCGACGGCATCATCACCGACCGGGTCGACCTGTTCAGTCCCGCGGGCTGAGGCTGCATTTCTTACCCGTTCTTACGTCATGGCGGCTTCTATGATGCGGCCATGAATCGGACCTCTCGCCTGGCGGGCCTGCGCCTCCCCGCGCTCCTTGCCGTGTTGACCGTGTGGGCCCTGCTGACGTGCGGCGTCGCCCTCGCGCAGCCGGACGCCAGCATGAACGCCGGCAACGGCAACCCCAACAACAGCGCCAACACCGTGGCCGCCGCTGCGGCCCCGCCACCCACCATCGCCGAGCTGCGCGCGCAGTTCGCCCGCATTGCCCCTTCGGGCAAGGCCAATGCCACGGTCGTTCCGGGCGCCGAAGACGACGCACGCAAGCAGCTCGCGCAGATCAACGAGATCGGCGTGCAGGCCGACAAGTTCGTCGCCGCCCGCACCAGCGAACTCGCCGACCTGAACGCACGGCTCGGCGAGCTCGGCAACCCGCCCGCCGCCGGCGCCACCGAAGACCCCAACATCACGCGCCAGCGCGCACAGCTGACCAAGGAGCGCAATGCGCTCGATGCGGACATCCGCCTGGCCAAGCTGCTGGCGATCGACGTGCGCCAGCGCGGCACCGACGTCGTGTCGCAGCGGCGCCAGCAGTTCGAGGCCGAGCTCACCAGCCGCGCCGCCTCGCCGCTCGGCCGCGAGTTCTGGGACGACCTGCGCGACGCCTGGCCCGACGACTTCGAACGGCTGCAGGCGCTCGGGTCGGCGCTCGGCGACGGCTTCGATCAGGCGCTGCAGCCCGAAAGCCGCACGCCGGTGATCGCCTCGTTCATCGGCGCGCTGCTGCTCGCATGGCTCGGCGTCTGGGCCGCCGAGCGCGGGCTGGCGCGCCTGGCCACGCGCGTGCTGCCGGCCGGGCGGCTGCGCCGCTCGCTGCTGGTGATCGCCATCGTCGCGACGCACGTGCTGCTGGTCGCCGTGGCCGCGCACGGCGTCGTCGAAGTGCTCAAGGCCCACGCCACGTGGGACGCGCAGGCGCGCAAGGCGCTGCAGTCGGCGGCGCAGACGCTGACCTTCATGGCGTTCATCATCGGGCTGGGGCGCGGGCTGCTGGCCACGGGGCGGCCGTCGTGGCGCCTGCCGGCCATTCCCGACCTCACGGCGCAGCGCCTGTCGGCGCTGCCGTGGCTGGTGGCGCTGGTGGCTGCGCTGGCGTGGACGCCCGCCGAGCTCAACGCGCTCATCGACGCCAGCTTTGCCGCCGTGGTGACCACGCACGTGGCGACGGCGCTGCTGCTCACCGCGCTGGTCGGCACCGTCGTGTACCGCCTGAAGGCGCTGCGTGCCGACGCGCCCGACGCCGGCCTGCCGGAACGGCCGATGTGGGTCGGGGTGCTGGTGGCGCTGATCGCGGTGCTGGTCATCACCATCTGGGTGCTGGTGGCCTTCGGCTACGTGGCGCTGGCGAGCTTCCTGGCCTCGCAGCTCACCTGGAGCGGCATCGTCGCGGCGGCCTTCTACGTGCTGTTCAAGTTCGCCGACGACCTGTTCATGGCGGTGGTGTCCTCGCGCAGCGCCTCCGGCCAGCGGCTGCAGAAGAGCTTCGGCCTGGCGCCGCAGACGCTCGACCAGGCGGCCACCGTGCTCTCGGGCCTGAGCCGCGTGGCGCTGTTCTTCTACATGCTGGTCGCATTGGCCGCGCCGCTGGGCACGGGCCCGGGCGAGGTGTTCCAGCGCGGCGGCAAGCTCGGCACCGGCGTGAAGGTGGGCGAGTTCCAGCTGGTGCCGGGCGCGATCCTCAGCGCCGTGGCCGTGGCGGTGATCGGCTTCATCGTGCTGCGGGTGTTCAAGCGCTGGCTCTCGCGCAGCTACCTGCCGAGCACGCAGTTCGAGCCGGGCATGCAGAGCTCGATCACCACGCTGCTGGGCTACGTGGGCGGCATCCTGGTGGTGGCGTTCTCGCTGTCGGCGCTGGGCATCGGCATCGAGCGCATCGCATGGGTGGCGAGCGCGCTGTCGGTGGGCATCGGCTTCGGCCTGCAGGCCATCGTGCAGAACTTCATCTCGGGCCTGATCCTGCTGGCCGAGCAGCCGGTGAAGGTGGGCGACTGGGTGGTGCTGGGCACCACCGAGGGCGACGTGCGGCGCATCAACGTGCGCGCCACCGAGATCCAGCTGGGCGACCGCTCGACGCTGATCGTGCCGAACTCGGAGTTCATCACCAAGACCGTGCGCAACATGACGCTGGCCAACGCCGAGGGCCGCGTGCTGATCCGCCTGCCGATGCCGCTGACCACCGACGCGCAGCGCGTGCGCGAGCTGATCCTCGAAGCCTGCCGCGCGCACGAGGGTGTGCTGGAAACGCCGGCGCCCTCGCTCACGCTCGAAGGCATCGAGAACGGGCTGCTGATCTTCCAGGCCATCGCCTACGTGCCGAGCCCCCGGCTGGCGGGCGGCGTGCGCAGCGACCTGCTGTTCACGATCCTCGATGCGCTCAAGCAGGCCGACCTGCCGCTGGCCACGCCCACGACGCTCGTGATGGCGGCGGCCGCGCCGGTGCTGCCCGCCGAGCCGTCGCCGGCCCCCGCCACGCCAGCGTCGCCGCTGCCGGGCACCACGAGCACCTGAAGCACTCGCCGCTCTATTCGAGCGGCAGTGCCCCCGTGCACTTGATTTCGTTCAGGCACACGCTGGAGCGCACGGCCGACACGCCCGGCATGTGCATCAGCGTGTGCATGAGGAACTGCGACAGCGCCTCCAGGTCGCGCGCGACCACCTTGAGCACGTAGTCGAAGTCGCCGGTCACCGAGTAGCACTCCAGGATCTGCCGCATGTCGGCGATGAGGTCCTGGAACTTGGGCAGCTCGTCGACATGGCCGCGCGCCATCGTGACGTGGATGAAGGCGATCACGCCCAGCCCGATGTGGCGCGCGTTGAGCCGCGCGGCGTAACCGCTGATCAGCCCCAGTTCTTCGAGCCGCCGGTGGCGTCGCAGGCACTGCGCAGGCGACAGCTGGGCCACCTCGGCCAGGTCCAGGTTGGACGCGCGGCCGTGCGCCTGGAGGTGGTCCAGAATCCGCCGGTCGGTGCGGTCGAGTTCGATGATCTGCAATTTCGTCTCTCCATATGCCTCAATGATGCAATTATGTTTCTTAAAGCGGGGAAAGCCCGAGGGGTTCATGCACCTTAATTGTGCAAAGTACGATCTAGACTTCGACGCGCCCGGATGGCGTTGCACCCATCCGGGCCGCTGAATGGCGCCTCCCAGGCTTTGCCGGCGGCTTCGAACGCACCCACACCCCTTTCCCCACCCGGAGACCCTTACGTGAAAAACGCTTTGCTTCGCACCCCCTTCAGCGCCGTGGCCCTGGCCCTCGGCGTGCTCGCCGCCGCACCGGCGCTGGCCGCCGACAAGTCGGTCGCCGTGACCGCCATCGTCGAGCACCCGGCCCTGGACGCCGTGCGCGACGGCGTGAAGGAAGAGCTGAAGGCCGCCGGCTACGAGGTGGGCAAGAACCTCAAGTTCAGCTACCAGAGCGCACAGGGCAACGTGGGCACCGCCGCCCAGATCGCCCGCAAGTACGTGGGCGATGCGCCCGACGTGATCGTGGCCATCGCCACGCCGTCGGCGCAGGCGACCGTGGCCGCCACCAAGACGATTCCCGTCGTGTACTCGGCCATCACCGACCCGGTGGCCGCCAAGCTGGTGAAGAACTGGGAGCCCTCGGGCACCAACGTGACCGGCGTGTCCGACCTGTCGCCGCTCGAAAAGCACATCGACCTGATCAAGAAGGTCGTGCCGAACGCCAAGCGCATCGGCGTGATCTACAGCCCCGGCGAAGCCAACTCGGTGGCCATCGTCACCGCGCTGAAGAAGGCCGCCGCCGACGCCGGCATGACCGTGGTCGAAGCCGCCGCCGCGCGCACGGTCGACGTACCCACCGCCGCCCAGAGCCTGGTCGGCAAGGCCGACGTGATCTACACGCCCACCGACAACAACGTGGTCTCGGCCTTCGAAGGCATCGTGAAGGTGGCCCAGCAGGCCAAGCTGCCCGTGGTGGCCGCCGACACCGCCACCGTCGAGCGCGGCGCCGTGGCTGCACTGGGCCTGAACTACACCGACATCGGCCGCCAGACCGGCAAGATCGTGGTGCGCATCCTCAAGGGCGAGAAGCCCGGCACCATCGCCTCGCAAACCAGCACCAACTTCGAGCTGGTGGTGAACCCCGGCGCGGCCAAGCTGCAGGGCGTGACCCTGTCGGACGCGCTGCTGAAGTCGGCGAAGGTCGTCAGCACCAAGTAAAAGCCGCCCCGGCGGGCTTTTAGCTCCCGGCGCAGGCCGGGCGCGCCAGCCCGCCGACTGCGCTCCCCGGAAGCCCCCATGTCCCTCATTGCTTCGCTGGGCGCCATCGAGATCGGTCTGATTTTCGGACTGGTCGCGCTGGGCGTCTTCATGTCGTTTCGCATCATCAACTTTCCCGACCTCACGGTGGACGGCAGCTTTCCGCTGGGCGCCGCCGTGGCCGCGACGCTCATCGTCGCGGGCTGGAACCCCGCCGCCGCCACGGCCGTGGCCTGCGTGGCCGGTGCCGCCGCAGGCTGGCTCACGGCCTGGCTCAACGTCAAGCTGAAGATCATGCAGCTGCTCGCGAGCATCCTGGTGATGATCGCGCTGTACTCCATCAACCTGCGCGTGATGGGCAAGCCCAACGTGGCGCTCATCACCGAACCCACGGTGTTCAGCATGGTCAGCTTCGGCGGCATGCCCGAGCAGTGGGCCAAGCCGCTGTTGCTGCTGATCATCGTGATCGCCGCGAAGATCGTCGTCGACATGTTCTTCGCCTCCGAAGCCGGCCTGGCGATGCGCGCCACCGGCGGCAACGCGCGCATGGCGCGTGCGCAGGGCATCTCGACCGACTTCCACACGATGGCGGGCCTGGCGCTCTCCAATGCGCTGGTGGCGCTGGCCGGTGCGCTGTTCGCGCAGAGCCAGGGCACGGCCGACATCTCGATGGGCGTGGGCACGATCGTGATCGGCCTGGCCGCCGTGATCATCGGCGAGACCCTGCTGCCCGCGCGCAGCATGGTCATCACCACGCTGGCCTGCGTGCTGGGTGCGCTGCTCTATCGCTTCTTCATCGCGATGGCGCTCAACACCGACTTCATGGGCCTGCAGGCGCAAGACCTGAACCTGGTGACCGCCGTGCTCGTGGCCTTCGCGCTGCTGGTGCCCGCCTACAAGCGCAAGCTGGGCGGACTCTTCAAGGGGAAGAACTGATGCTGCGCGCCCAACAACTCGAAATTACGTTCAACCCGGGCACGCCGATCGAAAACCGCGTGCTGCGCGGCCTGAGCCTGGACATTCCGACCGGCCAGTTCGTCACCGTGATCGGATCGAACGGCGCGGGCAAGTCGACCTTTCTCAACGCGATCAGCGGCGACCTGATGGTCGACAAGGGCCGCCTCGAAATCGACGGCAAGGACGTGACCCGCCTGAACGCCTGGCAGCGCTCGGGCATGGTGGCCCGCGTGTTCCAGGACCCGATGGCCGGCACCTGCGAGGCGCTGACCATCGAGGAAAACATGGCGCTGGCGTGGAAGCGCGGCGAGCGCAGGGGCTTCGGCTTCTCGCTGAATCGCAACCTGCGCGAGCTGTTCCGCGAGAAGCTGTCGATCCTGAAGCTGGGCCTCGAAAACCGGCTGGCCGACCGCATCGGCCTGCTCTCGGGCGGCCAGCGCCAGGCCGTGAGCCTGCTGATGGCGTCGCTGCGGCCTTCGCGCATCCTGCTGCTCGACGAGCACACGGCCGCGCTCGACCCGAAGACCGCGGCCTTCGTGCTGGAACTCACCGCCAAGATCGTCGAAGGCAGCCAGCTCACCGCGATGATGGTCACGCACAGCATGCGCCAGGCGCTGGACTACGGTTCGCGCACCGTGATGCTGCACGAAGGCCAGGTGATCCTCGACGTGGCCGGCGACCAGCGCTCGGGCCTGGACGTGCCCGACCTGCTGCGCATGTTCGAGCAGACGCGCGGCGAGAAGCTGGACGACGACAAGCTGCTGCTCGCCTGATGGACGCAGCGCCTTCTCTGCTCGTGCGCGACATGCGCGCGGACGATCTCGACGCCGTGCTGGCGGTCCAGCTCGCCTGCTACGGCGCGGGGTTCGTGGAGGACGGCGTGCTCATCGCGCGGCGGCTGGCCGCCTCGCCGCGCACCGGCTGGGTGGCCGAGCACGGCGGCGCCGTGCGGGCCTACCTGGCGGCGTACCCCTCGCAGCGCGGCAAGCTCACGCCGTTGCACGGCGACTTCGAGGTGGCGCCCGACGCCGACGCGCTGTACCTGCACGACCTGGCCGTGCACCCCGAGGCCTCGGGGCTGGGCCTGGGGCCGCGCCTCGTGCGCCACGCCTGGGCCCACGCACTGCGGGCGGGCTGGCGGCATTCGACGCTGGTGTCGGTGCAGGCCTCGGTCGGGTTCTGGGAGCGCCAGGGGTATGCGGCCACGGCGCCGGCCGGCGACGAGCAGCAGGCCCGGCTGGCAACCTACCCCGGGCTGTCGATCTACATGGCCCGCCGGCTCGATTAACGCCGGCTCAGCGGCCCCAGCCGCGCATCACCAACCACTGCACGGTGCCGCAGACCGCCGCCAGCGCGGCATAAGTGGTCATCGAGCCGTCGCGGCCCGTGACGATCAGGCCGGCCAGCGAAGTCAGCAGGCCGGCCCCGAAGGTGATCGCCCATTGCATCCACCCGCGCGGAACGCCGGTGCGCGGGCCCCCGAGAAAGCGGCCCACGACCACGAGCACCCCGGCAATGAAAGCCGCAGGTGCCGCAAAATTAAGCAGGTGATTGAAGAGGTCCAGCAAGTCCATGAAGGGCCGTGAGTGAGCACGAAGGCCATGTGGCGGCGCATATGGCTGTCATAGGGAAAGCCATTTGCCCCTCGGCAAACCTCGCCCGGCTGCTGATTTTATAATCATGGAATGTCAGTCTGGGCTCTCGGCTTGAACCACACGACCGCGCCGCTCGATCTGCGCGGTCGTTTCGCGTTCGCGCTCGACCAGATCGCCCCGACGCTGCACAGCCTGCGCAGTTCTTTCGGCAGCAGCAGCCACCCGCAGGTCGAGGCCGCGATCATCTCGACCTGCAACCGCACCGAGATCTATTGCGCCTCCGAGCACATCGCGCTCGACCACACCTTCGGCTGGCTGGCCCAGAGCGGCGGCGTGGCCCCCGCCCTGCTGCGCTCGCATGCCTACACCCTGCACGACGACGAAGCCGCACGCCATGCCTTCCGCGTGGCCAGCGGGCTCGACTCCATGGTGCTCGGCGAAGCCCAGATCCTCGGCCAGATGAAAGACGCCGTGCGCGCGGCCGAAACCGCCGGCGCGCTCGGCAGCACGCTCAACCAGCTGTTCCAGCGCTCGTTCGCGGTCGCCAAAGAAGTGCGCACCGCCACCGAAATCGGTGCCCACTCGATCAGCATGGCCGCCGCCGCCGTGCGCCTGGCCGGCCAGCTGTTCGAAGACCTGCGCACCACGCGCGTGCTGTTCGTCGGCGCGGGCGAAATGATCGACCTCGCGGCCACGCACTTCGCGGCCAAGGAGCCCAAGGCCATCGCCATCGCCAACCGCACGCTGGAGCGCGGCGAAAAGCTCGCCTCGCGCTTCGGCGGCGAAGCCATGCGGCTGGCCGACCTGCCGGCACGGCTGGCCGAGTTCGACATCGTCATCAGCTGCACCGCGAGCACGCTGCCGATCATCGGCCTGGGCGCCGTGGAGCGCGCGCTCAAGACCCGCAAGCACCGCCCGATGTTCATGGTCGACCTGGCCGTGCCGCGCGACATCGAGCCCGAAGTGAAGGCGCTCGAAGACATCTACCTGTACACCGTGGACGACCTCGCCCAGGTCGTGCAACAGGGCCAGGCCAACCGCCAGGCCGCCGTGGCGCAGGCCGAAGTCATCATCGACGCCGGCGTGCAGAGCTTCATGCACTGGCTGGGCCAGCGCGGCACCGTGCCGCTGATCCAGCAGCTGAACGCGCAGGCCGACGAATGGCGCGCCACCGAAATGGCCCGCGCGCGCAAGCTGCTCGCCAAGGGCGAATCGGTCGAGGCCGTGCTCGAAGCCATGTCGCGCGGGCTCACGCAGAAGATGATGCACGGCGCGATGGCCGAGCTGCATGCGGGCGATGCCGCCTCGCGCGAACAGACGGCGCAGACGCTCTCGCGCCTGTTCCTGCGCAAAGAGCGTTAGCGACGACGCTCGCAAATGGCCCGCCGCGCGGGCCGCGGTCTTCATTCATGCGCCCTGCCGCTGCACTGCGGCGTTCCTCCCTCCCATTTTTCGGGCCCCTTCCGTCGTGAAATCCTTTCTGCGCCACCAACTCGAACGTTATGTCCAACGCCTGGGCGAGCTCGACTTCCTGCTCTCGCGCGAAGACATCATGAGCGACATGGCGCAGTACCGCACCATCTCGCGCGAGCACGCCGAGGTCACGCAGATCGCCGGCCGCTACGAGCGCTTCAAGCAGCGCGAAGCCGACATCGCGGGTGCGAAAGAAATGCTCGACGACCCCGACATGGCCGAGATGGCCACGGAAGAAATCGCCGGTGCCGAGGCCGAGCTGGTGCAGCTCGAAGACGAGCTGCAGCGCCTGCTGCTGCCCAAGGACCCGGACGACGCGCGCAACGCCTTCATGGAAATCCGTGCCGGCACGGGCGGCGACGAATCGGCCCTCTTCGCAGGCGATCTGCTGCGCATGTACACGCGCTACTGCGAGCGCGCCGGCCTGCGCTGCGAGATCGTGAGCGAAAGCGCGAGCGAGCTCGGCGGCTACAAGGAAGTGGTGATCCGCATCGTCGGCGACGAGGTGTTCGGCAAGCTGCGCTTCGAATCGGGCGGCCACCGCGTGCAACGCGTGCCAGCCACCGAGACGCAGGGCCGCATCCACACCAGCGCCTGCACCGTCGCCGTGCTGGCCGAGCCCGACGAGACCGTGGCGGTGCAGATCAACCCGGCCGACCTGCGCATCGACACCTACCGCGCGAGCGGCGCCGGCGGCCAGCACATCAACAAGACCGACTCGGCCGTGCGCATCACGCACATCCCGACCGGCATCGTGGCCGAGTGCCAGGACGACCGCAGCCAGCACCGCAACAAGGCCAAGGCGCTGCAGGTGCTGTCGGCACGCATCCAGGAGAAGGACCGCAGCGAACGTGCGGCCAAGGACGCGGCGATGCGCAAGGGCCTGATCGGCAGCGGCGACCGCTCGGACCGCATCCGCACCTACAACTTCCCGCAGGGCCGGCTCACCGACCACCGCATCAACCTGACGCTCTACAAGCTGCTCGCCATCATGGAAGGCGACCTGGGCGATGTGCTCGAAGCACTGCGCGCCGCGCGCGAGGCCGAGCAGCTGGCCGAGCTGGAATCGAGCCTGCCCGCGTGATGACCGACACCACCGCACCGTCCACCGTGGCGCAGGCGCTGGCCGCGGCCGTCGCGCTGGGCGTCGACCGCCTCGACGCCCAGTTGCTGCTGCTGCACGCGCTGGGCCGCCCCGTGAACGACCGCGCCTGGCTGCTCGCGCACGACACCGACCCGTTTCCCGGCGAGGCCTGGCCCGCGTTCGCGCGCCAGCTGTCGCGCCGCACGGCGGGCGAGCCGGTCGCCTACCTGCTGGGCGAGAAAGAATTCCACGGCCTGCAGCTGCAGGTCGACGCCCGCGTGCTGGTGCCGCGCCCCGACACCGAAACGCTGGTCGAGTGGGCCCTCGCCTGCCTCGATGCCCGCCCGTCCCCGCGCGTGCTCGACCTCGGCACGGGCAGCGGCGCGATCGCGCTGGCGCTGCAGCATGCGCGCCCGGATGCGCAGGTCGACGCGGTCGATGCCAGCGCCGACGCGCTCGCGGTGGCCCGGGCCAACGCGCAGCGCCTGGGCCTGCCGGTGCGTTTCACCGAATCGAGCTGGCTCGACGGCGCCGCCGATGGCTACGCGGTCATCGCCAGCAACCCGCCGTACATCGCCGCCGGCGACCCGCACCTGCCCGCGCTGCGTCATGAGCCGACCCGCGCGCTGGTCGCGGGCGCCGACGGCCTCGACGACATCCGCCAGATCATGCGCGACGCGCCCACCCACCTGGCCGACGGCGGCTGGCTGCTGCTGGAGCACGGCCACGACCAGGCCGCGGCGGTGCGCCAGCTGCTGGCCGAACGCGGCTTCGCCGAAGTGCAAAGCCGCGACGATCTTGCCGGCATCGCGCGCTGCTCCGGCGGCGTTTGGCGCACGGTGAAATAATCCCCCCAGCCCACTTTTCTTCAGGAGTCCCCATGTCCGACGCTCAACAACGCATCGACGACCTCGTCAAATCCAACGAACTCGTGCTCTTCATGAAGGGCAACGCCAGCTTCCCGATGTGCGGTTTCTCGGGCCGCGCCATCCAGATCCTCAAGGCCGTGGGTGTCGACACCAAGGCGCTGAAGACCGTCAACGTGCTCGAAGACGACGGCATCCGCCAGGGCATCAAGGAATACAGCAACTGGCCCACCATCCCCCAGCTCTACGTGAAGGGCGAATTCGTGGGCGGCTCGGACATCATGATGGAGATGTACGAGTCGGGCGAGCTGCAGCAGGTGATCGGCGGCGGCGCGTCCGCCTGAGCCCTGCGCTCCCTGTTTGACGGGCGCCGCGCCCCGCGCGCGCCCGAACCCGGTGCCAGTCATGGCACCATGGCGGTCTACAACGTGCCGCCATGACTCTCACCCAAAGCCTGCTCATCATCGCGCTGCTGATCGCGATGAGCGCCTTCTTCTCCCTCGCCGAAATCTGCCTGGCCGCCTCGCGCCGCCTGCGTTTGCGCCAGATGGCCGACGAGGGCGACCCGCGCGCGGAAAAGGTGCTGCGCGTGCAGGAGCAGCCGGGCCACTACTTCACCGTGGTGCAGATCGGCCTGAACGCCGTGGCGATCCTCGGCGGCGTGGTCGGCGAAGGCTCGCTGAGCCCGTACTTCGCGCGCTTCTTCGAAAACTGGCTGAGCGTGGAGGTCGCGGCCAACATCGCCTTTCTCTGCTCGTTCGTGATCGTGATCGCGGTGTTCCTGGTGTTCGCCGACCTGTTCCCCAAGCGGCTCGGCATGAGCAACCCCGAGCAGCTGGCGGTGCGCCTGGTCGGACCCATGCAGTTGCTGATCACCACCTTCAAGCCGCTGGTGTGGTTCTTCACGCGGTGCACCGACCTGCTCTTCAAGCTGCTCGGCATGCCTATGGCGCGCGACGACAAGATCACCTCGGCCGACATCCTTGCCATGACCGAGGCCGGCGCGCGGGCCGGCGTGCTGGCGGTGCGCGAGCAGCAGGTGATTGCCAATGTGTTCGAGCTGGAAACGCGGCTCGTCAGCAGCGTGATGACCGCACGCGACAGCATCGCCTGGTTTTTGCACGACGACCCCGAGTCGGTGCTGCGCGCACGCATCGTCGCCGAGCCGTTCTCGGCCTACCCGGTGTGCGACGGCGACATCGACCATGTGCTCGGTTATGTCGACGCCAAGGACATGTTCCAGCGCGTGCTGAGCGGCCAGCCACTGGCCTTCGACCAGGGCCTGACGCTGCACAAGGCGCTGGTGATTCCCGACCGGCTCTCGCTCACCGAGGTGCTCGAGCAGTTCCAGCAGGCGCGCGAAGACTTCGCGATCATCGTCAACGAGTACAGCCTGGTGGTCGGCGTGATCACACTCAACGACGTGATGAGCACGGTGATGGGCGACCTGGTGTCGACCTCGACGCCCGAAGAAGAGCAAATCGTGAAGCGCGACGAGAACTCGTGGCTGATCGACGGCATCACGCCCATCCAGGACGTGCAGCGCGCACTGCACATCGACGAGTTGCCGCACGCCGAGGAGTACGAAACGCTCGCGGGCTTCCTCATGGTGATGCTGCGCCGCGTGCCCAAGCGCACGGACAGCGTGACCTGGGGCGGCTACACCTTCGAGGTGATGGACGTCGACAGCTACCGCATCGACCAGGTGATGGTCACCAGGGGCTCGACCACTGCCAAGGCCGTGGTCGCCGACTGAGCGATTGCGCTCAGGCCGCCGAGCGGTCGCGCTCGCGGTCCTTGTCGACGTACGCCCAGAGTCGCTGGTTCGCGAACACGGCGTTCGGGTACGGCGCCCGGCCGCGGCTGCCGTTGTAGCGGCCCAGCGTCATGAACAGATCGCCCTTCTCGCGGTCGAGGTAGTGGCGCAGGATCACGCAGCCGAAGCGCAGGTTGGTCTGCATGTGGAACAGCTTGGCGGAGTCGCTGTCGCCGATCACGCGGGTCCAGAACGGCATCACCTGCATGTAACCGCGCGCACCGGCGCTCGACACCGCAAACTTGCGGAAGTTGCTCTCGACCTGGACCAGACCCAGCACCAGGCTCACGTCGAGCCCCGAGCGCTTGGCCTCGTACCAGACGGTTTGCAGGAACTCGATGCGCGTGGACGCGTCGGCCACTTTCTTGCGCAGGCGCTCGCTCATCTCGCCGAGCCACCGCAGGTACGCAAGGCGAGCCTCGGTGTCGGCAAACTGCGGCACCGGCGGCGCCTTGTTGTGGACAGCCGAACTCAGCGCGGTGCGCACCGAGTCGATCAGCGGCTCTTCGATCTGCGCACCGGCCCAGGCCGTTTGCGGCAGCGACAGAGCCGTCAGGGCGCCTGCCGCAACGCTGCCCACACCTAACAGGCAGCTGCGTCGCGAAAGGCCCCCTGCCACGCTCATGCCGCGAGCTTGCCGGCGATGAAGTCGGCGATGCCGGCCGCAGGCACCTTGGTGGCCGCGGCGTCGCGCCGGCCCTGGTACTCGAGCTGGCCTTCCTTGAGGCCGCGGTCGGAGATGACCACGCGGTGCGGCACGCCGATCAGTTCCCAGTCGGCAAACATCGCGCCGGGGCGCTCGCCGCGGTCGTCGAGCAGCACGTCGACGCCCTTGGCCAGCAGCGCTTCGTAGAGCGCTTCGGCCGCGACCTTGACCTCGGGACTGCGGTCCATGCCGATCGGGCAGACCACCACGGTGAACGGCGCCAGCGCGTCGGGCCAGATGATGCCGCGCTCGTCGTGGTTCTGTTCGATGGCAGCGGCCGGCAGGCGCGTGATGCCGATGCCGTAGCAACCCATCTCGAGGAACTGCGGCTTGCCGCCTTCGTCGAGGTAGGTGGCGTTCATGTCCTTGCTGTACTTGGTGCCGAGCACGAAGACGTGGCCCACTTCGATGCCGCGCTCGATGGCCAGCACGCCCTTGCCGTCGGGCGAGGCGTCGCCGGCGACCACGTTGCGCAGGTCGGCCACCAGGTCGGGCTCGGGCAGGTCGCGGCCCCAGTTGACGCCGGTCATGTGGAAATCGACCTCGTTGGCGCCGGTGATCCAGTCGGCCAGCACGGCGGCCTCGCGGTCGGCCACGAGCTTGACGGGCTTCTTGAGGTTCAGCGGGCCGAGGTAGCCCGGCTTGCAGCCGAAGTGCTCGTCGATCTCGGCGGTGGTGGCAAAGCGGAAGCCCTTGTCGAGGCCCGGCAGCTTGCTGACCTTGATCTCGTTCATGTCGTGGTCGCCGCGCAGCAGCAGCAGCCAGACCTGTACGCCCTTGATGTTGCCGGTCGCGTCGAGGACGTCGGTGGCCAGCACCAGCGATTTGACCGTGGTCGCCAGCGGCACGCCGAGCAACTCGGCCACGTCGGCGCAGGTGCTCTTGCCGGGCGTGGGCGTCTTCTCGAGCGCGTTGGCGGCGGCGGGACGCGGGCCGGCCGGGGCAAGCGCCTCGGCCTTTTCCATGTTGGCCGCGTAGGTGCTGTCGGGGCAGTAGACGATGGCGTCTTCGCCGGTGGCGGCGATCACCTGGAACTCTTCGCTCAGGTCGCCGCCGATGGCGCCGCTGTCGGCCGCGACGGCGCGGTAGCGCAGGCCGAAGCGGTCGAAGATGTTGCGGTAGGCCTGCGCCATGATTTGGTAGCTGGCCTTGGCCGCGTCGAGGTCGCGGTCGAAGCTGTAGGCGTCCTTCATGATGAACTCGCGCCCGCGCATCAGGCCGAAGCGCGGACGGCGCTCGTCACGGAACTTGGTCTGGATCTGGTAGAAATTCTTCGGCAGCTGCTTGTAGCTGCGGATTTCCTGGCGCGCGATGTCGGTCACCACCTCTTCGCTGGTCGGCTGGATCACGAAGTCGCGGTCGTGGCGGTCCTTGATGCGCAGCAGCTCGGGGCCCATCTTGTCGAAGCGACCGGTCTCCTGCCAGAACTCGGCCGGCTGCACCACCGGCATCGCGAGCTCGACGGCGCCGGCGCGGTTCATTTCCTCGCGCACGATGGCCTCGACCTTGCGGATCACGCGCAGGCCCATGGGCATGTACGTGTAGATGCCCGTGCCGAGCTTCTTGATCATGCCGGCGCGCATCATGAGCCGATGGCTCGCGACCTCGGCGTCAGCGGGCGCTTCCTTCAGGGTGGAAACAAAAAATCGGGAAGCTTTCATCGGGATCGCGCAGGTGGGTTCGAAGTGAGGAGGGAGACAGGCACCCCGGATAGACCCTGAGAGCCCGGAACCGGTCGCTTGCCGAGGGCAACCCGGCATGCATAATCGACTCAGTTCAAAAATTGGGGTTTGATTATGCTCGACCGGGACGGCTTCAGGCCCAACGTCGGCATCATCCTGCTCAACCAGAGAAACCAGGTTTTCTGGGGCAAGCGCATACGCACGCATTCCTGGCAGTTTCCGCAAGGCGGCATCGACCGTGGCGAAAGTCCCGAGCAAGCCATGTTCCGGGAACTGCACGAGGAAGTCGGGCTCCATCCGGAGCATGTGCGCATCGTGGCCCGTACCCGCGACTGGTTGCGCTACGAGGTGCCGGATCGGTTCATCCGCCGTGACGCACGGGGCCACTACAAAGGCCAGAAGCAGATCTGGTATCTGCTGCAACTTGTCGGCCACGACTGGGATCTCAACCTGCGTGCCACCGACCATCCCGAATTCGACGCTTGGCGCTGGCATGACTACTGGGTCCCGCTCGACGTGGTCGTCGAGTTCAAGCGCGGCGTCTACGAGATGGCGCTTACCGAGCTTGCTCGCTACCTGCCCCGGCAGGATTTCCGCAACCGCTTCCTGCGCAGCAACGTGCGCGCCCGAGAATTCGAGCGCCACACGCTGGACCATGGAGCACCTGCGGGCCTCGACCTGCCGCCCGGCGGCAGCTTCGATCCGCATCCCGACCTTCCTTCTGCGAGCGATGAACCTCCTCCCAAGAACAGCGCGCCTTCTTCTTTCCCGACGCCACGCTGAGCGTGCGCTCGTCATCGCCTGCGTCAGCCTGCTGGCTGCCTGCGCCTCTCGCGGCTACGACACCGACAACCCCGACTGGGCCCAGGCCGGCATGCCACCCGCGCCCAAGAGCACGGAGCAGGACAAGGAGTGGGAAGAAACCGCGGTGCCGCCGCCGCCCGCCTTCAGCGAAAGCCGTCTGCTGCCGATCACGATGCCGCCCTACATGACGCTGAAGTTCGGCGTCGACCCGAACACGATCGCCATCACGAAGGATGGCATCGTGCGTTACGTGGTGGTGGCACAGAACCGGGCCGGAGGCGCCGTCAATGCGTTCTACGAAGGTGTGCGCTGCTCGACGGCAGAGATGAAGAGCTATGCCCGCTACAACAACGGCGCCTGGCAGGAAACCAAGTCGCCCGAGTGGAAGCGCGTGAAGGACATGAACTCCAGCTACGTGCCGGCGCTGGCATCCCAAGGCCTGTGCCGCGGCAACGCGCCGCGCAGCTCGGTCAACGAAATGGTTCAGAACATCCGCAATCCGCTGCGCGAACTGCCGTGAACCGACGGCGGGGCATGGCGCCCCGCCTTGGCGATCAACCCGGCATCAGCACCATGTTGTCGCGGTGCACCATCTCCGGCTCGGCCGCGTAGCCCAGCAGCCGTTCGAATTCGGCTGACGGCTTGCGGCACAGCAGCCGGGCCTCCATGCTCGAATAGTTGGCCAGACCGCGGGCCAGCTCGACGCCGTCGACGTCGCGTACCGCGATCACGTCGCCGCGCGAAAACTCACCCGACACACCCGTCATGCCGATCGGCAGCAGGCTCTTGCCTTCGCCGCGCACCTTCGCGGCCGCGCCGGCATCGACGATGACGGCACCGCGCAGTTGCAGGTGATCGGCCATCCAGCGCTTGCGCGCCTGGTGCTTGGCGGTCTGCGCCACCAGCAGCGTGCCGATGGATTCGCCGCGCGTGAGCCGCAGCAGCGCGTCGGCCTCGCGGCCCCAGGCAATGACGGTCGAGGCGCCGGAGCCCGCCGCGCGCTTGGCCGCGAGGATCTTGGTGATCATGCCGCCCCGCCCGATGCTCGAGCCGGCACCGCCGGCCATGGCTTCGAGCGCCGGGTCGCCTGCGGCAGCTTCGTGCACAAACCTGGCGTCGGGGTCCTTGCGTGGGTCGGCCGTGTACAGGCCCTTCTGGTCGGTCAGGATGATCAGCGCATCGGCCTCGACCAGGTTGGCAACCAGCGCGCCGAGCGTGTCGTTGTCGCCGAACTTGATCTCGTCGTTGACCACGGTGTCGTTTTCGTTGATCACCGGCACCACGCCCAAGCGCAGCAGCGTGACCAAGGTCGAGCGCGCGTTCAGGTAGCGTTCGCGGTCAGCCAAGTCGGCGTGCGTGAGAAGCACTTGCGCGCTGCCGATCTGGTTCTCACGCAGCTTGGTCTCGTACATCTGGGCCAGGCCCATCTGCCCGACGGCCGCTGCGGCCTGCAGTTCGTGGATCTCGTGCGGCCGGGTCTTCCAGCCCAGGCGCTTCATGCCTTCGGCGATGGCGCCGCTCGACACCATGACCACCTCGCGCCCGTCGCGCACCAGCTGCGCCAGCTGCCGGCACCACTCGCCGATGGCGGCTTCATCGAGGCCGCGCCCCTCGTTGGTCACGAGGCTGGAGCCCACCTTGACGACGATACGGCGGGCATCCCGCAAGGCAGTGGAACCGGAATTCGAGGTCATGAAGGAAGAAGGCGTGTTTCAGGGATGCAGCCTGCGCTGCTTGCTATCCATTTTGCAGCACCGAAGGCGCCGCAACGCCCTCAGTTTCCTTCGGGCGGCAGCGGAACGAAGCGCGGATCGACCACGACGGTTTCGTGCTCGGCCACCTGCTGCGCCTTGACCTGCTGGTACACAGCCTTGATCAGGTGCTCGCAACCCTCACGCGTGAGCGCCGAGATCTCGAAGACCGGGCCCTTGAAGCGCAGGCGCTTGACGAAGTCCTTGACCAGTGCCGCGCGCTCGTCGCCAGGCACCATGTCGAGCTTGTTCAGCACCAGCCAGCGCGGCTTGTCGTAGAGCGCGGCATCGTACTTCTTCAGCTCGCCCACGATGGCCTTGGCCTGAGCGACCGGGTCAACAGCATCGTCGAACGGCGCCATGTCGACCACGTGCAGCAGCAGGCGCGTGCGCTGCAAGTGCCGCAGGAACAGGTGACCGAGGCCGGCGCCTTCGGACGCACCTTCGATCAGGCCGGGCAGGTCGGCGACCACGAAGCTTTGCTCCGGACCGACGCGCACCACACCCAGGTTGGGGTGCAGTGTGGTGAAGGGGTAGTCCGCGATACGGGGACGGGCATTCGAGATGGCGCTGATCAGGGTCGACTTGCCCGCGTTGGGCATGCCCAGCAGCCCCACATCGGCCAGCACCTTGAGCTCGAGCTTGAGGCTCTTCTTCTCACCGGGCCAGCCGGGCGTCTTCTGGCGCGGCGCACGGTTGATCGCGCTCTTGAAGCGCATGTTGCCGAAACCGCCGTCACCGCCCTTGGCGATCGTGACGACCTCACCTTCCGTCAGCATCTCGTACAGAACCTCGCCGGTTTCGGCGTCGGTGATGATCGTGCCGACCGGCATCCTGAGCACGATGTCGTCGCCCGCGGCGCCGAACATGTCGGAGCCCATGCCGTGCTCGCCGCGCCTGGCTTCGTGCCGGCGCGAGTAGCGGAAATCGACCAGGGTGTTGAGATTCGAGTCGGCCACCGCGAACACGTGGCCGCCACGGCCGCCGTCGCCGCCGTTGGGGCCGCCGAACTCTTTGTACTTCTCATGACGGAACGACACGCAGCCGTTGCCGCCATCGCCCGCGGCGATGTCGATGAAGGCTTCGTCGACGAACTTCATGGGATGTCCAGTTTACAAATGAAGAAGCCCCGGCAATGCGGGGCCTCGGAAAGATCGAAGTGACTGGCGGGGCTTAGGCCGCGGGCGTCACGTTGACCATGTGCTTGTTCAGCGCACCCTTGTGACCGAACGACACGT
Source organism: Variovorax sp. 54 (assembly GCF_002754375.1). NCBI lineage: Bacteria > Pseudomonadati > Pseudomonadota > Betaproteobacteria > Burkholderiales > Comamonadaceae > Variovorax > Variovorax sp. 54. The sequence goes on from NZ_PEFF01000001.1 coordinate 1,961,172, forward strand.
GGCCGTCGACCAGGGCGAAGAGCGTGTGGTCCTTGCCCACGCCGACATTGACGCCGGGGTGGAACTGGGTGCCGCGCTGGCGCACGATGATCGAGCCTGCGCTGATCAGTTCGCCGCCGAAGGCCTTCACGCCGAGCATCTTGGGCTTGGAATCGCGCCCGTTTCGCGTTGAGCCGCCGCCTTTTTTCTGTGCCATGGAATGTGCTCCTTAGCCGGCGATCGCGCCGATTTGCAGTTCGGTGAACTGCTGGCGATGGCCTTGACGTTTTTGATAGTGCTTGCGACGGCGCATCTTGAAGATGCCGACCTTGTCGTGCTTGCCGTGCGACAGTACCGTGACTGTCACCGTTGCGCCGGACACCAGGGGCGTGCCAACCTTGATTTCAGCGCCGTTTCCGACAGCCAGAACCTGGTCGATCACGATTTCCTGGCCTACGTCCGCAGCAATCTGTTCTACTTTAATTTTTTCGCCGGAAGCAACGCGATATTGCTTGCCGCCGGTTTTTATGACCGCGTACATGTAAACCTCTTAGAAATGAGTCCCCGCAGCGAATTCCGCAGAGCCCAAGATTATAGCGCGGTTTGCGATCGCTCACCACCCCGACGCTGAGACACACCCGGGATTCGTGCACGGCTCCCTATAATTCCGGCGTTCCGGCCTCCAGGGCCGCCCTCATCTTCGCAGCGCCCCGCGCCTTCGCCTTGCCAGTTCCCGCCGCCGACACCTCCCCCACCGCCACCGTGCTGGACCTGATAGCCGGCGACATGGTCGAAGTCGACCGTGTGATCGCCCAACGCCTCAATACCGGCGTCCCGCTGGTCAGCCAGGTTTCGCAATACATCATCTCGGCGGGCGGCAAGCGGCTGCGGCCGGCACTGCTGCTGCTCATGGCAGGCGCACTCGGCTACACCGGCGACCAACGCTTCAATCTGGCGGCCGTGGTGGAGTTCATCCATACCGCCACCCTTTTGCATGACGACGTGGTCGACGAATCGACCTTGCGGCGTGGTCGCGCCACCGCCAACGAATCTTTCGGCAACCCCGCCAGCGTGCTGGTGGGCGACTTCCTGTACTCGCGCGCCTTCCAGATGATGTTGGATGCAAACAACATGCGCATCATGCAGATCCTCGCCGAAGCGACCAACGTGATCGCGGAAGGCGAAGTGCTGCAGCTGATGAACATGCACAACGCCTCGCTGGACGAAGCGGCGTACCTGCGCGTGATCCGCTCCAAGACCGCCAAGCTCTTCGAGGCGAGCACCCGGTTGGCGGCCGTGCTGGCCGGCACCACGCCCGAAATTGAAGAAGCCTGCGCCACTTACGGACAAGCGCTGGGCACCGCCTTCCAGGTGATCGACGATGTGCTCGACTACGCGGGCGACGCCCAGGAAACCGGGAAGAACGTCGGCGACGATCTGCGCGAAGGCAAGACCACCTTGCCGCTGATCTTCGCCATGCAACGCGGTACCCCCGAGCAGAGCGCCCTGGTGCGCGCTGCCATCGAGGCCGGCGACACCGCGCAGCTGGGGAAAATCGTCGAGATCGTTCGCGAAACCGGTGCCCTGGAAGCCTCGCGCGCAGCCGCAGCCGCAGAGGCCGAGCGTGCGATTCATGCATTGCGCGACCTTCCGTCGAATTTGCACGCTTCAGGTTTGCTACAATTAGCGGCTCAGTTGCTTGAGCGACGTGCCTGAAACACCTCCACAGAGTTGGCATCTAGGACGAGTTCTTTTTCTTGCAACCAATCGGGGTGTAGCTTAGCCTGGTAGAGCGCTACGTTCGGGACGTAGAGGCCGGAGGTTCGAATCCTCTCACCCCGACCAGTTTTTCTCGACTGGTCCAGTTAATGTCAGCTCCTGTTGCTGTGTAACGATTTACAGCACAGGCGTGTTCAGCGATGATCGTGAAGCACTTTTTCACATCTTTTGCATTCGCTGAATGGCCGCTGCCGAAATTCCCGTTAAAGAAACTACGCAGATCGCCCTTCCCGGCTTGGCGCGCGCCTTGGTGTCCGCCGGCAAGCTTGCAGCGAAATCAGCCGAAGAGATCTATCAGAAGTCGCTGAGCGGCCGCACCAGCTTCATCGCCGAGCTGACCGGCACCGGCGCCGTCTCTGCTGCAGACCTCGCCCACACCCTGTCGAGCGCTTTCGGCGCCCCACTGCTCGACCTCGATGCCATCGATCACCAGCGCCTGCCCAAGGACCTGCTCGATCCGAAGCTCTGCCATGCGTACCGCATCGTCGTTCTCAGCAAACGCAACAACCGCCTGATCGTCGCCACGGCCGACCCCTCGGACCAGCAGGCCGCAGAAAAGATCAAGTTCGCGTCGCAGATGGGCGTGGACTGGGTCATCGCGGAGTACGACAAGCTCTCGCGCATGATCGAGGCGGCCGCAGTCAGCGCGGCTGAATCCATCAACAGCATCGTCGGGGCCGAGTTCGAATTCGACGATGTCACGGCCGACACCTCGGGCGATGCCAACGAGCAAGCCATCGCCGAAGTCGAAGACGCACCCGTGGTGCGTTTCCTGCACAAGATGCTGCTCGACGCGGTCAGCATGCGGGCTTCGGACATTCACTTCGAGCCCTACGAGCACCACTACCGGGTGCGCTTTCGGGTCGACGGCGAGCTGCGCGAAATCGCCTCCCCGCCCACAGTCATCAAGGACAAGCTGGCCTCGCGCATCAAGGTCATTTCGCGGCTCGATATCTCGGAAAAGCGCGTGCCGCAAGACGGCCGCATGAAGCTCAAGATCGGTCCCGACCGCGTGATCGACTTCCGCGTGAGCACGCTGCCCACGCTGTTCGGCGAGAAGATCGTCGTGCGTATCCTGGACCCGAGCAGCGCGCGCATGGGCATCGATGCCCTGGGCTACGACGCCGACGAAAAGGAGCGGCTCCTCCACGCCATCGGCCGCCCCTACGGCATGGTGCTGGTGACCGGTCCCACGGGCTCGGGCAAGACCGTGTCGCTCTATACCTGCCTGAACCTGCTCAACCAGCCGGGCGTGAACATCGCGACGGCGGAAGACCCGTCGGAAATCAACCTGCCCGGCGTCAACCAGGTGAACGTCAACGAGAAGGCCGGCCTGACCTTCGCTGCCGCGCTGCGCGCCTTCCTGCGGCAGGATCCCGACATCATCATGGTCGGTGAAATCCGCGACCTCGAAACCGCCGACATCTCGATCAAGGCCGCGCAGACCGGCCACCTGGTGCTGTCGACGCTGCACACCAACGACGCCCCGACCACGCTCACGCGCATGCGCAACATGGGCATCGCGCCGTTCAACATCGCATCGAGCGTGATCCTGATCACCGCCCAACGCCTTGCGCGCCGACTGTGCATGCTGTGCCGCGCGCCAATCGATATTCCGCGCGAAGCCCTGCTCGAGGCCGGTTTCAACGAGGCAGACATCAACGGCACCTGGAAGCCATACCGCCCGGTCGGCTGCGCCGCCTGCAGCGGCGGCTACAAGGGCCGGGTCGGCATCTACCAGGTGATGCCGATCACGGAAGCCATCCAGGAAATCATCCTGCGCGACGGCAGCGCACTGGACATCGCGAACCAATCCGAAGCCGAAGGCGTGCGCTCGCTGCGCCAATCCGGCCTTCGCAAAGTCATGCAGGGCCTCACTTCGCTCGAAGAAGTCGTGGCCTGCACCAACCTATAACGAACACACTGAACCGGAGATCGAATGGCAACAGTGGCACCCTCCCGCTCGCAGGTCACACACAAGGAATTCGTCTTCGAATGGGAAGGCAAGGACCGCAACGGCAAGCTGGTGCGCGGCGAGCTTCGCGCCGCCGGCGAGAACCAGGTGCAGGCGGCACTGCGCCGCCAGGGCGTGCTGGCGTCCAAGATCAAGAAGCGCCGCATGCGCTCGGGCAAGGCGATCAAGCCCAAGGACATCGCCATCTTCACGCGCCAGCTCGCGACCATGATGAAAGCCGGCGTGCCGCTGCTGCAGTCCTTCGACATCGTCGGCCGCGGCAACGCGAACGCAAGTGTCGCCAAGCTGCTGAACGACATCCGCAGCGACGTCGAAACCGGCACCTCGCTGTCGGCCGCCTTTCGCAAGTTTCCGAAGTACTTCGACAACCTCTACTGCAACCTGGTGGAAGCCGGCGAGGCGGCCGGTATTCTGGAAGATCTGCTCGACCGCCTGGCCACCTACATGGAGAAGACCGAGGCGATCAAGTCGAAGATCAAGTCGGCATTGATGTACCCGACCTCGGTGGTCGTCGTGGCCTTCGTGGTGGTGGCGATCATCATGATCTTCGTGATCCCAGCGTTCAAGCAGGTGTTCTCCTCCTTCGGCGCTGACCTGCCCGCGCCGACGCTGATCGTGATGGCGATCAGCGAGTTTTTTGTTTCCTATTGGTGGCTGATCTTCGGCGTGATCGGTGGCGGCATCTACTTCTTCCTGCAAGCCTGGAAACGCAACGAGCGCGTCCAGAAGGTCATGGACCGCCTGCTGCTGCGCCTCCCCATCTTCGGCACGCTGATCGAGAAATCCTGCGTGGCGCGCTGGACCCGTACGCTCGCCACCATGTTCGCAGCCGGCGTGCCGCTGGTCGAGGCCCTCGACTCCGTGGGCGGTGCCTCGGGCAACTCGGTGTACGGCGATGCCACCGCCAAGATCCAGCAGGAAGTCTCGACCGGCACCAGCCTGACGACCGCCATGACCAACGTCAACCTGTTCCCGTCGATGGTGATCCAGATGACCGCCATCGGCGAGGAGTCGGGGTCAATCGACCACATGCTCGGCAAGGCCGCCGACTTCTATGAATCGGAAGTCGACGACATGGTCGCCGGTCTTTCCAGCCTGATGGAACCCATCATCATCGTGTTCCTCGGCGTCATCATCGGTGGCATCGTGGTGTCGATGTACCTGCCTATCTTCAAGCTCGGCCAGGTCGTCTGATGCTGGTGTCGCAAGGGTTCGACACCGCGCTGGCGGGTGTGCTGGGGCTATTGGTCGGCAGTTTCCTGAATGTGGTGATCTACCGCACCCCGGTCATGATGTACCGGGAGTGGCTGAGCGATGCGGTTGCCAACCTCATGTCGTCGAAGGACATGCCATCGCTTTGGTCGCTGGTCTTCGGCCCGAAGGCCGTGCCGCCCGCAGGTCTCGAAGCGGCCGCGGACAAGGCGGCCGAAGCCCTCGAGAAACTGCCACCTTTCGACCTGTCACGCCCTGCTTCGCGCTGCGGTGCCTGCGGTCACAAGATTCGCTGGTACCAGAACATCCCCGTGCTCAGCTACCTGCTGCTGCGTGGCCGATGCGCCAGCTGCAAGACCTCGATCAGTCCCCGCTACCCTCTTGTGGAGCTCATCACGGGCGCGCTGTTCGCTCTGTGCGCACATCGCTTCGGCATCACCCCCACCGGCGCGCTCTGGGCAGCTTTCGGCGCCGTGCTGATCTGCCAGTTCCTCATCGACTTCGACACCCAGTTCCTGCCCGATGCATTGAACTACCCACTGCTTTGGCTCGGCCTGATCGGCGCCGCCATGGGCTGGACGGGCGTCAACTTGAGCGCCGCGGTCTGGGGCGCCGTGTTCGGCTACCTGAGCCTGTGGCTTGTGTACCATGGCTATCGCCTGGCCACAGGCAAGGAAGGCATGGGACATGGGGACTTCAAACTGCTCGCCGCATTGGGTGCCTGGCTCGGCGCCGATTACCTCATCGCGATCATCCTCGTCTCCTCGGTGGTGGGCGCCGTGATCGGCCTCACGCTGCGCTTTGCCGGCAAGCTGGCCCACAAGGACATTCCCATCGCCTTCGGCCCCTTCCTGGCCGGTGCCGGCCTGATCTGCCTCGTGGTCGGTCCTGCCGTCGTGAAGCAGTGGATTCCTTTCGCTTTCCCTTTCGGGGCCCTGGCCCTTTGACGACGACAGCGGCATGGCGGTGAAGCGCATCGGCCTGACCGGGGGCATCGGCAGCGGCAAGAGCACGGTCGCAGCGCTGCTGGTGGCCGAAGGGGCGGTGCTGGTCGACACCGACGCCATCGCACGCAGCATCGCGCAAGCCGGAGGCATCGCGATGCCCGCCCTCGAAGCCGCGTTCGGCCCCTCAGTCATCGCACCCGACGGCGCTCTCGACCGGGCCGCCATGCGCCAGCTCGTGTTCACCGACGCGGGCGCCAAGACCCGCCTCGAAGCCATCCTGCACCCGCTGATAGGCGCCGAGACGCAGCGCCAGGCTGCCGCAGCGGGCGACGATGCCATCGTCGTGTTCGACGTGCCTCTGCTGGTCGAATCCGGTCGCTGGCGCGCCCTCGTGGACCGCGTGCTCGTGGTCGATGCCCGGGAAGAAACGCAACTGCAGCGTGTGATGGCCCGCTCGGGCTGGACGCCTGAGGCCGTGCGCGCCGTGATCGCCCAGCAGGCCCCGCGCAAGGCACGCCGGGCTGCCGCTGACGCCGTGATTTACAACGAGTCACTCAAGCTCGCGGAACTGGGCACCGAGGTGCGGGGTCTCTGGAAGCTGTGGGCTGCGGCCACCACGCGATAATCGGAGACCAGCCGCCCCGGCGGCTCTGTAACGATTACGACAAAAAGGCGCTCGCCACTGCAGTGCCCTCCCCGAGATGCTTTTCAACTCGTATCCCTTCATTTTTGTCTATTTCCCGCTGGTCCTGATCGGGTTCTTCCTGATCGGCAAGCGCAACACCCGTGCCGCCGCCGGCTTCCTCGGACTGGCCTCGCTGTTCTTCTACGGCTGGTGGAGCATGCAGGCCCTGCCGCTGCTGCTGGGCTCCATCTGCGTCAACTACTGGTTCGGCCTGCAGCTGACACCCGCACCGGGCCGCAACGACCGCAAGCGCAAGACGCTGCTGATCACCGCGCTGGTGATCAACCTGGGCGTGCTCGCCGTCTTCAAGTACGCCAATTTCTTCCTGGAAAACGTCGACGCCGGGCTGGTCGCGGCGGGTCTCACGCCGATCGATCTGGTGCACATCGTGCTGCCGATCGGCATCTCGTTCTACACCTTCACGCAGATCGCCTTCCTGGTCGACTGCTGGCAAGGCAAGGTGCACGAGCGCAGCTTCATCCACTACATGCTGTTCGTCACCTACTTCCCGCACCTGATCGCGGGCCCGGTGTTGCATCACGCGCAGATGATGCCGCAGTTCGCGAACCCCGCGACCTACCGCGTGGACCCGAACAAGGTCGCCATCGGCATCACGATCTTCGTCTTCGGCCTCGCCAAGAAACTCCTGATCGCCGACCCCATGGGGCAGTACGCCGACCTGATGTTCAACGGCGTTCACAAAGGCATCGAGCCCACGCTGTACACCGCATGGTTCGGCGCGCTGGCCTACACGCTGCAGATCTATTTCGACTTCTCGGGCTATTCGGACATGGCCGTGGGCCTCTCGATGTGCCTGGGCGTGCAGCTGCCGCTCAACTTCCGCTCGCCCTATAAGTCGACCAACATCATCGAGTTCTGGCGCCGCTGGCACATCTCGCTGTCGACCTTCCTGCGCGACTACCTCTACGTGCCGCTGGGCGGCAACCGCAAGGGTCCGGCGCGGCGCTACCTGAACCTGTTCCTCACGATGCTGCTGGGCGGCCTGTGGCACGGCGCGGCCTGGACCTTCGTGGTCTGGGGCGCGATGCACGGCGTGTTCCTGATGATCAACCACCTCTGGAACGCCAAGATCCGTCGCAACGCCACCCCGGGCCGCATCGCACGCGTGCTGGGCTGGCTGCTGACCTTCCTGTGCGTGGTGGCGGCCTGGGTCGTCTTCCGCGCCGACGGCATGACCACCGCCATGTCCATCTACAAGGGCATGCTCGGCATGCATGGCGCGCCGGCCTCGGCGTTCAGCGAGTTCGGCAAGGTGCCGTTCCGCAAGCCGGAGTTCTTCCAGCTCATGCTGGTGGCGATCGTCATCTGCCTGACGCTGCCGCCGACCATCACGCTGGAGCGCTGGATCCCCCATCCGAAGTCGATGGCCGGCCGCCCGGTGATGGCCCGCCTGTCGACCGTGGTGCTCGCCATCGGTACCTTCGCACTGTTCGCATGGTGCGTTTCGAAGCTGGGCGGCTACAGCCCCTTCCTCTATTTCCAATTCTGATTCGACATGACGACGACGACGCCCGCGAAAGTCTGGCTGCGCTTCTTCCTCATCGGCTACTTCGTCCTGATGGCCCTGTGGATCGTTTCGCTCACCAGCCCGGTGCCCTACGGCGACCTCACGCGCATCGGGCGCCTGTCCGAACGCGAATTCGGCTGGCGCGACCCGCCGCCCAAGGTCGACCCCGTCTACCTGGCAGGCACGCCCATCGAACAGGCGGACGTGATGGTGGTGGGCGACAGCTTCTCCATGACGCACCGCTGGCAGTCCGTGCTCGCCAAGGCCGGCTACCGCGTCTCGACCTCCTACTGGGGCCAGTACGGCGAATCGCTGTGCGGCGACTTCAGCCAGTGGGTCCATGACTCCGGCTTCAAGGGCAAGCTGGTCATCATCGAAAGCGTGGAGCGCCTGCTGGACATGCGCATGCGCTACAGCGAGCGCTGCAAGGACGGCAAGACCATCTTCCCCTACAGCGCCAAGCCCGAGCCCCTGATCGAGCCCGACGAGACCGTGCCGGGCTTCGCGCCCAACTGGGAAGTGCAGTACATGACCGGCGTCGTGACCTACTACCACACGTGGAAGGCCAAGAACTCGCCGGTAGACACCTATTTCGACCGTGACACCTGGGTAAGGAAAGTCCCCGATGGTTGCAAATTCTTCTCGCATCGCCAGTGCGACCGGATGCCCTTCTTCCAGGAAGACGAAGACAATGGCCCGTTGACCCCTGAGACGCTGGCGCGAATGAAGAACTTCACCGGTGCGCACAGCACCATCCCCCTCCTGTGGATGGTGGTGCCCAACAAGACCACGGTCTACATCAAGCCCGACTTCTCGAAAGACTTCGAAAACGGCTTGCGCGACGCGAAGCTCGGCCCCGACCTCTATGCCTTCACCCGCGAAAAGCACACGCAGATCCGCGACTTCTACTTCTCGAACGACACACACATGTCCATGCACGGACAGCTCGCACTCGGCGAGCGCATGCTGGCCGCCGTGCGCGAAGTGATGCCGACACCCCCTTCGAAATCGCCCTGAAGTTATGATTCCGCGACAGGAAACCGACAAATACGCGTGATCCTCTACGAGTACCCCTTCAACGAGCGCATCCGCACGTACCTGAGGCTGGAGCATCTGTTCCGTCGCCTCGGGGAACTGGTGCCCTCGGAATCGCCGCTTTCGCACCACTACGCCCTGGTCACGATTTTCGAGATCATGGATGTGGCGGCGCGCGCCGACCTCAAGGCCGACGTGCTGCGCGACCTCGACAAGCACAAGAACGTCTTCAACAGCTACCGGGGCAATCCGGCCATCGCCGAGACGGTGCTGAACCAAGTCGTCGACCAGCTCGAACGCAACTTCAGCGCGCTCAACGGCGTCGCTGGCAAGGCGGGCCAAGCGCTCACCGAGAACGAGTGGCTCATGAGCATCCGCAGCCGCGCCGGCATTCCGGGCGGCACCTGCGAATTCGACCTGCCCGCCTACTACGCTTGGCAGCACCGCGCGCCGCCCAGCCGCCGCGCCGACCTGGAACGCTGGTCGAACACGCTGTCGCCGCTGGCCTCGTCGATCTACCTGCTGCTCAAGCTGCTGCGCGACGCCGACGTGCCCTACAAGGTGATCGCCAGCCACGGGCAGTTCCAGCAGAACCTGCCGCAGGGGCGCAGCTTCCAGCTGCTGCGGTTGCGCATCGATCCCAAGCTGGGCCTTGTCCCGGAAATCAGCGGCAACCGCCTCATGGTCTCCGTGCGGCTCATGCGGCACGAAGCCGACGACCGCCTGCACGCGAGCACACAAGACACCCCCTTCGAACTGACGCTTTGCGCATGAGGCCCGGTGTGAGCAAGAAGAAAGAAGACGAGCGCATCGTCCGCTGCCCAAGTTGCGGCGGCGACAGCATCTACGCCGAGCGCAACCCGTTCCGGCCGTTCTGCAGCGCACGCTGCAAGGGCATCGACTTCGGTGCCTGGGCCAGCGAGGAGTTCAGGATGCCGGCGGAAGCACCGCCCGACGAAGAACCTTTCGGCGATCCCAAACTGACGCAGTAGATTGCCCAGCGACGCCGCAGCCCAAGGCTGCGGATTCGTCGTCAGTTGGCCGTCGCGGGCTGCACGCCCTCTTCCAGGAACACCTTGTCCAGGTAGGTCGCGAACTGCCGTGTGAACGCAGGCCGCAGGTGGCCGTGGTCCTTGTAGGCGGGCGCCCCATCGGGCATCGTCCGCGGACACTGGCCGTCCTTGCACAGGGCGCCCAGCACGTCGATCGCCTCCGCGCCGCTCGCGGCCGCAATCTGCAGGAGCCGCTGGTTGAGCTTCACCTGGTCGGCGGGCACAGGCGCGGTCGGCGAATTCCCCACCACCGAGAGCGTGCGCAGGCGGCTGCCCTCGATCATGCGACGGGGCTCGAAGTCGTCGCCCAGCGCGTTGTCGAGCAGCAGGTAGACCTTCTTCTTCTGCTTGACCAATTCGGTCACCCACGCCTGCAGCGCCACCAGCGAGGGCTCGATGCCGGCGCGGTCGCCGCGGGTCAAGGAGAGCGACGCGCCGTTCGCGCGCAGCACGTAGTCCAGCGGGAACTCGCCCGTGAAGTAGCAGTTCCAGCAGCTTCCGATCACCACGGTGTCGATCTGCGGGTCGCGCGCCATCGCCATCCACTGGTCGCGGGCCGGGCCGCAGCCAGGGTTCTGTTCGGCAAAGACGTTCGGAATGGCCGGGCACGCGCCGTAGGTGAAGAAGTAGGTGGTCGCCATGCGCTCGGGTGCGATGCGCGCCAGCTCTGCGGCACGGGGGCCGTATTCGATGACGTGGCTGTCGCCGATCAGCAGCACCTTGCGGGCGCCGTTGCCGATGCGGTTCACCGCGTAGGGTCCGAAGTTTTCCGAAGAAAAGCCAGCGTAGTAATCGCCGTCCACCGTCGCATCGGTCACCTTCTGCAGCAGCTCGCTGTTGTGGCGCGCCGGCAGGCCGTTCAGCACGGCCAGGCCGGCCACGGCCACGAACGCACCGGTTCCCACGAGCGTGCGCAGCATGCCCACGCCGACGCGGGCCCGCGTGAACCGCTCGATGAAACGATAGGTCAGCCAGGCCAGCAGCACGCTCGCGACCACCATCGTCACGCGCGTGGGCACCGAGAGCTCGGTGCCCTTGATGATCCGTTCGAACACCAGCAACGGCCAGTGCCACAGGTACAGCGGATAGCTGATCAGGCCGATCCATACCATCACACGGTTGGAAAGAAAGTACTTGTTCAGCACGCCCGTCGGGCCGGCCGCAATGCAGCTCACCGCACCCAGGGTCGGCAGCAGCGCCCACCAGCCCGGGAAGGCCTTGTCGCTGCGGGTCATCACGAGGCCCAGCACGATCAGGCCCACGCCCAGCACCGACTGCACATGGCTGCGCCAGATGTTCGGCACCGAAGGCTTCAGCCGCATGCAGGCCAGGATGCCACCCACCATCAGCTCCCAGAAGCGCGAGGCCGGCGAATAGAAGGCCGCCGTGCGGAACGGGTGGATCGTCGTCACGTTGATGAGGAACGACACCACCGCCAGCACCCACAACACCCGCACGATCGGCCAGCGCCGACGCCAGGCCAGCCCGAGCAGCAGCGGCCAGAAAATGTAGAACTGCTCCTCGATGCCCAATGACCACAGGTGCAGCAGCGGCTTGGTCTCGGCGGCCGTGTCGAAGTAGCCAGCCTCGCTCCAGAAAACGAAGTTGGCCACGAAGCCCACGCCACCCAGCGCCTGCTTGCCCAGCTCGACGAACTCCTTGTTCAGGAGCACGAACCAGCCGAAGGCGAGCACCGCCGCCAGCACCAGCATCAGCGCCGGGAAGATGCGGCGGATGCGGCGTGCATAGAAATCGCGGTAGCTGAAATCGCCGGCCGCGTGGCTCTGCATGATGATCGTCGTGATCAGGAAGCCCGAGATCACGAAGAAGATGTCGACGCCGATGAAGCCGCCAGGCAGCAGCTTCGGAAACGCGTGATAGAGGACGACCGAGGCCACGGCCACGGCGCGCAGGCCGTCAATGTCGGCACGGTACTTGGGATGCAGCATGTCTCTTACTTCTCGCGCACGGTCTCGCCGTGCAACGTCAGGCGAGGGTCGACACCGCCTCGGCGGCCGACGCGGGCAGCCCGCGCTCCTCGACCAGCCACTGCAGCACCGGCAGCGCGCCCGGCAGCACCGGCGCCACCTCCAGCGGCAGCTGCTGCCAGGCCATCGCCTGGCTCTCTCGCATTTCGAATTCGCCGGTCCAGTCCGTCACCTTGCACCAGTGCAGGCGCACCAGCGCATGCGGGTAGTCGTGCTCGGTGACCTTCCAGACCTCGGCGCCGCCGATGGTGACGCCCAACTCTTCCTGCAGCTCGCGGCGCAGGGCCTCTTCGACCGTTTCGCCGGCCTCGATCTTGCCGCCCGGAAATTCCCAGTAGCCCGCGTAGGCCTTGCCTTCGGGCCGCGTGGTGAGCAGCAGCGCGTCGTCGGCCAGGCGGATCAGCACGCCGACGGCCACTTCGGTGTGCTTGCGTGGCGTCTCGCTCACGCGCCGGCCCGCCCTGCGTAGTCGCGCGCGAACTGGTAGGCCACGCGGCCGCTGCGCGAGCCGCGCTCCAGCGCCCACACGAGCGCCTCGGGCCGTGCCGCAGCAATGGCCGCGTCGTCGACGCCGAACGACGAGAGCCACTGGCCCACGATCGTCAGGTATTCGTTCTGGCTGAAGGGATAGAAGCTCACCCAGAGGCCGAAGCGCTCCGACAGCGAAATCTTCTCTTCGATCACTTCGCCCGGATGCACCTCGCCATCGTCCGTGTGCTTGTACGTGAGGTTGTCCTTCATGTACTCGGGCAGCAGGTGGCGCCGGTTGCTGGTCGCGTAGATCAGCACGTTGGGCGTCGAGGCGGCAATCGACCCGTCCAGGATCGACTTGAGCGCCTTGTAGCCCGGCTCGCCCTCGTCGAAGCTCAGGTCGTCGCTGAAGACGATGAACTTCTCGGGGCGCTGCGAGACCACCTCGACGATGTCGGGCAGGTCGACCAGCTCGGCCTTGTCGACTTCGATCAGGCGCAAGCCCTGCGGCGCATAGGCCTGCAGACAGGCGCGGATCAGCGACGACTTGCCCGTGCCGCGTGCGCCGGTCAGCAGCACGTTGTTGGCCGGCTTGCCTTCGACGAACTGGCGCGTGTTGCGCTCGATCTTTTCCTTCTGGACGTCGATTTCCTTCAGCGAATCGAGCGCCATCGTGGCCACGTGCTTCACCGGCTCCAGCACACCATGGCCGGAGTTGCGGCGGCGGTAGCGCCAGGCGATGGAGGCGTTCCAGTCGGGCGGTGCCGACAGCGGCTGCGGCAGGATCGATTCGATGCGGCCGATGAGCTGCTCGGCGCGCTCGATGAGCTTCTGGAATTGCTCGTTCATGACCGGTAGTCGGCGTTGATGGTCACGTATTCGTGGCTGAAGTCGCAGGTCCACACGGTTTCGCTGGCGGTGCCGCGGCCCAGGCCGATGCGCACGGTGATTTCGCTCTGCTTCATCACGCGCTGGCCGTCTTCCTCGCGGTACGACGGGTTGCGCCCGCCCTTCACGGCCACATGCACGTCGTCCAGGAACAGGTCGATGCCGGTCTGGTCGAGATCGGCAATGCCGGCGTAGCCGACCGCCGCCAGGATGCGGCCCAGGTTCGGGTCGCTGGCGAAGAACGCGGTCTTGACCAGCGGCGAATGCGCCACGGCGTAGGCCACCTGACGGCACTCGGCCGTGTCCTTGCCACCGTCGACCTGGATGGTGATGAACTTGGTCGCGCCTTCGCCGTCGCGCACGATGGCTTGCGCCAGCAGGCGGGCCACGTCCCGCATCGCGGCCACGAGCACCTGGCCGTCGGCCGAGTCGAGCGAGGTGATGGGGGCGTGCGCGGCCTTCTGCGTGGCGATGACGACGAACGAGTCGTTGGTCGAGGTGTCGCCGTCGATGGTCACGCGGTTGAACGAGGCATCGGCCAGCTGCTTGGCCAGCGGCTGGATCAGCGACGGGTCGATCTTCGCGTCGGTCGCCATGAAGCCGAGCATGGTCGCCATGTTCGGACGGATCATGCCGGCGCCCTTGCTGATGCCGGTGATGGTGACCGTGGCGCCACCGATCTTCACCTGACGGCTGAACGCCTTCGGGATCGTGTCGGTGGTCATGATGCCTTCGGCGGCACGGCCCCAGTTATTTTCCGACGCGTCGGCCAGCGCGGCCGGCAGGCCGGCTTCGATGCGGTCCACGGGCAGCGGCTCCATGATCACGCCGGTCGAGAACGGCAGGATCTGCTCGGGTGCGAGTTCCAGGTGGCGCGCCAGCGCGATGCAGGTCGAGCGCGTGCGCATCAGGCCGTCTTCGCCGGTGCCGGCGTTGGCGTTGCCGGTGTTGATCACCATCGCGCGGATGCCGTAGTTGGCCGCCAGGTGGTCGCGGCAGACCTGCACGGGTGCCGCGCAGAAACGGTTCTGCGTGAACACGCCGCCGACCGCCGAGCCTTCGTCGATCAGCACGACGGTCAGGTCCTTGCGGTTGGCCTTGCGCACGCCGGCTTCGGCCACGCCGATGCGGACGCCGGGCACCGCGAACAAGGCGGCAGGATCGGGAGCGGACAGGTTCACGGGCATGGAATTTCTCTCAATGAAAAGTGCGGGACTTCAGCTCAGCTTGCCGTGGCACTGCTTGTACTTCTTGCCGCTGCCGCAGGGGCAGGGGTCGTTGCGGCCGACGCGCGCGAAGGCGGCGGCTTCGGCGCTCAGGGCGCCGGTGCCGACGGCCGCGAGACGGCGCTGGTTCTCTTCGTCGACGCGCACCTCGACCTCGCCCGTCTCGGTGGGCGCGGTGTAGGTGATGTTCGAGACGTTCTCGCCGCGGCTTTCCATTTCTTCGGCCGCCTGCTCGAGCTGTTCACCCGACTGCACGCGCACCGTCATGAGCTGGCGCGTGACTTCGTTCTTGACCGAGTCGAGCAGCTGGCCGAACAGTTCGAAGGCTTCGCGCTTGTATTCCTGCTTGGGCTGCTTCTGCGCATAACCGCGCAGGTGGATGCCCTGGCGCAGGTAGTCGAGCGAGGCCAGGTGTTCGCGCCAGTGGGTGTCGATGCTCTGCAGCAGCACCATGCGTTCGAACTGGGTGAAGTTCTCCTGGCCGATCAGCGTGACCTTGGCATCGAAGCTCTCGTTGGCGTAGGCCACGATTTTTTCGACCACTTCCTCGTCGGAGATGGCGTCGGCGGCCTCGACCTGCTGCTTGAGCGGCATGTCGATGCCCCACTCGCTGAACAGGCTCTTCTCGAGGTTGTCGAGGTCCCATTGCTCTTCGACCGATTCACGCGGCACGTACTGGCGCGCGAGGTCGGTGAAGCAGCCTTCGCGCAGCGCGGCGATCTGCGCCGTAAGGTCGGCCGCATCGAGGATGTCGTTGCGCTGCTGGTAGATCACCTTGCGCTGGTCGTTCGACACGTCGTCGTACTCGAGCAGCTGCTTGCGGATGTCGAAGTTGCGCGCCTCGACCTTGCGCTGCGCGCTCTCGATGCTGCGCGTGACGATGCCGGCCTCGATGGCTTCGCCGTCGGGCATCTTCAGGCGGTCCATGATCGCCTTCACGCGGTCGCCCGCGAAGATGCGCATCAGCGGATCGTCCAGGCTCAGGTAGAAGCGCGACGAACCCGGGTCGCCCTGGCGGCCCGAACGGCCGCGCAGCTGGTTGTCGATGCGGCGCGATTCGTGGCGTTCGGTGGCAATGATGCGCAGGCCGCCCAGCGACTTCACGAACTCGTGGTCCTTGGTCCATTCGGCGCGCACGTGCGCGATGTCGGCTTGCTTGGTGGCTTCGTCGCGGCCTTCGTCGTTCTCGATCGCCTCGATCATCTTCTCGATGTTGCCGCCCAGCACGATGTCGGTGCCGCGGCCGGCCATGTTGGTCGCGATGGTGATCATCTTCGTGCGACCGGCCTGCGCCACGATGTCGGCTTCGCGGGCGTGCTGCTTGGCGTTCAGCACCTGGTGCGGCAGGCCTGCCTTCTCGAGCAGGGCGTCGATGATTTCGGAGTTCTCGATCGACGAGGTGCCCACCAGCACCGGCTGGCCGCGCTCGTAGCACTCGCGGATGTCCTGGATGGCCGCTTCGTACTTCTCGCGCGTCGTCTTGTAGACGCGGTCGAGCTGGTCGTCGCGCTTGCTGATGCGGTTCGGCGGAATGATCGTGGTCTCGAGACCGTAGATTTCCTGGAACTCGTAGGCCTCGGTGTCGGCCGTGCCGGTCATGCCGGCCAGCTTGCCGTACAGGCGGAAGTAGTTCTGGAAGGTGATCGAGGCCAGTGTCTGGTTCTCGGCCTGGATCTCGACGCCTTCCTTGGCTTCCACGGCCTGGTGCAGGCCGTCGCTCCAGCGGCGACCGCTCATGAGGCGGCCGGTGAATTCGTCGACGATGACCACTTCGCCCTGCTGCACCACGTAGTGCTGGTCGCGGTGGTACAGGTGGCGGGCACGCAGCGCGGCATTCAGGTGATGCATCAGCGTGATGTTGGCGGGGTCGTACAGCGACGCGCCTTCGGGAATCAGCTTGAGCTCGCCCAGGATGCGCTCGGCGTTCTCGTGGCCGTCTTCGGTCAGGAACACCTGGTGGGTTTTCTCGTCCACCGTGAAGTCGCCGGGCACCGTGACGCCCTCGCCCGTGCGCGGATCGGCTTCGCCTTCCTGCTTCTTGAGCAGCGGCACCACCTTGTTGATCGCCAGGTACAGGTCGGTGTGGTCTTCGGCCTGGCCGCTGATGATCAGCGGCGTGCGGGCCTCGTCGATCAGGATGGAGTCCACCTCGTCGACGATCGCGAAGTTCAGGCCGCGCTGCACCCGGTCGCCGGGCTCGTAGACCATGTTGTCGCGCAGGTAGTCGAAGCCGTACTCGTTGTTGGTGCCGTACGTGATGTCGCTGCGGTAGGCCTCCTGCTTTTCTTCGCGCGGCATCTGGGGCAGGTTGATGCCCACCGACAGTCCCAGGAAGTTGTACAGGCGGCCCATCCAGGTCGCGTCGCGGTTGGCCAGGTAGTCGTTCACCGTGACCACGTGCACGCCCTTGCCGGACAGCGCATTCAGGTACACCGGCAGCGTGGCGGTCAGCGTCTTGCCTTCGCCGGTGCGCATTTCGGAAATCTTGCCGTTGTGCAGCGCCATGCCGCCGAGCAGCTGGACGTCGAAGTGGCGCATCTTCATGACACGCTTGGAGCCTTCGCGCACGGTGGCGAAGGCTTCGGGCAGCAGGTCGTCGAGGCTTTCGCCCTTGGCGACGCGGTCCTTGAATTCCTGCGTCTTGGCGCGCAGCGCGTCGTCGCTGAGCTTTTCGAATTCGGGTTCGAGCGCATTGATGCGCGTCACCGTCTTGCGATACTGCTTGAGGAGCCGGTCGTTGCGACTGCCGAAGATCTGGGTCAGGAAGTTGGTTGCCATGGGCGTGGAGAGGGGCGGGCACCTGACACGACAGGCACTGCGACCGGATTCCCTAAGATATGGTGAAAGCAGTTGGGCGCACCTTCTTCGAATGCAAGCTTGGCAAGTCTCGAAGTCGGATGGCCCCGTTCCGGAACAAACGCCGACGCAAGCGTCGGCAAACCGGGCATTTTAGCTGTCTTGTTTCTAACCCCTGGATTACCCATGTATCGCCGACTTCCCCCCGCCATTTCACTGCACGAAGCTGCGGCAGGCGCCCCCACCCTGGGGAGCCTGATGGCGCGCGCGCGGGACACGGCCGAGCGGCTGAAGGCCATCGAAGGGTTGATTCCGCCGGCCATGCGCGCGGCCATCCAGCCGGGGCCGGCCGAGGGCGATGTGTGGTGCCTGCTGGTCAAGGGCAGCGCCGCCGCGGCCAAGCTGCGGCAGCTGTCGCCGATGCTGGTCACGCGCCTGAAGAACCGGGGCTGGGACGTCGCGACGATCCGCATCAAGGTGTACACGGGGCGCTGAGCCCCGGGGCCATGCGACACGCGTGGCACGCGCGGCTCAGGCCACGGCGCGGTCGGGCCAGCTCGGATCGCTCGACGCGTCGGAGGTCAGCACCAGCACGACGTGCGCATCGGCCGCGATGGTCTCGGCCTCGCGCAGTTGCCGCACGGCCCCCAGGCCCGCCGCCGCCGCCAGCTCGGCGCTCACGCCGGCCGCGGTAAGCAGCCGCCGCGCCGCGCGGGCCTCGTCATCGCCCACCACCACGGCACCGCCGCCGCTGGCCGTGGCCGCCTGCCATTGCAGATACGTGACCGTCGCGCCCGCGCTCGACAGCTGCGCCGTGCGACCGGGGTAACTGCCGTTGAGCGCCCCGCCCCCGAGCACGCGCGACAGCCGCGGGAAGGGTTCGACCAGCCACATCCGCGGCAGGCGCGCGATGCGCCCTGCCGCCAACAGGTCGCGAAAGCCGGCGTAGATGCCCCAGGCCATGTCGCCACGGCCGGTCGGCACCACGACGTGGTCCGGCAGGCCGCCGTCCTGCAGGCACTCTTCGGCGATGGCCTTGTAGCCCTCCACACCCAATGGCGCGCTGCCGAGCGCCGGCAGCCGGTAGTTGGAGAGCGCGAAATAGCCCGGGTACTGCGAGCGCTCGCGCACGAAGCCCCAGCGGCCCGTGTTGTCGGCGAACACATAGCGCCGCGCGCCCAATGCGTCGAGCTGGCGCGCATAGGTGGCGGGCATCGCCTCGTAAGTGGCCACTTCGCAACCGAGCCCCGCGGCCCACGCGTAGTGCGCCGCCGAGACCGCCGTGTTGCCTGACGATGCGAGCACCAGCGTGTGGGCGCCGGCGTCCAGCGCCTGGGCCACGCCCATCGCGGTCAGCCGGTCTTTGGGCGAGCCGGTCGGGTTGCGCGATTCGTCCTTGATGCTCAGGCGCGCCACGCCGAACTGCTGCGCCAGGTCGGGCATGTCGTGCTGGGGCGTGTTTCCCTCGCCCAACGAAAAACCCTGCACGTACGGCATCGGCACCACGTCCGTGCCGCCGGGCCGGTAGCTTGCGCGCAGCCCGACATGAAAGCCGGCCTGCCGGCAGGCCGGGCAGCCGTCGTTCGCGAGCGTGACCGGGTACAGCGTGTCGCAGCGCAGGCACTGCAGCCCCTGCAGCCGCGGATTGCGCTCGGGCGTGAACGAGCGGCCGAGCACCCCGGCCGGCCGGCCCGGCAGGAAGGTCTGCGCGGGGTTCTCCGGCGGCGCGGTGAACTTGAAGTCCAGAACGGGCGATGGGGTCACGGATCGTTGACTCGTTAATAAATGTGACCGAATCTTATTCAAAATCAACGAAATCCACGATACGGGAGTTCATCCCATTGCAGTGAATTTCAGATTTCCTTCACTTATTTCCACGTGAATTCGTGGTTCAGCCCGATCACCACGCCGCGCACGCCCTGCGGCCCGGTGCGCGAGGTGCTGATGTCGACGCTGATCAGCGGCGTCAGGCTGAAGCGGCCGCCCACGCGCGAGGTCCACACGCCCCCGGCCCGGTTGCGCTCCGCGATCAGCGACACGGCGTCGTTCAGCGCCCACTCCACCGCCAAGCCGCCGCGCGGCGTGCGCAGGCCGGTGCCCAGCGCCCAGTCGGCGCCCAGGTTGGCGTGGAACTGCAGGCTGCCGGTGGGCCGCCACGTGAGCGGCACGACCAACTGGCCGCCCCAGCGACCGCCGCGCCGCAGGTCGGCCACCGCGCCCATCGACACGGCGGCGCTGAAAGGCGCGTCGGCGGCCGTCCCGGCAAAGGTCCATTTGAGTTGAGGACCGCCCGTGACCGAATGAACGCCCTGTGCCGAGAGCCGGTCGAAATTCAACCCCAGCTCGACCGGCCCGACCCGGCAGGCCGGCCCGACATGCCAGCCCGTCGTGACCGGCTCGGCGCCGCTGCGGCCCCACCAGGTTTCGTACTGGCACTGGCCCGGATCGAGCGTGCCGGCGTCGTCGACATCGAAGTGGCCGGCGGCCTGCGCGCCGAGGCCTGGCAGCGCCGCGCATGCGGCAAAAAGCAGGCGTGCGGTGCGCATGTTGTTGTTCTTCATCTCGTGCTTCCCTCAGAGAGCCCTGCCTCATTCTAGGAAGCCGGAAAGTCCACGCCATGACGCGGCGCAGCCCTCGCACCCTCAGAACTCGAACTGCGGCTGCAGCTCGCGGATGCGCTTGATCGCCACGCCGGCCGCTGCCGTGCGCGTCTCCACGCCCAGCTTCACGTACACGCGTTCCAGATGCTTCTTCGCGGTGGCCGGGCTGCTGCCGAGGATCTCGCCGATGTCCTTGTTGGTCTTGCCCTTGACCACCCAGTACAGCACCTCGGCCTCGCGCGCCGTGAGCTTCAGGCTCAGGCTCATGGCCTCGATCACGGCGGTGTCGGAGACCTCGCGCATGACGATCATCCATTCGTCGCCCGCATCGTCCTCGCCGGTCTGGCGGTGCAGCCGCAGGCTCAGGCTGCGCGCGCCCTGCGCGATGACCAGCGCGGGCGGCTCGATGCCGCGCGCGCGTGCCTCGGGCGCGTGCTGGCGCAGCCAGTCGAGCACGGCCGGCGGCGTCTCGGGCGCCTGCGTCTCGCAGTAGCGCGCCAGCAGGTCGCGCGCCAGCGCCGTCTGCCAGATCAGCCGCCCCTCGGGCAGCCGCACCGTGATGCTTGCGTAGCCGAAGGCGTCGAGCGCATTGCGTGCCTGGCCGGCCTGGTGCGCCTCCTGCCGCGCGCGGCGGGCGCCCTGCAGGTGCACGTTCATGCGCGCCAGCACCTCCTTCGGCTTGATGGGCTTGGTGACGTAGTCGACCCCGCCCGCCTCGAGCGCGGCCACGAGGTGCTCGGTCTCGGTGAGGCCCGTCATGAAGACGATGGGAATGTGCGCGGTGGCCGCATCGGCCTTGAGCCGGCGCGCCACCTCGAAGCCGTCGATGCCCGGCATCATGGCGTCGAGCAGCACGATGTCGGGACGCGCCTGCGCGGCGCGCTGCAGTGCCTGCTCGCCGTTGGTGGCGATGAGCACGGTGTAGCCCGATTCGTCGAGCGCGTCGTGCAGCACGGCGAGGTTGTCGGGCACGTCGTCGACGATCAGCACCAGGTCGCCGTGGGCGCCCTGCTGTTCACGCAGCGTGCGGGCGAGCGGCGAAGTGAGCATGGTCGGTGGAGACAAAAGGGTCATGCGGCGCCCTCGGCGGCTTCGGCCAGCGCGCGGCCCATGGCCTCGAACTGGAACTGGCGGGCCAGCGCGCGCTGGGCCTCGGTCCACGCGGCGCATTCGGGCTGCGCGGCGTCGATGTCGTCGAGCTGGTTCATGATGCCGCGAAAGTAGCCCAGACCCACGGCCTCGTCGAGTGCACGCAGACGCGCGAGCGACGGCGGCTGCATCGCACGCGGCGCGGCCACGGTGGGTGCGGGCCGCGCGGCGGTGTCGGTCCACTGCAGGGCGAGCCGGCGCTCCAGCCAGTCGAGCAGTTCGGTGTGGCGCACGGGCTTGACGAAGAAGTCTTCGGGCGCAATGCCCACGTCGTTGTCGAGCCCTTTGTCGAAAGCGTTGGCCGAGACGATGGCCACCGACGCTTCGGCCAGCCCCAGCTTGCGCGCGCGGCGGATGGTTTCCCAGCCGTCGATGCCGGGCATCGCGAGGTCGACGAACATGGCGTCGGGACGGTAGCCGGCGGCGATGAGGTCCAGCGCGTCGTGCCCGCTGGCCGCGCTGCGCAGCTCGAAGCCCAGCGGCGCGAGCACATGGCCCAGCAGCTCGCGGTCGGCCTCCTCGTTGTCGACCACCAGCAGGCGCCGCCGCGCGCCCTCGTAGCCGCGCCGTGCACGCGGCGCCGGCGCGATGCGCGCAGTGCCCGCCACCGCCTCGTGCACCCGCGGCAGGAACAGCCGCACGCAGAACAGCGAGCCCTCCCCCGGCGTGCTGCGCACCTTCATCTCGCCGCCCATCAGGTCGGTCAGCATCTTCGCGATGGTCAGGCCCAGGCCCGCGCCCGGCGCCGACGACACCGCCGCGTGGCCGCGCGCAAAGGGCTCGAAGATGCGCTCGATGTCGGCGTCCGTCATGCCCGGCCCGGTGTCCTCGATCTCGATGGCGGCGAACTCGCGTGCGTAGGACATGCGCAAGGTCACCTGGCCCGCCGCCGTGAACTTAATCGCGTTGCCCAGCAGGTTGATGAGGATCTGGCTCACGCGTTTTTCGTCGGCGCGCACCACGTCGGGCAACGCACCGGCCGCCTCGAAGCGAAAGCGCAGTCCCTTCTCGGCCGCCTGCAGTTCGAACATGTCGGCCAGCTCGCGCATGGCATCGGCAAAGCGCATGGGCCGCGCATCGAGCGTGAGCTTGCCGGCCTCGATGTGGGCGATGGCCAGCGTGCCCTCGATGAGCGACAGCAGGTGCTCGCCGCCGCGCTTGATGACGGCCACCGCCTGCTGGCGGTGCGGCGGCACCGAGTGGTCTTCGCCCATGAGCTGCGCATAGCCCAGGATGCTGTTGAGCGGCGTGCGCAGCTCGTGGCTGATGGCGCTGATGTAGCGGCTCTTGGCCTGGTTCGCGAGGTCCGCTGCGCGCCGCGCCTGGTCGGCCGCGAGCTTGGCGTGCTCGGCGATCTCCCGGGCTTCTTCGGCGCTCTGCTTGGCGTCCTGCAGCGCGCGGTCGGTTTCGCGGTGCAGCGCGATCTCTCGCACCAGCAGGTGGGTCTGCCGGTTCGACTCCTCTTGCGCCACCTTGCGGCTCTGGTGCGCCAGCACCAGCCACCACGCGACGATGCCCGCGATGACCAGCAGCGCCATGTAGGCCTTGAGAAAGCCCGAGCGCAATGAGGCCTGCTGCACGGCGACGAGCGCCCCGGCCACGTCGACCTGCGCCGCCAGCGCGAGCGCGCCCTCGCTCAGGGCGCGCAGCTCCTGCTGGTAGAGCACGCCGAACACCACGGCCAGCAGCGGCACGATGACCAGCATCAGCAGCAGGAAGTGCCCAAGCCCCGTGTCGAGGTAGCGCCAGCTGCGGCGCGGCAGCAGCCAGCGCAGCACGGCGGACCACTGCGCCGACAGGCTCGCGTGCGGCTTGCACAGGTCGCCGCAGCGCGCATCGAGCGTGCAGCACAGCGAGCAGATCGCGCCCTGGTAGGCCGGGCAGTGCGCCATGTCGGGGCCTTCGTACTCGCGCTCGCAGATCACGCAGTGCTGCACCTTCAGGCGCTGGTAGCTGCCGCCCTCGTCCGTCGACGGCTCGACCCGCGCCCAGCGCACCTTGCGTCCGCCCGCGGCCGGCGCAAACAGCACCGAGCCGCCCGCGTCGGACGTGCGCGCCAGGTAGTACTTGCCGCCCGTGGCCCACGCCAGCAACGGCGACGCCACCAGCGCCGTGCCGAGCGCGATCAGCGCCGAGAACGCTTGCGCCAGCGGCCCGAACACACCGAGGTGCGCCGTGATCGACAGCACCGACGCCAGCGCCATCGCGCCCACGCCCACCGGGTTGATGTCCCACAGGTGCGCGCGCTTGAACTCGATGCCGGGCGGCGACAGCCCCAGCGGCTTGTTGATGACCAGGTCGGCCACCACGGCCATCATCCAGGCGATGGCGATGTTGGCGAACAGCCCCAGCACATCGCCCAGCGCCTCGAACACGTTCATCTCCATCAGCATGAAGGCGATGAGCGCGTTGAACACCACCCACACCACGCGCCCCGGGTGGCTGTGCGCCACGCGCGAGAAGAAATTGCTCCAGGCCAGCGAGCCCGCATAGGCATTCGTCACGTTGATCTTCAGCTGCGAGATCACCACGAACAGCGCCGTCGCCGCCACCGCCCAGCCGTAGTTCGGGAACACGTACTCGTAGGCCGCCAGGTACATCTGGTTCGGATCGACCGCGCGCTCGACCGGCACCATGTGCGTGATCGCCAGGTAGGCCAGCAACGCCCCGCCCAGCATCTTGACCACGCCCAGCACCACCCAGCCCGGCCCGCCCGCCAGCACGCCCGCCCACCAGCGGCGCGCCGTGCCCGCGGTGCGCGCCGGCATGAAGCGCAGGTAGTCGGCCTGCTCGCCCATCTGCGTGATGAGCGCGATGCCGACCGTCAACGCGGCACCGAACAGGTGCAAGTTGAATCCTTGCGCGCCCGGCTTCGCCCCGCTGTAGTGCGTTATGCCCGCAAACGCACCAGGATCGCGCACGAGCACGAACACAAAAGGCACCACCAGCATCAGCAGCCACAGCGGCTGTGTCCACAGCTGCAGCCGGCTGATCACCGACACCCCGTGCGTGACCAGCGGAATCACCACCAGCGCGCACACCAGGTAGCCCCACACCGGCGGAATGCCCAGCGCCAGCTCGAGCGCATAGGCCATCACGGCTGCCTCGAGCGCAAAGAAGATGAAAGTGAAGCTCGCGTAGATCAGCGAGGTGAGCGTCGAGCCGATGTAGCCGAAGCCGGCGCCGCGCGTGAGCAGGTCCATGTCCAGGCCGTAGCGCGCCGCGTACATGCTGATCGGCAGGCCTGCCAGGAAGATGATGAGCCCCGTCGCCAGGATCGCCCAGAAGGCATTGGCAAAGCCGTACTGCACCAGCAGCGTGGCGCCGACCGCCTCCAGCACCAGGAACGAGGCCGCTCCGAAGGCCGTGTTGGCCACCCGCCATTCGGACCATTTGCGAAAGCGCTGTGGCGTGTAGCGCAGCGCGTAGTCCTCGAGCGTTTCGCTCGCGACCCAGCTGTTGTAGTCGCGCCGCACCTTCACGATGCGCTGGGGGGCGTCGTCGGTCAGGAGAGGGGGTTCGGCGGAATTCACACCGTTTCGGTGCAGCTTCCGTGCCACCAGGTACGGCATTTGGCGAACAGGGCACGACTGTTGCAAAGAGACCGGCTTGACCATAATCACCGACCGCCACCCGACGAAGCCGCCGCCATGGAACTGACCCCGCGCGAAAAAGACAAGCTGCTGATCTTCACGGCCGCCTTGCTGGCCGAACGCCGCAAGGCGCGCGGGCTCAAGCTCAACTACCCCGAAGCCGTCGCGCTCATCACCGCCGCCGTGATGGAAGGCGCCCGCGACGGCAAGAGCGTCGCCGAGCTGATGAGCGAGGGCCGCAGCGTGCTCACGCGCGCCGACGTGATGGACGGCATCGCCGACATGATCCCGGACATCCAGGTCGAAGCCAGCTTTCCCGACGGCACCAAGCTCGTGACCGTCCACCAGCCGATCGTCTGAACCTCCGCCACAAGAAGAAAGACCCCTCCATGCGCTTCGCAAAGACTTCCGCCCTGCTCGCCACCCTCCTCCTGCTGCCGCTGGCCGCCAGCGCCCACACCGGCGTCGACGGCGGCGTGCACCACGGCTTCGTGACCGGCTTCATGCACCCGCTGACCGGCGCCGACCACCTCGCGGCGATGGTCGCGGTCGGCCTGTGGAGCGCGCTGGTCGCGCGCCGCGCCTGGCCCGACCTGCTGTGGGCGCCGCTGGCCTTCGCCGGCATGCTGCTCGCGGGTGCGCTGGCCGGGCTGGCCGGCGTGCAGCTGCCCGCCGTCGAACCGATGATCGCCGCCTCGCTGCTGGTGCTGGGCCTCCTGGTCGCCACGCGCGTGCACCTGCCGGCCGGCGTCGCCATGGCCGTCGTGGGCCTGTTCGCCGTCTTCCACGGCGTGGCGCACGGCCACGAACTCGCGGGCGAGCACGGCGCCGCCCTCACGCTGGCCGGCATGGTCAGCGCCACGCTGCTGCTGCACGCGGCCGGCATCGCGCTGGGATGGGCCCTGCGCCATGCCAACGTATGGCTGCCACGCGTGGCCGGTGCTGCCGTGGTCGCCCTCGGCGCCACGCTGCTGGCCCAGGCGATCTGAGGCGGCCATGACGCCCGGCGAACTTTTCACCGACGACGGCGAGCACACGCTCAACCCCGGCCGCCGCGCCCTCACGCTGGTGGTGCGCAACACGGCCGACCGGCCGATCCAGGTCGGCTCGCACTACCACTTTGCAGAAACCAACGGCGCGCTCGACTTCGACCGCGCCGCCGCGCGCGGCATGCGGCTGAACATCGCTTCGGGCGCCGCGGTGCGCTTCGAGCCGGGCCAGCAGCGCACGGTCGAGCTGGTCGATTTTTCCGGCGATCGCATCGTCTACGGCTTTCGCGGCCTCGTTCAAGGGAAGCTCTGAAACATGGCCACCATCGGGCGACGCGCCTATGCAGAAATCTTCGGCCCCACCGTGGGCGACCGGGTTCGTCTCGCGGACACCGACCTGCTGATCGAAGTGGAAGCCGACTACACGCTGCGTGCCGGCGGCTACGGCGAAGAGGTGAAGTTCGGCGGCGGCAAGACGATCCGCGACGGCATGGCGCAGTCGCAGCGCACGCGCGCCCAAGGCGCCGTCGACACCGTGATGACCAACGCGTTGATCCTCGACCACTGGGGCATCGTCAAAGCCGACATCGGCCTGAAGGACGGCCGCATCGCCGCCATCGGCAAGGCCGGCAACCCTGACGTGCAACCGGGCGTGGACATCGTCATCGGCCCGGGCACCGAGATCATCAGCTGCGAAGGCACCATCGTCACCGCGGGTGGCATCGACAGCCACATCCACTTCATCTGCCCGCAGCAGATCGAAGAGGCGCTGGCCTCGGGCGTGACGACCATGCTCGGCGGCGGCACCGGCCCGGCCACCGGCACCTTCGCGACCACCGCGACGCCCGGCCCGTGGCACATCGAACGCATGCTGCAGGCGGCCGATGCGTTCCCGATGAACCTGGGCTTCCTCGGCAAAGGCAACGCCAGCCTGCCCGATGCGCTGCACGAACAGATCGAGGCCGGCGTCATGGGCCTGAAGCTGCACGAAGACTGGGGCACCACGCCCGCGGCCATCAGCAACTGCCTGGACGTGGCCGACGCCACCGACACGCAGGTGGCGATCCACAGCGACACGCTCAACGAGTCGGGCTTTGTCGAGAACACGATTGCCGCCGTGGGCGGGCGCGTCCTCTGCGCCTTTCACACCGAGGGCGCGGGCGGCGGCCATGCGCCCGACATCCTGCGCGTGGTCGGCGAGGCGAACTTCCTGCCCTCGTCGACCAACCCGACGATGCCCTACACCGTGAACACGCTCGACGAGCACGTCGACATGCTCATGGTGTGCCACCACCTGGACGCCGGCATCGCCGAAGACCTGGCCTTTGCCGAGTCGCGCATCCGCAAGGAAACCATCGCCGCCGAAGACGTGCTGCACGACCTGGGCGCGATCAGCATGTTCAGCTCCGACAGCCAGGCCATGGGCCGTGTCGGCGAGGTGATCATCCGCACCTGGCAGACCGCGCACAAGATGAAGCAGCAGCGCGGCGCACTGCCCGAAGACAGCGAACGCAACGACAACTTCCGCGTGCGGCGCTACATCGCCAAGTACACGATCAACCCGGCCCTCGCGCACGGCATCGCGCACGAGGTGGGCTCCATCGAAGTCGGCAAGTGGGCCGACCTCGTGGTCTGGAAGCCGGCCTTCTTCGGCGTGAAGCCCTTCACCATCATCAAGGGCGGCACTATCGCCATGGCCGCGATGGGCGACCCCAGCGCGTCGATTCCCACGCCACAGCCGGTGCACTTCCGGCCGATGTTCGGCGCCTACGGCGGCTCGCTCGCCAAGAGTTCACTGACCTTCGTCTCGCAGGCCGGGCTGGCCGCGGGCATCAAGGAGCGCTACGGCCTCAGCAAGCACCTCAGCGCGGTGAAGAACATCCGCAACGTGCGCAAGAGGGACCTGATCCACAACGGCTATACGCCGAAGATGGAGATCGACGCGCAGACCTACGCCGTGCGCGCCGACGGCCACCTGCTCACCTGCGAGCCGGCCAAGGTGCTGCCGATGGCGCAGCGGTACTTCCTGTTCTGAAACCTCACACCGCCGGATGCCGGCGGTGCCAGTCGGTCGCCCGCTGGAACGCCCAGCCCGCGCGCACCAGCAGGTCTTCTCCGAAGTGCGGCGCCACGAACTGGAAGGCCACCGGCACACCCGCCTCGGTGGCGCCGCCCGGCAAAGTGAGCGTGGGGCTGCCCGTGAGGTCGAACGGGCAGGTGTAGCGCAGCATGCCCGCCAGCAGCTCCGGGTCCACGCCGAGCTGGCTCGCGCGTTCGAGCGTTGGCGCCGCGAAGGGAATGGCCGGAATCAGCAGCAGGTCGATCGGCTCGAAGAACGCACGCACACGGCCAGTGAAATCGGCGCGGCGCAGCAGCAGCTTCTGGTAGTCGGTGGCGCTCTGCGACAGGCCGAGGTCGATCAGCCCCGAGAGGCCCGGACCGTACTCTGCACGCCGCGCCGGGTACGTGGCCTCATGCGCCACGGCAGTCTCGACCGCGCACAGCCGCGACCAGTCGAGCACCGCCTGCGCCGTGTCGGGAAACACCACCTCGCGCACCGAAGCCCCCAGCGATTCGACCGTGCGGATCGCGGCGGCCAGCGTGGCGCGCGTGGGAGCGTCCACGCGGTCCAGCGTCCAGGCGGGGTCGATGCCCACGCGCAGGCCGGCCAGGCCGCGCGTCATCGTCGCCAGGTAGTCGGGCACCGGCAACGTGCTCGCCGTCGGGTCGCGCGAATCGGCGCCGGCAATGGCCGCCAGCATCGCGCCCGCGTCGGCCGCGCTGCGCGTCATCGGGCCGATGTGGTCGAGCGAAGCGGCCAGCTCGAAGGCGCCGTAGCGGCTCACCCGCCCCCACGTCGGCTTCAGGCCCGTGATGCCGTTGGCCGCCGACGGAAAGCGGATCGACCCGCCCGTGTCGGTGCCCAGCGCGCCAAAGCACAGGCCTGCCGCCGTGGCCACGCCCGAGCCGCTGGACGACACGCCGGGCCACAGCGTGGCGTCCCACGGGTTGACCGGCGACGCGATCTGCGGATGGTGGTCGGCGAACGCGCCTTCGGTCTGCTGCAGCTTGCCGAGGATCACCGCGCCGGCCTCGCGCAGGCGGCGCACCACGGTCGCGTCTTCCGTCGGACGGAACGACTGGTGGATCGTCATGCCGTGCGCGCTCGGCACGCCCTCGGTCCACAGCAGGTCTTTCACGGCCAGCGGCACGCCGTGCAGCGGCCCGCGCGCGCGGCCAGCGGCGATCTCGGTGTCGGCGCGGCGCGCGTCGTCGAGTGCCTGCGCGTCCATGCGCGTCGCGTAGCTGCGCAGCCGCCCATCGACAGCCTCGATGCGCGCGAGCATGGCGCGCGTGACCTCCTCCGACGAGCGCTCGCGCGACTGGATCTGCCGGCCGACTTCCAGCAGTTCGAGATGATGCAATTCCTTGTCCGCCATGACTGACTCCCGCATGTGTAGGGTTGAGAAAAAGAAGGTCCGAATCCAAATACCAAGCGGCAGAAGCTGCCACCCCGGGCGAACCTTATCGGCGCGGGGCGGCCCGCGCTGGTCTCTTCCGGACATGCACTTGTGCTGGGGCGGACACCCCACGCGCAGCGCTCAACGCGCCTTCAGCAGCGTGTGCGGCGCGCAGCCGTACGCCTTGCGGAAGGCCCGGCTGAAATGCGACAGGTCGGAGAACCCGTGCTGGAACGCGACGTCCGTCACGCTGTGCGCGCGCCCGCCCATCAGCGCGTCGCGGCTGGCTGCGAGACGTGCCTGCCAGACCGCGCCCATCGCCGTGGCGCCCTGCCGCGCGAATGCCCGCGCCACGGTGCGCGCCGAGACGTGGTGCGCCTGCGCCATCGTGTCGAGCGAAAGAGCAGGGTCATCCAGGTGGCGCGCGATGTAGGCCGTCATGCGCGCGTGCAGGCCGTGCTCAGCGCCGGCGTCGCCGGTGAGGTCCTGCTGCAGTTCGAGCGTCACGGCCAGCAGATCGATGAGCGCGCCGCCGAAGCGTTCGGCGGCAGCGGAATGTGGCTGCGCAAAGGCCGGATTCGCCGTCTCCTGCAGCATCGCGTGCAGCGGCCTCGCGCCGGGGCGGTCCGCGGCGATGGTGCGGGCGGTGAAGTCTTCGGCCTTCGCAAAGCGCCGCAACAGCAGCCGGCGCGGCATGCGCGCCAGGTAGACCGAGCGCGCGTCCATCGTGCATTCGAACGGCCGGCCGGCGTCGTAGAGCAGCATGTCCCCGGTGTTCAGCCGCCCCTGCCGCCCGCCTTGCACGAACGCGCCCTCGCCGTCCTGCACGAACGCCAGCCACAGGTCGTCCAGGGGGTGCTGACGCAGGTGGTGCGCGTCGCGCGACCAGTAATGCAGCGGCGCCGACATGCGGTTGACGCTGACCGCGCCCACGTCACGCACGTCGAGCCGCCCTTCGAACGGCTCCGCCGTCATCGCACGGCTGGCCGCGGGAATGCAGTGACGGCACACGACGTCGTGCCAGTAGTCGAAACGCAGCGGGGTGGCGACATCGGTCGTCAGGTAGGCCAGGCTGTTCATGACGCGGATGCTGGGGCGGATGGGGCGCGGAGGCAAGCCCTGCGCGGGGCCCGGTACTTGCTACGAGAAGAAGAACCCTTGCTGCAACGTGCTCATGCCTACGCTTTCACTCACCCGCGCCACGCGCGCCGCTTCAGCCGCCCCGTGGCGCCAGGTGCTCGCGAATCCACTGGGCGAGCGCGTCTTCGTCCAGTGCTCCTTCGGCGAGCTTCAGCGTGATGAGCACGCAGTCGTGGTCGGACGCAACCAGCGCGAAGCCATTGAGGTCGAGGAACACTTCCATCGCGACAAAAGCTGTTCGCTTGTTGCCGTCCGTGAAGGGGTGGTTGCGCGCAATGCCGAAGGCGTAGGCTGCGGCCAGCGTGGCCACATCGGGCGATTCGTACAGCGCGCGGTTCTGCGGCCGGCCCATGGCCGAAGCCAGCAAGCCCTCGTCGCGCACGCCGGCCGGCCCGCCGTGTTCGGCCAGCTGTTCCTCATGCACGGCATGGATCAACTGCAGGCTGAGCCAGACCCAGGCCTGGTTGGCCGCGCTCATTTCGCCAGCTCGCGCAGCACGTTGCGCCGCTTCTTCATGACGCGCCGCGCCGCCTCCATCTGGCGTTCGAAGGCGTCGTCGTACGGTGTCAGCGTGAAGCCGCCACCGGCGGCCTGCGTGAGGTAGACCGTGTCGCCCTTGCCGACCTTCATGCTGGCCAGCACCTCCTTGGGCAGGATGACGCCGACCGAGTTGCCGATCTGGGTCAGTTTGAGTGCGGACATGGCGGACTCCCACGAGAAAAAGTTATAACAAGCGTTATATTATTCCGCCTCATCTGGAGTCGCAACCCGCCATGCTCACCGCCAACAAACTCATGCCCCAGGGCCGCGGCCTCGCGCCCGTGCTGCTCAAGCGTGCCGCCACCATCGAACTCGACTGGGACGTGCGCCAGAAAAGCCGTTTCGACGCCACCGACTCGCAGGGCCGGCAGATCGGCATCTTCCTGCCGCGCGGCACCGCGGTGCGCGGCGGCGACGTGCTGGTTGCGGAAGACGGCTCGCTGGTGCGCGTGATCGCGGCGCCGCAGCCGGTGCTGCGCATCACGCACTGCACCGCCCACGGCACGCCCTTCGACCTGACGCGCGCGGCTTACCACCTGGGCAACCGGCATGTGCCGATCGAGCTCAAGCCCGACCACCTGAAGATCGAACCCGACCACGTGCTGGCCGACATGCTGCGTTCGATGCACCTGATCGTCGTCGCCGTCGAAGAAGCCTTCGAGCCCGAAGGCGGTGCGTACGGGTCGCAAGGGCATTCGCATGGGGGCCACAGTCATGACCACGACCATGGCCATGACCACGGACATTCCCACGGCAAGAGCGGCCCAAAGCCGCTCGTGCTCGCCCCCGAACTGCTCGACGACGATCACGGCCACGACCACTCCCACGGCCACTCGCATTGAAATGAACCCTCGCGCTCCGAATCGCCGTCGCACTGCGTGTGGCTCTTCAGGGCGCGATCACGCCGACGGGGCACCTTGCTCCGCGAATGTCCTCCGCCCTTCGGGCTCCCCCTTGATTTCGCTGCGCAAGGCACCCCATCAGCGTGATCGTTGTTCGCAGCGGTCATTGATCAGCCGCGAACCGACAGCGTGCCCTCGTGCACAGGGCATCGGGTGCTCCCCGCAGCGAAATAAAGGAGGAGGCCGCAGGCCGGGGGACATTCGCGGAGGGGAGTACCCGGTGTCCTGTGCAAGCGCCCTGAACAACGGCGCAGGCTAGGAAGACATGCCCACCCCCCACAGCCTCCTACAGCTCATCTGGCTCGCCTCCCCCGCCCTGCCGGTCGGCGGCTTCTCGTACTCCGAAGGCATCGAGGCCGCCGTCGAATGGGCCGGCATCCAATCAGAAGCCAGTGCCACCGAGTGGCTCTCCGACCAGCTGCACCTGAGCTTCGCGCGCGGCGATCTCGCACTGATGGCCCAGGCCATCGCCGCCTGGCGCGCGAACGACCCACAACGCATCCGCACCCTCAACGACTGGGTGCTGCACACGCGCGAATCCGCCGAGTTCTTCCTGCAGACCGAGCAGATGGGCCGCTCCTTCGTCGAATGGCTGAAGCTTCACCACGCCGACACGGCCGAGGTCTTCGCCGGCCTGCCCGTGACCTACCCCGTGGCCTTCGCGTTCGCGGCCAGCCGCACCGAAGCCTCCGTACAAGACGGCTGCCTGGCCTTCGCCTTCGGCTGGGCCGAGAACATGGTGGCCGCCGCCGTCAAGGCCGTGCCGCTGGGCCAGAGCGCGGGCCAGCGCATCCTCGCGCGGCTGGCGAACGAGATCCCTGCGGCCGTCGACCGCGCGATGCAACTGAGCGACGACGATCGCCAGGCGTTTGCGCCCCTGCTGGCGGTGTTGTCGGCCCGCCATGAAACACAATATTCCCGCCTCTTCCGAAGCTGACCGAACCGGACCTTTCCGCCCATGACCTCCGCCCTGCACCACATCCCGAACCGCACCAAGAAGCTCCCGCCGCTGCGCGTGGGCATCGGCGGCCCCGTCGGCTCGGGCAAGACCACGTTGCTCGAAATGCTCTGCAAGGCGATGCGCGACAAGTACGACCTCGTCGCCATCACCAACGACATCTACACCAAGGAAGACCAGCGCCTGCTCACCGTGGCCGGCGCGCTGCCGGCCGAGCGCATCATGGGCGTGGAAACCGGCGGCTGCCCGCACACCGCGATCCGCGAAGACGCGTCGATCAACCTCGAAGCCATCGACCGCATGCTCGAAGACTTTCCCGACGCCGACATCGTGTTCGTCGAATCGGGCGGCGACAACCTCGCGGCCACCTTCAGCCCCGAGCTGTCGGACCTCACGATCTACGTGATCGACGTGGCGGCCGGCGAAAAAATCCCGCGCAAGGGCGGGCCCGGCATCACCAAGAGCGACCTGTTCGTCATCAACAAGACCGACCTCGCGCCCTACGTCGGCGCGAACCTCGACGTGATGGAACAGGAC
This sequence comes from Variovorax sp. 54, assembly GCF_002754375.1. NCBI lineage: Bacteria > Pseudomonadati > Pseudomonadota > Betaproteobacteria > Burkholderiales > Comamonadaceae > Variovorax > Variovorax sp. 54. Next base: position 1,994,602 of record NZ_PEFF01000001.1, read on the forward strand.
ACCCAGCGCATGCGCCGCCAGCGCCCCTACGTGATGACCAACCTCAAGACGCTGACCGGCGTCGCCGAGGTCGTCGCTTTCATCGAAACGCGCGGCATGCTGACGGCTTAGGCTCGCCCCCAGGCTTCGCGCACTTCGTGTCGCTTCTCCAACCCCCTACCGGGGGCGACACCAGCAGCCCGGCAAAGCCGGTTCTGCGGTGTCTCGCGACCGGAACGCAGGGGCTCAAGCCGGCTGCATCTGCCCGAACTTCCCGCTGCCGAAGTCCTTCATCGCCTGCACGATCTCGTCGCGCGTGTTCATCACGAACGGGCCGTGGCCGACGATGGGCTCGTCGATCGGCTCGCCGCTCAGCAGCAGCACCACCGCGTCGTTGTTGGCGTCGATCGTCAGCGCATCGCCCGTGCGGTCGAGCAGCACCATCTGGGCGTCGCGCACCACCGTCTCGCCGTTCACCTGCACCGTCCCACGCAGCACCACGATGGCGGCGGCGTGGCCTTCGGGCACCGGCAGCGTCACCTGCGCGCCCTGGTTCAGGCGCAGGTCCCACACGTCGATCGGCGTGAAAGTGTGCGCCGGCCCCTTGTTGCCGAGATAGTCGCCCGCAATCACGCGCACGCTGCCCGCGCCTTCAGGCAGCGGCACCGACGGAATCTGCGCATCGACGATGGCCTGGTAGCCGGGCGTGGCCATCTTGTCCTTGGCGGGCAGGTTGACCCACAGCTGCACCATCTCGAGCTCGCCGCCGTCGCGCGTGAACGCTTCGGAATGGAACTCCTCGTGCAGGATGCCCGCGCCGGCGGTCATCCATTGCACGTCGCCGGGGCCGATGGTGCCGCCCTGCCCGGTCGAGTCGCGGTGCGACACCTCGCCCTTGTAGACGATGGTCACGGTCTCGAAGCCGCGGTGCGGGTGCTGGCCCACGCCGCGCGGCTGCGCGGTCGGGGTGAACTGGGCCGGACCAGCGTAGTCCAGCAGCAAAAAGGGGCTGGCGTGGCGGCCCAGCGTGTCGTAGCTGAACAGCGAGCGCACAGGAAAGCCGTCGCCGACCCAGTGCGGGCGCGGGGCGCTGTAGGTGCCGAGGATCTTCTTCATGGGGTCTTTCCTTTCCATCTGGCGGCTCGCCCGGTGCGGGAAAGCCATGCATCAAGGATGGGGCCGCAACGATGCTTTGAGTAGATGCCAGAATTCGCCCTCATCGTTCCATTTGACGAACGATCAACGGCACGGAGGCCCCCCAGCCATGCGCGACCTGAACGATCTCTACTACTACGCCCAGGTGGTCGACCACGGCGGTTTTGCCCCGGCCGGCCGCGCGCTGAGCGTGCCCAAGTCGAGCCTGAGCCGGCGCATCGCGCTGCTCGAAGAGCGGCTGGGCGTGCGCCTCATCCAGCGTTCCACGCGCCGTTTCAGCGTCACCGACATCGGCCGCCAGTACTACGAACATTGCGTCGCCATGCTGGTCGAAGCCGACGCCGCGCAGGAGGCCATCGACCGCCTGCAGGCCCAGCCGCAGGGGCTGGTGCGGCTGTCCTGCCCGCCGGCGCTGGTGTACTACCAGGTGGCCGAAATGCTCGCCCGCTTCATGACCGAATGCCCGCGCGTGACCGTGCAGTTGGAAAGCACCAACCGCCGCGTCGACGTGATCCGCGAGGGTTTCGACCTCGCGCTGCGCGTGCGCTTTCCGCCGCTCGAAGACACCGACCTGGTGATGAAGGTGCTGGGCCACAGCACGCAGCGGCTGGTGGCCCACCCGCGCCTGCTCGAAGGCCTGACGGCGCCGGCCAGCCCCGCCGACATCGGCCTGCTGCCCAGCCTCGACCTCGGCCCGGCCCAGCCGCACCACACCTGGTCGCTCGAAGGCCCCGACGGCGCGAGCGCCGAGGTGCGCCACCAGCCCCGGCTGGTGACCGACGACATGGCCGCGCTGCGGCATGCCGCCCTGCAGGGCGTGGGCGTGGCCAAGATGCCGACGATGATGGTGCGCGAAGACCTGCAGGCCGGCCGCCTCGTCGACGCGCTGCCGCAATGGGCGCCGCGCAGCGGCATCGTGCACGCGGTGTTCCCGTCGCGCCGCGGCCTGCTGCCGTCGGTGCGCAAGCTGGTGGACTTCCTGGCGGTGGAGTACGAGGCGCTCGAAGCCCTCGAACTGTCGGGTGTATCGGCACCGCCGGCCGCGTCGGGGCCGACGCGCACCTCAGTCGACTGATCCGGCGGTCACCGGCGCGTAGAGCGGCAGGCGCAGCGTCAGGCCGAGCACGCCGCCGTCGTCCGGCGCCGAATAGATGCGCCCGCCGTGGCGCCCCGCGATGCGCTCGCAGATGCGCGCACTGGCCAGCGAGGCGGCGTCGAGCGCATCGAAGAAGCGCGCCAGCGGTGGCCGTTCGCCTTCTGCGTCGAGGTCACGCCAGTGAATGACCGCCTGCGTGCCTTCGATGCGCGCGCGCACTTGCAGCGTCGCACCCGCCGCCATCACGCGCGCGGCATGCGCGGCCACCTTGGCCAGCAGCTCGCGCAGTTCCGACGGAATGCCGAAGACCGGCACTGCCTCTGCAGGCAGGTCTACATCGAGGCGCAGCGCTGTTGCATCGCCCGATTCAGCGCCGAGCAATGGCCGCAGGTCCTGCACGCGGCTGTCCGCCAGTTGCTGTTGCAGCTCGGTCCGGGCCTGCTGGGCGAGGCCACGGGCATGCGCCGCCGCGCGCGCATTGGCGACGAACAGCGCCCCCATCAGCGCGAGCACGCCGGTGAGCCCAAGGCCGATAAGCGTGGCAATGATCAAGCCGAGCTGACTGCCGTACATGGTCGACAGTCCTCAGCGCGTTTCGGGAAAGGCCGGCCGCGCGCAGGCGCTCGGGGCCCCGCACCGGGGCGGGGGCGGCCCCTCCCCGCGAAACCCCGGCGGAAAGAGAGGCGGCGGCAGCACGATGCAGCCCGACAGGCCGAGCGCTGCCAGCACGCCTGCGAGGTGGTGAATTCGGATCATGTGAATCGATGCGTTGCATGTTCGACGGCACGGACCGTTCGCGTGCGCCGGCCGCGCCGCCGCACGCGAACGGGGGCCGATCAGAACGCGTGGCGAATGCCGAAGTCGTAGCCGGTCGACGAACGCGGCAGGCCCGTGTAGCCCACGCCCGTGCTGCCGTAGCCCGTGGTGCTCGCGGCCGTGAGGCTGCCCGTGTAGTTCGCGTCGTTGCGGTTGCTCACGCGCGCCACGGTGGCGTACAGCGCCGTGCGCTTGGAGAGGTTGTGCACGTAGCCGATCGCGAGCTTGTTCGAACGCGGATCGTCGCCCGTGACGCCGACCGCGCCTTCGTTGTAGCGAACGGTCGAGTACGACGCGCGGATCAGGCCCGCGCCCACCGGCATGCTCGCGCCGATCAGGTAGCCGTTGTAGCTGTCGTGGCGGTCGCCCAGTGCCGCGAGGTCGAACTTGTTCTTCACGTTCGACAGCTCGCCGAACAGCTTGACCGGACCGAAGTCGTACGACGCACCGAGGTTGATGGTCTGCACCTTGCGCGTGAGCGTGGTGGTGTCGGCCGCGACGTTCTGGCCCACCGCCAGCGCGATGTCCAGCGGACCGTTCGCATAGCCGAAACGCCCGCCGACATAACGGCCTGCGCTGCTGCTGGTGGCGGCGGTGGTGTCCGTGGCGCTGGTCTTCGTGTTCTCGTTCAGGCTGTACTGCAGCTGGCCGTAGAAGCCACCCAGGTTCGGCGGCAGGAAGTAGCCGACCATGTTGCTGGCGCGCACGTAGTTCGTGTTGCCCAGCGCGGTGCTGCCGCTCACCGTGTTGATCACGCTCGAGCCCGAGCCGTTGGTGCCGAACGGGTCGAACACCGTGTCGTTCCAGAACGTGGCCGTGTAGTCGCGGCCCAGCCGCACTTCACCGAAGCCGCCCGACAGGCTGACCGTGGAACGGCGGTTGAAGTTGGCGATGCCCGTTGCGCCGTCGTCGTTGCTAATCGGCGCCTCGAGCCAGAAGCTCGCCGCGAGCCCGCCGCCCAGGTCTTCCGTGCCGCGAAAGCCGATGCGGCTGGAGTTGTAGCCCGAGTTGGCCAGGCTCCATTGGCTTTGCTTGCTGGTGGTGCCGGTGACGGGGTTGCGCGACGTGGCGCTCTGGTAACTCACGCCGGCATCGACGACGCCGAACAGGGTGACCGACGATTGGGCAGAGGCCAGGCCGGTGACGGCCAGCGCGGCGAGTGCCGTGAGGGATTTCTTCATTCAGGTTTCTCCGGGGTTTGCAGCTGCTCTTCATCGAGCCGCTGACCGGATGGTCCTGTTCAAAATTGGAGGAATCTGGTGGACGCCACCTCACGGCGGCCATGTGTTGTTTTGCACTCACGCCCCAACAAGCGCCCGGCAGGCGGTGTGGTGCGGGCGGCCCCTCTGTGCCGCCGAGGCGCACAGCGTTTCGCGGATCAGGGCTCGCAGCTGTTTGAGCGAAGCGAGTTCTGCGAGACCCCGCGAAATGCGAGCACCGCAGGGCAGCCCGAAGGGCCGGCACAGTGGGGCCGCCCGCGCCGCACCGCCTGCCGGGTGCGTTCCCACCACCGCCAGAGCGCGTATACCAGAAGTCTCCCAAAAGCCCGGCAATGCTCACCACTCCGAAGGAGTTCGACATGACCATTGTTTTGCAGCAAAGCGCGGTCGCCGCATCGCTCGGTGTGCAACAGCTCGCCACCGCGTTCAGCCCCGCGTTTTCCCATCTGCGCATTCTTCGCAACCTCATCATCCCGATGCCATCCGGTTGCGCCGTGCCCACCGCGCGCATCGATGCGGTGATCGTGTGCGAGACGGGCGTCTACCTGTTCGAGATCAAGGCCTGGCGTAACGCGTTCGTCTATCGCAAGAAGTCCGACGAGGCGCCACCGCGCTGGTTTCTGCGGTTACATGGCTGCACGCGGGCGCGTGAAGTGAAAGACCCGGCCTGGCAGGGCGGGCGCAAGACGACGCAGCTGCGCAGCCTGCTGCCGGACGACCTGCGGTTGCAGTACTTCGTGCTGTTGCCTTGCGAAGGCGTAGAACTCGAAGGGGTGATGCCCGCGGCCGTGATCACGCAGCAGGACCTGCCGTACATCGCGCGCCTGGTGCGCAACAACGGGCGCACGGCGCGCACGTATCCGCTGCTCGACGCGCACGCGGTCGATCGCACGGTGCAGCGGCTGCTGGAGATCCAGGGCGATCTGTCGCTGGAGACGCATGCGCAGAACTGCCGCGAACGGATCGAACGGCCTGCGGTGTCGTGGTCCGCCGTGAGCGCCATGGGATTGCAGTAACGACGGCTTGCCACCCGGCCCTGCAAGCGGGAGGGCGTCCCACATTCCTCCGACATTGGTGAAGACCATGCGGTGATGATGACGATCCCTCCCAAGTCTCTCGCAGCCCTTGCTGCGCTGTGCCTCGCGATGGCGGCCTGCCCCGCACAGGCCGCCGACCCGTTCACCGTGCAGGACATCCGCCTCGAAGGCCTGCAGCGCGTCGAAGCCGGCACGGTGTTCGCAACCCTGGGCCTCAAGGCCGGCGACACGTACAGCGATGACCGCGGCAGCGCGGCCATTCGCGCGCTGTTCGACCTCGGGCTCTTCAAGGACGTGCGCATCGACGTCATCAACGGCCAGGTGTTGGTCGTCATCGTCGAAGAGCGGCCGACCGTGGCCGACGTCGACTTTTCGGGTACCAAGGAATTCGACAAGGCCGCACTGCAGAAGGCGCTGCGAGACATCGGGCTGGCCGAAGGCCGGCCGTTCGACAAGGCGCTGGCCGACCGCGCGGAGCAGGAGCTCAAGCGCCAGTACATCGGCCGCAGCCTCTACAACGCGCAGGTCGTCACCACGGTCACGCCGCTGGAGCGCAACCGCGTCAACCTCACGTTCAGCGTGACGGAGGGCGAGCCGGCGCGCATCACGCGGGTGCGCGTGGTCGGGCCGCAGGCTTTCGACGAACGCACGCTGCTCGACCTGTTCGACCAGGACAGCGGCGGCTGGCTGGCCTGGTACACGAAGTCGAACCAGTACGCGCGCGCCAAGTTCGACGCCGACCTGGAAACGCTGCGCTCGTTCTACCTGACGCGCGGGTACCTCGAGTTCCGCATCGAGTCGACGCAGGTCGCGATCTCGCCGGACCGGCAGACGCTGGAACTCACGGTGAACATCAGCGAGGGCGAGAAGTTCGCCGTGGCCGGTGTGAAGCTGGCGGGCAACTACCTGGGGCGCGAGGACGAGTTCAAGTCGCTCGTCAGCGTGCGCCCCGGCGCGCCCTACAACGGCGAAGACGTGGCGGCCACCACCACGGCCTTTGCCGACCACTTCGGCACCTTCGGCTACGCCTTCGCGCGCGTGAAGGCGCAGCCCGAGATCGACCGCGCCCAGCGCCGCGTCGTGATGGTGCTGAACGCCGAGCCCGGGCGGCGCGCGTACGTGCGGCGCCTGAACATCGGCGGCAATGCGCGCACGCGCGACGAGGTGATCCGCCGCGAGTTCCGCCAGTACGAAGGCGCCTGGTACGACGGCACGAAGATCAGGCTCTCGCGCGACCGCGTCGACCGCCTGGGCTTCTTCACCGACGTGAACGTCGAGACCGCCGAAGTGCCGGGCAGCAACGACCAGGTCGACCTGAACGTCACCGTGACCGAGAAGCCCACGGGCGCGCTGCAGCTGGGCGCGGGCTACTCGTCGACCGACAATATCTCGCTGAGCTTCGGCATCACGCAGGAGAACGTGTTCGGCTCGGGCAACTACCTCGGGCTGCAGGTCAACACCAGCGCGTACAACCGCTCGGTGTCGCTCACGGCCACCGACCCGTACTTCACGAAGGACGGCATCTCGCGCACCTTCAACCTCTTCCACACCACCACGCGCCCTTACTACGAGGCCGACGGCAACTACAAGCTCGCCAGCGACGGCGGCTCGGTGCGCTTCGGGCTGCCGGTGAACGAGCTGGACACGGTGTACCTGGGGATCGGCGTGGAGCGCTATGCGTTCACGCCCGGCACCAACGGCTCGTACACGCTGGTCAATGGTTCGTACGTCTACACGGCCACGCCGCAGGCCTACCTCGACTACTTCCAGTGCACCGGCACGGCGCCGAGCGTGGTGTGCGCGGGCAAGAACGTGGTGGGCATTCCGGCGACGGTGGGCTGGTCGCGCGACGACCGCGACAGCGCGCTGGTGCCCACGCGCGGGCGCCTGCAGAGCGCCAACCTCGAGCTGGGCGTGGGCAGCGAACTGCGCTACCTGAAGACCAACTACCAGTACCAGCAGTACGTGCCGCTGTCCAAGCAGTACACGCTGGCCTTCAACGGCCAGCTCGGCTATGCGAAGGCGCTGGGCGGCAGCAGCTTCCCGATCTTCAAGAACTTCTATGCGGGCGGGCTCGGCTCGATCCGCGGCTTCGAGCAGAACTCGCTGGGCCCGACCGACGCGGTCACCGGCGGTTCGCTGGGCGGCACGCGCAAGGCGATCTTCAACATGGAGCTGACCACGCCCTTCCCCGGCGCGGGCAACGACAAGTCGCTGCGCCTGTACACCTTCTTCGATGCGGGCAACGTGTTCGCCGAACGCACGGCGAGCATGACCGACGCGCAGTGGAAGGCGCAGAACCGCCTGCGCGCCTCGGCCGGGCTGGGCATCAGCTGGATCTCGCCGTTGGGCCCGCTGCGCCTGGCGTATGCGGTGCCGATCGTCTACCAGAAGGAGGACACGGCCAATGGCATCGCGGCCGACCGCACGCAGCGCTTCCAGTTCCAGATCGGCACGTCGTTCTGAACCGGCCCGCCACACCATGAGCCGCATCCTGCTGGTGGAACACGGACGCGACATCGCGTCGGTGCTGCTGGACCTGCTGCACCGCGCGGGCCACGAGGTCGAGCAGCTCGGCGACGGCGCCGCTGCGCTAGACCGCATCCTGCATGCGCCCCACTCGCCGCCGGCGCTCACCCTGCTCGACGTGGTGCTGCCGCGCATCGACGGGCTGCAGGTGATCGAGCAGGTGCGCTCGCGCAGCGACCACCCGATCATCGTGCTGACGGCGCGCGCGCACGAGGCCGACCGGCTGCGCGGGCTCGACCTGGGCGCCGACGACTATGTCTGCAAGCCCTTCTCGCCGCGCGAGGTGGTGGCGCGCGTGCACACGGTGCTGCGCCGGCGTGCGCAGCGCGACCTGAACGTGGGCATGGCCTCGCCTTCCGTGGCCTTCGACAGCGCCATGGGCGACGCGTGGCTCGAAGGCCGGCCGCTGACGCTCACGCACCGCGAGCTGCTGTTGCTGCGTGCGCTCTCGCGCGAGCCAGGGCGCGTGTTCACACGCTCGAAGCTGCTCGAAGCGGCATTCCCCGAAGCACTCGACGTGAACGAGCGCGCGGTGGACGGGCACATCAAGAACCTGCGGCGCAAGCTCGCGGCCGTGTCGCCCTCGCACGGCTGGATTCGTTCGGTCTACGGCGTGGGGTTCAGCTTCGCGGAACGGCCGGGCTGAAGGTGGACCTGGCCTTGCACGGGCCGGGGCCGCGCGGCGTGCGGCCTTCGCTGCGCCTTTGCATGATCGGCGCCAGCGTCGACAGGCTGGCATTGCGCACGGCCGCCTGCCGTGCCTCGACGCAGGCACCGCGTGCCGCGACGCTGATGCCCAACGCCAGGCTGCAGAACGCCAGGCACCCCGCGCAGGTGTGCGCCAGCGCGCGCATCGCAGCGCGCGGCGTCACCCGCCAATCAGCGGACATGGTGGACCGGAGGGGCATGCGCAACACCGCTCAGCCTTCGGTGCGCGGCGGCACGCCGCACCGATCGCAGCCAGCAAGCCCCCGGCGCCCGATCGCTTCATCGGCCATGGGCCGCCTCTTTCTTCTTCGCAGGTGCCTGCACGCCCGAGGCCCGCGCTTCGGCCCAGACCACGAGCAGCGTCCACACATGCGTGACGACCCAGAACAGCGCCGTCAGCAGGAAGAACAGCAGGCCGGCATCGGTGTCGGCCGGGGGTGTGGATGCGGGCGCCGCATGCCCCGGCGGGGCCCAGGCGAGCGCGGCGGCGGCCAGCGCGTGGAAGGCAAAGGTCGGGCGGGAGCGGTGCGTGTCCGGTGTCATGGCGCGCATCGTGCGATTCGAATCGGGAGAAATGTGGGAGAGGCGCGGCAAGGCGGCCTCTCCCAGATTCCTCCCCAATCCGGCGCCATGATCGGCGGCTTGCCTATGACGTCCCCGCCCCCGAAACGCATGCCGCAGAATGCGCCCATGCCTCCGCCGCCGAGCCCATGCCGCGCCTGACACTCTCCCGCAAGATGTTCCTGGCGCTGGCCGCCCTGCTGATCGTGCTGCTGCTCAGCTTCGTGGGCTTTTCGATCGTCGCGCTGCAGCGGGGCCTGGGCGCCTACGTGGCCGAGATCGAGATCCGCCGCATGGACTGGCTCTCGCAGCTGCTGCTGAAGCACTACACCGCCAACGGCGACTGGAAGAAGCTGCGCGACAACGACGACGCCTGGCACCGCCTGCAGATGGGCCAGCTGGCGATGGTGATCGACGGCGCCACCACGCCCGACGACCGGCGATTGCCGCCCTGGTACGAGCGCCGCACGCCGAGCGACAACACGCAGCACACCGAGCCGTCCTCCGGCATCTCGCCCACCGCCTCGCCCCCGCTGCCGCCGCCGCAGCTCGACCTGCTGCCCCGTCGCTTCCTGATGCCGCCGCCGGGTTTCTTTCCCGGCCTGTCGGGCCCGCCCGATTCGATCTACCGCCGCCTGGCCCTGCTCGATGCGCAAGGCGCGTGGGTGGTCGGGGCCACCCTCGACCTGGCCACCGCCGCGCGCCTGCCGATCCGGCGCGGGCGCACCGTCGTGGGCTACCTCGCCCTGGCCCCGGTGCAGGGCCTCGAAAGCGAAGCCGACCGCGCCTTTCTTGCGCAGCAATCGGGCGTGATCGCGCTCACCGGGCTGTGCGGGCTGGCCTTCGCGCTCGTGCTGTCGTGGCTGCTCGCGCGCCGCTGGTTCAAGCCCATCGATGCGCTCACGCAGGCCGCGCAAGACGTGGCGCGCGGACGGCTCTCGACGCGCGTCGCGGTCCACGGTTCGGACGAACTCGCGCTGCTGGGCAAGACCTTCAACGACATGGCGCAGCGCCTGGACACCGTCGAGGCCTCGCGCCGCGCCTGGCTGGCCGACGCAGCGCACGAGCTGCGCACGCCGCTGGCGGCGATGCGCGCGGAGATCGAGGCGCTGCAGGACGGCGTGCGCAGCTTCGACGAACGCACCGCGCTGCGCATGCACCGGCAGGTGATTCGCCTCGGCCAGCTGGTCGACGACCTGCGCAGCAGCATGCGCGAGCCCCAGAGCGACCTGCTGAAAGCGCCGGTGTATCCGCTGTCGCTGCTGAAGGAGGCGCTCGACCACACGCGCGACCGCTTCACGCAGCGCGGCATCGCGGTCGATCGCGACGCCATCGACCGCATCGCCGCCTCGGCCCAGCCGGTGATCGACGGCGACGCGCACCGGCTGCACCAGGTCTTCATGAACCTGCTGGAGAACACGCTGGCCTACACCGATGCCGGCGGCGCGCTGCGCATCGGCGTGACCGTCGAAGGTGCATGGACCGGTCACTGCCTCACGCTGGTGTTCGACGACAGCGCACCGGGCGTACCCGAGGACGAAATTCCGCGGCTCTTCGACCGCCTGTTCCGCGGCGAGGCCTCGCGCAGCCGCGCGCTGGGCGGCTCGGGCCTGGGCCTGTCGATCTGCCGCGCAACCCTCGAAGCGCACGGCGGCAGCATCGAGGCGGCGCCCTCGCCGCTGGGCGGGCTGCGCATGACGATCACCCTTCCGCTGGCGGCCTCCGCATGACACGCATCGTGATCGTCGAGGACGAACTCGACATCGCCTCCGTGGTGCAGGACTACCTGCGCCACGCCGGCTACGACACCGAACACTTCGCCGACGGGCAGAGCGCGCTCGAACGCATCGTCGCCGCACCGCCCGACCTCACGCTGCTCGACATCATGCTGCCGCGCCTCGACGGCATCGAGGTGCTGCGCCGCGCGCGCGAGCACACGGCGCACCCGATCATCATGCTCACCGCACGCATCGAAGAGGTCGACCGTCTGCTCGGCCTGGAGCTGGGCGCCGACGACTACGTGTGCAAGCCCTTCTCGCCGCGCGAGCTGGTGGCGCGCGTGCGCGCCGTGCTGCGCCGCACCGCGCCTGCTTCCGTGCCGGGACAGCCGACTGCTTCGGACGACGCACCGGGCCTCGTGCTCGACGACGTGCACTGGCGCGCCTCGCTCGACGGCACGCCGCTGAACCTCACGCGCCGCGAGTTCGGGCTGCTGCAGGTGCTGTCGCGGCACCCGGGCCGCATCTTCTCGCGCGCGCGGCTGCTCGAGCTGGCCTACGACGACACCGTGGACGTGACCGAGCGCGCCATCGACAGCCACGTGAAGAACCTGCGCCGCAAGCTCGGCGCGGTGACGCCCGCGCACGACTGGATACGGTCGGTGTATGGCGTCGGCTTTGCGTGGGAAGCGCCGGCCGACGCGGCGCATTGAACGCCCTTGTTCCTTGTGGAAGCGGCGCTCAGCCGTTCCACGGCGGGCTCGCCACCACCGCCGACGTCGCGGGCCGCGACAAGCCCAGTGCCCCTTCCAGCATCCGCATGATCGTCTCGCGCGCCTGGTCGAAATCTTCCGGCTCCAGCGCCTGCTTGCCGAGCAGCATCCGCATCTGCCAAGCGAAGTCGGCATACGTCTGGGTCATGGCCCAGAGCGTGAAGAGCAGGTGCGGCACCGGCAGCGGGTCGATGTCGCCGCCCGCCATCCAACGTTGCAGCACGGCCGCCTCGGCGCGAAAGGCGGGCACCAGCTTGGCCTGGATATCGTCCGCACACTGCGGCGCCTGCGAGATGATTTCCTGCGCGAACAGGCGCGAACCCGAAGGGTGGTCGTAGGAGAACTTGAGCTTCTGCGTGACGTAGCGCTCCAGCGCCGCGTGCGGATCGAGGTCGGCATCGGCGAGGCTGTCCAGGTTCGACAGCCATGAATCCAGCACATCGTTGAAGACGCGCCGGTAGAGCGCCGACTTCGAGGGAAAGTAGTACAGCAGGCTCTGCTTGGACACCCCCGCATCGGCCGCGATGTCGTCGACCGACACGCCGCCATAGCCGTGCAGCGCAAAGCGCTCCTGCGCGACGGCGAGGATGGCGCTCTCCAGGTTCTGGCGGCGCGCCTGGCGCTTCACCGCAGGGGGACGTGGCGCGATGCTCATGGGTGCTTGATCCGCGCCAGGAAGCGCACCAATCGCTCGTCGCCGCACTGCGTGACGTTGAACCGGAACCACGCGAAGGGCTGCGGCGTGGTGCAGAAGTCCGCGGCGGCGGTGAGCGGCAGGCCCTGCTTGCGGGCTTCCAGCAGCACCGCATCGCTCGACGGCCGCGGCTCGCTGCCGGCCGGCCAGCCGGCACAGAGGAAGGGGCCGCCATCGGGCACGCACAGCGCCTGCAGGCCCGCGCCGGTCAGCAGCGACAGGGTGCGCTCGCCGGCGATCTTCAAGGACGTGTTGAGCCGCTGCAGAAAGCGCGCATGGCCGGCGTCGGCCAGCACTTCGCAGGCCACGCGTTCCTCGAACTCACTCGGCCCGAGCGTGGTGTGCAGGCAGCGCAGCGCGGGGTCGTCGGTCCAGCGCTGCGGCAACAGCACATGCGCGAGCCGCAGCCGGGCCGACAACGTGGCCGAGACGCTGCCGACCTGGGCCACGCGCTGCAGGCCGTCCATGGCCGCCAGGCTGGGCGCCTGCAGCGGCGAGAGCCCGCGCCAGGCGTCCAGCTCGATCACGCGCAGGTCGTGCCGCTCGGCGGCCTGCAGCGCCTGGTGCGCGCCTTGCGGCGTCATGCACACGCCCAGCGGATTGGACACGGCCGTCGACACGAACAGCAGCCGGCGCCTGCCCTCCGCAGGCAGCAAGGCGGCCTGCTCGTCGAGCGCGGCAATGTCGAGGCAGCCGCCGCGCCGCGGCACTTCCAGCGTGCCCCGGCCCAGCGTGTGGATCAGCCGGCGCAGCTGGCGCGACGCAGGCGACTCGATCAGCACCGCGTCGCCGGGCGCGGTCCACGCCTGCAACAGGCACATCGCGGCGCCGAGGCTGCCGGCGGCGGTCATCACCTGCTGCGCACCGAGTGCGGGCAGCTCGGTGCGATGGCGTGCGGCGATGCGTTCGCGCAATCGCGCCAGCCCGAGCCCGGGCCTGGCGCCGTCGTCCCATTCGGGGGTCGCCCGGGCCACGCGGCGCATGGCCTCGCGCACCAGTTCGTCGCCACGGTATTCGGCCGGCGGCGGTCGGTCGTGGTCCGCGTGCGCCTCGGCCGCGGGCGGAGTCGCAGCGTCCGGCGCAGGCGCGGGCCGGTGCAGCACGTAGTAGCCGCTGCCCGGCCGCGAGGCCAGCACCGAGCGTGCACGCAAGGCGCTGTACGACTCGGTGACGGTGAAGGTGCTGATGCCCAGCTTGCCGGCCAGCGCGCGCACCGACGGCATCTTGGTGCCGGGCGCCAGGCGCCCGTCGATGACGCGCAATTCGACGCCCACCACGAGGCGCTGCGCCAGCCCGAGGCCGGGCGCGGCTTCGTCCATGTCGCCCATCAGGCCCTGCATCCAACCGGCACCGGCCGGCGCCGGCTGGCGCAGCGCCGACGCGTTGCTTGAACTCTGCATCACCGGGTCTCCTTGAGAAACGCATGCGGCCTGTCTGGACAGGGTTTGCCCTGGGCAACTGTGCTGGGGAGTGCACCAAACAGCATGGTCGGCAGCGGCAAACACTTTCTCGTTCGCTGCGCCAACTGTGTATGGGCGGCACCCCTCGTTTGCTGAATCATCGCGACATTCGACCACTTGGTCAAACTTCATGAGGGCTCGCTCTCTCATGTCGCACACGGTTACCCCACCACGACCTGGAGCTTGAAAGCCCATGAGCAGCACGATGAATCCCGTCGCGCCCAGCGCGCACATTGCCTCCGATGTGCGCGCCGGCCGTCTCGACCCCGCGCAGTACGCGAAGAACTTCTGCGACGCCCACCCGCCGCTGAACGTGGTGCAGGCCAACATCGAAGCCGAGCGCTGCTACTACTGCTTCGACGCGCCCTGCCAGACGGCCTGCCCCACGGGCATCGACATCCCGACCTTCATCCGCCGCATTGCCGACGGCAACCTGCGCGGCGCGGCGCGCACCATCCTCGAAGAGAACCCGCTGGGCGGCATGTGCGCCCGCGTCTGCCCCACCGAGGTGCTGTGCGAGCAGGCCTGCGTGCGCAACAGCAACGAGAGCAAGCCGGTCGAAATCGGCCTGCTGCAGCGCCATGCGACCGATGCCTTCTTCGACGCGCCCGGCGCACCGCTCTTCGTGCGCGCGGCCGACACCGGCCAGCGCATTGCCGTCGTCGGCGCGGGCCCGGCCGGCCTGGCCTGTGCGCACCGGCTTGCGGTGCTGGGCCACCAGGTGACGCTGTTCGATGCGCGCCCCAAGCTCGGCGGCCTGAACGAGTACGGCCTGGCCAGCTACAAGACAGTGGACGGCTTCGCGCAGCGCGAGATCGAGTGGCTGCTGTCGGTCGGTGGCATCGAGGTGCGCAACAACCAGGCACTGGGCCGCGAGCTGCACCTGGATGCACTCGCCACCGCGTACGACGCCGTGTTCCTGGGCCTCGGCCTGGCCGGCGTGAACACGCTGGGCCTGGGCGAGCAGACCGGCGTGCGCGATGCGGTGGACTTCATCGCCGAGCTGCGCCAGGCGGCCTCGCCGGCCGACGTGGCCATCGGCCGCCACGTGGTCGTCATCGGCGGCGGCATGACCGCCGTGGACGCGGCCGTGCAGTCGCGCAAGCTCGGCGCGGAAGACGTGAGCATCGTCTACCGGCGCGGCGCGGAGGCCATGGGCGCCTCGGTCGACGAGCAGCGCTGGGCCAAGGAAAACGGCGTGCGCATCATCCACTGGGCCGCGCCCAAGGCCCTGCGCGCCAAGGGCGGCGTGCTGCGCGGCATCGACTTCGCACGCACCGCGCTGGTCGACGGCAAGCTGGTCGAGACCGGCGAGGCCCTCGCGCTGCAGGCCGACATGGTGCTGTGCGCCATCGGCCAGAGCTTTGTCGCGACCGTGCTGGAAGACAGCGGCGTTCGCTTGCAAGGCGGGCGCATCGACACCGATGCCGAATGCCGCAGCTCGCGCCCCAAGGTCTGGGCCGGCGGCGACGCGCGCTTCGGCGGGCGCGACCTCACGGTCGAGGCGGTGGAAGACGGCAAGCAGGCCGCGCTGTCCATCGACCGCCATCTGCGCGCCGCCTGACGCGACGCCGCCCCTCTTCCTTTCTCACCTCTCATCCGAGCGCGCCGCAGCGCGACAGGAGCAATTCACATGGCAGACCTGAGCATCGACTTCGTGGGCATCCGCAGCCCCAACCCTTTCTGGCTGGCCTCGGCACCGCCGACCGATAAAGAGATCAACGTCGTGCGCGCCTTCGAGGCCGGCTGGGGCGGCGTGGTCTGGAAGACCGTGGGCGAAGACCCGAACGTGGTCAACGTGCACGGCCCGCGCTACGCCGTGTCGTATGCGGCCGACCGCCGCGTGACGGGCTTCAACAACATCGAGCTGATTTCCGACCGGCCGCTGCGCACCAACCTCGAAGAGATGACGCGCGTGAAGCGCAACTGGCCCGACCGCGCGCTGGTGGCGTCGATCATGGTGCCGTGCACCGAAGAGGCGTGGAAGAACATCCTGCCGATGGTCGAAGACACGGGCTGCGACGGCATCGAGTTGAACTTCGGCTGCCCGCACGGCATGAGCGAACGCGGCATGGGCGCGGCCGTGGGCCAGGTGCCCGAGTACATCCAGATGGTGGCCGAGTGGTGCAAGCACTACTCGAAGCTGCCGGTGATCGTGAAGCTCACGCCCAACGTGGCCGACATCCGGCCCGCCGCGCGTGCGGCCAAGAAGGGCGGCGCCGACGCGGTGAGCCTCATCAACACCATCAACTCGATCATGGGCGTCGACCTCGATGCCATGGCGATGTTCCCGCACACCGACGGCAAGGGCTCGCACGGCGGCTACTGCGGCCCCGGCGCCAAGCCCATCGCGCTGCACATGGTGGCCGAGATCGCGCGCGACCCGCAGACCGCCGGCCTGCCCATCTCCGGCATCGGCGGCGTCTCGACCTGGCGCGATGCGGCCGAGTTCATCGCGCTGGGCAGCGGCTCGGTGCAGGTGTGCACCGCCGCCATGGTCTACGGCTTCAAGATCGTGCAGGACCTGTGCGACGGCCTCTCCAACTTCATGGACCAGAAGGGCTACGCCAACCTCGAACAGATGCGCGGCCGCGCGGTCGGCAGCATCACCGACTGGCAGCAGCTGAACCTGAACCACGTCGACAAGGCGGTGATTCACCAGGACCTGTGCATCCAGTGCGGCCGCTGTCACGTGGTGTGCGAAGACACCTCGCACCAGGCCATCAGCGCCACGAAAGACGGCATGCGCTTCTTCGAGGTGAAGGAAGAAGAGTGCGTCGGCTGCAACCTGTGCGTGTCGATCTGCCCGGTGCCCGGCGCGCTGTCGATGCGCACGCTGAAGGCCGGCGAAACCGATGCGCGCACCGGCCACCCGGTGGTCGGCCACTACGCCAACTGGACCACGCACCCCAACAACCCGATGCGCGTCGCCGAAGCCAGCCCGCACTGATCCGCCGGGTCGGCACGGATCGTGCCTGCGCCGCGTGAGTCCCCTTCCCAGCCCAGCCCCATGCAGGAACAAACACCATGAACACCTCATCGCAAAGCGGCAACCCCACAGCCAACCTCTGGAACGAAGACCTCGCGCCCACCACGCTGGCACAGCGAACGTGGCGCTGGTACCACTTCGCCGCACTCTGGGTAGGCATGGTGATGTGCATCCCTGCCTACATGCTGGCGGCCAGCCTCATCGAAGGCGGCATGTCGTGGGGGCAGGCGGTGCTGACCGTGTTCCTCGGCAACGCCATCGTGCTGGTGCCGATGCTGCTCATCGGGCACGCGGGCGCGAAGTACGGCATTCCGTATGCGGTGATGGCGCGCGCCTCGTTCGGCACGCGCGGCGCGCGGTTGCCGGCGTTGCTGCGGGCCATCGTGGCCTGCGGCTGGTACGGCATCCAGACCTGGTTCGGCGGCCAGATGATCTACACGCTGGTCGGCGTGCTCATGGGCCAGCAACTCGGCGGCGACAAGCTGCCGATGCTCGGCATCAACGGCGCACAGCTGGTGTGCTTCCTGGTCTTCTGGGCGATCCAGCTGTACTTCGTGGTGCACGGCATCGAGTCGATCCGCCGGCTCGAAACCTACACCGCGCCGCTGAAGATCATCGTGTGCATTGCGCTGCTCTACTGGGCTGTGCAACGTGCGGGCGGCCTGGGCCCGATCTTCGACCAGCCTTCGCAGTTCGAAGCCGGCGGCAAGAAGGCCGGCATGTTCTGGGCCGTGTTCTGGCCGTCGCTCACGGCCATGGTGGGCTTCTGGGCCACGCTGGCGCTGAACATCCCCGACTTCACACGCTTCTCGCGCTCGCAGCGCGACCAGGTGGTGGGCCAGGTGATCGGCCTGCCCGCGCCCATGGGCCTGCTCGCGATGATGGCGGTGATGGTCACCTCCGCCACCGTGGTCATCTACGGCAAGGCGCTGTGGGACCCGGTGGACCTGGCCAGCCGCATGACCGGCGCCGCGGTGCTCATTGCGCTCATCATCCTGCTGATCGACACGGTGAGCGTGAACCTGGCGGCCAACCTCGTGGGTCCGGCCTACGACTTCTCGGCCCTCAACCCGAAGAAGATTTCGTACCGCACGGGCGGCTACATCACGGCCGGCATCGCCATCGTGATGATGCCGTGGAAGGTGCTGGAGACCACGCAGGGCTACATCTTCACCTGGCTCATCGGCTACTCGGCGCTGCTCGGGCCGGTGGCCGGCATCCTGATTGCCGACTACTACCTGATTCGCCGCAAGGAGCTGGACGTCGATGCGCTCTACCGCGAGAACGGCGCCTACAGCTACGGCAACGGCTGGAACATGGCGGCCGTCATCGCCTTCATCGTCGGTGTGCTGCCGAACATCCCGGGCTTCCTGAACGCGGCCTTTCCGTCGGCCGTGCCGATGATGCCCGAGTTCTTCAAGACGATCTACACCTACGCCTGGTTCGTCGGCGTGGTGTTGTCCGCCGTCGTCTACATGGGGCTGATGAAGGCGCGCGCGCCGCAGCGCCAGGGCATGACTGCACCACTCAAGACCCCTGTTTGAAACAAGCAAAAGGAACCCACGCCATGACCGTACTCATTCGCGGTGGCACGGTGGTCAACGCCGATGCCGAGCACCGCGGCGACGTGCTCTGCCAGGGGGACAAGATCCTCCAGGTCGGCACCGACCTGCAGGTGCCGGCCGGCACCGAGGTGATCGACGCCGGCGGCGCCTACGTGATGCCCGGCGGCATCGACCCGCACACCCACATGCAGCTGCCCTTCATGGGCACCGTGGCGGCCGACGACTTCTTCAGCGGCACGGCAGCCGGCCTGGCCGGCGGCACCACCAGCATCATCGACTTCGTGATTCCCGACCCGCAGCAGTCGCTGATGGACGCCTTTCGCATGTGGCGCGGCTGGGCCGAAAAATCCGCCGGCGACTACAGCTTTCACGTGGCCGTGACCTGGTGGAACGACAGCGTGCACAAGGACATGGGCACGCTGGTGCAGGAGCACGGCGTGAACAGCTTCAAGCACTTCATGGCCTACAAGAACGCGATCATGGCCGACGACGAAATTCTGGTGAAGAGCTTCCAGCGCTCGCTCGAACTCGGCGCCATGCCGACGGTGCACGCGGAAAACGGCGAGCTGGTCGCGATGCTGCAGCAGCAACTGCTGGCACAGGGCATTCGCGGGCCCGAGGGCCATCCGCTGTCGCGCCCGCCGATGGTCGAGGCCGAAGCCGCCAACCGCGCCATTGCCATCGCCGACGTGCTGGGCGTGCCGATCTACGTGGTGCACGTGTCGTGCGGCGAAGCGCTGGAGGCCATCACCCGCGCCCGCGCACGCGGCCAGCGCGTGTACGGCGAAGTGCTGGCCGGCCACCTGGTGGTCGACGAAAGCGCCTACCGCGACCCCGACTTCGCGCGCGCCGCTGCCCACGTGATGAGCCCGCCCTTTCGCTCGCGCGAGAACCAGGCCATGCTGTGGCGCGGCCTGCAGGGCGGCAACCTGCACACCACGGCGACCGACCACTGCACCTTCTGCGCCGAGCAGAAAGCGGCCGGCCGCAACGACTTCACGAAGATCCCCAACGGCTGCGGCGGCGTCGAAGAACGCATGGCCGTGCTGTGGGATGCGGGCGTCAACGCCGGCCGGCTCACGCCGTCGGAGTTCGTGCGCGTCACTTCGACCAACGCGGCGCAGCTGTTCAACCTGTACCCGCGCAAGGGCGTGATCCAGCCCGGTGCCGACGCCGACCTCGTGGTGTGGGACCCGAAGGCGACCAAGACGCTGTCGGTAAAAACGCAGCACTCGAAGAGCGACTTCAATATCTTCGAAGGCCGCGAAGTCACCGGCGTGCCGCGCCACACCGTGAGCGCGGGCCGCTGGGTCTACCGCGACGGCGACCTGCGCGCCGAGCCCGGCACCGGTCGCTACCTGAAGCGCCCGGCCTTCGCACCGATGTTCACCGCGCTGGAACGCTTCAAGCACCAGCACGCACCCACAGCCGTGGCGCGCTGAATCCCCAAGGAGTCATACATGAATGCAGCAGTGGACACACAACAGGTGCTGACGATCAACGGCGAGCGCCTGTGGAACTCGCTGATGGAGCTGGCGCGCATCGGCGCCACGCCCAAGGGCGGCGTGAAGCGGCTGGCGCTGACCGACCTCGACAAGCAGGGCCGCGACCTCGTGGTGTCGTGGGGCAAGGAAGCGGGCCTGAGCATCACCGTCGACAAGATCGGCAACGTCTTCATGCGCCGCGAAGGCACCCACCCCGCGCTGCCGCCCATCGTGTCGGGCAGCCACATCGACACGCAGCCCACCGGCGGCAAGTTCGACGGCAACTACGGCGTGCTGTCGGCGCTGGAAGTGGTGCGCACGCTGAACGACCAGGGCATCCGCACCGAAGCGCCCATCGAGGTCGCGTTCTGGACCAACGAGGAAGGCTCGCGCTTCGTGCCGGTGATGATGGGTTCGGGCGTCTTCTGCGGCGCCTTCAGCCTCGAACACGCCTATGCGGCAAAGGACACCGAAGGCAAGACGGTGCGCGAAGAGCTGGAACGCATCGGCTACATCGGCGACCAGACGCCGGGCGACCACCCCATCGGCGCCTACTTCGAGGCCCACATCGAGCAAGGCCCGGTGCTGGAAGATGCGGACAAGGTCATCGGCGTGGTGCCCGCGGTGCTCGGCCTCTCGTGGTACGACTGCGTCGTCACCGGCATGGAGGCGCATGCGGGCCCGACGCCCATGCACCTGCGTCGCGACGCGCTGCAGGTGGCGACGCGGATCATGCAGGAGGTGGTGGCCATCGGGCTGCGCTACCCACCCTACGGGCGCGGCACGGTCGGCATGGTGCAGGTGCACCCGAACAGCCGCAACGTGATTCCGGGCGAGGTGAAGTTCTCGATCGACCTGCGCAACGTGAGCGGGGAACTGCTCGACCGCATGCACGGCGAGATCCTCTCCTTCGTCGAGCGCACCGGCCGCGAGACCGGGTTGGGCGTGACGATCGAGCGCGTGTCGTACTTTCCACCCTGCCCGTTTCACCCGGACTGCGTGGACGCGGTGCGCCGCGCGACCGAACGGCTCGGCTACTCGACCATGGACGTGGTCTCGGGCGCGGGCCACGACGCGATCTATGCCGCGCGGCTCGCGCCGGCCGGCATGATCTTCGTGCCCTGCAAGGACGGCATCAGCCACAACGAGATCGAGGACGCGCAGCCCGACCACCTGACGGCCGGCTGCAACGTCTTGCTGCACGCGATGCTGGAGCGCGCGAAGCGCGTCGACTGACGCGCTCGCGGCGGCGGCGTTGCCGTTACTGGTACGCCGCCAGCTCCTGCTTCGCGATCGCGTTGCGGTGCACCTCGTCGGGACCGTCGGCCACGCGCAGGTGGCGTTCGTAGGCGTAGAAGTGCGTGAGCAGCGTGTCCTGGCTCAGGCCCATCGCGCCGAAGGCCTGCATGGCCCAGTCGATCACCTTCACGCAGTTGTTGGGCGTGAGCACCTTGATCATCGCGATCTCTTTCGCCGCGACCTTGTTGCCCACGGTGTCCATGCGGTAGGCCGCGTTGAGCACCATCCAGCGCGACTGCTCGATGAGCATGCGCGACTCGGCAATGCGTTCGCGCCACACGCCCTGTTCCGACAGCGGCTTGTGGAAGGCCACGCGCGACACGAGGCGCTGGCACATCATCTCCAGCGCGGCTTCGGCCATGCCGATGGCGCGCATGCAGTGGTGGATGCGTCCGGGACCAAGGCGACCTTGCGCAATCTCGAAGCCGCGGCCCTCGCCGAGCAGGATGTTCTCGACCGGCACGCGCACGTTGTCGAACACGATCTCGGGGTGGCCGAAGGGCGGGTCGTACATGCCCAGCAGCTGCATGTCGCGCACGATGGTGATGCCCGGCGTGTTCTTCGGCACGAGCACCATCGACTGCTGCTTGTGGCGGTCGGCGTTGTCGGGGTCGGTCTTGCCCATCAGCACGAAGATCTCGCAGCGCTCGTTCATGGCGCCGGTGATGTACCACTTGCGCCCGTTGATGACGTACTCGTCGCCTTCGCGGCGGATGCTGCAGCGGATGTTGGTGGCGTCGCTGGAGGCCACCTCGGGCTCGGTCATGGCGAACGACGAGCGGATCTCGCCGGCCAGCAGCGGCGTGAGCCAGCGCTCCTGCTGCGCCTTGGTGCCGTAGCGCGCGAGCACTTCCATGTTGCCGGTGTCGGGCGCGGAGCAGTTGAAGATTTCTGCGCTCCAGTAGCGCCGGCCCATGATCTCGCACAGCGGCGCGTACTCGACGTTGGTGAGGCCGGGGCCGTGTTCGGCTTCGGGCAGGAACAGGTTCCACAGGCCGCGCTCGCGCGCCTTGGCCTTGAGGCCGGCCATCATCGGCAGCTCGGCGTAGGGCCGGCCGGCGCGGGCGTTGGCGGCCAGCTCTTCCTCGCGGCGCTTCTCGTTCGGGTAGACGTGCTCGTCCATGAACTGGAGCAGCTCGGCGCGCAGCGCGAGCACCCGGGGCGTGAATTCGAATTGCATGTCGTCTCGTCCTTCTTCCAATGTGCGGTCGAAGATACGTCGCGATGCGGATCGGGACGGTCGTTCGCGCGACAGCACGAACGCCGCCCCTGCGCGAATCAACGGGGCGTGGGCAGCGCCGTCGCGAGCGCGCCCAGCGCCGCCACCACCTTCTGCACCGACTGCGCGGCGCGCGCGTCCTTCAGTGCGCCGTCGGCATCGAAGGCCTCGTTCGCACGCCCGAGCGCGAACTGCTGCGGCGCCACCAGCATCGCGAAGGCCATCTGCAGGTACTGGCGCAGGAAGTTCATCGAGCGCAGCGCGCCCAGCGGCCCGGGCGAAGCCGACAGCAGCGCGGCCGGCTTGTTGGCCGTGGCGGCCAGCCCGCCCGCGTGGCCGTCGCCCGGCGGAATGCGCGAGAGCCAGCTGAAGGCGTTGATGACCAGCGGCGTGGGAAAGCCGTTGTACTCGGGCGTGACGATCAGCACGCCGTCGCTCGCCGCAATGGCGCGCCGCAGTTCGAGCGCCCCCGCCGGCACGCCCGAGGCGGCCTCGAGGTCGCCGTCGTACACGGGCAGCGCGAGCGCGCGCAGGTCCATCTCGGTCACCTGCAGGCCTGCCGCACGCGCGGTGGCGGCGGCCACGGCCGCCAGCTGGCGGTTGAGCGAACCGTCGCGAGCGCTGCCGGGAATGATCAGGATGCGGGGACTGTCCATGCGAGGCTCCTTGCCGTGCGTTGAATTGGGAACGCCGCGCCGCACGTTTCGCGTGCGGCGCGGCGTTCGTCAGTGTCGCATCGAGGATGCGATCCGGTGTGTCAGCTGCGCTGCGAATCCAGCTGCTCGCTGTTCGTCACAACCTCCTGCGCCTTCATGTAGCTCTCGATCAGCAGCTGGTAGGGCGGGAACACGGCGCTGTAGGCCTCGGCCCATTGCGCGGCATCGTCGCGGTGCCAGGTCTTCTGCACTTCGGAGCACACGGCCGCGGTGTCGATCGGCACCACGCCGGCCTGCACCACGCGCGCCAGCGTGATCTCCTGCGCCATCTTCGAGTAGGTGCCCGAGGCGTCGACCACCGCGAACACGCGGTAGCCGTCGTACACCGCCGAGATGCTCGGGAAGGCCATGCACACGCTGGTGATGGTGCCGGCAATGATCAGCGTGCCGCGCCCGGTCGCCTTCACGGCGGCCACGAACTCGGGGTTGTCCCAGGCGTTGATCTCGCCCTTGCGCGCCACGTACTGCGCATGCGGCGCGTACTTGTGCACTTCGGGAATCAGCGGCCCGTTCGGTCCTTGCGGCACCGAGGCGGTGGTGATGACCGGAATCTTCGCCAGCGTCGCGACCTTGGCCAGCGTGGTGACGTTGGCGCGCAGCTCGGTCATCGGCATGTCCTTCACGGTCTGGAACAGGCCGCTCTGGTGGTCGATGAGCAGCATCACGGCGTCATTGGGGTCGATGACGGGCTTGGCGCCGTTGAAGTTGGCGACGTTGTTGGGAATGGTCATGGCGTGCTCACTTTCCCTGGGTCAGCTGGGTGTAGCTGGTGATGAGGTTGCAGTAGTCGGGGATGTGGTTGGAGAACAGCGTGCCCAGGCCCTCGATGTCGTTGCGCCAGTCGCGGTGCAGCTCGCAGGCCACGCCGAACCACGACATCAGCTGTGCGCCGGCGGCCGACATGCGGTCCCACGCGGCCTGGCGCGTCACGTCGTTGAAGGTGCCCGACGCATCAGTGACGACGAACACGTCGAAGCCCTCGGCCAGCGCCGACAGCGCCGGGAAGGCCACGCAGACCTCGGTGACCACGCCGGCAATCAGCAACTGCTTCTTGCCCGTGGCCTTCACGGCCTTGACGAAGTCCTCGTTGTCCCAGGCGTTGATCTGGCCGGGGCGGGGAATGTAGGGCGCGTCGGGAAACTGCGCCTTCAGCTCGGGCACGAGCGGGCCGTTGGGGCCGTTCTCGAAGCTGGTGGTCAGCACCGTGGGCAGCTTGAAGTAGCTGGCGATGTCGGCCAGGGCCAGCACGTTGTTCTTGAACTTGTCGGGGTCGATGTCGCGCACCAGCGAGAGCAGGCCGGTCTGGTGGTCGACCAGCAGCACGGCGACATCGTTCTTGTCGAGACGGGTGTAAGGCTTTGACATGAGAGGCTTCCTTTGTGAGGTTGAATGCCGGGGAAAAATGGCCCCCGATGCATGTCCGTCAGCGTAAAAGCGCGCCCAAAATTCCGGTAGTCGGCGAAATTTGCCTGCAGCGTTCCACCCGATGGACGATGGCAACACCCGTGCGCGCAGGTCGGATGAATTCGCGCCCGCCGGGCCCGATCCGTGGGGGCGGGTAAAATACCCCTACATGTCCCGCTGGTTTGCCGCTACCGTCCTCGCTTTCATGCTGTCCTGCTACGGCTTCGCCGTGCTCGCGCACGGGCTCGTCGGCGGCAACCATGCGACGTCGTCCGGTGAACGCCAGACCGTCGTGACGCTCGCCGTCTCGCTGGCCGATGGCGGCGACAAGGACATCGGCAACACGCCTTCTTCCGAAGACCCGTCCGCCATGGACGAAGCCGGCTCCGAGCACGCCGAACTGCTCGACGCCCGCCCCCACGCGCGCAACCTGCTGGTGCTCTCCGCGCAACCGCCGCGGCTGGGGTCCACCTCGGTGGTCTCGCCGCTGCTCGACCGGCCCAAGCGGCCACCCCGGCCCCACGCCCTTCTCGCCGCCTGAGGCCGCGCGGCGGCGAGCGAACGCCTGAGGACCGATCCGGTCCGGGCGTTTGCGCTCACCCGATCCGGCCCGTCGCCTGTTTCACGCGACGCACCTGCCCCTTCTTTTTCAGCCGTCTGACGGCCCTGCCGCACGTGTCACGCGACCCGTCCGGCCCTCTCTCTTTTTCAGGATTTTTTGATGAACTCCAGCCAATCGGCCTACCCCTCCAGCTTCGGCGCACCGTTGGCCTCGGTCCAGGAACGCAACCGCGTTCTGCGCAACACCTACTGGCTGCTCGCGCTGTCGATGGTGCCCACCGTGCTGGGCGCCTGGCTCGGCGTGGCCACCGGCCTCACGCGCGCCCTGTCGCCGGGCATCGGCATCATGGTGTTTCTCGGCGGCGCCTTCGGCTTCATGTACGCCATCGAGAAGACCAAGAACTCCGCCGCCGGCGTGCCCGTGCTGCTGGCCTTCACCTTCTTCATGGGCCTGATGCTGTCGCGCCTGGTCGGCAGCGTGCTCGGCCTGTCCAACGGCGCCAGCCTGGTCATGACTGCCTTCGCCGGCACCGGCGGCATCTTCCTGGGCATGGCCATGCTCTCGACGGTCATCAAGCGCGACATCTCGGCCATGGGCAAGTGGCTCTTCGTGGGCGCCATCGGCCTGCTGGTGGTGGGCATCGCCAACATCTTCATCCAGTCGAGCGCGCTGATGATGACGCTGTCGGTCGCCGCCATCGGCATCTTCTCGGCCTTCATCCTGCATGACCTGAAGCGCGTGAAGGACGGCCTGGAAACCAACTACATCTCGGCCACGCTGGGCGTGTACCTGAGCCTCTACAACGTGTTCCAGTCGCTGCTGGCCCTGCTGGGCATCGCCGGCGGCCGGGACGAGTAAGCGCACACAGAACGACAAGACAAGGAAGGAAGCACCATGCGCCTCACCACCAAGGGCCGCTTCGCGGTCACCGCGATGATCGACATCGCCCTGCACGGCCGCTCGGGCCCCGTCACGCTGGCCTCGATCAGCCTGCGCCAGCAGGTCTCGCTCTCGTACCTGGAACTGCTGTTCGCCAAGCTGCGCCGCAACGGGCTGGTCGAATCCACCCGCGGCCCCGGCGGCGGCTACTCGCTGAGCCGCAAGGCCGCGGAGATCACCGTGGCCGACGTCGTGCTCACCATCGAAGACCTGGGCGCCAGCAAGATCCGCCCGCGTGCCGCCGGCTCGGACAACGAGCCCGGCCGCTGCGAGATCGACGACCTGTGGGCCTCCGTGAACCTGCGCGCCGTCGAGTTCCTGCGCTCGATCACGCTGCAGAGCCTGGTCGACGAACAGAAGGCCAAGGGCGTGCAGCCCGCCACCAGCGCGGCCGCACGCCGCACGACGGCCGTCGTCGGCTCGCCGGTGCGCAAGCCCTTCGTGGTCGACGCGCCGAACTCGGTGTTCGCACTGGGACGGCGCCACAGCACGAGCAGCTGACGCCTGCCACGCGCGGGCTTCGCCTTGAATGTGCGGCCCGCGCGGACTAGACTGGAATGGCAAAGGCACCCGCGGTGCCGGGGGCCAAGGAGCCTGCCATGTACAAGCGTGTTCTCGTCGCAACCGACGGCTCTTCGCTGTCGGACAAGGCGGTGGCCGCGGCCATCGACCTCGCGTTGCTCACCGGCGCCGAGTTGGTGAGCGTCAACGTCGCGCACATCCAGCCGTATGGCTATTTCGAAGGCTCGATGCTGCTGAACCAGACGGATTTCGAAGCCAACCAGAAACACGTCGAGCAGGCGGCCCAGCGCGTGGCCGATGCGGTGCGCGACACCGCCCTGGCCAAGGGCGTGCGCCGCGCCGACGCGGTGGTCATGAAGTCGAACCAGGTGGCCGAAGCCATCATCCACGCCGCCAAGAACCAGGACTGCGACCTGATCGTGATGGCCTCGCACGGGCGCCGCAGCCTCGCACGGCTGCTGCTGGGCAGCGAGACGCTGCACGTGCTGACGCACTCGCACATTCCGGTGCTGGTGCTGCGCTGAACGGAACGAACGAGGCACCGCGCACGCGGTGCGCGGGGGTTATCGGGTCGCTGCGGACTCGACGGTTTCGACGACCGTGCGACCGGCCGGCGGGCACGACGGCCCGGCATCGCGGCCGAAGCAGCGCGCGGCCTGCGTGCGCGCCTGGGCTTCCTGCGCGTGGCGCGCTTGCGCGGCATCGACCTGGTAGTCGAGCAGCCACTTCATGAGCAACAGCATCGCAATGACCAGCCCGAGCGCCACGCCCAGCAGGGTCGTGCGCCAGTTGCGCGGTCGCGCCGCAGACGGCGCGCGGGCCGGTGCGCTGCTCTCCATCGCGGTGAAGCCCGCAAGGCTGCGGGAGGCGCCACCGTCATGGATGCGGCGGCGGGGTGGTTCGGGGGTCGCGGAACGCGCGGACACCGAGGTCTGCGCGCGCTTCACGCGCGGCGCATGGGCAGTGTCCGAAGGCAGGTGGCGGGCAGGCATGACGGGGGCGATTATGAACGGCTCGCGCGCCCAGCCCGCGCCTCAGCCCGTGCGTCAGGCACCGACACCGAACGCCGCGTGGTAGCGCACCTCGCCGACCGGCCACGCGCCGTGGAACGACACGGCCTGAAAGTATTCCGGCGGCACGCCCGGCAGCACCAGCCCGGGCCGCACGACGAAGCCGAAGCGGCCATAGAAGGCCGGGTCGCCCAGCAGCACGCAGCCTTGCGCGCCGGCGTCGCGCAGACCGGCCAGCGCGGCGTCCATCAGCAGCCGGCCGATGCCCTGCCCCTGGCGCGCAGGCGCCACCGAGATCGGCCCCAGGCCATGCCAGCCGGTCGTGCCGTCGGAAATTGCCACGGGCGACAGCGCGACATGGCCGACGATCTCGCCACCGTCCTCGACCACGAGCGACAGCGTGAGCTGATCGGCCGCGCGCAAGGCGTCGACGATGAGGTGCTCGGTGCCGTCGGCATGCGGTGCCTCGGCAAACGCCGCCACCGTCAGTTGCCGGATCGCGGCCTCGTCGCCCGGTTGCTCGGGGCGAACCACCGGCCCCGCCTCCGCCCGCCGCGCGGCGGCCTCCACCTTCTTTTGCGTGTCGGCATCCACCAGCGCCCGCATGGCACGAAACAGCGGCCGGCTGCCGGTGTGCTTCTGGCCGTAGCCGAGGTTGAATTCGTAGTCGAAGTCCGGCGGGTTCGCGCCCTGGTTGTGCTGCAGCAGGGTTTCGAGCTTGTCGAGCGCCTTCACCGCCTGCGCTTCGGGCGTCTCGGCTTTCTCGTACTCGTCCCACAGCGCGAGGATGCCCGCGCGCAGCGGCGCGTCGAGCGTGCGCGTGAGCACCTGCAGGTCTTCGCGCTCCTGCGCGCTCTTGTCGGGGTGCGCGCCTTGCACGATGGCGGGGATGTCGCCGTGGATCGCCTCGCCCAGGTCGTGCACCACGCACATCTTCAGCACCTTGAGCAGGTCGAGGTCGGCCAGTTCGTCCTCGAAGGCCATGGCCATGAGGCACAGGCGCCAGCTGTGCTCTGCCGTGCTCTCGGTGCGGCCCGAGGCCGTGTGCGCGCTGCGCAGCACGCTCTTGAGGCGCTCGGCCTCGCGAAGGAAGTCCAGCCTTCCCTTGATCTGATCGATGTCCATCTCGCGGTCTCGTTGGTCCTGAATGATTTCAGGCCGAGCCTAAGCGATCCGGACGCAGGCCGTCGTTACAGCGCCGGCCCCAGCCCGATGGGCGCGGGCACGACATTCACGATGCGCGTGAAGAGCGCGGCGTAGATCTCGTCAGGTGCCTGGTGGTCAGTGAACAGGTCGCGGTTCTCGCCGAAGGCCGCGTCGAGCTCGCGCCAGTCGTCTTCGCCGAGCACGCGCTCAGCCAGCGGCAGGATTTCGCGCTCCTCGTGCGCCATGTGGTCCAGGTAGAAGCTCACGTACTCGTTCATCGCCTGTTCGAAGGCCACGCGGCGCGGCTCGCCGAGCATCTCGAACGCGAGCAGCGCGTGCTCGACATGGCGGATCTTGCGCTCGCCCCAGGCATGGTCGTTGTCGAGCTTGTCCATCAGGTCGCGCGAGATCGGCGTGCAGGCGCGCAGCCGGGGAAAGAGCAGCTCGGTTTCCTTCGGGTGGTGGCGCTTCTCGGGAAATTCGCTCACGTAGAACAGCATGGCGCGCAGCGTCGCGAAGTCGGGCATCGTGCCCTTGCGGCGGTGCTGGTCGAGCAGCATCACGATGGAACGCAGCATGGCCGCCAGCGCAGCGTGCTCCTGGCGAATGATCCGGACGGCGGCATGGGTCATGGAAGGTCTCCTTCTTTCGAAGGCCCCAAGGGTCGCAAGTCCGAGGCGGCCCGGGCTTGCTCCAGATCAAGGCCCGTGCACGCGGCCAGGCACAGACTGGCACGGCCTTTCCTCTTTTTCTTCTTCAACGCACCCTGGAGGCTCCTCACCATGTACCAACACATCCTGGTTCCGATCGACGGCAGTTCCACGTCCGGCGAAGGCCTGGCCGAAGCCATCCGCCTGGCCAAGCTCACGGGCGGCCGCCTGCGGCTGGTTCACATCCTGGACGAGCTCTCGTTCGCGCTCGGCGTCCGCGCCTACGCGGGCCAGTCGGTGGACTGGCTCGAAGGCCTGCGCGCCACCGCCGTGGCGCTGCTGGAGAACGCGCGCGCCCAGGCGCAAGCCGAAGGCGTCGAGGCCGACACCGTGCTGCGCGACGGCTTCAAGGCCGGCGCGGTCCACGACCAGGTGGTGACCGAGGCCATCGCCTCGAAGGCCGACCTGATCGTGCTCGGCACGCACGGGCGGCGCGGCCTGAGCCGCTGGGCCATGGGCAGCAATGCCGAACACATCCTGCGCATGGCGCCCGTGCCGGTGCTGCTGATCCGCGCACCCGAGATCGCTGCGAAGGTCGACCACGAGCGCTTCAGCCTGCCGGACGGGCTGGTCGCGAACCAGTAAGCGGGGTCGCCCGCCGCCGGTTTGACGGGGCCCGGCGGCGCGCCCAGAATGAACTGCAGCGCTCGCGGCTCATTTCTCTTTTTTCGCGCGAGAACCGCCCGCCCGTTCCCCAGTTTCAAGGAGCAGCGCCATGAACTCACCCCAGCACATCCGGCAGTCCATGGACACCCTCACGCGCCACTTCGCGGCGCACCCCCAGGACGCCCTGACCCAGGACAAACCGGCCGTGGCCACGCTGGTGTCGGGCCTGCGCTTCCGCGTGACCGGGCCCACGGGGGAATCGCTCGAGACCGACATGCCGAAGGCCATCGGAGGCAACGCGGAAGCGCCATCGCCCGGCTGGTTCATGCGCGCCGCCCTGGCGAGTTGCGAAACGACCGTGATCGCCATGCGGGCGGCCCAACTCGGCATCGCGTTGACGACCCTCGAAGTGGTCGTCGGCAGCCAGTCGGACAGCCGCGGCCTGCTCGGCGAGCCGGCCTCCGTGCCCGCAGGCCCCAGCCGCATGCAGGTCGCGGTGCGGATCGCCGCGGATGGCGTGCCGGAGCAGGAGCTGCGCGACATCGTGCAGTGGGCCGAGGCGCACTCCCCGGTGGGCACTGCGCTGCGCCGGGCCATCCCGCTCGATGTCGCGGTGCAGGTCGGGCCGGCCTGACGGCACCGGCGAAGGCCGGCCTCAGGCGTAGGAACGCAGCCGCACCGCAAAGGCCGCCAGCGGCGCGATGCCGCTGCCCTCGGCGCGCTCGCACCAGTCCTGCAGCCGCTTCACGAGCTGTTCGCCGGTGGCGCCCGAGCGGCTCCACAGCGCCGTCAGCTCTCGCCGCATCGCGTACATCGTTTCCAACGCTTGCGAGGCCACCAGCGCTTGCGTGAGTTGCGCATGGCGCGTGGCGTCGAGCGCCTTTTCTTCCTTCCCGAGCCAGGGCCGTGCGGCGCGCAGTGCGCGGGCCCTGTTCGGTGCGAGCGCGTGCGGCCGTGCCAGCTCTTCGGTACAGGCCTGCTTCAGCGAACGCGAGTAGTTCGACAGCACGTCGTAGTGATGCCGGATCACCGCCTGCACCGTGAGCAGGTCGACGGTGGCGCGCGGCGTGGTGAGGCGCGGCTTCGGCGCCAGGTGCTTCACCTTGGCCAGCCCCACCGCCTGCAGCGCGCGGATGTAGACCCAGCCGATGTCGAACTCGAACCACTTGTTCGACAGCTTGGCCGAGGTCGGGAACGCGTGGTGGTTGTTGTGCAGCTCCTCGCCGCCGATCAGCAGACCGATGGGAAAGATGTTCGTGCTCGCGTCCGCCGCAGGCCAGTTGCGGTAGCCCCAGAAGTGGCCGATGCCGTTGACCACGCCGGCGGCCCAGAACGGAATCCACGCGATCTGCACCACCAGCACCAGCGCGCCCGGCAACACACCGAACAGCGCCATGTCGATCAGGCCCATGCAGGTGATGCCCAGCGTCTGGTAGCGCGTGTAGAGCCGGCGCTCGAGCCAGTCGTCGGGCGTGCCGTGGCCATAGCGGCTCAGCGTTTCGGGATTGCGCGCCTCGGCCACGTACAGCAGCACGCCGCCCCAGAGCACGCGCTTCAGGCCCACCACCTGCGGACTGTGCGGGTCCTCGGGCGTGTCGCACTTGGCGTGGTGCTTGCGGTGCACGGCGGCCCACTGCTTGGTGACCATGCCCGTCGTCATCCACAGCCAGAAGCGGAAGAAGTGGCTCGCAATGGGGTGCAGGTCGAGCGCGCGGTGCGCCTGGTGGCGGTGCAGGAAGATGGTGACCGAGGCGATGGTGACGTGCGTCAGCGCCAGTGCGGCCAGCAGCACGCCCCACCACGGAAGATCGAGCGCGCCGGAGAAAAGAAAAGATGCCATTCGTACGGACCCCTTGGACACAGTGGACAACGGGCGCGATTCTCGGAAGCACCCCGCCCGCAGGCCTTGCGCCAGATCAACGGCGGGCGCCGCCGCTGCCGCGCGTGCGACATGCGTGCTACGCTTCTTGGCTCCATGCGCCCACCCTCCTCTGTGGCGCCGGCGTTTTTTCTCCCAGCCCCCGCATGACCTCTGCCCCCCACATCGCGGTGCTCGACGACGAGGTCGACATCACGCTGCTGCTGGCCAACTACCTCCAGAGCCACGGCTTTCGCGTCACCCAGATCCACGACGGCGCGGCGCTGCGGGCGCTCATGGCCGCCGATCCGGCCGACCTCGTGCTGCTCGACCTCGGCCTGCCCGGAGAAGACGGTTTTTCCATCGCACGCTACATGCGCGAGAACTGGCGCTGCGGCCTCGTGATCGTCACCGGCCGCGGCGACCCGGTCGACAAGGTGGTGGGCCTCGAAGTGGGCGCCGACGACTACGTGACCAAGCCCTTCGACCTGCGCGAGCTGGTCGCACGCGTCAAGGCCGTGCTGCGCCGCCTGACGCCCGACGCGTCGGTGGCGACGGCCGCCGCACCCACGCCGCCCGAGCGCCTGCGCTTCGCCGGCTGGCGCCTGGACACCGCGGCGCGCAGCCTCAGCAACGCGCAGGGCGAGGCCGTGCCGCTGACCACCGGCGAGTTCGACCTGCTGTGCGCCTTCGCGCGGCACCCGGGCCGCGTGCTCTCGCGCGACTTCCTGCTCGAACAGACGCGCGGTCGCGAGGCTGCGCCCTTCGACCGCACGATCGACGTGCAGGTCGGCCGGCTGCGCAAGAAGATCGAGGCCAACGCCGACGATCCGCAGCTCATCAAGTCGGTGCGCGGCGCGGGCTACATCCTGGTGCCGCCGGTCACCCATGGCTGACGGCACAACACCGCCCTCCATCCCCGGCCTGCCCTCGGGCGTCGAGGAAGGCAGCGTGTTCCGCTCGCTGTTCGCCGCCTACCCCGATTCGCTGCTGGTGGTCGACCAGTCGGGCCGCATCGTGCTGGCCAACCCCTCGGCTGCTGCCATGCTCGGCTACGCGGCCGACGAGCTCGTGGGCCTGAGCGTCGAAGCGCTGGTGCCCGACAGCATCCGCCCGCGCCACGCGGCGTTCCGCGAAGCCTACGGCCGCGCGCCGCGTCCGCGTCCGATGGGCACCGACATGGAGCTCGTCGCCAAGCGCAAGGACGGCAGCGAGGTGATGGTCGAGATCGCGCTGAGCCCGCTGCAGAACCAGGGCCTGCCCTTCGTGGTGGCTGCGATCCGCGACATCGGCGCCTACCCGCGCGTGAAGCAGGCGCTGCAACGTGCGCGCTACAGCGAACATCTTGCGCAACTGGGCCGCCTGGCGGTCGACACGCGCGACCTGCAGGTGGTGCTGGCGCAGGTGCCCGACATCGTCGCGACCGCGCTGCAGGTCGAGGTCGCGATGGTGTGGCTGCTCGACGGCAGCCAGCGCGAATTTCGCCTCGCCAGCGGCGTGGGCCTGCTCGCCGACGAAAGCGTCGGCCTGCGCATCGCCAACCGGCCCGACACCCAACCGGGCTACGTGCTCTCGCAAGGCTGCCCCGTCGTGGTCGCCGACTACCGCGAGGAGCGCCGCTTCGCCGTGCCGCCCACGTACCTCGAGGCCGGACTGGTCAGCGCGCTGGCCGTGCCGCTGTCCGACCGGGGCCGCGTGACCGGCATGCTGTCGGTGCGTGCCACCGCCGCGCGGCGTTTCGGCGACGAGGAAATCCGCTTTCTCGAATCGGTGGCGAGCCTGCTGGCCACCAGCCTGCAGCGCGTGCAGACCGAAGAAGCGCTGAACCACGCGCAGCGCCTGGAGAGCGTGGGCCAGCTCACCGGCGGCATCGCGCACGACTTCAACAACCTGCTGACCATCATCCAGGGCAACCTGCAGGTGCTCGAAGAGCTGCCGCAGCTCGCAGCCGACGGCTACGCGCAGCAGCTCGTGGCCGCCGCCGCGCGCGCCAGCCGGCGCGGCGCCGAACTCACGGGCAAGCTGCTGGCCTTCTCGCGGCGCCAGATGCTGCAGCCCGACGCGGTCGACGTGCGGCAGATGCTGCACTCGCTCACCGACATGCTGCGCCGCACGCTCGACCAGCGCATCCAGATCGAGATCGACGCCGCCGACCCTTGCCCCGCCGTGCGTGCCGACCCGGGCCAACTCGAATCGGCGCTGCTGAACATCGCCATCAACGCGCGCGACGCCATGCCCGAGGGCGGCCGCCTGCACTTCCGCGCCGAAGCCTGCGACGCCCTGCCCGCCACCGTGCGCCAGGAACTCAGCGACGCCGATGCCGGCCGCCGCTTTGTCGCGCTCTCCATCGCCGACAGCGGCACCGGCATGACCGACGCGGTGATGGAGCACATCTTCGAGCCCTTCTTCACCACCAAGGAAGCGGGGCGCGGCACCGGCCTGGGCCTGAGCACGGTGTACGGCTTCGTGAAGCAATCGCGCGGCGCCATCGCCATCGACAGCAAGGTCAACGGCGGCACCACCGTCACGCTCTACCTGCCGCAGGTCGAAGCCGACGCGACGAGTGCTGCAGCACCTGTCGATGAAGAGTCCATGGAGATCGAAGCCGAGGCCACGCTGGCACCGGGCCTGCGCGTGATGCTGGTCGAAGACGACGCCGAGGTGCGACAGGTCATCCACACCTTCCTGACCACGTTGGGTTGCGAGGTCGCAACCGCCGCCAACGCCGAACAGGCCTTGCCCGCCATGGCCGCAGAGGCCACGCCCTTCGACCTGCTGCTGAGCGACATCGCGCTCGGCCCTGGCATGCGCGGCACGCGGCTGGCCGCCGAGGCGGTGCAACGCCAGCCGCGGCTGGCGGTGTTGCTGATGTCGGGGTTCTCGGCGGAGCTGCTCGACGCCGACCGCGAAGCGCCCCCGGGCTGGGAGTTGCTGCGCAAGCCTTATTCGCGCAGCGAGCTGGCGCGTGCGATGGCGCGGGCGTTGCTGGCTGCGCGCGAGTGAGCGACGGCTCTCGTTACTGAAGCATGGCAGGCGCCGGCGCCAGGCAGCGCTGCACGAAGGCCGACAGCGCACCCACGTCGGGAATCTGCACCTCGCGCCGGCCCTTGGTGGCAAAACCGATGACCTTGTCGCGCGCCAGCCGCGAGAGTGCACGGCTCACGCTCTCGAGCGTCATGCCCAGGTAGTTGCCGATTTCGGCGCGCGTCATGCGCAGCGTGATCTCGTCGGTGCGCATGCCGCGGTCGGCCAGCGACTCGGCCCAGTAGCGCAGGAAGTCGGCCACGCGCGCGTCGGCCGGCAAGGTGCACACCGACATCAGCGAATCGCGGTCGTGCGCGATCTCGCGGCTCATGGCGGCGTGCAGCATCTGCAGCAGTGCGGGGTGCGCGGTGCAGGCCGTCAGCAGCGATTCGTAAGGCACGACCCAGACTTCGCCCGTGTCCATCGCCACGGCGTCGCACACGTAGCGCTGGCCCGCGATGCCGTCGAAGCCCAGCCAGTCGCCACGGAACTTGAGGCCCACCACCTGCTCTCGGCCGTCGGCCGAGAGGTTGACGATCTTGAAGAAACCCGAGTTCAGGATGTAGAGATTGCCGAAGCGCTCGCCGGCCTGGTAGATCACGTCGCCCGTGTGCACCATGCGGCGCTGCGGTTGCAGCTGCTCGGCCAACAGGCGCAGCCGCTCGGCCGTGCGCCGGCCTGCATCCTCCTTCTGCACCGTCGGAAGGGGCCGAAGCGGGAGGATGGGGTTGGGGCGGGCACTCGTGAGCATGGGGATTCCTCGGCGTTCTGTTCTGTCTTGTTCATCTGCCTGCAATCAGGCGATGTCTCGATGCTAGGAAGCGCGAGGCCCCGCAGTGACAACGGCCCGCATCGGTGCGTAACGTCGGGTGAATGCTCTGTGTCCGGCGTGTAACAGCGGCGCCGGCCTTGATGTGCGTCAAGGCGAGAAAGACAAGGCTGGCTAGCCTCCGCGAGACACATGTCGAACCTTGCCATGCACTCCTTCGCCGCTGCGCTGTCGCCCCAGAAAGAAGCCAGCCTGCTGGGCCGCGCCCGGCTGCTCCAGCGCGCCGCGCTCGACGGCGCCGCGCCGCCGCGGCTGCTGCGCGGCAAGAACCTCGGCCTGCTGTGCGAGGCCAGCGACGGCGAGGCCTTGGCGCTGCTGCGCCGCGCTGCCGAGGAACTGGGCGCGCAGGTCGCGACGGTGCGCTCCAGTCTGTCCTCCGCCACATCGGCACAGGAGCTGCAGCACACAGCGCGCATGCTCGGTCGGCTGTACGACGCCGTGGCCTGCGAGGGCATCGACCCCGCGCTGGTGCGCCGAATCGGCCAGCACGCCGGCATTCCGGTGCACGACGGCGCAGCGGCCGACAGCCACCCCACGGCGGCGCTCGCGGGGCTGCTGGGCGAGCGCACGGCGGCGGCGGACAACCGGCGCTTCGTGCTGCAGGCGTTGCTGATCGAGAGCATCGCCTGACAAGACAGCGCGGCAGCGCCTCAGCCGCACCAGTCCGCAATGCGATGGCTCAAATCCATCCACAGCGCCTGCAGCGCCACCGCCGCCAGTAACACCCCCGCCAGCCGCGCCCCCCAGGCCTGGCGCGTGCCGCTGTCGCCCCACCCGCGCAGGCGCTGCCACAGCCATGGCGCGGCGAGCAGCGACACGCTGCTGCCGAGCGCGAACAGCGCCATCGTCGATGCGCCCTGCCACGGGCCGTTGCCCAAGGCGGCCAGCATCAGCGCCGAATAGAGCAGGCCGCAGGGCATCGCGACCCAGAGCGTGCCCGTGGCCAGCACGCCCAGCAGCGAGCCGCCGGCCATCGGCCTCAAGCGTGCTTCGAGCGCGCGCCCGGCGCGTTGCGCCCACAGCGGCTGGCGGCCCGCGACGGCGAGCACCATGCCCCAGGCGAGCACGAACACATGCAGCATCACCCACAACGGCCGCCAGGCCGCGACCTGCGCGCTCGCGGCGCCCAGGCCGTGCAGGCTCGCGGCGGCGATGGCGCCGGCAGCGGCGTAGCTCGCCATGCGGCCGAGGTGAAAGGCGACCGGTGCGATGGCGTGCGTGGCCTGCGAGGGTCCGCCCACCGGCACGATGCGGATCACCGCGGACGACACCGCGCCGCACATCGCCACGCAATGCGGCCCGCCTGCGAGCCCCATCAGCAATGCGGCGCCGGCGAGTGCGGGTGATTCCATCAGGTCAGACCACGCGCGAGAAGCGCGTGCGGGTGGCGGCGCAGTAGCGGTCGAACACCATCGCCACCGCGCGCACGAGGAACCAGCCGGCCTCGGTGACCTCGATGGCGCGCGGCGACAGGCGCACCAACCCCTGTTCGGCCATCGGCGCCAGCGCGGCGCGTTCGGGCGCGAAGTAGTCCGAAAACGCGATGCCGTGCGCGGCCTCGACGGCGTCGAAGTCGACGCGACCCCGGCACATCAGCGCCATGATCACGTCGCGGCGCAGCACGTCGTCGTCCGACAGCGCGAGCCCCTTGACCACGGGCAGGCGGCCCTGGTCGAGTAGCGCGTAATAGTCTTCCAGCGTCTTCGCGTTCTGGCTGTAGGTCGCTCCCACGCGGCCGATGGCCGACACGCCGAGTGCGACGAGGTCGCCGTCGGGCTGGGTGCTGTAACCCTGGAAGTCGCGGTGCAGCCGGCCCTCCCGCTTGGCCACGGCCAGCGGGTCGTCGGGCAGCGCGAAGTGGTCCATGCCGATGTAGACGTAGCCGGCCTCGGTGAGCGCGGCAATCGCGCGACCGAGCATGCGCACGCGCGTGGGCGCATCGGGCAGCTCGTCGGCGGCGATGCGCCGCTGCGGCTTGAAGCGCTCCGGCAGGTGGGCGTAGGCGTACAGCGCGATGCGGTCGGGCCGCAGTTCGCGGATCTGCGCGAGGGTGCGTTCGAACGAGGCATCGTTCTGGCGCGGCAGGCCGTAGATTAGGTCGACGTTGATCGAGCGAAAACCCAGCGCGCGCGCCGTGTCCATCAGCGCGAAGACCTGCTCCGCGGGCTGGATACGGTGCACGGCCTGCTGCACGGCGGGGTCGAAGTCCTGCACGCCGAAGCTCAGGCGATTGAAGCCGAGCGCGGCCAGTGTCGCTAAGCGCTTCGCATCGACGGTGCGCGGATCGATCTCGATCGACTGCTCGCCGCCCGGCACGAAGGCGAACGCGCGGCGCAGCATCGCGACCAGTTCGCCGAGTTCTTCGTCGTCGAGAAAGGTTGGCGTGCCGCCGCCGAGGTGCAGCTGGCCGACCGGCGCATTGGGCCCGAGCTGCGCGACCTGCAGCGCCACTTCGCGTGCGAGGTAGTCGAGGTACTCGCGTCCGCGCTCGCGGTGCTTGGTGACGACCTTGTTGCAGGCGCAGTAATAGCACAGCGATTCGCAGAATGGGATGTGCACGTACAGCGACAGCGGCTCACCGGCCGTGTCCGCATCGCGCCGTTGGTGCAACGCCTGCGCGTAGTCACCGGCGCTGAAGCTGTCGACAAAGCGGTCGGCCGTCGGGTACGAGGTGTAGCGCGGTCCGGGCACGTCGAAGCGGTGCAGCAGCTCGACGGGCAGCACGGACGGGGTCTCAGGAACACAAGCCAGGGGAAGCGTCATGCAGCAGTCTCTTTCTCGGACGGCAGCGCCAGCAGCGTGGTGCACGCGCTCGAGGCCGCCGCCATCAGCCAGAACACGAAGAAGGACACGGTGTAGATGCCCTGGCGCGACAGGCGCAGCGCGTCGGCACCGCAGTACGAGTGGATGGGGTCGATCAACGCGAACACCAGCACCTCCATGCCGCAGGCGACAAGGAACGACGGCCACAGGATGCCGGCGACGCGGCGCATGGCACTCATGGGGCCACCCGCTTCGGAAGTGGCACATCGTCCTCCGGTGTCGCCGCATGGTTGCGCCCGGCCTGCGCCGGCATGCGCTTCTTGTCGGCCAGCGTGCGGTTGATCTCGATGCCTTCGCGGTAGTAGTCCTCCGACACCAGCACCTCGGGCGTGCGCAGCGCCAGCCAGACGGTCACGATGCTCGCGAGCACCACGACCGCGGGCCCCGCAATCACCAGCCAGACCAGCGGGTAGCGCCACCAGGGGCCGGAGGTCGCGGGCTCGTTCATCGACAGGGCATCGTTCATGGGAAGACCTTTCAGCGCGGCACCAGGAAGACCGCTTTTTCGGAAACCTGCGCCGCGCCATCCGCCTCGCGGATGTCGAAGTGCACTGTGTGCGAACCGGCCGGCGCGGCGCCATAAGGCACCTGCAGCCGCA
The DNA here is from genome assembly GCF_002754375.1 of Variovorax sp. 54. Taxonomy (NCBI): domain Bacteria; kingdom Pseudomonadati; phylum Pseudomonadota; class Betaproteobacteria; order Burkholderiales; family Comamonadaceae; genus Variovorax; species Variovorax sp. 54. The sequence goes on from NZ_PEFF01000001.1 coordinate 2,033,652, forward strand.
CAGCCACCCAACGCGCCTGCGCGGGCTCGACCTCGATCGCTTCGTCAGGCGACACGCTCAGCCCCTCGATGCCGCGCGCGGCGATGCGGTAGTGCTGCGTGCGCTCGGTCGCGTTCATGATCTGCAGCCGGTAGACGTTCTCCAGCCGCCCGCCTTCGACGATGCGCGCCAGCGAGGCGCGGTCGCGCACCACGTCGACCTTCAGCGGCGTGCGTGCGACCAGGCTGGCGAGCAGGCCCGCCACCAGCAGCGCGAGCAATGCGGTGTAGACGAGCACGCGCGGTCGCAGCACGCGGCGCCAGAGCTGGCGGCGCGACCAGCCGGCCTCCATGCCGTTCTGCGTGTCGTAGCGGATCAGGCGCGGCGCGTAGCCCATCTTGTCCATCACGCTGTCGCAGGCGTCCACGCACAGGCCGCAGCCGATGCATTCGTACTGCAGGCCTTCGCGGATGTCGATGCCAGTCGGGCACACCTGCACGCACAGGCTGCAGTCGATGCAGTCGCCCAGCCCGGCACTGCGCGGATCGACGGTCTTGCGGCGCGGTGCACGCGGCTCGCCGCGCTGCGGGTCGTAGCTGACGATGAGCGTGTCGCGGTCGAACATCGCGCTCTGGAAGCGCGCGTAGGGGCACATGTACTTGCACACCTGCTCGCGCATGAAGCCGGCGTTGCCGTACGTGGCAAAGCCGTAGAAGAACACCCAGAACACTTCCCACGAGCCCATCTGCAGCTGCAGCAGGGCCGAGCCCAGCTCGCGGACGGGCGTGAAGTAGCCCACGAAGGTGAAGCCGGTCCACAGCGCAATGGCGATCCAGACGCTGTGCTTGAGGGCCTTCTTTCCGAGCTTCTCGACAGAGAGCGCGCCGGCATCGAGGCGGATGCGCGCGCTTCGGTTGCCTTCGATGCGCTGCTCGACCCACAGGAACATCTCGGTGTAGACGGTCTGCGGGCAGGCGTAGCCGCACCACAGGCGGCCGGCCACGGCCGTGAAGAGAAAGAGCGCCAGCGCGCTGACCACCAGCAGGCCCGACAGGTAGATCAGGTCTTGCGGGTACAGCACCAGCCCGAAGATGTAGAAGCGCCGCGCGGCCAGGTCGAACAGCACCATCTGCCGCTCGCCCCACTCCACCCAGGGCATGCCGTAGAACACCAGCTGGGTGAGGAAGACCATGGCCCAGCGCCAGCGCGCGAACAGGCCCTGCACGCTGCGCGGGTAGATCTTCTTCGTCGCCTCGTAGAGACCGACCTCCGGCGCAGCGGCAGGCGGCGCACTGACGATGGGGATGACGGTCTTGCGCCTCATGGCGTCGCGGCAGGTGGGTTGGACATGCCCCACACGTACGACGCCAGCAGCTTGATCTGCGCCTCGGTCAGGCGGCCGTCCTGCGCGGGCATGGTGCTGTGCTTGCCCTCGTTGATGATCTGCACGATGGCGGCTTCGCCGTAGCCGTGCAGCCAGATGCGGTCGTTCAGGCGCGGCGCGCCCATCGCGGCGTTGCCCACGCCGCCGATGCCGTGGCAGGCCGCGCAGGCGGTGAACTTCGACTTGCCCAGGCCCGCGCGCAGCGAGTCGTGCGGCTCGCCCGACAGGCTCAGCACGTAGTTGGCGACGTTCTTCACGTCGTCGGGCGAGCCGACCATCGCGGCGGCCGGCGGCATGACGCCGGTGCGGCCGTGGGTGATCGATTCGACGATCTTGTCGGGCGTGCCGCCGTGCAGCCAGTCGGCGTCGGTGAGGTTCGGAAAGCCCTTGCTGCCGCGCGCGTCGGAGCCGTGGCACTGCGCGCAGCTGTTCATGAACAGGCGCTCGCCGATGGCACGGGCCTGCGGGTCGCGCGCGGCCTCTTCGATCGACATGGGCGTGTAGCGCGCATACACCGGCTCCAGCGCCTGCGTGGCCTTGGCCACGTCCTGCTCGTACTCGCCGCGCGAACTCCAGTCGAAGGTGCCCTTGAAGCTGCCCAGGCCCGGGAACACAGCCAGGTAGCCGATGCCGAAGACGATGGTCAGCACAAACATTCCCACCCACCACATCGGCAGCGGGTTATTGGATTCGCGCAGGTCTTCGTCCCAGACGTGACCCGTGGTGTTGTCGGAGTCCGAGGCCACGCGCTTGCGCGCCGTGAGCCACAGCAGCAGCACGCAGCCCAGGATGCTCAGCAGCGAGGCCACGGCCACGTAGCTGGACCAGAAGTTGTTGATGAAATCGCTCATCGTGGGGCTCCCCGTCAGTCTTGTTCGAAGGGCAGGCGCGCCGCTTCGGCGAAGCGCTGCGTGTTGCGGCGCGAGCAAGCCCAGGCCACGATGCCGATGAAGACGACGAAGCAGGCGATGGTCGCGGCGATGCGCAGGGTGGTGATGTCGGTCATGGGGCGTTGCCTGTTCTTTGTTCTTACTTGAGCGCCAGGCCCAGCGACTGCAGGTAGGCCACGGTGGCGTCCATGTCGGTCTTGCCGGCCACCTCGTCGGCGGCCTTGGCAATCTCTTCGTCGGTGTAGGGCACGCCGACCTTGCGCAGCGCGCGCATGTGGGTGGCGATGCTGTCGCCGTCGACCAGCCCCTTCTCCAGCCACGGGTAGGCCGGCATGTTCGACTCGGGCACGAGGTCGCGCGGGTTGTTCAGGTGGATGCGGTGCCACTCGTCGCTGTACTTGCCGCCCACGCGGTGCAGGTCGGGGCCGGTGCGCTTGCTGCCCCACTGAAAGGGGTGGTCGTACACGAACTCGCCGGCCACCGAGTAGTGACCGTAGCGCAGCGTCTCCGAGCGGAACGGGCGGATCATCTGCGAGTGGCAGTTGTAGCAACCCTCGCGCAGGTACACGTCGCGCCCGGCCAGCTGCAGCGGCGTGAGCGGCTTCACGCCCTGCACCGCCTCGGTGGTCGACTTCTGGAAGAACAGCGGCACGATCTCCACGAGGCCGCCGATGGCCACCACCAGCAGGATCAGCACGATCATCAGCAGGTTGTTGGTCTCGATCTTCTCGTGCGTGAAGCCGGTGGCGGCGGGCGCCGGGGTCTTGTTGTCAGGTGCGTTCATCGTGCGTCCTCGAGGGCTTCAGGCGTGGGCGGCGGCAACGGCCGGGATCTCGGCGCGCACCGAGCGGCCGCTGATCACGGTCATCCAGACGTTCCAGGCCATGACCAGCATGCCGCCCAGGTAGAGCACGCCGCCGATCACGCGCACCAGGTAGTAGGGGAAGGTGGCCTTCACGCTTTCGACGAAGGTGTAGGTCAGCGTGCCGTCGGCATTGATCTCGCGCCACATGAGGCCCTGCATCACGCCGGCGATCCACATCGCGGCGATGTACAGCACGATGCCGATGGTGGCCATCCAGAAGTGCAGGTCGATGGCGCGCACGCTGTACATGGCGATGCGGCCGTACATGCGCGGGATCAGGTAGTACAGCGAGCCCATGGTGATGAAGCCCACCCAGCCCAGCGCGCCGGAGTGCACGTGGCCCACGGTCCAGTCGGTGTAGTGGCTCAGGGCGTTGACGGTCTTGATGGACATCATCGGACCCTCGAAGGTCGACATGCCGTAGAACGACAACGAGACGATCAAAAAGCGCAGGATCGGGTCGGTGCGCAGCTTGTGCCAGGCGCCCGACAGCGTCATCACGCCGTTGATCATGCCGCCCCAGCTGGGCGCGAGCAGGATGAGCGAGAACACCATGCCCAGCGATTGCGTCCAGTCGGGCAGCGCGGTGTAGTGCAGGTGGTGCGGGCCGGCCCACATGTAGGTGAAGATCAGCGCCCAGAAGTGCACGATCGACAGCCGGTACGAGTACACCGGGCGCCCCGCCTGCTTGGGGATGTAGTAGTACATCATTCCCAGGAAGCCGGCCGTGAGGAAGAAGCCCACGGCGTTGTGGCCGTACCACCACTGCACCATGGCGTCCTGCACGCCGGCGTAGGCCGAGTAGCTCTTCATCCAGCCGGCCGGAATGGCCGCGCTGTTGACGATGTGCAGCAGCGCCACGGCAATGATGAAAGCGCCGTAGAACCAGTTGGCCACGTAGATGTGGCGCACCTTGCGCAGGCCGATGGTGCCGAAGAACACGATGGCGTAGGCCACCCAGACCACGGCGATCAGGATGTCGATGGGCCACTCGAGCTCGGCGTATTCCTTGCCGCTGGTGTAGCCCAGCGGCAGGCTGATAGCGGCGGCAACGATCACCAGTTGCCAGCCCCAGAACACGAAAGAAGCCAGTGCCGGTGCGAACAAACGGACCTGGCAGGTGCGCTGCACCACGTGGAAGCTCGTGGCCATGAGCGCGCAGCCGCCGAACGCGAAGATCACCGCGTTGGTGTGCAGCGGACGCAGGCGGCCGTAGCTGAGCCAGGGAATGCCGAAGTTGAGGTCGGGCCAGGTCAGCTGCGAGGCGATGATCACGCCGACCAGCATGCCGACCACCCCCCAGACCACCGACATGAGTGCGAACTGCCGCACGACGGTGTCGTCGTAGATGGCCGCTGGAGGGTGCGTGGTCTGCTGCATCGTGGTGCCCGTGAATGTGGTTTGCGGGCAGTGTCTGCCGGCATCACCGGGGCGGGCTTGATGCAGATCAAGCCATCGGTCGCTGTGTCAGTCGTTGTTCAAAATGCGGTCGCCTTCGACCTCGATGTCCTCGAACTGGCCACGCTCGATGGCCCACCAGAGACCCCCGAGGATCGCGAGCACGAGCACCACCGACAGCGGCACGAGCAGGAACAGCACGTCCATCAGGCCACCGCCGCTTTCGCCACTTTCGCCGGCGCGGCGAGGCGCGCTGCGTTGAGCACCACAAGCAGCGAACTCGCGGCCATGCCCAGCCCCGCGAGCCAGGGCGGCAGCCAGCCGACCACGGCCAGCGGCACGCACACGGCGTTGTAGGCCGCGGCCCAGAACAGGTTCTGGCGCACCACGCGCAGCGTACGGCGCGCCTGCGCCACGGCCGCGGGAATGGCCTGCAACGCATCGCCGAGCACCACGAAATCGGAACGTGCGCGCGACAGCGGCACGGCATGGCCGAAGGCGAACGACGCATTGGCGCGCGCCAGGCTCGGGCCGTCGTTCAAGCCGTCGCCCACCATCGCCACCTCGCGACCGGCGGCCTGCAGCTGCCACAGCACCTCGAGCTTGTCCTCGGGTGCGCAATCACCCTGCACCGCCGCGATGCCGGCCTGCGCGCCGATGGCACGCGCTGCGTTGTCGCGGTCGCCGGACAACAGGCGCACCGACAGGCCCTGTGCCTGCAACGCCGCCACGGCCTGCGTGGCATCGGGGCGCAGCTCCTCGGCGAGCACGAAGCTGGCGATCCAGCCTTCGTTGTCGCTCAGGTGGATCTGCGCCGCATCGACCTCCAGCGGCGGCACTTCGCAGAAGGACGCGGAGCCCAGGCGCACGGGGCGCGCGTCGTGGTCGTCCACCGCATCGCGCCGGTGCAGCGAGGCCGCCACGCCCTGCCCCACCGTCTCGCGCAGCTGCGTCGCCGACCAGGCCGGCGGCGCACGGAACTGCGCCTGCCAGGCGTTCACGAGCGCGCGCGCCGCCGGGTGCAGCGACAGCGTGGCGAGCGCCGCGCCGATCTCCAGCGCATCGCCGGGCCGCAAGCCCTGGCGGCAGTACACGCGTTCCAGGCGCGGCGTGTCGCCCGTGAGCGTGCCGGTCTTGTCGAACACCACCGTGTCGACGCCGGCCAGCGCTTCCAGCGCCTGCAGGTTCGACGTGAGCACGCCGCCGCGCGCCAGGGCGCCCGCGCTCGCCAGCATCGCGGCCGGCGTGGCGAGCGACAAGGCGCAGGGGCAGGTGACGATCAGCACCGCCACCGCGACCATCAGCGCCTTGCCGGGATCGACCGACCACCACAGCGCGCCCGCACCGAACGCGCAGACCAGCACGGCGATGAGGAAGGGCCGCGCGATGCGGTCGGCCAGCCGGGCCAGGCGCGGCTTGTCGAGCGCGGCGTTTTCCATGAGCCGCACGATCTGCGCGAAGCGCGTGCCCTCGCCCACCGAGGCGATGCGCACCTGCACCACGGCCGACAGGTTGTGGCTGCCCGCGAGCACGCGGTCGCCGCAGGGGCGCGGCACGGGGCGTGACTCGCCGGTGAGCAGCGCCTCGTCGGCGGTGGTGTCGCCGTCGATCACCGTGCCGTCGGCCGGAAAGGCCTCGCCGGGGCGCACGCGCACCACGTCGCCCGCCGCGAGCCGGCGCACCGCCACGCGAGTCCAGGCACCATCGGCCCCGAGCCGTTCGACGCCGTCGGGCAGCCGGTGCATCAGCGCCTCGAGCGCGCCGGCCGTGCGGTCGCGCAGCCGCGCCTCGAGCCAGCGGCCGGTGAGCAGGAAGAAGACGAACATCGTCAGCGAGTCGAAGTAGACCTCGTGCCCCAGCGGTCCCGTGGGGTCGAAGGTGGCGGCGGTGCTCACCACGAAGGTGATGACCACGCCGAAGGTCACGGGCAGGTCCATGCCGATGCGTCCGATGCGCAGGTCGCGCCAGGCGCTGCGAAAGAACGGCCCGCACGAGAACAGCACCACGGGCAGGCTGAGCACCCACGAGGCCCAGCGCAGCAGCTGGGCCGCATCGGCCGTCATGTCGCCGGGGCGCGCGACGTAGGCCGGGTAGGCGTACATCATCACCTGCATCATGCAGAAGCCCGCGACCAGCCAGCGCCACAGCGCCATGCGCAGCTCGCGCGTGCGCGTCTCGCGCGCGCTGCGGCTGCCGGCCGGCAGCAAGGGGTAGCCCACGCGCGCGCTGGCCTCGAACCAGCGCGAAGGGCGCGTGGCCGCCGCCGACCACACGACACGCGCGCGCCGGCTCGCGGCATTCACCTGCACCTCGACCACGCCGGGCACCTGCGCCAGCGCAGCCTCGACGGTGAAGGCGCAGCCCGCGCAGTGCATGCCCTCGACGGCGACATGCGATTCCCAGCGGCCCGTGGCGGCATCCACGGGGCGGCCGAACGCGGTCCACTCGGCGGGGTCGTCGAGCAGCTGCCAGGCGTCCGCGCGGGCGTCGCCGCCGGCGGACGATGGCAGGGACGGAAACGGCGCGAGCGCGGCGGAAGCTTGCATCGGGGCAGGCTAAGCGCCCTGCCGATGCAAGCGTTTGATCTGCATCAAGGTTCGTGACGGCGGCCAGGGCCGCGCAGGACCTTCGGTCAGCCAGTCAGGCGGGCGTCTTCGCGAGCTCCACCGGCGGTGTGCCGGCCTTGAACATGCTGGCCAGCTGCTGGCGCAGTTCGGGCGAGTCGGTGTGGCCGTGCACGGCCACGGCGTGCTGGACGGCGGCATCGAGCAGTTCGCCTTCGGAATCGGCGCAGAGCGCGACACTGCAGTTCATCGTGCTCGGATACTCGCGGCAGTCGATGTATTGGCGTGACATGGCGGCTCCTTCATGTGTCCTTATGGACGTGCTTCGAAGATCAGGTTGAAGGGCGTTTCGCTGGCGCGGCGGAAGTGCGAGAAGCCGCCCTGCGAGACGACGTCGCGCAGGCGCGCTTCGCCGGCCTGCGCACCCAGGCACAGGCCCACTTCCTGCGAACGCGAGGCCGGCGTGCAGATGAAGCTCGAGGCCGAATAGAACACGCGCCCCACCGGGTTGATGTTGTCTTCCAGCCGGTCGTTGGCAAAGGGCTCGACGATCATCCACGTGCCCTGCGGCTTGAGGGCTTGCCGCACGTACGCCGCCGCGCCGACGGGGTCGCCCATGTCGTGCAGGCAGTCGAAGACGGCGACCAGGTCGTAGTCTTCGCCGGGGAAATCCTTGGCGCTCGCGACCTCGAAGCGCAGGCGCTTTTCATCGTCCACACCAGCCTTGCGCGCGGTTTCGCGCGCGCGCTCGATCGAAGGCGCGTGGTAGTCGAAACCGACGAAGCTGGACTCGGGATAGGCCTGCGCCATCAGCAGTGTCGAGGCACCGTGCCCGCAGCCCACGTCGGCCACGCGTGCACCGTTTTTCAGCAGCGGCTCGATGCCTTCGAGCGCCGGAATCCACTGGCTCACCAGGTTGGCCGCGTAGCCAGGCCGGAAGAAGCGCTCCGTGCCATGGAACAGGGCCACGTCGTGCTCGTGCCAGCCGATGCCCAGGCCCGTGCGCATGGCCTGGACCATCTTGGGAATGATCTTGAACTGCGCCACGGCGATCTGGAACGCGCCGGGCACGAAGGCCGGGCTGCCTTCCTCGGCCAGTGCAAAGGCCTGCTCCTCGGTCAGCGAGAACAGCTCGCCTTTGGGGTCGTACTCGACGTAGCCGCTGGCGGCCTGGGCCGAGAGCCATTCGCGCAGGTAGCGCGGGTCGGTCTCGGTGCGGCGGGCCAGCGCCTCCGCGGTGGAAGGGCCTTCGGCCAGCGCCTTGTACAGGCCGAGCTGGTCGCCGACGACGATGGTGGCCGCGTGCATCACGGCCCCGATGTCGTGGACGAAGTTACCCATGAACGCGTTAAGCCGTGTTTCGTCGATGGCCATGTGTATCCCCTTCGTCGGCAGGCGACTTGCGCGGCCCTTGCGTGCCTATACTGAATTCGCGGCAAAGGGCCTGCGCGCATCCTGCGTCTCGATGCGTGCAGGCGCCATACGCAGCAATGCGTATGCACCGTGAAAGGGCCTGCCATGACGCACCTGTCGCGCAACGATTGGGCGAACGCACTTCGCCTGCTGGAAAAGCTCGAGTCCGGGCATTCGCCCGTGCGGCATCGCGGCGCCGACGACGATCACCTGCGCACCACCCGCCGCATCGCCAAGGCGCCGGGCCGGCGCGAGTTCCGCCGCGCCGCCCTGCAGGCCGACTACTGTCAGCGCGTGGGGCTGGAGCATGCGATGGCGGTGGCCTTCCTGTACCGGCTGGCCTGCCGCGACCCGGCGCCGCTGCCCGAGGCATTGCCCGCCGGCCTCACGCCGCGCGAGGGCGATGTCATGCACTGGCTCTCGCAAGGCAAGACCGACGCCGAAATCGCCGCCCTGCTGACGATCAGCCCCCGCACCGTGCACAAGCACCTGGAGCATGTCTACGTGAAGCTGGGCGTCGAGACGCGCACGGCCGCCGTGCTGCGCGCGCTCGGCATGGGCCGGCCTCCCTGAAGAAGTGAGACCGGCTCGGCTCCTGCGCGCTATTCGATGCGGAAGACGAACTCCTGCGTCGCCAGCACTTCCGCATCGCCCGTGGTCTGGCACTCGTAGCGCATCACCGCGGCGCGCACGGCCGAGTGGTACACGCGCGGCCCCGACAGGAAGCGCACTTCCTGCACATGGCCGCCCTTGATGCGGACCTCGGCCTTGACCACGCCACCGATGCCCTCGTCCATCGCCTTGCGCGGCATCTCGGGCTTGACCTGCCGCGGGCAGGCCACCGCGATGTCGGTGGTGGTCGCCTTCGGCGGGGCCGGCGGCGCGGGAGGCGCCGGCGGTGCGGCCGGCGGCGGCGGCGTGGGCTCCGTGTTCTGCACGGCGGTGATCGCGGGCGCCGAGGTGGCGGGCGGTGTCACGGCCGGTGGCGGCACATAGGCCGGGCGCGGCGGCGGCGGGGCCTTGGGCGTTTCCTGCCGCACGATCTTCTTCGGCGGCGGTGGAGGCGGCGGCGGTGGCTTGATCTCGCTGATGATGGTCGCGTCCATCGGCTTCTTGATCAGCTCGACCGTCTGGCGCGCGAGCCCCGACACGAGCGCATAGCCCACGCCGACGTGGAACAGCACCATCACGGCGATGCCCACAGGGCCGAAGCGCGACTTGGGGTTGAAATCCTTGCGGGAGCGCTTCATGGGATGAACTGCTCCGCGCCGACGATGCCCAGCTTGCTCACGCCCGTGCGCTGCGCCGAAGCCATCACACCGGCCACCACTTCGTACTTCGCGCGGCGGTCGGGCCGCAGGTGCACCTCGGGCTGCACGGCCTGCGCGGCGACCTGCTCGAAGCGCCGCTCCATCTCACTGCGGTCGGTCAGCGGCTCGCCGTTCCACTGCACGACACTGAGCGCGTCGATGTCGATGCGCAGCACCTCGGGCTTGAGGTCGCTGGGCGGCGGGTTGCCTGTGGGCATGTTCAGGTTCACCGAATGCAGCTGGATCGGGATGGTGATGATCAGCATGATCAGCAGCACCAGCATCACGTCGATGAGCGGCGTGGTGTTGATGTCCATCAGGGGCTCATCGGAGGGCGCGCTGCTGCGCCGCCCCTGCTTTTCTTTTCTTGGCATGGCTTGTCTCGCTGTCTGCTCGTCAGTTGCGCGCCGGCGGCTCGGTGATGAAGCCCACCTTGGCGATCCCGGCCGCCTGGCAGGCGTAGATGATCCGGCCCACCGGCTCGTAGTCGGAATGCCAGTCGCCGCGGATGTGCACCTCGGGCTGCGGGTTCAGGGCCGCCACCTTGGTGAGCCGCGCGACCAGCGCGGGCGTGTCGCGCACCGGCGTGTCGTACCAGTAGGTGCGGCCGCTGGCGTCCACCGAGATCACGACGGTCTCGGGCTTGCTCTCGCGCACCTCGTTGCGCTCTTTGGGCACCGCGACGGGCACCGAGTAATTGACCACCGGGATGGTGATGAGGAAGATGATCAGCAGCACCAGCATCACGTCGACCAGCGGCGTGGTGTTGATGGCCGCGATGGCCTGTTCCTCGTCTCCCCCGGAAGCCGGGATGTTCATCGCCATGGCGCAGTCCGCTTGTGTGCGCGGGGCGTCAGGCGGCGGCGCTGCCGGCCAGGATCACGGAGTGCAGCTCGCCGCTGAACTCGCGCACGTCGTCCATCACGGTGATGTTGCGGCGCAGGAGCCAGTTGTAGCCCAGCACCGCGGGCACGGCCACGGCCAGGCCGATGGCGGTCATGATGAGCGCCTCGCCCACCGGGCCGGCCACCTTGTCGATCGACGCCTGCCCCGCCACGCCGATGGCGGTGAGCGCGTGGTAGATGCCCCAGACCGTGCCGAACAGGCCGACGAACGGCGCCGTCGAGCCCACGGTGGCCAGCAGCGACATGCCGTTGCTCAGGCGCCGCTGCACGCGCTCGGTGGCGCGGTGGATGCACAGGTCGACGAAGTCGGCAAAGTCGACCTTGCCGCGCAGGCCGTCGTGCTTCTGCGTGGCCTGCATGCCGGCGTCGGCAATGAAGCGGAACGGGCTGCCCTCGGCCAGCCGCGCGGTGCCGGCCTGCACGGTGCCCGCGTTCCAGAACTCGTTGTCGACCGCGCGCGCCTGGCGGCCCATGCGCATCTGCTCGAGCAGCTTGGTGACGATCACGTACCAGCTGCCCATCGACATGATGGCCAGGATGGCGAGCACGGCCTTGGCGACGGCATCGCTCTGCGACCAGAGCGCGCCGACGCCGTAGGGGTTGTCGACCTTGGCTGTGGCGGCATGTGCCGCAGCGGGTGCGGCAGGCTTCTCGGGCACCGCCACGGGCGCCGGTGCGGCGGCGCTGGCCGCGGCCTGCGGAGCCGCCGGGGTCTGGGCGCCCGCCAGTTGCGGCGCGCTGCCCAGGCCTAGGGCCAGAACGAAAGGCGCGGCCACCGCCGCCAGCCGTGCAAGGAATGTCTTCGTCATCGTTGTCTTCTCCGGAAAAAATAGGTTCTCTTCAGGCCGTGGCCTACCAACCGCGCGCCTTGTCCCAGACCGCCTGCACGCCGCTGCCGGCGCCTTCCACCACGTGGTAGCGGTCGTAGGGCGCGGCCGTCATGCAGGCGTGGTGCGGCAGCACGCGCACGCGAGTGCCGACGGGCAGCGCGCGGAACATGGCTTGTGCTTCTTCATCACCCTCGCAGGCGATGAGGCCGTGCTCCTGGTGCAGCTCGGCCACGCACAGGCCGGGCAACGGCACGGTGCCCTCGGCCTGGCACACCAGCCCGAAGCCCAGGCCGCTGCGGAACTCGGCCGCCGACTGGTCCTTCGACAGCGCGAGCCCGCCGGCGTCGATGAGCACGCGGCGCGAGCGCGGGTTGTGGCCGATCACGGTGGCCAGCACCGACAGCGCGATGTCTTCCACGCCGCAGATGCCGCGCGCCACCTGGTCGAGGTCGCAGAAGGTGTAGACGCCGGGGCGCATCTCGGTGACGCCTTCGAGCGTCTGCGCGCACACGGCCGTGGGCGTGGAGCCCACGCTCACCACCTCGACCGGAATGCCGACCGCGCGCAGCCGCTCGGCCGCATGCACGGCGCCGGCGCGTTCGGCCTCGGCGATGGCACGGATCGCCGTGCCGCCCTGCACGTGGTAGCTGTGGCCTGCATGCGTGAGCACGCCGGCCAGCGTCAGCGATTCGCTGCGCTGCACTTCGCGCGCGAGCGAGAGCAGGTCGTCGTCGTGCGGGCCGACACCGCCGCGGCCGCCGCCCGTGTCGATCTCGAGCAGCACGCGGAAAGTCGCGCCCAGCGTTCGCGCGCGCGCACCGGCCGCCTGCACGGCGTCGATCGAATCGGCCAGCAGCGTCACGCGCGCGCCGCTCGTGCGCTGGATGTCGTGCAGCGCCTCGATCTTGTTCGCGTCGATGCCGACGGCATAGGTCAGATCAGTGAAGCCGTGGCGCGCGAAGTACGCGACCTCGGCCACGGTCGACACCGTGAGCCCGCCGGCCTGCCCGCGCGTGGCGCGGCGCGCCACTTCCGCCGACTTGGCGGTCTTCAGGTGCGGGCGCAGCGCCACGCCGTGGCGCGCCGCGCGCTGCGCCATCGCTTCGCAGTTGCGTTCGAGCACCCCGACGTCGAGCAGCAGCGCGGGCGTGGTGAGTTCGGCCAGGGGCGTCATCGGCCGGTTCCGGACGCGATCTGCGCCATCACGCCGTCGATTTCCTCGGCCACGCGCTGCACCAGCGGCGGCAGCAGCACCAGCGTCATGTGCGCGGCGCCTTCGATGCAGGCCAGGCGGCGTTGTGTCGACAGCGCCGCATGCGCCTCCTGGAATTCGGGCCAGCGCGCCTGCACCGCGGCGATCGCCGGGTCGGCGCCGGCCGGCAGCGGCTGCTGCTTGGCCCACAGCACGGCGAGCGGACGCGCACCGAAATCAGGCGAGGCAGCCGCCTGGCGCGCGACGTGCGGCAGGCCGCGCACCTCGGCCAGCATGGTGTCGAGCGCTTCGGGCGTGTAGGTCGCCTTCATCTGACGCAGCACCTGCGGCATGTCGGCAAACAGGGCCTCGATGGGCGCCTGCTCCGGCGGCGGCGGACCACCGGCCTGGAAGTTCGCGCGCTTGTCGCGCTCGGCCGCGAACTGCGATTCGGGCGGGTGCTCGTACATCGCGAACTGGTCAGGGTGGCTCGCATCGAGCATCACCACACCGGCCACCTGCTGCGGATACAGGCCCGCGTAGACCCGGTTCAGCAGGCCGCCGAGCGAATGGCCGACGAGCACGATCGGGCCCGTCACGCCGGCCGCTGCCAGCAGCGCATGCAGGCGGTGCGCAGTGCGCTCGCCGTCGAAAGGCGCGTCGTCGGCCTCGCTCCAGCCCATGCCGGCGCGGTCGTAGCTGATCACCGGGTGCTTCGCCGACAGCGCCTGCTGCAGCCGCGCGTAGGTCGGCGAGGCGCAGCCGCCGCCGGCTTCGATCACGAGCGTGGGCTGCGTGGCGCTGGCGGGCACGGGGCCGCTGCGCTGCAGGTGCATCGCACGGCCGTCGATGGTGTACAGCTCGCCGGGCGCGGCCATGTGGTGCGGGCGGCCGGGTTGCTCCACGCGCGGCCAGTAGTCGAGGTCGCGCACGCGGTACGGCAGGTTGGCGAAGTCGGTGCTCAGCGAGGCCGGCGTCGACACGTACAGCACCGACTTGGCGAGGGGACCGAACTCCGCATGGAAGTGCTGCGCCGACTTCACGATGACCAGCTTCTTGGCGGTCAGGTCGATGCCCAGGCCCGTGAAGAGGTCGGCGCCGATGACCTGGTTGCGCTTGCTGATGAGCACGATGTCCACGCCGTCGGCGGCCTGCACCCACACGCACGGGCCCATGGGCGTGCGCACGCCCGAGAGGCCGCCCTGCGAATGCGCCTCCACCACGCGCTTGACGGTCACGTGCAGGTCGATCGGGTCGCCCGAGGCCGGGCCGCACTTGCCGCCCAGGCGCAGCTCGAAGCTCGCGCCCTCGCCCGCGTCGCGGCACAGCTGCACCGCGCCCAGGTCCCACACGCCGCCGAAAGCCACGTCGCCGATGCCGCGCTCGACCACGGCGCGCAGCATGAAGGTGCTGTCGCTGGTGGCGCCGCCGCCGGGGTTGTCGGCGGTGTCGGCAATGACCACCGGGCCGTCGGGCGTGGCCATGGCGCGGGCGAGCGTTTCTTCGATCGAGAGCGAGGGCACGCCGGTTTCGTGGCGCAGGTCCCAGAAGGCACGGCCCAGTTCTTCGGCGAGCTTGGCGGCCAGCGCGGGGTCGTTGTCGGTCACCACCCACATCTTGGCGCCCGACTCGGGCACGTCGGCCCACGGGAAGCCATGGCCCAGCGACACCGAGAGCACGCCCGGCTGCTTTTCGGCGTCTTGCATGCGGCGCACGAAGCCGGCCATCGGTTCGCGCGTGGTGTGCCACTTGCCGACCATGCGGCAATCGTGCACGGCCGTCACGGGCCGCACGCGGCCCTGCGCGGTGTCGACCACGATGCGGATCAGTTCGGTGAGGCGATCGAACGCGTCGGTGTGCGGATATTCCTTGTAGCAAATGATGGCGTCGGCCGCGTTCAGCATCTTCTGCGTGAAGTGGCAGTGCAGGTCGAGCGACACGCCGATGGGCACGTTCGGCCCGACGATCTCGCGCACGCGCGAGATCACGTCGCCTTCGCAGTCGTCGTAGCCGTCGGCCACCATCGCGCCGTGCAGCACGAGGATCACGCCGTCGACCGGGCCGGCCTTGCGCAGGTCGTCCAGAATCTCGTCGCGCAGGCGCTCGTACACGCTGCGCACGGTGCGACCCAGCGGCTGCGCAAAGGCCAGCAGGCTCTCGACCGTTTCATGGCCTTCGGCGGCGAGCTGCCGGCGCACTTCCACCGCGTACAGGCCGTAGCCGGCCGCATCGCGCGTGCTGGCGTCGCCGCGGAAAATGCCGTATTCCTCGTAGCTGCCCAGGCCGGTGGGGGCCGAGACAAAGGTGTTGGTCTCGGTGGCGAACAGGGTGGTGAAGAACTTCATGCGCGGGACTCCTGGCGGGCAAGGTGGATGTTTCGCGAGCGCGTCGTGGCGAGCAGCAGTCCCACGACGCGGCCGCTCTTGCGCTCCACGTTGAGAACCGATTTGCCCATCTGGGACAGCACCGGGTCGACCGAGACGAGCGTCATCACGTCGGCCGACAGCGGCGTCAGCACGCACGCGTGCTGGCCGTGGCGGCCCTGCACGGTGAGCCGCAGCTTGCCGTCCACCAGCGCCATCTGCGCGGTGGCGTCGAGGTCGGGGCTGGTGTAGTCGCCGCACAGTTCGTCGGCGAGCGATGCGGCATCGGGCGCAGTCTCGGGCAGGCGCTCGAAGCGACGCGGCTGGCCGCCTTCGTGCAGCACGAGTGCGTCGGGTGCGCGCTGCGGATCGAGGTCGGCGGTGTCGAGCACGAGGTCGTTCGTCGGCAGATCCTGCAGGCTCAACCACAGCTTGCCGTCGCCCTGGTTCAAGGGCTTGGCCTCGCCGGCCTGCCACGACATCGCCAGCTTGCCGCCCACGTCCGAGAAGCTCAGCAAACCGCCCGTGGAGGGTGCGTGGTAGCGCTGGCCGGGCAGCGCGGGGAAGGCGCTGGCCAGCGGGCGCACGTCGGGCGGCGAGAGCGCGTCGCCCAGCAACAGCTCGATCACCTTGAGGGTCAGCATCCCCGGCGATACGGGCGCGCCGTTCACCATGGCGATGATGTCCAGCCCGTGGCTGGGCACGCTGATCATCTGCGACTGCGCGCCGAGCACGGCGCCCGCGTGGTGGACGATTTCAACGCCGCGGTACGGGTGGCGCGCCAGCCCGAAGCCGTAGTTCACCTGGGAGCCCGACGACAGCGTGGTGGGCGCCGACAGCAGGGCCCAGCTCTTCGCACTGCCCACGATCTTTTCGCTGCCGTGCATGTGCGCGAGCCAGCGCAGCATGTCGTCCGCCGTCGACACCAGCGAGCCACCGCCGTCGAGTTCGCACGGGTACAGGCCGCGGCGCCAGCCGCCGCCGGGGGCGGGCATGTACAGGCCGGCCAGGCCGGGGACCACGTCGAGGTCGGTCTGCACCGACGAGGTGTCAGGCATGCCCAGCGGGCCGAACAGGCGCACCTTCAAAAAGTCGTCGAAGCTCTGGCCGCTCACGCGCTCGACGATCTTCGCCAGCAGGAAGTAGCCGCCGTTGCTGTAGACCATGTGCGTGCCGGGCTCGAAGTTCAGCTCGCTCTGGCGCGCCATGGCCGGCAGGCCCGGGCCGGGCAAGGTGAACGTGAGGCCGTGCGCAATGGCCCACAGCTCGTCGTGGCCGCGCCAGCCGCTGGTGTGCGTGAGCAGGTGGCGCAGCGTGGGGCCGTTGGCGCTGAGCTGCGGCAGCTCGGGCAGGTATTTCTGCACCGGGTCTTCCACGTCGAGCAGGCCGTCTTCGGCCAGCAGCAGCACGGCCATGGCCGTGAAGTGCTTGCTGGTGGAGGCGATGCGCATGCGCGTGGTCGGCGTGAGGGCCACGCCCATCTCCAGGCTGGCCATGCCGACGGCGCGGCGGTACAGCAGGCGGCCATGCTGTGCGATGGCCAGCACCAGGCCGGGCGCGTCGCTGCGGTTCAGGGGCGCCACCAGCGCGTCGATGGCGGCCAGTGCGGAAGCAGTGTCAGGAAGAGAGGCTGAAGGGTGTGGTTGTGACATGGAGGAACAACGAACGATGAAAGGGAGGAGCGGGATCTCGAAGCAGCAGGCTCGGCTCAGTTCGGCTTCGCTTCGCGCATCAGGCGAACGAACGGGCCTTCGGTGGCGCGCAGCACCAGGGCGCCCAGGCTGCCGCCGACCAGCGTGGTCGCGACGATGGACACCGCCAACCCGTTGGGCATCGACTTGAGCGCGTCCGACAACATGCCGACCATCAGCGGACCCACCACGCCGAAGGGCAGGCTGGCGATCGTGAGCAAGGCGATGGTGCGGGCGCGCAGGTGCGGCGGCGCGGCGTCCTGCAGCACGTTGGGCAGCAGCACCGCGCTGCCGATGAGCGGCACCACCAGCAGCCCCAGCAGCGCGAAGTTGTGGTTGGCCGAGCTCGTGAACAGCAGCAGCGTCGACATCAGCGCCGCCGAGAGATTGCCCAGCATGATCAGGCGCAGCGCGGCGGCCGGCCCCATGCGCGGCTGCACGTAGCGCATCGACATCACGCCCAGCAGGCCGCCGGCCACCGTGCCGCACAGGAAGGCCAGACCCATGCCCTGCCCCATCTGCACCGGCGTGACGCCATAGGTGCGCGCCGTGACGATCGGCAGCCAGGTGCCCAGCGAACTCAGGCCCACGCTGGTCAGGCCCACGCCGACCACCAGGCCCGCGAAGGTGCGCCAGTGCAGGCGCAGGTGCTGGCGCAGGGTCGCGGCGCCCGGTGCGTCTGTGACCGGCGCATCCGGCTTTGCCTTGGCTGCCCGGGCACCGCCGTGCGGCGTGCGCCGGATCGACAGCACCAGCAGCGTCACCGGAATGCCGGCGGAGGCCAGCACGAAGAAGGTCAGGCGCCAGGCTTCGAGCTGCTGCATCGCGACGGGCAGCCAGGGCCGCAGGTCGTCCGTGAGGTGCACGATGGTGCCGCCCAGCAGCGCGCCCAGCGCACTGCCGAAGATGGCCGACAGCGCGAACACCGCATTCGCCAGCACCCGCTGCGCGCGCGGGAACAGGTCGGGGATCATGCTGTTGGTGATGGGCGTGAGGCCCGCCTCGCCCACGCCCAGGCCGACGGAGGCGACGAACAGCACGCCGTAGTCCATGGCCGTGCCGCGCATGGCGGTGGCGGCGCTCCACAGCACCACGCAGGCCGCGAGCACGATGCGCCGGTCGTAGCGGTCGCTGAGCCAGCCCAGCGGCAAGGTGGCGATGCCGGTGAACAGCACGATGCCCGCGCCCTGCAGCAGCCCGATCTGCGTGTCGGACAGCGACAGCGTCTGGCGGATCGGCTCCGTCAGCAGCGTGAGGATGACCTTGTCGATCGAGCCCAGCACCGTCGCGATGATGAGCACCGCCAGCGCATACCAGGCGCTGGTGGGCGCCTTGCGGGTCGTTTCCAGGGCCGCAGGGGCGGCCGCATCCAGCGGCATCGGTGCCGCGAACGGTGGGAGGCCCGACATGTCAGAACGGAACGTTGACGTTCACGCCGATGGTGCGCGCCGGCACGAGCGCCGCAGTCACCAGGTTCGGGTTCGCGTTCAGGCCGGTTTCGATCGACACGATGCCGCGCTTGTTCGTCAGGTTGCGCACGTAGGCCGAGACGCTGAAGGTCTTGAAGTCGATGCCCGCCTGCAGGTCGACCAGCGTGTAGGCCGGCATGGTGATGCTCGGCAGGGCCGTGCTGCCGCGGTAGCCCGCATCGCGCTTGCCCGTGTAGCGCGCGCTGATGCCGACGTAGGCCGGGTGGTCGGCCAGGCTGAAGTTGCGCGTCACGCCCAGCGTGGTGGCAAAGCGCGGCGTGTGCGGCAGGCGCGTGCCGGCCTTGGCGCCGATGCCCTTGGCGTCCTCGGTCAGGCGCGCGTCAATGGCGGCGGCGTTGGCGGTGAAGCGCCATTCCTTGCTGGGCTTCCAGTTGAGCGTGAGCTCGCTGCCCTTGATGCGGGCCGCACCCGCGTTGGTGATGAAAGTGAAGGCGCCGCTGCGCGTGGGCTGCTGCACGCCGCTCCATTCGATGTCGTACAGCGCGGCTTCCAGTGACAGCGTGCGGTCCAGCAGGTCGGCCTTGTAGCCCAGCTCGTAGCTCCACAGCGAGTCGGAGTTGTACGACGGCTGCACGACGCGGCGGTCGGTGTCGGGCTTCAGCACGTTGGGACCGCCGGGGCGATAACCGCTGGCCGCGCGGAAGTACGCGGTGCTCGTCTCCGACAGCGTGTACTTGGCGGCGGCCAGGTAGGTGGTCGGGCTTTCCGACGAGGTGCCGGCGGCATTGGCGGCGACCGAACCGACGAGCTGCCCGCTCTGGCGGCTGGCGTATTCCTGCTTGTTGCGCGACAGGCGCAGGCCGCCTGTGAGCGAGAACCTGGGCGTCACGTTCCAGGTGACGTCGCCATAGAGCGCCTCTTCGCGGTAGCGCGAGGACTGCGTCGACGTCAACAGGCCGAGGCTGCGACCCCCGATCAGGTTGGCGTCCATGCCGCCGTTGTTGCTGCCGCGCTCGCGGTTCAGGTACAGGCCCGCCAGCCACTCGATGGTGGTGCCCGAGCGCGAGGTCAGGCGGAACTCCTGGCTGACGCGGTGCTGCTCCACGGCACTGTTGACCGGCACCGAGGCCACCGGCACGCGCAGCGCGCTCAACAGCGGCCCGTACAGGCCGGTGACGTCGGCGGTGGTGTTGATCTTCACGTCCTGCGCGGAGGTGATCGAGTTCAGGCGGGCCCAGCCGAAGTCGTACTCCACGTCCAGCCCGAACAGCTGCGTGAGGTTGCGGACCGATTCGTTGGCCGACAGCTGGCGCGTGCGCTCCCGCGTCCAGGGGCGCAGCGTGCGCTTGTCCATCTCTTCAAAGCCCAGGCCCTTGCGATGCACGTCCTGCACCGTGCCCGTGAGGCGCACCGTGAGTTCGCGCGTGGGCGTGAGCAGCAGCGAGACGCGGCCGCCGTCGGTGTGGCCGCGGTCGACATTGCGCCCGCGCGCCAGGCCCGTGGCGTCGTAGCTGCCGCCGACCTGGTCGGTGAAGGCCGCGAAGCGGATGGCCGCCACGTCTTCCTTGATCGGCACGTTGAGCACCGCGCCGGTCGTGAAGCCCGGGCCGCCGCCCTGCGTCCACGAAGTGCCGAGCCGCACCGAGCCCGCAAACTCCATGGTGTCGGGCTGGTTGGTCACGTACTTGAGCACGCCGCTCATGGCGCCGGCGCCGTACAGCGTGCCCTGCGGGCCGCGCAGCACTTCGATGTGGCTCAGGTCGAGCATGCCCATGTCCAGCGGCGTGTTGCCGCCGTTGGCGCCGGCCGAGCTCAGGCCGGTGGCCACGTCGTCCGCGTACACGCCCACGGTCGCGATGCCCTGCACCGGGCCCATGGTCAGCCCGCGCATGGTGAGCGTGCCGCCCACGCTGCCGCTGCTGGTGAGGTTCACGCCCGGCTGCTCGGCCACGTAGTCGGCCAGGTTCTTGGCGCCCGCGCGCTCCAGCGCCTGCGCCTTCATCACGTTGACCTGCATGGGGATCTCGCGCACCGGCTCGCGGCGACGCGTGGCGGTGATGGTGACGCTGTCGAGCGACTGCGGCGATTCGTCGGCCTGCGGCTTCGCGGCGGCAGCGGCCGTGTAGATCACGATGGCGCCGTCGTCACCGCGGCGCGTCTGCAGCGGCGTGCCTTCGAGCAGCTGCGTCAGCGCGTCCTGCGGCGAGAGCGCCCCCTTCACGCCGCGTGTGGCCACACCCTTCACATCGTCGACCTTGTAGAGCAGCTGCACGCCGCCTTGCGCGATGTAGGCGTCGAGTGCGGTCTTGAGATCGCCGCCGCTCACATCGAAACCTTGCGTCGGAGCCTGCGTCTGCGCGTGTGCGGCCATGCCGCTCGCCAGCGCCCATGCGCCGCCGATGACCCATGGGCGCAGGGCCCCGTACGTTCGCTTCTTCTTGGACGGCAGACCGGTGCGGGGCGCGATGCGATTCATGGGTGTCTCTCCAGCGTGGTTATTTGTTTGGGTACCCACTGAGACGAATGCCCCGTCACATTCCGGTAATTTACTGACTCGAAATTCTTATTTCATTGCCTGCCTCGTGTGCTGCAAGGCCGAAGCCCTGCTTCAGAAGCACCACGAAGCCGCTCATGTTGTTCGCATCGAAGCTGCCGCCGATGCGCACCTGCGCGACGACCGGATCGGCGATCACGAGCTTGCGCAGGTTGTAGCGGTTGAACTGCGCCGCCGCGTCGCCCAGCGTGGTCTGGTCGAACACGAGCTTGCCTTCGCGCCAGCGCAGTTCGTCGTCGACCTGCTTGGGCGCCTTCGACATCACGAGCACGTTGTCGGCATGCGTGACGGCCGCCTGGTTGCGCGTGAGCACTGTGGGCTCGGCGCTTTTTGCATCGGGCTTGGCCGCGGCGATCTGCACGCGCCCTTCTTCCACCGTCACGTTCACCTGGTCGCCCTGGCGCCGCACGAGAAAGCGCGTGCCCAGCACGGTGATGCGGCGGTCGCCGGCGATGACGACGAAGGGGTGGTCCTTGTCGTGCGCGATGTCGAAGTAGGCCTCGCCCGCGTCGAGCCACACCTTGCGCCCGGTGTCGTTCACGGCCGTGCGCACCTGCGTGGCGGTGTTCAGCGTGAGCCTGGAGCCATCGGACAGCGCCACCGACTGGCGCGCGCCCACGGCCGTGGCGTAGTACTGGCCGCGCGCTTCCTGCGTGTACTGCCAGCCGAGCCAGGCGGTGCCGGCGACGGCCACGAACACGCCGGCGGCGATGCGTTGCAGCGAGAAGCGCGACAGGCGTTGTGGCGGACGTGCGGCCTGCGGCGCGGGTGCGGGTGCGGGCACCGGAATCGGGATCTCCGGCGTGCGCAGCGCGCCCAGCCGGTCACCGCGCTCCCAGGCGCTGGACAGCCGCAGCCAGGCCACGCGGTGGGCGATCGACGCGGCGATCCAGGCGTCCAGTTGCTGCTGGTCGGTGTCGGTCCACGCGCCGCTGTCGCGGCGGGCCAGCCAATCGGCGGCCAACGATTCAATGCGCTGGGCGTCGCTCATGTGGAAAGCCTCCGCTCGTTCTGCGCTCGCCCGAAGGCCTTGGTGTCCAGCTGCACGCCGCCCGACAGCAGGGCGTCGGCCAGGGCGCGCACGCCGCGCGACACCTGCCGCTCGACCGTGTCCTCGGTGATGCCCAGCTGCGTGGCGACCTCGCGCTGCGAGAGGCCGTCGATCTTGCGCATCTCGATCACGCGGCGGCATTTGGACGGCAGCGCGTCGAGGGCGGTCTGCAGCAGCCGCAGCTCGCCGCGGCCGGCGGCATGGCGCTCGGGCGTGAGCTCGTCGGCGGAGAAATCGAGCGCGTCGAGGTCGGCAATGATCTCGATGGAAACGATCTGCGCGCGCCGGGCGCGGTCGATCAGCAGGTTGCGCGCGGTGGCAAAAACAAAGGGCTTGACCTGGTCGGGCATGGATTTGGAGGCGGACTCATAAATGCGCACGTAGACGTCCTGCCGCAGGTCGGGCACTTCGGCGTCGTCGCGCCAGTTGCGGCGAAGGAAACGCGTGAGCGCGGCTTCCATCGGCAGCACCTCGCTGACGAACCAGGCATCCAAGTCACTGAGAACCACGAAGCGCTCCTGGAAATTGAAGGGCCGACACGAAAGAACGGCAGGTCGCCGGGATTGGCGACAGACAGTGAGACGAACGGCCCGAAGATTTCCGGTAACGCGCGGGGGCCCGCCGGCGAAATTTCTTCCAGTTTCCGTGCCCGGCGGCGGTCCCCGAAATTCTAGAAGGCCGGGCCCAAGGGCTTTTCCCCCTTGCCCCGTTACCGGAAAGTGCGCTCGAACTCGTCTCACCGGGGGCAGAAGAAAAACCAATTCGCGGAAACACAGACCGACATGATTCGAATCCGGAGGCAGCCCCCCACCCTCCTTGCCCTCTTCATCACCCGCCCCCGCCTTGCCCTCGCCGTTGCCGGCCTGCTGGCGACGGGGCTGGCCTTCGCCCACGCGCGCGAGTTCGACGTGAAGGGCGGCGAGCTGCGGCCCGCGCTCGACGCCTACATCGCGCAGTCGGGCGTGCAGCTCATCTACAAGATGGAAGACGTCAAGGACCTCTCGACCCGGGGCATCAAGGGAAAGATCGCCGCCGACGCGGCGCTCGACCGCCTGCTCGACGGCACCCGCCTGCGTGTGCGGCGCGGGCAGGACGGTGCGATGGTGCTCATTGCGCCGGCCCGCTCGCCTGCGGCCGCGCGTTCGGAGCCGCTGCCGCGCACGGTCGAGTAATACGATCGGCTTCACCCGTCGCGTGCGGGACAACGCCGGCGCCGTTCGGCCCTGCGAGATGCACCGGAATGGCGCGCATTTCTCGCACTTTCTGACACACTACCTGCGCAACAAGCGAGTGGTGTGAGCTGCGCCTCGACGGCCGGCCGGTGGTCCCTCCGCTTCGCCGCGCTGCCTGCACGACGCCCATGAAATTTTTCGCGAACGGGAAAACCCGCATCAGCCTGAACACGCGCCTCAGCGTCGGCGTTGCGGCCATCGTGCTGGCCACCACCTTCGGCATCGCCACGGTGGCGCTGCACCTGGTCAAGGACCGCATGCGGGCCTCGATCGCCAGCGAGGAGTTCGCGCGGCTGTCGGCCATCGCGAACGCGGTCGACCAGAAGTTCGCCAGCCGGCGCATCCTGCTGAAGACGCTGGCCGAGAGCGTGGCCTCGCACGGCTTCACGAGCGACGCGCCGCTGCAGGCCTTCGTGGAACAGCACCCGTCGCTGCGCGCGGCCTTCGACAACGTCGCCATGCTCGACACCGACGGCGACCTGGTCGCCAACATGAACGGCCCGGAACAGCTGCACAAGCTGAACGTGAAGGACCGCGCGTACTTCAAGGACACGGTCGCCTCCCGCACCGGCGTGATCTCCGAGCCCTACCGCAACCGGCTCAGCGGCCTGGCGCAGGTGGCCATCACCGAGCCCGTGCGCGACCGCGACGGCCGAGTGCGGTTCGTGATCTCGGGCTCCATCAACCTGAAGGACCGCAGCATCCTGGGCGAGCTGGCCGACGTGCGCTTCGGCCAGACCGGCTACGTGTTCATCACCACCTCCGACGGCATCGTGATCGACCACCCGCTGGCCGACCGCGTGCTCAAGCAGGCCAACGCCGCCATGGCCGACGACGCGCCCGATATCGAGCGCGCGCTCGCGGGCTTCGAAGGCACCGTCGAAGGCGTCAACCACGCGGGCGTGCCCGGGCTGTACGCCTTCAAGCGCATCCGCCAGGCCGACTGGATCATCGGCTCGATGTACCCGCGCCACGAGGCCTTTGCGCGCATCGACGCCATCGAGCGCACCGCGTGGGGCGGCGCCCTCGTGCTGGCGCTGCTGGCCGGTGCACTGGCGCTGGGCGTGGTGCGGCGGCAGCTGCGTCCGCTCACCGAACTGCACCGCCACATGCTCGACGCCCACGCCTCGCCCGACCGGGTGGCCGTGGCGCGCACCTATCCGGACGACGAGATCGGCGACCTCTCGCGCACCTTCGACCGGCTCCTGCAGCAGCGCCAGGCCAGCGAGAAGTTCCTGCGCGACATCACCGACAACCTGCCGGCCATGATCTCGCACGCCGACGCGCAGGGCCGCTATTCCTTCGTGAACGCGCGGCTGTGCGAGGAGCTGGGCTACAGCGTGGAAGAGCTGGTGGGCCAGCCCGTGCAAAGCATGAGCGGCCTGCACGACGACCCGGCGCTCGAGAACCACCTGCGGCGCGTGCTGGCCGGCGAGGCCGTGTCCTTCGAGCGGCGCGGCGCCGCGCACCGCGACGAGGAAGAGCACTTCTTCCAGACCGACTTCATCCCCGACCTCGATCCGCAGGGACAGGTGCGCGGCTACTACGCGATGACCTTCGACATCACGCAGCGCAAGCGCATCGAGCTCGAGCTGGCGCACAGCGAGGCGCAGATCCGCACCATTGCCGACAACATTCCCGCGCTGGTCTCGCACGTCGACGCCGGGCTGTACTACACCTTCGTCAACGCCAAGGTGCGGACACTGCACCGCGGCAACCCCCTGGTCGGCCAGTGGATGCCGGGCATCCGCGGCGAGGCCGATTTCGCGGTGGTGCGCCCGTACATCGAACGCGCGCTGGCGGGCGAGACCGTCATCGTCGAGAAGGCCGGCGACGCGGCGCTGGGCATCGGCGAGCGCACCTTCAAGGCCCACTACATCCCCGACCAGGATGCCGAGGGGATGGTGCACGGCGTGTTCGCGATGACCTTCGACATCACCGACGAAGTGAACATCCGCCGCGCCCTCACGCAGCAGGAAAAGCGCCTGCGCGACGTGACCGACAACATCCCGGCGCTGGTGGCCTACTTCGACCGCGACGAGAACTGCCTGTACGGCAACAGCCGTGCGCGGCGCATGGCGGGCCTGGACGAACGCGCACCGCTCGACGGCGTGACGCTGCGCTCGGCCGTGGGCGAGACGGTGTATGTGCAGCACACGCCGCACCTGCCCCTGGTGCTCGCCGGCAAGGCGGCGCAGTACCCGGTGCAGGTACCGGTCGAAGACCGGGAGGCGCACTTCCAGGTGAACCTGATCCCCGACCGCGACCTGGCGGGCGACGTGCTGGGCTTCTACCTCATGACCTTCAACGTCACGGCGCTGAAGGAGGCCGAGCGCAAGCTCATCGAGCTGGCGCGCCTGGACGTGCTGACCGGCCTGCCGAACCGGCTGGCCTTCAACGAGCAACTGCCCGCGGCGATGCTGCGCGCGCGCCGCACCGACGGCGGCATGGCGCTGATGTTCCTGGACATCGACCACTTCAAGGCCATCAACGACACGCTGGGCCATGCCATCGGCGACGGCGTGCTGGCCGAATACGCGCGGCGCCTGCGCACCAGCGTGCGCGAGACCGACACCGTGGTGCGCCTGGCCGGCGACGAGTTCGTGGTGGTGCTCGAGAACGTGTACTCGAAGGACGCCGTGGCGGGCGTGGCGCAGAAGATCGTCGCGCACATCGAGGCGCCGGTGTTCCATGTGGACGGCCGGCGGCTGGACGTCACGACCAGCATCGGCGTCGTATTCCTCGAGACGGTCGATGCCAGCATCGGCGCCGGCGAACTGCTCGCGTGCGCGGACACGGCGCTCTACGATGCCAAGTCGCAGGGCCGCAACCGGTTCGCATTTTTCCGTTAGCGTCGCAACATCCCGCCGCGCGCCCCCCACACCCACCAGGAGATCCATCCATGGCCGCCACCGAAGTCGTCATGCCCGAACAGCTCGTGCAGGAGCTCGACCTGCAAAGCCGCATGCCGATCGCGCGCATCGGCCAGGCGCTGATGTCGCTGGGCATGGTCACGCAGACGCAGCTCGACGCGGCGCTCCAGCAGCAGCAGCGCGAGCCCACCGTGCCGCTGGGCGAGACGCTGGTGCGCATGGGCGTCGTGAGCCGCGGCCAGCTGCAGACCGCGCTGGTGCGCAAGATGGGCTACCCGCTCGTGAACCTGCATGTGTTCCCGGCCGCGGCCGACGCGCTGCGCAAGGTCAGCCACGACGCGGCGCGGCGCCTGCAGGTGATGCCGCTCATGCTGCACGGCGGGCGCCTGGTGCTCGCGGTCGACGACCCCGTGAACCGCCACGCGGTGATCGACGAGGTGGAGTTCATCGCGCAGATGAAGGTGATTCCGGTGCTGGGCCAGTGCCTGGACCTGGACGGCGTGCTGCACAAGGCCTACGAGAAGGTCGGCCAGGTGGCGGCCGACCGGCCGGTGATCGACATGAACGACCCGATGCGCCCGCTCGAGTTCGACATGACGGGCACCAGCACGCTGCTAAAGACGCTCGAGAAGGAAGAGTCGGCCGCCGCGCCGTCCGCGGGCGACGCGCCCGTCGAGCAGTCGGACAACTCGCTGGTGCGCATGATCAACAGCATGATCCTCGAGGCCCACCGCGAGGGCGCCTCCGACATCCACATCGAGAGCGACCCGGGCCAGGAAAAAACGCGCATCCGCTTTCGCCGCGACGGCCGGCTCTACACCTACCTGGAGCTGCCGCCCAGCTACCGCAACGCCGTGGTCGCGCGCGTGAAGATCATGTGCGACCTGGACATCAGCGAGAAGCGCAAGCCCCAGGACGGCAAGATCAACTTCTCGAAGTACTCGCCGCAGCACCGCATCGAGCTGCGCGTGGCCACCATCCCGACCAACAACGGCCTGGAAGACGTGGTGATGCGCATCCTGGCCTCGGCCAAGCCCATTGCGCTCGACGCGCTGGGGCTGTCGCAGCGCAACCTGGCGCAGCTGTCGCAGGCGGTCGACCGGCCCTACGGCATGGTGCTGTGCGTGGGCCCCACCGGCTCGGGAAAGACCACCACGCTTCACTCGGCGCTCATGCGCATCAACACGCCCGAGCGCAAGATCTGGACGGCCGAAGACCCCATCGAAATCACGCAGCCGGGCCTGCGCCAGGTGCAGGTCAACCCGCGCATCGACTGGACCTTTGCCAAGGCGCTGCGCGCCTTCGTGCGCGCCGACCCCGACGTGATCATGGTCGGCGAGATCCGCGACGCCGAAACCGCGAAGACCGCCATCGAGGCCTCGCTCACCGGCCACCTCGTGCTGTCGACGCTGCACACCAACAGCGCGCCCGAAACCGTGACGCGCCTGCTCGACATGGGCATGGACCCGTTCAACTTCGCCGACTCGCTGCTGGCCGTGCTGGCGCAGCGGCTGGTGCGCTGCCTGTGCCCGCAGTGCGTGCAAAGCCGTCCCGCGACCGACGAAGCCGTCGAGGAACTGCTGGCCGACTACATGCACGCCTTCGGCGCGCAGGACACGCCGGCCGCGCGCGACGCCGTGCGCGCCGAGTGGATGCAGCGCCACGGGCGCGACGGACACATCCAGACCTACACGAGCACCGGCTGCAAGCACTGCAACGACACCGGCTTCAAGGGGCGCGTGGGCATCCACGAACTCATGGTGATGTCGAAGGGCCTGCGCCGGCTGGTGCAAGGCGGCGCGCGCGCCGAGGAACTGCAGGACGCGGCCATGCGCGAAGGCATGCGCACGCTGCGTCAGGACGGCATCGAAAAGGTGCTGGCGGGCCGGACCACGCTCGAGGAAGTGCGCGCGACCAGCAACGTCTGAAACGGGAAAAGGCTCAGCTCAGGCGGCGGCGTCCCACGCCACCGCCGGCAACGTGGCAATGGCCGGGCGTGCGAACAGGTAGCCCTGAAACAGCTCCACGCCGATCTCGCGCAAGGCGCGCACCTCTTCGGCCGCCTCGACGCCTTCCGCGATCACGCGGATGTGCAGCTCGTCGCAGGTGGCGACAAAGCCGCGCACGATGGTGAGCCGCACCGGGTCGGCATGGATGCTGCGGATCAGGCTCAGGTCGATCTTCACCACGTCGGGCTGGAACGCGGCCAGCAGCTCGAAGCCCGCGTAGGCCGCGCCGAAGTCGTCGATGGCCGAGGTGAAACCGTGGCGCTTGAAGGCGCGGAAGGTGTCGGCCAGGCCGTGCAGGTCACGCACGCGCTCGCCCTCGGTGATCTCGAACATCAGCTGGCGCACGGGAAACTTGCAGCGTTTGGCCGCGGCCATGGCAGTGCGGAAGCACTCGGCCTGCCCTGCAACATCATTGGGCATGACGTTGAGGCTGAGGCGGGACTTCATGCCCAGACCCGAGGCGATCTCGATGGCTTTGACGCGGCAGGCTTCGTGGAAGGCGAAGCGGTCGACCGGGTCGACGCGCCCTAGCACTTCGGCCGCGCCTTCGCCCGACAGGCCGCGCACCAGCGCCTCGTGGGCATAGATCTCGTGCCGGCCCAGGTCCACGATGGGCTGGAACGCCATGGTGAACCCCGAGGCGAGGCCCGCAGGCGCGGCATCCGCATGTATTTCGGCGATCACGGTTCGTGGACCTCGCAGGCAAGGTTGCAATGGCGCCGGAGGGCGCCTCCCAGGGCGTAAATGTAAACCCTTCCATACACCGCACGCACAACCGCCTGCAGACAAAGATCCGTCGCATGAAGGCATGCGGCCTACGCTGCGCGCAAGCTGTAGACCGAAATCACTCGTGGGTTTTCCCGGTATCAGAAAAATCTGTAGCAGCTTTGGGACGCTAGGACCGCGTCCTATGTCCCATCGAGGGGAGATTGGTTAGAAAGGGGCGCCCGCTACCGAAACCGGTGGGTGGATTTTCACTGTCGTTCCTGGGTTTCCAGTCCACCGTTGAAAGGTCCCGTCCGATGCGCCACCTGCCTCGCCCCCTCCTTCGCACCCTGGCCCGGGCCATGCTGCCCCTCGGTGCTTTGTTCACATTGGCACCGTCCGCCCAGGCGGCCACCGCGACCACGACCTTCCAGGTCACGGCCACGGTGCTCAAGGCCTGCCTGATGAGCACGCCGGCCACGCTGGCGTTCGGCAACTACGACCCGTCGGCCGCCTCGCTGAACGGCACCACCAGCCTCAACGTGACCTGCACCTTCGGCACGCCCTACTCGATCGGCCTGAGCCCGGGCACCGGCTCGGGCGCGACCGTCTCGTCACGCGTGATGACCAGCATCTCTTCGGCCGCCGGCAACAACACGCTGGGCTATAGCCTGTTCAAGGACAGCGGCCACCTGACCAACTGGGACAACAGCATCGCCGGCACCGGCTACACCGGCAGCGGATTGCCCCAGACGCAGACGATCTACGGCCAGATTCCCACAGGGCAGTACGCCGCGGCACCGGCCACCGACTACGTTGACACGATCACGGTCACGCTGACCTACTGACCGGATTGACTGCACGCCCGTCCGGCATGCGCCGCGCATTCCTGCTGGGGCCTGCCCTGTGGGCCGGCCTGCTGCTGGCGCCCCTTCCGGCCGCCGCCACCAGCCTCAGCGTGGCGCCGCTGCGCATCGTGCTCACGCCGCAGCGCCCGGTCGCCTCGCTCACCATGGGCAACGCCGAAGACACCGAGGTCGCCGTGCAGGCCGAGGTGGTGGCGTGGTCGCAGCAGGACGGACGCGATGCCTATGAACCCACGCGCGATGT
This sequence comes from Variovorax sp. 54, assembly GCF_002754375.1. Classification (NCBI taxonomy): domain Bacteria; kingdom Pseudomonadati; phylum Pseudomonadota; class Betaproteobacteria; order Burkholderiales; family Comamonadaceae; genus Variovorax; species Variovorax sp. 54. The sequence goes on from NZ_PEFF01000001.1 coordinate 2,063,400, forward strand.
GCTGGTCAACCCGGCCATCTTCCGTCTGCCGCCGGGCGGGCGGCAGATCGTGCGCCTCGGGCTGCAGGTGCCGGCCGACGCCGCGGAGCGCAGCTACCGCATCTTTCTTCGCCAATTGCCGCGCGACCAGGCCTTGCCGGCGGACGGCGCCGAGGGCGCGAAGGTGCAGACGCTGCTGCGCATCGGCGTGCCGGTGTTCGTGCCGCCGCTGCAGCCGCGCCGCGCGCTGCAATGGTCGCTGCAGGCCGACCGCGGCGCACGCTACAGGCTGGTGTTCGACAACCAGGGCAGCGAGCACATCCAGGTCACGCAGCTCGTGGTGCGCCGCGAGGACGGCACCGAGCTGCTGCGCAAGAGCCTGTCGCAGTACGCACTGGCCGGGCAGTCGGCCGGCATCGACATCGAGTTGCCCGCGCTGCCGCCCGACACCCGCCTTCAGATCGAGGCCGCCACCGATGCACCCGAGGCGTCGTCCAGCGCCACCGTGCGCGTGCCCCGTGCGCCTGCCACGCCGCGCTAGCCTCTGGGTCTGCTGCGGCTGGCTGGGCCTGCGTGTGGCCTGCGCACAGACGGGACCCACCGATGCGGGCGGCGAGGTGCAGCCGGCGATCCTCGACGTGCGCATCAACGGCCTGAGCCAGCCGGCGCCGCGCCCGCTGCTGCGGCGCGGTGCGCAGCTGCTGGCGGCGGAATCCGACTTCGCGGCCTGGCGCCTGGTGCGGCCCGCCACCGCGGCGCTGCGGCGCGAAGACACCAATTACTACGACCTGCGCGCGCTGCCGGACGCGCAGTTGCGGCTCGACGAAGGCGCGCAGCGCGTGGACCTCAGCGTGCCCGCCGAGGCGTTCACGGTCGGCACCGTGCATGCGCACCTGAACGACCGCCCGCCGCTGTCGGCCTCGGTCTTCGGGGCCTTTCTCAACTACGACCTGGCCTTGCAGCACGACCGCGAAGGCACGCGCGCCTCGGGCTACTTCGATGCGGCCGCGTCGGCCGAGGGGGGGATGGTGGGCACGAGCGTCGTCGCCGGGCAGTCCGCATTCGGCGGGCGCGGCACGACGCGGCTGGACAGTTACTTCCGCCGCGACGACCCCGCGCGGCTCACGCGCCTCACGGTGGGCGATTCGGTCACGCAGGCCTCTGCGTGGTCCACGCCCTTCCGCTTCGGCGGCGTGCAGTTCGGCACCCGCTTCGGGCTGCAGCCCGGCTTCATCAGCTACCCGATGCCCAGCCTGCGCGGCGGTGCGGCCGTGCCCTCGGCGGTGGAGGTGTATGTGAACGACACGCTGCGCTACCAGCGCCGTGTCGATGCCGGCCCGTTCGCGATCAGCGACGTGCCCGTGCTCACCGGCGCGGGTGAGATGCGCTTTGCCGTCACCGACGCACTCGGCGTACAACGCATGGTGACCACGCCCTACTACGTGAGCTCGAACCTGCTGCGCGCCGGCCTCTCCGACTACTCGCTCGAAGCCGGCTGGACGCGCCTGCGCTACGGCGAACGCAGCTTCGACTACGGCCCGCCCTTCGTCGCCGGCACCTGGCGCCACGGCGTGAACGACAGCGTCACCGTCGAGGCGCGCGGCGAAGCCAGCGCACGCAGCCAGACCGCGGGCGCCGGTGTGACCTGGGTCTGGGGCACGCTGGGCGAGCTGTCGCTGCACGGCGCCGCGAGCCGCGACCGCGACGGTGACAGCGGCCGGCTCTGGCGCGCGGCCTACACGCGCACCAGCGACGAATGGAACTTCTCGGCGAGCCGGCAGGTGGCCAGCCGCGGCTTCACGCAGATCGCCTGGCAGGACAGCCCCGTGCACACCGACGCGCAGACGCAGCTGTTCGCGGGGCGCTCGCTGGGCCGCTACGGCACGCTCGGCGCGAGCCACACGCGGCTGCGCTACAACACCGGCGAGCACATCGGCGTGACCACCGCCAGCTGGTCGATCGGCATCGGCGGCAACGCCTGGCTCGGCACCTCAGTGGCCCGCACGCGCCAGGACGGCAAGCCTTCCATCACCTCGGTGAGCGTGAGCCTCACGCTCGCGCTCGGCGAGCGCCGGCACGCCACGCTCTCGGTGCAGCAGCAGAAACCGGGCGGCCATTCGGCCGTGGCCGAGTGGGTGCAGCAGCCGCCCAGCGACGAGGGGTGGGGCTACCGGCTGCGCGCCGCCGACGGCGAGAACGCGCGCAGCGAGGCCGGCGCCGACCTGCGCGGGCGCTACGGCCAGCTCTCGGCCGAGGTGGCGCGCGCCCAGGGCCAGACCGCGGCGCGCGTGCGCGCCAGCGGCGCGGTCGGCATCGCGGGCGGCGTGGGCTTTGCCACGCGCCAATCGGACGACGCCTTTGCGCTCGTGACCGTGCCCGGCGCGGCCGGCGTGAAGGTGTACCGGGAAAACCAGCCCTGGACCACCACCAACAGCGAAGGCCGCGCCGTCGTCTCGGGCCTGCGCGCCTACGAGCCGAACCACATCAGCATCGACAACGGCGACCTGCCGATCGAGGCCCAGGTGCGCACCGACGTGCTGCGCGTGGTACCGCGCTACAAGGGCGTGGCGCAGGCCAGCTTCGACATTGCGCGCGATACGGTGGCGAACGTCACCGTGCTGCTGCCCGACGGCAGCCCGCTGCCACCGGGCATCGACGTGATGCGGCCGGCGCGCGGCACGTCGATGCTGTCGGGTTTTCACGGCCTCGTGTCGGTCGACGATCCGCAACCGAACGAAGGCTTCGAGGCGCGATGGAAGAGCGGGCATTGCCGCTTCACGCTCGGCGCGCCCGACCGCGCCGCCGGCGCCCTGCCATCGATGGGACCCTACCGATGCGAACCCGTGTCGTCGTCCCCGCGCTGACGGTCGCACTGGCGATGGCGGGGTTGCTGGCCCCGGGCGCGTCGCTGGCTGCGTGCACGGGCCTGGGCGCATTCACCTGCACCGTCACCGTCAGCGTGGCAACGCCGCTGGCCTTCGGCAACTACGACCCCGCCGCCGCAGCGCCCAAGGACAACACCACAGCCATCACCGTCGTCGGCAAGGTCGATGGCCTGGTCGGGCTTCTGGTGACCGTGTCCTACGCGATCGGCCTCAGCGTGGGCTCGGCCGGCAACCTCGCCAACCGGCAGATGGTGGGCCCGGTCAGCACCACGCCGCTGGGCTACAACCTCTACACCACCAGCGCGCACAGCACCGTCTGGGATGCCAGCAACGTGACCGACAGCTACGGCGTCACGCTCTCCCTGCTCGGCACCGCGTCGGTGACGAAAAACTACACCGTCTACGGCCGCATTCCACCCGGCCAATACGTGGCGCCGGGCCCCTACAGCAGCACGATCACCGTGACGGTGACCTACTGAGGCAACGACCCGCTCAGATCGATCGCCCGCCGTCCACCGGCATCTCGACCCCGGTCAGGAAGTGCGCCTGCGGGCTGCCCAGGAACACCGCGACGTTCGCCACGTCTTCCGGGTCGCACATGCGGCCCAGCGGAATCGTCGAGACGAAGCGCGCGCGGTTCTCAGTGGTGTCCGCCACGCCCATGAAATCCTGCAGCAGCCCGGTGGCGGCCATCACGGGTGCGATGAGGTTCACGCGGATGCCGTCGGGCGCGAGCTCGACCGCCATCGACTTCGTCATGACCCGCACAGCACCCTTCGAACTGTTGTACCAGGTAAGGCCCGGGCGCGGACGGATGGAGCCGACCGAGCCGATGTTGAGGATCACGCCGCCCCCGTTCGCCTTCATCACCGGCACGACGGCGCGGGCCATGTGATAGATCGACTTCACGTTCACCGAGAACACGCGGTCGAAGGTGGCCTCGTCGACGTCGAGCATCGACTGGTTGCGGTGCGTGGTGCCCGCGTTGTTGATGACGATGTCGGGCCCGCCGAAGCGCGCCTTCGCCTGCTCGACCAGCGCCTGCACCTGCTCGAAGCGGGTCACGTCGCAGGCCACGGGCATGGCGTTGTCGCCCAGCGCCGAGGCCACCGCCTGCGCGGCCTCCAGGTTGATATCGGCCAGTACGACCTTCGCGCCCGCCGCGACATACGCGCGGGCGATGGCGGCGCCGAAGCCGCTCCCCGCCCCGGTGACGATCGCCGTCTTCTGGTTCAGCATCGACATGGTGTGAGTCTCCTTATTCGTAGTGATGGACGACGGTCTTGGTGGTGCTCATCTCGTCGAGCGCCAGCAGACCCTTCTCGCGGCCGTAGCCGCTCTTCTTCACGCCGCCGAAGGGCAGCTCGACGCCGCCTCCCGCGCCGTAGCAGTTGATGAACACCTGCCCGCTCGCCAGCCGCCGCGCCATGCGCGCCTGCCGGTTGCCGTTCTCGGTCCACACGCCGGCCACGAGGCCGTACTCGGTGGCGTTGGCCAGCTGCACCGCGTCGTCCTCGTCGTCGAAGGGCATCGCCGCGAGCACGGGGCCGAAGATCTCCTGGCTTGCCAGCCGGTGCGTGCGCGGCACCGGGCCGAAGAGCACGGGCGCGACAAAAAAACCTTCGGGCGGCAGGCCGTCGGCGAGCTGGCCTTCGGCCAACCGCGGCACGCCTTCGGCCACCGCGTCGCGCACGATGGCCTGCACGCGCGCCTGGTGCCGCGCGTTGATCATCGGCCCGCAGTCGAGGTCCTGCTCCGGGGTGCCGACCTTCAGCGCCGCGAAGTGCGTCGCGATGGTGTCGACGAAGCGGTCGTAGATGCCTTTGTGCACCAGCAGGCGGCTGCCGGCCGAGCAGGTCTGGCCGGCGTTCTGCACGATGGCGCGCACGATGATCGGCGCGGCCTTGGCGAGGTCGGCGTCGTCGAACACGATCTGCGGCGACTTGCCGCCCAGCTCCAGCACGCAAGGCACGTGGTGACGCGCGGTGGCCTGCTGCACCTGCATGCCGACCTCGGGCGAGCCGGTGAAGGTCGCGAAGTCGATGCCCGGGTGCGCGGTGAGCGCGGCACCGGCCTCGGTGCCCAGGCCGGTCACGATGTTCAGCGCGCCCGGCGGCAGGCCGGCTTCCATCGCGAGCTCGGCGAGCTTGAGGGCGCTGAGGCACGCATCTTCCGACGGCTTGACCACCGCCGCGTTGCCCATCGCCAATGCGGGCGCGAGCGTGCGGCCCATCATCTGCGCGGGGTAGTTCCACGGAATGATGTGCGCCGTCACGCCGTGCGGAATGCGCAGCACACTCACGTTGTAGCCGTTCAGGTACGGGATGGTCTGGCCGTGCACCTTGTCGGCCGCGCCGCCATAGAACTCGAAGTAGCGCGCCACCGCCGCCGCATCGGCGCGCGCCACGGCCATCGGCTTTCCGGTGTCGCGCGCCTCGAGCTGTGCCAGCGCCTCGCCGTTGGCCAGGATGAGCTGCGCGAGGCGCTGCAAGATGCGCCCGCGCTCGGTGGACGTCATGCGCCCCCACGCGCCGTCGAGCGCACGGCGCGCGGCGGCCACCGCCAGGTCCACGTCTTCGGCCCGCCCGCGGGCCAGGGTGCCGAAGGGCTGCGCGCTGCAGGGGTCGAGCACCGGCAGGGTCTCGCCCGAAAGCGCATCGACCCAGCGGCCGTCGATCAACATCTGGCGTTTCATCTCAGGCCTGTGCGGTCACGCCGGCGGGCTCGACTTCCTTCATGAAGTTGGGATCGTTGTAGTGGTACAGGTCGTCCAGGTAGGGCACGAAGAAGTCGTAGAACGAGCGCGTGTCGTAGCGCGCCTGCTCGCCCGCCGCAATGCACTCGGGAATGGGCGCCACGCTGGCGTCGTCGTCGGGGTAGAAGAAGAAGGTCAGCGCATAGCGCTTCATCGGCGGGTTGACGACGCGATGCGGCGTGGCGATGAAGTGGTCGTTCGACAGCCGGTTGAGCACCTGCCCGGTGTTGACGATGAGCGCATCCTTCACGTAACGCACCTTGAGCCATTCCTTGGCCGGCGTCATCACCTGCAGGCCCGGCACCGGCGTCATCGGCAGCAGCGTGAGAAAGCTGCCGTCGGAGTGCGGCGCCAATGCGTACTGGCCTTCGTCCATGTGCTCCTCGGGATGGTAGTAAGCGCAGCGCTGGTAGTACTCGGGCGCCTTGAACATCGGATCGAAGTGCTCGGCGCGCAGGCCGAGCGCGCGCGCGTAGATGGGCAGCAGCTTGAGTGACAGCTTTTCCATCGCGCTCTGATAGGCATGCAATGCGGTCTTGAAGGCCGGCAGGCTCTCGGGCCACTGGTTCAGGCCGCGGTGGCGCACGTTGGCGCGCACCTTCGGATCGTCCGCGTTGCGGTTGCGCATGAAGAGCCAGGCCGCGTTGGTGTCCTTCTTGGTGTTGACCGCGATCTTTTCCATGATGGCGGTCGACTTCAAGATCGACGACTTCGGCGGCAGGTAGCCCTGGTGGTGGTGGCCGACGCGGTGGCGCAGCTTTTCTTCCATCGACAGCTCGAACAGCTTGGCGGTCTGCGCGAACGACTCGTCGATGAGCGACTGCGGGATGCCGTGGTTCACGATGGCGAAGAAGCCCAGGTTCTCCTGAATGAGCTTCACGTCGGCGGCCAGTTGCTCCAGCGCGCCGGGCTCGCCGGTGAGGTAGGGGCCGACATCGAGCAAGGGCAGTTCCTTCGCGGCAGCGATGGCGGCTTTCACTTGCTCGGACGGTGCGACGGTGGGAGGAATGGCACGGGGGTTGGCTGTCATGGTCTTGTCTCCTGGGATGGGGTCGTGAGGTTGGAAAGGGTCGTCTTGCAAAGCAGCATCGCGCCGCTTCAACTCCAGTTCTTGCACTTCGATTCCGCCTTCGATGCGAAGGCCTGCTCGCCCGGTATGCGCTGCACCGGCTTGTAGTAGTCCCACGGACGCTTCGATTCGGCCGGGCTCTTGATCTCCATGAGCTGCAGGTCGTGCACCATGCGGCCGTCGCCGCGGATGTGGCCGCTGGACGTGTACATGTCGTCGATCTTCAGCGTGCGCAGTTGCGTCATCACCGCATCGGCGCTGTCGCTACGGGCGGCGCCCACAGCCTTCAGGTACTGCAGCGCAGCCGAGTAGCTGGCGGCCTGCATGCTGGTGGGCATCTTCTTCATCTTCTCGAAGAAGCGGGCCGACCATTTGCGCGAGCGCTCGTCGGTGTCCCAGTACCAGGCCTCGGTCAGGTTGATGCCGCTGGTGAGCTTCAGGCCGAGCGCGTGCACGTCGGTGATGAAGAGCATGAGGCCCGCGATCTTCATCGACTTGGTGATGCCGAACTGCTGCGCGGCCTTGATGGACCCGATGGTGTCGCCACCGCCGTTGGCCAGGCCCAGCACCTGCGCCTTCGAGGCCTGCGCCTGCAGCAGGAACGACGAGAAGTCGGTGGCCGACAGCGGATGCCGCACGCTGCCGACGACTTTTCCGCCATTGGCGAGGACGACCTGCGTGGTCTCCTTCTCCAGCGAGTCGCCGAAAGCGTAGTCCACCGTCAGGAAGTACCAGCTCTTGCCGCCCTGGCGCGTCATGGCGGCGCCGGTGCCGCGCGCCAGCGCCACGGTGTCGTACAGGTAGTGCACGGTGTAGGGCGAGCACTCTTCGTTGGTGAGCTGCGCCGCCACGCCGCCGGTCACCATCACGACCTTCTTCTTCTCGGCCGCGATCTTGGCAATGGCCAGGCTGGTGCCCGAGCTGGGCCCGCTGATGATCATGTCCACGCCCTGCGTGTCGAACCACTCGCGCGCCTTGGTGGCGGCAATGTCGGGCTTGGCCGAGTGGTTGGCGGTGATCACCTCGATCTTCTTGCCGTTCACGGTGCCGCCCGCGTCGGCGACGGCCATCTTCACGGCCTCCACCAAACCCGCGCCACCCATGTCGGAGTAGAGGCCGCTCATGTCGGCCATCACGCCGATGCGCACGACGTCGTCGTTGCCTTGCGCAAAGGCTGGTGCGGCCATGGCGGCCAGCACGGCCACCATGATGTGTCGGCGCAGGGGCCGTGGCCTTGGAATCTCTTGTGTTGTCTGCTTCGAATGCTCTTGCATTTTTTTGTCTCCTTCTTCTGTCGTAGGTTTCGAACGCTATCGGTCCGCTGCGGGGCTCCCATGGCTGGCGTGCTGCGCCGACTGGTGGCGCAGCAGTTGCAACATCTGAGGCCGCACAGGCCCCGGCAGGCGCGCCGCGGCGGCCTCGCAGTGCGCCCAGAGCGCGGGTGCGACAGGGGCGCGCAGGCGCACGGCATCGAGCAGCCGCTGGATCGCCAGCCGGTCGTGCCGCATGGCGACGCTGCGCTCCAGCAGGGCCAGTGCCGCAGCACGCGCCTCCTGCGCCTGCTGCGGCGATGCCTGCGCTTCGCCGCCGGCGCGCAGCGACTTCTTGAGCGTGCGGATGGCTTCGCGCTTCATGCGGCTTCCTGTGCGTGCGGCAACGCAGCCACGGCCTGCGCCAGTTGCTCGGCGATGGGCGTGTCGAAAAAAGCGCCGTCCTGCTGCGCGATGAACTGCCCGATGCGCAGCTCCAGCAGGCGACGCAGGCGGTAGCGTGCGCGCCGTGCGCGGGCGAGCGCACGCACCCCGGGCGCCTGCGCGTGCCAGGCCTGGTGACGGTCGATGGTGTCCGACAGCACCTGCAGCGATGCCGGATCGCCGGCCGCGCTCAGCAGGATGGGCGGCACCCAGTCGCCCGGCGCGTGGCGCGCCATCGTGGCAATGCGGCGGATGTCGGTCGCCATGCGCTGCGCGCCCGGCAGGTCCGACTTGTGGACCACGAAGATGTCGGCCATTTCCATGATGCCGGCCTTCATGGCCTGCACGATGTCGCCGCTGTCGGGCAACAGCACCAGCGCCAGGGTGTCGACCTGCGCGCGCACCGCGTGCTCGGCCTGGCCGACACCGACGGTTTCGAGCAGCACCTCGTCGAAGCCGAAACGGTCCATCAGCTCCAGCATCTCGGGCAGGTGGTCGGCCAGCCCGTCGCCGGTGCGGCGCGAGCCGAGCGAGCGGATGTACAGCTGCGCGTTGCCCGCGAGTTCGTCCATGCGCACGCGGTCGCCGAGGATGGCGCCGCCGCTCTTCGGGCTGCTCGGGTCCACGGCCAGCACACCCAGACGCCCGCGCGGTGCGCGCAGTTGCGCGAGGTGGCCGACCAGCGTGCTCTTGCCCGCGCCGGGCGCGCCGGTAACGCCGACACGCCGCGCCGCGTGCGACGGCGGATCGCGCGCCAGCGCCATCGGGTCGGCGTTGGCCAGCCGCGTGAGTTCGCGGCTCAAGGCCCACCGATCGAGCGGCGCCGCGTCCATGTTCATGCCGCCACCTTGCCCAGCACCTCGTCCGCATGCTCGTTGAGCAGCGGCGGCAGGCCGTAGCGCGGCGTGAAACCGTCGAAGCGGATCGGGCTGGCCACGGCCTGCAGCGGCAGGCTGCCGTCGCCCAGCGACACCACCAGCCGCCGCGCGTTCGCGATGTCACCGCACAGCGCATCGTTGAGCGTGCCGACCTCGGCCGCCACCACGCCCAGCGGCACCAGCCGTCGCACCCACTCGGCCGCCGGCGCGCCGCGCAGCAGCTGCGCGATGGCGGCGATGACCTCGGCGCGGTGCGCGCGCCGGCCTGCCATGGTGCAAAAGCGCACGTCGGTGGTCCATTCGGAATGGCCGACTTCGTCGCAGAAGATCTTCCAGAACTTGTCGTGCGTGATGAACAGCGTGAGCCAGCCGTCGGCAGTCAGGAAGATCTGCGCCGGCACCACGTACGGGTGCGACGAGTCGGCCTGCCGCGCCACGGTCTCGCCCGCATTGAGCACGGCGCCGGCCAGGTAGTTGAGCTGCGAGAGCATCACGTCGTACATCGCGACATCGACCTGCCCGCCCTGCCCCTGCACGATCTTGGCCAGCAGGCCGACCGCGGCCACCAGCCCGGCCGAGTTGTCGACGGCGGAGTAGCCGGCCTTGGTGGGCGGCGCATCGGGGTCGCCGGTGAGCGCCATCACGCCGGTCAGCGCCTGGATCACGTAGTCGTAGGCGGGGCTGTCGGCATGCGGGCCGTCCAGGCCGTAGCCGGTGAGCGCGACGCAGACGATGCGCTCGTTCCACTGCCGCATCGCGTCATACGTCAGGCCGAGCTTGCGGATCGCCGAGGGCCGCAGGTTGGTGATGACCGCGTGCGAGGTCTCGGCAATGCGGCCCAGCGCCTCCTGCCCCTCGGTGCTTGCCAGGTCGAGCACCACGCTCTTCTTGCTGCGGTTGAGGCTGGCGAAGTAGGCGTTGTGCGGGCCGATGAAATGCGGGCTCACGCTGCGGGCGATGTCACCTTCGGGCGTCTCGATCTTGATGACCTCGGCGCCCATGTCGGCGAGCATCAGGCCGCAGTACGGGCCGGCCAGCATGTGGCCGACTTCGATGATGCGGATGCCGTCAAGCGGCCCCGCGGTACTCACAGGAGTACCTCCGTGCTTCGCACTGCGGTGTGAGCTTGCTTGAGGCGGCCCGGCGCGGCGCTCATGCAAGGCACTCCGCCAGTGAAGCCACCACCAGCTCCAGCGGCATGTCCGCCGTGAAGACCGCGCTCACGCCGAGCGTGCGCAGGTGGGCATGGTCTTCGGCCGGGATGGTGCCGCCGACGAACACCTTCACGTCGTGCGCCTTCAGCTCGCGCAGCTGCGCGATCACTTCCGACACCAGCTCCTTGTGGCTGCCCGACAGGATGCTCAGGCCCACCGCATCGACGCCTTCGTCGACCGCCACCTGCGCGATCTGCAGCGGGCTGCGGCGCAGGCCGGTGTAGATCACTTCGGCGCCGGCGTTGCGCAGGGTCAGGGCGATGATCTTGGCGCCGATGTCGTGGCCGTCGAGGCCGGGCTTGCCGATCAGGATGCGCCGGGCCGCGAGCGCGGCGGTGCCTGGTTGCTGCGTGCTCATAGGTTCACCGGTTCCTTGAATTCGCCCCACTGGGCTTTGAGACAGGCCACCATCTCGCCGACGGTGGCGTAGGCGTGGCAGCACTCCACGAGGTAGGGCATGACGTTCTCGCGGTCCTTGGCCGACGCAGCCGACAGCCGCGCGAGCGAGCGCGCCACGGCCGCGTTGTCGCGCGTGTCGAGCGTGCGCTGGAACTTCTCCAGCGCGCGCTGCGCCACGGTGGGGTCGAGCGTGAAGACTTCGCCGACCTTGATCTCTTCGTTGGCTTTCTTGAAGTGGTTCTGCCCCACCACCACGGTACGCCCGGCGTCGTTGTCGAGCTTGCGCTCCAGGCCGCGCTCGGCCAGGCGCATCTGGATCCAGCCTTCTTCGATGGCGCGCACCACGCCGCCGTAGGCATCGATCTCGTCCATCACGCCCACGATCTGCGCTTCGATGCGGTCGGTGTGCTGCTCCAGGAAGTAGCTGCCACCCAGCGGATCGACGGTGCGGCCGATGCCGCTTTCATACGCCAGGATCTGCTGCGTGCGCACCGCCAGCTCGGCCGAGAATTCGGTCGGAATCTGGAAGGCTTCGTCGAAGGCGCAGGTGAAGATCGACTGCGCGCCGCCGAACACCGCGGCCATGGTTTCCACCGCGACGCGCACCACGTTGTTGTAGGGCTGCGGCGCCACCAGCGACGAGCCGCCGCACACCACGCCGAAGCGGAAGTGCTGGGCCTTCGGGTCCTGCACGCCGTAGCGTTCCTTCATGAGGCGCGCCCACAGCCGACGGCCGGCGCGGAACTTCGCGATCTCGTCGAAGAAGTCCATGTGCACGTAGAAGAAGAACGACAGCCGCTTGGCGAATTTCTCGACATCGCCGCCGCGTGCACGCAGCTCGTCCACATAGGCCAGGCCGTTGGCCAGTGTGTAGGCCATTTCTTCGGCGGCGGTGGCGCCCGCGTCGCGCACATGCGCCCCGGCAATGCTGATCGGGTTGAAGCGCGGCGACACCTCGTTCGAGTACAGGATGGTGTCGGCAATGAGCCGCATCGACGGGCGCACCGGAAAGATCCAGGTGCCGCGCGCCACGTACTCCTTGAGGATGTCGTTCTGGATGGTGCCGGTGAGCTGGTCGCGCCGCACGCCCTGCTTGTCAGCCACCGCCAGGTACATCGCATAGATGATCGCGGCCGTGCCGTTGATGGTGAACGAGGTCGAGATGCGCGACAGGTCGAGGTCCTTGAACAGGATCTCCGCCTCGCTGAGGTTCGACAGCGACACGCCGACCTTGCCGATCTCGGGGCGTGCCATCGGATGCGTGGGGTCGAGTCCGCACTGGGTCGGCAGGTCCAGCGCCACCGACAGGCCCGTCTGCCCCTTGGCCAGCAGGAACTTGTAGCGCTCGTTCGATTCCTCGGCGGTGCCGAAGCCGGAGTACTGGCGGATGGTCCACAGCCGGCCCTGGTAACCGTCCGGGAAGATGCCGCGCGTGAACGGATAGGCGCCGGGCTCGCCGATGTGCTCGGGCCGCACGGCGCCGGCACCGACGCTGGCGGGCACCTCGATGCCGGTCGGGCTCGTGGGGTACAGGCGCGGCTCGTTGGCGGCGCTGGGCATGAGGTCGTCGCGATTCATCGGGCGGCCTTGGCAAGAAAGAGGTCGGAGGCCTGCCAGTGGTCGTCGTGCAGCCAGGTGGCCAGCACCTGCGCATGCTCGACCTCGCGCCGCGCGCTGTACGAAGCCCCTTCGCGCCACGCGATGAGCTGCGCCTTCATGCCACGCAGCACCTGCGGCGGATGCGCCCGCAGCGGCGCGATGAAGGCGCGCAGGTCTTCGCCGTCGGCGCCGTCTGCAATCGATGCATCGGCCAAGCCCCACTGCAGCGCCTGCGCCGCATCGATCATTTCGCAGCGGCCCATCATGCGCAGTGCGCGCGCGCCGCCCACGAGCCGGCACAGGTCGGGCCCGCCGCCCCAGGCCGTGCTGATCGCCAGCTTGGCCTGGATGAAGCCGATGCGCGCATGCGCGGCCTGCAGGCGCATGTCGCAGGCCAGTGCCAGCTCGGCCCCGCCGCCGATAGCGTCGCCATTGAGGTAGGCCAGCACCGGCACCGGGCAGCGGCGCACGGCGTCGAGTGCGCCGCGCGAGCGTTCGACCATCGCGTGGGTCGCGGCCTCGTCGCGTACTTCCGACAGCTCCACCAGGTCGCCCCCGGCGGCGAAGAAGCGCTCGCCGGCGCCGCGCAGCACGAGCAGCCGCGTGTCGGGCCGGGCCCCGTGCGCGGCGACCGCCTGGGCCAGCGCCGTGAGCACGCGGCCCGCGAGGGCGTTGTGCTTGGCGGCGCGGTCGATGGTGATCCACACCACGCCGTCGGCGTGTGCGTCCACTGTGATGTCCTGGCTGGCTTGCTGCACCTTGGTATGTCTCCGTCGAACTGTCGTGGACCCATCGTAGGAACCGACTTGTTCGAGAACAAGAACCTATGTTCAGCATTACGAACGAATGACAGAATGACCGCGCGGATCGTGCTCGCCGATCCCGTTTGTTCAGGCGGCTGAATTTCGTCGCCCGGTCCGTTCCACCGTTCAGGAGAAGCGCCCATGACTGGCGTCACCGTGACCGCGATCGCGCGGGTGATCGACATCTTCGAAGCGTTCCAGGCGAGCCAGCGTCCGCTGTCGCTCACCGAACTGGCCGAAGCCGTGGGCGTGCCCAAGAGCACCTGCCACGCCATCGTCTCGACGCTGACCGCGCGCGGCTACCTGTACACCTTGAGCCGCCCGCGCGCGCTCTACCCGACGCGGCGCATGTTCGACGTGATGCACGACATCAGCGTGAAAGACCCGTTCATCGAGCGCGCCACGCCGGTGCTCGAGCGGCTGCGCGACGCCACGCGCGAGACCGTGATCCTCGGCAAGCGCCAGGGCGACTCGGTGATCTACCTGCAGGTGGTCGAGGGCCTGCACCCCATCCGCTATTCGGCCAAGCCCGGCGAGTTCAAGCCGCTGCACTCCAGCTCGATCGGCAAGGCGCTGCTGGGCAGCCTGAAGGAGCCCGAGCTGCGCACCTGGCTCAAGGAGCGCACGCTGCCCGCCGTGACCGCCACCACCAAGACCGCGCACGAGGCGCTGGTGGCCGACGTGCTCGACAGCCGCAAGCTCGGCTACTTCGTGACGCGCGGCGAGAACGTGAGCGACGTGTGGGCCGTGGCGGCCTTCCTGCAGCTGCACAACGACACGGTGGCGGTGGCCGTGGCCGGGCCGCAGCACCGCATCGAATCCAGCGTGGCCGAAGTGGCACGGCTGCTGGTGGCCAGCTGCAGCTTCCTGGCGCGGCAAGTCGAGCGGGGCTGACCGCTCAGCCGCGCAGCATACCCGCCAGGCGCTTGGCGATGAGTTCATCCGCCTGCGCCATGATGCGGTCGATGAGCTCGGCGCAGCTGGGCACGTCGTGGATCAGGCCGGCCACCATGCCGCAGCTCCAGGCACCGGCGTCCATGTCGCCCTCGGTCATCACCTTCGGGTAGATGCCGGCGACCTGGTCCATGATGTCGTCGATCTTCAGCGCGTCGCCCTTGATGCGTTCGATCTCGATGAGGCGCTCCACGCCCGCGTTGTTGATCACGCGCTCGGTGTTGCGCAGCGACCGCATGATCAGGCGCGTGTCGAGTTCCGAGGCATTGACGATGGCCTGCTTCACGTTCGCGTGCACCGGTGCTTCCTTGGTCGCGATGAAGCGCGTGCCCATGTTCATGCCCTCGGCGCCCAGCGCGAGCGCGGCCACGAGGCTGCGGCCGTCGGCCATGCCGCCCGAGGCGACGAACGGGATCTTCAGTTCTTCGGCTGCGCGCGGCAGCAGGATCATGTTGGGCACGTCGTCTTCGCCGGGGTGGCCGCCGCACTCGAAGCCGTCCACGCTCACGGCGTCGCAGCCGATGCGCTCGGCCTTGAGCGCGTGGCGCACCGAGGTGCACTTGTGGATCACCTTGATGCCCGCGGCCTTCAGCGCGGGCATGTAGGCCTCGGGGCTGCGGCCTGCGGTTTCCACGGCCTTGATGCCGCCTTCGACGATGGCCGCGATGTACTCGGGGTACGGCGGCGAGGCGAAGGTCGGCAAAAAGGTGAGGTTCACGCCGAAGGGCTTGTCGGTCATCTCGTGGCAGCGCGCGATCTCGCGGGCCAGCAGTTCGGGCGTCTTCTGCGTGAGGCCCGTGATGATCCCCAGGCCGCCGGCGTTGGAGACGGCCGCGGCCAGCTCGGCAAAGCCGACGTAGTGCATGCCGCCCTGGATGATCGGGTGGCGGATGCCGAAGAGTTCGGTGATGCGGGTTTTCAAGGGAACGTCCTTTGGTCGGGGTTGCAGAAAAAGAAAACTCAGGGGGGCGACGCATCGCCGGGGGACACGACGCGCAGCACGTCGCGCGCCATGACTTTCATCCAGGCCTTGTCGCTCTTCAGCGCGGGCTCGGCAAAGGCCTTGGCAAAGGTGGGCCGCACGATCTTGGCGTAGTTCAGCGTGCCGAGAATGATCGTCAGCACGACCACGGACGGGATCTCGCGGCGGATCAGGCCGGCCGCCTGCGCCTCTTCCAGCAAGGCCAGGCTTCCCTGCAGAAAGCTTTCCAGCGGCCGGATCTGCGCCTGCTGGATGCGCTCGGCGTTGTCGAGCAGCTCGCGCGTGACGAGCCGGAAGCCCGTGGGCCGCGCCTGCATCCATTCGACCTGCAGCGCCACGTAGGCCTGCAGGCGCGCCTGCAGGCTGGCGCTCGTGTCGACGCGCTTGCGCATGCGCGCCATCAGCTCCTCGGCCTGCTTCTCGAGGACGGCGCGGTACAGCAGCTCCTTGCTCGGGAAGTGGTGCAGCAGCCCCGGGTTGCCGACCTCGCATTCGCGCGCGATGGCCGACAGCGACGCGCCCTGGAAGCCGTGGTCGGCAAAGTGCTGCTCGGCACGCGCCAGGATGATTTCTTTGCGGGAGGTCGGTGGAGCTGATGACATCGCGCGATTGTAGAAATCGGAACGCTCAATGAATGGCGCGCAGGTGACCCGCCCAGTACGGCGCGCGCAGGTCGCGCTTGAGCAGCTTGCCCGACTCGGTGCGCGGCAGCGCCGCCACGAAGTCGACGGTCTTCGGGCACTTGAAGTGCGCAATGCGCTCGCGCATGAAATCGATGATGTGGTCGGCATTCGCCGTGGCCCCGGGGCGCAGCACCACGCAGGCCTTGACCGACTCGCCCCACACCGCATCGGGCACGCCGATGACTGCGCCGTCGGCCACGTCGGGGTGCTTCATCAGGGTGTTCTCGACTTCCGCGGGATAGATGTTCTCGCCGCCCGAGACGATCATGTCCTTGATCCGGTCGCTCAGGAACAGGTAGCCGTCCTGCAGGTAGCCGGCATCGCCCGAGCGGAACCAGCCGCCCTCGGCATCGCGCCCCTCAGGAAAGGCCTCCTGCGTGGCTTCGGACTTCTGCCAGTAGGCCTTGAAGTTGCGGTCGCTGCGAATCCAGACCTCGCCCACCCGCCCGTCTTCCAGGTCGGCCAGCGTCAAGGGGTCGACGATGCGCAGCGCCGTGCGCGGCATCGGCCGCCCGGCCGAACGCAGCAACCCCGCACCACGGCGATGGTCTTCGGCTGTGAGGGCGGTCACGACGCCGCAGACTTCCGTCAAGCCGTAGATCTGGGAGAAGTCGCAGCCGAAGACCTCCATCGCCGCCTCCAGCACGGGCTCGGTGATCGGCGAGCCGCCGTACGCCATGAGCCGCAGGCTGGCGAAGTCCAGCGTGCGGCTGACGGGATGGGCCAGAAGGAACCCGATCATTGCGGGCACCACCAGCACATGCGTGATCTTCTCGCCGGACAGCGCGCGCAGGAACACCTCCGGCTGAAACTCGCGGAAGATCACGCAGCGGCAGCCGACGTAGATCGGAAACAGCAGCTGCAGCATGCCTGCGATGTGGAAGGTCGGCAGCGCGTGCGCGAGCACCGCGTTGCGATCGAGCTTCCACGCCTGCGCGATCACCTCGCACGCGGACACCAGGCCGCGGTGCGTGAGCACCACGCCCTTGGGGCGGCCCGTGGTGCCCGACGAATACATGTGAATCGCCGCGTCGTCAGGCAGCACGTCGCGCGGCGGGAGCTGGTCGTCGAAACCCGCGCACCACAGGTCCAGCCGCGCCGGGTCGTCGGCTTCGCAGTCGGTCAGGAACACGCACACACCGCCCGGCCCGGCGGCCTGCGCCCCCTGCGCCGAAAACTCGGTGTCGGCGATGAGCACGCGCGCACCGGAATCTTCGAGAACGAAGCGGATTTCTTCCACGCTGAAACGCCAGTTGACCGGCACGCAGGCAGCGCCGATCTTCATCGCCGCGAACACCAGCAGCGCGCAGTCCACCTGACTTCTGCCCAGAATCGCGACGCGGCTGCCCGGGCCGATGTCCAGCGATCGCAGCGCGTTGGCGAGCTGGTTCGCGCGCCGGTTCATCTCGGCGAACGCGATGGACTGCGTGTCCGACGCAAAGAGCGCGGCCTGCGGCTGCAGGCGGGCCTGTTGCATGAGGCTGTCGATCAGGTTGGATTCGTTCATTGCTTTCTTGTCTCCTGGTTGTGGGTGGCGCGCGGCGCCGCACCGCCCGGTCCGGGCGTGCGCAGGCCGCGACGCGGGGAAGCGGCAGTTTTTCTTTTCAGGGTGCGGGTTGCAGCGCGGCGATCTGCGCGTGCAGCTGCGCATGGAAGCGCGGCGCGCTGTACTCGAAGGTGCCGAAGGTCAGCGCCTCGTTCGCGCCCGACGCCAGGCCGGCCTGGATCGACTCGGCCAGTGCGTAGTCTTCCGCGAGCGTGCGGCGGTACAGCGCGACGTTCGCGTCCCAGTGCGCCTGGGCCTTCTCCGAGGCCGGCGCTTCGGGAATCAGCGTGAGCTCGTGCACGCGCGTGCGCGTGGGGCCCAACGGTTCCAGGCTGCTGAGTTGCGCGTGGTCGGGCTGCACGAGGATGGTCGTGTTCGGAAAGAAGAAGTAGGTCAGGTTGCCGTAGCGCCGCGGATCGAAACCGTCGACCCCGGGCTGGTCTTGCGGGAACTTCGACTTGACGAGGTACAGGCGCCGGTTCAACGCGAACTCGTCGACGATCTGCATGTTGTTCATGAACATGTGGGCGATGGTTTCGCGGTGCGCCACCTTGAAGTGGTACGCCTCGAAGGACCCGTCGACCAGCAGCTTCCAGTTGGCCTCGACCACGTACGAGCGCGGCGCAAAGGCCACGGGCGTGCGCAGCCCCGCGAGCGATTCGAGGTTGTCCATCAGCGCGCCCAGTGCGGCGCCCGCGTCGCTCTCGGCCAGCGACGCATCGAGCAGCACCCAGACCAGGCCCGCGCGCTCGACCGTGGCGAGCCGGCGCAGGCCCGACTCTTCCTGCTTGAGGCACGGAAAGCCGAAGGATTCCGGCACGCCGCGCAGTGCGCCGTCGGGCTTGTAGGTCCATGCGTGGTACGGGCACACAAAGGCGCGCACCTCACTGCCGCTGCCCTCGGGCACCACGCGCGCACCGCGGTGGCGGCACACGTTCAGAAAGGCCTGCACCTGCCCGTTCTCCTGGCGCACCAGCAGCAGCGGCACGCCGATGTAGGTGAGCGACAGCCACGCGCCGGGCGTGGCGAGCGACGCACCGGCGGCCACCGGCTGCGGATGCCGGTGCAGCAGGCGCCGCTCGTCGCGGGCCATGGCCTCGTCGGTGTAGCGGGCGACCGGCACCCGGTCACCCTGCCCTTGGGCGTCCGCGCGCCCGGCCTGCAGGGCCGCGGTCGCCCGGCGATGGAGTTCGGCGGCGAAGTTGTCGTTCATCTCGGGGGCTTTCTTGTCGATGCAATGCGCGCCCTTCGAGGGGCGATTGCCCGCAGTCTACCGACTGACCAGTCGGTACGTCAACAACCCCGGAGTGCCCTCGCGCGTCAGGCCGGCTTGCGCAGGAAACCCTGCTGGGCGCCGTTGCGGTTGGGCGCGAAGCCGTTGGCCTGCAGCGTCTCTTCGGTGGTTTCGTAGAACACGCCGATCTTCATGATCTCGCGCGCCTGCTGCGCGGTGGCGATGGGGCGGCCGAACTCGGTCGAGATGCGCACCAGCTGCCTGATCTGTTCCACCGAGCTCATCTTGCCGGTGCGGGTCTGGTTCCAGAGCACGTCCTCGATGCCGCAGCGCACGTGCAGGCCCAGGGCGATGCCGATCATGTTCACGGGCAGCACGTTGAGCACCGAGCTCTCGACCGTGACCACCGAGCCGTCGGGTGCGGCGCGCAGGAAGTTGGCCAGGTTGAAGATGTTCGCCTGGTCCATGCCGCCGCTGATCGCCACCCAGTTCATCACCAGCGGGCCCTTGTAGACGCCGCGGCGGATCATCCGCTCGATGGTCTCGAAGCTGTTGATGTTGTAGCACTGGAACTCGCTCTGGATGCCCGCGGCCGTGAGGCGGCGGATGTGCTCCTCGACCCAGCTGGGGTTCGAGGGCACGATCATGTCCTTGTACGTGGAGTACAGCCGCGGGTCGCCGCGCGACAGGCCCTTGAAGTCGTCCAGGCCGGCGTGCTCGGTCACGTTCATCTGCGTGGTGTTGACGGTCACGGTCACCTGGTCGGGCCTGGGCGTGAGTTCGGCCAGCATGTGGCGTGTGTCGTCGCTGAGCCACTTGGCGGCGGAGCCGTCGTCCTCGGGTGCGAAGCTGATCGAGCCGCCCACCTGGATCACCATTTCAGGCACGCGGGCGCGCACGCCGGCGATCAGTTCGTTGAACATCGACAGGCGCTTGCTGCCCTTGCCGTTGGCCTCGCGCACATGCAGGTGCAGCACGGTGGCGCCGGCTTCATAGCAGTCGACCGCCTTCTGGATCTGCTCTTCCATCGTGACCGGAATGTCTTCCGGAAAGTCTTCGGGAATCCACCCCGGCGCATAGGGCGCGGCCGTGATGATCAGGGGCTGCTGGTTCTCGGGATAGAGGTGGCCGTCGAGGAAGTTCATGAGGGGTGTGTCTCCGGTGGGAAGGTGGTTCTGACGTCAAAAGTGTCTGGCGCAGCGGAGAAAACTTCTTGCTCATTTGGGGCGGTGTTTTGTCTTTCTGGGACGTTGAAAAGGCCAAGGCTTCGCTGTCGCGATTCGGTAAGTGGCCGACGCCTGGCGCCAAGCATGGAGAGGAGGTGGCGCCGCAGAATTTGCACGCCTTTGTCTCTTCAACCTGAGGACGAACTTCATGTGTCTGCATCTGCTGCGAGCCCCCCTTCTCTTCCTGGCCGCGCTGTGCTGCGGCATGGGCACAGCCTCGGCCCAAGCCCAGGCCCAGGCCTGGCCCGACAAGCCCATCCGGCTGATCGTTCCAGCGCCGCCGGGCGGCATCTCCGACGCGTCGGCGCGGCTGCTCGCGGAGCAGCTGCGCACGAACCTCGGCCAGACCGTGCTGGTCGACAACAAGCCGGGCGGCTCCACCGTCATCGCGCAGCGCGCGGTGATGAGCGCGCCGGCCGACGGCTACACGCTGATGGTGGCGCCGTCGAGCGTGCTGTCCGACATTCCGCTCACCGTGAAGACGCCCTATGACCCGCTGAAGACCTTCACCTACGTCGGCGAAGTGACCGGCATGGTGCATGTGCTGGTGGCCAACGCCGGCTTCCCGCCGAACACGGTGAAGGACCTGCTGGCGCACGCCAGGCAGCATCCGCGCACGCTCAGCGTGGCCAACCTGAGCACGGGCACGCGCTCCAACCTGCTGGGCGAAATGCTGCGCGAACGCAGCGGCAACGACCTCCTCGTGGTGCCGTACAAGGGCTCGGCGCCGGCGCTGGTCGACCTCATGGGCAACCAGGTGCAGCTCACGTTCGAGGTGGTGAGCAACGTCACGCCGCTGATCCGCAGCGGCAAGATCAAGGCGCTGGCCGTGGCGTCGTCCAGGCGCTCGCGCTTCCTGCCCGACGTGCCCACCTTCGGCGAGCTGGGCCTGCCCGACTTCGTGATGCCCGACGCGAGCGTGGGCGTGTTCGTGCTCAGCAGCATGCCGCCGGCGCTGCAGGAGAAAATCCACGCCGAGGTGGCCCGGGCCGTGCAGTCGCCGAAATTCCGCGAGGCCCTGCTCGCGCAGAATTACGATCCGCCCCGCGACATGTCGCTGCCGCAGCTGCGCCAGACGCTGGACGCCACGACCGCCCACAATCGGGCCATCATCGAGAAACTGAAACTCAAGATCAGCCCCGAGTGAGCACGGGGCCCCTTCACAAGCCACCCATGAAACACCTCGGTCGACTGATGCGCAGCGCGAGCCTCAGCGGCTACGTGGAGCTGGTGCAGTCGCTCGGCCGGGACCCGCATGCCTTCATGCGCACCGTGGGGCTGAAAGCCCAGTTGCTCGAGCACCCCGAGACGCTGATCCCCGGCGACGCCGTGCGCGAGCTGCTCGAGATCACCGCGCGCGCCACGCGCACCGAAGATTTCGCGCTGCGGCTCGCGGCGCAGCGCAAGCTCTCGGCGCTGGGCCCCATCAGCGTGGTGCTGAAGGAAGAGCCCACGCCGCGCGACGCGCTCGACACGCTGGGCCGCTACCTGAAGCTGGTGAACGCCTCACTGAGCTTTCGCCTCGAGGACACGGGCGACATGGTCATCCTGCGCGAAGACCTGCTGCCCAGCCCCGGCCTGCCGATGCGCCAGTCGATGGAGCTGGCCGTGGGCATCATGTTCCGCATCCTCAGCGAGCTGATCGATCCGCAGTGGCGCCCGCAGCAGGTGTGCTTCACGCACCGCCCGCCGGCGGACGTGTCGGCGCACCGCGCCTTCTTCGGGCGCCACGTCAAGTTCAACCAGGATTTCAACGGCCTCGTGTGCCTGGCGGCCGACCTGCGCAAGCCGCGCGAATCGGGCGACCAGGGCGCGGCACGTTTTGCGCGCGAGTACCTCGATGCGGCGCTGAAAGACCGCGGCGAGAGCACGCGCGAAGCCTGCCGCGAACTCATCCTGGCGCTGATGCCCGGCGGCGGTTGCACCGCGCAGGAAGTGGCGCGGCACCTGCGCGTGGACCGCCGCACGCTGCACCGCCGGCTCGAGGCCGAAGGCTTCACCTTCAGCAGCCTGCTCGACCACGTGCGCTCCGACCTCGTGAAGCGCCACCTGCGCGACAGCGACCTGCCGCTGAGCGAGGTGGCCGAGCTGTTGGGCTTTTCAGGGCCCAGCAGCTTCAGCCACTGGTTTCGCCACCACTTCGGCTGCAGCGCCTCGCAGTGGAGCAAGCAGACGGCCGGCGCAGTGGCTCAGGGCGCGGTGCGCGCGTTCTGAACCAGGTCTTCGAGGCGCAGGGCATGCGAGAGGCCCTCCAGCAAACACCAGACCGCGTGTGCGACGCGCACCCTCATCTCTCAGGCCGCCTTGCGCAGGAAGCCCTGGTTGCCCCCGTTGCGATTGGGCGCGAAGCCGTTGGCCGCGAGCGACTCTTCGGCTGTCTCGTAGAACACACCGATCTTCGAGATCTCGCGCGCCTGCTGCGCCGTGGCGATCGGTCGGCCGAACTGGCGCGAGATGGCCACCAGCTGCTCGATCTGCGCCACCGTGCCGATCTTGGCCGAGCGCGTCTGGTTCCACAGCACGTCCTCGGTGCCGCAGCGCACATGCAGGCCCATCGCAATGCCCATCATGTTCACGGGCAGCACGTTGCGCACCGAGCTTTCGACAGTGAGCACCGCGCCATCAGGCACCGCACGCACGAAGTTGGCCAGGTTGTAGATGTTCGGCGCGTCCATGCCGCCGCTGATCGCCACCCAGTTCATCACCAGCGGGCCCTTGTAGACGCCGCGCCGCATGAGCCGTTCGACCGACTCGAAGCTGTTGATGTTGTAGCACTGGAAGGCGCTCTGGATGCCCGCCTTGGTGAGGCGGCGGATGTGCTCCTCGACCCAGCCCGGCTGCGCCGGCACCGTCATCTCCTTGTAGGCCTCGTAGATGGCGGGAATCTCGCGCGAGGTGCCCTTGAAGTCGGCCAGCTCGGCGTGCTCCGTGACGTTCATCTGCGAGGTGTTGACCGTCACCGTCACCTGGTCGGGCGTGGGTTCCAGCTCGGCCAGCATGTGGCGCGTGTCGTCGCTGAGCCACTTGGCAGCGGCGCCTTCCGATTCCGGTGCGAAGCTGATCGAGCCGCCGACCTGGATGATCATTTCGGGCACGCGTGCACGCACGCCGGCGATCAGCTCGTTGAACTTCGACAGCCGCTTGCTGCCCTTGCCGTCAAGCTCGCGCACATGCAGATGCAGCACGGTGGCGCCGGCGTTGTAGCAATCGACCGCCTTCTGGATCTGCTCTTCCATCGTGACCGGGATCTCGCCCGGGAAGTCGGAGGGAAGCCAGCCCGGTGCGTAGGGCGCGGCGGTGATGATCAGCGGTTGCTGGTTTTCGGGAAAGAGATGGCCGTCGAGGAAGTTCATGGCGTGGCGCTTTCGGGTTGCGATGCGGAGGTCGGAAGGGAGCGCACGGATCAATAGGGCACGTCGCCGACGATGCCGGCGCGTTCCATCTTTCGCGGCGAGGGCCAGTAGTCGTTCAGCGCGTAGTGCTGCGTGCTGCGGTTGTCCCAGACGACCACGTCGCCCGGCTGCCACGACCAGCGCACCTGGTACTCGGGAATGGTGGCGCGGCTGAGCAGGTAGTTCAGCAGCAGCGCCGCGCCGGGCGTCTTGTCGATGCCGTGCCGCACGTTCTCGGGGGTGCTGTAGTTCACGAAGTGCGTGGTGAAGCTGCCCACGTAGAGCACCTTCTCGCCGGTCTCCGGGTGCGTGCGCACCACGGGGTGCTCCACGGGCGGGTTGTCCTGGCCCAGCTTGAGGCGGGCTTCCATCGGCATCACGGCGCCGAACGAATGCTCGATGCTGGCCTTGGCGCGCAGCTTGCTGATCTTCTGCTTGATCTCTTCGGGCAGCTCGTCGTGCGCCTGCACCATGTTCACCCAGATGGTGTCGCCACCGATCTCGGGGCACTCGATGCAGCGCAGCACAGCGCCCATCGCGGGGCTCTGGCGCCACAGGCCGTCGCAGTGGTAGGTGTTCTCGTAGCTGTGCTTGTTGTCGCTGCGGTAGATGCGCACGAGGCCCGGGTGCTCGGGGTCGCTGCCGACCACGGGGTGGTCTTCGAGTTCGCCGAAGCAGCGTGCAAAGGCGACATGCTCGGCGCGCTCGATGTCCTGCCCACGAAAGAACAACACCTTGTGCTGGAGCAGCGCGGCGCGGATCGCCGCAAAGCGCTCGGGGTTGCGCGAGGCCTCGCCCAGGTGGACGTCCGAGATTTCCGCGCCGATGGACGGCGTGATGGGTCTGATCTTCATGTGGGTCTCCGGTGGAATGGCGGGTGCCGCTCAGTTCGCCTGGATGCGGTACTTCTTGACGATGGCGGCGTTGCGCTCCGACAGCGCGCGGGTCTCGGCGATGAGCGCAGGCGTGTCGACACTGAGTTCGGGCTCCAGGCCCACGTCGAGCAGCTTCTGCTGCACGGCGGGCGCCTGGCCGGCCTTCTCGATCGCGGCGTGCAGCTTGGCCAGCACGTCGGCCGGCAGCTTGGCCGAACCGATGAAGCCGACCCAGCCGCGGAACTGCAGGTCGGGGTAGCCAAGCTCGGTGGTGGTGGGCAGGTCGGGCAGGAAGCGCGAGCGGGTCTTGCCGGTGAAGGCATAGGGGCGCAGCTTGCCGGCCTTGATGAGCGGCATCGAGGTGAGCATGCCGTCGAACATCAGGTCGACCTGGCCGCCCAGCAGGTCTTGCAGTGCGGGCGGCGAGCCGGGGTAGCCGATGTGCTGCAGGTCGAGCCCGGCGCGGTCGCTGAGGATCAGGCCCGCGTACTGCGACACGGTGCCGGGGCTGTAGCTGGCGAAGCTGGCCTTGCCCTTGCGCGTCTTCAGCTCGGCAACGAGGCCCTGGAAATCCTTGGCCGGAAAGTTCGCGGCCGTGACGAGCACCACGCCCGAGCGCGCCACCGAGGCGATGGGCACCACGTCCTTCAGCGGATCGAAGGGCATCTTCACGACCTGCGGCGTTTCGGCCAGCACGTTGCTTGCGGCCATCACGATCGTGTTGCCGTCGGCCGGCGCCTGCAGCATGGCCTGCAGGCCGATGGAGCCGCCCGCGCCGGGGCGGTTCTCGACGATCACGGGACGGCCGATGTCCAGCGCCATCTGTTGCCCGACGACGCGGGCGACGATGTCCATCGTCCCGCCTGGCGGCGCGGGAACGATGAGCTTGAGGGGTTTGTCGCCCAGTGCCCAGGCCCCGAGGGCCATCGAGCATCCGACCAGCGCCACGGCGGCGGCGCGTGCACATTGCAGCAGTTTCATGGGGTGTCTCCGGTTGTTGTCTTGCAGGCCTCGGTGGGCCGATGCCGCCAGTATCCGGCGCACCCCGTTCGCAGTTCTTGCTTTATTGGGGCATCGATTTGCCAATTTGGGACATCGCCAAGACCACGCTTCCCGCCGCCGCCACGCGCCGCAAGAATCCGTTCCATCCAGCCCCCACACACCTCAGGAGACGCACCATGAACCAGGCCATCCGCTTCCACGAAACCGGCGGCGCCGACGTGCTGAAGCTCGAACACGTCGAGGTCGGCGAGCCCGGCCCGGGCCAGGCGCGCGTGCGCCACAGCCTCATCGCCGTCAACTTCATCGACATCTATTTCCGTACGGGGCGCTATCCGCTCGCACTGCCCAATGGCCTCGGTTCCGATGCCGTGGGTGTGGTCGAGGCCGTGGGGCCGGGCGTGACCGACATCCGCGTGGGTGATCGCGTGGGCTACCTCCTCGGGCCGCAGGGTGCGTATTCGCAAGTGCGTGTGATGCCTGCTGATGTGCTCATTCCGCTGCCCGATGGCATCTCGGACAGCACCGCCGCCACGCTGATGATGAAGGGCATGACGGCGCAGTACCTGTTCCGCCAGGTCTATCCATTGAAGGGAGGCGAGACCATCCTGTACCACGCAGCGGCCGGTGGCGTCGGCCTCATCGCCTGCCAGTGGGCGCGTGCGATGGGCGTCACGATGATCGGCACGGTCAGCACCGACGAGAAGGCTGCGGTTGCCAAGGCCAACGGTTGCGCGCACACCATCGTGACCTCGCGCGAGAACATCGCCCAGCGCGTGCGCGAGATCACCGACGGCAAGGGTGTTCCTGTTGTGTACGACTCAGTAGGCAAAGACACCCTGGACGCGTCACTCGATTGCCTGCAGCCACGCGGAACGCTGGTGAGCAACGGCACGTCGTCGGGGTCCGTGGTCCTCGACACCAAGGTGCTCGCGGGCAAGGGCTCGTTGTGGCTCACGCGGCCCGCGATGGTTCATTACATCCACCCGCGCCCGCACATGCTGTCGATGGCCGACGAGCTGTTCGGCCACGTGCTGGCCGGTCGCATCGTGAGCGAGCCGCAGCAGAGCTTCGCGCTGGCCGATGCAGCCGAAGCGCACCGCGCACTCGAAGGCCGCAAGACCACCGGCGCCACCGTGCTCGTGCCCTGAGAAAGTGCGGCACCGTGTCTTGCCTGGTCCGCGCGGCGAGTCTCACCCACTACCGCGAGGTCGCGCGCACCAGCGGACTGGAGCCGGTGCGCATGCTCCTCGACGCCGGCCTGAGCCCGCGCGTGCTGGACGAGCCCGACCTGATGATCCCGGTCGATCGCCTCGCCGCGCTGCTGCAGGCCTCGGCCGAGCGGTCGGGCAACGAGGGCTTCGGGCTGTGCATGGCCGAGGGGCGGCGGCTGTCGAACCTCGGGGCCGTCGGCCTGCTGATGCGCGAGCAACCGACGCTGCGCGATTCGCTGGCCGTGCTGATGCGCTACCTGCCGATGCTCAACGGCGCGCTGTCGCTGATGGTCGAAGACTTCGACGCCGTGGTGCTCATCCGCGAGGAAGTGAAGCCCGGCAAGGCGAACCGCGCCACGCGCCAGCGCATCGAGCTGGCGCTGGGCGTGATGCTGCGCCTCATGCGGCAGTTTCTCGGCGCCGACTGGCAACCCCGCCGCGTGTGCCTGGCGCACCCCGCGCCGCGCGACCTGCGCACGCACCACCGCGTGATGGGCCCGGCCGTCGCGTTCGACCAGGACGTCCACGGCATCGTCTGCGCGCGCGAAGACCTGGACACACCCAACCCCTCGGCCGACCCGGCCATGGCGCGCTATGCGCGGCGACTGCTCGAGGCCGCCGCGCAGCCACCCGGCGATGCGCTGCCGGACGACGTCCGGCGCACCGTGCTGCTGCTCCTGCCCACCGGGCGCTGCAGCATCGCGCAGGTGTCGGCGCACGTGGGCGTGGAGTGCCGCACGATCCAGCGCCGGCTCGCGGACGACGGGCAGCGCTTCTCGGCGATCGTCAACGACGTGCGCAAGGAACTCGCCGTGCGCCATGTGCTGGACAGCGACCGCCCGCTGGCCGAGGTCGCGGGCCTGCTCGGCTTCTGCGCGCCCAGCGGACTGTCCCGCTGGTTCCATGCGCAGTACGGTTGCAGTGCGAAGGAAAGCCGAGCGCGGCGGGGTGCGCGGCGCCCCGCTTCGGCCTCGCGCGAATGACGTGGAGAATCGCTCTTCCTCCCACGAGCAAGAGCGAGCCTTGGCCACCTTCCCGCCCCCCGATGCGACCGGCGCCCCCCGCGACCTGCTGCTCAAGGTGACGCCGCCCCGTGTCCCGCGTCACCTCGTCTCTCGCGCGCGGCTGCTGTCGAGTGCCGACGCCTTGCGCGACCACGCGGTGGTCGTGGTGCAGGCGCCGTCGGGCTTCGGCAAGACCTCGCTGCTCGCGCAGTGGCGGCTGGAGTACCTGGGCCTGGGCGTGCCGGTCGGCTGGGTCTCGGCGCAGAGCCAGGACGACCCGGGCCGGCTGGTGCAGAGCCTGGCGCTGGCGCTGCGTGTCGCCATGGGCCGCCCCGCGTTCGGGCGCAGCGTGTTCGAGGACGACCGGCCCGGCACGCTCGGCAGCGTCACGGCGCTGCTAGCCGAGCTGGCCCAGGCGGCGTTGAACGTGGTGCTGGTCATCGACGAGGCCGACCGCCTGCCGCCCGCCACGCGCGAGGCGCTGGCCTACCTGCTGCGCAATGCGCCGCCCAACGTGCGCACGCTCATTGCCACGCGGCCCGACGGCCGGCTCGACATCGAGGACCTCGTGGCCTACGGGCAGTGCGTGGAGATCGGCCCGGCGCTGCTGAAGTTCAGCCTCGACGAGACGCTGCAGCTGGTGCAGGCCCGCTTCGGCGCGCGCGTCGACCGCAACACGGCCGCCCGGCTGCACGAGCTGACCGAAGGCTGGCCGCTGGGCCTGCAGCTGGCGACGACGATCATCTCGCGCGGGGCCGATGCGAACGCCGCGCTGTCCGACATGACGGCCGCCGCCGGCGAGCTGCAGGGCGAGCTGGTGCGGCTGCTGCTGGTCAACCTCGACCCCCAGGATCGCG
The DNA here is from genome assembly GCF_002754375.1 of Variovorax sp. 54. Classification (NCBI taxonomy): domain Bacteria; kingdom Pseudomonadati; phylum Pseudomonadota; class Betaproteobacteria; order Burkholderiales; family Comamonadaceae; genus Variovorax; species Variovorax sp. 54. The sequence continues at coordinate 2,091,641 of NZ_PEFF01000001.1, forward strand.
ACTTCCTGGCCCGCATCGCCGTGCTCGACCTGCTGCATCCCGCGCTGTGCCGCGCCGTCTCCGGCGTCGACGATGCCGCGGCGCGGCTGGCCCGGCTGAGCAACGACACGCCGGTGTTCGCCGCCGCCGAAGGGGGCGAGTGGCTGCGCATGCATGCGCTGGCGCGCGACGTGCTGCGCCAGCGTTTTGCCGCGCTCGATGCCGCCGAGCAGGTGGCGGCGCATGCGCGTGCCGCGCAGTGGCTGGCCGCGCACGACCTGCTCGACGAAGCCGCCCACCATGCGCTGAGCGCGGGTCAGCACCAGACCGCCTACGAGCTCGCGGAGCGCAGCCTCTACGAATCGCTCATGCGGCGCGGCCGGCAGGCCACGGTGCTCGAATGGATGGCGCAGATGCCCGCCGACGAACTCGACCGTCGCCCACGCCTGCTGCTGGCCGCGGCGTGGACGCTGGCGTCGAGCGAGCGGCACGAAGAAGCCGGCAAGTTCGTGGCGCGCATCCTCGCGCAGCCCGATGTGAGCGACGCGCTGCGCTGCGAATGCGCACTGATCCTCGGTGGCGCCGCCGTGTTCGCGGACGACCCCGACCGTTTTGTCGAGCTGCACGCGCCGTGGACCGAGGCCGTGCCGCTCACCGACCCGCTGCTGCTGCAGTCGCATGCCAACCGCATGGCCTACCGCGCGCTGCTCGAAGGCGAACCGGCGCTGGCACGCCTGCGCCAGCAGCAGGCCCTGCGCGGGCATCCGGGCCACGGCGTCGACTACATCCGGCGCTGGAGCGAGCTGGTCATCGGAATGAGCTATGCGTGGGAGGGCCAGGTGCTGCTGGCCGAACAGCTGCTGCGGCCCGCCGTGGCCGGCGCCGAGGCCGAGATGGGCCGGCGCCATCGCTTCAGCTGCAACCTGGCCGCGCTGCTCGCGTCGGTGGCCTGGGAGCGCGACCTGCCGGGCGACGCCGCCACGCTGCTGGCCGACCGCCTCGACGTGCTGGAGCACAGCGGCCTGCCCGAATCGCTGCTGCAGGCCTACCGCACCGCGGCGCGCATCGCAGCGGCCGAAGGCGCCGAGCACCGCGCGCTGGAACTGCTGAACGCGCTGGACGCGGCCGGTGCCGCGCGGCGCCTGCCGCGGTTGCGCATCGCCAGCCTGGCCGAGCAGGTGCGCCTGCACGCGCAGCGCCACCGCGCCCAGACCTGCCGCGAGCTGTGCGAACGCATCGACGCGCAACTGGCCGACCCCGCGCTGCCGCAGGGCCCGCTGTGGCGGCGCAGCGTGGAAGCGCTGCGCGACGTGGCGCGCGCGCACGCGGCCATCGCCGCGCGCGACTGGCCCGACGCCCTGGCGCAACTGGCGCGCGCCGACGAACAGGCGCGCCAGCGCAAGCAGGGCGGCCTGCACATCGAGCTGCTGGGCCTGCGCGCGCTGGCATTGGAGCGCTGCGGCCAGCCGGCGCAGGCACTGCTGCGCGAGGCGATGGACCTGGCGCGCGCCTACGGCCTGCAGCGCGTGCTCTCCGACGCACACCCCGAGCTGGGCGCCTGGGTCGGCACGCTCGCGGCCGAGGGCGCGCAGCCCGAGATCACGGTTGTGCCGCTCCAGCCCCACGTGCTGCCTGCGCCTGCGTCACCCCTGCCGCTCGGCGCCGTGCTCACGCCCAAGGAGGGCGAGGTGCTGGCGCTGCTGGCGCGCAACCTGTCGAACAAGGAAATCGGACGCGCCATGCAGGTGGGCGAGACCACCATCAAGTGGCATGTGAAGAACCTGTTCGCCAAGCTCGACGCCGGCACCCGCACGCAGGTGGTCCAGCGCGCACGCATCCTGGGACTTCTCACACCCGCGCACTGAGGGTTTGTCCCTCCCCTCAAGGGCCCGTTCCCCCTCCCGCGAGGAGGGGGCGCGCGAAGGGGCCCCGACCTATTCTTGCGCCCAGCACGGTCACCGCCGCACAGCGGTTCCACACGACCGGCACAGGAGACAAGACAATGGGTTCCACGATCCAGCCAGCCCTCTCGAACGGGGCCCCCGCCGTGCACACGCGCGGCATCCAGGTCCATCCCGTGACCTGCGCCATCGGCGCCGAGCTGCGCCACGTGTCGCTGGCGGAGGCCTCGCGCGATGCGGGCCTGGCCGCCGAGATCCGCGCCCTGCTGGTGCAGCACAAGGTGCTGTTCTTCCGCCAGCAGGAGCTCACGCGCACCGAGCACGTCACGTTCGCCCGCCACTTCGGCGAGCTCGAAGACCACCCCGTGGTCGGCAGCGACCCCGAGCACCCGGGCCTCGTGCGCATCTACAAGAACCCCGAGACGCCGGTCGACCGCTACGAGAACAGCTGGCACACCGACGCCACCTGGCGCGAGAAGCCGCCCTTCGGCTGCGTGCTGCGGTGCGTCGAATGCCCGCCGGTCGGCGGCGACACGATGTGGGCCAACATGGTGCTGGCCTTCGAGAAGCTGCCCGCGCACATCCAGCAGCAGATTGCCGGGCTGCGCGCGCGCCACAGCATCGAGGCCACCTTCGGCGCCGCGATGCCGACCGAGAAGCGCCTGGCGCTGAAGGCCCAGTTCCCCGACGCCGAGCACCCCGTGGTGCGCACGCACCCCGACACGGGCGAAAAGATCCTGTTCGTCAACGGCTTCACGACGCACTTCACCAACTTCCACACGCCGGCCAACGTGCGCTATGGGCAGGACTACACCCAGGGCCACTCGGCGCTGCTGCAGTACCTGATCAGCCAGGCTGCCATCCCCGAGTACCAGGTGCGCTGGCGCTGGCAGCCGGGCGACGTGGCCATGTGGGACAACCGTTCGACCCAGCACTACGCGGTCATGGACTACCCGCCCTGCCATCGAAAGATGGAACGCGCCGGCATCGTCGGCGAAGCGGTCTTCTGAGCGGGCGCAGCGCCCCTTCTTCTTCTTCCCTCTCTTTCCTTCTTCTACCGAGGTTCCTGCCATGAATTTTCTCGACGGCCATCTGTTCCCCGAAAACCAGCAGCCGCTGATCATCACCGCCGCGCCGTACGCCCCTTCATGGATGCCTTCGGACTTCCCCGGCGAGATTGCCGTGACCATGGAGGACCAGATCCAACGGGCGGTGGACTGCTACAACGCCGGCGCCACCGTGCTGCACCTGCACGTGCGCGAGCTCGACGGCCGGGGCAGCAAGCGCCTGTCCAAGTTCAACGAGCTGATTGCCGGCGTGCGTGCGCGCGTGCCCGAAATGATCATCCAGGTGGGCGGCTCGATCAGCTTCGCACCCGAGACCGACGGTGCGGCCGCCAAGTGGCTGAGTGACGACACGCGCCACATGCTGGCCGACCTCGACCCCAAGCCCGACCAGGTGACGGTGACCATCAACACCTCGCAGATGAACGTGATGGAGCAGTTCGACCTGCGCGACATCCAGGGCACGTCGATGGAAGACCCCGCCACCTTCAACGCCTACAAGGAAATGACCGTGCCTTCGCAGCCCGGCTGGGCCGAGGAGCACATCCGCCGACTGACCAAGGCGGGCATCCAGAGCGCCTTCCAGTGCTACAACATCAACAGCTTCGAGTCGGTGGAGCGGCTGATGCGCCGCGGCATCTACAAGGGCCCGCTGGTCATGAACTGGGTGGCCATCGGCGGCGGCATGGACGTGCCCAACGTCTACAGCCTGGCCAACTTCATGCGCGCCGTGCCCGACGGCGCGGTGGTGACGGTGGAGGCCTCGGTGCTCAACGTGCTGCCGATCAACATGATGGGCATCGCCATGGGCCTGCACGTGCGCACCGGCACCGAAGACAACCTGTGGAACCAGGACCGCTCGGCCAAGATCGGCACCGCCAGGCAAGTCGAGCAACTCGTTCGCATCTCGCGCGAATTCGGCCGCCCCATCGCCACGGGCCAGCAGGCACGCGAGATGTCCAAGATCGGCGTTTTCTACGACACCACCGAAGCGTCGCTGGCGGCCAACGGCTTCGCGCCCAATGCCCCGGGCCGGCAGCAGGGCTTCCTGCGCAAGGCGGCCTGAGCCCCACGCGCCGTCGGCACACGAACACCTGGAGACATCGCGATGAAAAAGACCCACAACATCCTTCGCCGCCTGCGGCCATGGGCGGTCGCCCTGGCCGCCGCGCCCCTGCTCGCCCATGCCTGGACCAACAAGCCCGTACGAATCGTGGTGCCCGCGCCCGCGGGCGGCACCATGGACGTCGTGGCCCGTGTGTTGTCCGAAGCGATCTCGGCCGAGATCGGGCAGCCGGTGATCGTCGACAACAAGCCGGGCGCCGGCGGCGCCATCGGGGTGCAGGCGCTCAACAGCGCACCGCCCGACGGGCAGACCATCATGTTCATGGTCAGCAACATCCTGACCGAAATTCCGCTGGTGATGAAGACCAGCTTCGACCCGGTCAAGGACGTGAAACCGGTGACCATGGTGGCGCGCTCGGCGATGGTGCTGGTGAGCGCACCGACGGTGCCGGCCAACGACCTGAAAGGACTCATCGCCTACCTGAAGACCGGCAAGGGCAGCCCGGGCAGCTACGCCTCGTACTCCGCGGGAACCAGCTCGCACTACGCCGGCGCCATCTTTGCCAGGAAGGCGGGGCTGGACCTGCAGCATGTGCCGTTCCCGGGCTCGCCGCCGGCGCTGCAGAACCTGATGGGCAGCCAGGTCGACATCCTGTTCGACGGCATCGTCACGTCGCTGCCGCTGATCAAGGCCGGCAAGGTGAAGGTCTTCGGGGTCGGGGCCAAGACCCGGCTGGCACAGCTTCCGGACGTGCCCACGATGGCCGAACAGGGCTTCGACGAGATCGACTTCTCGAACTGGGCCGGCGCCATCGTGTCGGCCAAGATGCCCGACGACCTCGTCAAGCGGATCAATGCGGTCCTCACGAAGGCCGCCTCCTCGCCGAAGGTGCGGGAGCGGCTCATTGCGCAGAACTTCGTGCCGATGACCAGCGAGAGCCCCGAGCAGCTCGCGAAGATCACGCACGACGAGTACGAACGCAACGCGCGGATCGTCAAGACCTACAACATCCAGCTCAACCAGTGAGCGTGCAGGCTGCCATGACTGCGCCCACTGTCCTCATCGTTCCCGGCCTGCGCGACGCCGTCGCCAGCCACTGGCAGACCCTGCTCGCCGCGCGCCTGCCGCGCGTGCGCGCCGTGCCGCCCATGGGCCGCGACGACCTCGACTGCGCCGCGCGCGTCGAAGCCATCGAGCGCGAGGCGCAGGCGGTCGAGGGCCCGCTGGTCATCGTGGCGCACAGCGGCGGCGTCGTGATGCTGGCGCACTGGGCGCAGCGCACGCGCCGGCCGGTGCGCGGCGCGCTGCTCGCCACGCCGCCCGACTTCGAACATCCGATGCCCGAGGGCTATCCCCGCATCGAGGCCTTGCGCGCCGGCGGCTGGCTGCCGGTGCCGACCGGGCCGCTGCCGTTCCCGAGCATCGTGGCGGCGAGCCGCAACGACCCGCTGGCCTCGTTCGAATGCGCAGCGCAGATGGCGCAGGGCTGGGGCAGCCAGCTCGTCGACCTCGGCGAAGTCGGCCACCTCAACCCCGCCTCGGGCTACGGCGCGTGGCCGGGCGCGCAGGCGTTCATCGACGAACTCTCGGCGGGCTGAGCCTTTTTTTTCTGCCCGCCCTTCCTCCCGAGAAAGAAACTTCCCATGGTCCAAGCCATCCGCTTCCACGAAACCGGCAGCGCCGACGTGCTCAAGCTCGAACACGTCGAGGTCGGCGAGCCCGGCCCGGGCCAGGCGCGCGTGCGCCACAGCCTCATCGCCGTCAACTTCATCGACATCTATTTCCGCACCGGGCGCTATCCGCTCGCACTGCCCAACGGCCTCGGTTCCGATGCCGTGGGTGTGGTCGAGGCCGTGGGGCCGGGCGTGACCGACATCCGCGTGGGTGATCGCGTGGGCTACCTCCTCGGGCCGCAGGGTGCGTATTCGCAAGTGCGTGTGATGCCGGCCGATGTGCTGATCCCGCTGCCCGATGGCATCTCGGACCGCACCGCCGCCACGTTGATGATGAAGGGCATGACGGCGCAGTACCTGTTCCGCCAGGTCTATCCGCTCAAGGGTGGCGAGACGATCCTGTATCACGCAGCGGCCGGTGGCGTGGGCCTCATCGCCTGCCAGTGGGCGCGTGCGATGGGCGTCACGATGATCGGCACGGTCAGCACCGACGAGAAGGCGGCCGTTGCCAAGGCCAACGGTTGCACCCACACCATCGTGACCTCGCGCGAGAACATCGCCCAGCGCGTGCGCGAAATCACCGACGGCAAGGGCGTGCCGGTCGTGTACGACTCGGTGGGCAAGGACACGCTGGAAGCTTCGCTCGATTGCCTGCAGCCGCGCGGCACGCTCGTGAGCAATGGCACGTCTTCTGGCGCCGTGATCGTCGACTCGCAGGTACTGGCCGCCAAAGGTTCGATCTGGCTCACGCGGCCGGCGATGGTGCATTACATCCACCCGCGCCCGCACATGCTGTCGATGGCCGACGAACTCTTCGGCCATGTGCTGGCCGGCCGCATCGTGAGCGAGCCGCAGCAGAGCTTTGCACTGGCCGATGCGGCTGAAGCGCACCGCGCGCTCGAAGGCCGCAAGACCACCGGCGCGACCGTGCTCGTGCCCTGAGCACCGACGCACACGCCCCCACGAATAAACACAACGAGCAGGAGACAAGACCTTGAAGAAGAAGACCCTCATCGCCACCGCAGCCGTCCTGGCCGCCGGCCCCGCCCTTGCCCAGTCCTCGCTCACGCTGTTCGGCGTGGTCGATGCGGGCGTCAGCCACTACCGCACCACCAGCAGTTCGTACAACCCGCTGCGCCCGGCCGAGCTGCGCCAGAGCCAGACCGTGCTGTCGCCCTCGGGCAATGCGTCGAGCCGCATCGGCTTTCGCGGCACCGAAGACCTGGGCGGTGGGCTGGCCGCGAGCTTCTGGCTCGAGGCGCCGCTGAGCAACGACACGGGCAGCGGCATCACGAACTTCGGACGCCGTTCCACGCTCAGCCTGAGCGGCCCCTTCGGCGAAGTGCGCCTGGGCCGCGACTACACGGCCTCGTTCTGGAACGACGCCGTGTTCGACCCCTTCAGCGTCAACGGCGTGGGCACCAACCTGATCGCCGTGGTCAACAGCAACATCGCCGCCGCGCGCGCGCTGGCCACGGGCGGCCTGCTGGGCGGCGGCCTCTCGGCGGGCACCGACAGCTACCTGCGCACGAGCAACGCCGTCAGCTACTTCCTGCCGCCGAACCTGGGCGGCTTCTACGGCCAGGTGCAGTACGCGCTGCACGAGAACACCAAGGTCAGCCACACGCCCGACAGCCCCTCGCAGCGCGGGCGCTACGTAGGCGGTCGCATCGGTTGGGCCAGCGGTCCGGCCGACGTGGCGCTGGGCTACGGCGAGAGCACGCTGGCCAGCGCCGCCGCGCAGAGCGAAAAGATCAAGAGCCTGAACCTCGGCGCCTCCTACGACTTCGGCGTGGTGAAGGTGTTCGGCGAATGGTCGCGCGTGCGGGATGTGCGCAACAGCGCCACGCCGTTCGCCAGCGGCTCGCTGCGCCTGAGCGATCGCTACGACGGCCTCATGGCCGGCGTGAACGTGCCGCTGGGCGCGGGCATGCTGCGCGCCTCGTATGGACGCGTGCGCTTCGTCAACGGGCTGGACCTGCCCGACGGCAATTCGTCGGTCAACAAGCTGGCGCTGGGCTACGTGCACAACCTGTCGAAGCGCACGGCGCTGTATGCCTCGGTGGCGCGCATCCACATCGCCAACGGCCGCAACAACCCGACCGTGATGGGCGTGACGCCGCTGGTGCTGAGCCTGCCGGCGATCTTTCCGCAGCCGGCCTATGCGACCACCAACGGCATGCAGCCGCACCGCGCGCTGGGTTACGACGTGGGTATTCGCATGGCGTTCTGAGCGCCTGACAACCACGGCGGCGCCCCCGCGCCGTCGCTTCGGTGTGGCACGATCCACGGATGCTTCAACCGTCCCGCCGCATCCCGTACCGCACCTGGCCGGGCGCGCTCGCGATCCTCCTGGCCATTGCCGCGTATGTCGGCGGCCTCACCTTCTGGAACAACCACACGCCCGGCAGCCGGCCGCTGCCCGCGGGCGAGACCGTGTCGGTCGGCCATGCGCGCTTCGAGCCCGCACCGGGCTGGCAGATGGACGTGTCGCGCTCCAAGGCGGGCCAGTCGCTCATGCTCTTCAAGGGCGGCCACAAGTTCCTCGTGACCACGCGCCTGTGGATGGGCGGGCCCGACGGCCCCATGCTGCGCCAGCAGCGGCTCATGGAGCGCGGCCAGGGCCTGACCATCGAGGGCGACGTGTCCGACTTCGTCACCGGCTGGGGCCTGCAGGGCAAGACCTTCGCCTACTACGGCGCCAAGCTCGCCGGCCGCTTCTGGCAGGTGGTCGACACGCAGCGCCGTTCGCTGGTGCAGATCGACGTGTACGGCCCCGCCGACGGCTTCAACGAGGCGCTGGCCGACGCCCGCAGGATGCTCGACTCGATGGACCTGGAGGCACCGCTGTGAGCACCAACACCGAAGCCCCCACCGAAGCCATCGCGACGCAGGAAGACGCCGACTGGCCCATCGGCACCGACTCGTTCTTCCAGCCGCAGCGCGCCGCGTTCTGGCTGCTGTCGGCGCTGATCCTCAACGGGCTGTTCTACACGGTGTCGATGTTCTCGCTGGGCTTTCGCGTGGTGCCCGTCACCGCGCTGCTGGGGCTGCTGGTGTGGGGCGGCTACACGGCGGCGTTCGTGCTGTTTTTCCGCACGCTCGACCTGCTGGAGCAGCACCCGCCCGAGGCCTATGTGCTGGCCTTCGCATGGGGCGGGCTGGGCGCGGTGTACTTCGCCGCGCCGGCCAACGTCGCCATCCAGAGCCTGTGCGCCAAGCTGGTGTCGCCCGAGTTCGTCGCGGTCTGGGGGCCGGCCATCGCGGGGCCGATCACCGAAGAATTCTTGAAGTTGGCCGGCGTGATCCTGCTGGTGCTGATTGCACGCAACCAGTTCGAAACGTATCTGTCGGTGCTGATCGTCGGCGCCATGGCCGGGCTGGGCTTCCAGGTGATCGAGAACCTGAGCTACACGGTAAACAGCGCCGTGAACTTTCCGCTCGAGAACCAGGTGTACCCGGTGCTCTACCACCTGCTGATGCGCGGGCTGCTGAGCGGGCTGTGGAGCCATGCGGCCTACACGACCATCGCGTCGTTCGGCGTCGCGTGGTTCCTGCTCAACCCGCAGCGCTCGATGGCGGCGCGCATCGGCTGCGCCCTCTTCTACTTCGCGCTGGCGTGGGCCATGCACTTCATCTGGAACTCGCCGCTGCTCGAAGACCGCTTCGACGACGGCTTTGTCGGCATCGCGCTGCTGCTGGTCGTCAAGGGCATCCCGGTGGTGATCGCCGCCGCCTTCGTGTGGCGCGCCGCCGCGCGCGAGAACGGCACCTACCTGCACGCGCTGGCGGCGTACTTCGTGCCCGAGCGCGAGCTGATCCGCGACGACGAATGGGTGCGCCTGGGCGCGCCGCTGCTGCGCTACCGCGTGCGCCGCGACATGGGCAAGGAATTCGGCCAGCGCGCCCGGCACCTGAAGGCGCAGCTGCAGCGCGAGCAGCTGCGGCTCATCCTGAAGGCCGGCACGCACGGGCGCGGGCCGCAGACGCGGCGCCACGAGGTGGCGGTGCGGCGCCTGCGGGCCGAGCTCGACCTGCTCACCCGGCCGCAGGGCTGAGGGCCGACGCGTCGGCCTGCGCGCGGGCGCGCTGCACAGACAGCGAGCGCGCCGGGTTCACCAGCACGAGCCCGAGCAGCCCGCCGGCAATGAGCAGCCCCCCGCTGACCGCGAAGCCGAGCTCGTAGCCGTGCGCGGCCACCGCCTGGTTCGCCTCGATGAGGCGGCCCATGACCACGGGCGCGGCAATGCCGGCGAGCGAGGCCACGGAGTTCTCGACGGCCAGCATGCCGCCGCGCTGGGTGTCGGGCGTGATCTCGCCCATCATGGCCGGCCCCAGCGAATAGACGATGGGCGCCAGCCCCGACGCGATGGCGATGATGCAGATCTTCTGCACCGGCCCGAGGTCGAACGCCATCAGCGTGCAGAAGAGCACCCCACCCACGACCAGCGCCAGGCTCGACAGCACGCCGCGCGCGCCGCGCGACGAGGCACCGCGCACCAGCAGGCGCTGCGACCACCACGACAGCGCCAGATTGACCGGCACGCCCAGCAGCACCACGAGGGCGAACATCCGCCCCGCGTCGACCGCGCTGTAGCCCAGCCCCCTCTGGATGTAGGCGGGCAGCCAGGTCAGCGTAAGCGCCAGCCCCCAGTACGCGACGAAGTGCAGCAGCATGATGCCGATCGCGCTGCGGTCCGTGAGCAGCCGCGCATAGGGAATGCGGCGCCCGGACGCCGGCGCCGCGCCGTGCGTCGCCTTGCGCTCGACGAGCGTGCCCTCCTCGCCGAACACCCGCCACGCGACGGCCCAGGCCAAGCCGACGAGCGCGAGCACGATGAAGTTGGCACGCCAGCCCCAGGCCTGCGTGATCATCGGAATCAGCAGGCCCGAGAGCACCAGCGCCACGGAGGCGCCGGCGTTCATCACCGTCACCGGCAGGCTGCGCCGGCTGTCGGGGAACCACTTGTAGACCGCGTGGTTGGCCACCGGCGCGGCCGGCCCCTCGCCGGCGCCCAGGATCACGCGCGCCACGACGATCATCGCGATCGACGAGGTGAAGATCATTGGCAGCTGCACCAGCGACCACAGCACGGCCATGCCGAGCAGCAGGTGCGTGGTCTTGACGCGGTTGGCGATCATGCCGACCACGACGCCCGAGATCGCGAACAGCCAGAAGAAGCTGCCGCCGATCAAGCCGAACTGCACGGGCGTGAGCTTCAGCTCGGTCATCATGGGCACGGCCACCAGGCCGATGACGATCTTGTCGACGAAGTTCACCAGTTGAAGAAAGGTCAGCAGGGCGACGATCGTCCATGCCTTGCCGGGGCGGAATTGAGTGTTCACGTTGTCTCCGTTGTTGTTGCGTCTGTGCGCTTCTTTTTCTGGCCGTGTCGTTGTCTACGGCCTCGTGCCGCCGCGGCTCAGCATGCCGCCAGCGCGAAGGCCGCGGCCCGCTCGCCGATGACGATCGAGATCGCGTTGGTGTTGGTCGACGCAATCGTCGGCATGACCGACGCGTCGGCCACGCGCAGCCCGCGCACGCCGTGCACCTGCAACGCCGGATCGACCACCGACTGCGCGGCGTCGGTGCCGATGCGGCAGGTGCCCACCGGGTGGTAGGCCGTGGCCCCGGTGGCGCGGATGTGCGCGATCAGGGCCTCGTCGCTGCCGGCCTGCGGCCCCGGCCGGACCTCGCTGCGGATCAGCCGCGCCATGGGCCCCGTCTCGGCGATGCGGCGCGACAGCTTCAACGCATGCAGGCAGGCCTGCACGTCGCGCGCATCGGTGAAGTGGCGGGCCACGAGCTTCGGGTCGGCGGCAGGGTCGGCGCTGCGGATGTGCGACGCGCCGCGCGAGTGCGGGCAGATCTGGAACGACGCGAGCGTGATGCCGTCGAAGCGGTCGATGGCCATCCGGCCCTTGCCGCGGTTGTTGGAGGTGCTCAGCTGCTGCACCTGCAGCTTGAGTTCGGCGTCCGTCCCGCCGGGCTGCATCGGCGCGAAGGTCTGCGCGGTGATGGAGTTCGACGACAGCGGGCCGTCGCGCCGCAGCAGCCAGCGCAGGCCCAGCCGGCCCTGTCCCCAGGGACTGGACAGGGCCTTGTTCCAGCTCACGCCCGGGTTCACCTCGTACTGCAGCGGGCTGTAGACATGCTCGCTGAGGTTCTCGCCGACCATCGGCAGCTCGTGCAGCAGCGGCACGCCCTGCGCCGACAGCGCCTCGCGCCCGCCGACACCCGACAGCTCCAGCAGCTGCGGCGAGTTGAAGGCGCCGCCGCACAGCAGCACTTCGCGCCGGGCCGTGAAGACCACCTCGCGCCCGCCGATGCGCGCACGCACGCCGGTGGCGCGCCCGCCTTCCAGCACCACGCGCCCGACCATCGCGCCGGTCATCAGCGTGAGGTTGGGCCGGCCGCGTGCCGGGTCGAGGTAGGCCATGCGCGTGTTGCAGCGCACGCCGTTGCGGGTGTTGAACTGCAGGTAGCTGCCGCCGTAGCCGCGCGCGTTGTAGTCGGCCACGCGCGGGGCGATGCCGGCCTGTGCGCTGGCATCGAGAAAGGCGTCGGCCAGCCCGTCGACCGGCTGGAACTCGGTCACCGTGACCGGTCCTTCGCGTCCGCGCGAGGCCGCGTCGCCGCCCTGGAAGCTCTCGATCTTGCGGAACCAGGGCAGGAGGTCAGCGTAGGCCCAGCCCGGGCAACCGTCCTCGGCCCAGCGGTCGTACTCGCGCGGCGTGCCGTGCACCCAGATCATGCCGTTGACGGTGGACGAGCCGCCCACCACCCAGCCGCGCGGCCAGTAGATGCGGCGGTCGTTCAGTTGCGGATCGGGCTCGGTGAAGAAGCTGCGCGTGAGCCGCCCCTGCTCCAGCACCTTGGCCACGCCCAGCGGGATGCGCGTCCACGCGCTGGTGTCGGGCGGCCCGGCCTCCAGCAGCAGGACCTGGTGGCGCCCGCTCTCGCTCAGGCGCGCCGCGGCGGCGGCCCCGGCCGAGCCGGCGCCGACCACGATGAAATCGAAACTGTCGCTCGCAACCATGGCGCCGCCCCGTCTCAGGCGGCCGGCTCGGCGAGCGCGGCCTTGAGCGTGCGCACCGCATGGCGCATGCGCACGAACTGCAGCTCCGGCAGCAACGGCTGTGCACGGCGCCGGCTCGGGCGAGTACTACCACGCGAGCCATGTGGCGGACACCACGGGCGTCGCGCCGAAGGCCGACCTTGCGCTGTCGAACCCGCGCGACCGCTACTGGTGGCCGCGCCAGCACTGGCGGCAAGACCCGCTGCTGGGCAGCGTGTTCGAGGAACGGCTCGACCCGCAGGCCAACCGCGCCGCCACGCTCGCGATGACGCGCTTCACCGAAGGCACGAAGGCGATGATCAACACCGACTGGCGCCAGTGGCCGCGCTGGGCCGGCTCGACCTACATGGCCGCCACCACGCAGACCCAGGTGGCGGTGACCGATCGCGCCACGGGGCAGGCGCTGCCCGGCGCCGCGGTGTCGGTCTGGCGCGACCCCGGCGCCCAGAAGCCGCTGGAACTGCTGGCCAGCGGCACGGCCGATGCGCAGGGCCGCTTCGTCTTCGACTGGGGCTGCGGCTTCAGCTGCTTCACGGTCGGCAAGACGAACCTGCTGGTGAAGGCCGGCGCCACGGGCCGCGAGAACGGCGCCACCTGGTTCACCATCTTCGATGCCTTCGAGCAGAAGGCGGTGCAGGGCCGCACGCACTTCACCATCGACCTCGCGCTCGGCGGTGCCGAGGCCGCGCCGCCGACGGTCTCGCTGGCCGCGATGGGCCCGGCGGTGGTCGGCCAGCCCGTCGTGCTTGCGCCCGTGGCAAGCGATGCGAGCGGCACCGCGGGCGTGAAGGTGATGGTGGCGGGCAGCGACCTGCCGGTGTGCACCTTCGTCGCCGCGCCCTATGCCTGCCAGTGGACACCGGCGCGGCCGGGCGTGCAGACGATCCAGGTGCTGGCGATCAACGCGGCCGGCCGCACCGCCACCGTGACAGCGAACGTGTTCGTGCAACCCGCCGGCGAACGCGTCGCCGCCCGCTGATGCGCGCCGTGACACCCCTGGGCCACGCGGTGTTCTCGCTCGCGCTGCGCGGCGCATGGAAGCGCGAGGACGATGCCGACGCCATGGCGTCCGCGCGCAAGCCGCGGGCCGAGGCACCGCCTGGACGAGGCCCGGCCTCCCCCGCTGCGGCCGGGCCCGCGCCGGCCCCTTCGACCGGCAGCCTCGAGGTCGCGGCCCATGGCGGCCGCGGGCCCGGCGTTGCCGTGCGGCGCATCGCGGTGCTGGAGCATTCCGACCCCGACCGGCACTTCGTGGCCAGCGCCGTGCGCGAGGCGGGCCACGAGGTCATCGAGTTCTCGCTCCTGAGAAAGTTTGCACAGGTGCTGTCCGCCGGAGAGCAGTTCGACCTGTTGCTGCTCGCACTCGACGGCAGCCCCGACGTGGTCTGGTCGGCGGCCAAGTTCCTGCGGCGCCTGGCCGGTGAATCCACGCCGCTGCTGCTGTTGATGCGGCCGGAGCAGCTGCTCGGCAACAAGGTCGTCACCTCGGAGCTCGCCGACGACTTCGTGCTGATGCCGTGCGAAGACTGCGAGCTGGTCGTGCGCGTCTTCCGCGTGCTGGCCTCCCGGGCCGAGGCGGCGAAGGAGGTCTTCTGCTTCGGCCGCTTCGAGTTCGATCCGGTCGGCTGCACGGTCAGCATCGACGGACATGGCACGCGCCTTCAGCCGCGCCAGTTCGAGCTGGCGCTGTTCCTGTTCCGGCATGCGAACCGTGCGTACTCGCGCGAGGAAATCTTCCGCGCGGTGTGGGGCGACGCGGGCCCCCTGGGCCAGACCCGCACGGTCGATGTGCACATGACCCGGCTGCGCAAGCTGCTGAAGATGACGGGCACCAAGGACGTGTCGCTGGTGTCGATCCGCGGCTTCGGCTACCGGCTCTTCATGAACACGTACCCGAGCGCCTGAACGAGCACCTGAACGAGCGACCTACTTCGCGGGCAGGTACAGGCGCGGATCGACGGCCTTGCCGCGGTAGCGGATCTCGAAGTGCAGCTTGGCGCGGCCGCCCTCCGCCGGGCCGATCTCGGCGAGCTTCTGGCCGCGCTGCACGCGCTGGCCCTGCTTCACGCCCACCGTGCCCACGTTGGTGTAGATCGACATGTAGGAGCCGCCGTGGTCGACCATGATCACGCTGCCGTAGCCGCGCATGGTTTCGGTGGCGGCCACCGAGCCGGCGCCGATCGCGTGCACGGGCTCGCCGCTGCTGCCGCTGATGTCCAGGCCCTTGTTGCTGTTGCCGTTGAAACCGGCGATGACCGCGCCCTGCGTCGGCCAGCCCCAGTCGCTGCGCCGCGACGCGGGCGGCACGACAGGGTCGCGCTCGCGAGGGACGGGCACAGGCTTGGCCTTGTCGGTGCTACTGCTGCCGCTGCTGCGCGGCGGAGGCGTGGCACCCGCCGTCGTGGCACCGCCCGGCGGCACCACGCGCAGCACCTGGCCGGCTTCGAGCTGGTCGGGGTCCTTGATCTGGTTCCAGCGGGCAATCTCGGCCGTCGTGCGGCCGTGGCGCTGCGCGATGCGGTAGAGCGTGTCGCCCGTTTGCACGACGTATTCGCCGGGGCCGGCCACCGGCGTGCTCGGCGTGGTGGAACATGCGCCCACCAGCAATGCCGCCATCAACGCGGCGCATGCGCCCCATCTTCTCCCTGTCACAACCACGCGCTGAGTCCTTTCTGAATCGTCCGGATCACGCGACCTCGCAGGTCGAGGCGCGCCTGAACAATGCGGCAAGGCTACCAGCAGTCGTTGCGCGGACATTGCGCCCGCGAATCAGTCGGGCACGCGCTCCCGGCTGCGCGCCTGCGCATGGCCCAGGAAGGCGCGCAGCTGCGAAGGCCGCACGGGCTTGACGAGCACCGGCAGGCCGGCCTCGCGCGCTGCGGCCAGGTAGTCGCCTCCCACATCGCCGGTCACGATCAACGCGGGCAGCTCAGCCTCGTTCAATGCGAGGCGCAGGTCCGCGATGGCCTGGATGCCGCTGGCCTGCACGCCGAGCCGCAAGTCGACCACGAGCGCATCGGGCCGGAAGCCCGCCTGCAGGCAACCCAGCGCGCCCGCCATGTCGCTCGCGGCGCGCACCTCCGCGCCCCAGGAGGCCAGCAGCCCTTGCAGCGCCTGCAACGAACTCTGGTCGTCATCGACCACGAGCACGCGCACCGCCAATGCGGTGGTCGATGACGCAGCGAGCCGTTCGGCATCGTCCGCCCGCCCGCTCTCGGCCGCATCGGCCAACGGCACCTGCACTTCGAACACACTGCCCTGCCCCGGCTGCGAGCGCACGGTCACGCCCAGGTCGAGCAGTTCGCTCAATCGCTTGACGGTCGCAAGGCCAAGGCCATAGCCCAGGCGGCGGTCGCGCGCCGGGTTATCGATTTGATAGAACTCGTCGAAGATGTGCGGCAGGTGCTCGGGCGTGATGCCGATGCCCGTGTCTTCGATGGCGAGTCGCAGCCGTCCGTTGTCGACCGCGCCGCCGATGCGCACCGTGCCCTTGCGCGTGTAGCGGATGGCGTTCGCCAGCAGGTTGGTGAGCACGCGCGTGAGCAAGGCACGGTCGCTGCGGACGGTGGCGGGGTCGATGGCCATCTCGAACTTCAGACCCTTGGCCGCAGCCACCGCCTGGTGTGGCCGGCAGCAGTCGCGCAGCAGCGCGTCGATGGCGAAATGCGACCACTGCGGGCTGATCGATCCGGCATCGGCGCGTGTGATGTCGAGCAGGTCGTCGACCACATCGGTCATGCCGTCGGCGCAAGCCACGAGCTGCTCCGAGAGCTGTTGCACCTGCGGCTGCGTGCTGACCGTGTGCAGCGTCTGCGCGAGCAGCGCCATCGCGTTGAGCGGCTGGCGAAGGTCGTGGTTGGCCGAGGCGAAGAAGCGCATGCGCGCCGCCACGGCTTCTTCGGCGGTCTGGCGGGCCGAGCGGCTGCGTTCGTTTTCGGCGCTCAGCGCGGTCACCAGTTCGGCATTGCGCCGGCGCTGCGCCTGGATCTCGTGCAGCGCGCGCGAGAGTTCCCTGGAACTCAGCAGCGTGTAGACGCCGATCAGCGTCACGATCATCGCCATGGCCAGGTGGTAGCTGCCACCGAACCAGATGTCGCGCAGCACCAGCGGGCCGAGGATGAGGCCCACGTAGACGATGGCCGACCGCTCCATCGTCGAGAGCCGGATCGCGCCACCGAGCGAGACGGTGACCATCGTGATGTGAAGGATGGCCTCGGCCTGCGCCGGCCCATCCTTCTGCAGCAGGACGCACAGGACACCCCACGACAAGGCCAGGCTCTGGCTGCTGGCCATGAGGGGCAACGCCATCGCCGCAAGGTTCGATCGACGGCCGGGCCGCAGCGCCCATGCCACCCAGATGCCGCCCCGCACGGCGACGAGAAAGCAGTAGACGGTGAACCACGCCTGCACGCGCGCGCCGTCCGCGCCCGTCGCGTATTCGCGGTAGCACAGGTACCCACCGAGCGCGGCCAGCATCCACGCCCACGGCGTGGTGCGGATCATCTGCTCGACCTGCTGGAGCTGGAGGTCCGAGAAGCGCAGGCATGCGGCGATGAGGCCGCGCACACCACGGTCGCGCGGCGGTTGCAGCGGCGATGCGAGGGCGGCAGGCACCGAAGGCTTCATCGCGGCTCCAGCAGCAGTCCCGCGCGCCGCGCCTGGACCAGCAGGTGGGTGCGGTTGCGCGCGTCCATCGTGTCGAGCAGCGCCGTGATGTGGAGCTTGACCGTGCGTTCCGCAATCGCCAGCTCGGCGGCGATCTGCTTGTTCTGGCGGCCTTGCGCCACCAGCAGCAGCACTTCGAGCTGGCGCGGCGTGAGGCTCGCCACCGGCAGGCCGGTGCGCGACGTCAGCACATCGAAAGACTCGCCACCGGCGGCCACCTCGTCCAGCGCCGCCGCGATGTGCGCCACCGAGCGCGACTTGCCGATGAAGCCGGCCGCCCCCGCGGCGCGTGCGCGGGCGGCGAGTGCGGGTTCTTCGTCGCCCGAGATCATCAGGCGCGACACGAGGGGATGCCGGGCCCCGAAGAGGCGCAAGCCCTCGAGGCCGTCTTCGCCGCCCAGGCGGTAGTCGATCAGCACGATGTCGGGCGCGCATTGCGAGGCACGCGCGACGCCTTCGGCCAGCGAGAGCGCGGTCTGCACTTCGAAGTCGGGGCGGGCGTGCGTCAGCGCATGCGCAAAGCCGACACCGAACAGCGGGTGATCGTCGACAAGCAGGAGTTTCATGGTGCCGTGATCCTTGGGTGCGGGCCCGGCCCGCGCCCTCTCCTCGTAGGGCGCCATTGTTGTCTACACCGGCGCATCGGTGCAGCAGCTTTCGCGAAGCCTCAGTTGCAACGACCAGCCGCGCGCAGCAGCGCATTGCAGGCTGGTGCGGAGCCCGTCGCCGGCCGCGTGGCGGGGCGGCGCGCGGACGCGGGGGCATCGCTCTGGCGCATCTCCTGGCAGATGGCATCGCTGACCACGCGGCCCACGACCGACACCGAGCCCTCCACGTAGCAGCTGTAGACCCGTCCGCCGTCGGTGCGGGCCTGGAAGGTCGTCTGCACACCGCTGTCGGCCCGGTTCGAGATGGTGAACGCCTGCGGCGGCAGGCCCAGCGCGCGCGAGGTGTTCGTGACGATGGCGTCGTCGGTCACGGCATGCGAGGCGCATCCGCCTGCCAGAACGGCAGCGATGAGAAGCAAGGGCACGCAGAGAAGCGTTCGTGAAGAGGTCATGCCGCAAGCCTATCGGGACGCCTTGCAACGGCCCATAGCACCTTAGGGCAGGTGCCCGAAGGTGCTATGGGCCGCACGCGGCGCCGTCCCTACGATCCGGCCCTCTGAAACGAACAAGCACAGAAGGCGCCGGGCCCCGGCGCCAGCGGACGAGGAGGAACACAGACATGACGAAGACGAGCAGCTACGGACGGTGGTTGGTGTGCGCAGGGGCGCTGGCCCTGCTGGCGGCCTGCGGCGGCGGTGGTGGCGGCGGATCGGGCGGCGGCGCGCTGCCGCCCCTCGGCCTCTTTCCACCCGCGCCCCCGCCGGCGGCAGCGACCCATCGACTGGAGATCGGCATCACCGGCAGCGGGCGCGTCGGCTCGCAGCCCGCGGGCATCGACTGCACCGATCGCTGCAGTGCGGATTTCAGCGCGGGCACGGAGGTCGTCCTCGCGGCCAGGCCGGCCGCGGGACAGGTGCTCGTCAATTGGGGCGGCGCCTGCAGCGGCAACGCCAGCACCTGCACCGTGCGGATGGACGCGGCACTCGGCGTGACGGCCACTTTCGTGGCCGCACCGCCGGTGATCGGCTGGGGCGATGCGTCGGCGCTGTCGGCCGGCGGCGCCAGCCTGCCGAAGACCGCGATCGACGCGCAAGGGCGTGCGCTGGTCGTGTGGCGTCAGATCGAAGGCAACCCCCAGGTGGATCGCCTGTGGGGCAGCCGCTACCTGCCCGGCAGCGGCTGGACCGCGCCGCAGCGCCTCGAGGCCAACGCCGGCGGCGTGCGCGACATCCGCGTTGCCATCGACAAGCCCAGCGGCCGCGCCGTCGTGCTGTGGACCCAGCTGAGCTCCGTGACTGGCTACGACCTGTGGGCGCTGCCCGTCGACCCCGCAGGCGGCTGGGGCAGCCCCGCGCTGCTGGAGACCGGCACCGGCATCGTCGGCAACGCCAGCGTGGGCATCGACGCCAACGGCAACGCCGTCGCCGTGTGGTCGCAGATCGGACCAGCCACGCGCTTCAGCATCTATGCCAACCGCTACACCCCCGCCGGCGGCTGGGGCAGCGCTGCGCTCATCGAGACCAACGAAGTCGTGGGCAGCGTGGACGGCGACCCAGCTGTCGTGGTCGCGGGGTCCGGCGAATCGGTCGCGGTGTGGAAGCGCTCCGACGGCAGCAGCGCCTCGCTCTGGACCAACCGCGCCAACGCAAGCGGCACCTGGACCACGGCCACTGAACTCGTGCCCGACACCGGCACCGGCCACTCCATCGGCGCCCACGACCTGGCGATCGACGCCGCCGGCAACGCCCTGCTCGCCTGGGGCCAGGTCGACCTGCCCGGCGGCAGCAACCAGTGGGAGAGCGCCGTGTGGTTCAAGCGCTTCTCGGCGGGCGCATGGCAGAGCAGCAACGCACGCGTGGGCGCACCCTTCGTCGCCACGCAGGCGTTGCTGAGCACGCCCGTGCTGCGCATGAATGCGGCAGGCGCGGCGGTCGTGAGCTGGGGGCGGCTGGACAACGCGCTCATGGCGGCGACAGCGGCGCCGGGGGCAGCATTCGGCGCGGACCGTGCGGTGCGGGCCGCAGCTTCACAGGCGTTGGCGAGCTTGCCTGCTGTGGGTGTCGACGATGCGACCAACGCGCTGGTGGCCTGGGCGCAGGGCAATGGGGTGGGAACGAGCGATCTCTATGCGGCTCGGCACACGTTGGCGGATGGCTGGGGGACGCCGGTGGCTCAGGAGGGCACGGACGAAATTGCGACTGCGCCGGATCTGGCGATGAATGAAGTGGGGAATGCGGTGTTGGTTTGGCAGCAGTTTGAGGCTGCGGTGGGAACGCGCATTCTGGTGCGGCAGTACGGGTCGGGCAGGTAAGTTGCGTGAGGGGGCAAATGGCTTGCCCCCGATCGCGAGCCCGCATGAACAGCGGGCTGATGGCGGAGAGTGTGAGATTCGAACTCACGGACGCTTTCACGTCGGCAGTTTTCAAGACTGCTGGTTTAAACCACTCACCCAACTCTCCGGAACCGTCGATTTTAAGCTGACCGCGCAGCCTTACTCGTCATCGGGCAGGAACAGCGTCTGCAGGTCGCTCAGGAAGTCGAGTCCGCGCTCGGTGGGCCACACGCGGAACAGGTCGCGTGCGACGAGCCCCTTGCGTTCGGCCTCTTCCATGCCGCGCTGGATCGAGGTCATCGCCAGGCCCGTGCGTTCGCTGAACTGGGGCAGCGTGAAGCCCTGCTTCAGGCGCAGCGCGTTGAGCATGAACTCGAACGGCAAGTCGGCCAGCGCCACTTCGTCGCTTTGCGACACAGCCATGCCGGCGCGCGCGTTTTCCATGTACAGGCGCGGTTCGCGGTAACGCACCTGCCGCACGATGCGGTGCGCAAAGCTCAGCTTGCTGTGCGCACCGGCGCCAATGCCGAGGTAGTCGCCGAACTGCCAGTAGTTGAGGTTGTGCGCACATTGGTGCCCGTCGCGCGCATAGGCCGAGACCTCGTAGCGCGACATGCCGCTCGCGCCCGTGCGCTCGGTGATGCGGTCGAGCATGGCGTAGGCGATGTCGTCCTCGGGCAGCGTGGGCGGAAACTTGGCGAACCAGGTGTTGGGCTCGATGGTGAGGTGATAGATCGAGATGTGCGGCGGCGCGAGGGCCAGAGCCTGGGTCAGGTCGGCGTCGAGGCCTTCCATGGTCTGGCCCGGCAGGGCGTACATCAGGTCGAGGTTGAAGGTGTCGAAGGCACTCGCGGCTTCTTCCACTGCGGCGATGGCCTGGGCGCGGTCGTGCACGCGGCCCAGCGCCGTCAGGTGCTCGTCGTTGAAGCTCTGCACGCCCACCGACAGGCGCGTGACGCCGGCCGAGCGATACGCGCGGAAGCGGTTGCGCTCGAAGGTGCCGGGGTTGGCCTCGAGCGTGATCTCGCACTCAGGCGCGAGCTTGAGGCGCGCGCGCACATCGCCGAGCAACCGGTCGATGGCTTGCGGCGAGAACAGGCTGGGCGTGCCGCCGCCGATAAAGATGGTGTGGACGGTGCGGCCCCAGATCAACGGCAGCGCGGCGTCGAGGTCGGCGATCAGCGCGTCGATGTAGGCGGCTTCAGGAAGGCCGTCGATGTCGGCCTCGCTCGTGGCGCGCCACTCGTGCGAGTTGAAGTCGCAATACGGGCACTTGCGCAGGCACCACGGCAGGTGGATGTACAGCGACAGCGGCGGCAGCGCGGCGAGTTGCAACGGGCCGGGGCGCATCCAGTGCAGCACGTCATTGGCCTGGGGGGCGCCGCCGGGTTGGGCGGGCTGGATCGGGAAAACGGTGGCCATCGGTCAGAACCAGCGCTCGCGCATCAGGGCGAGCATGGCCTGCGCGGCGCGGCCGCGGTGGCTGTGGGCGTTCTTCACGTCGGGCGGCAGCTGGGCGAAGGTCTTGCCGAAACTCGGCAGGTACATCACGGGGTCGAAGCCGAAGCCGTTGTCGCCGATGGGCGCGGGCGCGATTTCGCCGACCACGCGGCCGACGGCAATGAGCGGCTCGGGGTCGTCGTGGCGGCGCAGCGCGACGAGCGTGCTCACGAGCGCGGCGCGGCGGTTGACCACGCCGTCGAGCTGTTCGAGCAGCGCCTTCACGTTGTTGGCATCGCCCTTGGCGTAGCCGAACTGCGTGGCGTAGTAAGCGGTATCGACACCCGGCAGGCCGCCGAAGGCATCGACGCACAGGCCGGCGTCGTCGGCAATGGCCGGCAGGCCGGTGGCGGCGCTGGCGTGGCGCGCCTTGGTGAGCGCGTTCTCGACGAAGGTGCGGAAAGGTTCTTCAGCCTCGCCCACGCCCAGCGCCGATTGCGGCACCAGGGTGACGGACAGCTCGGCAAACAGCTGCTGGAGTTCGGCGAGCTTGCCCGCGTTGTTGGAAGCCAGAACCAGTTTCATGGAAAGTCAAAAATGGCTGTGGCGCCCGATGGAGGGCGGGCGCCAGTAGCTGGTGGTTGTGGTCGTCGGTCGGTCAGTTCGAAAGCAGGGCTTGCTGCTGCAGGCTCACGAGTTCGCCGATGCCCTTTTCGGCCAGGCCAAGCAGGAGGTTCATTTCGTCGCGCGTGAAGGCCACGCCTTCGGCCGTGCCCTGCACTTCGACGAAGTGACCGGCGCCGGTCATGACGACGTTCATGTCGGTGTCGCAGGCCGAGTCTTCGGTGTATTCGAGGTCGAGCAGCGGCGTGCCGCCGACGATGCCCACCGAGATGGCGGCCACCTGGCCCTTGATGGGCGAGGTCTTGATGGCGCCGGAGGCCAGCAGCTTGTCGACGGCGTCCTGTGCGGCCACGAAGGCGCCGGTGATGGCCGCGGTGCGCGTGCCGCCGTCGGCCTGCAGCACATCGCAGTCGAGGTGGATGGTGCGTTCGCCGAGCGCGGCGAGGTCGAACACGGCGCGCATCGAGCGGCCGATGAGGCGCTGGATTTCCTGCGTGCGGCCGGTCTGCTTGCCCTTGGCGGCTTCGCGGCTGCTGCGGGTGTGGGTGGCGCGCGGCAGCATGCCGTATTCGGCCGTCACCCAGCCTTCGCCGCTGCCCTTCTTGTGCGGCGGCACTTTTTCTTCGACGGAGGCGGTGCACAGCACGCGGGTCTGGCCGAACTCGATGAGCACGGAGCCTTCGGCATGGATGGTGAAGCCGCGGGTGATGCGCACGGGGCGCAGCTGGTCGGCGGCGCGGCCGCCGCTTCGTGTGAAAGCAGTCATTTTTTGAAAGAGAAAACCGAAAGAAGAAAAAAGGGGAAAACTGCGCGCTCAGGTCTTGCGTGCAGCGGAGCGGCGGATGGCTTCGTTGATCTCGGCGATGGAGCGCTCGATGGCGTCTTCGTCGAGGTCGTCGATCTCGCTGTCGGACGGCATGCCGGCCTGGATGGTCGAGGCGAACACGCCGTCGTCGATGGTTTCGGTGGACACGCCGCGGTCGTCGCCGGGCGTCTCGGGCATTTCCCATTCGAGCGCGATGAGCGTCACGTTGTCGCTGTGGGCGCCGCCCTTGCGCAGCGCCATCTCGGCGAGGTCGGGCGCAGCGTCGGACACGGGCTTGCCGGACGACAGGGTGTGCACGATGACGGCGTCGTCGAGCACGCCCCAGACGCCATCGGAGCACAGCATGAGGCGGTCGCCGCGCTGCAGCGGCAGAGGCGCCGACACGTCGAACAGCGGCGTGGTGGGCGAGCCCAGGCAGGTCAGCAGCAGGTTGCGGTTGACGGGCGCGTCGGTGGCGCCATGGGGTTTGGGGCGCTCGGCGTGCGAGTGATCGCGCGTGCGGGTCAGCAGGCGGCCGTCGCGCACGACGTAGAGGCGCGAGTCGCCGCAATGCAGCCAGGTGGCGGTGGCGTTCTGCAGCACGGCCGCAACCACGGTGGTGCGGGGCGTGTCGAGCATCGCCTTGTGGCTGGCGTACCGCATGATCTGCTGGTGCGCCGACATGGCCGATTCGGCCAGGAAGGCCTTCACGTCCTTCACGGTGGGGCGGGCCTCGCGCTGGTACAGCGCGGCGATGGTCTGCAGCGCCAGCTGGGCCGCCACTTCGCCTTCCGGGTGACCGCCCATGCCATCGGCGAGCACGAACAGACCCGACTCCCGCGTGTAGCAGTAGCCCATGCGGTCTTCGTTCTTGACGCGGCCGCCCTTGCGGCTGACCTGGAACACGGAGAACTTCATGTCGATCAGGCCGGACGGGTGGTGGGCGCGACGGCGCGCGGCAGGCTCTTCTTGTCGAAGGAGCGGATGTTGTCGATCGACAGGCGCACCTTTTCGCCGACCGTGAGCTTGGTGTAGCGGCGCTCGCCTTCGCGGCTGAGTTCTTTTTGCAGCGCAAAGACCGACTGCGGGCGCGAGAGCGGGTCGAGCGACATGCACCATTCGACCACCTCGATGAGGTTGTCGGAATACACGCCGCGCAGGCGCGAGAGCGACAGGCTCAGGCGGTCTTTTTCGATGCGACGCGGCGCGTCGTTGGGCGGATAACCCTGCATGCAGGCGTAGATGCAGGCGCCGATGGCGTAGATGTCGGTCCAGGGGCCCATCGACGAATCGCGCCGGTACATCTCGGGGGCGGCGAAGCCGGGCGTGTACATGGGGCGGATGAAGATGCCTTCTTTGCTGAGCACTTCGCGCGCGGCGCCGAAGTCGATCAGCACGGCGCGGTCGTCGTCGGTGACGAAGATGTTGGCGGGCTTGATGTCCAGGTGCAGCATCTTGTACTGGTGGACGATGCGCAGGCCGCGCAGGATTTCGTCGAACAGCGAACGGATGGTCGACTCGCGGAACACCTTTTGCCGCTTCAGGTCGCGCGCCGTGACCACGAAATCCTGCAGGGTCGCGCCCTCCAGGTAGTTCATGACCATGTAGACGGTTTCGTTCTCGCGAAAGAAATTGAGCACGCTGACCACCGACGCATGCGAAATTTGCGCGAGCGAGCGGCCTTCTTCGAAAAAGCTCTTGAGCCCCAGGCGGTACAGCGACAGCTTCTCGGGCGGCACCTGCGGCGCCAGCTCGCCGGGGCCCCGGGTGGCGAGCGACGACGGCAGGTATTCCTTGACGGCCACCTGCTGGCCGTTCGGGTCGATCGCGAGGTAGACCACGCCGAAACCGCCTGCTGAAAGCCGGCGAACAACGCGATATCCGCCAATGACCGTATCGGGCAACAGGGGCGTAGGCTTGACCTTTGACATAATCCGGGAGTTTCGCCCGAAGGCGATGGTGCGGCAAGCGAACGCTGTACCGACGCCTCGGTGCTTGCAAGCAAAACCACAGTGAGGCGCAATGCCAGTTTACAGCATGACCGGCTATGCCAGCGGCCAGAACGGCCCCGCAGGCAGCCACTCCGAAGCCGATGCACGGCCCTCCGCCGCGGGCCGACTCGGGGTCGAAATCCGCTCGGTCAACAGCCGCTTTCTCGACCTCACCTTCAAGCTCCCCGAGGAGCTGCGCCAGCATGAGACCGCGCTGCGCGAGCTGCTCACGGCCAAGCTCAAGCGCGGCAAGGTCGAGGTGCGCGCGGCCATCGAGAACACGTCCCAGGCGGGCGTGGTCGAGCCCTCCGTCAAGCTGCTTCAGCGGCTGAACGGCGTGCAGGACGGCATCCGCGCCTGGCTGCCCGGCGCCCGCGAGCTCAGCGTGGCCGACGTGCTGCGGCTGGCCGGCGGCGACGGTGCCACGCGCGGCGACTGGGGCCCCGACCTGCTCGACGTGGCAGGCAAGGCCCTGGAGGCCCTGATGTCGGCCCGCCAGCGCGAAGGCGCCCGGCTGGCCAAGATGCTCGAGGCCCACCTGGCCCAGCTGCGCACCCTGGTGCAGCAGGCTGGCCCGCTGGTGCCGCAGCTGGTCGAACAGCAGCGCAACCGCTTCCTGGAGCGCTGGCAGGAGGCCATGGGCCTGACCGCCGGCACGGGCGGCACGCTGCCCGAAGCCGCCCAGGACCGCGCCCTGACCGAAGCCACCGCCTTCGCGATCCGCATCGACGTGGCGGAAGAGCTCACGCGGCTGAATTCGCACCTCGACGAGATCGAGCGGCTGCTCAAGAAGGGCGGCGACATCGGCAAGCGGCTGGATTTCCTGATCCAGGAACTGCACCGCGAAGCCAACACCCTGGGCTCCAAATCGGCGGCCCTGGAACTCACACGCATCGGCGTGGACATGAAGGTCCTCATCGAGCAGATGCGCGAGCAGGTGCAGAACATCGAATGACGACGAGCCCCCCCATGGACTATCCCGGCAACATCTTCGTGGTCGCCGCGCCCAGCGGCGCTGGCAAATCGAGCCTGGTCAAGGCGCTCATGGAGCTCGACTCGGCCGTTCAACCCTCGGTGTCCCACACCACTCGCCCCCCGCGCGGGCAGGAAAAACACGGCCGGGAGTACTTTTTTGCCTCCCCGACCGAGTTCGACGCCCTGATTGCGGCCGACGGCTTCGTGGAATGGGCCCACGTGCACGGCCACCGCTACGGCACGTCGAAGAAGGCGGTCGAGGAGCGGGTGGCCCTGGGCACCGACGTGATCCTCGAAATCGACTTCCAGGGCGCGCTGCAGATCCGCAAGACCTTTGCCAACGCGGTCATGATCTTCATCCTCCCGCCCAGCTGGGAAGAGCTGCGCTCCCGCCTCGAGCGGCGCGGCGAGGACAGCGCCGCAGTGATCGAACTGCGCCTGAAGAACGCGGCCGAAGAGATGGCCCAGGCCGGAAAATTCGATTTCGTTATAATCAACGAGTTATTTGAGCGCGCACTCTTCGATCTCAAGGCGATCGTCCACGCGCAGAGGCTCCGGTATTCCGCACAGCGCAGAGCACGTGCCGATACGTTCGCCGCACTGAACATCCCTTGAAATCCCCGCTCACCGACCGAAAGAATTCATCATGGCCCGCATCACCGTCGAAGATTGTCTCGTTCAGATCCCGAACCGCTTCCAGCTCGTTCTCGCCGCCACGTACCGTGCGCGCATGCTGAGCCAAGGCCACGCGCCCAAGATCGAAAGCAAGAACAAGCCCGCCGTCACGGCCCTGCGCGAAATCGCCGAAGGCAAGATCGGCATCGAAATGCTCAAGAAAGTGCCGGGCTGATCTTCTGACGCAGCCCTGCAACGAAAAGGCACCGCATTGCGGTGCTTTTTTTACGTCCGGACGCGTCCACAGAGCGGTCACGCTAAAGTGATAGCCATGAGTGCGGTCGCCAAACCTACGTCCCTCACGCCGAAACCGAGTCCGGCGGCGCTGAACGCGGCCGCCGCGAGTTTTGCCGCGTTGACGGCCCGCCTCGACTACCTGAGCCCCGAAGACACCGAGCTGGTTCGCCGGGCCTACCGCTTCGCCGACGAAGCCCACCTCGGGCAGCTGCGCAACAGCGGCGAGCCGTACATCACCCACCCCATCGCCGTGGCGGCGCAGTGCGCCGAGTGGAAGCTCGACGCGCAGGCGCTCATGGCCGCGCTGTTGCACGACGCCATCGAAGACTGCGGTGTCACCAAGCCGGAACTCATCGAGCGCTTCGGCGCCCCGGTGGCCGAGCTGGTCGACGGGCTCACCAAGCTCGACAAGCTGCAGTTCAACACGCGCGAAGAAAACCAGGCCGAGTCCTTCCGCAAGATGCTGCTGGCCATGGCGCGCGATGTGCGCGTCATCCTGGTCAAGCTGGCCGACCGCACGCACAACATGCGCACGCTGGCCGATGCGCCGCGCGAAAAGTGGGCCCGCATCTCGCGTGAAACGCTGGAAATCTACGCCCCCATTGCGCACCGGCTGGGCCTGAACCAGACCTACCGCGAGCTGCAGGACCTGTCGTTCCGGCACCTCAAGCCCTGGCGCTACGCCACGCTGGCCAAGGCCGTTGCCAAGGCCCGCGGACGACGACGCGACCTGATCCAGAAGGTGCAGAAAGAGGTCGAGACGGCCTTCTCCGCCGCCAGCATGACGCTGCGCATCGCGGGGCGCGAGAAAACGCTCTATTCCATCTACCGCAAGATGGAAGAAAAGCACCTGAGCTTCGCGCAGGTCACCGACATCTACGGCTTCCGGCTCATCGTGCCGAACGTGATCGCCTGCTACACGGGCCTGGGCATCCTGCACCAGATGTACAAGCCGCTGCCCGGCAAGTTCAAGGACCACATCGCGATCGCCAAGCTCAACGGCTACCAGTCGCTGCACACCACGCTGGTGGGGCCGGCCGGCGTGAGCGTGGAGTTCCAGCTGCGCACCGAGGCCATGCACGTCGTGGCCGAGTCTGGCGTGGCAGCGCACTGGCTCTACAAGGCCGCCGAACCCAATGCCGCGAGCAACGACCGGCTGGGCACCAAGTGGCTGCAGTCGCTGCTCGACATCCAGGACGAGACGCGCGACGCCGCCGAGTTCTGGGACCACGTCAAGGTCGACCTGTTCCCCGATGCCGTCTACGTCTTCACGCCCAAGAGCCAGATCATGGCGCTGCCGCGCGGCGCCACGGTGGTCGACTTTGCGTACGCGATCCACAGCAACATCGGCGACCACACCTCGGCCGCGCGCATCAACGGCGACCAGGTGCCGCTGCGCACCGAGCTGAAGAACGGCGACGTGGTCGAAGTGATCACCGCCCCCGTGTCGACGCCCAACCCCGCGTGGCTGGGCTTCGTGCGCACCGGCCGGGCACGCTCCAAGATCCGCCACTACCTGAAGACCCTGGCGCATGCCGAGTCCGAAGGCCTGGGCGAAAAGCTGCTGGCCCAGGCGCTGCGCGCCGAAGGCCTCGGCAAGCTGCCCGAGGAAGACGAACAACACCAGGCGCTGTGGGAGAAGCTGCTGCGCTTCACCGGCAACCGCACCCGCGCCGAGCTGCTGACCGACATCGGCCTGGGCAAGCGCATCGCGAGCATCGTCGCCAAGCGGCTCATGGCGCTGATGGCCGAGATCGGCGAGCGCCCTGACGCCCTTCTCCTGAGCCGCGAGCGCTTCACCTCGCACGAGGCCGTGTCGCAAGGCGCTGTGACGCTCGACGGCAGCGAGAACTCTTCCGTGCGCTTCGCGCAGTGCTGCCGCCCCATTCCCGGCGACCAGATCGTCGGCTACCTCGGGCACGGCGAAGGGCTGGTGGTGCACACCGACGACTGCGGCGTGGGCCAGCGCCTGCGCAACAAGGACAGCGAACGCTTCTTCGCGGTTGAATGGGCCGACGAGCCCACACGCGCCTTCGAGACCGGCGTGGTCATCACCGTGCGCAACGACAAGGGCGTGCTGGCCCGCGTGGCCGCCACCCTGGCCGATGCCGAAGCCGACATCACGCACGTGGAAATGGCCGACGAGACCCCGCAGGACTCGACCGACCTGCGCTTCGTGATCGCGGTGCGCGACCGTGCGCACCTTGACGCCGTGCTGCGCGCCGCGCGCCGGACCGCGTCGGTGCTGACCGCGGCGCGGACGATTCCGGCGCCCTGACCTTCTTCGTCAGTTCGCCGGCGTGCGCGGCGCCGGGTAGCTCACCGACAGAATCTCCACCTCGTGCGCCCCGCCGGGCGTCATGAGCTTCACCACGTCGCCTTCGCGCGCCTTGAGCAACGCGCGTGCGATCGGGGAAATCCAGCTGACCTCCGACTTGGCGCTCTCGGCCTCGTCGATGCCGAGGATCGTGACGCTGCGCTCCTCGCCGGTCTCGTCGGCATAGCGGACCGTGGCACCGAAGAAGACCTGGTCACGCCCATGGTGTACCGAGGGGTCGGTGATCTCCGCGATTTCGAGGCGCTTGCCGAGAAAGCGGATGCGCCGGTCGATCTCGCGCAGGCGCTTCTTGCCGTAGAGGTAGTCGCCGTTCTCGGAGCGGTCGCCGTTCTTCGCGGCCCAGTGCACGGCCTCAACGACCTTGGGGCGCTCCTCGTCCATCAGCTGCAGCAGTTCGTCGCGCAGGCGCGCGTAGCCCTCGGGCGTGATGTAGTTCTTGCTGCCGGCCGGCAGCGGGGGCGCCGCGCCGCCTGCGCCGTCATCGTCGTCGTCCGCATCGGCGTCCGACTCCTTGGTGAATGCCTTGTTCAATGCAGAGCCCTTCAAATCGGAAATACTGGGCGCCCTTGCCGCGCCCCTACAAGCCGGTGAGTTTGCCGCAACCGCAATGCCCAGGAGACAGGAGCCCCTGTGATCGCCACCAGACACTTCTCACGCCGCTGCAGCACCTCGGCGAAGCTTCATTTTGGCGTTCTCGCGGCCCTTGCCGGCGTGCTGTTCGCCCTTCCCTTCAGCACCCACGCCAGAACGCAGACCTGCTTCGTCGTGAGCATCCACAGCGGCGATACCTTGACCGCCCGCTGCGGCGACGCGGCCAGTGCCAACGCGTGGCGTCGCGTGCGCCTGCAGGGCATCGAGGCACCAAAGCCCGGGCAACCCTTCGCAGAGCAGGCTCAGCAGAAGATGCACGACATGGTCCGTCTCAAGCCGGCAGATGTCGACTGCGACGATCCCACATCTCACGCCCGCGAACGCATCTGTCGTGTGATGGTGACGCCGGACTCGGCACCCAACGGCCCGAGGACGCTCGACGCAAGCCTGGCATTGCTGACCGTCGGATTGGCGCGCTGGAAGCCCGCGCAAGCGCAGCGCCTGTCGCCCCAGGAGCGCGGGCAGTACGAATTCGCAGAGGAAGAAGCAAAAGCCAAGCGGGCCGGCCTCTGGAAAGACGCGCGACCGGTGCACCCTTGATGCGGGCACGGCGCAATGACCGGCCAAAGAAAAAGGGTTAGCTCGAAAAACGAGCTAACCCTTGAAGAGTGGTGCGGCTGGCAGGAATTGAACCCACGACCCCTTGGTTCGTAGCCAAGTACTCTATCCAACTGAGCTACAGCCGCACAGCTTTCGATTATAGCGTGTTTTTTCGCGCGCCCAAACCTTTGTGATCGAAAGCTGAAAATACGAACGATGACAGCCAATCAGAGCGCCTATTCCCGTGCATCTGACCCGCGCCTCTCCAAAGAGGCCCATCCGACCCGGTACACTCCGCCCCGCCCGGAATAGCCTGGGCCGCCGTAGGCAACACGGCGCCATACCATCCAAGGAATACTGAATGAACCGCATCGAACTGGTCGAGAAGATCGCCACCACCCACAACCTGAGCAAGGCCGAGGCCGCACGCGTGCTCGAAACGATCACCAGCAGCGTCGTCGCTGCCGTGAAGAAGGGCGACTCGGTCCAGCTGGTCGGCTTCGGTACTTTCAAGCAAGTCGCACGCGCCGCACGCTCGGGCTTCAACCCCCAAGCCGGCACCAAGATCAAGATCGCCGCCACCAAGGTGCCGAAGTTCGTCGCCGGCGCTGCCTTCAAGGCCGCCATCGACCCCAAGGCCGCCAAGCGCAAGGCTGAAAAGGCCGCTGCTGCACCCGCTGCCAAGAAGGCCGCCGCTCCGAAGAAGGCAGCTGTCACCAAGGCTGCTGTCACGAAGGCCGTCGTCGCCAAGGCTCCCGCCAAGAAGGCCGTCGCCAAGAAGAAGTAAGACCGACGATGCGACGACAGTTGCACAGGCCTGGCCTGGCAGTTGTCTGTATCGACGTCAAAAAGCCGCCCTCGGGCGGCTTTTTTTGTGGGCGCGTGCCGCGCAGCGAATGCGGGCAGCGCAACCCTCTGTGAGGGCCCCAAACGAAAATAGCCTGGAAGAGAAACCCTTCCAGGCTATTCGAGAGATGGTGCGGCTGGCAGGAATTGAACCCACGACCCCTTGGTTCGTAGCCAAGTACTCTATCCAACTGAGCTACAGCCGCGCAGCCTTGAATTCTACCCTGCCGAAAGCGCTGTTCCGGCGAGGCCTTCAAAAAAGCTTCACTGCCTTGTGATGCGACGGCCTCAGGCCACTTGTTCGCCGCCCGCCTTGCGCCCCATCAGCCTTGCGGCCATGCGCTTCACCAGCAGGTAGAACAGCGGCACGAAGAAGATGCCCAGCGCCGTCGCCGCGAGCACGCCACCGAACACGCCGGTGCCGATCGCGGTCTGGCTGCCCGAGCCCGCGCCGGTGGCAAGTGCCAGCGGAATCACGCCCGCCAGGAAGGCCAGCGACGTCATCAGGATGGGCCGCAACCGCAGGCGCGCGCCTTCGGCCACGGCTTCGAGCAGCGGCACGCCACGGCGCAACGCGGCTTCCGCGAACTCGATGATCAGGATCGCGTTCTTGGCCGACAGGCCGATGGTCGCGAGCAGGCCGACCTGGAAGTAGATGTCGTTCGACAACCCGCGCAACGCCGCCGCGATCACCGCGCCGAGCACGCCCAGCGGAATCACCAGCATCACAGAGACCGGCACCGACCAGCTCTCGTACAGCGCCGCCAGGCACAGGAACACCACGAGGATCGACAACGCGAACAGCAGCGGTGCCTGCCCGCCCGACAGCCGCTCCTGGTACGACAGGCCACTCCAGGCCTGGCCCGTGCCGCGCTGCTGCTTCGCGAGGCTCTCGATGGCCGCCATGGCCGTGCCCGAGCTAATGCCCTGCGCGGCCGCGCCCTGGATCTGCACCGCGGGCAGGCCGTTGTAGCGCTCCAGCTGCGACGCGCCCTGCGACCAGTGCGTGGTCGCAAAGGCCGAGAACGGCGTCATCGCACCCGTGCTGCCGCGCACGAACCACTGGCTGATGTCGTCCGGTGCCGAACGGTACGGCGCATCGGCCTGCACGTACACGCGCTTCACGCGGCCACGGTCGATGAAGTCGTTCACGTAGCTGCCGCCCCAGGCGATGCCCAGCGTGGTGTTCACGTCGTCCAGCGACAGCCGCAGGGCCGAGGCCTTCAGCTGGTCGATGTCGACCTGCAGCTGCGGCGTGCCGGCCACGCTGTTGGCGCGCACCGACTGCAGGCGCTTGTCCTTGTTGGCCTCGCGCACCAGTGTTTCGCGCGCCTGCAACAGCCGCTCGGCGCCCATGCCCGAGGTGTCCTGCAGCCAGAACTCGAAGCCGTTCGATTCGCCCAGCCCTTCGATGGGCGGCGGCACCATGCCGAAGACCTCGGCGTCGCGCTGCTGCCTGGCCAGCGCCTTGCCGGCGCGCTCGACGATGGCGTGCGCGCGCTTGTCGGCACTGGCGCGTTCGGACCAGTCCTTCAGCGAGACGAACGCCATGCCCATGTTCTGCCCCGAGCCGCTGTAGCTCCAGCCGGTGAGCGTGAAGATGGTGTCGGTCGTGTCCTTCTCGGTTTCGAGAAAGTGCTTTTCGATGGCGCGGTTCACTTCGTCGGTGCGGCCCGCCGTGGCGCCGGCCGGCAGCGTCGCGATCACCATCACGCTGCCCTGGTCCTCTTCCGGCAGGAAGCCGCCGGGCAGGCTCAGGTACAGCAGGCCCATGCCGGCCACGATGGCGACGTACACGGCCGTGAAGCGCAGCGGCTTGCGCAGGATGCGGCCCAGCACGCTCACGTAGCGGCCCTGCGCTGCGTCGAAGCGGCGGTTGAACGCGCCCAGGAAGCCACGCGTGCGCGGTGGCACGCCGGGCTTCAGGAAGCGCGCGCACAGCGCCGGAATGAGCACGATGGCCACCACCACCGACAGCGCCATCGACGCAATGATGGTCACCGAGAACTGCCGGTAGATCACGCCCACCGAGCCCCCGAAGAAGGCCATGGGCAGGAACACCGCCGACACCACCACCGCGATGCCGACGAGTGCGCCGGTGATCTCTTTCATCGACTTGATGGTGGCCGCCTTCGCATCGAGCCCCTCTTCGTGCATGACGCGCTCGACGTTCTCCACCACCACGATGGCGTCGTCCACCAGCAGGCCGATGGCCAGCACCATGCCGAACAGCGTGAGCACGTTGATCGAATAGCCAAAGGCCGCCAGCACGCCGAAGGTGCCCAACAGCACCACCGGCACGGTGATCGCGGGGATCACCGTGGCGCGCCAGTTCTGCAAGAAGAGGAACATCACGACCACCACCAGCGCGATGGCCTCCAGCAGCGTCCGGATGACCGACTTGATGGAGATCTTGACGAAGCGCGTGGTGTCTTCCGCGTAGGCCACGCGCAGGCCGGCGGGCAGCGAGCGCTCGAGCTCGGCGATGCGCGCCTTCACCGCACTGGCGGTGGTCAGCGCGTTGGCGCCGGGCGCCAGCATCACGGCCGAGCCCGCGGCCGGGTGGCCGTTCAGGCGCGTGGTCTCGGCATACGACTCGCTGCCGATTTCCACGCGTGCCACGTCGCCCAGCCGCACCACGGCACCATCGGCCTGGGTCTTGAGCACGATGCCCTTGAACTGATCGGGCGTCTGCAGCCGCGAGAGCGCAGTGACGGTGGCGTTGAGGTGCTGTGTCGGCGCCGACGGCCGCGCGCCGATCTCGCCCACCGACACCTGCGTGTTCTGCGCGGCAATGGCGGCCGTCACGTCGGACGGCATCAGCTGGTAGCTGGCCAGCCGGTGCGGGTCGAGCCAGATGCGCATGGCGTACGCCGCGCCGAAGGCCTGCACCGAGCCCACGCCGTCGACGCGGCTGATGGGGTCGCGCAGGTTGCTGGCCATCCAGTCGGCGATGTCGGTGTCGGTGCGCTGGCCGGTCTCGTCGTAGAGCGCCACGATCAGCAGGAAGTTGTTCTGCGACTTGGCGACCGTCACGCCCTGCTGCTGCACCGCCTGCGGCAGCCGGCTGGTGGCCTGGCTGACCTTGTTCTGCACCTGCACCTGCGCGGTGTCGGGGTCGATGCCCTGGCGGAAGGTGACGTTGATCTCGGTGTAGCCGGCCGAGCTGCTCGTCGACTTGAAGTACATCAGGCCGTCGATGCCCTTGAGCTGCTGCTCGAGCACCTGCGTCACGCTGTTTTCCACCGCCTGCGCCGAGGCGCCGGGGTAGTTGGCGGACACCACCACGGTGGGCGGCGCGATGTCCGGGTACTGCGACACCGGCAGCGTGCGAATGGCCACGCCGCCGGCCAGCATGATGAGGATGGCAATGACCCAGGCGAAGACAGGCCGCTGGATGAAGAAATTGGCGATCACGGGAGGTTCTTGTCGTTTCTTAATCGGCGGGCGATGCACCCGCCGTGGACACCGGCACCGGCTTCACTTTTTCGCCGGGGCGCGCGCGCTGCAGGCCGTCGACCACGAGGCGGTCGCCTTCGCGCAGGCCCTGGGTCACGACCCAGTGCTCGCCCTCGCTGCTGCGCACTTCGAGCGCGCGCAGCTCGACCTTGTTGTCGGCCCCCACAACCAGCGCGGTCGGTTCGCCCTTTTCGTTGCGCGCCACGCCGCGCTGCGGCGCCAGGATGGCCCGGCGCTCGACGCCGGACTCGACCTGCGCACGCACGTACATGCCGGGCAGCAGCAGCCCTTGCGGGTTCGGAAATTCCGCGCGCAATGTGACCGAGCCGGTGGCCGCGTCGACACTCACTTCGGAGAACTTCAGCGTGCCGGCGTGCGGGTACGGCAGGCCGTCTTCCATGCGCAGGCTGACCTTGGTGCTGGCCGGCGCCATGTCGCCCGAGATGAAGCGGCGCTTGAGCTTCGTCAGCTCCAGGCTCGACTGCACGACATCGACATAGATCGGGTCGAGCCGCTGGATCGTGGCCAGCGCCATCGCCTGGCCCGGCGCCACGAGCGCGCCTTCGGTCACGCCCGAGCGGCCGATGCGCCCCGCGATGGGCGCGGTGATGCGCGTGAAGTCGAGGTTGATGCGCGCCGCCTTCACGGCCGCTTGCGCGGCCTTCACGCCGGCTTGCGCCTGCACCAGCGCGGCCTGCGCCTCTTCGTGCTCCTGCCGGCTCACGGCGTTGGCCTTGACCAGTTCGCCGAAGCGATCGGCCTTGCCGCGCAGGCTGGCGATGGTGGCCTGCGAGGTCGCCAACGCGGCCTGCGCCTGCTCGTGCGCGGCCTCGAACGGGCCGGGCTCGATCTCGTACAGCACCTGGCCCGCGCGGACCATGCCGCCTTCTTCGAACAGCCGCTTGCGCACGATGCCATTGACCTGCGGCCGCACCTCGGAGACGCGGTAGGCGGCCGTGCGGCCCGAGAGCTCGGTGCGCACGGCCACATCGCCGGCACGCAGAGTCACCACACCGACTTCAGGCGGCGCGTCATCGGTGGTGGAGGCCTGCTTGGCGCCGCATGCAGCGAGCGCGAGCAGGGACATCGGAAGCAGAAGCTTGAAAAGCGGGGTCATGGCCATCGGGAATCGCGGTGCGGTACGACGCGCACGGGGGATCGCCCGGCTGGTTACATTTGCACCCAAATGGTGCATTCTGCCTTCGATGTTGCGTTGCAACCTGAAGGAATCCTGTGTTTCCCGTAGGTGAAATCGGCGGCGGCCGCGGGCCCCGCTCGCGCCCTTGCAGCAGCAAAGAAAAAGGCCGCGCAGTGCGGCCTTCGTCGGAGTGTCTACAGAGGGGGAATGTGGTGGTAGGCCGTGAGTGGCTTGAACACTCGACCAACGGATTATGAGTCCGCTGCTCTAACCAACTGAGCTAACGGCCCACGCGGGCCCGATTCTATGCGCCGCGCGCGGCCATCTACTTGCGGTAGCTCAGCGCGTTGCTCACCAGCCGCGACGTGATGTCGACGATCTGGATCATGCGGTCGTACGGCATGCGGGTCGGACCGATCACGCCCAGCGTGCCGACCACCTGGCCGTCGACCTCGTAATTGGCGCTGACGATCGACAGCTCTTCGAAGGGCACGACCTGGCTTTCGCCGCCGATGAAGATGCGCACGCCCTCGGCCTTGCTCGACACGTCGAGCAGCCGCATCAGTTGCGCCTTCTCCTCGAAGAGATCAAAGGCGCGCCGCAGCTGCCCCATGTCGCTGGAAAAGTCGGTCACCGACAGCAGGTTGCGCTCGCCGGAGATCACGACGTCGTCGGCCTTGGCATCGGTGAGCACTTCGGAGCTGACCTGCACCGCGGCCTGCATCAGCGCGGCGATTTCTCCGCGCAGCTTCTCGACCTCGGACTGCAGCCGGTCGCGCACCTGCTCGATCGTCAGGCCCGCGAAATGCGCGTTGATGTAGTTCGAGGCCTC
Organism: Variovorax sp. 54; assembly: GCF_002754375.1. Taxonomy (NCBI): domain Bacteria; kingdom Pseudomonadati; phylum Pseudomonadota; class Betaproteobacteria; order Burkholderiales; family Comamonadaceae; genus Variovorax; species Variovorax sp. 54. The sequence continues at coordinate 2,128,559 of NZ_PEFF01000001.1, forward strand.
GACCAGTTGCGACTGCGAGTAGTCGGACTCGGGGAAGATCACGCGGTTCTGCACGTCGCCGTCGGGCGACACGATGATCACCAGCAGCCGCCGCTCCGACAGGCGCAAAAATTCGATCTGCTTGAACACCGAGGCACGCCGCGGCGCCATCACGACGCCGACGAACTGCGACAGGTTCGACAGCAGGTGGGCGGCGTTGGCGATCACCTTCTGCGGCTGGTCGGCCGCCAGGCTCGGCGCGCTCATCTGCTCGCGCTGGGCGGTCAGCATGGTGTCGACGAAGAGCCGGTAGCCGCGCGTGGTCGGCACGCGTCCGGCCGAGGTGTGGGGGCTTGCAATGAGCCCCAGCGCCTCGAGGTCGGACATGACGTTGCGGATGGTCGCGGGCGAGAGATCCAGCCCCGCCGAACGCGAGAGCGTGCGTGATCCGACGGGTTGCCCATCGGCGATGTAACGCTCGACCAGCGTCTTCAAAAGCAACTTGGCACGGTCGTCCAGCATTGCAAGATTTTAGTGTTGTAATTTGTTAGCTATGACCTCTCGCTTTCGTCACGTCGCCCTGATCGGCAAATACCAGGCTTCCGGCGCCCGGGCGCAAGCCGATGCGCGCGACGGCGTGATGGAGGGCATTGGCGCCTTCCTCGAATCGCAGGGTTGCACGGTGTTCGTGGAGCGTTCGTCCTGCGAGGACACCGATGCCCCGCCGCACCCGCGCTACCAGGCGCTGTCGGTCGAAGAAATCGGCCAGCGCTGCGACCTCGGCCTCGTGGTCGGCGGTGACGGCACCATGCTCGGCATTGGCCGGCAGCTCGCGTGCTACGGCATCCCGCTGATCGGCATCAACCGCGGCCGGCTCGGCTTCATCACCGACATTCCGCTGGACAACTACCAGGCCACGCTGATCCCGATGCTGGCCGGCGAATACGAAGAAGACCACCGCAGCCTGATGCACGCGCAGGTGATCCGCGACGAGGCCGTGGTGTTCGACGCGCTCGCGATGAACGACGTGGTAGTCAACCGCGGCGCCACCTCGGGCATGGTCGAGATGCGCGTGTCGGTGGGCCGCCATTTCGTGGCCAACCAGCGCGCCGACGGGTTGATCATCGCGTCGCCCACGGGTTCGACGGCCTATGCGCTGTCGGCCGGCGGGCCGCTGCTGCATCCGGCGGTGCCGGGCTGGGTGATGGTGCCGATCGCGCCGCACACGCTGTCGAACCGCCCCGTGCTGCTGCCCGACGCCGACGAGATCGTGATCGAGCTGGTGAGCGGGCGCGACGCCAGCGCCAATTTCGACATGCAGTCGCTCGCCTCGCTCGCCATCGGCGACCGCGTGGTGGTGCGCCGCTCCGATTTCCGGGTGCGCTTCCTGCACCCGCGCGGCTGGAGCTACTTCGACACGCTGCGCAAGAAACTCCATTGGAACGAAGGGGGCTCCTGAATGAAGGACCACGCCTCCCGCTTGAGGACAAACTGAGATGGCTTTGCGACGCATCGCACTGCGCGACTTCGTGATCGTGCGGTCCCTTGAACTCGATCTGTCGGCCGGCTTCACGGTGCTGACCGGGGAAACCGGCGCCGGCAAGTCCATCCTGATCGACGCGCTGCAGCTGGCGCTGGGCAACCGCGCCGACGCCGGTGCCGTGCGCGAAGGCGCCGAGCGGCTCGATGTGAGCGCCGAGTTCGACGCCGACCCGGCCCTGGCCGGCTGGCTCGACGAAGGCGGCTTCGAGGTCGGCGACGGCCTGCTGCTGCGCCGCACGGTCGACCTGCAGGGACGCAGCCGCGGCTGGATCAACGGCAGCCCCGCCACCGCCACGCAACTGCGCGAACTGGGCGACCGCCTGCTCGACATCCACGGCCAGCACGCCTGGCAGAGCCTGACCCGACCCGAGGCCGTGCGCGGCCTGCTCGACGCCTACGCGGGCGCGCGCACCGACGCGCTCGACGCCGCCTGGCACAGCTGGCGGCAGGCGCTCTCGGCGCTTGAGCACGCACGCTCGGCGCAAGACTCGCTGCAACGCGAGCGCGAGCGGCTGCAGTGGCAGATTTCAGAAGTCGCCAAGCTCGCGCCGGGTGCCGACGAGTGGGACGAACTCTCGGCCCATCATTCGCGCATCTCGAACGCGCAGGCGCTCATCGACGCGGCCCAGGGCGCGAGCCAGGCGCTCGAAGACGACGACAACGGCGCCCTTGCCGCGCTCACGCGCGCCGCGACGCTGCTGCAGAACTGCGAGCACATCGAGCCCGAATTCCGCACGCTGGGCGAGGTGTTGGCTTCCTGCGTGGCGCAGGCCTCGGACGCGGCCCATTCGCTGCACGGCTACCTGCGCGACGCCGACACCGACCCCAAAACCCTCGCCGAACTCGACGAGCGCATGGGCCTGTGGATGTCGCTCGCGCGCCGCTACAAGCGCACGCCGGCCGAACTGCCCGTGCTGCTGGCCGGCTGGCAGGCCGAGCTGCAGGCGCTCGACGCGCAAAGCGACCTCGAAGGCCTGGAACGCGCCGAGCAGAACACCCAGCAGGCCTACATGAAGGAAGCCAAGGCCCTCGGCAAGATCCGCAAGCAGGCTGCGCCGCGCCTGGCCCAAGCCGTCACGCAGGCGATGCAGGGGCTGGGCATGCAGGGCGGGCGCTTCGACGTCGAACTGCAGCCGCTGGTACAGCCCGGCCGTGCCGGCCTCGAAGAAATCTCGTTCCTGGTGGCCGGCCACGCCGGCAGCACGCCGCGTGCCATCGGCAAGGTGGCCTCGGGCGGTGAGCTCTCGCGCATCGCACTGGCCATCGCCGTGACGACCAGCGAACTGGGCGCCGCGCAGACGCTGATCTTCGACGAGGTCGATGCAGGCGTCGGCGGTGCCGTCGCCGAGACCGTGGGCCGCCTCATGAAGCAACTCGGCCGCGACCGCCAGGTGCTCGCCGTGACCCATCTTCCGCAAGTAGCAGCCTGCGCCGACCATCACCTCGTGGTCGCCAAGCGCCAGACGACAACCGCCGGCACGGAAGGCCCGCGCACCGAAAGCGGCGTGTCGCGCCTCGCGGCCGACGACCGGGCACGCGAAATCGCCCGCATGCTGGGCGGCGAAAAGGTATCGGCCACCTCGCTGGCCCATGCGCGCGAAATGCTCGGCCACAAGACGCCGGCGACCGCCCCATGACGGCCATGAATCTCGACCTCGTCCTCATCACCGGCATGTCGGGCTCCGGCAAGTCGGTGGCGCTGCACGCGCTGGAAGACGCCGGCTACTACTGCGTCGACAACCTGCCGCCCGAGCTGCTCACCGCTTTCATCGCGCTGCAACACGAGCAGCAAGCCACGCGCGTGGCAATTGCGATGGACGTGCGCAGCGGCGTGTCGCTGCCGATCGTGCCGCAGCAACTCGAAGCACTGCGCGCCGACGGCGTCTCGCTGCGCTCGCTGTTCCTCGACGCGACCACCGATGCGCTGCTGCGTCGCTATTCGGAAACGCGCCGGCGCCACCCGCTCTCGCGCCAGGAAAGCCGCACCGACGTGCCCGAACAGCACCGCGTGCTGGTGCAGGCCATCGAACTCGAACGCGAACTGCTGGCCGACCTGCGCGACGGCGCCGACGTGATCGACACCAGTCTCATCCGCCCCGCGCAGCTCCAGAGCTACATCAAGGGGCTGATCTCGGCGCCGCAGAACGCGCTGACGCTGGTGTTCGAGTCGTTCGCCTTCAAGCGCGGCGTGCCGCTGGACGCCGACTACGTGTTCGACGTGCGCATGCTGCCCAACCCGCACTACGTGCCGGCACTGCGCGCACTGACGGGCCGCGACGAACCGGTGATCGAGTGGCTGCGCGAGCACGACGACGTGGCGCGCATGTTCGACGACATCGAACAGTTCCTGACGCACTGGCTCGATGCACTGGCGCGCGACCACCGCAGCTACGTGACGGTGGCCATCGGCTGCACCGGCGGGCAGCACCGGTCGGTGTTCCTGGTCGAGCAGCTGGCGCGCGCTTTCGGTGCCCGCTGGGGCGCACTCAAGCGCCACCGCGAACTCGACGCCTGACGACGGCGAAGGCCGTTCAGGCCTCGGCGGCTTCCAGCAGCTTGCGCATCGGAGCGGGCAGCCCCAACCGGCTCCACTCCTGCGCCTCGACCCAGCGCGCGCCCTCGCCTTGCGGCTGGACGTCTTGGAGCAGCACGGGATGCAGGTGCAGGTCCTTGTGGGTCAGCACGTGCACGAAGGGCGGCAGGTCTTGCGTGTCATGCGCTGCGCCCGACGGCAAGGCCGCGAGCAGCGCCTCGTGGCTGTCGAACACCGGCAGGCAATGCAGCCCCGCCCAGATGCCCTTGGCCGGTCGCTTCTCCAGCCACACGCGCCCTTGGGCATCGCGCGCCAGCAGCACCCACAGCGACTGGGCGCTGCGCTTGAGCTTGCGCGTCTTCACGGGATAGCGCTCGGGTGCGCCCTGGCGCGAGCCCACGCAGCTGGCATTCACCGGGCAGATCATGCAGCTGGGCTTGCGCGGCAGGCAGACCGTGGCGCCGAGGTCCATCAGGCCCTGCGTGTAGTGCGCCACCGCCTCGCGCTGGCCTTCTGGCGGCAGCAGCTGCGTGGCGAGGTCCCACAGCGCACGCTCCTGCGCCGACGACGACATGTCGCCGTCGAAGCCGAGCACGCGCGTCAGCACGCGCTTCACATTGCCGTCGAGGATGGCCACGCGCTCGCCGAAACAGAAGGCCGCAATCGCCGCAGCGGTGGAACGCCCGATGCCGGGCAGGGTCACGAGTTCAACAGCGGTGTGCGGAAAGGCACCGCCGAAGCGCGCAACCACCTCCTGCGCGCAGCGGTGCATGTTGCGCGCGCGGCTGTAGTAGCCCAGCCCGCTCCACAGGCCGAACACCTCGTCCTCGGTGCCGGCAGCCAGCGCCGCCACATCCGGGAAGCGCTCGAGAAAGCGCGCGAAGTAACCGAGCACAGTCGTGACCTGGGTCTGCTGGAGCATCACCTCCGACAGCCAGACCCGGTACGGATCGCGCGTGTTCTGCCACGGCAGTTCGCTGCGCCCGTGGCTGCGCTGCCAGCGCACGATCTGTGCGGCGAAATCGGGGGGCAGCGGCGGAGGTGGGGAGACGGCCGCCCGCGCGGCGGCGCGCTCAGGCCGCACGCAGTTGCTCGTCCGCGATGGCGGCGGCCGCGGCAGGCGGCTGGCTGCCGTGCTGCGCGATCAGCGAGGTGAACTCGTGCAGGCGCTCCTGCAGCGCAGCCAGGTGGCTCTCTTGCGCGGCGATCTCGGACAGCCGGTCATCGAGGCTGCCCGCGGCGTTCTGGATGCGTTCGATCGCTTCGATGCGCTTGCTGAAATTGCGGCGGCGCTCCTTGAGCTGCGCATCGATCTGCGCGCTCGCGCCCTTGCTCCAGCGCTCGACCTCGGTCATGGCGGCTTCGTTGACGAGCCGCAGCCGGCTGGCCAGTGCACGCACCAGCTTGTCGCAGAAGTCGGCCTGCGCAAGCTTGATCAGGTTGCCCACGCCCAGGTAGTGGATGTGGCTGCGCTCGATCTGGCCCAGCTCCTGCTCGAAGCCGCTCAGGTCGGGCTCGGCCGGCGCCTGCAGCGTGAAGCCCTGCTCGGCGTTGAGCTGGCGGAAGGTGGCGTGCAGCATCGACTGGATCTCGGCCGTCGTCGCCTGCACTTCACGCAGGTTGTTGCGCAGCGCATCGAAGGTTTCGCCGTACACCTTGCGCACGTTGAACTTGACGCCGGGGCGCTTGAGCGCCGCGGCCAGCTTGACCATGTCGGCCTTGAGCGCCGTGCGTCCGAGCACCGCGTACACCTCGCGCAGCAGCTTGCCCTGCACCGAGCGCAGCGCCAGGATGCGGGTGTTGCTGCCTTCGAATTCGGCGTGTTCCTGGTCGATGCGTGCGCGCATGTGGCGGATGACCGACACGTTCTTGCCGCGCAGGCCCTGCAGTTCCAGCGCCTGCTCCGACAGGTCACGCTGGCGCACTTTCAGCAGGCGCTCGGCCTCGGTGCGCAGCGCCGTCATGCCGGCGTCGACCGCAAGCCGCAGCATGGTTTCTCGCTTGCCGAGCACGCCTTCGCCGAGCAGCGCTTCGAGCGCCGGCAGCCGGCTGGCGTCGAGCAGGGCCGCGTCGTGAGCGATCTTGGCTTGCAGGCCCTTCTGCGCCGACACCGGCAGCACCTGCGCCAGCGGCACTTCGAGCAGCCGGGCCGCGCCTTCGCGCTGGCGCTCGATCTGCTGCGCGATCTGCGTCGGGGTGCTCAGCGTGTCCCACAGCGTGTCGATCTTGTTGAGCACCACGAAGCGCGTGTCGTGGCTCTCGTCGCCGGTGATCAGGTGCTCGCGCCAGATCGACAGGTCGGAGCGGGTCACGCCGGTTTCGGCGCCCAGGATGAAGACAACGGCATGCGCCTGCGGGATCAGGCTCACGGTGAGTTCGGGCTCGGCGCCGATCGCGTTCAGGCCGGGCGTGTCGAGGATCACCAGCCCCTGCTCCAGCAGCGGGTGCGGCATGTTCAGCACCGCATGGCGCCAGCGCGGAATTTCGACGCGGCCTTCGGCGTCCTGCACGGGGTTGTCGTCGGGCGTCTCGGGGTTCCAGAATCCCAGCGCGCGGGCTTCGTCCTTGCTCACCCAGCGGACTTCGGCCACCTTGCCCATGGCCTGGGCCAGTTGCTCGGCGTCGCCCACCTCGATGGGCAGCTCGGTCCAGCGCGTGGGCCGCTCGCGCCAGTGGGTGAGCGAATGCGGCTCCAGGCGGGTTTCGATGGGCAGCAGGCGCAGCTTCGGCGCCAGTGCGGCGTCGTAGCCCAGCTCGGTCGGGCACATCGTGGTGCGCCCGGCGCTGGCCGGCATGATCCGCCGCCCGTAGCCGGCGAAGAAGATCGCGTTGATCAGCTCCGACTTGCCGCGCGAGAACTCGGCCACGAAGGCCACCATGACCTTGCTGGTGCGGATCTGGTCTTCGAGTGCGCGCAGCCGTTCGGCCACGGCCTGGTCGAGCAGCTCGTTGTCGGTCAGCCAACGGGACAGCCACTGAAGGCGGCGGGCGAAGTTGCTCCGCCAGGCGCCGTGCTGATCGAGCTGTTGGTTGAAAGAGCGGCTCAAGGGGAAGATGTAAGTAAGAATTTACAAATATAACATCGCCGAATGGCGAGCGGGGTACCTATAAGAGTTTGCCCCGAAGCAACGCCGCGGAGCCAGCCTTCCCTACGATTTCTGGCAATGGGGGCAGTAATAAGTGGAGCGCTGCCCCTGTTTCATTTGCCGGATCGGCGTACCGCACACCCGGCACGGCTCGCCCGCGCGGCCGTAGACGGTCGCTTCGAGCTGGAAGTAGCCGCTCTGCCCGTCCACGTTCGAGAAGTCACGCAGGGTGCTGCCGCCCTTCTCCACCGCCCGCGCCAGGATTTCGCGCACCGCCGCATGCAGCTTCGCCGCGCGCGGCCGGCTGATGCGCGCTGCCGACAAGGTCGGGCGGATGCCCGCCATGAACAGCGCCTCCGACGCGTAGATGTTGCCGACGCCCACCACCACGTCGCCCGCAAGCAGCACCTGCTTGATAGCCGTGCGGCGTTTCTTCAGCCCCGCGTGGAAGGCGTCGAGGTCGAAGGCATCGCCCAGCGGCTCCATGCCCAGTCCGCCGAGCAGCTTGAGGGCCCAGGGCGCCTCTTCGTCGTCCACATAGACCACGGCGCCGAAGCGGCGCGGGTCGTTCAGCCGCAGGGTCCCGAGTTCGGTGACGAGGTCGAAGTGGTCGTGCACGCCGGGCTCCGGCAGGTGGATGTCGAAACGCAGGCTGCCCGACATGCCCAGGTGCAGCAGCAGCAGCCCGCGGTCCAGGTCGATCAGCAGGTACTTGCCGCGGCGACGCACCTCGCGCACGCGGCGCCCGACCAGCGCATGCGGCAGCACCATCAGCGCCCAGCGCAGCGGCTTGCCGATGCGCACGGACTCGATGCGCGCGCCGGCGATGCGGTCGGCAAAGCCGCGCCGGGTGACTTCGACTTCGGGTAGTTCAGGCATGAAAAGTAAAACTCCGGCAGCGACGAAGCCCCATGCGGCGCTCGTTCAAATGGCTGGATTATTATGGTCAGATGAACCCATCGCCCCGCCGTCACCGCCTTGCGGCGGCCGCGTCTCTCGTGCTGCTTGCCTATGCAACGCAGGCCCAGTCTCTTGAACCCACCGCCGCCGGCAACCCCGCTCCCGCCATCGAGCGCACAGCGCCGCCGAAGCCGCCGGTGCGACCCCGGGCCACCACGGCCGCCAAGCCGGCCGCCGAGGCCGCACAGCCGTCGGCGCTGACGGCCGACCTGTTCTACGAAATCCTCATGGGCGAGATCACCGCCCGCTCCGGCGACCCCGGCTCCGGCTATTCGCTGGTGCTCGACGCCGCTCGGCGCCTGCGCGACGGCAAGCTGTTCCAGCGCGCGGTCGAGATTGCGCTGCAGTCGCGCTCCGGCGACGCGGCCATCTCCGCGGCGCGCGCCTGGCAGGAAGCGCTGCCCAATTCGCGCGATGCCCGGCGCATCGAGCTGCAGATCCTGATCGCGCTGAACCGCATCAGCGAAACCGTCGATCCGCTGCGCGCCGAAGTCGCGGCCACCTCGCAGATCGAGCGCCCCCTGCTGATGGCGGTGATCGCGCGCACCTACGGCCGCGCCGCCGACAAGAAACTCGCCGCCTCGGTGGTCGAGCAGGCGCTGGTCGACGAACTCAAGAGCCCGACCACCGGTGGACTGGCCTGGGCCACCGTGGGCCGACTGCGCCTGAACGCTGGCGACCCCTCGGGGGCGCTGGACGCCGCGCGCAAGGGGCAGGCGATCGATCCGGCGTCCGAGGCGCCCTCGGCGCTGGCGCTCGACCTCATCGACCCGGGCCAGCCGCTGGCCGAGCCGATCGTCACGCGCTACCTCGCCAACAACCCCAAGGCCTCGCCCGACCTGCGCATCGCCTATGCGCGCACGCTGGTCGAGAACCGCCGCTTCAGCGACGCCACCGCACAGCTCCAGACCCTGACGGCGGCACGCCCCGAACTGGCAGAGCCCTGGCTGCTGCTCGGCAGCCTGCAGATGCAGGCCCGCCAGGAAGCGGCGGCCGAAAGCTCGCTCAAGCGCTACGTCGACCTGATGACCGCCCCGGGCCAAAGCCAGGACGCCGGTGACGTCGCCGACCGCAAGCGCGGGCTGACGCAGGCGTATCTCGTGCTGTCGCAGCTGGCCGAACGACGCAAGGATTTCCAGGCGGCCGACCGCTGGGTCTCGCGCATCGACAGCTCCGACAACCAGAGCGCCATCCAGGGCCGCCGCGCCAGCCTGCTCGCGAAGCAAGGCAAGCTGCCCCAGGCCCGCGAGCTGCTGCGCGCACTGCCCGAGCGCACGGCGGACGAGCGCAAGCAGAAACTGCTCGCCGAAGCCCAGTTGCTGCGCGAAGCCAAGCAATACCAGGCCGCTTACGACCTGCTGGCCCAAGCCTCGGCGGCTGCGCCGGACGATGGCGACCTCGTCTACGACCAGGCCATGATGGCCGAGAAGCTCAACCGCCTGGACGACATGGAGCGGCTGCTGCGCCGCCTGATGGCGCTCAAGCCCGAGAGCCAGAACGCCTACAACGCGCTGGGCTACTCGTTTGCCGAGCGCAAGATCCGGCTCGACGAGGCCCGCACGCTCATCCAGAAGGCCGTGCAGCTCGCGCCCGAAGACCCGTTCATTGCCGACAGCCTGGGCTGGGTCGAGTTCCGGCTCGGCAACACGGCGGAGGCGATCCGCATCCTCGAGGCGGCCTACAAGACGCGGCCCGACCCCGAGATCGGCGCGCATTTCGGTGAAGTGCTGTGGTCGGCTGGTCAGAAGGACCGCGCTGTCGCGATCTGGAAAGAGTCGCTGCTCACGGACGCCGAAAACGAGACGCTGCAGGAAACCCTCAAGCGCCTGCGCGTCAAACCCTGAATGGCATCGATCACGCACACGACTCCCACGGGGGACGACAACGCCCTCACCCGCCGCGCGGCGCTCGGCGCGGGCGGCGGTGCATTGCTGCTGTGGCTGACGGGCTGCGCCCAGCTCTCGGGCGGCCCCGCTGCCGCTCCCGGGCGTTCGGCCAGTTGGAGCGGCCGCATGTCGCTGCGCATCGACAGCGAACCCGTCCAGACCTTTGCCGCCCTGTTCGAGCTGCGCGGCTCGGCCGAAACCGGCGACCTGACACTGACCACGCCCATCGGCAGCACGCTCGCGCAACTGCACTGGGCGCCGGGTGAAGCCCTGCTGAAGAACGGCAGCGACACCCGCCGCTACGACTCCGTCGATGCGCTGATCGAAGCCGCCACGGGCGCCGCCATTCCGGTCGGCGCGCTGTTCGGCTGGCTCGACGGCCGCGCCGACCCCGTGCCCGGCTGGCGCGCCGATCTGGGCCAGCTGTCGAACGGCCGCCTGCAGGCCACGCGCGAATCCCCCGCGCCCCGAGCCGACCTGCGCATCGTCTTCGAACGCTCATGAAGGCGATCTACGACCTGCCTGCGCCGGCCAAGCTGAATCTGTTCCTGCACATCACCGGGCGGCGCGACGACGGCTACCACCTGCTGCAGTCGGTCTTCATGCTGATCGACTGGTGCGACACGCTGCATGTCGAGCTGCGCCATGACGGCCAACTGAGCCGTGAAGATCTCACCACGCCGCTGCCGGCCGACGACTTAGTACTGCGGGCCGCCCGCGCGCTGCAGGCGCACGCCGCGCCAGGCCAGGGCGCGCACATCGGCATCGCCAAGCATGTGCCGGCGCAGGCGGGCATGGGGGGTGGCTCATCGGACGCGGCCACCTGCTTGCTCGCGCTCAACCGCCTCTGGAAGCTGAACCTGCCGCTGTCGCGCCTGGCGCAGATCGGGTTGAAGCTCGGTGCGGACGTCCCTTTTTTCCTCGGCGGGCGCAACGCCTGGGTCGAGGGCATCGGCGAAGAAATCACACCGGTAAACTTGCCACCGGCACGCTTCGTGGTGGCCAAGCCCCCCGAGGGACTGGATACCCGATTAATTTTTTCTGCGGATGATCTGGAACGGGCAACTCCTGTTGCTATAATCTCAGGCTTTGCTGCAGATAGCGAACAGCTAGAAGCCACAAACCTCGGCAACGGGGTTTACGACTTCGGTCACAACGACCTGCAGCCGGTTGCCCAACGGCTTTGCCCCGCAGTCACCGACGCCATCGAATGGCTCGGACTGCAAGGATTGAAAGCCCGGATGACCGGCTCCGGAAGTTCGGTGTTCGCAAAGATGCCGCAATCGCCGCAGGAAGCGGAACTGCTTGAAGCCCCTCGGGGATGGCAGGTTCGACAATGCGACAATCTGGCGGTTCATCCACTCTGGGGATGGGCAGCCTGAAGAGATAATCGGAACGCTCTGCGGTTCGATGCGACATATATCGGTGGGTGGTGCAAACCATCAACCTGTGTAGGGGAGTCGCCAAGCTGGTTAAGGCACTGGATTTTGATTCCAGCATGCAAAGGTTCGAATCCTTTCTCCCCTGCCAAATCTCTCAAACTGCGGCCTGATGGCCGCAGTGCTTCTTTTGCAGTCCACCGGCTGCAATAATCGGCAGCCCACACAGGCCGCCACGACTCGAAACCTTGGCGGCTTTCCCGCAAGCCCATTTGCACTGCCCGGACGCGCTCATGCAGGCCAATCACCCTGATTTCTTGGTTTTCACCGGCAACGCCAATCCCGGCCTTGCTGCAGAAATCGCGCACAACCTCGGCACCTCGCTGGGCGCCGCACGCGTCGGTCGCTTCTCCGACGGTGAAGTCACCGTCGAGATCAACCAGAACGTTCGTGCCCGCGACGTGTTCGTGGTGCAGTCGACCTGCGCGCCGACCAACGAAAACCTGATGGAACTGCTGATCATGGTCGACGCGCTCAAGCGCGCTTCGGCCGAGCGGATCAGCGCCGTGATTCCCTACTTCGGCTACGCCCGCCAGGACCGCCGCCCGCGTTCGAGCCGCGTGCCGATCTCGGCCAAGGTGGTGGCCAACCTGCTGGAAACCGTGGGCGTCGAGCGCGTGCTCACCATGGACTTGCACGCCGACCAGATCCAGGGCTTCTTCGACATTCCGGTCGACAACATCTACGCCTCGCCCGTGCTGCTGGGCGACCTGCGCCAGAAGAACTACGAAGACCTCATCGTGGTCTCGCCCGACGTCGGCGGCGTGGTCCGTGCCCGTGCGCTGGCCAAGCAACTGAACTGCGACCTCGCCATCATCGACAAGCGCCGCCCGAAGGCCAATGTCAGCGAAGTCATGAACGTGATCGGCGAGATCGACGGCCGCAACTGCGTGATCATGGACGACATGATCGACACGGCCGGCACGCTGGTCAAAGCGGCCGAAGTGCTGAAGGAGCGCGGCGCCAAGAGCGTGTACGCCTACTGCACGCACCCGATCTTCTCGGGCCCGGCCATCGAACGCCTGTCCAAGGGCACCGCCCTGGACGAAGTGGTCGTCACCAACACCATCCCTCTTTCCGACGCGGCCGTCGCGTGCGGAAAGATCCGCCAGCTCTCCGTGGCACCGCTGATCGCCGAAACGATCCAGCGCATTGCCAAGGGCGAGTCGGTGATGAGTTTGTTCTCGGACCAGGACAACCTGTTCTGACCTGAGAGCGAAAAAGCGGGCCTCCTTCGGAGGCCTTTTTGAATCGGAGTCGCACTGGTCGCGGTGGACTCTCACAGGAGCTAGTTATGAAATTCGTCGCTTATGAGCGCGCAAAGCAGGGCACGGGTGCGAGCCGCCGTCTCCGCATCACGGGCAAGACCCCGGGCATCGTCTACGGTGGTGACACCCAGCCGCAACTGATCGAAATCGATCACAACGCGCTGTGGCACGCCCTGAAAAAGGAAGCCTTCCACTCGTCGATCCTCGAAATGGAATTCGCCGGCGCCGTCACCAAGGTGCTGCTGCGCGACGTGCAATACCACCCGTTCCGCCAGCTGGTGCAACACATCGACTTCCAACGCGTCGATGCCAAGACCCGCATGAACATGAAGGTGCCGCTTCACTTCAAGGGTGAAGAAGAGTCCGACGCCGTCAAGCTGGATCACAACCTCGTGAACCACGTGATGACCGAACTGGAAATCAACTGCCTGCCGAGCGATCTGCCTGAATTCCTCGAGATCGATCTGTCGGGTCTGAAGAAGAACGCCACGCTGCACGTCAACGACATCAAGCTGCCCAAGGGCGTGAAGTTCGTGAGCCACGGCAAGACCAACCCCGTCATCGTGTCGGCCGTGCCGCCGCTGGTGTCGGAAGAGCCGGCTCCCGCCGCCGAAGGCGCTGCTGCCGAAGGCGCTGCTGCTGCCGCTGGCAAGCCCGCCGCCAAGACGGCCAAGAAGAAGTAATCCTCTTTCTTTCCGTCCGCGAACAGAAGGCCCGCCTCGTGCGGGCCTTTTGCTTTGTGGGGCGGCGAGATAATTCCCGCCATGATCAAGCTGTTTGTCGGCCTCGGAAACCCGGGCCCTGAGTACGAAGCCACGCGCCACAACGCCGGCTTCTGGTGGATCGACGCCCTCGCGCGCGACTGGAAGCTCAACCTCGTGCCCGAGCGGGGCTACCACGGCCTCGCAGCGCGCGCGAACATCGGCGGCCAGAGCATCTGGCTGCTGGAGCCGCAGACCTTCATGAACCTGTCGGGCAAGTCGGTGGCCGCGCTGGCGCGCTTCTTCAAGATCGCCCCCGAAGAAATCCTCGTGGTGCACGACGAGCTCGACGTGGTGCCCGGCCAGGCCAAGCTCAAGTTCGGCGGCAGCCATGCGGGCCACAACGGCCTGCGCGACATCCACGCGCAGCTCGGCACCGGCGACTACTGGCGCCTGCGGCTGGGCATCGGCCATCCCGGCGTGAAGTCGGAGGTCGTCAATTGGGTGCTCAAGAAGCCGCTCAAGGAACAACGTGAAGCGATTGAAGACGCCATCGTGCGCACCTTGCATGCCGCCCCCGCCCTGGTGGCCGGCGAGATGGAAAAGGCCACGCTGATGATTCACACGAGCAAACCGCCGCGGCCCAAGCCGCCGAGGCGGGAGCCCGGCGACGGAGGCACGACGCCTGCCGCCACCTAGCCGGCCACGGGAGTGCAGGGAGGGAGAGAACTAAAAATGAGAAGAAGAACGACGAAGAACAAGAAGACGGAAGAAGCCGCAACCAAGACGGCAACCAACCGGGTGATGGCTGTTTTTGCGATCGCGCTGTCCGCAGCCGCCATGGGCGCTTCAGCCCAGACCTGGCGATGCGGCAACACCTATTCCGACCAGCCGTGCGAAGGTGGGCGGACCGTGAAGGTGGACGACCGGCGCAACGAGGCGGACCGCAAGGCGGCGGAAGACGCCGCGCGCCGCAACGAACGCAGCGCCGACCGGCTGGCGCGCAGCCGCCAGTCGCTGGAGCGGGAGGCGCTCAGCCAGGGCAGTGCCACGACCTTCGATGCGGGGCGCTTCACCACGAACGCGCAACCGCTCACGCCCGCCGAAAAGGCCGCCCAGGCCCGCCAGCGCAAGCACACGGCCGCCCCCCGCCCGACGAGCGCGCGCTTCAACAGCCCGTCGACCGGCGACACGGCCCCGAAGGAAACCAGCAAGAAGAAGAAGAAAAAGAAGGAGTAGCCCGGCTCAGACGGCGCCGGCTGACGACGGCGAGGCGGCATCCGACGCAGGCGGTGCCGCCTTGTCTGCCGTGAGACGCACGTACTTCTGCAGCAGCGTCTCGCGGGTCTCCACATGGTCCGGGTTCACCGGGATGCAGGCCACCGGGCAGATCTGCACGCACTGCGGCTCATCGAAGTGACCGACGCACTCGGTGCACTTGTGCGGATCGATCTCGTAGAACTCGGCGCCCATGTAGATCGCATCGTTCGGGCACTCGGGCTCGCAGACATCGCAGTTGATGCATTCGTCGGTGATCATGAGGGCCATCCCCCGATTATCGGCGGAGCGGGCGCATGCCCCGCCGCAGACCTTGCGGAGCCCCCGCCGGCGTCAGGGCGGTCCGACGAGGAGCGACAAAGTTCACAGTCGAGGCACGGTTGTTGCACCAGTCAGTTATGCTGCGGCCCGCCCCATGAGTCTGTTTCTATTCAAGCGCATCGCCACGCTGATCGGCACCCTGATCGGCGCCTCGGTCATCGTTTTCCTCGTCCTCGAGATCCTGCCCGGCAATGCCGCGCAGATGCTCATGGGCCCCGACGCCTCGCCCGATGCCGTCGCGGCCCTGGCCACCAAGCTCGGCCTCGACCAGCCCGCGTGGACGCGCTACTGGCACTGGATCGGCGGCCTGCTCACCGGCAACCTCGGCGACAGCTACGCCTACAGCTCGCCCGTCATCGACCTGATCCTCGAACGTCTGGCCCTCACGGTGCCACTGGCCGTGATGGCGATGAGCCTGACCGTCGTGATCGCTCTGCTGGTCGGCGTCACCGCCGCCGCGCGCCACAACAAGCTCGGCGACGTCGGCCTCATGGGCATGGCCCAGGTCGGTATCGCCATTCCCAACTTCTGGTTCGCGATCCTGCTGATCCTCGTGTTCTCGGTGCAGCTGCAGTGGTTCTCCGCCGGCGGCTTCGAGGGCTGGGGCGAAGGCATCTTCGCGGGACTGAAATCGCTGCTGCTGCCAGCCTTGTCGCTCGCCGTGGTGCAGGCTGCGATCCTCGCGCGCATCACACGCTCCGCCGTGCTCGAGGTGATGCGCGAAGACTTCGTTCGCACGGCACGCGCCAAAGGCGTGTCGCAGCGCATGGTGCTGTGGACCCACGTGCTGCGCAACGCGATGATCCCCGTCATCACCGTCATGGGCATGCAGTTCTCCGAGCTGCTGGCCGGCACCATCGTGGTGGAGAACGTGTTCTACCTGCCGGGCCTGGGCCGCTTGATCTTCCAGGCCATCAGCAACCGCGACCTGATCGTGGTGCGCAACTGCGTGATGCTGCTCGCGGCGATGGTCGTCATCGTGAACTTCGTGGTCGACGTGCTCTACGCCGTCATCGACCCGCGCATCAAGGCGAGCGACGTATGAGCGCCACCACCGTTCCCAGCGCTGTCGCGCTCAAGGTGCCGGGCTTCTGGCGCCGTGCCCTGCACCACCGCAGCTTCGTGATCGGCGGCGTGCTGAGCCTGCTGCTGTTGATCGCTGCCGTGCTCTCCCTGGTCTGGACGCCCTGGTCGCCCTACACGATGGACATGCCGAACAAGATGCAGGGCCCCTCGGCCACGCACTGGCTCGGCACCGATGCGTTCGGTCGCGACGTGGCCTCGCTGCTGCTGGTGGGCGCGCGTGCATCCATCCTCGTGGGCGTGATCGCCGTGGGCATCGGCCTCGTCGTCGGCACCGCGCTGGGCCTGTTGGCTGCTGCGAGACGCGGTTGGGTCGAAGAAGCGGTGATGCGCCTGTCGGACTTCACGCTCGCCTTCCCCGCGATCCTCTCGGCGATCATGATGACCGCCGTGTTCGGCGCAGGCATCGTGAACGCCATCGTCGCGATCGGCATCTACAACATCCCGACCTTCGCGCGCATCACGCGCGCTTCGGCCAACGCGATCTGGTCGCGCGAGTACGTCGCCGCCGCACGCGCCTGCGGCAAGGGATCGTTCGCGATCACGATGCAGCACGTGCTGCCCAACATCTCGGCCGTGCTGATCGTGCAGATCACGATCCGTTTCGCCATCGCCATCCTGGCCGAAGCCGCCCTCTCCTACCTCGGCCTCGGCACACAGCCGCCGCAGCCCTCGTGGGGCCGCATGCTCAGCGAAGCCCAGACCCTCATGTTCCAGCAGCCGCTGCTGGCGGTGTTCCCGGGCATGGCCATCGCCCTCGCGGTGCTCGGCCTGAACCTGATGGGCGACGGCCTGCGCGACCTGCTCGATCCGCGCCTGGCGCGCGCGAGATAAGCAAGCACGTCATGGCGCTTCTCGAAGTCAACGACCTCCACATCGGCCTGCAGACGCAGCGCGGGCCGGCTGAAGCCGTGCGCGGCATTTCCTTCTCGCTGGAGCGCGGCGAAACGCTGGGCATCGTCGGTGAATCCGGCTGCGGCAAGTCGATCACCGTGATGTCGCTCATGGGCTTGCTGCCCGCCACCGCGAAGGTCACGGGCAGCATCCGCTTCGACGGCACCGAGCTGGTCGGGCGCGACGAGAAAGACATGTGCCAGATCCGCGGCAACCGCATCGGCATGATCTTTCAAGAGCCGATGACGGCGCTGAACCCGGTGCATACCATCGTGCGCCAGGTCGGCGAGCCGCTGCGGCTGCACCGCGGCCTGTCGAAGGCCGAGGCGCGCAAGGAAGTGCTCGCGCTGCTCGACCGTGTCGGCATTCCCGATGCCGCCTCGCGCCTCGATGCCTACCCGCACCAGTTCTCCGGCGGGCAACGCCAGCGCATCGGCATCGCGATGGCACTGGCCTGCGGGCCCGACCTGCTGATTGCCGATGAGCCCACCACCGCGCTCGACGTGACGATCCAGAAGCAGATCCTCGAGCTCATCCAGGGCCTCGTGGCCGAGCGCGGCATGGCGCTGATCTTGATTTCGCACGACCTCGGCGTGATCTCGCAAACGGTCTCGAAGATGCTCGTGATGTACGGCGGCAGCGTGGTCGAGAGCGGCCCGACCGACGCCGTGTTCGCCAAGCGCGCCCACCCCTACACGCAAGGCCTGTTCGCCGCGCGCCCCGCCATCGGCGCACCGCGCGGCCTGCGCCTGGCCACCATCCGCGGCAGCGTGCCCGAGCTGGTCGACCTGCCGCCGGGCTGCCCGTTCGCGGGCCGCTGCGCGTACACGGTGGATGCCTGCCACGCCACGCGGCCGTCCGCCACGGTGCTGCCACCGGACCACGCGGTGCGCTGCATCCGTCTCGAAGAAATTGCGGCCGAGCAGGCCATCGCGCCATGAATTCATCGACCCCGCTGCTGCAGGTGACCGACCTCGTGCGGCACTACGCATTGCCGCGCGAAAAGCTCTTCGGCCCGCCACCCACCGTGAAGGCGCTCAACGGCGTGAGCTTCGCCGTGCAGGCCGGCAAGAGCCTGGGCATCGTCGGTGAATCGGGCTCGGGCAAGTCGACCATCGCGCGCCTCGTGATGGCGCTGGACACGCCGACCTCGGGCAGCGTCGCGCTCGAAGGCCGCAACCTGCACACGCTCTCGAAGACCGACCTGCGCACCGCGCGGCGCGACTTCCAGATGGTCTTTCAAGACCCGTACGGCTCGCTCGATCCGCGCCAGACCGTCGCACGCATCGTCGCCGAACCGCTCGAAGCACTGGCCGAAACGCGACGCGCCGAGCAGCGCGAACGCGCCGCCGAAGCGCTCGCGGCCGTCGGCCTGCGCACCACCGACCTCGACAAGTACCCGCACGAATTCTCGGGCGGCCAGCGCCAGCGCATCGCGATCGCACGTGCCCTCATCACGCGCCCCAAGCTCATCGTCGCCGACGAGCCCGTGAGCGCGCTCGACGTGTCCGTGCAGGCCCAGGTGCTCAACCTCATGCAGGACCTGCAGCAGCAGTTCGGCATCAGCTACCTGCTCATCAGCCACGACCTCGCGGTGGTCAACCACCTGTGCGACGACGTGTGCGTGGTGTTCAAGGGCCAGATCGTGGAGCAGGGACCGCCGGCCGATCTATTCCACCATGCACAGCATCCGTACACCCGCACCTTGCTGTCGGCGGTGCTGCACACGCCGCCCGGCGGCACGCTGCGCGCAGCCTGAACACGGGGGGCCTTGCCCCTCGGACACATCGGTCATGAGCATCTGGTGGCGCCACGCGTTGGCTTCGCGCAAGATCGCTCGCCCATCCGGGAACGTCCCGAGGAAATACCGCCCGCGCCGGCGCGCACCGGAGGGCCTGCTGCGAGAGAATGATTCGCTGCACGTGGCATCTTTCGTGCTGTGTGTCTTTCTTTCGTGGCGCTGCGCTTCCCCCTGGGGCACGGTGCGCGCCGAAGCAGTCATTCGACACTGACCGTTTTCCGGAGATCACCCCGTATGTTGAACCGTCGCACCCTCCTTACCACCGCCGGCGCCACTGTCGCCCTGGCCACTCCGCTGGCCGGCATGGCGCAGGGCCGCAAGGACGCCATCGTGATCGGCATGGCCCTGGAGCCGCCGGGCCTGGATCCGACCACCGGCGCCGCCGCCGCCATTGCCGAGGTCGTGCAATACAACATCCTGGAAACGCTGACCAAGATCAACGTCGACGGCAGCGTCACGCCGCTCCTGGCCGAGAGCTGGGAAATCTCGCCCGACCTGAAGACCTACACCTTCAAGCTGCGCAAGGGCGTGAAGTTCCAGAACGGCGAGCCGTTCAACGCGTCCACCGTCAAGTTCGCGTTCGACCGCGCCGGCGGCGAGAAGAGCACCAACAAGGACAAGCGCACCTTCGCCAACCTCGCCACGCAGGTGGTCGACGAGCACACGGTCGTGGTCATCAACAAGGAGATCGACCCCGACCTGCCCTTCGTGCTCGGTCAGGCCACGGCCGCCATCGTCGAGCCCAAGAGCGTCGACGGCAACGCCACCAAGCCGATCGGCACCGGCCCCTACAAGCTGGACAGCTGGGCCAAGGGCTCGTCGATCACGCTGAGCAAGTGGGAGGGCTTTCGCGCCCCCGCCCTCGCGAAGATCAACAAGGTCACCTTCCGCTTCATCTCGGACACCGCCGCGCAGGCCGCCGCCGTGCTCTCGGGCGACGTCGACGTGTTCACGCGCATCGGCACGCGCGCCGTGCCGCAGTTCCGCAACAACCCGCAGTTCCAGACCATCCTGGCCGGTTCGCGCGCCAAGACCATCCTCTCGATCAACAACAAGAAGAAGCCGCTCGACGACGTGCGCGTGCGCCGCGCCATCCTCGCGGCCATCGACCGCAAGGCCTTCATCGAGGGCGCGGCCGACGGCCTGGGCGTGCCGATCGGCAGCCATTACGTGCCGGGCGCCGCGGGCTATGTCGACACCACGGGCATCAACCCTTTCGACATCGAGAAGGCCAAGAAGCTGCTCGCCGAGGCCGGCGTGAAGACCCCGCTCGAACTGCGCATGACCCTGCCCCCGCCGCCGTATGCGCGCCAGGGCGGCGAAGTCATCGTGGCGCAGCTCGCCAAGATCGGCATCAACGTGAAGATCCAGAACGTCGAGTGGGCACAGTGGCTCAGCGGCACCTACGGCAACAAGGACTACGACCTGTCGATCATTTCGCACGTCGAGCCCTTCGATCTCGGCAACTACGCCAAGCCCGACTACTACTGGGGCTACCAGTCGAAGGCCTTCGACACGCTGTTCGACAAGATCAAGTCCACCGGCAACGCGGCCGAGCGCAACAAGCTGCTGGGCGAGGCGCAGAAGCTGCTGGCCACCGACGCGGCCAACGGCTTCCTCTACCAGCCGCAGTTCCCGACCGTGGCCAAGAAGAACGTCAAGGGCCTCTGGAAAGAGAACCCGATCTTCGTGAACGACCTGTCCGCGCTGTCGTGGGGATGAGCCCCGCAGTGTCTGACCCCTCCCTGCCTTCGTTGAGCGACCTGTCGGCGCAGGAGCTGTCCGCGGCCTACCGCGAGAAGCGCTTGTCGCCGGTCGAGGTGACGCGCGCCGTCATCGCGCGCATCGAGCACTGCGAGCCCCGGCTGCAGGCCACGTGGCTGTTCCGGCCCGAGGCTGCGCTGGAGCAGGCGCGTGCCTCGGAGCAGCGCTGGCAGCGCGGCGATGCGCGCGGTCCGCTCGACGGCGTGCCGACCACCATCAAGGAAAACATCGCCACGCGCGGCGACCCGCTGCCCGCGGGCACGGCCGCCGTCGACCTCATGCCCGCCGCCGCCGACGCCCCGCCGGCCGCGCGCCTGAAGGAAGCCGGCGCCGTCATCGTCAGCAAGACCACCATGCCCGACTACGGCATGTTGTCGTCGGGGCTGTCGAGCTTTCACACGCTCGCGCGCAACCCCTGGGACCTGAGCCGCACGCCGGGCGGTTCCAGCGCCGGCGCCGGTGCCGCCGCGGCCGCGGGCTACGGCCCGCTGCACCTGGGCACCGACATCGGCGGCTCGCTGCGGCTGCCCGCCAGCTGGTGCGGCATCTTCACGCTCAAGCCCAGCCTGGGGCGCATCCCGATCGATCCGCCCTACATGGGCCGCGCTGCCGGCCCCATGACGCGCACCGTCGGCGACGCCGCGCTCATGATGCAGGCGCTGGCCCGGCCCGATGCGCGCGACAGCATGAGCCTGCCCGCGCAGGACATCGACTGGGCCGCGTTCGACGTCGCGCCCGACCACCTGCGCGGCCTGCGCATCGGGCTGCTGCTCGACGCCGGCTGCGGCCTCGCGGTCGAACCCGAGATCCAGGCCGCGGTCGAGCTGGCCGCGCGCCTGTTCGAAAAGGCCGGCGCCACGGTCGAGCCGATGCAGCCCTTCATGTCGCAGGCCCTGCTCGACGGCATGGACCACCTGTGGCGCATGCGCTCGCTCGTGGACATGAAGGCCCTGCGCCCCGACCAGCGCGCCAAGGTGCTGCCCTACATCCGCGAATGGGCCGAGAGCGCTGCCGAGTTCAGCGGCGAGCATGTGTTCCGCAGCTTCAGCCAGTTCCATGCGACGCGCGTCACCACGGTGAACGCCTGCGCCCGCTTCGACTACGTGATCTCGCCGGTGTCGCCCAACATGCCCGCGGCAGCCGAGGCGCCCTCGCCCACCAACGACCCGCTGCGGCCGCTGGAGCACATCGGCTTCACCGTGCCGTTCAACATGTCGGAGCAGCCGGCCGCGTCGGTGAACTGCGGGTACTCGGCGGGTGGTCTGCCGATCGGGCTGCAAATTGCGGGACAGCGCTTCGATGATCTCGGCGTGCTGCGCGTGGCGCGCGCGTTCGAGCAGATACGGGAAGTGCAGCGGCCCTGGCCGCTGGTCTGAGCGCGCTTGGCCTGAAGCTCTTCAGGCCAGCTGCGACGACAGCATCTCCCGCGCCCGCGTCACGAACGCGGTTTCGCCCCGCCGCGCGGGCAGCCACTGGAACGCCACGCGAGGCAGCGCCGGAAGCCCATGTGGCGTGGCCAGCCGCGCGATGCCATCACCGATCGCCGATTCGTTGAGGCAAGCCACGCCTAGGCCTGCCGCCAGAGCCGACTGAAGACCCGCCACGCCTGACGCCACGTGCGCCAGCACGTAGGGCACGCGACGACGGCGCAGCAGGGCCACGGTGAACTGGTGCAACGAGCAGGTGTCGGGCAGCGCCAGCAGCCGCACCGGCTCGCCGCGCACCACGCGCAGGCCGGCCGCACCGAGCCACGCCAGCGATTCGCGCCGCAGCACCGCACCACTGCCGGCCGCTGCTGCATTGGCGCCCGCGATGTTCATCGCCAGCCCCACGTCGAAGTCGCCGTGCGCATAGGCAGCGCGCAGCGCGTCGCTCTTCAGGATGGTCACGTGCAGCCGCACCTGCGGATAGCGCTCGCCGAGCCGGCCCAGCAGACGGGTGAGGTCGCCGGGGCGAAAGTAGTCGGTCACGGCCAGCCGCAGCTCGCCCTGCAGGGTTTCGCCGCGCAGGTCGCGAAAGGCCTCGTCGCTCAGCGCGAGGAGGCGCCGCGCATGGCCCAGCAACCGCGTGCCCGCCTCGGTGGGCACCACGCCGGCCTTGCTGCGGGTCAGCAGCGACTGGCCGGCGCGCTCCTCGAGCTTGCGGATCTGCTCGCTCACCGAGGACTGCGACAGGTACACGCGCGGCGCCGCGGCCGTGAGGCTGCCGGCGTCGGCCACCGCCACCAGGGTGCGCAACTGTTCGAGGTCGAAGCCTTGCATGGTGTCTGCCTATCCATTCGCTGATCCGATGGATTCCATCATATCTTCCCGCTTTTCCGATGATGAGGCCGTGCCCACAATCACCCCATCGACCACCCGTTCTTCACCCCCCAAAAAGGAGTTCACCATGCCCCACATCGTCGTCCACCTCTCCGGCCAACCTGACGCCGCCCTCACCCGCAAGACCGTCGACACGGTCGCCGAGCTCACGCAGAGCGTGCTCGGCAAGGCGCTGCCGGTCATCGCCGTCACGGTGCAGTACATCGCCGCCGACAGCTGGTTCATCGGCGGGCAGTCGCTGGCCGAACTCGGCAAGTCGGCCTTCCACCTGGACATCAGCGTGACCGACGAGACCAACACCAAGGCCGAGAAGGCGCGCTACCTGCGCGAGGTGTACGCGGCCATGGCGGCGCTGCGGCCCCACCTGCACGAGGTCTCGTACATCCACGTGATCGATGCGCGCGGCGCGGCCTACGGCTACGGCGGCAAGACGCAGGAGTACCGCCACCAGCAAGCGGGCGTCTAAGGCGTCTCACAGGGACTTGAAAGACGCCGAGGGGGCGTGGCACCATGCCGCCATGCCCTCCCACGGAACCCCGCTCGCCGCCGACAGCCTCGGCAATCCGCTCACGCTCGACGACGCCGCCAGCCTCGCGTTGGTCGACGACTTCGTCATGGGCTTCATTTCGACCGAGGCGCGCGCCGTGAACCTGCTGGCGCTGGCCGACAGCGATGCCAGCCCCATCGTTCAGGCCTACTGCGCGACGCTGCACCTGTTCGCCGAATCGCGCGAGGCTGCCGCCAATGCGCGGCCCTTCCTCGACAAGGCCCGCGCCGGCGCTGCGCGCGCCACACCGCGCGAGCAGCGCTACATCGCCGCCGTCCAGGCCTGGGCCGACGGCGACATCGCACGCGCCATCGCGCTGCATGCCGAGCAGGCGCTCGAGCATCCGCGCGACCTGGTGTCGGTCAAGCTGGGCCAGTACCACTGCTTCAACACTGGCGACTGCCCTGGCATGCTGCGGCTAGCGCTCGCGGCGCTGCCAGCCGCGGCCGAGGTGCCCTACGTGCACGGCATGGCGGCCTTCGGCTACGAGCAATGCCACCTGCTGCGCGAGGCCGAGGCCAGCGCACGCCGTGCGATCGGCCTGTGCCGCAAGGAGCCATGGGCGCACCATGCGCTGGCGCACGTGATGCTCACCGAAGGCCGGCTGACCGAGGGGCTGGCGTTCATGCACAGCGTGAGCGACACCTGGACCGGGCTCAACTCCTTCATGGTCACGCACAACTGGTGGCACGTGGCGCTGTTCCTCATCGACCTGGGCCGCGACGCCGAAGCGCTCGCCGTGTACGACGAACACGCCTGGGGCGTGGTGAAGGACTACTCGCAGGACCAGATCGGCGCCGTGTCGCTGCTCGCGCGGCTCGAGCTCGCGGGCATCGACGTCGGTGCGCGCTGGGACGACGTGGCCGACCACCTGCGGCAGCGCCAGGCCGACCATGTGCTGCCCTTTCTCGACCTGCAGTACCTCTATGGCCTGGCGCGCGCCGGTAGGCCCGAGGCCGAGGTGCTGCTGCACAACATCGAGGCCTTCGCGCCCGTCGCCCCGGCGTCCACGCGCGCCGCCTGGCAGCGCGTGTGCGTGCCGGCCGCGCGCGGCCTCGTGGCCCATGCGCGCGGCGATGTCGCGGGCGCGGTCGAGGGCCTGGGTGTGGCGCTGCCGCGCATGATCGAGATCGGCGGCAGCCATGCGCAGCGCGACCTGTTCGAGCAGCTCTATCTCGACGCGCTGGTGCGCACCGGCACCGAGGCGGCGCTTGCAGGCTCACAAGGCCTGCTGCAGCAGCAGCTCAACGGCCAGCCCGAATCGCTGCGGCTGCGGCGGCAGGCGGACGCGGTCTACGCGCGGCTGGGACTCGGGCAGCTCGCGAGGCGCTGAGCGCCGGGCTCAGTCTTTCTTCAGGTGCCGCCGCTGGTCGTAGGTCGGCTGCGGCGGCAGGTCGGCGAGGTGGCGCGTGTCGGCCCACTCGACGATCTCGATGGCGTCCGGCGCGGCCGGGTCGGCGATGCGGATGCGGTTGAAGCCCGCATTCGGAATCTCGCTCTGGCGCGGGCCGCTGAGGCTCAGGCCGCGCGCGGTGCGCCACACCATGTCGAGCACGCCGCCGTGCGTGACGACGATCAGGCGCTGGCCGCGGTGCGCGGCTGCAACGGTGCCGAGCGCGCCGATCACGCGCGCATGGAACTCGCGCGCGCTCTCGCCCTGCGGCATGGCGTGGTCTTCGCGGAACTCCAGCCACTCTTCCCAGGCGCGCGGATGCTGGCTCTGGATCTCGTCGGCCCGCATGCCCTCGACCACGCCGAAGTGCTGCTCGCGCAGCGCCGCCGAGGTGACCACCTGCAGCGCGAGCTGCTGCGCCGCGGGCGCCGCAGTCTGCTGGGCGCGCATGAGGTCGCTGCTGATGAGGTGCTGTGCCGTCTCGCCCGCCAGCCGCAGGCCGAGGCGGCGCGCCTGCTCGTGGCCGATGTCGTTGAGCGGGACGTCCGCGTGGCCCTGGAAGCGCAGTTCGCGGTTCCAGGCGGTCTCGCCGTGGCGGATCAGGATGAGGTCGGTGGAGGCGGAGTCGGGGGTGCTGGTGGACATTGCATGCATTGTCCCCCGAGTGCATGACATGGCGGCTTCGTGCCAACCCGCTGTTGCACGACGGCCACCTCGTACACGCCGTCCGATCGCGCAGAATCAGCCCATGCCTCATCTTGTCCTGCTGCCCGGCCTTGCCTGCGACGAACGCCTCTGGGAGGCCCAGTTGCCCGCCCTGCCCGCCGCCTTCGGCGCCCGCGTGAGCGATGTCCAGACGCGCCACGACACCATCGAAGGCATGGCCAGCGCCGTGCTGCGCGAACACGACGGCCCGCTGGTGCTGTGCGGCGCGTCGATGGGCGGCATGGTCGCGATGGAGGCGGCACGCCAGGCGCCCGAGCGCATCGCCGGGCTGATGCTGCTGGGCACCAGCGCGCGGCCCGAGACGCCCGACATGTTCACGCTGCGCGAAGGCGCCATCGAGTGGTTCGAGCGCGGCGAGGTGCGCGAGATCATCGAGCCCAACGTCGCCTTCGCCTTCCATGCCGCGCAGGCCGCCAACCCCGCGCTGGTGCAACGCTACCTCGACATCGTGCTCGGCGCCGGCGCGGCCCAGCTCATCCGCCAGAACCACGCCGTGATGCGCCGACCCGACGCGCGCACACACCTGGCCTTGCTGCGCGTACCGGTGCTGCTGATGTGCGGCGACGACGACCGCCTCGCGCCGCCCGAATGCACCCGCGAGATGGCGGCGCTGCTGCCGCGCGCCGAGGTGGTGTGGGTGCCGCAGTGCGGCCACATGCTGACGATGGAGAAGCCTGCGTTCGTCAACACGGCGCTCAACGCCTGGCTGGGCAAGCACTTCCCGAACGCTTGAGAGCCCCGGTCAGTGCAACTGGCCGCCGGTTTCCGCGACGTCCTGCTTCACAGCCAGCGCGGTCTTCACGGTGATGCGCAACGCCTCGACCAGCGTCTCGAGCGCCATGCTCGGCGCGCCCGGAAAGCGCGCCGCCTGTGCCGGCAGGTAGGGAATGTGGATGAAGCCGCCGCGCACGCCCTTCGCCATCGCCTGCGTCGCGATGCGGTGCATCAGCCCGTAGAAGAGGTGGTTGCACACGAAGGTGCCCGCGCTGTTCGACACCGAGGCCGGCACGCCGCCCGCGCGCAGTTCGCGCACGATGGCCTTCACGGGCAAGCTTGAGAAGTAGGCGACGGGCGCGCCGGGCACCACCGGCACGTCGATTGGCTGGCGGCCGAGGTTGTCGGGCACGCGGGCGTCGTCGACGTTGATGGCGATGCGCTCGGGCGTGAACTCGGCGCGGCCGCCCGCTTGGCCGATGCAGATCACCAGCGTCGGCTGGAGCTCGTCCATCGCGCGGTCGAGCGCGTCGAGCGCCTCGCCGAAGATGCAGGGCACCAGGCGCGCATGCACCGTGGCGCGGCCGCACGTCCAGCCGTCGAGCGAGCGCACCGCTTCCCATGACGGATTGAGCAGCTCCTGCTCGAAGGGCTCGAAGCCCGTCAACAAAACGCTGGGAGAAGCGCGCTTCGCCGGCATCGCGTTCAAGCCATCGCGCGGACGGCGATGCCTTCCTGCTGCAAGCGCTCGCGGATGCGCCGCGCGAAGGCCAGCGCATGCGCGCCGTCACCGTGCAGGCACACGCTCTGGGCATTGACTGCCACGGTGCTGCCGTCGATGGCGACCACGCGGTGGTCGCGCACCAGCGACAGCGTCTGCGCCAGCGACTGTTCTTCGCTCTCGATGAGCGCGCCGGGCTGGCTGCGCGGCACGAGGCTGCCGTCGGGCATGTAGCCGCGGTCGGCGAACACCTCTTCGACGGGCTGCAGGCCGGCGCGGCGGGCCGCGTCGATCATGTTGCTGCCGGCCAGGCCGAAGAACTTGAGTGAAGGGTCGAAGCGGCGCACCGCCTCGCACAGCGCCTCGGCGAGTTCGGGCTCTTTCACCGCCTGGTTGTAGAGCTGGCCGTGCGGCTTCACGTGCGAGAGCCGGCCGCCCTCGGCCTTGACGATCGCGGCCAGCGCGCCGACCTGGTAGAGCACGTTCGCCACGATCTCCTCGGGCGGCAGGTGCATGGTGCTGCGGCCGAAGTTCTCGCGGTCGGGAAAGCTCGGGTGCGCGCCGATCGCCACGCCGTGGGCCATGGCCCAGCGCACGCACTGCTGCATCGTCTTGGCGTCGCCCGCGTGCCAGCCGCAGGCGATGTTGGCGGAACTCACGAGGCCGAGCAGCGCTTCGTCGCTGCCGGCGCCTTCGCCGAGGTCGGCGTTCAGGTCGATCTGCATGGGATGTTCTCCGTCTCGTGGGGCAGGTGCGAAAACGACCTGCGCGAACCGACAGTCTAGGGCCTGCTCACGCTATTTCTGGCGTCGCGAAGGTCTGCCACAGCGGGCCAATCAAGGCGCGTGACGCCGCGTGTGCATGCGCACACGCAAGGAGCGCAACGCCGAGTGGCCCGCTGTGGCAGACCTTCCCTCCGGGTTGGCCGGCAAAGGGGCCGTCTGCGGCGTTGCCCGCGCTTGCAAGGCAGAAGCCTTGCTGCGCACGCGCGCCTTGCAGCCAGCCCCTTTGCCGGCCAACGCGACGCCAGAAATAGCGTGAGCAGGCCCTAAGCCGCGCCGGGCCAGCCCGCAGCGGCGAGCCCTTGCGCCACCTGCGCCAGGTAGCGCTGCTGCCCGGCCCAGGCCGCAAGCGCATGCGACAGGTCGGTGCGCACCAGCCGCAACCGGCCGCCGAGCGGCGCCTGCGCGAGCTTCCACAAGTCGGCGCGGATCACCACGCCGATGCGCGGGTAGCCGCCGGTGGTCTGCGCGTCGCCCATGAGGATGATCGGCTGGCCCGAGGGCGGCACCTGGACCGTGCCGGGGATCACGCCCGAGGACAGCATGTCGCCGGCCGCCTTGCGCTGCAGCTCGGCGCCGGCAAGCCGGCTGCCCATGCGGTTGCTCTGCGGCGTGATGCGCCAGCGCTCGTTCCACAGCAGCGCCTGCGCGTCGGGTGTGAACAGGTCGAACTCGGGGCCGGGCAGCACGCGCAGCGCAAGCGCGCCATCGGCCTCGGCCGTGCCCCAGTCGGGCGCGCGCAAGCCGAAAGGACGGCGCGCACTTTGGTCGGCATCGAGGCGCGAAGCGCCCAGCGCGAGCCGGTCGCCCTTGCGCAGCGCACGGCCTTCATGGCCGCCGAAGCCGGCCTTGAGGTCGGTGCTGCGCGAGCCGAGCATGGGTGCGACGTCGATGCCGCCCGCCACCGCAAGCCAGCTGCGCAGGCCGGCCTTCGGCGTGCCGGGCGCGTTGGCGCCGGCGAGCCGCAGCGTCTGGCCGGCGCGCACGGGCACGCTCCAGCAGGGCCACAGCGGCACGCCGTCGAGCGTGGCGCCGAAGTCGTCGCCGGTGAGCGCGATGCGGGTGTCGGTCTCGAACTGCAGCTCGCAGCCGCCCATGGTGAATTCGATGCCGGCCGCCGCGTCGGCGTTGCCGGCCAGCCGGTTCGCCAGCGTGAGCGCGAGCATGTCGAGCGCGCCGCCCGGGCAGATGCCGAGCTGGCGCAGGCCGGGCCGGCCGAGGTCCTGCACCGAGGCATGCACGCCGGGTTTGCGCACGAGGATCATGGCTGCAGGCTTTCGACGACGAAGCGCACGCGGTCGCCGGGGCGCAGCAGCGTGGGCGACTCGGCCGACGGGTCGAACAGCTCGAGCGGCGTGCGGCCGATGAGCTGCCAGCCGCCCGGCGACACCAGCGGGTAGATGCCGGTCTGCTCGCCGCCGATGCCGACCGAGCGCGCCGGCACGGCGGTGCGCGGTTCGGCGCGGCGCGGTGTCGCGAGTTCGGGCGACAGCCCACCCATGAAGGCAAAGCCCGGCAAAAAGCCGAGCAGGTAGACCACGTAGTCGCCGCCGCTGTGGCGGCGCACCACCTCGGCCGCCGACAGCCCGGTGTGGGCCGCCACGTCGGCGAGGTCGGGACCGTGCTCGCCGCCGTAGGCCACGGGAATCTCGATGCGTCGCCCTTCGGCGGCGTGGGCCGCAAGCCCCGGCCAGGCCTGAAGCACGCGCGCCGCGAGTTCCTCGAACGCCACGGCGGTCGGGTCGAAGGTCAGCGTGAGGTTGTTCATGCCCGGCAGCGCCTCGCCGACGCCGGGCCAGGCCAGCACCTCGGCGGCCAGCGCCCAGATGCGCTGCTGCTGCGCCAGCGTGGCGGGCGCGGGCAGGTCGCACACCAGCGCCGCATCGCCCAGCGGATGCAGGCGGGGCAAGGGGGTGTCGCTCACCTCAGCGCGAAGCCTGGGTGCGGGTCATTCTCTGCCCAGGCTGCGAACCTTGGCAGTGAGCTGCTGCTCGACGTTCGGCGAGACGAACTTGTTGACCTCGCCGCCGAGCATGGCGATCTCGCGCACGAAGGTGCTGGAGATGAACTGGTACTTGTCGCTCGGCGTGAGGAACACGGTCTCGACGTCGGGCATCAGCGAGCGGTTCATGCCGGCGAGCTGGAACTCGTAGTCGAAGTCGGTCACGGCGCGCAGGCCGCGCACCATGGCCTTGCCGCCGCGCGCAACGACGAAGTCACGCAGCAGGCCCGAGAAGCTCTCGACCGTCACCTGGTCGCTGTAGGGCTTCACCGCCTCGCGGGCCATGTCCATGCGCTCGGAGAGCGTGAACAGCGCCTTCTTGTGGTGGCCCGCCGCGACGGCGACGATCACCTTGGAGAAGAGTTGGGTTGCACGCCGCACCACGTCCTCGTGACCGAGGGTGATGGGGTCGAAAGTGCCGGGATAAACCGCGATCACGTTGCTGGCCATGGTTGGTTCTTCCTCATGCTGCCGGTGCGGCTTGTCCGGCGGATTATGCAGGCACGGACACGGCGCGCCGCAGCAGATGGGCATGCACGGCGCCGGCCTTCAGGTAGCGGAATTCCACGAGGCCGAGCGCGGCGAGTTCTTCGGCGGCCCAGCGGCGCGGCGCCTCCAGGTAGATCGCGCCGTCGGCATGCAGCGCACGCGCGGCGGCGCGCAGGGCCGGCTCGTACAGCGCGACGGTCTCGAAGGGCGGATCGAGAAACACCGCCTGCAGGCTGCCCGCCGCCGCGCGTTCGAGCGCGGTGACGCCGTTGCCGCGTTCCACGCGCACGGCCTTGGCCGAGAGCTTGGTCTTGGCGGCCTCCAGCTGGGCGACCAGCGCGCCGTCCTGCTCGCACAGCAGCACGTTGGCCGCGCCGCGCGAGGCGGCTTCGAGGCCAAGCGCGCCGGTGCCCGCGAAGGCGTCGATGCAGTGCCAGCCCGGCAGCGCACCGCCGCCCACGCCCGCGAGGCTCGCGAGCCAGTTGAACAGCGTTTCGCGCACACGGTCGGGCGTGGGACGCAAGCCGGGCTTGTCGGCCACGGCGAGGCGGGTGCGTTTCCACTCGCCGCCAATGATGCGGACCTCGTTGGGCCGCGACGGGCGCTTGGCGGCGGGGGCGCGCGAGGCAGGCGCGGCGGCGTTCTTTTTTGTGGGCTTCTGGGGCATGCGGCGAGCTTAACGCCGCAGCTGGCCCCACTTCACTCAGTAGCCCATGAACGCACGACGGGCCAGCAAGGCCGCCAGCACGAGCATGGTGCCGCCGATGAGCGCATCGAGCATCTGCCAGGCGCGCGGGCGTGCGAACACCGGCGCCAGCAGCCGCGCGCCGAAGCCCAGCGCGGTGAACCACAGCACGCTGGCCAGCGACGCGCCCGCCACGAACCAGAGCTTGAGCGCACCCGGGTACTGCGCCCCGGCGCTGCCCACGAGCAGCACGGTGTCCAGGTAGACGTGCGGGTTCAGCAACGTGAAGCCGGCGGCCTGCGCGACCACCGCGGCGCGCGAGCGCGAGGCGCCCTGCGACACCGTCTGCAGCGCGCCCGGCTGCCGCGAGCGCCACAGCGCGCGCAGGCCGTAGCCGCAGAGAAAGGCCGCGCCGAAACCCGCGAGCAGCGTCGCCAGCATCGGCCGGCCCTTCAGCGCCTGCGCCATGCCGGCCACGCCCGCGGCGACCAGCACCGCGTCGCAGACGGCGCAGAACAACACCACCGCGCTCACATGCTCGCGACGCAAACCCTGGCGCAGCACGTACGCGTTCTGGGCACCGATGGCGACGATGAGCACCAGGCTCATGAAGAGCCCGTTGAGGAAAGCGGTGGACGTGTGGACGGCGGTCATGGCCCGAGCTTGCCGCCCGCATCACCTTAAATCAAACTAAACTTTCTAACTTCAATTCAGTTTTACTTCATTCTCCACGATGCTCGACTACGCCGCCCTGCACGCCCTTGCCGCCGTGGTGCGCGAAGGCAGTTTCGAGCGCGCCGCCCGCGCGCTGCACGTCACGCCCTCGGCGGTGTCGCAGCGCGTGAAGCTGCTCGAGGAGCGCACCGGCGGCGCGCTGCTGGTGCGCGGCCAGCCCTGCGTGGCGACCGAGGCCGGCCTGCAGCTGTGCCGGCACGTCGAGCGCGTGGGCATGCTGGAGCACGAGCTGCGCGAGGCCCTGCCCGCGCTCGGCATGGGCAGCGGCGAGGCGCACGAGCGGGTCACGGTGCGGGTGGCCGTCAACGCCGACAGCCTCGCGACCTGGTTCATGGCGGGGGCCGCGGCCTTTGCCGCGCAGGCACCCGACGCCCTGCTCGACCTCACGGCCGACGACCAGGACCACACGGCCGAGCGGCTGCGCAGTGGCGCGGTGCTCGCAGCCGTGACCGCGCTGGCCCAGCCGGTCACCGGCTGCAACAGTGAAGCGCTGGGCACGGTGCACTACGTGGCCGCCGCGAGCCCCGATTTTGTGGAACGGTATTTCGCCAAGGGCGTTGGGGCGCGCACGCTGGCCGCTGCGCCGAACCTGGTGTTCGACCGCAAGGACCGGCTGCAGGCGCGCTGGGTGCGCCGCATCTGCCATCGCAACATGGAAACGCCGCGCCACTGGGTGCCCTCGCCCGCTGCCTTCGTCGAGGCGGCCTGCCGCGGCATGGGCTGGGGCATGCACCCGACCAGCATGGTGGCCGACGCCTTGCGCGACGGCACGCTGGTCGAACTGGTGCCCGGCGCGACGCTGCCGGTGCCGCTGTACTGGCAGCAGGCGCGCGCAGCGCCCCGCCTGTTGGAACAGCTCGGCGCCGCGGTGCGCGCCGCCGCGCGCAGCGGGCCGCACGCGCTGGCCTGAGCCTTCTTACGGAGCGGCCGGCTTGCCGCCCACCACCACCGTCACCATGCGCTGCGGTTGCAGCTTGCGGCCGAACGCGGCCTGGATGTCGGCGGCCGTGACCGCGTTCATGCGCGCGGTCCAGGTGTCGAGGTAGTCCAGCGGCAGGCCGTACCAGGCGATGTTGGCGACGTTGCCGATCAGCTTGCGATTGCTGTCCAGCAGCAGCGGGAAGCCGCCGATCAGGTTGTCCTTCGCGGCCTTCAGTTCCTTCTCGGTCGGGCCTTCGGCCACGAACTTCGCGAGCACCTCGCGCGAGACCTTGGTCGCCGCGTCGGCCTGGTCGGGCCGGGTCTGGAAGCCGATGCGGAAGGCGCCCGCGTCGAGCCCCGGCGCAAAGCCGCTGTACACGCTGTAGGCCAGGCCGCGCTTCTCGCGCACCTCTTCGGTCAGCCGCGAGACAAAGCCACCGCCGCCGAGTACGTAGTTGCCGAGCGTGAGCGCGAAGTGGTCCGGGTCCTGGCGCGGGTAGCCGGGCTGGCCGATGAAGACGTGGGCCTGCGCCGAGTCGAAGGGAATGCGCTCGTCCTTCGGCGCCGTAAGCGCCACCACCGGCGCGATGGCCGGCAGCGGTGCGCAGGCCGCAGGGCTGGGCAGGCGCGACAGCAGCGTGGTCGCGAGCGCCTCGGCCTCGGCGCGCGTGACCGCGCCCACGATGCTGAGCTTGGCGCGGCACGGCAGGATCAGCTGCTCGTAGCGCTGACGCATGGCGGCCGTGTCGATGCGCGCCAGCGTCTCTTCGGTCACTTCCTGGCCGTAGGGATGCGTGCCGTACACGGCCTGCGCGAAGGCGCGGCCGACCACGGTTGCGGGCTTGGTGTTGGCTTCCTTGATGGCGGCGTTGATGCGCTCGCGTTCGCGCGGCCAGATGTCGTCGGGGAACGAGGGCTCACCGATCTCGCGCGCGGCCAGGGCCACGGACTTGGTCAGCAGCGCCGGGTCGGACAGCGTGCGCAGCGTGTAGCTGGTCCGGTCGGTGCCGGCGCTCACGTCGAAGCTGGCGCCCAGATCGGCCCAGGCCTCGCCCAGCGCGTTCTGGTCGAGCGCGGGCTCGCCGTTGCGGCCGGCACGCACGCCCTTCTCGACCATTGCGGCGCTGGTGCTGGCCAGCCCGGCCTGCGCCGCCGGGTCGCGCCGGCTGCCGGCGTCGAAGTCGATCTGCACGTCGACGATCGGCAGCGCGTTGGTCGACACCAGGTACACCTTGGCGCCGTTGGCCAGCGTCCAGTGCTCGATGGGCAGCGCGGCCTGCGCACTGCCCATGCCGAACAGCGCGGTGATGCCCGCCAGGAGGGCGGTGCTTGCAAATTTCTTGAGGTTCTTCATGGAGGGAATCCGGTGCCTTTCAGCGCATCTCGCCAGCGGGGGCGGCGAAGCCGCGGCCGCGCTTGGGTTCGGGCGGCAGGGGCCGCAGCGTGGCGACCGTGAGCTGGTCATCGCCGAAGTACTTGGCGGCCACCGCCTGCACCTGCGCCGCCGTCACGGCCTGCAGCCGGGCGACGATGCGCTCGCTGGCGTCCAGCGGCAGGCCCTGAATCCAGTTGCTGCCGAGTTCGCGCGCCTGCGCCATCACCGAATCGCGCTTGTAGGTTTCGCTCGCCACCCACTGCGTCTTGACGCGGGCCAGCTCGGCCTCGCCGACACCGTCTTTCGCCACGCGCGCCACCTGGGCACGCAGTGCAGCTTCGACCGTCTCGGCGGTCTTGCCGGCCGCCGGCACGCCGTCGAGCATGAAGAGCTGCGGACCGCGACCGACGAAGCCCGCATACGCGCCGGCCGAATCGGCCACGCGGCCGGGGCCTTGCGTGAGCGCGCGGTCGAGCCGCGCACCGGCGTAGCCGTCGAGCACGGCCGAGAGCACCACCAGCGCCCAGGCGTCGCTGTTGGCGTCGTCGAGGTTGGTGAGCTGCGGCACGCGGAAGGCGAGCGACACATACGCCTGCTCGGCGGGGGCCTTGAATTCGAGGCGGCGGATGCCGCGCTGCGTGGGCTCGGTGCGCGGCTTGCGCTCCGGCACGGCGCGCGCGGGGATGCTGCCGTAGTACTTCTCGGCCAGCGCGCGCACGCGCGCCACGTCGACATCGCCGGCCACCACGAGCACGGCGTTGGCGGGCACGTACCAGCGCTGGAAGAAGGCGCGCGCGTCGGCGGGCGTCATCGATTCGAGGTCGCTCATCCAGCCCACCACGGGGCGGCGGTACGGCGACGAGGTGAAGACGGCCGCATTCTGCTGCTCGCCGAGCAGGGCGCGCGGCTGGTCGTCGGTGCGCAGACGGCGCTCTTCCTTGACCACCTCGATCTCGCGCTTGAACTCGTCGTCGGGCCACTGGTTGTTGGCGAAGCGGTCCGATTCGAGCTTCATCACCTGTTCGAGGCTGCCGACCGGGATCTGCTGGTAGTAGCCCGTGGCATCGCGCATGGTGAAGGCGTTTTCCTGCCCGCCCAGCGCCGCCACGCGGCGCGAGAACTCGCCGGCCGGCACGCTCTTCGTGCCCTTGAACAGCATGTGCTCCAGCACGTGCGCCACGCCCGAGGTGCCGTCGACCTCGTCCATGGAGCCGACCCGCACCCAGACCATCTGCACCGCGGTCGGCGAGCGCCGGTCGGGCTGCACGATCACGGTCATGCCGTTGGCGAGGGTGAATTGCTGGGGGCCCGGAGCTGCGGCGGCGGAGGCCGACGCAGCGGGAGCGGGGGTGGACTGGGCCTGCGCGGGCACGGTCCACAGCGCAGAAAGCGCCAGGGCCAGCACCGCACCAGACGCAGCGCGGCGTGGCGAGAGGTGTTTCATAGAATGGGTCGGATTGTAAAAAGCTCCCGATGTTCAGTTTCTTCAAGAAAAAACCACCTGCCGATGCCCCGGTGACACCGGCCCCGCCGCCGACCACCGAACCCGCGCCGCCCCCGGCCGCGGAACCCGCACCGGCACGCTCGGTGTTCTCGCCGTCGAGCTGGTTCGGGTCGAAGCCTGCGGCGGAAGCGCCTGCACCCGTTCCTGCGCCGCCGCCCGCACCCGTGCCTGCCCCAGCTCCCGAGCCGGCGCCTGTCGCGCCGGAGGTTGCTCCGGCTGCAGAGGTCACACCTGTGGTGGCGCCAGCGCCCTCCCCTGTGCCTGCACCGACGCCAGCGCCGGTTCCGGTCGCCGCACCGGCGCCGATCCCTGCGCCAGTGCCCGTTCCTGCACCTGCACCTGCACCCGTCATTGCACCGCCGCCCCCTCCGGCGCCCGTGCCCGCACCGCCTCCCGCTCCCATCGCCGTCGTCGAGCCACCCGCCATCGCCACCGAGCGCAAGAGCTGGTTCGACAAGCTCAAGACCGGCCTGCGCAAGACCGGCACCGGCATCCAGGCCGTGTTCGTCAATGCGCAGATCGACGACGCGCTGTATGAAGAACTCGAATCGGCGCTCTTGATGGCCGACACCGGCGTCAAGGCCACCGAGTACCTGCTCGACGACCTGAAGGTGCGCGTCAAGCGCCAGATGGCCACCGACGCTGCGCAGGTCAAGCTGCTGCTGGCCGATGCCGTCACCGACCTGCTCAAGCCGCTCGAGAAGCCGCTGGTCATCGGCGAGTACACGCCCACCGTGATCATGGTGGCCGGCGTCAATGGCGCGGGCAAGACCACCTCCATCGGCAAGCTCACCAAGCACCTGGCCACCGAAGGCGCCTCCGTGCTGCTGGCCGCGGCCGACACCTTCCGCGCGGCGGCGCGCGAGCAGCTGCTGGTCTGGGCCGACCGCAACACCGTCGAGATCGTGAGCAACGAAGGCGGCGACCCGTCGGCCGTGAGCTTCGACGCCGTGAACGCCGGCAAGGCGCGCGGCAAGGACGTGGTGCTGGTCGACACGGCAGGCCGCCTGCCGACGCAGCTGCACCTGATGGACGAGTTGAAGAAGATCAAGCGCGTCGTCACCAAGGCCGACGCCACCGCGCCGCACGAGGTGCTGCTGGTGATCGACGGCAACACCGGCCAGAACGCGCTCGCGCAGGTCAGGTCCTTCGACGAAACGCTGGGCCTCACGGGCCTCATCGTCACCAAGCTCGACGGCACCGCCAAGGGCGGCGTGCTGTGCGCCATCGCGCGCGAGCGGCCCATTCCGGTGTACTTCATCGGCGTGGGCGAAAAGCTCGAAGACCTCGAGACCTTCAACGCCCGCGAGTTCGCGCAGGCCTTGCTCGGCTGAGGCTTCCGCCTCCCACCTTTCGCTTCGGACAAAAAAAACGGCCCCCGGCTTTCGCCGGAGGCCGTCAGCTCCCTGTCTTTCTTGTTTCTCCCTTGTATTCCCCCTGCGTGTGGCCTGTGCGGCGTCGCGCTTCGTGTGCGAAGGCACCGGTGGTCGACGCCTGCAATACCCCCTGATTTCGCTTCCCTGAAACCCGAAATTACGACGGGAGGCGAAAGCCCGGCAGTGCCAAAAGTCATTGCATGTGCGCCCAACCGAATCGATCGGCACGCAATGAACTACAACGTATTCACTTTCAGCCGCAGGCTGTGTGCCAAACGCTACGGAGCCGGCGTGAGCTCGGCCATGGCCTGCAGCAGCGCGTCGGGTGCCACGGGCTTGAACAGCACCGGCACGCCCGACTCGCGCACGCGCTGCAGGCGGTCGGGCGAGGTCTCGCCGGTGATCAGCAGCAGCGGCAGTTCAGTGCCCAGGTGCCGACTCAGACGCAGGCCCACGTCGAGGCCGTCGACGCCGTCGGCCAGGCGGTAGTCGCACATCAGCAGGCCGAAGGGCCGGCCCTCGGCGCGGGCCTGGTGCAGCGCATCGGCCGCGGCAGCCTCATCGGCGACGGCGTGTGCGTCGATTGCGTGCGAGCGCAGCAGGCCGGTCATGGCTTCGCGAATCTCGAGTTCGTCGTCCATCAGCAGCACGCGACCGGGCAGCGTGGCGGCGCGGCGGCGCACCGACAGTTCGGCGCTGCCGGCCGGGAACGGTCCCACGAGCGCACTGACCTGCGGCGGCACGGTCGGCAGCACGACACGGAAGTGCGTGCCCCGGCCGGGGCGCGAATGCATCTGCACCGGGTGGCCCAGCAGCCGCGACAGGCGCCGCACGATCGACAGGCCGATGCCCAGGCCGCGCGCACGGTCGCGGCCCGGGTTATCGATTTGGTAGAACTCTTCGAAGATGCGGTGCGACTGCTCGGGTGCAATGCCGATGCCGGTGTCGCGCACCTCGATCCACACGGTGTCGCCGCGGTCGCGCGCCGTCACGGTCACGCCGCCCTGCATGGTGTACTTCAACGCGTTGTCCATCAGGTTGGACAGCATGCGGTGCAGCAGCTGCGGATCGCTGCGCACCCACAGGCCGCTGGCGCGCACGCGCAGCTGCAGCTCCTTCTGCTCCGCCTGCGCCGAGAAGGTGTGGTTGAGCGGCAGGAACAGCGCATCGAGCTCGACCGGCTGCGGCGCCGGCGTGATGACGCCCGCGTCGAGCCGGGACACATCGAGCATGGTGTCGAGCGACGCGCCCAGCGCGTTCACGGCGCGCATCAGGCGCTCGGCGTTGCGGCTCTCGGGACGGCCGCGCAGCTCGTTCTCGAGCGCGGCGCCGAACAGCGCGATGGCATGCAGCGGCTGGCGCAGGTCGTGGCTGGCGGCGCCGAGGAAGCGGGTCTTTTCTTCGCTGGCGCGCTCGGTGGCGGCGATCTGCTCGCCCAGGCGCGCAGCCAGCGCCTCGTTCTCGAAGCGCAGCATGAGCGAGTCGGTCAGCAGCCGGTGCTGGCGCACGCCGGCGTGCAGCGTGAGCATCAAATAGGCCGAGCCGGCCGCCGCCAAAAACAGGTGCAGGCCGTCGCCCTGCCAGGCCAGCGCGATGATCATGCCCAGCGACATGGGCAGCGTGTAGCCGAACAGCGCGGGCTTGAGCGGCCACAGCGACTGCGCGGCGCGCGCGCAGCTGCCGACGATCACGGCCATCAGCAGCGAGGTCATGGGCAGGTTCTCGTGCGGCACGATGAACCAGGGCACCACGGCCGTGATCATGCTCACCAGCGTGACCATGCGCGAGATCTTGCGCGCCCAGTACGGGCTCTCGGAGGCCGGCTTGTCGGGCGTCCAGCGCGGCGTGAAGAAGACGTAGATGTCGACCGCCGCCAGCGCCGCCATCCAGAACAGCAGGCGCGCATCGCTGAGCTGCGAATAGATGATGCAGCCGAACACGATCACGAAGCCCAGGTGGGTCAGCGTGGAGATGCCGTAGGTGTCGTAGACCGAGCCGAC
Organism: Variovorax sp. 54; assembly: GCF_002754375.1. NCBI lineage: Bacteria > Pseudomonadati > Pseudomonadota > Betaproteobacteria > Burkholderiales > Comamonadaceae > Variovorax > Variovorax sp. 54. The sequence goes on from NZ_PEFF01000001.1 coordinate 2,167,385, forward strand.
GTGCTCGCGCAGCACGCGCTGGCCCAGCAGCTGGCCGGCGGCGGCATCGCCGCGGCCCGCCAGCGTGGCGCCGCTCAACGCAGCATGCTGATCAGCTGGGCGCGCGAGCGCATGCCGAACAGCAGGAGGATGGTCGAGACATGGTTCTTCACCGTGCCCTCGCTCAGGTTGGCCAGGTGCGCGATCTCCTTGTTCGCCTTGCCTTCGAGCACCCACTGCAGCACCTGCATCTGGCGCGGCGTGAGCTCCTGCCAGGCGCTGGCGTGCGCGAACTCCGCATACCCCGACAACGACTTGGGCAGCACCGCGGGCGGCAGCGGCTGCTGCGGCGTGCCGTCGGCCTCGAACAGGCCGCAGGCGCGGATGAAGCCCACCATCTCCTTCAGGTCGGCGGACTTCGGCAGGAAGGCGCTGGCACCGAGTGCGAGCGCGCCCTGCGCCAGCGTGCTGTTGGCGGTGCCCGAGAGCACCACGACGCGCGCCGCCGGAAAGCGCAGGCGGAACTCGGCCAGGCCGCTGAGGCCGTGCGTGTCGGGCAGCGCGAGGTCGAGCAGCACGAGGCCGATGGCCGCCTCGTTCGCCGCATAAAGCGCGAGCGCGTCGGCGATGTTGCCGGCCTCGAACACCGAGATGCGCGCACCCGAGGTGGCAGCCTGGGCCTGCACCAGCGCGCTCACGCCCAGGCGCAGCAGGTCGTGGTCGTCCACCACCAGGATCGCGCCGGACACGCCGGCAGGCACACCGGTGTCGGTGAGGGGCGGCGGGGGTGCGGAGGGGGAGTCGAAAGAGGCCACGGATTTGATCTTAGCGGCGCAAGCCCCGGGCGACAGTGCCCTTAGTCATGACACCGGGACAGCGCTACTTGCCAGGGTGCCGCACCGTGGGCACCATGAGCGTCTTGCCGCAACGCACGGCGCCCCGGAGACCTGCCATGACCCACACCGCCGCCGCCCCGCTCGCCACCAGCGAGCGCAAGGTCGACCGCCTGCTCGCCCACTACGAGGAGAGCCACCGCCATCCGACCAACGAGCTGATCCACTTCGTGGCCATTCCCGCGATCATGCTGAGCATCGTCGGGCTGCTGTTCGCGATCCATCCGTGGGTGGCCTACGCCTTCGTGGCGGCCAGCCTCGTGTACTACGCCCTGCTGCGCTCGCCGGCCTTCCTCGTCACCATGCTGGCGCTCACGGTGCTGGCGCTGGTGGCGGTGCATGCGATGGGCGCCGCGGTGGCGCCGGTGTCGGCGGCGATCTTCGTGGTGGCGTGGATCTTCCAGTTCGTCGGCCACAAGATGGAAGGCAAAAAGCCTTCGTTCTTCGAGGACATCCAGTACCTCTGGGTCGGTCCGCTGTTCGTGCTGTCGAAGCTGTTCCTGAAGCTCGGCATTCGCTGGTAAACGGCGCCTTTCGCCCCGCGCCTTCTTCGCTGCCGCCTGCGGCGCCGCCCTCGGGTGAACCCTGAGGGGTGATGGCGCGCATCACGTTTTCTGATTGGCCCCCGCGCGGCACGTCATGCACGATGCCGACCGACATGACCGCAAGCGCTCGCCACGAAGCGCGCGGCATGCGTCCTCGCCAACGACCTGGAGACACACACCATGCCTTCCCGCCTCACCCTGCGCACCCTTGCGCTTTCGTTCTCGCTGCTGGCCGCCGGCCTCGGCGGCGCCGCCCATGCCGGCACCGTCACGGTCGTCACCTCCTTTCCCAAGGAACTGACGCAGGCCTACAAGGTGGCGTTCGAGAAAGCCAACCCCGGCATCAAGCTGGAGATCCTCAACAAGAGCACGGTGCAGGGCATCTCGTACGTGCGCGAGCTGCCGGTGGGCCAGCGGCCCGACATCTTCTGGGCCTCGGCGCCTGATGCCTTCGAGGTGCTGGCCGGGCAGAAGCTGCTCGAGAACGTGGCGGCGCAGGCCAACAAGGCGGTGCCCGAGAAGGTCGGCAACTACCCCATCAACAACCCGCAGGGCCTGTACCTCGGGCAGGCGCTGGCCGGCTACGGCCTGATGTGGAACACGCGCTACATGACCGCCAACAAGCTGCCGTCGCCCGCGCAGTGGAGCGACCTGATGAAGCCGGTGTACTTCGGCCACGCGGCCATGAGCGCGCCCTCGCGCTCGGGCACCACGCACCTCACGGTCGAGACGCTGCTGCAGGGCGAAGGCTGGGACAAGGGCTGGAACCAGCTGCTGCAGATTTCGGGCAACAGCGCGGCCATCACCGAGCGCAGCTTCGGCGTGCCCGACGGCGTGAACAACGGCCAGTTCGGCATCGGCCTGGTGATCGACTTCTTCGGCCTGGCCGGCAAGTTCTCGGGCTTCCCGGTGGAGTTCGTCTACCCCGACGTGACGGCCGTGGTGCCGGCCAACATCGGCCTCATCAGCGGCAGCAAGAACCCCGAAGAGGCGCGCAAGTTCATCGCCTACAGCGTGTCGACCGAAGGCCAGCTGCTGCTGCTCGATCCGAAGATCTCGCGCCTGCCGGTGCTGCCGCCGTCGGCGCTGGGTGGCAAGGTGCCGCCCGCCTACCCGAACCCGTTCGAGATCGCCAAGCGCGCCAAGGTGCACTTCGACTCCGACCTTTCGGAAGCCCGCTACAACGTGGTGTCCTCGCTGTTCGACCAGACCATCACCTTCCGCCACAAGGAACTCAAGGCCGCCACCAAGGCGATCCACGAGGCCACCGCCGCACTCGCCAAGAAGCCCAACGCGCAGGGCCAGGCGCAGCTCAAGCAGGCGCGCGACCTGGCCTTCACGCCACTGGTGGGCGCGTCGATGGCGAACGACAAGGACTTCCTGGCGCTGTTCACCGCCAACAAGAAGGATGCCGCGTCGAACAAGCAGGTCACCGGCCTCGAAGACCGCTGGAGCACGCAGGCCCGCGAGCAGTACGAACGCGCCCGCACGCTGGCCGAGCAGGCCCTGGCCAGCGCCCGCTGAACCCCTTTGACCACCACTGAGCGCCACCGGACACCTCACCGATGACCACCCTCACCGCTGGCACCGCGCCGGCCACCTCGCGCCCGCGCCGCTTCAGCCAGGTCCGCCCCGGCGCCTGGCTGGCCGGCGCCCTCGTGCTCGGCTTTCTGCTGCTGTTTCTCGTGCTGCCCGTCGGCCGGGTTTTCTACACCGCCTTCGTCGACGCCGACGGCGGCCTGACCTTCGGCCACTTCGGCGCCTTCTTCGAACAGGGGCTGATGCGCGAGTCGTTCTTCAACAGCCTGTTCGTGGCCACCGCGTCGGCCGTGTTCGCGGCGCTCATCGCGGTGCCGCTGTCGTACTTCACGGTGCGCTTCCAGTTCCGCGGCGCGATGCTGATCCAGACGCTGGGCGTGCTGCCTCTGATCATGCCGCCCTTCGTGGGCGCGGCCGCCATGCAGCTGATCTTCGGCCGCTCGGGCTCGCTGAACCTGCTGCTCAACCAGTACTTCGGCATCACGCTGCCGATCATGGAAGGGCTCAACGGCGTGATCTTCGTGGAGGCCATCCACTACTTCCCGTTCATCCTGATGAACCTCACGGTGGCGCTGCGCAACATCGACGGCGCCATGGAAGAAGCGGCCCTGAACCTCGGCTGCACCGGCTGGCGCCTGTTCTGGCGCGTGATCTTCCCGCTGGCCATGCCGGGCTTCGTGGCCGGCGCTTCGCTGGTGTTCGTGAAGGTGTTCGACGACCTGGGCACGCCGCTGGTGCTGGGCCAGACCAACATGCTGGCGCCGCAGGCCTACCTGCGCATCACGCAGGTCGGGCTGGAAGACCCGCTGGGCTACGTGATCAGCGTGATCATGATCGTGTTCTCGATCACGGCCATGGCGCTGTCGGCGCGCATGCTGGCGGGCAAGGACTACTCCACCATCCAGAAGGGCGGCGCGAGCATCGCCAAGCGCCAGCTGTCGCCGCTGGGCACCTTCGCGGCCTACGGCTGGATCTTCGTGGTGCTGCTGGTGGTGCTGAGCCCGCACCTGGGCGTGCTGCTGCTGTCGCTGGCGCAGGTGTGGAGCTTCTCGCCGCTGCCCGACGCCTACACGCTGGCCCACTACGAGACCGTGTTCCACGATGCCGGCGGCATGATGAAGAACACGCTGCTGTACTGCGGCCTGGCCGCCGGCCTCGACGTGATTCTGGGCGTGACCATCGCCTACCTGATGCTGCGCACCTCGCTGCCCGCGCGCAAGTGGCTCGACTGGATCGCCACCGCCTCGCTGGCGGTGCCGGGCATCGTGCTGGCCATCGGCTACCTGCGCCTGTTCAAGGGCGTCACGGTGCCTGGCACCGACACGCTGCTGACCAGCACCTGGATCGTGATCATGCTGGCCTACGCGGTGCGCCGCCTGCCTTACGCGCTGCGCTCCTGCGTGGCCGCGCTGCAGCAGGTGCACGTGTCGCTCGAAGAGGCGGCCGAGAGCCTGGGCGCGACCAAGATGCGCACCATCCAGCGCGTGGTCGTGCCGCTGATGGCGGGCGGCATCCTGGCGGGCTTCGTGACCAGCTTCATCACGGCGGCGGTAGAGCTGTCGGCCACCATCCTGCTGTCGTCGGCCGAGTCGCAGGCGCCGATGAGCTACGGCATCTACCTGTACATGCAGAGCGTGGCCGGCCGCGGACCCGGCGCGGCGCTGGGCGTGCTGGCGATCGCCGTGGTGGCGCTGGGCACCTACCTGTCGCACCTGGTGGTCGAGCGCACCGGCCAGCGGCTCACGGCCCGGCCGCTCGATGAAGCGCTGCCGCCGCTGCCGATCGCGGCACCTGCCGCACCTGTCGTGCCCGCCCCTATTGCTGCCGCCCCGGCGGCCAAGATCTGACCCAAGGCTCCCCATGAAAAAAGTACCAGTCCAGTGCCGCAACGTGCGGCTCGCCTACGGCACCACCGAAGTGCTCAAGGACGTCAACATCGACATCGAGCCCGGCGAGTTCTTCGCCCTGCTCGGGCCTTCGGGCTCGGGCAAGTCGACGCTGCTGCGCCTGATTGCCGGCTTCAACCGCCACCAGCACGGCGAAGTGCTGATCGACGGCAAGGACGTGAGCGACAAGGCGCCCTGGGAGCGCAACGTCGGCATGGTGTTCCAGAGCTATGCGCTGTGGCCGCACATGACCGTGTGGGACAACGTGGCCTTCGGGCTGGTGGAGCGCAAGGCGCCCAAGGCGGTCATCAAGGAAAAGGTGACGGCCGCGCTCGAGCTGGTGGGGCTGCTGCCGTATGCGCAGCGCCGCCCGAGCCAGCTGTCGGGTGGCCAGCAGCAGCGCGTGGCGCTGGCGCGCACCATCGTCATCGAGCCGCAGGTGCTGCTGCTCGACGAACCGCTGTCCAACCTCGACAAGACCTTGCGCGTGCAGATGCGCCAGGAGCTGCTGTCGATGCAGCGCCGCCTCGGGCTGACCACCATCTTCGTCACGCACGACCAGGAAGAAGCCATGACCACGGCCGACCGCATGGCCGTGCTCGACAAGGGCGTGGTGCAGCAGGTCGGCGCGCCGGCCACGCTCTACGATTACCCGGTGAACACCTTCGTCGCCAACTTCGTCGGCACCATGAACCTGCTCGAAGGCAAGGTGCGCTCGCGCCGCGGCGACACGCTCTCGCTGGACGTCGACGGCGTGGGCGAGCTGCACTTTCCGCTGCCCACCGACGCGCCCGAAGCCGACACGCTGCAGATCAGCTTTCGCCCGCACTCGCTGCGCGTGGACGTGGCCGACGCCGCGCACGACGCGCGCTACGTGTGGGTGCCGGGCACGGTGGAGGCCAGCGAATTCCTCGGCGAGTTCACGCGGTATCGCGTGCGCGTGGGCCACCAGAACCTGGCAGTCGATCACCCGCACCACATGGGGCTGTCGAAGTTCCCGGTCGGCGGCGCGGTGAGCCTGGGCATCGAGCCCTCGCAAGTGCGCCTGTTCGGCGCCTGACGCGCCGCGCGCCGATGGAACTGCACCAGATCCGCGCCTTTGTCGCGGTGGCACGCGTGGGCAACGTGACGCGCGCGGCCGACGTGCTGTGCGTCACGCAGCCCGCGGTCACCGCGCAGATCAAGGGCCTGGAGTCGAGCCTCGGCGTGGCCCTGTTCGACCGCGGCGCCGGCCGCATGACGCTCACGCGCGCCGGCGACCGGCTGCTGCCGCAGGCCGAGGCGCTGCTGAGCGCGGCCAGCGAGCTCAAGGGTGCGGCGCGGCGCATGCAGGGCGAACTCGGCGGGCGCATCGACCTGGGCCTGCCGGGCGAGACGCCCGAGTTCCTGCGCACCGGCCACCTGGCCGTTGCGGTGCAGCGCAGCCTGCCGCTGGTGGAGCTGCACACGCGCACCCACGCCGTGGGCCACCTGCTCGACCAGGTGCGCGGCGGCGGGCTGGCGGGCGCCTTCACGATCAGCGTGCACCCGCCGCGCGACCTGCAGTGGATCGCGCTGCGCTCGGTCTGCTACCGCATCGCCTTTCCGCCGCGCCTGGCCACCGAGATGCAGCGCGGTGGCTGGCGCGTGCTGGCCGGGCTGCCGTGGGTGGACGGCACGGCGGAATCGCACGTGCACCAGATGCTGCGCGGCCTGTTCGAGCAGCAGGGCCTGGCGCCCAACGTCGTGATGCGCAGCGACGACACCAGCGCGCTCGAAACCTTCGTGCGCGCCGGCAGCGCCTGCGCGCTGCTGCGCGAAGAAGTCGCCGTGCCGGGTGTGGAGCGCGGCGACTGGGTCGTGTGGGGGCACGCGCGGGTGGATGCGCAGCTGTACTTCAGCAGTGCGACGGAGCGTGCCGGCGACCCGCTGGTGGTGGCGCTGACGTCGGCGGTGCAGTCGGTCTGGGGCTGATCACACCGACACGAGCGGCTCGGCCTCGTAAGCCCGGTGCAGCAACTCCAGGAAGGCCGGTGCCGGCGGCAACGCCACGTCGCCGATGCGGTGCACCGCCACGCCGGGCGTCCACGAGTTCATGACCACGGCGCCGGCCAGCGTGGGCAGGTCGGCCATCCGCAGCACCTGGCTGCGCTGCGGGACGCCGAGGCGATCGAGCTGGCGGCGCACGATGCCCATCGTGGTGCCGGTGAGGATGTCGGCCTCGGGCCACACCACCGCCTGGCCGTCCCAGAAAGCCAGGTTCCAGATCGATGCCTCACTGAGCCGGCCGTGCCGGTCGAGAAAGGCCGTGTCGTCGAAGCCCTGCGCGGCGGCCTGGCGCAGCAGCTGGGTCTTGGCGCCTTCGCCGACGTGCTTCACGGCCGGCAGGAAGCGCTCGTGCTCGATCGCGGCCAGGGTCAGCGGGCCGGCGGGGCCGTTGGAAGGCGGGCCGGTGCGGATCAGCAGCTCTGGCACCGCGTCGGCCACGGTGAACTCGCCGGCCGGGGAGTAGACGGTGGCCGTCAGCGACAGGTCCGCCGGGCCGGCCGCGAGCGCGGCCCGCAGGTGCGCGCGCACCGCGTCGTCGGGCAGCGCCTGGCCGAACAGGGTCTGCGAGGCGAAGCGCAGCCGCGCCAGATGGAGGTCGAGCCCCCGCACCCGGCCGCCGCGCACCTGCATGGCCGTGAAATGGGCGTGGCCGGCGAAGGCGAGCGACGCCAGGGCCTCGGCGGGTGCGGGCTGGCCGTTGCGTTGCACGACGAACGTGGAAGAAGAAGGGGTGCTGGCGGACATGGTTTCGTTGCTCCTGGAGGGGGACCGTTGCGAATGGATCATCAAGTTCCTGAACTATCCCGCGTTGACTTCCCTTTGAGAAACGAATAGTTTTTGGGCAATCATCAAAAATCATTTGAAGATCAATGCACCCCAAACTCCTCCCCGGCACCCGCGCCCTGCGCACCTTCGAGGCTGCCGGGCGGCACCTGAACTTCACGCGGGCCGCCGAAGAAGTCGGGCTGACGCCGGCTGCCGTGAGTCACCAGATCAAGGAGATCGAAGACCAGCTGGGCCTGGTGCTGTTCACGCGCACCAGCCGCAGCATCCGCCTGACGCCGGCCGGCGCCGTGTGGTTCGAGGCCACCGCCGACGCGCTCGACACCCTGCGCCGCGCCGCCGGCCGCGCCCGGCGCATGGCGCGCGGGGCGGCGACGCTGCGCGTGTCGACCAGCGCCCGCTTCGCGACCAACTGGCTGCTGCCCCGGCTCCCGCAGTTCCGGGCCGCGAACCCGGGGCTGGAACTGGGTTTCGACATCTCCGATGCCCTGAGGAATTTCGACGCCGACGACATCGACGTGGCGATCCGCTTCGGCAACGGGCACGACGCGGGCACGCGCTCGCAGCGCCTGTTCGACACCGTGATCGTGCCGGTCTGCAGCCCCAGGCTGATCGCCAGCGGGCCTCCGCTGGCAACGCCGCGCGACCTGTTCGAGCACACGCTGTGCTACGTCGACTGGAAGACCGACGGCATGGTCTGGCCGAACTGGCCGATGTGGATGGCCGCCGCCGGCATCGAGGGCTTCGACGACAGCCGCTGCATCGGGTTCGGCGATTCGAGCGATGTGGTGCGCGCCGTCACCGAGAGCGGCATGGTCGGCCTGGCCGACCTGGACATGATCGCCGCCGACCTCGCCCAGGGCCGGCTGGTGCGGCTGTTCGACATCGGCGTGCCCATGGCGGCGGGCTACGCCTACCACCTGGTCTACCCGGAAGGCAGCGCCCAGGACCCGCGCATTCTGGCGTTCCAGGACTGGCTGCTCGGACAAGCGGCACGGACTTGAAAAACGCCAAATGGCATACAAATATCCAGCAAATCGCGACAAAAGCTATCGCAACGATAGAAATGCAAGGGAACCCTTGGCTTAGCACTCCCTCTAACCGAGTGCTAATATGACCGCCACAAAGGAGTTTCCCCTGATGACAACGCTGTCTGGAGTCTCTGCCAACCAGCTGGCCGTCGCCAACCCATGGTCGATGGTCCCCCCGCTGGGCAACCTGGATGCCTACATTTCGGCCGCCAACCGCCTGCCGCTGCTCACGCTCGAAGAAGAGCAGGGCTTCGCACGCAAGTTGCGCGACCAGAACGACCTCGAAGCCGCCGGTGCGCTGATCCTGTCGCACCTGCGCCTGGTCGTCTCCATTTCCCGCCAGTACCTGGGCTACGGGCTGCCGCACGGCGACCTGATCCAGGAAGGCAATGTCGGTCTCATGAAGGCCGTGAAGCGTTTCGACCCCGACCAGGGCGTGCGACTGGTGAGCTACGCCATGCACTGGATCAAGGCCGAGATCCACGAGTACATCCTGAAAAACTGGCGCATGGTCAAGGTCGCGACGACCAAGGCCCAGCGCAAGCTGTTCTTCAATCTGCGTTCGATGAAGCAGAGTTTCAAGGCCGACTCGGCCGCGGCCGACAACGGCACGCACCGCGAGACGCTGAGCCCCGACGAGGTCTCGCAGATGGCCACGCGCCTGAACGTGAAGCCCGAGGAAGTGCTCGAGATGGAAACCCGCCTGTCGGGCGGCGACGTGCTGCTCGATCCGGGTCCGTCCGATGACGGCGACGAAGGCTTCGGCCCCATCGCCTACCTGGCCGACGCCACGCAGGAACCGACCGCCTTGCTCGAATCGCAGCAGCGCGACCGCCTGTCGAGCGACGGCATCGCCACCGCCCTCGAGGCGCTGGACGACCGCAGCCGCCGCATCGTCGAAGAACGCTGGCTCAAGGTGAACGACGACGGTTCGGGCGGCATGACGCTGCACGACCTGGCCGCGGTGTACGGCGTGAGCGCCGAACGCATCCGCCAGATCGAAGTGGCGGCGATGAAGAAGATGAAGAAGGCGCTGGCCGAGTACGCGTAAGCGTAGTGACCACCCTCCTCCACGAAGAAGCCCGGCAGTGCCGGGCTTTTTTTCGTTCAGAACGTCAGGGCGTTGACTTGGTCAACGTGCGCAGCGCCCGCTTCGCGATGTAGCGGGTCTCGGCGGTGGGCGACTCGGCCACCCAGCGCGTGCACAGCGTCTCGACCCATTCGGGCTGCGTCTTGCTGGCGTCGTTGAGCCAGTTGGCCACCGAGTTCTGCACGTAGCGGTGGCCGTCGGCGCGCAGCGGCTCCAGCAGCGGCAGCGCCAGCCAGGGCTCGGCCTTCAGCGCGTCGATCTGCGCACACCACACGCCGCGCGGGCGCGTGAGTTCGCTGGCAAAGCGGCGCACGTTCGGATCGGCATCGGCCACCCAGGGCTGCAGCAGCGCCAGCGCTTCGTCGAGCGAGCCGATGACGCTGTCGCGAACCGCCATCCATGCGAACTCGCGCACGCCGAAGTGCGAATCGGCGGCGAAACGGCGCACGGCGACGAGCTGCTCGGCCAGCGGCAGGTCCGACAGCGTGATCCACTGCACCGCCCAGCAGCGCGCGACGTCGCTCGCGTGCGTGGCCAGCCGGTGCGCCACCGCATCGCGCTCGGCATGCGCGGCCGTCATGTCGTACAGCGCCCGCGCGATGTGGCTGTGGCGCTGCATGGGCTTGAAGGCGGCCAGCATGGCGAGCGTGTCTTCCAGCCGCTCGTGCGCCGCGTCGAGGCCGACATGGCCCGCCACGCTGCGTGCGAGCAGCGGCAGTTCGAGTGCGAGGAATTCGTTGAGGTTGACGGTTTCGAGCAACCCGCCGTTCAGCGCGCCCAGCACCTCGGGCGGAATGAGCGCGATGCGGAACGCGCCCTTGCGCGACTTCAGATGGTCGACCGATGCCATGGCTTGCACACCCGGCTCAGGAAGCGAGCAGCGTCTTCAGGTCCGACACCATCGCCGGCACGCCCGCGCCGTAGCGCGCGTAGAGCCGCAGCCGACCCTGCGGGTCGTAGATGTAGCTCGCGGCCGAGTGGTCCATGGCGTAGCTGGTCGGCGTCTTGCCGTCGACCTTCTTGTAATAGACCTTGAAGTCTTTCGCGAGGGCGACGAGTTGCTCGGGCGTGGGGATGAGGGCCACGAAGCTCGGATCGAACGCGCCCATGTAGGCCTTGAGCACCTCCGGCGTGTCGCGCGCCGGATCGACGGTGACGAACAGCACCTGCAGCTTGCTGCCGTCGGCGCCGAGTTGCTGCTTGACCTGCGCCATCTCGGTCATGGTGGTCGGGCAGACGTCGGGGCACTGCACGTAGCCGAAGAACAGCACGACTGCCTTGCCCTTGAAATCGGCCAGCGTGCGCACCTTGCCGTCGGCATCGGTGAGCGAAAAGTCTTTGGCGTAGTCGGCGCCCGTGATGTCGACCGCCTGGAAGCTCTGCTTGGGTTGCTGCTCGCTGCAGGCCGACAGGCCCAAGCCCAAAGTGGCCGAGGCGGCCACCCAGCCGGCCGTGGCGGCGATCGATTTCAGGGCATTGCGCTTGTTCATGGGCAGACGGTCCGGTCAGCGGAGGTAATGGTCGACGAGCAGCGCCGCGAACAGCACGCTCAGGTGGATGAGCGAAAACCGGAAGGTCTTGCGCGCCAACGCGTCGGAGTAGTTGCGCCACAGCGCGAAGGCATAGCCGGTGAAGCCGATGCTCACGCCGATGGCCACGGCGAGGTAGAGCCAGCCGCTCATGCCGTAGATGAACGGCATCAGGCAGGCCGCGAACAGAATGAAGGTGTACAGCAGCACCTGCAGCCGCGTGAACTCGTTGCCGTGCGTCACGGGCAGCATCGGCAGGCCGGCCTTGCGGTAGTCCTCGACGCGGTACAGCGCCAGCGCCCAGAAGTGCGGCGGGGTCCACAGGAAGATGATCAGGAACAGGATCAGCGCTTCGGGACCGACGTCGCCCGTCATGGCCGACCAGCCCAGCACCGGCGGCATGGCACCCGAGGCGCCGCCGATCACGATGTTCTGCGGCGTCAGCGGCTTCAGGATGACGGTGTAGATCACCGCGTAGCCGACAAAGGTGGCGAAGGTGAGCCACATGGTCAGCGGGTTGACCGTGAACCACAACAGCGCCGAACCGGCCGCGCACAGCAGCGCCGAGAACACCAGCGCCTGCATGTCGCTGAGCTGCCCGCGCGCCGTGGGGCGCCAGGCGGTGCGCTTCATCTTGGCGTCGATGCCCTTCTCGACCAGGCAGTTGAACGCCGCTGCCGCGCCGGCCACGAGCCAGATGCCGATGCAAGCCAGCACGCCGCGCTGCACGTCGGCCCACGACGGCAGGCCGGGCACGGCCAGCACCATGCCGATGAGCGCGCAGAACACGATCAGCTGCACCACGCGCGGCTTGGTGAGCGCGTAGAACTGGCGCAGCACGTTGGCGGTGCTGGTGTGCTGAACGGGGATCGGGGTGCTCACGCGGTGGCTTTCTTCGGGTTGGGGGTGCCGCGCGCATTGTCGACGGCGCGCGGAATCGGTGCAGCCGATCCAGCGGCAACGCTTTCGCGGCGGCTCTCGCACAGCGCCCAGGTCAGGGCCACGGCCAGCGCCGCGGCGCCGCCGGTGTGGAGCACAGCCGCGGCCAGCGGCCAGCCGAGCAGCACGTTGCCCAGGCCGGTGGCCAGCTGCAGCAGCGCCAGGCCGGCCAGCCAGTGCGCCTGCGCGCGCAGCGCCTCGAGGCGGCGCAGGCGCCAGGCCAGCAGGCCGAGCGCCACGAACACGGCGTACGCCATGAGGCGGTGCGCGTAGTGGATGGCGGTGAGCGCGGAAAAGTCGAGCGGCTGGCCGTCGCCGGTCACGCCGAGGTGGCGCCAGATCTCGAAGCCCTGCACGAAATTCATCGGCGGCCACCAGCTGTCCTGGCAGGTCGGGAACTGGGTGCAGGCCAGCACCGCGTAGTTGGTGCTGACCCAGCCGCCGAGCGCGATCTGCAGCACCAGCAGCACCGCCGTGGCGATCAGCCCGTTGCGCAGGGCCGGCGACACGGCCGTGGGCAGGCGCTGCGCCGCCACCTGGCGGTAGCGCACGGCCTGGATGCACAGCAGCGCGAGCAGCACGATCGCCCCCATCAGGTGCATCGTGACGATGGCGGGGAACAGCTTCCAGGTGACGGTCATGGCGCCGAAGGCGCCCTGCAGGCAGACCCAGACCAGCGTGGCCGCGGGCCACCAGGGGCTGAGCACGACGTGGTGGTGCGCGCTGTCGACCGGCGGCGCAGGCTGGCGGCGCTGGCGGCGGCGCACGATCCAGGTCGCGCCCGCGAGCGTGAGGATCAGCACCCCGACGCCAGTCGCGAGGTAACGGTGGACCATCTCGATCCAGGCCTTGCTGTGCGTCACCGGGCCGGTCGGCTGGGCCGCCTGCGCCATGGCGATCTCGTGGCGCGCGCCGGCCGGGCTGGCGTTGCCGTAGCAGCCGGGCCAGTCGGGGCAGCCCAGGCCCGAATCGGTGAGCCGCGTGAAGGCGCCGAACAGCGTGAGGTCGAAGGTGAGGAACAGCGTGAGCACGGTCAGCGCGTGCAGCCGCCGCGCGGGGCCGGAACCGGCGTTGCGGCGCCACACCCAGAGCAGCGGGCCGAGCGCGAGCAGCACGCCGGCGGCCATCATCCAGGCGATCGGCGTGAGGTCGTAGAGGGAGCTCGTGTCCATGAGACGGTTGTTCGTGCGGGGCTCAGCGGCCCGCTTCGTCCCACGAGGACGAGGCGCGCAGCAGGCGGTCGATGTCGCGCTTGGCGCGGCTCGCACCGGCGGCGTCCATGCGGGCCGGGAAACGCATCATCCAGTTGCCCATCGGATCGACCACGTAGAGGTGCTCGGACAGTGTGTGGCCCTTCACGGGCGCGAGCCAGCGGGCGAGTTGGTCGGCCGGCACGCGCAGCACGGTCGCGCCGTGCAGGCCGTTGGTCAGGCGCTCGGGCACGGGTGCCGCGTCGCTCACGAGCCAGACGCGGTCCAGGCGGTCTTTTTCGCGGCCCAGGCTCTCGCGCAGCTGGCGCTGCAGGTACAGCTGCTGCTCGCACAGCGCGTCGCAGGCCGCATCGGCCACCGCCACCAGCAGCCACTGGCCCTTGAGCGTGGCCAGCTCGACCGGCGCGCCGTTGCGGTCGGTCGCCGTCAGGCGGGGCATCTCGTGCTGTGGATCGATCAGCTCGCCGTACACGCTGCGGCCCTCGGGCCGGATCACGTAGTAGGTGAAGTACGAGGCGATGACGGGTGCCGCACACATCAGCAGCACGGCGATCATCTTCCAGCGCCCGTGGACCGTGCGACGGTTCTCGGCGGCGTCGAGCGCCTGGCCCGGCGACGGCATCGAGTGCACGGTCAGGCCCAGCGGCTCGTCAGAGGCCGCGGCCATCGCGTGCGCGGCGCCGCGCGCGCCGGAAGGGGGAGATGAATTGGAACCAGACATAGAGGATGACAACGAGGGCCGACAGGCCGAACCACTGGAATGCGTAACCGTAGTGCCTCTCGAGGCCCAACGCCGGGGCCGGCCAGTCGCGCTGCAGGCCCTCGGACGCCGGCCCGCTCTGCTGCAGCGACACGTCGGTACGCAGCGGCAGCTGGGTCTCGGCACGGAATGCCTCCAGGTCGAGATTTTGCCGGATGGGGGAAGACCCCTGAATGCCCGGTGCCGGAGCGGTGGGGCCTGACGCCGCCGGGGCCGGCGCGGCGGCCGATGCGGCGGGTGCCGGTGCAGCCTTGCCGCCGAGCTCGAACAGATGGCTCGGCGGCGGCTCGATCAGCGCCGTGAGTTCGACGATGCCGGGCGGCGTCTCGACCACGCCGAGCTGCGTGCGGTCGACGAAATTGCGCTGCACCCAGCCACGCTGGACCATCACGGTCTGCTCGCTGCCTTCGAGCGCGAACGGCGTCAGCACATAGAAACCCGGCGTGCCGTGCATCTGGCGGTTGTCCAGGTAGACCGTCTGCGCCGTGAGCCACAGGCCGCGCAGCTGCACCGGCCGGTGCAGCTCGCCGACCGCTTCGCTCAGTGCCAGGAACTCCGCCTGCGACAGCGGGGGCTTTTGCTTCTGCGCATCGATGCGGGCCTGCAGCGCTTCTTTCTGCGCGGCGCGCGAGAGCTGCCAGCGGCCCAGCGACACGGTGGCTGCCAGCGCCAGCACGGCCGCCAGCGTGACGATCAGGAAACGGCCCCGGCCCGTGCGGCGGCGCGGCGTGGCGGAGGAGGAAAGGGATTCGGGGGGCTCGGGGGTCACTGGAGCGGACGGGGCGTGCGGCCGATAATGCGGGTCATGAAATACTTCGTCGCCCTGATCTTTCTGGGCATCTTCGCGAGCCTCGGCTTCGCGCTCTACTTCATGCTGAAGGACGGTCGCGACGGGCAAAACAAGCGCGGCGGCATGGCCCGCGCCCTCACCTTTCGGATCGGCCTGTCGGTCTTTTTGTTCCTGTGCATGCTGCTGGCCTGGAAACTCGGCTACATCCAGCCCACCGGGCTCCCGCTCGGAAAGTAACAGATGGTGCTCGTTCCACGAGAACCATGAAAAAGGCGCCTTACGGCGCCTTTTTTCTGGAATGCCGAGAGGTTTGTCGCTCAAAGCCAATAGACCAGCACGTAGAGACCGAGCCAGACCACGTCCACGAAGTGCCAGTACCAGGCGGCGCCTTCGAAGCCGAAATGACGCTCGGCGGTGAAATGACCCTTCTGCAGGCGCAGCGTGATGAACAGCAGCATCAGCATGCCGATGAACACGTGCAGGCCGTGGAAGCCGGTCAGCATGAAGAAGGTCGAACCGTAGGTGCCCGACGTGAGCTTCAGGTTCAGTTCGGTGTACAGGTGGAAGTACTCGTAGCCCTGCACGCCCAGGAAGATCACGCCCAGCAGCACGGTGAGCCACATGAAGCGGATGCACTGTGCACGGTGGTCGGCACGCAGTGCGTGGTGGGCGATGGTCAGCGTCACGCCCGAGCTCAGCAGCAGCGCGGTGTTGATGGTCGGCAGCCAGAACGGGCCGACGGTCTGGAACGGCTCGATGATGCCGGCCGGCGAACCGGTGACACCCGCGGCAACGCTGGGCCACACGGCCTTGAAGTCGGGCCAGAGGATCGCGTTGTCCAGGCTGCCGAGCGTCGGCAGCGCGTGGGTGCGGGCCCACCACAGCGCCGTGAAGAAGGCGCCGAAGAACATCACTTCCGAGAAGATGAACCAGCTCATGCTCCAGCGGTACGAGAGGTCGATCTTGTGGCCGTACTGGCCGCTCTCGCTCTCGCCGATGGCGGCACGGAACCACACGAAGAGCGTGCCGAGCCAGATCACCATGCCCAGCAGCAGCGACCAGGCGCCCCACTGGTGGCTGTTGATCCATTGCCCCGCGCCGAGGATCACGAAGAACAAGCCGATCGCGGACACGACCGGGTAGGCCGAGGGTCCGGGCACGAAGTAGTAGGGCGTGGTGCCGTGGGTGGTTGAACTCATATCAGCTCCTGGCTTTCTTTCTTCTCTCGATTCAATGATTCTGGAGATCGTGGTTTTTTATCTTCGGCTCAGCAGGCAGCGCTCAGGCGGTCGCGACCACATGCCGCACCAGCAGCACCAGCCCGACCACGAAGACGATCACTGCGGCAAACGCCACCACGATGACGTGCAGCGGATTGAGCTTGCCCAGGTCTTCCTTGTAGGCGCTGTTGCGGCGCACCCCGAAGAACGACCAGCCCACCGCCTTCATCGTGTCCCACAGCGTGGGCTTGGGGCGCGGTGCATCCGGCGGCAACGGTGAGGTCACGAGCGCGGCTCATCGGCGACGACATGCGAAACGGCGGCCACCGGGGCCGGAGGCGTCTTGCCGCCCACCTCGAAGAAGGTGTACGACAGCGTGATGGTCTTGACGTCCTTCGAGATCTTCGGATCGATCACGAAGGCGACCGGCCACTGCTTCTTCTCGCCTGCATCGAGCGTGTACTGGTTGAAGCAGAAGCACTCGAGCTTGTTGAAATGCGCTGCGGCCTGCTGCGGCGCGTAGCTCGGGATGGCCTGCGCGGCCATGCGGCGGTTCTGCGTGTTCTGGAACTCGTACATCACCGTGTTCAGCTGGCCCGGGTGCACTTCGATGAAGCGTTCGGCCGGCTTGAAGTCCCAGAGGCCGCCGCGCACGTTGGAGTCGAACTCGACCTTGATCGTGCGGGTCATGTCGACCTGCGTGTTGTCCGGGATGCGCACGTTCTTGGCGCCGCTGGCGCCGCCCGGCACCTGGAGCTCGGAGAGCGCGAGGATGTTGATGCCGGTCATCTCGCAGATGGCGCGGTACATCGGCACCAGCGCATAGCCGAAGGCGAACATGCCGCAGGTCACCACGGCCAGCTTGCCGACCATGCGGACGTTGGCGCGGCGGATGCGTTGGCCGAGGCTCATGCTGTTGCTTCCGTTCGGGGTGCGATATGCGGTGGCGCGGTCAGCGACCGCTGAACCAGACCATGCGGGCGATGAAACCGATGAAGAAGATCACCGCGATGGAGGCCAGCGTGAGCCCCATGCGTCGGTTGTTCTTTCTTTGTTCGGGCGTCGTCATCGTCGTGCAGTCGTTGTGCTTGTCTGGCGTGCGCGGGTGATCAGCCGATCACCTTGGTAGCGGTCACGTCGAGCTTGGGCGGGTTCTCGAAGGTGTGGAACGGGGCCGGCGACGGCACTTCCCACTCGAGGCCTTCAGCCGCTTCCCAGGGCTTTTGCGCCGCTGGCTCACCCTTGCCGCGCATCGAAGGCAGCACGATGAACAGGAAGAAGTAGACCTGGGCGAAGCCGAAGAAGAACGCACCCACCGAGGCGATGGCGTTGAAGTCGGCAAACTGCATCGGGTAGTCGGCATAGCGACGCGGCATGCCGGCCAGACCCAGGAAGTGCATCGGGAAGAAAGTGACGTTGAACGAGATCAGCGACCACCAGAAGTGGACCTTGCCGCGCGTTTCGTTGTACATCACGCCGGTCCACTTGGGCGCCCAGTAGTAGAAGCCCGAGAACATGGCGAACAGCGAGCCGGCCACCAGCACGTAGTGGAAGTGGGCCACCACGTAATACGTGTCCTGCAGCTGCGTGTCGATCGGTGCGACCGCGAGGATCAGGCCGGTGAAGCCACCCATCGTGAACACGAAGATGAAGCCGACCGCGAACAGCATGGGCGTCTCGAAGGTCATCGAGCCCTGCCACATCGTCGCAATCCAGTTGAAAATTTTCACGGCCGTGGGCACCGCGATCAGCATGGTCGCGTACATGAAGAACAGCTGGCCGGTGAGCGGCATGCCGGTCGTGAACATGTGGTGGGCCCACACGATGAACGACAGGATGGCGATGGACGAGGTGGCGTACACCATCGAGGCATAGCCGAACAGGCGCTTGCGGGCGAAGGCCGGCACCACCTGGCTGATGATGCCGAAGGCCGGCAAGATCATGATGTAGACCTCGGGGTGGCCGAAGAACCAGAAGATGTGCTGATACATCACCGGGTCGCCGCCGCCGGCGGGGTTGAAGAAGCTGGTGCCGAAGTGGCGGTCGGTCAGCGTCATCGTGATGGCGCCTGCGAGCACGGGCATCACGGCGATCAGCAGGTAGGCGGTGATGAGCCAGGTCCAGCAGAACATCGGCATCTTCATCAGCGTCATGCCGGGGGCGCGCATGTTCAGGATGGTGACGATGATGTTGATCGAACCCATGATCGACGAGGCGCCCATGATGTGCATCGCGAAAATGCCGGCGTCCATCGAGGGGCCCATCTGCAGCGTGAGCGGTGCGTACAGCGTCCAGCCGGCTGCGGGTGCGCCGCCGGGCATGAAGAACGAACCCGCCAGCATGATGGCCGCCGGGATCAGCAGCCAGAAGCTGAAGTTGTTCATGCGCGCGAACGCCATGTCGGATGCGCCGATCTGCAGCGGGATCATCCAGTTCGCGAAGCCCACGAAGGCCGGCATGATCGCGCCGAACACCATGATCAGGCCGTGCATGGTGGTGAACTGGTTGAACAGCTCGGGGTTCACCAGCTGCAGGCCGGGCTGGAACAGCTCGGCGCGGATCAGCAATGCAAGCACGCCGCCTATCATCAGCATCGTGAAGCTGAACAGCAGGTAGAGCGTGCCGATGTCCTTGTGGTTGGTCGCGAACACCCAACGGCGCCAGCCGGTGGGCGCGTGGTGGTCGTGATGCTCGTCGTGTGCGTGGCCGCCGGGGGCGTGACCGTGGGGGTCGAGGACTGCGCTCATGTCGTTGTTCCTTGCAATTTCTTCTTCGCGGGGCGCCGTCGGATCACTTGCCGCGCAGGGCCAGCACTTCAGCCGGTTGCACCAGCTGGCCCGTCTTGTTCGACCAGCTGTTCTTGGTGTACGTGGCCACGGCCGCGAGGTCGGTGTCGCTCAGCTGCTTCCAGGCAGGCATGGCACCGTTGTTCTGGCCGTTGAGCAGCACCATCAGCTGCACCTTGTGGTCGGAATCGGTCACCTTGGCGGCGCCGTCGAGCGGCTTGATCGGGCCTGCGCCCTTGCCGTTGGCCTGGTGGCAGGCCGCGCAGTTGGAGGCGTAGACCTTCTCGCCGCGTGCCAGCATGTCGGGCAGCGTCCAGACCTTGGTCGGGTCGTCGAGCTTGGCGGCGGCTTCCTTGCGCTTGGTGGCGACCCAGGTCGTGTAGTCGGCGGCCGAGACCACCTTCACGTGGATCGGCATGTAGGCGTGTTCCTTGCCGCACAGTTCTTGGCACTGGCCGTAGTAGTCGCCCACGGTCTCGGCACGAAACCAGGTGTCACGCACGAAGCCGGGAATGGCGTCCTGCTTGAGGCCCAGCTGCGGCACGGCGAAGGCGTGGATCACGTCGTTCGCGGTGGTGATGATGCGGACCTTCTTCTGCACCGGCACGACCATCGGGTTGTCGACCTTGAACAGGTAGTCGTCGGGCATGACGCCCTTGGCACCGGCGTCGGACATGGCCCGCTGCGAGCTGTCGAGCGTCGAGATGAAGGCCAGGCCCTCGCCTTCGCCGTTCAGGTAGTCGTAGCCCCACTTCCACTGGTAGCCCGTGGTCTTGATCGTGAGGTCGGCGTTCGTGGTGTCCTTCTGGGCCACGAGCACCTTGGTGGCGGGCAGCGCCATCACGATCACGATGAGGAAGGGCACGATGGTCCAGATGACCTCGACCACCACCGATTCATGGAAGTTGGCGGCCTTGTGGCCCACCGACTTGCGGTGCTTCCAGATCGAATAGAACATCACCGCGAACACGGCGATGAAGATGACCGTGCAGATGATCATCATGATCGTGTGGAGCAGATGCTGCTCCTGCGCGATCTTGGTCACGCCGACCGGAAGATTCAGCTGGCGCACCGAAGGGCCGCCGGGCAGATCGTTGACTGCGTGCGCCGCGTTGCTGAACGCCGCGCCGGCCGCCAGCAACAGATTCGCCGGCCTGTACTTATTGCGCCAAATGCTCTTCATCGTGTTCACGTTTCTTCAATTTTTCGAAAACCCAACCGTGCAGCACCGCGCGAGCCCCCTCAGGCGCCACGCAACGCCATGCGAATCTCGCGCGCCAATGCGGCTCGCAACTCCGGGCGTACATAGCGCCCCACCCTGACCGATCGACCCTGCCCCGAGACCTCGATCAGTGAACGATCACCGGTCTGCGGTTCGATCCGCACCTGGTGCGGAAGAAATTCTGTGCGCTCGTAGTGCCCACCGTTCTCGAGCTCCACGACGAGGCGTCCGCCTTGCAGCGCGATCCGTTCGCCATCGGTGGCATGCCGCGCGTACATCATGAACGCAAAGCCCACCGCGGCCAGTTCGAGCCAGGCGAATGGCAATACCAACGGCGCACCGTGCAGCCAGAACACCATGCCCGTTCCCAGAGATACCACGCACAGCGAGGCGTAGAGCCAGGCCAGCTGGCTCGGCGTCACCGAGCAATTTCGTTTCAGGAACCAGTGGATGTTCTGGCCTGAGACGGTGGCAAAACGAAACACGGAATTCGACACGGGCGAGTTCAGCAAATCGGTGCGTCGATGGTGGCCAAACCCCTCGTACAAACAGGATCCGACACCCCTCGATCACGGGACAATACCCGCGAGTTTCACGCAACGGCGGATTGTAGCGGGTAGAGCGCGGGCCCCGCGCACCGAATGAGGGCTGCCGGGTCGCTCAGGCGCCAGGGCGGCCGCGCTGGAGCATCGATCGCATCTCGCGCAACGACACCGCGCTCTCGGCCGACAGCGCGACGCGCGGCGTCGGCTTGAAGGCGTGGCCGTAGATGACCTCGAAGGTCAGCGCGATGCGACCCTCGCCTTCCGCGGCCGGCGCCAGCTCGGGCAGGGCCTGCTTGAGCGACCGGTGCCAGGCCTTGCCGCGCAGTGCGGGGAAGCGCGCCGGATGCAGATTGCGCCCCAGGGTGCGCAGCTCGGCCAGGGCGGCCTCGGGGGTGGCCCAGGTGAGCACGATGCGCTCCATGTCCATCACGGGCTCGGCGAAACCGGCGTGCACGAGCATGTCGCCCCAGTCGTGCATGTCGGTGTATTCATGGCCGGCGGCGGGCCAGCCGAGCCGGGCATGCAACGCCCGCAGCTCGCGCACTGTGTCCGGGCCCAGGCAGGAAAACATCAGGAAGCCGTTGGTCGCGACCAGCCGGTGCCACTGCGCGATGAGCGCCTCGGGGTCGGCCGCCATGTGCAGCGACATGTTGGCCCAGAGCAGGTCGACGCCGTCTTCGGGCGTGGCGTCGAAGCGGGCCTTGCCGCCCTGCCAGCGGCGCGCGCTCCACCAGGGCGCGGTCAGGGCCTCGCCGGTCCGTTCGGCCAATGCGGGTTCGGGTTCGATGACGAAGGCTTCGGCGTCGCGGTAGCGGCGGGCCAGCAGCGCGTGGGCTTCGAGGCCGCCGCGCAGCGGCGACCAGTCGGCCCAGGTGCGGGGCTGGGCCTTGATCCATTGCAGCCGGTCTTCCATCCGGCGGCCGATTTCCTCGTGCAGCCAGGGCGAGCCCTCGGCGGGCGCGAGCCGGCGCCAGCGGTCGGCCGCCGTGGGATCGATGGTCGGCGGTCTTCTTGCGGGGTCGGTGGCCATGGGGCCGTGAGTATATTGAGGCATGCACAACCGCCGGGCCCTGAGGCCTTTCACCTCATTGCTTGCGCGGCTGCCCAGCCAGTGCGAGGTCTGCCGCGCCTGGCCCGCGCAGCGCGTGTGCGACGCCTGCGTGGCCCGCTTTGCACCGCCGACCGCGCGCTGCGGCGGCTGCGCCCTGCCGATGCCCAAAGGCGTGGCCCGCTGCGGCGAATGCATCAAGCACCCGCCGCCGCTCGACGCCTGCCTCGCGGCCTGCACCTATGCCTGGCCGTGGCCCGATTGCATCGCCCAGTTCAAGTTTCGCGGCGAGGCGGGCTGGGCCGGTCCGCTGGCCACACTGCTGCGCAGCGCGCCGTGGGTGGAGCCGGCGCTGGAGCAATGCGACCTCGTGCTGCCGATGCCGCTGGCGCCCGGACGCCTCGGCGAGCGCGGCTTCAACCAGGCGCACGAGCTCGCGCGCCGGCTGGCCCCCACCAAGACCGACGCCACGCTGCTGCTGCGCACGCGCGACACGCCCGCGCAGAGCGGCCTGCCGCGCGCCGACCGGCTGCGCAACCTGCGCGGAGCCTTCGCCGTGGAGCCGCTGCGCGCCGACGGCCTGCAGGGACGGCGCGTGGTGCTGGTGGACGACGTAATGACCAGCGGCGCCTCGCTGTTCGCCGCGGCCGCCACCGTGCGCCTCGCGGGCGCGGCGCACATCACCGGTGTGGTGCTGGCACGGACCGATCCGCCGCGCTGAAGCCACCGGCGGCGCCCGCGACAATCGGCGCATGTTCCATATCGTCCTGGTCCACCCCGAAATTCCGCCGAACACCGGCAACGTGATCCGGCTCGCGGCCAACACCGGCTGCACGCTGCACCTGGTGGAGCCGCTCGGCTTTTCGATGGACGACCGCCTGCTGCGCCGCGCCGGGCTCGACTACCACGAGTACGCCGAAGTCAAGCGCCACGCCGACTGGGCCGCGCTGCTGGCCACGCAGCAACCGCCGGCCGACCGCATGTTCGCGCTGACCACGCGCGGCACCCGCGCCGTGCACGACGTGCGCTTCCAGCCCGGCGACTGGCTGGTGTTCGGCTCGGAAACCGCCGGCCTGCCGCCGCCGATTCGCGACGGCTTTGCAGAACCGCAGCGCCTGCGGCTGCCGATGCGTGCGGGCCAGCGCAGCCTGAATTTGTCGAACGCGGTGGCGGTCACGGTGTTCGAAGCGTGGCGGCAAAACGGTTTCGCCTGACGGCCATTCAGCCCCTCACGCGGCAGGGGCACATCCGATCGGCGCCGGGCGGCGTATGGGAAGACATGCCGGTGATTCGCACCGGCATCCGTCCCCTCAACGCTGACTGCCAAGGAGTCCCGCCATGCACACCGCCACCCTGCGCCTCATCACGATCGCCGCCCTCGCCTTCACCGGCGGCGCCCATGCCTTCCAGGGCGAGCAGAACCCGCTGCCGCCCGCGCCCTTCCAGTCGTCGCTGACGCGCGCCCAGGTCCAGGCGCAAGCCCTGCAGCCTCTGCTGATCAGCAATGGCGGCACCGGCGTGGCCCGCCCGACCGCGGGCAATGTCGACCGCGCAGCAGTGCGCGCGAGCGCCGTCGGCATCACCCGACAGGGCGCCGCCACCTATGGCGAGGTCACCGACCGCCGGATGTAAAGAGAAGAAGAAGAAAGAGTCCGCTCAGGGAAAACGGCGCACCACCGACTCAGCGACGCACGCCGGCTTGGCGGCGCCTTCGAGTTCGATGGTGGTTTCCCAGGTCATCTGCAGACCGTCATTGGGAATCGGCTCGGCGCTCAGCAGCTTCATGCGGGCGCGCAGGCGCTGGCCCACCGGCACCGGCGACATGAAGCGCACGCGGTTCAGGCCGTAGTTCACGCCCATGCGCGACTCGACCACGTCGATGGCTGTCTCGAAGAACTTCGGCAGCAGCGACAAGGTGAGAAACCCGTGCGCAATCGGCGCGCCGAAGGGGCCGGACTTGGCCCGCTCCACATCGACGTGGATCCACTGGTGGTCGCCGGTCGCCTCGGCGAACTGGTTCACCTGCTGCTGCGTCACGGAAATCCAGTCGCTCACGGCGACTTCCTGGCCGACGCAGGCGGCGAGATCCTGAAGGGTCTGGAATGTCTTTTTGGTCATGCGGGGCATTCTGGTGCCAAGGGCACAAGGCTGGCTGTCGGACTTGCGACAACCACGAATCGGGGAAATCCAAAGGTCAGGCGTCGAGCCATTCGCAGATCGGCTGCCATTGCTCCAGGTCGCGCTGCACACGGCCCGGCGCGATGTCGAACAGCGTGAGCCCGCGCGCTGCCAGTTGCACGTAGTTCTGCGTGTCACGCAGCTCGCCCAGCACGGGCACGCCGAGCCCGGCAATGAACTCGTGCAGCCGGTCGGCCGCCAGCGTGCGCGCGTTCACGCGCATGCCGACGAGGCCGATGCGGGTCTTTTCGGCGCGGCGGCTTTCCATCAGGCGGTCGAGGAAATCGCGCGTGGCGTAGATGTCGAAGATGCTCGGCTGCAGCGGCACGATCACGCGGTCGGCCAGCGCCAGCACCTCTTTGAAGCGCCAGCCGTGCAGGCCGGCCGGCGTGTCGAGCACCGCATGGGTGGTGCCGCGCGGCGGGCGCACCACGGTGCTCTCGCCGGTGGCTTCCCAGGTGGCGATGGGGCGGGCCTGCGGCGGGCGCAGGCCGAGCCACATCCGGGAAGACTGCTGGCGGTCCACGTCGCCGAGCATCACGGCATGGCCGCGGCTCGCGAAATAGCCCGCGATGTTCGTTGCAATCGTCGACTTGCCCACGCCACCCTTGGGATTGGCGACCAGAACCACCGGCATGAGGATCTCCTCCAGAACTGGGACAGGGGGGGATGGTAGTCGCCCCGGGCTTCGCGTCGGCGACGGCGGGCCGTCTGCGTTATGTTCGCGACATGACGACAACAACATCCATGGAGAACCCCGGCAGCATCTATGTGCTGGCGGCCCACCCCCACTGGCGCGACTCGCGCGTGAACCGCCGGTTGTTCGCCGCCGCGCAGCGCGTGCCCGGCGCCGAGGTGAACGACCTCTACGGCAGCTACCCCGATTTCGCCATCGACGTGGAGGTCGAACGCGAGCGGCTGGCCCGCGCGGACCTCGTGGTGCTGCTGCACCCGATCCAGTGGTACTCGATGCCGCCGCTGCAAAAGCTCTGGCTCGACGACGTGCTCGGCTACGGCTGGGCCTACGGCCCCGGCGGCACGGCCCTGCAGGGCAAGGACTGCTGGCTGGTCGCCACCACCGGCGGCCCGGAGCCCAGCTACCACCCGCAAAGCTACAACCGCTATTTCTTCGACGCCTTCCTGCCGCCTTATGAGCAGACCGCCGCGCTGTGCGGCATGCGCTTTCTGCCGCCGCTGCTGCTGCACGGCGCGCGCCGCGTCAGCGAGGCCGAGGTGGCCGCGCACGTCGAGGTGTTCGTGCAGCGCCTGGAGAGCTACCCGGTCTGGCCCGAGATGGACGAGCTCGACGCCTGCATCGCCTGCCCGGTGCCCGAGACCGACCGCCCCGCCGAATCGGACGATGTGAGCAAGGTGGTGGCCGGCGTCTTCCACAGCGCGATGACGCACGGCCTGGCCGTCGCCAACGGCAGCACCAGCACCAACAAGGCGGCCTGAGCATGGAACACGCACCCGCCTGGCTGACCAGCAGCCTGATCTACCTAGGCGCCGCCGTGCTGGTGGTGCCGCTGTCGAAGTTCCTCGGGCTCGGCTCGATCATCGGCTACCTCGTGGCCGGCATCGCCATCGGACCCTGGGGCCTGGGCCTCGTGTCCAGCGTGGAAGACGTGCTGCATTTCGCCGAGTTCGGCGTGGTGCTGATGCTGTTCCTGGTGGGCCTCGAGCTCGAGCCCAAGCGCCTGTGGAGCCTGCGCCGCCCGATCTTCGGCTGGGGTTCGGCGCAGGTGCTCAGCTGCGCGGCGGTGCTGTTCGCCATCGGCTGGGCCGTGGGCGCACCGTGGCGCGTGGCGCTGGTGGCGGCGCTCGGGCTGGCACTGTCGTCCACCGCCATCGCGCTGCAGGTGTTCGGCGAACGCAACCTGCTGAAGACGCCCAGCGGCCAGGCCGGCTTCTCGATCCTGCTATTCCAGGACGTGGCCGCGATCCCGATCCTTGCGCTGCTGCCGTTGCTGGCCGGCGCCACGGCGGCCGAGCAGTCCATCAGCGGGCTGGACCGCGCGCTCGAGGCGCTGAAGATCGTCGGCGTGATCGCCGGCATCATCCTCGGCGGCCGGCTGCTGCTGCGCCCGATCCTGCGCTGGATCGCGCGCAGCGACACGCCCGAGATCTTCACCGCCGCCGCGCTGCTGCTGGTGGTGGCCATCGCGGCGCTCATGCAGTTCGTCGGCCTGTCGATGGCGCTGGGCGCCTTCCTCGCCGGCGTGCTGCTGGCCGAGAGCGAGTACCGGCGCGAGCTCGAGACCGACATCGAGCCCTTCAAGGGCCTGCTGCTGGGGCTGTTCTTCATCGCGGTGGGCATGTCGATCAACTTCGGCGTGCTGGTGGCCAACCCCTGGGTCATGGCGGCGCTGGTGCTGAGCTTCCTCGCAATCAAGCTGGTCGTGATCTACGCGCTGGCCAAGGCCATGGGCCTGGCCTATCAGGAGCGGCCGGTGTTCACGCTGCTGCTGGCGCAGGGCGGCGAGTTCGCCTTCGTGGTGTTCCAGGCCGCCGGGCCCGACGTGTTGCCGCCGCAGACCACCTCGCTGCTGATCGGCGCGGTCGCGCTGTCGATGCTGCTGTCGCCGCTGCTGCTGGTGCTGCTCGACAAGTTCGTGCTGCCGCGCTACAGCCGCACGGGCGGGCCGCAGATGGACGAAATCTCGGAACAGCAGGACGCCAAGGTGCTGATCTGCGGCTTCGGCCGCTACGGCCAGATCGTCGGGCGCCTGCTGATGTCGCAGGGCCTGCAGGTGACGGTGCTCGACCACGACGCCGACACCGTCGAAGGCCTGCGCCAGTTCGGCTTCCGGGTGTTCTACGGCGACGCCACGCGGCTCGACCTGCTGCGCACGGCGGGCGCGGGCACGGCGCGCGCCATCGTGGTGGCGGTGGACGACATCGAGCAGTCGCTGGACATCGTCGACCTGGTGCGCGAGAACTTCCCGCAGGCGCGCATCGTGGCGCGTGCGCGCAACGTGACGCACCTGTTCCAGCTGCGCGACCGCGGCGTGCAGGACATCGAGCGCGAGGTGTTCGAGTCGTCGCTGCGCAGCGGCCGTTCGACGCTGGAGGCGCTGGGCTGGCCGGCGGCCGAGGCGCGCGAGGCGTCGATGCGTTTCCGCCAGCGAAACCTCAAGCTCAGCGACGAGATCTACCCGCACTACAAGGACCGCGCCAAGCTGATCGCCGCCAACAAGGCGGGCCGCCAGCAGTTCGAGGAACAGATGGCGCGCGAGCGCGAAGAACGCAAGCTGCGCTCGGGCCAGGACTGGGACCGGCTCGGCGAAGACGAGCCGGGCGACGCGAAGGCGCCCTGAGGCCCGGGCTCAGACCGGCACGGTCAGGTACACACCCTCGCGGCCGATCACCGGCGCGCGGGTCGGCATGAAGATCGTGCAGCCGTCGCAGGGCGAGCGGATCTCGCGCCCGGCCTGCACCGCGATCAGCTCACCCTGGTCGAAGGTCTCGAAGCCGAGCACGGGCCGCACGAAAGCGAAGTCGTCCGACGTGACCATGTGGACCTCGAGCAGCCGGAAGCGGCGCGCGGCCACCGCCACGCGCGGCACCGGGTCGATGAGGCCGAGATGCGCCAGGAAGCGCAGCGACACGTCGGTGGCCAGGTCGGCCGCCGACTGCGCGAAATGCTGGCCGCACTCGACCACCACCGCACCGCCGTCGATGCCCGGCTCGCCGTGCCGGCCGTAGGCCGTGACGCCCGTGCCGGGCGCGGCGCCGACAGGCATCACGAGGTGCACCGGCGGGCCGCCGACGGCCTGCGCCAACCCTGCGTTGCGTTCGAACTCCGGGTAGACCCAGAAGGGCTGCACGGGCGCGCGCGTGGAATGGATGTCCAGCACGTAGTCGGCCGCGTCGAGCACCGGCCGCAGCTCGCGCGCGCGGCGCAGCTCGGGGCTGTGCTCGGTGCCGTCGAGCAGCGCGGGCGACCAGATGCGGTTCAGGTTGTGCACCAGCTGGCGGTTCTCGTAGGGCTGCGCGATGTCGAAGGCCTCGTAGGCCTCGACGTTCGCGAAGCTCACGGTGAGCGTGCCGATCTTCGGGCGCACGCCGCGGTCGAGCAGGTGCGTGGCCGCGACCATGCCGCAGATCTCGTTGCCGTGCGTGAGCGCGTTGATGAGCACGTGCGGGCCGGGCTTGCCCGACGCGAAGCGGTGCACGTAGTCGATGCCGGTGTTGCCCTGCCGGTAGGCCGAGAGGTCGCGCGGCAGCACCTCCAGCGGTGCGGTGTCGGGAGCGAAAGCCTGCAGTGTCTGTGTCATGAAACCAGCCGCCCGCTCACTCGCCGCGGATGCCGGCGCGCTTGACCATCTCGCCGTACAGCGCGAGCCGCTCCGACATCATGGCCGTGAACTGCGCGGGCGACTGCGCCTCGGGTGCGAGCGAACCACGCGCCACCAGCGCCTCGACCATCGTCGGCTGCTCGGCCACCGTGCGCACGGCCTTGTGCAGCGCGGCGATGACCTCGGGCGGCGTCTTCGCGGGCGCGGCCAGGCCGATCCACGAGGTGGTGTTCAGCACCGGATAACCCAGCTCCGTGAAGGTCGGCACGTCGGGCAGCGCCGCGACGCGCGTGGGCGAGGCCACGGCCAGCGCGCGCAGCTTGCCGGCCTGGATGTGCGGGAGGAAGGGCGCGAGGTTGTCCAGGCCGAACTGCACTTCGTTCGAGATCAGCGCGGTCACCAGCGGGCCGCCGCCGCGGTACGGCACGTGCGTGGCGTTGAGCTGCAGCTGCGACTTCATCAGCTCGACGTTGAGCTGGCCCATGCTGCCCGGCCCGGCGCTGCAGAAGTTGAGCTCGCCGGGGCGCGACTTCACCAGCGCCACGAACTCCTTGAAGGTCTTGGCGGGCACGGCCGGGTTCACCAGCAGCACGTTGATGGAGCGCGCGAGCTGGCTGATCGACAGGAAATCCTTGATCGGGTCGTAGCCCGGGTTGGCCTGCGTCAGCGGGTTGGCCAGGTGCGAGCTCTGCGACGACACCACGAGCGTGTAGCCGTCGGGCTTGGCACGCGCCACCTGCGCGCTGGCGATAGAGCCGCCGGCACCGGCGCGGTTGTCGATGACCACCGGCGTGCCCAGCGCCTTCGACAGCGGCTCGGCGTACAGCCGCGCGATCAGGTCGACCGAGCCGCCGGCCGGGAACGGCACCACCAGCGTGACCGGTCGGGCGGGAAAGGCCTGCGCACGCGCCGACAGGGGCAGCAGCGCCGCCGTCAGGCCGGCGCCGAGGATCTCGCGCCGACGGAGGGCGGGCACAGCGGGGGTGGTGGAACGCATGGCAAGGTCTTTCTGCAGAAGAAGCGGGCAATCGGGCGGACAGGTCCGCCCGAAATCGTGCATTCATTTTTGCAAGGAGCCCCTATTTTTGCAATACTCGTTGCAAACATGAGGTTTCTCCGATGCCGCACGCAGCCCCCCCCGCCGCCCCCAGCCTGAACCAGCGCATCTCGGGCTACGGCAAGAAGCTCACCAAGAGCGAGCGACGCCTCATCGAGGAGCTGCAGGCGCACCACCCGCAGGGGCTGCTCGAATCTGCAACGAGCCTTGCAAGAAAGGTGGGCACCAGCGCCTCGACCGTGGTGCGGCTGCTCGCCAAGCTGGGCTACACGAGCTACGCGCAGGCGCAGATGGAAGCGCGCGCCGAAGTCACCGCCCTGCTCGCTTCGCCCGCCACGCGCGCCGACGCGGTCATCGGCGACGACACCTCGGTGCGCAGCTGCCTGGACAACGCGCTGCTGCACGACCAGCACAACCTGGCCGCCACCTTCGCGGCGCTCGACGTGGACGCGTTCGAAGCCGCGGTGAAGCTGCTCACGCAGCGCAAGGTGCGCGTGCATGTGCTCGGCCAGCGGCATGGCGTGCCGCTGGCCAGCCACCTGGCGCTGCACCTGAACCTGTGCCTGCCCGATGTGCGGCTGCTGGGCGGCGCGGGCCCGCTGCCGCTCGAAGACCAGCTGCTGCGCATCGACGAACACGACCTGCTGCTCACGCCCACCTTCCGCCGCCACTCGCTCGCCATCGCGCGCACGGCCGCGTACTTTCGCGAGCGGGGCGCGAAGGTCGTCATGGTCACCGACAGCCCCACGGCGCCCGCCGCGGCCTCGGCCGATCATTTGCTGCTGGTGCGCACCTCCAGCGCGTCGCCGTTCGATTCATACACGGCGGCGCTGTCGGTCTGCAATGCGTTGATCACCGCGGTGGCGCAACGCCGCAAGAAAGAGCTGGCCATCGCGTTCGAACGCGGCGCGCCGCTGTGGGAGCCGCAGTGGAACGACGCGGCGCCCCGCGCTGCCTGAACCTCAGGCCGCCGGGGTCTCGAGCTTCAACAGCCGCACCGCGTTGTCCTTGAGGATGCCGGGCATCACCTCGGGCTTGAAGCCGGCCGCCTCGAAGTCGCGCATCCAGCGGTCGGGCGTGATCAGCGGGTAGTCGCTGCCGAACAGCACGCGGTCTTTCAGCAGCGTGTTGGCGTACTGCACGAGCTGCTTCGGAAAGTACTTGGGGCTCCAGCCCGACAGGTCGATCCACACGTTGGGCTTGTGCGTGGCCACGCTCAGCGCCTCGTCCTGCCAGGGAAAGCTGGGGTGGGCCATGACGATCTGCATGTCGGGAAAGTCGATGGCCACGTCGTCCAGGTGCATCGGGTTGCTGTACTCCAGCCGCAGGCCGCCGCCGCAGCGCATGCCCGAGCCGATGCCGCTGTGGCCGGTGTGGAAGATGGCCGGCAGCTTGTACTCGGCGATCACCTCGTAGATCGGCCAGGCCATGCGGTCGTAGGGATGAAAGCCCTGCACCGTCGGGTGGAACTTGAAGCCCTTCACGCCGTGTTCCTCGATGAGCCGGCGCGCCTCGCGCGCGCCCATCTTTCCCTTGTGCGGATCGATGCTGCCGAAGGCAATCATGATGTCGCTGTTCTGCGCCGCGGCCTCGGCGATCTCTTCGTTCGGGATGCGCCGGCGGCCCATGTTCGATTCCGCGTCGACCATGAACATCACCAGCCCGATTTTTCTTTCACGGTAGTACGCCACGCTCTCGGCGATGGTGGGGCGCCCGCTCGAGCCGAAGTACTTGTCGGCGGCGCGGTCGTATTCCTCGCCGTAGTTGTCGAAAGGGTTCCAGCAGCTCACTTCGGCGTGGGTGTGGATGTCGATCGCAATCAGGTTCCGTGGGTCCATGTCGTTGTCTCCGGTTCGGGTAAATCCCTAGGATTCGGGAGGCTCCAATGCCTTGAATTGATTATTTCTCATAACCATAATCCAACGCAACCCCGGACACCCTCATGACCCATCCAGACCTCCACCTCGACATCCGCGACGACGTCGCCATCGTTCGTCTCACGCGCGGCGCCAAACGCAACGCGCTGTCCGACGGCCTGATCCTTGCGCTGCGCAACACCTTCGAGACGCTGCCCGCCACCGTGCGCGCGGCCGTGCTCGACGGCGAAGGCCCGCATTTCTGCGCCGGCCTGGACCTGAGCGAACTCAAGGAGCGCGACGCCGGCCAGGGCATGCAGCACTCGCGCCTGTGGCACAGCGCGCTCGACCTGATCCAGCACGGCCCGGTACCGGTGGTGGCGGCGCTGCACGGCGCGGTGGTGGGCGGCGGGCTCGAGCTGGCGACCGCCTGCCACATCCGCGTGGCCGACCGCTCCACCTTCTACGCCCTGCCCGAAGGCTCGCGCGGCATCTTCGTGGGCGGCGGCGGCTCGGTGCGCATCCCCAAGCTGATCGGCGTGGCCCGCATGACCGACATGATGATGACCGGCCGCGTCTACAACGCCGAAGACGGCGAGCGCGCCAACTTCGCGCAGTACCTGGTCGACGAAGGCACCGCCTTCGACAAGGCCTTCGAGCTTGCGAAGCGCATCGCCACCAACGCACCGCTCACCAACTACGCGCTGATGCACGCGCTGCCGCGCATCGCCGAGCAGTCGGCCGACCACGGCTTCTTCACTGAGGCACTCATGTCCGGCATCGTCCAGGCCGCGCCCGAGGCGAAGGAACGCGTGCGCGATTTCCTCGAAGGCCGCGGGGCCAAGGTGAGCAAGGGATGACCGCCGTTCGATACCGCCCGCTGGCCTTCGGCGTGACGCGCGCGCTGCTGCGCGACGGCGCGCCGGGCACGCGCTACCTCACGGCCGAAACGCCGCTGCAGGCCTACCGCGAACGCATGACCGACCGGCTCGCGCACTGGGCGCAGGTCGCGCCCGAGCGCACCTTCATCGCGCGCCGCGAACGCCTGCCCGATGGCCGCACCGGCGACTGGCTGCGCGTGAGCTATGCGCAGGCACTGGAAGAAGCGCGCGGTATCGGACAAGCCCTGCTCGACCGCGGCCTGAACGCCGAGCGCCCGGTCGCGATCCTCAGCGAGAACGGCATCGAGCACGCGCTGCTCGCGCTGGGCTGCCTCTACGCCGGCGTGCCCTACTGCCCGGTGTCGCCGCCCTATTCGATCGTGAGCCAGGACTTCGACAAGCTGCGCCACGTGTTCGACACGCTCACGCCGGGCCTGGTGTTCGCTTCTGACGCCGCGCGCTTCGCCCGCGCCATCGAAGCCACCGTGCCCGCCGGCACCGAGGTCGTGCTTGCCGAAGGCACGCTCACGGGCCGCGCCACCACGCGCTTCGACGTGCTCGCCGCCACGCCGGCCACGCCCGCCATCGACGCGGCGATGCAGGCCACCGGCCCCGACACCATCACCAAGTTTCTCTTCACCTCGGGCTCGACCAAGATGCCCAAGGCGGTGATCAACACGCACCGCATGTGGTGCGCCAACCAGCAGCAGCTGCGCCAGTCGATTCCCGCGCTGGGCGACGAGCCGCCGGTGCTGGTCGACTGGCTGCCCTGGAACCACACCTTCGGCGGCAACCACAACGTGGGCATCGTGCTGGACAACGGCGGCACGCTGTACATCGACGACGGCAAGCCCACGCCCGCCGGCATGGCCGAAACGCTGCGCAACCTGCGCGAGATCGCGCCCACCATCTACTTCAACGTGCCCACCGGCTTCGAGGCGATCGCGAACGCGATGGAAAGCGACGCCGTGCTGCGCCGCAACCTGCTGTCGCGCGTGAAGATGTTCTTCTACTCCGGCGCCGCGCTCGCGCAGCCCGTGTGGGACAGCCTGCACCGCACGCAGGAAGCGGAAGTCGGCGAGCGCATCGTGATGGGCACGGGCCTGGGCATGACCGAGTCGGGCCCCTTCGCGCTGTACGTGACCGGCCCCGACGTGAAGTCGGGCGACGTGGGCCTGCCCGCGGCCGGCATCGAGCTCAAGCTGATCGAGGTCGACGGCAAGACCGAGGTGCGCTACCGCGGCCCCAACATCACGCCCGGCTACTGGCGCGCGCCCGAAGCCACGGCCGAGGCCTTCGACGACGAAGGCTTCTTCTCGACCGGCGATGCGGTGAAGTGGATCGCCGACGACGACATCCACCGCGGCCTGCGTTTCGACGGCCGCATCGCCGAAGACTTCAAGCTCGCCACCGGCACCTTCGTGAGCGTGGGCCCGCTGCGCGCGAAGATCATCGCGGCCGGCTCGCCTTATGTGCAGGACGCCGTGCTCACGGGCATCAACCTGAAGGAAGTCGGCGCGCTGATCTTCCCGACGCAGAAGGTGCGCCAGCTCGCCGGCCTGCCTGCTGACGCAACGATGCAGCAGGTGCTCGAAAGCGCGCCGGTGCAGGCGCACTTCCAGCAGGTGGCCAACGACCTGGCCGCCATGGGCACCGGCAGCGCCAACCGCATCGCGCGACTGCACCTGATGGCCGAGCCGCCGTCGATCGACAAGGGCGAAGTCACCGACAAGGGCTCGATCAACCAGCGCGCCGTGCTCAAGCACCGCGCCGCGCTGGCCGACGCGCTGCACGCCGACACGCTGCCTTTCACCCTCAAGCCCCGCTAACCCCATTCAGGAGACACACCCATGAAGATCGAAGGACAAGCCGCACTCGTCACAGGCGGTGCCTCGGGCCTCGGCGAAGCCACCGCGCGCGAACTCGCGCGCCTGGGCGCCAAGGTCGCCGTGCTCGACCGCAACGCCGCATTGGCGGAGAAGGTGGCCGCAGAGATCGGCGGCGTCGCCTGCGTCTGCGACATCACCGACACCGACAGCGTGAACGCCGCGCTCGACAAGGCGCAGGCCGCACACGGTCCCGCGCGCATTTTGATGAACGTCGCCGGCATCGGCAGCGCCAAGCGCATCGTCGGCAAGGACGGCAACCCGGCACCGCTCGAAGACTTCGTGCGCGTGGTCAACATCAACCTGATCGGCGGCTACAACATGGCGCGCCTGTTCGCCGCGCGCTGCGCGAAGCTCGATGCGCTCGACAACGGCGAGAAGGGCGTGATGCTCTTCACCGCGTCGGTCGCGGCCTTCGACGGCCAGGTAGGCCAGCAGGCCTACAGCGCATCGAAGGGCGGCCTCGTCGGCATGACCCTGCCGATGGCGCGCGACCTCGCGCAGCACGCCATCCGCGTGTGCACCGTGGCGCCCGGCCTCTTTGCCACGCCGCTGCTGCTGGAGCTGCCCGAGGCTGTGCAGCACTCGCTGGCCGCGTCGATCCCGTTCCCGCCGCGCCTGGGCAAGCCTTCGGAATTTGCCGAGCTGGCTTGCCACGTCGTCACCAACGGCCATCTCAACGGCGAAGTGATTCGCCTCGACGGCGCCCTCCGAATGGCGCCGCGCTGATTCCAGCCCCCCGCAGACAACCAGGAGACAAGACCATGACCACTCGACGCCAACTCATGACGGCGCTCGGCGGCACCGCCGCGCTCGCCGCTTTGCATCCCCTTGCCGCACTCGCCCAGGCGGTGCAGCAGCAGGTGAAGATCTACTACGGCTTCCCGGCCGGCAGCGCGGGCGACAGTGTGGCCCGCCGCGTGGCCGACAAGCTGGGCAACACGCCCTTCACCACCACCAACCCGGTGGTCGAGAACAAGCCCGGCGCGGGCGGGCGCATCGCGCTCGACACGCTGAAGACCTCGCCGGCCGATGGCTCCGTGCTGTGTCTCGCGCAGGCCTCGGCGCTGTCGATCTACCCGCACATCTACACCAAGCTCAGCTACGCCATCCCCGACTTCGCGCCCATCTCCATCGGCGCCGTCATGACGCACGGCCTGGCCGTCGGACCGATGGTGCCGGCCAGCGTGAAGACGCTGAAGGACTACATCGCCTGGGCCAAGGCCAACCCCGGCCAGGCCAGCTACGGCTCGCCGGGCGCGGGTTCCACGCCGCACTTCCTGGGCGCGCTGCTGGGCCTGAGCACCGGCGCCGACCTGCGTCACGTGCCCTACCGCGGTTCGCTGCCCGGCATCAACGACGTGGTGGGCGGCCAGATCGCCTCGTGCCTCACGCCGGCCGGCGACTGCCTGCCGTTCGCCAAGGCCGGCAAGCTGCGCGTGCTCGCCACCTCGGGTGCGCAGCGCCCCGCCTACCTGCCCGACGTGCCCACCTTCACCGAGCAGGGCTTCCCCGAGATCGTCGCCGACGAGTGGTTCGGTTTCTTCGCACCCGCCAAGACGCCGGCCGCGACCATCGCTGTCGCGAGCACCGCGATCCAGGCCGCGCTGAAGGACAAGGCCGTGGCCGACGGCCTGCTGTCGGTCGGCCTGATCGCGCACGGTTCCTCGCCCGAGGAGATGAAGAAGTCGCTGCAGTCCGAGTACGAGCGCTGGGGTCCGCTGGTCAAGAAGATCGGCTTCACCGCCGAGTCCTGAACCCGATGCACTACCAGCCCCGCCCCGACGACGTCCGCTTTCTTTTGAACGCGGTGCTCGATGCGCCCACGCGCCTGCGTGCACTCGCGCCCTTCTCGGAGGTCGACGAGGCGCTGCAGTCGCAGGTGCTCGAGGAAGCCGCGCGCTTCGTCGGCGAGGTGATCGCGCCGATCAATCGCGAGGGCGATGAGGTCGGCTGCCGCTTCGACAACGGCGAAGTGGTCACACCACCGGGCTTTCGCGCGGCCTACCAGGCCTTCGTGGACGGCGGCTGGCCGGCGCTGTCGGCCGCCACCGAAGACGGCGGCCAGGGCCTGCCTGCGGTGCTGGAGGCCATCCTCTACGAATGGCTCAGCGCCGCGAACCACGGCTTCACCATGGCGCCGGGGCTGTTGCACGGCGCGTACGCCTGCCTCAAGCACCACGGCAGCGACGAACTGAAGGGCCGCTATCTGCAGAAGATCGCGACCGGCGAATGGCTCGCGACCATGTGCCTCACCGAAGCCCATGCCGGCAGCGACCTTGGCCAGGTGCGCACGCGCGCCACGGCACAGGCCGACGGCAGCGTGCGCGTGAACGGCAGCAAGATCTTCATTTCAGGCGGCGAGCACGACCTCACGCCGAACATCGTGCACCTCGTGCTGTGCCGCCTGCCCGATGCACCAGCCGGACCCAAGGGCCTGTCGTTGGCGCTCGTGCCCAAGGTGCTGCCCGACGGCGCGCGCAACGCAGTGCACTGCGAGCGCATCGAGGAAAAGATGGGCCTGCACGGCAGCCCGACCTGCACGATGCGTTTCGACGACGCCACGGGCTGGCTGGTCGGCGAGCCCGGGCGCGGGCTGGCCGCGATGTTCGTGATGATGAATGCGGCGCGCCTGCATGTGGCGCTGCAAGGCATCGGCCTGCTCGATGCCGCTTGGCAGAAGGCCGATGCCTATGCCGCCGAGCGCCGCCAGATGCGCGCGCCCGGCGCCGTGCCCGCGAGCCGTGGCAGCGAGGCGGCCGACCTGATCGCCGAGCACCCGGCCGTGCGCCGCATCCTCGACACCCAGCGCGCCTGGATCGACGGCTCGCGCGCGCTGGCCTACCGCAGCGCGCTGATGCTCGACATCGCCACGCACGACGCCGACCCCAAGGCGCGCGAGCGCGCGCAGCGCTGGTGCTCGCTCGTCACGCCCGTGCTCAAAGCTGCCTGCACACACCAGGCCTTCCACGGCGCCAGCGAATGCCTGCAGGTGTTCGGCGGCCACGGCTACGTGCGCGAATGGGGCGTCGAGCAGGTGGTGCGCGACGCGCGCGTGACGATGATCTACGAGGGCACCAACGAGATCCAGGCGATCGACCTGCTGGTGCGCAAGGTGCTGCCCGACGGCGGCGCAGCGCTGTCGGCCGTGCTGCTCGAGCTGCGCGACACGCTCGACGCTTCGCGCGAGGCCGATGCCGACGTGCAGCGCCGGCTGGCACAGCTGCGTTACCTGGGCACCACGGTGGCGATGGCGGCGCACGCCAACCCCGTGCTGCCATACGAAGTGGCCGACGACTTCCTGCGCGTGGTGATGCTCACGCTGATGGCGTGGGCCTGGGCCCGCATCGAAGTGGCTGCGCCGGCCGATGCCGGGCGCATTCGCGCCGCGGCAGCGTTTCGGCGCTGGGTGCTGCCCGAATTCGAGATGCGCCTGGGCATCGTCAAGCGGGCTTGTGAGGGTGTCGCACTGGCGCATTCCGCACAAGAGGCGTCACGCTAGTTGTTCGAGAAAGCAACGCGCGGTTACGCTCGCCGCATGCCTCCTCCCTCCGCGAAAAAAACGTCTGCCAAGACCGACACCACCGCCGCGCCGTCTCCCCGGTCGGATCGGCTCGACGCCCGCGTGCTCGAAGGGCTGGTCGGCTACAACGCCCGCCGCGCCTGGCTCATCGTGAGCACCGTGTTCGCCGACCGCATGGCGCCCTACGGTCTCAAGCAGATCGACTTCTCGGTGCTCTCCTTGCTGGCGCACAACCCGGGCGCCACCTCGCGGCAGCTGTGCAACACGCTGGACATCCTGCCGCCCAACCTCGTGAGCCTGGTGGCCGCGCTTGACAGCCGCGGCCTCATCGAGCGCCGGCCGCATCCGCACGACGGCCGCGCCGTCGGCCTGCACCTCACGCCGACCGGCGAGACGCTCATTCGCGAGGCCGAACAGGCCGTGGTGCAGCTGGAAACCGAAGCCAGCAGCCGCCTGAGCACGCGCGAGCGCGAGACGCTGATCAAGCTGCTGCAGAAGATCTATCTCTGATCTCTGAACACTGAGCGCCGCCGCTACAGGCCGCGTTCCACCATGTCGATCAGGCGCTGTCCGAGCGCATACGCGGCCGTCGCGTCGACCCCGCGCAGCGGGCCGTCGATGATGAGCAGCGCCAGCCCGTGCACCGCCGACCACGCGAGGTATTCGGCGTCGGGGCGCCGTGCCGGGTCGAGCAAACCCGCATCCACGAGTCGGTCGACCGCCGCGCCCAGCAACTCGAACGGGTTCATGCCGCTGGCGCCCGCGCCGTCGGGACCGACGTCGCCCTGCGCGTCTTCCGACACCACGAAGGCGGTGCGGAACAGCCCCGGCTGCGCCTGCGCAAAACGCAGGTAAGCGGTGCCGATGGCGCGCACCTGCGCGCGCGCGAAGTCGGCGGGCGGCTGGTCGCAGGGCAGCACGGCGAGTTCGCCTTCCATCGCCTTGGCCGCCTCCGACAAGGCCGCGGCGCGCACCGCCAGCAGCAGGTCGTGTCGGCTGGCGAAGTGGCGGTAGGCCGCATTCGGCACCACGCCCACGCGGCGCGTGGCCTCGCGCAGCACCACCGCATCGGGGCCCCCATCCCGCGCCAGTTCGATGCCGGCATCCAGCAGCGCACGGCGCAGATCGCCATGGCGGTAGGTGCTGCGCGCGGGCGGCAGGCTTTCGGGAACGTTGCTGAGCTTCATCACTTCTCCATGTGGACACTGTCCATTATCTCTGCTATTCTTTGTGGACGGTGTACACAAAGTAATCCCATTGTTTTCGCGCAGACCCGTTGTGCCCGTGAATCAACCCAAAGGAAACGCCATGAAAGTCCAGTCTTACCTGTCCTTCGAAGGTCGTTGCGACGAAGCAATCGCCTTCTACAAAAAGGCGCTCGGCGCCGAAGTCGTGCAGCTGATGCGCTACAGCGATGCGCCGGCCGGCGGCCCCGCGGGCAACCCCGACGCCGGGTGCGCCGGCGGCATGCCCGGCCCCGACAAGGTGATGCATTCGGTGGTGCGCGTCGGCGACACCGAACTCATGCTGTCCGACGGCAGTTGCTCGGGCCACGCGGAGTTCAAGGGAATCATGCTGTCGCTCACCGCGCACAGCGATGCCGACGCCCGCCAATGGTTCGACGCGCTGGCCGATGGCGGCCAGGTGATCCAGCCACTGATGCCGACCTTCTTCACCTCCAACTTCGGCATGCTCAGCGACCGCTTCGGCGTGGGCTGGCTGATGGTGGTGGCCCCGCCCGCCGCGTGATGCGCGAGGGCTTGCTCTTCACTCTTCCCACACGCTTTTTTTCATCATGCTCAAGACCATCGTCCTCGCCGTGCTCGCGCTGATTGCCGCACTGCTCATCTACGGCGCCACCCGGCCCGACACCTTCCGCGTCGAGCGCACCACGCGCATCGATGCACCGGCCGAAAAGATCTTTCCGCTGATCGACGACTTCCACCGCTGGGGCGCATGGTCGCCCTACGAAAAGCTCGACCCGGCCATGAAGCGCAGCTACGGCGGCGCCGCCAGCGGCAAGGGCGCGACCTACGCCTGGGAAGGCAACGGCAAGGCCGGCGCGGGCACGATGGAAATCACCGAGTCGCAACCGGCGTCCAAGGTCGCGATCAAGCTCGACTTCATCAAGCCCTTCGAAGGCCACAACACGGCCGAGTTCACGCTGCAGCCGCAGGGCGGCGCCACGCAGGTCACCTGGGCCATGTACGGCCCGAGCCCCTACATGGCCAAGCTCATGGGCATCTTCTTCAACATGGACCAGATGATCGGCAAGGACTTCGAGGCGGGCCTGGCCAATCTGAAGAGCGCAACCGAGAAGTAACCGCCTCGTCTCCTCATCGACTCCCCTCAACCATCCAAGGAACTCTCATGTCCCCCATCAACGCTTACCTCACGTTCGACGGCAACGCTGCCGAGGCCATGCGCTTCTACGAGAAGACGCTGCGCGGCACCATGCAGATGATGATGACCGTCGGCGAAGCGCCCGGCACCGAGCAGATGCCGGCCGACGCCAAGAAGCGGATCATGCATGCGTCGCTGGTCTACGGCGACGGCATCCTCATGGCCTCCGACTCCATGCCGGGCCAGCCCTTCGACGGCATGAAGGGCTTCGGCGTCGCGCTCACGCTCGACACCGTGGCCGAAGCGCGGCGCATCTTCGACGCCTTCGCCGACGGCGGCTCGATCGGCATGCCCTTCGAGAAGACCTTCTGGGTGGAAGCCTTCGGCATGGTGACCGACCGCTTCGGCACGCCGTGGCTGATCAACGGCGGCAAGCCGCTGGTCTGAGCGGAGTCGCCCCTCTCTCCTTTCCCTTCTTCGCAGGAAGCACCTTCCATGACCGAAACCCTCGACAACCGAAAGCGCTGGCTCGCCCTGATGGTGCTGTGCCTGGGCGTGCTGATGATCGTGCTCGACACCACGATCGTGAACGTGGCGTTGCCTTCGATCCGCACCGACCTCGGCTTTTCCGAGACGTCATTGGTCTGGGTGGTGAACGCCTACATGCTGACCTTCGGCGGCTTCCTGCTGCTGGGCGGCCGGCTGGGCGACCTGTACGGCCACCGCCGCGTGTTCCTCGCGGGCCTGGTGCTGTTCACGCTGGCCTCGCTGGCCTGCGGGGTCTCGACCTCGCAGGGCCTGCTGGTGGCGGCGCGCGCAGTGCAGGGCCTGGGCGGCGCGGTGGTGTCGGCCGTGGCGCTCTCGCTGATCATGAACCTGTTCACCGAGCCGGCCGACCGCGCCAAGGCGATGGGCGTGTACGGCTTCGTGTGCGCGGGCGGCGGCAGCATCGGCGTGCTGCTGGGCGGCCTGCTCACGAGCACGCTGAGCTGGCACTGGATCTTCCTGGTCAACCTGCCGATCGGCGTGGCCGTGTACGCACTGTGCGTGGCGCTGCTGCCGAACGCGCGCGGCCATGCGCATGGCGAGAAGCTCGACGTGGCCGGCGCCATCACCGTCACCGCGTCGCTGATGCTCGCGGTGTACGGCGTGGTCAACGGCAACGAGGCGGGCTGGGGCTCCACGCAGACGGTCGGCCTGCTCGGCGCGGCCGTGGTGCTGATGGCGGCCTTCA
This sequence comes from Variovorax sp. 54, assembly GCF_002754375.1. NCBI lineage: Bacteria > Pseudomonadati > Pseudomonadota > Betaproteobacteria > Burkholderiales > Comamonadaceae > Variovorax > Variovorax sp. 54. The sequence goes on from NZ_PEFF01000001.1 coordinate 2,208,465, forward strand.
TCGCCATCGAGGCGCGCGTGCAGCATCCGCTGATGCCGCTGGGCTTGTTCAAGCTGCGCAGCGTGTCGGTGGCCAACGTGGTGGGCGTGCTGTGGGCCGCGGCCATGTTCGCGTGGTTCTTCATCTCGGCGCTGTACATGCAGCTGGTGCTGCAGTACACGCCGATGCAGATCGGGCTGGCCTTCCTGCCGGCCAACGTGATCATGGCGGTGTTCTCGCTCGGCCTCTCCGCCAAGATCGTGATGCGCTTCGGCATCCGCAAGCCGCTGGCGGCGGGCCTGTGGCTCGCGGCCATCGGGCTGGCGCTGTTCGCGCGCGCGCCGGTCAACGGCAGCTTCGTGCTCGACGTGCTGCCCGGCATGGTGCTGCTCGGCCTGGGCGCGGGCATGGCCTTCAACCCGGTGCTGTTGGCGGCCATGAGCGAGGTCGACCCGGCCGACTCGGGCCTGGCCTCGGGCGTGGTCAACACCGCCTTCATGATGGGCGGCGCCCTGGGCCTGGCCGTGCTGGCCAGCGCCGCGGCGGCCCGCACCGCCAACATGGCCACCGCCGGCGCACAGTTGCCGCTGGCGCTCACCGGTGGCTACAACCTGGCATTCCTTGTCGGCGCCGTGTTCGCGGCGGCGGCGGGTCTGATCGGGGTCTTGCTGCTTCGCCCGGCCTCGCCGGGACACACCCACAACAACAGCGAAGCAACGTCGGCCCCGGGCGCGGCGGGTAACACGGCGTCGTCGTGAACGCGACGGCGCCATGCAGCCCCCGCTTTTTTTCCTTTTTCAACGTTTCTATCCCTTATTCAGGAGAACAGACATGGCTCGTTATGTGGACGGATTCATCGTCGCCATTCCCACCAAGAACGTCGACGCCTACCGCAAGCTCTCGCGCAAGTCCGGAAAGATCTGGATGGAGCACGGCGCGCTCGAATACGTGGAATGCATCGCCGACGACGTGAAGCCCGGCAAGCTCACCTCGTTCCCGCAAAGCGTGAAGCTCAAGGCCGACGAGACCGTGGCCTTCTCGTGGATCACCTACAAGTCGCGCAAGCACCGCGACGCGGTGAACAAGAAGGTCTTCGCAGACCCGCGCCTGGAGGCCATGATGGACCTGAAGAATCTGCCGTTCGACGGCAAGCGGATGATCTTCGGCGGCTTCAAATCTATCGTCGAGTTCTGAGCATGCTCAGGCCAGGAAGCCGTCATAGACGAGCTTGAGGCCTGTGAGCAGCATGCCCAGATAGACGAAGCGATAGAACCACGTCGCATCGATGCGGCGTGCGATGCGGATGCCGATCCACACGCCCAGCGGTGCGATCGGCATCAGCACGAGCGAGGTGGCCAGCGTGCGAAAGTCGAGCAGGCCGAGCCACGCGTAGGGAATCCACTTGCTGAGATTCACCACGAAGAAGAAGTAGGCCATCGTCGCCGTGAACACCACCGGCTTGAGCCGCAGCGGGATCACGTAGGCATTGATCGGCGGCCCGCCCGCATGCGCGATGAAGCTGGTGAAGCCCGACACCGCCGTCAGCACCGCACCCACCGCGCGCGACGGCAGCGGGTCGTTCGGCTTGGGCGGAAACGCCAGGCGCTGCGCCAGGAACACCAGCGTGAACACGCCCACGATGCCCGCCACCGTGTGGGCCGAGAGCACGCGAAACAGCAGCGTGCCGATCACCGTGCCGACCAGCCCGAACGGAATCAGGAACTTCAGCAGCGAGCGGTCGAAGTCGCGCCGGAACGCGGCCAGCCCCAGCAGGTCCATGAGCAGCAACAGCGGCATCAGGATGGCCGCCGCCTGCGGCACGGTGACGGCCAGCGCCATCATCGGCACGGCCAGCGATCCGAAACCGGCGCCGAAGCCGCTCTTGCTGATGCCGAGCAGCAGCACGGCGGGAACGGCGACCGCGTAGAACGACGGGTCGGTGATGACGGGAAAAACCATGGGGAAATGCAGCGCAGAAAAAAGCCCGCCAGGGGCAGGCGGGCCGTGCGGGAGCGTAGCAGGAAGCCCGATTTCCTGCCGACGGCCCGCCCGGCACACGCCGCGCGGGACAACCCGCTTGACAGCGTTTCCCAGATTTATGACATTTATGATCATAAATACCCGAAACGCAGATGCCCCCTTCCCAACCCAAGCCCTCGCTCACGCGCGACAAGCGCGTGAAACGTTCCGACCAGGTGGTCGACAACATCAAGCGCTGGGTCGTCCAGACCCAACAGCAGGTCGGCAACAAGCTGCCGCAGGAGAAAGAGCTGATCGAGCAGCTCGGCGTGTCGCGCGGCACGGTGCGCGAGGCGCTGGCCGCGCTGCAAGTGCAGGGGCTGGTGGCGATCAGCACCGGCCCCAACGGCGGCGCCACGCTCACGCAGGCCTCGTACGAGCAGTGCCTGCAGGCGGTGTCGAACTTCCTGTACTTCCAGCCGGTCGACATCACGATGCTGTACGCGCTGCGGCGCGTGGTCGAGCCTGAGCTGGCCGCCAACGTGGCCACGCGCCTCACCGAGGCCGACCTGGCCGCGCTGGAGGCGCTGATCGGCCACAGCCATCCGGCGCACGGCGGCAGCGACGACTGGAACGAGCGCCGCGAGGCCGACCTGCTCTTTCACGACCGCCTCACCGAAGCCTGCAGCAGCCCCTTTCTCGCGCTGGTCTGCCGCCTGCTCAACGACGTGATCCGCCGCGTGATCATCGTGCGCAACGCGCTCACGGAGTTCGACCAGTTCGACGAGGAAATGGTGCACAGCCACACCGACCTGCTCGACGCGCTGCGCGCCCGCGACCCGGTGCGCGCGCGCGAGGTCATGCGCGTGCACATGGAGCACGCCGAAGCCCTGGCCCTCGAGGCCGAATCCCGCGTCGACCGCGGCAGCCTGCTCATGAAGAAACCGACCGGCTGACGCCCGCGCGGCGCGCGCTGATCCGCCGCCGCCCTCTTCCCTGCTCTCTATTGCCTTCACCCCGGTTGCGCCGGGGTGCGGGGTTTCCTTTGCCTGAACTTTCCCTGACACTGACCATGACTTCATCCCCCGCCCTCTGGCAGCGCAGTGCCGCCCACATCGCCGACGCCGTGCGCCGCCGCGAGGTGTCCTGCCGCGAAGTGACGACCAGCGTGCTCGCGCGCATCGCCGAGCTCAACCCGCGCCTCAATGCCCTGGCCGAGGTGCTGGCCGACGAGGCCCTGGCCAGCGCCGACGCCGCCGACGCGCGCACCCTGCGCGGCGAAGCGCTCGGCCCGCTGCATGGCGTGCCGGTCAGCATCAAGGTCAACGTGGACCAGGCCGGCCATGCCACCACCAACGGCGTGATCCCGCTGAAGGACCACATCGCCCGCGAAGACGCGCCGGTGGTGGCGCACTGGCGCAGCGCGGGTGCCGTCATCGTGGGGCGCAGCAACACCGCGACCTACTCGTCGCGCTGGTTCACCGACAACGGCGTGCACGGCCGCACGCTGAACCCGTGGGACGCGGCCGTCACCCCCGGCGGCTCCAGCGGCGGTGCGGCCTCGGCGGTGGCCAGCGGCATGGGCGCGCTGGCGCACGGCAACGACATCGGCGGCTCGATCCGCTACCCCGCGTACGCCTGCGGCGTGGCCGGCCTGCGCCCCACGGCCGGCCGCGTGCCAGCCTTCAACCCGAGCGCGACGAGCGAGCGCGGCATCACGCCGCAGCTCATGTCGGTGCAAGGGCCGCTGGCGCGCAGCATCGCCGACCTGCGCCTGGGCTACGAGGCCATGGCACGTCCCGACGCGCGCGACCCGAACTGGGTGCCGATGCCGCACGACCTGCCGCGCCCCGCCGGCCCGATCCGCGTGGCGCTGTTCAAGCGCACGCCGGGCATTCCGGTCGACCCGGCCGTCACGCAAGCGCTGGACGACGCCGCGCGCTGGCTGCAGCAGGCGGGCTACGAGGTCGACGAAGCGGAGCTGCCGCTCTTCCACGAGGCCGCCACCCTGTGGCGCACGCTGACCGTGGACGACAGCCGCCGCAACATCATCGCGGGCGTCGAGCAGCATGGCGACGACATCATGCAGCGCAGCCAGCGCTACATGCTCGAAGGCATGGCCGAGACCGATCGCGACGGTTTTCTCGACGCACTCGCGCGGCGCCAAGCGCTGCTGCGCAGCTGGTCGGTGTTCATGCAGACCCACCCGCTCGTGCTGATGCCCGTGTCGTGGCAGCGCCCCTGCCCGCAGGACGAAGACATCGCGAGCCTGGAGCGCGCTCGCGCCCTCATCGACGCCCAGAGCCCGCTGCTCGCCACCGCCGCGCTGGGCATGCCCGGCCTCGCGGTGCCCACCGGCATGGCCGGCGGCGCACCCATCGGCGTGCAGCTGCTCGCCTGGCGCTTCCGCGAAGACCTGCTGCTGGAGGCCGGCCAGGTGCTCGAAGACGCCGCCCGCTTCACGCCGCTGGTCGCGCAGCCCTGAGCTTTCTTTCGGTTCCCCTACTTATTCCAACCACCCGGAGACTTTCGATGAACCCCTTCTCTTTCCCCCACGGCCCGGCGCTCTCACGGCGCGGCCTCATCCGCGCGGCAGCGGCCACAGGTCTGGGCGGCCTGCTGCCGTACGGCGCGAACGCGCAGCCGGCGGTCAACCGCCTGATCGTGCCCTTCCCGGCCGGCGGCCCGGCCGACTTCATGGGCCGGCTGCTGTCCGAAAAGCTCAAGGACGAACTCGGCCGCCCGGTCATGGTCGACAACCGCCCCGGCGCCGGCACGCGCCTTGCGGCCGAGGTGCTGAAGAACGCGCCCGCCGACGGCACCACCATGCTGCTGGCGCCGGTCGACCCGATGTTCATCGGCCCCGCCATCTACGCCAACATGCGCTTCAACCCGGCCACCGACTTCAAGCCCGTGAGCGACGTGAGCGGCATCCAGTTCGGCCTGGCCGTGAGCGCCACGTCGCCGGTGAAGACGCTGGCCCAGTTCGTCCAGGCCGCCAAGGCCAACCCCGACCAGGGCTCGATCGGCATCACCACCGTGGGCTCGCTGCTGCACTTCCTGGCGATGGACTTCGTGGCCCTGTCGCGCAGCGGCGCCACCCTGGTGCCCTACCGCGGCGGCGCGGCCATGGTCACCGAGCTGATCGGCGGCCAGGTGGCCTCGGGCATGGACGCCACCACCACGCTCACCGAGTACCACCGCGCGGGCAAGCTGCGCGTGCTGGCCGTGGCCGGCGACAAGCGCGCCGACGGCCTGCCCGACGTGCCGACCTTCGCCGAGTCGGGCTACCCGACGCTCGTCGCCTCGTCGCGCTACGTGCTCTACGCCCACGCGAACACGGCCCCCGCCACGCTGGCGCAGTGGAACCGGGCCGTGCGCAAGGTGCTGGCGATGCCCGACGTGCGCGAAAAGCTCGGCCGCGTGGGCTACGACCTGCTGCCCGGCGCGTCGAGCGAAGAGGTCGTGCGCTACACCGACGCGCTGGCCGCACGCTGGCTGCCGGTGATCAAGGCCTCGGGCTACAAGGGCGACTGACGCCGGGCGGCGGCGAACCCAACCGCCAAAGAGTGTGCGTAAACGCACCGACCGGCGGCGGACGGCTCGCCACACTGGCATGGCAACCGCCGCAGTCCGTGGCGACCTTCCTTTCTTTCCTTTCAAGGATTCGCCATGAACACCCGGGCTGCCCCCATCGCCTCCGCCGCTTCGGCGTCTTCCTCTTCGTCGTTCCTTGCCACGCCGGCTGCCCGCGACGACGCCGGCAAGCTGGTGCTGCGCGTATCGGTCGGCGTGCTGATGCTGCTGCACGGCATCTTCAAGCTCTCGGCCGGCGTCGGCTTCATCAGCGGCATGCTGGCCAAGGCCGGCCTGCCGGGCGGGCTGGCCTACCTCGTGTTCGTGGGCGAGATCGTCGCGCCGCTGCTGATGATCGCGGGCGTCTGGACGCGCGCCGCCGCCGCCGTGGTCGTCATCAACATGCTCGTGGCCTTCGGCCTCGTGCACATGGCCGACCTGTTCGCGCTGACCAAGCAAGGCGGCTGGGCGCTGGAACTGCAGGGCCTGTACCTGTTCGGCGCGCTGAGCGTGGCGCTGATGGGCGCCGGGCGCCTGAGCGTCGCCGGCCCGAACGGCCGCTGGAACTGATCGACCCGGTCAGTCGCCGCGCACCTGCGACACCATCTGCGCGAGGCGTTCGGCATCGGCCACCACCAGCGCCTTGGCGTCCTTGCGCAGCACGCCGCTGCGCACCAGCGTGTTGAGTTCGCGGGTCACCTGCTCGCGGTTGGTGCTGATCTGGCTGGCCAGCGCCGCGTGCTTGGGCGCGGGCTCCAGCCGGGCCTCGTTGCCGTCGATGCCCGCCTCGCGCGCCAGGCGCAGCAGTTCGGCATGCAGGCGGTTCTGCACGCCGAGCGTGCTCAGGTCGATCACCCGCTCCGACAGCTGCCGCACCAGCGCGGCCAGCCGCTGCATCACGCGCTCGGCCACCAGCGGCTCCTCGCGCAGCAGCGCCAGGAAGGCGGTGCGGTCCAGGCTGGCGACCACGCAGGGTTCGAGCGTGACCACGTCGGCCGAACGCGGCCCGCCGTCCAAAGCGGCGATGTCGCCGAAATGCGCGCCGGCTTCCGAATCGCGGAAGGTCACCTGCCGGCCGTTGGCTGCGTAGGTCGTCACCCGCACCCGGCCCGAGACCAGCAGGAACACCTCGCCCTGCAGGTCGGCGCGCAGCATCAGCGGCTTGCCGGCCGCCACGCTGTGCCACAGGCACTGGCGCGCCAGATGGTCGAAGCGGTCGTCGGACAGGCCTTCGAGCAGCGCGATGCGGCGCAGCGCGAGGCTGGAGCGGGGGGTGGGTTCGGGTAGGGCCATGCCGGTGGTCGTTGAGGCGCGCGCATTATGCTCGGGTGCCGCTTCGAACCCGTTCATGGACAGACGTTCCCCACCTCCCGCTTTTTCACTGAGGACGCCGACACGGCGCAACCTCCGCTGGGCGAGCGGGCTGGTGCTGATGGCCTACATCACGGCGCACCTGCTGAACCATTCGCTGGGCATCGTCTCCTTCACCGCGGCCGAGACCGTGCTGCGCGGCGTGCAGAAGTTCTGGCACAGCCTGCCCGGCACGCTGCTGCTGTACGGCGCCGCCCTCACCCACCTTGCACTCGCCGTGGCCGCGCTGTGGGAGCGCCGCACCCTGCGCATGCCGCCGCTCGAAGCCTTGCGCGTGCTGCTGGGCTTTGCGCTGCCGCTGCTGCTGGCCACCCACCTCACCGCCATGCGCGGCGCGTACCTGGCCTACGGCATCGAGGGCTCGTACGTGCGCGTGGTCTGGGGCCTGTGGGACCTGGCCGGTGCGGGCGCGCAGCTGGGCATGATGCTCGCCGCCTGGGCCCACGGCTGCCTCGGCCTGCACTTTGCGCTGCGCGTGCGCCCGCTCTACCGCCGCCTGTTCGCGCCGCTGCTCGCCATCGCCGTGCTGCTGCCGGTGACCGCCGCGATGGGCTTCGTCTCGATGGGGCGCGAGTTCCAGTGGACCGGCGTGCCGCCCGTCACGCTGCCGACGCCCGAACAGGGCCGCGCACTCAACGCCGCCGAGACGAACCTCAAGCTCTACTACGCATTGGCCTTGCTGGCCCTGCTCGCGGCCTACGCGGCGCGCAGCCGGCTCGCCCGACGCGCCAGCGGTGCCACCGTGGCGTTGCGCTACCCCGACCGCACCGTGCACGTGCCGCCCGGCTGGAGCGTGCTCGAAGCCAGCCGCTCGCACGGCATCGCGCATGTGTCGATCTGCGGCGGGCGCGCGCGCTGCTCGACCTGCCGCGTGCGCGTGAGCGGCCCGCCCGAACACATCGGCACGCCGGGCCGCGACGAGCAGCGCACGCTCGACCGCGTGCGCGCCCCGCACGACGTGCGGCTGGCCTGCCAGCTGCGCCCGCGCGGCAGCATCGAGGTGACGCCGCTGTTCGCACCGCTGCCGCGCGAAGGCCGGCCGGCGCCGGTCGGCCGCTTCGGGCACGAGCGCGACGTGGCCATCCTGTTCGTCGACCTGCGGCGCTGGTCGGGCCTCTCGGAGCGGCAGTGGCCCTTCGACCTCGCCTACGTGCTCGACCGCTACTTCGCCATCGTGGGCGCTGCCGTGCGCGAGAGCGGCGGCGTGCCCAACCAGTTCATCGGCGACAGCGTGATGGCCATCTTCGGCCTCGAGAGCGACCTGCCCACCGCCTGCCGGCAGGCACTGCGCGCCACCGAGCTCATCGGCGAGCGCATGGAGGCATGGAACGTCGACTTCCAGGCCCAGTTCGGCCAGCAGCTGGACTTCGGCATGGGCCTGCACGCCGGGCGCGCGGCCGTCGGCGAGGTCGGCTACCTCGAGACCACCACCTTCACCGCCATCGGCGAAGTGGTGAACACCGCGAGCCGCCTGCAGGACCATTCCAAGACCGCCTCGGCGCGGCTCGTGGTCTCGCAGTTCGCGGCGCAACAGGCCGGCGCCGAAGAGACGCTGGGGCCGGTCGACACGCTGAACGTGCGCGGGCGCTCCGAGCCGCTGACCGTGATGTATTCGCGCGCTTCAAACACGCCCTGAGCGTCGTCACCTGCCGGATTCGGTGCGCAAACGCACAGCGCCTTCCGCGATGCGGTTTCACACTGCAGCTTGTGGCAACGACGACTGTCCGCCGCCCACAGACTCAAGGGAAAACGCATCATGAACAGCAAGCAACTCCTCGCCATCTCCGCCGCCGCTTTTGCCCTGCTGGGCACCGCCGGTGCAGCCCACGCCGAAACGTATGAAGGCGTGCATGCCCTCACCTCGGCCGCCAGCCGTGCCGACGTGCGCACCGAAGCCGTCGCCGCCGCGCGCAATGGCAACGAGTACTCGGACGCCGCTGCCGAAGGCACCGTCGCCGTGACCTCCACGCTCGACCGCCAGGCCGTGCGCGACCAGGCCGTGGCCGCTGCCCACAACCCGCTGCAAAGCCTGGACCGCCGCGCCTTCTACCGCGACGAAGTGCCCTCCGCCTACAAGAAGCCGGCCGTGAGCTTCACGCGCCAGGCCGGCCTGTAATCCCCCTCACGACGCCACCACCTGCACCCGCGCCGCGCGCGGGCCTGCAGCTTCTTCGGTGATCGTGAAGCGCACCGGCAGGAAGCGCTCGATCACCGCGCAGTTCGTGCGCGTGTGCGGCGTCACTTCGCTGCAGGTGAACGCGCCCGACTGCCCCGGTTGCCGGAACACCGCGAGTGCCAGCAGCAGCGCGAGCTGGTCGGCCAGGTGCGGCCCCACGGCCGCGTCCTCGTGCTTCTGGAACGCGCGCACCTCCTTCACGAGGCCGTGCGCCACCTGCTCCGCGCTCAGCGTCTTCTCGCCGAAGGCAGTGAACACCTCGGTGAGGTGCGCGTAGGCCAGCGTCACCAACAGCGCATTGCCCGGCCCCTCGTTCTGGCGCGTCGGCACCGTGCGCAGTTGCTCGGCTTGCGCCGACCAGCCCATCGCCGCACCCACCGTTTCGAGTTCGCGCGCCGCCACGTGGCGCGGCAGCCCGGGCGCCAGGCACTCGGTATGACCCGCCAGCAGTTCGCCGCGCGAGAGCAGATCAAACGCTTGCAGCCGCGCGCCTTCCACCGCCGGCACGATCGTCGCGTCGACCTCGCCGCCACCGGCCGGATAGAAGCCGCAACGGCGCAGCTCGAGCTGCAGGTCGCCGCCGAGGCGACGCACCAGCGGCGCAAACGCACGCTCCAGAAAGTGGAACGGCGGCGCCATCGGGTTGTGCGTGCCACCGCTCAGCCGCAGCCGGCTCACCTGCCCCGCGGGTTGCAGCAGCAGCGGCGGCAGCACGGTCTGCAGCACCAGCATGCAGCTGCCCGCGCCGGCGATCGCAAAGCGGTAGTCGCCCGCACGCACCGGCCCCGGCACGAAGCGCAGCGACTGCGAGCCCAGCTCGGCGCCTTCGACCTGCGCGCCGCTGATCTCCGCGGCCGCATGCACGCATGCCAGGTGCTGACGCATCAGGCCCGGCTTGGCGCGGCCCGCGCGGATCTTCGCGATGGTGAGCGGCCGGCCCGTGACCATCGACAGCGCGAGGCCGGTGCGCAGGATCTGGCCGCCGCCTTCGCCTTGGGAGCCGTCGAGTTCGACGGCATCGAGCGCTCGTTGTTCTTCTTGTGCTTCCGTCATCGGGACACGTCTTTCTTTCTTGTTCAGTCGTTTGTCGTTGTTCTTGTTCGCGGCGTTCCGAGCCGGCATGCGCGACAGCGCACCGCCGTGCTGTGGATGCTGCCGAGCGCCACCTCGTACCACCACTTCTGCTGCTTGGCCGTCCACACCTCTTGCGCGCCGCAATCGCGGCAGGTGAACGCCTTGTCGACGTAGAAGGTCGGCAGCGGGCCATAAGTGTTGTTGTGCGCGGGCAGCAGGGCCGTGTCAGCAGCGACCATGCCTTCGGCACGCAGCAGGCGTGCATCGGCGTGGCGCTGCTGCAATGCCACGGCGCGCGCTGCGCGGTCGAGGCGGTGCGCTTTGATCTCGGCGCGGCGTTGCTTGTTGCTTTTCATCAGCGCAATGTTCTTCAAATAATCCGAAATGCACGCAGGTGAAGCTCAACTTCACTCGGGAAACCATAGGGAAGAAGAGCGCGTGGGCGTCCCTGGGACAGCAGTTCTTCTCTTCGGCTCCAGAAAGCAGCCAGGGCAGCCCTCTGCGTTTCCTTCGGAGGCACGTAGCAATTGGCCATCGCCTTGCACCACGAATCGACTTCAATGGTCACGGCATGGCAGAGGTCGCCGGAAAGGTCCCCTCTCTCCATGAGCGCCATGACAAAAAGCAAGCGATCCCAGGGCGATCCGGACCTGAGCATTGCCATGACCTCCGTTGCGACCTCCTGACGTTCCAGACCCATGCGCATCAGCGCATCCGGACGAGGCAGCGATGCGCCGCGCCGGATGTGCTCGACCGCGAGGCGACGTACCTTCGGCGAAGCGTCTGCGAGGATCTCCATCAATTCCTTGTCGACCTCTTCGTCTTTCGCGACCGAGAGCACGAGCCACCTGGCAAGGCGCCGCAACGGCACCACTTTCGACGCTTGCAACAAACGGGCATACCCCGTCGCGCGCGAGTCCTGAAGCAAGTGCAGAACATGAAGGGCAGCCGTCTTTCGCGCGTCGACTTGGGCGAGTTCCAGGATCTCCGTCGCGCGACTGGCGAACTCATCCCTGCTCGCGGCCAGCGAATTCACCACCAGCGATCGCACGACCGCGCTCGTGTCGAAGCACATGGATCGGGCAAACCGCTGCACATCGAAGTCTTTCTCGCCCAGAAGCACCCGGGTGGCCTCTGCCCGCACGCGCGGCAGGCATGCACGGGAAGCGACCTCGAAAAACTTGCGCCTGTCCGATGACGACCGCAGCCGGTCCGCCGCGTTGAGGCAAAGCTGCGCCGTCGGCGGGTCGCGTGAGAGCACACCTTGCGTCAGCAGCTCGAGAAACACCAGGTCGTCGTTCGCCCGCTGGAGACGAAGCGTGAAGATCCAACGCCGCATGGCATCGTCGAGCAGCGGTGCCTGACGCTCGAGCTCGCCGGTGTTGCGGGCAAAAAAATCCTCGATGGCGGCCCGCAGCGCGCGCAGGTCGGTCCTGCGGATGCGATAGGCGAACGCCAGCTCCGGCAAGGCATGTGCCCAATGGCCAACGAACTCGTCGCGCATGAAGGAGACGAGGCCCTTCTTTGCAGCCTCGCCCACCCCCGGCACCCAGTCGTCGACACACACAAGCAGGATGGCGATGGCCCGCGGGTCCTGACGCCGCACCAGTTCGGCAACGACGGCTTCGCGCTGATAGCCGTCATAGGAGCGTGCAAGCTCTTTCAACTCGCTGAATGCGAGCGCACTCGCATCCAGCGTCGGCACCGCCTCGGTTCTACTTTTCCACCATGTCATCGCAATGTCCTTTTCTCGGCGCTTTGAACTTGCGCCGCCTCCCGCTGCCAGGGCGATGATCGCGCCTGGCCCTACCCCTTCACACACACCACCTGCTTGAGCGTGTAAACCACCTCCACCAGGTCCTTCTGCGCATCCATCACCGCGTCGATGTCCTTGTAGGCCATCGGGATCTCGTCGATCACATCGGCGTCCTTTCGGCATTCGACGCCTTCGGTCGCGGCGATCTGGTCGGCGACGGTGAAGAGTTTCTTCGCCTTCGTCCGGCTCATCTTCCGGCCCGCGCCATGGCTGCAGCTCATGAAGCTCTCGGGGTTGCCCTTGCCGCGCACGATGTAGCTCTTGGCGCCCATGCTGCCGGGGATGATCCCCAGCTCGCCGAGCTTCGCGCTCACCGCACCCTTGCGGGTCACGAGCACGTCTTGCCCGAAGTGCGTTTCGCGGCTCACGTAGTTGTGGTGGCAGTTCACCGCTTCCACGTGCGCCTCGAAAGGCTTGGTGATGACCTTGCGCGCGGCCGCGACCACGCGCTGCATCATCACTTCGCGGTTCGCCCGTGCGAACTTCTGGGCCCAGCCCACGGCGCGCACGTAGTCACCGAAGTACTTCGCGCCTTCTTCGAAGTACGCCAGGTCCTGATCGGGCAGATTGCGCTGGTGCAGCTGCGCGTCCTTCTTCGCGAGTTCGATGAAGTGCGTGCCGATGGCGTTGCCCACGCCGCGCGAACCCGAGTGCAGCATGAACCACACGGCGCCCGCTTCGTCGAGGCACACCTCGATGAAGTGGTTGCCGGTACCCAGCGTTCCCAGGTGCTTGTGGTTGTTCGTGTTCTTGATGCGCGGGTAGTCCTCGCAGATGGCATCGAACTCGTCCACCAGCTTCGCCCAGGCGGCGTCGGTTTCGTCGGGCGGCGTTTCCCACGAACCCTTGTCGCGGCCCATGCGCTTGGGATTGCTTCCGTGCGGCACGGCCTTCTCGATCGCCGAACGCAGCGGGCCCAGGTTGTCGGGCAGGTCGCGCGCATTGAGCGTGGTCTTGCAGGCCATCATTCCGCAACCGATGTCCACGCCGACGGCGGCGGGGATGATGGCCTTGAAGGTCGGGATCACCGAGCCCACGGTCGCACCGATGCCGTAGTGCACGTCGGGCATGGCCGCGATGTGCTTGAACACGATGGGCAGGCGCGCGGCGTTCTCGAGCTGCTTCTGCGCCTCGTCTTCCACGGGTACGCCATTGGTCCACATCTTCACGGGGACGCCGTTGGCGACTTCATGTACTTTGTAGTTCGTCATTTTTCTTTTCTCTCTCTTTGTCTGTCTATCTGTCTATTCTTCACAACCGATTGGTGGACACGGCGGGATTCGAACCCGCATCAATACGGCGACCATGGTGTTTGAGTCCGATGGCCCAGTCGACGATTGGAAACGCGCGCCAGTGACAGACCCGTCATCGGAGCCAGCACCTGCATCCTCAACCTTGCTCGTCAACCGACTTTCCCGCCGTACCTGGTCTTACCCAGGCTGCCGGCAATTTCAAACATTTTTGGCAGTGGCGCTCCCTTCTGTGCCTGCGTGCCCGTGTCTCTTTCTTTCCTCTATGGCTCAAGAACCGTTCGGCCGCAGCGTCACGAGTCCGTTGAGCACCTGGTCCAGGCCGCCGATCACCGAGATCTTGTCGATGCGCTCGGCCACGCGTTCCAGCGTCTCGAGTTCCTTCATGCGCAAGGCGACGGGGTTGCCCTCCATCACCTTCGCGGTGTTCAGCAGCGAGCGCGTGGCCGCGGTTTCCTCGCGGCGGCGGATCACGTTGGCCTGGGCCGACTTCTCGGCCTCCACCACCTGCGCGAGGATGGTCTTCATCTCGCCCGGCAGGATGATGTCCTTCACGCCCACGCTCTCCAGCACCAGGCCCGAACCCTCGAGCCGCTCACGCACCTGCGCCAGCACCGTCTGGTCGATGGCGGACTTGTTCTCCAGCAGGGCGTCGAGCGTCTGCTCACCCACCGCCGCGCGCAGACCGAACTGCAGCTCGCGGTACACATGCTCGGCCGGCTTGGGCATCTGCGCCAGGGCTCGTCGCACATCGGCAAAACGCCACACCGCCGACAGGTTCAGCCGCAGCCCCACCTTGTCGCGGGTGAGTATTTCCTGGCCGCTCACTTCGGCGATCTGCGAACGCAGGTCCACGCTGGTCACGGCCACCTGCCGGTTGAAGCGCCAGAAGCCGTGGTTGCCCGGCGGCAGCAATGCCTGCATCTGGCCTTCGAGGGTCAGCACACCGGCATGGAACTCGGGCACCTGCACCAGCAGCACGCCTTCGAGCCCCTGCACCGCACGCGGACGCAGCGCCACGCTCTGCAGCTTGGCCAGCAGCTCGGCCGGCAGGCGTGCATCGGCGGCCACGTCGATCACGTCGACGCGCTGCTCGCGCAGGCCGCGCCAGTAGAGCTTGCGGGTGGCGGGCGGCAGGATCTGCACCAGCACGCCGTCTTCATGGCGCAGGCCGACCTCGGTCTCGCCCAGCGACACCTGCACGAACTCGCGCTGCACCAGCTGCGGCTCGCGCGCCAGGAAGTAGTCGGCCAGCTCGTGCTCGAAGGCCGGCTCGGCCAGCGAGAAGCGCTCGAGCTGCACGGTGTCGAAACCCGTGAACACGCGGTGCTTGCCGGCGGCATACAGGCCATCGAAGTCGCCATTGCGCAGCAGCAGCACGCGCTCGTTCTTCTTGACGGTGAATGGGGTGAATCCCAGCATTTTTTCTTCCTCTCTCTTCTTCTTCGTTGCGGTTGTCGTTCGTCTACGTTTCGTGTCGGGGCCCACGAAGGACAGACGGCGGGCACCGTGGTTTGCGAGGTCAGCAGCACAGCGGTCGACGGGTCGGTGCGATGGCTGCGCCATCGCCTCCTTCTGCGTCGATGGCTGCATGCGGTTCCTTGCAGAACGCGCGATGCGCAAGCCGCCTGCACTGGCACGGTGTCGCTCGGCCGGGCCCCGCCCTGCGCCTCGCTCCGGTGTGCCGGGGCGGTGGGGCTTTCGCCCCCATCAAAGCGGCGGTGCGAACACCGCCGAAGGTTGTTTGCGGGAATCGAACCCGCCACGCCGCGTGGTTAGCACGGTGCTCCACCATGAGCAGACTGGAACAAGTCCAGTGACCAGTGCAGTTCAACAGCGGCATACCGCGGACCCAAGAACAGGTCTGGCCTGCGGCACCGGGCCGCTGTGATGCGGCACCTGGGAGCGGATGAACTGCATCCGGACCCTTTCTCTATTGCAGCGAGCGTGCCAACTTGGTCACCACGTGGCAGAAAACCGGTCGGCAGCGACGCAAGTCATTGACTGGCAAGGGAAATTTCCTCTTCCCTGCATGTGACACGGCGCCCATCTCTTGCTAGCATTCGGATAATTCTTAGAAACTCAGCTAGTCTTTTATCCATGAAGCCCATCGTCGTCATCGGATTCCTCGGCACCCAGCTCGATGCCGGCCAGGGCGCGGGCCGCTGGAACAAGTGGCGCCCCACGGTCTCGCTGGCGCAGCACGACGACATGGTGGTCGCGCGCCTCGAGCTGCTGCACACGCGCAAGCACACGGCGCTGGCCGAGGTGGTGAAGGCCGACATCGCCGCCGTGTCGCCCGAGACCACGGTCAACCTCGTGCCCTTCGACCTCGAAGACCCGTGGGACTTCGGCGAGGTCTACACGCGCCTGTACGACTGGGCGCGCGCCTACCCCTTCCAGCCCGAGCGCGAGCAGTACTGGACGCACATCACCACGGGCACGCACGTGGCGCAGATCTGCATGTTCCTGCTGTCGGAATCGCGCGTGGTGCCGGGCGTGCTGGCGCAAACCTCGCCGCCGCGCAAGCAGCGCCAGGGTGATGCGGGCAAGGTCGCGCTGATCGACCTCGACCTGTCGCGCTACGACCCGATTGCGCGCCGCTTCGACGCCGACCAGCGCGACGCGGTCGCCTTCTTGAAGAGCGGCATCGCCACGCGCAATGCGCGCTTCAACGCGCTCATCGACGAGATCGAGCGCGTGGCCGTGCGCTCGCGCGCACCGATCCTGCTCGTGGGGCCGACGGGCGCGGGCAAGTCGTTCCTGGCGCGCCGCATGTTCGAGCTGAAGCAGGCGCGCCACCAGGTGACGGGGCCGTTCGTCGAA
Organism: Variovorax sp. 54; assembly: GCF_002754375.1. NCBI lineage: Bacteria > Pseudomonadati > Pseudomonadota > Betaproteobacteria > Burkholderiales > Comamonadaceae > Variovorax > Variovorax sp. 54. Next base: position 2,224,492 of record NZ_PEFF01000001.1, read on the forward strand.
GTGAACTGCGCCACGCTGCGCGGCGACGGCGCGGCCTCCACGCTGTTCGGGCACAAGAAGGGATCGTTCACCGGCGCGGCGAGCGACCGCGCGGGGCTGCTGCGCACCGCGCACCAGGGCGCGCTGTTTCTCGACGAGATCGGCGAGCTCGGCCTCGACGAACAGGCGATGCTGCTCAAGGCCATCGAGGAGAAGCGCTTCTTCCCCGTGGGCGCCGACAAGGAAGTGGAGAGCGACTTCCAGCTCATCGCCGGCACCCACCGCGACCTGCGCCGCGACGTGGCGCAGGGGCGCTTTCGCGAAGACCTGTTCGCGCGCATCAACCTCTGGACCTACGACCTGCCCGGCCTCGCGCAGCGGCCCGAAGACATCGAGCCCAACCTCGACCACCTGCTGGCCCTGCACGCGGCCGAGAACCACCGCGTGGTGCGCTTCAACGCCGAAGCGCGCACGGCCTACCTGCGCTTCGCGCAAAGCAGCGAGGCGCTCTGGCGCGGCAACTTCCGCGACTTGTCGGCGAGCGTGACGCGGCTCGCGACGCTGGCCGATGGCGGGCGCATCGCGGTCGCGCTGGTCGAGGCGGAGATCGCGCGGCTGCGTTGGCTGTGGAAGCACGAAGGTGCGGGCGCTTCAGTGGCGGCGGGCGATGAGGTCGACCTGGAGGCCTTGCTCGGCGAAGAGAAGTTCGCCGCGCTCGACCTGTTCGATCGCCTGCAACTCGAAGCGGTGGTGCGCGTGTGCCGGTCGGCGCGCAGCTTGTCGGAGGCGGGGCGGCAGTTGTTCCAGGCCTCGCGAACGCAGCGCAGCGTGGTGAACGATGCGGACCGGCTGCGCAAGTACCTGGCCAAGATGGGGCTGGACTGGGGCCGGATTTCAGCGCTTGCGAAGAACTGAGGAGAACCTGTTCATGTTCGACTTCTTGAAAAAAGCGCCGAAGGAAGAGCCTGCCGGGAGGGCATCGCCCGACCATTCCGCCTTCGAGATTAACAACGCCAAGTTGCGGACCGGCAAGGAACTGCGCGCGGTCTTGTACCTGTACGAGGACCGCACCTACATCGTCTCCTCGACCACGAGCATCGCCGAGACCGGCACGCCCACAGTGCTCGATGCATCGGCGTCCGATGATCAGATCGGGTTGGTCATCTGCGACAAGCTGCTGGATGCCTGGCAGCACGACCTGGGAGACATTCGAGGACACAAGCAGGACGACTGGCAAGTGCTCAAGGCCTCTGGTGCAAAGACCGGCAGGCAGTTCAACGAAAACTCGCTGTACATGGTCATCGAGACCATCAACAGCGCCATCAGCTTCACGATGCGCTACCGGGTCACCCTGGAGCCATCCTTCCACGCGGGCGCCATCTTGTCGAACGGGGTGGAACACGAGCAGATCGGCATCACCGTCCGACGGCTGGTGGCCGCCGCGAGAGCACTGCGGAAAGCCGATATCTTCTGAGGCAGAAGGCCTCTTCGTCTCGGCGTTTTCCGGAAGCGAACCGGCGCATCGATGGGCTATCCTCCGCCCGATGCCCATCTCCGCATTCGCCGTGAAGGTTCCCGCGGCCGAACCCATCGCCGCAGACCTTCGCCGCCGTTTTGATCCCACCGTGGCGCTCGGCGTGCCCGCCCACATCACGCTGCTCGTGCCCTTCATGGACCCCGCGCTGATCACCGACGAGGTGCTCGCCCGCGCGCGGCGCGTGCTGCAGCGCACGGCGTCGTTCACCTTTGTGCTCGGCAAGGTCGGACGCTTTCCCGAGACCGCCTACCTGGCACCGGAGCCCGCCGCGCCGTTCGTCGAGATGACGCGTGCGCTGGTGAAGGAGTTTCCCGAGTTCCCGCCGTACGACGGCCTGCATGACGACATCGTTCCGCATCTGTCGGTGGCGCATGGCAACGCGCTGCATGCGCAGGAGGCCGCCATCGAGCTGCAGGCGCGGCTGCTTGCGTCGGGGCCGGTGCAGGCGCGCTGCATGGAGGTCGCACTCATCGAGAACGCGTCGGGGCAGTGGTTGGACATGCATGTCTTTCAGCTCGCGGACCCTGCGACGCTCCTTCGCCCATGACCGAGATCTACATCAGCACCGACGTCGAAACCGACGGCCCCATTCCCGGCCCGCACTCGATGCTCAGCTTCGGCTCGGCCGCCTACACGGCCGACAAGCAACTCGTGTCCACCTTCAGCGCCAACCTGCACACGCTGCCCGGCGCCGAGGCCGACCCCAAGACGGCGGCCTGGTGGCAGACCCAGCCCGAGGCCTGGGCCGCATGCCGCACCGACCTGCAGGACCCGACACATGCCATGAAGAACTACGTCGCGTGGCTCAAGGGCCTGAAGGCGCGGCCGGTGTTCGTGGCGTGCCCGGCGGGCTTCGACTTCCTGTTCGTCTACTGGTACCTGATGCGCTTCGCGGGCGAGAGCCCGTTCAGCCATTCGGCGCTCGACATGAAGAGCTTCGCGATGGCGCTGCTGAAGACCGGCTATCGCGACAGCACCAAGCGCGCGATGCCGCGCCGCTGGTTCGATGCCGGGCTGCCGCACACGCACGTGGCGCTGGACGACGCCATCGAGCAAGGCGCGCTCTTCTGCAACATGCTCGCCGAAAGCCGGCAGGCATGACCACGACCTCGCCTGCTCGCCGCTGGTGGCAACTGCCGCTCGCCACCCTGCCGCTCTTCCTGCTCGGCGGCTGCGTGCAGTCGATGTTCTATTACCCCGACCGCGTGCGCTACGAAACGCCCGACGCGCTGGGCCTGCGCTACGAGAACGTGCGCTTCACCAGCGCCGACGGCACGCGGCTGAGCGGCTGGTTCATTCCCGCCGCCGGCCGGCCGGACCCGAAGGCGGCCAAGGGCACCGTGGTGCACTTCCACGGCAACGCGCAGAACATGAGCAGCCACTGGCGCTTCGTGGCGTGGCTGCCAAAGCAGGACTACAACGTCTTCGTGTTCGACTACCGCGGCTATGGCGAATCGGACGGCGCACCCGAACCCCGCGGCGTGTTCGAGGATTCGAACGCCGCGCTCGACCATGTGCGCGCCCGTGCGGATGTCGATGCGTCGCGGCTGTTCGTCTTCGGGCAGAGCCTGGGCGGCACGAACGCGATCGCCGCTGTCGGGTCGGGCAACCGGGCCGGCGTGAAGGCGGTGGCAATCGAATCGACCTTCTATTCGTACCGTTCGATCGCCAACGACAAGCTGCCGGGCGCCGGCCTGTTGGTGCGCGATGACTACGGGGCCTCGAAGTTCGTCGCGGCCATCGCACCGATTCCGCTGCTGCTGATCCACGGCACGGCCGACATGGTGATTCCGCACGGCCACTCGCAGCGCCTGCTGGCCGATGCGAAAGAACCCAAGCAGCTCATCGAGGTGCCGGGTGCCGGCCACCTCGAACCGATGGCGGCGCCGCGCTTTGGCACCACCTACCGGCAAGCCCTCACCACCTTCTTCGACAGCGCCCCGGCGCTGCCTTCCCGCCCATGAAACATTTCGACGAAGCCGCCACCGGCGCACCCTTGAGCTTCGAGCGGCTCGTGCCCGCGCTGCGCGCCGCGTTCGTGGCCGAGGCGCAGGTGCCGCCGCGCCACGTGCACAGCATCGAGACCGGCGGCGACGCGGCCACGCGCGGCACGGTGCTGATCATGCCGGCGTGGAGCGACGCAGGCTTTCTGGGCATCAAGACGATCAACATCTTTCCCGGCAACGGCGCGCGCGGCCTGCCCGGGCTGCACGCGACCTACGTGCTGTACGACGCGCGCACCGGCGTGCCGCTGGCGATGATGGATGGCAACGAGATCACCGCGCGGCGCACGGCGGCCGCATCGGCGCTGGGCGCGTCGTTCCTGGCGCGTGCCGATGCGCGCAAGCTGCTGGTGCTGGGCACCGGCCGCATCGCGCGCATGCTGCCCGCCGCGCACGCGTGCGTGCGCGCCATCGACGAGGTGCGGGTGTGGAACCACCGGCCCGAAGGCGCGGAGGCGCTGGCCGCGCAATGGCGTGCCGAAGGCTGGAACGCACAAGCGGCCGGCACCGACCTCGAAGCGGCAGTGCGCTGCGCCGACATCGTGAGTTGCGCCACGCTGGCGACCACGCCGCTGGTGCGCGGCGAATGGCTCGCGCCGGGCGCGCACCTCGACCTGATCGGCAGCTTCACGCCCGCGATGCGCGAAGCCGATGTGCAATGTTTCGATGGCACGCGCACCTTCATCGACACGCCCGAGGCGCTGCAGAAGGCCGGCGACCTGCTCGATGCGATCGCGGCCGGCACCTTGCGCGCCGACGCGGTGCAGGGCACGCTCGCCGAGCTGTGCCGTGGCACGCGGCCCGGGCGCACCGGCGATGCCGAGCGCACGGTGTTCAAGGCCGTGGGCAGTGCGCTCGAAGACCTGAGCGCGGCCACGCTGGTGTGGCAGGCCCGCACGGACCCCTGAGGCCCGCGCCCCCCCGCCACGGCCATCGTCAATCTCAGAACGTCACGTTCGCCGACAGCCAGATCGTGCGTCCGGCCGGCGTGGTGCCCGCCACCGACGCGCCGCCCTGGAAGTACTCGTTGACCCAGGCCGAGGTGCCGCTCAGGTTGACCTGCTGGAACTTGCGGAAGTCCTTGTTGAACAGGTTGTTCACGTTGGCGTTCAGGCGCACGTTCTTCGACACCTGGTAGGAGCCGCCGAGGTGGAACAGGTGGTACGCCTTGATGTCGCCCACCGCGCGGTAGATCGCGAGGTTGTTGCCCGTCAGGCGCGCCGGGTCGCCGGTGAAGCGCGGGCTCTTGCCGCGGTATTCGCCGCGCAGCCAGAAGCGCCACTTGGCGTCGGGGTTCCAATCGACCTGCGCATGCAGCAGGTGGCGCGCGGTGTCGGCCAGCTTGCCGTTCTTCACGCCGCCTTCGATCACTTCGCTGTCGGTCCAGGTGTAGCCCGCCTTCAGGCCCCAGGCCTTGGTCAGCTGCACACGGCTGCTCAGTTCCATGCCCCAGGTCTTGGCCTGGTCGACGTTGACCGAGTAGTTGGCGGTCGGGTCGACCACGCAGCTGGAGATGCGCGCCACGCTGCAGTCGCCGCCGCTGGCGATCTTGTCCTTCACCTTGTTGTGGAACAGGGTCGCCGAGGCGGTCAGCCCCTTCTGGTTGTTGAACAGCGCCGCCAGCTCGGTGCTGGTGCTGGTCTCGGGCTTGAGGTTCGGGTTGCCGATGTTGAGCGTGGCGCCCTGGCCGCTCACGCCGCTGATGCCGTCGATCAGCTGGTTCAGGCGCGGCGCGCGGAAGCCCTTGCTGACGCCGCCCTTGAAGGTCCACTGCGGCGTGGCGTCCCAGACCAGGTAGCCGCGCGGGCTCACGTGGCCACCGAAGGCACTGTGGTGGTCGTAGCGGCCGCCCAGCGTGGCGGTGAGGCCGGGCGCGAGGCGCCATTCGTCTTCGGCGAACAGCGCCCACATGGTCTGACTCTGCGAGCGCGGCAGCAGGCCGTCGACCAGCTTGGCGTCCCACCACTGGCCGCCGACGGTCAGCACGTGGGCGTCACCCACGGGCGCGACGAGCTTGCTGTCGAGCACGAGGTTGGTGGTCTTGAGTTCGCGTTCGCGGCCACGGTCGGCTTCGCTCAGCCAGTACACGGTGCGGCGGGCCGCGGCATTGCGCGGAATGGCGCCGCCGGGAATCGTGCGGCCGACGGTCTCGGTGGTGGTGTGCATCAGGCTGCTTTCCACCGTGCCGAAGCCCAGTCGCCCGGTGTGGCCGATGGCGACCTGGTCGCGGTTGAAGCGCAGCGCGTCCTGGTAGCCCGGCGGGTTGTTGCCGGTGCGGTTGGGCGCGGCGGCGTCGCGCGTGCCCAGGCGGCCGTCTTCGTTGTCGTACCAGCTGCGGCCGGATTCGACGTCGAGCCAGATGTCGTGCTGGCGGTTGGGCGTGAGCATCAGGCGGCCGCCCACGCTGTGCTGGCGGCTCTCGGCAGGCGCGGGGTTGCGGGCCGTCGCGGGTTGCGCCTGGCCGGGTGCCAGCACCCAGTCGGCGGCTTCGCGGCGGTAGATGTTGCCGCGCAGGGTCAGGCCCAGCAGGTCGGTGGCCACGGGGCCGCTCAGGTAGACGCTGGAGCGCGTCTGCGAACCCCAGTCGCTGTCCTGCGGAATGCCGGTTTCCATCGTGACCTGGCCGCCCCATTCGCGCGCCACCTTGCGCGTGATGATGTTGACCACGCCGCCCATGGCGTCGGAGCCGTACAGCGTCGACATCGGGCCGCGGATGACCTCGATGCGCTCGATGGCCGCCAGCGGCGGCATGAAGCTGGTGTGCGCGGCGCCGAAGCCGTTGGGCGTCACGTCGCCGGCCACGTTCTGGCGCCGGCCGTCGATGAGGATCAGCGTGTAGTCGCTGGGCATGCCGCGGATCGAGATGTCCAGGCCCCCGGTCTTGCCGGTGGAGCCGCCCACGTCGATGCCTTCGACGTTCTGCAGCGCCTCGGCCAGGTCGCGGAACTGGCGCGTTTCCAGCTCCTGGCGCGTGATCACCGAAATGGAAGCGGGCGCGTCCTTCAGCTCCTGCTCGAAGCCGGTCGCGCTGACGACGACCTCGCGCAGTTGTTGGTCAGCGGGCGTCTGGGCGAACAGGGCGGGAGAAAAAAGAGATGCGGCGGCCAGCGCCAGCAAAGACGGACGCGGCCGACGGCCGCAACGCGAGAACAACATGCAAAAACTCCACGGAAAACGGCAGGAAAAACAGGGCCGCTCTCGGATGCGTTGTTGTTGTTGCGTACCAACTGATCAGCATCAATTGTAATGAGAATGAAAACAAATACCATTTGCATCCAGAGTCATCGAAGGGACATTGCGCAAGGCCGATGGCGCTTTGTGCAGGCCCTGCTTTTGGCCGCCCGGGGCAAACCCCATGTAGCCGAAAGTTCACCTTGAATTCAGGGGCGGATACGTCATCTGGCGAATAGCGCCCCGCGAAGGGCGCCGTTACTCTGGAACAAGAAAAAAGAGAGGTCCGTCCATGCTCACCATCCTTCAGAAAGCCGTGATCCTCGGGAAGGCCGGCGTCGAAGTACCGACCCGCCCGGTGGACGACCTGTCGACGCCGATGGCGACCGGCTCGCCGATCAAGGCGGAAGGCGTGTCGCAGAAGGCGCACGAATGGGCGCGGGCCGTCGAGACCCTGTACGTCAGCTACGTCGCGGCGCGCGCCGCGAAGAGCCTGCGCGATGCCGAAGAGGCGCGGCAGTCGGTCATGCTGCGGCAGCTGTCGGCTGCGGTGTAGGCCTGAGCTTCGTCCCCCGTCATTGCAGCGTGCGCGTTCTGCGCTAGCCTGCGGCCTCCTCCATCCGCAAGAGAAAGGCCAAGACGCACCATGGGACTGTTCGATTTCCTGAAGAAGAAAAAGGAACCCGAAGTAGAAATGCCGTCGACGCTCGAGGCCGGCATGGCTTCGCAGGCGGAAGACTTCATCGGCGCTTTTTCGCAGCCCGGCACGCCCATCGACGGCGCGGCGCTCGACTACTCCGAAGCCTCGCTGGTCCTCGTCGACCAGGTGCTCGAAGACTTCTTCCAGCAACAGGCGCCCTTGCCCGACGACCTGCACTTTCTGGCGTCGGCCTATGTTTTCGAAACAGCACGCCGCGAGTTCGGCGGACGCTACCTGCGCGGCGACGACGACAACCCCTTCGTCCTCGTGATCGGCCCCGACAGCGCACAGGTCGGCGTCTGCGCCATGGCCAAGGTGCGCGGGCGCGCCGTCAACGGTCCGGAAGACAGCCTGGCGTTCTTCTACGCCGGCATCGCGCCCGTGGTGCAACGCGGCGTGAGCGCCACGCTGATCTGACGCTGACAACGCAGCCGCAGCGGCATCACAGGCCGCTGCTACCCGCTGCGCCCGCCCCCTTCGAATAATGCGGCGACGGCCGGCGCGCACCCTGCGCCGGCCGGTTTCGCACCACCTCATCCGAAGGAGACAAACCCGATGGCTCGCAAGATCCTGATGCTCTGCGGCGACTACGCCGAAGACTACGAAACCATGGTGCCGTTCCAGACCCTGCTGGCCGTCGGCCACACCGTGCATGCGGTGGCGCCCGACAAGAAGGCCGGCGACTGGGTGCACACCGCCATCCACGACTTCGAAGGCGCGCAGACCTACAGCGAGAAGCCGGGTCACCGCTTCACGCTGAACGCCACCTTCGACGAGGTGCGCCCCGAGGCCTACGACGCACTCGTGATCCCCGGCGGCCGTGCGCCCGAGTACCTGCGCATGCACCCCCGCGTGGTCGAGATCGCGCGCCACTTCCTCGCGACCGACAAGCCGGTGGCCGCCGTCTGCCACGGCGCGCAACTGCTCGCGGCCACGGGCCTCATCAAGGGCCGCAAGGTGTCGGCCTACCCGGCCTGCCAGGTCGAGGTGGAACTGGCCGGCGCCGAGTACATGGGCATTCCGGTCGACCAGGCCGTGACCGACCGCAACCTCGTCACCGCACCGGCCTGGCCAGCGCATCCGGCGTGGCTGTCGCAGTTCCTGGTGGTGCTCGGCACGCGCATCGAACACTGAGCCGGCGAAAGTGCGTGGGCGGCGCTACAGTGCCGCGTCGCCCCGATTCACCCCGCCTCTCGAGGAGATGGCCCATGTGCGAAGTCTTCATCAGCGCCGATCCGCAAAGCTACGACGCGCGCACGCGCTCGGTGCGCCTGCACGGCGTGGTCACCAGCATCCGGCTCGAGAACCTGTTCTGGCAGGTGCTCGAAGAGATCGCGCAGCGCGACGGCATGGCCGTGGTGCAGCTCATCGAGCGGCTGTACGACGAGCTGGTGGCGGCGCGCGGCGAGGTCGGCAACTTCGCGTCGTTCCTGCGCGTGTGCGCGTTGCGCTACGAGGCGATGGTGGCGCAGGGACGGATTCCGGCCGACACGTCGATCGCGATCCGCTCGCTCGATGCCAACGCCGTGCTGCATGAACTGCCGCAGGGTTGGGGGCGACCGGCGCAGCAGCAACAAACAGACGGGACGCGCGTGCACACGCTCCACACCGCCGTGCGGCGGCATGCGTAGGCGCCGCCCTCACGAGATCACCAGCGGATCTTCACGCCGACGCTCGCGTTCACCCCGCTCTTGACGCGCGCGTCGCCGCCGGAGCCCGCCCACAGCTTGCCCAGCTCCACATACACGCTCGTGTTCTCGGCCACCTGCAGCGTGGCCCCTGCCGCCAGCTCGGTGCTGCTGCCGCCGGTGCGCGTCGCGATGTCCGTGACACCGGCCGGGCCGACGAAGCGGGTGACGTCGGTGCCGCTGCTGTTGCGGTAGAAATTGACCCGCACATAGGGCTGCAGCAGCCCGGCGCTGGTGACGAACTCGCCCTTCACCCGCACGCCGGCGCGTGCCCGCCAGCCGTTGTGGCTCTTCTGCTGCACGAGGGCGCCGGAGATGCCCGTGTCGCCCAGGCTCACCCGCTGGTGCACCAGCTGCACCTGCGGCTCGAGGGTCCAGTTCTGCGCAATGGGAATCGACTGCCCCACCTCGATGGACGCCAGCAGGCTGTTGCCCTTGCCGCCCCGGGAGAAGCCCAGCGTGGGCATGGCGCTGTAGCGGAGGCGGCCGGCCTGCAGCACGCCGTCGACGTACAGGCCGCTGGCGTGCTTCCAGGTGGCATAGGCGCCCAGGTACTCGCTCTTCTGGTTGTTGGTGCCCACGCCGAGGTTCGCCAGGCCGCTGGCAAAGCCGTTCACGCGCATGTCGCCGTCGAGCTGGCCGACGTACACGCCCGTGCGCCAGTCGGGGTTGGCCCACAGGTCGGTGCCGGCCTGGAAGCCCGTGAGGCGCCCCTTGCTCGTAGGGCTCACGGTGCCGCCCTGCGCGATGGTGCGCTCGGTGCTGATGATGCGGCCCCAGGCCTGGCGGTAACCCTGCGCGGGCGTGACCGTGTTCGCACCCGTGACCAGGTTGTCGCCCATGCGCAGATGCAGGTTGCCGAGCATCGCGAGGCTGGACTGGCGCAGCTGCTCGGGCAGCGCGGCGTAGAGCGGCACTTCGGCGCGGTAGGTGGGCACGACGAGCACAGGCACGCCGCCTGCGCCGCCAGTGCTGGTGCCGCCACCGCTGGCAGGCGGCGTGCCGGGCGTCACGGGCGTCACCGGCGTGACGGGGGTGACGGGCGCGGTGGTCGAGCGCAGGTACCAGTTCTCGCCCGCGCCGGTGGCATCGGCCGCATGCAGCCGGTACTCGTAGGCGCCCGCATCGACGTGCGTGCCGGCCAGCAGGAACGCGCTCCTGGTGGTCTGCGCGGTGGTCGTCGCGCCGTTGAGGGCGCTGATCACCTCGATGCCGTTGCCGGTGGTGAGCGCGCCCAAGCCGCCCAGGTTGGTGATCTGCACATTCGTCGTGCCGCTGGCGACGGCGGTGGCGCCGCTCAGGATGAGCCGGTCGCTCGCGCTCGCACTGCCGCCCAGCGCGGTACCCAGTCGCAGCGTGCCGCCGTTGCCCACCCAGGGGCCGTTGACAGTGAGCGTGGTGCCTGGCACCGCGCCCACCAGCGACACCGTGCCGCTGTGGGCCATCGACGCGAGGGTCTGGCTGTTGCCGGCCAGGTCGAGCGTCGCACCGGTGGCCACGGTGAAGGGGCTCACGCTGCTGAGCACGTTGGCCGCGCCAGCGCGCAGGGTGCCTGCCGCGATGTTGGTCCCGCCCGCATGGGTATCGGCACCGCTCAGCGTGAGCACGCCCGCGCCGATCTTCACGAGATCGCTGACGCCGGAGATCGCACCCGTCCACGCCATGTTGTTCCCGTTGGTGTCGATGGTGCCCGTGCCGCCCAGCAGCAGGGCGTTGTTGACGCTGAGGCCACCGGCGCCCGCGACGACGCTGGCGGTCGCGCCCGCGCCGATCGAGATCGCGCCCGTCATCGACGAGCCTGTGTTCAGCGTGAGGCTGTTGGCGCCGCCCGTGAACGCGACCGCCGCGGCGCGTGTGAGGCCGTCGCCGCCCAGGCCACCCGAGATCGTTCCGCCATTGGTCAGCGTGAGGTTGGCGCCCGTCACGCCCGCGCCACCCACACCGTTGGCACCGCTCGGGCCGCCGCTGCTGTTGGCCCCGCCGACGCCGCCCGCTCCACCGGCGATGGTGCCGGTGTTGGTGATGCTTGCGCCCGCGCCGGTCGATGCGAGGCCCGCCCCGCCGTCGCCGCCAGCGCCCGGTGAACCAGTGCCACCCGCCCCACCGCCGGCCGCACCGCCAGCGCCCCCGGCGCCGCCCGTGATCGCGCCGGTGTTGCCGACGGTGACAGCGACGCCCGCGAGCGTCGCGCCGATGCCCCCAGCGCCGCCGCCGCCGCCCGAGGCGTTGGAACGGGCGGGCAGCAATTCGGCCCCACCGGCGCCGCCGGCACCGCCCGTGAGGGGGCCGGTGTTGTTGAAGCTGAGTCCCGGGTTGGTCGCGTTCAGGTAGAACCCGCCGCCCCCGCTGCCGCCGCCGCCGCCTTGCGAGAAGGCGTCGCCGCCCTTGCCGCCCGCGCCGCCCGTGGAAGACCCCGTGGCCGTGTAGCTGCCGAGCGGACCGCTGAGGATCGAGCCGTAGCCGCCGGCACCGCCGCCGCCGGCCGCCCAGTACCCGTTGCCGCCCGCGCCACCGATGCCACCGGTGTAGCTGTCGGACGAGCTGCCGAGGTTGTTGGCGATCGACATCCCCTGGAAGCCACCGCCGCCGCCCCCGCCATAGCCGTTGCCGTTGCCGGGGTCACCGGTCTGCGCCTGGCCCGCGCCGCCGGCGGCGCCCTGGAACGCACCGGGCCCCGTGGGCGCGCTGGTGGTGCCGGCTGCGCCGCCGGTGCCCGGCGTGGCACCGCCGAAGCTGCCGATGCTGGCGTTGGCCCCCGCCGTGACGCCGCCCGGCGTCGACGATCCGCCCGTGCCGCCGAATGCATTGACCGTGGTGTCGTTGAGCCCGCCGCTGCCGCCCGTGCCGTCGCTGCCGCCCGTGCCCGCATTCAGCGACGGGTCGCCGACCGGCTGGCCGCCCGCGCCGCCGGCCGCGAGCACCGGCACGACGCAGACCCACAGGGCCGCCGCTGCTGCTGCTGCCGCCACCGCGCGCACGCCGCCCCCGCCGCACGACCGCGCGTGGCCGCGCGCGATTTCCGGTGCGGCCACCCAGGTGCCGGCGGTGGGACTCCACAGGGTTCGGAAGAACTTGTTCATGACTTCAACTCCCTTTTCGTTCACTGGCAAATCGGGCGGGTGTCCGCATGCAGCAGCAATGGCTGGCTCCTCCACGCGACAACGATTTCGGATGTGCAAGTCAAAAATGTAAGAACGCGTGCCAGTTACGCGTATCCCTGCAAGGGGGTAGCCTGAAACAGGAACGACCTGTCGGATGCGAGGCCCCGCCGCCTCTGTCAGGACGCGCGGTAGACGGTCTACCCCACCGCGTATCCGTACGTAACATGTGACTTTGGGACAGCACAATCATTCGCGCCGGGCGTGGCACGAACGGCGATACCCCAAAAGAAAAGGCACCCTCGCGGGTGCCTTGTTCGTTGCAGGTGCCGCGCCGAGCGCGAGCTGTCCAATCAGTCCAGTGACACGTTCGCCTTGCGGATCACGTCCGTGAAGCGCCTCGTTTCCGTCGCCACGAACTGGTCGAACTGCGGGCGCGTGGTCGGGAACGGCTCGTAGCCGAAGCTCTTGAACTTCTCCAGCACGTCGGGTTCGGCCAGGCCCTTCTCGATGTCGCGCTTGATCTTCTCCGTCACCGAAGCCGGCAGGCCCTTCGGCACGGCGATGGCGTTCCAGCCGATGACCTCGAAGCCCTTCGGGCCGCCCGATTCGCTCACGGTCGGCACGTCGGGGAAGGCGGCGTTGCGCTGGGGCGCGGCCACGGCCAGGAAGCGCAGCTTGTTGGCGCGCTGCAGCGGGCCGGCGGTGGCGCTGCTGCCCAGGGCAAAGGCCAGTTCGCCCGTGGCCACCGAGGTGTAGAGCTGCGTGGTTTCCTTGTAGATGATGTGTTCCATCTGCGTGCCGGTGGCCGACTCGAACAGTTCCGAGCCCAGGTGCACCGGGTTGCCGACCGACCACGAGCCGTAGTCGAGCTTGCCGGGGTTGGCCTTGGCGTCGGCGATGAGGTCGCCCACGGTCTTGTACTTGCTGTTCGTGGCCACGGTGAAGAAGAAATACGTCTTGAACAGCGGCAGCAGCGCGTCGAAGTCCTTGCTGGCGTCGTAGGGCAGCTTCTTGAACAGCGCCGGGTACGCGGCCAGGTGCACGTTGTCGAGCACGACGATGTCGTGGCCGTCTTTCGCGCCGCGCTTGAAGGCGTCGATGGCGATGAAGCCGTTGCCGCCCGGGCGGTTCTCGACCACCACCGGCTGGCCCCAGGCGCGCGAGAGCTTGTCGGCCACGAGGCGGGCCACGCCGTCCGGACCACCGCCGACCGGGAACGGCGTGATGATGCGCACGGGCTTGGTCGGGAACGCTGCAGGCTGCTGTTGTGCCGAAGCGGTCAGCGGCAGCAGGCCGCCGGCGGTCAGGGCCAGCGCGGCCGCTGCGATGGCGCGACGCGAGAGCGACGAACGGAAGAAGGACATGAAGGAAGTCTCCGGTTTAAAAATCGTTGATTGATTGAGTGCAGCGCGGAGCCGCTCGGTCAGTCGACCGACGCGCCCGAGGCCTTGACGATGCCGGCCCACAGCGCGCTTTCCTTCGCGATGAGCGCGGCGTAGTCGGCCGGCCCGCCGAGCAGCGGCACGGCGCCTTCCACGTCGAGCCGCGACTGGAACTCGGCACCGCCCGCCACCTGCAGCATCTGCGCCGACAGCGTCTTCACGAACGCTTCGGCCGTGCCGCGCGGCGCGAGGATGCCGTAGGTGAGCGTGCTCTCGAAGCCCGCGAGTTCGCGCAAGCCCGACTCGGCCACGGTGGGCACGTCGGGCAGCGACGGCAAACGCTTGGCGCCCGTGACGGCAATGGCGCGCAGGCGCCCGCCCTTGACCAGCGCGAGCGCGGGAGGGATGACGCTGAACATCATCTGCACCTGGCCGCCCGCGAGGTCGGTGAGCGCGGGGTTGGTGCCCTTGTAGGGGATGTGATTGATCTTCGTGCCGGTGCGCTGCGCGAAGAGTTCGCCCGTGAGGTGACCGCCGGTGCCGCTGCCGCTCGACGCGTAGTCGAGCAGGCCCGGGCGCGACTTCGCCTCGTTGACGAGGTCGGCCACGGTGCGCACCTTCGAGGCCGCGGGCACCACGAGCACGAGCGCGGACGACGCGAACATGGCCACGGGCAGCAGGTCCTTGCGGGCGTCGAACTTCAGGCCCTTGTACAGCGCCGGGTTGATCGACACGGTGCCCGTGTGGCCCAGCAGCAGTGTGCTGCCGTCGGGCGTGCTGCGCACCACCTGCTCGGTGCCGAGGTTGCCGCCCGCGCCGGGTTTGTTGTCGACGATGACGCCCGACTTGCGCACCTCGCCCAGGCCCTTGGCCATCTGGCGTGCGAACACGTCGTTGCCGCCGCCGGCCGCGAACGGCACGACGATGCGGATCGGCTTGCCGTCGGCCTGCTGCGCATGGGCGGGCAGGCCCGCTGCTGCCAGCAGCCCCAGCAGCAGCTCGCGTCGGGCGAGAGTCATCAGACGCGTTCCAGGATCACGGCAATGCCCTGCCCCACGCCGATGCACATCGTGCACAGCGCGTAGCGGCCGCCGCCCTTGTGCAGCTGGTTCACCGCGGTGGTGGCCAGGCGTGCGCCGCTGGCGCCGAGCGGGTGGCCCAGTGCAATGGCGCCGCCGTTGATGTTCACGCGCGCGTCGTCGTCCTTCAGGCCCAGGAGGCGCAGCACGGCGAGGCCTTGCGCCGCGAAGGCTTCGTTGAGTTCGATGACGTCGATCTGGTCGAGCGTGAGACCGGTGAGCGCCAGCACCTTCTGCGTGGCGGGCGCCGGGCCGATGCCCATGATGCGCGGCGCGACACCGGCCGTGGCCATGCCGACCACGCGGGCGCGCGGCGTGAGGCCGTGCTTGGCGGCGCTGGCTTCGTCGGCCAGCAGCAGCGCGCAGGCGCCGTCGTTCACGCCGCTGGCATTGCCGGCGGTGACGGTGCCGTCGGGGCGCACGATGGGCTTGAGCTTGGCCAGCGCCTCCAGCGTGGTGTCACGCGGATGCTCGTCCTTGTTGACGATGATCGCGTCGCCCTTTTTCTGCGGCACGCTCACGGGCACGATCTCGGCGTCGAAGAAGCCGGACTTCTGCGAGGCCACGGCGCGCAGCTGCGAGTTGAGCGCCATCAGGTCTTGCGCCTCGCGCTCGATCTTGTAGTCGGTGGCCACGTTCTCGGCCGTCTCGGGCATCGAGTCGACGCCGTACTGCGCCTTCATGAGCTTGTTGACGAAGCGCCAGCCGATGGTGGTGTCGTACACCGCGTTGTTGCGGCTGAAGGCGCTCTCGGCCTTGGGCATGACGAAGGGCGCGCGGCTCATGCTTTCGACGCCGCCGGCAATCATCAGACCGGCTTCACCGGCGCGGATGGCGCGCGCTGCGGTGCCCAGTGCATCGAGGCCCGAACCGCACAGGCGGTTGATGGTGCCGCCGCCCACTTCGATCGGCAGGCCCGCGAGCAGCGCCGACATGCGCGCGACGTTGCGGTTGTCTTCGCCGGCCTGGTTGGCGCAGCCGTAGAGCACATCGCTCACGGCCTGCCAGTCGACGTTCTTGTTGCGCTCGATCAGTGCGCGCAGGGGCACGGCGCCGAGGTCGTCGGTGCGCACGCTGCTGAGCGAACCGCCGTAGCGGCCGAAGGGGGTGCGCACGGCGTCGCAGATGAAGGCTTGGGTGGTCATGTGAGTTGTCTCTGTGATGTTGAACGGATCAGGCGGCGATCGGCAGGCCGACGAGCTTCTCGAGTTCTTCGCGGGTGAGGCCTTCGACGAGGTCGACGAGCTTCAAACCTTGCGTCGTGCATTCGAGCGTGGCGAGGTCGGAGTACACGCGCTTGACGCAGCCGATGCCGGTCAGCGGATAGGTGCATGCCTGCACCAGCTTGCTCGCGCCCTGCTTGGTCAGCAAATCCATCATGACCCACGTCTGCTTGGCGCCGATGGCCAGGTCCATTGCGCCGCCGACCGCGGGAATGGCGTCTTTCTCGCCCGTGTGCCAGTTGGCGAGGTCGCCGGTGGCCGACACCTGGAACGCGCCGAGCACGCAGATGTCGAGGTGGCCGCCGCGCATCATCGCGAAGCTGTCGGCATGGTGAAAGAACGAACCGCCCGGCAGCAGCGTGACGGGCTGCTTGCCGGCGTTGATGAGGTCGTAGTCTTCTTCGCCGGCCTCGGGCGCGGGGCCCATGCCGAGGATGCCGTTCTCGCTTTGCAGGATGACTTCGCGGCCCTTCGGCAGGTGGTTGGCCACGAGCGTGGGCTGGCCGATGCCGAGGTTGACGACGGCGCCGTCGAAGATGTCTTGTGCCACTCGCGCGGCGAGCTGGTCCTTGGTGCGACGTGTGTATGCCATGGTCATGCTGCCTTCTTGAAGCCGCCGGCTTGGGTCGCCACGCGTTCGATGCGCACCACCTGGTGCACGAAGATACCCGGGGTCACGATGGTCTCGGGGTCGAGGGTGCCGAGTTCGGCGATGTCGTGCACGGTGGCGACCGTCTTCTTCGAGGCCATGGCCATCACCGGGCCGAAGTTGCGCGCGGCCTTGCGGTAGACCAGGTTGCCCCAGCGGTCGCCGCGCTCGGCCTTGATGAGCGCCACGTCGCCGTGGATGGGGTACTCGAGCACGTACTGCTTGCCGTCGATCTCGCGCGTCTCGCGGTTGCCTGCGAGCTGCGTGCCGTAGCCCGTGGGGCAGAAGAAGGCGCCGATGCCGGCACCCGCGGCGCGGATGCGCTCGGCGAGATTGCCTTGGGGCACGAGCTCGAGTTCGAGCTTGCCGCTGCGGTACAGGCCGTCGAACACCTGGCTGTCGGCCTGGCGCGGAAAGCTGCAGATGATCTTGCGCACGCGGCCGGCCTTGAGCAGCGCCGCCAGGCCCGTCTCTCCGTTGCCTGCGTTGTTGTTGACGACCGTGAGGTCCTTGGCGCCCTGCTCGACGAGGCCGTCGATGAGTTCGCCTGGAATACCGGCGGTGCCGAAACCGCCGATGAGCACCGTGGCGCCGTCTTGGATGCCAGCCAGGGCATCGGCGACCGAGCGCGCGATCTTGTTGATCATGAAGCTTGTCTCCGGGAGTGAAGAAAGAAACCGAACGGTCCGAACAGCCTGCCGAATTCACGAATCCTCGCGAACTGCAATTTGTTCGTCTAAAGAACTTTTGTTCGTATAATGAATTTTAGAGAGGATCGCTCGCCATGGCAACCCGCCCCGTTTCTGCTATGTCCACCACCGACACGCCCGCCCCTGGCGACAGCTACGTGCAGTCTTTTGCGCGCGGCCTGCAGGTGATCCGCTCGTTCAGCGCGAACGCGCCGCACCAAACGCTGAGCGAAGTGGCCGCCGGCAGTGGCCTCACGCGCGCAGGGGCGCGGCGCATTCTTCTCACGCTGCAGACGCTGGGCTATGTGGTGACCGACGGCAAGCTCTTCACGCTCACGCCGCGCATCCTCGACCTGGGCTTTGCCTACCTGTCGTCGATGCCGATCTGGAACCGCGCCGAGCCCGTGATGGAGGCGCTGGTGCAGCAGGTGCAGGAGTCGTGCTCGGCCGCCGTGCTCGACGCGACCGACATCGTCTATGTGCTGCGCGTGCCGACGCAGAAGATCATGCGCATCAGCCTGGGCGTGGGCTCGCGGCTGCCGGCGTACTGCACGTCGCTGGGCCGCCTGCTGCTCGCAGACCTGGGCGACGACGAGGTGCGCGCACGCCTCGAGGCCTCCAACCTCGAAGCGCTGACCAAGCACACCGTGACCGACATCGACGCGCTCATGGCCAAGGTGGCGCAGGCGCGCAAGCAGCAGTGGTGCCTGGTGAACCAGGAACTGGAAGAAGGCCTGATCTCCGTGGCCGCGCCCATCGTGAACCGGCAGGGCCGCATGGTGGCCGCGCTGAACATCAGCGGGCAGGCGAACCGCACGAGCGCGAAGGTGATGCAGGAGACGATGCTGCCGGCGCTGATCGATGCGGCGAAGCAGGTGTCGGCGCTGCTTTAGGAAAGAACGACGCCGTCATTGGGTGAAGGCTGTCGTGCCCTCACCCCAACCCTCTCCCAGCGGGAGAGGGAGCAAGGCATCAGGCCTCCGAATGGATGCCCTTCATGATGATCACGCCGCCAAGGCGCGTCGTGTCGGCGCGCATGCGCTTGGCCAGCGCGTCGGGCGAACCAGGCTGCGCTTGCCAGCCGGTCTTCAGCAGCGCCTCGCTCACCTCGGGCGAACTGATCACCTCGACCAACGCAGCATTGAGCTTGGCCACGGCCGCCGGCTTCATGCTGGCGGGCGCGGCAAGCGCGGTCCAGATCTCGAGGTCGGCACCGCGCACGTCGGCGTCGCGGATCGTCGGCAGCTCGCTGACCAGCGGGCTGCGCTCGGGCGAGGTCACGCCGATGGCCTTGAGCTTGCCCGACTTCACATGCGGCATCGCCAGCCCCGGCGGCAGCAGCGCCAGCTGGATCTCGCCTGCGAGGATGCCGGCGATCACCTGCGGGTTGCCCGTGTAGGGCTTGTGCTGCGCAGTGATGGCGGCGCGGCTCTTGAGCAGCTCCATGCCCAGGTGGCCCACGGTGCCCACGCCCGGCGTGCCGTACTTGCCGCCGCTGCCCAGGTTGCGCACCCACAGCAGCAGGTCGGCCGCAGACTGACCCGTGGCACCGCCCGACACCACCAGCACCAGCGGCGCGGTGCCGATCAGGCCGACGGGTGCGAAGTCTTTCTCGGGGTCGAAACCGAGCGACGGGTTCAGCAGCTTGGCGATCGTGAGGTTGCCGTTGATCAGCGCGCCGATCGTGTGGTCGTCGGTGGCCTTGGCCACTTCGGCGGCCACGAGGTTGCCGCTGGCGCCGGGCTTGTTCTCCACCGTCACCGGCTGGCGCAGGATCTTCGAGAGCGGCTCCGCGATGGCGCGTGCCGCCAGGTCGGGCGATGCGCCCGCGGGGAAACCCACGAGGATGCGCACGGGCTTGGTCGGCCAGGCGGCATCGCCGCCTGCTGCGCGCTGGGCCCACGCGCCCGGGGTGAACAGCGATGTGGCAAGGGCTGCGGCGCCGCCTTCGAGCAGGCGGCGTTTGGTGATCTTCAAGACGGACTCCAGAGGGACAGAAAAATCAGGGTAAATACGTGTATTTTGCTTACGAGACGTTACATGATGATGCTGCGCCGCACAAGTTCGGCACAACTGTGAATGGGGCCATCCCATGGCCTGTCAGCTTGGTATCCAGAGGTGACGCCCCCCATTTACAATGCCTGCCGCATTCCCCTTCCCCACCAACGAGGTCTTGTCCGCAATGCCCAAGAGCCCCCGGCCTCGCGCCCGCTTCAGCTTCTCCCCCACCGTGCGCGCCCTGCTTCTGGCCGTTGCGGCCTGCGGCACTGCGCTTCCCGCGCTGGCCGCGACCGAGCACGAGGACGTCGACCGCCTGATGCAGGCCGGCAAGCTCGACGAGGCCATGACCAAGGCCGAGGCCTTCCTCAAGGACAAGCCGCGCGATCCGCAGATGCGCTTCCTGAAGGGCGTGATCCAGCTCGACACCGGCAAGCGCACCGAGGCCATCGCCGCCTTCACGCAGCTCACGCAAGACGCGCCCGAGCTGCCCGAGCCGTTCAACAACCTCGCCGTCATCTACGCGAGCCAGAACCAGTTCGACAAGGCCCGCAACGCCCTCGAAAGCGCCATTCGCACCAACCCCAGCTACGCCACCGCCCAGGAAAACCTCGGCGACGTGTACGCGCGGCTGGCCAGCCAGGCCTACAGCAAGGCACTGCAGCTCGACCAGAACAACACCGCCGTGCAGCCCAAGCTGGCCGTGATCCGCACGCTCTTCACGGCGCCGCCCGCGGCCGGCTCGAAGGGCGGCTCGACGCTGGTGGCCTCGGCCACGACGACGCCCGCACCGGCACCGGCTGCGAAGCCCGCCCCGGCGCCTGCGCCTGCTCCGGTCGCCAAGGCACCCGCTCCGGCCCCCGTGCCCGCACCTGCGCCCGTCGCGAAGGCACCTCCTGCGCCCGCGCCGGCACCTGTCGCACCGCCGGTCAAGGTGGCCGCAGCGCCCGCGCCGGCAGCCAAGACGCCTGAACCGGCACCCGCACCGGCACCCGCCGCTGCCCCGGCTTCCACCGCAGAGATCGAATCCGTCGTGCGCGGCTGGGCCTCGGCCTGGGCCAGCCAGGACATGGACCGCTACCTCGCCGCCTACGGCAGCGACTTCGTGCCCGCCGGCGGACAGAGCCGCAAGGCCTGGGAAGAAGACCGCCGCGCCCGCATCGTCGGCAAATCCAGCATCAGCGTGAACCTCGAGAACCTCGCGATCAAGGTCGACGGACAGACCGCCACCGCCAGGTTCCGTCAGGTCTACCGCGCCGACAACCTCAACATCGCGAGCCGCAAGACGCTCGAACTGCAACGCTCTGGCAACCAGTGGCACATTCGCAAGGAAAGCGTCGGCGGCTAGTGGCAGACATCGTCCGGCATGGCCGGCTTCAGACCCTCCCGTTCCCGCTGAGGAGCGGGAAACTGCTCGCGGCCTTGATGGCCGCCTCCGCGCTCGCGCTGGCCACGCCCGGTGTCGCGCTCGCAGCCAACAACCACAACAGCAGCGCCAGCAGCAAGACGGCCAACGCCAAGAACAGCGGCACGACCAAGGCCGCCAAGGCGGGCGGCAGCCGTGCGTCCGCCAAGGAAGCCAAGAGCGCCAAGGCCGGCAGCGGCAGCAGCAAGGCGCAGCTGCAAGCCAAGAGCAAGCGCGCCGCCGTCGCGGACAGCGCGAGCCCCGCGCGCCCGGCCCGCAAGACCGCCAGAACAGCCGCGCCGATCCAGGAAGCCAGCGGCGCCGAGGCCCGCCTGATCGGCGTCTACGAACTGTTCGGCCGCGGCAAGACGCGCGAGGCGCTGGCCAAGGCCCAGACCCTCGTGCGCGACCATCCGAACTTTCAGCTCGCGCAGCTCGTGTACGGCGACCTGCTCGCGGCGCAGGTGCCGCCCTCGAACGCCATGCCCGACACCGCCGGCATCGCGCGCCTGCGCGGCAACCCCGCCATGGTCGAGCTGCACGAGGAATCGCGCCGCCGCCTGCAGGCCCTGCGCGAACGCCCGCCCGCCGGCACCGTGCCCTCGCAGTTCCTCACGCTCTCGACCCGCAGCCGCTTCGCCATTGCGGTCGATGCGTCGCGCTCGCGGCTGTACCTGTTCGAGAACGCCGACAAGGGCATGAAGCTCGTCGCCGACTACTACATCTCGGTCGGCAAGTCGGGCACCGACAAGGCCGTCGAAGGCGACGCGCGCACTCCGCTGGGCGTGTACTACATCACCAGCAGCCTCGACCCGCGCTCGCTGAAAGACTTCTACGGCGCCGGCGCCCTGCCCATCAACTACCCCAACCCGTACGACGTGCGGCGCGGCAAGACCGGCAGCGGCATCTGGCTGCACGGCACCCCGCCCCAGCAGTTTGCACGGGCGCCGCTGGCCAGCGACGGCTGCGTCGTCATGGCCAACCCCGACCTCAAGCAGCTGCTGCGCAAGGTGCAGATCGGCGCCACGCCCGTCGTCACCGCGCGCAGCCTGCAATGGATTTCGCAGCCGCAGGCCGAAAAAGAAGAAAAGAAATTCGCCGATTCAATTACCGCCTGGAAAGATGCCAGAGCCAGCGGCAATGAAGCGCAATTGAAGAAATTCTATTTGCCCGATTTCCAGCGCGCCAGCCGGAAGCCCGTCGATGCCGATTCGGTGCTCCGCGACGAATTGACCTACGCACAAGGTAAACGAGTGCAAATCAAGGACGTGTCGTACCTCCACTGGCGCGACACCGAGGACACCATGGTCGCCACCTTCGGCGAGGTGTTCGAGGGCGAGAAAAACGGCCGCACCCGCCGCCAGTACTGGCTCCGCCAGGCGGGCGAGTGGAAGCTCTTCCACGAAGAAATCCTGGGCTGAGCCCACGTCACCGAAGGGGTTTCCACCCCAAAAGCGTGACTTATTGCCCAAACGAGGCCGCCTTGTCGAGTGTTACAAATTGCACTCGCAGGTACCGCGCTACGTAACACGTAACGGGCATGTTCCCGTAACGCTCAACTTCCGGACGTTCCCGCGCCCGTAACGTGTTCCCCTCGTCCATGCAAGGCTGCATGCGGTTTACAGAGGGAAACGAACATCTCCAGACTGTGAATAAGTGACCTTTTCTGCCCCGTTGTGGGGGCCGAACGAGGCTGGCCGCCTTCCTGCTTTACCCCTCCGAGTAGCACATCCGCGACTCGATCCCATGTGTTTCTTCTCTTGATACACGGAGTTACGCTGTATAACATCCACCGTGCCAGCCTTTGTTAACACTTCCTTTCAGGAGATCACCATGCTCAGTTCTATTACTCGTTTTCTGCGCGATGAAGAGGGCGCTACTGCAATTGAATATGGCGTTATTGCAGGCTTGATCACCATTTTGTTGGTGGTTCTCTTCGACCCCACATCGACCACTGGTTTCGCCGGAGCACTCAAAACGCTATTTACAAACCTCGGCAAGCAATTGACCCTGGCTGTCCCAGCTTCTTGAGCCATGGCCGGGATCGAGCTGATTTGGCTTCTCCCAGTCATCGTCTACGACTTCTACCAGCGCCGCGTCCCCAACTGGCTAGTCCTTGCAGGTGCTGTTTTGGCCCTTACAACCCTCTCCCTTGGTCAGCACCCACTCGGCGTTGTCTGGTCTGACGCGTTAGTGGGCGCGGCCTTGGGATTCGGCTTTCTCTTGCTCTTCTATGCCGTCGGCCTGATGGGTGCTGGCGACGTCAAGTTTGCTGGTGCACTCGGGCTTTGGGTGGGATGGCAGGGGTTGCTGCCCATTTGGATGGCTGCCAGCCTGCTGGCAGCAATGCACAGCCTGCTTTGGCTCGCCCTACAACGCTGGCCATGGTTTCCCCGCCTTGCTGTTGCGTTGTCCGGAAGGAACAAGGCATCGGGAACTGAAACCTCTCGCAAGCGTGTCATCCCATATGCGGCCTACCTCGCCATCGCTGCCGCGATATGGATTATTTGGGGCCAACAGAGCTGACCTCATTCGGTCACAGAGGCTCTTCCAGCCACCCGTCGATAGACAGTCCGTTCTCTTGCCCACCCAACGCACATGATCCATCTCACGAAAATCATCGCCGCCATCCTGGTGCTCGTGGCCATTGCGCTGGGAGGTTATGCCTGGATTCTCAGCCGCCAGCCAAAGTTGCCTCCGGTGGCAACCGCTTCGACCGCGACACTGGAAAGGGCCAACACCAAGACCCACGCTGTCGTGGTTGCAGCCAAAGCGATCCCGGCAGGCACGCTCATTTCGGCCGACGCACTGCGTGTGGAGCAGCTGCCTCTGAATCCTACGGGCTCATTCAAAGACGCGACTCCGCTGGTCGGTCGCGTCACCGTGCTGGACTTAGGGGAGGGGACCCCACTGCAGGAAGGTCTACTGGTTTCTGGTTTGGCGCTTCGCGTCAACGAAGGCGAACGCGCGCTGGCCATCAAAGCCGACGAAGTCATGGGTGTAGGCAACAAAGTTCAGCCGGGGGACTTTGTGGATGTCTTCATCATGCTGAAGTCCGAGGGCAAAGACATCGACCGGAGCCAAGCCCGTCTGCTGCTCGCACGCAAGCGCGTTCTCGCCTTTGGCAATTCATCAGTAGACGGCATGCAGTCCAAGACTGCTGATGGCCCTGCCAATCAAACTCAGCGCATGGAGACTGCACGTACCGCAGTGCTCGCAGTTCCAGTGGAAGAGATCAATCGACTGACTCTTGGAGAGTCGAGTGGCCGCCTGCTTCTCGCTTTGCGCAACCCAACCGACCTCTCCGAACCCGACCCCAAACTCTTCGCCGATCTGCCTACAGCCTTGCAGCCCGTGGCGAGCAAACCGGGCGACGCACGCCGCCCCCCATTGGTAGGCCTTGACAGGGCACAGGCTGGCCTCACGGTCGCGGACCTCGTGACTGGAGGCTCTGTAGTGCCCGGGGGCATCAAACGCGGCACTGCGACCCAATCGATCTCCATCCCAGGACAGCGTCAAGGAACGACGCAGCGCCCCGGTTTGGAAGTCGAGGTGATTCGTGGTGATCGCAGTGAAACCATGCGTTACTGAGAAAAACTCGCCCGCCGTTCCCGCCACAGTTTCAGGAAGAAAACCATGCCTCTGCCCCGTGCGATGAAAAAGCCAGTGCATCGCCACTCCATGACGGGCCCACGTCGACTGGCGACCGGTTGCATGCTCGCCATCAGCACCTGGTCTCCGCTACTCGCCGTCAGCGCCCCCGCCTCTTCCTCACCGCCTCCGCTAACGATGCTTGCCGGCACACAGCAGGAGCTGTTGATCGAAAAGGGGGTTGATCGCATCGCTATCGCAAATGAAACAGTGGCCGGCGTCACTGTGACTCGCAAGGCACCAGGTACTCCAGCTGCGCGTCTGATCGTGACGGGGAAGGCGCCGGGCAGCACAACTCTCATGGTCTGGGAAAAAGGCCGTCCTGCCGCAACCACTTACACCATCGAAGTGCAGCGCCGCGATGCAAAACTGGAAGGGACACAGGACAGCGTCCCAGCCTATCAGCGAGCCCGGGACACCGTACTGTCGAGCCAGTCGGAAAAATCCACCGTCATCGACCGTGCGACGGTTAATGTTCGCAGTCACACGGTGCAGGTCGAAGTCAAGGTCGTCGAGTTCAACCGCAGTGTGCTCAAACAGGCTGGCTTGAACATCTTCAGTACGCGGGCAAATTCAAGTGGCTTCAGCTTCGGAGTCTTCACTCCGTCTTCTCTCAAATCCGCAAGCTTTGCTTCGAATGGATCCATTACCGGTGAGTACAACAACCCCTTAGCTCAAGCGTTCAGCTTGCTGCTCAATTTCGGAAAGTCCGGCATCGGATTGAACGTCGGATTCCTCGAAGGCAACGGCATGGCTCGCGTCCTCGCAGAGCCCACGTTGGTAGCGATGTCTGGCCAGAGCGCGAGCTTTCTCGCTGGTGGTGAATTGCCTGTTCCAGCGCCACAAGGCCTGGGCACCACGAGTATCGAATATAAGCCCTTCGGCATTGGGTTGACATTGACGCCGACCGTACTTTCCAACGATCGCATCGTTTTGAAAGTAGCACCGGAAGCTAGCGACTTGGATTACGCCAACTCCTTAAGCATCGGCGGTGTCGCTGTGCCAGCCATCACCACGCGACGAGCAGACACCACCGTCGAGCTGGGCGACGGCGAGAGTTTCATCATTGGGGGCTTGGTGAGTCGCACGACTTCGTCGAATGCGGAAAAGATCCCCTTGCTCGGCGACCTTCCCATCCTTGGCTCGTTCTTCAAGCAAAGCAAGTACCAGATGAGCGAAAAGGAACTGGTGATTTTGGTAACACCTCACCTCGTGAAGCCGATCGCACGTGATACCGATCTCGCGCCCTTCCTCCCAGGCGCATCTGAGCAACGCGATGGTGCCGTCTGGCGCTCCATTTTCTTGAGCACGCCCGGAAATACGGCCCTTCCTGGCTTCTCCCGTTGATCGACCAGACGCCCCATCTCTCACGAACAGCCACGGTGCCATGAACGCCCCACGCGACAGCATTCCGGAAACGGGTACCGAGACCTACTTGTTCGCATCGAGCAACGGTAGTCACATCACATGGCTCACGGACGCACTGGGACGCCTTGGCTCGGTCGTCGCGCTCGGGCCAGATGCGAAGTCGATCGACGAGCGAATCGCCCTACTAAGTCCAGCAGCCATCTTCATCGATTTTTCATTCGATCACAGCGCCGAAGCCGCTCAACTCCAGCAGCGACTCAAGCGCGATTGGCCGATGCTTCCCGTGCTCGCCGCAGGCAGCTCGACGGAACCGGCGGCCATGCTCGCCGCGCTCCGTGCGGGAGTGGACGATTTCATCGACACGGCAGCCTCGCCACTCGAAGCGGTCAGTACATTGCGTGCACTGCTCGAGCGGCGCGGAAACCTACAGGGCGGAACGCGAGGCTGTACCCTCGCCCTGCTCGGCGCGCGTGCGGGGTTAGGTGTTTCAACACTTGCTACCAGCATGGCGATGGTCCTGAACGATCAATTGGGCCAAGCCCCTGTTCGGCCACCCGGACGGAGCGCGAGACATGGTGTCGCCTTGCTTGATCTCGGACTCCCGGCGCGCGACGGCCTTCTGTATCTCGACACCGAGAGCAGCTTCAGCTTCGTTGACGGTGTGCGAAATCTGCGTCGTCTCGATCAGACGCTGCTGCATACGGCACTTGCGCACCATGCCAGTGGCATTGCCGTACTCCCGCTTCCCGTGAGCCTCACGCAAATACGCGAGATCTCGCATGCCGACTCCGTGGCATTGATCAAACGACTCAGCGACTTCTTCGACTTTCAGATCGCAGATCTGGGAGGCTTCTCCACCATCGACTTCGTTGCACAGACCGTACGAGAAGCTCAACACGGCTGGGTTGTTTGTGATCAAAGCATTGGTGGCATCGTTTCCACCGCCAGCATGCTCAAGGAGCTACGGACGCGCGGCGTGGAGACCGAGCGACTTTCATTGGTGGTCAACAAGTTCGACAGCCACGTCGGCCTTTCGGCCAAGGACATCGCCGAGCGCCTCGAATTGCCCTTGCGCCATATCCTCCCTGCCCGCGGCACACAACTGCTGGCAGCCGCCAGTCGTGGCGAGATGCTGATCCGAACCGCTCGCAATGACCCGTACTCACAAGCTGTTTCCGGGCTTGCTCGCAGCTTGCGCCATGAATACATGTCCGCCTCGGGCGAACCGCCCGCCAAAGATCCCCGTTGGGTGACTTTGATGTCTCAAATCACCGGCTTCTGGAAGAGCTCTAGTCAAGGTTGAACCGCCCATGTCCACCGATATCGAATTTGCCGACGATGACCAGGCGTTCATCAATTCACAGCAGTTCCAGGACATCAAGAGCTGGACGCACGATCACCTGTTGAGTCGCATCGAGGAGCTGGGCGCGGAGTTCGGCCGTTGGTCTCGCGCTTCGATCCAGCAGTTTGTCGAACTCGAAGTAGACAGCTTCGTGCGTCTACGGCGTGTGCCAATCAACGACCGTGAGATGCAGCTCATTGCTGATGCACTCACGAAGGAACTCGCGGGCTTCGGCCCGCTTGAGGACCTGCTGAACGATCCGGCTGTCGAGGACATCCTGATCAACGGCTACCAGAACGTCTACGTGTCTCGCCACGGCATTCTGGAGCGCGAATCGCTGCGTTTCACTGACTCCGAACACGTGATGCGAATCGTGCGGCGTATTCTCGCGCCGCTCGGTCGTCGGCTCGACGAGGCCAATCCCATGGTAGATGCCCGCCTCCCCGACGGAGGCCGCATCAACGTCATCATCGAACCGCTTGCCATCGACGGCTTGTCAGTATCGATCCGCAAGTTTCGCAAGGACCCACTCACACCTGCCGACCTTGTCAAACTCGGCACTTTCGATGCAGGCATGGCGCAACTGCTGGAGATCGCGGTTCGGTCACGTTGCAATATCCTCGTGAGCGGCGGCACCAGCTCCGGCAAGACCTCATTACTCAATGCATTGGCCAGCTTCATCCCCTCGAGCGAGCGCGTCATCACGATCGAAGACACGGCGGAACTCTCGCTGAGAACCAGCCATGTGGTCCGACTCGAAAGCCGACCCGGTGGATTCGACGGCACAGGCGTGGTCTCAATCCGAGATTTGCTGCGCAACAGCTTGCGCATGCGCCCCGACCGCATCATTGTTGGAGAAGTCCGCGGTGCCGAGGTGATCGAGATGATGCAGGCAATGAATACGGGCCATGAAGGCTCGATGGGAACGATCCACGCGAGTTCACCGCGTGAGTGTCTTTATCGGCTCGAAATGCTCGCGGGCTTTGCGGGGTACCAAGGCAGCGAAGTGAGTCTGCGCAGACAAATCGCCAATGCCATCGACTTCATCGTGCAAATTGGTCGACTGTCGGGAGGTCAGCGCCGCATCCTTTCGCTCAGTGAAGTCACGGGCGTTAACGACAACGTCGTAGCAATGCAGGAGTTGTATCGCTACGAACCTGTGCTCTCTCCTGACGGGGAAGAACGCGACCGATGGGTGTCGCTCGGCATCGCTCCTCACTCCCCAAAGATTACCCGCTTCAGGCAGACGCTGGCCCGCCATCAGGGAGACCAACGTGCGTGAGGCCATGCTCGTCATGGCTGCAATCGCCCTGTTGCTCGCAGCAGCAGGACTGCTGCTGTGGCAATGGTCGGGCAAGCTCAAGTCTCGGCGAACAACCGATCGCTATTTGGCTCAGCAAATTCATGCCCCCACCAAAACCGAAGCACCGGAGGTCATGCCGTTGCAAAGTCCTTCGGTCGACAACACAAGTGGACTTCTGACCGACCCCTGGACCGCCGCCGCAACAGCAGAGGCAGCAGCCGCACCTCGACAAGGCCGACTGCAGGCGCTTCTTCCCGGGTGGCTCGAAGGCGTCATCTCCTCGCGCACGCTGGTACTTGGCTTTCTGGCAATTGGCGGGCTGTGTGCGGTAGCGGCGGGCGTCGGGGGCCCACCGACGGCACTGGGAGCGCTGATCCTCCTGCTCATCCTGGCAGTCTTCGCGATCTGGCTTCGACTGCAGAAGCACAGGCGCCAACTGATCAGCCAGCTTCCGCCGTATATCGATGCAATGGTTCGTCTGATCACCATAGGGAACTCCACACAAGCATCATTTCAGCTAGCCATCGCGACAACAAATGCACCTCTGCGCGCTTACCTTGAGCGCGCAGCCAGTCTGGTGCGCGCTGGCATGGACCTCGATCGCGCTCTACACCAGACCGCCACCTACGCACGCATTGAAGAGATATATCTTCTCGCCTCGATTTTGGGACTTGGCGTCCGCTATGGCGGGCGCTCCGACCTCCTTCTAGAGCGTGTCGGCAACTTCATGCGTGATCGCGAACAGGCCGAACACGAACTCGTCGCTATGTCTTCCGAGACACGACTTTCCGCGTGGATTCTCGGTGTGCTTCCTGTGGGCGTTGGATTAGCGATCGTGATGCTGAACCCCGACTACTTTATGCGTATGTGGCAAGACAGCACAGGACAGATGCTGGTCTTCGGTGCGGTTGGCCTGCAATTGCTGGGAGCCGTACTTCTCTATCGCTTGGCGAGGTTGACATGAGTTTCACCCCAGTCCAACTACTCACCCTGAGCCTGGCACTGCTCGCCGTCGCATTTCTAGTTGTGGCTGGCTCGCTGATCACGAATGAGTTCCTCCGAGCTCGCCGCAGTCAAGCCATCAGCCGCGCGATACTTCGAGGAGCGGCGACGCAGCCCACGGAAACTGTCGAGCCCTTGCAGGATTCTCTTGAAGCAGCAGGCATTCTTTCGGATATCGACCTACCTTTGCACTGGCTGAACACGCGTGTTGGCCGAGCCTTGGTGACGGACGAAGACCGTCGGCTGGTCGATCAGTGCGGACTTTCGACCCAGCGAGCCCAACTGGCGTTTCTCGTGACCCGCATCGTGCTCGCCCTCCTTCTTCCGCTTCTTGCCTATGTATTCGGTGTAGCCACTTCTTCGGAGCGCTCCGGCATTGCAACGCTGGCTTGCTCCTTCGTTTTCGGCTTCATGGCGCCCAAATGGGCGTTGGCTTGGTACGCCGGGAAACGACGTGAAAAAGTGGCTCAGGAACTACCTCTCTTCGTCGACCTGCTTCGTCTACTGCAGGGCGTTGGCTTGAGTCTCGACCAAAGCCTGCAGATCATGGCAACAGATTTCTCGCACGTGCTACGCGTACTCGGCCACGAGCTCACTATTGCCAATCGGCAATACAGTCGGGGACGGACTCGCGAGCACTCTCTGCAGCGCCTGGCCACGCTGCATAGCAACGAGAACCTTCGCGGCCTTGTTTCCCTGCTCGTGCAGGTGGATCGCCACGGTGGTGCGGTGCAAGAGCCGCTGCGTCAATTCAGCGAGCGACTGCGAGAGCATCGGCGCTCGGAGATGAAGGAACGCATTGGAAAGATCACCGTCAAGATGACCGGCATCATGGTGACGACTCTGCTTCCGGCTCTGGTCATCGTGACGGCTGGGCCAGGCTTTCTCGCAGTCATCCGATCGGTAGGAGCACTTACCAAATGAAAAATTGCTACAGCAATGCTGCGAGCCGTCGCCAAGGATCGCGTGTATCTGGTTGGCGACTGGCTGGCATAGGCGGGAGCCTCGTTCTCACACTTCTGATCGTGGGTTGCGCTGCGCCGAAGGACCAGTATCTCGGCGCATTCGAAGCCCAGCAGCGCATGGCCGCAGAAGACGCGGCTGCGTCCAAAGCCGGTGCGAATGTCGACTCGCAGGGGACCTACCTAAAATTGATCGAGCAGATGCAACGCGAGGGTCTCTGGTTTGCCTCACTTGCACATATTGATGCACTCGAACAGCGATGGGGCTCATCGCCTGAGACCCATCGTGCCCGGGCAGATGCTCTGCGTAACACAGGGCAGCTATCTCAAAGCGAAGAGTTCTACGGCCGACTGCGCGGAACGCCACTAGAAAGTGCCGCCTACCATGGCCTCGGACTGCTGGCTGGCGCGCGGGCCGACTTTGCCGAAGCGGTGAATTATCTTCAGAAGGCACAACAACGCAGTCCGACAGACGCCGTGCTCCTCAATGATCTCGGCTACGCCAACTTGCGCGCCGGCCGTATCGCTGAAGCGCGCTTGCCACTCATGCAAGCGATGCAGCTTCAGCCGGACAATTCCCAAGCGCAAGCCAATCTGGCGCTCTACCTTGAGGCCAGCGGACAGAAGGAGCAGGCTGCAGCGCTGATGGAGGCTCGTCGCATGCCCGCGGCGACACGCGCCGCGATACGAGATGCCGCACGGCAACTCCCGAACACCAAACCCTCGCAGCTTGGAAACAATTCGCCTTTCCCTGCCCTCGCCGGCACGCCCAGCACGCCTGACGATGGAACGACGCCACTGGCGCTGAAGCGTTCACGCTGGTCCAGCAATCTTCGCGAGTCACCCAGGACGATCTCCACTCCAGATTCCGAGCCTGTTTCGACCGCAGCGACAGCCTTGCCATCCATCTCACTTTCGCGAGGTACACCATGAGCCCTTTCTCTTCAAAAAGCCGCGTGCTCTGCCAACGCCTTTGCATCGCCGCCGCCCTCGTCGGTTTTGGTTCTCCCGGACTTGCCCAATCTTCTGGAACAGGGAGTGCCCCCATTCAACCGGAATCATCGAGCCCTCTCGTCCCCCCCGAAAATCCGGCTGATCCTACGGAGCTTCAAGTGGGCGACGCCACGCAATCGCTGATGTACTGGCAACGCACAGCGGCCATCGCATCGCCCACGCCTCGTCCAATACCCGGCCCGATCGCGTATCGAAGCTATGAGCGCTACCTCAAGAGCTTTGAGCATCCGATTCCGGAGCACTTCAATTCGACGGTCAAGACAAAGACCGGCAATTGACCGGCAACGTCCCAAGCCTGCGTGGATCAAGCATGAGCCCTCGGATCGCAAGCCCCATGAAAATCGGCCACGCTGGCGTACCGGCTCGCGGACAACGAGGGGTCTATGCCATCGAGTTCGCGCTGGTGTTCCTGATCTTCTTCGCCGTGCTCTACGCCATCATCTGCTACGGCATCATCTTCACGCTCCGTTTCGGACTTCAGAATGCAGCTGAGGATGGCGCACGCGCCGCCCTGCGCTATCAAAGTACTCTTCCCGCGCGCGAAACGGAAGCACGGGAGATTGCACGACAACGAGCCAGCGGTTGGCTGCCAGTGGCACCGACGGTGACGGCCACGGCGTGCCAAGTCGGCACGACCAACTGCACTGCTGCGACTCGAACCTGCACAGCCCTGTGGACTCAACGCTGTCAGATGGTCGTCACGGTCAGGCTCGACGGACTGCGCGCGGTCCTTCCACCACTGCCAAGCTTCGCAGCCCCCGATACTCTGGTCGGTCGTGCCAGCATGCTGCTGGACGGGAGATCACCATGAACGTCCGCACGCGCTTCATCTTGACGCGACGAGGCGGTGCAATCCGCATCCAGCGCGGAGTTGCGGCCATCGAGTTTGCGTTGGTCTTTTCGATGCTCATCCTGGTGCTCTACGGCATCGCGACCTTCGGCGCTGTCCTCTATATCCAACAGGCGATTGCACGCGCGGCAGAAGATGGTGCTCGCGTGGCATCCATGCGTCCGACATCGACCGAGCTGCAGCAAAACATCATTGATGTCGTGCGCGACTCTCTGGCGGAATCGCTCGTTGTGCCAAGTCTGCAGAACGCCAATACCGCCGCCAGACGAACTTGGATCGCCAACAACGTCGGCGTCACAGTCGACCTTCCAGGCACTCAGGTGGTGGTCAAAGTCAAGTATCCGTATGGCGCGAACCGTCTTCTGCCCACAATTCCACTGGTTGATACCAGTCGCTGGATGCCCAGTGAGCTCAAGACCCAGGCAACGGCGGCGCGCAAAACCTAGGGGACTTACGGCATGAACTCACCACTCAGCGCACATCCCATACGTCCAAGTTGGCGAGCATCTCGAAACTTGAGACAAAGGGGGTCCATCCTGATCAATACGGCGATCGCCATAGGTCTGATCGTTCTGACATTGATTGGCACCGAACTTGGATACATGTTTTTTCTGAAGCGGGAGTTTCAGAAAACTGCGGATCTCGCCGCGCTGGCCGGGGCCCAAGCGCTCGAACCGGGTAGTTGCACGAGCGCGCAAACAGCCGCTGTAGCAAACGCTGCTTTGAACCTTCCAGGCGGCATCGCACCGCTGACCGCCGCCAACATCGAGTGCGGTCGGTGGGATCCTATCCAACGAGCAATCGCCCCTCATTTTGGCGCCCCAAACGCCGGAGAAAAGCTGAACGCCGTTCGCGTACATCTCAGCAGAGTTCCCCCGCTTCTTCTTAGTGGAATCGTCGGAAATCAGGCTCGGAAGATCGAAGTCGAAGCATTGGCAGCGCAAAAAAATCCGCGCGCCGTGCTGAACATTCGAAATACCCTTTTGAGCGTTGATTCCTCCAGATCCGCATTGCTCAACGCGGTTCTGGGCGGCCTGCTCGGTAGCAGTCTCAACGTCGACATTCTCGGCTGGAGAGGGCTTCTGAACACCAACATCAGTCTCCTTTCTTATCTTGATCAAATCGCAATAGACCTTCAAATCGGCGCCGGAAAATACGATCAAGTCCTCAATACAAAAGTTTCTGCTGGCGTTCTGCTGCAAGCCATGATCACAGCGTTGAACCGCAGCGGGAGTACTGCAACCGCTGTCATCACGGCATTGGATGAAATCCGAATCAAGGCCAACGCCGCGGCGGCGCAACCGCTCCTGAAGCTTGGTGACTTATTGGGTGTACAGACGGGTACAGACGCCGCGGGATTGCAGACAGACCTTCAGATCTTCCAGTTGGTTCAAGGCATGATCCAACTCGCGAACAAGGAACACGCAGTCGCTGCGAGCCTTCCCATCACCGTTCCCGGCATCGCCTCGGTCACAACCCAGGTTCAAGTCGTCGAGGCACCCCAGATCTCTGCGATCGGCAATCCTGAACTGGCCCAACTCGCATCTGATGGCCCTGATCGGATCCAGGTTCAGACAGCGCAGATACGTTCGCTGATCCAGGCTGATCTTCCCGTGCTCTCTGGCATTACGGGCCTTTTGAACGTGGTGACGGACTTGCTCACTCCAGTTACGAGCCTTTTGAATAATGTCCTCAGCCTGGATCTGCAGGCCATTCTCTGCCTTAGCTGCACGCAAACGCGAATCCGCCTAGTGCCAGACAGTCCCGTAAGAATCAGTGTCAATTTGAACGTGGCCTCGGCAAAGTCAAAGGTAATTGGGGTCAACTGCACATCCCCAACAACCACCAGTCTCACAGTTCAATCCCGGGTCACGGCAGCTGAGCTTCGGGTGGGTCAGATATCGGACGCTGACGGCACAGCTCTTCTCAAAACTGGAGCAATACCTGTCGTTCAACCAATCCCTGTCATAGATGTAGAAACCAGAAAATGCTACGCACTCGGCCTCGCTTGTGACCCGTGGGAAAAGTACTCCAGAACGGGGCTCAGGGTTGATACGTCGGTCGCTGGAAATTCTGCACCACACACTTATCAGAACCCGCCCGAGCTGAACGCACCTCCTCTCTACTACTCGCTCTCATCCACGGACATCGTTGGAAGCTTGTCAGAGACATTGAGCGGGCTTCAACTTCAAACCTACACCTACAACCCTTCGGCTCCTAACCACTTGGGTAACCTGATCGGCACGGCGACACAACTTATCCAAGGCGCTCTGAGCGTTGTTCAGGATCTCGTGACCACGCTGCTTTCCCCGCTGTTGGATTCATTGGTCAATGCCCTGTTGAATGCTCTGGGCATTCAGTTGGCCCAAGCCGATATCGGTGCTCGTCTTTCATGCACGCGCGGGGCCGAACTTGTTTTTTGATCTTCGACAGCCGTCGCCAGTGCGGTCTGGGACAACACATTCCGTCTTTCTATCTTCATGAGTTCCCCCTCCAACTTCGACGAACTCGACCTCTTTGTCTGGGAAGGCAAAGCCGACATCCTCGACCGCATTGCGCGGTGCATGGCGAGCTTCGACGTGGAAGTCATCCGGGCCGATGGCCTGCCGCCGCCTTCGCAGGACCGTGGTGTCGCGCTGCGCCCATCCGTCGCGATCATCAGCGTCACCGTCATCGACGGCGGCGGGCTGCCGCACGCGACCGAGCTGCTGCAAGGCATGCCCGTGATCTGGGTCGCTGCGGCTTCGCGCGAGCGCGATTCGCGCACGTATCCGCCCGAGTACCTGCACGTCCTGCCCTACGACTTCACCTGCGCCGAGCTGCGCACGATGGTGGCCAAGCTGGTGCGCCAGCTGCGTGCGCGCGATGTCGCGCCGCAGGCGCCCGACATGCTGGTGGCGCATTCCGATGCGATGAAGGGGCTGCTGGCCGAAGTGGGTGCCTTTGCGGACTGCAACCATCCGGTGCTGGTGCGCGGCGAAACCGGTGTCGGCAAGGAACGCATCGCACAACAACTTCACATCGGGCACCAGCAGTACGGCAAGGGCGCGTTCGTGGCGGTGAACTGCGGCGCGATTCCAGATGGGCTGTTCGAGTCGCTGTTCTTCGGCCACACGAAGGGCTCGTTCACGGGCGCGGTGCACGCGCACCGCGGGTACTTCGAGCAGGCGACGGGCGGTACGCTGTTTCTCGACGAGATTGGGGACTTGCCGCGCTACCAGCAGGTCAAGCTGCTGCGCGTGCTCGAAGACAGCGCGGTCACGCGGTTGGGGGCGACGTCGCCGATTCGCGTCGACTTCCGGCTCGTGGCGGCGACGAACCGCAATCTGCGCGAGATGGTGGCGAGCGGCGAGTTTCGGGCCGATCTGTTCTACCGGCTCGCGGTCATCGAGCTGCATGTGCCGAGCCTCGAAGAGCGCGGCGAGATCGACAAGATCGCGATCTTCAAGGCGCTGCTGACGAACGTGCTGGGCGACGAGCTCGAAGCCTTGGGCGAAACGCCGCACTGGCTCAGCGATGCGGTGGCCGAGACTTACTTTCCGGGCAACGTGCGGCAGCTGCGCAACCTCGCGGAGCGCGTAGGCGTGATCGCGCGGCAGTTGCACGCCTGGGACCAGAACCTGATTCAGCGCGCGATCGCGCTCACACGCGGCACGCCGGCACCGGCCACGCTCGCTACCGATCGCAACGGCACGGGGGTCGCACTCGATGCGAATGGCGACCGCAAGGGTTGGAACAGCAGCGAGCGCAATCGCATCATCGCGGCGTTGGAGATCAACGACTGGAAGCGCCAGGACACCGCGCAGCACCTGGGCATCAGCCGCAAGGTGCTGTGGGAAAAGATGCGCAAGTACCAGATCCTCGACGGCGAACCAGGCATCCCCGAAGAGACTTAGCTCGCCCCCAGGCTGCGCGGCACTTCGTGTCGAGCACCGAGCTCACCCCCAGCCTGCGCGCACTTCGTGTCGCTTCGCCAACCCCCTACCGGGGGCAACACCTGAGGCCCGGCAGAGCCGGTTCCTCGGTGTTTCGCGAAGGGGCTTCGCTGTCGCTTGCCTCGTGGGTCAGTTGATTCCGAGACGCGTCGTCCTGCGCAGCGGCGGGTTCGCAAACGATGCTCCTGGCGAGCGATCGACCACAGGCTCGCTCGCGCAGGTCGTATTGCTCGAGATGCACAGCGCACCCAGCAGCCCGTCCTCGGTCAGGACATTGCGGCTCGGGGGGCCGAAGATGCGGTCGATCCAGTTGTTGGCGCCGATCGGGTCGATGCGCAGTTCGCCGGTGGTGCGCGCCAGGCGCAGCTCCGAAATTCGCAGGTCGAACACGCCGTCGATGTAGTCGAACAGCAGCGTGTAGTAGTCCAGTTGCGCATCGAGCACCTTGGGCAGGGTCTCGCGGCCGAACTCCATGAGGCGGCGGCGGCCGCGGAAGGCCTGGCCTGAGGTGCTGACGGCTTCCATCAACTGGCGCTCGCGTTCGCGGCCGGCCACGGTGCGCGACCACGACGACGCGGTGAGCTCCATCAGGTTGAGCTTCACGCCCTCCATCTTGGCTTCCTGGTTCGCGACTTCGGCCAGGGCACCCTTGAGTTTCAGCTGGCGGTCGAAGCCGTTGCCGAAGTTCCAGTTCAACTCAAACGCAGCACGTGTCGGGTCTTGCGGCGACACGCCGCGCGGGTCTTTGCTCTTCACAACGACGGCGTCGAGCGTGGGGTACAGGCTGGCTTCGGTCTGGTCGACCAGCGCGCGCGCACGCGCGACGCGGCCCTGGGCTTCGGCCAGTTCGGTGCTGCGCGCCTCGGCGCGGCGCAGTGCTTCTTCCTGCGAGCCAATGCGCCAGTGCGTCGGTGCAGCGAGCACGGGCAGCGATTCGGGAGCGGGCGAGAACTTGAAGTAGTTGCGGAACTTGGCCAGCGCCTCGTCGCGCTGGGCCTCGAAGTCGGACTCGCGCGCAGCCACGAGGGCACGGCGCGAGGCGGCCATGTTGAGGTCGTTGTCGCCGCTCACGCCGAGCGCCACGCGGCGCGCCTCGGCCTTCGACAGTTCGGCCACGACCTCGGTGGCGCGGTGTGCGATCTGTTTCTTCAGGTCGAAGCGCTGCACCTGCAGGTAGGCGGTGAGCGCGTCCAGCACGACCTTCTGCGAGGTGGTGACGACGGCTTCGTCGTCGGCCTGGTTGGCCAATTCGGCGGCGCGCTGCGTGGCGCTCATGGCGCCGCCGTCGATCAGGCTCACGCGCGCCTCGGCGGTGAGCACGGTGTAGCTCTGGCTCTGCGCATCCTTGGCGCCGCTGTTGTAGGTGCCCGACGAGGTGCCGACCTTGAAGCGCGGGTAGCGCGCCATGCGGGCCGCGTCCACGCCGAAGCTGCTGGTGCTGGCGGTGGCCTGTGCGGTCAGCACTTCGGGGTATTCCTGCGACAGCGCAATGAGCGCCTGCTTCACGCGCTGCGCAGAACTCGCGGCGCCCAGAGAAGGCGAAGACAGGCGGCGCGAGAACGCGAGCGCGGCAGGTGGCTCGTCCTGTTCAGCGGATGTCTGTTGGGCATACGCGGTGGGCGGCAACGCCATGCTGACGCACAGGGTCGCGCAGAGCACGCCCGGGGCGATGCGCGCGCGCCGGCCCGGCAACACGGGCTTGCTCATGGTTCGCGGAAGGCTTCGCGCCGCAGTTTGAGCACAGGCCGCAGGATGTACCAGATGAAAGGATCGGTCCCCACGCGCAGGTCGACTTCAGACTCCATGCCGGCGGTGATGCGGTTTTCTTTGCGCCCCACGTGCGACTGCGACATGCTGATGAGCAGCCGGTAGTACGGCGTGCCGTTGGCAATGGCAGCATCGCGGTCGGCGTCGGCCGCCACGAGCTTGACCTTGCCATCGACGGCGCCGTAGCGCAGGTAGTCGTAGGCGGTGATCTTCACGCGCGCCTCTTGCCCCACTTCGACAAAGCCGCGGTCGTTCGGGTTGAGGCGCGCCTCGACCATGATCTCGTCTTCGTCGGGCACCACTTCCAGGATGGATTCGCCGGGCTTCACGACCCAGCCGGGGCTGCCGCTGCGCAAGCCCTTCACGATGCCGTCGGCCGGCGCCTTCACGATGGTGCGCGAGCGTTGCGTGCGGGCGCGTGCGAGGTCTTCGCTCAGGCTGGCGAACTGGCGCTCGACGGTGGCGAGTTCGTCCGAGGCACGGCGGCGAAAGCGGCCCTCGGCTTCGGCCATCTTGGCCTGTGCTTCGGTGATGGCAGCCTGCGCCGAGATCACGCCCTGGCGCGCCACGGCGAGTTCGCTGCGCACGCCTTCGGCCTGGCGGCGCTTCTCGAGCACCTCGACCTGGCCGACGAGTTTTTCGCTGAGCAGTTGTTCGGAGATTTCCTGTTCTTTCTGCATCAGCTCCAGCCGGTCGCCCAGGCCCTTGACCTTGGCCTGCTGTTCGAGCTGCTTGCTGCGTGCCTGCTCCAGGTTCGACACGGCGCCGGCCATGACGCCGCGCTGTTCGAGCGCGCGCGCCTGGTAGGCACCGACCTCGCCTTCGAGCACGGCCTCGTCGATGTCTGCATCGAACGAATCGCGCTTGAGTGGCTGGCCGCGGCTCTCGGCAATGAGCCGCACGCGGGTGGCCTGCGTGGCGGCATTGCGCGCGGTGAGCTCTTCGAAGTTCAGGCCGCTGCCGCCCAGGTCGATCTCGACCAGCGACTGGCCCTGCTTGACCTTGTCGCCTTCTTTCACGAGCACGTTGCTGACGATGCCGCCTTCCAAGTGCTGGATCGACTTCACGCGGTCGGAGGGGATCACGCGGCCCGGCGCGACGACGACGGTTTCCATCGGAAAACCGAGGCCCACCACCGCCAGCACCGCGACCGCGCCGCCGATGATCCACTGGCGCCGCCGACCCTGCGGCGTGGTCTGCGCCGCCTGTTTCTCGCTCTCGCCCTGAAGCACCTGCGGCAAGTCTGGTTTCAAAATCCCGTACCCCTGTCTCTGTCTGTCAGTCGGTCAATCAATCGATCAAGCAAGCAAGTCGCTCAGGCCATCGAGCGCGAGGCGGTGGCGACGCCGGCATTGCCGTTGCTGCTGCCGTCCTCGCTGTCGCTCAGCGCCACCAGCGGCTTCTTCACGCCGAAGAGCTTGGGCACCATGACGGCGGCGGAGCCGATCTCCACGTTGCCCTGGCCGGTGACGTGATAGACGGTGGTGGCCGCCGACACGATGCGCAGCGAATGCGTGACCACGACCACGGTGCGCACCTTGGCCACCGCGAGCATGGTCGCGAGCAGGTTGCGCTCGCTTTGAAAGTCGAGGTCGTTGCTGGGCTCGTCGAGCACCAGCACCGAGGGCTTGCGCAGGAAGCTCATGGCCAGCGCGAGCTTGCGTCGCTCGCCCACCGAGAAGCCGGTGCCGCCCTCGCCCACCACGGTGCGATAACCGTCGGGCAGGCGCGAAATGAAGTCGTGCGCGCCCGAGAGCTTGCAGGCCGCGACGATCTGCTCGTCGCTCTGGCCCGGCGCACCGCGGCGCATGGTGTCGACGAGCGGGCCGCCGAACCAGTACACCTCTTGCGAGAGGTAGCTGATCCAGCGCGACAGCTCTTCGCGGCCGAACTGCGACAGGTCGTACTCGCCGATGCTCACCACGCCGTGCGTGGGCGTGTACAGGCCCGACAGCAGCTTCACGAGCGTCGACTTGCCCGCGCCGTTGCGCCCGACGATCACATGCAGGCCGCCGGGGCCGATGTCGAGGTCGACGTTTTCTAGCACGGGCTGCGGCGCGTCTTCGGTGAAGCTGAAGCTCACGTCCTTGAGCGTGACGCGGCCCAGCGGCTGCGGCAGCGCCATGCCGGTGGGCGCTTTCTCGACCGGCTCGCCGAGCACGGTCTCCAGGCGCTTGGCGGCTTCCTTGGCGGTGGCGAGCGAGCGCCAGTTCGACACCAGCCCGGCCACCGGCTGCAGCGCCTTCAGCGCAAGCATGTTGGAGGCGACGAGGCCGCCCACCGTCATCCACTGCTGCATGACGGAGATGGCGCCGACGGTGACAACGATCACCGAGAACACGGTGAGCAGCACGGTGGTGCCGTCGCGCGCGGTTTCGATCTGGCCGTTCTTGCCAAAGCTCTCGCTGAGCCAGGCGTTGTAGGTCTGCTGCCAGACGTCGATGGTCGGGCCGTCGTTCGACTGCGCCTTGAGCGTCTCGCGCGCATGGCAGATCTCGGAGGTGATGCGGTCCAGGCCGCGCCCGCGCAGCACTTCTTCCACGCGACCGGCGCGCACTTCGTCGGCCCACCACCAGGCCAGGAACGACATGATGGCCAGGAAGGCCACCACCACCGGCAGCACCGGCAGCGCGACGATGCCGATCACCACCAGCGCAAAGATCGCCATCGGCAAATCGAAGATCGACTGCGCGAGCCCGCCGGTGACGGTGCCGCGCACGGCCCCCACGTCGCGAAAGTACAGCTGCCAGGACGAGGCCGGCCGCGCCTCGAGCGCGCGCAGCGGGCGACCGAGCATGGAGTGCAGCAGCGCGCTCGACACGCCGTGGTCGACGGTCGCGCCCGCGTTGCGCAGCAGGCGCGAACGCCGCGTGCGCAGCCAGAACTCGATGCACAGGAAAAACAGAATGCCGCACACCAGCGCCGCGAGCGTGGAAACGCCGCTGCGCGAGAGCACGCGGTCATACACCTGGAGCAGGAAGATCGAGGGCAGCAGCCCGAACAGGCTGATGGGCAGCGACAGCCACGCCGCACTCTTGACGAGCGGGTAGGCCGAGCGGAACGCATCGTTCAACGCACCGGCATACGGACTGGCGCCGGGAGTTTCCGGCCTGTCGGCAACCAGCTGGCTGGGCAAGAGGAACTTGATCATGGAAAAAGACCGATCCGTCGGGCAACGACGCCGGCCCCATTATCAACTGTTACCCGATCGTTACAAGGCAGAAATTCGCCTCCGACGCCTCTCAGCATCGGTGTGCGCGAACCTGCGCCGAACCGGTCGATTCCACGCCGCGCGTTCCTTGTGGCGCGGCGTTTTCCCTGAGCGTGCAATTCATCGTTTTGTGGGTGTAACTGTGGGCAGCGGTGCGGCCGGATGTGCCCGGCAGGCCTTCGGCAAACACGAGGGCGATGTTGGCGCATAGCAGCATGAGCAGCACCCACGCGCACAGCAGCTGCAGCCAGCCCAGCCACCAGCGCCGCGGCGGTGCCTCGCGCTCGGATTCATAGGGAATGTGGACCAGTGCGTTCCATCTCATGGCAGTGCTTTCAGAACCCGGGCGAGCCGGGAAAGACCGACACCGGCGGAGCTTTTGGCCAGCACCCAGTCGCCTGGTTGCAGCAGCCCGCCGAGTGCGGTGGAGAGGTCGGACACATCGACAAACCAATGGGAGCGGACCTTGGTGCGGATGCGCGTGTGAAGCGCCCGCATCAAGGGTCCGCACAGGAGCACGCGGTCAGGTTGCGACGCCAGCAACTCGGCCTCCAGATCGAGGTGATGGCGTTGCGCCGCGGGCCCCAGCTCCTGC
Source organism: Variovorax sp. 54 (assembly GCF_002754375.1). NCBI lineage: Bacteria > Pseudomonadati > Pseudomonadota > Betaproteobacteria > Burkholderiales > Comamonadaceae > Variovorax > Variovorax sp. 54. The sequence goes on from NZ_PEFF01000001.1 coordinate 2,266,096, forward strand.
ATGTCGCCCAAAATGGCCACCCGGCGCGCAGGCTCGCAGGGGGCTTGTGACAGCAACTCAAGCGCCGCCCGCATCGAACTCGGGTTGGCGTCGTAGGTTTCATCGATCAGCTTGAAGCTTCCACCGCCGATGTGAATGGTGTGCAGCGCACCGCGTCCGCCCGGCGGCTCGAAGTGCGCAAAGGGTTCGACGGCGGCGGCCAGCGGCAGGCGCAGCGCCTGCAACGCGGCCAGCGCGGCCACGGCGCTGGCGCCCATGTGGCGGCCCGGCGCATTCAGGCGCAGCTGAAAGGGCTCGCCCGCCACCTCGGCCTGCACCTCGCCGTGGTCGAAGGCGAGCAGGCGCACGTCGGCGTCCTTGTGCTCGCCGTAGGTCACGATCTGCAGCTGGTGCGCCATGGCCGCTTCGGCGAAGGTGGCGAACTCGGGCATGTCGCGGTTGAGCACCACGCGGTCGCCCGCGGCCATGGCCTGGAACATGCGGCAGTCGAGCCGCGCGGCGGCTTCCGACGGGCCGCGGTGCTTCTGCGACGCGGCCGAGATGCCCGTCACCACGATGAGCGACGGCCGCATGAGCTGCGCCGATGCGGGCATGTGCGAGGTGCCCATCTCGAGCACCCAGTAGGCGGCATGGCGCGGCATGCAGGTGAGGTTCCACGCAACGCCCGACGGCAGGCTGATGCTGCCTTCGGGCTGCGCCACTTCGCCCCACACGGTGAGCGCGCCGGCCAGCATGGCGGCCACGGTGCTGCTGCCCGCGCCGCTGCCGAGCACGCCGCACACGCGGCCGGTGAACTCGGTGCGCGCATGGTCGCCCAGCTCGAGCACGGCCTGCAGCACGTTGGGCACCTTCAGCACAGGCACGCGCTTGTCCAGGTGCGGCTTGGGGTCGGTGCACAGCACGGCCGCGGCCGGCTGCAGCACGCCCTTGAGCGTGACGGCGGCCAGCGGCGTCTTCGAGGGCCGGGCCTGGTGTTCGAACACGACGCGGCCCTTGCGCATGAAGGTGCGCTGGGTCACGCCGGTGGCGCGCCAGCCGTCTTCGGGCTTGACCACCCACTCGCCGCCGGTGACGCGCGCCATCTCGCTGGCGGTCCACACGGCGCCGTCGTCGCGCGAGCCGCTGTTGCCGCCACCGCTGCCCCCCGGGCCCGCGCCGCCGGGCTGGCTGCGCCGGTCCAGCAGGTAGCGGTGGTAGGCGGCGAAGCCCGTCACGTACTGCTCGACGTCGTCGATGCGCACGCGGAACGCGTGGTGCCGCACGAAGAAGGCGCCGACGACCGTGGACGGCCGACGAAAGTACATCGCCATCTCGGGCCAGAAGAAACCGTTGAGCAGGTAGTGCGCGCGGTAGTCGAGCGCGCGGTAGAACTTCTCGGTGTCCAGCTCGTCGAGCAGGTGCCGCATGGCGGGCATGCTCTCCAGCCGCTGCAGCATCTGCTGCGCCGCCAGCATGAGGCTGAGCAGCGTGGGAAAGGTGGTCTTGCGGTCGAGCACGAAGTCCAGGTAGCCCGCCACGTTCTGCAGCCCGAAGCGGAAGTAGCGCTCCTGCGGGCTCCACTGCGTGAGCTCGTTCACGCAGCCGCTGAGCCAATGGTCGTGCGACTGCCAGTGCTGGCTCGCAATGAAATGGTCGAAGGCTTTCTCGACCGCGGCCAGCCAGCGCGGATCGCGCGTGAGGCCATACAGGCGCATGAGGCCGAAGGCCGCTTCGCCGTCGTAGAAGATGACGCGCGAGGCCTGCTTGAGCGTGAGGTCGGCCGCGTGCAGCACGTGGTCGAAGCGCCCACTGGCCGGGTCTTGCAACGCCACCATGCCCAGCGCGAGCTTCTCGAGCAGCGGCAGCCAGTGGCGCGTTTCCATCAGCTCGCAGTAGCGCACGAACATGCGCACGCAGGCCGCGTTGCCGCCCAGGCGGATCTCGCCGCCGGTGTCGACAAGGTACGCCACTTCGCGACCGTCGGGCAGCGTGTAGTCGCGGATCAGCGCGTCGGTGAGGTGGTCGATGGCGCGGTCGATGGCCGCGCGCAGCGTGTCGTCGCGCGTGAGCTCCCAGGCCTCGAGCATGGCGTGCACGGTGCCCGCGTGGCGCATCGCGTCGTAGGTCGGGATGCGGCGATCGAAGCACGGAAAGTAGCCGTACACGAACAGGCCGTCGCTCTGCATCTGGCGCGCCAGGTATGACGAGCCGCTGCGCACCAACTCGAGCACCGACTGGGGGTTGAGCGCCGGCAGCTGGCGGCGGCCCGCGTCGAGCCCCGTGCCCACGAGCTTGTGCACCACGCCGTCGGGCTGGCAGAACACGCCGACCGTGGCCAGCAGATAGACGGTGCGCTCCGACGACTCTTCCAGCGGCAGCGTGCGCTCGAAGCGGGCCTGCGCATACACATCGAAGTTGCGCACGTTCACCACCGAATGCGCGATGGTCGAATCGCCGCACAGCATGGCGTTGGCGTTGAGCTCCTGCTCGGTGAAGGCGAAGCCGAAGTCCTGGTCGAAGGCCAGGCCGAGCCGGAAGTAGTTGCGCTTGACCGCGGTGAGCTGGGTCTTGAACTGCGTCCAGTCCATGGGACTGGCGCCCTCGACCCAGTCGATGCGCAGCCAGGGCGAGACGATGCCGCGCTCGCGCACCCATCGCTCGACGAGGTCGGCGCCTTCGCGCCAGGCGGTCTCGAAGTCGTCGGCGCGCGCGTGCACGACATGTGCACGCTGCGAACCGTCGCTCACCGAGAAGAAGAGCGTGAAGGCCGGGTACGGGGCAGGCAACGCCGCGCACACGGACACCAGGCGCTCGTGGCAGGCGTGGAGCTGGTCTGAGAAGGACATCATTCGGCCCCGGTCGAATGCGGGCGAAGGCCGGTCGCGTCCGTCATCTGCTCTCGCTTGGATGACGTGATCGCGGACCGGAAGCCGCCCGTGAAATCATCGCGTGCTCCCGATTCAGCGGTAGCTGAACTCGGCGCGACGATTGAGCTGATGGCCCTCCTCGGTGGTGGCAAGCGATGCGGGCTTTTCAATGCCCCAGCTGATGGCTTCGATGCGTTCGCCCGGCACACCCATCTGCGTGAGCATGCGTTGCACGGACTCGGCGCGGCGCTGGCCGAGCGCGAGGTTGTATTCGCGGCCGCCGCGCAGGTCGGTGTTGCCTTCGATCACGACCCGGCTCGCCGGCCGGTTGCGCATGTAGCCCGCGTGGGCCTCGACGATGCTGCGGTCGCCCGCCCTGACGTCGTATTTGTCGAAGTCGAAGTAGACGATCTTCGCCGGTGCGTTCGGCGGCGGCGGTGGGGGCGCCGGCTCCGGCTTGGGCGCTTCGCGCACGCTCTTGTTGGAGTAGTAGTAGGTCGCGTCGTCGCGACCGCCCTTGGGAGGCACGCCGCAGGCCACGAGGCTTGCGCCCATGGCCACGAGGGCCAGTATCCGGAAATTCTTGTTCATGACGGTCCTTTCGCGGGACAGGCCGTTGTCGGCCTGTCCCTGTCTGCTGCTATCGAGGTTTCCCTTCCTCCTTCTGCGTGTCCCTTGGATCAGCCCAGCAGGCCGTGCAGGATGTTGGTCACGGGTGCCAGGGCACCACCGGCCGGGCTGCTGTGGTCGACCAGGCTGGTGATCGGGGTGAGCACGTTGTCGAGCACCGGGGCCACCGTGTGTTCGACGGTGTCCAGCACACCGGTCACGACCGCGGCCACCGGGGCTGCCGGCGTGCCGGCCAGGATGTCGGTCACCGGGGCAGCCGCATGGGTCACGGTGTCGACCACCGTGGAGACCAGCGAGCCGGCAGAACCTGCCGAGCCCGTGGCACCCGTCACGCCGTCGAGGATGCTGGTGACCGGTTCCAGGATGCCGGCGACCGGTTCGGCGCCGCCCGTCAGGCCGCCGAGCAGGCCGCCCACGAGGCCGTCCGCACCGAGCAGGCTGCCGACCAGGCCGTCGCCACCGAGGACGCCGCCGAGCAGACCACCTTCGCTGCCGCCGAGGACGTCGCCCAGGAGGCCGCCGTCACCGCCGAGGACGCCACCGAGCAGGCCGTCGCCGAGGATGCCGCCGAGCAAGCCGCCAGCGTCGCCGCCGGTCACACCGCCGAGGACACCGCCCAACAGGCCGTCGTCGCCGAGGATGCCGCCGAGCAAGCCGCCAGCGTCGCCGCCGGTCACACCGCCGAGGACACCGCCCAGCAGGCCGTCGTCGCCGAGGATGCCGCCGAGCAAACCGCCAGCGTCGCCGCCGGTCACGCCGCCGAGGACACCGCCCAACAGGCCGTCGTCGCCGAGGATGCCGCCGAGCAAGCCGCCGGCGTCGCCGCCGGTCACGCCGCCGAGGACGCCACCCAACAGGCCGCCGTCACCCAGCACGCCACCGAGCAGACCGCCGTCACCGCCGAGGACGCCGCCCAGGAGGCCACCGTCACCCAGCACGCCGCCGAGCAGACCGCCGTCGCCACCGATGACGCCGCCCAGGAGGCCATCGTCACCCAGCACGCCGCCGAGCAGACCGCCGTCGCCACCGAGGACGCCGCCCAGAAGGCCGTCGTCACCCAGCACGCCGCCGAGCAAACCGCCGTCACCGCCGAGGACGCCGCCCAGGAGGCCACCGTCACCCAGTACGCCGCCGAGCAGACCGCCGTCGCCACCGAGGACGCCGCCCAGGAGGCCGTCGTCACCCAGGATGCCGCCGAGCAAGCCGCCATCACCACCGAGGACACCGCCCAGAAGGCCGTCGTCACCCAGCACGCCGCCGAGCAGACCACCGTCGCCGCCGAGGACGCCGCCCAGCAGGCCGCCTTCACCCAGCACGCCACCGAGCAGACCACCGTCGCCACCAAGCAGGCCGCCCAGCAGGCCGTCGTCACCCAGCACGCCGCCGAGCAAGCCGCCGTCGCCGCCAAGGACGCCGCCGAGCAGACCGCCGTCACCGCCGAGGACACCACCCAGCAGGCCGTCGCCACCGATCAGGTGGGCCACGCCGTCGGTCACGAAGTCGACCTGCGTGTCCACTGCGTTCAGCAGGCCGGTCGTCGCGCCGGCGCCGAGCAGCTGGTCGACCACCGGGCTGACCAAGCCACCCACGCCGTCCGTCACCTGGTCGACGAGGCCGTCGGCCGGGTCGAGCACGTTCGGGTTGTTCGGCGTGAAGCTCTCGCCGAGCACCGGGGCCAGCAGGCCGTCGACCGTGTCGGTCAGGCTGTCGGTCAGTTGCGAGACCGGGGCCAGCACGTCGCCCAGGCCGAGGTCGCCGAGCACGCCGTTGTTCAGGCCGTTCGCCAGGCCGGCGACCACGCTGTCAGCCGGGTCGAGCAGCGCCGCGCCGGTGCCGGGGGTGCCGCCACCGCCGATGCCGCCGAGCACGCCGCCCAGCAGACCGCCGACCAGGCCTTCTTCACCGAGCAGGCCGCCCACGGGGCCGTCATTGCCCAGCAGACCACCGACGATGCCGTCCGGTCCGAGCAGGCCGCCGGCACCGTCGCCGCCGAGCAGGCCACCCAGTGGGCCGTTGTCGCCCAGCAGGCCGCCGAGCAGGCCGTCGTCACCGAGCAGGCCGCCGATGGGGCCGGTGCCGCCGAGCAGACCGCCGACCAGGCCGTTGTCGCCGAGCACACCGCCCAGCACGCCGTCGCTGCCGAGCAGGCCGCCGATGGGGCCGGCATCGCCGAGCAGGCCACCGACCAGGCCGTCGTCACCCAGCAGGCCGCCGAGCGGGCCGTCGCTGCCGAGCACACCGCCCAGCAGGCCGTCGTCGCTCAGGAGGCCGCCGACCAGACCGTCGTTGCCGAGCAGGCCGCCGAGGGGGCCGCCTTCGCCGATGACACCGCCGAGCACGCCGCCCAACAGGCCGTCGTCGCCGCCGAGCAGGCCGCCCAGCGGGCTGTCGGCGAGCAGGCCGGACAGTGCGCCGTCCTGGCCGAGCAGGTTGTCGACCAGGCCGCCCTGGCCGAGCAGTTCGCCGGTGAGGCCTTCCGAACCGGCCAGGCCGGCCAGCACGCCGTCGCCGCCGAGCAGGCCGCCCACGAGGCCGTCGTCACCCAGCAGGCCGCCCAGGGCGCTGTCGTCGCCGAGCAGGCCGCCCAGCAGGCCATCTGCACCGAGCAGGCCGCCGGTCAGGTTGCCGAGGGCACCGTCGCCGAGCAGGCCACCCACGAGGCCGTCGCCGCCGAGCACGTTGCCCAGCAGGTCGCCGACCGCGCTGCCTTCGCCGATGAGGCCGCCCACGACACCGTCCGGTGCCAGCAGGCCGCCGACCAGGCCGTCTTCAGCGAGCAGACCCTGCACGAGGCTGCCTTCGCCGATCACGTTCTGCAGCAGGCCGCCCAGCGCGCCGTCGTCGCCCAGCAGTTGGTCGGTCACGCCGCCCAGGCCGAGGGCGTCGGTCAGGCCGCTGACGATGCCGCTGTTGCCGATGAGGTTCTCGAGCCCGTTGTTGAGCGCGTCGGTCACGTAGTCGACTTGGTTGAGCAGGCCGCCGGTGATGGCACCTGCGGCGCCGGCGCCCAGCAGCGGATCGAGGATCGGGCTCAGCGTGCCGCCCAGCGGGTCGGTGATGCTGCCCACGAGGTTGTCCACCGGGTCGAGCTGGTTCGGGTTGTTGGCCTGGAACTCTTCGCCGAGCAGCGGCGCGAGCACGTCGTCGACGACGTCGGTCACGTTGTCCACCACATCGGTCACCGGGCTCAGCGCACCGCCCAGGCCGAGTGCGTCGTCCACGCCGTCGAGCACGCCACCCACGATGCCGTCGGCGGGGTCGAGCAGGTGATCGGCGTCTGCGTCGGAGTCGGCATCCGAATCGGCATCCGCGTCGGAATCGGCATCCGCGTCGGAATCGGCGTCCGAGTCGGCATCCGCGTCGGAATCGGCGTCGGAGTCGGAATCCGCATCGGAGTCGGCGTCCGAATCCGAGTCGGCATCGGAGTCAGCGTCCGAGTCGGAATCGGCGTCAGAGTCGGCGTCTGAATCGGAGTCGGCGTCAGAGTCGGCGTCTGAATCCGAGTCTGCGTCGGAGTCGGCGTCCGAATCCGAATCGCTGTCCGAATCCGAATCCGAGTCGCTGTCGGAGTCCGAATCGCTGTCGGAATCGCTGTCCGAGTCGGAGTCGGAATCCGAGTCCGAATCGGCGTCCGCATCGGAGTCGCCGCCCGGGCCGCCCACGAACAGCGGGAAGCCGGTGGTGCCACCGTCGCCGCCGCCACCGCTGAGCGCGGCGCCCAGCGCCACGGCGCCCAGGGCGCCCAGCGCGAATTCACCGAGGCCGATACCGCTGCCGGCTGCGGTCTTCTTGGTCACGGCCAGTGCGGCCGCGTCGGCGTCGCTGTCCGGCGGGGTCACTTGCAGGTCGCCCGAGGCGACATCCACATTCACTTGTTCGAGGCCACCGGGCAGCTTGGTCGAGCCGATGGTTGCATCGGTGCCGCTGGTGAAGACGCCGGCCAGCGGCGCCTTGTTGGAGGCCGATCCGGGGAACAGCACGTTGGCCTGGCCGCCGTCCGGCACGATCACGCGGTCGCCGGCCATCAGGGTCTGATTGCCGTCCACCGGAATGCGGACACCCTCGCGCATCACTGCAACGCCGGGCGTAGCATTGGACAATGTGCCCACGCTGGAAGACGCCACGGCCGCAGGCGCGGCGGAGGCGCCGGCGCTCATGCCCGGCGCGCCTAGCGGCGTGACGGTGGCTTGGGCAAGAAGCACGGGCGCAGCGCCATTGGCGGAGAGCCCTTCGGTCGAAACGGTCGATGCTTGTGGAGCGGTCATGGCAGCCTCTGTGACAAAAGATGCATCTACAGGGGCAACTTGCGTGCCGCTTTTCCGCCACGGTGCCAATGCCGCGCCAACGGCGCTTCAAGTGATTGATTTGTATGAGAATTTTTCTGAAAACCGCGTCCCATGCCGAACGCCGAAACCGCTCACAAAGACCTCATTTCGCGATTCGTTACGTAACGATGTAACGCCACGTACCCGGAACGCCGGACACGTCTCTCGCACTTTCCACAGGCCCGTCGCGCAGACCGCGCCGCCCGTTTTTTCTCCCTTTCTTCTCTCCTCTATCTAGATATGTTCAATCCCTCCCAGGAAGACGTGCGCCGCTTCTTCTGCGACGTGTACGCCAAGCACCGGCAGGGTCTGCCGATGGAGCCGCTGGAAACCATCGCGGCCGGCTGGATCGACGAGCACCCCGAGTACCACGAGGACCTGATCGACGCCGACGCGGCCGTGGCGCGGGTCTACGACGGATCGAACGGCCGCGAGAACCCGTTCCTGCATCTGTCGATGCATCTGTCGATCAGCGAGCAGTGCTCCATCGACCAGCCGCGCGGCATCCGCCAGGCCGTCGAGCTGCTGGCCGCGCGCCGCGGTTCGCTGCTGCATGCGCACCATGAGGCGATGGATTGCCTCGGCCAGATGATGTGGGAGAGCCAGCGCGCGGGGCGCCCGCCCGATGGCGATGGCTACGTGGCGTGCGTGCAGCGCCGCGCCACGAAGGACTGACGAACCCTCAGCCGGTCGCGCGCGGGGTTGTTCCTTTGCGCACCGGCAACGCGCCCTGCGCTTTCGCTGCTTCGCGCAGCAGCCCCGCCATCGCGGCGCGCAACGGCGACGGCTCGGCCTCGCTGCGTTGCAGCAGGCCGACAGGCTCCTCGGTGCCGGTGGTGTCGATCGGCAAGCGCACCAGGCGGCCGTCGGCCAGCTCGCTGCGCGCGGCGCCCAGCGGCGTGATCCACACCGCGTCCGACACCGCCACCAGCGCACGCGCCACCGCCACGTCGAGCGTCTGCAGGGCGTTGGGCGGCAGCGCAAGGCCGCGCGCCGACAGGAAGCTCTCGGTGTTGTGGCGCGGGGCCGTGCCCTCGCCGTACACGACCAACGGGTAGTCGAGCACCGCCTGCACCGGCGCGGCCTTGAGTGCAAGCGGATGGCCGGCGCGCACGGCGAACACCAGCGGCTCGGTGTGCAGCAGCTCGAAGCTCAGGCCGCCCATGAGGCGCGGATCGCTCATGCGGCCGACCACGAGATCGAGCTCGCCGGCACGCAGCTCGTCGAGCAGCACGGCGTTGGCCGCGCTCTTCACCAATACCTGCACCGCCGGCCAGCCCTCGCGCAGCCGCGCCAGCGCCACCGGCAACAGCGCGGGCGCCACGCTGGGCAAGGCGCCGATGCGCAGGCGCTCGATGCGCCCGCCCGCGGCCGGGGCCACGGCCTGCGCGCTGGCGTCCATCGCTTCGAGCACGCGCAGGGCGTGGGCCAGCAGCTGTTCGCCGGCCGGCGTGAGGCCCTGCACGCCGCGGCGGCCGGCCTGGCTGCGTTCCACCAGGCGGGTGCCGACCACGGTCTCGAGCTCCGACAGCGTCTTCGACACCGCCGGCTGGCTCAACGCCAGCCGCTCGGCCGCGCGCGCCAGGTGGCGCTCCTGCGCGACCGCGACAAAGGCGCGCAGGTGCCGCAACTGCACGTTGCGCACGAAATCCTGGCGAAGCTCGGCGGGGGACTTTTTCAATGCCTTCTGGTTATTGAAACTGGAACAATCTTCAATTTACATCATTGATTGCGACTTCTACAGTGCGGGCTTCGGATTCGTCCCACGACAGGAGACAACGTACATGACCAAGACCCCCGGTGCCCAGCCCACCCTCACCCCGCGCGACTGGGACGCCCACCCCAGCTACATCTACCCCGGCTACAAGTCGACCGGCAAGCGCGGCCCGCAAAAGCCGCTCATTCCGCTGAAGGCCTCGCTCGGCGAGCTGCAGCAGCCGGTGTACGGCCACGACAGCATCAGTGAGTTCGACCACGACCTCACGCGCAACGCGCGCGTCAACGGCGAGCCGCTGGGCGAACGCATGATCCTCACGGGCCAGGTGCTCGACGAGCGTCGCCGCCCGGTCGCCAACACGCTGGTCGAGCTCTGGCAGGCGAATGCCTCGGGCCGCTACGTGCACAAGGTCGACCAGCACGACGCGCCGCTCGACCCCAACTTCCTCGGCGCAGGCCGCTGCCTCACCGACAGCGAAGGCCGCTACCGCTTCCTCACCATCAAGCCCGGCGCCTACCCCTGGGGCAACCACCCCAACGCCTGGCGCCCGCAGCACATCCACCTGTCGCTGTTCGGCCAGAGCTTTGCCAGCCGCCTCGTGACGCAGATGTATTTCCCCGGCGACCCGCTGCTGCAGTACGACCCGATGGTCACCGGCACGCCCGAGCGCTACCGCAACCGCCTCATTGCCGACTTCAGCCTCGACATCACCGAGGAAGGCTATGCCCTGGGCTACCAGTTCGACATGGTGCTGCGCGGCGCCGACGAAACGCCGTTCGAGAACCGCTGAAAGGATTTCCCATGCCATTGATGACCGCCCAGGCAGCCGACTTCGGCCAGACCCCGTCCCAGACCGTGGGCCCCTACTTCGCCTACGGCCTCACCGCCACGCAGTACGGCTACAACTTCAACCAGCCCTTCGACGCCGTGCTGGCGCTGGACACCGCCAGCGGCCAGCGCATCCGCCTCGAAGGCCGCGTGATCGACGGTGACGGCAACCCGATCAACGACGCGCTGATCGAGATCAGCCAGCCCGACGGCGAAGGCCGCTACCCGCAGACGCCCGACGAGGCACGCGCCCTGGGCTTTCGCGCCTTCGGCCGCGTCGGCACGGGCACCGACGCGCAGAACCGCTTCGTGTTCCACACCGTCAAGCCCGGCGCCGAAACGCCCGGTGAAGCACCGCACATCAACGTGATCGTGCTGATGCGCGGGCTGCTGCTGCATGCCTTCACGCGCGTGTACTTCAGCGACGAAGCCGAAGCCAACGCGAAGGACGCCGTGCTGCAGAGCGTGCCGGCCGAGCGCCGCCACACGCTGATCGCCGAGCGCGTGGAGCAAGGCGGCGCGGTGACGTATCGCTTCGACATCCGCATGCAGGGCGCCGACGAGACGGCCTTCTTCGACGTCTGACCCCCGGGAAAATCCGGACGAAAAAAAGCCCGCTGATGCGGGCTTTCTCTTTGGCGCAGCGGGCCGGTGCCCGTCTTGCTTACTGAGGCGCGTGATGCAGGCGCGACTCGGGCACGATCTTCAGTTCGCCAGGCAGCGAGCTGATGTAGGTGGCCAGGGTCTTCAGTTCGGCGTTGGTGAACTTCTTGGGTTCGACCTGTGCGGCCATCACGGCGTTCGAGCGGCCGAGGTGGGGGTTGTTCTTCACGCGGTACGACTTCAGCGCCACGAACAGGTAGTCGGCGTGCTGGCCGGCCAGCTTGGGCACGGTGCCGTCGTTCGGCGTGTTGAAGTTGGCGCCGTGGCACTTGGTGCAGCTGTTGTCCTTGTCGCGCGCGATGAGCGCCTGGACGTTCTCGGACGCGGCCTTGGCCGGTGCGGCCGGCGGTGCATCGCCTTCCTTCACGCCCAGCTGGCTGTAGTAGGCCGCGAGGTCGGCGATGTCCTGTTCGGTGAGGCTGTCGGCGATGGCGCGCATCGTCGGGTGCTTGCGGTCACCGCCCTTGTACGCGGTGAGCGCGGACGAGATGTAGGTGGCGCTCTGGCCCGCGATCATCGGGACCTTGTGGATCTCGGGGAAGCTCGCCTGGTAGCCGATGATGCCGTGGCAGCCCACGCACATCTGGACCTTCTTGGCGCCGTCCTGGGGCTTGCCAGTGACTTGCTGGGCTTGTGCCGAGAGCGTCACGCAAGCGACAGCAAGGGCAAACATCGTGGTCAACAACTTGTTCATTTTGCGCGCACAATCTCGTGGAGATACAGTTTTTCGAATCAACATTCGATTATATGCAAGGGTCCCACGGGAACCTCGCGCGAGCTGCACAAGAGGCTGCGCAATGCAGTTCGAGTGTGTTCTTTTCTCCACCCTGCCTCCGCTCCACTCATGAAATTCAAGGGCTCAGACAACTACGTCGCCACTCAGGACCTGATGCTGGCGGTCAATGCGGCCATCACATTGCAGCGCCCGCTGCTCGTCAAGGGCGAGCCCGGCACCGGCAAGACCATGCTGGCCGAGGAAGTGGCGCAAGCGCTCGACATGCCGCTGCTGCAGTGGCACATCAAGTCGACCACCAAGGCGCAACAGGGCCTGTATGAATACGACGCCGTGAGCCGCCTGCGCGACTCGCAACTGGCCGACGTGGACGGCGGCCAGCGCGTCAAGGACATCCAGAACTACATCATCAAGGGCGTGCTGTGGCAGGCCTTCACGGCCGACCAGCCGGTCGCGCTGCTGATCGACGAGATCGACAAGGCCGACATCGAATTCCCGAACGACCTGCTGCGCGAAATCGACCGCATGGAGTTCTACTGCTACGAGACGCGCGAACTCATTCGTGCCAAGCACCGTCCGCTGGTGTTCATCACCTCGAACAACGAGAAGGAACTGCCCGACGCCTTCCTGCGCCGCTGCTTCTTCCACTACATCAAGTTCCCCGATGCCGAGACGATGAAGCACATCATCGCCGTGCACTTCCCGAACCTGAAGCAGGAGCTGCTCACGTCGGCGATGAAGACCTTCTACGACGTGCGCAACCTGCCCGGCCTGAAGAAGAAGCCCTCGACCTCCGAGCTGCTCGACTGGCTCAAGCTGCTCGTGGCCGAAGACATTCCGCTCGAAGCCCTGCAGAGCAAGGACGACAAGGTCGCCGTGCCGCCGCTGGTGGGCGCGCTGCTCAAGAACGAACAGGACGTGACCTTGTTCGAGAAGCTCGTCTTCATGCAACGCAACAACCGCTAGGCCATGAGCCGGCAACCCCATTCCACCAAACAGCTGATGAAGCTGGGCATTGCCCAGGCGGTGCTGTTCGTGGTGGGCGCGATGCTCGGCCGCGGGCTCGGGCTGCTGCTCGGGCTCGACGCCTTCGGCACCGACAGCAAGTACGGCACGCGCGAGATCATCGGCATTGCGCTGATCGGCCTGGGCGGCGGCGCCGGTGCGCAGGCCGCGCGCGCGTGGTACGTGCACAAGTACGGCGACCCGCGCGGCTGAGCCCGAGATCTACCGATACCCACCGAGACCCGCACGGAGAGTTTGCCCATGGCGTTCGTCGAACCCGTCACGCTGAAGGCCCGCGGCATCGCGCTGGTGCCGCTCGCACTCCCCCACGAAGACGGCCTGCGCGCCGCGGCCGCCGACGGCGAGCTGTGGAAGCTGCGCGTCACCTCCGTGCCCGAGCCGCAGGACACGCGCGGCTACATCGAGACGGCACTCAAAACCGCCGACCGCTTCGCCTTCGCCGTGACCGACGAGGCCACTGGCACGGTGCTGGGCAGCACGAGCTTTCACGACATCCTCCCGGGCGTGAAGCGCGTCGAAATTGGCTACACCTGGTACGCCGAGCGCTGCCACCGCACCCACGTCAACACCACCTGCAAGCTGCTGATGCTCACGCATGCGTTCGACACGCTGGGCTGCAACGTGGTGGGCTGGCGCACCGACAACTTCAACTTCGCCTCGCAGCGCGCCATCGAGCGCCTGGGCGCAAAGAAAGACGGCGTGATCCGCGGCCACGTGATGCGCCGCGACGGCACCATCCGCGACACCGTCATGTACAGCCTGCGCGCAGGCGAATGGCCCGAGGTGAAGGCCCAGCTGCAGTACCTGCTCGACCGCCCGCGCGACTGACGACGACGACACACAAGGAGCGCACCCCATGCTCATCGACTTCTTCTACACGCTGCGTTCGGCCAAGCTGCCGGTGTCGGTCAAGGAATACCTCACGCTGCTCGAGGCGCTCAAGGCCGACGTGGTGGGCCCGAACTCCGACGGCGCCTACGGCATCGACGACTTCTACTACCTCTCGCGCACCGCGCTCGTGAAGGACGAGAAGCACTACGACAAGTTCGACCGTGCCTTCGCCGCCTACTTCAAGGGCGTCGAGATGCTCACCGACTTCACCAAGGAAGTGCCGCTCGACTGGCTCAAGAAAACGCTGGAGCGCGAGTTCACGGCCGAAGAGAAAGCCAAGATCGAGAAGATGGGCTGGGACGAGCTCATGGAAACGCTCAAGAAGCGCTTCGAAGAGCAGAAAGAGCGCCACGAAGGCGGCAGCAAGTGGATCGGCACCGGCGGTACCTCGCCCTTCGGCAACGGCGGCTACAACCCGCAGGGCATCCGCATCGGCGGCGCGGGCAAGAACAAGAGCGCCGTGAAGGTGTGGGACCAGCGCGCCTACAAGGACTACGACGACACGCAGGAACTGGGCACGCGCAACATCAAGGTCGCGCTGCGCCGCTTGCGCAAGTTCGCGCGCGAAGGCAACGTGGAAGAGTTGGACCTGGACAACACCATCCACTCGACCGCCGCCAACGCCGGCTACCTCGACATCAAGATGCGGCCCGAGCGCCACAACAACGTCAAGGTGCTGCTGCTGATGGACGTGGGCGGCACGATGGACGAGCACATCCAGCGCGTCGAAGAACTGTTCTCGGCCGTGAAGACCGAGTTCAAGCACCTGGAGTTCTACTACTTCCACAACTGCGTCTACGACTTCATGTGGAAGAACAACAAGCGCCGCTTCTCCGAGAAGTTCGCGACCTGGGACATCCTGCGCAAGTACAACAAGGACTACAAGCTGATCTTCGTGGGCGACGCCACGATGAGTCCTTACGAAATTTTGCAACCTGGCGGCAGCGTCGAATACAACAACGAAGAAGCTGGCGCCGAATGGATCCAGCGCCTCACGCACACCTTCCCCAAGTTCGCCTGGATCAACCCCGAGCCCCAGGGCGTGTGGCAGTACCGCCAGAGCATTGCGGTGATGCAGCAGCTCATGTCCAACCGCATGTACCCGCTCACGCTGCGCGGCCTCGAAGAGGCGATGCGCATGCTGTCCAAGTAACCCGCGGCCCCGCACAAGTGGGGGGCATGCCTCACACGTGTGCTGTCAGAATGCCCCCATGGTCAGGGTGGCATCCGTTCTTTCGCCGGCGTTGTGGCCGGCTTTGCTTTTTTCCGGCGTCCTGCTTTTGCAAGGCTGCAGCCTGCTGCCTAAAAAAGAGGCGGCGGACACCGGCGCGTCCACGGCCGGCGTGGTGCGCAGCGCCGATGCCGACACCGCCAAGGACGGCGACAAGGCCAAGGCCGACGGCCGGCGCCGCGCCTTCACCGTCGACGTGCGCGGCCCCGAGACCGAGCGCGACTACCTGGTGCGCCACCTCGAAATCCAGCGCTACCGCGAGCTCGACGACCTGGGCGTGACCGAGGTCTCGCGCCTCATGGTCGCGGCCGAGGCCAATGCGCGCGAACTGCTGGGCACGCTGGGCTACTTCACGCCCACGCTCACGCTCGAGCTGAAGGAAACGCCCGACAGCACCGAGGCCCCGCGCGAGGTCGTCATCACCGTCGCGCCCGGCGAGCGGACCCGAGTGTCGACCGTGCAGATCCGCTACGCCGGCCAGATCGCCAACGACCCCACCGCCGAAGCGCAGCGCGACGCCATCCGCACCGGTTGGGCGCTGCGCGCCGGCGAGCCTTTCACCCAGAGCGCCTGGGACGACGCCAAGACCACCGCGCTGCGCAGCCTCACGGCCAGGCGCTTTCCCACCGGCAGCGTGGAAGTCAGCCGCGCCGAGATCGACGCCGACCGCCACGAAGCCCGGCTCGGCGTGACCTACCAATCGGGCCCGGCCTACAAGTTCGGCCCGCTGGTGCTGCGCGGCGTGGAGCGCTACGACGCCGACGCCGCACGCCGCATCGCGCGCCTGCCCACCGGCACCGACTACGACCAGCAGAAGCTGCTCGACGCGCAACAGCGCCTGGCCAGCAGCGGGTATTACGACTCGGTGTTCCTCACGCTCGACACCGACAGCAACACCCCGCTGGCCGCGCCCGTGATCGCCCAGCTGCGCGAGGCGCCGCTGCAGAAGGTCGTGATGGGCGTGGGCTTCACCACCGACAACGGCCCGCGCCTGTCGATCGACCACACCCACAACCGCATGCCGCTGCTCGGCTGGCGCGCCGTGTCGCGGCTCTCGCTGGACAACGACATCCAGTCGCTGGGCACCGAGTGGAACGCCATTCCCAACGACCGCGGCTGGCGCTGGTTTGCCGGCGGCGAACTCAAGAGCGAACAGTCGGGCAGCTACGTGGTCGACAGCGGCCGGCTGCGCGGCGGGCAAAGCAAGTCGAGCGACCACATCGACCGCAGCCTCTTCCTGCAGTACGACTACGCCCACAACCGCGGCACCGACGCGCCGCCCTCGGCCTCGGCCGTCACCGCCAACTGGGGCTGGACCGGGCGCTACTTCGACGACAACTCGGCGCCTTCGCGCGGCTACGGCCTGGCGCTCGAAATGGCCGCGGGCTACACGCTCACCGGCCAGCAACTGCCTTTCACCCGCACCTACGCGCGCTTTCTCGGCGTGCTGCCGCTGGGCGCGGCCGAGGACAAGAACGCCCGCGCGCGCCGCAGCCGGTTGCAGATGCGCCTGGAGGCCGGCGCCGTCGCCGCCAAGGACAGCGCGCAGATCCCTTCGACGCTGATGTTCCTCACCGGCGGCGACACCACCGTGCGCGGCTACAGCTACAAGCAGATCGGCACCGTGCGCGCCGACGGCAAGACCGTGTCGGGCCGCTACCTCGGCGTGGCCAGCCTCGAATGGCAGCGCCCCTTCGTCTACAAGGACAAGCTCACCGAATGGGAGAGCGTGGTGTTCGTCGATGCCGGTGCCGTGGCCGACAAGCCCGGCGAGCTCAAGCCCAAGGTCGGCGTGGGCGTCGGCGCGCGCTGGCGCAGCCCCGTTGGCCCGGTGCAGGCCGACCTGGCCTACGGCGTCGACTCGAAGAAATTCCGCCTGCACTTTCGTCTCGGCTTCACCTTCTGACCCGCGCCATGCCGACCACGCCCACCACAGCCACGCCCCGTCCTCGCTCGCGCACCCGCCGCGTGCTGCGCGCGCTGGGCTGGACCCTGGTGGGCCTGTTGCTGGTCGTGCTGCTGCTCGCCGCAGGCGCGTGGTGGTGGCTCGGCTCGAACACATCATTGGCCTTTGCACTCGCGCAGGCCGCACAACGACTGCCCGCGGGCCAGACGCTCGAGAGCCGCGACGTGACCGGCTCGCTGCGCACCGGCGGGCGCATCGGCTGGCTCAAGTGGCAAAGCGAGACCCTCGCGGTCGAGGTGAACGACGCCACGCTCGGCTGGCAGCTCGCGCCGCTGTTCCAGCGCAAGGTGCAGCTCGGAGAGATCCACGCGGCGAGCCTGTCGATCGAACGCCGTGGCCCGCCCAGCGACACGCCGACCGAGCCGCTGACGCAGGTCGCACTGCCTGTCGAAGTGGCCGAGGTGCCCTTCCGCATCGACGAACTGCGCTGGGCCGGCCCGCCTCCGCTGCTGGCCACCGGCCTCGCCGGCCGCTACAGCTACCTCGGCGCGCAGCACGCGCTGGACATCGAAGGCGTCGACATCGCCGACGGCCACTACAGCGCCCGCGTGCGGCTGCAGGGGCCCGCGCCGATGGCGCTCGACGCCACGCTCGACGGCCGCGTGAAAGCCCCGCTCGCCGAAGACCGCCACCTCGAGGTGCAGGCCAAGGCCTCGGTGAAGGGCACGCTGGCCGGCCCCGAGGCGCGCCTGCAGGTCGCCGCCGACCTGCAGCCCACCGAGCCCAACGCCGAAGCGCCCATGGAAGCCACGCTGCGCGCGCAGATCGCGCCCTGGCTGCCGCAGCCCGTGGTCGAGGCCAAGGCCGACCTGCGCAACGTCGACGCCGCCAGCCTCTGGCCCGGCGCGCCGCAGACACGGCTCACCGGCACCGTCGAACTCGCACCCGACGCCGCCACCGGCCCCGCCGCATGGAAGGCCTCGGCCGACATCCGCAACGCCGTCGCCGGCCCGTGGGACGAACAGAAGCTGCCGGTCGAGCAGGTCGAAGCGCAGGTCGGCTTCGACGGCACGACCTGGACCGTGCCCGAAGCCACCGTGCGCGCGGGCGGCGGCCGCATCGACGCCGAAGGCAGCTGGAGCCCCGCGCCCTCGCCCTGGCAGGTGCGCGCCACCGTGCGCGGCGTGCGGCCCGGCGCGCTGTACAGCGAGCTGTCGGGCGCGCCCATCGGCGGACAGGTCAGCGCACGGCAGGCCGAAGACTCCGACACCCTCGTCTTCGATGTGGCCCTCCGTGCCGAAGGCAACGGCGGCGCCGGCAGCAAGGCGCTGCCGGGCTTCGGCCTCGACCGCGCGCTGGCGCAGGGCCAGTGGAAAGACCAGGTGCTCGACCTGCGCACCCTGCGCGTCGAAGCGATGCGCGCCAGCATCGACGGCAAGCTGCAGGTGCGCGTGGCCGACCAGGCCGCCAGCGGCAAGCTCGACCTCTCGCTGCCGGGCGGCAGCGCGCAGCTCGACGGCCGCATCGCGCCCTCCACCGGCGGCGGCGACCTCAAGGCGCGCATCGACGACGCCGAGGCGATGCAGCGCTGGGTGCAAGGCCTGCCGGGCCTGTCGGGCGTGTTCGCGAACGCCAGTGCCAAGGGCAGCGCGCGCCTCGACGCCAGCTGGCAAGGCGGCTGGCAGAGCGTGCAACGCCGCATCGAGAACCCCGGCGCCCCCACCGCGCGCGGCAGCGCCGAGCCCAGCCTCAAGGCCGCACTCACCGTACCGCGCCTCGACCTGAACCTGCCCGCCGCCCAGCCCGGCGGCACGGCCACCAGCGTGCAACTGCGCGAGCTGCAGGCCGACCTCGCCGGCAGCATCGCCCAGGCCACGCTCACGCTCAAGGGCGAGGCCACCACCGGCACGCAGAAGCTCGCGCTCGACACGCGCGCCAGCGGCGGCCTCGCCAGCGCCAACCAGTGGCGCGCCACCCTCGCCAGCCTGCGACTTCAAGCGCAAGACACCGCCACCGCACGCCCCGGCCAAGGCCCTTGGGTGCTGGAGCTGGGCCGCGAAGTCACGGCCACCGTGCGCGCCGCCGACAACCGCCTCGACGTCGAGGCCTCCGCCGCCGAGGCCACCCTGCGCGGCCCGCTGCCCGGCACCGTGCGCATCGACTGGCAGCCGCTGCGCTTCAACCAGAGCGGCGCCGCACCCAACCGCGTGTTCCGCCTGCAGTCCAAGGGCCAGATGCAGGGCCTGCCGATGGCCTGGGCCGGCGCGTTCGGCGCCAACGCCACGCTGAGCGAACTCGGCATCAGCGGCGACCTGCTGTTCAACGGCGACTGGGACATCGACGCCGGCGACACCCTGCGCGCCAAGGCCCGCCTCGCACGCCAGAGCGGCGACATCCGCGTGCAGGCCGGCGAGGCCGCGCTCGTCACCCGCATCACCAGCACCGGAACCGGCACGGCGAGCGAACGCACCATGAGCTCGGCCAGCGGCAAGAACGACGTCAACGGCGTCGATCTCACCGCCACGCCGGCCGGCCTGCGCCGCGCCGAACTGCAGCTCGACGCGCAAGGCGACGCCGTGCGCGCCACCCTGGCCTGGGACAGCGAACGCGCCGGCCGCCTCGACGCCGAACTCGGCACCCGCATGCAGCAGCGCAGCGGCGGCTGGCAGTGGGCGCCCGACGCGCCGCTGAACGGCACCCTGCGCGCCGCGCTGCCCAACCTCGGCGTGTGGTCGATGCTCGCGCCGCCCGGCTGGCGCATCGCGGGCACGCTCGACGCCAACGCCACCCTGTCGGGCAACCGCACCGCGCCGCGCTGGAACGGCACCCTCGGCGCCGACCAGCTCGCGCTGCGCGCCCCGGTCGAAGGCCTCGACCTGCGCGACGGCCACCTGCGCGCCTCGCTCACCGGCGACCGCCTCGAAATTGCAGAGTTCACGCTCAAGGGCGGCGCCGGCAGCAACGCGCGCATCGGCGGCCAGGGCGGCAACCGCAGCACCGCCGCCAGCGAAGCGCGCACCGACGGCGGCTCGCTCACCGCGCGCGGCGACCTCAGCTGGGGCAGCAACAACAACGCGACCAGCACCGGCATCCGCATGGCCCTGCAGGCCGAGCTGCGCGCGCTGCGCGTGCTCGTGCGCACCGACCGCCAGGTGTCGCTGTCGGGCAACCTGCAGGCGCGGCTGGACAACGGCCAGTTCAACGTGCGCGGCAAGCTCAAGACCGACCGCGCCGTCATCATCCTGCCCGACGAGACCGCGCCCAGCCTGGGCAGCGACGTCGTCGTGCGCTCGGCCGCCAAGGACAGGGCGGACGCCGAGGCCGCGCAACGCGAAGCCGCCAAGGCCGACGCCCAGGCGGCCAAGGCCGCCAACAAGCCCCAGACCGCCAAGCCGCCCGACATCGTCGTCACCTTCGACCTCGGCGACGACTTCGCCGTGCAGGGCCGCGGCATCACCACGCGGCTCGAAGGCGAACTCGAAATCCGCAGCACCCGCCTGGACGCCCCGCCCCGCATCACCGGCGAAGTGAAGACCGTGAAGGGCCAGTACCGCGCCTACGGCCAGCAGCTCGACGTCGAGACCGGCATCGCGCGCTTCAACGGCCCCTTCGACAACCCCGCGCTCGACATCCTGGCGATTCGCCCGAACATTTCGCAGCGCGCCGGCGTGCAGATCACCGGTTCCGCGCAGTCGCCCCGCGTGAAGCTCTACGCCGAGCCCGCGCTGTCCGATGCCGAAACGCTGTCCTGGGTCATCCTGGGCCGCGCCTCGGCCACCAGCGGCGGCGAATCGGCCCTGCTGCAGCAGGCTGCCCTGTCGCTGCTCGGCAAGATCGGCGGCGCCACCACCGGCGGCAGCCTGGCCAGCCGCTTCGGTCTGGACGAACTCGGCTTCAAGGGCCCCGGCAACGGCGGCGACCTGCGCGAATCGGCCGTCACGCTCGGCAAGCGGCTGTCCAAAGACTTCTACATCACCTACGAACGCAGCCTGGGCGGCACCTTCGGCACGATCTTCATCTTCTACGACCTGACGAAACGCCTCACGCTGCGGGGCCAGGCGGGGCAGACGAGCGGGGTGGACCTGATCTATACGGTGAAGTACGACTGAGGGTGCAGACACCCCAAGCTGGTAAAGTGCGGGCCGCGCAGCAGCAGCAGCGCGCACCGTCTTCGTAGTTCAATGGATAGAACGGGGTCCTCCTAAGACTCAGATACAGGTTCGATTCCTGTCGAAGGCACCAAAACCTGTTGATTTACAACAGGTTTTTCTGGGCCCAGGCCGAAGATCACCTCGCAGGTTCCGGCAACCCTTGCCGAGAAGACTGAATGGAAATTCAGGGCTGCACCTTGTAGCAATCAGGCCGCTTGCACACGAATCTCTGGCACTCAAATTGCAAAATAATCTAGCATTGGATTTGCAATTAAATCTAGCAATAGACTAACGGGATCTCCTGGCATCCACGCAAGGCTCCGCGCATGGCAACCCTCCCCGCGACGAACGCTCGCAAAGCCACCCCGGCGCAGCGGCAGTTGACCACCGCCCTGGAGACGCTCCACGCTCTGCAGCAACAGGATCTCAGCGTCTTCAATACGAGCCAGTTCTCGCGCGCGGACCGTGAGGCGCTGATGGGCGCGGGATTTCTCCAGCCGGTGATCCAGGGCTGGTACATGTCTGCCAGCCCTTCGACCAAGGCAGGTGACACGACGCCCTGGATTGCGGGAATGAAGGACTTTCTTGCCGCCTATTGCAACGCCCGGTTCGGCGCCGACTGGTGTGTGTCTGCGGAGTACTCGCTGAAACTGCACGCCGGCACGTCGTTGCTGCCTCAGCAAGTTGTCATCCACTCACCGCTGGGTAAAAACGGCATGCTGAACTTGCCGAACGGGTACTCGCTCATGGACTACCAGGCGAGAGATTTTCCGAGCGCCGACCGGCGCAACAGCGTCGGCAACATCCGCACGATGACACTGGCCCACGCACTGCTGAAAGCACCGGAGAATTTCTTCAGGGCGTCTGCGCAGGACGCACAAGTTGCACTGCTGTCCACCAGCGATGCGTCCGAGCTCAGTCGCCTGCTCGGCGAGGGCAATCACAGCACGATTGCCGGTCGCCTCGCCGGTGCCTTTCGCGCGGTGGGCCGAGATGCGATCGCGGACGACATCGTCGGCTTCATGCGTGCCTTGGGCAATCAAGTCACGGAGTCGAACCCGTTCGAAGCGCCACTTCACATCGTTTCGGGCGATCACACGGAGTCGCCCCATGTCTCCAGATTGCGGCTGATGTGGGCCGCGATGCGCGACGATGTAGCGAGTGCTTTCCCACAGAACGAACCCGGCAAGCCCAAAGACGTCGCCGCATTCATGCAAGCGGTCGAAGATGTCTACGCCACCGATGCCTACCACTCGTTGTCCATCGAGGGCTACAGAGTCACGCCAGAGTTGATTCGCCGCGTGGCGAGCGGTGACTGGAACGAAGGTAGCCACGCGCAGGACCAGCAGTCCAGGGATGCCATGGCGGCGCATGGCTATTGGCTCGCGCACAACGAGGTCAAGGCATCGATCCGAAAGATTCTCGACGGCGCAAACGCTGGAGACATTCTCAAGAGCGATCACGGGGCCTGGTTTCGCGCGATGTTCGCACCCAGCGTCACTGCCGGGCTCCTGGCCGTGACAGATCTTGCAGGCTACCGCGGACATCAGGTCTACATTCGCAACGTGCAGCACGTGCCTCCGCCGCGCGAAAACGTGCGCGAGATGATGCCCGTGCTCTTCGAACTGCTGCGCGACGAACCATCGGCCGCGGTACGTGCGGTGCTGGGTCACTTCATGTTCGTCTTCATTCATCCGTACATGGACGGCAATGGCCGGCTGGGACGCTTCTTCATGAATGCAATGCTGGCCTCGGGCGGATTCCCCTGGACAGTGCTGCGTCTCGAAGATCGCGATCGGTACATGACGGCGCTGGATGCGGCAAGCAGCCAGAGTGACATCCAGCCGTTTGCGTTGTTCGTCGCCCAGAGCCTGGGGGCGGCGACGCATTCTTGAAGACCCAGCGACCGCACCGGCACCGCCTCGCTGCTTGAACAGCGCCGGCGCGCGGATCTGCGGCCACGCTTCAGGCGTGATGAACCTGAGGCATGCCGGCAGTGCGCTGATGACGCAGCCCTGCACTTCATCGGGATGAGCTGCACCGCGCATCGCGTACGCCCCGCCCCGCGCAGGAAAAAGGCGCCCCTCTACGACCCGACGGCGCGCCGGACTACTTTTGGATGCACCGCGTAACGGCATGCTGCCCTTCGTAGCAAGAGACAAACACAACAGGGGGCAAGCGATGAACAAGACCGAGGCCTTGGCGGCCATGGTGGAAGTGGCACGGATCGGGCGCGGCATGACGCCCGCCGACGCACTCACGCACTTGGGTGAGCTGATCGCGCAAGAAGCGCCGGACGATCCGGCGCATGACGTGAATGTCGAAAAGCTGCTGCGCCTCGGTGCCTGCATCTGGTCATTGCGGCGCGGGGTGTTCCTGCCCGAGCCGCCCGGGCGCAGCGACGAAGCGGAGGCTGCGCCGGTGCAGCAGCGACCCCGCGAGATCGCACCCATCGGCACGGTGCCTGCGCGTGCATCGCACCCCGTTTCGCACCACCCGGTGATTCCGGCCCTGAGCACGTCGGTGCACTACGGGCTCGCGGGCGCCTTCACACCACCCGAGACTCCTCCACCACAAAGGCCGTGATCTCCGCCAGGAAGGTCTTGGCATGCGCCATGGTGCGCTGGCCTTCGGGCGAAGCGAACGCGGCGTTCAGTGTGTCGGTGTTCTCGAACCACAGTTCCACGATGCCGTCGATCGGCAGCTCGGCGTAGCCGCAGGGCGTGCCTTTGTCGAACTCGCGCGCGACCACCACGTTCTGGCGGTAGCCGGCCACGCCGGGCATGCGGCGCACATGGTCGGCGTGCACCTTCCATTCGCGGCGGAAGTCGGCCTCCGACTGCGCGACCGGTCGCCGCAGGGTCGAGATGCGCTTGAGCATCACCGGGCCCGCCGACGATGCGGGCGATGGCGGCGCGATGACCTCGGTCTGCTCGACCGTGACGATGTGCAACCCGCCCAGAAAGTGCTGCTCGTCGGCGCGGATCTCTGCGGCGAGTTCGCCGATGTTGAAGGCCGCATCGGCCTGAGCCGCCGCATCGAACTGCAGCTGCGAGAAGCCATCGAAATCCCATGGTCCGCGCACGAAGTCGATGCCGCGCTGCAGGCGATCGGTCACGCGGTTCTGGCGGTAGCCGCGCAGCGTGGGCAGGCGCGCGACGAGCGGGCCGTGGCGTTCGCGCCAGTGGCGGCTGAAGGCCTCGTCGGTCCAGCCGGGCTGCTTGCGGATCAGGCCCATGCGCAGGGTCGTCGTGGTCGGGTCGGTCATCGGTCGGTCTCCTTGTTGGATGGCATCTCTGCCTCGGCGCGCGCACGCGCCAGGCCGGGCGCGCGCTTGGCGAGCCACACGCCGTGGCGCACGGGCCAGCGCTGGTACTGCGGGTCGGCGCCGAGTGCAGCGGCCGCGTGGTGCGGCCAGTAGGGGTCGAACAAAGCTTCGCGGCCGAGCGCGACGAGGTCGGCCTGCCCCGCGGCGAGCACGGCCTCGGCCTGCTGCGCATCGACGATCATCCCGACGGCCTGCGTGACCACGCCGGCCTCGCGCCGGATGCGTTCCGAGAACGGCACCTGGAAGCCCAGGCCGCGCGGCACGGGCAATGCGCGTGTCTCTTCGGTGAGGCCGCCCGACGAGCAGTCGATCACGTCGACGCCGCAACGCTTCAGCTCGCGCGCGAGCACCACCGAGTCGTCGAGGTTCCAGCCGTCGAGCGTGCCGTCCACGGCCGAGAGGCGACAGAACAGCGGCTTGCCGGCGGGCCATGCGGCGCGCACGCGCTGCGCGATTTCCAAGGCGAGCGACATGCGGTGCTCGCGGCTGCCGCCGAGCGCGTCGTCGCGGTGGTTGGCGTTGGGCGACAGGAAGCTCGCCACCAGGTAGCCGTGGCCAAAGTGCAGCTCGACCACGTCGAAGCCTGCCTGGTCGGCGCGCACGGTGGCATCGACAAAACGTTGCACGACCTCGGCCATGTCGGCCGCATCGAGCGCGCGCGGCGCCGACCAGCCGGGGCCGGCCGCGAGTGCGCTGGGGCCCAGGCGCTCCCAGGGCTCGTCGTCGGCCGCCATGCGCGCCGGGTCGATGGCGGCACCGCCCTCCCACAGCGGCTCGCTGCCGGCCTTGCGGCCCGCGTGCGCGAGCTGCACGCCGATGGCGCTGCCCTGCGCGTGGACGAAGTCGACCACGGCCTTCAGCGGCGCGATCTGGCTGTCGTTCCACAGGCCGAGATCGGCGGTGCCGATGCGCCCGCGCGGATCGACGGCGGTGCTCTCGGTGAGGATCAGGCCCGCGCCGCCGAGCGCGAACTTGCCCAGGTGCACCAGGTGCCACGGCGTGGCATGGCCGCGCTCGGCGGCGTGCTGGCACATCGGCGAGATGACGACGCGGTTGGCGAGCGTGAGCTCGCGCAGCTGCAAAGGCTGGAACAGCAGAGGGAGAGATGAATCAGGCATGTGTGCAAGAAATCAGGAGGCCGGCGCAGCCACCGGCCGCGTGCCGAGCCAGGTGCCGGTCATCACCGCGGCAAAGCCGAACAGGTGCCACCACGTGAGCACTTCGCCCAGCAGCAGCGCCGCGAACAGCACGCCGAACACCGGCACCCAGTAAAGAAAGACGGCCGTGCGCGCCACGCCGATGACGGAGATCGCACGGTTCCAGATGAGGTTGCCCGCAGCGGTGGCCGCGATGCCCGAGAACAGCACCAGCGCCCACGGCCACATGCCGGGAAAAAGCTGCGCCGTGCCCAGCCGCGACGGCCCGAGCACGGTGTGCACCACGAGCATGAGCGTGCCGATGACGTAGATGACCCAGCTGATCGACAGCGGATCGATCTGCCGCGCCAGCCGCTGCACGCCCACGCCGCCGACCGCGAAGCTCACGACCGACAGCGCGAGCATCAGGTCGCCGATGCCGGCGCTCGACAGGCCCGCGCCCGGGTGGCTCAGCACCACCGCCGCCACGCCCATGAAGCCCAGCGCCACGCCCACCATGCGGCGCGGTGTGAAGCGCTCGCCGAAGACCAGCGCGGCCATCAGCGCCGACACCAGCGGACTCAGCGCCATGATGAGTGCGCCGTTGGTGGCGGTGGAGCGCAGCAGCCCCTGCGCGAACAGGACCTGGTTGCCGTAGACCATGAGGAACGCACAGCCCGCCATCACCGCGAGCTGCCGCGCCGTGAGCTTGGGCACGCCGCCGCGCCGCCACAGCACGATGGCGCTGAGCGCGCAGCACGCCACGCCCATGCGCAGTGCCGAGAGCGGCAACGTCTCGAAGGACGCGGTGAGCGCCTTCACGACCGACACGTTCACGCCCCACACCAGCATCGCGAGCAGCATCCAGCCCTGCACGGACGCGGGCGTGGCGCCGTGCGAGGGCGCGGGTTGGCTCACCTTAGCTTTCGAGGGCGTTCCACATCTCGATGTCGCGCTCGGCCGTCCAGATGCGCGGGTGCACGTGGCCGGTGGCCTCGTCGTAGGCACGGGTCACGTCGAAGGGCATGCAGTGGTCGAAGATGACCCAGTGGCCGTAGGTCGGGCGCAGCGCGGCCACGGTTTCCTTGTAGATCACGTTGAGCGACTTGCCCTCGGCCACGCCGTTGTTCACCAGCGTGTAGACGTCGGAGATGAAGGCGCGCGTGGAGGCAATCGCCTTGCGCACGTCGGCGGCGTTTTCCAGTGCGGCGCCACGGCCCGGCACCAGCTTCTCGAAGCCGAAGCCGGCCAGGCGGTCGAGCGTGGTGGGCCAGTCGCGGAAGTAGCAGTCGCCCGCGTACGCCGTGCTCTGGTATTCGACGAGGTCGCCGGCGAAGCAGATCTTCTGGTCTTCGAGGTAGGCGATGGTGTCGCCCTTGGTGTGGCCGCGGCCGACCTGCGCGATCTTCACTTCGAGCTTCTTGCCCAGCCACACGCTCATGGTGCCATCGAAGGTCATGGTGGGCCAGGTGAGGCCAGCGGGCACCGATTCGACGTTGCGGAACAGACGCGGGAAGCGGCCGATCTCGCTGGCCTTGTCCTGCTCGCCGCGTTCGACGATCAGGTCGTAGGTGTCGCGGCTGGCCAGGATCTGCTCGGCGCCTTCCTTGAAGTACGCCGACGCGCCCAGCACGCGCACCGCGTGGTAATGGCTCAGCAGCACGTACTTGATGGGCAGCGGCGTCACTTCGCGGATGCGGCGGATCACGTCCTGCGCCATCGCGGGCGTGGCCTGGGTGTCGACCACCATCACGGCCTCATCGCCGATGAAGACGCCGGTGTTCGGGTCGCCCTCGGCGGTGTAGGCGTAGGCGTTCTCCGAGAGGCGGGTGAAGGAGACCTTCTTTTCTTCGAGGTCGGCCTGGCTGGCGAATTTCTTGGTGGTCATTGGGGTTCCTTTGATGTGAGCAGTAAGAGTCAATGCGTACCGAGGTACGCGGACTTCACCTTGGGGTTGTCGAGCAGCTCGCGGCCAGAGCCTTCGAGCGTGATGCAGCCGGTTTCGAGCACGTAGGCGCGGTCGGCCACGCCGAGCGCCTGCTTGGCCATCTGCTCCACCAGCAGGATCGTGAGACCCGAGCTGCGCAGCTGGCGGATGGCGTCGAAGATGTCCTTGATGATGAGCGGCGCCAGGCCCAGCGAGGGCTCGTCGAGCAGCAGCAGGCGCGGCTCGCTCATGAGCGCGCGCGCAATCGCGAGCATCTGCTGCTCGCCGCCCGACAGCGTGCCGGACAGTTGATGCTCGCGCTCTTTCAGGCGCGGAAAGCGCGCGAACTCGCGCTCGATGGCGCGCTCCACGAAGGCCTTGTCGCTGCGGCGCGAATACGCGCCGAGCATCAGGTTCTCGCGCACGGTCTGGTCGGGGAACACGCCGCGCCCTTCGGGCGACAGCGCCACGCCCAGGCCCACGCGCTGGTGCGCGGGCACCTGCGTGCAGTCCTTGCCGTCGATGAGCACGCGGCCTTCGGCCACGGGCTCCAGCCCGACGATGCTCTTGAGCAGCGTGCTCTTGCCGGCGCCGTTGGCGCCGATGATGGTGACGACCTCGCCCGCGCGCACTTCCAGGCTCACGCCCTTGACGGCCTCGATGGCGCCGTACGAGACCTTCACCGATTCGATTTTCAACATGATGGTTTCGGTCCTCTGGCTCAGGCGGGCACGGCGGCCATGTCTTCTTCGTCGTCCACGCCCAGGTAGGCCTCGACCACGCGCGGATTCGATTGCACCTCGGCGGGCTTGCCTTCGGCGATCTTCACGCCGTAGTCGAGCACGATCACGTGGTCGGAAATCGACATCACGAGGTCCATGTGGTGCTCCACCATCAGGATGGACACGCCGCACTTGCCGATGCGCACCAGCAGTTCGCCGAGCTCGGCGGTCTCCTGCGGGTTGAGGCCGGCGGCGGGCTCGTCGAGCAGCAGCAGCTGCGGCTCGGTGGCCAGCGCGCGCGCCAGCTCCACGCGGCGCTGCAGGCCGTAGGGCAGGCTGCCGGCAGGCCAGTGCGCCAGGTGGCCCAGGCCCACGAGATCGAGCAGCTGCAGCGCGCGGTCGCGCGTGGCGCGCTCCTGCTTGCCGGCCGTGGGCCAGGCCACGAGCGACGACAGGAAGCCGTTGCTCATGCGGCTGTGCCGACCGAGCATCACGTTGTCGAGCACCGACAGGTCGGCGAACAAACGCAGGTTCTGGAAGGTGCGGCCCATGCCCAGGCAGCAGATGGTGTGCGCCGGCTGGCCCACGATGTTGCGGCCCAGGAAGCGGATCACGCCCGCGTCGGGTTCGACCACGCCGGTGAGCATGTTGATCATGGTGCTCTTGCCGGCGCCGTTCGGACCGATGAGCGCATGGATGTGGCCGCGCTGCAGGCGGAACGACACGTCCTGCGCCGGCTTCACGCCGCCGTACGACTTGGTCACGCCCTGCACCACCAGCAGCTCGCCTTCGCCGCCGGGACCGATCTGGCCCGGCACGCCATTGCCGGCCGCCCCTTCGCCGCGATGGCGCGACTTCAGGAACCACTTGTTGAACAGGCCCACCACGCCGCCCGGCATGACATACAGCGCGAACAGCAGCAGGAAGCCGTACAGGAAGTGCTGCGCCGAGGGCCAGCGCGCGAGCAGCGCGTCGGTCGCGGTGAGCAGCACCGCGCCCACGATGGGGCCGTACATCGAGCCCGCGCCGCCGAACAGCACCAGCAGCAGGATGAAGATCGACAGGTGGAAGGTGATGAAGTCGGAGTTGATGTACTGGTTCTGCTGCGCCACGAGCGCGCCCGCGATGCCGCAGGTGACGGCCGCGACCACGAAGGCCATGACCTTGGCGCGGTACACGCGCACACCCACCGACGACGAGGCGATCTCGTCCGCCTGCAGTGACAGCAGCGCACGGCCGAAGCGGCCCTGCAGCAGGTTGCGCAGCAGCAGGTGCAGCGCGGCACTGAGCACGATGCCCAGAATCACCCATTGCACGCTGCTCAGCGGCTGGCCGTTCCAGGTCAGCGGGCGGATGCCGTAGATGCCCTGCGCGCCGCCGAACACGTCGGTCCATTCGCCCACGAGCTTCTCGACCACGATGCCGAAAGCCAGCGTGACCATCGCAAGGTACGGGCCCTTCACGCGCAGCGAGGGCAGCGCGATGAGCACGCCGCACACGCCCGAGACGACAGCCGCAATCACCAGCGCGAGCCACGGGCTCAGCTCGGTGCGCGAGGTGATGAGCGCGACCGCATACGCGCCGGCCGCGAACAGGCCGGCCTGGCCCAGCGATTTCTGCCCTGCGTAGCCGACCAGCACGTTCATGCCGGCGGCGCACAGGTAGTAGACGCACATCATGAAGGCGATGCGCAGGTAGTAGTCGTTGCCGGACAGCGAGACGAGGCCGCACAGCACGGCCGCCACCAACACCACGGCGGCGGGATGGGCGAGGCGCTTCATACCTTCTCCACCGTCGAGCGCCCGAACAGGCCCGTGGGCCGGAAGGCCAGCACCAGAATGACGAGCGCGAACACCGCGACCTCGCGCCACTGCGCCTGCCAGAGGTTCACCATCGACTCGAGAACGCCCAGCAAGAAGCCGCCGATGACGCAGCCACGCGGGTTGCTCAGCCCGCCGATCATGGCGCCCGAAAAACCCTTGAGCCCCACGGTCAGCCCCATGAAGAGCGAGGCCTGCGCGATGGGCGCAAGCAAGAAGCCCGAAAGCCCCGCCAGCGCCGAGCTGACGACGAAGGCGCCGATCATCATGGCGTTGGTGTTGATGCCCATGAGGCTCGCGACGTTGCCGTTCTGCGCCACGGCGCGCATGGCCTTGCCGATCATGGTGCGGTTCATCACGCGGTCGAAGCCGATCATCACGACCACGGCCACGCCCAGCGTGAGCAGCTCCTGCGGGCGCACGCCCACGCCGAACATGCGGATCACGGTGTCGCCCACGGGCGCGGGCACCACCACGGGCTTCGGGCCCCAGATGGCAAGCCCCACGCTTTGCAGGATCACGCCGAAACCCAGCGTGCTCATGACCCAGGCCATGCCGGGGCGGCCCGCGAACGGGCGCACACCGAGCACATAGAGCAGCCAGCCCAGGAAGCCCATCACGCCGAGCGCGGCGAGCAGCGCAAAGAGCTGCGCGCCCGCACCGGGCACGGCGTCGCCGAAGGTGGTGGAACTGAGCGGCTTGCCCAGCACGAGGAACAGCGCGCTCATGCCGATGAACGCGCCAGCCGAGACGAACTCGCCGTGCGAGAAGTTCAGCGTCTTGGTCGTCGTGAACGTGATGCTGAATCCCAGCGCCACCAGCGCATAGGCACCGCCGACGGCGAGCCCGCTGATGAGCGCCTGCAGGAGCGCTTCAACCATGGTGTGTATCTCCGTTGCGGAACGAGGCGGTGCCCCGTTCCTTTTGTCTCAGACGTTTATTGCTTGAAGTCGGCCGGCTTGAGCGCACCGATCAGCGCGTCGCTGTAGGGCAGCAGCTTGCCGTCCTTCCAGCGAATCCAGACCAGGTCTTTCGCCGTCAGGGCTTCGTGGTTGGTCTTGCTGAAAGGCTTCTCGTAGGTCTTGAGCACGCCCTGCACCGGCGTCTTCAGGTCTTCGAGCGCGACGCGCACCGCGGCGCCGTCGGTGCTGTTGGCCTGCTTCATGGCCTGGGCCAGCAGCAGCACCGAGTCGTAGCCGTGCAGCGCGAACGAGAACGAGCCCGGCGCCTTCAGCTTGCTGCCGATGCGGTCGAACAGCTTCTGCTGCGCGGGCGTGCGCGTTTCGCTCACGGTGCGCATGAAGATCGGCTTCTCGGCGAGCGCCTTGCCGGCTGCGTCGTAGAAGGTGATGTTGTCGGCGGCCCACGAGGTGAGCGTCAGCGGGAAGTAGTTGATCTTCTCCATGCTGCGCACCAGCTGCGCGATGGGCGTGCCCTGCGCCCACACCACGACGGTGTCGACATTGGCGGCCTTCATCTTGCTGAGCTGCGAGGTCATGTCGGTGTCGCCGACGCCGAAGCGTTCGGTGGCCGCGATCTTGATGTCCTGCAGCTTGGCGATTTCTTCCATGTCCTTCAGGCCGCCCTGGCCGTAGCCGGTGGTCTCGGCCATGAGGCCCACGACCTTGGAGCCGGCCGTGTTGCGCTTGACGTAGGCCATGAGCGCGGCGACCTGCTCGCGGTCGACCATCGAGACGCGGAACATGTAGTTGTCGGCGCCGGCGCTCATCGGCTTGGTGATGTCGGTGCCCGAACCCACGTTGCCCAGCACGGGGATCTTCTTCTGGTTGGCGATGTGCTTCCAGGCCATGGCGTTGCCCGAGTTGGTGGGGCCGAACACCGCCACCACCTTCTCGTTGTCGACCAGGTCGCTCATGTTCTGGATCGACTTCGGCGGCGCCGAGACGTCGTCGCGCGTGACCAGCGTGAACTTCCGTCCGAGCGCGCCGCCGGCGGCGTTCAGGTCGGCAATGGCCGCCTCCATGCCCAGCACCGCGGCCTGGCCGCTCTGCGCCGAGGGCGAGGCCGAGAGGTCGCCGTTGTAGCCGAGCTTGATGTCTTGCGCGTAAGCACCGGCACTGAACGCAGCGAAGGCGGCGGTCGCGAGCAGGGTCTTGTACAGACGGATCGTTTTCATTCTTTGTCTCCTAAGGGTTGACGGACGGGGAACGGGGAATCGAAAAAGAGCGGACGTGCCTCAGACCGCGAGGAAGCCGCCGTCCACCGGCAGCGTGATGCCGGTGACGTAGCGCGACATGTCGCTCGCCAAAAAGATCACCGGACCCACCAGGTCTTCGGTCTGGCCGACGCGGCCCAGCGGGATGCGTGTCATGAACGATTCGAGGCGCTGCGGGTTCTCGCGCGTGGCGGCGGTCATGGGCGTCTCGATCACGCCGGGTGCGAGTGCGTTGACGCGCACGCCGGCCGGCGCGAGCTCTTGCGCCAGCGACTGCGTGAGCATCTTGATGGCGCCCTTCGAGGGCGCGTAGCCCAGGCTCGCGGCCTGCCCGGCATAGGCGGCGATGGAGGCGATGTTGATGATCGATCCCTTCGTCTGCTTGAGCACGGGGATGAAGGCCAGCGTGGTGTTGAAGGTGCCGTGCACGTTCACGTCGATGGTCTTCTTCCAGTTGGCCGCGGCGTTCGGGCTGCTGGTGGTCTCGCGGATGATGATGCCGGCGTTGTTCACCAGCAGGTCGACGTTGCCGACCTCTTGCGCCACGCGCGCGGCCAGTGCATGGCAGGCCTCGGGCGCGGTGACGTCGAGCACGAACGACCAGGCTTCGCCGCCTTCGTTGCGCACCCGCTGCGCGGTCTCGGCCACGGTGGCTTCGTTCATGTCGGTGACGACGACGCGCGCACCCGCCTGGGCCAGGCCGAGCGCGAGCGCACGGCCGTTGCCCTGGCCGGCGCCGGTGATCAGTGCGAGGCGGCCTTCGAGCAGGCGCGGTGCGACGTGAGGAGGAAAGGGCATGGTCGGCTCCTTGAATGAATGCGTGAATGCGTGCGTGCGTTGAATCGAGACGGGATCAGGCGCCGCGCGGCACGGCCACGGTTTCGCGCTGTTCGACGTGCAAGGGCACGGCCACTTCGGCCTGCGCCACCTGCAGCCCTGCGACATAACCGAAGGTGAGCGCCGGGCCGAGCGTGATGCCCGCGCCGGGGTAGTTGCCGCCCATCACGCTGGCCGCGTCGTTGCCGACGGCGTACAGGCCCTTGATCGGCTGGCGGTCGGCATCGAGCACGCGCGTCTTCTCGTCGGTGACGAGGCCGGCGAAGGTGCCGATGTCGCCGACGACGAGCTTGATCGCGTAGTACGGGCCGTGCTCGAGCGGTGCGACGCAGGGGTTCGGCGTGACGTTGGCATCGCCCTGGTAGCGGTTGTAGGCCTTGCTGCCTTTGCCGAAGGCCGGGTCGTCGCCGGTGCGCGCGCCTTCGTTGAAGGCTTGCACGGTGGCTTCGAGCGCGGCGGGGGCGATGCCGATTTCTTTCGCCAGTTCGCCGATGCTCGCGCCGCGCTTCAGGTAGCCGGTCTTCAGGTGGCGGCCGATGGGCAGCGGTGCGGGCGCGACGCAGCCCAGGCCGTAGTCGCGCAGCGCCTTGTGGTCGCACAGCAGCCAGGCCGTGACCTCGGGCTCGCCGTCGCTTTCGCAAGCCTTGACCATCGCCTGCACAAAGTCGTGGTACGAGTTGCCTTCGTTGGCAAAGCGCTTGCCCTTGGGCGTGACCGCGATCACGCCGGGCTTGGCGCGGTCGATGAAGTGCGGCATGACGCCCTTGCTGCCGTCGGGCCGCGTGGTGACCGACGCCGGCACCCAGGCCGCGGCGTGCGGGATGGTGCCGTCGACGCGGCCGCCCACGGCCTCGGCCAGGCGCAGGCCGTCGCCGGTGTTCGTGGAAGGCGACGGCGAGTAGTGCTCCTTGCCGGTCGGTGCGTGCGGGAACAGTTGCTTGCGGCGCTCCACGTCGTACGGGAAACCGCCGCAGGCCAGCACCACGCCGCGTTTGGCGGTGATGCGCACCGTCTTGCCTTCGTGCTGCACCACGGCGCCCGAAACACCGTCGTACTCGACCACGAGCTTCTTCACGGGCGACGAGAGCCACACGGGAATGTCCAGGTCCATCGCGGCCTTGGCCAGGCGTCCGGCCAGCGCGTTGCCGTTGGTCAGCGTCATGCCGCGGCCGTCGCGCACCACGTCCAGGAAGTGGCGGGTCAGTCGCTTGGTGACGTACCAGAACGAGGTCGGCGACTTGAAGGCCCGCATGAAGTGTTTGATCTCGGGGCCCGAGCCCAACATCATTCCGAACACCGTGAGTTCGGGCAGCGGCGGCGCCAGGTGCTTGATGCGCGCACCAAGCTCGCGGCCGTCGAACGGGCGCGTGACCATCGAACGCCCGCCGGGCTGGCCGCCGGGCGCTTCGGCGTGGTAGTCGGGGAAGACGGCCGGCATGTCGAACTGCACGCAGGTGTTGCGCGTGAAGAAGTCGATGGCCTTGGGGCCCATGTCGAGAAAGGCGCCGACGCGCGCCGCGTCGAAGTGCGTCGTGGTCTCGTGCTGCATGTAGGCGAGCGCGGCGCCGGGCGGCTCATGGATGCCCTGCTCGGTGGCCAGGCGCGTGCCCGGAATCCACAGCCAGCCGCCCGAGCGCGCGGTGGTGCCGCCGAAGCGCGGCTCTTTCTCGACCACCAGCACCTTCAAACCCTGCGACGCCGCCGTGACGGCGGTGGCCATGCCCGATGCGCCGCTGCCGACGACGAGGACATCGCATTCCCACGTGTTCTGTTCCATCTCTGCCTCTGTTCGCTCTCGTGTTGTGTTGTGTACGACTTAAGTTGCGGCGGAGTTTAGGCAGCGATATTGATATGGTCAAGTCGTTTAGTTACTATCAGATGATCAGTCATCGTCGATTGAACATGACAATATCAGTAGAAACCCTGATGGCTATACTCGCTCCCACTCTCAACCCCCACGCCGGGCGCCCCATGGAAAAGCCAAGACGTGGCATTCAATCCGTCGAAATCGGAACGCAGTTGCTGGTCGCGCTCGGGCGGCACGTGGCGCCCATGGCGCTGCGCGACCTCGGCAAATCGGCCGGCATTCCGGTCGGCAAGGCGCACCCCTACCTCGTCAGTTTTCTGAAGGTCGGCTTCGTGGTGCAGGACGGCACCGGCCGCTACGAGCTGGGCCCGCTGGCCCTGCAACTGGGCCTGGCCAAGCTGCAGCGGCTCGACCCGATCAAGGAGGCGTCGCCCCTCATCGAGGCGCTGGCGTCCGAGACCGAACAGAGCATCGCGGTGGCCGTGTGGGGCAACTTCGGACCGACCGTGGTGCGGCTGGAAGAACCGATCCACCCGCTGCACGTGAACCTGCGCACCGGCACCGTGATGTCGCTGGCCTACACGGCCACGGGGCGGCTGTTCGCGGCCTACCTGCCGCCGAAGGTGGTGGAAAAAATGATGCTCGAAGACCTGGCGCGCACGCGTCCGGCCGACGGGCGCGGTGCCAGCGAGGAGCTGTCGAAGTCGCAGATCGAGGCGCTGCTGGTCGAGACGCGGCTGCACGGCGTGTCGCGCACGCTGGGCCAGCCGATTCCGGGCATCGACGCCTTCTGCGCGCCGGTGTTCGACTCGACCAACAACCTGGTGCTGGGCATCACGGCCATGGGCCCCGAGGCCACCTTCGACAGCGACTGGAACGGCCGCGTGGCCGTGCCGCTGAAGGCCTGCGCGCTGGAAATCTCGCGCCGCCTGGGCTTTGTGCCCACCGAAGAAGAAGCGGGCTGAGCCCCCGGCCCGCCTGTAGGCAGGCGCTCACGCGCGGGGCCTGCTTTTTCCCGCATGCGGCGCGTGCGCGGGGTCTCATGCTGGAGGCCTTCGAAACGAAAACGGCCCGATTCCTCCTCACGGCGCCTCCGGCGTCGTTCAGCGCTTCCCCACCCGGGAGGCGCTTTTTTATGCCCGGCGCCGTGCGGTCAGGTCAGTGCGAGTCGCGGCGCAGCTGCTGCACGTCTTCATGCAGCGAATGCGCCCAGCTGCGGCGCTCGCGGCTGTACGAGGGCTGCGCCTCGCCGAAGCGCACGATGGCCAGCAGCGGCGGCGCGCGCAGCGTGTTCCACACCGAGGCCAGCAGGCTGTCGTCGTCGATGTAGCGCGGCGCCTGGCTGGTTTCGCCGGTGGCGGCGTCGGCAAAACGCAGCGCCGCCGGGATCACCGGCGCGCCCGAGGAAATTGCGGCCTGCAGCAGGTTGGCGTGGAACGGCAGCAGCCCGCGCCCGTCGCTCGTCGTGCCTTCGGGGAACACGCCGATCAGGTCGCCGCCGCGCAGCGCTTCGGTCATGTGGTGCACCACGCGCATGGCGTCGCGGCGGCGTTCACGCTCGATGTAGAGCGTGCCCGCGCCGGTGGAGAGCGTGCCGATCACCGGCCACTGCTTGACGTCCGACTTCGACACGAAGCGCACATGGCGCGCCGCATGGATGGCGGTGATGTCGAGCCACGAGAGGTGGTTGCAGATGAGCAGCGCCGGCCCGTGCGCGGGCGGCTCGCCCTGCACGCGCAGCGTGACGCCCATGATCTGCAGCATGCGCTGCGACCAGGCCTGCACGCGCGCGCTGCGCTCGTCAGGCGACAGGTTCGGAAAGGCGAAGCGGATCGTCCACCAGCCCGACAGCGCATGCGACGCCGCATGCAGCAATCGCCAACCGGCCTTCAACGAGTGCAGCATCTGGACGCGGGCCCTCTTCTTCTTTTGAACGGCGTGCTTTGTCGCGGGCGGCCGTCGTTCAGCCGTGCACGATGCGACCGGCCACCAGCGTGTGGCGCGCGCGCCCTTGCATCGGGTAGCTGGAGAACGGCGTGTGCTTGCCCTGGCTGCGCAGCGCTTCGGGCAGCACCTGCCATTCGAGCGACGGATCGGCAATGCACAGGTCGGCCACGCCGCCCTGCACGATGCGGCCGATGCCGCTGGCCGCGTCGGCGGCGGGGAGCAGCCGTGCCGGCGCCGAGGTGATGACCTCGATGGCGCGCGCCACGCCCGCGCCGCTGCGCTCGCCCCACTGCAGCGCGAGCGGCAGCAGCAGTTCGAGGCCGGTGGCGCCGGGTTCGGCTTCGGCAAAGGGCAAGGTCTTGGCGTCGGCCTCGACCGGCGTGTGGTCGGACACCAGCGCGTCGATGGTGCCGTCGGCCAGCGCGGCCGAGAGCGCGTCGCGGTCGCCCTGCTGGCGCAGCGGCGGGTTCAGACGCGCGCGGCTGTCGAAGAAGCCGATGTCGGTGTCGGCCAGGTGCAGCGAGTTGATGCTGACGTCGCAGGTGAGCGGCAGGCCCTGCGCCTTGGCGTCGCGCACCAGCGCCACGCCGCGGGCACTGGACACGCGGCACAGGTGCACGCGCGCGCCGGTGCTCTTCATGAGCTCGATGATGGTGAAGATGGCGATCGTCTCG
This sequence comes from Variovorax sp. 54, assembly GCF_002754375.1. Lineage (NCBI taxonomy): Bacteria > Pseudomonadati > Pseudomonadota > Betaproteobacteria > Burkholderiales > Comamonadaceae > Variovorax > Variovorax sp. 54. The sequence continues at coordinate 2,303,417 of NZ_PEFF01000001.1, forward strand.
GCCGCCACCGGCACGCCGCCCAGGCCCAGCCGCGTGGCGAGCGCGCCGCTGGCCGCGACGCCCTTGCCGAGGTCGCGGTCCTGCGGGCGCAGCCACACGGTGTAGCCGAAGGTGCTGGCGTACGACAGCGCACGCTGCAGCACCTGCGTGTCGGCCAGCGGCACGTCGGCCTGGCTGAAGCCGATGCAGCCGGCTTCGGTGAGCTCGGCCATTTCGGTGAGCACGCCGCCGGCCAGGTTGCGCGTGAGCGCACCGAGCGGGAACAGGCGTGCGCACTGCAGTTTTTCGGCGCGGAACTTGAGCATCTCGACCAGGCCGGGCTCGTCGAGCACGGGGTCGGTGTCGGGCGGGCACACGAGGCTGGTCACGCCGCCCGCGATGGCCGCGGCCATTTCGCTTTCGAGCATGCCTTCGTGCTCGTAGCCCGGCTCGCGCAGGCGCGCAGCCAAGTCGACGAGGCCGGGGGTGACGATGCAGCCCGTGGCGTCGAGGGTGCGCTCGGGCTTGAAGCCCGCCGGTGCCTGTCCGATGCCGGCGATCTTGCCGTCGGCGATGGCGATGTCGGTCTGTTTGTCGGTGCCCGAGGCGGGGTCGATGACGCGGCCGTTGGTGATGAGGATGTTCATGCGTCTGTACTTCCGGTGGCAGTCAGGGCCTTTTCGGGAAACACCGTGGAACCGGCTTTGCCGGGCCACTGGTGTTGCCCCCGGTAGGGGGTTGGCGAAGCGACACGAAGTGCGCGAAGACTGGGGGCGAGCAACATTTCTATGCTTCGTTGCCTGCGACGATGCTCATGACGGCCATGCGCACGGCGATGCCGAAAGTGACTTGGGGAAGGATCACGCTCTGCTTGCCGTCGACCACGGCGGAGTCGATTTCGACGCCGCGGTTGATCGGGCCCGGGTGCATCACGATGGCATCGGGCTTGGCCAGTTGCAGTTTTTCCTGCGTGAGGCCGAAGGTCTTGAAGAACTCTTGTGACGAGGGCAGCAGCGCGCCGCTCATGCGCTCGTTCTGCAGGCGCAGCATGATGACGACGTCGCAGTCCTTGATGCCTTCTTCGAGCGTGTGGCACACGCGCACGCCCATGCCGGCCATGTCGGCGGGCACCAGCGTCTTGGGGCCGACCACGCGCACTTCGGCGCAGCCGAGCGTGGTGAGTGCATGAATGTCCGAACGCGCCACGCGCGAGTGCAGCACGTCGCCCACGATCGCAACCGTGAGGTTCGAGAAGTCTTTCTTGTAGTGCCGGATCGTGTACATGTCGAGCAGCCCCTGCGTCGGGTGCGCGTGGCGGCCGTCGCCGGCGTTCACCACGTGCACGTGCGGCGCGACGTGCTGCGCGATCAGGTACGGCGCGCCCGACTCGCTGTGGCGCACCACGAACAGGTCGGCGGCCATGGCGCTCAGGTTGGCGATGGTGTCCAGCAGCGATTCGCCCTTGGTGGCCGAGGAGCGCGCGATGTCCAGGTTGATGACGTCGGCACTGAGGCGCTTGGCCGCGATCTCGAAGGTGGTGCGCGTGCGCGTGCTGTTCTCGAAGAACAGGTTGAACACGCTCTTGCCGCGCAGCAGCGGCACCTTCTTCACCTCGCGGTCGCTCACGCTCGTGAAGTTGGCGGCCGTGTCGAGGATGTGCGTGACGATGTCCTTGGGCAGGCCCTCGATCGACAGCAGGTGGATCAGCTCGCCGTTCTTGTTGAGCTGCGGGTTTCGCTTGTAGAGCATTAGGTGTTGTCCTCTACCTTGAGGCTGAAGGCGCCGTTGTCGGCGCGTGCGAGGGCGAGCAGTTGCGTGTCGGGCAGCGTGAGCGTGGTGGCAGCGAAGTCGGCGGCCACGGGCAGTTCGCGCCCGCCGCGATCGACCAGCACCGCCAGGCGCACGCAGGCGGGGCGGCCGAAGTCGAACAGCTCGTTGAGCACCGCGCGGATCGTGCGGCCCGTGTAGAGCACGTCGTCGAGCAGCAGCACATCGGCGCCGTTCACGTCGAAGGGCAGCGCGGTCTGCGCGCTGGCCGAGAGGCCGCGGCGCGCGAAGTCGTCGCGGTGCATGGCCGACGAGATGACGCCGGGCGCACCGGCCAGGCCCAGGTCTTTCTGCAGGCGCTCGACCAGCCAGGCGCCGCCGGAGGTGATGCCCACCAGCTTCGTCTCGGGGCGCATCAGCGCCTTCACGCCGGACAGCAGCGTCGTGTAGAGCGCTTCGGCATCAGGGATTGAACTCACGGGAGACTCCTCAAAAATTGCTCCAGGATGATGCAGGCCGACGCGGCGTCTGCATCGCGGGCGCCGGACGACAAGGCTTCGGTGGTGCTGTAGCGCTCGTCGACTTCGAACACCTGGAGATTGAAACGGCCGCGCAGCTGGCGCGCGAACTTCTGTGCGCGGCGGGTGTTCTCGTGCGGGGCGCCGTCGGGGTGGTAGGGCACGCCGACCACCAATGCGTCGGGCTGCCATTCCTTGATGCGCGCCTCGACCTGCGCAAAGCGGGCGTCGGCGCCCTCGGCCTTGATGGTGGTCTGCGGGGTCGCCGTGCGCAGCAGCCGGTTGCCGCTGGCCACGCCGGTGCGCTTGGCGCCGAAGTCGAAGCCCAGGAAGCTCTGGAAATGCGCGGGAATAGCGGCGGGAACGGAAGCAGGAGCGGGTGCAGGCGCGTCGGACATGACGTCGCTCATGCGTGGCCCGCTTCGGGGGACAAGGTCCACGCTTCGAGCCCCAGCAGCATCAGCGCCTTGTCGTAGCGCTTTTCCACCGGCGTATCGAAGATCACGGCCGGGTCGGCCAGCACGGTGAGCCAGCTGTTCTCGGCCAGTTCCGACTCCAGCTGGCCCTCGCCCCAGGCCGAATAGCCCAGCGAGACCAGCACCTTGCGCGGGCCGGCGCCGGTGGCCAGGGCCTCCAGCACGTCTTTCGAGGTGGTCATTTCGAGCCCGCCGGGGATGGTCATGGTCGAGGCGTAGACCGATTCCTCGGGCTTCTCGGCCTGGGTGAACACCGGCTCATGCAGCACGAAGCCGCGCTCGGTCTGCACCGGGCCCCCCTGGAAAACGGGGGCGTCGCCCAGCTCGGGGCGGGCCAGGTGAAGCTCGATTTTTTCGAACAGCACCTTGAGGTTGATGTCGCTGGGTTTGTTGATGACCAGCCCGAGCGCGCCGCGCTCGCTGTGTTCGCAGAGGTAAACGACGCTGCGGTTGAAAGTTTTGTCTTCCATCCCCGGCATCGCGATCAGAAAGTGATGCGTCAGGTTCATCGGGGCAGAATCGGCAGCCATATGCCCCCGATTTTACTGGCCGTCGATAAGACCTATCCCAAAGGGCTCATGTGGTTTCGCCGGGACCTCCGGGTGGACGACAACGCGGCGCTGTACCGGGCGTTGCGGGCCTGCCGGCAGGTGGTGTGCGTTTTCGTGTTCGACCGGGCCCTTCTGGACGCCCTGCCCCGCGCGGACCGGCGGGTCGAATTCATCCGCGAGTCGCTGGTGGCGCTCGAAGCCGAGCTGCGCGGCCTGGGCAGCGGGCTCATCGTGCGACATGCCGTGGCCGCCGAAGAGATTCCGGCGCTGGCCCACACGCTCGACGTGCAGGCGGTGTTCGCCAACCGCGACGACGAGCCCGACGCCCTGGCGCGCGACGCCCGCGTGCTCGGCGCGCTGGCCAATACGGGCATCAGCTTCCACACCTTCAAGGACAGCACGGTCTTCGACCGCGATGAGGTCATGACCAAGGCCGGCCTGCCCTACACGGTGTTCACGCCGTACAAGCGAGCCTGGCTGGCGAAGGTGGATTCGTTCTTCCTGAAGTCGTACCCCGTGCGCAGCCACGCCGACGCGCTGGCGCCGCCGCCCCCGGCACTGGGCGGGCCGGTGCCCACGCTGGGCGAGATCGGTTTTGAAAGCACCAACCTCCAGACGCTGGAGATCCCCACCGGCACGCGCGGCGCGGGCGCGCTGTTCGAAGATTTTTTCGAACGCATCGACCGCTACGACGAGGCGCGCAACTTCCCGGCCGTGCGCGGCCCGAGCTACATGGGCGTGCATCTGCGCTTCGGCACGGTGTCGATCCGCCAGCTGGCCAGCGTGGCGCACCAGCTCGCGCTGCAGGGCAACACCGGGGCCGCGACCTGGCTCAGCGAGCTGGTCTGGCGCGACTTCTACTTCCAGATCCTGGCGCACTTTCCGCATGTGCACGCGAACGGCGAGTCGAAGAGCTTCCGCCCCGAGTACGACAAGATCGCCTGGCAACACGGCAAGCACGCCGACCAGCTGTTCGACGCCTGGTGCGAGGGCCGCACCGGCTACCCGCTGGTCGATGCCGCGATGCTGCAGATCCGGCAGAGCGGCTACATGCACAACCGGCTGCGCATGGTGGTCGCGAGCTTCCTGTGCAAGGACCTGGGGCTGGACTGGCGGCGCGGCGAGCGCTACTTTGCGGAGCACCTCAACGACTTCGAGCTGGCCTCGAACAACGGCGGCTGGCAGTGGGCCAGCTCGACCGGCTGCGACGCCCAGCCCTACTTCCGCATCTTCAACCCGGTGACGCAGAGCGAACGCTTCGACCCCGAAGGCAAGTTCATCCGCCGCTACCTGCCGCAGCTCGCGGGCCTGTCGAACGTGGCGATCCACGCGCCGTGGATGGCCACGCCCGTCGAGCTGGAGGCGGCGGGCGTCAAGCTGGGCGAGAACTACCCGAAGCCAGTGGTGGACCACGCGGAGGCGCGGGAGAAGACGATGCAGCGGTATGCGACGGCACGCGCCGCCGCACAGGCGTTGCTGCTCAACGGCGCGTCAGTACGATCTCCGCGCCCGCGTCGGACGTCCCCTTGAGCGTGGTCGCGTCGACACGCTGGAAGGTGATGAGGGTGTCGCGGCAGCCGGTGAGGGTCTTGCTGGGCTGGAAGTTCAGCTCGTAGGCGCCGCTTTCCAGGCGCCGCCACTGCATTGGTGTCGGGATGCCGACGCAGGGGTCATTGGGGTTCTGGAACAGCGTCCGCCACGTTCCACCCGTGGCCTGCAGCTGCAGGTCCGCATCGACCTGGCGACCGCTCTTGACCGTGATGCGCGCCTTCCATTCGCCCTCCAACCCATCGGGCGTCTGGGCCGCGGCCCCGCCGGCCGCCAGCGCGGCAGCACCGGCCGCGCACAGCATCCGCAGGGCGCGCTTCATGGCGCACCACCCGCCGTGATGCCCAGCCGGGGCTTCATCGCCTCCCAGGCCACGCCGTTCAGGCGGCGCGACGTGCCGACGTTGTAGCGCGTGTCGGGCTTGACGCCGCGCGCCACGTAGACCGCCCCGCCGTACTCGCCGAAGCTGCGCAGCGTGCGCACGGTGCTCGGCGGACGGCCGCCGTCGAAGACCATCACGCGCGCACCGCCCACCGTGCGGATTTCCACCGTGCCGGTGCCGGCGGCCGCGCAGGTGTCGAAGGTGTTGGTGGCGGGGTGGAACGTGCAGCCGTAGTACTGCACGGTGCTGGCACTGGTGAATGCAAAGCGCAGGTTCTGGGCCTGCTGGTCGTCCATCAGCCCCAGGCTGTTGGTGCCCGAGCCAGCGGGCAGGCCGACGCTGGCGGCCGGGTACGCCGCAATCAACGCCTCGAGCGTCGCGAAGTTGGTCTTGTCGCCGGGCAGGTTGATCGAATAGGGCTGCGTCAGCTCCAGGCCCCGGCGATAGCGCAGCATCGATCCGGCCGGGAAGGTGGGGTCCTGGTTGCCAAAGGCGACCGCCGGCGCGACGCCGAAGATGCTGTTGCCATCGGCCGCCTGCATCTCGGCCACCACTTCTGCCATCTTGCGGCCGGCGATGTCGGTCGACACCGAATGGCCCAGGCTGACCGAGGTGCCCCCGCAGTACTCGCTGCGGCTCGGCGTGCCCAGGGTGCTGGTGAAGCCCGAGTTCTCGTCGCAACGCACCCAGCCGTTGGGCCCCAGCTGCAGGTAGGCGCCGTAGAGCGTGTCGTGCGTGGCCGGTGCGCCGGCGGTCTGGCCTTCGCGCCGGTCGGTGAGCTTGACCTTGCCGGTGGCCGCATCGGGCACGCCATCGGTCGGGTAGGTCCGGGCAATGTACTGATCGAACTTCGTGAAATCCAGTCGCGCCAACTGGTCCGAGGCCGACGGCGCGACGGTGGCCGGATCGAGCAGGCGCAGCTTGACCCCTTGGTCCAGCGCATCGGCCACGATCAGCGCGGCGCTGAAGGCGTTGTCCTCGAAACGGCCACCGTCGGTCACCGCCACGCCCTGGTAGTCGTACAGCTGCGCGACCTCGGGCAGCCCCAGTTGCAGCAGCACCAGTGCCTCGGCCCGCTCGGGCGTGAGGCCCGACGCGATGCCGGCCTGCAGCAGCGTGGTCAGCGGATTGACCTGCGCGCGGTGGCCCGCCGGTGCGCTCAGGGCAAAGGCCTTTTTGAACGCCGGCAGCGAGGGGTTGTCGCCATCCACCTGCGCCAACAGCGGCGCGGCGGCGAGTTCGGTCGCGGCAGCCTCGTCGGCCGGCGTGTAGCCGAAGCTGTAGGCGCCGTCTTCGCCGGTCTTGGCAGCAGCGACGGGCTCGCCTTCGTCGCAAGTGCCGTTGAGGTTGCGGTCCACGCAGACCAGCGCGCCGCTCACCGGGCCGACCACCATCACCTTGCCGGAAACGGTGACCTCGCCCGGCGTTGTCGCCGGTGGGTTGGTGCCCGGCCCGGCGCCCCCGAGGCCGAACGGAAAGCCGCCCCCTCCGCCACCCCCACTGCCTCCTCCGCCACAGGCAGACAGTGCCAACAGGAAGCTTGCGCAGGCCAACGGAACGGCCCCTCTGGTCCAACGAACTTGCATGGTTTTTTCCTCCGGGTTGTGTGTCGAGCACCCCGTTCGCCTGACAGCGAATCCGGGTTCTGGGCAGTGTGGGAGGGCGTTCTGCACGGCGCATCGTGTAAATGCACGATGCGCGGCCATGGCCGGTCGCGATAAGAAGAAGGGCCGCAGCGCGCGTTGACACCCGGCGACGCGGGCGCCCGCCTGGCGGGAAGGGGTTGCAATGAAGCCCGATGCCATCGCGCACCTGAGCGGTCGGGAGCCACCCGGGACGGCGCGCCTCGAAGGCATGCAGCAGCTGAGCGGCGGCGGCAGCGCCACGCTGATCCTGATCGACGGCAGCAGCGAGTTGCTGAATTTCCAGTGGAACGACGTCTCGCCGGCTTGGCATCACGCCCGCCGAGACACGCGTGCCGACCGCGCTCAGGGTGGGCCCGTCACCCACGCAGGATGCGATTTTTGCAAGGCGTGTCGGTCACACGGTGCGCCGTCAGGTCACCTCGCTGATGACCCAGATGGCGTGCGCGCGGCAGGTCGGTCTGGTGCGCAAGGCGCTGCGCGCGCCCTGAGCGTCAGAAGACCGGCCGCGGCTCAGGTCAGGCTGCTGCTGCCAGCGCCGGCTCGCTCGTGTACGCACGCACCAGGCGCAGCAGTTCCTCTTCCGAGTACGGCTTGCCGAGGTAGTGGTTCACGCCCAGGTCGCGCGCGTACTCGCGGTGCTTTTCGGCGATGCGCGAGGTGATCATGATGATCGGCAGCTCGGCCAGCGCGGTGTCGGCGCGGATGTTGCGGGCCAGGTCGAAGCCGTCCATGCGCGGCATCTCGATGTCCGACAGCACCACGGCCGGGCGCTCCTGCTGCAGCCGTTCGAGCGCCTGCAGGCCGTCGGCCGCGAGCGACACGCGATAGCCTTCGCGCTGCAGCAGACGCTGCGTGACGCGGCGCACGGTGATGGAGTCGTCCACCACCAGCACGAGCGGCACCTGCGGCACCACCGGAGCAAAAGCCGCGGGGGTTTGCGGCGCACCGGCGTCTGCCGACGTTGCGTGCGTCGGTGCGGCCAGCGCAGCGGTCTGGCGCGCACGCGCCTGATCACCGTGCACTGCAGCCAGCGCCACCGGGTTGTAGATGAGTGCCACCGCGCCCGAAGCCAGCACCGAGATGCCGGCCAGGCCGGGCAGCCGCGCGAGCTGCGGGCCGAGGTTCTTGACCACGACTTCCTGGTTGCCCAGCACTTCGTCCACATGCAGGGCGACGCGCTGCGCCGCGCTTCGCACGATCACCAGCGTGTTGTTCTTGGTGGCGGCGTGCTCGCTGCGAATCGAATGCTGCAGCAGCGCACCAGCCCAGTAGAACGGCACCTGCTCGCTGCCGAAGGCAAAGCTGTGGTTCAGGTAGGCGGCCTCGAGATCGGCACCGCTCACGCGCTGCACGAGTTCCACGAGGTTCGACGGCACGCCGATCGACACCTCGCCCGCACGCAGCATGACCACGTGCGTCACGGCGGTGGTCAGCGGCAGCACCAGCTTGAAGGTGGTGCCCTGGCCCGGCGTGCTGTGCGTTTCGATGCGGCCGCCGATGGCGGCGATCTGCGCGCGCACCACGTCCATGCCGATGCCGCGGCCGGCCAGTTCGGACACCTGCCCTGCCGTCGAGAAGCCGGGCTTGAAGATCAGCTCGGTGGCTTCTTCGGGCGACAGGTCCTGGTCGTGACCGAGCAGGCCGAGCGCGCGGGCGCGTTCGGCGATGCGCTTCTGGTCGAGGCCGGCGCCGTCGTCGCGGAAGCTCACCGACACGTCGTTGCCTTCGTGGTGCAGGTCGATGACGATGAGACCGCTGGCGTCCTTGCCGGACGCCTCGCGCACCGCCGCGTCTTCGATGCCGTGCGCCACGCAGTTGCGCAGCAGGTGTTCGAAGGCGGGCGTCATGCGGTCGAGCACGCCGCGGTCCATTTCGATGGAGCCGCCGACGATGTCCAGGCGCACTTGCTTGCCGGTGTCCTTCGAGGCCTGGCGCACCACGCGGTACAGGCGGTCGGAGATGCCTTCGAACTCCACCATGCGCGTGCGCAGCAGGCCGCGCTGCAGTTCACGGGTCTGGCGTGCCTGCACGCTCAGGTCGTCTTCCGTGGCCTGCACGGTCTTCTGCAAGGTGCGCTGCACGGTGGCCACGTCGTTCACCGACTCGGCCATCATGCGCGTGAGTTCCTGTACGCGGGTGAAGCGGTCGAACTCGAGCGGGTCGAAGCTCTGCTGCGAGTCCTTGGCTTGCGCCAGGCGCGACTGCATCTGGCTTTCGGCCTGCACTTCGATGTCGCGCAGTTGCTGGCGCAGGCGGTCCAGGTTGCCCGTGAGGTCGGCGAGCGAGCCGCGCAGCTGACCCAGTTCGGCTTCGAGCCGCGAGCGCGTGATGATGACCTCGCCGGTCTGCGCCACGAGGCGGTCGAGCAGCTGGGTGCGGATGCGCACCGCCTGGCTCGATGCCGCACGCAACGGCGCGAGCATGGCCGTCGCAGGGCGCGGCAGCGAGGACAGTGGGGCGGTGGGCTCCGCCGGTGCCCCATCGGCAGCGGCCTCTGCCTGGTCGTCGTTCGCCGACACCAGGGTTTCGGGCGCGAGCTGCACGCGCTGGATGGCGGGTGCGGTCGGGCTGGCGGTCGCGATCAGCTGGGCCACCTCGACCTGAGCGGCATCGTCGGCCGCGCGCAGGGCGTCGAAGGTGTGCTGCAGCGTGTCGAGGCGGGCCAGCAGCTTCTCGATGTCGGCCCGCTCGGCCCCCTGGGAGCCCAGGAGTTCGATCTCGGACTCCATGCGGTGCGCACGCTCGCCCAGACGCATGGCGCCGGCGAGCCGTGCACTGCCCTTGAGCGTGTGCAGCGTGCGCAGCACCGAGGCACGCGGCGCAGCATCGTCGGGGTGGTGCGACCACTGGCGCAGCGCCTCGCCCAGCTGGGGCATCAGTTCGGCGGCCTCTTCCTCGAAGATCGGGAACAGGTCGACGTCGACCGCATCGGCCAGGTCGATGGCGTCTTCGTTGTCGTCCAGTGCCACATCGGCAAAGGCGTCATTGGCCACGATCTGCTTCGGGATCAGCGTCTCGAAGCGGGCCGCGGCGATTTCGGGCGGCATCGGCGCGGCGGCGATTTCGCGCAGCGCTTGCAACGTCGCTTCGGACGGGTCGCGCAGGAAGCCGACTGCGAACTGGTGCAACAGGCGACGCAGCTCATCGGCCGCGGCGACCAGCACCACGCCCTGTTCGCGCGTGCCGCTGCCCTGCATCTGCAGATGCTGCAGCGCGGATTCGAGCAGGCGGGCCATGCCCGAGAGGCTGTGGAAACCGACGGTGGCCGAGCTGCCGGCCAGCGAGTGGGCCAGCGCGATGGTCGAGTCGGGCAGGCGCTCGTGGGTTTCGAGCGCCCATTCACCGACATCGGTCGCCAGCTGGCGGGACCATTCGTCGGCTTCGTTGAGGTAGACGTTGTAGAGCGCGATGCCGATGCGCAGCGGACCGATGACCTTGACCTGGTCTTCGGCGCTCGGTGTGGCGGAGGATTCGGGCTCGGCCACGGCCTCGGCCAGCACGGGCTCGGGTTCCGGTTCGGCAACGACGGCTGCGGGCAGCGCTTCGACGACGACGGGCGCCTCGGGTGCGACTTCGACGGCCGCCGACACAGGTTCCGGTTCCGGCTGCAGTTCAGCCGGCACTTCCAGCGCTGGCAGTTCTTCGGCGGCTTCGATGACCTCGACAGATGCCACCGTCTCGGCGACAGGCTCAGCAGCAGCCAGCGGCAGCGGCTCGGGCGCCCATTCGAGATCGGGCAGGCCCGATGCGGTCGGCACCGTCGCCTCGATCTCCACGGCAGGCTCCGGCTCGACGTGCGACACGACGGGCTCGACAGGTGCGAGGGTCTTCGGGGGCGCGAGAAAATCGAAATCATCCCCGCTGGGCAGCGCTTCGAGCGGTGCAGGCGCGGTGTTTTGCTTGGCTTCGAAGTCGACGAAATCGGTGGAGGCGAAGTCGTCGTCGGGCTCGGGCGTGGCGGACTCGGCTGGCGCCTGTTGCGCTTCTTGCCAGTCGGAGAAGTCCAGCGTGGCGTCCGGGGCGGCAACGGCTGGCGGAGTCAGCGACAGATCGGGCAGTTCAGGCAGCGGGATCGGCGCCGATTCCGCGGCAATGTGACGCGCAGCGACCGCGAGCGCTTCGGCGTCGGCCACGCGCACCGGTGCGGGCACGGGCTCGCCGGCCAGCAACGCATTGGCCACGCGGCTGAACGGCGCCGAATGCCAGGTGCCTGCATCGCCGGCGGCGATGGCTTCGACCCACTGGCTGAAATCGCGCAGCATGCGCTCGGTGCTCGACAGCAGCTCGGGTGTGGCGTCGCGCTGGTCGGCCAGCCAGGTGTTGACCACCTGTTCGAGCGACCAGGCGGCATCGCCGAAGTCGGTGAGGCCGACCATGCGCGAGCTGCCCTTGAGCGTGTGGAACGCGCGGCGCAGGATGGTGAGCTCTTCGGTGTCGCCAGGACGGTTGCCAAGCGCGGTGATGGCGGCCAGGCCGTTGCCCACCACTTCGCGGGCTTCGTCCAGGAAGATGTTCTGCAGGTCGTCTTCTTCGAGCTCGGTGACCTCGGTGTCGGGCAGCGCCGACGGGCCGCTGATCTTGGTGGTCCAGCTCTCGGCCTTGCGGCTGAATTCTTCGAGCGGCGACGGCTTGGTCTTGCGGTTGGGCGTGGCGAGCGCGGCGAGCTTGGAGGCGATCTGCGCGTCGACTTCCTCGATGCTGAGCACGGGCTCGGCGGCCGGCGCGGCGACGCCTTCGGCCGGGGCCGCAGCATCGGTGGCGTGACGGCCCATCAGCGGCTTGAGTTCGCCGGCTTCAGCGTCGAACACGAACAGGCGCTTGGCCAGTGCGGGCTGGTAGCCCAGCATGTCGATGAGGAAACCCAGCGCGCCCAGGTTGTTGCCGAGCGCGTCGAAAGTGGCCATTTCCTCGACGGGCGAGCGGTTGGCCTGCAGCATCTGCTCGACGTCGTCGCGCATGCGCTGCACGGTGTGCGCGGCCTGTTCGAGCCCCAGCACCGAGAACACACCGCGCATCTGCATGAGCTGGGTGGGCACGGTGCGCAGCAGCGGCTTTTCGGCCGGGCGGCGGAAATACTGGTCGAGCGACTTCTCGAGTTCGCTCAGGTGGCTGCGCAGCTCGTCGACGACGGTGCCCATGGTCTGGCGGTCGCTGACGCGGCGGTACAGGTCCTCCATCCACGGCTCGAGCGGCTCGGAACGGCCGCCGTCGCGCACACGTTCGATGCGGCCGGCCAGCTGCAGCGTGCGGGCGGTGAGTTGCGGGTCGCTGGGGTCGAGGTCTTCGAGCGCAGCTTCGAGGTACAGCACCGAGGTGGCGACTTCCATCGCCAGTTCGGTGTCGGGCGGCTGGCCGGAACGCACCGAGGCATCCACGGCGTGCGTCAGCGCCTGCACCATCGGCTGGCTCGGCGGGTGCAGCTTGTGCAGCGATTCGCCGAGCTGCGCGAAGGTGTCGGCCACCTGCCGCGTGCGCGTGATGTCGCCGCCCGAGAGCGCCGACCACATTTCCTTGGCGGTCTCGATGCGCTTGCGCGCTTGCGAGAGCACCAGCGGATCGAAGCGGCCGAACTGCACCACGGTGTAGTCGACACTCGGCTCCTGCGTGACGCCCCAGGCACTGCGCACGGTGCGCAGCGTGGCGGCGTCGTCCTGCGCGCCGGGCACGGCCTGGGCGCAGAAGAACAGCAGGTCCTGACCGAGGCGGTCGGACACCACGCTGTCGCCGCGCGCCAGCGTGGCGTACTGCAGCAGCACGCGCGAGGCCGCGCGCTTGACGTAGGTGTCGAAGGGAATCAGGCCCAGCGCGAGGGCTTCGAAGAAGCCCGCGGCCAACGTCCAGAAGCTCGCGACGCGCGGCAGCAGCGCACCGCGGCCGAGCCCCAGGCACAGCGCATGCAGCCGGCGTGCGGCCTGCGGATCGCTGCTCTTGACCAGCTGCAGCACTTCGCGGTCGAGCCGCGAACGCACGGACGGGTCGTAGGCCAGTGCCGCCTGCGTGAAGGCAGGCTTGACCTCGACCCAGCGCCATGCGGTGCTCCACAGGTCTGCCGGGTGGACGCGCTCATTGCCGCCCAGCTCCAGCACGTCGCGGTACTGCGGGAACAGCGCCACCGACGACACGGCCTTGCCGGCCAGCAGTGCGCTGAGGAAATCGGTGACGGCAAAGCCGGCACGCTCGATCTTGTGCACGGCACTTTCGGTGCAGCGCTGCGGTTCAGCGATAAAGCCCTGCACCGCGAATTCGATGGTGCCGAGCACCAAGGCGGGCGAGCTGTGGCCGACCATCTGCAGCGCGCCGACGGCCTGGTGCAGTTGCTGGCGGGCCATCTGCAGCGGGCCGCTCTCGGGCTCCGTGGCACTGCCCACGTCGCGCACGAAACGCCGCAGCGACTTGCCGACACCGTCGAGGGATTTCTGGATTTCTCCCAGCACCCAGGCCAGCGGCCCGAGGTCTTCGGTGGCCGGCATGTTGCCGGCGAGGGGGGCCGTGGCAGGGGTTTGAATCGACACGTTGATTGCTCGCCGTTCTGTATCTGTCAGTTTTTCACTGGGCGCCATGCGCCCTCAATGCATCCAACCGTCGCAGCCACTTCAAGGGACACCGCGGAACCGGCTTTGCCGGGCCGCTGGTGTCGCCCCCGGAAGGGGGTTGCCGAAGCGACACGAAGTGCGCGAAGGCTGGGGGAGAGCTTCATTACGCAATCTTGAAACGGGCGACCGAGCGACGCAGTTCTTCGGCCATCTGCGAGAGCTCGCGCACCTGCTGGGCCGTGGTCCGCGTGCCTTCTCCGGTCTGTTCCGTCACGGCAAAAATGTGCTGGATGTTGGCGGCCACCACGTTGGCCGAATCGGCCTCGCGGGAGGCGGACTGCGAAATCTGCTCAATGAGGTCAGCGAGTCGGCGCGACACGCGGTCAATCTCGGACAGTGCGGTACCCGCGTTGTCGGACAGCTTTGCCCCTTCGACCACACCTTGCGTGGAACGCTCCATGGCGCCCACCGCATCCTGCGTGTCGGTCTGAATCGCCTTCACCAGCGCCGAAATCTGGCGCGTGGCATCTGCGGAGCGTTCGGCCAGTCGCTGAACTTCTTCCGCCACCACCGAGAAGCCTCGGCCGGCTTCACCGGCGGATGCGGCCTGGATGGCGGCGTTCAGGGCCAGCACGTTGGTCTGTTCGGTAATGTCCGAGATCAGCTCGGTGATTTCGCCAATCTCTTGCGACGATTCGCCGAGGCGCTTGATCCGCTTGGAAGTTTCCTGGATCTGGTCGCGAATGGAGTTCATACCGCCGATGGCGTTCTGCACGGCCTGCAGACCCGACGACGCAGCCTGCAGCGACTGGCGCGCCACCGTGGCGGACTCTTGCGCTTGCGTGGACACGCCGTTGATTCGCTCGGCCATGGTCAGCACCGACTGGCCGGTTTCGCGAATCTCGCGCAGCTGTTCGGTCGAGGCGGCCAGCAGCTCGGTCGAGGTGCTTTCCACCTGCGACGTCGTCTGCGCCACGCGGGTCGCCGTGTTCTGCACGTTGCCCACCAGCAAACGCAGTTCTTCCACCGTGTAGTTCACCGAGTCGGCGATGGCGCCGGTGATGTCCTCGGTCACGGTGGCTTCCTGCGTCAGGTCGCCTTCGGCCACTGTCTGCAGTTCGTTCATCAGCCGAAGAATGGCGGCCTGGTTGGCGTTGTTCACGCGGCCGGCCTCGTCGGACGCCTGTTCGGCAGCCAGACGTTCGCGTTCGGCGACGGCAGCGCGTTCGCGGCCTTCGCGCACCTGCACGAAACCGATGGCGCCGGCCAGAGCCAGGGCGGCCAGCGACAGCACGAACAGCAGCACGATGGTGCCGGCGCCCAGGCCGGTGCGGGCCGAGAGCTTCTCTTGCAGGTCGCCGAGCGACTTACGCAGCGGCTCGCTGTCGGTCAGGATGGACGCCTGCGCTTCGCGCGCGGCCACCAGACCTTGCAGGTTGCCCAGAATGGCGGAAGCCTGCGTGCGCATCTGTTCGTAGGTCTTCAGAATGGCTTCGAGCTGCTGGCGCGTCTGCGGGTCTTTCGAACCGGGGAAGCGCTGCTGCGCATTGCCGTCGAGCAGACCGCGCGTGGTTTCCTGGAAGGTGTTCAGGTCCTTGCCCAGCAGGAACACGGCGTCGGGGTTCACACCCTCGACCGTGAAGAACTCGTTGGTCGACTTGCCGATGCGCTGCGTCAGCATCACGAGCTGGCCGGCGGCCGAGATTTCAGGCAGCGTGGCGTTCTGCTGCATCTTCAGCGACGCGACGGTTTCCGTCATTTCGAGCAGCGTGGACGACTGCTGGTTGATGTCGCGCAAGGCGGCACCCACCTGCGTCAGGATCTGGCGCTGGGCCAGCACGGCCTTGGCGCTGGTGTCGGCGCGGGCGACCAGCGGGTTGATCTTGTTCATTTCCTCGTCGTACTGGTTGCCGACGGCTTCCAGGCGCAAGGCGTCATCGCCGTTGGTCAGGCCCTGCACGCGGCGCGAGAGGTCGTCGGCGCTGTCCTTCACTTCGACGAACGCCGAGGCGCTGCCGACGAGGGCCTGCGAGATCGATTTCGCCAGACGCTGCGACTGCATCAGCGACTGGCCGGTGGCCGCCACCTGCTGCGCCAGACGTTCCGCGCGAAGAATGGCGGAACCGGCCACCAGCAACAGTGCCAGCACCACGATGGCCAGCAGGATCGCCAGCACGCGCTGCTGTTTGGCGGGGTTGGCGCCCATGCCGCCGCCCGTGACGCCGGCCAGCGGGGCCGCTTCGAGCGTGGCTGCGTTGGCGGCCTCGACGGAGGCGGGATCGCCCAGTGCGTCGATGCCACCGAAGCCGGTGTCGGTCACGGCGGCAGACGCCGAAACGCCGTCGCCCTTTTTGGCGAGGCGGATCGTTTTTTCGTCCGGAACCTGAACCGTGTCGACATCGTCGAGCGATATCGAACCGGAGCCGTCGACGCGGGCCTTGTCGTTCCCGTTGTTCGCGGGGAGTAATTTCTTGAACTTGTCGGCGATCGAGCTCACGGTCGGTCCTTCAGGTGGTTGCCAGTGCCATGTGCCGAAGCACTACGCACCAATACTCAAAAACTGGGGTTGCTGCGAAAGCGCCTGCAGGTTGACTTCCTGCCAGCGCTCCCCTGCTGCGTCGGTGTACAGATGCCCATGCCAGGCAGGTGCGTCTGCGCCCGGGGCGTCGGCGGCCGTGAAGGCCTCCGTACCCCGCAACCCCGCCAGTCGATCGACCAGCAATGCGCAGTTGACTTCGAGCAGCTCGTTGAATGCCACGAGCCGCGATTGCATGCGTGCCGCCTCGGTCGCGGCGGGTGCGCCCGGCGCACCGGACGCGAACGCCGACAGCTGCACGACGCCGTACAAGCCGCCGCGCAGGTTGGAGACGCCGAGGAACCAGGGCTCCGTGTAGGGCACGGGCTGAGGCGGCGTCCAGGGAAAGATTTCGCCGGCGTGCGCCAGCGGAAAGAGGTACTTGCCCTCGCCCGCCTCGACCGCCAGCCAGTTCGCAGCCACGCCCGTGGTGCGCGCGGCCTGGAGGCGGCTCGCAAGCCGGGACTGGAAGGCGCGGAGCGCGTCGCGATTCGCCATGGCGTACGCAGGTTCCCGGTCAGGCGAGCGCGCTGATCTTGGACATCAGGTCGGCCGCGTTGACCGGCTTCACGATGTAGTCGCGTGCGCCCTGGCGCATGCCCCAGACACGATCGGTTTCCTGGTTCTTGCTGGTGCACAGGATGATCGGGATGGCGGCGTACTTCGGGTCGCGGGCGATGGCGCGCGTGAGCTGGAAGCCGTTCTGGCCGGGCATGACCACGTCCATGAGGATCAGGTCGGGGTGGTCTTCCTCGAGGCGGCGCATCGCGTCGTCGGCGTTTTCAGCCGTCTTCACGGAGAAACCGTTCTTCTGGAGGAGGTCGGTCAGGAACATCAGTTCCGTCTTGGAGTCGTCGACGACGAGGATTTTTCGAATCGGCATTACTGCACTTCCTGTTGAACAATGCCAAACTGCTGCACGGCCTGCAGCAGCTGGTCTTTGGTGAACGGCTTGGTGAGATAGTCCTGGGACCCGACCATGCGGCCGCGGGCCTTGTCGAATACGCCGTCTTTCGAAGACAGCATGACGACCGGGACATTGGAGAAATGTGCGTTGCGCTTGATGATGGCGCAGGTCTGATAGCCGTCGAGACGAGGCATCAGGATGTCGCAGAAAATCAGGTGAGGCTTGTGGTCGTTAACCTTGGAGAGCGCGTCGAAGCCGTCTTCCGCGAGAAGAACCTCGTGCCCACCCTGCTTCAAAAAAATCTCGGCACTGCGCCGGATGGTGTTGCTGTCGTCGATGACCAGCACCTTGTAACCAGATCCATTCGGGCTCATTGCAATCGCTCCTGCTCATCAGAGACTTGGATGCCCGCCGCGCCGAACATCGACGCAGATCGCGTAGCCCTATGCCATGCTTGTCAGATCTCAACCATTTCGAAGTCTTCCTTGCGCGCACCGCACTCAGGACAGGTCCAGTTCATCGGCACCTCGGCCCAGGCCGTGCCTGCCGCGATGCCGTCTTCCGGTACACCAACCGCTTCGTCATAGATCCACCCACAAATCAGGCACATCCAAGTTTTCGTGTTCATCGGAGCTTAAAGTCCTTGTTCATTAAATGCAACGAGTGTATCTATGCGTATCTCACTGGCAGACGGTAAACGTCGCGCCTATGCCACCATCCAGGGGATTTCGCCAGGCGTATGACCATCTACTTACATCCAGACGAGAACGCCCGTAACCCGGGCGATCTTAACGACCCCCCGCAGGACGACGAGGCGCTGAGCGAACGCGACCTGAATCCCCCTTGCGTGCTGGTGTTCAACGCCAGCGACCCCAGCGGCGCGGGTGGCCTGGGCGCCGACGCACTGGCCATGGGATCGGTGGGCGCTCACATCCTGCCGGTGGTGACGGGCGCCTACGCCCGCGACACGGCCGAAATTTTCGACCACTTCGCCTTCGAGGAAGAGGCCGTGGCCGAGCAGGCGCGCGCCATCCTGGAAGACGTCGAGGTCCAGCTGATCAAGGTCGGCTTTGCCGGCACGCCCGAGGCGCTGAGCACCATCGCCGAAACGGCCGCCGACTATCCCGACGTGCCCGTGGTGGCCTACATGCCCAACCTGTCGTGGTGGGACGAGAACCTGATCGAGGCCTATCACGACGCTTTTCGCGACCTCGTGCTGCCCCAGACCACGGTGTTGGTTGGAAACCACAGCACCCTGTGGCGCTGGCTGCTGCCCGACTGGAGCGGCGAGCGCCCGCCCAGCGCGCGCGACATCGCCAAGGCCGCCGGCGAGTTCGGCGTGCCCTACACCCTGGTCACCGGCATGGTGCTGCCCGACCAGTTCATCGACAACGTGCTGGCCTCGCCGCAGTCGGTGCTGGTCAGCGAGAAGTACGAACGGCTCGAAGCCGTCTTTGCCGGCGCTGGCGACACGCTCTCGGCCGCGCTCGCGGCCCTGCTGGCCAGCGGCACCGACCTCGTCGCCGCCACGAGCGAAGCGCTCGCTTACATGGACCGCTGCCTCGACGCGGGCTTTCGCCCCGGCATGGGCCACGTGCTGCCCGACCGCCTGTTCTGGGCCGAACCCGAGGACGACGAAGACGATGACGACGAACCCGATGCCCCTCCCGATTTCGCTTTACCCCCGCACGACACGCGACACTGATTGATGACTGACCAGAACGACCTTCTTTTCGAGCGCGCCCGCGCCGTGATCCCCGGCGGCGTGAACTCGCCCGTGCGCGCCTTCAAGGCCGTCGGCGGCACGCCCCGTTTCATCCAGCGCGCGCAAGGCGCCTATTTCTGGGACGCCAACGACAAGCGCTACATCGACTACATCGGCTCCTGGGGCCCGATGATCCTGGGCCACGGCCACCCGGCCGTGGTCGAGGCGGTCCAGAAGGCCGTGCTCGAAGGCTTCTCGTACGGCGCGCCGACCGAGCGCGAGATCGAGCTGGCCGAAGCCATCCTGGCCCTGGTGCCGTCGATGGAAATGGTGCGCCTCGTGAGCTCGGGCACCGAAGCCGCCATGAGCGCGCTGCGCCTGGCGCGCGGCGCCACCGGCCGCAAGACCATCCTCAAGTTCGAAGGCTGCTACCACGGCCATGCCGACGCGCTGCTCGTGAAGGCCGGTTCCGGCCTCGCCACCTTCGGCAACCCGACCTCGGCCGGCGTGCCGCCCGAGGTGGTGCAGCACACGCTCGTGCTCGAGTACAACAACCTGCAGCAGCTCGACGAAGCCTTCGCGCTGCACGGCAAGGACATCGCCTGCCTGATGATCGAGGCGATCGCCGGCAACATGAACTTCGTGCGCGCCACGCCCGCCTTCGCGAAGCGCTGCCGCGAGCTGTGCACGCAGCACGGCGCGCTGCTGATCTTCGACGAGGTGATGACGGGCTTCCGCGTCGGCCTGCACGGCGCGCAAGGCGTGCTGGGCGTCACGCCCGACCTCACGGTGCTCGGCAAGGTGATCGGCGGCGGCATGCCGCTGGCGGCCTTCGGCGGCCCGCGCGCCATCATGGAACAGCTCGCGCCGCTCGGCCCGGTCTACCAGGCCGGCACGCTCTCGGGCAACCCGGTGGCCACGGCCTGCGGCCTGGCCACGCTGAAGGAAATCTCGAAGCCCGGCTTCTACGAAGCGCTGGCGAAGAAGACCCGCACGCTGGTCGACGGCCTCAAGGCCGCCGCAGCCGCCGAAGGCCAGCCCTTCAACGCCGACAGCGAAGGCGGCATGTTCGGCTTCTTCCTCATGAACGAGCTGCCGCAGAACTACGCGACGGTGATGACCACCGACAACGCGCAGTTCAATGCGCTGTTCCACGGCCTGCTCGACCGCGGCGTGTACATCGCGCCCGCACTCTACGAAGCAGGCTTCGTGAGCGCCGCGCACAGCGAGGACGACATCGCAGCCACCATCGCGGCGGCACGCGAGATCTTCAGCAAGCGCTGAGGCGCGCCCTCCCCGCTCAGGCGGGGTCGACCACGGCCACCGGCCCGGCCTCGGCTTCGAGCACTTCGGCCGCGGCCAGGCACAGGTCTTCGCGAAAACGGTCGCTCACGAGGTGCACGCCCGTGGGCAGACCGTGGCGCAAGCCCATGGGCACCGACAGTCCCGGCAAGCCCAGGATCGCGGTGGCCAGCAGCGGGCTTTGCGCATCCAGGATCTCCCGCATCGCGGCGCTGCCGCGCTGGTCGGCGTCGACCGGGAACGGATGGCGCCACGACACCGGCATCAGCAGCAGCGGATGGCGCTGCAGGAACAGCGCCCATTCACGCATCAGGCCCGTGCGCGCAGCCAGGGCGCGCATATAGCTTGTGGTGTCGAACTGCGGCGCGTGCGCGTCCATGGCGCGGTAGGCCTGGCGGATGGTGTCGTCGCCGTCGCGCATCAGCGCCTCTTCCACCAGCAGCCGGCTGTCGGCCATCGTCAATGACAACCAGAGGTCGGCCGCCTCGCGCAGGCGCGGCGGCTGCGCAGACTCGACGCGGTAGCCGGCGCTCTCCAGGCGACGCGCGGCGCGCTGCAACGCATCGGCCACCTCGGGATCGCAGGCGTAGCCGGGCAGCTCGGTGCACAGCGCCACGCTGACTGGCTCGGTCGACGCAGCCTCCAGCGGCGCGGGCGCCCACCACGGGTCGCGCACATCGCGCTGCGCCATCGCGGCGAAGGCCAGCCGCAGGTCGCGCACGCTGCGCGCCAGCGGCCCTTGCACGGATGTGAGCTGGACCACCATCGGCCGCTCGCTCCCGCCCGAAGGATTGAAGGCCGGCACGCGTCCGAAGCTCGGGCGCAGGCCATACACGCCGCAGGCGTAGGCCGGGTAGCGGATCGATCCGCCCTGGTCGTTGCCGTGCGCGATGGCGCCGATGCCGACCGCCACCGCAGCCGCCGCGCCGCCGCTGGAACCGCCCGGCGTGACGTCGGCGTTGTGCGGGTTCAGCGTGCGGCCGTGGGCCGCGTTGTCGGTGAACCAGCGCATCGAGAACGCGGGCGTGTTGGTGCGGCCGACCACGATCGCGCCGGCGCGCTGCAGGTTTGCCACCACCGGACTGTCTTGCGTGGCCACGACGCTGCGGTAGGCCTCTACGCCGTTGGTGGTGGCGTGGCCGCGCTGGTCGACGTTGACCTTGATGGTGACCGGCACGCCGTGCAGCGGCCCGGTCGCTTCACCGCTCGCCAGCGCCGCGTCGGCCTGCGCTGCCGCGCCCAGCGCTTCGTCGGCGCAGCGGTCGACCACGGCGTTCAGCTGCGGGTTCACCGCGTCGAGCCGCGCCAGGCTGCTGCGCACCGCGTCGACGCACGAGACCTCGCGTGCCTTGATGCGCTGCGCCAGGTCGGCGGCTTCCAGTTGCCAGAGTTGCATGCGTTGTCTCCTTGAGAAAAATGAAATCGGTGGCGGGGCTGCGCCTCAGTCGCCCTTGACGCCCGCGCGCCGCACGGCGTCGGCCCAGCGCGGCTTCTCGCGCTTCATCAGCGCACTGAGTTCCTCGGGGCTCGAAGGCAGCGCCTCGATCGACAGCGCGGCGTTGGCCCGGACCACGGCCGGGTCGGCCAGCGCGGCGCGCAGCGCGGTGTTGAGCCGGTCGACCGTCTTGCGCGGCGTGCCGGCCGGCGCCATGAGCGCGCCCCAGGCCACCACGTCGAAACCGGGCACGCCGCTTTCGGCCACCGTCGCCACCTCGGGCAGCACGCCGGCGCGCTTGGCGCTCGTCACGGCAATCGCCTTGACCCGGCCCTGCTGGATGAACGGCAGCACCGCCGAGATGTTCTCGATGGTCACGTCGAGCTGGCCGTTGACCATGTCGCCGACCGCCTGCGTGCCGGTCTTGTAGGGCACCTGCACCATCGTCAGCCCGGTCTCGGCCTTCAGCAGCTCACCGGTCAGGTGGCCCGCGCTGCCGATGCCGGGCGAGCCGACCGACAGCTTGCCGGGGTGCTCGCGGCCATAGGCGACCAGCTCCTGCAGATTGCGCACCGGCAGGTCCTTGCGCACGATCAGCACGTAGGCATTGCTCGAGATCAGGCCAACCGGCACCAGGTCTTTCTCGGGCGCGTACGGCAGCTTCGAGAAGAAGGCCGGGTTGATGCTCAGCGTGACGAGGTTGCCGTAGCCGACCGTGTAGCCGTCGGGTACGGAGGTCGCCAGCGCCTGCGTGCCGACGATGCCGCCGGCGCTGGGGCGGTTGTCCACCGCCAGGGCCTGGCCCAGCTCGCGGCCCATCGCGTCGGCCACGGGCCGCACCGCCACGTCCACACCCGAGCCGGCGGCGTACGGCACGATGAACTTCAGCGGGCGCTCGGGGTACTGGGCCGAGGCGCCGAGGGCGACGGCGGCAAGCGCGGCCAGGATGGTGCGGCGGGTCCACGCGAATGACAGCAGTGCAGGCACGAAGGTATCTCCTGTGAAAAGCCCGCCGCTCACGATGAGACGACCGGTGCGCAAAGTCTAGGAATCGGCCGCGCGCCGGAAAAGACAATCGCTTGTCGCGATGACAACCTGTGTTTGTCTGGGGATCACCCGGTGGCGCCGACCGGCAGAATGCCCCGCATGAAGGACCACCAGCTCAAGGCTTGGCTGCGGCTGGCCGACACCGGCAGCATCCGCGCCGCCGCGCGCAGCCTGCACCTGAGCCAGGCGGCCGTGACCAAGGCGATCCGCGAGCTCGAAGCCGAGGTCGACGCGCAGCTGGTGCTGCGCAGTTCGCGCGGCATCGAGTTCACCGAGTGCGGCCGCCAGCTCACCGTGCGCGCACGGCTGGCGCACCAGCAGCTCGAACTCGCGCGCCAGGACATCCGCATCCTGCAAGGCAGCCAGCACGGGCGCGTGGCCATCGCGGTGACGCCGATGGTGTTCCTGGGCGTGCTGCCCGAGGTCGTGCGCGCCTTTCGCAAGGCGATGCCGCATGCGCAGCTCAAGCTCTTCGACGGCCTGATTCCCCAGGTGCTGCCGCTGCTGCGCGAGGGCATGATCGATTTCGCGGTGGCCGGCCCGGTGGCCGCGGCGCTCGATGCCGACTTCGCGTTCGAGCGGCTCGACATGATCGAGATGGCGGTGCTCTGCCGCCGCGGCCATCCGCTGAACCGCGCCACCCGCTGGGAAGAGGTGGCGGGCGCCGAATGGCTGATGCACCTGGCGCCGGGCAGCCAGCACACCTTCCTGCTCGAGCAGTACGCCGAACAGGGCCTGCCGCTGCCGGAGCACCGCATCGAGGTGGCGTCGTTCGGTGTGAGCTGGGGCCTGCTGACCCGCAGCGACGCGCTGATGGTCGGGCCGGCCGGCATGCTCACGATGCCGCCCTACGCCGACATGGTGGAGCGCGTGCCGCTCGCGATGCCGGTGCCGCCGCTGGAGCTGGGCATCGTCTCGCCGCGCGGCAAGCCGCTGTCGCTGGCGGCGCTGCGGCTGGCCGAGCTGTTTCGCAAGTACCTGGCGCGGCCCGCCTGAGCGATGTCATCGTTTTCGTGATTGCCGCGTGTATATTGCGCCGGCGTTCGCGGGTCCCATCCCACGCGCACGCAGCCCCAAGGGAAGCCGTCATCGCGGCCACCATCGAAGCCGCGAGACAGACCCAATTTCAGGACGCCCCGCCCATGACCCCCTTGCGCATGCTGCCGCTGCTGAGTGCCCTTCTTCTGCCGGGCCTCGCGCTGGCGCAGTCTTTCGAGCCGAAGAACATCTGGGTCAACCCCGGCTTCTACTCGGCCCACTTCGACAGCGGCAAGGGCCTGGAAAACGCCAACCCCGGCCTGGGCTTCGAGTACCCGCTGAACGACACCTACCGCGTCACGGCCGGCACCTTCCACAACAGCAACCGCCGCCAGTCGCACTACGTCGGCGTGTACATCCTGCCCTTCGAGTTCTACGGCGTGAAGTTCGGCGCGGTGGTGGGCGGCTTCGACGGCTACCCCGACTATCGCAACGGCAACTGGTTCCCCGCCATCATTCCGACCGCTGCCATCGAGGGCAAGAACTGGGGCCTGAACATCGCCTACGTGCCGACGGTCAGGAACCGGTTGTACGGCGCGATCAGCTTCCAGCTCAAGTACCGCTTCGGCACGCACGAGTAACGACGACGGCAACAAAAAAGGCCAAGGCCGCGTGAGCGACCTTGGCCTTGTGTGCGAAGCCCCGCGGGGCCGCAGGCTCAGTGCCGGAAGTGGCGCACGCCCGACAGCACCATCACCACGCCGCGCTCATCGGCAGCGTCGATCACTTCCTGGTCGCGCATCGAGCCGCCCGGCTGGATGACGCAGCCCGCGCCCGCATCCACCACCACGTCGAGGCCGTCGCGGAACGGGAAGAAGGCGTCGCTCGCCACCGCCGTGTCCTTCAGCGACAGGCCCGCGTGCTCGGCCTTGATGCTGGCGATGCGCGCGGAGTCGAGGCGGCTCATCTGGCCGGCGCCCACACCCATCGTCATGCCGTCGGCGCAGAACACGATCGCGTTGCTCTTGACGTACGTCGCGACCTTCCAGGCGAACAGCAGGTCTTGCAGCTGTTGCGGCGTCGGCTGCTTCTTGCTGACCACCTTGAGGTCGGCCAGTGCCAGCTCGTGGTTGTCGGCGGTCTGGATCAGCAGGCCCGAGCCGACGCGCTTGACGTCCATCGCGTTGCGGCCGTTGTCCCAGTCGGTGGTGCCGCCCTTGGGCAGTGCGATCTCGAGCACGCGCACGTTGAGCTTGGCCTTCGTGGCCTGGAACACTTCGAGCGCCTCGGGCGTGTAGCCCGGTGCCATCAGCACTTCGACGAACTGCTTGTTCACGGCCTGCGCGGTGGCGAGGTCGACGGGGCGGTTGAAGGCGATGATGCCGCCGAAGGCCGAGGTCGGGTCGGTCTTGAAGGCCTTGGCGTAGGCCTCGAGCGCGTCGGTGCCCACGGCCACGCCGCAGGGGTTGGCGTGCTTCACGATCACGCAGGCCGGCTCGTCGAAGCTCTTCACGCATTCCCACGCCGCATCGGCGTCGGCAATGTTGTTGTAGCTGAGTTCCTTGCCCTGCAGCTGCCTGGCCGACACGAGCGAACCGGGCGCCGGGTACAGGTCGCGGTAGAACGCGGCCTGCTGGTGCGGGTTCTCGCCGTAGCGCAGGTCTTGCACCTTCACGAAGCGGCCGTTGCTCTGCGCCGGGAACAGCGAGCGCGTGGGCGCGGGCTGGCCGATGCTGGCGTCGAAGTCGATGGCCGAGAGGTAGTCGCTGATGGCGCCGTCGTAGTCGGCGATGCGGTTGAACGCGGCCACCGAGAACGCGAACTTGGTCTTGTCGCTGAGCTTGCCGTCGGCCTTGAGTTCGGCCAGCGCCACGGCGTACTGCGAAGCGTCAGTGAGCACGCCCACGTCCTTCCAGTTCTTGGCCGCGCTGCGCACCATGGCCGGGCCGCCGATGTCGATGTTCTCGATCGCGTCTTCGAGCGTGCAGCCGGGCTTGGCCACGGTGGCTTCAAACGGGTACAGGTTGACCACCAGCAGGTCGATGGTGTCGATGCCGTGTTCCTTGATGGCGGCCACGTGCGCGGGCAGGTCGCGGCGCGCCAGCAGGCCGCCGTGGATCTTCGGGTGCAGCGTCTTCACGCGGCCGTCGAGCATTTCGGGAAAGCCGGTGTGGTCGGCGACCTCGGTCACCGGCAGGCCGGCATCGGCCAGCAGCTTGGCGGTGCCGCCGGTCGACAGCAGCTTGACGCCCAAGCCATGCAGGGCTTGCGCGAATTCGAGGATGCCGGTCTTGTCGGAAACGGAAAGGAGTGCGGTCTGAGCCATGGATGTGCCGTCGGGTTATTTCAAAAGTTTGTGCTCGACCAATTTCTTGCGGAGCGTGTTGCGGTTCAGGCCCAGCCATTGGGCGGCCCGGGACTGGTTGCCTTCGGCGCGCGTCATGACGACGTCGAGCAGGGGTTTCTCGACCACGCGCACGAGCATCTCGTACATGCCGTCGGGTTCGGTGCCCCGCAGATCGCGAAAGTAGCTGTCCAGACTGCTGCGAACGCAGTCCTCGATGTGTTTCTTGCTCATTGCTTGCTTCTTCTCTTTTTCTCTTCTTCTCTCAATCGACGGCGCAGGCCGTCTCCTCTTCCCCCGACGGCTCCTCGTCTGCCGTCGGAGCGGGCATGCGGTCCATGCGGTCCGCAAGCCCCTGGAAATAGTCGTCGACCGCGCGCAGCTGTCCGGCGCAGTCTTCGATGGCGTTCATCCGTGCGCGGAACGCCTCGCCGTCGGGCAGCGCACGCACATACCAGCCGATGTGCTTGCGCGCCGTGCGCACGCCGCTGAACTCGCCGTACAGCGCGTAGTGCTCCACCAGGTGGTCGAGCAGCAGCCGGCGCACCTCGGCCACCAGCGGCGGCGCAAGGTGCGTGCCGGTGTCCAGGAAATGCGTGATCTCGCGGAAGATCCACGGCCGGCCCTGCGCGGCGCGGCCGATCATCACGGCGTCGGCGCCCGTGGCCGCAAGCACGTCGCGTGCCTTCTCGGGCGAGCGGATGTCGCCGTTGGCCACCACCGGCACGCGCACCGCAGCCTTCACGGCGGCGATGGTGTCGTACTCGGCATGGCCCTTGTAGCCCTGCTCGCGCGTACGACCGTGCACGGTGAGCATCTGCACGCCGGCCGATTCGAAGTCGCGTGCGAGCTTCACCGCGTTGCGGTTGTCTTCGCTCCAGCCGGTGCGCATCTTGAGCGTGACCGGCACGTTGAAGGGTTGCGCCGCATCGACCACGGCCTGCACGATTTCGAGGGCCAGCGGCTCGTCGCGCATCAGCGCCGAGCCGGCCCACTTGTTGCAGACCTTCTTGGCCGGGCAGCCCATGTTGATGTCGATGATCTGCGCGCCGCGCTCGATGTTGTAGACCGCGGCCTCGGCCATCATGGCCGCGTCGGTGCCGGCAATCTGCACCGCAATGGGGCCCGGCTCGCCGTCGTGGTTGGCGCGCCGCGAGGTCTTCAGCGTGTTCCAGAGTTCCTTGCGCGAGGTGACCATCTCGCTGACCGCATAGCCTGCGCCGAGTTCGCGGCACAGCATGCGGAAGGGCCGGTCCGTCACGCCGGCCATGGGCGCGACGAACAACCGGTTTTCCAGCGTGTGGGTGCCGATCTGCAGGGTCATGGGAAGGGGTGCTGTGCGGGTCGGCTGCTGAAAAATGAGGCACGATTGTAGCCACGTGGCATTTCAGCGACTGAAACGATTGACGCCTTTTTGCGCCTGCGACACAGGCGTAAACACCAGTATTTCGCGGGGCCTTCTCCCACGCGCTCGCGACGTGAGCGCTGCCTATACTTCGCCGACCTTATGCAAGCCTGGCTCGACGCACTCCTGGCGCTCCTCGCGCTCCCCCAGTACGGACTTTCGACGCTGTTCATCGCAGCCTTCGTGTCCGCCACGCTGCTGCCAGTGGGCTCCGAACCGATTTTGTTCGGCCTGCTGAAGCTCAACCCCGAGATGTTCTGGCAGGCCATCGCCGTGGCCACCGTGGGCAACACGCTGGGTGGCGCGGTCGACTGGTGGATGGGCTACGGCGCGCACAAGGTGGCCGACAAATACTCGCACTCGAAACACCACCTGCGCGTGCTCGGCTGGCTCGAGCGGCTGGGCCCGAAGGCCTGCCTGCTGAGCTGGTTGCCGATCGTGGGCGACCCGCTGTGCGCGGTCGCCGGTTGGCTCAAGCTGCCGTTCTGGCCCTGCGTGGGCTACATGGCAATCGGCAAGTTCCTGCGTTACGTCACCATGACGTACGCGCTCCTATACGTCTTCCCGTCATGAAGCACGCGTTCGAACAAACTCAGCTCAGCAGTTCGTAGGGGCCGCCGCGTTCCAGCGCGCGCTGGTAGGCCGGTCGCGCATGGATGCGCTCCAGGTAGGCCATGAGCTTCGGCCGCTTCGCATCGAGGCCGCCGCGCGCCTGCGAGGCTTCGACCACGAAACTCATCTGGATATCGGCGCCCGTGAATTCATGGCCCGCGAACCACTCGCTCCGGCCGAGTTCGGCCTCCATGAAATTCAGATGGCCCGTGATGTTCGGATGAATGAAGGCCGACTTCGCCTTGCTTGCGATGGCCTTGGCGATCGGCTTCGCGAAGAAGGGCATCTTGCTCGTCTCGATGCGGTCGAACACCAGCTTGAGCAGCAGCGGCGACATCGCCGTGCCTTCGGCGAAGTGCAGCCAGTAGCGGTAGCGCAGCGCCTCGGGCGAACCCGCCGCCGGTGCGAGCCGGCCCTGGCCGTAGCGTTCGATGAGCGACTCGATGATCGCGCCCGATTCCGCCAGCGTCGCGCCGTCGTCGGTCGTCACCACGGGCGACTTGCCCAGCGGATGCACGGCCTTCAGCGAAGCGGGCGCCAACATGGTCTTGGGGTCGCGCTGGTAATGGACGATCTCGTAAGGCAGCTCGAGTTCTTCGAGCAGCCAGAGCACGCGCTGCGAGCGCGAGTTGTTCAGGTGATGGACAGTGAGCATGACGAATGGAAGCCTTCCGGCAGAGGATGCAGCGGGCGCGCAGTCTAACCACAACGCACGCGGGTTTCAGGCGCCCGCTGCGACAGCGTCACCGCCTACGGCAAACCGTGGACCTGCTTCCTACACTGGCCGGAATGCTCCACCCCTTCACGCGGCGCCGCCGCACCTCGCTCATCGGACTCTGGCTTGGCCTCGCGGCCTGCCATGCCTGGGCGCTCACGCCCGAGGAGGTGTTCCGCAAGGTCTCGCCCGCCGTCTGGACCGTGAAGGGCGAGCGCGGCAACAACCAGACCGCCATCGGCAGCGCGGTGGCCGTGACCTCGGGTGCGCTGGCCACGGCCTGCCACGTGGTCGATGGCGCCGTCTCCGTCACCGTGACGCAGGGCCCGACCACGCTGCCCATCGCCCGCATCGTGCGCGACCCCGATCCGTCGCGCGACCTGTGCGTGCTCACGAGCGAGACGCCGCTGCAGTTGCCCGCCGTGCAGATCGTGCCCGCCGGCGAGTTGCGCGTCGGCCAGCGCGTGTTCGCCGTCGGCAGCCCGCACGGCCTCGAACGCACGCTGAGCGAAGGCCTGATCTCCGCGCTGCGCCCGCGTGCACCCGGGCAACTGCCGATCGTGCAGACGTCGGCGCCCGTGTCTTCAGGCTCCAGCGGCGGCGGGTTGTTCGACACCGAGGGCCGGCTCGTCGGCGTGACCGACAGCATCGCGCCCGGCGGTGCGAACCTCGGCTTTGCCTATCCGGCGCAATGGGTGATGGAACTGCCGCAGCGCGTGACCACGGAGCTGGCGACATGGCGCGATCTGCTGAAGCGCACCGGCGTGGTGTTCGGCAGCAACGGAGAGCCTGCGCCTTCAGGCCACGCCGACCTGTCGGACCTGCAGGCCCTGCCCTCCATCGGCGCCGACCCGACACCGGTGCGCAACGCCTACCGCCAGTTCCTGCTGCAGGCCCGGCCCCGCATCTTCCTGATCACAAGCGACCAGAAATTCGGCACCACCACCAACTCGGCCGCGCTGACCGCGCACCTCAAAGGCTGCACCGAACGCAAGGTGACGTGCGCCGCCTATGCGGTGGACGACACGGTGGTGTGGGGCAAGCAGCAGGTCGCGAAGTAGCCGGGGCTTACTTGACCCCCGCCTTGCGCAACTCTTCCGCCGTGATGCGAACGGGCTTCTGGCCACGCTGAACCACGATGGCTGTGTTGGTGCGCACCGCGGCCTCGCGTGCCGCCCGCGCCGCGCGCCGGATCGCGATCAATGAAGCGGCCAGATCCTTGTCCTTGGCTTGCATGAGCTGTTCACGGGTCATGGTGCTTCTCCCCATTCGATGAGATCCGGCTCTTCGCCGGCGTTGTCGTACAGCGCCCACGCGTCCACCGCGACGCGATAGCGGTCGTCGAAATTTCGACGACCCGCCTCGAAGCGGCGGCGAATCACATCTTCGGGAATGTGATGCCCGCCCTGCCGGACACGCTCGGCGACGCGCGCCACGGCAAATTCTGCCGTCGGAAGCGCCAGAAAGAAAAGGCTCACGTGATAGCCCGACTTTCTCCACGCATCAATGTGGCGCAGATAGCCCAGTCCCGACAACGTCGTCTCGAAAGCAAAGCTCTCTCGGCGACGGGCGCACTCCGCGATCTCCACCAGCATCAATCGCCCGGCCTTGATGGCCTCGGCCTCCGGTGCAAAAGGCGAGAGCCCGGCGGCGATCAGGTCGGCATTGATGAAGCGCGCGATTTGCGCTTCCTGTGGAAGAAAGGCGCGGGCGAAAGTGGTCTTGCCCGCACCGTTCGGTCCCGCAATGATGACGATCTTGGGATGGCTCATCAAAGCGGGAGATGCGCGCTCAGGAGCTGAACAGGAAGTTCATCACGTCGCCATCCTTCACGACGTATTCCTTGCCTTCCGAACGCATCTTCCCCGCGTCCTTTGCACCCTGCTCGCCCTTGAAGGCGATGTAGTCGTCGAAGGCGATGGTCTGGGCGCGGATGTAGCCCTTCTCGAAGTCGCCATGGATCACGCCGGCGGCTTGGGGGCCGGTGTCGCCGATGTGGATGGTCCAGGCGCGCACTTCCTTCACGCCGGCGGTGAAGTACGTCTGCAGGCCCAGCAGCTTGTAGGCGGCGCGGATCAGGCGGTTCAGGCCCGGCTCTTCCTGGCCGATTTCGGCGAGGAACATCTTCTTGTCTTCCTCGTCCATCTCGGACAGGTCGGCTTCGATCTTGGCGCAGATGGCGACCACGGGCGCGCCCTGCTTGGCGGCGTACTCGCGCAGGCGGTCGAGGTACGGGTTGTTCTCGAAGCCGTCTTCGGCCACGTTGCCCACGAACATCGCGGGCTTGGCGGTGATGAGCGTGAAGCTCTTCACCAGCGGCACTTCTTCCTTCGTGAACTCGAGCGCGCGCACGGGCGTGTTCTCGTTCAGCGCAGCCTGGCAGCGTTCGAGCAGGCCGACGAGCTTCTGCGCGTCCTTGTCGCCCGAGCGGGCGACCTTGGTGTGGCGGTGCAGCGCCTTCTCGACCGTGGCCAGGTCGGCCAGGCAGAGTTCGGTCTGGATCACTTCGATGTCGGAGATCGGGTCGACCTTGCCGGCCACGTGGATCACGTTCTCGTCGTCGAAGCAGCGCACCACGTTGACGGTGGCGTCGGTCTCGCGGATGTGCGCCAGGAACTTGTTGCCCAGGCCTTCACCGGTGCTGGCACCGGCCACGAGGCCGGCGATGTCGACGAACTCGACGATGGCGGGCACCACGCGCTCGGGCTTGACGATCTCGCTGAGCTGGTCGAGCCGCGGATCGGGCACTTCCACCACGCCCACGTTGGGCTCGATGGTGCAGAACGGATAGTTTTCCGCTGCGATGCCGGCCTTGGTCAACGCATTGAAAAGGGTGGATTTACCGACGTTGGGCAGGCCGACGATGCCGCATTGCAAACTCATGGGAGGTCCTCTTGGGTAACCCCCGATTTTAGGCTGACCGGGTTCTCCCCCGGGCCGGGCCCACTTCGAGGCGCTCCCGCGCTCCTTTTTCGAAGCGCTCGGACGTGTTCGA
This sequence comes from Variovorax sp. 54, assembly GCF_002754375.1. Lineage (NCBI taxonomy): Bacteria > Pseudomonadati > Pseudomonadota > Betaproteobacteria > Burkholderiales > Comamonadaceae > Variovorax > Variovorax sp. 54. The sequence continues at coordinate 2,334,837 of NZ_PEFF01000001.1, forward strand.
AAGCCCTCTGGCAGCGGCTTTCCGGCCCGAAAAGCTCAGGGTTAGACCCGACTCGCAAACGTTTGCGCAAACGTTTCCCTCGATTAATATCAGGGCCCCCGGCACAGACCGGCGTTCCGCTCTGACCCCTCATTTCAGGAGACATCCACCATGAAGTTCACCCGCCGTACCCTGCAAAGCGCTGCCGCATTGACCTTGCTGGGCGCCATCGCCGGAACGCCCGCCTTCGCACAGGACAAGCCGAAGGTCGCGCTGGTCATGAAGTCGCTGGCCAACGAGTTCTTCCGCACCATGGAAGACGGCGCCAAGGCGCACCAGAAGGCCAACGCCGCGCAGTACACGCTGGTGGCCAACGGCATCAAGGACGAAACCGACACCGCCGCCCAGATCAAGATGGTCGAGCAGATGGTGGCGCAGAAGATCAACGCGCTGGTCATTGCGCCGGCCGATTCGAAGGCGCTGGTGCCGGTGATCAAGGCGGCCATCGACAAGGGCATCCTGGTCGTGAACATCGACAACCAGCTCGACGGCGCCGCCCTGAAAGAGAAGGCCATCCAGGTGCCCTTCGTCGGCCCCGACAACCGCGCCGGCGCCAAGCTGGTGGGCGACGCGCTCGCCAAGGAGCTGAAGTCGGGCGACAAGGTCGGCATCATCGAAGGCGTGTCGACCACCTTCAATGCGCAGCAGCGCACGCTGGGCTACCAGGACGCCATGAAGGCCGCGGGCGTGACCGTGGTCGGCGTGCAGTCGGGCCAGTGGGAAATCGACAAGGGCAACACCGTGGCCGCCGGCATGATGCGCGAGCATCCCGACCTGAAGGCCCTGCTGGCCGGCAACGACAGCATGGCGCTGGGCGCCGTGGCCGCCGTCAAGGCGGCGGGCAAGACCGGCAAGGTGCTCGTGGTGGGCTACGACAACATCGGCGCCATCAAGCCGATGCTGAAGGACGGCCGCGTGCTCGCCACCGCCGACCAGTTCGCAGCCAAGCAGGCCGTGTTCGGCATCGAGACCGCGCTGAAGGCCATCGCCGACAAGAAGAAGCAATCGGAAATGCCGGCTGAAGTGAAGACCGACGTGGTGCTGGTCACCAAGTCGTCCAAGTAAGCCATTCCGCTCCGCTAAAAAGAAGAAGACCTCGTTGTGACTGCCGCACCCGACGCCGCCATGAATCCCCCCTTACCCACCGCCGTGCTCTCCCTGAGCACGGTCGGCAAGGACTACGCGGCGCCGGTGCTCGACGACGTTTCTCTCGAGCTGCGCGCCGGCGAAGTGCTGGCGCTCACGGGCGAGAACGGCGCGGGCAAGAGCACGCTGTCGAAAATCGTCTGCGGGCTGGTGCAGCCCACGCGCGGCGGCATGCTGCTGAACGGTCAGCCTTTCGCGCCGGCCTCGCGTCGCGAGGCCGAGCGCCTGGGCGTGCGCATGGTCATGCAGGAACTCGGCCTCGTCACCACGCTGTCGGTGGCCGAGAACCTGCTGCTCGACCGCCTGCCGCACAAGAGCGGCTGGATCCGCCGCGCCACGCTGCACGAGCTGGCCGAGCGCCAGCTCGCCAAGATCGGCCTGGACGGCATCGACCCGGCCACGCCGGTGGCGCGGCTGGGCATCGGCCAGCAGCAGATGGTGGAAATTGCGCGCAACCTGCAGGACGACACGCGCGTGCTGGTGCTCGACGAGCCCACCGCCATGCTCACCCCGCGCGAAACCGCGCACCTGTTCGAGCAGATCGAACTGCTGAAGCTGCGCGGCGTGGCGATCGTCTACGTGTCGCACCGCCTCGAAGAACTGCAGCGCATCGCCGACCGCGTGGCGGTGCTGCGCGACGGCAAGCTGGTCGACGTGCGCGCCATGGCCGGCGTGCGCGAATCCGAACTGGTGCAGCGCATGGTCGGCCGCGCGGTGCACGAGCACGAAGGCCGCGCGCGCCGCGTGGCGGGCCCGGTGCTGCTGAGCGCGCGCGGCATCGGCCGGGCGCAGGTGGTGCGCGATGTCGACCTCGAACTGCGCGCCGGTGAAATCATGGGCCTGGCCGGTCTGGTCGGCTCGGGCCGCACCGAGCTCGTGCGGCTGCTGTTCGGTGCCGACCGCGCCGACCGCGGCGAGGTCGTGCTGCACGACGGCACGCCGGCCGCACAGCCCCTGCAAACTGCGCGCAAGGGCTGGCGCTCGCCGATGCAAGCGATTCGCGCGGGCATCGGCCTCGTCACCGAAGACCGCAAGTCGCAGGGCCTGCTGCTGTCGCAGCCGATCCGCGTCAACGCCACGCTGAGCGACCTCGGCGCGATCTCGCATGCCGGCTGGCTGCGCCGCGCCAAGGAGCGCCAGATTGCGCGCCGGCTGGTGGAGCTGCTGCGCATCCGCTCGCGCAGCATCGAGCAGCCCGTGTCGACGCTCAGCGGCGGCAACCAGCAGAAGGTGGTGTTCGCGCGCTGGCTGCACCGCGAATGCAAGGTGCTGCTGCTGGACGAACCCACGCGCGGCGTGGACGTGGGCGCGCGCGCCGACCTGTACACCGAACTCGACCGCATGACCGACGCCAGCAAGGCGCTCCTGATGGTGTCGAGCGACCTGCGCGAACTGATGGCCATGTGCGACCGCATCGGCGTGATGAGCGCCGGCCGGCTGGTCGCGGTGTTCGAGCGCGGCGAGTGGACCGAACAATCGCTGCTCGCCGCCGCCTTCAGCGATGCCACGGGCCGCGCGCCCGGCTCTCCCGCGGACTCTGCCCATTCCGCAGCTTCTGCCCCGACTTCCGCCGACGCTTGACGACCATGAACGCCGCCTCCCCTTCTTCTTCCGCTGCCACCCGCAAGCCGCCGTCCGCACTCAAGGGCCAGCTCGGCACCTACCTGGGCCTGACGGTCGTGCTGCTGGGCATGATTGCGCTGTTCGGCTCGATGAGCGAATACTTCCTCACGCGCGACACCTTCATCTCCATCGCCAACGAAATCCCGGCGCTGGCCGTGATGGCGGTGGGCATGACCTTCGTGCTGATCATCGCGGGCATCGACCTGTCGGTGGGCTCGGTGCTGGCGCTCAGCGCGGCCGTCACGGCCGCCGCCATCCTCGAATGGAAGCTCTCGGTGCCGCTGGCCGCCATGCTCGGCCTGGCCACCGGGCTGGTCTGCGGCACGGTGACGGGCGCGGTGTCGGTCGCGTGGCGGTTGCCGAGCTTCATCGTCTCGCTGGGCATGCTCGAAGCCGTGCGCGGCGGCGCTTACCTGGTCACCGACTCGCGCACGCAGTACGTGGGCGACGCCATCTCGGGCCTGGCCGCGCCGTGGATCGGCGGCATCTCGGCCGCCTTCGTGCTCGCGGTGGTGCTGGTGGCCGTGGGGCAGCTGGTGCTCACGCGCTCCGTGTTCGGCCGTCATGTCGTGGGCATCGGCACCAATGAAGAAGCCATGCGCCTGGCGGGCATCGACCCGCGGCCGATCCGCATCATCGTGTTCGCCGTCACCGGCCTGCTGGCCGGGCTCGCGGGCCTGATGCAGTCGGCCCGCCTCGAAGCGGCCGACCCGAACGCGGGCGTCGGCATCGAGCTGCAGGTGATCGCGGCCGTGGTCATCGGCGGCACCAGCCTCATGGGCGGGCGCGGCTCTGTCGTCAACACCTTCTTCGGCGTGCTGATCATCGCGGTGCTCGAGGCCGGCCTGGCGCAGGTGGGCGCGAGCGAACCGAGCAAGCGCATCATCACGGGCGCGGTGATCGTGGTGGCCGTCATCATCGACACCCTGCGCCAGCGCCGGGCCGATCGTCGACTGGCCTGAGCCTCGCCTTAAGGAACCCAAAGAAAACCATGGCCACCATCAAGGACGTCGCACTCCAGGCGGGCGTTTCCGTCACCACCGTGTCGCACGTCGTCAACGACACGCGCCACGTGAGCGCCAAGGTGCGCGAGCGCGTCGAGCTGGCGATTCGTGAGCTGGGCTACGTGCCCAACGCGATGGCGCGCAGCCTCAAGAGCAACACCACCTCGACGCTGGGCATGCTCATTCCCAACAGCTCGAATCCCTACTTTGCCGAGATCGTGCGCATCGTGGAAGACCGCTGCTTCGGCGCCGGCTACACGCTGGTGCTGTGCAACACCGACGACGAGCCCCGGCGCCAGAGCGTGTACCTGCAGGTGCTGGCCGAGCGCCGCATCGACGGGCTCATCGTGGTGTCGACCGGCGCCGACGAAGACGATTCGCTCGCTACGCAACTGCGCGGCCTGCGCATTCCCACGGTGCTGGTCGATCGCGAGATCGCCGACCCGGCCTGCGACCTGGTGGAAACCGCTCACATGCAGGGCGGCCTGCTCGCCGTGCGGCACCTGCTGTCGCTGGGCCACAAGCGCATCGCCTGCATCGGCGGGCCGGTGGGCGTGACGTCGAGCGAGCAGCGCATCGAAGGCTGGCGCATGGCGCTGGCAGAAACCGGCTCGGCACCGAACGCCGACGCACTGCTGTGGCGCGGCGGCTTCACCAGCCAGGGCGGCTACGAGGCGATGCACGCCATCCTGCGCACCGAGCAAAAGCCCTCGGCCGTGTTCGTGTGCAACGACCTCATGGCCATTGGCGCGCTGCGTGCCGCGCATGAAAGCGGCGTGCGCGTGCCCGACGAACTCTCCATCGTGGGCTTCGACGACATCGAACTGTCGGCCTACACCAGCCCGCCGCTCACCACCGTGGCCCAGCCCAAGGAGCGCATCGGCGCGCTGGCGGTCGACATGCTGCTGGAGCGCATGGGCGGCAAGCGCCGCGACGCACGCAAGGTCGTGCTGCAACCCGAGCTGCGCGTGCGCGCCTCGACCGCGCGCCACGCGGGCTTTCGCGAAGCGGGCGTGACGCCCGCCACATCCGCCACCACCGCCACACCTTCCAAGTCCCGCACCTCGTGAGCCTTCAGCCTCTCTCTTCCTCCACGCCACCGCGCATCGTGGTGCTCGGCAGCCTGAACATGGACATCGTGCTGCGCGTGCCGCACGCGCCGGCCGCGGGCGAAACCCTGCTGGGCCGCTCGATCGACGCCATCCCCGGCGGCAAGGGCGCCAACCAGGCCGTGAGCTGCGCGCGCGAAGGCGCGCAGGTGCACATGATCGGCTGCGTGGGCGACGACGCCCACGGCCAGGCGCTGCGCGAGGCGCTCGCGCGCGACGGCATCGACACCTCGGCGCTGCGCACCGACACCGCCGAGCCCACCGGCACAGCGCTGATCCTGGTGGAAGACAGCGGACAGAACCGCATCGTGATGATCCCCGGCGCCAACGCGCGCGTCGCCCTCGACGACGCCGCGCTGCGCACGCAGCTGCAAGGCGCGGCGTTCCTCGTCGCGCAGTTTGAAACCCCGATGGACCAGGTGGCGCGCGCCATCGCCGCCGCGCACGACGCAGGCTGCGCCGTGATGCTCAACCCCTCGCCGGTGCAAGCCATCGCCGAGGCGCTCTGGCCCCGCATCGACACGCTCGTGGTCAACGAGATCGAGGCGCAGACGCTGTCGGGCCAGAACGCCGACAGCCCTGAAGAAGCGGCGCAGGCCGGCCAGGCGCTGCGCGCGCGCGGCATCGCCCGCGTGGTCGTGACGCTCGGTTCGCGCGGCGCGGTGGCGGTCGACGCCGACGGCGCGCGCCACCATCCCGCGCCGAAGGTGCAGGCGGTCGACACCACCGCCGCCGGCGACACCTTCCTGGGTGCGCTCGCCGTGGCACTGGGCGAAGGCCAGTCCTTCGACGAGGCCGTGCGCCTGGGCATCCGCGCCGCCGCGCTGTGCATCCAGCAGCCCGGCGCCCAACCCTCCATTCCGCTGCGCGACGCCGTGCTGCGCAGCCCCCTGCCCCCCGACTGGATCACGCTGTGAAACGCTCTCCCCTGCTGCACGCCGAACTCTCCCACGTGATCGCCTCCATGGGCCACGGCGACATGCTGGTGATCGGCGACGCCGGCCTGCCCATTCCCGACGGCCCGCGCCGCATCGACCTGGCCGTGGCGCGCGGTGTGCCGGGGATCAGCGATGTGCTGAAGGCCGTGCTGTCGGAGATGCAGGTGGAAAGCGCACTGATCGCACGCGAAGCGCTGGAGCCCTTGCCTGTCGGCACGCTGCCCGCGTGGTGCGAAGGCCAGCTGGGCGTGGTGCCGCAGGTCATCTCGCACGAAGAGCTGAAGCGCGTGAGCGCGCGCGCCAGGGCCGTGGTGCGCACGGGCGAATGCACGCCCTACGCGAACATCATCCTGGTCGCGGGCGTAGCGTTCTGATCGCCCGTTACTCGAAGCGGTAGTTCGCCCCCACCACCTGCCCCACCTTCAGCAGGTGCTCCACGCCCTGCACCACGATGCAGTTCGTGCCGAAGGTGATGCCGCCGTCCACGCGCGCGTCGACGCGGTAGGTGCGCAGCATGTCACCGACCTCGGGGCTGCTGAGCGCGGTGGCCGGGTCGATGTCGGGAATCGGGCAGCGCGTGCAGGGCTTGACCGGGCGCAGCTCGGCCTCGCCCTCGCCGGTGGTGACGTGCAGCGCGTCGACCCGGTCTTCGTCGTGCGACTCGATGCCGGCCAGCACGATGTTCGGGCGGAAGCGCTCGATGCCGACCGGAGCGTGGCCCGCAGCCGCAAGGCGCTCGTTGAGTTCGGCAAGCGAGCCTTCGCTCGCCACCAGCAGCGGAAAGCCGTCGGCAAACTGGTTCAGCGCCTCGACGCCGTCGGTCCACTTCAGGCTCGACAGGCGCTGGTGCTCAGGGTCGAAGCGCACCAGGCGCAAGGTCTGCGGCTTGCCGGGCTCCGAGAGGAAATCGCTGAACCACTGGGCGGCGATGTCGCCCATGTCGTAGGCCGCGACGTCGTCCTTCCACACGCGCACGCGCACCGGCTGCTCCACGCGGTCGAAGGCCAGGTGCAGCGCCAGCATGCCGGGCGCGCGCAGCACCACCTCGGTGTGCTTCATCTGCGGCTGGATGAGCGCCATGCGCGGCAGCTGCCGCTGGGTGACGAACTCGCCCTGCGCATCGACCACCATCCAGGCCCGGTCGAACTCCAGGCCGGTTTCGGTGAGCAGCATCTCATTGAGCTCGACGCCCGCGCACGACTTGACGGGGTACACGAACAGGCGGGCGATGGTGGCCTGGAGATCGAAAGCGGACGGCTGCGACACGGTAGGGGTTCCTTTGAAATCGCTGGACATTCTCCGGCATGAACGAGTATCGGCGCCCGTGCGCAAGGCAACTCCTACAATCATCTGATGGCCCTTTCCCCCGAAGTTTGTATCCGCGGCGCCGGCATCGTCGGCCGCACGCTGGCGCTGCTGCTGGCGCGCGAACGCGTGCGTGTCGCGCTGGTGGTGCCGCCGGCCCCGCCGGCCAAGGAAGACATCCGGGCGTACGCGCTCAACGTGGCGTCCCGCACGCTGCTCGAATCGCTGCGCGGCTGGCCCGACACGGCCCATGCCACGCCGGTGCACGAGATGCAGGTGCACGGCGACGACGGCGGCCGGGTGCAGTTCAGCGCCGCACGCCAGAAGGTCGAGGCGCTGGCCTGGATCGTCGACGTGCCCGCGCTCGAACAGCAACTGGCCGACGCGGTGCGCTTCCAGCCCCTGATCGACGTGGTGACCGAGCCCGTGGCCGCGCCGCTCACGGTGGTGTGCGAAGGCAAGGCCAGCGCCTCGCGCGCGGCGCTGGGCGTGAGCTACGAAGTCACGCGCTATCCGCAGCACGCCATTGCCGCGCGGCTCGAGGCCGCGCACACGCACGACGGCATCGCGCGCCAGTGGTTCAACGACCGCGGCGAGGTGTTCGCCCTGCTGCCGCTGGGCGGCGTGCACGGCAAGACGCTGGCGCTGGTGTGGTCGGTCGACCAATTGCGCGTGCCCGAGCTGGTCGCGCAAAGCGCCGAAGAATTCAGCGCCGCCGTGAGCGAAGCCAGCCACGGTGAGCTGGGCTCGCTGCGGCTCACGAGCGAACGCGCCGTGTGGCCGCTGTCGCGCGCCATCGCCGACCGCTGGTCCGGCTCGATGCCCGGCCAGCCCACCCAATCGTGGGTGCTCGCGGGCGACGCCGCCCACACGGTGCACCCGCTGGCGGGCCAGGGCCTGAACCTCGGCCTGTCCGATGCGGCCGCGCTGGCCGAGGTGATCCGCACCCGCGACTACTGGCGCAGCGTGGGCGACGCCCGCCTGCTGCGCCGCTACGAACGCGCCCGCCGCGCCGACGTGCTGCAGATGAGCCTGGCGACCGACGGGTTGCAGCAACTTTTCTCGCACAACCTGGGTCCACTCCCTGCGTTGCGCAACTGGGGCATGCGCGGTTTCGACCGCACGCGCTTCGTGAAGCACTGGATCACCGCCCAGGCCATGGGCCTCAAAGCCTGACCGCCTGACGCCACCCGCCAGCCCTCCACCTTTTTCCCGAAACCTTTCCGATGACCTTCGTCCGCCACCTTCTCGTTGCCGCCTGCGCGCTGCTCACGCTCTCCACCGCCGGCGCCGGCGAGGCCGAGATCCGCAAGAACCTGCCGACGCACATCCCGCAGCTCCCGCCCATCGAGGAAGTCACCAAGACGCCCGTGCCGGGCCTGTACGAAGTGCGCGTCGGCGGCAGCCAGCTGCTCTACACCGACGAGCAGGGCAACTACCTGCTGCAGGGCAGCCTGATCGACGCCAAGACGCGCCGCAACCTGACCGAAGAACGCGTCGAGAAACTCACCGCCGTCGCCTTCGACAAGCTGCCGCTGAAAGACGCCATCAAGATCGTGCGCGGCAACGGCAAGCGCAAGGTCGCGGTCTTCGAAGACCCGAACTGCGGCTACTGCAAGCGCTTCGAGAAAGACATGAAGAAGGTCGACAACGTGACCGTCTACATGTTCCTGTACCCCGTGCTCGGCCCGGATTCGACCGCCAAGTCGCGCGACATCTGGTGCAGCAAGGACCCGGGCAAGGCCTGGGGCGACTGGATGGAAAGCAGCGTCAAACCCGCCGCCGCAGCCACCAGCTGCAACGTGACGGCGCTGGAGCGCAACGTGGAGTTCGGCCGCAAGTACAACATCACCGGCACGCCCACGCTGATCTTCACCGACGGCAGCCGCGTCCCGGGCGCGATTCCCGCCGAACAGGTCGAGAAGCAGCTCGCCGCCGCCAACTGATCCAATGGCGACGACCTCGACGACCTCCGCTTCCCGGCGCGCGGCGGGTGCCGCCGCTTCCGCTGCCGCCGCCGTGCATTGCCGCGTCGAGTGCGCGGACCTTCATGCGCGCCTGTTCGCCGTCACGCTGACCATCGCCGCGCCCGCCGCACAGCAGCGCGTGGCGCTGCCGGTGTGGATTCCGGGCAGCTACCTCGTGCGCGAGTTCGCCAAGAACCTGCAGGGCCTGCGCGCCACGCAGGGCCGCCGCAAGCCGGTGCTCACGCAGCTCGACAAGTGCAGCTGGCAGATCGATTGCGTGCCGGGCCAGCCGCTGGTATTGCACTACCAGGTCTGCGCCTACGACAACTCGGTGCGCACCGCCTGGCTCGACGCCACGCGCGGCTTCTTCAACGGCACCAGCGTCTGCCTGCGTGTCGAAGGCCAGACCGAAGCGCCGCATGCGCTGGAGATCGTGCCGCCCACGCTGGCGGCAGACGCCGCGCGCTGGTCGTGCGCCACCGCGCTCGTGCCGACGAAGGCCGACAAGCACGGCTTCGGCAGCTACCGCGCCGCCGGCTACGACGAGCTGGCCGACAGCCCGGTCGAGATGGGCGCCTTCTGGAGCGCCGAATTCGAAGCCTGCGGCGTGCCGCACCGCTTCGTGATCGCGGGCGCCGCGGCCTCGTTCGACGGCGAGCGACTCATCGCCGACACGCAGGCCATCTGCGAAGCCGAGATCCGTTTCTGGCACGGCGACAAGGCCGGCAAGCGCGGCGGGCCCAAGCTGCCGATCGACCGCTACGTGTTCATGCTCAATGCGGTGGACGACGGCTACGGCGGGCTCGAGCACCGCCATTCCACCGCGCTCATCTGCAACCGCCGCGACCTGCCGCAGCGCGGCGAAAAGAAGAAGCAGCCCGAGGGCTACACCACGCTGATGGGCCTCATCAGCCACGAGTACTTCCACACCTGGAACGTCAAGCGCATGCGCCCGGCGGAGTTCGCGCACTACGACTACAGCCAGGAAAACTACACGCAGCTGCTGTGGTTCTTCGAGGGCTTCACCAGCTACTACGACGACCTGCTGCTGCGCCGCGCCGGCCGCATCGACGACGCCGCCTACCTGCGGCTGCTCAACAAGACCATCAACCAGGTGCTGCAGACGCCCGGCCGACTGGTGCAGCCGGTGGCCGACGCGAGCTTCGACGCCTGGGTCAAGTACTACCGCCAGGACGAGCAGACACCCAACAGCACCGTCAGCTACTACACCAAGGGCGCGCTGGTGGCGCTGTGCTTCGACCTCACGCTGCGCCACGAAGGCAAGGGCACGCTCGACGACGTGATGCGCCACCTCTGGACGCACAGCAACGGCGGCCCGATCAGCGAAGCCGACATTGCCGCCGCGCTCGAAGCCGTGGGCGGACGCTCGTACGCGCCGGAACTGGCGCGCTGGGTGCATTCCACCGACGAACTCCCGCTGGCCGACCTGCTGCGCGCACACGGCGTCGCCACGCTCGACGACCCGTCGCAACCGGCGCAGGCGCTCGGACTGCGCGTGGCCGAAACCGGCGGCAGCGTGCAGATCAAGGTCGTGCTGCGCGGCGGCGCCGCCGAGAAGGCAGGCTTCTCGGCCAACGACGAATGGCTCGGCATCGAACTGCCGGCCGTCGGTGGTCGCGGCAAGGGCGCATCGCAGCCTGCGCAGGCCTGGCGCCTCACGAAGCTCGACGACCTGGCGCTGTATCTCGGCAATGCCGCGAAGTGCACCGCCCTCGTCTCGCGCGACCGCCGGCTGCTGCGTTTGCCGCTCACGTTGCCGACGGGCTCGACCACGTGGCGGCTGTTCTCGCACGACGCGGCCAAGGTCTCGGCCTGGCTCGCAGCCAAGCCGTAATTTCTTCCGTTCAGCCCGCGTGATCGACGGCCGCCGCCAGCGGCGGCCGCACGAACAGCATCGGCTGCGGCTCGCCCACCAGCACGCAGGGCTTGCCGGTGCGGCGGCAGTGGTCCTGCACGCGCCAGTAGGCGCCGTGGCTCACGCAGCCGGTCTGGCAGATCACGAGGTCGGCGGCGCGCAGGCCGGCTTCGAGCGCCGCGGGGTCGTCGGCATCGTCGCCACCGTCGTGGTGCAGGTAACGGCCGCCGGCAATCTCGACCAGTTGGCGCGCCAGCGAAGGCGCCTCGGGCGTCGCTTCCGAACGGCCGACACACAGCACCGACTTGGCACGCAGATCGGCCGGCACTTCCGGCCCCGGCGGCAGCGCATGGTGGCGCCGGCCGCCCGGCGCCAGCAGCGCATGCAGGCGCTTCGGCAAGGCGGTGCCCACGGCCGCGCGCGCCGCCAGCTCTTCGCGCACGATGGCAATCGCCGAGTCGCGTGCCACCAGCGCACCGCGCAACCGCACGATCTGCGCCTCGAGCCGCTCGACCCGGGCGGCCTGCTCGATCAGCAGGCGCGAGCAACGCTCCTGCACCCGGGCGTAGGCCCGCAGCAACACGGCATGTTCTTGCATCGGGAAGTCCATGGCGGCCATTCTAGATGAGAACAATTCTCAAATGAAACACCCGCGCGTCAGCGGGCCCGAGGCCATGCTCGGTATAGTGGAACGCGTTTTTTCCCCCACCCCCCCCCGGAGACAGAGACACCATGAGCTACGAAAACATCGAAGTGCGGACCGAAGCAGGCAAGGTCGGCATCGTCACCCTCAACCGCCCCAAGGCCCTCAATGCGCTCAACGACGCGCTGATGACCGAACTGGGCCAGGCGCTCAAGGCCTTCGACGCCGACGACGCCATCGGCTGCATCATCCTCACGGGCAGCGAGCGCGCCTTTGCGGCCGGCGCCGACATCGCGGCGATGGCCAAGTACAGCTTCATCGACACCTACAAGGGCGACTACATCACGCGCAACTGGGAAACCATCCGCTCGATCCGCAAGCCCGTCATCGCGGCCGTGAGCGGCTTCGCACTGGGCGGCGGCTGCGAGCTCGCGATGATGTGCGACTTCATCATCGCGGCCGACAACGCCAAGTTCGGCCAGCCCGAAATCAAGATCGGCGTGATCCCCGGCGCCGGCGGCACGCAGCGCCTGCCGCGCGCGGTGGGCAAGAGCAAGGCCATGGACATGGCGCTCACCGCCCGCATGATGGACGCCGCCGAAGCCGAGCGCGCGGGCCTCGTGAGCCGCGTCGTGCCCTTCGAGAAGCTGGCCGACGAGGCCCTGGGCGCCGCGTTGATCATCGCGGGCTACTCGCAGATCGCCGTGATGGCGGCCAAGGAATCGGTCAACCGCGCCTTCGAGAGCGGCCTGAGCGACGGCGTGATGTTCGAACGCCGCCTGTTCCACGCGCTGTTCGCCACGCAGGACCAGAAGGAAGGCATGGACGCCTTCCTGAACAAGCGGGCCCCGGATTTCAAGAACGCCTGATGCGCTGAATCGTCACGGGCCCGGCGACCGCAGCGGTCGCCGTCAGCGGGTCCGCGACACCGCCGTGCGCAGCGCATCGAGCGCCTGCGCCGGCGGCGTGCCGATGGAGGCGGGGCCGCCCGGCTGCGGCGTCCACCGCACCTGATCGCCCGCGATTTCGAGCACGGCCAGCAACGCGCCGTCGCGCCGCAGTTCGAGGCGCGCTTCGACCGGCGCATTCAATTCCACGCCCGATACGGTGGCCGCGCGTGCCACGGTGTTCACCAATGCCGCGAGGCCTTCGGTGTCGCCGCGCGCCTGGCGCGTGGTGGTGCCGGCGCGCGTGATGTCGAGGGCGGTCCAGCGGTCGAGTGCGGTGAAGCCGCCGATCGTGATTGCCTCTGTCGCTGCACGCGGTGCAGATTTGGCGGCAGCCGATGCAGGCGCTGGCGCGGCTTGCACAGGCGCAGCGCGACGCTGCATGCCCGCAACATTCGCGCTGGCACCGCCTTGCGCAGCGAACGATGGCGCGGTGTCTGCGGACTCGCGCGGCATCGGCGGCGCTGCAGGTGCTGCGGCCGGCGCCGGCGGTGCGGCGGCATAGGGCATCGGGCCCCGGCTGACATCGGCCATGGGAGGCGCCGCGGGCATGGGTGCCGACGCGATGGCGAGTGCGGCGGGCGCAGGTGCCGGCACAGGGGCCGGGGCTTGCACCACCGGGGCCGCGGGTGCCGGTTTTTCCAGCATCCGTTCTTCGTCCCGCTGAATCGATGCGGCAGCAGCAGGCGCTTCGCGCCGCCGCGATGCGTCACGCGCTTCGGTTGTTTCGCGCTGCTTGCGGGTCTCTTTCGCATCACGCGTCACTTCACTGCGTTGCGCAGCGGGCGGTGTCATGTCTGCCGTTGCGGCCGGTTCAGCAGCAGGCGCGGCTGGCGTCGGTGCCGACGCCGCTGCCGGCGCCTCAGCCGTTTGCGCAGGCGGTGCCGACGCGGGCGCTGGCGCCCCGGCCACTTGCGCCTCGCCGTCGAGCCCTGCCTCGGGCACCGGCTCGCGATGCCACAACACGGTGACGAAGGTCGCCACGAGCACGGTCGCGAAGGCCGCGTTCCACGGCATGCGCGAGCGGGGACTGCCGCCACCGAACAGGCGCCGCCACCACGGCGCGACTTCTGCCGCACGGCCGGTCGCCGGCGCGGAAGCTGCGGCGAGGTTGTGCGCCACCTTCAAGATCGCCTCGCGCGTGTGGGCCGCGGGCATCGCATCGCGGTCGGGCGCGTGGTCCAGCGCGCGACGCAGCCGCGGGTCGTGCAGGTCGTCGTTGCTCTCGCTCATGCCCGCTGCTCCAGCACCGACAGGTAGCGTTCCATGCAGCCGCGCAGCTTCTGCAGCCCGTAGCGCAAGCGGCTGCGCACGGTCTCGAAGCCGATCTCCAGCCGGGCCGCGAGCGCGTCGACGGTCAGGCCGTCTTCATGGTGCAAGAGAAATGCCGCGCGCTGCTCGGCCGGAAGTTCGTCGAGACAGGCCAGCAGCCGGCGACCGGCGGCGCGCCAGAACGCCAGCTCTTCGGCCGACGGATGCGCCGACAGGTCGGTGGCACCGTGCACGCCGCGGTCCAACGCGGGCACCGCGTCGCCATCGTCGTCGGTCGCGTGACCATCGAGCGTCACCTCGCGCCCGCTCACGCGCAGGCGGTCCATCGCGAGGTTGTGTGCGATGGTGAAGGCCCAGGTGCGCCACGTGGCGCCCTGCGGCGAAAAGCTGTCGCGCGCCGAGATGATCCGCACCCAGGTGTCCTGGAACACCTCGTCGGCCTGCGCCGTCAGCCGCGCGCCGAGCAGGCGCTTGACGAAGCGGAACAGGCCGCCTTCGTGGCGCGCATAGAGCACGTCGAAGGCGGCGGCATCGCCGTGGGCGTAGGCCAGCATCAACTGATCGTCGGGCATGGCGTCGCGCGCGGTGGCGGCAGCAGAAGAAGAAGGGGCGCGGGGCAGCGCAGACATCGAAGGATTGTCACCCGAGCTTGTACGGCTCAGAAACGCGTTCGGGGTTAAGTCGGGGTGCGAGCCGATGCGTTCGGATGCAGAAAAATCGACCAGAAAACGCGGGGTGTTGAACTGAGCCCAAAGCCTGGGCTATAATTTTGGGCTTCGGTGCAGTTTTGTACTGAACGGCTCTTTAGCTCAGTCGGTTAGAGCGATGGAATCATAATCCACAGGTCCGCGGTTCGAATCCGTGAAGAGCCACCAACACAGCATTCCCGCCCCGCGCGGGATGCACAAAAAGCCCTAAGTTTTCAACGACTTAGGGCTTTTTTCTTGTCTGAACCCCCTCAAGGGGCCGGCACCCGGTCGAGCCGGAACGCCTCGGGCTCGCAATGCACCAGCCGCCAGCCGTGTGCGCCGTGCAGCGCCAGCGCATCGGCCACGTCCGTCAGCGTGCCGATGATTTCATTGCCCCAGAACCGGGTCGCGCCGCGCACGGGGTTCAGCATCTGCCGCAGTTGAGGAATCGTGCGCACCCGCCCGGCATGGAAGAAGAACTCCAGTGCGAGGTCGAAGGTCACCGGGTCGAGGCGCTGCGTCTGGTCCGCGATGACCACGCTGCGATCCACCGGATGGAAGCTGTAGGCCCCCCACACCAGCGGTTTCGGCGCCGCGCACGGCAGCCCCCGGGCTTTCAGCGCCGCCAGAATGGTGCGGTAGAAGTCGTCGAACGACGGCGCCACAGCGGGCGGGCGTCCCCGCAACTGCCGCGTGGGCGCCGGGCCGGGCATCGCGTGCGTCAACGGGACGACCCGCGTCCCCACCGACGACAGCACGCCCGGCAACGCGCCCTCGCGCTCTATTTCCGGCACATCGGCCAGAAACAACACTTGCATGCGCCCCACGTCGTCGCCCAGCGCCGCCAGTTCATCGACGCTGGTGAACACCCACGGCGCAATGCCCAGCGTGCGCAGCACGCGCCGCGCGTACTCGCGCTCGCGCAGGGCGCGTCCGAGCACGCCGATCCTGCGCGCCGCCGGCGCCGGTGAAGAAGAGACGGTGCGTGTCGTCATTCGCCCACCGAAGAAACAACACCGCCGGGACAGGGCCTTCGGCGGCACAGGTCGCGGTTCGCGGCCTCGGTGATCAGGGTCGGCATGGTTCTCGAAATGCTCAAAAGAATGAATGGCGCTGCGTCGCATGCAGACCCGGCGAGGCCGCCGGGGGACAGGCTCATCCTAGGGAGGCCCGCACTGCGCGTACATCAGACGATTCTGAAAATCGCCGCCTTTCGAACGCGTCAAAGCACCTTTGCACCGCGCAGCCAGTCCAGCAACATCGCCGAGTCGGCGCGCATGCGCAAGTCGGCCGCCTCGGCGTCGAAGCGCGTCGTCACCTGCGCCGCCTGGTTGCTGTAGTGGTCGTTCTCGGCCGTGAGCACGTCGAGCAGCGTGCGCTTGCCCGCCTGCGCCGTGCCGATGATGGTCGGCCTGGCGTCGTCCGTCACTTCGCCCTTTTGCAGCATGTGCACCACGCCCACGTCGTCCTTGACGTTCTGGATCACGGGCACTTCGGGGCGGCCCGTGTCCACGTTGATGCTGTACGGGGCAGTCGGCATGGTTTCGTTGCCCGCCGTGTCCCGCTCGATGACCGTGAATTCGTTCAGGCCGGCGGCCAGCGGCGTGCCCACCTGCAGCGTCCACGTGCCGCCTTCGCCGATGACGGCTTCACCCAGCACGTGGGTGCCGGTGCTGTTCTTGACCATCACGACCACGGTGTGGCCGGCCGTGCCGGTGCTGGTGCCGCTGATCAGCGGACGTGCGTCGTCGGTCGTGGCGCCCGAGGCCACGTTGCCCTGCACCGCGCCCACGTCGTCGGCCACGCCGCTGATGGCCAGCTTGCTGGCGTCGGGCGGGGTGACGTCGATGTTGAACTCGAACGGGTCGGAGGGCTTGCTCTGGTTGCCGGCCGGATCGCGCTCGATGATGGTGATGGTGTGCTTGCCTTCGCCCAGGTCGGTGGACGGGGTGAAGGTCCAGTTGCCGTCCTCGCCGATGTCGGCCGTGCCGATCACGGTGCCGCCGTCCTTGAGGACGATGGTGTCGCCGGGCGTGCCCTGGCCGTGGAATTGAGGCTGACGGTCGTCGGTGATGCCGCCGGGGGCGATCTCGCCCTGGATATCGCCCATGTTGTCGATGGCGCCGCCCAGTTGGGGCTGGTTCGGTGCAATGGTGTCGACTTCGAACTCGAAGGGATCGGAAGGCTTGCTCTCGTTGCCCACCGGGTCGCGCTCGACGATGGTGATGGAGTGGTCGCCCTCGATCAGGTCCTTGGGCGGCGTGAAGGTCCACTTGCCGTCGTCGTTCACCTCGACCCGGCCGATCTCGGTGCCGTTGTCCTTGACGATGATGGTGTCGCCAGGGGTGCCCTTGCCATTGAATTCAGGGCGCGGGTCGTCGGTCGCGCCGCCCGGGGGCACGCTGCCGATGATGGTGCCGACGTCGTCGATGACGGCGCCCGGACCTTCGCCGTTCCAGCCGGGCTTGGCCGGCGGGGTGGTGTCGACGCCGAATTCGAACGGGTCCGAAGGCACGCTCTCGCGCCCGCCCGCATCGCTCTCGGTGATGGTGATGGAATGCTTGCCGTCACCCAGGTCCTTGGACGGCGTGAGCGTCCATTCGCCGTTCGGGTCCACGACGACCTTGCCAACGAGCACGCCGTTGTCGTACAGGGTGACGGTATGGCCCGGCGTGCCCTTGCCATGGAACTCGGGACGCGTGTCGTCGGTCTTGCCGCCGCGCTCGATGTCGCCGGTGATGGGGCCGACGTCGTCGCGCGCACCGCCGATGCCGTCGAAGCCGGGCTTGCCGGGGGGCTGCACGGTGGGCGGCACCACGGGGGGCAGGCTGGGTGCGGAATCACCGTCGCTGCCGCTGGCCGCGGCGATCGCGCCGATGCCGAGCGCGGCCAGGCCACCGGTCAGCAGCAGCGGCAGCATGCCGCCGAAGAAGTCGTTGCCGCCGGCTTCGGTGCCCGCAAGGTACGACGCACCCGGGCCGTACGAATCGCCGCCCAAGGCCGCGGGCGTCGACCGGCCGTCGGCCAGCGCGTAGATGTCGCTCGAAGCGTCGGTGGGCGTGTACGCATACAGCTGGCCGTCTTCAGCCACACCGTACAGGCCCACGGGCTCCGATTGCGCGTAGTAGCCCTCGAGCACCAGGCTCGGGCTCGTCTCGCCTTCGAGCGTGACGTGCAGGTCCGCACCCACGCGGGTGAGGGTCACGTTCTCGGGCGCAAAGCCGTCGTCGCCCTTGAGCAGGTACTTGGCACCCTTCTGGACCTTGATCTTGAGCGGCGCCTGACCGGCTGCGGCCACCGCGTGGTCAATGTTCTTGCCGTTGCTGTTGACAACGACCTTCGTCTTCTTGGATGCCATGAAATTCCTGTGCTCGCTCAATGAAAAATGGGACCGGACCGGCACGCGCGCACGCAACGCCACATCAAACGGTTTGTTGATCGATGACTTTAGGAAGACGGTCCGGATACGGCCATCGGACGAGTCCGAAATGGCCTACCCAGGACATAGGCGCAGGGCGAAACTGTGAACAAAGCCCCCGGAAGTACCTACAAAGCAAGAAGGCCCCTGCAAGTCGATGACTCGCAGGGGCCTTGAAAAAAGGACCGCGGTGGGTAAATAGTGCCGGGCGAAATCCCGGCCTGCTCAATCAGTGAGCAACGTGGTGCGAAGCCCCGTCAATGCTCGTTCTGCGGGTCCGCCTCCTCAGGCAACCCACAGAGTTATGCACAGAAAGAACGAACAACTGTCATCAAGTTGACTTGGCTGCGACGTAGCCCTTGAACTGCTCGCGCAGCTTGGTCTTCAGCAGCTTGCCGGTGGCTGTATGCGGCAGGCTGTCGACGAAAGCCACGTCGTCGGGCAGCCACCACTTGGCCACGCGCTGCGAAAGAAAAGTGAGCAGTTCCTCGCCCGTGACCTGTGCGCCCGCGCGCTTCACCACGATGAGCAGCGGCCGCTCCTGCCACTTCGGATGCGCGATGCCGATCACCGCCGCCTCGGCCACGGCCGGGTGCGCGCTGGCGGCGTTCTCCAGGTCGATCGACGAGATCCACTCGCCGCCCGACTTGATGACGTCCTTCGCGCGGTCGACCAGCTGCACATAGCCGTCGGCGTCGATGTTGGCCACGTCGCCGGTCGGGAAGAAGCCCTCGGCGTCGAGCACGTCGCCGCCTTCGCTGCGGAAGTAACCGCTCGCAATCCACGGACCGCGCACATGCAGGTGACCGAAGGCCACGCCGTCGTGCGGCAGGCGCTGGCCGTTCTCGTCGACGATCTTGAGCTCCACGCCCCACACGCCGCGGCCCTGGCGCATCTTGACCGTCGTCTGCTCTTCTTTCGGGAGCGCGAGGTGCTTGGGCAGCAGGTTGCCGATCACGCCGATGGGGCTGGTCTCGGTCATGCCCCAGCCTTGCACGAAGTCGGCGTTGAAGTCGCGCTCGAAGCGTTCGATCATGGCGCGCGGCGTGGCGGCGCCGCCCACGCCGATGCGCTTCAGGCCGATGGCGCGGGTGTCGATTTCGGGGTGGGCGTCGAAGTACTGGAACAGCATGAGCCACACGGTCGGCACGGCCTGCGAGAAGCTCACCTTCTCGTCGCGCATGAGTTCGTACAGGCTCTGGCCGTCCATGTGCGGGCCGGGCATGACGAGCTTGGCGCCCACCATCGCCGCCGAGTACGGCATGCCCCAGGCGTTGGCGTGGAACATGGGCACGGCCAGCATCAGCGTCATCTGCGAGCACACGCCGAAGGTGTCGGGCGCGCATTCCATCAGCGAATGCAGCACGGTGGAGCGGTGCGAGTACAGCACGCCCTTGGGGTTGCCCGTGGTGCCCGAGGTGTAGCAAAGCGACGAGGCGGTGCGCTCGTCGAACTCGGGCCAGGTGTAGTCCTCGCTCTGCGCGCCGATGAGCTCGTCGTAGCACAGCAGGTTGGGCACGTCGATGGCCGGCATGTGCGCGCGGTCGGTCATGGCGACGAAGGCGCGCACGCTTGTGAGCTTGGGTGCGAGCTTCTCGACCAGCGGCGCGAAGCTGGTGTCGAAGAACAGCACCTTGTCTTCGGCGTGGTTGACGATGTAGTCGATCTGCTCCGGAAAGAGCCGCGGGTTCACCGTGTGCAGCACCGCGCCCGAACCCGACACGCCGTAGTACAGCGCCAGGTGCCGGTACGTGTTCCACGCCAGCGTGCCCACGCGGTCGCCGGGCGCCACGCCCAGCGCCTTCATCGCGTTGGCCACCTGCTTGGAACGCAACTGCACCTCGCGGTAGTTGGTGCGGTGCACCGGGCCTTCGACGGTGCGACCGACGATCTCGGCGTGGGGGTGGAAGGTGGCCGCGTGGTCGATCAGCGACGAGATCAGCAGCGGGCGGTCCTGCATCAGTCCGAACATGGTGTGTGTCTCCTTTGGATTTTTTTGAACGTGCTTCGGAAGGCTACTTCACGGCGATCGAATCACCCATGGGCTCGAACTCCTTGCCGTTGAACTGCACCAGCTGCAGCGTGTGGAACGGAAAGTAGTCGGTGGCCGAGGTGTTCAGCGCAATGCCCGGCAGCAGCATGCCGGTGCGCATGTTCTTCAGCGTGGTGGCCTGCTTGAGCACGTTCTCGCGCGTGAGGTTGTCGCCCGAGGCCTTGAGCACGGTCTCCATGGCCTGCGCCACGCCGTAGCCATACACGCCGGCGGCGTTGTTCACGTCTTCGTTCGGTGCGTACTTCTTCATGAAGGCCAGGAACTCCTGCGTGGCCGGGTCGTTGGCCCAGCGCGGCTGCGCGGCGTCCTTGAAGAAGGCCATGGCCATGATGCCCTTCGACTTTTCGAGGCCCGCGGGTTCCAGCGTCATCTTCACGTAGGCCGACACGTAGGTGAGGTACTGCTGCTTGGGCTTCCAGTTGATGTCCCACGCTTTGCGGATGGCCTGCGCGGCGAAGCGCGCGGTGGCGAAGTTGACGAACACGTCGGCACCCGACGACTGCAGCTTGATGATCTGCGAATCGACCGTCGGGTCGGCCACTTCGAACGAGGCCTCGGCCACCACCATCGAGGCCTTGTCGCCCAGGCCCTTCTTCAGGCCCTTGAGCAAGTCCTTGCCGAAGTCGTCGTTCTGGTAGAGCACGGCGATCTTCGCGTTCGGCATCGTCTTCAGGATGTTCTTCGCGTAGAGGCTGCCCTCGCCCTCGTAGCTGGGCATGTAGGGCGTGGTCCAGGGGTAGGTCTTAGGGTCGTTGAAGCGATCGGCGCCCACGCCCAGGAACAGGTGCGGCACCTTCTTGGCGTTCATGTAGCGCTGGATCGCGGCGTTGGAGGCCGAGCCCAGGTTGCCGTACACGGCGAGCACTTCATCTTGCTCGACCAGCTTGCGCACCACCTCGGTGGTGCGCGGCGGCGTGTACTGGTCGTCGTAGCTGATGAGCGTGACCTTGCGGCCGTTGATGCCGCCCTTGTCGTTGACCATCTTGAAGTAGGCCTCGTTGACCTTGCCGACGATGCCGTACGACGACACGGGGCCGCTGTAGGGCATGGCCATGCCGAGCTTGATCTCGGTGTCGGATGCGCCGGTGTCGTACTTCTTCTGCGCGAGGGCCGCGCCGGCGGTGAACAGGAGGGCCGCGCCACCCAGGGCGGCGACCAGTCGAACGATGGAGGTCATGGAAGCTTCAATGAAAAACGAAAAGGGAGACATCAGGAACGAGGCGATCAATCAATCGATCAGTCGCCGAGCACCTTGCCGAACGGCTCGTAGCGCGTGCCGTTGAAGCGCACCAGCTGCATGCGCTCGATCGGGTAGAAGTCCGTCGGCGAGGTCTTCACGTCGATGCCCGGGTAGAGCATCGGCGGGCTGTACTGCAGGTTGGCCGCCACCTTCATGATGTTGGCGCGCGTGAGGTCGTCGCCCGCCTTGCGCAGCACCTGCTCCAGCGTCTGCGCCGACGAGTAGCCCAGCACGTTGAGCGAGTCGCTCAGGTCGCCCGACGGGTAGTACTTGCTGAACCAGGTCTTGTAGTCCTCGTACTCCTTGGAGCCCTTCCACATGTCGTCGGCCGGGTCGCGCAGGTAGGTGGCCGAGATCACGCCCACCGCGTTCTCGGGGCCGGCCGGCTTGATCACCGCCGACACCGACACGGACACGCTCGACAGATACTGCGTGGGCTTCCAGCCGATGTCGGCCGCCTTGCGGATCGCCTGCGCCGCGAACTTGGGCGTGGTGATGCTGAAGAAGGTGTCGGCGCCCGAGGCCTTCAGGTTGACCATCTGGCTGTCGATGGTCGGGTCGGTTACCTCGTAGGTCGACTGCGCCACGATCATCGTCTTGGCCTTGTCGCCGAGCGCTTCGAGAAAGCCCTTCAGAAAGTCCTTGCCGAAGTCGTCGTTCTGCATGAGCACGGCGATCTTCGCGTTGGGCTTCGTCGAGAGGATGTGCTGCGCATAGATCTTGCCTTCGGTCTGGTACGTCGGCTGCCAGCCCATGGTCCAGGGAAAAGCCTTCGGGTCGCCGAAGCGCGTGGCGCCCGTGGCCACGAACAGCTGCGGCACCTTCTTGGCGTTCATGTAGCGCTGGATCGCCAGGTTGTGCGCTGTGCCCAGCGGGCCGAAGAGCACCAGCACCTCGTCCTGCTCGACCAGCTTGCGCGCCTGCTCCACCGTCTTCGAGGGGTTGTAGGCATCGTCCAGCGAGATGAACGTGACCTTGCGGCCGTTGATGCCGCCTTCGGCATTGAGCTTGGCGAAGTAGCCCGCCGCGGCCTTGCCGATGGTGCCGTAGGCCGAGACCGGACCCGAGTACGGGACGATGTGGCCGATCTTGATTTCGGTGTCGCTCGCGCCCGGGTCGTAGCGCTTCTGGGCCTGCGCCGCGAAGCTGGCAGTCAAGCTGAGCGTGGCCGCGAGGCCCGCGCCGAGCAGGCGGCGGCGCGCGCTGTGGCGGGCGGAAAAGAGGGAACGTGTCATGGTGTTGTCTCCGTCGTTCTTGTGAAAAAGAAGCTGCCGGCCGCGGGCCTCTCACCGGGCTTTCACCGGCCCCGTATCGGTCTGCGTCGGACCTCGTGCGGCGTTCGGGCTGGATGGTAGGCAGCGCCTCCGGCGCGTCACATCGTCGGAACGGACGATTGAGAGCGCCCGAGGGTTGCCCCTAGCATGAGCCTCGACACGGAGACAACACGCACCGCCGCGCAACGCGGCGGGCACCGAAGGCAAGCACCGCATGGACCTCACGCTCAATCCCCGCTACGAAGCCTTTCGCGACGCGCTGCGCGCGTTCCTCGCCACGCACGGCCACCGCTCGGCCTTCGCGCGCACGGCAGAGCGCCCCGACGCCGACGCCCTCGCGTGGCAGCGCCTGCTGCTGGACCACGGCTACGCGGGCCGCACCGTGCCGCGTGACTACGGTGGCCACGGCGCCGCGCCCGACGTGATGGAGGCGCACCTGATCACCGAGGAGTTCGCGCGCGCCGGCGTGGCGCCGCCGTTGGGCAACCAGGGCATCTCGATGCTGGTTCCCACCCTGCTCGAGCTGGGCACCGAGGCGCAGCGGCGCGAGTGGATCGGCCCCACGCTGCGCGGCGAGGTGGTCTGGTGCCAGGGCTACTCCGAGCCCGGCGCGGGCTCCGACCTGGCCTCGCTGCAGACGCGCGCCACGGAAGACGGTGGCGACTTCGTCATCAACGGCCAGAAGATCTGGACCTCGACCGCGCACGTGGCCGACATGATCTTCTGCCTCGTGCGCACCGAGCCCGGCGCCGCGAAGCATGCGGGCATCAGCTACCTGCTGTTCTCGATGAAGACGCCCGGCATCGAAGTGCGCCCGCTGAAGACCATGACCGGCCACGCCGAGTTCAACGAGGTCTTCTTCACCGACGTGCGCGTGCCCCAGCACCAGATCGTGGGCCAGCGCGGCGAAGGCTGGAAGGTGGCCAACGCCACGCTCAAGCATGAGCGTGGCTCGCTCGGCAACCCCAACCTCACGACGCAGCGCTACCAGGAACTCGCGACGCTGATGCTGGCCGAAACCGTCGACGGCTCGCGCCTCATCGACCAGCCCGTGCTGCGCGACCGCCTGATGCGGCTGCAGGGCCAGGTGCTGGCGCAGAAGTGCCACGGCCTGCGGCTGCTCACGGCCGCGGCCAACGGCGAAGACCCGGGCCTGGCCGCGCTGGTCGTGAAGCTGCAGGGCTGCGAGCTGCGTCACCAGCTGGCCGCGCTCGCCATCGACGCGCTGGGCGAACTGGGCCTCTTGATGCCCGGCAGCGCGCACCTGCGCGCGCAGGCACTCTGGCAGGAGCGCTACATGTTCGACCTGGGGTTGATCATCGGCGGCGGCACCGCGCAGATCCAGAAAAACATCATCGCGGAACGCGGGCTCGACATGCCGCGCGAACCGCGCCTCGCCTGATCGACTGGAAGAAAGCACGCCATGGAATTCGCCCTCTCCGCCGACCAGAAACTGCTGCAGGACAGCCTGCGCCGCGCCCTCGAACGCGCTTGCCCGCTCGATCGCGTGCGCCGCGTCGCAGCCGACGACCTGCCACTGGACCGCGAGGTCTGGCGCACGCTGTGCGAGGTCGGCGTGCCGGCTTTGCTCGTGCCCGAGGCCTTCGGCGGGCTCGGCCTGTCGCTGCTCGATGCCGCGCTGGCCGCCGAGGAACTGGGTCGCCATGTCGCGCCCACGCCGTTTCTCGGCACCGCCGTGCTCGCACCGCTGGCGCTGCGCGAAGCCGGCAGCGCCGCACAGCAAGATGAATGGCTGCCGCGCCTGGCAGCGGGCGAATGCATCGCCGGCGTCGCCATCGCCGAAGCCGTGGCCGGCGCACGCGACGGCGCGGGCGTGACAGCCAACGCCAACGGCACGCTCGACGGCAACGCGCTCTTCGTGCTCGATGCGGGTGCGGCCGATGTGTTCATCGTCGCCGACCGCGCGGGCGGCCTGCACCTCGTGCGCGCCGATGCACAAGGCCTCACGCGCGGCGCGCTGCGCAGCATCGACGCCACGCGCCCGCTCGGCGAACTGCACTTCGCGCACGTGAAGGCCGAGCCACTGCCCAACGCCAACCGAGCCACGCTCGCACGCCTGCGCAGCGCGGGCTGGGCACTGCTCGCCGCCGACACGCTCGGCGCGGGCGAAGCCATGCTCGACCAGGCTGTGGCCTACGCCAAGGAGCGCCGCCAGTTCGGCCGCGTGATCGGTTCCTTCCAGGCCGTGAAGCACCTGTGCGCCGAGATGGCCGCCGGGCTGGAGCCCGGCCGCGCGCTCGTCTGGTACGCGGCCCACGCCTTCGACGCGTTGCCCGACGAAGCCGCGCTGCTCGCCGCACACGCCAAGTCGCACCTGAGCGAAACCGGCACCTTCGTCGCCCGCACCGCCACCGAGGTGCACGGCGGCATGGGCATCACCGACCTGCTGGGCCTGCACTACTGGTTCAAGCGCATCGGCTTCAACCGCCAGTTGCTCGGCGGGCCCGAGCGCGTGCGCCACCTCGCCGCCGAAATGCAGGGCCTTGTCGCCGCATGACCTCCCAACCAATGACCCCCACCTCCACCGCCCCCCGCATGCTCGAAGGCCTGCGCATCGTCGACCTCACCACGGTGATCTTCGGCCCCTACTGCACGCAGATCCTCGCGGACCTCGGCGCCGAGGTGGTGAAGGTCGAGCCGCCCGAGGGCGACAGCATCCGCATCATCGGCACACCGCCCGTCACGCCGCTGATGAGCCCCGTGCACCTGCGGCTGAACCGCGGCAAGCGCTCCGTCGTCTGGGACCTGAAGAGCGAAGAAGGCCGCGCCGCGATGCACCGCCTCATCGAGACCAGCGACATCTTCATCCACAACGTGCGCAGTGACGCCATCGCACGGGCCGGCCTGTCGTACGAGGAAGTGCGCGCCATCCGCCCCGACATCGTCTACGTGCACTGCACCGGCTTCGACCAGCGCGGGCCCTATGCCGCGCTGCAGGCCTACGACGACATCATCCAGGCCGCCTCGGGCATCGCCTCGCTGCCGCCCAAGGTCGACGGCAACCCGCAGCCGCGCTACGTGCCGATGACCATGGCCGACAAGGTCTCGGGCCTGCACGCGACGTATGCCGTGCTCGCCGCCGTGGTGCACCGGCTGCGCACCGGCGAGGGTCAGCAGGTGGAGGTGCCGATGTTCGAATCGCTCGCCAGCTTCAACCTCGTGGAGCACCTGTGCGACAAGACCTTCGTGCCACCCACCGGCCCCGCGCTGTACCCGCGCCAGATCGACCCCATGCGCCAGCCCATGCGCACGCGCGACGGCTACATCGCCATTGCGCCCTACCTGGACGACCGCTGGCTGCGCTTCTTCGAGGCCACCGGCCACCCCGAGGTGCTCGAGGCGCCCGAGCTGGCCGACAAGGCGCTGCGCCGCAAGAATATGAGCCGCATGTACGAAGCCGCCGCCGCGATCCTGCCCGAGCGCACCACCGCCGAATGGCTCGACATTCTGAAGAAGGCCAACGTGCCCGCGATGCGCGTGAACGACATCGCCGACCTGCCCGACGACCCGCAGCTGCAGGCCGCCGGCCTTTTCCGACAGCGCACGCACCCGACCGAAGGCGCGTATCTTGAGGTGCGCCCACCGGTGCGCTTCTCGGGGTATGCCTACGCCGACCTGTCGCACGCTGCGACACCCGGCCAGCACAGCGCCGAAGTGGCGCGCGAGCTGGGCGTGACCCTGACGACCTCTCTCCCCCGGAGCACCACCTCACCATGAACATGACTGTCTACGACGCCGTCGCGAGCCGCCGCTCGGTGCGCGAATTTCTCGACCGCTCCGTGCCGCCCGACGCCATCCGCCGCGTGCTGCAGGCCGCGCTGCGCGCGCCCTCGGGCGGCAACCTGCAACCGTGGCACCTGCATGTGGTGGGCGGCGAGCGGCTGAACGACCTCAAGGCCCTCATGCGCACCCGCGTGCAGGAAACGCCCGGCGGCGAAGGCAGCGAGTACGACATCTACCCGCGCGAGCTGGTGGCACCGTATCGCGACCGCCGCTTCGCCGTCGGCGAGGCGATGTATGCGCGCCTGGGTATTCCGCGCGAGGACAAGGCCGCGCGCCTGAAATGGTTTGCGCGCAACTTCCAGTTCTTCGACGCGCCGCTCGCGCTCTTCTGCACCGTCGACCGCCGCATGGGCCCGCCGCAGTGGTCCGACCTCGGAATGATGTTGCAGAACGTGATGCTGCTGCTGCGCGCCGAGGGCCTGGACAGCTGCCCGCAGGAATGCTGGGCCATCTACCCGCAGACCATCGGCCGCTTCATCGACCTGCCGCCCGAACGCATGCTCTTCACCGGCATGGCCATCGGCTATGCCGACCGAGACAAGCCTATCGACGCCCTCGAGACCGAGCGCGCGCCGCTCGCCGACGTGGCCGAGTTCATCGGCATCTAAGAAAGCACTTTCAGATGGACGATTGGGAAAGCGCCTGGGCGCCGATGGTGGCGCGCGTGGGCGAAGACTTTGCGAACGGCGTGATCCGCTGGGGCGCCGACGTGATCGAGGCCGGCGCCGTGCGCCGCTACGTCGAGGTGCTGGAGTTCGACTGCCCGCTGCACCATGGGCCCGACGCGGTCGCGCCATCGACCAGCCTTGCCAGCCTCACGCTGCCGCCGATGTGGGCCCCGGGCCAGCCGCCCGTGTTCACCAGCGACGCGCGCAACGCCGAGCCCGAGCGCAGCCCGCTCAAGGGCACGCGCCCCGAAGGCATGCCGCCCACCACCGCCTACATGGCGACCGACTACGAGGTCGACTACCTGCAACCCGCCCGCCTGGGCGACCGCCTGGGCCGGCGCGGCAACCGGCTCGTGCGCTGCGAGCCCAAGGCCACGAAGGTCGGGCGCGGTGCGTTCACGACGTGGGAGTACGACATCGTGAACCAGCGCGAAGAAGTCGTGGCGCGCTGCCGCTTCGGCATGTACCACTACCTGCCGCACTAGGTTGTTGATGCGGTGCCGATCTGCGCTCTGGCGCGACCACGCCGACGGCGTACCTTGCTCCGCGAATGTCCCCCGCCCTTCGGGCTCCTCCTTGATTTCGCTGCGCAAGGCACACCGCCAGCGTGATCGTTTTCAGCAGAGGTCGTTGATCGGCTGCAAGCGCACAGCGTGCCCTCGTGCACAGGGCACCGGGTGCTCCCCGCAGCGAAATCAAGGAGGAGGGGCGAAGCCCCGGGGGACATTCGCGGAGGGGAGTACCCGGTGTCCTTTGCACACACCCCGAACACGAGACCCCAAGAACCCAACCCACAGCAGAACCACCGAATGAACTGGCAAACCCAACGCCGCTGGGAAGAAGTCAACGAGGGCGACCCCTTGAACCCCGTGCCCTTCCCCCTCACCGTCTACCGCCTCGTGATGGCCGCCGGCGCCAACCGCGACTTCAACGCCATCCATCACAACACCGAGCACGCGCAATCGACCGGCGCCCCCGAGATGTACGCCAACGTCATGCTGCTGCAGGGCATGTGGGAACGTGCCATTCGCGAGTACATCGGCACGGCCGGCGTGCTGCATGCCATCCGCGGCTTTCGCATGAAGTCGTTCAACACGGCGGGCGACACCGTCACCGTGCGCGGCCAGGTCGAGCGCAAGTGGATCGACGACAGCGCCGACGCCGCGCATCGCCACCGCCTCGACCTGCGCCTGTGGAGCGAGAACCGCCACGGCGTGTCGGTCGGCCCCGGCCTCGCCGTCGTGAGCCTGCCGCGCTGACATCGCGCCAAGACAGAAAAACCATCGGAGACAAGACAGACATGCATCGCAGCAGACTCACCCGCCGCCACGCCCTCGCGCTGGCAGCCGCCCTGGCCACCGGCAGCGCCTTCGCGCAGCAGCCACCGACCCCCTGGCCCGACAAACCCATCCGCCTGATCGTCCCCTACGCAGCGGGCGGCGGCACCGACGTGTTCGCGCGCATCGTTGCCGAGGGCCTGGGCAAGCGACTCGGCCAGAGCGTCATCGTCGACAACCGCCCCGGCGGCAACGGACAGATCGGCATCACCGCCGTGCAGCGCGCACCCGCCGACGGCTACACCGTGCTGTTCTCGCTGACCTCGATCATCCAGAACCCGCTGCTGTACCCCAACGCCGGCTTCGATCCGTTCGAGGACTTCGTGCCCGTCTCCGAAGCCGGGCGCCTGCCCATCGTCTTCACCGTCAGCAACAAGCTCGGCGTCGACACGCTCGACGGCTTCGTCAAGCTCGCGCGCGCCGCGCCCGGCAAATACTCGTACGGCTCCTACGGCAACGGATCGAGCGCGCACCTGTACGCCGAGGTGCTGCAGGACGCCGCGGGCATCCAGCTGCTGCACGTGCCCTACAAGGGCGAGGCGCCCGCCATCACCGACCTGCTCGGCGGCACCGTCGACGCGGTATTCGTCTCGGCCAAGGGCGTGGGCCCGCACGTTGCGGCCGGCAAGGTGAAGTCGATCGCCGTGGTCGGCACCGCACGCGCACCGCTCGCGGCCGGCGTGCCCACCTTCAAGGAACAGGGCTTCGCCGGCATGGAGTCGGTCGGCTGGTTCGGCATCTACCTGCCCGCCGGCACGCCGCAGCCCATCGCGCAGCGCCTCTCGACCGAAGTGGCGCAGGTCGTGCAAAGCCCCGAGCAGGCGGCGCGCATCGAAGGCCTGGGCGTGATCCCGGTCGGCAGCACGCCCGCGCAGCTCACCGCCACCATGCGCGCGGACCACGCGCGGTGGAAGCAGGTGATCCAGGCCAAGAACATCAAGCTCGATTGAAGCGACGCCTCATGACACGTCTTTCTTCAACGCTCGGCATTGCACTCGCTGCCCTGTTCGCTCTGCCCGCCGCCGCGCAACAAGCATCGGCCGACTACCCCTCGCAACCCGTCACGCTCGTCGTGCCCTTCCCCGCCGGTGGCATCACCGACAACATCGCGCGGCTGGTCGCGCAGGAACTCGGCACCGCCTGGGGCAAGCCCGTCGTCGTCGACAACCGCGTGGGCGCCAGCGGCACCATCGGCGCCGCCGCCGTCGCGCGCGCACCGAAGGACGGCCACACCGCCCTCTTCACCATTACCACGCACGTGCAGATGCCCGCGCTGCAGCGCAAGCTCTCGTACGACGCGGTGAAAGACTTCGCGGCCGTGTCGCAGATCGGCATCTCGACCTCGGCCCTGGTCGTGACGCCCGACGTGCCCGCCAAGACGCTGGCCGAACTCGTCACGCTGCTCAAGGCCGAGCCCGGCAAATACGCATACGGCTCGACCGGCGTCGCGACCACCTCGCACATCTACGGCGAGCTGCTCAAGAAAGAGGCCGGCGTCGACATGCCGCATGTGCCCTACAAGGGCGCCGCGCCCATGGTGACCGACCTGCTCGGCGGCCACATCCGCGTGGCCGTGCTCGACACCGGCACCGCCCTGCCCTACCTGCAAAGCGGCAAGCTGCGCGCGCTGGCGGCACTGGGCACGCAGCGCTCGGCCACGCTGCCGCAGGTGCCGACCTTCCAGCAGGCGGGCTACGCGGGCTTCGAGCCTTACGCGTGGATTGCGCTCTTCCTGCCGGCCGGCACGCCGCAGCCGCGCGTGGACAAGATGTCGAAGGCCGTCGCCGCCATCATCGCCAAGCCCGAAGTGCAAAAGAAGATGCGCGACATGAACATCGAACCCGTGGGCAGCACCGCTGCCGAGTTTG
Source organism: Variovorax sp. 54 (assembly GCF_002754375.1). NCBI lineage: Bacteria > Pseudomonadati > Pseudomonadota > Betaproteobacteria > Burkholderiales > Comamonadaceae > Variovorax > Variovorax sp. 54. Next base: position 2,365,057 of record NZ_PEFF01000001.1, read on the forward strand.
CCGTGGTGCTGCGCCAGGACGCCGACACCTGGAAGCGCGTGATCGACAAGACCGGCATCCGCCTGGAGGACTGACCGATGACGCCCCCTCCACTTTTTCGCGGCGCCCTCGAAGGCGTCAAGGTGCTCGATCTGTCGTCCGTGGTGCTCGGCCCGCTGGCCAGTCAGATGCTGGCCGACATGGGCGCCGACGTCATCAAGGTCGAGGCGCCGCAGGGCGACCTGGCCCGCTCGGTCGGGCCTGCGCGCCACAAGGGCATGTCGTCGCTGTACCTGTCGTGCAACCGGAACAAACGCAGCCTCGTGCTCGACCTGAAGCAGCCCGCCGCGCGCGAGGTGCTCGACACGCTGGTGCGCGGCAGCGACGTGCTCGTGCATTCGGTACGCACCGATGCAGCGGCGCGCATCGGCATCGACGCGGCGCGGCTGCTGGAACTCAACCCGCGCCTCGTGAGCGCGCACGTCAAGGGCTTCTCGGACGAGGGGCCGTATGCGGGCCTGCCGGCTTTCGACGACATCATCCAGGCTGCGTCGGGCCTGGCGCAGCTGCAATCGATCTACACCGGCGAGCCGCGCTACATGCCCGCGCTCGTGGCCGACAAGACCACCGCGCTGTACGCTGCGTACGCCATCGTCACCGCGCTGTTCCACCGCGAACGCAGCGGCCAGGGGCAGGCCGTCGACGTGCCGATGTTCGAGACCATGACCGCCTTCAACATGGTGGAGCACCTGTGGGGCCACACCTTCCAGCCGCCCATCGACGACATGGTCTACGGCTCGATCCGCTCCGGCGTGCGCAAGCCCTTTCGCACCGCCGACGGCTACATCGCGCTGGTGCCCTACACCGACGCGCAGTGGCTGCGCTTCTTCGAGGTGGTGGGCCGGCCCGAGCTGCGCGAGGACGAACGCTTTGCCACGCTGGCCGCGCGCGTGCGCAACCACACGGTGGTGTTCGGTGAGCTGGAGCGCGCCACCGGCGCGCGCACCACGGCCGAGTGGGTTTCTGCCTTCCGCCAGGCCGACATTCCGGCGATGCCGATCCAGACGCTGCAGCAGCTGCCCGACGATCCGCAGCTGAAAGCCAGCGGCCTGTGGCACGACGCCGAGCACCCGACCGAGGGCACGCTGCGTTTTCCCGGCGTGCCGTTCACGCTGTCGGCCACCCCGGGCGGCGTGCAGCGGCTCGCGCCGTCGTTGGGGGAGCACACGGACGAGGTGCTGGGGGAGTTCGGGTTTGAGCGGGCGGCGGTGGATGCGCTGGTGAGCGCGGGGGTGGTGGCGCGGGCCGAGTGAGCGCCCGACCCGCCTACTTGAACTGGCCGTCGGCCGCAGAGATCCGCAGTTGCTCTGCGCGCTGGTTGTTGAGCTCGGCCACGCAGGCCGCGCGCCGCATCTCGAGCGCGTTGCCGATCGCCGTGCCGCCCACGGACTTGGCGTAGGCGCAGTGGTCCTCCCGGTACCTGGCGAAGGACTTCCTCGCGGCGGCCAGCTTGGCCTTGGTGGCTGCGATGTAGGGAGGCTCGATGTCCCACTTGGCGATGGCGCGCAGCAGGTTCGCTTCTGCACGCTTCAAGTGGGTCTCGCTTTCCACTTCCTTCTTGTCCAGGCATTCACGGACGTCAGCCATCGAGAAAAATTCATTCCCGCACGCCAGCCGGATCGCGTATTCGCTCTGCACCACACGGGACGCACGGGACGGCGCTGCAATGGCAGACACGCTGCAGAGAATCGTCGCCACAAGAATTACCGAGCGCATGTTCATTCCCTTCCGCTGAGCACGAGTGACAGCGTTGTGTTGATCTTCGTCCTGTACGTGGCGTCGCCGCCGCCGTTGTACCGCCCCACGAGCAACGCCGGCGTCATGGGCCGCCAACCCACGATGACGCGTTGGAGCACGGCCTTCTGGCACTTCAGGACTTGCCCGACGCGCAGAGTACCGGCCGTCGGGTTCAGCCTTTTCATGATCTCGGTGGTCGAGCCGTTGGCGCGCGCGATCTTGTCGAGGCTGTCTCCAGGCTGGGCGGTCACCTCAAAAACCGAAGACCCCGCGGGCGACACGCTGCGGTGCTCGTAGTACGCCGCCTTCATCAGAAGATAGCCGATGCCAGCCCGGATGTTGTGCGACGGAACCGTGCGAACAGACAGCACGGTCAGTCGCTCTTTCCAGATCGGCGGCAGGATCAGGTCGCCACCCTCATTACCGGAGAGCAGTGCATCCATGCCGGCGTCGCCGACAACGCCGATCTGCATCGGCTTGATGAGCCACTGGGGATTGCCCGCCCCGGACTCGACCCACACCATCGCCTTGACGACCCGCCAATCCAACGGCATGTACCCGGTGGTGGTCGCCAGGTGCTGGTTGAACTCACTGACAGCGGTTCTGATCTCTCGGTCCCAGATGTCCCACTTCGGGTCTCCGGGTGCGCGAAGGATTCCCTCCATCCACTTGTCGAACCCGCTCTTCAGCGCTGCTTGCGTTGCCACAACCACTCCCCCTTTGATCGTTTCTTTTCGGTCCAAACGATTCTTCTCAAGGGGGCGGCAAAGCGCCAGCGATGTGTAAATTTCGCGCCGCATGTATCGCGCATTTACAGGGCCGCCGAACACACCTGTACGCCCAGCCCCACGAGATATGCGCAGGCGCTTGCAAACAGGTGTTGTCTCGAACTATTCGGGCTTCAGGTTCATGTCCTTGATGAGCCGCGACCACAACAGGTTCTCGCGCCGCACCGCCGCCATCAACTCACCCGGCCCTTCACCCGAAGGCTCCAGCCCCAGCCCGATCATGCGTTCCTGCAGATCAGGCTGCGCCACGGCCTGACGCACCGCGCCGGCCAGCTTGTCGATGGCCGGTTGCGGCGTGCCCGTGGGCGCGAAGAAACCCCAGAAGCCGCCGTGCTCGTAGCCCTTGAAGCCCTGCTCGGTGAAGGTGGGGATCTGCGGCGCGAGCGGCATGCGGCGCGTGCCGAACACGCCCAGCAATTTCGCGCGGCCCGACTTCGCGTGCGGCAGCGCCTCGCCCATGGTGACGAAGCCGCCCTGCACCTGGCCGCCGAGGATGTCGATCATCAGCGGCGCGCCGCCCTTGTAGGGCACGTGCGTCATCTGCAGGCCTTCATCGCGCATCAGCTTCTCGCCGTAGAGGTGGCCCGACGAGCCCTGCCCCGCCGAGCCGAAGCTCAGCTTGCCGGGCTGCGCCTTGGCCATGGCGACGAACTCGCGCATGCTCTTGGCCGGCACGCCCTCGCCCACCGCGAACACGAGCAGGCCGTAGTTCGACAGCGACACGGGCGCGAAGTCCTTGAACACGTCGTAGCCCGGCTTGGCCATCAGCAGCGGCGCGAGCACGAAGGAGTTGACCGCGAACAGCAGCGTGTGCCCATCGGCCGGCGCCTTGGCCACGAAGGACGCGGCAATGGCGCCGTTGGCACCCGGCTTCGGGTCGATGAGCACTGGCTGGCCCAGCGGCTTGGCGATGCGTTCGCCGATGGTGCGTGCGATGCCGTCGACCAGCCCACCGGCCGCCGACGACACGATGACCTTGATCGGCTGGGTCGGGTAGGCGTCGGCCGCCTGCGCCTTCGGCAGGGCACCGAGCGCGGGGGCCAGCAGTCCGCTCGCGCCCCATTGCGCGAATCGACGTCGTTGCAGCATGAAGATGTCTCCTGTTGGTTTTCTTGAAGGTGAAGTTCTGCTTAACCCGCAGCGCCCCACACGGCCAGCGCATCGAGCGCCTCGACCGTGCGGCCGTCCACCCGCAGCGGGTTGACTTCGAGCGAGACCAGCTCGGGCCCGAGTGCGAGCGCCGCGTTGCCGATGGCGGCCACGGCTTCGGCGATGGCGTCGCGGTCGGCCGCGGGTGCGCCGCGCCAGCCGTCGAGCAGGCGCGCACCGCGCAGCTCGGCCAGCATGTCCTGCACCTCGGCAGGCGTCACGGGCAGCAGGCGCAGGCTGGTGTCGCGCAACGCCTCGACCCAGATGCCGCCGAGCCCCACGGCGAGCGCCGGGCCCCACTGCGGATCGCGCACGGTGCCGACGAAGAGCTCGAGCCCGCCGGGGCGCATCGGCGCGACGAGGATGCCGTCGATCTCGGCCTCGGGCCGCGCCGCGCGCACGCGGGCGTCCATCGCCAGCCAGGCCGCGCGCACCGCGTCGGCGCCCTGCAGGTTGAGCGCCACGCCGCCGACCTCGGTCTTGTGCGCGATCTGCGCCGAGGCGATCTTCAGCACGACCGGGCCGCCGATTTCTTCTGCGAAGCGCGCGGCTTCGTCGGCGCTGCGCGACAGCCGAACGGGCACGACCGGCACGCCGCGCTGCGAGAGCCACTCGAGCGTCTCGCGCTCCGAACGCAAGGGCTGCGTGGGTGGCGTGGCCGGCACCGCAGCGGCAGTGCTCTTTGCTTGTTGACGCCGACGCAGCGTTTCAGACCAGCGGTGCACCGCGCCTGCCGCGCTCATCGCGTGGTGGATGCCGCAGGCGATGTGGCGGATGCCGGTCTCGGCGATGAGCTCGCGCGACCGCTCGCTCACCTGCATCACGTAGTGGCTGCAGACGATCGCGGGCACCGGGCTGGCGGCCAGCCCGCGTGCCACCTGCGCGAGCACGGCGCGGTTGAGCGGCGTGTCGTTCGCCGGTGCGTTGGGCACGTCGGCCACGACGATGGCGGCGCCCAGCGCGGGGTCGCGCACCAGCGCTTCGAGCGCGTTGCCGAACAGCTCGGGCTGCAGCATGGCGGCGCCGGTCACGTCGAGCGGGTTCTGCGGCGTGCCGTAGCCCGGCAGCACCTCGCGCAGCGCGGCCTCGGTGGTGGGCGCGAGCGGCGTGAGCACCAGGCCTTCTTCCTCGGCGCGCTCGGCAAAGATCTCGCACATGCCGCCCGACATCGACACGGCCGCCAGCCCGCCGGCCGCGAAAGGCCCGGTCATGCTGGCGAAGGCGGCGGTGAACACCAGGTCTTCGATGGAGCGCACGCGCATCAGGCCCAGTCGCTGGCACATGGCGTCGAACACGCGGTCGTCGCCCACCAGCGAGCCGGTGTGGGCCTGCGCGGCCTGCGCCGTGATCTCGCTGCTGCCCATCTTCAGCACCACGATGGGCTTGGCCACGGCCAGCGCGCGCTCGGCCGCGGCGGCAAAGCGCTGCGGGTCGCGCACGGTCTCGGCGAACACGGCAATGGAACGCGTGTGCTCGTCGTCCACCAGGTAGTCGATGACCTCGGCGATGTCGATGTCCGACTCGTTGCCGGTCGAGACCATGCGGCTCAGGCCGATGCCGTGCACCTGCGCCATGAACGACAGCTGCCCCGCGAGCGCGCCGCTTTGCGACACGATGCCCAGCGTGCCCGCCGGCAGCGGCTCGCGCAGCGAGGCGGTCCACACGGCCGAGCGGTCGACGTAGTTGACGAAGCCCAGGCAGTTGGGCCCGAGGATGCGCAGGCCGCGCGATCGCGCCTTGGCCGTGAGCTGGTGCTGGCGCTCGCGGCCTTCCTCGCCGGCCTCGGCAAAGCCCGAGCTCAGCAGCACCGCGTTGCCGATGCCCGCGCGCTGCAGGTCGGCCAGTGCGTCGTCGAGCGCATCGGCCGGCACCATGAGCAGCGCCGTGTCGACCGGCTCGCCGATGGCCTCGGCCGAGGTGGCCGCCGCGATGCCGTGGAAGCTGCCGCCGCGCCGGTTGACCGGGTAGAGCTTGCCCGCGTAGCCCAGCGTGCGCAGGCTGGCGAGCGCCGCGTTGGACCACACCGAGCGCTCGGTGGCGCCGACGAAGGCGATGGCCTTCGGGTGGAGGAAGCAGTGAAGAGAAGAGGAAGAAGAGGTCATGGGAGGAAGGAAGGTCGGATTCAGTCGTCGAGCTTGATGCGCAGGTCGCTCACGAAGCGCTTCTCGTCGGCGTAGGTCTTGTGCGCCCAGGCCGTGTACGCGGGGCTGTCCATGTAGAACCTGACGTAGTCGTTCAGGTCGAGCGTGCGAATGAACTCGGGGTCGTCCACCGCCTTGCGGAAGGCCTCCTGCAGCGCCTGCACCACCTTCGGGTCCATGCCGCGCGGTCCGGCGATGCCCCACGAACCATTGGCCACCACGTCGTAGCCCAGCTCCTTCACGGTCGGCACGTTCAGCCGCGTGGGGGAGCGCGCTTCATTGAAGGTGGCCAGCAGGCGCACGCGCCCGCCCGCCACGGAGGCGCCAAAGCCGGCCTCGGAGACCGCGTCCACATGGCCGCCCATGAGCGCGTTGTACAGCTCGGCCGCGCCCTTGAAGGGAATGAAGTTGAACTTCACGCCGGCCAGCGCCGCCAGCCGCTCCATCGACACGTGCGAGGTGCCGCCGCGCCCGGTGGTGCCGTACGACACCTCGCCCGGCTTGGCCTTGGCCGCGGCCAGCAGCGCGTTCAGGTCTTTCCACGGGGCGTCCTGACGCACCGTGATGCCCAGCGTGGCGGCCGTCACGTTGGCCACGTAGGTGAAGTCGGTGGCCGGGTCGTAGCTCACCTTCTGCAGGTGCGGCAGCCGGTACAGCGAGCTCAGCATGAGCGACAGCGTGTAGCCGTCGGGCGCGGCCTTGCGCGCCATGGTGGTCGGCGCCAGCGTGGCGGCCACGCCGGGCTGGTTGAGGATCACGATCTGCTGCTTCAGCTCGCGCGAGGCTGCCAGGGCCAGCGCACGCGCCTGCACGTCGGTGGCGCCGCCCGCGGGGTACGGCACCAGCAGCGTGATCGGCTGCTTGCTGAACAGGCTCTGGGCGCGCGCCATGAAGGGCAGCGCGGTGCCTGCCGCGGCAAGCGCGGCGCCGCCGAGCAGGCGGCGGCGGGTGGGGTCGGTGAAGAAGGAAGTCATGGCGTGTCTCCGGTCGGTCGATCTATCGTTCTGCGGCGATGGTCGCGCGCAGCCCTTGCCCGGTCACCGTCGCTTCCGACGACTTTGGCCACCGCGGCGCTTTCGATCCCGTCGCTTCCGACGATGCCGGGGCGGCGCGTCCCTTCCATACTCGGTGCACAACAACGAACCGACCGACGGAGACCGCAGTCCATGGACCTCACCCAGCCCCTGCACAAAGCGATGCAGGAACGCCCCGGCGCCACCGCCCTCGTGTGCGGCGAGCGCCGCAGCACCTTTGCCCAGTTCGTCGACCGCGTGGCGCGGCTCGCGGCCGTGCTGCAGTCGCTCGGCCTGCAGCCCGGCGACCGCGTGGGCCTGCTGGCACTGAACTCCGACCGCTACGTGGAGTACCTCTACGCCACCTGGTGGGCGGGCGGCGTGATCAACCCCGTCAACATCCGCTGGAGCGCGCGCGAGGTCGCGTACTCGCTGGACGACTGCGACACGCGCATCCTGCTGTCCGATGCGCACTTCGGCGCCGTGGCGCAGCAACAGCGCGAACTGTCGCGCTCGCTGAAGACGCTGGTGCACTTCGGCGACGGCCCCGCGCCCGAAGGCATGGCCGATGCCGAAGCGCTCATGGCGCAGGCGCAGCCCGTGCCCGACGCGCGGCGCGGCGGCGCCGAGCTGGCCGCCGTGATGTACACCGGCGGCACCACCGGCCTGCCCAAGGGCGTGATGCTCACGCACGGCAACCTCTACAGCGGCCAGCTCTCGGCCAACATGGCGGCCACGCGCCCCGCCGAGGCCGTGGGCCTGAACATGGCGCCCATGTTCCATGTGGGCGGCGCCGGCCTCACGCTGCAGCTGATGATGCGGCTGTGCACGCAGGTCATCATTCCGGCCTTCGACGAAGTGAAGGTGCTGGAGGCCATCCAGAACGAGCGCGCCAGTGAGACCTTCATGGTGCCCACCATGCTCAAGCGGCTCATCGAGCATCCGCGCTTTGCCGAGTTCGACACCACGCCGCTGCAGCTGGTGCTGTACGGCGCCGCGCCCATCGACGACGCGCTGCTGCTGCAGGCCATCGACAAGCTGCCGCGCGCGGGCTTCTGCCAGCTCTACGGCATGACCGAGCTGTCGCCCGTGGTCACCGTGCTGCCCACGTGGTGCCACCACCCCGACCAGCCGGCCGCGCGCCGCCGCTCGGCCGGGCGGCCCGTGCCCATCGCCGAAGTGCGCATCGTCGACACCGAAGGCCGCTCCGTGCCCAACGGCACTGTCGGCGAGATCGCCGCGCGCGGCCCGATGGTGATGGCCGGCTACTGGAACAAGCCCGAGCAGACCGCCGAGGTGTTGCGCGACGGCTGGATGCACACCGGCGACGGCGGCGTGATGGACGCCGACGGTTTCGTCTACGTGGTCGACCGGCTCAAGGACATGATCGTGAGCGGCGGCGAGAACATCTACTCGGCCGAGGTCGAGAACGCCATCACCCAGCTGCCGCAGGTTTCGATGTGCGCCGTGGTCGGCGTGCCCGACGACCAGTGGGGCGAGCGCGTGCATGCCGTGGTCGTGCTGCGCGCCGGCGAAGCCCTGAGCGCGGAGGCACTGGTGGTGCATTGCAAGACGCTGATCGCCGGCTACAAGTGCCCGCGCAGCGTAGAGTTTCGCGCCGAGATTCCGCTGTCGCCGGCGGGGAAGATGCTCAAGTACAAGCTGCGCGAACCGCACTGGGAAGGGCGCGCACGCAAGGTGGGGTGACGCGCCGGCGGGTGTGTGCGCGGGTGTGTGCGGGTGTGTTTCACCCGCTTCGGGTATGGTGGCGGGCTGCCACCTGCACCCACGCGATATGCACCGCCTCCTCGCTCTCGCCCTGCCCTGCTTTCTGCTTCTTGGCCTGTCGCCCGCCTTCGCGAACGGCAGCCTGCAGTGCGACGGCCGGCCGTACGCGGTCGAGATCCAGTTCAGCCTCTCGACCGGCCAGCTGACCGAACTCATCGTCGCGCGCACCGGCCCGGGCACCGAGGGCAGCGAGCGCTTCACCTTGCAGCAGCGCTTTGTCGACCACCGCCAGCAGCTCATCCGCGCGCGTGGCACCGGCCTCGAGCGGCCGCAGGTGGCCGTGGCGCTGCGCGTGGCCGGCGCGACGGGCACGCTCAGCTACCGCGGCGCGCAGTACGAGCTGCGCTGCAGCTGGACCGCGCTGGGCTGATCCACCCTTCACTCTTTCCATGCCGCAAGACCGCACCCTTCTTTACGCAGGACGCGGGTTCGAGGTGGCGCATGTGCGCCTGCATGCGCCGCAGGGGCCGGCGTGGAGCGACCTGTACACCGTGGCCTCGCCGCGCGTCGTCTTCCCCATCGGTCGCACGCGGCTCGACGTGCGCTCGGGCGACCACACCTGGCTGACCGACGCGCTCACCGCCATCCGTTTCGGCGATGCCACCGCCTACCGGCTGCGCCCCGAGACCGCGACCGTGCGGCACAGCCTCGTGGTCAGCGGCCACGCGTCGGTCGGCCCGGCCCATGGTGCTAGCGCTGCGGGCGTGAGCATTTGCCTGCTGACGCCGCAGGCGCTGTACCGCATGCACGCAGCGCGGCGCCAGCTGCCGGACACCGACAGCGCACAGGCCGCGGCGCTGGTGGCCGCGCTCGTCGCCGAGCTGGGCAGCGCGCCGCATCAGGCGCCCTGGCACGGCGCCGTCGCGCGTGCACGGCAACTGCTGCTGTCCGAAGGCAGCGGTGCGGGCGCGCGGCATCTCTCGCTGGACGAACTGGCCGAGGCCGTGTCGCGCTCGCCCTTTCACCTGGCGCGCCGCTTCCGCCAACAGACCGGCCTGAGCCTGCACCAGTACCGCCAGCACCTGCGGCTGGCGTCGGCGATGGAGCGGCTGGCCGACGGCGAGCGCGACCTCGCCGGCCTCGCGCACGACCTCGGCTACTGCAGCCAGAGCCACCTGGGTGCCGTGTTCCGGCGCGCCGTCGGCGTCACGCTCGGCGACGCCCGCCGCGTGCTCGGACCGGCCGGCGCAGGCGCACGAATCTGATAGCCTTCGCGCCGCCCGGGCCACAGACTGGCCCGATGACGACATCGCCTCGCACCCTCTGGATCGGCGCGCTCGCCGCGCTGGCCGCCGCCCTCATCGGCAGCGCCTGGCAGCTGCTGTCGCGCCACGGCGTGACCGCCACCGCGCTCGGGCCGATGGACCTCGCGCTGCTGCGCTACGGCATTCCCGCGCTGCTGCTCAGCCCGCTGTGGCTGCGCGGCAGGCTCGTGCCGCCGGGCGCATCGCGCGGCGCGCTCGTGCTGCTCGTCGTCGGCAGCGGCCTGCCCTTCGGCCTGCTGGTGCTGGCCGGCGCGCAGTGGGCGCCCGCCAGCCACATGGGCATCTTCATGGCCGGCAGCCTGCCGCTCTTCACCGCGCTGGGCGCTTGGGTCTACCGGGGCGAGCGCGTGCAGGGCCTGCGCCTGCTCGGGCTGGCCGGCATCGCCGTCGGCATGGCCGTGTTCGCGGCGGGCAGCTTCGGCGAGGGCTTGCGGCAGCAGCACTGGCGCGGCGACCTGCTCTTTCTGCTCGCGGCTCTGCTGTGGACCGTCTACTCCCTCGCCTTCGGCCGCTGCGGCATGAGCGCCTGGCAGGGCGCGGCCTTCGTCAACGGCGCGTCGACCCTGCTGCTGTTGCCGCTGCTCTGGCTCGCCGGCCCGCCACGACTGTTCGCCGCGCCATGGACCGACATCGCGATGCAGGCCGCAGGCCAAGGCGTGGTCGCCGGCCTGCTCGGGCTGGTGGTCTACGGCGTCGCGATCACGCGGCTGGGCGCCGCACGCGCCGCGCTGTCGTCCGCGCTCGTGCCCGTGCTGACCACGCTCGGCGCGGCATGGTGGATGAACGAGCCCGTCACGCGTCCCGCGCTGCTGGCGCTGTCGTTCGTGGTGCCCGGCGTCGTGCTCGCGAGCGGTGCGCTGCGGTGGCGGGTGCCGGTGACGCGCGACGGCGAACGGCAGGCCCCGGGGCAGAATGCGGCGGCGTCTTTGCCCACTTCCGAAAGCCCTCGCCCATGAAGAAAAAGATGAATCGCCTTCGCATCGCCGCGCTCGTTGCCGCCTCGTTCGCGTCGTTCTTCGCCTTCTGCGGCGCGGGCTGGGCGCAGCGACCGGAGCCGCAGCAACAGCCGCAAGTACAGCAGCAGCAACAACAACCGCTGCAACGCAGCGTCGTGCGCGTGCCCACGCCCTTCGTCGAGAACGGCGCACCCGTCACGCTCGAGATGGTCATCTACAAACCCGACGGCGCCGGCCCGTTCCCCACGGTCGTGTTCAACCACGGCTCCACCGGCATCGGCAACGACCCCGCCTTGTTCAAGCAGACCTGGGCGCCCGAGCGAACCGCCCGCTGGTTCACGCAGCGCGGCTGGCTCATCGCCTTTCCGCAGCGGCGCGGACGCGGCCAATCGGACGGGCTGTACGACGAAGGCTTCACCGCCAAGCGCGAGCACTACAGCTGCGAGCCCGCCATCGCCCTGGCCGGCTTCGACCGCGCCGTGACCGACCTCGACGCCGCCGTCGCATGGCTGCAGCGCAACCCCGACGTCGACACCCGCCGCATGGAAATCGCAGGCCAGTCGCGCGGCGGCATCCTCGCCGTGGCGTATGCGGGCCTGCGCCCCGACGTGTTCCAGGGCGTCATCAACTTCGTCGGTGGCTGGATGGGCGACAAGTGCCCCGGCAACACCGCCGACGCCATGAACCCCGTCACCTTCCGCCGCGGCGCGGCCTTTGCCAAGCCCACGCTGTGGCTCTACGGCGAGAACGACCCGTTCTACGCGATGTCGCACAGCCGCAAGAACTTCGAAGCCTTTCGCGATGCGGGCGGCAAGGGGCGCTTCGAGAGCTTCACGCTCGAGCCCGGCATGAACGGGCACGGGCTGATCGGGCAGCAGGGGCTGTGGGGGAAGGCGGTGGAGGCGTATCTGGCGGCGCCGTGAGGTAGTGCGCCAGCGGTGACTGGGAGCACCTGCGCTGCGGCCATATCCGTGGCTATACTGCGCCGGTCACGTCCACACAGGGCGTGATCGGGATTGGCGTCCCGATGAAATCACTGCGACGTACAAGCCGCAGCCACCCCGCAGGGTCTGCGGCTTTGTCGTTCGTGCTTCCTGTTTAGGCGGCTCGATGGGCGGGCGCGAGCCCGGCCGGTTTCACGCAAGTGGTTTCCCGGTACGCCAACCCGTCGAGCTGCCGCCCTCAATTGGCGTTGGGTGCGTCGGTTTCTGCAAACCGAAACCCTTGGAGGCCATTCATGGCTGCATCTGCATCTCCCCGCGCGTCCGCGCACGCGTCTTCGCTTCCTGCATCTTCTGAAGAAACCGCCAGTGCCGAATCGCTCGCGCTGCAGGCGTGTGACGACGTCGACAGTCTTCATGCGGTGCAACGTGCCTACGCGTGCCTTGAGAAGCTCATCGTTCCGCAGCACGTTGGGGATACGGAGGAAGTCTTTCCGACGCGCACGGAGTTGGGGGCGTTGGTGCGGCTGGTGAATGAGGAACTACAGCGGCGGATCGAAGCTGCCGATGCCACGACTCAATCACTGCGTGCAGCTCTTGGTGAAGGCGGTGTGCAATGAGCGCCTCGCGTGCCGCCTCGACCGCGCGCGCGAACTTCAGTGCTGCGGTATGCCAGCAGATCAACTCAATCGCGAAACGGCGGCGACGATTTCTGCCTCGCTCTTTGACAGGAACTGCTCGAACTCACGCACCCAGTCGTCCAGCGCCGGCTGAACACCCTCAGTCCACAGAATCTCCGCAGGAGGCCCCGTCATCAACACCGTGCCATCTTCTTTGCAGATGTCAGATTCAATCGCCATTTGCTTGTCGTCACCCCGGATATCCACCGTGATCGCGAGTTCTTCGCCATCAACACTCCGCCGGAAGGCCAGGTACGCTCTGAGTAAGAACGTTCCATTGCTGGTACGCCCCACATCGCGAATCACGGATGAATCGCTCATCGCAATCTTCTCCGCGAGCGTGGACAGTGTGGTGTGAAGACGAAGCCACAGGGCCTCAATGAGGGCTCCACGGGCGTGCAACCTCTCGCGGCTCACGATGACGCCCAACGACGCGAAGAACGGGGAGAACTTCTTCGACATCTCATCGTCCTGTTGCAGGGTTCCGCGATCAGCGTAGAGCGACCGTTCGGTCTCGAGGTCGATAGATTCAATATCGTAGTCACCACTTTCCCAGACGGTGATCCGACCTATCGCTGTCGGTACATCAACATCCAGGCGTGCCGAGGGATTGGCTGAAGGCTCGCTTTCGGTCAGTCGCGTGTCGATGTTCTTTGCCCCCCGGGCTCGGTCTGTCTGAACCGTTTGGGCCCAGTCCACGAATCTTCTCAGCATCATTCTTCCAATTGGAGCACTCGGACTCGCTCCTCGGAGAAGACCTCTGTCCGATGCCGGTTCATCACTGTTCTTTGCCACTGCCCGCTTCGGCGCTCAGGGAGCCGTCACCTTCAACTGAAGGGGAATGGGGCCTAACTCCAATGCTGCTACTGCTTCACTCTGAGCAAGATGTTGCCGCCAGATTTGACGACCAGATAGGGATGCTCGTACGTGACCACTGGGTCTTCTTTGATTTCTCTCGATGTCCCTAGATTCGCCATCGCGATCAAGTCACACACGGCGCCACCACTGGCACAGGAATAGAACCAGCCGTCAAGTTGACCTATGCCTGAACCCCTCGGTGCATAGAGAGCATGGATCTCCGCACTCCGCCCAGTTGGAAGTTTGACGCTGTAGCGCCTCTCTACATGCGAGGAATAGATCTTGTCGATCCAAGTGCCTGCCTCCTTAAGGCTACGAACACGCACGGGTGCGTCCTGAGCTGCGGCGCAGAAGGACATCAGCGCGAACGAGATCACTGCTAGTTTGGCAAACATACAACTCCACATTGTGTTGGATAGGTTGATGGTGGAATCGGTGAACCGCCGAGTGACTTTGCGGGCCAGCTTCCCTGCTTGTCAGACCAAGTGCCATCTGCATCCTGACGATACCAATGGTAGTCACCGCGACCTTGAAAAATGCTGGTTGGTCGAATGAAGAGCTGCGCGCCGTGGTACCCAGCGGGGCAGGACTGATCTGCTCGCGGAGCGACACCTCCATCCCGACGCACTGCATCAAGCGTATCACCGCAGTTGGGGTTGAAACCTGAGATACCTGAACCAGATGGCTCGCCAGGATCAGTGCCACCGACTCCTCGCAGCGGACCACCCGATCTCATGCCGGTTCTGTCGAGCGCGTAGGCATAGCAGTTGTTGTTCCACCGCCACGCCTCGCTGTCGTTGTACCTGGGATCGAACATCGGCGCAGAGCGGTTGCTGCTCGGGCCCCACTGGCCATCGCCCCAGCGATCAAGCCCAAACGGATCAACAAATCTCAATGAATTTGCGTCGACGTAGCCAAACCGATTCCATCCGCCATCTAGGCCAATCGGATCTGGCTGGCTGTATCGCCCAGTCCTACTGTCATAGCTTCGGAAGTAGTTGTAAAACAACCCCGACTCCTCATCCGCATACTGCCCCGGATACCGCAGGTTGAACTTCACCTCCGACACGCCCGTCGTGCCCGGATTCGGTGTCATATCCAAGTCGGCGAACCGATTCCTCGCCGTCGTCGGCTTGTCTTCCCCGAACGCGCTGTAGCCCCACTGCCAGGCCGCTTGCCCGCTCACATCGGTGAGCTTGCGCGGCGTGTTCAGGTGGTCGCTGTGCACGGCGTAGGTGGCGCCGTTGATCACCGCCGCATCGGCATCGAGCCATTGGCCGTCGGCAGGTAGATGTACTGCGCCTGCCCGCCGCTGTTCGTGCCGCCGCTGCCCACCTCGGCGATCAGCGTGCCTTGCTCGTCGTAGACATACGTGCAGCCCTGCTGCTCGGCCTGGTTCGTTGCGGGGCTCCACAGCCGGGTGAAGAACGCGATCAGGCTTTGCATGAAGCCCGGGTCGGCCTCGTCGCCCTGGCTCGGCGGGTACAGCGGCTCGGTCTTGAACACGCGCTGCCCCGTCGATCATCCGGAAGATTTTCGGGTGATGATGAACAAGGCCCAGCGGGGAAGGCTGGGTTGCCGCCCCCGGGAGATCGAGCGCCGCTGTTTGATGGCGCTACGCCTAAGACGAAGAGTCGATTAGCGCAGCAAGGCGGCGAAGCTCAGAAATGAGATATGGCACGTCTTGGCGTGCGTTGGCCATGAAATCGATGTCGGCATCAGACGCACCGTCAAGATCAATGCCACCACTTGCCCTGGATATGCAACTCGACCCACTTGAGTGGTCACGGCCCTCGATCATTCCTTTCCATGGTCCAGGTGCAGCAGCAGCCGCCCGCGCCCGAATTTCTGAAATTCGTTGCTCGTCGAGAAGATCTTTTTTCATTGGGGGAGGCCTATCGATTTGGATTCGGAACCACTGGTGTAAACAATCTTTCAGCCTGCGCTGGGGTGATGCCACACATCAAGCAATGGTCAGGATTTTTCGGGGTTGGGGCGGGCACCACATCGCCCCCCAATCGGCGAACATCTCCGACAGTCGTCACGCCCATCTTGGGGTTTGGAATCCCTGTTGAGAGCTCTTGAACGGACTTGCCAGCTGCGGAATTTACGCTTGCCCCGCACATCTTTCCCGCCGAATCAATAGTTACTCCGGATCCACCGGCAAATCGATCTGCGGTGCAAAGTCCCCCGCGGCAGACATATGCCGAATTAGGTAAAGGTGGATTGATCGTGCCTCTACCAGCTCCAGCGGTAGATGTTCCAGGTGTCGCCAAACGGGCTGCTGCTGCACCCGCTTGAGAGCCTCTCATTGCCTCTGCGATGCTGGATACGATCCCGCCCGACCCAGCTCCCCCCCCAGGAATAGGAACTCTCGGGGTCGAGCGGGGAGGTCCGCCTGCCAATCCCTCAGGATCAACGTAGCTCAGTGGATCTCCGTCCACATAGCCAAACCGATTCCATCCTCCGTCAAGCCCGATAGGATCGCCCTGGGTATAGCGACCGATTGTCGGGACATAGGTTCTGTACCCGTTGTAGAACAACCCCGATTCCTCATCCGCATACTGTCCCGGATACCTCAGGTTGAACTTCACCTCCGACACGCCCGTGGTGCCCGGATTCGGCGTCACATCCAAGTCGGCGAACCGGTTCCTCGCCGTCGTCGGCTTGTCTTCCCCGAACGCGCTGTAGCCCCACTGCCAGACCGCTTGCCCGCTCACATCGGTGAGCTTGCGCGGCGTGTTCAGGTGGTCGCTGTGCACGGCGTAGGTGGCGCCGTTGATCACCGCCGCGATCGGCATCGGGCCGTTGGCCGTCGGCAGGTAGATGTACTGCGTCTGCCCGCCGCTGTTGGTGCCTCCGCTGCCCACTTCGGCGATCAACGTGCCCTGCTCGTCGTAGACATACGTGTAGCCCTGTTGCTCGGCCTGGTTCGTCGCGGGGCTCCACAGCCGGGTGAAGAAGGCGATCAGGCTTTGCATGAAGCCCGGGTCGGCCTCGTCGCCCTGGCTCGGCGGGTACAGCGGCTCGGTCTTGAACACGCGCTGGCCCAGCGCGTTGTGCGCGTAGCGCGTGGTCGGGCTGATGTCGGTGGCGCCGGTGGTGGCGGCGGCCAGTCGGCCTTCGGCGTCGTAGGCGTAGCTGCGCAGGCCGTCGGTCACGAGGTCGCCGTTGGCGTTGTAGCCGTAGGTGACGCTGGTGTTGCTCGCGCCGTTGATGGTTTGCGCAAAGCCCGTCAGACGGTTGCTTGCGGCGCCCACGGTGTAGGTGCGCTGGGTGCTCTGGCCGCCGAGCACGCGCGTGCTGCTCGCGCGGTTGCCGTTGGCGTCGTAGCCGAAGCTGGCGGTGTTGCTCGTGGCGTCGAAGCCGGTGATGCGACCGACCGGGCTGTAACCGACGCTCCAGGTGACGTTGCCGTTCGCGACGGTGGTGTGCATCGGGTCGGCGTCGCCGGGGCGGTACAGGTTCTGCGTGAGGCCGGTGATGCGGCCCGCGGCGGCGTACACGTAGCTGCTGAACTCGGTGCCGGTGAGCCGGCCCGCGGTGTCGTACACGCGGCTGGCGGCAACGGACGCGGGTGGTGCGGCGGCAAAGGCCCATTGCCACGCGGTGGGCTGGCCGAGCGGGTTCCATGCGATGCCGGTGACGAGCGGGCTGCCGTTCCAGTTCAGGCCCGCGAGGCGACCGGTGGCGTCGTACTGGTGGGCGAGCGTGGCGCCGTTGGGGTAGCCGATGCTGGCCAGCGTGCCGTTGGCGTTGTAGCCGTAGCTCACCTGCTGCACACCACCGTTTGCGAGCGTCTGCTTCTTGAGCGTGACGCGCCCGAAAGCGTCGCGGGTGTACTCGGTGGTGCCGCTGCGGTCGATGACTTCCGAGAGGTAACCCTTGCTGGTGGCCGTGAGGTCGTAGCGCAGCGTGGTCGTCTTGCCGTCGGCGAAGACGAGGCTGGTCGGCCGGCCGAGCAGGTCGCGCGCGATGGTGGTGGCCTGCCCCATGGCGTCGGTGATCTGGCTGGGCAGGCCGAGGCTGTCGTACTGGGTGCTGGCGCCGCCCGTGTCGGCGCTGGTCTCGGCTGTGGCGTTGCCCTGTGCGTCGCGGGTGTAGCCGGTGACCACGCCCTTGAAGTCTTTTGCCTCGGTAACGGCGTCGAGGGCGTTGTACTTCAGCGTGGCCGTGGCATTGGCCGCGTCGGTCACCGCCTTGACGCGGCGCAGGCTGTCGAGGCCGTACTGGGTGCTCTGGTTGAGGCCGTTGGTGGTGCGGGTCAGCTCGCCGTTGGCGTCGTAGCCGAAGGTGTTGGCCTGATTGGGGCCTTCGGTGGAAGCCGAGAGGCGGTTGATGTTGTTGACCGTGCGCGCCACGCTCCAGGCCACGTTGCCCGCGCTGTCCTTGATCTGTTCGGCAGTGCGGTTGCCCATACCGTCGAGCGTGTAGCTGCCGCTCTCTCCGCGGTTGCTGCTCCAGCCCGTGAGGCGGTGAGCGGCGTCGTAGGTGTAGGTGAGTACGAGGCCGCTGGGCAGCGTCACCGATTCGACGGTGCCGAAGGGCTTGTAGGTCAGCGTGGTGGTCTGCGCGCCAGCAAGGCCCGCGCCGACGGTCTGGGTCAGCAGGCGGTCGCGCAGGTCGTAGGTGTAGGTGGTGACGAGGCCGTTGGGGGCGGTGGTGCTGGCTACGCGGTTGGCGTTGTCGTAGGTGGAGGTGGTGACGTGGCCCAGCGCGTTGGTCGATGTGAGGGCGTTGCCCCGGGTGTCATAGGTGTAGCTGGTGACTGCGCCGTTGGGCTCGGTGGCTGTGGCCACCAGCTGCTGGGCGTTGTAGGTCCACTGCCAGAGCTGGGCCTTGTTCGTGGCGGTGTCGGTGACGGTTTTGGAAAGCGTGTTGCCGACGGTGTCGTAGGTGTACGCGGTGGTGCGGCCGGGTTCGGTGATCAGTGCGGGGAGCGAGAAGGTGGGATGCCACTGGGTCGTGGTGGTGCGGGCGTCGGGGGTGCCTGCGCTACGCCTGACCGTAATCGGAAGTTTGCGTACGGTGTCCCACGTCGTGGCAGTAGTGGCACCGTTGAAATCGGTCTGCGAAGTGACCAGACCATAGCCGTCTTGCACACGGTTGGCTGCGTCGCTCTTGCCCTCACCAGAAGGCAGCGAGCCCGAAGTGACGGCCAGCTTTCCCATTGTGGTGTCGTAGCTGTAGCTGCGACTCGTACCCAACGGATCGATCACGGTGGCGGAACGTGTCGAGGGATAGCTGACTTGGTAACTAGCGACCGCCCCGGCGAGCTGCGTGCTGATGGCGCGGCCATTGCTGTCATACGCAAAGGTGCCCCAGCGGGCTTCACTCTCATCGATGATGCCGGTAAGCCCCTGTTGGAACGATGCATTCTCGTAGACGAAACTGCGGGACTTTCCGTCGGGGTAGAGCACAGAGGAAAGGCGTCTGGTGCCGTCGTACGCATACGCGATGATGCGAGCATCGGGTGTCGTGACGGAGGCCAACTGCCCGGCGCCGTTGTATGCGAACGCAAGCGTGCGCCCAAATCCGTTTACGACGGAGGCCAACTGGCCGGACCCGTTGTAAGAGTAGGCAGTGGCCCAGCCGTTGCGAAGCACCTCGACCTGCAACTTGCCGACCCCATCAAAGCTGAGGGTCGCATCGTCTTCAGCGCGGCGGTAAGTCCATGCGCCCGAAACTTGCTGAACCAAGGTGTCGGTGCTGTTATTTGCATACCAGGCCACAGCGCCGGGCGCCTTGCTGAAGGTGCGCGCGTAGCCTTCACCGTTGGTGATTGCCACGCTCACGGGGGCGGTCGCGGGCGTGGCGATCAAGGCAATCGCGTAGTTGTGTGACCAGGTTTGTCCAAGCGCATTACTCGCACGGGTCGCATCCCGGGCCCAATTGCTGCGATACGTGCGCGAGAAAGACAAGGCTCCCGGGCCAGCATCGACCCAATCAGGTTCGGATCGGTACTTCTCAGCGCTGCCAGGAAATATAGGGTTACCGCCTCTCAGGCCATCCACGCACATATTCGCCGGCTCAGGCGCGCTGCAACTTTTCCCCTGTTCAGCCAAGCCGTTATTGCATATGCATTGCGCCCCAAACACAGTGCTATTGCTTGGGCACGTAATGCTCGTGGCGTAAACCATGGCGCGCCAAAGCCACGGCCCACCTTCAGCCGCCGTACGCTGAACGGTCATGACGCAGTTGTTGCCGTCAAAGAAGTTGTAGGTGACCGGGATCGGTGCAAAGATTGCACCGAAGTAGGCAGTCGCGTCTGGGCACGCTTCCTCAGCGGTCGAGTAAGTCGTGGAACTGGGCCCGCCGTGATACAGGCGATAGACAAAAGTGATATCTGCATCAAAGAAGGCAAAGGCCGGTGAGATGCAGAAAACTTGAGCGAACCCGAGAACTATCGAGACCAAGAAGGAAGGAAAGTGATGCAAGAGCCATCCACTGGCCGTCTTCCACATAGTTAATGGCCGCAAACTCACAGAAACCCCCCTCATGTGCTCTTTAACTGATCAACTCGTAAATTGGCATGATGCCGAGCGTGCGAATTCGCCCCCGCATCGGGTTCGAGAATTCGGCCCTTTTTGGAGAACCGTTTGAACGGAGTTCCTAAGACTCCATACCGACAATCCCTCATCACCCACGACACTCACAGTTCCTACGCAACCGCACCACCGGGCACTCATCAGGAAACTTGGAAACCGAAAGTAACGTGCAATGCTCGCACAGAAGAAGTCGCAACTCCATCAAGAACTGATCTTGGTATGCATGCCCCCAAATTGAGCACAATCCCCCCATGCCAAACATCGCCTCCATCCTCAAAGCCGAAATCTCCCGTGTCGCTCGCAAGGAAGTGCGAGCGGAGATCGAAACCCTCAAGAAGGCCTCCGTCGCGCACCGGGCATCGATTGCCGACTTGCGCCGTCAGGTGAGCGCGCTTGAAAAAGAATTGCGCAAGGTCGCCAAGGGCTCCGCGCGCCAGGCGCCTGCCTCCGCCGGTGCTGCGGGCGACGACGCCGATGCAGGCGGCCCCAAGCGCCGCTTCAGCGCCAACCGGCTGGCCGCGCACCGCGCCAAGCTCGGGCTGTCCGCGGCAATCTACGGCCAGCTGGTCGGCGTGTCGGGCCAGACGATCTATCACTGGGAACAAGGCAAGGCGCGTCCGCGTGCGGCGCAGCTGGAGCGACTGGCCACGGTGCGGGAACTCGGGGCGCGCGAGATTGCCGAGCGGCTGGAAGCGCAGTAAGTAAGCAACGCGCCCTCGCCCATGAAACTCGGCTACACCATCGTCTACGTTCCCGACGTCGCCCAATCGCTGAAGTTCTTCGAACAAGCCTTCGGCCTGCCCACCCGCTTCCTGCACGAATCGGGCACTTATGGCGAACTCGAAACCGGCGAGACCACGCTGTCCTTTGCCGCGCACGCACTCGCCGACTCCAACTTTCCGGGCGGACATGTCGCCGCCTCGGATTCCGCGCAACCGCTGGGCATGGAGCTGGGCCTCGTGACGCCCGACGTGCCCGCCGCGCACAGCCGTGCGCTCGCAGCCGGCGCCACACAGCTGTCGGCGCCGGTGACCAAGCCCTGGGGGCAGGTGGTCTCGTACGTGCGCTGTCCCGACGGCACGCTGGTCGAGCTGTGCTCGCCCATCGGCGGCTGACGGGCGCCCTGCCCGGCTCTGGCCGGTTCGCTACCGGCTAGTCGATCAACGCCACCGCCCGCCGCGCAAACCCCGCGGCCTGCGCGCCCACCTGCACCGCATCTGCCGCGGCCGCGCTGCCGCTCTTCGCGCGCGCCGCGATGCCTTCGAGGATCACGGCGAAGCGGAACAGCGAGAACGCCAGGTGGAAGTTCGTCACCGGCTCGGCGCAGCCGCCGGCCTGCTGGTAATGGGCGATGTACTCCGTCTGCGTGGGAATGCCTTCGGCCGCGAGGTCGATGCCCTGCATGCCTTCGAACTCGTCGGCGCCGGTGTGCCAGGCCATGCAGTTGTAAGCCACGTCGGCCAGCGGGTGGCCCAGGGTGGACAGCTCCCAGTCGAGCACGGCGATCACGCGCGGCTCGGTGGGGTGGAACATGAGGTTGCCGAAACGGAAGTCGCCGTGCGCGATGGTGGTCTGGTCGCCCGGCGGCAAATTGGCCGGCAGCCAGGCGATGAGGCGCTCGATGTTGGCGTCTTCGCGGGTGCGCGAGGCCTCCCACTGCCGGGTCCAGCGGGCGATCTGGCGCTGGAAGAAGTTGCCGGGGCGGCCGTAGTCGGTGAGGCCGACGGCGGCAAGGTCGACCGCGTGCAGGCGCGCCAGGGTTTCGGCCATCGCAAAGTAGTACGCGCGGCGCTCGGCGGGTGCGATGCCGGGCAGTGCGTAGTTCGACAGCACGCGGCCTTCGAGCTTCTCCATCACGTAGAAGGGCGTGCCCACCACGGCGCGGTCGTCGCAGTACAGCACGGTGCGCGGCACGGGCACGTCGGTGGCGGCCAGTGCGCGCAGCACGCGGTACTCGCGGTCGACGGCGTGGGCCGAAGGCAGCAGTTCGCCGGGCGGCTGCTTGCGCAGCACCAGCGCGCGGTTGTCGAAGTCGACGAAGAAGGTGGGGTTCGACTGCCCGCCGCCGATGCGCGCCAGGCGCATCGGGCCTTCAAGCGCGGGCAGCGCCTGTCGCAGGTGGCGCTGCAGGCGGTCGGCGTCGAACTCGATGCCTGCTGGGGTGGCGGTGTCTGCAGCTGTGCTCATGGCCGGCGGAACACGGGCTCGCGTTTCTCCAGGAAGGCTTTGACGCCTTCGGCGAAGTCGGGCCGGTCGATCAGCTCGCGCTGGCGCTCGGCCTCGTGCCGCATCTGGCCGACGAGCGACTGGCTCGCGGCCGATTCGTACACGGCGCGGATCTCGTGCGCCGCATGCGCAGGCAGGCGCGCGAGCCGCTGCGCGACGGCCACGGCCTGGGCGCGCAGTTCGGCGTCGTCCACGCAGGCCCACACGAGGCCCCATTGCGCGGCCTGTTCGCCCGACAGGCGCTCGCCGAGCAGTGACATGCCAATGGCTCTTGCGCGGCCCACGAGCCGCTCGAGGAACCAAGTGGTGCCCAGGTCGGGCACGATGCCCAGGCGCGGCATGAAGGGCAGGTAGAAGTACGCGGAGCGCGCCACCAGCACGACGTCGGCGGCCAGCGCCACGCCCACGCCGGCGCCCGCGGCGGGGCCGTTGATGGCGCTCACCACGGGGAAGGGCATGCTGCGCAGGTCTTCGATGAGGCGGTTCGACATCGCTTCCATCGCGTCGGCCGTGCGCTGGCCAAGGCTGCCGGGCGCGCTGGCGTCCATGCTGCCCAGGTCGGCGCCCACGCAGAACGACTTGCCGACGCCGGTGAGCACCACGGCGCGCACCTCGCCTTCGTCGCGCAGCTGCGCGAGCCGCTGGCGCAAGGCCTCCTGCAGCGGCTGGGTGAGCGGGTTGAGTCGCTTGGGAATGTTGAAGCTGAGGATGGCGACGTCGCCGTCGCGTTCGTACAGAAGGGGGTCCTGGTCGTCAGGCTGGCTCATGGGTGGGCTCCGAAGGGTGTGAGTAGGTAAGGGGTTCACTTCATGTTCAGCGCGGGCCCGACCGGGTCGAGGTCCACGCCGTTGAAGCGAACGGGCTGCATCGACGCATAGGCATGCAGGTCGGCGGCCGAATTGGCCATGGTCACGCCGGGCAGCAGCATCGAGATGCGCGGGCTCTTGAGGGTGCTGGCGGCCACGCGCACGCTCTCGCGCGTGGGGTTGGCACCGGCCTCGCGCAGCACGTGCGCCATGAGCTGCGCGACGATGTAGCCCGACACGCCGCTGCCGTTGCTCGGGTCGACGCCGCTGGCGTGGGTCTTGAGCAGCTCGAGGTACTCGAGCACCTCGGGGTCGCGGCTCCAGCGCGGGCTCATGGGCTCCTTGTAGACGGCGAGCGCGACCACGCCCTTGGCCTTGTCGGCGCCCGCGGGCTCGAAGGCCATCTTCACGGAGGCGGCGGCAAAGTTGAGGTAGCGGTCGGGCGTCCAGCCCACGTCGGCGACCTTGCGGATGGCCTGCGCGGCGGTGCGCGCGGTGGCGGCCATCACGAGCACGTCGGCGCCCGACGACTTGAGCTGCACCACCTGCGAGTCGACGGTGGGGTCGGTCACCTCGAAGGTGGCCTGCGCGACGATCTTCGCCTTGCCCTGCTTCGACAGGCCTTCCTGCAGGCCCTTGAGCACTTCGCGGCCGAGGTCGTCGTTCTGCATGAGCACGGCGATCTTCGCGTCGGGCCGGTTCTCGATGATGTGGCGCGCGAACACGCGGCCTTCGCCCTGGTAGCTGCCGAGGAAGGGCACGGTCCACGGGTACCTGGCGGCGTCGTCGAACTGCGCGGCGCCCGACTGCACGAAGAGCTGCGGCACCTTCTTGGCATTCATGTAGCGCTGGATCGCCATGTTGGGCGCGGTGCCCAGGTTGCCGAAGAGGGCGAGCACCTGGTCTTCCTCGACGAGGCGGCGCGCCACCTCGACGGTCTTGGGCGGCGAGTACTGGTCGTCGTAGATCAACAGGCGCACCTTGCGCCCGTGGATGCCGCCCTGCTCGTTGAGCTTCTTGAAGTAGGCCTCGGCCACCTTGCCGACCACCGAGTAGCCCGACACGGGCCCCGACAGCGGCATGGGCATGCCCAGCACGATCTCGGCGTCGCTCACGCCGGCCTCGGGCTTCTTCTGGGCCAGGGCCGGCAGGCTGATGCAGAGCGTGGCAAGGCCCACAACTAGGCCGGAAGCCAAGGCGGTGCGGCGGGAAAGCAAATGAACCATGTCGCGTGTCTCCTTCTGTGTTGCTGAGTGGCCGGGTGGCCTGCGTCGTCAGTCGTCGTCGGAAAGCGGTTCAGGCCGTGGCCCGGTTCGGCCCCATGTAGCCGAAGAGGTGGCCCGCCACCTTGCGCATCTGGATCTCTTCGGAGCCCTCGGTGATGCGGTAGCGGCGGTGGTGGCGGTAGATGTGTTCAAAGGGCTTGTGGCGCGAGTAGCCGATGCCGCCGTGCACCTGCATCGCGCGGTCTGCGGCCTCGCACACCAGGCGGTTGGCCCAGTAGTTGCACATCGAGACCTTGTCGGACAGCCGCTTCTCGACCTGCGGCTTGGGCATCTGGTCCATCTGCCACGCGGTCTTGCGGATGAGCAGGCGCAGCATCTCGACCTGCGTGGCCAGCTCGACCAGCGGAAACTGGATGCCCTGGTTGCGCGCCAGCTCCTCGCCGAAGGGCTTGCGCTCGCGCGCGTACTTGACGCTCTCGCGCACGCAGTAGTCGGCGGCGCCCAGGCTCGACGCGGCCTGGCGGATGCGGTTCTCGTGCACGAAGTGCTGCGCAATGGCCAGGCCGCCATCGAGCGGGCCGAGCACGGCGTCCTCGGGCACCCACACGTTCGTGAAGCTCACGCGCGGGTGGTCGGTGGGCATGTTGAAGGTCCAGAGGTACTCCTCGATCTTCACGCCCTCGGCCTTGGCAGGCACGAGCAAGGCGCTGATGCCGCGCGCGTCGCCATCACGCCCGCTGGTGCGTGCGAACAGCACGCAGTGCGTGGCGGTGTGCATGCCGGTGGTCCACATCTTTTCGCCGTCGATGCGAAAGCCGGCGCGACCGTGGCGTGCCTCGGGCACGGCGCGGGTTGCCATGTGGGTGGCGTCGGAACCGTGCTGCGGCTCGGTGAGGCCGAAGGTCAGGCGCACGCGCTCGTCGAGCATGCCCTGGATGAGTTCGTCGCACTGCGCGGGCGAACCGAAATCTCGGATGGCGAGCACGAAGGGGTTGTTGGCGACGATGGAATGTTCGTTCTGCAGGTCGTTGTGCAGGCCCAGGCCGCGTGCGGCAAAGTGCTCGCGGATCACGGCCATCCAGAGGTTGCTGCCGTCGCGCCCGCCGAACTCGGCCGGCAACGCAAAGCGCAGGTGGCCCGCGCGGTCGGCGCGGTGGCGCGCCTCGGCCAGCAACGCTTCCCACTCGGGGCGCGGCAGGCCGCCGTTCTCGAAGTCGGTGCGGGCCCATTCGCGGCGGTGGTCGAAGAAGCGCTCGTTGTCGTCCTGCGCCTGCAGCGGTGCGATCTCGCGATCGATGAAGGCGTCGAGTTCCTCAAGATAGTCGACGAGGTCGCGGGGCAGGTCGAAGTCCATGGCTCAGTCTTTCTTCTTCGTGCCGGCGGCATAGCCGGGCTGGTCGATGGCGATCTTGTCGCGCGTGGTCTGGCGCAGGTGGTCGATCAGGCCGGGGGTGGCGGCGTCGAGTTCGCCGGTGGCGATGCGGGTGCAGAGCAGGCGGTTGGCTTCGGCCAGTTCGGCGGGGGCGTCGGGGCCCAGCAGTGCGTGCAGCCGCGCCAGTTCACTTGCTTGCGCCGTGAAGCCGAGCTGCACTTCGCGCCGCACGATGTCGAGCGTGTTCGCGGCCACGCGCGCATGGAACGCGACCTGCCCTTCGGTGGCCGGCACCACCTGCTCGCGCAGGAAGGCGGCAACGGCCTCGAGCAGCTCAGCGATGTCGGGGCGGTCCTGCATCAGGCGGCCTCTTCCTCGGGGGCGAGCAGCGCCAGCAGGTCCGACTCGGCCTCCGACGCGCGGCGGCCGATGGCGGCCTTCTCGACATCGCGCTCGCGGCCGCTGAGCCACGCATGCACCATGGCTTCGCAGACGATGCCCCACTTGAGCGTGCCCAGCACCTCCCACCAGCGCACGCGATCGGCATCGACCTGCCCGCCTTCGGCGGTGTAGCCCTCGAACAGCTGCTCGCGTGTGCCGAAGCCGCCCACGGGCAGCGCGCCGTGGCCGAAGCGCCAGGAGCGCACGCACATCCAGCCGAGGTCTTCCATCGGATCGCCGAAGTGCGCCAGCTCCCAGTCGAGCACGGCGCGCAGGCCCTCCTCGCCGACCATCAGGTTGCCGTTGCGGAAGTCGCCGTGCACGAGCACCGGCACGGGCACGTCGGCCGGCGCGTTCGCGCGCAGCCAGCGGAAGGCGAGTTCGAACACGGGGCGCGCGGTGCCGTGGCTGCGGTGCAGGCCGAGCTGGAAGTCGAGTTCCGCGCGCGCGGCGGCCGTGCGCAGCGGCGGCAGGTGGTGCGCGGACAGGCGGTGGATGCGCGCCATGGCGGCGCCGCACTGGCGCGCCAGCACGCGGCGCGCGCCGGCCAGGCGCTCATCGCGCACGATGCGGCGGCCCAGGGTCTCGCCCCCGATGCGGTCCATGACGAAGCCTTCGCCGAGCCCGTCGGCCGGCTGCAGCACATGGCGCACGCCGGGCACGGGCACGCCGCCCGCGCGTGCGGCCTCGATGAGCTGCGCTTCCGCCGCCAGGCCCGCGGTGCCCAGGGCGCGCGCGCCGCTGGCATCGGCTGCGCGGCGCAGCACCAGCGGCTGGGCATGGCCCGCGCCGGTGGTCGTCACATCGAAAGCCCAGGTCTGTTGGCTGGCGCCGCCCGAAAGCCGGCGCACGGCCTGCACCGCATGGCCATCGGGCACGAGCCGCCCGGCCAGCCGCTGCAGTGCGTTCTCGATCAGGGTCGCTTCATCGTGCACGGGCGACGCGTGCCTGGAGCTTGCGCAGCAGCCCGACCACGCCGCCGGGCATCGCGAACATGAAGGCGATCAGCACCACGCCGTACACCGCCCAGGGCGCGGCCTTGGAGACCTTCTCGGCCAGCGAGGGCACGAACATGATGAAGATGGCGCCGAAGATCGCGCCGTACAGCGTGCCCACGCCGCCCACCACGATGCCCACCAGCAGCGAGATCGACAGGAACAGCGTGAACGAATCGGGCGCCACGAACTGCACCGCAATGGCCGACAGCGCACCGCCCACGCCGGTGTACGCGGCCGACACGCCGAAAGTCATCGCCTTGTAGTGGCTGTTGTCCACACCCATCGCCTCGGAGGCCATGGCGTGGTCGCGGATGGCGCGCATGGCCCGGCCGCTGCCGCTTTGCAGCAGGTTGTGGGCAATGAAGAACATCACGACCGCGACGAACAGCGAGAACAGGTAGAGCCACTGGTCTTCGTTCAGCGGCAGGCCGAAGGGCGCGGCGGGCTTCATGAGCACGATGCCCTGCACGCCGCCGGTCCAGGCCTCGAGGTGCTTGTACTTGAGCAGCTGCGGCATCGCCACGCCGAGCGCGAAGGTGGCCAGCGCCAGGTACAGCCCTTCGAGCTTGAGCGCGGGCCGCCCGAACAGGTAGCCGACGATCAGGCACACCACGGCCGCCGCCGGCACCGTGAGCCAGTAGGGCACGCCCGCGTGCTCCATGAGGATGCCGGTGGTGTAGGCCCCAATGGCATAGAAGGCGCCGTGGCCCAGCGAGATCTGGCCGTTGTAGCCCGTGAGGATGTTCAGGCCCAGCAGCGCAATGGCATACGAGATCACCATGGTCGCCTGGAACAGCTGGTAGCCGCGCGCCACGAAGGTGATGCCAATGGCCAGCACGATCAGCAGGCCGACCCACATGAGCGGAGAGCGCGAGGGCTTGGCGACGGCGCGTGCATCGGCCGACCCGGCGAGCGGTGCCATGGCGGTCGGCAGGGAGGAAGCTTGAGGAGAGTTCATGCGATCAGACCCGGGTGACCAGCTTGCGGCCCATGAGGCCGGAAGGCTTGACGATGAGCACGCCGACGATCAGCACCAGCGCCACCGACAGCTTGAGTTCGGTGCCCACCACGTAGGTGCCGATGAGGTTCTCGAGCACGCCGACGATGAAGCCGCCGAGCACCGCGCCCACGGGGCTGTCGATGCCGCCGATGAGCGCACCGGCAAAGGCGTAGAGCAGCACGCCGGTCATCATGTGCGGGTCGAGAAAGACCACGGGCGCGACCATCATCCCGGCCACCGCGCCGATGGCGCCGGCCAGGCCCCAGCCCAGCATGAGCATGCGACCGACATTGATGCCCACCAGCCGCGACGAGGCCGCGTTCTGCGCCGCGGCGCGCATCGCCAGGCCCAGCGGCGTGAAGCGGAAGAACGCGAACAGCAGCAGCACCACCAGCAGCGTGACGCCGATGGCGCCCATTTCGTGCGCCGACATCATGGCGCTGCCGAACCACGCGTCCGACGGGAACGGGCTCGGGAACTGCTTGATGGTGTAGCCGAAGAGCCAGCCCGCCAGGCTGTGGAAGATCACCAGCAGGCCGATGAACACCACCACCACCGACAGCGCCGGCTTGTCGTGCATGGGCCGGATGACGGTGAACTCCACCACGGCCGCGAGCACGAAGGACAAGGCCACGGTCGCGACGAAGGCGGCCCAGTACGGCAACCCGGCCTGCATGAGGCTCCAGGCGATGAAGGTCGAGAACATCGCCATCTCGCCCTGCGCGAAGTTGATGTGGTGCGTGGCCTGGTAGATCATCACCAGCGCCAGCGCAACGCTGGCGTAGATGCCGCCGGTGGCCAGGCCCGCCAGCAGTTGGTGCAGGAATGCGTTCATCGGTGTGAGGCCCTTATTCGCCCAGGTACGCTTTGCGCACGGCGTCGTTGCGGCGGATCTCGGCGGCGGTGCCCGAGAGCACGATGCGGCCGGTTTCCAGGAGGTAGGCCGAATCGGCCAGGTCGAGCGCGAGCTTGGCGTTCTGCTCCACCAGAAGAATCGACACGCGCTCTTCCTTGTTGATGCGCCGCATGATCGAGAAGATGTCCTTCACGATGAGCGGCGCAAGCCCGAAGGACGGCTCGTCGAGCAGCAACAGGCGCGGCTTGCCCATGAGCGCGCGGCCGATGGCGAGCATCTGCTGCTCGCCGCCCGACAGCGTGCCGGCCTGCTGGGCACGGCGTTCGCGCAGGCGCGGGAAGTAGCCGAACACGCGTTCCATGTCGGCATCGATGCCTTCGCGGCTGGCACGGGCGTAGGCGCCCAGCCGCAGGTTCTCCTCGGTCGTGAGGCCCAGGAAGGTGCCGCGCCCGTCGGGCACGTGGCCCACGCCGGCCTTGGCGATCTGCTCGGTCGAACGGCCGTCGATGCGCTGGCCGGCCAGCATGATGCGGCCCTCGGTGCTCACCATCATCTGGCACAGCGCGCGCAGCGTGGTGGTCTTGCCGGCGCCGTTGGCACCCAGCAGCGCCACGACCTGGCCTGTGGGAATGTCGAGGTCGATGCCTTGCAGCACGCGCGTCGGCCCGTACGCAGCGTGCAAGCCGCGCACTTCGAGAATGTTCGTCGTCATGCCATCGCCTCCGCTTCTTCTTCCTCTTCACCCAGGTAGGCGCGGATCACCTCGGGGTGCGCGCGCACCTCGGCCGGCGTGCCCTCGGCGATCTTCTTGCCGAAGTTCAGCGCCACCACCTGGTCCGACACGCCCATCACGAGGCTCATGTGGTGTTCGACCAGCAGCACCGTCACGTTCAGGCGGTCGCGGATGTCGCGGATCAGCGTGCCCAGGCTTTCGAGTTCTTCGTGGTTGAGGCCGCAGGCCGGCTCGTCGAGCAGCAGCAGCTGCGGCTCGGCCGCCAGTGCACGCGCCAGCTCGACGCGCTTCTGCGTGCCGAACGGCAGGTCGGCCACTTCACGCTCGGCCACGGCCTCGAGGTCGAGAAAGTGGATCAGCTGGTCGGCCCGCGCCCGCGCCTGCGACTCGATGGCCGCCACGCCGGGCAGCCGGAAGGCGTTGCGCAGAAAGCCCGCGTGGTGCTTGCTGTGGCAACCCACCAGCACGTTGTCGCGCACGGTCATCGTGCGAAACAGCGCCAGGTTCTGGAAGGTGCGCCCGATGCCCAGGCCCGCCATGCGGTGGCGCGGCAGGCGCGTGAGCGGTTGGCCGTCGAACTCGATGCGGCCGGCGCTGCACTCGTACAGGCGCGAGAGACAGTTGAACAGCGTGCTCTTGCCCGCCCCGTTCGGTCCGATGAGGCCGCAGATCTGGCCCCGCCGCACGTCGAACGAGACGCCGTCGAGCGCCACGATGCCGCCGAAGCGCACCGACACCGCGTCGATGCGCAACAGGGGGGTGTTCGTCTTGTCTCCGCGATCGTTGTCATGAATCATGCGTCGATCTCTTTTTTTGAGGGAACGGAAAAGGTCAGCGCCGCCCCCGCGGGCGCTGCCAGGTGGGCGGCGCAAAAAGGCCGCCCGGCTTCGTCAGAGCCGTTCGATGATGGTCACATTCGCCATGCCGCCGCCTTCGCACATCGTCTGCAGGCCGTAGCGCTTGCCGCGCTGGCCCAGGGCGTTCACGAGCGTGGTCATCAGCTTGGTGCCCGAGGCGCCCAGCGGGTGGCCCAGCGCAATGGCGCCGCCGTTCACGTTGATGCGGGCCGGGTCGGCGCCCAGCGCCTTCAGCCAGGCGATGGGCACGGGCGCGAAGGCTTCGTTGACTTCGTACAGGTCGATGTCCTCGATCTTCATGCCGGCCTTTTGCAGCGCGCGCTGCGTGGCGGGCAGCGGGGCCTCCAGCATGATGACCGGGTCGTGGCCCAGCACGCTCATGTGGTGGATGCGCGCCAGCGGCTTCACGCCCAGCGTCTTCAGGCCGCGCTCGTTCACGACCATGAGACCGCTGGCGCCGTCGCAGATCTGGCTGGCGGTGGCCGCCGTGCAGCGCCCGCCTTCTGCGATGAGCTTGACGCCGGCGATGCTCTCCAGCGTGGCGTCGTAGCGGATGCCTTCGTCGGTGGTGTGCAGCTCGCCGGTCTCGGTGCCGTCGGCCATGCGCACGGCCACGGGCACGATCTCGCGCTCGAAGTGGCCGGCCTTCGTGGCGGCGATGGCGCGGTGGTGGCTTTCGAGCGCGTAGCGGTCGAGCGTGTCTTTCTCAATGCCGTAGTTGCGCGCGATCATCTCGGCGCCCGTGAACTGGCTGAACTGGATGCCGGGGTAGCGCTTTTCCATGCCGGGGCTCACGTAGAAGCCCAGGTTGTTCTTCAGCGGCAGCGTGGTGGGCAGGCCCATGGGCACGCGGCTCATGCTCTCGACGCCGGCGGCGATCACGATGTCCATCGTGCCCGACATGACGGCCTGCGCCGCGAAATGCAGCGCCTGCTGCGACGAGCCGCACTGGCGGTCGACCGAGGTGGCGGGCACCGACTCGGGCAGGCGCGAGGCCAGCAGCGCGTTGCGCGCAATGTTCGAGGCCTGCTCGCCGGCCTGGCCGACGCAGCCCATGATGACGTCTTCGATCAGCGCGGGGTCGGCGTCGGTGCGCTCCACGAGCGCGTTGAGCACCTGTGCGGCCAGGTCGGCCGGGTGCCATCCGGCGAGGCGGCCGTTGCGGCGGCCTCCGGCGGTGCGCGCGGCGGCGACGATATAGGCTTCGGGCATGTGAAATCTCCGGTGATGGGTTCGGTTCGACAGTCCAGCGCATTGTTGGCGCCGCACCGCCGCACAGCGTCGTCGGAACCGACGATTTTGGGCGGCGGCGCCTTGCGCCCCTGCGCTCTCAGGCCTTGGCGAGGCGCTTGGCCATGCTCCAGCGGTGCACTTCCGACGGGCCGTCATAGATCCGGAAGGCCCGCATGTCGCGGAAGATGCGCGCGGCCACGGTCTCGTCCGACACGCCGCTGGCGCCGAGGATCTGCACCGAGCGGTCGACCACGCGCCATTCGGCCTCCGAGCACAGCACCTTGGCCACACTCGACTCGTGCCGGCCCTTGCCGCCCTGATCGAGCACCCACGCGCAATGCCAGATGGTCAGGCGCGAGACGTGCAGGTCCATGTCGTTGTCGGCCAGCATGAAGCCCACGCCCTCGTGCTCCACCAGCGCATGGCCGAAGGCCTGGCGGCGGCGGGCGTAGTCGGTGGCGAGCTCGTGCACGCGGCGCGCGGCGCCGAGCCAGCGCATGCAGTGCGTGAGGCGCGCGGGCGCGAGCCGCACCTGCGCGTAGCGAAAGCCCTCGCCGACGGCGCCCAGCACGTCGGCGGCGGGGACGCGCAGGCCGTCGAAGCGCACCACGCCGTGGCCGCCGGTGAAGCAGCTGTCGAGCGCGTCGATCTGCCGCTCGATCACGATTTCGGGCTGGTTCATGTCGGCCAGGAACATGGTCGACGAGCCGTCTTCCATGCGCGCCATGATGATCGCGAAGCCCGCGCCGGTGGCGCCGGTGATGAACCACTTGCGCCCGGTGATCACGTAGTGGTCGCCGTCGCGCACGGCCACGGTCTGCATCATCG
Organism: Variovorax sp. 54; assembly: GCF_002754375.1. NCBI lineage: Bacteria > Pseudomonadati > Pseudomonadota > Betaproteobacteria > Burkholderiales > Comamonadaceae > Variovorax > Variovorax sp. 54. The sequence continues at coordinate 2,397,536 of NZ_PEFF01000001.1, forward strand.
ACGGGTCGGAGCCGGCGCCGGGCGGCGGCTCGGTCATGCAGAAGCACGAACGCACGTAGCCGTCGATGAGCGGCTGCAGCCAGCGCGCCTTCTGCGCCGGCGTGGCCACCACTTCCATCAGGTGCACGTTGCCTTCGTCGGGCGCGTGGATGTTGAGCGCCACCGGGCCGAGCGGCGAGTAGCCCGCCTCCTCGAACACGATGGCCTTGTCGATGTGCGACAGGCCCAGCCCGCCGTGCTCCTTCGACGCATGCGGCGTGAGCAGGCCGGCGCGGCGTGCGCGCGCCACGAGTTCGTCGCGCAGCGCTTCGGCGGGGCCGTGCGAATCCTGCCGGGGGTCGGATTCGAGCGGCATCACCTCCTCGGCGATGAAGCGGCGCGTTCGTTCCTGCAGGTCGAGCTGGGCCGGTGTGAGGCTGAAGTCCATGGTGGGACGCTCCTTCTTTCTCTCAGTGGATTCAAAAACGGATTGAAGACAATGCGGCGCATGGTGCCGATGCGGGCGCGGGTTTCGAGTCGTGAGCGGGACAAGCCCGCCGGATTCGTCCGTTCCGACGATGCCCCGGCCCGGCCTGCCCCCAACACTGACACGCCATGAACACACCTGCAACCGACGACGCCGACATCCTCCTGCTCACCCGCCCGCAGGACGGCTGCGCCTGCCTCACGCTGAACCGCCCGCAAGCGATGAACGCCCTGTCGCTTGCGCTGCGGCGCGCCCTGGTGCGCACGCTCGACACGCTCGCGCAGGACGACAGCGTGCGCGTGCTCATACTCACCGGCGCGGGCCGCGCCTTCTGCGCCGGCCTCGACCTGCGCGAGATCGACCCGGGCGCGATCACCGGCAACGCCGGCACCGACGTGGCCACCGCGCTCGCGAACTTTCCGCGCCCGGTGATCGGTGCCGTGAACGGCGCGGCCATCACGGGCGGCCTCGAGGTGGCGCTGGCCTGCGACCTGCTGATCGCGTCGAACGAGGCGCGCTTTGCCGACACCCACGCACGCGTCGGCGTGATTCCGGGGTGGGGGCTGTCGCAGCGGCTGTCGCGGCTCATCGGCATTGCGCGTGCGAAGGAGATGGCCTTCAGCGGCAACTTCGTCGGCGCCGAACAGGCCGAGCGCTGGGGGCTGGTCAACCGCGTGACGACGCCCGAACAGCTGATGCCCGAAGCGCTCGCGCTGGCCGCCGACATCGCGAGCGCGCTGCCCGAGATGCTGCCGGTCTACAAGCGCCTGATCGACGACGGCCATGCGCGCAGCTTTGCCGAAGGCATGGCGCTGGAGCAGGTCGCCACGCGCGAGTGGGCGGCGTCGCTCACGCCCGAGGTGCTGCGTGCACGGCGCGAGGCGGTGCAGGCGCGGGGGCGTGCGCAGAAGGGCTGACGACAGCCCTTCTGCGCCCCGGCGTCAGCGCGGCGCCATCCGGATCGCGCCGTCCAGCCGCACGCTCTCGCCATTGAAGTAGCCGTTGGTGATCATCAGCTCAGCCAGCGTCGCGTACTCGGCCGGGTTGCCCAGGCGCTTGGGGAAGGGCACCGAGGCGGCCAATGCGGCCTTCACGTTGTCGGGCGCGCCCTGCAGCAGCGGCGTGTTGAAGATGCCCGGCAGGATGGTGTTCACGCGGATGCCCTCGCCCATGAGGTCGCGCGCAATGGGCAGCGTCATGCCGACGATGCCGGCCTTCGAGGCGGTGTAGGCGGCCTGGCCCATCTGGCCGTCTTGCGCCGCGACCGAGGCGGTGTTGACGATGGCGCCGCGCTCGCCGTCTTCCAGCGTGTCGAGCGTGAGCATGCCGGCCGCCGACTTGGCGATGCAGCGGAAGGTGCCCACGAGGTTGATCTGGATGATGCGGTCGAAGTTGGCGAGCGGAAAGTGCTTGATCTCGCCCGAGGCCTTGTCGCGGCTCGCAGTCTTCACCGCGTTGCCGGTGCCGGCGCAATTAACCAGCACGCGCTCCTGGCCATGCGCGGCGCGGGCTTTGGCAAAGGCTGCATCGACCTGCTCCTCGGAGGTCACGTCGACCTTGCAGAACACGCCGCCCAGTTCCTTGGCCAGGGCCTCGCCCTGCGCCTCGTTGAGGTCGAACAGCGCGACCTTCACGCCGTGGCTGGCCAGGCGGCGCGCGGTGGCGGCCCCGAGGCCCGAGGCGCCGCCCGTGACGACGGCGGCAATGCTGGAATCGAGTTGCATCTCTTGTTGTCCTTGGATAGTGAGAGAGAGAAAGAGAAAAATGAAAAACGAAACGCCTGCCGTTCAGACCGGGTAGTAGCGCAGCTTCTGCGCTGCCATCTCGCGCATGCGCGCCGTGGGCACATACGGCGCGCCGAGCGCCGCATGTTTGTCGCACAGCGCCACGACGCGGTCCAGCCCGAGCCAGTCGGCGTACTTGAGCGCGCCGCCGGCATAGGCGGGGAAGCCCACGCCGAGCAGCAGCGCCATGTCGAGCTCGGCCGGCGTGGCGACCACGCCGTCTTCGAGCGCGTGCGCAGCCTCGACGACCATCGGCAGCATCATGCGTTCGACGATCTCCGCATCGGCGAAGTCGCGCCGGCCCTGCGGCTGCAGCGTGGCAACCAATGCATGCGCCTCGGGCGCGGCGGACTTGCGCGGTCGGCCCGTGGGGTCGTTCTCGTAGCGGTAGAAACCGGCGCCGTTCTTCTGGCCGTAGCGCTTGTTCGCCACCATGAGCTTCACGGCATTGCGTTCCAGGGCCGGCATGCGTTGCGGGTAGCCCGCGGCGATCACGTCGCCCACGTGCGCGCCCACGTCCATGCCCACCACGTCCTGCAGGTAGGCCGGGCCCATGGGCCAGCCGAAGGCTTCCATCGCGCGGTCGACGGCCTCGAAATCGGCGCCATCGGCCACCAGCTGCACGAAGGCGTTGATGTACGGCGTGAGGATGCGGTTGACCAGGAAGCCCGGGCAGTCCTTCACCACGATGGGCGTCTTGCCCATGGCCACGGCATAGCCCACGGCGGTGGACACGGCCGCGTTGCTCGTCTTCGCACCCTGAATCACTTCCACCAGCTGCATCACCGGCACGGGGTTGAAGAAGTGCATGCCGACAAAGTCTTCAGGCCGCGCGAGCGGCTGGGCGATGTCGTCGATGCGCAGGCTCGAGGTGTTCGAGGCGATCACGGTGCCGGGCTTGACGCTGCCTTCCAGCGCGGCCAGCACCTTGCGCTTGACCTCGAGGTTTTCGACCACGGCCTCGACCACGCAGTCCACCGTGTCGAAGCCGGCCTCGTCGAGCTGCGGCACGATCGACGCCTGAATGGCATCGGCTTTTTCCTGCGCGAGCCGGCCGTTCTTCACCTGCTTGGCGAGCTGCTTGCCGGCCTCGGCCATGCCCAGGTCGAGCTGCGGCTGCGCGATGTCCTTCATGCGCACCGGCATGCCGCGCAGTGCGCTGGTGTAGGCGATGCCGCCGCCCATGATGCCGGCGCCGAGCACGGCCGCCTGCTTCACCGGACGGCCTTCGCGCGCGTGGCGCTTGTAGAGCTTCTTGAGCGCCTGGTCGTTGAGGAAGGCCTGCACCAGCGAGGCGGCGGCCTGCGTCTTCGCGACGCGGCCGAAGGCGGCCGACTCGAGGTCGAGCGCGCCCGCGCGGTCGCGGCCTGCGGCCTCGGCCATCATTTCGAGCGCGATGAGGGCTGCGGGCTGGTGCTTGCCGCTGCGCGCCGCCACCTGCGTGCGCGCCGTCTCGACCAGCGCGCCCGCCTCTTGGGCCGACAGCGCCAGCGGCGCGCGCTTGCGTTGCTGCGCGGCCTGCCAATCGACCTCGCCGCGCACCGCACGCTGCAGCAGCGCGAGCGAACGGTCGCGCAGGGCCTCGGGCGCCGCGACCTCGTCGGTCACGCCCGCGGCCAGCGCGGCCGGCGCCTTGGCCGGCTTGCCGCTCGCCACCCAGTCGATGGCCGTGGCCAGGCCCGCCAGGCGCGACAGCCGCACCGTGCCGCCGAAGCCGGGGAACAGGCCGAGCTTCACCTCGGGCACGCCGACCTGGGCCGTGTCGGCCATCACGCGCAGCGGCGCGAGCATCGCCAGCTCCAGCCCACCGCCGAGCGCGAAGCCGTTGATGGCGACCACGCTGGGCACGGCCAGATCCTCGAAGGCGTTGAACAGCTCGTTGCTGGCGCGCACGCCGCGCGCGATGTCGGCCTCGGCCTGCTGGAAGGTGGCGCCGAACTCGGTGATATCGGCGCCGACGATGAACACGTCTTTCGCGCTCGTCACCAGCACGCCACGCACGGCGGGCGAGGCCGCGATGCGTTCGGTGGCCTGGCGGAACTCGTCGACGGTGCGCGCGTCGAGCTTGTTGATGGCCTCGCCGCGCCGGTCGAAGCGCAACTCCACCAGCCCGTCCTGCAACGGCAGGACTTCGATACTTTCGCCTTGGAACAAAGGGGTCTCCTCGCGGCCGGCGACGCGCCAGCCTGTGGGAAAAAGTTTAGGGACGCGCCCTGCACGCAGGCATCGTCCGAAGCGACGATTACAGACGGCCGCGCGCCTGCAGGTAGTCGCGCACCGCCTCGGCGGCAGGGTCGCCGACCACGGCGAACTCGTCGGTGAAGAAGATCGGCGAGGCGGCCAGGTCGATGAAGCGGCGCTCGTCCGCCAGCAGCTCGGCACTCGCGCGGCGGGCTTCGTCGCGCCGCGCGCCGGTGCGCGCCTCGAGGCTGTCCCACCACAGCTCAGCCACGCCGTCGAAGGGCGCCGGGCTGCCGCGCGGCACAGCCAGCGGCTGCACCAGCGCATCGTCGAGCGTGTGCGACTGCACGTAGCGGCGCAGGCCCAGCACCTCGGCGCGTTCAGCAACGAGCGGCGCATGCACATGGCGCCAGTGGTGCTGGAACTGCGCGCGGTCCAGGTGCGGCAGCCGCCGCAGGCAGAAGACGAGCTTGATCATCGGCGCACCCGGATCAGCCCTTCCTGCGCGACCGAGGCCACGAGCCGGCCGGCGCGGTCGAACAGCGCGCCACGGCAGAAGCCGCGCGCATGTTCGGCCGAGGGCGAGTCGGCGTCGTACAGCAGCCAGTCGTCGCAACGGAAGTCGCGGTGGAACCACATCGCGTGGTCCAGGCTCACGCCCTGCACGCCGGGTTGTTGAAACGCCAGGCCGTGCGGCTGCATCGCCACGCCCATGAAGCTGTAGTCGGAGGCATAGGCCAGCATCGCCTGGTGCAGCAGCGGGTCGTCGGGCAGCACGTCGGCGGTGCGCAGCCAGAGCTGGCTCTGCGGCGGGCGCGGGCCGGCCGTGACCGGGTCGCGCGGATCGACGTAGCGGAACTCGATCGGCCCTTCGACCCGTATAGGAGGTCCAGCGCGCGAGCCGGCGCGCGGCGTGAGTTCTTCGGGCGGTGGCGCCTCGGGCATCGCGCACTGGTGCGACACGCCCTCCTCGCGCCGATGGAACGAGGCCGACATGTGGAAGATCGGCTCGCCATGCTGGATGGCGACCACGCGCCGCGTGGTGAAGCTCGCGCCGTCGCGGATGCGGTCGACGTCGTAGACGATCGGTGCGGCCTTGTCGCCCGCGCGCAGAAAGTAGCCGTGCAGCGAATGCGCCGCATGCCCGTCGACCGTGCGGGCCGCGGCCATCAGCGCCTGCCCGAGCACCTGGCCGCCGAAGACGGCGGGCGCGCCGATGTCGGTGCTGGTGCCGCGAAACAGATTCTTCTCGAGCTGTTCGAGCTGCAGCTGCGCGACCAGTGACTGCAGCGCTTCCGCGCGGCGTGTGCTCACGCGGCCTGCTCCGGATAGAAAAATCTGTTCGATTGCGCGCGCTCGCGCAATGCAGCCGTGGGCTTGAATCTCTCGCCGTGGCGCTCTGAGAGTGCATCGCAGCGTGCGACGAAGGCGGCGAGGCCGACGGTCTCGATGTACGAGAGCGTGCCGCCGGTCCAGTCGGGGTAGCCCAATGCGAGCACGGCGCCGAGGTCGGCTTCGACCGGCTGCTTCAGCACACCCTCTTCGAGGCAACGTGCCGCTTCGAGTGCGAGCAGCGACAGCAGGCGTTCGCCCACGGCGCGCGCGTCGGGCTGCGATGCGGCAGCGTGTGTCGCGGTGGCTTCAGCGGTCAGCGGGCTTTCGGCCAGCCCGGCCTGCCGCGCGGCATTCGCGATGAGCGCGGGCGACACGCCTTCCGACAGCAGCGCTTGCCCTTCACTGCGGTACAGCTGCCGCAGCCGCTCGACATACGCAGCGTTGACCGCACTCAGGTCGCCCTTGCGCCGCAGCGCCGCGCCCCGGTTCACGAACAGCGTGCGCATCAGGTTCCGTGCCACCGGTCCGGCCAGCAAGGGACCGAAGCACTGCGCTTCGACCGCCAGCCCCGCGTCCATTGGCAACTGCGTGCCTTCGTACACGGCCGACAGGATGGCCAGCGGCGCGGGCAGGTTGTCGTGCGTGTCGCGCCGCACCTGCGCCAGCGTGGCGCCGAAGCTCGCACCCGCGTGCGGCGCCAGCGCGCCCGCGCCGCCCGGCACCTTGAAGCCCTTCACGTCCCACGGCTGCTGGCCGGCGTCGGGGTGGTCGAGCACCCAGCGGCGCGCGACCTGCACAAGCTGGTCGGCCGGCGCGAGCGCATCGACCATGCCCAACGCCAGCGCCTCGGCCGGCGCCACGTGCTGGCCCGACAGCAGCAGCGGCAGCGCGCGCGCAATGCCGATGAGGCGCGGCAGCCGCTGCGTGCCGCCGCCCACCGGCAGCAGGCCGACCGTGACTTCGGGCAGCCCGACCACCGCGCGCGGTTCGTCGAGCAGCACGCGGTGGTGGCAGGCCAGCGCGAGTTCGAAACCGCCGCCCAGCGCCACGCCGTTGATCGCCACCGCCACGGGCTTGCCGCAGCGCTCCAGCTCGCGCAGCACGCGCCCGCCGGGCGCGATGGCCTCGGCGGCATCGGCCGCGCTGCCACCTTTCGCATGAAAGCCCACGAGGTCTTTGAGATCGGCACCGGCCATGAAGCCGCTGGCCTTGCCCGAGGTGATGACCGCGCCACGCACGTCGGCGCGCTGCGCGATCTGCGCCACGGCCGCGCGCAGGTCGGCCGTGAAGCCGGGCGTGAACACGTTCATCGGCCGGTCGGGCACGTCGAGGGTGAGGAGCGCGACGCCGTCGGCATCGACCTCGAATCGGATGTTGGAATGCATGAGAAAAAAACTTGAGAGAAGACGCGCTCAGACGCGCTCGATCACCAGCGCGGTCGACTGGCCCGCCGCGGCGCACAGCGTGACCAGGCCCAATCCCGCGTCGCGCCGCTCCAGCTCGTCGAGCAGCGTGCCCGTGAGGATCGCGCCGGTTGCGCCCAGTGGATGGCCCAGCGCGATGGCGCCGCCGTTCACGTTGATGCGCGCGGGGTCGATGTCGAAGTGCCGCGCATAGCGCATCGGCACCACCGAGAAGGCCTCGTTGACCTCGAACAGGTCGATGTCGCCGATGCGCAGGCCGCAGCGCGCCAGCAGGCGCTCGGTGGCCGGCATCGGACCGCCCAGGCTCAGCAGCGGTTCGTCGGCGCACGAGGCGCTGCCGACGATGCGTGCGCGCGGCACGAGGCCGTTGCGCGTGCCGTAGTCGCGGTTGCCCAGCAGCACCGCGCAGGCGCCGTCGACGATGCCGCTCGAGTTGCCGCCCGTGTGGATCGGGTCGATGTGCGACAGCTGCGGGTAGCGCTGCAGCAGGATCGCTTCGTAGCCCTGCGCGGCCACGCCGGCGAAGGCGGGCTTGAGCTTGGCGAGGTCGGCCATCGTGGTGCCGGGGCGGTTGGCCTCGTCTTTGGCGAGCACGGTGCGGCCGAGCCGGTCGCGCACGGGCACGAGCGAGCGGTCGAAGCGGCCCTCGGCCTGCGCCACGGCGGCGCGGCGCTGGCTTTCCATCGCGTAGGCATCGACCGCCTCGCGGTCCACGCCGTCGAGCATGGCCATGAGGTCGGCCGCCACGCCGTTGGGAATGTAGGGGTAGCGCTGGCCCACGGCGGGGTCGGTGTAGACCGCGCCGCCGTCGCTGCCGATGCTCACGCGCGACATCGACTCCACGCCGCCGCCGATCACCGCGTCGGCCTGGCCCGAGGCCACGAGGCCGAAGCCCATCTTGAGCGTGTCGAGCGCCGAGGTGCAGAAGCGGTTGAGCTGAAAGCCGACCACGCTGTCGCCGTAGCCCGCCGACAGCAGCGCCACGCGCGCGATGTCGGCGCCCTGCTCGCCCACGGGCATCACCACGCCCAGGCCCACGTCCTCGATCTGCGTGGGGTCCAGCGCATGGCGTTCGCGCAGCGCCTGCAACACCTGCGTGGCCAGCTGCACCGGCGTGATGGGGTGCAGCGCACCGTCGGCGCGCCCCTTGCCGCGCGGAGTGCGCACGTGGTCGTAGATGAAAACGTCGTGGGTCATGGGCAGGGCGCTGCCCGGGTGCGCAGGGCCACCGGATGCAGGGGAATTCAGTTTGTCTGCGGCCAGTTTAGGAAGCAGAATCGGTTGCCGGAATCGTCGGAAGCGACGGAATTTCCAGGCATTCACTCCCCCTTCGCGATGCCTGCACCAGCCCCCGTTCCCCCTTCCTCGCTCCGGATTCTCGAGACCAAGCTCAACCCGCCGGCCTTCGTGGCCACGCAGGTGCCGCGCACCGCCATCAGCGAAGAAATCGCGGCCGCGACCGTCAAGCTCGTGCTGGTGCGCGCACCCGCCGGCTTCGGCAAGACCACCGCCATGGCGCAGATCCGCGAGCGCATGGACGCGCAGGGCATCGCCACCGCATGGCTCACGCTCGACCGCGCCGACAACGACGTCTCGCGCTTTCTCAACTGCCTGGCCGAGACCGTGCAGCGCATCGGCGTGGACGAGCCCGCGAGCCACGCACCCTTCGACGCCGTAGCTGCGCTGGCCGCGCACGACTCGCCCTTCACGCTCTTTCTGGACGACTTCGAGGTGGTGCAGGAACCCGCCGTGCTCGGCCTCGTGCGCGAACTGGTCGAGCACCTGCCGCGGCGCGGCCAGATCGTGATCGGCTCGCGCAGCCTGCCCGACCTCGGCCTGGGCCGGCTGCGTGCGCGCGGCCAGCTCATCGAGATCGACACCGACCGCCTGCGCTTCACGCTGGAAGAAACCAGCACCTTCATCGGCCTGCGCCAGGCGCACACGCCGCACGCCGCCGCGCAACCGCCGCAAGCGCTGCCGGCCGACATGCTCTCGCAGCTGCACCGCAAGACCGAAGGCTGGGTCGCGGCCATCTGGCTGGCGTCGATGGCGCTGGAGCGGCACGGCATCGAGACCGGCTTCATCGAGCGCTTCTCGGGCTCCGACCGCGCCGTGGCCGACTACCTGGCCGAAGACGTGCTCGCGCACCAGCCGCCCGAGATCCGCGACTTCTTGCTGCGCACCAGCATCCTGCGCCAGCTCGATGCGTCGGTGTGCCAGGCGCTCAGCCCGCGCGGCGACAGCGCCGTCATCCTTGAACAACTGGCCGCCGCCAACCTGTTCCTCACGCCCGTGAGCAGCGACGCCGGTGGCGAGGTGCGTGCATGGCGCTATCACAGCCTGTTCGCCGACTTCCTGCGCGCACAGCTGGCGCGCGAGCGGCCCGACGAGCTTGCGCGGCTGCACCTCGCGGCCTCGGGCTGGTACGAGTCGCACGGCCGGCCCGTGCCCGCCATCGACCACGCCATTGAAGGCGGCGACCATCCGCACGCACTCACGCTGCTCGACAGCTACGCCGAGCAGTTCCTCGAACAGGGCCGCATGCGCATGCTGGCGCGCTGGTTCTCGGCCATTCCCGAACATCAGCTGCGCGAGCATCCGTTCTTGCAGCTCATCGCGCTGTGGGCCACCTGCTTCACGCACGGCCCGTGGGACGCCATGCGGCTGCTCGAACAGTCGGGCTGCCTCGACAGCCCCATTCCCGAGGTGCGCGCCAACGCCCACACGCTCATTCCACTGCTGCTGGCCATGGAAGACCAGCACGACGCCGCCTACGAAGCCGGCCGCGAAAGCCTCGCACGCATGCCCACCGGGCTGGCCTTTGCCGAGGGCGTGCTGCTCAACGCGATGGCCCACATCCTCGCGGTGCGCGGCGACCAGCGCGAGGCGCAGCGCCTGCTCGAGGCCGCGCGGCGCGAGCAGGGCAACAGCACCTTCAACCGCATGTACACCGAGTCGCTCGCGGGCCTGTTCGACCTCACCGAAGGCCGGCTGCGCCAGGCGACTGCGCGGCTGCGCATGGCGGTCGATTCGACGCATGCCGTGTCGTACAACCACAGCCACGGCAACGCCTGGGCCGGTGTGCTGTATGCGGGCGCCGTGTACGAGACCAACCAGCTGGTGCAGGCCGAGCACCTGCTGAACGTGTACCTGCCGCTGGCGCGCGACGTGGGCCTGCCCGACCACATGATCCTGAGCCACGTCATGCGCTCGCGCATCGCGTTCCACGCGGGCGACATCGACGCCGCGTTCCAGGCCCTCACCGAACTCGAATACCTCGGCCACCACCGCCAGCTGCCGCGCGTGGTCGCGGGCGCCAAGCTGGAGCGCGCCCACATGTTGCTGCTGCAGGGCAACGGCCCCGCCTCGCGCGACGAGCTGCAACGCGCCGACGACCCCGAGCTGTGGGAGCGCGAGCGCCGCCAGCGCCTGCCCGCGCACGACCTCGACTACCTCGCGCTCGCCAAGGCACGCTGGGACATCGCCTTCGGCGACGCGCGCGCGGCCCTCACCGTGCTCGACGCCGAACTGCACGCCGCCGTCGCCGCCAACCGCAACCGCCGCGCCCTCAAGCTGCGCGTGCTGCGCGCGCTGGCGCTGCAACGCGCAGGCGACCTCGCCACCGCCATCGAAGAAATCGGCGCCGTGCTGCAGACCGCGAGCCAGGAAGGTTTCGTGCGGTTGATCCTCGACGAAGGCCCGTCCGTGGGCACGCTGGTGCACCGCTATGCGGCAGCGATGCAGCAGGAGGCCGGCGCCGTGGCACCTGTGCTGCGCAGCGACCCGATATTGGCCGACTACCTGCAGCGGCTGCTGCAGGTGCTCGGCCCGCCGCCCTCACCGATCGACGCCGAAGCGCCGTCGGGCGACGCCACCAAGGAGCCGCTCACGCGCAAGGAGATCCGCGTGCTGCAGCTGCTGGCCGAGGGCTATTCGAACAACGCGATGGGCGAGAAGCTGTTCGTGTCGGAGAGCACGGTGCGCACGCACCTGCGCAACATCAACATGAAGCTGGGGGCGAAGCGGCGCACGGAGGCGGTGGCGATTGCGCGGAAGCTCGGGGTGATCCGCTGACTAGGCCGCCAGCCGCTGCCGCTTGTCCTGCGCATCCCGCCCCGCGATGTTCTCGCGCGCACGCTGCCAGTCGTCGTCCTTCCATTCCGACATGCGCGAGAAATTCCCGCCCGTGGCCTGGAACTGCGCGCCGTCGATGGCGATGGTCTGGCCGTTGACGTACTCCGAGCCCGGGCCGAGCAGGTAGGCCGCGAGGTTGGCCAGCTCGGGCATGCGGCCGTTGCGTTCCATCGGGTTGCGCTCGGCCTTGTGCTCGCCTCCGCCGGGGTTCAGGCGCGCGCTCATGCCCTCGGTGGGAAACAGGCCCGGCGCGATGGCGTTGAAGCGGATGCCGCGGCCGGCCCACTCGACGGCGAGCGATTGCGTCATGGCGTGCAGCCCGGCTTTCGACATGGCCGAGGGCACGGTGAAGGGCGAGCCGTTCCACACCCAGGTCGTGAGAATCGACAACACCGACGCCGCCTTGCCCTCTGCCAACCAACGCTTGCCGCATTCGAGCGTCATGCAGAAGCTGCCGCGGAAGACGATGCTCGAGATGGCGTCGAAGGCGCGCGGCGACAGGTCTTCGGTGCGGCTCACGAAGTTGCCTGCGGCGTTGTTGACGAGGCCGTCGAGCGCGCCGCCGTCGGCCCAGATTTCATCGAGCATCTCGGTGATCTGCGTGTCGTGGCGGATGTCGCAGGTCTTGGGGATCACGCGCCCGCCGTGCAGGTGCATCAGCTCGGCGGCGGTTTCTTCGAGCACGGGTGCGCGGCGCCCGCAGATGTACACGTCGGCGCCGAGCAGCAGCAGCGCCTCGCTCATCACGCGGCCCAGGCCGCTGCCGCCGCCGGTCACGAGGTAGCGGCGGCCGGTGAGCAGGCCGGACTTGAACATCAGGTCGTCGAGGGTCATGGAAATCCTTGTGTGCTTGCATGCGTGCACGCGAAGACGTGCGGGATGAAGACGAAGCTCAGCGCCCCGTGTAGACGGGCGCGCGCTTCTCGAGGAAGGCGGTCATGCCTTCGCGGAAATCGCGGGTCTGGGTGCACAGCACCTGGTTGCGGTCTTCCATGGCGATCACCGCTTCCATGCTGCCGGCGTCCACGGCGAAGCCCAACGCTTCTTTGGTGAGGCGCAGCGCCACAGGAGTGGCATTCAACATGTCGTCGGCCAGCGCCTGCGCCTCGGCCTGCAGCGCGGGCAGCGCGTCGACGCGGCTCACGAGGCCCAGCGCGTAGGCGCGTTGCGCGTCCATGAAGCGGCCGGTGAGCATGTATTCGGCCGCGACCGAACTGCCGACCATGCGCGGCAGAAAGTAGCTCACGCCCACGTCGCAGGCCGACAGGCCGATGCGGATGAAGGCCGCGTTCATGCGCGCGTCGGGCGTGGCCAGTCGCACGTCCGACGCCAGCGCCAGCGCAAAGCCGCCGCCGCTGGCCGCGCCCTGCACCACGCACACGATGGGCTGCGGGCAGCGCCGCATGGCCAGCATGATGTCGCGGATGCCCTTCTGCTGTTCGAGCATGTCGGCCACGCCGAGGTCTTCGCCGCCCGCCTGCGCCTTCAGGTCGAGCCCGGCGCAGAAGGCGCGGCCCGCGCCCTGCAGCACGACCACGCGCTCGGGGCTGCCCGCGTTCAGGCCTTCGAAGTACGCGCGCAGCGCGCGCACCAGCACCGGGTCGAGCGCGTTCAGGCGCTCGGGGCGGTTCAGCGTGAGCCAGGCGACACCGTCGCGCCGCTCGATCTGCAATACGTCGCTCATGACGTGGACCGCATTCACAGCGCGCGCGAGATCACTTCTTTCATGATCTCGTTGGTGCCGCCGTAGATGCGCTGCACGCGCCCGTCGGCGTACATGCGCGCGACCATGTACTCGGTCATGAAGCCGTAGCCGCCGAAGAGCTGCAGGCACTCGTCGACCACGCGGCCCTGCGTCTCGGAGGCCCAGAGCTTGGCCATGGAGGCGGTGGCGGTGTCGAGCCGGCCGGCCACGAGGTCTTCCACGCAGCGGTCGATGAAGGCGCGGCCGACCTTGATCTGCGTGGCGATCTCGGCCAGCTTGAACTTGGTGTTCTGGAACTCGGCGATCGGCTTGCCGAAGGCCTTGCGGTCGCGCACGTAGTCGAGCGTGGCCTGGTAGGCGCCTTCCATGGTGGCCAGCGCGTTCACGCCGATGATGGTGCGCTCGTACGGCAGGTCGCTCATGAGCTGGAAAAAGCCCTGCCCTTCCTGGCCGCCGAGCAGCGCATCGGCCGACACATGCACGTCGTCGAAGAACAGCTCGGAGGTGTCCTGCGCCTTCATGCCGATCTTGTCGAGCACGCGGCCCACGCGGTAGCCCTCGCAGCCCTCGGTCTCGACGATGAGGATCGAGGTGCCCTTGGCGCCCTGCGTCGGGTCGGTCTTGGCCACGACCAGCACCACGCCCGCGAGAAAGCCGTTGGTAATGAAGGTCTTGGAGCCGCGGATGCGGTAGCTGCCGTCGGGCTGCTTCTCGGCGCGCGTGCGCACGCCCTGCAGGTCGGAGCCGGCGCCGGGCTCGGTCATGGCGATGGCGCCGACCAGCTCGCCGCGCGCCATGCGCGGCAGGTAGTTCAGCTTCTGCGCCTCGGTGCCGTGGTTCAAAAAGTAGTGCGCGACGATGGTGTGCACCGAGCTGGCCATGCCGCTGAGCGCTCGGCGCGCCTTCTCTTCGTAGAACACGGCCTCGTGGCGGAAGTCGCCGCCGGCGCCGCCGTAGGCCTCGGGAATGTCGGAACACAGCAGGCCGAGGGCGCCGGCCTTGCGCCACACCTCGTGGCCGACGTGGCCGCGCTTGCGCGCCTCTTCGTCGTGCGGCACGACTTCGGTCTCGACGAAACGCACCACGTTGTCGCGGTACAGCTCCAGTTCTTCGTCACTCCACGAGCGGCGGAAATCGATGGGCATGGGGTGGTCCTTCAGTGTCTTGAAATGAGGGGAATGGGGTCAACCGACGCGGCGCTCTTTGCCGGCCCAGAAGGGCTCGCGCAGCTGGAACTTCTGCAGCTTGCCGGCGGCCGACAGCGGCAGCGCGTCGCGGAACTCCACGCTGCGCGGGCACTTGTAGTTGGCGATCTGGTCGCGGCAATGCGCAATGACGTCGTCGGCCGTGAGCGGCAGGCCTTCGCGCAACACGATCACCGCATGCACGCGCTCGCCCCACTTGTCGTCGGGCACGCCGATGACGGCAGACATGAGCACCTGCGGCATCTGGGCGATGGCGTTCTCGACCTCGGCCGAGTACACGTTCTCGCCACCGCTCACGATCATGTCCTTCATGCGGTCGACCACGAACAGCAGGCCGTGTTCGTCCATGTAGCCGCCGTCGCCGGTGTGCATCCAGCCGCCGCGCAGCGCGGCTTCGGTTTCGGCCGGCTTGTTCCAGTAGCCCTTCATGACCATGGGGCCGCGCGCGCAGATCTCGCCGACCTGGCCGGGGGGCACTTCGTTGTCTTCGCCGTCGACGATGCGGATCTCGGCCACGGGCACCGGCGTGCCGGCCGCGCGCAGCAGGCGGTTGCGGTCGGGGCCTGGCAGGTGGAAGTGCGGCATCAGCACTGCCACGGTGGGCGACAGCTCGGTCATGCCGTAGGCCTGCGAGAAGCTGGTGGCGGGCAGCGCGGCCATGGCCTGCTCGAGCAGCGCCACGTCGATGGGCGCGGCGCCGTACAGCAGCATCTGCAGGCTCGAGAGGTCGAACTCGGCAAAGCGCGGGTGCTCGATCACACGTTTGATCATGGTGGGCACCAGGAACATCTCGGTGGCGCGCGCGGCCTGGATGGCCTGCAGGATCGCCACCTCGTCGAACATCGGCACCACGTGCTGCGGAACCAGCCGCAGGATGCTCTGCAGCGACAGCCCGCAACCGGCCACATGGAACATGGGCACGGCGATGACCACGGCGGCGTTGCGCGTCTCGCGCGGCACCGCGGCCACCGAACTCAGCGCGTTGATGTAAAGGCTGCCGTGCGTGAGCATCACGCCCTTGGGTCGGCCGGTGGTGCCGCCGGTGTACATGATGGCGGCCAGCTCGTCGGCGCTGTGCGGCGCGTCGTCGATGGGCTGCGCGTCGGCCAGCAGCGCCTCGTAGCCGACCATGCCTTCGGGCACGGGGCCGTCGCCGCAATACACCACGGTGCGCAGCGAGCTCGAGAGTTTGCGCAGCTCGCCGGCCATGGGTGCGAACAGGTCGTCGACCAGCAGGATGCGCGTGTCGCAGTCGTCCAGCGAGTAGGCGACCTCCTTCGGGTTCCAGCGGATGTTCACCGGGTTGATGACGCCGCCGCCCCACCAGGTGCCGAAGAAGAACTCGACGAAGCGGTGCGAGTTGAGGCTCATCATGCCGACGCGGTCGCCGCGCGCCATGCCGAGCTGCTGCAGCACGGCGCCCAGGCGCGCCACGCGGTCGGTGAGCGTCGCGAAGTCGAGGCGATGGCTGCCGCAGACCACGGCGGTTTCGCGGGCCTTCTCGCGGCGGCCTTTGTGCAGGGGCTGGGTGAGGAACATGGGTGTCGTCTCCTTGGTGGTTGTGCGTTCTGGCTTCAGGCAACCTTGCGCGCGCGACCGGCCCAGTGCGGCTCGCGCAGGCGGTACTTCATGACCTTGCCGGCGCCCGAGATCGGCAGCGCCTCGGTGAACGCCACGCTGCGCGGGCACTTGTAGCCGGCGATCAGTTCGCGGCAGTGGGCGATGAGCGCGTCGGCATTCGCATCGCTGCCGGGCTTGCGCACCACCACCGCATGCACGGCCTCGCCCCAGCGCTCGTCGGGCACGCCGATGACGGCGGCGGCGGCCACGGCGGGGTGGCGTGCGAGTGCGCCCTCGACCTCGGCGCAGTAGATGTTCTCGCCGCCGCTCACGATCATGTCCTTGTAGCGGTCGACGATGAAGACGAATCCGTCGTCGTCCATGCGCGCGGCGTCGCCGGTGTGCATCCAGCCATCGCGCAGCGCGGCGGCCGTCTGCTCGGGCAGGTTCCAGTAGCCCTGCATCACGCACGGGCTGCGCACGGTGAGTTCGCCGACGGTGCCGCGCGGCACCTCGCGGCCGTCGCTGTCGCAGACGCGCAGGTCGATGCCCGAGAGCGCCTGCCCGGCCGAGGCGAGCTTGCCGAGCTTGCGGCCTTCGGGCGAGTGGTAGTGGCGCGTGAGGTAGCTCACGCCGGCCGACAGCTCGGTCATGCCGTAGCCCTGCGCGAACTCGGCCTGCGGAAAGGTGGCGAAGGCGCGCTCCAGCAGTGCCTCAGTGATCGGCGAGGCGCCGTAGCCGACGAAGCGCACGCTCGACAGGTCGGCCTGCGCGGTGCGCGGGTCGTCGACCAGCATCTGCAACATTGCGGGCACGGCCATGAGGTTGGTGGCGCGGTCGCGTTCGATGGCGGCGAGCATGCCGTCCACCGAGAAGCCCGGCAGGATGATCTGCGCGCAGCCCATGAGCACGCCGCGCAGCAGAAACGACAGCCCCGCCAGGTGGAAGAGCGGCGCCACCTGCAAGAGCCGCGCGCTGTCGTCGAAGAAGGCGCCGAGCATCGAGACCTGCGCATTGATCACCAGCGCCGCCTGGCTGAGCATCACGCCTTTGGGTCGGCCGGTGGTGCCGCCGGTGTAGAACACGCCGGCCAGGTCGTCGCCGCCGCGCAGCGCGTCGGGCACGGGCTCGCTTTCGCGGATCAGGGCTTCGCAGTCGGTCATTCCAGTCGGCGCCTGGCGCTCGCCCATGTAGACCCAGGTGGTGACGGCGCGTGCGGCGGCGCGCAGCTCGGCGGCCACGGGCAGGAACTGGTCGTCGACGAACAGGATGCCGGTGGCGCAGTCGTCGAGCGAGTGCGCCATCTCGGTCACGCTCCAGCGCGTGTTGACCGGGTTGACCACGCCGCCGGCCCACCACACGGCCAGGTAGTACTCCAGCGTGCGGTCGGCGTTGAGCGCGAGCACGCCCACGCGGTCGCCGGGCCGCACGCCCAGGCGGCGCAGCGCGCCCGCGAGGCGCGCGACGCGATCACCGAGTTCGCCGTAGGTGCGCGTGCGCCCCTGGAACACGGTGGCGACGGCGCGTGGGCTGCACTGCACGGCGCGGTGCAGGGCCTGCGTGAGGTACAGCTTCGGTTGCAACGGTTGCATGGATTGCATGGGCACGGGCTCCTGTCGGTGCGTGAATGCCATGCATGCGCGAACGCGCATGCCCGGGGGAAAAGACGAGAAACGTCAGCGCGCTTCGGCCACGGGCGCAGCGGCACCCCAGCGCTGCAGCAGCGCCCGCCCGTCGTCGGGCGACACGGCCGGCGGCACGACCGGCGCGGTGCGGCTGAAGCGCGGCGCGGGCGCGGGCTGCACCACGCCACCCACGGTGGCGAAGGTGCCGCGCGCCACGTTGTGCGGGTGCTGCGGGGCTTCGTCCCAGTCAAGCACGGGGGCAAAGCAGGCGTCGCTGCCTTCGAGCAGCACGCACCATTCGTCGCGCGTGCGGGTGCGGAACACATCGGCCAGGCGCAGCTTGAGCAGCGGCCAGCGGTCGGCGTCCATCTGGGCGTCGAAGGCGGGGTCGTCAACCAGGCCGCAGCGCTCGCGCAGCAGCGCATAGAACTGCGGTTCGATGGAACCGATGGCCACGTACTTGCCGTCGGCGCAGGCGTAGGTGTCGTAGAAGTGGGCACCGCCGTCGAGCATGTTCTCGCCGCGCTGGTTGCTCCACTGGCCGGCCGACTTGAAGCCGTACATCATGGCCGACAGCAAGGCAGCGCCGTCGGTCATGGCGGCATCGACCACCTGGCCCTGGCCCGAACTTTTCACCTCGTGCAGCGCCGCCAGCAGGCCGAAGGCCAGCAGCATGGCGCCGCCGCCGAAATCGCCCACGTAGTTCAGCGGCGGCACGGGCGCCTCGCCCGAGCGGCCGATGGCGTGCAGCGCGCCGCTGATGGCGATGTAGTTGATGTCGTGGCCGGCCGCGTGCGCCAGCGGGCCGTGCTGGCCCCAGCCGGTCATGCGGCCATAGACCAGGCGCGGGTTGCGCGCATGGCATTCGGCCGGGCCCAGGCCCAGGCGTTCCATCACGCCGGGGCGGAAGCCCTCGATGAGGATGTCGGCGCGCGCGATGGCGTCGAGCACCGGAGCGGCGGCGCCGGGGGCGCGCAGGTCGACCTCCCAGGTGCTGCGCCCGCGCGCCAGGATGTCGTGGGGGTCGCGCCGCGTGCCGGGGCGCGTGATGCGCAGCACCTCCGCGCCCATGTCGGCGAACAGCATCGCGCAAAAGGGGCCGGGGCCGATGCCGGCCATCTCGACGACCCGAAGTCCTTTCAGGGGTCCTGCCATGTGTGTCTCCTCTGGCGCGCACCCGGCGGCCTGTTGTGTAGAGGCATCTTGGCGCGCGGGCGCCGGCGTCGCATCGTCCGAAGCGACGAAACCGAAGCGAGACGGTTCAACGGCCCGTGAAGACGGGCGCGCGCTTGGCCGCGAAGGCGGCGGCGGCCTCGCGGAAATCCTCGGTCTTCAGCGCCAGCACCTGGGCGCGGTTTTCCACCTCGAGCGCGGCGTCGAGGCTCGGGGCTTCGAGGTTGGCCCACATGAGCTGCTTGGTGTGGCGCGTGGCGTAGGGGCTGTTGCGCAGCACGTCGGCGGCCATGGCGAGCGCGCGCGGCAGCAACGCGTCGTCGTCGACCAGCGCGGCGACCAGGCCGATGCGCTCGGCCTCGTCGGCCGGCACGGGTCGGCCCGTGAGCATGAGCTCGAAGGCGCGCGAGGCGCCCACCAGCCGCGGCAGGTGGTAGCTGATGCCGCACTCGCCGGCCGTGAGGCCGATGCGCACCGCGCCCACATGGAACGACGCCGAGCGCGCGGCCACGCGGATGTCGGCGCCCAGCGTGAGTGCAAAGCCCGCACCCACGGCCACGCCGTTGACGGCGGCGATCACCACCTTGTCGAGCGCGCGCAGCCGCCGCACCATGCCGGCGAACAGCTCCTGCCCCGTCATCAGGTCGGCCACCGAAGGCTCGCCTTCAAGCGGTTGGTCGTCGCGGCGCGTGAGCGGCGTCGTGAGGTCCCAGCCGGCGCAGAAGCCGCGCCCCGCGCCGGTGAGCACCAGCACGCGCACGCTGTCGTCCTGCGCCAGCGCATCGAGCGCGGCGCACAGGCGCCGCACCGTGGGCTGGCTCAGCGCGTTGAGGCGCGCCGGGCGGTTCAGCGTGAGCAGCGCGATGCCTTCGCGGCTGCGGTCGATGAGGATGTCATCGGTGTCGGACATGGGGCTCTTTCCTTTGCTTCAGCGACCGCTCCAATGCGGCGCGCGCTTTTCGATGAAAGCGCGCGGACCTTCCTTGAAGTCTTCGCTCGCGGCCACGCGCTCGAAGGCGTCGCGCGTGAGGGCGCGCAGCGCGGCCTCGTCGAGCCCGCTGTTCGCCTCGCGTGCCACGCGCAGGCTCTGGCGCACCGCCACCGGGGCGTTGCGCGCGATCTCGGCGGCCAGCGCCAGCGCGGCTTCGCGCAGACCGTCCACATCGTCCACGAGGCGATTGACCAGGCCGAAGCCGTGCGCGCGCTCGGCATCGAGCTGCCCCGCCGTGAGGATCAGTTCGAGCGCGATGTTCGGCGGAATGGCGCGCGGCAGCCGGTACAGCCCGCCCGCCGCGGCGATCAGCCCGCGCAGAACTTCGGGCAGGCCGAAGGCCGCCTGCCGCACGGCCACGACGAGGTCGCAGGCCAGCACGAGTTCGGTGCCGCCGGCCAGCGCCTTGCCGTTGACCGCGGCGATCCACGGCTTGCTGCGCTCGCGGTACACGAAGCCCGCGAAGCCGCCGCGCTCGGTGCGCAGCGCGCTGCCGCGGCCGGCCGACACTTCTTTCAAGTCGGCGCCCGCGCAGAAGGCCTCGCGGCCCGCGCCCGTGAGCACGACGGCGCGGATGTCGTCGTCGGCCTCGGTGGCATCGACGGCAGCTTCGAGCCCCGTCGCCACATCGCCGTTGACGGCATTGCGCGCCTCGGGGCGGTCGATGGTGACGAGAGCGACGTGGCCCGGCAGGCGTTCGACGGTGACTGCGCTCATGACACGCTCCAGTTCAAAAGATCGTCCGCGCCCGCCGTCACCGTGCCGCCGCAACCGACGGGGCTGCGGTCGAGACCGGTCAGCACCTTCAGCGAAGCCGTGTCCGTGGCCTCGACGCGCGCCATGAGCCGTTCGCCGGCCGGCGTGCGCGCGATCACGATGCCCTGCGAGGGCTGGCCGTCGCGGCCATAGACCACGGTGAAGGTCTCCAGCGTGGCGGCGCCCGCGTACTGCAGCACCAGCGGCGGCACCGGCCCGCGCCGCGCGTCGGCGGCGGCCTGCACGCTGTAGTCGGGCTTCGGCAGCCCCTGCGGCGGTGGGCTGGAACCGAGCACCAGCGCGTGGTGCTTGGTGACGTACTCGCCCTGCCCGTAGAGCAGCGCGGCCTTGCCCTTCGGCGCCTCGCGCAGCGCGCGCACCAGGCCGGCGGCGGCATGCGTCATGTAGTCGTTGAGCGGCGCGCCGAAGAAGCTCAGGCCGCCGGTGGAGGTCATGCGTGCCTCGGGTGCGAGGCCCAGCGTGCGGCGCGCCATCTTGGGCACGATGGGGAAGCAGCTGTACAGCTCCAGCATCTCGAAGGCCGAAGCATCGCCGCCGACCTGCGCGAGCACGGTTTCCATCACCAGGTCCTGCGCGTGCGAGCGGTGGTACTGGTCGCGCTGCAGGTAGTCGCGCGGCTCGCGCGCGGCGGCGCCGTCCCACACGTAGACCCAGCGATCTTCGGGAATGCCGAGTTCGCGCGCATGGCCCACGCTGGTGAGCAGCACGGCCGCGCCCATGTTGACCAGCGGATTGGCCACCATGTGCTTGGTGTAGGGCCAGGCGATGAGGCGGTTGGCCGCATCGATGCGCGCGATGTCTTCGGGCGTGAAGGGCTTGCGCAGCCAGGCGTAGGGGTTGGCGGCGGCCACCTCGGAGTAGCGCGCCCACAGGCGCGACGACTCGTCCTGCGCCTGGCGCGGCGTCTGGCCCCAGTGGGCGAGCGCGGCGTTTTCGTAGAGGGGGTAGATGGTGGTCGGCATGGCCGCGCCGAGCTTGATCGCCACGGGGTGGCAGATGTCGGTGCCGCGCACCAGCTTCACGCTGTCGTCGCGCGGCGTCCAGGCCAGCGGCGTGCCGAGCTTGGCGGCGGCATCGACCGTGTAGCGCGCCTCGGCGCCGGTGACGGCCGCCACTTTGCTCTCGCCGCGCGCGATGCGCAGCGCGGCTTCGTGGATGTAGCGCACCGGCGATTCGCCGCCGGTCTCGCCATAGACGCTGCGCGCCGGGCTGCAGCCCAGGCGCGCGTTGAGCAGCGCGGGCGCGTCGGTGTAGGGCCACGAGTACTCGCAGACGATGTCGAGCGAATCGAGGCCGGCCAGCAGCGCAGCGGCGCCGCTGTCCTGTTCGGCCGCGCGCATGGCGCGTGCCATCAGCTCGATGGGTTCGAGGCCTTCGGCGGCCTCCTTGGTGCGGTGCGTGATTTCGCCGACGCCGACGATGACCGGCGTGCGGTCGTCCAGTGCTGTCATGGGTTTACTGCTGCTCTGAGAGTGGTTGCTGTTGCTGAAGCTGCGCCACGCGGCGCAGGTGCCATGCGGGCGGGCCGAACTGGCCTTCGATGAGGGTGGCGCGGCGCACGTAATGGCCGACGGCGAGTTCTTCCGTCATGCCCATGCCGCCGTGCAGCTGCACCGCGCCCTGCCCCACGGCGCGGCAGGCCTTGGCGACCGCGACCTTGGCGGACGACACGGCACGTGCGCGCGACGCCGCATCGGCGCCGGCGGCCAGTGCCTCGCCCACGCTGGCGGTGAGTGCGTCGGCCTGTTCGAGCGCCATGTGCATGTCGGCCAGCCGGTGCTGCAGCACCTGGAAGCTGGAGATCGGCACGCCGAACTGCTTGCGCTGGCGCACGTAGTCGAGCGTGTCGCGCATCAGCCGGCGCAGGATGCCGATGGACTCAGCGCAGACCGCGAGCGTAGCCTCGTCGAGTGCCTGCTCGATCTGCGGCAGCGCGCTGCCTTCGGTGCCGAGCAGCGCGTCGGCATTCAGGTGCACCGCGTCGAAGGCGATGTCGGCGGCGCGGCCGCCGTCGCGCGTGCGGTAGGCGCGCAACTGCACGCCGGGTGCGTCCTTGGGCACGACCAGCAATGACAAGCCCTTGTCGCTGCGCGCTGTGACGATGACGTAGCTGGCCCACGGCGCGACCTGCACCACGGCCTTGCGGCCATCGAGCTTCAACCGGCCGTCGGGCTCGCGCACGAGCTTCGTGCGCACGTCGTCACGGGCGTGACGGCTGTGCGGTTCGTCGTGCGCGAAGGCCAGCACGGCCTGCCCCGCGACGACGCGCGCGAGCAACGCATCGGCCATCGCGCCCGGGTGACGCTGCAGCAGGCCGGCGCCGATCACCAGCGTCGAAAGATACGGCTCGGCCGCGAGTGCGCCGCCCAGTGTGGGCAGCAGCGCGAGGTGCGCGGCCAGGCCGAGGCCCAGTCCGCCCTGCGCCTCGGGCAGGGCTGCGCCCAACAGGCCGAGATCGCGTGCCAGGCCTTGCCAGAACGGCGGCGGTGCGTCGTCGGCGGTGGCCAGCGCATGCAGCCGTTGCTCGAAGCCGTGCTGGTCATCGAGGTAGCGCGCGAGGCTGTCGCGCAGCATCGCGAGGGTGTCGTCTTGTTCGGTGAGGGTGGTCATGGGAAACGGGCCTCAGCGGGATTGCAGGAGCTGCGCCGCGATGATGTTGCGCTGCACTTCGTTGGAGCCGGCGTAGATCGACGCGGCGCGGTCGTTCAGGTAGGCGGACATCGAGAACACCGCCTCCTCGGGCACGGCGAGCGCGCCCTGCAGGCTGTCGTCCAGCGGCAGGTCGGCCGCCGCGTAATGGGCCGCGATTTCCACGCCGAGTTCGGTCAGGCGCTGGCGCAGCTCGGAGCCCATCACCTTGCCCATCGAGGGCCGGATGCCGTGCGGCTCGCCACGCGCCTGGGCGCGCAGCGACTGCAGCTCGGTGGCTTCGACCGCATCGATGGCGCAGTCCATCTCGGCCAGGCGCAGCGCCATCTCGCGCGCCTCGTCGGCGGCGGTGTCGCCCGCAGCGGCAAAGGCGCTGTCGGCCGCGGTGCGCAGCCGGCGCAGGCGCGCACGCAGCATCGGCGCCCAGGCCCCGCCGCGCTCGTGCTGCAGCAGGTACTTGGCCACCGTCCAGCCCTGGTTCTCCTCGCCGATGAGGCCGCTGGCGGGCACGCGCACGTCGTCGAAGAACACCTGGTTGAGCTCGTGGTCGCCCGAGATGCTGATGATCGGGCGGATCGTCAGGCCGGCCTGGGGAATGTCGAAGCACAGGAAGCTGATGCCCTGCTGCGCCTTGCCGCCCGAGGCGGTGCGCACGAGGCAGAACATGCGGTTGGCGTACTGCGCGTGGGTGGTCCAGATCTTGGTGCCGTTGATGACGTAGTCGTCGCCGTCACGCACGGCCTTGCACTGCAGCGAGGCCAGGTCGGAGCCCGACTGCGGCTCGGAGTAGCCCTGGCACCAGTAGTCCTCGCCCGAGCGGATGCCGGGCAGCCAGGCCTGCTTCTGTGCCTCGGTGCCGAAGGCGATGATCACCGGCGCGACCATGCCGGGGCCCATGGGCGCGCGCGGCGGCGCGTCGGCTGCGGCCAGCTCGCTCGCGAAGAGGTAGTGCTGCATCGGCGTCCAGCCGGTGCCGCCGTGCTCCACCGGCCAGTGCGGCACGCTCCAGCCGCGCTGGGCCAGCACGCGGTGCCAGCGGTTGCCGTCGGCGTAGTCGGTGAAGATGCCGGAGCAGCGACGCCCCGCGGCGCGCAGCTCAGGCGTCAGCTCGCGCGCAAGAAAGTCGCGAACCTCGTCGCGAAACGCGGTCTCTGCCGCGCTGAGTGTCCAGGCCATGGTGTTGTCTCACAGGGTTCACACCCGGCAAGTGTGCGGCGCGCGCGGCTGCGCGGCATCGTCGGATCGGACGAACGTGCGCGCCCCACGGCGGCGGTGAGCGCTTTTTTCTTCAGTCGAGGCCCGTGCAGGGCCGAACGTTCAGGCCGCGACCGTTTCGCGCGCCGGCACCGCTTGCGTTCCGACGGGCATGTGCTGCGCCCAGTCGATGATCTCGAGCGTGCCGTCGGCGTGCTCGGCCAGCGCCGTGAGGCTTTCCACCCAGTCGCCGTCGTTGCAGTACAGGATGCCGTCGATGTCGCGCATCTCGGCGTGGTGGATGTGGCCGCAGACCACGCCCTGCGCGCCGCGGTTGCGGGCCTCGCGGGCGACGGCGTTCTCGAAGTCGCCCACGTAGCTCACGGCGCGCTTGACCTTGCCCTTGAGGTACTTCGAGAGCGACCAGTACGGCAGCCCCATGCGCGCACGCAGCGAATTGAGGTGGCGGTTGAGCTTGAGCGTGAACTCATAAAGCGAGTCGCCCACGTAGGCCAGCCACTTGGCGCACTGGATCACGCCGTCAAACAAATCGCCGTGAATGATCCACAGCTTGCGACCGTCGGCGGTTTCGTGGATCCATTCGTCGGCCACGTCGATGCCGCCGAAGTTGTGGTTGAGGTACTTGCGGGCGAACTCGTCGTGATTGCCTGGAATGAAGATCACGCGCGTGCCCTTGCGCGCCTTGCGCAACAGCTTCTGGATCACGTCGTTGTGCGCCTGCGGCCAGTACCAGTGGCGCTTGAGCTGCCAGCCGTCGATGATGTCGCCGACCAGGAACAGGGTCTCGCACTCGGTGTACTTCAGGAAGTCGAGCAGTGCCCGCGCCTGGCAACCGGGCGTGCCCAGGTGCAGGTCGGAGATCCAGAGGGTGCGATAGCGCAGCGCCGGACGCGCCGAATCGTCGTCCTCCGGCTCGGGAGGCTGGATCGCGGTGTCGCGCCAGGCGCGAAGGAAAGCGTCGTCGCGTTGCATGGTCCGGCAGGTTCGCAGCCGCGCGTGACCGCATGATGGCGACTCCGTGACTTCCCCGTGACGCATGACCACGAGGCAACGCCACAATCGGGCGATGCGCTCTGGCCAGATCATCGTTCTCGTCTCCCCCGTGTTCTTTCTGCTGATCGCGATCGAGTTCGCGGTCGGTCGCGCGCGCGCCCGCCGCGGCACCGGCCAGGACACCTACCGCCTGGCCGACGCCGTGAACAGCATCGGGCTGGGCATGCTGAGCCAGATCAGCGCGGTGCTCACGGGGCTGCTGCGCATCGGCATCTACACGGCCGTGTACGCGGCAGTGGCGCTCTTTCCGCAAGACGCGGCGCGCGAGTTCTGGACCACCTGGTACGGCTGGCTGCTGGCGCTGGTGTTCTACGACTTCTGCTACTACTGGCTGCACCGCATGGGCCACGAATCGGCCGTGCTGTGGGCCGCGCACGTGGTGCACCACCAGAGCCAGCACTACAACCTGTCGACCGCGCTGCGCCAGACCTCGAGCGGCGCGCTGCTGGGCTGGGTCTTCTATCTGCCGATGGCCGTGGCGGGCGTGCCGCCGCTGGTGTTCGTCGTGGTGTCGCTCATCGACCTGCTTTACCAGTTCTGGGTGCACACCGAGCAGGTCGGCAAGCTCGGCTGGTTCGACCGCTGGTTCTGCTCGCCCTCGAACCACCGCGTGCACCACGCGGTGAACGACACCTACCTCGACCGTAACTACGGCGGCGTGCTGATCGTGTGGGACCGCCTCTTCGGCACCTTCCGCGAGGAGGACGAGCGCTGCGTGTACGGCACGCGCGGCGAGCTGAAAAGCTGGGACCCGCTGTGGGCCAACGCCGAGGTCTACTGGGCGCTCGCCAGGGATTCATGGCATGCGCGCCGCTGGTCCGACAAGCTGCGCGTGTGGTTCAAGCCGCCCGGCTGGCGCCCGGCCGACGTGGCGGCGCGCTACCCGAAGCCCGCTTTCGACATCGCGAAGGTCACGCGCTACGAGCCCGTGGTGAGCCGCGGCGTGCAGTGGTTCGCGGGCCTGCAGTTTCTCGGGCTGCTGGTCGCGGTGACGGTGTTCCTCTGGTTTTCCGACGCCCTGCCGTTGCCGCAGGCCGCCGTCTGGCTGGCCGCGCTGACGGCCGGGCTGTGGGCGGTCGGCGCGGTGCTGCAGGGTCGGCTCTCGGTCACCGAAGTGCTGCTGGTCGAGGCGGCTGCACTGGCCACGGCGAGCGCGGCGCTGGGCATCGGCTGGCTGCACCTCGTCTGCAAGCCGCTGGCCTTGGTGATCGCCATCGTCTTCGCGGCCCGGCGCGCGCAACAGCAGGCCGGCGGCGTGACGCGCTTCGATGCATTGCTGCTCACCGGCCTGGTCGCCTCGCTCGTGGGTGACGTGCTGCTGATGGGGCCGGCGAACCTGTTCGTGCCCGGGCTCGTGTGCTTCCTGCTCGCGCACCTGGCGTACATCGCGCTGTTCCGCATCGGCGTCGGCCTCTTCCCGCGACCCCGCGCACTGGCGGCCACGCTGCTGATCGGCGCGGGCATGTACGCCTTCCTGTGGCAGGGCGGCCTGCCGGTGGCGCTGCGCATCCCGGTCGGGTTCTACGTGGTGGTGATCGCCTGCATGGCGGCACAGGCGATCGGACGTGCGGCGGTGCTGCGTTCAAGCGACCCGGCCGCGCTGTGGGTGGCGGTGGGCGCCTGCTTCTTCATGCTGAGCGACGCGCTGCTGGCGATCAACCGGTTTGTGTCGCCGCTGCCGCTGGCGTCGCTGTGGGTGCTGTCTACCTATTACGTGGCGCAGATGTTGATCGTGCGGCACGTCCGTCGGCCGGGGGCCTGACTTTCTGTCTTTCTCCCTCCCCTTCCGGGGGAGGGGCGGGGTGGGGGCACGCAGCGCATCCATCGGGCGCTCTGCCCGCCCCCCTCCCAACCTTCCCCCAGAGGAGGAAGGAGCAAGAAAGCGACGCGCTTCTATGCCACCGTCGGCGAGCCAATCTCGAACGATGCCGTCTGGATGAGGCCCTGGCGGACCACGTAGACGCACACCATCTCCACGGTGCCGATCCCCTCCGGGAAGTTGCGTGTCACCACTTCATGGTCGATCACGACGTTCCCCATGACCGAGCGCTGCAGCAGGCGTGCATGCAGGTCAGGCTCGGCAAAGCGAATCGCGGTTCGGGCGCGCAACTCGGCATGACCGGCCGCCAGCAGCTTGCCTGCCAGTTCGAATTGCCTGGCGTCCTCGGCATAGGTAGCCAACCACGCGTCGAGGTCCTTGGCGTTGTAGGCGGCCAGTTGGCGCTGCACCACGGCTTCGGGGGGCGGATCGAGGGCCATGGACTCCAGTCTTCGTTCGACAGCGCAGCCCGGCGTCTTATTCCGCGCAGCGCTGAATCTCCACCGTCGAATGCCGAATCTCCTCGTGCATCGAGAAGCACGCCCGCACCTGGTCGGCGGTGAGCGTGGCCGAATGCGTCACCACCGTGAGCGCGCAGGCGTACGCATCGCGGCCGACGCGCCAGACGTGCAGGTCGGCCACGCGGGTTTCGGAGTCGGCCAGCATCGTCTCGACGCCTTCGCGAATTTCGGCGGTGACGGGGTGGTCCATCTCGCGGTCGAGCAGGACCTTGCCGGTTTCCTTCAGCAGGCCCTTGGCCCAGACGGCGACGAGCACGGCGCCGACGATGCCCATGGCCGGGTCGAGCCAGGACCAGCCGTAGAACCAGCCGCCCAGCAGCGCCGCGATGGCAAGCACCGAGGTGGCGGCGTCGGCCACCACGTGCAGGTAGGCGGAGCGCAGGTTGAGGTCGTGGCCGTGCGAGTGATCGTGGTCATGGTGATCATGGCCGTGGTGGTCGTGCCCATGGCCGTGGTGATCATGCGAATGCCCCAGCAGCCGCGCGCAGACCAGGTTCACCACCAGGCCCAGCACCGCGATCGAGATCGCTTCGGGGTAGTGGATGGCCACGGGCGACCACAGCCGCTCCAGCGAGCCGACCACCATGAGCGCGGCGACGCCGAGCAGCAGCAGCGCGCTCGCGAAGCCGCCGAGCACTTCGATCTTCCAGGTGCCGAAGGCAAAGCGCGGGTCGCGGGCGTAGCGCCGTGCGGCCGCGTAGGCAAAGGCGCTCAGGCCGATGGCCAGCGCGTGCGAGCTCATGTGCCAGCCGTCGGCCAGGAGCGCCATGGAGTTGAACCACCAGCCGGCGCCGATTTCGACCACCATCATCGCGGCGGTGATCCACATCACGAGGCGGGTGCTGCGTTCGGCGGCGGCATTGCCCGCGCCGAAATGGTGGTCGTGCTGCCAGGCGCTCAGGTCGTGGGTGTGCATGGAATCTCCGTCAGGCGCCGAAAAGGTCTTGTCCGTCCGAGCGGCTCGAGGGCGGCGTCACGCCCAGGTGGCGGTAGGCCGCGAGCGTGGCGATGCGCCCGCGCGGCGTGCGTTGCAGATAACCCTGCTGGATGAGGTAGGGCTCGATCACGTCTTCGATGGTGTCGCGCTCTTCGCCGATGCTGGCGGCCACGTTGTCCAGGCCGACCGGGCCACCGTCGAAGCGGTGGATCACGGCCTCGAGCAGCTTCCTGTCCATGAGATCGAAGCCTTGCGGATCGACGTCGAGCATGGCCAGCGCCTTGTGGGCGATGTCTTCGGTGATGCGGCCATCGCCCTTCACCTCGGCGTAGTCGCGCACGCGGCGCAGCAGGCGATTGGCGATGCGGGGCGTGCCGCGCGAACGGCGCGCGATCTCGAAGCCGCCGGCCGCGTCGGTCTCGACCTTGAGCAGGCGGGCGCTGCGGGTCACGATGAGCGCGAGTTCTTCGGGCGTATAGAACTCCAGCCGCGCGACGATGCCGAAGCGGTCGCGCAGCGGGTTGGTCAGCATGCCGGCGCGGGTGGTGGCCCCCACCAGCGTGAAGGGCTGCAGGTCGAGCTTGATGCTGCGCGCCGCGGGGCCCTCGCCGATCATGATGTCGATCTGGTAGTCCTCCAGCGCGGGGTACAAAATTTCTTCGACGACCGGGCTCAGGCGGTGAATTTCGTCGATGAAGAGCACGTCGTTGGGCTCGAGGTTGGTCAGCAATGCCGCCAGGTCCTTGGGCTTCTCGAGCACCGGGCCCGAGGTCTGGCGCAGGTTGACGCCCAGTTCGGCCGCAATGATGTGCGACAGCGTGGTCTTGCCCAGGCCCGGCGGGCCGAACAGCAGCACGTGGTCGAGCGCCTCTTTGCGCTTGCGCGCCGCACCGATGAAGATCTCGAGCTGCTCGCGCACCTTGGCCTGGCCGACGTACTCGTCGAGCAGCTTGGGCCGCAGGGCCCGCTCGATCGCCTCCTCGTTGGGCGAGGCCGGGGCGGCGGACACCACGCGTTGCGGGGCGGGGGCGAAATCGTCGGTCTGGATGGTCATTGGGGGTGGGTGTTCACAGACGAGTTTAGTCCCGGCGCTGCGCCGGGCCGCCCCAAGCAAGCGAGCGCCCCCTCGGGGGGCAGCGAGGACACGAAGTGCCGAGCGTGGGGGCCACTTTTCACACTGGCAGAATGCCTGTAGAACATAACAAGAGAGGGAAGTCAGAACGTGTCCATCTACGAACTGAAACCGCGTTTCCAGGCCTTGCTGCGACCGCTCGTGGTCCGGCTGCATGCGATGGGCGTGACGGCCAACCAGGTGACGCTGGCGGCCTGCGCGGTGTCGGTCGGGCTCGGGCTCTGGCTGTTCTTCGCCGCGCCCTCTCTGGCCGCCTTCGGCCTGATCCCCGCTTGGATGTTCCTGCGCATGGCCTTCAACGCCATCGACGGCATGCTGGCGCGCGAACACCACCAGCAAAGCAAGCTGGGCGCCTTCCTCAACGAACTCACCGACGTGGTCTCCGACGCCGCGCTCTACCTTCCCTTCGTGCTCGTGGCGCCGTTCGCGCCGTTCTGGGTCGGCACGGTCATCGTGCTGGCCGGGCTGAGCGAATTCGCCGGCGCGCTGGGCCCGACGGTGGGCGCCTCGCGCCGCTACGACGGGCCGATGGGCAAGAGCGACCGGGCCTTCGTGTTCGGTGCGCTCGGGTTGTACGTGGCCCTCGGCGGGCCGCTGCCGGGCTGGACCGCCCTCCTGATGCCGCTCGTGGCTGCGCTGGTGGCCTGGACGGTCGTCAACCGCATCCGCCGCGCGCTGGCCGAGGCTGAAGCCCCCGCTGCCTGAAACATCCCCACACACATAAGCAAAGAAGAACCTTCTTCATGACCCTTTCCACACCCCGCGTCGCCGCCGAACACCACTTCCGCACGCACGACGGCGAATCGCTGTTCTACCGCCACTGGCCGGCCACCAGCGGTACCCGGCGCGGTGCCGTGCTGCTGTTCCACCGCGGCCATGAGCACGGCGCGCGCATGGCGCACCTGGTCGACGAGCTGAACCTGCCCGACTTCGACTTCTTCGCCTGGGACGCGCGCGGCCACGGCCGCTCGCCGGGCCCGCGCGGCTACAGCCCCAGCTTCGGCACCTCGGTGCGCGACGTGCAGACCTTCGTGCAGCACATCGGCAGCGCGCACGGCGTGCCCGAGCACGACATCCACGTGGTCGCGCAGAGCGTCGGCGCGGTGCTCATCGCCACCTGGGCGCACGACTACGCCCCCAAGGTGCGCGGCCTCACGCTGGCCTCGCCGGCCTTCAAGGTCAAGCTCTACGTGCCGTTCGCGCGGCCGGGGCTGGCGCTCATGCACAAGCTGCGCGGGCTGTTCTTCGTGAACAGCTACGTGAAGCCGAAGTTCCTCACGCACGACCCCGAGCGCATCGAGAGCTACAAGAATGACCCGCTGATCTCGCGCCCCATTGCCGTCAACATCCTGCTGGGCCTGTACGAGGCGGCCGACCGCGTGGTGGCCGACGCCAACGCGATCACGCTGCCGGTGCAGCTGCTCATTTCGGGCGCCGACTGGGTGGTGCACCACAAGCCGCAGCACCAGTTCTTCGACCGGCTGGGCAGCGTCGTGAAGACGAAGACGGTGCTGCCGGGCTTCTTCCACGACACGCTGGGCGAGAAAGACCGGGCGCCCGCGGTGGCGTCGATCCGCGAATTCATCCTGCAGCGCTTCGACGAGCCGGCCGTGCCGGTCGACCTGCGCGAAGCGCACCTGAGCGGCCACACGGCCGACGAATCGCGTGCGCTGGCCGAACCGCTCTCGCCACTGTCGCCGCGCGGCGCCTACTGGGCCATGACGCGCGGCGGGCTGCGCGTGGGCGGTGCGATGTCCAGCGGCGTGGCGCTGGGCCACGCCACCGGCTTCGACTCGGGCAGCACGCTCGACTACGTCTACCGCAACCAGCCGCAGGGCAAGGGCGCGCTGGGCCGTTCGGTCGACCGCACCTACCTCGACTCCATCGGCTGGCGCGGCATCCGCCAGCGCAAGGTCCACGTCGAAGAGTTGCTGCGCATCGCGATGGAGCGGCTGGTCGAGATGCACCGCGAGGTGCGGCTCATGGACATCGCGGCCGGCCACGGCCGCTACGTGCTCGACGCGGTGCTGGCCAGCCCGGTGAAGGCCAGCTCGGTCCTGCTGCGCGACTACAGCGACATCAACGTGCGCGACGGCACGGCCCTCATCGCCGAGAAGGGCCTGGAAGACATCGCCCAGTTCGTGCAGGCCGACGCCTTCGACCGCGTGAGCCTTGCCAGCGTGACGCCGCGGCCCACGCTGGCCGTGGTCTCGGGCCTGTACGAGCTGTTTCCCGACAACGAGATGGTGCGCCGCTCGCTCGCGGGCGTGGGCGACGCGGTGGAAGACCGGGGCTACCTGGTCTACACCGGCCAGCCCTGGCACCCGCAGCTCGAAATGATCGCCCGCGCGCTCACCAGCCACCGCCAGGGCGAAGCCTGGGTGATGCGCCGGCGCACGCAGGCCGAGATGGACCAGCTGGTCGAAGAGGCGGGCTTCCGCAAGATCGACCAGCGCGTCGACGAGTGGGGGATCTTCACGGTGTCGCTGGCGGTGCGCGTCGCGCAATGAGCGCCCGGCTGGCGCCCCGGCCTTGGAAACGCGCCGCCGCGTGGCTGGTGTTCCTGGGGCCGCTGTTCTACGCCACCTACGGCTTCGCCAACTGGTGGGCCACCACGCGCGCCAGCGTGCCCTCGATGGCCTTCGACTGGGAGCGGCAGGTGCCTTTCTGGGCCTGGACGATCTTTCCGTACTGGACCATCAACGTCTTCTACGCGCTGTCGCTGTTCCTGGCGCGCGACCGCCACACGCTCGACCGGCATGCGCTGCGGCTCGTGAGCGCCACGCTCATCGCCTGCACCTGCTTCATCTTCTGGCCGCTGCACTTCAGCTTCGGCCAGCCGCCGGTGGAGGGCGCACCGGCCTTCCTGTTCAATGCGCTGCGCGGCTTCGACCAGCCGTACAACCAGGCGCCCTCGCTGCACATCGCGCTGGCCGTGATCCTGTGGGACTGGTACCGGCGCTTCATCCGGCCGCTGTGGGCGCGGCTCGTGCTGCATGTGTGGGCCTTCGCGATCTGCGCTTCGGTGCTCACGACCTGGCAGCACCACTTCATCGACGTTCCAACCGGCGCGCTGCTCGGCATCTTCTGCGTGTGGCTGTGGCCGATGGCGCGACGGGTGTCGATGCTGCGCGCGTGGCGCCTCGCGCGCGATCCGCAGCGGCTGAAGCTCGCGGGCTTCTATGCCGTGGGCGCGGCGCTGTGCCTGTTCGCGGCGCTGGCGACGGGTGGCGTGGTGTTGTGGCTCGCGTGGCCGGCGGCAGCACTCGTGCTGGTGGCGCTCAACTACCTCGGCTTCGGCGCGCGCGGCTTCCAGATGGACGGCCACGGCCGCATGGGCTGGGCGGCGCGCTGGCTGTTGGCGCCCTACCGCCTGGGCGCGGCTTTCAATGTGTGGCTCTGGACACGCAAGCTGCCCGCCTCGGTCGAGGTGGTGCCGGGCCTGCGCCTGGGCCGTCGCCCCACGCAGGCCGAATGGCTGGCCGCCGGCCAGCCCCGGCTCGTGAGCCTGTGCGCCGAGCTGCAACTGCCGGCCGGCGTGCCGCCCACCCATGCGCGCTGCGTGCCGCTGCTCGACCTCGTGGTGCCGCCGCCCGTGCGCCTGCGCCGCGCCGCGGCCGTCATCGAAGGCCAGCGCCGCGCGGCGCTGGCCGACGGCTCGGCCGTGTGGGTCTGCTGCGCCCTGGGCTTCTCGCGCAGCGCCGCCGCCGTGATCGCCTGGCTGGGCCGCGACCATGGCCTGGCGCAGGCCGAAGACACCGTGCGCCGTGCACGCCCGCAGATCGTGCTGCGCGCCGCCTGGCGTGCCGCACTCGAACCCCTTGGAACACCTTCGCGCCATGACTGACAACGAACGCGCCACCTGCACCGCCCTGGCCGGCCTGCTGCGCGCGGCGGCCGTGCTCGCCTTCCTGGGCCTCGCGCTCACCTGCATCGCCGCGCTGGTGCTGGCGCTCACGCTGCGCGGGCTGTCGAACACCGCCATCCTGGCCTTTGCCGCGGTGATGGTGCTGGGCGTGATCGAACGCTACTTCGCCTTCCGGCTGCGGCTGGACCAGGCGCTGTTCGAAGGCCTGGCCAACGGCCAGATCGCCTCGCTGGGCGCGCTGGACAACGCGCTCTCCGTGCTCGGGCTGCGCGACCCGCCGCCCCACCCCAGCGCCCGCGCGCTCGCCGACCGCGTGCAGGGAACCCGCCAACTGATGCAGCGCCACGCCATCGTGATCGCCGGCCAGAACGCGCTCTTCCTGCTCGCCCTCATGACACAGGAAATCGCTTGAACAACGACAACGGCAACAACAAGAACGACAGCAGCGACGACAGCGCCCGGCCCAGTGCCATCGTGCGCCGCGGCCTCGCGGTGGTGGCGGGCCAGCTCATCATCGGCGCGGCCGGCCTGCTGACCGGCGTGCGCGCCCTCTGGTCGGGCACCACGCCCAAGGCCGAGCAGACGCTGTACTTCGCCAACCACACGAGCCACGGCGACTTCGTGCTGCTGTGGGCCACGCTGCCCTCCGACCTGCGCGCGCTCACGCGGCCCGTGGCCGGGCAGGACTACTGGGAGGCCTCGAAGCTGCGCAACTTCATCGGCAAGGACGTGTTCAATGCGCTCATGATCCGCCGCGACGGCTCGGGCCAGGGCGGCAACCCGGTCGACCAGATGAAGGAGGCGCTGGAAGGCGGCGACTCGCTCATCATGTTCCCCGAAGGCACGCGCAACACGGGCGACGACATCCTGCTGCCGCTCAAGAGCGGCCTCTTCCACCTGGCACGCGCCTGCCCCACCGTGCGGCTGGTGCCGGTGTGGATCGAGAACCTCAAACGCGTGCTGCCCAAGGGCACGCTGGTGCCGATTCCGCTGGCCTGCACGGTGCGCTTCGGCGCCCCGATCCAGCTCGAAGAAGGCGAAGACAAGGTCGCCTTTCTCGCCCGCGCACGCACCGCCATGCTCGACCTGCGCCCCGAGTACGACCGCATCGAACAAAACGGAGGGACCGCCTCGTGATCGAACTCTCTCCCTTCGCCTGGACCACCTTCAAGCTCTTCGGCGGCGTCTTCGGCGTGCTGGTGCTGGCCTCTTCGATCGGCGCGCTGCTCAAGTGGCGCGTGGCGCACGGCCAGCCGCACTCGGTGATCGACAACCTCAACTCGCGCGTCAACGCGTGGTGGGTGATGGTGGCAGTGATCGGCCTGGCCTTTGCCTTCGGCAAGGGCGGCGTGATCGTGCTGTTCTACCTGATCTCGTTCTATGCGCTGCGCGAGTTCATCAGCCTGGCCTACACGCGGCGCGGCGACCACGGCGCCATCGCGCTGGCCTTCTTCGTCGCGCTGCCGGGCCAGTACTTCCTGATCTGGATCGACTGGTACGGGCTGTACTCGATCTACATCCCGGTCTACGCCTTCCTGCTGCTGCCCATCCTGGCGGCCGTGGGCGGCGACACGCAGCGCTTTCTCGAACGCACCTCGAAGATCCAGTGGGGCCTGATGGTGTGCGTGTTCTGCATCAGCCACGTGCCGGCGCTGCTCACGCTGCAGATCCCGGGCTTCGAGGGCCGCAACCTGCTGCTGATCGCGTTCCTCGTCATCGTGGTGCAGGGCAGCGACGTGCTGCAGTACGTGTGGGGCAAGCTCTTCGGCAAACGCAAGGTGGCGCCCGAACTCTCGCCTTCCAAGACCTGGGAAGGCCTGATCGGCGGTGTGGCCAGCGCCACCGCGATGGGCGCGGCGCTGTACTGGGCCACGCCCTTCAACCCGTGGCAGGCCGCGCTCATGGCCTTCATGATCTGCCTCCTGGGCTTCTTCGGCGGGCTCGTGATGTCGGCCATCAAGCGCGACCGCGGCGTGAAAGACTGGGGCTCCATGATCGAAGGCCACGGCGGCATGCTCGACCGGCTCGACTCGGTGATCTTCGCGGCGCCGATCTACTTCCACGCGCTGCGCTACTGGTGGGTGCCGTGAGCCCGGCGGCGAAGAAGACAGCGGTCAAGGTGGACCGCATCGTCGACGACACGCCGCTGGAATGCACCAACGCGGCGGAGCTGCTGCGTTGGTACAAGAAACACCATGCGAGCCACGCCGGCGTCTGGCTGCGCATCGCGAAGAAGGCCAGCGGCATCGCGTCCGTCGACCACCCCGAGGCGCTGGAGATCGCGCTGTGCTTCGGCTGGATCGACGGCCAGCGCAAGAGCCAGGACGCGCAGTTCTTTTTGCAGCGCTTCACGCCGCGCACCGCGCGCAGCATCTGGTCGAAGATCAACCGCGACAAGGTGCTGAAGCTCATCGACGACGGCCGCATGCAGGCCGGCGGCCTGGCCGAGGTGGAGCGCGCCCGCGCCGACGGCCGCTGGGCCGCGGCCTACGACGCCGCGAGCGTGGCGACCGTGCCCCCCGACCTGCAGGCCGCGCTCGATGCGAACCGCACCGCCAAGGCCTTCTTCGCCACGCTCGATGCGCGCAACCGCTATGCGGTGCTGTTCCGCACGCAGGGCGCGAAGAAGCCCGAGACGCGCGCCCGTCGCATCGCGCAGTTCGTCGAGATGCTCGCCAAGGGCGAGAAGATCCACCCCTGAGCTGACGCCACGCCGCTCACTGCGGCCCGGTGCCGGTCGCGATGACCGTGAGCTTGTCGGGGTCGACGATGCGGATGCGCTTGTAGCTCATGTCGATCACGCCTTCGGCGACCAGCCGGCCCAGCTCCTTGTTGATGGTCTGACGCGACAGCCCGAGCATCGCCGCGAGGTCGTTCTGCGACAGGCGCACCGGCAGGCTCGCCGCCGCCTTCACCTGCATGCCGTAGAAGTGGATCACGCTCATCAGCGTGGCCGCCACGCGCCCGCGCACCGAGTTGAGCATCTGGTTCTGCAGCAGCACCACGCTCAGCCGCTGGCGCTGCAGCGCCATCTTGGCCACGTCGCGCCACAGCACGGGCTCGGCGTCGAGCAGCGCGATCACGGCGTCGCTCGGCAGGTGGACGATCACCGAGTCTTC
Organism: Variovorax sp. 54; assembly: GCF_002754375.1. Lineage (NCBI taxonomy): Bacteria > Pseudomonadati > Pseudomonadota > Betaproteobacteria > Burkholderiales > Comamonadaceae > Variovorax > Variovorax sp. 54. The sequence goes on from NZ_PEFF01000001.1 coordinate 2,434,209, forward strand.
GTGTGCGTGGTAGTCGTAGGGCAGCGGCACGTCGGCGAGCAGGCGCACCAGCGGCGCCACCTGCCCGGGCCCGAGCAGCGCGTTGACGTACTTGCGCCCCTGCGAACTCATGCTGCTGATTTCGAGGCAGCCCGACACCACCGCCAGCAGCTCGCGCTTGCGGCGGTCGCGCGCCAGCACCTGCGTGCGGCGACGGTAGCGCACCAGGCGCGCCGACTTCATCAGCTCGGCGCGCAGCGCGTCGGGCCAGTGCGAGAACAGCTCGTTCCAGCGCAGCGCGCGGTCGAGCAGGTCGGCGCACGATTCGTCGTCTGGTGCGTCTTTGGGGGTGGAAACGGTCGATCGGACCAGCGGGTTCTCCCTGCCTTGATGTTCACCGATCTGTCAAAGCGTTGACAGATTCGGGGGGTCTTCATTTCTATCGTAAGCCCCGGACATCGACAAGCACACATGCGGCACCGCCCTGCCCCCGCAGGCGGCACGCCACACCCGGAGACAACACCCAATGAAGAAGACAGCCGCCGCCGGCCTCGCGCTGGCGGCCTCCAGCACCCTTGCGTTCGCGCAAAGCACCGTCACCGTTTACGGCACGGTCGACCTGTACGTGGCGCATGCCAAGTCGGGCTCCGCCTCCTCGATGCGGCTCGAGGACGGCGGCCAGACCGCCTCGCGCCTGGGCTTTCGCGGCACCGAAGACCTGGGCGGCGGCCTGGGTGCGCATTTCACGCTGGAGAGCGGCTTTGCGCCCGACACCGGCAACGGCACGCTGCCCGGCCCTGCGATGTCGTTCAGCCGCCAGTCCTTCGTCGGCTTCTCGGCGCCGTGGGGGCAGATCGACGCGGGCCGCATGTACACGCCGATGTTCTACGCGCTGTTCCGGGCGGACCCTTACGGGCTGAACTCGGTGTTCTCGCCGATCAACCTGGTGGCCGCCACCGACGCGCAACCGGGCATGACACCCTTCGCGGCGCGCGCCAGCAACATGGTGCGCTACCGCACGCCGGCCAGCATGGAGTTCTTCGCCGACCTGGCCTACGCGCCCGGCGAATCGAGCGCGCCGAGCCACCAGAGCGGCAACTTCTACGGCGGCAATGTCGGCTGGGCGCGCAAGCCGTACTACATCGCCTACGCCTTCCAGCACGCGCGCTCCGGCACCGGCGCAGCGCCCGTGGCCTCGCCCGCCACCACGACCTACCAGGCGCTGACGGGTTCCTACGAGCTGCCGTCGATCGGCCTGCAGCTGTACGCGAGCTACGTGCGCAACGCGTCGAGCCTGCCCCACGTGCCGACCGCGAAGCTCGTGAACCTGGGCGCCACCTACAACGTGACGCCGGCCTCGAACCTGATCTTCGGCGCCACGCAGCGCACGGTGGCCGAGAGCGAACGCTCGCAGCTGGCGTGGACGCTGGGCTACGACTACTACCTGAGCAAGCGCACCGTGGTCTATGCGCGCTGGCTGCGCCTGCTGAACCGGCACGGCGCCTCGGCCTCGCTCGGGACCATTCCGGTGATCGCCAACAGCGGCAACGACGTGCGCGTGCTCGCCACCGGCATCCGCCACAACTTTTGACTTCCGATACCTCCGACATGCCCATGGACTTCTTCTCTTCGCAAGCCGAATCCCTGTCGGCCCTGTTCGCGCCACGTTCCATCGCGGTGGTCGGCGCCTCGTCCAACGCGCAGAAGATCGGCGGCATTCCCGTCGACTACCAGCGCCGCTTCGGCTTCGAGGGCGCGCTGTACCCGGTGAACCCGAACGCCGACCGCATCCAGGACCTGCCGGCTTTTCCGAGCCTGCGCGCCATCGGCCAGCCGGTGGACCTGGCCATCCTCGCGGTGCCGTCGGCACTGGTCGATGGTGCGCTCGACGACGCCATCGCGGCCGGCGTGAAAGGCGTGGTGCTGTTCTCTTCGGGCTTCGCGGAAGTGGGCGCCGAGGGCGCGGCGGCGCAGGCCCGGCTCGGCGACAAGGCGCGCGCCGCGGGCGTGCGGCTGGTCGGCCCCAACTGCCTGGGCTTCATGAACATCGCGCGCCATGTGTACGCGACCTTCTCGCCCGCGCCCGGCGTGGGCCGCGTGATGCCGGGGCGCATCGGGCTGGTGAGCCAGTCGGGCGCGTTCGGCGCCTATGCCTACGCGACGGCGCGGGCGCGCGGCGTCGGCCTGTCGCTGTGGGCCACCACCGGCAACGAGGCCGACGTGCAGGTGGCCGACTGCCTGGCCTGGCTTGCGCAGGACCCCGACACCGACGTGATCATGGCCTACATGGAAGGCTGCCGCGACGGCCCCCGCCTGCGCGCGGCGCTGGCCCTGGCGCAGGCCAACGGCAAGCCCGTGGTGATGGTCAAGGTCGGGCGCACCGCACTGGGTGCCGAAGCCGCCGCCTCGCACACCGCCGCGCTGGCGGGCGACGACGCGGTGTACGACGCCGTGTTCCGCCAGTACGGCGTGCTGCGCGCGCGCAACCTCACGGAGTTCTTCGACCTGGCCCACAGCGCGGCCGTGGCGGGCCGCCCGCGCGACCGCTCGATCGGCCTGTTCACGCTCTCTGGCGGCGTCGGCGCGCTGATGGCCGACGAGGCCTCGGCCCAGGGCCTCGATGCCCAGCCACTGAGCGATTCCGCGCAGGACACGCTGCGCAGCTGGGTGCCCTTCGCGGCACCGCGCAACCCGGTCGACATCACCGGGCAGGTGACCAACGACATGACGCTCATCGAACGCACGGCGCGCGTGATGCTCGACGACCGCGGCTTCGCATCGTGGATGGGCTTTCTCGCAGCAGCGGGTGCGTCGGATGCGTTCTGGCCGGTGCTGCGCTCGCTCGTGACTTCGCTGCGCGAGGCCTATCCCGACACGCTGCTGGCGGTGAGCACGCTGCTCTCGCCGGAGCGCCGCGCCGAGCTGGAGGCGATGCGCTGCCTGGTGTTCGCCGACCCGTCGGATGGCATCCGCACGATCGCCGCGCTGGCGGGGCTGAAGCCTGCGGCGGCGGTGGCTGCGGCGCCCGCATCCATCAAGGCGTCATTGACGCTCGCGCCCGGCACGATGTCCGAACCCGACGCGCTCGCACTGCTCGCCGACGCCGGCGTGCCCGTGGTCGCGCACCGCGTGGTGCGCAGCGCCGATGAAGCGGCTGCCGCCGCCGAGGCGCTCGGCGATGCGGTGGTGGTGAAGATCGTCAGCGCCGACATCCCGCACAAGTCGGACGTCGGCGGCGTGGCGCTCGGGCTGCGCGGCGCGGCGCAGGCGCGTGCGGCCTTCGAGCGCACGCGCGACCACGCGCTCACCGCGCGGCCCGAGGCGCGGCTCGACGGTGCGCTGGTGGCGCGCATGCTGACCGGCGGCGTCGAGTGCATCGCGGGCGTGCACCGCGACCCGGTGTTCGGGCCGGTGCTGATGTTCGGCCTGGGCGGCATCCATGTCGAGACGCTGCGCGACGTGTCGCTGCGCGCATTGCCGATCACGCGCGACGACGCGCTGGCGATGGTGCGCGAGCTGCGCGCCTTCGCGATCCTGAACGGCGCACGCGGCCGGCCGCCGGTCGACCTCGGCTCGATCGCCGATGCGTTGTGCGCGCTCGCCGACTTTGCACAGCGCGCGGGCGACTCGCTCGACAGCGCCGAGATCAACCCGCTGATCGCACGCCCGCAGGCCGAGGGCGGCTGCGTGGCGGTCGACGCGCTGATCGTCGGCCGCGCGCCCTGACGAACGACCACAACAACCACCGGAGACATCGCATGACGACGACATTGAAGAATGGATTGGGGCGCGCACTCGGCATGGGCGCGGCGCTGGCCATCGCGGCAGGCATGGCAGCGGCCGCCACGGAGGCGCCCTTCCCCTCCAAGCCCGTGCGCATCATCGTGCAGTACCAGGCGGGCGGCTCGACAGACATCCTCGCGCGGCTCGTGGCCGAGGGGCTGTCCAAGCGGCTCGGCCAGCCGGTGGTGGTCGAGAACCGCAGCGGCGCGGGCGGGATCATCGGCACCGACTACGTCGCCAAGAGCCCGCCCGACGGCTACACGCTGCTGCTCACGGTGCCGGGCCCCGTCACAGCAAACCTGGTGCTCTACAGCAAGCTGCCCTACGACCCGCGCACCGACCTGCGCATGGTGTCGGACATCGCCACCACGCGCACCGTGCTGGCGGTGCACCCTTCGGTGCAGGCCACCGACTTCAAGAGCCTCGTCGCCACCGTGAAAGCCACGCCCGGCAAGTACTCCATGGGCTCGTGGGGCCCGGGCACGCAGCCGCACCAGGTGCAGGTGTACATGGACAAGGCCTACGGCCTGCAGACCATGCACGTGCCCTACAAGGGCGAGAGCCCGATGGCGATCGACCTGATCGGCGGCGTGATCCAGATGACCGTGGGCTCCATCACCACGCTGCAGCCGTACATCAAGGCCGGCAAGCTGCGCCCGCTGGCCGTGGCCGGCACCCGGCGCGCCCGCGCGCTGCCCGACGTGCCGACCTTCGCCGAGCAGGGCTACCCCGACGAGGTCTACGCCATGACCGGCCCGACCTCGCTGATGGCGCCGGCGAAGACGCCCGATGCCGTCATCGAGCGCCTGGGCCGCGAGGTCAGCGCGGTGGTGCGCCAGCCCGAGGTGAGCCGGCGCATCGAGGAGCTCGGCGCCGAGCCCGTGGGCAACCTGCCGCCCGAAGCCACCGCGGCCTACAAGGCCTTCCTGCCCGTGACGATGAAGCTCACGCAGGCCACGGGCGTGAAGCTCGATTGAGCCGTCTCTTTGCACTCTCTTTTCCGAACCCCAGCTCCGAGGTCTTTTTCATGAACGCTCCCGTCTCCACGCCCGACATCGCCGTCGCCCGCAAGGCGCTCGCCCGCTCCATCGGCCTGGCCGCCTTCGTCTACGGCTATCCGCTCACCGAGACCTACCGCACCTGCGCGATGCAGACCGCGCCGCGTGCCGAACGCCGCAGCGGCGCCTCGGCCGGCTCCGATGTGCGCGCGCCGATGAACACGCTGCACCACGCGCCGCGCCCGTCCACCGACCAGGACCGCGACGTGGTCACGCCCGCCAACGACCTGCTCTACACCATGGCCTGGCTGCACCTGGCCGACGGGCCGATGCTGCTCACGGTGCCCGCGTCGTCGCGCCATCCGGGGCGCTACTTCGTGCTGCCGCTGTACGACGCCTACACCGAGAACTTCGAGAACCTCGGCCCACGCAACTGCAACCCCGACGGCGAAACCGTGGTGCTCGTGGGCCCCGGCGGCACCGTGCCGGAATCGCTCGCCGCCCACCGCGTGGTGCGCTGCCCGACCCACCTGATCTGGCTCATCGGCCGCATCCTCGTGGGTGATGAAAGCGACTGGCCGGCCGCGCGCGCGCTGCAGTCGGAGATCCAACTGAAGCCCGCACCCGGCACCGTGCTGCAGGGCCGCCCGGCGGCCATCGAACAGTGGGCTGGCCCGCACGAAGACGCCATGGCCGCTGCCTTCGAGCACGGCGAGCCGGCCGCTGACGTGGCGCCGCGCTTCTTCACCAACGTGTGCCACGCGCTGGCCGAGGCGCCGGGCCGCGTGGAAGACCGCGGCCTCGTGGCGTGGTTCGGCCAGGGCGGCCTGCTGGCGAACGCCGCGTTCTCGTGGGACGCGCTCGAAGCACCGCTGCGCGAAGGCCTCATCGAAGGCTTCGCCGAGGGCGCGCAGCTGGTCGGCGCGGTGGGCCGCAACCGCCGGCCCAAGCCCTGGTCGATGACACCGGCCACCGGCCGCTACGGCAACGAGTTCCTCGGCCGCGCGCGCACCGCCTACCTGGGCCTGGGCGCGCTGGCCACCAGCGAGGCGGTGTACGCCGCCGCGCACCACGACGCGAAGCAGGAACCGCTGGACGGCCAGCACCGCTATGCGATGCGCTTCGAGGCCGGCGACCTGCCGCCCGCGGACGCCTTCTGGTCGGTCACGCTGTACGACACCGACCGCTTCCTCTACCCCAACGAGATCCGCCGCCATGCCATCGGCGACCGCACGCCCGGCCTGAAGCGCGGCGCCGACGGCAGCCTGGAGCTGGTGGTGAGCCACGCGCGCCCCGCCGATGCCGCCAACTGGCTGCCGGCGCCGGCCGGGCGCTTCTACCTGATCCTGCGCATGTACTACCCGCGCGAAGGCGTGCAGAGCTGGCGCATCCCCGCGCTGCAGGCACAGCAGGACTGAGCACGATGCAGCCCCACACCGACACCCTGCACGCCGTGGCCGAAGAGGCCGTGGTCTACGCCTACCCGCTCTACGAGATGTGCCGCATGCGCGCGGCCACCTCGCCGCAGCGCACCGATGCCGCCGGCGAGGCGCCGCGACCGCAGCGCTGGTGCAACGTGTTCACGCACGCGCGCCAGCTGCTGCGCGCGGGCAAGAGCCGCGTCGTCACGCCGAACAACGACACGCTCTACACCAACGCCTGGCTCGACCTGGGCGACGGCCCGCTCGTGATCGACGTGCCCGACACCGCCGGCCGCTACTACGTCCTGGGCCTGCTCGACTTCTTCACCAACCCCTTTGCCCATCTCGGGCAGCGCCTCACGGGCACGGCGGCACGCTCCTTCGTGGTCACGCCACCGGGATGGCGCGGCACGCTGCCCGCCGCCTTCGACGCACCGGGCGCGCGCATCGAAGCGCCCACGCGCTGGCTGTGGATCATCGGGCGCCTGCTGGTCGACGGCCCGCAGGACGTGCCGGCCGTCAACGCGCTGCAGGACGGCTTTCTCGTGCGCACGCTGGCCGACTGGCAGGCCGGCCGCGCCTCGGCGCCGCGCGCTTTCGATCCGGCCTGCGATCCGAAGGCACCGCTCACGGCGGAGCACTTCGCCGCGCAGGTGAACGCGGCGCTGCGCGACAACGCAGCGCCGGCCGGCGATGCGGCGCGGCTCGCGCGCTATGCCGCGCTCGGGATCGGGCCCGATGCAGGCGCGCTCGACGACGGCCAGCGCGCCGCGCTGCAGGCCGCGCTCGACACCGTGCTGCCACGGCTGCGCGAGGCGCAGTCGGGCCGCACCACGGCCTCAGGCTGGGTGCAGATGCCGTTGGTGGAAGGCTCCTTCGGCGACGACCACCTGGCGCGCGCGCTGATCGCGCTCAAGTACATCGGCATGCTCGAAAGCCGCGAGGCCACCTACCCGATGGCCTGGCACGACGCGACCGGCGAAGCCCTCACCGGCCAGCGCCGCTACACACTACGCTTCGCGCCCGACGCGCTGCCGCCGGTCGACGCCTTCTGGTCGCTCACGATGTACGACACGCGCGACTACATGCTGGTCGACAACCCGATCGACCGCTACGCCATCGGCGACCGCACGCCGGGGCTGCGGCGCGATGCGGACGGCGGGCTCACGCTGCACATCCAGCACGCGCGTCCCGAGGGTGAGGCCGCACTCGCCAACTGGCTGCCGGCGCCCGAAGGCCACTTCTACCTCTGCCTGCGCGCCTATGTGCCGCGCGCCGAACTGCTCGACGGCCGCTATGTGCTGCCGCCCCTCACCGTCACCAAGGATTCCGCATGACCACCACCGTTGAAAAACCCCAAGCAGCAGCAGAAGAAAAAGAAAAGCCCTTCCTCATCGTCGGCACCGGCACCGAGACCGTGGCGCCGGGCCTGCACATCCTGCGTGGGCAGGGGCAGTCGTTCGTGGCCGAGACCGACGCGGGCCTGGTCGTGATCGATGCCGGCCCGGGCGGCTCGGTGACGCAGGGCATGATCGACGCGCTGCGCCAGCTCAGCGACGCGCCGGTGCATGCGCTGTGCTTCAGCCACGGCCACATCGGCTACAACGCCGGTGTGCCGATGTGGCTGGCCCATGCCGCCGCGCGCGGCGATGCGCCGCCGCGGATCATTGCGCACCGCAATGTGCCGCGCCGCCTCGCGCGCTACGGCGAGACGATGGCCCTGCAGCACCGCATGGCCGAGATCCAGTTCAACCGCCCGCCGGGCTTCTTCGACCACCGGCTGGTGACGCACCCGCCCACCGAGACCTTCGACGACGTGCTGCAGATCGGCAGCGGCGAGCGCCGCATCGAGCTGCGCTGGGCGCCCTCGGAAACCGACGACGCGATCGCGCTGTGGAGCCCCGCGCAGCGCGTGCTGTACGGCGGCGCGGCGCTGATCGACTCCATTCCCAACATCGGCACGCCCTTTCGCACCATGCGCGACACGGTGCGCTGGGCCGACACGCTGGAGGCGCTGGCGGCGTTGACCCCGCGCAAGGCGGTGCGCGAATTCGGCGCCACGCTCGAAGGCGAAGACCAGGTGCAGCACGTGCTCCTGCACACGGCCCGCGCGCTGCGTTGGCTGCGCGCCGAGGTGGTGCGGCTCATGAACGAGGGGCTCAACGAGCGCGACATCCTGGCGCGCATCCGCTTCCCCGACGCGCTGTTCGCGGTCGAGTGGATGAAGCCCACCTACGGCGACCCCGGCTACATCGTGCGCGACATCTACCGCTCGGAGAACGGCTGGTGGGACCGCAACCCGACCTCGCTGCATCCGGCCGCACCCGAGGCCATCGGCCGCGCGGTGGCCGACGCCATCACCGACAAGCGCGGCGTGATCGACCAGGCGCGCACGCTGGCGGTAGCCAAGCAGTGGCAGCTCGCGCTGCACGTGATCGACCTGCTGGCCACCGCCGAGGGCGACGCGCTCGAGATCGCCGAGGCGCGCTCGCTCAAGGCCGAATGGCTGCGCGAGCGGGCGCGTGAAGTGCCCAGTTACGTCTCGCGCAACCTGTACCGCGTGGGCGCGGACATGATCGAACAGGGCACGCAGGCGCGCTTCGGCATCCGCTGAGGCCTTTCCATCGGAGACACGGACCATGACAACCACACAACAACACTTCCGCTTCGGCCTGCGCACGCTGGTCGCCTGTTCCCTGGCCGCCTTGGCCGCCGCCAGCCACGCGCAAGGCGACGCCAGCTACCCCGACAAGCCCGTGACGCTGGTGGTGCCCACCGCGCCGGCCGGCGGCACCGACACCATGGCGCGGATCATCGGCGACGGCCTCGGCAAGATCCTGAAGCAGCCCTTCGTGGTCGACAACCGCCCGGGCGCCAACGGCATCCTCGGCAGCGAGGTGGTGGCGCGTTCCACGCCCGACGGCTACCGGCTGCTGTTCACCTACGCCGCGACGATGGTGGTGAACCCCAGCCTCTACAAGAAGCTGCCCTACGACCCGCTGAAAGACTTCATGCCGGTGGCGCAGGTCGGGCGCGGCGGCAACCTGCTGGTGGTGCGCAAGGACTTGCCGGTGAAGACGATCCAGGAGTTCGTCGCCTACGCCAAGGCGCGCCCCGACAAGCTCAGCTACTGCTCGTGGGGCAACGGCTCGGGCGGCCACCTGGCGATGGAAAGCCTGAAGAAGCCGGCCGGCCTCGTGATGACGCACGTGCCCTACAAGGGCAGCGGCCCCTGCGTGCAGGACCTGGTGGGCGGCCAGGTGGATGCGGCGTTCGCCGACATCTCGTCGACCGTGGAGATCGTGCGCGCCGGCCGCATCCGGGCCCTGGCCAACAGCGGCCCCTCGCGCATCCCGATGCTGCCCGACGTGCCGACCATGACCGAGAGCGGCTACCCCTTCACCACCTACGCCTGGTACGGCCTGATGGCGCCGGCCAAGACGCCGCCGGCGATCGTGAAGAAGCTCAACGAAGCCGTGAACCAGGTGCTGCGCGACCCCGCGGTGGTGCGCCGCATGTACGAGCTGAACTTCAACGACCTGCCGCAGAACACGCCCGAGCAGTTCGCCACCACGATCCGGAACGACCTGCGGGACTGGGGCGCGCTGGTGAAGGACATCGGGCTGACGCTTGAGTAGGCGCCCCGGGCCGGCCTGACCAAGGGTAAGCAACGTGGTCGGCCGGCGGCGCTTCCCACACACTGCGCGCTGACAGGCACGGTTTCTGCTCATCGGCTGGGCGATGGCAACTGCGCCAGCGCGCACCATGACCGAGCTTCTTCATTTCAGCCGACAACTCACCGCCGAAGCCCAGGCCCAAGCCTCGGGCGTGGGCAGCTGGAAGCAGCACTACGAGCAGCTGTCGAACGGCCGCTTCGAGGGACTGTCCGAAGACCTGCACCTGGATTTCGTGCAGGTGTTCCACGAACACGCCAACCAGACGGTGCTGCAGCACGGCCTCGGCCGACCGGGCGCCCTGTGCCTGGCCGTGATCGACGTGACGGCCCCCGGCAGCTGGTACTGCGGCCATGACCTCGACGGGCGACGGCTCATTGCGCTGTCGCCGCAGCGCGAGTTCGAGCTGCTGGCCGGTGCCGGCATGGACCTGATGGCCGTGTGCGTCGACACCGAACCGCTGGCCGACCTCGCCGCCACGCTGTTCGGCCCCGACTTCGCGCTGCGCATGCCGGTGCCCGCGCCGGTGCAGCACCCCGGCTTCGACGAGACCGCCTTCACCCGCCTGCTGGGCGCCGCCCTGTCGCTGGCGCGCGACAACCTCGCGCAGCTGGAACAGCCGGCCGCGCGCCACATGCTGTCGCTGTCGCTGGCCGACGCGGTGCTGCAGTGCATGGGCTCCGAGGCCTTCGAGGCCCGGCTGCCCGCCAGCTCGGCGGCGCGCCGCCACATCGTGGCGAAGGCCCGCGAGTACATGCAGGCGCACGCCGACGAGCCCATCAGCGTGCCCGACCTGTGCGCGGCCACGGGCGTGTCGCGCCGCTCGCTGCAGTACGCCTTCGAGGACGTGCTGCACCTGAGCCCCGTCACCTACCTGCGCGTGATGCGCCTGAACCGCGTGCGCTGCGAGATGCAGGCCTGCCGCGATGACACCATCGGCGACATCGCCGCGCGCTGGGGCTTCTGGCACCTGTCGCGCTTTGCCATCGACTACGCGCGCCTGTTCGGCGAACTGCCATCGGCCACGCGCGCGCGATGGTTTGCCAAATCTTGATAACGCCTGCGCCGGCGGCGCTCTTAACTTCGCGGTTGTCCACCACAACATGCGAAGAAGGATGCAGCCATGCGCAGCAGTTTCCACCGAACGCCGGTCCGCGGGGCCGCGCGGCGTCTCCTGGGCACCGCCCTGGCCACCGCTTTGGCGCTCGCCCTCGGCACCCTGAGCACTGAGCCGGCCCGGGCCCACGGCGGCGCGGCGCACATGGTGCCGCTGAAGAAAACGGTGGAAGACTTCGGCGGCACGCTGCGCTGGGACAGCTTTGCCAATGTGTTCACCGTGGCGCGCAACGGCACGCTGGTGCGCCTGAAACCCGGCTCGAAGACGGCGCTGGTCAACGGCCAGCCGATGCAGCTCGACGTACCCGTCGTCATGCGCAAGGGCGCGGCCTACGTGCCGCACGACTTCGTGAACCAGGTGTTCCAGTCGAGCCTGGACACCACCTTCGTGGTCGAGCGCGTGCCCAACCCGCTGAACCCGCTCACCGAGGCCGAGATCAAGACCGCGCTCGAGGTGCTGAAAGCCTCGGGTCGCTACAAGACCGGCCTGCGCTTCACCGAGATCAGCGTCAAGCGCCCGCCCAAGGACGAGGTCTGGAACTTCGCGCTCACCGGCCAGCCCGTGCGCGCGCCGCGCCAGGCGGCGTTCGTGGCGCTCGACGGCAAGAAGGTCATCGAAGGCACGGTCGATCTCGCGGCGCGCACGCTCACCGCATGGAAGCCCATCGAGGGCGCGCACGGCATGGTGCTGCTGGACGACTTCGCCACCGTGCAGACCGCCATCGAGGCCAGCCCCGACTACGCCAAGGCGCTCGCCACGCGCGGCATCGACGACGTGAAGAAGGTGGTCGCCACGCCGCTCACCGTGGGCTACTTCGACGGCAAGGATTCGCTGCGCCAGGAAGACCGCCTGCTGAAGGTGGCGAGCTACCTGGACGTGGGCGACGGCAACTACTGGGCGCACCCCATCGAGGGCCTGGTGGCGGTGGTCGACCTGGAGCAGAAGAAGGTCATCAAGATCGAGGACGGCGGCCTGGTGCCTGTGCCGCTCAAGCCCACGCCCTACGACGGGCGCGACCGCGCGGCCACGCCCGCGCCCAAGCCGCTGGAGATCACCGAGCCCGAGGGCAAGAACTACACGATCACCGGCCACACGATGCACTGGCGCAACTGGGACTTCCATGTGCGGCTCGACTCGCGCGTGGGCCTCGTGCTGTCCACCGTCACGTACAACGACAAGGGTACGAAGCGCAAGGTGATGTACGAGGGCTCGCTGGGCGGCATGATCGTGCCCTACGGCGACCCCGACACCGGCTGGTACTTCAAGGCCTACCTCGACTCGGGCGAGTACGGCATGGGCACGCTCACCTCGCCCATCGAGCCGAACAAGGACGCGCCGCAGAACGCCGTGCTGCTGGACGCCACGCTGGCCGACTACACCGGCGCGCCCACCAAGGTGCCGCGCGCCATCGCGGTCTTCGAGCGCTACGCCGACCCCGAGTTCAAGCACCAGGAAATGGGCAAGCCCAACATCAGCACCGAGCGGCGCGAGCTGGTGGTGCGCTGGATCAGCACGGTGGGCAACTACGACTACCTGTTCGACTGGGTGTTCGCCGAGAACGGCACCATCGGCATCCACGCCGGCGCCACCGGCATCGAAGCCGTCAAGGGCGTGAAGGCGCGCACCATGCAGGACCCCACGGCCGCCGAGGACACGCGCTACGGCACGCTGCTGGACCACCACATCGTCGGCACCACGCACCAGCACATCTACAACTTCCGCCTCGACCTCGATGTGGACGGCGAGCAGAACACGCTCACCGAGGTCGACCCCGTGGTGCTGCCCAACACGCGCGGCGGCCCGCGCACCAGCACCATGCAGACGGTGCAGCGCACGGTGCGCACCGAGCAGCAGGCGGCGCAGAAGTTCGACCCCTCGACCATCCGCCTGCTGAGCAACCCGGCGAAGAACAACAAGGTCGGCAACCCGGTGTCGTACCAGCTGGTGCCGTACGCAGGCGGCACGCACCCGATTGCCAAGGGCGCGAACTTCGCGAAGGACGAGTGGATCAACCACCGCCTGAGCTTCATGGACCGCCAGCTCTGGGTGACGCGCTACGACCCCGAAGAGCTGTTCCCCGAAGGCAAGTACCCGAACCGTTCGAACAAGGACACAGGCCTGGGCCAGTTCACGGCCGACAACCAGGAGATCGTGAACACCGACAACGTGGTGTGGCTCACCACCGGCACCACGCACGTCGCGCGCGCCGAGGAGTGGCCGATCATGCCGACCGAGTGGGTGCATGCGCTGCTCAAGCCCTGGAACTTCTTCGACGAGACGCCGACGCTGGGGCTGAACCGGCCTGCTGCGAAATGACAGCGCCCGACGAGGCCATCGGCCACTACGAAGACCTGATGACGCTGCCGCCCGCGCTGCAGGCGCCGACCTACCGCCAGATGGACCGGCTCTACGCGACGCGCGCGATCCGGCGCGGCACGCACGTGCATCCGCTGCCCGAGGGCAGGCCGGTCGATGCCCAGCGCTTCGGCATCGACGGCTTCATGACGCGCAACCACACAACCGGGCTGCTGGTGCTCAAGGACGGCGACGTCGTGCTCGAACGCTACGCCATGGGCAACGACGCGGCGACGAAGTGGCTGTCGTTCTCGGTCGCAAAATCGCTGACCTCCACGCTGGTCGGCGCGGCTGTGAAAGACGGCCACATCGACAGCCTCGACGACCCGGTGGTGCGCTACCTGCCCGCGCTGCGCGGCTCGGCGTACGACGACGTGACAGTGAAGCAGGTGCTGCAGATGAGCTCGGGCGTGGCCTGGAACGAGGACTACCTCGACGCCGACTCCGACCGGCGCCAGCTGATGCGCGTGCAGCTCACGCAGGAAAAGGGCGCGGTGTTGAAGTTCATGGCGCAACGCCCGCGCGTGGCACCGGCGGGCACGCGCTTCAACTACAGCACCGGCGAAACCTGCCTGGTCGGCGAGATTTTGGCCAGTGCGATCCGCCGGCCGATCAGCGACTACCTCTCGGAAAAAATCTGGGCGCCCTTCGGCATGGAGGCCGATGCCTACTGGCAGCTCGATGCGGTCGATGGCCAGGAGTTCACCGGCAGCGGCGTGAACGCCACGCTGCGCGACTTCGGGCGCTTCGGCCTGTTCGTGCTCGGCGGCGGCGTGGCCGGCGGCCAGCAGGTGCTGCCCCATGGCTGGGTGGCCGACGCCACGCGCGTCGATGCGGCCAGCCACCTCGCGCCCGGCACGCTCGCGGGCTTCGAACCGATGGGGTACGGCTACCAGTGGTGGACCTTCCCGACCGACGCGAAGGCGCTGCCCGAACTCGACGGCGGCCTGTTCGCCGCGCTCGGCATCTTCGGCCAGCAGATCTACATCCACCCGAAGGAACGGCTCGTGGTCGCGATCCACAGCACGTGGCCGGCGCCGATCCATCCGCCGAGCCTCATCGAGACCGATGCGCTGCTCGGCGCACTGACCGCCGCGCTGCGCAACTAGCCTGTGAGCGTGGCGCCCGCCACGCTCACACTCAAGTCGTCAGGAGAAGATCACCTGCGCGTCGGTGTACTCCTTCAGCCCTTCTTCCGCGAACTCCACGCCGAGCCCCGAGGCCTTCACGCCGCCGAAGGGCGCGTTGGGCTGGATGGCGCCGTGCTTGTTGATCCACACCGAGCCGCACTCCAGGCGCGACGCGATGCGCTTGGCGTGTTCGATGTCCTTCGACCACACAGAACCGCCGAGGCCGTTCTCGCTGTCGTTGGCAGCGCGGATGGCCTCTTCGACATCGGTGTAGCGAATGATGGGCAGCGCGGGCCCGAACTGTTCTTCGTCGACCAGCGCATCGCCGTTCTTCAGGCCCGCGATGATGGTCGCGGGGAAGAACAGGCCCTCGCCCGGCTCACCGCCGGTGAGCAGCTGGCCCTTGGTCTTGGCGTCGGCCACGAGCCGCGCGACCTTGTCGAACTGCATGCGGTTCTGCACCGGGCCGAGCACATTCTTTTCGTCCATGCCGTCGCCCATCGGCACCTGCTTTGCGAAAGCCGCGAGATGCTCGCACACGTCGTCGTGAATGCTGGCGTGCACGTACAGCCGCTTCATGGCCGCGCAGGTCTGGCCGTTGTTGAGGAACGCGCCCCAGAACAGGCCTTCGGCAATGGCCTTGGGGTCGGCGTCGGGCAGCACGATGCCGGCGTCGTTGCCGCCGAGTTCGAGCGTGAGCCGCTTCATCGTGCTGGCGGCCGACTGCATCACCTTCTTGCCGGTGGCGCAGGAGCCGGTGAACACGATCTTGCGGATGACGGGGTCGATCGCCATGTCGGCGCCGAGGTTCGAGGTGCGGTCGTCGCAGCTCACGCTGTTGACCACGCCTTCGGGCAGCACCTCGTTGAGCAGCTCGACAAAACGCAGCGTGGCCAGCGGCGTGTACGGCGAAGGCTTGATGACGACCGTGTTGCCCGTGCGCAGCGCCGGCAGCACGTGCCACACGGCGATCAGCACGGGGAAGTTCCACGGCGTGATCGAGCCGACCACGCCCACGGGCTTGCGGAAGATCTCGACGTGGCCCTGCGCGTTGTCCTGCAGCACACGCGGCGGCAGCGACAGCGCTGCGGTGGCGCCGGCCCAGGCAGCGGCGCCGCCCAGCTCCCAGCGCGAACCCAGGCCGTTGAGAGGCTTGCCCTGCTCCAGCGTGAGCAGGCGCGCCAGCTCTTCGGCGTGCGCGCCGATCTTCTCGGTCACGGCGCGGCAGGCGGCGGCCAGTTCGTCGTCGGATTGGCGCGACCAGCTCGTGAAGGCCTTCTGCGCGGCGGCCACGGCGGCGGCGAGGTCGTCGCGCGAACCGTTCGGCGCGGTGCCGATCACCTGGCCGTTGGCGGGGTTGCGCACTTCGAAGGAAGCCGTGCCTGGCACTGCGCGACCACCGATCGTCATTCTTGTCTCTTGCATTGCTTTGTCCTTGTAGGTTGACGCTGGAACGCGCCGCCGCAGGGCGGGCGCGCAGGTCAATGTAGGCAAAGCAGGGGCCGGCGTCTTGGAGCCAGACGTCAGCGAATGGACTCAGGCGTCAATGCGTCAGTGGTCCAAGGGCCAGGCGCCCCGGCGGCACGCCGTGGCGCTTGCGGAACTCGCGGTAGAAGAACGACAGGTCGTTGAAGCCGCAGTCGTAGGCGACCTGTGCGATGGCCGGCGCAGGCCCGCCGCGGCGGGCTGCAGCGTCGAGCGCGGCGCGTGCCGCCCCCAGCCGGGTGTCGAGGATGTGCCGGCTGGGCGACACGCCCAGCGCCTCGAAGGCCCGCTGCAGCAGCCGTGGCGACACGCCCAGGTGCCGCGCCAGTTCGCCCGCGTGGAAGGCCGGGTCGTGGAACTGCAGCGCCACGTGGTCCATCGCGCGGCGCAGCACGCCCTCGCCGGCGTTGCGCGACAGCAGCGCCGGCGCCTGCCGCGCGCGCTCGACCAGCACCGAGCCGAACACGCCGAGAAAGGCCTCCACGAGGTGGTCGTCGTCGGACTGCCCGCTGTCGAGCATGCGCGCGAGGATGGCGCGCATCGCGAAGCCCAGCGCGTCGCCGCGCCGCACGCACACGCCGCCCTGCAGCGTGGGGCCGAAGCGCGCGAGCATGTCGGCGCGCGGCAGGTGCACCGACACCTGCTGCGAGCTGGCGCCGTCGTAGACGAACTCCGAGGGCCGCGCCGAATCGATCAGCACGATGTCGCCGGCCTGCACCGCGATCTGCTGCGCGCCCTGGCACATGAGCGCGCCGCCGTGGTCCTGGAACACGAGGAAGAAATGCTCGCGGTCGTCGCGCCGGATCGCCTGCGCATCGCGGTGCACGCGCTGCAGGTTCTGGCCGATGAGCGCCACGTCGACCCCGCCGGCGCGCCGCACCTCGATGCCGCCCGACACGGTCTGCTGGCGCGGCATGGGCACGGGCGTGAAGTTGCCGCACACGGCCTGCAGGCGCGGGCCGACGAGCTCGAACGGCATCTCGGCGCGCATCAGCGGCGTGAGGGGGCCGCCGGTCATGCGTGCAGGCAGCGGGGCGAAAGAGGAAGCGCTCACGGGGTGTCTCCTTGCAACGCATGCTCGCCGGGCTTCCAGGGCCCCAAAGCCACCCCGGACTTCCACAGCTTGAGCGCGCCCGGCAGTATGGCGCGGCTGCCGATCTTTGCCACGCCCTGCTTGCGGATCTCGCGGTTCAGGCGCGACGAGAAGGCGGTGATCTTGGCGAAGTCCCAGGCGCCGACGTCGCCCATCTCGCTCACCGTGCCCGACCAGGCCTGGGCACGCTTCAGTGTGTTGTGGTTGGTGTGGGAGTCCTCGAGCCGCGCGTCGCCCTCGGACAACGCGCCAAGGTACAGCTGCACCAGGCCCCAGCCGTCGGCGCTGTAGCGGAAGGTGGCGCCATCGCAGGCCTTCGGATCGAGCGCCACGCGGCGAGGCGCGAAAGGCGGCCCGGCCCCGCGCACGCAAAGCTGCAGGCGCACCGCGCGCCACTTCCTGCCATTGGGGTAGCGCCGCTCGAACTGCGCCAGCACCTCGGCGGCCGAATGGAAGCGTTTCAGGGGTTGGCCGACGTCGGAGCCCAGTTCATGGACCTCGCAGCTGCCTTCGGCAAACAGCCACGTGAGCAGGCCCTCGTGGTCTTCGGGCGTGGCGTAGAAGTCGCAGTTCGGCATGTCGCGTGTCCTGCTGGCGTCGCCCGGTTATTTGGCGAGCGACTTGAGGGCCATCTTGATGCCGTCGCTCACGCTCGCGTCCTTCGGCAGCGCCTTGAGCGCGAGCGCGGCTTCCTTGTCGCTGTAGCCCAGCGCCACCAGCGCCTGCAGGATGTCGGCCTGCGCGTCGGACGCGGCGTGCGCCGGCAGGCCGATGTCGGCGCCCAGCTTGCCCTTGAGCTCGAGCAGCAGCCGCTCGGCGGTCTTCTTGCCGATGCCCGGGATCTTCACGAGCCGGCCCAGTTCCTGCGTGGTGATGGCCTGCGCCAGCTCGCCCACGCTCATGCCCGAGAGCAGGCCCAGCGCGGTGCGCGGGCCCACGCCGGTGATCTTGATGAGCTGGCGGAACGCCGCCCGCTCCTCGGCGGTGCCGAAGCCGTAGAGAATCTGTGCGTCCTCGCGCACGACGAAGTGCGTGAGCAGCGACACCTTCGCGCCGACGTTCGGCAGGTTGTAGAACGTGCTCATCGGCACATCGACCTCGTAGCCGACGCCGTTGCAGTCCACCACCACCTGCGGGGGATTCCGCTCTGCCAGCGTGCCGGTCAGTTTGCCTATCATGGGTGCCCTTTTTCCTTGAAATGTCCGGCGTGATTCTGCGACACACCTTTACCCCCCTGAACAATTCGCGCCTCGGCCACCTGTGCGGCCCGCTGGATGCGCACCTGCGCCGCATCGAGGACGCCCTGGGCGTGAAGATCGCGCACCGCCACGAGCAGTTCAAGGTCGACGGCCCCAAGGCCACCGCGCAGCGCGCCATGGACGTGCTGCAGGCGCTGTACGAGATCGCCCAGCGCGCCATCGACCCGGCCGTGGTGCAGCTCACGCTGGCCGGCGACGGCTCGATGAGCGACGAGGACGCGGCCATGCTGGTCACGCGCCGCGCCGACCTGCGCGCGCGCACGCCCACGCAGGCGCTGTACCTGGACAACATCGCCAAGCACGACATCACCTTCGGCATCGGCCCGGCCGGCACCGGCAAGACTTACCTGGCCGTGGCCTGCGCGGTCGATGCGCTGGAGCGCGCGGCGGTGCAGCGCATCGTGCTCACGCGCCCGGCCGTGGAAGCGGGCGAGCGCCTGGGCTTTCTGCCGGGCGACCTGACGCAGAAGGTCGACCCCTACCTGCGCCCGCTGTACGACGCGCTGTACGACCTCATGGGCTACGAGAAGGTGCAAAAAGCCTTCGAGCGCAACGTGCTCGAGATCGCGCCGCTGGCCTTCATGCGCGGGCGCACGCTGAACAACGCCTTCGTGATCCTCGACGAGGCGCAGAACACCTCGGTGGAACAGATGAAGATGTTCCTCACGCGCATCGGCTTCGGCGCCAAGGCGGTGGTGACGGGCGACGTGAGCCAGATCGACCTGCCCAAGCAGCAGTTGAGCGGCCTGATCGACGCCGAGCGCGTGCTCAAGCGCGTGGCCGGCATCGCCATCACGCACTTCACGAGCGCCGACGTGGTGCGCCACCCGCTGGTGGCGAAGATCGTCGATGCCTACGACGGCCAGCGCAAGCGCGCGGGAGGCCACTGAGATGGCGACCTCGCTGCTTCCGGCCCTGTCGCTGTCGCTGCAGTTCGGGCGCTTCAAGGGCGTGGAGCGCCACCGCGCCGCGCTGCCGCGCCACAGCGTGAACCGCTGGATTCGCCACGCACTCGACATCGACGGCGAGATCACCGTGCGCATCGTCGATGCCGACGAAGGCCAGCGCCTGAACCGCGAGTTCCGCGGCAAGGACTACGCGACCAACGTGCTCACCTTCGACTATGCGCAGGGCCCGATCGTGATGGCCGACCTGGTGCTGTGCGCGCCCGTGGTGGCGCGCGAGGCCAAGGAAAACCGCAAGACGCTCGCCGCGCACTACGCGCACCTGCTGGTGCATGGCACGCTGCATGCGCAGGGCTGGGACCACGAGACCAGCGACGCCGACGCGGACGAGATGGAAGCGTACGAAATCGAGATCCTCGCGGGCCTGGGCATTCGCAGCCCGTACGGGCGCTGATTGGGGACTGCGGCAGTGCCCGACACCGATCCCTGGTTGCCGCGCTGGCTGCCGCTGCTGCGCGAATGCGCCGGCGATGGGCCGGTGCTCGAGCTGGGCTGTGCGGCCGGTCGCGACACCGCCACGTTGGTCGAAGCCGGTTTGCGGGTGGCGGCGATCGAGCTGTCGTCCGACGCCTTGGCGCAGGCGCGGCAACGCGTGCCGGCAGGGGCCGAGTTCCACTGCGGCGATTTCCGCGAGGCGTGGCCGCTCGCGGAGGGCGCCACGGTCGGTGTGGTGCTCGCGAGCCTGTCGCTGCACTACTTCGCGTGGGACGAGACGCTGGCGCTGGTGCAGCGCATCCACCGCGTGCTGCGGCCGGGTGGCGTGCTGCTGTGCCGCCTCAACTCGGTCAACGACCTGCACCACGGCGCGCACGGCCCGTCGGCCAGCGGGCGGGACGAAGATTTTTTCTACGTGGTGGACGGCTTCCCCAAGCGCTTCTTCGACCGCGCCGCGGTCGAGCGGCTGTTTGCCGACGGTTGGGCGCTGCAGCACCTCGAAGAGGTGCGCGTGCTGCGCTACGACGAACCGAAGGTGGCGTGGGAGGCCTTGCTCCGGCCTACGCCGTCATCTGCAACGGGATCGTGACCGGCCCGTCGTTCAGCAGGTGCACCTGCATGTCGGCGCCGAACTCGCCGGTCGCCACCACCGGATGCGCGCCGCGCGCCTGCGCCACGAAGTACTCGTAGAGCCGGCGGCCCTCGTCGGGCGGTGCCGCGAGCGTGAAGCTGGGGCGGTTGCCGCCGCTCACGTCGGCCGCCAGCGTGAACTGGCTCACGACCAGCAGGCCGCCGCCGATGTCCTGCACGCTGCGGTTCATCTTGCCGGCCTCGTCCGAGAAGATGCGCAGCTTGAGGATCTTGGCGAGCAGACGGTCGGCCACGCTGTCGGCGTCGCCGCGTTCGGCGCACAGCAGCACCAGCAGGCCGGCCTCGATGGCGCCGACGGTCTGGCCCGCGATGTCGACGCGCGCGTGCGCCACGCGCTGGAGCACGGCTTTCATGAATGGTGGTCCTCGAGTCGGGTGGCGCGCGCTTCCATGGTGAGCGGCAGCAGTTGGATGGTCACGCGCAGGCCGGGCACGGCGTCCATGAGCGACTGCTCCAGTTCGTCGCGCAGGTTGGCGGCGCGCTGCAGGGTCCAGTCGCCGGGCACGTGCATGTGCAGGTCGGCAAAGCGGCGCTGGCCGGCGCCGCGCGTCACCATGTCGTCGAAGCGCAGCCGGTCGCCTTCGGCATGGTGTGCGGCGAAGGCGTCGAGCGTGGCGCGCACGGTGGCGAGCGTCTCGGCGTCGAGCGCCTCGTCCATCAGGCCCTGCGACGAGCGCCACACGAGCTTGAAGCCCTCGCGCACGATGTTGAGCGCCACGCCGATGGCGATCAGCGGATCGAGCCAGAGCCAGCCGCTGAAATGCACGGCCACGATGCCGACCAGCACGCCGACCGAGGTCCAGACGTCGGTCATCAGGTGGCGCCCGTCGGCCTCCAGCGCAATGGAGCGGTGCGCGCGCGCCGCACGGAACAGCACGAACGCCAGCGCCGCGTTGAAGCCCGAGCTGATCACCGACAGCGCCAGGCCCCAGCCCAGTTGCTCGAGCGGCTGCGGCGCCATCAGCCGCAGCACCGACACCCACAGGATGGCGATGGCGGCGGCCACGATCAGCAGGCCCTCGAAGCCGGACGAGAAGTACTCGGCCTTGTGGTGGCCGTAGGGATGGTCCGCGTCGGCCGGGCGCTCGGCGATGGTGACCATGGCCAGTGCGAACATGGCGCTCGCGAGGTTGACGCACGACTCCATGGCGTCCGAAATGAGGCCCATCGAGTTCGTCAGGTAGCCGGCCCAGCCCTTCAGGAGGATGGTGAGCAGGGCCACGGCGACAGAGACGCGAAGCAGCGTTTTAGGGGTCAACGTCATGCAAAAAGAACAGGATCAGGTAAAAAGGGCCCCTGCAAGCGGGCATTACGTCGCGGGAATCGACTGAATTATCAGCCGCGTGACCATATGTAACGCCTTCGGCTTAATATTTGCGCTCATTGCGAAGCAATCAGTCACAGAGAGGCAAATGATGAAGAAATTTTTGACCGCCGCCCTCGGGCTCGCCATCGCCGGCGCCGCCACCCTGGCCCAGGCCCAGGCACCCGCTGCGGCAGCCCCAGCAACGCCCCCGCAGGCCGGGTTCGTGAAGTCGGTGCGCGGCAGCGTCCAGCTGCTCGACGCCGCCGGCGCCACGCGCAACGCGGCCCCCGGCGACGCGCTGGGCGCGGTCGATCGCATCGTGACCGGCCCCGATTCGTCGGCGGCCGTCGTGCTGCGCGACAACACCACGCTGATGGTCGGCCCGTCCTCGCGCATGGACCTCAAGGAATTCCACTTCGACGGCACCACCCGCGACGGCGGCATGCTGGTGTCGCTGCTGCGCGGTTCGATGCGCATGATCACCGGCCTCATCGGCAAGACCAACCCCGACGCCGTGCGCGTCGAAACCCAGACCGCCACCATCGGCATCCGCGGCACGGACTTCATCGTGCAGGCCGACGGCCAACCCTGAAAAGATGCAGACACTGTTACGCCGCTCCTCCCTTCTTCTTGCGACCACGGTCGCCCTGTTCCTGGCCGCCTGCTCCTCGCCGGGCACGCGCGTGGTGCTGCTGCCCCAGGCTGACGGCACGCCCTCCGCCGTGGTGGTGCGCGCCAAGGACGGCGAAGAAGTTCTTTCCAAGCCCTACCAGCGCGCCACGGCCGCGGTAGGCGCGAGCGGCGCACCGGTGGTCGACCAGGCCGACGCGGCCAAGGTCCAGGCCGAGAACAAGCCCCTGTTCGACATGCGCCCGCCGCCTCCGCAGCGCTACACGGTGTTCTTCGAGGTGGGCACCGCCACGCTCACGGCGGCGTCGCAGCAGATCATGACCGAGGCCCTCACGGCCGCGCTGGCCCGCAGCGGCGGCGACATCGTGGTGACCGGCCACACCGACACCAAGGGTGCGGGCGAGCAGAACGACCAGCTGTCGCGCCGACGCGCACAAGAAGTGGCCCAGCTGTTCGTGGAGCGCCAGTTCCCGGCCGCCCGCATCGAGGCCGTGGGCCGCGGCGAACGCGACCTGGCCGTGCCGACCGCCGACGAGGTCGACGAACCGCGCAACCGGCGCGTGACCATCGAGGTCCGCTGATCCTCCGCGCTGACGCCCATTGAAAAAGGCCCCGAGGGGCCTTTTTTGTCGATCAGCTCAGGGTCACCCGCGCAAACTTGCGCTTGCCGACCTGCACCACGTAGCTGCCCGCGGGCAGTTTCAGGCCCTTGTCGGACACCACGACCGAATCGACCCGCACGCCGCCGCCGTCGATCAAGCGGTTGCCTTCCCCGGACGAGGCCGCCAGGTTGGCCTGCTTGAGCAGCTGGCCGATGCCCAGCGGTGCACCGCTCAGCGCCACTTCGGGAATCTCGTCGGGCACGCCGCCCTTGCTGCGGTTGATGAAGTCCTGCTCCGCGGCCTCGGCCGCCGCCGCGTTGTGGAAGCGCGCGGTGATTTCCTTGGCCAGCGCGACCTTGGCGTCCTTCGGGTTACGGCCAGCCGCGATCTCGGCCTTCAGCGCCTCGATCTGCGCCACCGACTGGAAGCTCAGCAGCGTGTACCAGCGCCACATCAGCGTGTCGGAGATCGACAGCACCTTGGCGAACATGCTGTTGGCGTCTTCGCTGATGCCGATGTAGTTGCCCTTGCTCTTGGACATCTTCTCGACGCCATCGAGCCCTTCGAGCAGCGGCATAGTGAGTATGCACTGCGGCTCCTGGCCGTATTCCTGCTGAAGATGACGACCGACGAGCAGGTTGAACTTCTGGTCGGTGCCGCCCAGTTCGAGGTCGCTTTCGAGCGCCACCGAGTCATAGCCCTGCATCAGCGGGTACAGGAACTCGTGCACCGAGATCGACTGGCCGGCCTTGAAGCGCTTGTTGAAGTCGTCGCGCTCCATCATGCGCGCCACCGTGTACTTGGCCGCCAGCTGGATCATGCCGCGCGCGCCCAGCGGGTCGCTCCACTCCGAGTTGTAGCGGATCTCGGTCTTCGACTCGTCCAGCACCAGCTTGGCCTGGGCGAAGTAGGTTTCGGCATTGGCGCGGATCTGTTCGGCCGTGAGCGGCGGTCGGGTGCTGTTGCGGCCGGAGGGATCGCCGATCAGGGAGGTGAAGTCGCCGATCAGGAAGATCACGCGGTGCCCCAGGTCCTGGAGCTGGCGCATCTTGTTGAGCACCACCGTGTGTCCGATATGAATATCCGGTGCGGTCGGGTCCAGGCCCAGCTTGATGCGCAGCGGCTTGCCGCTGGCTTCCGCCTTCTGGAGCTTCTTGACCCACTCGTCCTGCGGCAGCAGCTCGTCAGCGCCTCGGAGGGATATTTCGAGGGCTTGTCTTACACCATCGGAGAGGCGGGTGGATGTAACAGATTCGGCGTTCATGGGCTTTTTTGGCGGTTTTTCCGGTGGCCGAAGCTATACTCAGCCCGACTTTTCAAGCGCCGGATTCTAAGCGGCGCTTTTTTCCGCACCGTCTCCTGCCGCCCTGAACGCACTGGGCCTTGCAGCACGGACCTGCAGAACCTGAGTTGGAATCCACAGTTTGATCAACGGCATTCTCGCCGCCGAGGAGCTTCTCGCTTCCCGCGTGGCCTACACATTCCGGACCTACCCCAAGCAGATCACCGCAGCGATCGCTGCGATGCTGCTCAGCGCCGGCACCCTCGCGGTCGCCTCGCTCGGTCCCGACGCGTCCGACCTCCCCATCCAGCAAGTGCTCGAAGCCACCGCGCCGGTGTCTTTCGCCGACCAGTCGGCGTCGCTCGAGAACTTCAGCTTCACGCTGTTCCGCACCGACATCTCGCGTTCGAGCGACACGGCCGACACGCTGATGAAGCGCCTGGGCATTTCCGACCCCGCCGCCACCGCCTTCGTGCGCGGCAACGCCGAAGCGCGCATGGCGCTGTTCGCGCGCGTGGGCCGCACCGTGACGGCCGAAGCCACGCAGGAAAACCAGCTCCAGAAGCTCAGCGCCCGCTGGATTCCCGATGCCGACGGCGGCTTCAAGCGTTTCGTCGTCGAGCGCACGCCCACCGGCTTTGTCGCCCGCACCGAGCGCGACATGCTGACGCCGGGCACGCGCCTGGCCAGCGGCACCATCCGCAGCTCGCTGTTCGCCGCCACCGACGACTCGCGCATTCCGGACGCCGTGGCGAGCCAGCTGGCCGACATCTTCGCGGGCGACGTCGACGTGCGCTCGCTGCGCAAGGGCGACCGCTTCGCCGTGGTCTACGAGACCTTCGAAGCCGACGGCCAGGCGCTGCGCAGCGGCCGCGTGCTCTCAGCCGAGTTCGAGAACAACGGCAAGGTCCACCAGGCGGTCTGGTTCCAGCCCCCGGGCGCGGGCCAGAAGGGCAGCTACTACCGCCCGAACGGCGACAGCCTGCGCAAGGCCTACCTGGCCTCGCCGGTCGAGTTCTCGCGCGTGTCCAGCGGCTTCGCGATGCGCATGCACCCGATTTTGAACAGCTGGCGCCAGCACAACGGCATCGACTACGCGGCGCCCACGGGCACCGCGGTGCGCACGGTCGGTGATGGCACGGTCGATTTCGCCGGCACGCAAAGCGGCTACGGCAACATCGTCATCATCAACCACCGCAACAACCAGCAGACGGCCTACGCCCACCTGAGCCGCATCAACGTGAAGGCCGGCGAGAGCGTGAGCCAGGGCCAGACCATCGGCGCCGTCGGTTCGACCGGCTGGGCCACGGGCCCGCACCTGCACTTCGAATACCGCGTCGCCGGGGCCTACCAGGACCCGACCACGATCGCGCAAGAAGGCGGCGCACCGATCACCGCGGCCCTGCGCCCGGCCTTCGAACGCATCGCCGTGGGCGCCCGCACCGAGCTGGCTGCCGCCTTCTCGGTGATCCAGGCCAGCGCGGACTGAGCCTCGCTCCCCTGGGCATGGCCGCCGCACCGCAGCAGCCCAAGCAACGCTTCATCGGCCTGATGTCGGGCACCTCGCTCGACGGGGTCGACGGCGTCATTGCCGATTTCTCCGACGACGGCCACCTCGCGGTGGTCGGCCACGCCAGCGCCGACTTTCCCGCCGCGTTGCGCGCCGAGCTGATGGCGCTCAACACCCCCGGCGACAACGAACTGCACCGCGCAGCCCTGGCCGGCAACGGCCTGGCGCGGATGTATGCCGACGTGGTCGTGCAGCTGCTGGCCAGCACCGGCACCGCCCCGCGCGCCGTCACCGCCATCGGCGCCCACGGCCAGACCGTGCGCCACCGGCCGCTCGAATTCGACGGCACGGGCTACACACTGCAGGTCAACAACCCCTCACTGCTGGCCGAGCTGAGCGGCATCGACGTGGTCGCCGACTTCCGCAGCCGCGACCTCGCGGCCGGCGGCCAGGGCGCCCCGCTGGTGCCGGCCTTTCACCAGGCGCTGTTCGCCCGGCCCGACGCGCCCGTCGCCGTGCTGAACCTCGGCGGCATCTCCAACCTGAGCCTGCTGCCCGCCACGAACGCGCCGGCGGGCACGACGGCGCCCCTGCTGGGCTTCGATTGCGGCCCCGCCAACGCGCTGATGGACCACTGGTGCCAGCGCCACCTCGGCCAGCCCTTCGACCGGGGCGGCCACTGGGCGGCCAGCGGGCGCGTGCTGCCCGAGCTGCTCGCCCGGCTGCAGGCCGAACCGTACTTCGCCAAGGCGCCGCCGAAGAGCACGGGGCGCGATTTATTCCATCCGGACTGGCTTGCGGGCCATCTGGGCATGGCCGCGTGGGCGCCTGCCGATGTGCAAGCCACGCTGGCCGAACTGACCGCGAGCACCTGCGCGGCAGCCCTGAATAGCCATCAAAAAGAGAGCGCCTTGTTAATCGTCTGCGGCGGCGGTGCGCTCAACGACCACCTCATGACCCGCCTGCGCGCGCTGCTGCCCGGCGTGCAGGTGCAGGCCTCATCGGAACACGGCCTGCCGCCCCAGCAGGTCGAAGCCGCCGCCTTCGCGTGGCTGGCCCGGCGCACCGTGCGGCGCGAACCCGGCAACCTCGCGAGCGTGACCGGCGCGCGCGGAGCGCGGGTGCTCGGCGCGATCTACCCCGCCTGAGATTTTTCGCTCAACCCTGGCCGGAAACTTCCGGCTGCGCAGGCTGGGCCGCTCGCACTTCTGCGGGCAAATGCCAGAAGATCAGCGCCGAAGCCACCGTGATGAGCCCCATGGTCGCGAACGTGGCCTGGAACGCATCGAGCGTCTGCACCGCCGTCGTGGTGCCGAACACGCCGTTGTAGCCCGCCAGCACCGCGCCTGCTGCGGCCACGCCCAGGCTCATCGCCAGCATCTGCACCATCGACAGCAGGCTGTTGCCGCTGCTGGCCATGCCGCCATCGAGGTCCTTCAGGGTGATGGTGTTCATGGCCGTGAACTGCAGCGAATTGACCGCGCCGAACACCAGCAGCTGCAGCAGGTGCAGCGCCAGCGGCTGCCCCGGCGCCGTGAGGCCGAAGCTGGCCATGGTGCAACCGACCAGCACCGTGTTGGCCACCAGCACACGGCGGTAGCCGTGGCGCGTGATCAGCGGCGCGGCGAAGCGCTTCATCGCCATGCCGGCCAGCGCGACCGGCAGCATCATCAGCCCGGCGCGCACCGGCGAATAGCCCATCGACACCTGCAGCAGCAGCGGCACCAGGAAAGGCATGCAGCTGCTGCCCAGGCGCGAGAACAGGTTGCCGAGCAGGCCGATGCTCAGCGTCGGAATGCCGAACAGCGCGGGCGAGAACAGCGGCTCCGGCGTGCGCGCCGCACGCAGCCAGTAGGCGACCACTGCGGCGAAGCCGAAGATCAGCACCGCCATCACCCCGCCCTGGCGCAGCCCGAGCCCCGACACGCCGTCGACCGCCAGCGAGATCGCCACCATGCCGAAGGCCAGCAGCGCATAGCCCACGCTGTCGAAGCGCTTCTGGAGGGCACCGCGCAGGTCCGGCATGTAGCGCAGCGTGGCAATGCAGCCCGCGAGGCCCACCGGCACGTTGATCAGGAAGATCCAGTGCCAGGAGGCGTACTGCACCAGCCAGCCGCCCAGCGTGGGCCCCAGCAGCGGCCCGATGAGCCCCGGAATCGCCACGAAGCTCATCGCCTGCAGGAACTCGCCGCGCGGCACCGTGCGCAGCAGCGCCAGGCGCCCCACAGGCAGCAGCAACGCCCCGCCCAGCCCCTGCACCACCCGCGCCGCCACGAGCTGCCCCAGCCCCTGCGAGAGCGCGCACAACACGGAGCCGGCCGCGAACAGCACGATGGCGCAGAAGAAGATGCGCCGCGTGCCGAAGCGGTCGGCGATCCAGCCCGAGGCCGGGATCAGCATCGCCATCGTGAGCGCGTAAGCCACCACCACCGACTGCATGCGCAGCGGGCTCTCGCCCAGGCTGGCGGCCATGGCGGGCAGCGCCGTGTTGATGATGGTGGCGTCGAGCGTCTGCATGAAGAAGCCGACAGCCACGAGCCACAGCAGGCTCTTGCGGGAGGGATCGACGGGAACGGCGGCTTCAGACGTCATCGGAGGGGCACAGGTTCAGGAAAACGACAGGCAGCAAAAAGCCGCCCGGAGGCGGCTTTTTCGAGGGGGCTGGTCAGCAGCATCCGGGCATCAGGCCGAGAAGCTGGAACCGCAGCCGCAGGTGCTGGTGGCGTTCGGGTTCTTGATGACGAACTGGGCGCCCTGCAGATCTTCCTTGTAGTCGATCTCGGCGCCGAGCAGGTACTGGTAGCTCATGGCGTCGATCAGCAGCGACACACCGTTCTTGGTCATGGTGGTGTCGTCTTCGTTGGTGATCTCGTCGAAGGTGAAACCGTACTGGAAGCCCGAGCACCCGCCGCCCTGCACGAACACGCGCAGCTTCAGGTCGGGGTTGCCCTCTTCGGCGATCAGGTCGGCGACCTTGGCGGCCGCGCTGTCGGTGAAGACGATCGGCTCGGGCATCTGGGTCTGGATGTTTTCGGCAACAGCGCTCATGGGGTGAAACTCCTTGGGGGGCCGCTGTGGCGGCCAATGGGACGAATGCTACTGCAATGCCGCATTTTCGGCAGGCCGACTGTGGCGAGCACCCATCGCAAGTGGGGTCGAACGCCGCATCCGCCAAGAGCACCTGGGGAACGCGGCCACGAAAAAGCCGCCCGAGGGCGGCTTCTTGTCTCGCAACGAGCAGGGGATCAGCGCTTGCTGAACTGCTTGCGGCGACGGGCGGAGTGCAGACCGACCTTCTTACGTTCGACTTCACGCGCGTCACGCGTCACGAAGCCGGCTTGGCTCAGGACGGGCTTGAGCGTTGCGTCGTAGTCGATCAGGGCACGGGTGATGCCGTGGCGCGTAGCGCCGGCTTGACCCGATTCGCCGCCGCCGTTCACGTTGACCATCACGTCGAAAGCTTCGAGGTTGTTGGTCAGCGCCAGGGGCTGCTTGGCGATCATGATCGAGGTTTCACGGCCGAAGAACGCTTGGATGTCCTTGCCGTTGACCGTGATCTTGCCGGTGCCTTTTTTCAGAAACACACGGGCGACGCTGGATTTGCGACGGCCGGTGCCATTGTTCCATTCACCAATCATTCTCAAGGCTCCTTACAGTTCCAGCACTTTGGGCTGTTGGGCGGTATGCGGGTGCTCAGCGCCACCGTACACCTTGAGTTTCTTGATCATCGCGTAACCAAGCGGGCCCTTGGGCAGCATGCCCTTGACAGCCTTTTCCAGGGCACGGCCCGGGAACTTGTTCTGCATGTCGCGGAAGTTCGTCGCCGTGATACCGCCCGGGTAGCCCGAGTGACGGTAGTACACCTTGTCGATCGACTTGGCGCCGGTGACGCGCAGTTGCGCGGCGTTGATGATGACGATGTAGTCACCGGTATCGACGTGAGGCGTGTAAATGGCCTTGTGTTTGCCGCGCAAACGGAGAGCAACTTCGCTGGCTACTCGTCCGAGGACCTTGTCGGTCGCGTCAATCACAAACCACTCGTGCGTCACGTCAGCGGGCTTGGCGCTGAACGTTTTGGTCATGAGTTTTTCTCTTGAAAGAGGGTTTGGCGAGCCCTTTTCCACGGTCGGCGTTCCTCTGCTGGGAATCTCTTAGGTGGGTTTTCATGCCTGCCCGCCCAGTGATGAGCAGGTGAACATGCCTTCGCCGCGGGGCTACAAAAACGCTGCGAAGCCCGCGATTATATGAAGAAATGGCCAAACGGCCAATTCCCGGCCTTCCGTGGGCCTCAGCGCTGGATGCGGACGAGCTCCAGGCTCTCGTTGGCCCCCGAGGAGACTCCACGCTGGTATTCGCCCTCGAAACGGACGATCCGGCCCAGTTCGGGGCTGTACCAGGCGGCGCCCCGAAAGCGCGTGCTGGCGCCGGTCAGCGGCAGGCTGGTGGTGCTGGAGGCAAAGATCCAGCCGTCATAGCCGATGCGCATCACGTTCAATTCCACGCCGTCCACGCGCATCGTGTGCTCGCCACCCACCGAGGCGGTGAGTTCGTGCCGCAGCCGGTCGCCGGTGGTCGTCACGTAGTCGAGCTGCCAACGCATGCCGGGCTGGATATCGTCCTTGCGCAAGGCCCAGCCGCCTGGCGGCGATGCAGTGTCGAACAGGCCACCGGCTGGCGATGTGATGGACACTACCTGCCCGTTGGTCTTCTCGATCCGGCTGCCGGCGTTGAACGACACCTCGTCGCCGTTGACCCGGTCCACGCGGTAGATCACCGGCGTGCGGTTGCCGGTCAGCCGGTCGGTGCGCACGTATTCGAGCGCGTCTCCCGCGCGCAGCGGCTCCGCCAGCGCCAGGCCGACGCTGCGGCGGACGCCACCTTCGGGTTCACGGGCCCGTGCCGCCAGCTGCGCCAGGGCGCGGGCCGGCAATTCCGCCAAAAACTCGGCCGGCATCGCGAAATTCAGGTTGCCGCCGTCGCGGGCGGCGAAAGTGGTGATGCCCAGCAGGCGGCCGTCGCTGTCGAACAGCCCGCCGCCGCTCGACCCGGGGGCGATGGCCGCCGTGGTCTGCAGCAGCCGCGCCTCGCCGTCGCCGCCGCGCAGGCCCGACAAGAGGCCTTCGCTCAGCGTGTTTTCCAGCCCGCGCGGGTTGCCGATGGCGTACACGCGCTGGCCGACGCGCGCGCCGCCGGCGGGCGCCAGGGTCACCGGGGTGGCCGTGAAGTTGGCGACCTTGATCTGGCACAGGTCGCGCCCCGGGTCCGGGTACTCAAGCGTGGCGCCGTAGGTGACGTTGTCGCGCTTGACCACGAAATTGCTGGCCTTGGCGAGCACGTGGCAGTTGGTGACGAGGCGCCCGGGCGCGATCACCACGGCGCTGCCGGCGCGCAGCGGGCGCTCCTGCGCGTCGAAGGTGCGCACAGCCCAGACGCTGCCCGTCAGCTTGGCGAACAGGGCGTCAGGCTCCAGTGCGGCGGCGTGGCCGGCGGCCAGCAAGGCGCCTGCGGCACACAGCCACGGCGCGGGGTTCGTCCAGACCGGCTTCACGGCTTGGCAGGCAGCAGGCCGCGCAGGTCGTCCATCGAGACGCGGGCATCAGGCGCCGCGGACGGTGCTGCAGGCGCGGGGCGCGCTGGAGCGGCCGGTGCGACCGCCACGGGAGGAAGAAGAGAAGAAGGAGGAGGCGCAGGCGCCACCACGGCCGGTGCTGGCGCGGGCACAGGCACAGGTGCTGCGGCGGTCTTCGGCGCCGGCGCGGCCGCCATCTCGGTCGTGCCGGTTTTCATGCCGACCGTCGCCTCGTCGCCGGTCTGCGCGGTGCGGTCGAAACTGCGCACCTCGCCGAAGATCAGCCGGATCCAGCTCGGGTAGTTGAAGCCTGCGCCGGTGCCCGAATCGATCGCCACGCCGATCAGGCCGCCGATCATCACGTTGCCGACCAGACCCACGTTGGCGCGCGAGATCGCCTGGCCGCGGGCCGGCGGTTGGCCGGCCTGCGTGCATTCGATGTTCAGGTTGTCGCCCGAGCGCCGCACCGGCAGGGTCAGGCCGGAGCGCACCACGGCGTCCATGCGATCGTTCGAGACCCGGCAGCGGGCTCCGTCGACCACCTTGCCTTCGGGCGACAGGGTCTCGATCTTCACGTTCTGGGTCGTCCCGTGGGTGACCGAGGCGCAGCCCGTCAAAATAGACAAAACGCCCGCGCCGACGCACAGGCCCCAAAATCGCCATCCGGCTCCTCGCATTGCTGCCCCTCGTTGTGTTTTGTAAATCAATGTAGCGCCGCGCGAGTCTAGCGCTCCCTTTTTCACTTTTTCAGGTCTCATTCCATGTTCAGTTACCGCCACGCGTTCCATGCCGGCAACCACGCCGACGTGCTCAAGCACACGGTCCTGATTGCCACCCTCGACCACCTGCTTGAAAAAGACGCCGCGCTGACCGTCGTCGACACCCACGCCGGCGCCGGCCTGTACCGGCTCGACGGCGACTACGCCGGCACCAGCGGCGAAGCGGCCGACGGCGTGCTGCGCTTCTTCCCCGAGCCGAAAAAAGCGGCCGAAACGCCCGCCCCCGCCGCGAAATCGGCAGCGAAGAAGGCCGCAGCCCCCGCTGAAGAGAAGCCGGTCGCCGAAGCCATCGCCCGCTACCTCAGCGTGATCCACGACTTCAACCCCAAGGGCGGCGCCCGCGTCTACCCCGGCTCGCCGTTCATCGTGCAGCACCTGCTGCGCGACCACGACAAGCTCAAGCTGTTCGAGCTGCACCCGACCGATTCGCGCACGCTCGGCGCCAACATCGCGCAGCTCGAAGCCGGCCGGCAGATCGCCGTGTTGACCGAAGACGGCTTCGGCAGCGCCACCAAGTTCCTGCCGCCGCCCTCGCGCCGCGCGCTGGTGCTGATGGACCCGAGCTACGAAATGAAGACCGACTACGGCCGCGTGCTCGACTTCGCGGCCGAGGCGCTCAAGCGCTTCGCCACCGGCACGTATGCGGTCTGGTACCCGATCATTCCGCGCCCCGAGGCGCACGACCTGCCGCGCCGCCTGAAGACGATGGCGACCAAGGCCGGCAAGTCGTGGCTGCACGCCACGCTGACGGTCAAGTCGAGCAAGATCACGAAGGACGCCTCGTCGGGCGAAACGCAGCGCCCGGGCCTGCCGGCGAGCGGGATGTTTTTGATCAACCCGCCCTACACGCTGAAGGCGCAACTGGCCGAGGCGCTGCCGCAGCTGGCCGAGCGCCTGGCGCAAGACCGCAACGCCGCCTACTCGCTCGAGAGCGGCGGCTGAGGCAGGCCGCTCAGCGGCGCTTGCGCGGCGGCACGGCCGCCCGTTTGCGGGCAGGTGCCGGCGCACGCACGCGCGACGTCGGCGCCTCGGGCAGCAGCGCGGGCTGCAGATCGTCTGCCGCCACGGCCTGACCGCCGCAGCGCATGCCTTCGCGGTCGATGACCGACAGCGCCACCTGCTTGATGCCCATGCTCGTGAGGCCGATGCGGTCGGCCGCGGCGCGGCTCAAATCGATGATGCGGCCCGGCGTGAAGGGCCCGCGGTCGTTGACGCGCACCAGCACCTCGCTGCCGTTGACCAGGCTGCGCACGCACACGCGCGTGTTGAAGGGCAGCGTCTTGTGGGCCGCCGTCATGGCGCCCATGTCGAAGCGCTCGCCGTTGGCAGTCTTGCGCTGGTGGAACTGGATGCCGTACCACGAGGCCCCGCCACGCTCGAAGATCTCGCGCGGTTCATCGCCAGGCACGCCATCGTCGAGCGACTCGCCGGTGCCCGACACCGCGAGGTCGTAGCGCACCGACGGCACGGCCGAGCGCGGGGCGGCACCGGGCGGCACGGCCAGGCCGCGTCCGAGCGGCTGCAGCCGCTTGCCGGACGCCGCCGGCGTGGCGGCGGTGTCCGCGTCCTTGTCCTGCGTGGCAGGCGGCATGGTGCACCCTGCGAGCACGCAGGAGACCGCGACGGCGACCGCGCGCAGCCCTCTCAATCCAGGCGCTCCAGGATGGCCAGCGTGGCCGCCGACTGGTTCATCGTGTAGAAGTGGATCGCGGGTGCGCCGCCCGCTTGCAGGCGCGCGCACAGCTCGGTCACCACGTCCAGGCCGAAGGCCTTGATCGAGGCCGTGTCGTCGCCGAAGCCCTGCAGTCGCAGGCGAATCCAGCGCGGAATCTCGGCGCCGCAAGCATCCGAAAAACGCATGAGCTGCGTCGAGCTCGTGATGGGCATGATGCCCGGCACGATCGGCGTGTCGAGCCCCAGCTTGCGCGCGTCGTCGACGAAGCGGAAGTAGGCCTCGGGGCTGAAGAAATACTGCGTGATGGCCGAGTCGGCCCCCGCCTTCATCTTGGTGGCGAAGGCCTGCAGGTCGGCTTCGGGCGAGCGCGCCTGCGGATGAATCTCGGGGTAGCAGGCCACCTCGATGTGGAAGTCGCGACCGGTCTCTTCGCGGATGAAGGCGACCAGGTCGCTCGCGTACTGGAACTCGCCGCCGATGCCGTAGCCACTGGGCAGGTCGCCGCGCAGCGCGACGAGGCGCTTCACGCCCATGGCCTTCAGCTCGGCCAGCTGCTCGCGCACGGTGGCGCGCGTGGCGCCGATGCACGAGAAGTGGCTGGCAGCGTCCACGCCCTCGGCCAGGATCTCCTGCACCGCACCGAAGGTGCCCTGGTGCGTGGAGCCGCCCGCGCCGTAGGTGACCGAGCAGAACTGCGGCTTGCGCACATAGAGCTGCTGGCGCACGGCGCGCAGCTTGACCGCGCCTTCGGGCGTCTTGGTCGGGAAGAATTCGAAACTCAGCGGAAGGCGCACCTGCGTCTCCTTAGGAACCGTCGCCGGCCTTGGCAGCACGAACGGCGTGAATGAAAAACTCGCGGTTGCCGTCGCCCCCGGCGATCGGGCTGTCGAACCAGCGCAGCACCTTCAGCTCGAGCGCCGCGCAGGCGTCGTGCAGGCGCTTCTCGACCACCGCGTACATCGCCTCGTCGCGCACGATGCCGCCCTTGCCGACCTGGCCGGGCTGCAGCTCGAACTGCGGCTTGACCAGCATCAGCAACTGGCCGTCGTCGGCCAGGAACTGCACCACGGCCGGCATCACCAGCGTGAGCGAGATGAACGACAGGTCGCCGACGATGAGGTCGAAGCGCGGCTCGGCCGGGGCTTCGATCGCTTCGTCGACTTCACCGACTTCGGCGTCCTCGTCTTCACCCTCATTCACCTGCAGATCGGCCGGCGACAACGCCCGCGCATTGACGCCTTCGATGGCGACCACGCGCTCGTCCTCGCGCATGCGCGGATGCAGCTGCCCGTGGCCCACATCGATGCCCACCACCTTGGCGGCGCCGTGCTGCAGCAGGCAGTCGGTGAAGCCGCCGGTCGACTGGCCGACGTCCAGGCAGAGCTTGCCTGTCGGGTCGACGCCGCTGACCTTCAGCGCGCCTTCGAGCTTGAGGCCCCCGCGCGACACGTAGCGTGCCTCGGCGGCGTCGGCGAGTTCGAGCTCGGCCGATTCGGGCACTTCGTCCTTGTTCTTGACGACATTGCGCCACGCGTCGCTCGTGCCCGCGTCACGCCAGCGCATGCCGCCGGCGATGAGCCGGACAGCTTGCGAACGCGAGGCGGCCATGCCGCGCTCTACCAACAGTTGATCGGCGCGCACGCGGATCAATAACGGTAGGTGTCCGGCTTGTAAGGGCCGTTCTTGCTCACGCCGATGTAGGCGGCCTGGGCGTCGGTCAGCTCGGTGAGCATGGCGCCGACCTTCTTCAGGTGCAGGCGCGCGACCTTCTCGTCCAGGTGCTTGGGCAGCACGTAGACCTTGCCCACCTGGTAGGCGTCGGGCTTGGTGAACAGCTCGATCTGGGCGATGGTCTGGTTGGCGAACGACGACGACATCACGAAGCTCGGGTGGCCCGTGCCGCAGCCCAGGTTCACAAGGCGGCCCTTGGCCAGCAGGATGATCTTCTTGCCGTCCGGGAAGGTGATGTGATCGACCTGCGGCTTGATTTCTTCCCACTCGTACTTCTCGATCGACGCAACGTCGATCTCGTTGTCGAAGTGGCCGATGTTGCAGACGATGGCCTGGTCCTTCATCTTCGCCATCGTGTCGTGCGTGATGACGTCCTTGTTGCCCGTGGTCGTCACAAAGATGTCGGCCTTGTCGGCGGCGTACTCCATGGTCACGACCTTGTAGCCTTCCATGGCAGCTTGCAGGGCGTTGATCGGGTCGATTTCAGTCACCCACACCTGGGCGCTCAGTGCGCGCAGGGCCTGGGCCGAGCCCTTGCCCACGTCGCCGTAGCCGGCCACGCAGGCCACCTTGCCGGCGATCATCACGTCGGTTGCGCGCTTGATGCCGTCGACCAGCGATTCGCGGCAACCGTACAGGTTGTCGAACTTGCTCTTGGTGACCGAGTCGTTCACGTTGATGGCGCGGAACAGCAGCGTGCCCTTGGCGCTCATCTCGTTCAGGCGGTGCACGCCGGTGGTCGTCTCTTCGGTCACGCCGATGATTTCAGCGGACTTGCGGGTGTACCAGGTGTCGTCCACGGCCAGCTTGGCCTTGATGGCGGCGTAAAGAATGCGTTCTTCTTCGCTGGTCGGGTTGGCGAGCACGCCCAGATCCTTCTCCGCGCGCTGGCCCAGGTGCATGAGCAGCGTGGCGTCGCCGCCGTCGTCCAGGATCATGTTCGGGCCTTCGCCCTTCGAGCCCTTGGGGCCGAAGTCGAAGATGGCGTGGGTGTAGTCCCAGTAGTCCTTCAGCGACTCGCCCTTGATGGCGAACACCGGCGTGCCGGCGGCGGCGATGGCGGCGGCGGCGTGGTCTTGCGTCGAGAAGATGTTGCACGAGGCCCAGCGCACTTCGGCGCCCAGGGCTTGCAGCGTCTCGATGAGCACGGCCGTCTGGATCGTCATGTGCAGCGAGCCCGTGATGCGCGCGCCCTTGAGGGCCTGGCCCTTCGAGAACTCTTCACGGATGGCCATGAGGCCGGGCATCTCGGTTTCCGCGATGCGGATTTCCTTGCGGCCCCAGGCGGCAAGGGACAGGTCGGCAATCGCCTGGTCGGCGGTCGAGACGGGGGTGGGCTTGAGTACAGCGCTCATGAGAACTCCAAAACTGGTTTGAAAGATGCCACTGCGTACGGGGAAGAAAAACTCACCGCGAGAACAGCGGATGAGCGTGGTTGCGATGTGGTCCGAGCCTCACGCCTGACGGCGCTGCAACGCTCCTCGGAGCGCCGGATTGTAGTCGCGGCCGTTCCGCCCGCCAATCGACCGGGACATCCCACATCACGGAAAGCGCGGGCGGCTTCGGCGTCGCATGGGCCACCTCGGGAAACTCCGCAGGCAAATCCGCGCTTCGACCGCCCTGAGCCACGCCGGCCCGGCGTATCGTGGCGGCGGGCCCCGGCCGCCCGGCCGCTGCCTGCATCCACCCGTTCGATTGTTTTCATCACCCGACACAGGAGATTCCGCACCATGGCCACTGCCAAGAAAGC
The DNA here is from genome assembly GCF_002754375.1 of Variovorax sp. 54. Taxonomy (NCBI): domain Bacteria; kingdom Pseudomonadati; phylum Pseudomonadota; class Betaproteobacteria; order Burkholderiales; family Comamonadaceae; genus Variovorax; species Variovorax sp. 54. Next base: position 2,471,388 of record NZ_PEFF01000001.1, read on the forward strand.
CGCCGCGAACAAAACCACCGCCACCAGCGCCGGCACGAAGCAGGCGGCGCCGTCCGCCGCGGACATGCTCGATCCGATGAAGAACCTCAAGGGCATGGCCGAGCGCCTGCAGAACCTGAACCTCACCGGCGGCGCCGGCAAGCTGCTCGACAGCGGGCGCAAGGACCTGCAGGCGCTGATGCAGGCCAACGAAAAGTCTTACCAGGGCCTGCAGACCGTGGTGCAGCGACAGACCGAGATGATCAAGACGGCCATCGGCGAATGGCAGACCGCCGCCAAGGCGATGCCCGGCAAGGACCCGAAGGAAAACCTCGCCAAGCTCGACGAGCTGGGCCGCCAGTCGTTCCAGCGCGCCGTCGACGACATCAAGGAGCTGGCCACCCTGGCCGCCAAGTCGCAGGCCGATGCCTTTGACGTGGTGCGCCAGCGCATCCAGTCCAACGTGGACGAGGTCACGAAGCTGCTGCAGCGCAAGTAACGCAACGCAAACAGCGCCCCGCATGACCGCCGTCCCACCCCGCACCGAACGGCGCACCCGCGCCAACGGCATCGAACTGGCCTGGGACAGCTTCGGCGACCCCGAGGCGCCGCCGCTGCTGCTGGTCATGGGCCTCGGCGCCCAGATGGTCGCCTGGGACGACGCGTTCTGCGCCGGCCTGGCGCAGGCCGGCGGGCACCACGTGATCCGCTTCGACAACCGCGACATCGGCCACTCCACCCACCTGCCGCACGCCGGCGTGCCCGACATCCAGGCGCTGATGCTGCAGGCCATGGCGGGCCGGCCGCTGCAGGTGCCCTACACGCTGCGCGACATGGCCGACGACTGCGCCGGCCTGCTCGACGCGCTGGGCATCGCGCGCGCTCACATCGTGGGGGCGTCGATGGGCGGAGCCATCGGTCAGGAGATGGCCATTCATCACCCGGGCCGGATGCGTTCGCTCACCAGCATCATGTCGAGCACCGGCGATCCGGCCCTGCCGCCGCCCACGCCCGAGGCGCTGGCGGTGCTGTTCGCGCCCACGCCGACCAGCTTCGAGGCCTACCTGCCGCACCACGCGAAGGTGTGGCGCGTGCTGCGCGGGCCCGACGCCTTTCCGCTCGACGAGGCCCGCGATGCCGAGCGCGCGCAGCTCGCCTTTCTGCGCGGCCTCAACCCGGGCGGCGTGGCGCGCCAGCTGGCGGCGGTGTTCGCGTCGGGCAACCGCAAGCCGGCGCTGCGCGCGGTGCAGGTGCCCACGCTGGTGATCCACGGCGACGTCGATCCGCTGGTGCCCGTGGCCTGCGGCATCGACGTGGCCGAGGCCATTCCCGGCGCGAAGCTGCTGCGCATTCCGCGCATGGGCCACGCGCTGCCGATATCGATGTGGCCGCAGATCACCGAGGCGATTGCGGCGCACACCGCGCAGGCGGCGCGACGCGACGATCACTGAAGAAAAAACAAACACGACAACAGACCCAGACGGAGGTGTTTTGATGAGTCAGTTTCCGTCCCTCGATCCCATGGCCATGTGGCGCGAGCTCACGGCCCAGTGGGAAAAAAGCACCAACGAATTCGCCAACGAAACCATGGCCTCGGACCCGTTCCGGCAGGGCATGCACGGCGGCATGAACGCCTCGCTCACCGCGCAGAAGGCGCTGGGCGACCTGATGGCGCGCTACCTCACGCTGCTGAACCTGCCGACACGCGGCGACCTGCAGGCATTGGGTGAGCAGTTGCACCGCATCGACGACCACCTGGCTGGTATTCGCCGTGCGCTGGAAGGCGGGGCCGGGCCTGCCACACGGACCGGCGATGCCGCAACAGCGCCAGCCCGGCCACGTCGCACCAAACAACCGCCCGCGGCGGCGACGCCTGCACCGGCCGCCAAGGCCGCCGCCCCGAAGAAACGCCCCGCCGGAAAGCGCCGCCCATGAGCGCGCCGCCCGACACCTTCCAGCTGCCCGACATCCGCGGCGAGATCGAGCGCACCATCCAGCGCAACATCAAGGGGCTGGACTTCCTGACCTCGACCGCGCCCGCCGTCGGCCTCACGCCCAAGGACGAGATCCACCGGCGCGGCACGCTGAGCCTGTACCACTACCGCCCGATGGTCGACGAGATCTACCGCGTGCCGGTGCTCATGGTGATGGCCACCACCAACCGCGCCTACATCTTCGACCTCGCGCCGGGCCAGAGCATGGTCGAGTATTTGCTGCTCAAGGGCTACGACGTCTACGTGATGGACTGGAACGCGCCGCGCCCCGACGAGAAGCGCCTGCGCATCGAAGACTACGTGCTCGACTTCATTCCCGATTCGATCCGCCGCGTGCAGGAAGACTCGGGCGAAGAAGACGTCACCCTCGCCGGCTACTGCATGGGCGGCGTGCTCTCCACGCTGTATGCCGCGCTGCATCCCGACGGGCCGATGAAGAACCTGGCGCTCTTCACCACGCCGATCGACTTCAGCCGCATGACGCTCTTTCATGCGTGGTCCGACCGGCGTTATTTCGACGTCGACCGCCTCATCGACACCGTGGGCAACGTGCCGCCCGAGATGCTGTTCGCCTCCTTCGACATGCTGCGCCCCGCCGGGCGCGGCGCCGGGCTGGTGCAGCTGTGGGACAACATGGCCAACGACGAGTTCGTCAAGTCGTACCGCATGTTCGACCGCTGGGGCGCCGAGATGCTGCCGCTGGCCGGCGAGTACTTCCGCCAGACCGTGAAAGAGCTCATGTGGGACAACAAGCTCCACAAGGGCGAGCTGGTGCTCGGCGGGCGCAAGGTGCTGCTGAAGAACATCACCGTGCCGGTGCTGCATGCGCTGGCGCAGCACGACCACATCGTGCCCTACGAAGCGGGGCAGCCGCTGATTGCCGGCATCGGCTCTACCGACAAGGAAGAGGTGGTGCTCAAGGGCGGCCACGTCAGCCTGGCGGCCGGCACCAACGCCGTGCGGCGGCTGTGGCCCAAGCTCGACGAGTGGCTGGGCGTGCGCTCCATCTGATGAACACAACCCTCACCTCATGCCCATGACCGCCTCTTCTTCCCGCACCTACCCGCGCACCGTCGCCCACGCGGACGGCAACATCGCCCTGCGCCTCATGACCGGCGCCGATGCCCCCGCCGTGCTGGCTTTCGCGCAGGCGCTGCCGGCGCACGACTTGCTCTTTCTGCCGCGCGACATCACCGAGCCCAAGGTGATGGCCGCATGGGTGCGCGCCATCGAGCGCGGCGACATCGACAGCGTGCTGGCCGTGCGCGACGGTGCCGTGCTGGGCTGCGCCGCCGTCATCCGCGACCCGCACTCGTGGTCGGGCCATGTCGCCGAGCTGCGCGTGCTGGTGTCGCCCACGCTGCGCGGCGGCGGGCTGGGCCAGCAGCTCGCGCAGGAGGGCTGCGCGCTGGCCTTCGCGCACGGGCACGAAAAGATCGTCGCCCAGATGACCGTCGACCAGCGCGGCGCCATCGCCGTCTTCCAGGCCCTGGGCTTCCGGCCCGAGGCCCTGCTGACGCGCCACGTGAAAGACCGCGAGGGCAAGGCGCACGACCTCGTGGTGCTGAGCCAGGACGCCGCGCAGGTCGAGGCGCAGATGCGGGCATACGGGGTGACGGAGGCGTTTTAGGCCCATCGGCGGGGGATTGAGGGGGTTTGCGGGGCGGCCTCCTAAAATCGGGGGATTCCCCTGCAGATTGCCCACCTTGTCTTTTCTTGCCGAAACCCGCCGCCGTCGCACCTTCGCGATCATTTCCCACCCTGACGCCGGCAAGACCACGCTGACCGAAAAGCTGCTGCTGTTCTCGGGCGCGATCCAGATCGCCGGCTCGGTGAAGGCCCGCAAGGCCTCGCGCCACGCCACCTCCGACTGGATGGAAATCGAGAAGCAGCGCGGCATCTCGGTGGCCTCGTCGGTGATGCAGATGGTGTACCGCGAGCACGTCATCAACCTGCTCGACACCCCCGGCCACAAGGACTTCTCGGAAGACACCTACCGCGTGCTCACCGCCGTCGACTCGGCGCTGATGGTGATCGACGCGGCCAACGGCGTGGAAGCGCAGACGCGCCGGCTGATCGAGGTCTGCCGCCAGCGCGACACGCCCATCATCACCTTCGTCAACAAGATGGACCGGGAAGTGCGCGAGCCGCTGGACATCCTGGACGAGGTGGAACGCGAACTCGGCATGCCCTGCGTGCCCATGACCTGGCCCGTGGGCCAGGGCAAGAGCTTCCGCGGCATCATGAACCTGCGCACGCAGGCGATGACGGTGTTCGAGTCGGGCAGCGAGCGCTTGCCGCACGACTTCGAGACCATTCCGCTCACTGAGCGCGACACGCTGACCAAGCGCTTTGGCGCCGACTTCGCGCACGCCATGGAAAGCATGGAGCTCGCCACCGGCGCCTCCCCCACCTGGGACCGCGAGGCCTTCCTGGCGGGCAAGCAGACGCCCGTGTTCTTCGGCTCCGGGGTGAACAACTTCGGCGTGATGGAAGTGCTCGACGCGCTGGTCGACCTGGCCCCGCAACCGCAGTCGCGCACCAGCACCACGCTGGTCAACCGCCAGCCGGTGGTGAAGGAGATCCAGCCCGAGGACAAGGACTTCGCGGGCGTGGTCTTCAAGGTGCAGGCCAACATGGACGCCAACCACCGCGACCGCATCGCCTTCGTGCGCATGGCCTCGGGCAAGTACACGCCGGGCATGAAGCTCAAGGTGCAGCGCACCTCGAAAGAGCTGCGCCCCACCAGCGTCGTGACCTTCATGAGCCAGCGCCGCGAGGCGGTGGAAGAGGCTTACGCCGGTGACATCGTGGGCTTCACCACGCACGGCGGCGTGCAGCTGGGCGACACCATCACCGACGGCGCGAACCTGCAGTTCACCGGGCTGCCCTTCTTCGCGCCCGAGCTGTTCATGACCGTGATCTTGAAGAACCCGCTGCGCACCAAGCAGCTGCAGCAGGGCCTGGCCCAGCTCGGCGAGGAAGGCGCGATCCAGGTCTTCCGCCCCGAGGTCGGCGGCCCGATGCTGCTGGGCGCCGTCGGCCAGCTGCAGTTCGAAGTGGTGCAGCACCGCCTGAAGGCCGAGTACGACGCCGACGTGCGGCTCGAAGGTTGCCAGTACACGGGCGCGCGCTGGATCACGGCCGACACGCCGGCCGAGCTGCGCGAGTTCGTCCACGCGTACCCGGTGCGCATGGCCAAGGACGCGGCCGACACCCTGGCCTTCCTGTGCACCTCGCCCTACGACGTGCGGTTGGCACAGGAGCGTTTTCCGAAGATCCACTTCCATCCGCTGCGCGAGCACGCGGGCCTGGCGCTGCAGAGCGCGGGCTGATCGATCGATCGGATGACCGTCGGGCGCGTCAGCTGCCCGACGAGGTGTAGTGGCGCAGCCCGAGGCGCCACGCACCGAACGCCGCCGCGAGGAACACGAAGCCCGCGAGCGGCGACACCCATCCCACCCAGGCCGGCGCGCCCAGCGGATCGGGCTTGCCCAGAATCGCCAGCACCGGGTAGTACGCCACGCAGGCCAGCGGCACGATGAAGGTCAGCACACGGCGGAACCACTGCGCATAGAGCGCCAGCGGGTACTGCGCCGCCTGCACGCCGCCGTAGGTGAGCACGTTGGCGATCTCCAGGCTTTCGACGGTCCAGAACGACAGCGTGCCCTGCAGCACGAGGATGCCGAGGAACAGCGCGATGCCGCCGGCCATGGCGAACAGCGCGACCGCCACCGCGCTCGGGGTCCACGCGATGTCGGCCTGCACGGTCGCGAAGGCCAGCACGAGCAGGCCCTGCAGCAGACGGCCGAGGCGGCTGATGCGCACGTCGTGGCCCATGAGCTGCAGCGCGAGCGGACGCGGGCGCAGCAGCAGCCGGTCGAAGGTGCCGGTGCGCAGGAACTCGGTGCCCAGCACGTCGAAGCCGCGGCCCAATGCGTCGGCGAGGGCGAACATGCAGTTCACCAGGCCATAGAACAGCGCGACCTCGCCGATGCCCCAGCCCTGCACTTCGCCGAAGCGATGGAACAGCGCCCAGACGGCGACCACCTCGATGCCTGTGCCGAGGAACTGGCCTATCGTGAGCAGCAGTGCGGACGCGGGGTATCTGGCCTGGCCGCTGATGGAGGCGGCCATGAGGCGGAAGAAAAGAGAGAGCGACCCCATGCGCACCCTAGCCACCCTGCACCTGCAGACTGCGCATCGTCCGCCCCATCGTCACCCGCCCGAACGCGACCAGCGCGACGATCCAGAAGCACTGCAGCCCCAGGCCGGCCAACGCGTGCCACCCGTTCAGCTGCCCGAAGTACAGCCGCGCCGGAATGTCGATCAGCCCGGCCAGCGGCTGCACCAGCAGCGCGGTCTGCCAGGCGTCGGGCAGCAGCGCCAGCGGCAGCAGGTTGCCCGAGAACACGATGACCACGGGAGTCGCCACCGCCTGGATGCCGCGCTCGTTGAGCGCTGCCGTGGTCGCCACGTTGAGCAGCATCACCATCGCGGTCGAGAGCAAGAGGCCGAGCCCCACCGACAGCAGGAACGCCGCGCCAGCCATCGCGCTCGCAGGCAGCTGCCAGGCCCAGTCGCCCAGCCCCATCAGCGGCAACGCGACCGCCGCGAAGGCCGCCATGAGCGCCACGCGCGGCAGCAGGCGCGCCGCGATCCATCCAGCGGTGCGCGCGAACCACAGCGCGTACGCGTCCACCGGGCGCAGCCGGTCGTAGGCCACCGCACCCGTGCGCGCGGCCTGCGCCACCTCTGGGTCGCCGAGCCAGGGCATCAGCACCAGCAGGCCTTGCGCGAGCCAGGTGTAGGTGATGGCCTGGGCCAGCGACATCGACGAGGCCGCGCCCGCGATGGCGCTGCCGCTGTAGAACGCGGCGAACACCATCACCTTGATGCCGCCCCACCAGCACTGCGTGGCAAAGCCCGCGAGCGCCGCCGTGCGGTACTGCAGCATCTGCAGGAAGCGCGAGACGAACGCAGCGACATACGGCCGGGCGAGGTCGCGCAGGCCCATGGGCGGCTTCACGCCTCGGCCGCTCCGTGCATGGCGTAGAAGCGCGCGATGACGGCTTCGATCGCGAGGCCTTCGAGGCGGATGTCTTCCACGGCGTGCGCACCGGCGATGCGGGCGATGAGCGCGGGGGCGGGGGTCTGCTTGGGGTCGAAGTCGAGCACCAGCGTCTGGCCGTCGCGCGAGTGCACGGTGGCGCCGTCGACGTGCGCGGGCAGCGTGGCGTCTTGTGCAAAGTCGACCACCAGCCGACGCTCGGCCAGCACCTGTGCGCGCAACGCCTCGACGGGGCTGTCGGCCAGCACGCGGCCGTGGCCGACGACGATCACGCGCTGGGCCAGGGCCTCGATGTCGTGCATGTCGTGCGTGGTCAGCAGCACGGTGGTGCCGCGCTCGCGGTTGGCGCGCCGCACGAAGTCGCGCACGGCGAGCTTCGAGGGTGCATCGAGGCCGATGGTCGGCTCGTCGAGGAACAGGATGTCGGGCTCGTGCAGCAGCGCCGCGGCAATCTCGGCGCGCATGCGCTGGCCCAGCGAGAGCTGGCGCACCGGCTGGTCGAGCACGCGCTCCAGGTGCAGCAGCGCGACCAGCTCGTCGCGCGTCTTGCGGTAGCGCACCGGGTCAACGCGGTAGATGTCGCGCAGCAGGTCGAAACCGTCGCCCACGGGCAGGTCCCACCACAGCTGCGTGCGCTGGCCGAAGACCACGCCGATGCGCGCCACGTGCCGCTCGCGGTCGGCAAAGGGGTCGCGGCCGTCGACTTCCACGCGTCCGCCGTCGGGCCGCAGGATGCCCGAGAGGATCTTGATGGTGGTCGACTTGCCCGCACCGTTCGGCCCGATGAAGCCCAGCAGCTCGCCGCGCTCCAGCGCGAACGACACGTCCGACAGCGCCTCCACCGTGCGGTGGCGGCGCTGCAGCAGGCCGCGCAGCGCCCCGCGCAGACCGGGGTCGCGCTCGGACACCTTGTAGGTCTTGCGGAGGTGGTCGACGAGGATGTGAGGCATGGTGAAAGAAAGAAGCAGAGCGCCGCGCCGGCCCTGAAAGCGCGGCGGGGGCGGGATGCTACACGAAAGCGCCGGTACGATCACGGGCCCTCCCGAGAATCCTGCCCCATGTCTTCGATGTCTTCGCCTCCCCTGCCCGCTTCGCCCCACCACCTGTTGCCGCTGACGCGCTGGCCCGCCGACGCGCGCGCGACGCTGACCGGCGTGTTCACCGACATCGACGACACGCTGACCACCGACGGCGCCATCACGCCCGACGCGCTGAAGGCGCTGGCCGACCTGAAGGCCGCGGGCCTCGCGGTGGTGGCGATCACCGGCCGGCCCGTGGGCTGGAGCCTGCCCTTCGTGAACAGCTGGCCGGTCGATGCCATCGTGGCCGAGAACGGCGCGGTGGCGCTGCGGCCTGCGCCGAACGGGGGTGTCGAAAAGCGCTACCAGCAGGACGCCGCCACGCGCGCCGCCAACTTCGCGCGCATGCAAGCCGTGCTGGCGCGCATCGAGCGCGAGATTCCCGGCGCCGGCCGCGCCACCGACTCGCCCGGGCGCGAGACCGACATCGCGATCGACCACAGCGAGTTCGTGACGCTCGACGACGACACCATCGCGCGCGTCGTCGCACTGATGCGCGGCGAAGGCATGCACGCCACCGTGAGCAGCATCCACATCAACGGCTGGTACGGCGACAACGACAAGCTCGAAGGCGCGCGCTGGATCGTGCGCGAGCTCTGGGGCCGCACGCTCGACGACGAGATGGACCGCTGGGCCTATGTGGGCGACTCCACCAACGACCAGCTGATGTTCCGCAGCTTCGCGCACAGCATCGGCGTGGCGAACGTCGCGCGCTTCGTGCCGCAGCTGGAGCACCTGCCGCGCTACGTGACGCAGGGCGAGCGCGGCGCGGGCTTTGCCGAGGCCGCGCACGCGGTGCTGTCGGCGCGCTGAGTCGCGCCTTCTTCCAAGGTCGCTGACAAAAAAAAGGCCCGCACAGGGCGGGCCGAATGGACCGGTTGAACGACCCTTGGAGAAACTTGCGGGGGTGCGGGTCGCGCGGCGCGCGACCCGTGGGTCAGACCATCAGAACGTGTGGCGGATGCCGAACTCGTAGCCCATCGAGCTCTTGGCCTGCAGCGCCGTGCGGTTGAACGTGGTGGCGTACGACGGGCCTGCACCCACCGTGAGGCCTGCGCCGTTCTTGTTGCTGACGCGCGCGACCGTGCCGTACAGCGCGGTGCGCTTGGACAGGTTGTGCACGTAGCCCAGCGCGAGCTTGCTGGCCTTCGGATCGGCGTTGTTCACGCCGAACACGGGCACGCGGTTGAAGTCGTACTTGACCTGCGAGTACGACGCGCGGATCACGCCCGGGCCGACCGGCACGGTCACGCCCAGCAGGTAGCCGGTGAGGTCCACGTCCTGGCCGGTCGTGAAGATGTTCAGCGCGTTGCGCTCGTCCTTCGAACGCGAGATTTCGCCGAACAGCTTGGCCACGCCGAAGTCGTAGGTCGCGCCGAGGTTGAAGGTCTTGATCTTGCCCGGGCGCGCCACGGCGGCGGCACCGCTGCCGGACGTGAAGCTGGTGTCGTTCTGCGCGTAGCTGGCGGCGATGTCGAACGGACCCGTCGTGTAGCCCAGGCGCCCGCCGATGTGGCGGCCGGTGTTGGTGCTGGCGGCGGTGTCGGGCGACAGACGCGTCTGCTCGGCCAGGCCGTAGGCCACGTTGCCGTACAGGCCGCCCAGGCGCGGCAGGAAGTACTGCACCATGTTGCTCGCGCGCTTGTAGGTGCTGTTGCTGCCGTAGCCGCTGCCCGACATGCTGGCTTCGTTGGCGTCGATGATCAGCGAGCCGCCGATGCCGGTGTCGCCGAACGGATCGAACTGTTCTTCGTTCATCACCGTCGCGGTCTTGTCGCGGCCCAGGCGCAGTTCGCCGAAGCTGCCTGCCAGGCTCACCGTCGAACGGCGGGTGAAGCTCGACACGCCGGTGGCGCCGTCGTCGTTGGTGATCGGGGCTTCGAGCCAGAAGCTGGCCGACAGGCCGCCGCCGAGGTCTTCCACGCCGCGGAAGCCGAGGCGGCTCGAGCTCAGGCCCGAATTCGCCAGCTCGCTGCGGCTGGCCTTCACGCTGTAGGCGGGGCCGAAGGGGGTGGTCGAAACGCTCTTGTTCGCTACGTTGCGGTAGGCGGCATCGACCACGCCGAACAGGGTCACGGTCGATTGCGCCGACGCGGCGCCGCAGGCTGCGATGGCAGCCAGAACAAGCAGGGATTTTTTCATTGAGGTCACTCCAGGATGGGGATGCCGCTGCGCCGAAACCGGGCGCGACTTTGGGACGTCCGGGCCTTGTTGCCGCGAGACTGGGTCCGAGTTTTCCCTCACTGGAAGACAAAGGGATTACATAGGGTTAACGCCTAGGTTACGGAGGGTTTTAGGGGGTGAGTTTGGGACACCGATCGGGGATCGGGTAGACGCTGCAGGGCGCAGGCCGAAAACGTGCATCGAAAAATCGAATTTCTATGCACGTCGTCGACAACGTGCATAGAAACGGACGGAATCCATGTTCAGCAGCGACCGTGGTCGCTGCCGTGTTTCTCCCGCCTCACTTCTCCTTCGCCAACCCCAGCTTGTCGATGATCACCTTCTCGCGCACCACCGTGTCCTGCGCGAACTTGGTGTACGTGGCCGAGCTCATGTAGTTGGGCAGCATGTCGTAGCGGCCGAGCGAAGCGACGTAGCTCGGCTCTTCCATCGCCTGCTTGAAGGCGTCGTGCAGCTTCTTCACGACTTCGGGCGAGGTGCCCTTGGGCGCGCCGATGCCGAAGGGCGAGTTCTGCACCACGTCGTAGCCCAGCTCTTTCAGCGTGGGCGCGTCGGGGAACTTGGCCAGGCGCTTGTCGCCCCAGGTGTTGAGCACGCGCAGCTTGCCGGCCTCGACCTGCGGCGCGAAGCCGGTGCTGTCGGCGGCGGCCATGAGCTGGCCGCTGACCACGGCCAGCATCAGGTCGGCGCTGCCCTTGTAGGGCACGTGCTGCAGCGTGATGCCGGCCTTCTGCGCAATGATTTCGGTCGTGAGATGCGGGCTGGTCAGGTTGCCGGTCGAGCCGTAGGTGAGCTTGCCGGGGTTGGCCTTGGCGTAGGCCACAAAGTCGGCCCAGGTCTTGAACGGGCTGTCGGCCGGCACGACGATGCCGAAGGCATAGCCGGTGACGTTCAGCACGTAGGTGATGTCCTTGAGCGGGTCCCAGTTGATCTTGGTGGTGTAGCCCAGGCGGAACACGCCCAGCGGAATCTGCGCGACGGTGTAGCCGTCGGGCTGCGCGGTCTGCAGCGCCTGCGCGGGCAGCGTGCCGCCAGCGCCGGGCTTGTTGTCGATGATCACGGGCTGGCCAAGAATCTTGCTGGCGTTGTCGGCCAGCTGGCGCATGGTGATGTCGGTCGGGCCGCCGGCGGGAAAGGCGATGACCAGCTTGATGGGCTTGGAGGGAAAGGCCTGCTGCGCAAAGGCCGCCAGCGGGGAGACGAGGCCACACGCGGCAAGCGTGGCGGCACAGAGGAGCGAAGAGCGGCGAAGCATGGCTGACGGGTTCCTGATGAAACTTGGGAAAGCGCCGATTGGGCCCGGCCCGGTGGTCGAAGGCAATCGGGGCTCCCCTGATTTCCCGGGGAAACCAGGGCCTATTCAGGCAGCGCAGTCGCCTGTGCGTCAGCAGCGGGGCAGCTTCAGCTTCGGTTACTTCTGCGCGAAGCCTTCGAGAACGTTGACCGCGTTCACACCCACCTCGGCGACCGCGTAGCCGCCCTCGAACACGAACACGGTGGGCAGGCCCGCGCGCGCGAGGTCTTCGCCCATGCGCAGGTAGTCGTCGCTCTTCAGCTTGAAGCCCGAGATCGGGTCGCCCTCGAAGGTGTCGACGCCCAGCGAGACCACGAGCGCGCCGGCCTTGACCTTCGCGATGCCGTCGAGCGCTGTCTTGAGCGCCGCGCGCCAGGCCGTGAAATCGGTGCCGCGCGGTAGCGGCAGGTTGTGATTGAAGCCCTCGCCCTTGCCGGCGCCGCGCTCGTCGGCATGGCCCAGGTAGTACGGGTAGTCGGTGAGCGGGTCGCCATGAAGGCTGGCGAAGTGCACGTCGCTGCGCTCGTAGAAGATGGCCTGCGTGCCGTTGCCGTGGTGGTAGTCGACGTCGAGCACGGCCACGCGTTCGACGCCCGCGTCGCGCAGCGCCTGCGCGGCGACGGCGGCGTTGTTGACGAAGCAGTAGCCGCCGAAGAAGTCGGCGCCCGCGTGGTGGCCCGGCGGGCGCGTGAGCGCGAAGGCGCTGCGCTCGCCGCCGATGACGCGCTGCGCCGCGGTCCACGCGCACGCCGCGCCATGGCGCGCAGCGACCCAACTGCCGGCCATCAGCGGCGTGCCGGCGTCGAACGAGAAGAGGCCCAGGCGTGCGGGAAAACTCTTCGGCAGCACGTCGGTGCGCATGCCGCGCGTGGGCCAGTACGAGGGCAGCGCGTCGCGCGTGGCATTGGTGGCGTCGAGCGCCACCCACTCGTCCCAGGCATGGGCGATGAAGTCGAGGTAGCGCGGTGCATGCACCTTCGCCAGCAGCGCTTCATCGAACGCATCGGGCGCCTGCAGCGGGCCGAGGCCGCGCCGTTCCAGCTCGTGCCTCACATGGTCGACGCGGGCGGGCACCTCGAAGCAGGGCACCAGCTCGCCCCGGAACATTTCGACTTTGCCTTGGTGCAGTGCGTGCTGGTCGTTGTAGATGGTGAGCATGAAGCAGCGAAAAGCGTGACGACAGGGCCTGCCATCATGCCGCACGCCGCAGCACCGCCCGGCGCCGCCCCGAGGCCGTGAGACCGAACAGGTCCTTCGGATCGTCGAGCTCGGGCACCAGCGCAATCTGCCGGCCCACGCCGCGCTCCAGCGCCAGCTGCTGGATGCAGCGCAGCGCCGTGTAGTCCTCCAGCGCGAAGCCGACCGAGTCGAACACCGTCACCTGATCCGGCCGCTCGCGCCCGGGCACTTCGCCCACCAGCACGCGCCACAGCTCGTGCACCGGGAAGTCGGGCGGCAGTTGCTGGATCTCGCCCTCGATGCGGGTCTGCGGCTCGTACTCGACGAACACGCGCGCGCCGCGCAGCACGTCGGGGTGCAGCTCGGTCTTGCCGGGCGAATCACCGCCGACGGCGTTGATGTGCATGCCGGGCTCGATCATGTCGGGCGTGAGCACCGTCGCGTGGCCCTGGTAGGCGGTGATGGTGGTCACGATGTCGGCGCCGCGCACCGCCTCGGCGGTGGAGCCGGCGCGCACGATCTCCATCGGCGTGCAGGCCGCGAGGTGGCGCACCAGCTTGTCGGTGGCGTGCGGGTCGGTGTCGAACACGCGCACCTGCTCGATGCCCAGCAGCGCATGGAAGGCCAGCGCCTGGAACTCGCTCTGCGAGCCGTTGCCGATGATGGCGAGGCTGCGCGCGTCGGGCCGCGCCAGCGCCTTGGCGGCCATGGCCGAGGTGGCGGCCGTGCGCAGCGCGGTGGTGAGCGTGAGTTCGGACAGCAGCACGGGGTAGCCCGTGTCGACCTCGGCCAGCACCCCGAAGGCCATGACCGTGGGCAGGCCGACCTGCGTGTTGTGCGGGTGGCCGTTGACGTACTTGAAGGCGTAGGCGCCGTCGTCGGCCACGGGCATGAGTTCGATCACGCCCAGGTGCGAATGGCTGGCCACGCGCGCCTTCTTGTCGAACTCGCGCCAGCGCAGGAAATCGTCGCGCAGCGCGTCCGCCAGGGTGACGAGGAATTGCGGGACGCCGGTCTCATCCACCAGGCGAACCAGGCTGTGAACATCGATGAAGCGGGTCATGGCGCGGCTCCTTGCGTAGCCCCGGCACGGCGCTTCATCCGTTCACACGGTCTCCACCATGGCTGATTCAGGATGCGCCTGCGCCAAGGGTTCAAGCCATTGTGCGCCTGCGCGCGTCAACGTGCCAACACGGCCTTAAGAGCTACGCCAGTGTGCGTCCCCAATCGCACCACCTCCTCCGGCGGCGCCGCGGCGACGATGCGTCCGCCGGCGTTGCCGCCCTCGGGCCCGAGGTCGATGATCCAGTCGGCTTCGGCGATCACGTCGAGGTCGTGCTCGATCACCACCACGCTGTGGCCGCCGTTCACCAGCCGGTGCAGCACGTGGATCAGCTTCTCGACGTCGGCCATGTGCAGGCCCACGGTCGGCTCGTCGAGCACGTACAGCGTGTGCGGCGGCTTCTGGCCGCGGCGCGTGATGTCGTCGCGCACCTTGCTGAGTTCGGTCACCAGCTTGATGCGCTGCGCCTCGCCGCCCGACAGCGTGGGCGACGGCTGCCCCAGCGTGAGGTAGCCCAGGCCCACGTCCTTCAGCAGCTGCAGCGGATGCGCGATGTTGGGCATGCTGGCGAAGAACTCGACCGCTTCGTCGACCTCCATCTTCAGCACGTCGCCGATGCTCTTGCCGCGCCAGCTCACGGCCAGTGTCTCGGGGTTGAAGCGCGCGCCGTGGCAGACCTCGCAGGGCACCTTCACGTCGGGCAAAAAGCTCATCTCGATGGTGCGCACGCCCGCGCCGTCGCAGCCCGGGCAGCGGCCTTCGCCGGTGTTGAAGCTGAAGCGCGCCGGGCCGTAGCCGCGCGCCTTGGCTTCGAGGGTGTCGGCAAAGAGCTTGCGGATGGTGTCCCAGAAGCCGATGTAGGTGGCGGGGCAGCTGCGCGGCGTCTTGCCGATCGGCGTCTGGTCGACCTCGAGCACGCGGTCGATGACCGCGTAGCCGTCGACGCCGCGGCAACCGACCCAGGCCGGTCGCTTGCCCGCGGCATCGGCGTCGCGGCCGGCCTTGGTCATGCGCTGCACGACGATGCCCTGCACGCTGGCCAGCAGCACGTCGCGCGCGAGCGTCGACTTGCCCGAGCCGCTGACGCCGGTGACCACCACGAGGCGGTGCAGCGGCAGCGTGGCGGTCACGTCCTGCAGGTTGTGCAGGTCGGCGCCGTGCACGGTGAGCCAGTTGCCGCTGTCTTCCGCCTTCGGATCGGGCGAGGGAATCAGGCGGCGCGCCTGCAGCGGGTGCTTGATGGCATCGCGCAGGTAGCGGCCGGTCTGCGAATCGCCGGCCTTCTGGATGTCGGCCACCGTGCCCTCGGCCACGAGGCGGCCGCCGCGCTTGCCGGCGCTGGGGCCGATGTCGATGATGTGGTCGGCGCGGCGAATGGTGTCTTCGTCGTGCTCCACCACCACCAGCGTGTTGCCCTTCTCGCCGAGCTTGTGCAGCGCGTTCAGCAAGATCTGGTTGTCGCGCGCATGCAGGCCGATGGTCGGCTCGTCGAGCACGTAGCACACGCCCTGCAGGTTGCTGCCCAGCTGTGCCGCCAGGCGGATGCGCTGCGCCTCGCCGCCCGAGAGCGTGGGCGCGCCACGGTCGAGCGTGAGGTAGCCCAGGCCCACTTCTTCGAGGAATTCGAGGCGGCTCTTGATCTCGGGCACGAGGTCGCGTGCGATCTCGGCTTCGCGGCCGGTGAGCACCAGCCCTTCGAACCACTGGCGCACCTCGGTGACGCTCATGCGCGCCAGCTGCGTGATGCCGATGCCGCCCGAGCCGTCGGCCGCGGTGCCGAAGCCCACGGCGCGCGCGGTGGCGTTCAGGCGCGTGCCTTGGCAGGTCGGGCACGCCACGTCGGCGAGGTCTTCGACCTCGGGCTCGGCGAAGGTCTGTTCGCGGCCCTTGCTGTCGTCGTCGCGGATCGAATCGTCGAAGACCTTGCGCTGGTCCTTGCTGAGCTTCACGCCTGTGCCCACGCAGTCGGGGCACCAGCCGTGCTTGCTGTTGTAGCTGAACAGGCGCGGATCGAGCTCGGCATAGCTGGTGCTGCACACCGGGCAGGCGCGCAGCGTGGAGAACACCTGCACGCGGCCGATGCCCACGGCGGACACGCCGGCCATCATCGCGGCGCGCAGGCCGTCGAGTTCGCTCAGGACATGCACCACGCCCTTGCCGTGCTCGAGCGCCTTGGTGAGCGCCGCGCGCAGCTCGTTCTCCTGCGAGGGCAGCACGTCGAGGCTGGCCACGGGCAGCTCGATGCTGTGTTCCTTGAAGCGGTCGATGCGCGGGAAGCCCGTGGTCGGCAAGAAGTCGCCGTCCACGCGCAGGTGCGTGAAGCCGCGCGGGCGCGCCCAGTCGGCCAGCTCGGTGTACACGCCCTTGCGGTTGCTCACCAGCGGCGCGAGCAGGCCGATGTGCTGGCCCTTGAAGTTGCGCATGAGCTGCGCGGCGATGCTGTCGGGCGTCTGCGGCTGCACCGCCGCGCCGTCGTGCACGCAATGCTGGATGCCCAGCTTCACGTACAAGAGGCGCAGGAAATGCCACACCTCGGTGGTCGTGCCCACCGTGCTCTTGCGGCCACCGCGCGACAGGCGCTGCTCGATGGCCACGGTCGGCGGAATGCCGTACACCGCGTCCACCTCGGGCCGGCCCGCGGGCTGCACGATGCTGCGCGCATAGGCGTTGAGCGATTCGAGGTACCGGCGCTGGCCTTCGTTGAAAAGAATGTCGAACGCGAGCGTCGACTTGCCCGAGCCGCTCACGCCCGTCACCACGCTGAACTTGCCGCGCGGAATGTCCACGCTGAGGTTCTTCAGGTTGTGCTCGCGCGCATTGACGATCTCGATGGCGTTGCTGCCCGGCGCCGTCTTCGCGTTGGCGATGTAGCGCCGTGCGGCACGCTCGGCCACCTTGTAGGCGCCGGGGCCGATGGCGAGTTCGTAGTCGGCCAGCGCCGCGCCGGTGAGCGAGGCGCGGTTCTCGCGCAGCTGCTCGGGCGTGCCTTCGGCCACCACCTCGCCGCCGCCCTCGCCGCCTTCGGGGCCGAGGTCGATGAGCCAGTCGCTGGCGCGGATCACGTCCAGGTTGTGCTCGATGATGATCAGCGAATGGCCGGCGTCGAGCAGCTTGCGCAGCGCGCGCATGAGCCGCGCGATGTCGTCGAAGTGCAGACCGGTGGTCGGCTCGTCGAACAAAAACAGCGTGCCCTTGCGCGCCACCATCTGACGGCTCGCGGTCGCGCTCTTGGCCGCTTCGGCCAGGAAACCCGCGAGCTTCAGGCGCTGGGCTTCGCCGCCCGAGAGCGTGGGCACGGGCTGGCCGAGCTTCACGTAGTCCAGGCCCACGTCGACGATGGGCTGCAGCACGCGCAGCACGTCGCGGTCGGTGTCGAACAGCGCCGCGGCCTCGGCCACGGTGAGCTCCAGGATGTCGGCCACGTTGTAGCCACGGCCCTTGCGCTCGATCTTCACTTCGAGAATCTCGGGCCGGTAGCGCTTGCCGTCGCAGTCGGGGCAGCGCAGGTACACGTCCGACAGGAACTGCATCTCGACGTGCTCGAAGCCCGAGCCGCCGCAGGTCGGGCAGCGCCCGTCGCCGGAGTTGAAGCTGAACTTGCTCGCGGTGTAGCCGCGCTGGCGCGACAGCGCCGCGGTGGCAAAGATTTCGCGGATGGCGTCCCATGCGCCCACATAGCTCGCGGGGTTGGAACGCGCGGTCTTGCCGATCGGCGACTGATCGACGAACACCACGTCGCCCAGGTGATCGGCACCGAGCATGCGGTCGTGCGCGCCCGGCGTTTCGGTGGCCTTGCCGAAGTGGCGCATGAGCGCGGGCGCCAGCACGTCCTGGATCAACGTCGACTTGCCCGAGCCGCTCACGCCGGTCACGCACACGAGGCGCGCGAGCGGAAAGTCGACCGTGATGTTCTTCAGGTTGTGCTCGCGCACGCCTTCGAGAATGAGCCGGTGCGTGTTCTCGCTCACGATCCGCTTGAAGCCCATGCCGATCTTCTTGCGCCCGCCCAGGTACTGGCCGGTGAGCGTGTCGGCGTCACGCAGCATGTCGGTGGTGCCGTCGAACACGATCTGTCCGCCGCGCGCGCCGGGGCCGGGGCCCATGTCGATCACGCGGTCGGCGGCGAGCATCACGGCCGGGTCGTGCTCGACCACCACCAGCGTGTTGCCGGCATCGCGCAGGCGCAGCATGGCCTCGGTGATGCGGTTCATGTCGCGCGGGTGCAGGCCGATGCTGGGCTCGTCGAGCACGAACAGCGTGTTCACCAGCGAGGTGCCCAGCGCGGTCGTGAGGTTGATGCGCTGCACCTCGCCGCCGCTGAGCGTGCGGCTCTGGCGGTCGAGCGTGAGGTAGCCGATGCCGACGTCGTGCAGGTAGCGCAGGCGGGTGGTGATTTCTTCGAACAGCAGCTTGAGCGCCTGCGCCTCGCCTTCGCTCGCGGGGCTGCCGTTGCCGTGGTGCTCCACGCGGTCGAAGAACCTGCGCAGCCGCTCGATGGGCAACAGCATCAGGTCGTGCAGGCACAGGCCGGGCAGCGCCTCGAGCTGGGCGCGGCTCCACTTCGCGCCGGTGGGCAGGAAGCGCTTTTCAGGCGGCAGCACCGCGTCGGCGTCGTCTTTGCTGCCAATGCGCCACAGCAGCGGGTCGAGCTTCAGGCGCGCGCCGCTGCAGACCGGGCACGGCGTGTAGCTGCGGTACTTCGACAAGAGCACGCGGATATGCATCTTGTAGGCCTTGCTCTCCAGGTAGCCGAAGAAGCGGCGCACGCCGTACCACTGCTTGTTCCAGTTGCCGTCCTTGTAGTTGGGCGTGCCCTCGACCACCCAGTGCTTCTGCTCGTCGGTGAGCTTGTTCCACGGCGTGTCGCGCGGAATGCCGGCGGCCTCGGCGTGGCGCATGAGGTCGTCCTGCGCTTCTTTCCAAGCGGGCGTCTGGATGGTCTTGATGGCGCCGGCGCGCAGCGTGAGCTTGTCGTTCGGGATCACGAGCCCCAGGTCGACGCCGATCACGCGGCCGAAACCCCGGCAGGTGTCGCAGGCGCCCACGGCCGAGTTGAACGAGAACATCGACGGGATCGGGTCGGTGTAGCGGATGTCGCTCTCGGGGCAGTGCAGGCCGGTGGAGAACTTCCATACGTCCGTGGGTGCGTTCTCGTCCGCGCCCGTGGCGTGCACGGTGACGCGCCCGCTGCCACGCTTGAGCGCCACCTCGATCGCTTCGACCACGCGCGCGCGCTCGGCGCTCGAGATGCGGAAGCGGTCGGCCACCACGTCGAGCACCTTGCGCGGGCCGGTGGGCGTGGCCACCTCGCGCTCGGCCTGCACGCGCGTGAAGCCGCTGGCCGACAGCCACTGCGTCACCTCTTCCGCCGAGGTGCCGGCGGGCAGTTCGACCGGGAAGGTGATGACGATGCGCGGATCGCCCGCCGCAGCCGCCCGCTCGGCGATCTGCGCATAGATGCTGTCGGGCGAGTCGTGGCGCACCGGCAGCGCGGTCTCGCGGTCGAACAGTTGGGCCGCGCGCGCGAACAGCAGCTTCAGGTGGTCGTTCAGCTCGGTCATCGTGCCGACCGTGGAGCGCGAGGAGCGCACCGGGTTGGTCTGGTCGATGGCGATGGCGGGCGGCACGCCCTCCACCTTGTCGACGGCGGGCTTGTCCATGCGGTCCAGGAACTGGCGCGCGTAGGCGGAAAAGGTCTCCACGTAGCGGCGCTGGCCTTCGGCGTAGAGGGTGTCGAACACCAGGCTCGACTTGCCCGAGCCGCTGGGCCCGGTGACCACGGTCATCTCGCCGGTGCGGATGTCGAGGTCGAGGTTCTGGAGGTTGTGCTGGCGCGCGCCGCGAATCCGGATGGAGCCCTGTGTCATGGATGCCTTGAGGGGTGGGGCAAACATTCTAGGGAGAGCTTGGTGACGCTCCGGCCCACGCCGGCGCATGGGCGGCGCCCGCGCAGGGGTTTGTCCGGATTCGTCCAAAGACACTTTATGAAACAAATGCGACATTTGTTTTCAACATTGTTCAGCGAGTCTCCCGAAGGCTCCGAAAGGCTTTCATGACGAAGAAGAAAGTGGCAGGTTCACGGCACGCGCTCGGCGTGGCCGCCCTGCTCGCGCTGTGCGCGATGGGCGCCTCCGCCCAGATCGTGATCGGCCAGACCGCCGGCATGACCGGCTCGGTGGCCGCCAGCGTGAACGAGACCATCGGCGGCGCGCAGCTGGTGATCGACGCGGCCAATGCCCAGGGTGGCATCCACGGCGAGAAGATCGAGGTGATCCGCATGGACGACGCCTTCGACGTGAAGCGCGCGGGCGACAACGCACGCGCGCTCATCGAAGACAAGAAGGTGCTCGCGCTCTTCATGAGCCGCGGCACGCCGCACTCGCAGGCCATCATTCCGTACCTGGACAAGAACGAGGTGGCGCTCATCGGCCCCTCGACCGGCGCGATGGTGCTGCACAAGCCGCTGCAAAAGCACGTGTTCAACGTGCGCGCCACCTACCAGCGCGAGGCCGAGAAGGCGGTGCAGCACCTGCTGACCATCGGCCTCACGCGCATCGCCGTGGTCCACGTGACCGACTCGTTCGGCGCCGACGCGCTGCAGGGCGCGATGAACGGCTTCACCAAGGGCAAGGCCCAGCCGATCGCGACCGTTCCGGCCGACCGCGAAAAGCCCGACTACAAGACCATCGTGCCGGCCATCATGAAGGCCGACGCGCAGGCCGTGGTGTGGATCGGCTCGGGCGTGGCGGTGGTCGACGGCATCAAGGCGCTGCGCGCCGCGGGCTCGGCGGCGCAGGTGGTCACGCTGTCGAACAACGCCTCGTCGGGCTTCATCAAGCAGCTGGGCGATGCCAGCCGCGGCGTGATCGTGACGCAGGTGTTCCCCAACGAACGCTCGATGGGCCAGCCGATGGTGAAGGAGGCGCTGACGCTCGCCCGCGCCAAGGGCCAGGGCGAGCTGTCACCGGCCGCGCTCGAAGGTTTTGCCTCGGCCAAGGTGCTGGTGGAGGCCTTGCGCCGCGCGGGCCCCAAGCCCACGCGCGCCAAGGTGCTTGCGGCGCTCGAAAGCCTCAAGGGCTACGACCTGGGCGGCGGGCTCGAGGTGAGCTACTCGCCGCAGGACCACAGCGGCATCGACTTCGCGGACCTGGCCATCATCAGCGAAGGCCGCTTCAAGCGCTGACGCGACCCTGTGGCGTTACTTCGCGGCGGAGGCCGCGGCAGCCGGTGCCGATGCGCCAGGCGCCGGCGTGGCCGCCGCCGGTGCGGGGGCGTGCGTCGTGTCGCCGCCGTGCTTCTCGCCGGACATGTCGATCTTGTCGCCGCCCATCGAAATCACATACAGGGCAATGGCGGCGAAGATGACGAAGCCGACAACGATTTTCCACATGGGTACTGTCTCCTGAGAAGTTGAGAAAAAGAGGGATGAAGAGCGTTCAAGAAAAAGGCCTCATGCCATGGGCATGAAGCCTCTTTGTTGAACGGAGGGCGGCCGCCGCGCGGCCCCCTCCAACTGCGCGCAGATCAGTCGTTGGCGTAGATGTCCACGTCCTTGGTCTCGCGGATGAACAGCGTGCCGATCACCAGTGTGATGCCCGCGATGATGATCGGGTACCACAGGCCGTTGTACATGTTGCCGGTCGAGGCCACGATGGCGAAGGCGGTGGTCGGCAGCAGGCCGCCGAACCAGCCGTTGCCGATGTGGTACGGCAGGCTCATCGAGGTGTAGCGGATGCGCGTGGGGAACATCTCGACCAGCATCGCGGCGATCGGGCCGTAGACCATGGTCACCAGCAGCACCAGCCAGAACAGCAGCAGGATCGTCAGGATCTTGTTGATCTTGGCGGGGTCGGCCTTGGCCGGGTAGCCAGCGATCTTCAGGTCTTCGGCCACGCCCTTCTTGAAGGCGGCAATCGACTTGACGCTGGCTTCGTCGAACTTGGAGTTCGCGACCACGCCGGTGGGTGCTTCCACGGTCTTGTCGCCGATCTTCACGACGGCGGCGGAGCCGGGTGCGCCGACCACGTTCTCGTAGCTCACCGAGTTCTGCACGAGGTAGCGCTTGGCGATGTCGCACGAGCTCTTGAAGTCGATCTCGCGGGCCACCGGGTTGCCCTGGAACGAGCAGGTCTTGGGGTCGGCCGTCACGGTGACGCCGGCCGTGGCTTGCGCGCGGGCCAGGTCAGGATTGGCGGCTTCGGTCAGCATCTTGAAGACCGGGAAGTAGGTGACCACGGCCAGCAGGCAGCCGGCCATGATGATCGGCTTGCGGCCGATCTTGTCGGACAGCGTTCCGAAGATCACGAAGAAGGGCGTGCCGAGCAGCAGCGCGGCGGCGATCATCAGGTTGGCGGTGGTCGCATCGACCTTCAGCTGGGCCGTCAGGAAGAACAGCGCGTAGAACTGGCCCGAGTACCAGACCACGGCCTGGCCGGCCGTCAGGCCCACCAGCGCCAGGATCACGATCTTCAGGTTCTTCCACTGGCCGAACGATTCAGCGAGCGGTGCCTTCGAGGTCTTGCCCTCGGCCTTCATCTTCTGGAAGGCCGGCGACTCGGACAGCGTCAGGCGAATCCACACCGAGATGGCCAGCAGCAGGATCGACACCAGGAACGGAATGCGCCAGCCCCAGTCGTTGAACACCGCTTCGCCCAGGCCTTCACGCACGCCCAGGATGACGATCAGGCTCAGGAACAGGCCGAGCGTGGCCGTGGTCTGGATCCACGAGGTGTAGGCACCGCGCTTGCCGTGCGGCGAGTGCTCGGCCACGTAGGTGGCGGCACCGCCGTACTCGCCGCCGAGCGCCAGGCCCTGCAGCATGCGCAGCGCGATCAGGATCACCGGCGCCGCGACGCCGATGGTCGCGTAGCTGGGCAAGAGGCCGACGATGAAGGTCGACAGGCCCATGATCAGGATCGTCACCAGGAAGGTGTACTTGCGACCGATCATGTCGCCCAGGCGGCCGAACACGATGGCGCCGAACGGACGCACCAGGAAGCCGGCGGCAAACGCCAGCAGCGCGAAGATGAAGGCCGCGCCCGCATCCAGGCCGCTGAAGAACTGCTTCGCGATGATCGCGGCGAGCGAACCGTACAGATAGAAGTCGTACCACTCGAACACGGTGCCGAGCGAGGAGGCGAAGATGACCTTCTTCTCCTCCGCGGACATGGGCCGGGGGGCCGGATGCGGCACTCCCCTTGAATCTAGCGTGGCTGCCATCGTCGTCTCCTGGTGTGTATGTATGCGTTCGTCGGTGCCCGGCATTCGGGACCGTGAGGCATTCTTGGAGGCGCGACTGACCCGAGGCTTTCGCGAAACTGAACCGGCGCTTACGGTTTAGGGTGAAACCCGCGCTGCTCGTTTCAGCTTGTAAGAAAGCGAGCCCCTGCGCGGGTTTGTCCTCAGTCCTTGCTGCTGCGCAGCAAAAGGGACCTCAGCCCTTGCGCAGCAACGAGGGCCGCTGGTCGGCGCCGGTCCATTGCGGACCGTCGAACCAGGTGTCGCCCTGCAGGTAGGCGCGCAGCATCGCGAGGCCGTCGAAGCCCCAGAACAGGCGCCCGTCGACCACGTAGCACGGCACGCCGAACACGCCCTGCGCCACGGCCTCATCGGTGTTGCGCTTGAGCAGGGCCTTGTTGTCGTCGCCGTTCACGTCGCGCTTCGGTTGCAGCTGCGCCGTGAGCGCGGCCAGCCGCGTGGCGTCGCCCGCTTCTTCGCCGCCGCGCCACACGTGGCGAAAGAGGGTCTCGGCCGCGAGGCGATTGATGCTGCCGTCGTCGCCCGTGGCCACGGCCAGGCGCAGGTGCGGCAGCGGGTTGTAAGGATGCGAGGCCGGCATCTCGATGGGGATGCCGTGCGCCTGGCCCAGCCACAGCACGTGGCGGTAGGTCCAGCTGCGCTTCGAAGGAATCTCGGCCGGGCCGAGCTGGCCGTGGTGCTTGAGCAGCGCGCCCAGCAGCACGGGCTTGTAGGCCACGCTCACGCTCAGGCCTTCGAGCGCCTCGGGCAGGTGCTCGAACGCGAGGTGCGCGTAGGGCGAAATGAAGTCGAGATAAAAGTCGATGTGCTTCATGCGTCGTGGTCTCCAGTGGTGGCTTCGGGCACGCGCCAGATGCCGGCCTGGGCGCGCAGTTCGATCGCGCGCCACACCTGGCGGCGGCTGTCGTCTTCCATCTTGCTCCAGCCGGCGATCTCGGGGATGGTGCGCAGGCACCCTTCGCAGAAGCCGCTCAGGCGGTCCATGCGGCACACCGACGAGCACGGCGAAGGCACCTCGCCCTCCGTGCGCTGCACGGTCCCGGCGCGCTCGGCGAGCGCCTCCGCTTCGTCGAAGTTCACACCACGTCGGCCACCGGCGCGCCGGTGAGCTTCTCTAGATCGTTCGGGTGCAGCTGAAACACGGCATGCGGGTGGCCCGCGGCGGCCCAGATCTCCTCGAAGCGGAACAGCTCGCGGTCGATCAGCACCACAGGCTTGGTCACATGGCCCACCGGCGACACGCCGCCGATGGTGAAGCCGGTGCGCGCCTTCACGAAGTCGGCGTCGGCGCGGCCGGTCTTGCCGACGATGGCATCGACTTTTTTCTCGTCGACGCGCTTGTCGCCCGAGGTGATGACCAGCACTGCCACCTCGTCGCTCTTGCGGCGGAAGATGATGCTCTTGGCGATCTGGCCGACCGAGATGCCGAGCGCGTCGGCGGCCTGCTGCGCGGTGCGGCAGGCGTCGTCGAGCATGCGGGGCGCATGGGGATGGCCGGCGTCCTGGAGCACGCGGGAGACGCGCTGGACGCCTTCGGGGAGGGAGTGGAGTTCAGAGCCGCACATGATGCGTTCGAATCTATCAGGCCGCGGGCCGCGCCCCGTCAGGCGTTGCGCTTGAACATGAACAGGAACGCGCCCATCGCCATCAGCACACCGCCGAAGACGCGGTTCTGCGCGCGACGCGCACGCACGCTGCGCAGCACGCCCTGCAGCCGCGCGGCCAACCAGGCGTAGCCGTGCATCACGGTCACGTCGACCGCCACCGTCGTGGCCAGCAACACCAGCAGCTGCAGCCACAGCGGGCGCGTCGGCTGGATGAACTGCGGCAGCACGGCAGCCATGAAGACGATGCCCTTGGGGTTGGTCACGTTGGTGAGGAAGCCGCGCAGCACGCGCTGCGACGCCGTGAGCTCGGGTTCGCCGGCCGATGCCGAGGTGTCGCCCTCGAGCTTGGCAACCGGCGCGCGCCACTGGCACCAGCCCAGCCACAGCAGGTAGCACGCGCCGACCACCTTGATCACCGTGAACGCGGTGGCCGAGGCGGTGAGCACCGCGCCCACGCCGAGGCCCGCCACCAGCAGGATCACGGCCAGCCCCAGCTGCAGCCCGACGATGGTCGCCGTGGTGCGGCGCACGCCGTAGCTCAGGCCGTGGCTCATGCTGAGCACCGCGCCCGAACCGGGCGACACCGCGATGACGCAACTGGCCACCAGAAACGCAAGCCAGACATGCAGGTCCACGAAAACTCCTGTGCGGGTGTGTGTTTCAGCCGGCCCGCTTAGTGCGGATCGCCTTCGAGGCGCGCGAGTTCGGTTCGCGGCCCAGCGCTTCGCTGATGTACACGCCCGCGTCGATCAGCTTGTCCAAATCGATGCCGGTTTCGATGCCCATGCCGTGCAGCATGTAGACCACGTCTTCGGTCGCGACATTGCCGGTCGCGCCCTTGGCGTAGGGGCAGCCGCCGAGGCCGGCCGACGACGACTGGAAGTTCCACACGCCCAGTTCGAGCGCCGCCAGCGTGTTGACCAGCGCCTGCCCGTAGGTGTCGTGGAAGTGGCCGGAGATGGCGTCGACATCGAAGTGCGCCAGCGTGGCCTCCATGGCCGCCTGCACCTTGCGCGGCGTGCCCACGCCGATGGTGTCGGCCACGTCCACGCGCTGCACGCCGATGCCCTTCATCAGTTGTGCGAGGTAGCCGACCTTGGACGGATTGATCTCACCTTCGTAGGGGCAGCCCACCGTGCACGACATCGCGCCGCGCACGGCGATGCCCTTCGCGCGCGCCGCCTCGACCACGGGCGCGAAGCGCTCGATGCTCTCGGCGATCGAGCAGTTGATGTTCTTCTGGCTGAAGGCCTCGCTCGCGGCGCCGAACACCACGATCTCGTCGGGCCACTCTTCGCGCGGCGCGGCGATGGCGGCCTCGAAGCCCTTCAAGTTGGGCGTGAGCACCGAGTACAGAACGCCCGGCTTGCGCGTGATGCCGTGCATCACCTCGGCGTTGTCGGCCATCTGCGGCACCCACTTGGGCGAGACGAAGCTGGTGACCTCGATCTCCTTCAGGCCGGCGTCCTGCAGGCGGTGCACGAGGCCGATCTTGACCTCGGCGGACACGGGTTGCTTTTCGTTCTGGAGGCCGTCGCGCGGACCGACGTCGACGAGCTTGACCTGGGCGGGGAGTTTCATGGGATGTCTCTTGTGTCGCTGTCGCGGGAGGATGCTGAAAAACCGGCTTCGATTGTCTGACACATGGGCTTGCGCTGCTTGGTACACAAGTCGCAGAAGGTAGCAATGCGCGCCTGTGGGGTTGCAAATGGTGCCAACCGATCAGCTCCGCAGGAAAACCGCCGCTAGACGGTTTCTCGTTGCGCGAACCCGTCGGGCAGATCGTCCGTGGCGTCGGCCTCGTTCACATCGACCGACTCCACGCGCGCACCTGCAGGCCCCTGGCGCGCCCAATGCACCAGCGCTTCGACCCCATCGGCGGCGCCGGCCACGAGCGCTTCCACCTTGCCGTCGCGCCGGTTGCGCACCCAGCCGCGCACGCCGAGCCGCTGCGCGGCCTGCACCATCGACCAGCGGTAGCCCACGCCCTGCACGAGGCCGTGGACGACGAGGTGGCGGGTGACGGTGGCGTGGTGGTTCATGGGCATCGATCAATACGACTTCGGCAGCCCCAGTGCCTTCTCGGCGATGAAGTTCAGGATCATCTGCGGGCTCACCGGTGCGATGCGCGGAATGTAGCTCTCGCGCAGCAAACGCTCAACGTGGTATTCCTTCGCGTAGCCCATGCCGCCCAGCGTGAGCACGGCGTTCTGGCAGGCGTCGTGTGCCGCCTCGGCCGCGAGGTACTTGGCGGCGTTGGCCTCGATGCCACAGGGCTCGTTCGCGTCGTACAGCGTGGCGGCCTTGAAGACCATCAGGTCGGCCGCCTCCAGGTTGGCCCAGGCGCGCGCGAGCGGGTGCGCCACGCCCTGGTTCTGGCCGATGGGGCGGCCGAAGACGACGCGCTCCTGCGCGTACTGCGCCGCGATGCGCAGCGCGGCGCGGCCGATGCCGATGGCTTCGGCCGCGATCAAGATGCGCTCGGGGTTCAGGCCGTGCAGGATGTACTCGAAGCCGCGCCCTTCCTCGCCGATGCGGTCTTCTTCGGGCACTTCGAGGCCGTCGATGAAGAGCATGTTGGAGTCGACTGCCGCGCGACCCAGCTTGTGGATCTCGCGCACCTCGACCTTGCTGCGGTCCAGCGCCGTGTAGAACAGCGTGAGGCCCTGCGTGGGCTTCTTCACCTGATCGATGGGCGTGGTGCGTGTGAGGATCAGCATGCGGTCGGCCACCTGCGCGGTCGAGATCCATATCTTGCGACCGTGCAGTACATAGCTGCCGTTCGGCTGGCGCACCGCCTGCGTCTTGAGGCTGGTGGTGTCGAGCCCCGCATCGGGCTCGGTCACGGCGAAGCAGGCTTTCTCGGTGCCCGCGATGAGCGGCGGCAGGAAGCGCTGGCGCTGTTCCTCCGTGCCGAACACCACCACGGGGTTGAGGCCGAAGATGTTCATGTGCACCGACGACGCGCCCGACATGCCCGCGCCCGAGGCGCTGATGGCACGCATCATCAGCGCCGCCTCGGTGATGCCCAGGCCCGCGCCGCCCTGCGCTTCGGGCATCGCGATGCCGAGCCAGCCGCTCTCGGCCACGGCGCGGTGGAACTCATGCGGGAACACGGCGCGGTCATCGTGGTCGCGCCAGTAGTCGATGGGGAAGTCTTCGCACAGGCGCTCGATGGCTGCGACGAGCGAGCGCTGGTCTTCGTTCAGGGAAAAATTCATTCGCGGTTGTCTTTCATGGGGCCCGGCTGCAGCGTGACGCCGCGCGCAAGCATGCGGTCGATGGCGTCGTCCGCGTAGCCCGCTTCGCGCAGCAGCTCGACGCTCTGCTCGCCGATGCGCGGCGCGGGCCGGCGGATGGCCGCGGGCGTGGCGCTGTAGCGGCCGACGGGCGCGAGCGTGCGGATGCGGCCTTCGGTCGGGTGGTCGAACTCGGGAAAGAAATCGACGGCGCGCAGGTGCGGGTCGTCGAGCAGGCTTTCGGTCGTGTGCAGGCGCGCGACCGGAATGTCGGCCGCTTCCAGCAGCGCCATCCATTCGTCGCTGCCGCGCGTGGCCATCACCTCGGCCACGAACGCATAGACCGCACCGATGTTCGCGGCGCGCGCCGTGTGCGTGCCGAACATCGGCGAGGCGCGCAGCTCGGGCCGGCCGATCACGTCGAAGAAGGCCTGCCAGTGCTTGTCGTTGTAGATGAGCACGCCGAGATAACCGTCGGCCGTGGCGTAGGGTTTGCGGTGCTCCGCGAGCAGGCGCGCATAGCCGGTGGGCCCGAGCGGCGGCTCGAAGCTGTGGCCGCCGAGGTGGTCGCCCATCACGAACTGCGAGAGCGCTTCGAACATCGGCACTTCCACCGCCTGGCCCTGGCCGGTGCGCTGCGCGCTGAGCACGGCAGCGAGCAGCGCGATGGCCGCCTGCAGGCCCACGGCGCGGTCGGCCAGCGTGACGGGCGCGTAGCGCGGCGCGCCGCCGCTTTGCTGCGCGAAGAGCGAGGCGACGCCGGCCGCACCCTGGATCAGGTCGTCGTACGCGGGCTTTCCGGCGTAGGGGCCTTCCTCGCCGTAGCCGAAGGCACCGAGGTAGACGATCTTCGGATTGACCGCGGCCACGGCCTCGTAGCCGAGCCCCAGCCGCGCCATCGCCTGCGGACGCGTGTTGTAGATGAGCGCATCGCAGCCCGCCGCGAGCCGGAGGCACGCCTCGCGGCCTTCGGGCTGTTTGAGGTCGAGCACGATGGAACGCTTGTTGCGGTTCAGGTGCATCGCCATCGCGCCCATGCCCGCGTGGCGCATCGGGCCGACGGCGCGCAGGTTGTCGCCCGAAGGCGGCTCGACCTTGATGACGTCGGCACCGAGGTCGCCGAGGGTCTGCGTGGCGTAGGGGCCCATCACCACGGCCGTGAGGTCGAGGATGCGGATGCCCTGAAGAGGTCCGAAGGTGTTCATGTCTTTGCTCCTTCCCCTTCCGGGGGAAGGCTGGGATGGGGGCGGGCAGAGCGCCCAATGGGTACGCCGCTTGCCCCCACCCCTGCCCTCCCCCAGCGGGGGAGGGAGAAATGCAAATGCAGGACGGCTGTCATTCCGGTTGAATGCCCGCAGCCTGAATCAGCTTCTTCCACTTCGCCAACTCCGACACGGTGAACGCCCCGAGCTCTTCCGGCGTGCTGCCGAACGCATCGAAGCCCAGCCGGCTCACACGCTCGCGAAACACCGCACCGTTCGCCATCTCCGACAGCGCCTTGTTGAGCTTCAGCACGACGTCGCGCGGCGTGCCGGCCGGCGCGAACACGCCGTTCCACGAGGTGATGTCGAAGCCCTTGAGCTCGGGCGTGTCGGCCAGCGGCGGCAGTTCGGGAAAGAGCTTGGTGCGCTCCTGCGTGGTGACTGCAATCGCGCGCATCTTGCCGGCCTTGACCGTGGCGAGGCCCGCGGCAAGGTCGACCACCATCATCGACACCTGTCCGCCGATGAGGTCGGCGATGGCCGGCGGCGTGCTCTTGTAGGGCACGTGCAGCATCGGGATGCCGCTCATGCGCGACAGCGTGGCGCCGCTCACGATGCCGGTGCTGTTGCCGCTCGCGTAGGTCAGCTTGCCGGGATGCGCGCGGCCCCAGGCCAGCAGCTCGGCGACGCTCTTCACGGGCAGGTCGTTGTTCACCACCAGCATGAACGGCAGGTTGCCCATGCGGCTCACGGGCGCGAAGTCTTTCACCGGGTCGTAGGGCAGCGACTTCATCAGGCTCGGGTTGGCCGAGTGCGTGGTGTTGGTCGTCATGAAGAGCGTGTAGCCGTCGGGCGGCGCCTTGGCCACCAGCTCGGCCGCGATCACGCCGCTGGCGCCGGCCCGGTTGTCGACGATCACCGAGCCCTTGAGCGCCTCGCCCAGCATCTGCGCGGTGATGCGCGCCACCGCGTCGGTGCCGCTGCCGGCCGCGAAGGGCACGATCAGCTTGATCGGCTGCTTCGGGTAGCCGCCGTCCTGCGCAAAGGCCCACGGGGCCGCGCCGACAAGGCCCGCCGCGGCACCGAGGGCAATGAAACGGCGGCGGCTTTCCACCGCGACTGTTTCTGTCGCGTTCTTCGTCTGCATGGTTGTGTCTCCGGGGGTTGTCGTTCAGGGCCGGATCACGCGCTCCGGCGATTCCTCGTACGGCGGGCTGTAGATCACCAGCACGCGCACCGGCTCGTCGCTCACCACCGTGAAGGTGTGCATCGCGTCGGCCGGAAAAAAGCAGCTGTCGCCGGGGTGCAGCTCCTGCCGCTGGCCGCCCACCTCGGCGACCGCGCGGCCTTCGAGCATGTAGCAGACCTGTTCGATGCCCGGGTGCGCATGCGGCAGCGCGCCCTTGCCCTTCTGGATGTGGCCCACGAGCACTTCGAGCTGCTTGGCGCCCACCGTCTCGGGGCCGATGAGCCGCTTGTTCAGCGTGCCGGTGTGGTTGGCCGGGTGGTAGCCGGTGATCTCGTCCTCGCGGACGAAGTAGCGCGCAGCAGCGGTTGCGGTGGCGGTTGCAGTCATCGGGGGTTCTCCGTCTTGGGTTCGATGGCGAGGCAGGCCGAGCGCAGCATCGCCGCGATGTCGTCGATGCGCGCTTCCATGCGGTAGCGCGGACCGGCCACCGAGATCGCATAGGCCTCGCCGCCGATGCGCAGCGGCCAAGCCAGGCCGATCAGGTCGGGAATGCTTTCGCCCAGGTTGCCGTACCAGCCGCGTGCGGCGCCGCGCTGCAGCTCGGTCTCGATGGCGTCGGCGGTGGTGAGCGTGGCGTCGGTCAGGGGCGTGAGCGTCATGCCGTCGAGCCGCTTGCGGCGCGCCTCGGGCGCGAGCGTGGAGAGCAGCGCGCGGCCCATCGAGTTGGCGTACGCGGGGCGCGTTTCGCCCGACTCGGCCGTGTAGCGGATGCGCTGCGGCGCGCTCAGCACGTCGAGGTAGACGACGTGCTCCGCATCGCGGAACTTGCCGAACACCACCGTTTCGCCCGCGGCGTCGCGCAGTTCTTCGAGCGTGGCCTTCACCCGGTCCAGCACCGGGTCGTGCGCGGCGATGACCTGCGCCATCGCCAGCAACCGGCCCGTCGGGTAGTAGCCTTGGCGGCGGCCGGTCTCGTACATGTAGCCCTGCTCTTCGAGCGTGCGGATGAGGCCGAGGCAACTGGACACGGGCATGTCGAGCAGCCGCGCCATCTCGGACAGGGCCAGCGGCTGCTTCTCCCGGGCAAAGAGCTCGACGATCTCGATCACGCGAAACGCTGTTTTCACAACCATGAAGAAATTTTCTCGTATGTGAAAAACAAAAGCGTCGGGGTTTTCCCCCGCCGGCCGCGTTTCAGCCGGTTCATCGTCGTCGGCGCAGGGGCGTCAGTAGCCCCGGACGGGATCGACGATGCCGGCGATCGGCAGGCCCTGCTCCATCGCGCGGATCTTCCCGGCGATCTGGGCGATGGACTCCTCGCGCAGCGTGCGTGCCGAGCCGTGCGGCGTCACGGTGATCTTCGGGTGGCGCCAGAAGGCGTGGTCGGCCGGCAGTGGCTCGACCTGGAACACATCGAGCGTGGCGCCCGCGAGCTGGCCGGCGTCGAGCAGCGGGATCAGGTCGTCTTCGACCAGGTGGCCGCCGCGCGCAATGCTGATGAGGTAGCCCTCGGGCTTGAGCTTGCCCAGCGTGGTGCGGTTCAGGATGCCGCGCGTGGACTCGGTCAGCGGCAGCAGGTTGACCAGCACGCGCGTGGAGGCCAGGAAGTTGTCGAACTGCGCCTCGCCGCTGAACACCTGCACGCCGTCGAGCGTTTTGGGCGAACGGCTCCAGCCGAGCACCGGAAATTCGAACTGCGCCACGGCCTTGGCCACGCGCTCGCCGAGCACGCCCAGGCCCATGATGCCGACCGGAAAGTCGCGCCGCAGCTTCGGCTTGCGGTAGCTCCACTTGCCCTCGCGCGCATCGGCCTCGTACACGTCGAACTCGCGGAAGTGGCGAATGAGCGTGTGGCACACGTACTCGGCCATCTGCACCGACATGCCCGCGTCGTCGAGCCGCACGATGCGCGTGTGCGCCGGCACCTTGAGCTTGAGCAGCGCATCGACGCCCGCGCCGATGTTGAACAGGCCGCGCAGGTCGGGCTGCTCGTCGAGAAACTGCTGCGGCGGCGCCCACACCACGCCATGGTCGGCCTGCGGCGCGCCGGGCGCCCAGGCTTCGATGGTGGCATCGGGGAGTTCAGCCTTGAGCCCGTCGATCCAGGCGTCGGGGCGGTTGTCGGTGAGGTAGACAGAAATTCGCATGGCGGCATCTTAGGGGCCCTCGGCTTGTTCCGCTGAGCGCCATCTCCTATGCTCGACCGCATTCAGCCACCAAAGAGACACCCAAATGATCAAAGTCAGCGTGATGTACCCCCACACCCCCGGCGCACGGTTCGACCACGACTATTACCGCGACCAGCACATGCCCATGCTCAAGGCCCGCATGGGCGACGCCTGCCTCTCGTACACCGTCGACAAGGGCCTGGGCGGCGGCGCACCGGGTTCGCCGCCCACCTACGTCGGCATGTGCCACGTGTTCGCCGACTCGGTCGAGTCCTTCCAGAAGGCCTTCGGCCCGCACATGAAGGAGATCATGGGCGACGTGAAGAACTACACCGACATCGCGCCGGTGATGCAGATCAGCGAAGTGGTGGTGGGCTGACGCACCACTGCGCTTCTGACCGGACGGCCCTTACGCCTTGCCCGTCCGGCGGCGGCGCCACAGCACCCGCACCAGCCATCCCACGGGCAGCACCACCAGCAGCAGCCACGGCAGCGCTGCGGCCACGAAGGTGATGAGCGCACCCACGCTTTCGGCCAGCACGTCGCCCGCGTTGCGCAGCGCGTGCGCCATCGGGCTGTAGCCGTCGCTGCTGCTCACCAGCGCGCGCTTGGGCGTGAACTGGATCTGGATGTGCTGCTTGCTGGTCTGCTGCGCCAGCACCTTGCGCTGGGTGGCGATGGCGTCGAGTTCGGCCTGCGTGTCCGACAGCGTGCGCTGGATCGCCAGCAGGTCGGCCATGGTGCGCTTGGTGACGGTGTCGCGCAGCATGACGCGCAGGCTGTCGCGGAACTCGGTGCGGTTCTTGATGCGGGCCTCGACGTCGATCACCTCGGAGGTCTTGTCCTCGCTGGTGGTGGTGTGCGAGACCACGTTCGCCACACCGGCCAGGCCGCCGAGCAGCTTGTCGACGTCGGCGGGTTCGACGCGCATTTCGAGCAGGGCGTTGCCCGGCTGCTGCGGCGTCTCGCGCAGCAGCGACGACGACAGCAGCTCGCACTTCAGCGTGCCGCACAGGTCGCGCACTTTGCCCCAGGCATCGGCCAGCTGTTCCGCCGGCACTTCGACGTTCAGGTCCTGCCGCACGGCGAGGAAGCGCTGCAGCGCGGTCTCGCCGCTGCCCTGCCGCGCCTCGTCGGACTGCGACGCGGCGATCTCGGCCTGCGGCGCGCGCGCCCTCTGTTCTTTCATGGCCATGCCGCCGCCGTAGCCCATCGGCGGTGCCGGCATGGGCGCAGAGGCCGGCGCGGCCGATTCGGGCCCGCGCGGGCGGTCGCAGCCAGCCAACGACAGCGCGGCAGCCAGGGCCAGCAAGACAGCGCCTGCGCGGTGGCGCACGGCGGCGCGAGGTGTCGACACGGAAAGGGTGCGGCGGATCATCAGGACTCCTTGAAAAGAATGACTACCACCGCTGATACGAACCAGCGGCCCGAACGGGGTTAAACCGCCGCCGCAGCCATCCGCAACAATTCGTCGCCTTCCGCCACCTGCTCGCCCGGCGAGAACATCAGTTCTTCCACGATGCCGTCGGCCGGCGCGGCGATGGTGTGCTCCATCTTCATGGCTTCCATCACGGCCAGCGGCTGACCGCGGCTGACCTTGTCGCCGGCCTTGACCGCGAAGGACACGACCTTGCCGGGCATCGGCGCCGTGAGGCGGCCGCCTTCGGCCTGGGTGTCGCCCGCGTGGGCGAGGCGGTCGATGGCCGTGAGGCGCGTGGCGCCCTTCGACGCGAACACGTGGGCGGTCGCGCCGTCCAGGTGCACGTCGAGGGTCTGGCGCGTGCCGGCGAATTCGAGCTCGAACTCACCCGTGGGAAAGCGGCCGACCGTCAGCGGGCCATTCACGCCGCCCACCTCGAGGTTCAGGCCGCCGTCGCGGCGGTAGGTCAGCAGCGCGCTGTGCTCGGCGCCGCGGAACTCGAAGTCGAAGCGGCGCTTGTACTCGCCGTGCGCGCGCCAGCCGTCGCGACGCTCGAAGGGGTCGGGCACGCCGACCGGCGCTTCGGTGACCAGCGTGCGCGTGATGGCGGCAGCGGCGGCCAGCGGCAGGCCCAGCGGCTCGCGGTCGAACAGCACGGCGCGCTCGCGCTCGATAAGCGCGGTGTCGAGGTTGGCCTTCGAGAACGACTCGGTCGCCAAAATGCCGCGCAAAAACTGCACGTTGGTCGACACGCCCACGATCTGCACCTGCGCCAGCGCGGCGTCGAGCCGGGCCAGCGCTTCGGCGCGCGTGCTGCCGTGCACGATGAGCTTGGCGATCATCGAGTCGTAGAAGGGCGAGATCTCGCCGCCCTCGCGCACGCCGTCGTCGATGCGCACGCGGCTGCGCTGGAACGCCGTGGCCTGCGGCTTGCGGTACACGCGCAGGGTGCCGGTGGCGGGCAGGAAGTTGTTGTCGGGGTTCTCGGCGCAGATGCGCGCTTCGATGGCGTGGCCGTGGATCTGCAGTTCCGATTGCTTGGCAGGCAGCGGCTCGCCCGAAGCCACGCGCAATTGCCATTCGACGAGGTCGAGGCCGGTGATCGCTTCGGTCACCGGGTGCTCCACCTGCAGGCGCGTGTTCATCTCCATGAAGAAGAAGTTCATCTCGCCGCCTTCGCGCTGCTCCACGATGAATTCCACCGTGCCAGCACCCACGTAGTTCACGGCGCGCGCAGCGGCCACCGCCGCATCGCCCATTTCCTTGCGCATCGCCTCGGTCATGCCGGGCGCGGGCGCTTCTTCGAGCACCTTCTGGTGGCGGCGCTGCACCGAGCAGTCGCGCTCGAACAGGTAGACGTAGTTGCCCTGCGTGTCGCCGAACACCTGGATCTCGATGTGGCGCGGGCGCTGCACGTACTTCTCGATCAGCACCGCGTCGTCGCCGAAGCT
This sequence comes from Variovorax sp. 54, assembly GCF_002754375.1. Taxonomy (NCBI): domain Bacteria; kingdom Pseudomonadati; phylum Pseudomonadota; class Betaproteobacteria; order Burkholderiales; family Comamonadaceae; genus Variovorax; species Variovorax sp. 54. Next base: position 2,506,765 of record NZ_PEFF01000001.1, read on the forward strand.
GTTGATGGCTTCGCGCTTGCACGAGGCCAGCGCGGCCTCGAAGTCGGCGGCCTTGTCGACCGCGCGCATGCCCTTGCCACCGCCGCCGGCGCTGGCCTTGATGAGCACCGGGTAGCCGATGCGGTCGGCCTCGCGCTGCAGCAACGCCGGGTCCTGGTCGTGGCCGTGGTAGCCGGGCACCAGCGGCACGCCGGCCTTTTCCATCAGCTGCTTCGACTCGGCCTTCAGGCCCATGGCCTTGATCGCCGAGGGCGGCGGGCCGATGAAGGCCAGGCCGGCGTCGGCGCAGGCCTGCGCGAACTCTTCGTTCTCGCTGAGGAAGCCGTAGCCCGGGTGCACGGCTTCGGCGCCCGTGGCCTTGGCGGCTTCGAGGATCTTTTCCCAGCGCAGGTAGCTGTCCTTCGGGGCGCTGCCGCCGAGGTACACCGACTCGTCGCAGGCGCGCACATGGTTGGCATGCGCGTCGGCATCGGAGTACACGGCCACGGTGCGGATCGCCATGCGACGGGCCGTTGCTGCAACACGGCAGGCGATCTCGCCACGGTTGGCGATCAGGATCTTCTTAAACATTCGGAGTGTCTCCCGGAGGATTCTTTTTCAGTTGAAAGGCGGACGTGACGCCCGGATCGGGCCGGCCACTGAAGATGCGTGCCACGCGGCTGAACAGCGCGCGCAGAAAACGCCAGCTCTTGCGGATGAGCCACACGCTGAGCACGAGCACGAAGACGAACAGCACCAGAAAGACCAGCGGATGCGCCACCGCGAGCCACAGCCCGGCCGGCACCATCGAGTCTTCGACCAGCGAGGCACCGACGTTCGAGAACGGCTCGGGCGAGGTGTTGATGGCCGCGCGCGTGGTGGCCTTGGCCGCATGCGCCGTGGCCGCAAAGCCGCCGCCCAGCAGCGCCGCCACGACGGCCATCGCGCCATGGTCGGCACCGAACACGCTGGCCGCGAGCGCCGCACCGGCGGGGATGCGGATGGCGGTGTGCACCACGTCCCAGAGCGAGTCGAGGCCCGGGATCTTGTCGGCGAAGAACTCGACGAACACCATGAAGCCGCTGACCGCGAGCACGATCGGATGCGCGAGCATCTGCAGCCCCGAAGGCAACGGCACCCAGCCGAAGTAGCCGACCAGGCCGGTCAGCAGCACGACGAGGTACAGACGCACGCCGCTGGCCCAGCCGATGGCGGCGGCCAGTGCGAGCAGTTGCGGCATGTCGAGTGCGTTCATGGCGGTCCTTGGTGGGCTGTCAGCCGGCGAGCCAGGACGGCTTGCGCTTCTGCAGGAAGGCCTGCACGCCCTCACGGCCTTCGTCGCTCGAACGGATGTCGGCGATGCCTTCGACGGTCTTGGCGATGAGTGCGCTGTCGATCTCGCGGCCGGCCACGTCGGCGATCAGCTGCTTGCAGGCGCGCACGGCGGCGGGGCTGGCGCCGGTGAGCGCCTTCAGCAGCTCGTCGACCTTGGCGTCGAGCGCGTCGGCGGCCACCACTTCATGCACGAAGCCGATGCGGTGCGCCTCGGCGGCGGTGAAGCGCTCGGCCGTGAGGAAGTAGCGCTGCGACGCGCGCGGGCCCATGGCGCGCAGCACGTACGGGCTGATGGTCGCGGGCACGAGGCCGATCTTCACTTCGCTGAGGCAGTACCAGGCGGTGTCGACGCTCACGGCCATGTCGCACGCGGCCACGAGCCCCATGCCGCCCGCGTACACGTCGCCCTGCACGCGCGCGATGGTGGGCTTGGGGCACTCGGCGATGGTGCGCAGCATGTCGGCCAGCTTGCCCGCGTCGGCGAGGTTCTCGTCCCGCGTGTAGTCGGCCATGCGGCGCATCCAGTTGAGGTTGGCGCCCGCGCAGAAGGCCGGGCCGTTCGCGCCGAGCACGACGGCCTTGACCTGCGGCGCAGCGCCGGCTTCGAGAAAAGCCTGCGTCAGCTCGGCGATCACGACGTCGTCGAAGGCGTTGCGTGCGTCGGGCTGGTCGAGCCAGATGCGTGCGACCGCGCCGTCGATGGCGAGGTTCAGCTTGGTGAAGGTGCTGCTCATGCGGTGCCCCTCGTCACATGCGGAAGATGCCGAACTTCGGCTCTGGAATGGGCGCGTTGCGCGACGCCGCCAGGCCCAGTGCGAGCACGCGGCGCGTGTCGGCCGGGTCGATGATGCCGTCGTCCCACAGGCGCGCGGTGGCGTAGTAGGGGTGGCCCTGGTCTTCGTACTGCTGGCGGATCGGCGCCTTGAAGGCTTCTTCTTCGTCCGCGCTCCAGCTGCCGCCCTTCAGTTCGATGCCATCGCGCTTCACGGTGGCCAGCACGCTCGCGGCCTGCTCGCCGCCCATCACGCTGATGCGTGCGTTGGGCCACATCCAGAGGAAGCGCGGGCTGTATGCGCGGCCGCACATGCCGTAGTTGCCGGCGCCGAAGCTGCCGCCGATGATGATGGTGAACTTGGGCACGTTGGCGGTGGCCACGGCCGTCACCATCTTGGCGCCGTGGCGCGCGATGCCTTCGTTCTCGTACTTGCGGCCCACCATGAAGCCGGTGATGTTCTGCAAAAACACCAGCGGAATCTTGCGCTGGCAGCACAGCTCGATGAAGTGCGCCCCCTTCTGCGCCGACTCGCTGAACAGGATGCCGTTGTTGGCGATGATGCCGACCGGCATGCCTTCGATCTCGGCAAAGCCGCAGACCAGCGTGGCGCCGAAGCGGGCCTTGAACTCGTGGAACTCGCTGCCGTCGACGATGCGCGCAATGATCTCGCGCACGTCGAAGGGCTTGCGCGTGTCGGTGGGGATCACGCCGTACAACTCCTCGCGCGGGAACTCGGGCGCGCGCACCGCAGCGCCGTCCGGCTTCTCAGCCGACTTCGCGTTGAGGTTGGCGACCGCCGAGCGTGCCAGCGCCAGCGCGTGCAGGTCGTTCTGCGCCAGGTGATCGACCACGCCCGACAGGCGCGTATGCACGTCGCCGCCGCCCAGGTCTTCGGCCGACACGACCTCGCCGGTGGCCGCCTTCACGAGCGGCGGGCCGCCCAGGAAGATGGTGCCCTGGTTCTTCACGATGATCGATTCGTCGCTCATCGCCGGCACGTACGCGCCGCCGGCCGTGCACGAGCCCATGACCACCGCGATCTGCGGAATGCCCTGGGCGCTCATGTTGGCCTGGTTGTAGAAGATGCGGCCGAAGTGGTCGCGGTCCGGAAACACCTCGTCCTGGTTCGGCAGGTTGGCACCGCCCGAGTCCACCAGGTAGATGCAGGGCAGGCGGTTCTGCTCGGCGATCTCCTGCGCGCGCAGGTGCTTCTTGACGGTCAGCGGGTAGTAGGTGCCGCCCTTCACGGTCGCGTCGTTGCACACGATCATGCAGTCGACGCCGTTCACGCGGCCGATGCCGGTGATGATGCCGGCACCCGGTGCCGACTCGGCCCCCTTGCCGTCGAGGTACATCGCGTGCGCGGCCAGCGGCGCGATTTCGAGGAAGGGCGTGCCCGGGTCGAGCAGTTCGGCCACGCGGTCGCGCGGCAGCAGCTTGCCGCGCGCCGTGTGCTTGGCACGCGCGGCCTCGCCGCCGCCCTGCTCCACTTTGGCGAACTGCTTTTGCAGGTCATCGACCAGCGCGCGCATGGCCGCGGCATTCGCTTGGAAGTCTGCGGACCGGGCGTTGAGTTTGGTTTCGAGTTTGCTCATGCTGTCTTTTCTTGCGTGAGACCGAGTTGCTCGGTCATGGCATCGCGGATCTTGAATTTCTGGATCTTGCCGGTCACCGTCATCGGGAACTCGGAGACGAACTGGATGTACTTCGGCACCTTGTAGTGCGCGATCTGGCCCTTGCAGAAATCGCGGATCTCGGTGTCGGTAGCGCTTTGGCCGGGCTTGACGATGATCCAGGCGCACAGCTCTTCGCCGTACTTCCTGTCGGGCAGGCCGACCACCTGCACGTCCTGCACCTTGGGGTGGCGGTACAGGAATTCTTCGATCTCGCGCGGGTAGATGTTCTCGCCGCCGCGGATCACCAGGTCCTTGATGCGGCCGACGATGTTCACGTAGCCCTCGGCGTCCATCGTGGCGAGGTCGCCGGTGTGCATCCAGCGCTCGGCGTCGATGGCTTCGCGCGTTCGGGGTTCGTCTTCCCAGTAGCCGTGCATCACCGAGTAGCCGCGCGTGCAGAGCTCGCCCGACTTGCCGATGGGCATGACCGCGCCGGTCTCGGGGTCGATGATCTTCACTTCGAGGTGCGGCTGCACCGTGCCCACGGTCGACACGCGCTTGTCCAGCGGCGTGTCGGTGCTGCTCTGGCAGCTCACGGGGCTGGTCTCGGTCATGCCGTAGGCGATGGTGATCTCGTTCAGATGCATCTGGTCGACCACACGCTTCATCACCTCGGTCGGGCACGGCGAGCCGGCCATGATGCCGGTGCGCAAGGTCGACAGATCGAACTCCTTGAAGCGCGGATGGTCCAGCTCGGCAATGAACATCGTGGGCACGCCGTGCAGGCCCGTGCATTTTTCGGCCTGCACCGTTTCGAGCACCGTGAGCGGGTCGAACCCGTCGTTCGGGTACACGATGGCCGAGCCGTGCGTCAGACACGCCAGGTTGCCCAGCACCATGCCGAAGCAGTGGTACAGCGGCACCGGAATGCACAGGCGGTCGGCCGGCGTGAGCTTCATGCACTCGCCGATGAAGAAGCCGTTGTTCAGGATGTTGCGGTGCGTGAGCGTCGCGCCCTTGGGAAAGCCCGTGGTGCCGCTGGTGAACTGGATGTTGATCGGGTCGGTGGCCTTCAGCGTCTGCTGCGTGGCGGCCACGCGCGCATCGGCCGCATCGCCGCTGGCCAGCAGCTCGCTGAAGCGGCGCATGCCGGGCTGCTCGTCGCCCTGGCCGGGCTTGGCGTCGATCCAGAAGGTGTGCAGCAGCTGCGGCAGCTTCGCCGGGCCCAGCTCGCGCAGCATGCCCAGGTAGTCGCTGGTCTTGAACTGCGCCATCGTCACCAGCGCCTTGCAGCCGACCTTGTTGAGCGCGTACTCGAGCTCCGAGGTGCGGTAGGCGGGATTGATGTTCACGAGGATCAGGCCGACCTTGGCGGTCGCGATCTGCATCAGCACCCACGGCACGTTGTTGTGCGACCAGATGCCCACGCGGTCGCCGGGCACGAGCCCCAGGTTCAGCAGCGCGCTCGCGAGGCGGTTCGATGCGGTCTGCAGCTCGCGGTACGTGAAGCGCTGGCCTTCATGGCGGCTGACGAGGGCTTCGCGGTCGGGCTGCCTGGCGACCATGTCGTCGAAGAAGTCGCCGATGGGGTGTTCGATGAGGGGGACGTCGGTGGCGCCTTGGGCCAGGCTTTGCGTCAATGGCATCGTCTTGTCTCCTGTCTTGCTCCCTCTCCCCTGGGGGAGAGGGTTGGGGTGAGGGTGTGCGGCGCTGAATGAAGCACCGTGTTCGACTCGATCGCTGCTGCCCTCACCCCCGCCCTCTCCCCCAGGGGAGAGGGAGCAAGAGGGGGCAGCGGATTCATCCTTATGCCGTTTCGCTGAACAGCTCGCGGCCGATCAGCATGCGGCGCACTTCGCTCGTGCCCGCGCCGATCTCGTACAGCTTGGCGTCGCGCCACAGCCGTTCGACCGGGAAGTCCTTGGTGTAGCCCACGCCGCCCAGCGTCTGGACCGCCTCGCCGGCCATCCAGGTTGCCTTTTCGGCCGAGTACAGGATGGCGCCGGCCGCGTCCTTGCGGAAGGTGCGCGCATGGTCGTTGCGGTCGCAGGCCTTGCCCACGGCGTACACGTAGGCGCGGGTGGCCTGCCAGGTCGAGTACATGTCGGCGATCTTGCCCTGCATCAGCTGGAACTCGCCGATGCTCTGGCCGAACTGCTGGCGCTCGTGGATGTACGGAATCACGGCGTCCATGCAGGCGGCCATGATGCCCAGCGGGCCGCCCGAGAGCACGGCGCGCTCGTAGTCGAGGCCGCTCATCAGCACCTTGGCGCCCATGCCTTCGCCGCCGAGCACGTTCTCTTCGGGCACTTCGCAGTTGTCGAAGAACAGCGGGTACGTGTTGGAGCCGCGCATGCCGAGCTTGTCGAGCTTGGTGCCGGCCGAGAAGCCCTTGAAGTTCTTTTCGACGATGAAGGCCGTCATGCCGCGCGCGCCCATTTCGGGTTCGGTCTTGGCGTAGATGACCAGCGTGTCGGCGTCGCCGCCATTGGTGATCCACATCTTGCCGCCGTTGAGCACGTAATAGCCGTCCTTCTTCTCGGCCTTGAGCTTCATGCTCACCACATCGGAGCCGGCGTTGGGCTCGCTCATGGCCAGCGCGCCGACGTGCTCGCCGCTCACCAGCTTGGGCAGGTACTTCTTCTTCTGCGCGTCGCTGCCGTTGCGGTGGATCTGGTTCACGCACAGGTTGGAGTGCGCGCCGTACGACAGGCCCACCGAGGCCGAGGCGCGCGAGACTTCTTCCATGGCCACGATGTGGGCCAGGTAGCCCAGCTCGGTGCCGCCGAATTCTTCCTTCACCGTCATGCCGTGCAGGCCCAGCTCGCCGAGCTTTTGCCACAGGTCGTGCGGGAACAGGTTGTCGCGGTCGATCTCGGCGGCGCGGGGCGCAATTTCGTGGGCGGCGAAGTCCTGGATCGCGCTGCGCAGCGCGTCGATGTCGTCGCCCAGGTCGAAGTTGAGGCCGAAATCGTGCATGAGTCTTGTCTCCTCTGAAGGGGTCGGCGCGCAGGGCTGCCCGCGCGGAATGGCGCTTGAAAGGTCGCAGCTTACGCCTCGTCGCGCCGCAATTGGCGCCACAATGGTTGCAAATTGCGCCACGACCGATGCACTCAACCTTGTCGTCTCCCGCCTTCCTGCGACCCGCCCGCGCCGTCACGCCGATGGCGTTCGTGCGAGCCATCGTGCAAGGGTATGCCCGCTACGGCAAGGACCCGGCGCAGGCCCTGCAGGCGGCACAGATCGCGCCGCGCGAACTGGCCCGCCCCGGCGCGCGGGTGACGGCCGCGCAGTTCGAGGCGCTGTCGGGCCACGCGATGCAGGAACTGGACGACGAGGCCCTGGGCTGGTTCTCGCGCCGCCTGCCCTGGGGCAGCTACGGCATGCTGTGCCGCGCCTCGCTCACCTCGCCCGACCTGGGCGTGGCCATCAAGCGCTGGTGCCGCCACCACCGCCTGCTGACCGAGGACATCACGCTCGCGCTGGAGGTGACCGGCGGCGTGGCCACGCTGCGCATCACCGAGAACCGCCCGCTCGATCCGGCGTTCCGCGAGTTCTGCCTGGTGACCAGCCTGCGCTTCATGCACGGCTACGTGTGCTGGGCCATCGACTCGCGCATCTCGCTGCGCCAGGCCACCTTTCCTTTTGCGGCGCCGCCGCACCACGACGCCTACCCGCTGATGTTCACGCCCGACGTGCACTTCGACGCGCCGCAGGCCAGCATCAGCTTCGACGAGCGCTACCTCGCGCTGCCACTGCTGCGCGACGAACGCGCGCTGCGCACCATGCTCAAGCGCGCCCTGCCGCTCACGGTGCTGCAGTACCGCCGCGACCGCCTGCTGGGCCAGCGCGTGCGCGAACTGCTGCGCGCGCGCGCCGGCGAGGCGACCACGGCCGAGGCGCTGGCGGGGCTGCTGAACGTGTCGGGACGCACGCTGCACCGGCAGCTGCATGAAGAGGGAACCTCGCTGCAGGTGCTGAAGAACGAGGTGCGGCACGAGCTGGCGGTGGAGCAACTGCGCCGGACCACGCGGCCGATCAAGCAGGTGGCGCTGGCGGTGGGCTTCCGCAACGAGAAGAGTTTTTCGCGCGCGTTCCTGCAGTGGACGGGGCACGCGCCGCGGGATTTTCGGCAGCTGGGGTTGTAGCGGGTTTGTTTCGGGGCACGTGCACAGGCCACCGGGTACTTCCCTCCGCGAATGTCCCCCGGGCTTCGCCCTCCTCCTTGATTTCGCTGCGGGAAGCACCCAGTGCCCTGAGCACATGGGCGCGCTGCTGGTGTGCGGCCGATCAACGACTGCCCCGCCCAACGTTCACGTCGATGGGGTGCCTTGCGCAGCGAAATTAAGGAGGAGGGGCGAAGCCCCGGGGGACATTCGCGGAGCAAGGCTCCCCGTCGGCGGGAGCGTCGCCCTGAACAACGAAACTCAGGCCGGCGAATCGATCAACGCCAGTGCATCGGCGATCGACTGGCTGTCTTCCGGACGCACCAGCTTCGCGACCTGTTGCCCGTCGCGCATGAACACCAGCGTGGGCCACAGCCGCACGTTGAACGAACGCCCCAGCGGGCGGCCGCTGCCGTCTTCCACCTTGATGCGGCGCACGTTCGGGTACTTGGCAAAGGCCTCGGCAATGTTCGGTTGCGCGGCCTTGCAGATGCCGCACCAGTTGGTGCCGAACTCCACCACGGCCGGGCCCTGGAGCGCGTCGATCTCGCTGCGGTCGGGTTGCTCGGTCTGGTATTCGGAGGTCATGGGCGGAGTCCTTGCGAAACGTGAGAAAGCGTGAAGAGGAATGCGTGTGCGCGGCGGGCGCGCGACAACACGCTGACGGGCGTCATTGCACCAGAAACTCAGGCCGCCTGCAGGCCGTAGCTGGCCAGCAATGCGGGCAGCTCGGTCATGTCGCTGAACACGGCCACGGCACCTGCGGCGCGCAGTGCGCCGGGGCCGCTGTGGCCCGATTCGCCGGTGCTGTAGCCGAACACCGTGGCACCCGCGGCCACGCCGGCCGTGGCGCCGGTGACCGTGTCTTCGACCACGGCGCAGCGCTTCGGATCGACACCGAGCGCTTCCGCTGCGGCCAGGTACACGTCGGGATACGGCTTGGAGCGCGGCATTTCGTGGCCGCTGAAGATGCGGCCCTCGAAGCAGTCGAGCAGGCCGACCTTGGCCAGTTGCAGCTCGACTTTGTGGCGGTCGGCGCCCGAAGCACAGGCGATGCGGCCCTTGAGCCGCGTGTGAATTTCGCGGATGGCGGCGGGCGCATGAGGAATGGCGACGAGGTCGCGGTCGAGCGCCTCGTTGCGGCGGGCGCGGAAACCGCGCAGCCAGTCATCGGTGATCTTGAAGCCGGTCTTGGCCTCGATGAGCGCCGTTTCGTCCTTCACGGCCTTGCCGGTGAAGATGTTCATCGATTCCTCGGCCGTGAGCTGCCAGCCGAGCTCGCCGAGCATGTCGGCGAGCACGCGGTTGGTGATGGGCTCGGAATCGACGAGCACGCCGTCGCAATCGAAGAGAACGGCGGAAAAGGGGAAAGGGGTCATTGCGAGGCTGGAGTTCAGGGGTCTGGCCCCATGGTAGCAACGCCCCCTTTCCGCACGGGGAGACTCAGGCTATCGGGCCATCTCAGACCACGGGGCGGATCGGGATGTAGATCTCGCCGCCGCCGGCCATGAATTCTTTCGACTTCTCTTCCATGCCTTCGGCCATGGCAGCCGCCTCGGCCACGCCTTTCTTGGCCGCGTACTCGCGCACTTCCTGCGTGATCTTCATCGAGCAGAACTTCGGGCCGCACATCGAGCAGAAGTGCGCCACCTTGCTCGAGTCCTTCGGCAGCGTCTCGTCGTGGAATTCGCGCGCCGTGTCGGGGTCCAGGCCCAGGTTGAACTGGTCTTGCCAACGGAACTCGAAACGTGCCTTGCTCAGCGCGTCGTCGCGCGAGCGCGCACCCGGGTGGCCCTTGGCCACGTCGGCGGCGTGCGCGGCGATCTTGTAGGCAATGATCCCCTGCTTCACGTCGTCGCGGTCGGGCAGGCCCAGATGCTCCTTGGGCGTAACGTAGCACAGCATTGCCGTGCCGGCCCAGCCGATCATGGCGGCGCCGATGGCGCTGGAGATGTGGTCGTAGCCCGGCGCGATGTCGATGGTCAGCGGGCCGAGCGTGTAGAACGGCGCCTCGTGGCAGTGCTTGATCTGTTCGTCCATGTTGGCCTGGATCATGTGCATCGGCACGTGGCCCGGGCCTTCGATCATGGTCTGCACGTCGTGCTTCCAGGCGATCTGCGTGAGCTCGCCCAGCGTGCGCAGCTCGGCAAACTGTGCCTCGTCGTTCGCATCGGCACCGCTGCCGGGGCGCAGGCCGTCGCCGAGCGAGAAGCTCACGTCGTAGGCCTTCATGATGTCGCAGATGTCTTCGAAGTGCGTGTAGAGGAAGCTCTCCTTGTGGTGCGCGATGCACCACTTGGCCATGATCGAGCCGCCGCGCGACACGATGCCCGTCATGCGGTCGGCCGTGAGGTGAATGAACGGCAGGCGCAGACCCGCGTGAATGGTGAAGTAGTCGACGCCCTGCTCCGCCTGCTCGATGAGCGTGTCGCGGTAGATTTCCCAGGTGAGGTCTTCGGCCACACCGCCCACCTTTTCGAGCGCCTGGTAGATCGGCACCGTGCCGATGGGCACCGGCGAGTTGCGCACGATCCAGTCGCGCGTGGTGTGGATGTTCTTGCCGGTCGACAGGTCCATCACGTTGTCGGCGCCCCAGCGAATGGCCCACACCAGCTTTTCGACCTCTTCCTCGATGCTCGAGGTGACGGCCGAGTTGCCGATGTTGGCGTTGATCTTCACCTTGAAGTTGCGCCCGATGGCCATCGGCTCGACTTCGGGGTGGTTGATGTTCGCGGGAATGATCGCGCGGCCGCGGGCCACCTCGTCGCGCACGAACTCGGGCGTGATGATGCGCGGAATGCTCGCGCCCATCGGGTTGCCCGCCACGCGCTTGGCGCGCTCTTCGTTGGCCAGGTACTCGGCCATCCACTCGCGCTTGCCGTTCTCGCGCAGCGCCACGTACTCCATCTCGGGCGTGACGATGCCGCGGCGCGCGTAGTGCATCTGGGTGACGTTGGCGCCCGACTTCGCGCGACGCGGCGTGCGCTGCAGCGCCGAGGCACCGGCGCGCAGCTCGGCCAGGCGCTGCGCGTCGCGGTCTTCGTTCTTGGCGCCGTCGTCCAGCGCGTGGTGCGTGCGGCCTTCGTAGCTTTCGGTGTCGCCGCGCTCGATGACCCAGGCGCTGCGCACATCGGGCAGGCCGCGGCGCACGTCGATCTCGACCTTCGGGTCGGTGTAGGGGCCCGAGGTGTCGTACAGGGAAACGGTTTCGCCGTTGGTCAGCGCCACGTCGCGCACGGGCACGAACAGGTCGGGCCGGCTGCCCGGAATGACGCACTTGTGCGAGGCAGGAAAGGGTTCGCGCGTCAGCGACAGCAGCGAGGTGAATTTATCGGGGGCATTCATCGGAGGCACTCCTTGTTGAGGGAAAGGGTGCTCCGCAATCGCTCAGTGGACCTCGGGAGGCCCGCCACCAGAAAAGGGAGTGACGGACCGAAGTCAGGGAGTGCAGCTCTTCTTACGCCGGTATGACCCGGATCAAGTTCGCGGGTCGGCAGCTTTGCCATCTCAGCACACCACATGTGTGCACCCCGGAGCGGGGCCGATTGTGCGGGCCGAAGCCCGGTGCCGTCAACCCGTCAGGCCGGCGGCGGCTGGTGCAGATCGCCGTCGACGTAATACCAGCGTTCATCCTCGCGCACGAAGCGGCTGCGCTCGTGCAGGCGGAACGCCACGCCCGTCGCGCTGCGCTGGCGGGCAATGAACTCGACCTCGGCGTGGTCGGCATCGAGCACCGAACGCGAGCGGATGTCCAGCCCCAGCCATTTGACGCCCGGCTCGAACTCCACCGAGGCCGGCCGCTTCGACGCATGCCAGGTGGCGAGCAGGTAGTCGGCGCGGGCCAGCACGAAGGCCGAATAGCGCGAACGCATCAGCGATTCGGCGTCGGGCGCGGGCGTGTTCTCGAAATCGTCGAGGTAGCGCCCACAGCACAGGGCGTAGCCGATGGGCTTGTCGCGACGGTCGGTGCGGCCGCAGGGGCAGGGGCCGGGAGTGGGGTCGGTGGCGCTCATGAAGGGCTCTATTGGAACACTTGGCGCGGCGGGGGCTGAAGGTGGGGTGTGGGGTGGCTTCGGGGAGGTCCGTTTGGCGTGGGGAGGGGCATCGGCTGGCGTGGGTCTGCCGGAATTGCAGGCACACCCACGCATTGGCGCTCAGAGAAATTCGGGAGAGGAATTGCTGCGCAGTTCTATACCAGCCATCAGTGCACTCACCCTCAAGTCGTCAATGGCATCAACTAGGCCAGCGCTGCCACCTCGGCGTACAGCTGCCGAAGGTGCTGATCCGACATGTCGAGGATGGGTTCGTACATGAACGAGTTCAAGTGAATGTTCTCGGGCGTCATCAACATCACTTTTCGCAAGACCCGAATATTGGCGGCATCGCCGCCGAATAGCTCACGATAGCGCGACAGCAAGACAGGCGTCTGGTTCGCGCTAATAGCAGCCAACCACGCTGCGTCGTTGATCTTGTCCGCCATGAACTTCTCCGCTAGCAATCTGGTGGCCATGGCAAGCACCACTTTGTTCTCGAAGTTGATGCCATCAGGCGCTTGCAAACACATCAGCGCTTCTGCGTTGATCAAGTCAAGAAGAAGATCAGCTCCGTTGTCGGACTGTCCATTCGGGGCGAAAAGTCGTCCATAAACTCCGTCCAGATCCGCCACTGTGATTTGGATAGAGTCCGCCTTCCAGTGCAAGAGTGACGTGAGCTTTACGTAGTCAGCATCCGCCTCGTCTTTCGTGTACTCGATCAGGTTACGCATGAATGGAATACAACAAATCTTCATTCGCGGATCAACGTAGAAGCGCGGCTTCCACACATTCACAAAGACATTTTTTACTCCAACTGCTCCCTGCAGTGCCACGCCCTGGGCGGTTTTCGAAACCATAAAGCAGTTGCTTCGATGAACAAGTTTCCGACTTTCTATGGTTCTGAAAAAATCGAAGTTGTGAGTGAGGATTAGCTGTTTGAAGCGAGGGTCTTCAGCAAGGTCTGAGAGGTACTGAACAATGGCGTACTTGTTCTTGTAATCGAACGAATCGGCGATATCGTCCACAACAACCAAGGTTTCCTCGCCGCTCTGGCGGCGCACTTCGATGTCGAAGAGCATGTTTAGCACGTAGAACGCCTTCTTCTCCCCCGTACTGAGGGTTTGAAGGAGAGCATCTCGGTCGACCTGAAGCTCGTCGCCTCCATCTCTGAAGATGAAGCCGAGCCGTGGCACGGCCTCCACACCAAGCATGACCTGAACCTTGTTTGCAACCTCAAGCCTGAATGGAACCACGAAGCGGTCGTTGAAGATGTCAATGACCGTTTGCCAAAGAGTCTCTTCCTGAGCCGCCTGCTCCTGAATCTCCGTGGTACGGGCAGCCGCTAGCTGGATCTTCTCGAGCAGTGAGGTGTACGAGTCATAGTTGGCCTTGATATACGACTTCCAGAGCTTCTCTTTGAATGACGCAAAGTCGGCTAGCTCAGGCAACAGTCCTTCGTGGTCCTGTAGATATGCCTCGAATTCCCGCAGCGTCACGTTCTTCTGGATCTGCTTCTCTAGCGCCTCAAACCTCTTTCTGAGGTCAGCGTCACCCGTGATCTTTTCTTTTTCTTTCTTGATCAGTTCTTCAAGCTGCGCTTCCGAAGTTATCTCGACCTTCTCGTCCCCGTTGAGGCTAACAGTGTGCTTCGCCTCGAAGAACCCGTTGTCTTTCAGCTGCTTCGCGACATTGGCGGCGTTGTAGTAGTTGAAGGCTCCCTTCTTGAAGTATTGGGAAGCCGCGAGCAGTTCGTTGTACTTTTTGACGTAGTCGTCAATCGCCGTTCGGAAGTCCCCCGTCGCAAGGAACGCTTGCACCTTCTCATCCATCACGATGTCATAGGGGATGTCCGCGAATGGAGCGTCCTGCTGTAACGCGAGTTCGTCCTTGATTCGATTTAGTGCAGTGTCAAGCTGATTTCCAGACGCCGTGAAAGTTGAAGATATCTCGCGATCCACCTCTCGCTTCGTTTTCGCCTGTGTCTTTACGGCTTTGAGGAATGCTCCCCTAGCCGTGTTGATCTCCGCGTGCAGGGCTTCGTACTCTTGACGCAGCGCAAGATTCACTAGCAGCGTCGCGGTCTCCCCCGTCTTCTGGCCCACTTCCTCATAGGGACGAAGAACCAACACGTTCCCCGCTGCGATATCTGCGCCCGTTTCGTCTTTTATTTCACGACGATTGACTCGATCTCGAAAAATCCGATCCCTCGAGAGAGTGCCGTCGGCGATATCTTGAAAGGTGTTGGCCAACGAGCTCTTCATTGCGCCGTTAGGAGCGTAAATGGCAACTGTGGGCCACTTGGAGTAGTCCAGTACGGTTTCAAGCTTGCGGATACCGTAGCAATGCTCTAGCGTCAAACTAAGTTTTTTCATCGTCGATTCCCCTCCTATGGGCTTTGCAGCTTAGACGATGACGGAAAAAAGACTTGGCCTCATCGCCGCAGGGCTCCACGCAACGCAAGCCCTGCGTCGCTCTGCTACTCAGTCAACGCCTCGCACTGCGCTTCAATACGCGCATGCAGAAGCCCCAGCGAGACCGCAAGAAACCGCTGCAGCGAACTGCGCTGACATACATCGAAAAGCGGCGCGGCGTCTGCATCAGAAGTAGCTGCGTCGCATCGATCCTCGTCCCAGTCGAGCAACTGCACCAACGTCTGAGCGCCCTGCACTACATCACGCGCATCGTTGAGGAAAGCAGCGTGACTTTGCAGTGAAGGAGAGAGCCGTTCGCCTTCAACCCATTCGAAGGGTTTGAACAAGGCAGTGGGTCGTTGAGACGCACAAGGGCAACCGGCGTCGGTATCCGCATTTGAAGCAGTGGCCATAGGCCTCCAAGGATGTCGATTTGCAACAACCGACGCACCCGCTGCTAAACGAGGGCGGCGGCTCGAACGGGTTAGCAGACCGGGACATCCTTGCGGAAACCGGCAGGGCGCGAGCCCTCCCATTCGAGCCGCCTAAAAAGGAGCACGAACGAAAAAGCCGCAGACCCTGTGCGGTAACTGCGGCTTTCGTCGCAGGATGTCAGCGGGCTGCTAAACCCGGCCCCGCTCATCACGAGGCAAAGGCAATGTAAGCGGTCTCGAAGAGCCCCGTCAAGCTCCAGTGATTGGCACGGGCCTACCGAAACATCACCCACTCAGGCCGCATGTTGAACCGCACCGGCAGGATGCTCACACCGAGCCCGCTGGTCACATACATGCGCTTGTTGTCCTTGTGCGCGATCCAGCCATAGGCCCACTCGCGCGGCGCACGCCCGGGCACCACGAGTGCGCCGTAGCCCGGCACGCTGATCTGTCCGCCGTGCGTGTGCCCCGCCACCACGAGGCCCTGCGTGCGCGGCATGCCGGCGAAGCTGAAGGGGTCGTGCATCATGACCAGCGTGGCGGTGCCGGGTGGCACGCCGGCCAGGGCCTTGTCGGGTTGCGAATGGCCGGTGGAGTCGTCGCCGATGCCGACCACCCAGAGGTCGTGGCCGGGCAGGCGCGCCGAGGCGTTCTCCAGCACGCGGATGCCCTGCGCGGACAGGGC
Source organism: Variovorax sp. 54 (assembly GCF_002754375.1). Classification (NCBI taxonomy): domain Bacteria; kingdom Pseudomonadati; phylum Pseudomonadota; class Betaproteobacteria; order Burkholderiales; family Comamonadaceae; genus Variovorax; species Variovorax sp. 54. The sequence goes on from NZ_PEFF01000001.1 coordinate 2,522,200, forward strand.
CTTGGCGATGCGTTCGCCGTTGTGCCACCAGTCGTGGTTGCCGAGCACCGCGTACACGCCCTGCGGCGCCTTCAGGCGACCGAGCACGGCGGCCATGGCTTCGATGGAAAAGTCTTCGTCGTCACCGGAACCCGCAAGAAAGTCGCCGGGCAGCAGGATCACGTCGGGCTGCGCCGCGTTGATCTGGTCGACGATGGCTGCGGCGCGGTCGGCGCTGGTCACGCGCCACAGCGAGCGCGTGCTGAGGTGCCAGTCGCTGGCCACGGCGACCTTCAGGCCGGCGGGCGGTTGCCACTGCGCCGAGCCCAAGGGCTCGACGCGCGCGGCCACCCAGCGCGGCTCGATGACGAAGCTCCAGGCGGCCAGCGCCGCGAGCACGAGTGCCGCGGCGATCGAGCCCCAGGGTCGGCCGCGGCGCCGGCTCACGTGATCAGGCAATCACGCCAGCGCGCGTTGAATCAGCAGCTTCTGGATGTCCGACGTGCCTTCGTAGATCTGGCACACGCGCACGTCGCGGTAGATGCGCTCCAGCGGAAAGTCGTTCACGTAGCCGTAGCCGCCCAGCGTCTGGATGGCGGCGCTGCACACGCGCTCGGCCATCTCGCTGGCGAAGAGCTTGGCCATGGCGGCCTCTTTCAGGCAAGGCCGGCCGGCGTCGCGCAGGCTGGCGGCGTGCCAGATGAGCTGGCGCGCGGCTTCGATCTGCGTGGCGCAGTCAGCGAGGCGAAAGCCCACGGCCTGCTGGTCGAAGATGGCGCCGCCGAAGGCCTGGCGTTCCTTGGCGTAGGCCACGGCCACGTCGAAGGCGCTGCGGGCCATGCCCACGCTTTGCGCGGCGATGCCGATGCGGCCGCCTTCGAGCGCGCCGAGCGCGATCTTGTAGCCCTCGCCTTCGGCGCCGATGAGGTTCTCGGCCGGGATGCGGCAGCTGTCGAAGTTGATCTGCGCGGTGTCGCTGCTGTGCTGGCCGAGCTTGTCTTCGACGCGCGCGACGTTGTAGCCGGGCGCGTCGGTGGGAACGATGAACGCGCTCATGCCGCGCTTGCCGGCGCCCTTGTCGGTCACCGCGATGACGATGGCGACCTGGCCGTTCTTGCCGCTGGTGATGAACTGCTTGACGCCGTCGATCACGTAGCCGTCGCCGTCCTTGCGCGCGGTGGTGCGCAGGCTCGAGGCATCACTGCCGGCCTGCGGTTCGGTGAGGCAGAAGGCGCCGAGCATCTGGCCCTGGGCCAGCGGCTCGAGCCACTTCTTCTTCTGCTGCGCGTTGCCGTAACGCATGAGGATGGCGTTGACGGGGCAGTTGGTGACGCTGATGGCGGTGCTGGTGCCGCCGTCGCCGGCCGCGATTTCTTCGAGCACGAGCGCGAGCGTGAGGTAGTCGAGGCCCGCGCCGCCATGCTCCTCGGGCACGCAGATGCCGTAGGCGCCCAGCGCGGCCAGACCCTGGTGCACTTCCTTCGGAAAGCTGTGGTCGCGGTCCCACTTGGGGGCGTGGGGCCAGATCTCGGCCTGCGAAAAATCGCGCACGGCGTCGCGGATGGCTTCCTGGTCTGCGCTGAGCAGCATGGCGTTGTCTCCGGTTCTTTGTTGTCGGTGGGTGCGCGGCTTACTTGCCGGCGCCCAGGTCCATGATGAGACGCGCGGCCATGTACAGGCGGCGCGGAATGGCGCTGATGTCGACGTACTCGGCCTTGTCGCTGTGGTAGCCGAAGCCGGGCAGGCCCAGGCTTTCGATCACGGGCTTGCCCGAGAGCGCTGCGTAGGCCGCGTCGGTGCCGCCGCCGGTGCGCTCTTCGACGCCCACGCTGCCACCGGCTTCCTTGTAGAAGACCACGGCCTTGTCGACCAACTTCTTGCCGCCCTCGCCCGCGTTGAAGGCCGGACGGCCGCGCGTGACGAGCACCTTGACGTCGGCCTCGGGCAGTTTTTTCTGCTGCGCCTTTTCTTCGAGCGCCTTCATGGCGGCGTCGAAGTCTTCGTTGCGTGCGTAGCGCACGTCGGCGTTCAGCGTGGCGCTGGCCGGGATGATGTTCGACACGTTGCCGGCCTTGGCAATGGTCCAGTTGAAGCGCAGGTTCTTCGACTTGTCGTCGATGCTCATGGTGCGCAGCACGAGGTCGGATGCCTCGACCAATGCGTTCACGCCCAGCTCGGGGGCGGCGCCTGCGTGCGAGGCCTTGCCGGTGATGTTGACCTGCACGTAGGCGATGCCCGAGGTGCCGAGCGACATCTTTTCGTCGCCGGCGCTGGTGGGCTCGAACGAGAGCACGTAGTCGGCCAGCTTGGCTTCTTCCTGGATCAGGTCGCGCGAACCGAAGGAGCCTTTTTCTTCGTCGGTGTTGAACAGCACGGTGATGGTGCCGTAGTCGCGCACGCCGTAGTCCTTGAGCAGCTTGAGCGTGTGCAGGATGACGGCGTTGCCGCCCTTGTCGTCGGCGATGCCGGGGCCGTAGGCCTTGTCGCCTTCGATGCGGAACGGCGCCTTGGCGAGCGTGCCCTTGGTGTACACGGTGTCCATGTGCGACATGAGCAGCAGGTTCTTGCCGCCGCGGCCCTTGAGCTTGCCGACGATGTTGTCGCCGACCACGAGGCCGGCCGACTTGCTGCGCGTGACGGTGAAGCCGAGGTTCTTCAGCTCGCCTTCGAGGTATGCGCCGGCGGCGGCCATGCCTTCGGCGTCACCGGTGCCGGTCTCGATGTTGACGAGCTTCTCGAGCGTCTTGATCACCGCCGGCTGCTCGTCGGTGGCGGCCTGGAACAGCACGTTGTCGCGCTTCTGGGCCCAGGCGCCACCGGCCACGAAGGCGGTAGCGAGCACGGCGGCAACGGCGGTACGGCGAATAGATGGGCGCATGAAATCTCCTGCTCTACGCATGGTTTTGTTTGAGGTGTCCGGGGTGGAAACCGGCCGGCGCCCTCTCCCGGGCGCCGGCGGCTCCTGGCGTTATAGCAATTCGAGCGCGACCGCGGTGCCTTCGCCGCCGCCGATGCACAGCGTGGCAACGCCGCGCTTCTTGCCGCGCGCCTTCAACGCATGCAACAGCGTGACCATGATGCGTGCGCCGCTGGCGCCGATGGGGTGGCCCAGCGCGCAGGCGCCGCCGTTCACGTTGACGATGTCGTGCGACACGTCGAGCTCGTGCATGAGGGCCATGGGCACGACAGCGAAAGCTTCATTCACTTCCCACAGGTCGACGTCCTTCACGGTCCAGCCGGTCTTGGCGAACAGCTTCTGCACGGCACCGACCGGCGCGGTGGCGAACCACTCGGGCTGCTGCGCGTGCGTGGCGTGACCGACGATGCGTGCCAGCGGCTTGGCGCCGATCTTCTTGGCGTGCGACTCGGTCATCATGACCAGCGCGGCGGCGCCGTCGTTGATCGACGAGCTCGACGCGGCGGTGATGGTGCCGTTTTCTTTCTTGAACGCAGGCTTGAGCGTGGGGATCTTGTCGAGCTTGACCTTGCCCGGGCCTTCGTCGATGGAGATGACGGTGTCTCCGCCGCGGCCCTTCACGGTGACGGGCGTGATCTCGTCCTTGAAGGCGCCGGATTCGGTGGCGGCCTTGGCGCGCTGCACGCTGGCGATGGCGAAGGCATCTTGCTGCTCGCGCGTGAAGTTGTACTTGGCGGCGCAGTCTTCGCCGAAGGTGCCCATGGAGCGGCCGGGCTGGTAGGCGTCTTCGAGGCCGTCGAGCATCATGTGGTCATAGATCTTGTCGTGGCCCATGCGGTAGCCGCCGCGGCCCTTGAGCATGAGGTAGGGCGCGTTGGTCATGCTTTCCATGCCGCCCGCCACGATGACGTCGTGCGTGCCGGCCAGCAGCAGGTCGTGCGCGAGCATCGCGGCCTTCATGGCCGAGCCGCACATCTTGCTGAGCGTGACGGCGCCCGCGCTGTCGGGCAGGCCGCCCTTGTAGGCCGCCTGGCGCGCCGGGGCCTGGCCCTGGCCGGCCATGAGGCAGTTGCCGAACAGCACTTCACCCACGCTCTCGGGCGCGATGCCGGCGCGCTCGACGGCCGCCTTGATGGCCGCGCCGCCCAGGTCGTGCGCGGAGAGGGACGAAAAGTCGCCCTGGAAGCCGCCCATGGGGGTGCGGGCGGCGCCGACGATGACGATGGATTCGGACATGGAGGTCTCCTTCAGGAATGTGAAAGTGAAGTCAAAAACAAAACGAAAACGGAATCGGGAAACGGGCGGTCAGAAATGCGTCGCGTGGCCTTCGTGCTGGAAGCGTTGCGACTCTTCGTACGGGAACACATCGAGCATCTGTCCGGCCTGGATGCGTTCCTTGTGGTGCTGCCAGAAGGCGGCGTCGAGCAGGTCGGCGTGGTGCGCCATGAAGGCGGCGCGCACGTCGCTGTTGCCCAGCAGGAAGGGCTCGAAGGTCTCGGGGAACACGTCTTTGGGGCCGACCGAATACCAGACCTCGCCGCTCATCTCGTCTTCTTCGTTGCGCGGCGTGGGCACCTTGCGGAACTTGCAGTCGGTGACGTATTCGATTTCGTCGTAGTCGTAGAACACGACCTTGCCGCCACGCGTGACGCCGAAGTTCTTCCACAGCATGTCGCCGGGAAAGATGTTGGCGGCGACCATGTCCTTGATGGCATTGCCGTACTCGATGACCGCATGTTCGAGCTGGTCTTTGGCGCGCTTGGCATGGGCCGGGCTCTCGGGGTGGGCCAGCGTGTCGAAGGCTTCCTGCAGGTAGATGTTCAGCGGGATCATGCGGCGCTCGATGTAGACGTGCTTGAGCACGACCTCCATCTCCCCGTTGCCGTCGCGGTCGCCAATTTCGAGCTGGCTGGGCGCGAACTTGCGGATCTCTTCGATGAGCTCGGGCTCGAAGCGGTCGAGCGGAAAACCCACGTTGCTGTACTCGAGTGTGTCGGCCATGCGGCCCACGCGGTCGTGCTGCTTCACGAGCATGTACTTGCCCTTGATCTGCTCGCGCGTGGTGTCCTTCTGCGGCGGATAAAAGTCTTTGATGACCTTGAACACGAACGGGAACGACGGCAGGTCGAACACCAGCATGACCATGCCCTTGATGCCGGGCGCAATGCGAAAGCGATCACTCGAATAGTTCAGGTGCGACAAAAAGTCGCGATAGAACAGCGTCTTTCCCTGCTTGGCCAGGCCGAGCGCGTTGTAGATTTCGGCGCGCGGCTTGCGCGGCATGAGCGAGCGCAGAAACTGCACCCAGGCCGAGGGCACTTCCATGTCGACCATGAAGTAGGCGCGCGCAAAGCTGAACAGCATCTGCAGGTCGTCTTCGCCGAACAGCGCCGCATCGATGTAGAACTTGCCGTGGGCGTCGTGCAGCAGCGGCAGCGAGAACGGAATCTCGGTGAAGCCGTTCATGATCTTGCCGACCACGTACGCGCCCTTGTTCCGGTAGAACAGGCCCGACAGCACCTGCAGCTGGAAGTTGGCGCGCAGCTTGACCTGGTGAAAGCGGTTCAGGATGACGTGCGCCACGCGCTCGGCATCGCGCCGCTTGTTGGCGTAGCTGCCCTGCAGCGCGAAGTCGTCGAGCATCTGCTCGATGATGTCGGGCAGCGTGGCCTGCGACGGGTAGTAGGGCCGGTAGGTGGGTGCGCCGCGCGGCTCGATGTACTCGGTGCTGATGGCCGGGCGCACGAAGATGAAGTCGTTCTGAAAGTACGCGCGGTGCAGGATCTTCGTGGTGACCGAGTTGAAGAAACTCTCGGCCAGCTCGGGCTGGTGGTGGTTCACCAGCAGCCCGATGAAGTGCAGCTTGACCTGGTGCCAGACCTCCATGGGCTGGTCGCCGGCCTTGAACTCTTTTTCGAGCCGGGCCACGGCCTCGTTCACGCGCAGGTCGTAGAACTCGATGCGCTCGCGCTGCGCCCGCTGCTGGCCGTGCCAGTCAGCGGTTTCGAAGCGGTGCTTGGCGCGCGCCGATTCAGCGCGGAACAGCCGGTAGTGCCGATTGAACCCGTCGATCATCGCCTTCGCGATGTCGTAGGCCAGCGGGGAATCGAGGCGCTGCGGGAACATGGCGACGGTACCGACGGTGGCGGCGATGGCAGCGACGGGTTCGTTCGCTCAGGCGGCTGGCGGCGTCTCGGTGCCTTCGGTGCCGTCGGCACCTGCCTGCGCCGACGGCGAGGCGCCTGCCGGCTTGCTCCACTTGTAGCGGATGCGCTGCACGGCGGCCTTGTAGATGGCGTCGAGCGGCTTGTCGCCCTCGACACTCAGGCCGAGGTCTTGCAGCAGGCCGTCGTGCACGCCGAAGGTCCAGCCGTGGATGCGCACCTTCTGGCCGCGCGCCCAGGCGTCGACCATGACGGTGCTGACGGCCACGTTGACCACCTGTTCGGCCACGTTGAGCTCGCACAGCGCATCGACGCGCACGTCTTCGGGCAGGCTGTCGAGCATCACGCTGTGGCGGTCGCGCACGTCCTGGATGTGGCGGATCCAGTTGTCGGCCAGGCCGATGCGCTTGCCGCTGAGCGCAGCCTTCACGCCGGCGCAGCCGTAGTGGCCCACCACCATGATGTGCTCGACCTTCAGGTGCTCGACCGCGAACTGGATCGCCGAGAGCGCGTTGAGGTCGGAGTGCACAACGATGTTGGCGACGTTGCGGTGCACGAACACTTCACCCGGCTCCAGGCCGGTGATCTGGTTGGCGGGCACGCGGCTGTCGGAACAGCCGATCCACATGTAGCGCGGCGTCTGCTGCTTGACGAGGCCGGTGAAGAAGCCGGGCCGGTCACGCTCCATCTGGGCGGACCAGGCACGGTTGTGGGCAAAGAGGTCGTCGAGGTTGTCGGAGGGCATGGTGGAGTTCAGGCGGTTGTTTCAGACTAGTTGGATACAACAGGCAAGGGGATGGCAGAACAGCCCGACTCTGGAGCTGCTTGAATCATCTTGTGGAGCCTTGCAAGGTCGGGCTTGGAGGTTTCGCGCACTACAGACTGCCATCTACGCACGCGCTCCACGACCTCCGAAGGACACGACTTTCCTATGGCCAGGTCGCATGTTATCTGTGCGATCTGCTGCGGGTCCTTCGACAGTGTGAAAGACGCTCCCGGCCGGGAAAAAGCGCGAGCGACCTCGTTGCTATGAAGGTAGTGTTCCATGGGTGGATTGGTCAGGAGCCGTGTGTCGCGGATCGAGAGAACGCGGCCGAGCTGCACGCGCACCCCCTCCCAGCTGATTCGGTCAATGCGCTCGGCCACCTCCTCAGGCAGCAGTTGGCCCATCTCCACAGTCACCTGATCCAACAACCGCGATGTCTCGAACCGTTCGTTCTCGACGGCCGAGAGGAAGTCAGCTCGGAAGCCGACCTCATCCATGTAAGCCAACACGTGCCCGATTGGCCACTGCCAAGAGTGACCGCTGTGCTCATCCCGCGTGGCCGTCTCAAGAAGGCGAATCACCGTAGCGGCCTCCTCGATTTTTCTGGCTCGCTGTCCATCGGTCGAGCGGAAATAGTCGTCTAACGCGATCATCTCGTCGATCGAATGGCCGGCATAGGTCAGTTCAAGAGCGAGTTGTTGTCGCGCATAGGCGACGTTGGCCTCAGACTGACGCAGCTTCGCGATCTCAGGCATGAACTGCGAAGTGAGGCGCACCACGGCTGGCACGAAGAATGTCGGCGAGCGCCTGTCCACCAAGGGAGAGCGGCACGCCAGCATGGCCTGTCGAACGTTCTCGTAGGACTCCATCCTGAAGTCGATGCCAGTTTGGATGTGCGTGAGGAATGCCTCGCTCGGCACAGTGCCGGCCTTCAGTCTTTCAAAGAGTGCATCATGACTCGGCGCCGCGAACCCTGAAACGGCCCCCAATGCGGCGCACGCAGCCAGGGCAAGAGCCCGAAGCCAACGGCAACAGCAGGAGCGGGACGTTGCGGATTTGCGGAGCATGGCGCTATTGTCGACGAGGGGTTGAGTCCCGCTCGGATCAGGCAGTCTTGGGAGTCTTGGCTGCGCCTTGTGCCTTCTGCGCCCTGACCAGGGTGGCGCGGCCTTTCTTCTCGTGCTCTCGTACTTCGGCCAGGTTGGCCTGCAGCTCGGCCAGCTGCGCCTCGAGCTGCGCCCGGTGCGAGCCGAGCACGCCGAGAAATTTCTCCAGCTGCGGCACGGTGTCGCGCGGGCTGTCGTACATGTCCAGGATGTCTTTCGCCTCGACCAGCGTCAGGCCCAGGCGCTTGGCGCGCAGCGTGAGCGTGAGCCGCGCCCGGTCGCGCGCGCTGTACACGCGCTGCAGGCCGGCCCGCTCCGGCGACAGCAGGCCCATGTCTTCATAGAAGCGGATGGCGCGCGTCGTGAGGTCGAACTCCTTGGCGAGCTGGCTGATGGTGAAGGTCTGCGCGGGCATGGGCGGCAAGGGTTGCGGGGGCGACAGCAGGTTGGTGGCGCATTCTTTACAATGAAGCCTCAACCCATGACGTTTACGTAAACGTCAATCATACATGAACCTCCTCGAACGCGAACTCCACTACCCCCTGGGCGACACCCTGCCCGCCGCCGGCGAAGCACTGGAAGTGGCGCCCGGCGTGCGCTGGATCCGCATGCGGCTGCCCTTTGCGCTGGACCACATCAACCTCTGGCTGCTGCGCGACACGATCGACGGCGTCGAGGGCTGGACCGTGGTCGACTGCTGCATCGCGCACGACGAGGCCCGCGCGCAGTGGGAACAGATCTTCGAGACCCAGCTGCAGGGCCTGCCGATCCTGCGCGTGATCGTGACCCACATGCACCCCGACCACATCGGCCTGGCCGACTGGCTGTGCAAGCGCTGGAACGTGCCGCTGTGGATCAGCGCCACCGACTACCACGTGGCACGCGTGCTGTGCAGCGCCGGCGACACGCTCGCGGGCGGCGATGCGGCGGCCGACTTCTTTGTCTCGCACGGGCTGAGCAACCCCGAGTCGGTCGCCAAGATCCGCGCGCGCAGCAGCTACTACACGAACATGGTGCCCGCCGTGCCCGACCGTTATGTACGCATGATGGACGGCGACATCGTCACCATCGGCGGGCGCGAGTGGCGCTGCATCAGCGGCTACGGCCACGCGCCCGAGCACATCGCGCTGTACTGCGCCGAGCCCAGGCTGCTGCTGGGCGGCGACATGATGCTGCCGCGCATCTCGACCAACGTGAGCGTGCACGCGGGCGAGCCCGAAGCCAATTCGCTGCGCCTGTTCCTGGACAGCATCGACAAGTTCAAGGCCCTGCCGGCCGACACGCTGGGCTTGCCCTCGCACGGCAAGCCCTTCACCGGCATCCACCGCCGCGTCGACCAGCTGCAGGAGCACCACCGCGACCGCCTGGCCGAACTGCTCGAAGTCTGCCTCGCACGCCCGATCACCGCGTCGGAAGGCCTGCCGATCCTGTTCAAGCGCGAGCTCGACCTGCACCAGATCACCTTCGCCATGGGCGAGACCGTGGCCCACCTGCACCTGCTGTGGTTCTCGGGGCAGGTGAAGCGCACGCTGGACGCCGACGGCATCTACCGCTTCGGCGGCAGGTAGCTTCGGCTGGGTAGACTTCCCGCATGGACACGCTGGCTGAGCTGCGCGCCGGCCGGCTGGCTGGCGCACGACGACTGGACCTCTCGTGCGGACTCACCGAGTTCCCGCGCGAGATTTTTGCGCTCGCCGATACCCTCGAAACGCTGAACCTCACGGGCAATGCGCTCAGCACATTGCCCGATGATTTGGGCCGCCTGCACAAGCTGCGCGTGCTGTTCTGTTCCGACAACCGGTTCACCGAACTGCCCGCGTCCCTCGGCCAGTGCCGCCAGCTCGACATCGTGGGCTTCAAGGCCAACCGCATCGCCCACGTGCCCGCCGAGGCGCTGCCGCCCTCGCTGCGCTGGCTGATCCTGACCGACAACGCGATCGAAGAATTGCCCGACACGCTCGGCGACTGCACCCGCCTACAGAAGCTGATGCTGGCCGGCAACCGCCTGCGCGCGCTGCCGCCGTCGGTGGCCCGCTGCCGGCAGATCGAGCTGCTGCGCCTGTCGGCCAACCGCTTCGAGGCGCTGCCCGAGTGGCTGCACACCTTGCCGCGCCTGGCCTGGCTGGCGTGCGCGGGCAACCCGTTCGATGCGCCGACCGAAGACGCAGCCATCGACGCGCCCACCGTGCCGCATGTCGACTGGCGCAACCTGACACTCGGCCCGAAGCTCGGTGAAGGCGCCTCGGGCGTGATCCACCGCGCCACGCTGGCCACACCCGACGACGCCGCCCTGCCCGTGGCGGTGAAGCTGTTCAAGGGCGCCGTCACCAGCGACGGCTGGCCGCACAGCGAGATGGCGGCCTGCATCGCGGCCGGCGCGCACCCGACGCTGATCGCCGCGCAAGGACGTATCGACGGCCACCCCGACGGCACCGAAGGCCTGGTGATGGCGCTGGTGCCGCCGTCGTTCATCACCCTCGCCGGCCCGCCGAGCCTGGCCTCGTGCACCCGTGACGTCTACGGCGACGACGCACGCTGGACGACCGACACCGCGCTGCGCATCGCGCGCGACATCGCGGCGGCCATGGCGCACCTGCATGCGCGCGGCCTGCTGCATGGCGACCTGTATGCCCACAACATCCTGTGGCACGCTCAGGACGGCGGGCGGCTCGGCGACTTCGGCGCGGCCTGGATGACCGGCGCGCTCGACCCGGCGCATGCGAAGGCGCTGCAAGGCGTGGAGATGCGCGCATTCGGTTGCCTGCTCGAAGAACTGGCCGAGCGCTGTGACGATGCCGCTTCTTCTTCGCCCTTGACCACGCTCGCGGCACGCTACCTGCAGGTCGACGTGGCGGCACGGCCGTTGTTCGCCGAGGTGCTGTCAGAGCTGGGCGCTGCCACACCATGACCCGCCCCCGCTACGTCGTCCCCATGCCCACGCGTGACGGCGTGAGCCCGAGTTGTGTCTCGCTGCCTTACGGCCCCTGGCCCACCATCGCCGACTTTCTCGCCGAGCGCTTTCCCGCCATTTCGCGCGAGGCCTGGCTCTCGCGCATTGAAGCGAACGACGTGTGCGACGAGCACGGCGCGCCCGTCACCGCGACGCGCCGTTACCAGTCGCCGCTGCGCGTGTACTACTACCGCGCACTCGACGCCGAGACGTCCATCCCTTTTGAAGAGCAGGTGCTGCACCAGGACGACAACCTCGTGGTGGTCGACAAGCCGCCCTTCGTGCCCGTCACGCCCACCGGCAAGTACGTGCAGCAGAGCCTGCTGGTGCGCCTGAAGCGCAAGCTCAGGCTGGACGACCTCGTGCCGCTGCACCGCATCGACCGCAACACCTCGGGGCTGGTGCTGTTCTCGGTGCGCCCCGAAACGCGCGGCATCTACCAGGCGATGTTCCCCGAGCGGCGCATCGACAAGCACTACGAGGCTGTGGTGCCGTGGCACGAGGGCGTGTCGTCGGTGCCCGCCGTGTACCGCAGCCGGCTGGTGGACGACGATCACTTCATGCGCATGCGCGAAGCGCCCGGCGAGCCGAATTCCGAAACCCGCATCGTGCTGCGCGAGGCGCGCGACGGCCATGCGCTGCTGGAGCTTTCTCCCGTCACGGGCCGCAAGCACCAGCTGCGCGTGCATTGCCAGGCACTGGGTTTGCCGATCGTGAACGACCCGTTCTATCCCACGCTGCAGCCCGCGGGGAACGACGACTTCGACAAGCCGCTGCAGCTGCTGGCCCGGTCGCTGGCCTTCATCGACCCGCTGAGCGGTGCCTTGCGCACCTTCGAGAGCCCTCGCCGGCTGGCGCTGCCTGCCGCCTAGGTGACGCAGCGCGGGCGGATCGCGCACTAAGCTTTCTCCTGACGGGAATTGAACTTCCTCTCTTTCACCACTCAGGAGACAAACGCACATGGACACCACCCAACTCTTCTCGCTGAAGGGCCGCAGCGCCTTGATCACCGGCGGCTCGCGCGGCATCGGTCGCATGATTGCGGAGGGCTTTCTGGCGCAGGGCGCGCGTGTGTACATCTCGGCGCGCAAGGCTGCGGCTTGCGATCAGACGGCGAAGGAGCTGTCGGCTTTTGGGCATTGCGTGTCGTTGCCTGCCGATGTTTCGACTTTGGAAGGGGCTCAGGCGCTGGTCGATGCTTATGCGAAGCATGAAGGGTCGCTGGATATTTTGGTCAACAACGCTGGGGCTGCTTGGGGGGCGCCGTATGAGGAGTTTCCTGAGAGTGGGTGGGACAAGGTCGTCGACCTGAATTTGAAGACGCCCTTCTTCCTGACCAAGGCGTTGACGCCGATGCTCAAGAAGGCTGCTACGGATCATTTGTCTAAGGTGATCAACATTGCTTCTATTGACGGGATTTCTGTGAATCCTCAAGAGACGTATTCGTATGCGGCTAGCAAGGCGGGGTTGATTCAGCTGACTCGGCGGATGGCGCTGCGGTTGGCGCAGGACCGGATCGTGGTGAGTGCGATTGCTCCGGGGGCGTTTGCTTCGGATATGAACAAGGATGCGCGGGATCACGGGGATGAAGTGAAGGGGCGCATTCCCGCTGGGCGCATTGGCACGCCTGAAGATATGGCTGGGGCGGCTATTTTTCTGGCGTCGCGGGCTGGGGACTATGTGATGGGGTCTACGCTTGTTGTGGACGGTGGGGTCACGCACGCTCGCTAGGCCTTTGTGTTCCGAGGCCGGGTCTCGCCCCGGCGGGCGACCTACTTTTCTTTGCTTCGCCAAAGAAACGTAGGCAAAAGAAAGGCGACCCTGCTGTCTGCGTCCCTGCGCTTCGCTTCGGGCAACCTGCGGTGCTCACGTTTCGCGGGGTCTCGCAGAACTCGCTCCACTGCGTTGCGCTCAAACAGCTGCGAGCCCTGATCCGCGAAACGCTCCGCTCCTCGGCGCATACAGAAGGGGTTGGGATACCGACGGGCCATCGCTTCGCTCGGCCACCAAGCCGCCGCAGGCGCTTCGCGCCTGCGGCGGTTGGCATTCGGAATCGCGTTGGCCTTGCCGTGAGCGCAGACACAAGTGCAAGTGCAGGAGCCGAGCCAGGGCCAGAGCTGTTCGCGCATAAGGTGGGCGTGTCGCAGCGCGAATGGCTCGCGCAGCAATCTGCGAGAGCGACGGTGGCATCCGGCTGTTGGAAGTTCCCAGGCCGAGCGAAGCGACGGCCCGCTTGGTATCCAAATCCCCTCTGTATGCGCCGAGGAGCGCAGCGTTTCGCGGATCAGGGCTCGCAGCTGTTTGAGCGAAGCGAGTTCTGCGAGACCCCGCGAAACGCGAGCACCGCAGGTTGCCCGCAGCGAAGCGGAGGGACGCAGACAGTGGGGTCGCCTTTTCTTTGCTTACTTTCTTTTGGCGAAGCAAAAGAAAGTAAGTCCGCCGCCGGGCGGAACTCCCGGCCTCGGGAAGCAAAAGAGAAAGATCAGCCCCACCGAGGCACAGCCTCATCCTTCAACTGCTGCCGAAGCGCCCCGTAATCAGGCACAACACTCTCAACAGTCTCCCAAAACCGATGCGAATGGTCCATCACCCGCAGATGCGCCAGCTCATGCGCCACAACGTAGTCGATCACAGACAGGCGAAAGTGAATCAACCGCCAGTTCAACCGAATTGACCCATCCGCACTCGCACTCCCCCACCGCGTAGCAGCGTTAGAGAGCGACAGCTTCTGCCATGACACGCCAAGCAGCGGCGCAAAGTGATCCAGCCGCTCGATGAACAGCTTCCGCGCCTGCCGCATCAGCCAGGCCTGCGCCGCATCCCGAATCTGCGAAGCCGCAGCGTTCTGCGCCACAGCCAACCGCAAAGTACGCGGCCCGCCAACTTCAACGGCAGGATCAAGCGTCCCGCCAACGCTCGCGAACCCGTGCTTCGGATCAAGCCGGATCACCACCAGCTCGCCAAGAAAAGGAAACTCCGCCCCGTCTTCCCAAGCAATCCGCGTCGCCTCGACACGCGCATTGCGCTGCTGCGTCTCCGCCAGCTTGCGCAGAATCCAGTCGGCCTTCTCCCGCACCGCCGCATCGACATCCCGCAGCGTGACCCACCGCGGCGCACGCACCGACAAGCCTTCGGCGCCCACAAGAAAACCGATCGTCTTGCGCTGCCCGCGCTTGAACTCATAGGCCACCCGCGCCGACCCCAGCACCACTTCACGCGTGGCTTGTGGGTGTGTGAAATTCGCCAGCGTCAGCGTGTCAGCCAACGGCACCGCAGGACGCGGATCAACGGGTCCAATGGATGAAGGGGTGACAGCCGGCACGGGAGCAGCGGGCGGCACAGGCGCTGGCGCCTTCTTCCGCGGCCGCCTGGGCGGCGCAGCAGCAGGCGCCGGCGTGCTCCCCAGCCCCTCGAAGAGGTCCATCGTGAACTGCAGCATTCCCCGCATGTCGGGCCCGATTCAGAACAGGTAGAGGCAGTGCGTCAGCCCGCTTCGCGCGGCAACGTCTGCTGCGGCTGCGCCGGGCTGTCGCTGTAGGCCTCGGGATCGAGGCGGCGCATCTCGGCCTCGATCCAAGCTTCGACTTCGCGCATCAGCTCGTCCGGCTTGCGGCCCACGCTCGAGATCGCCGGGCCGATCGACACGTCGACCACACCGGGACGCTTCACGAAGGCCTTGCGCGGCCAGACCTTGGCCGACGTCACCGCGATCGGAATCACGGGCACGCCGGTTTCGCAGGCCAGGCGCGTGCCGCCGCTCTTGTAGGTGCCCTTCTGGCCGCGCGGAATGCGCGTGCCTTCGGGGAACATGATGATCCAGATGCCCTGCGCGAGCAGCTTGCGGCCCTGGCTCACGACCTTGTTGAAGGCCTGCGCGCGCTGGCTGCGGTCGATGTGGATCATGTCCAGCCGGGCCATGGCCCAGCCGAAGAAGGGCACGTAGATCAGTTCCTTCTTGAACACGTAGGCCAGCGGGTGCGGCATCAGCGTGGGCATGAGGAAGGTTTCAAACGTGGACTGGTGCTTGACCAGCAGCACGGCACCGGCGAGCTGGTCGGTCGGCAGGTTTTCCATGCCGGTCACGCGCGTGCGGATGCCCATGATGACGCGCGCGCCGTCGACCGCCCAGCCGAGCCAGCGCGCGGCCATCCAGTACAGCGGAATGCCGCGCGTCCAGAGCGAGCAGACGCACATGATGATGCCCCAGGGCACCACGGTGACAAGCATCCACAGGGCGTGGAGAACGGAACGGATAAACGCCATCAGACAGCCACCTGCAGTGCAGCCCGCGCTTCGCGCGCGAGCAAAAAGTCGACAAAGGCGGCGAGGTCGTCATGCACCCTCGTGTCCGCCGGATATTCGGAAGGCAACGGGTGAACCCCGCGGCAGGCCGCGCCCATGCCCGTGAGCAGCAGGTGCGGTTCGCAGCCGGCGGACGCGCCGGCCTGCAGGTCGCGCAGGCTGTCGCCCGCGGTCGGCACGCCCTTCAGGTCGATGCCGAAGCGGTCGCCGATCTGAAGGAACAGCCCGTCCTTGGGCTTGCGGCAGTCGCAACCCTCGTCGGGGCTGTGCGGGCAATAGAACACCGCATCCACCTTGCCGCCCACGGCCGCGAGCATCTTGTGCATCTTGGCGTGCATGGCATTGAGCGAAGCCATGTCGAACAGCCCGCGGCCCAGGCCCGACTGGTTCGACGCGACCACCACGTGCCAGCCCGCATGGTTGAGCCGCGCCACGGCCTCGAGCGCACCGGGCAGCGGCGTCCACTCGATGTCGCTCTTGACGAAATCTTCGCGGTGCACGTTGATCGTGCCGTTGCGGTCGAGGATGACGAGTTTCATGGCGGAGCCACCCATGGTGAGGTTGCCAGAAGGATCAGACAGCCAGCCGCTCGAGCTGCGCCACGCGGTTCATCGCGGCGTGCAGCGACATCAGCAGGCCCAGGCGGTTCAGCCGCAGGTCGGCCTGCTCGGCATTCACCATCACGTCGGTGAAGAACGCATCGACCGGTTCGCGCAGCGCGGCCAGTGTCTGCAGCGAGCCGGTGTAGTCGCCCGCGTCGAACTGGGCGTTGGCAGCGGGCACGACCTGCGCCATGGCGGCGTGCAGCGCTTTCTCGGCGGGCTCCTGCAGCAGCAGCTCGCTGACGTGGGCGTCGGCTTCGGGCGCCTTCTTCAGGATATTGCCGATGCGCTTGTTGGCGGCAGCCAGCGCGGCGGCGGCGGGCAGTGCGGCGAAGGCGCGCACGGCCGCCAGCAGCTTGGGCACTTCGCCCAGGCGCTGCGGCAGCGGGGCCAGCACGGCGTCGACTTCCTGGGCGCTGGCGCCCTGCTCGCGCAGGCTGCCAGCGAGGCGGTCGAGGATGAAGTCGCGCAGCTCGACCGTGGCCTTGCTGCTGTCGAAACCGTCGATGGCGCTGAATTGCGCAGCGGCGTCCTGCAGCAGGGCGTCGAGCCCCAGCGCAAGGTCTTTCTCGATCAGCATGCGGATCACGCCCAGCGCGTGGCGGCGCAGCGCGAACGGGTCGCGGTCGCCGGTGGGCAGGTTGCCGATGCCGAACATGCCGACCAGCGTTTCGAGCTTGTCGGCCAGCGCGACCGCGAGGCCCACGCTGTTGCGCGGCAGCTCGTCGCCGGCGAAGCGCGGCTTGTAGTGGTCTTCGATGGCGTCGGCCACGGCCGCATCGAGGCCGTCGTGCAGCGCGTAGTAGCGGCCCATGGTGCCCTGCAGCTCGGGGAACTCGCCGACCATGTCGGTCACGAGGTCGGCCTTGGCCAGTTGGGCGGCCTGGGTTGCCTGCGCGGCGAGCGTGGTGTCGCCGAGCTTCTCGGCAATGCCGCGCGCGATGTGCATCACGCGCTGCACGCGTTCGCCCTGCGTGCCGAGCTTGTTGTGATAGACGACCTTGCCCAGCGACTCGACGCGCGAGGCCAGCGATTTCTTGCGGTCCTGGTCGAAGAAGAACTTGGCGTCGGCCAGGCGCGGGCGCACGACGCGCTCGTTGCCCTGGACGACCGCGCTGGCGTCGTCGGGCGTGATGTTGCTGACGACGAGGAACTTGTTCGTCAGCTTGGCTTGCGCGTCGAGCAGCGGAAAGTACTTCTGGTTGGCCTTCATCGTGAGGATGAGGCACTCCTGCGGCACTTCGAGGAACTCGGGCTCGAAGCTGCACACCAGCACGTTGGGGCGTTCGACCAGCGCGGTCACTTCGTCGAGCAGCGCGTCGTCGTGGATCGGCACCGAGCCGCCGCCGACCTTGACCGCAGCCGCTGCGAGCTGGCGCGCGATTTCGGCGCGGCGCGCTTCAAAGCTGGCGATGACGGCACCGTCGTCCTGCAGTTGCAGGGCGTAGCTGTTGGCATCGCGCAGCACCACGGGGTCGACCGCTGCTTCGAAGCGGTGCCCGTGCGTCTCGCGGCCGGCCTTCAGGCCCAGCGCCTCGATGGGCACCACGGTGTCGGCATGCAGCGCCACGAGGCCGTGCGCGGGGCGCACGAAGCTCACGCTGCTCCAGCCCGGCATTTCGCAGCCGCTTTCGAGCTGGTAGCTCATGACCTTCGGAATCGGCAGCTTGGCGATGGCTTCGGCCAGGGCCTTCTGCAGGCCTTCGGCCAGCGTGGCGCCCTTGGCCGTGCTTTCGTAGAACAGGGCTTCGGCCTTGCCGTCCATGGCGCGCTTGAGGCCAGGCACGGCCGAGGCGTCGGCGCCGAGGGCGGCCAGGCGCTTGAGCAGCGCGGGCGTCGGTTGGCCCGAGGCGTCGAGCCCCACGGCCACGGGCATGAGCTTTTGCGACACGGCCTTGTCGGCGGCACGCTCGGCCACGTGCGTGAGGTGCGCGGCCAGGCGGCGCGGCGAGGCATACGGTGTGAGCACCGAGCCGGCCTCGGCCAGGCCTTGTGCCACGAGCTGTTCGCGCAGCACGCCGGCAAAGGCCTCGCCGAGCTTCTTCAGCGCCTTGGGCGGCAGCTCTTCGACAAACAGTTCGACCAGGAGGGAGTTCTTGTTCATGGGGGTCGTCATCGCTCAGGCGGCTTTCTTCGGGGGCATCTGCGCAACCCATTCGCGCGGGGCCATCGGGAAGCCCAGGCGTTCGCGGCTGTCGTAGTAGCTCTGCGCCACGCTGCGCGCGAGGTTGCGGATGCGGCCGATGTAGGCCGCGCGCTCGGTCACGCTGATGGCACCGCGCGCGTCGAGCAGGTTGAAACTGTGGGCGGCCTTGAGCACCTGCTCGTAGGCCGGCAGCGCGAGCTGCTCGGTCATGAGGTGCTTGGCCTGCTTTTCGTGCGCGTTGAAGGCGGTGAACAGAAACTCGGCGTCGCTGTGCTCGAAGTTGTAGGTCGACTGCTCGACCTCGTTCTGCTTGTAGACGTCGCCATAGCTCAGGCCGTCGGTCCACGTGAGGTTGTAGACGTTGTCCACGCCCTGCAGGTACATGGCCAGGCGCTCCAGGCCGTAGGTGATCTCGCCGGTGATGGGCTTGCAGTCGATGCCGCCGACCTGCTGGAAGTAGGTGAACTGCGTCACTTCCATGCCGTTGAGCCAGACCTCCCAGCCCAGGCCCCAGGCGCCGAGCGTGGGGTTCTCCCAGTCGTCTTCGACGAAGCGAATGTCGTTCTTCTTCAGGTCGAAGCCCAGGGCCTCGAGGCTGCCGAGGTAGAGCTCCAGGATGTTGCTGGGCGCGGGCTTGAGCACGACCTGGTACTGGTAGTAGTGCTGCAGGCGGTTGGGGTTCTCGCCGTAGCGGCCGTCCTTGGGGCGGCGGCTGGGCTGCACGTAGGCGGCCTTCCAGGGCTCGGGGCCGAGCGCGCGCAGGAAGGTGGCGGTGTGCGAGGTGCCTGCGCCCACTTCCATGTCGTACGGTTGCAGGAGCGCACAGCCCTTGTCGGCCCAGTACGACTGCAGTTTGAGAATGATTTGCTGGAAGGTCAACATGAAGCTGGCCGGCGTCGGGGGCCGGACATTGGACGGGACGGTGGCGCGGCACAGGCCGCGAAAGCGGACGATTTTACGTTCGCGGGAGGGCAACTCTCCCACAGCCGCTCGGGATGCCGGCTGCCGCAACAGCCCGCGCGGACGTGGGACAAAGCCCGGCCCCGCGCGCTTTTTTGCGTTTCCCGCCGCTTTCGGCACTTTCCTGCGCTTTCCCCCTCTCTCACTGCATGGCACCGCCCCACATCGGACCCGACACTTCCTTTTTCATCGTGCTCAATGCCGGCTCCGGCAGCGAGAGCGCCGCGCAGGCCCGCCAGGTCATCGACGACGCCTTCGCGGCAGACGGCCGCCGGCACCGCGTGTTCCTCGTGGACGGCCCCGGCCGCGTGCAGGCGCTGGCGCGCGAAGCGGTCGAGCGCGCCCGGGCCGTGGGCGGCGTGGTGGTGGCCGCGGGCGGCGACGGCACCATCAACGCCGTGGCCCAGGCCACGCTGGGCAGTGGCTGCCCTTTCGGCGTGCTGCCGCAGGGCACCTTCAACTATTTCAGCCGCACCCACGGCATCCCGCGCGACACGGCGCAGGCGCTGCAGGTATTGCTGACACAACAGCCGCGGCCCGTGCAGGTGGGGCTGGTGAACGACCGCGTGTTCCTCGTCAATGCCAGCATGGGCCTGTATGCCGACCTGCTGGAAGAGCGCGAAACCCACAAGGCGCGCTTCGGCCGCCACCGCTGGATCGCCTTCTACTCGGGCCTGCTGACCGTGCTGCGCGGGCGCCATCGTCACTGGCAGCTGCGCATTGCCTCGCACGGCCACGAGCGCGACATCCGCACGCCCACGCTGTTCGTGGGCAACAACCCGCTGCAGCTGATGCAGGCGGGCGTCGAGCACGCCGAGGCGCCCGAGCAGGGCCAGCTGACGGCGGTGGCGCTCAAGCCGGTCGGCCTGCTGGCGATGCCGGGGCTGCTGGTGCGCGGCGCGCTCGGGCGGCTGGGCGACGCCGACGAGGTGCTGAGCTTTCCCTTCGAGTCGATGACGGTGAAAGCCGGCCGGCTGCGCACGCCGCGCCGCGTGAAGATCGCGACCGACGGCGAGATCGACTGGGTCGACATGCCCCTGCTGTTCCGCGTGGCGCCCGACCCGCTGTGGCTGGTGCGGCCCGACAGCGCGCCCGAGCTGGAGGCGGCGCGGCCATGAGCTGCCTGCTGCAAGTGTCCGACCCGCACTTCGGCACCGAGCAGCCCGAGGTGCTGCAGGCGCTCGAACGCCTCGCGCACGCGCTGGCACCGCAGGCGGTGCTGCTGTCGGGCGACATCACGC
This sequence comes from Variovorax sp. 54, assembly GCF_002754375.1. NCBI lineage: Bacteria > Pseudomonadati > Pseudomonadota > Betaproteobacteria > Burkholderiales > Comamonadaceae > Variovorax > Variovorax sp. 54. The sequence goes on from NZ_PEFF01000001.1 coordinate 2,542,333, forward strand.
AGCGCGCCACGCGCCGCCAGTTCGCGGCGGCGCGCGCTTTCGCCGACCGGCTCGCGGCGCCGGTGGTCGCGATTCCGGGCAACCACGACATTCCGCTGTGCCAGCTGGCGGCGCGCGTCTTTGCGCCCTACGGTCGCTACGCAGAAGCCTTCGGTCCTGATCTGGAGCCGGTGTTCGCCTGCGACGACTGGCTGGTGGTCACGGTCAACACGACGCGCTGGTACCGGCACGAAGACGGCGAGGTGTCGCTCGCGCAGGTCGAGCGCGTCGCGGCCCGGCTGGCGAGCGCCACGCCCCGGCAGGTGCGCGTGGTCGTGACGCACCAACCGGTGCTGGTGACGCGGCCTGAAGACCGACAGAACCGCTTGCACGGGCGCGAGGCGGCGGTGGCGCGCTGGACGGCGGCGGGCGCCGACCTGATCGTCGGCGGCCACATCCACCTGCCTTTCGTGCGCCCGCTGGACGAGCACTTTCAAGGCTGTCCGCCCACCGCCTGGGCGGTGCAGGCCGGCACCGCCGTGTCGACGCGCGTGCGCTGGGACGCGCCGAATTCGGTGAACGTGCTGCGCACGGAATCGACCGGCGACGGCGCGCAGCGCGTCTGCGTGGTCGAACGCTGGGACCACTCGGCAGCCGACAAGGCCTTCATGCCCGTTGACCTGTTACGGCTTCCGCTTGCCAGCCGCGCGGCGGGCCCTTAGGGTTGCGCCGCATGCCTTCAGCGGACACCCTTCTTCTTTCTTCTTCCCCCTTGATTCTTCTCGCACAACAGCTGGGCGAACACGCCCTGGCCTGGTTCGCGCTCGCGCTGACCGTGTCGGTGCTCGGCGCCGGCCTCGCCTGCCGGATGCTGCAGCGGCGCCATCCTTTGCCCGACACCGGCGAGCCCGATGAATCGCGCCTGGCGCTTGGTTTGGGCCTGGGCTTCGTGCTGATCCTTGCGGCGGCGGTGCTGGTCGCCTGGATCGCCTCGCACCTCGGCGACGGACGCACCATGGGCCGCGCCGACCAGGCGCTCGCCGACGCCATCGGCGCCCACGTGCCGTGGGGCGCGCTCGTGAGCTTCAGCTGGCTCACGCACCTGGGCGATGCGCAACTGCTCGCGCCCGTGTGCGGGGTGGTCGCGCTGCTGCTCTGGCGAAACGCGCACCGCGGGCTGGCACTGGGCTGGGTGACCGCGCTCGGCGGCATCGTGGTGCTGAACCCCGCGCTCAAACACATCTTCGCGCGGGCCCGGCCGGTGCATGACCACGGGCTGGCACTGGAAACGAGTTTCAGCTTTCCGAGCGGCCACAGCTCGGGCGCGATCGTGAGCTACGGGATGCTGCTGTACCTGGCGCTGCGGCTGCTGCCGGCGCGCTGGCATGTGCCGGCCGCCATGGCCGCGGTGGCGGCCATCGTCACCATCGCCTGCAGCCGGATCTTCCTGCAGGTGCACTTCGCGAGCGATGTCGCGGCCGGCCTGCTGACCGGTTTGGGCTGGCTGCTCGTGTGCGTGAGCAGCCTGGAATACGCGCGGCACCGCAAGCGCCGCACCGCGCGCTGACCTGAGATCAGTACTCCCAGAAGATGCGTTGCAGTTCCTTGGTGTTGTTGGTCTTGGTCAAAGCCACCATCGCCAGGATGCGTGCCTTCTGCGGGCGCAGGTCGTGCGCCACCACCCAGTCGTACTTGTCGTCGGGCTGCTCGGCGTTGCGGATCACGAAACCGTCGGGCACGCGCGAGCTGCGGATGACGATCACGCCGTCGGTGCGCGCCTTCTGCAGGTTCGGCACGATGCGGTCGGCCACCGAGCCATTGCCCGTGCCGCCGTGGATCAGCGCCTTGGCGCCGCTCTTGGCGATCGCATCGATGGCCACCGACGACACGCCTTCGTAGCCCATCGCGATCTCGACCGGCGGCAGCGCGGTGATGGTGTCGATATCGAACTCCGAGTTCATGGTGTGGCGCTTGACCGGTGCGCGGAACCAGTAGTTCTTGCCCTCGACGATCATGCCCAGCGGACCCCACTGGCTGGAGAACGCGCTGGTCTTGATGTTGACGTTCTTGCTCACGTCGCGGCCGCTGTCGATGTTGTCGCCCATCGTCACGAGCACGCCCTTGCCCATCGCGTCCTTGCTGCCCGCCACGTTCACGGCGTCGTACAGGTTGAGCGCACCGTCGGCCGACAGGGCCGTGCCCGGGCGCATCGAACCGACCACCACGATCGGCTTGTTGGTGTGCACGGTGAGCGTCAGGAAGTAGGCGGTTTCTTCCAGCGTGTCGGTGCCGTGGGTGATGACGATGCCGTCGACGTCCGACTGCTTGGACAGCGCCGAGACGCGCTTGGCCAGCGTCATCAGGTTGTCGTTGGTGAGGCTTTCGGAGGCCACCTGGAACACCTGCTCGCCGCGCACGTTGGCAACCTTGGCCAGCTCGGGCAGGCCGGCGATCAGCTTCTCGACGCCGACCTTGGCGGCCGCGTAGGTCGCGCTGTTGACGGCCGACGCGCCGGCACCGGCGATGGTGCCGCCGGTCGCCAGGATCACCACGTTGGGCAGCGCCTGCTGGGCCTGCGCGAGCGCGCTGGCCGCGAGCAGTACGGCACCGGCCGCGAAGGCACGGAAATGGGGAGAAAAGTACATACGGGCTCCTTGGTTTGAGAATGTTTCTCGAGGCGGCGAGGAAGATACATGAACCATGCCCGCGTGCAGGGCCGTCGCATGCCGGCATGGCATGCGGTCATGCGTGGCGCCTGAAAAGAGAAGAAGAAGGTTGCCGTTCGGCGCGGTCGGGCGACGGCGACACCGAAGCGCCGCCCGTTCAGCCCCGCCGGCGCCCCAGCGCGAAGGCGATGGCCATCACGGCCAGCGCCGTGATCCACAACGGCCACAGGCCGAACGGCGCCACCCAGCGCGCGAAGGGCGTGAGCCCGCGCCGGCCTTCGACCGGCGCTTCGAGCACGCCGCGCGTGAGGCGTGGCAGCTGGTGCGTGACGCGGCCTGCAGCGTCGATCACCACGGTGGCGCCGGTGTTGGTGGAACGCACCATCGGCCGCGCGAACTCGAGCGCGCGCATGCGCGAGATGGCCAGGTGCTGGTCGATGGCGGCCGAGTCGCCGAACCAGGCGATGTTGCTGACGTTGAGCAGGATGGTCGGCGCCGTGGCCTCGTCGCGGAAGTTCGCGCCGATCTCGTCGCCGAACAAGTCTTCGTAGCAGATGTTGGGCGCGATGCGCTGGCCCTGCCAGACGAAGGGCGCCTGCGCGAGCCCGCCGCGCTCGAAGTCGCCGAGCGGGATGCTCATCATGCGGATGAACCAGCGAAAGCCCGGCGGAATGAATTCGCCGAAGGGCACGAGGTGGTGCTTGCTGTACGCGTAAGGCTGCGTCGCGCCGGGCAGGAAACCCAGCACGGCGTTGCGGTACGTGCCGGGCCCGTCGCCGAGCGGCAGGCCGACGATGGCCGCCTGCTGCGTGCCCGGCTGGCCGTAGCGTTCCTGGATGGCGTCGAGGTAGCCGGCGGGCAACTGGCGCGGCAGCAGCGGCAGTGCGGTTTCGGGCGTGACCACAAGCTGGGCCTTGGCATCACGCAGCTGTTCGGCGTACCAGCGCAGTGCGGTTTCGATGCCGCCGCCCGGAATGAATTTCTCGTCCTGCGGAATGTTGCCCTGCAGCAGCGCAACCTGCAGCGTGCCGGCGGTGCCCTGCGCGCCGCGCGCATCAGCAGGCAGCGGCGAGACGATGTTGGGCAGCACGAAGACCGCGGCGAGCAGCACCGCGGCCAGCGCCGCCGGCACCACGCCGCGCAGCGGCAGGCGTCGCGCGACCAGCGCCACGGTCAGTGCCGCCGCCGCGCCGATGCCGTACACGCCGACCCACGGCGCCAGCGCGGCCAATGGGCCCTCAACGTGGGCATAGCCGCCCGCGCCCCAGGGAAAGCCGGTGAACCAGCTGCCGCGCACGAGCTCGGCCAGCGTCCACAGCGCGGCGAACACCAAGGCGCCCGCGATGCGCCCCGCCGGCCCGCGCACCACGAACCAGGCACAGGCCACGGCGTAGTAGAGCGCCAGTGCCGCGGCCAGCGCGAGCACGGCGATCACCGCCAGCGGCGCCGGCAGCCCGCCGTAGGTGTGCATCGAAATGAAGAGCCACCAGAAACTGCCGGTGAGCCACGCGGTCGCGAACACCCAGCCGTGCAGGCCGGCGCGGCGCCAGCCCGCGCCCTGCGCGCGCAGGCCGTCGAGCAACCAGACCAGCGCGGCCAGCGACAGCAGCTGCAACCACCACAACGGGCGGCCGTCGCCGGGCCATGCGATGGACAGGGCCTGCGCCACGCCCGCGAGGCCGAAGCCGAGCAGGCGCAGGAAACCGCTGGCGGCGGAGGAAGGGGAAGAAGATGGCGAGACGCGGGCCGGGGCCGCTGCTGCGGGCGCCGGCATCAGTCGGCCGCGTCGCCGCCGCGCGCCGGCGACACCCGGAACCAGCGCACCGCGCCGCCCTTGGTGTGCAGCACGACGAAGTCGAAGCCGCCGATGGCGTGGTGCTCGCCGCGCTTGGGCACGTGGCCCATCTCGTGCGCGATGAGTCCGCCGATGGTGTCGAAGTCTTCGCTCAGCTGTTCTTCGTTGAAGACGATGCCGAAAGCCTCGGCCACGCGCTCGATGGGCGTGTCGCCCGAGACGCGGTAGGTGTGGTCGGCCAGGCCGAAGATGTCGCCCTCGTCTTCGGCGATGTCGAACTCGTCTTCGATCTCGCCGACGATCTGCTCGAGCACGTCCTCGATGGTGATGAGGCCGGCCACGCGGCCGAACTCGTCGATGACGATGGCCAGGTGGTTGCGGTTGCCGCGGAACTCACGCAGCAGGTCGTTCAGGCCCTTGCTCTCGGGCACGAAGGTGGCCGGACGCAGCAGCGCGCGAATGTTCAGGCCCGGCGCGCGCTGCAGCTTGAGCAGGTCTTTCGCGAGCAGGATGCCGATGATGTTTTCTTTTTCGCCCTCGTAGACCGGAAAGCGCGAGTGCGCGGTCTGGATCACCGAGTGCAGCAGCGCATCGAAGGGCGCGTCGATGTTCACGAGGTCCATGCGCGGGGCGGCGACCATCACGTCGCCGGCCGTCATGTCGGCCATGCGCAGCACGCCTTCGAGCATCACGCGCGATTCGGCGCCGATCACTTCGTTGTCCTCGGCGTCGGCGAGGGTTTCGATCAGCTCGTCGCGTGAATCGGGGCCGGGGTGGATGAATTCGGCGAGCTTCTGGAGAAAGCCACGCTTGTCTTCCCGTTCAACGGGAGCGCGTTCAGGGTGAGGGTCGGCCACTGCGGGAGGGCGGAGTTGAAGAAAGGCAAGGATAACGGATTGCGCATGACAGGCTCTACCGTCCGGCCGGCATAGGCCGGCCCTGCCCGCTCAAGGTGCTGATTTGCCGCGGGCTTCGCGCATGCCGCTGCGCACTTCCTGCACGCTCGCGAGGAAGGCCCAGAACTGCTTGGCGCGGCTCTTGAGCGCGAAATCGACCGCAGCGTAGTGTTCCAGCGCGATCTCGCTCATGCGGCTGTCGAAGGTGGCGGTGGGCAGCTGCAGGTGGGCTTCCGACTCCGAGCCGCTGCGCACCACGGTGGCGCCGGCGTTGCGGGCGATCTTGAGCATGGCCGCGTTTTCGCTCAGCGCATGGATGAAGAGCATGCCCACGCCTTCGTTGCGCGCGGCCACCACGGCACGCTCGAACAGGCGCGCGCCGTAGCCGCGGCCGCGGGCATGCGCCGACACGGACACGCCGAACTCGGCGCAGTCGCTGTGCTCGTCGCCGGGCGCGTAGGCCACGTGCGCCATCGCGATCAGGTCGAGGCGGCGGTTGTAGATGCCGAACAGTTCGTCGCGGTCGAAGTCCAGGCCTTCGACGTAGCGCAAGACCTGTTCGTCGGCCGCGGCATAGCCGAAGCGCAGGTAGCGGTCGTGCGGGGTCAGGTCGAGCAGGTGGCGCGCGATGCGCTCGCGTTCGCGCGGGCCGATCGAGCGGATCGGCACCATGACGGGCGGTGGCGCGCTGACGGCGCGCGGCTGCGCTTCAACCATCGGCGCCTTCAGGAAAGAGCCGAGGCCGAGAGACGCTTTGAGGAGGGTCTTGGCGGTAAGCATGGTTCAAATGTAAGGGTTTTCCCTTAATCACCAAGCCCATCAGGACACTTTCTGGACGCATTCGTGACTCGATACCAGAGCCCGTGGTCTTTACGCAACCAATTTGTGGTTAAACGGGCACAGATGTTGTGGCTTTGACACGATCGAGCACAAAGCTGGTCTTGCAGTCTTGGACGCTGGGGTGCTTGAGCAGGGTGTCCATGATGAAGCGGCTGTAGTGCGCCATGTCGGCCACCACGACGCGCAGCAGGTAGTCCATGTCGCCGGTGAGCGCGGCGCACTCGACCACCTCGGGCCAGGTCTGTACGCTGGCGCGGAACAGGTCCATGGGGTTGCGCTTGTGGCTTTCGGTGTGCTTTTCGAGCCGCACGTTCAGGTAGGCGGTGAGGCCCAGGCCGACCGCCTCAGGCTGAACCAGGGCCACGTAGCGGTCGATGACCTTGTGCTCTTCAAGCCGCTTGACCCGCCGCAGCACGGCGCTGGGCGACAGGCTGACCTGCTCGGCGATCTGGTCGTAGGTGGCGCGGCCGTCTGCTTGCAGCATGCGCAGAATGAGTCGATCGATCTTGTCGAGTGCTTCCATTTCGCCATTTTTGCAGTTTTCATGCGTCATGACCATCAGAGGCGCCCAGAAACGCAGAAAACCTGAAAGCCTTCCGACCTACAGTGCAGCACGGCCCGAATCCGGGCCTTTGTTTTCCTTTCTGCACAACTTTCCCCACTTTTCGGAGACAGCACCCATGAGCCACACCGACGCCCCCGCCTTCACGCCCTGGGAGAACCCGATGGGCACCGACGGTTTCGAATTCATCGAATACGCGGCACCCGATCCGGTCGCGATGGGCCAGGTGTTCGAGCGCATGGGCTTCGTGGCCATCGCCAAGCACCGCCACAAGAACGTGCTGCTGTACCGCCAGGGCACGATCAACTTCATCCTGAACGCCGAGCCCGATTCGTTCGCCCAGCGTTTCGCACGCGAGCACGGCCCGAGCGTGTGCGCCATCGCCTTCCGCGTGCAGGACGCCAAGCAGGCCTACGAGCGCGCCACCGCGCTGGGCGCCTGGGGCTTCGCCGACAAGGCCGGCCCGGGCGAGCTGAACATTCCCGCAATCAAGGGCATCGGCGACAGCCTGATCTACCTGGTGGACCGCTGGCCCGGCAAGAACGGCGCGCAGCCGGGCGACATCGGCAACATCGGCTTCTACGACGTGGACTTCGAGGCGCTGCCGGGCGTGTCGTCGCAGGACGCGCTCACGCGCAAGGGCAACGGCCTGACCTACATCGACCACCTGACGCACAACGTGTACCGCGGCCGCATGGACGTGTGGGCGAACTTCTACGAGAAGCTCTTCAACTTCCGCGAAGTGAAGTACTTCGACATCGAAGGCCAGGTGACGGGCGTGAAGAGCAAGGCCATGACCAGCCCCTGCGGCAAGATCCGCATCCCGATCAACGAAGAGGGCAAGGAACAGGCCGGCCAGATCCAGGAGTACCTGGACATGTACAAGGGCGAGGGCATCCAGCACATCGCCATGGGCTCGGACGACCTGTACGAGAGCGTCGACGCGCTGCGCGCCAACGGCGTGACGCTGCTGGACACCATCGACACGTACTACGAGCTGATCGACAAGCGCATTCCCGAGCACGGCGAAAGCGTGGCCGAGCTGAAGAAACGCAAGATCCTGATCGACGGCAAGAAGGACGCACTGCTGCTGCAGATCTTCAGTGAGAACCAGCTGGGCCCGATCTTCTTCGAGTTCATCCAGCGCAAGGGCGACGACGGCTTCGGCAACGGCAACTTCAAGGCGCTGTTCGAGAGCATCGAGCTCGACCAGATGCGCCGCGGCGTGCTGAGCGCCGCAAAATAAGGCGCTTCACCACTGCCCTGGAGCCCGGCATGCGCCACGCGTCTTCTTCGACTGTCGTCACTTCCTTCGTCGCGGCAGCCGCCGCTGCGGTCGTGCTCTCGGGCTGTGCCTCGGCGCCGCCTGCGGCCGGCCCGGGTGCCTCGCACCTGGACACGGTGCAGAAGGCGGCGGTGCTGCTCATCTGCACGCCGGGCGACTACCGGCCCTTCAGCTTCCAGAAGGCCGACGCCTCGTTCGAAGGCATCGACGTCGACCTGATGGCGGGCTTCAGCGCCAGCCTCGGCGCCAAGCCCGAGTGGGTCAAGACGACCTGGGCCAACCTGCTGCCCGACCTGGCTGCAGGCAAGTGCGACATCGCCGTGGGCGGCGTGTCGGTGACCACCGACCGCCAGAAGCGCGCCTTCTTCAGCGCGCCCTACATGGTCAACGGCAAGACGCCCATCGCGCGCTGCGCCGACGTGGCCAAGTACCAGAGCGTAGCGGCCATCGACCAGCCGTCGACCCGCGTGATCTTCAATCCGGGCGGCAGCAACGAACGCTTCGCCCGCACCAATTTCAAGCAGGCCAAGCTCACGCTGCACGGCGAGAACGTCACGATCTTCGACGAGATCCTGGCCAACCGCGTCGACGTGTTCGTCACCGAATCGGCCGAAGCCATCACGCAGCAGAAGCTCAAGCCCGGGCTGTGCGCGGTGAACCCCGACAAGCCGCTGCAGTACGGCGAGATGGCCTGGATGCTGCCGCGCGACGACGTGGCTTTCAAATCGTATGTCGACCAATGGCTGCACCTGCAGCAAGCCGGCGGCGACTTCCAGCGCGTGATGGACCGCTGGCTCAAATAACCCGAGAAACCGGACGCCCCATGGATACCCCCGCCGCCGTTGTCACCCCCGCCGTCTATGGCGCCTCCGATCGCCCGCCGCGCGGCGACTACTCGCGCGGCGGTTCGGTGCAAGCCGACTACACCTGCCCGCAAGACTGGGCCAGCTACACGGCAGCCGACCACGACACCTACAAGCGGCTGTACGAACGCCAGGCCGCGCAGCTGCCGGGCCTGGCCTGCGACGCCTTCATCCAGGCGCTGCCGCTGCTCGGCGTGAAAGACCGCATCCCGCGCTTCGAGGAGCTCAACGAGCGCCTGCACCGCGCCACCGGCTGGGAGATCGTGGCGGTGCCGGGGCTGATTCCCGAGCTGCCCTTCTTCACGTTGCTGGCGAACCGCAAGTTCCCCGTGACCGACTGGATCCGCAAGCCCGAAGAGTTCGACTACATCGTCGAGCCCGATGTGTTCCACGATCTGTTCGGCCACGTGCCGATGCTGTTCGACCCGACCTTCGCCGACTACGTGCAGCGCTACGGCCAGGGCGGCATGAAGGCACACGAGCTGGGTGCCGGCGAGAAGCTGGCGCGCCTGTACTGGTACACGGTCGAGTTCGGCCTGATCCGCCAGCCCGAGGGCCTGCGCGCCTACGGCGCCGGCATCCTGAGTTCGGTCGGCGAGCTGCAGCACGCGGTGCGCAGCCCCGAGCCGCACCGCCTGCCGCTCGACCTGCTGCGCACCATGCGCACGCAATACAAGATCGACACCTACCAGGCCAACTACTTCGTGATCGAGAACTTCGCGCAGCTCTTCGATCTCACGGCACCCGACTTCACGCCGCTGTACCGCGCGCTCGAAGTCGAGGCCGACATCCCGGCCGGCGTGCTGCTGCCGGGCGAATCCGGCAACGCCTGATCGCATCGCAATGACCCGGGCGCACACGGCGGCTATCGCCTGCGCGACACCCGGCATGCGCCCCTAGGACAAGCCCGCTGGCGGGTGGGAGGCATTGGCTCCCACAATCCGCGCCAAAGGAGCTTGCATGCAGACATCCGCGCAACAGAACTATCCGGCCGGCGTGCCGCACGAGATTCATCCGGAGCAGTACCGCTCCCTGCCTCACATGTTCGACGAGGCCTTCGGCCGCTACAAGGACCGGCCGTTTTCGGTCTGCATGGAGCGCTGGATGTCGTACGGCGAGCTCGACGAGCTCTCCAAAGCGATGGGGGCCTGGCTGCAGTCGCGTGGCCTCGAGCCCGGCGCGCGGGTGGCGATCATGCTGCCCAACGTGCCTCAGTTTGCGGTCACGATGTGTGCCGTGCTGCGCGCGGGCTACACCTGCGTGAACGTCAACCCGCTGTACACGGCGCGCGAGCTGGAACACCAGCTCAAGGACTCCGGCGCCACGGCCATCGTCGTCCTCGAGAACTTTGCCGCCACGCTCGAGCAGGTGATCGAGCGCACGCCGGTCAAGCACGTGGTGATGACCGCGATGGGCGACCTGCTCGGCGGGCTGTACGGCACGTGGATCACGGTGGCCGTGCGCCACCTGGCCAAGATGGTGCCGCCCTACAAGCTGCCGCTGAGCGAAGGCCGTACGGTCACGCCGTTCAAGCAAGCGATTGCCGATGGCCGCGGGCGCACGCTCGGACCCGACCAGAGCACGCTCGATTCCATCGCCTTCCTGCAGTACACGGGTGGCACCACCGGTTTGTCGAAGGGTGCGGTGCTGACCCACCGCAACATCGTCGCCGCCACGCTGCAAGCCGAAGCCTGGTTCACACCGGCGCTGGCGCGGGCCGGCGACCTCGCGAAGGTCAACAGCATCGCGGCGCTGCCGCTGTATCACATCTTCGCGCTGACGCTGTGCCTGCTGGTGATCCGCCAGGGCTCGCACATGACGCTGATTCCGAACCCGCGCGACTTCAACAAGTTCGTCGCTGTGCTGAAGAAGCGGCCCTTCCACATGCTGCCGGCCGTGAACACCTTGTTCAACGCGCTGCTGATGCACCCGGAGTTCAAGACGGTCGACTTCTCCACGCTGTTCGTGTCGCAGGCCGGCGGCATGGCGGCCTCCGAAGGCACGGCGCGCAAGTGGTTCGAGGCCACCGGCTGCCCGATGATCGAAGGCTGGGGCATGAGCGAAACCTGCGCGATCGGCACCAACAACCCGGTGTCGAACACGAAGTTCACGGGCACCATCGGCCTGCCGTTGCCGAGCATTGAGATCGCGATCAAAGACGATGAAGGCCAATCGCTGCCGATCGGCCAGGCGGGCGAACTCTGCATCAAGGGTCCGAACGTGATGACCGGCTACTACAACCAGCCCGCCGAGACGGCGGCCGCCTTCACGGCCGACGGCTTCATGCGCACCGGCGACATCGCCGTGATGCAGGAAGACGGCTACAGCCGGATCGTCGACCGCAAGAAGGACATGATTCTCGTGAGCGGTTTCAACGTGTTCCCCAACGAGCTGGAGAACGTGATCTCGCTGTGCCCGGGGGTTGTCGAATGCGCGGCGGTCGGCGTGCCGGACGAGAAGCAAGGCGAAGCCATCAAGGTCTTCGTGGTCCGCAGGGACCCGACGCTGACGGAAGACGCCGTGCTCCAGTATTGCAACGGACAGCTCACCGGCTACAAGCGGCCGAAGCACATCGAGTTCCGCGAGTCGCTGCCCAAGACCAACGTGGGGAAGATCCTGCGGCGCGAGCTGCGCACCAGCGCCGGTGCCTGACGGCGTGGGGCACGGGGAAGCCAGCGCCGGACTGCCGGCGAATGTCGTCGTGTTCGAACGGGGCTGGCTGTCGTCGAACAACATCCTGTTCGTCGGCGCGCGGGAAACGGCGCTGGTGGACACGGGGTATGCCACGCACGCCGATCAGACGCTGGCCTTGGTGGAGTCTGTGTTGGGAGAGCGTCCGCTTGATCGGGTACTGAACACGCATCTGCACAGTGATCACTGTGGGGGGAATGCGGCTTTGCAGCAGCGCTATCCGTCGATGCGAACGGACATTCCGCCTGGAGAAGCGGCGCTGGTCGAGCGATGGGATGCGCAAGGTCTGAGTTTTCTTGCAACGGGGCAGAGTTGCCCGCGTTTTGGCTTCACTGGATTGCTCGAGCCAGGCACTGAATGCCTGCTGGGAGACAGCGCGTGGCAAGTGCATGGCGCTCCGGGCCACGATCCGCATTCGGTGATCCTGTTCGATCCGGTGTCGCGGACCCTGATTTCAGCAGATGCGCTGTGGGAAAACGGGTTCGGCATCGCCTTTCCCGAGCTGATGGGCGAACCTTCGTTCGGAGATATCGCAGCTACGCTCGATTTGATCGAGAAGTTGGCACCCCTGCAGGTGATTCCAGGTCATGGCGGAGTCTTTGTCGATGTCGACCGAGCTTTGGAGACGGCGCGCCGGCGTTTAGCTGGCTTGCAGCGAGACCCGATCAAGCACGCGCGCCATGCGATGAAGGTGTTGATGAAGTTCAAGCTGCTGGAGTTGCATGCGGTGTCGCACGCTGAGTGGGGAGCGTGGCTTGAGGGCACGCCGTATTTCGAGCTGATTCGAGCTCGATTCTTTGCGGGTGAGACGCTGGTCGATCTGACGGCGGACTTGCTGTCGGAGCTGATTGCAGTTGGCGCAGCGCAATCCGATGCTTTGGGAGTTCGCAACGCCTGATTGGCCGTTGTTTGCCGCAATAAAAAAGCGCCACCTCTTTCGAGTTGGCGCTTTTTCTTTGTCTGTCTATTCGCTTGTTCTTGTTTTGCGAGCTCTTCGTCCTTGCGTCGCGCAAAGCAAAAAACCCCAGTCATTGCTGACTGGGGTTTTCTGGGCTGTAAGAGCCTGACGATGACCTACTTTCACACGGGAACCCGCACTATCATCGGCGCTGATTCGTTTCACTGTCCTGTTCGGGATGGGAAGGAGTGGTACCAAATCGCTATGGTCATCAGGCATAAAGGGTTGTCCGATTGATCACACGATCAATCAAACGAATTCATAGAGTTTGGAATCAGCTTTTGGCGAATTATTTTGAATGCGTCAACTTGGCATAACACCTTGATCAGATTGATCAAAGTTATAGGGTCAAGCCGCACGAGCAATTAGTATCAGTTAGCTTAACGCATTACTGCGCTTCCACACCTGACCTATCAACGTCCTGGTCTTGAACGACTCTTTAGGGGGCTCAAGGCCCCGGCAGATCTCATCTTGAAACGAGTTTCCCGCTTAGATGCTTTCAGCGGTTATCTCTTCCACACTTAGCTACTCGGCAATGCCACTGGCGTGACAACCGATACACCAGAGGTGTGTCCACTCCGGTCCTCTCGTACTAGGAGCAGGCTTCCTCAAATCTGCAGCGCCCACGGAAGATAGGGACCAAACTGTCTCACGACGTTTTAAACCCAGCTCACGTACCTCTTTAAATGGCGAACAGCCATACCCTTGGGACCGGCTACAGCCCCAGGATGAGATGAGCCGACATCGAGGTGCCAAACACCGCCGTCGATATGAACTCTTGGGCGGTATCAGCCTGTTATCCCCAGAGTACCTTTTATCCGTTGAGCGATGGCCCTTCCATACAGAACCACCGGATCACTATGTCCTGCTTTCGCATCTGCTCGACTTGTCAGTCTCGCAGTTAAGCACGCTTATGCCATTGCACTATCGTCACGATGTCCGACCGTAACTAGCGTACCTTCGAACTCCTCCGTTACGCTTTGGGAGGAGACCGCCCCAGTCAAACTGCCTACCATGCACTGTCCCCGATCCAGATAATGGACCTAGGTTAGAACCTCAAACACACCAGGGTGGTATTTCAACGTTGGCTCCACAAGATCTAGCGACCCTGCTTCAAAGCCTCCCACCTATCCTACACAGATCTGTTCAAAGTCCAATACAAAGCTACAGTAAAGGTTCATGGGGTCTTTCCGTCTTTCCGCGGGGAGATTGCATCATCACAAACATTTCAACTTCGCTGAGTCTCAGGAGGAGACAGTGTGGCCATCGTTACGCCATTCGTGCAGGTCGGAACTTACCCGACAAGGAATTTCGCTACCTTAGGACCGTTATAGTTACGGCCGCCGTTTACTGGGACTTCAATCAAGAGCTTGCACCCCATCATTTAATCTTCCAGCACCGGGCAGGCGTCACACCCTATACGTCCACTTTCGTGTTTGCAGAGTGCTGTGTTTTTAATAAACAGTCGCAGCCACCGATTTTTTGCAACCCATTCATGCTTCGTTGTTCACTACACACTAATAGGGCACACCTTCTTCCGAAGTTACGGTGTCAATTTGCCGAGTTCCTTCTCCTGAGTTCTCTCAAGCGCCTTAGAATACTCATCTCGCGCACCAGTGTCGGTTTGCGGTACGGTCGTTGTTAGCTGAAGCTTAGTGGCTTTTCCTGGAACCTCGTTCAGTCACTTCACGGACAAGTCCGCTCGATCGTTGGCCTCGGTATATGTGCACCGGATTTGCCTAATGCACGCCTACATCCAACTAAACCAGAATAATCCAATAACTGGATGACCTATTAAGATCCGTCCCCACATCGCACTAACAATCGGTACAGGAATATTGACCTGTTTCCCATCAGCTACGCATCTCTGCCTCGCCTTAGGGGCCGACTCACTCTACGCCGATGAACGTTGCGTAGAAAACCTTGCGCTTACGGCGAGGGGGCTTTTCACCCCCTTTAACGCTACTCATGTCAGCATTCGCACTTCTGATACCTCCAGCACGCTTTACAACGCACCTTCACAGGCTTACAGAACGCTCTCCTACCACTTGCAATAAATTGCAAATCCGCAGCTTCGGTAACTGGCTTAGCCCCGTTACATCTTCCGCGCAGGACGACTCGATCAGTGAGCTATTACGCTTTCTTTAAATGATGGCTGCTTCTAAGCCAACATCCTGACTGTTTTAGCCTTCCCACTTCGTTTCCCACTTAGCCAATTTTAGGGACCTTAGCTGGCGGTCTGGGTTGTTTCCCTCTTGAGTCCGGACGTTAGCACCCGGTGCTCTGTCTCCCAAGCTGTACTCATCGGTATTCGGAGTTTGCCTTGGTTTGGTAAGTCGCCATGACCCCCTAGCCAAAACAGTGCTCTACCCCCGATGGTAATACTTGAGGCACTACCTAAATAGTTTTCGGAGAGAACCAGCTATTTCCAAGTTTGTTTAGCCTTTCACCCCTATCCACAGCTCATCCGCTAGTTTTGCAACACTAGTCGGTTCGGACCTCCAGTACCTGTTACGGCACCTTCATCCTGGCCATGGATAGATCACTTGGTTTCGGGTCTACACCCAGCGACTGATCGCCCTATTCGGACTCGATTTCTCTACGGCTTCCCTATTCGGTTAACCTTGCCACTG